>NZ_DATAJR010000008.1:0-192500 GCF_036262015.1 Hyphomicrobium sp. | reverse complement strand
CTCAAGGGGGAAGGACGAATTAAGCCGTGGTCGATCACCGACGCCACGCTCCGATTGCGCGCTGCCGGCCCGTTCCGGCACGACACACGCCGCGCCGGGCGGCCCCCTTGTATCGCGGAGCGAAGTCTCGGGGTCTCCGGGACATGTACGCCACCGACCATGCCGACCCCCAAGGCGAAGGCCGCTTCCGCTGGCTCATGAGCAACTGCCTCGCAGCTGCCGTCGGCGGCATCGCGATCCTGGTGGTAATCTTTGGTTCGGCAGACAAGCAGGAGGCCGAGGACGGCATCATGCCGGCCCTTCAGCGCCTGCGCGAAAGCACGGCCGCCCCGCCGCTCGAAGCCATGCTCCGGCGCGACGACGGCCTCAAATGGTCGGTCCCGAAGGTTGATCGCCTGCAGGTTACGACCGGAGCGAAGTCGACCCGCTTCATCATTCACGAAACGCTGCGCCAGCGCCGCGGCAGCCGCGAATACATCTACGCGAAGCCATACGTTCGCCTCGTCGCGCGCCTTGCGCCGGTCCCGCCCAATTCGGCGGAAGGCATTCCGCCGTTCAACCCGTTCAAGCTTTACGCCGACAACAAGCCCATCGGCGACGATGAGGACGAGACCACACCGCAAAGCGGCACCGCGAGCGATGTGAGCATTCGCGTTGTCGACCTCCTTGGCGGCGTTCTTCCGCTCGAAGATGGACAGACGATCGACAACGAAGAGGCCGCCGAAATCGTCGAGCGTTTTGAAAATTCCGACACCGTTGCCTCGAACGATCCCGCCTCCGCGAATGGCGAAGCTGCGCCACCCGAATCCGAACTCGGACTCGGCGAAGCCGACAAGAGCGCCGAGGAGCCGGCCGCGCCCAACACCACCGTGCTCGCCAAAGCCGGAACCGATGAAGACGGGTCCAGCGACCTCGACGTTCTGAAACCGACCGTGAAGGTCGTTCGCGAAGGCCAGAAGCTCTCGCAAGTCCTCGCCGAAGCCGGCGCCGCGACCTGGCAGACGCGCGAAATGATCGAAGCTATGAAGGGCGTTTTTCCGGAAAAATCAGTAGCTCCCGGGATGGAAGTTCACATTGCGCTTCAACCGTCGTTGACGCTGCAAAATCGCATGGAGCCGGTGCGCTTCTCGATCTACGACGAAGGCCACGCGCACAAGGTCACGGTAACACGCAACAGTTCGGGTGAGTTCGTCGCGAGCGCCGCTCCCGTCGACGACGACGCCCTCGCCAGGCTCGCGATGTCCGAGAACGGCGCACCGCAGACTTCGAGCCTCTACGCGAGCCTCTACTATGCGTCACAGCTCGAAAGCGTGCCGCCCGAAACGATCCAGCAAATCCTGCGTGTTCACGCTTACGAAACGGACTTCCGCCGTCGTCTGCGAGCAGGCGACACGTGCGAAATGTTCTTCGACTTGAAGGACGAAGGTGGAGCGGACGGCCCTCCCGGAGAACTCTTGTTCACCTCGATCACGACGGGCTCCGAAACGCGCCGCTATTATCGATTCCGCACGCCGGACGGTCACATCGACTACTACGACGCACAAGGCAACAACGCGAAAAAGTTCCTCAATCGCCGTCCGGTTCGCGGCGACGATATCCGCCTCACATCGGGCTTCGGTCTGCGCCGCCATCCGCTTCTTGGCGAGTACAAGATGCACACTGGCATCGACTGGGCTGCGCCGACCGGAACTCCGATTCTGGCCGCAGGAAATGGCACAATCGAAGAGGCTGGACGCAAGGGCTACAACGGCAACTACGTCCGCATCCGCCACGCCAACGGCTATCAAACGGCCTACAGCCACATGTCCCGCTTTGCGCCGGGCGCCTCACCCGGCGTCAAGGTGCGTCAGGGTCAGGTCATTGGCTACATCGGCACCACCGGCCTGTCGTCCGGTCCGCATTTGCACTTCGAAATCCTGGTCAACAACCAGTTCGTGAACCCGCTCTCGATCGAGGTTCCGCGCGAACGCCAGCTGACCGGCAAGGATCTCACCGCGTTCCACAAGGAGCGCATGCGCATCGACGAGTTGATGCGCCGCACGCCCGTCCTCACGGCCAGCAAATAGCAAAATGCCCTCTTCCGATGTCGGAAGAGGGCATTCCGTTTCACCTCTGCGAAACCGCAGCGCCGCTCTTACGCTGCGGCTTTTACCTGTGTGCCATTGAGCGTCAGTGCACCGTCCTTGACCGAGATGCGCACCGTGTCGCCGTCTTTCACCATCCCGCGCAAGATCTCTTCGGCAAGCGGATCTTGCACCTGCTTCTGGATCACACGCTTCAAAGGCCGCGCGCCGTAGATCGGATCGTAACCCTTGTTCGCGAGCCAGGTGCGTGCCTGATCGTCGAGCTCAAGCGTGATCTTGCGATCGGCCACCAGCTGCTGCAGCCGCTTCATCTGCACGTCGACGATGGCCGCCATGTCTTCGCGGCGCAAGCGGTGGAAGACCACGATCTCGTCGATCCGGTTGATGAACTCCGGCCGGAAGTGGCGACGCACGGCATCCATGACGAGCCCGTACGCCTCCTCCTCGCTCATCACCTTCTCCTTGTCGCCCGGCGCTCCGAAACCCATCGGCTGGCGCGGATCGGCAAGATATTCGGCCCCGAGGTTCGAGGTCATGATGATCAGCGTGTTCTTGAAGTCGACCGTACGGCCCTGCCCGTCCGTCAGGCGCCCATCGTCGAGCACCTGCAGCAGAACGTTAAACACGTCCGGATGCGCCTTCTCGATCTCGTCGAAAAGCACGACCTGATACGGCCGCCGCCGCACCGCTTCGGTGAGCGCACCGCCCTCCTCGTAGCCGACATAGCCCGGAGGCGCACCGATCAGCCGCGACACGGAGTGCTTCTCCATGTACTCGCTCATGTCGATACGCACTAAAGCGCTCTCGTCATCGAACAGGAACGCAGCCAACGCTTTGGTCAGCTCCGTCTTGCCGACGCCCGTGGGGCCGAGGAACATGAACGAGCCCATGGGACGATTGGGATCCTGAAGTCCCGCGCGCGAGCGGCGGACGGCTGTCGACACCGCCTTGACCGCCTCCTGTTGCCCGATGACGCGCTTCGCGAGAGCCAGCTCCATTTGCAGAAGCTTCTCGCGCTCACCTTCAAGCATCTTGTCGACGGGGATTCCGGTCCAGCGCGAGACGACTCCCGCGATCTGGTCGGGCGTGACAGCCTCCTCCACCATCGCACCCTTGCCCTCGGTGCTTTCGATGGCTTTGAGCTTCGCCTCGAGCTGAGGAATGACGGCATGAGCCAGTTCACCCGCGCGCGCATAGTCGCCCTTGCGCTGCGACTGCACGAGCTCGGTCCGCATGCGATCCAGTTCTTCCTTCACCTTCTGGGCAGAGCCGAGCTTGTCCTTCTCGGACTGCCAACGCTCCGTCAGACCCCGCGATTTCTCCTCAAGGTTCGCGATCACGCCTTCGAGCTTCTCTAGCCGATCTTTCGATGCCTGATCGGTTTCCTTCTTCAACGCTTCGCGTTCGATCTTGGCCTGCATGAGCTCGCGATCGACGGCGTCCAGCTCCTCGGGTTTCGAGTCCACCTGCATGCGCAAACGCGAAGCCGCTTCGTCCATGAGGTCGATCGCCTTATCGGGCAAGAAGCGGTCGGTGATGTAGCGGTTGGAGAGCACCGCCGCTGCCACCAGCGCCGAATCCGTGATGCGGACGCCGTGATGCAGCTCGTACTTCTCCTTCAAGCCACGCAGGATCGAGATCGTGTCCTCGACCGAGGGCTGGTCGACGAACACCGGCTGGAAGCGCCGCGCAAGCGCCGCGTCCTTCTCGATGTGCTTCTTGTACTCGTCGAGCGTGGTCGCGCCGACGCAGTGCAGCTCGCCACGCGCAAGCGCCGGTTTCAGAAGGTTTCCGGCATCCATTGCGCCTTCCGCCTTGCCGGCACCGACGATCGTGTGCAGCTCGTCGATGAAAAGAATGATGCGCCCATTCTCGGCTTGCACCTCGTTGAGCACGCTCTTCAGCCGTTCCTCGAACTCGCCACGGAACTTCGCGCCCGCGATGAGAGAGCCCATGTCGAGCGCGAGAAGCTTCTTGTCCTTGAGGCTTTCGGGGACGTCGCCTGCGACGATGCGCAAAGCCAAGCCTTCGGCGATCGCCGTCTTGCCGACGCCGGGCTCACCGATCAAAACCGGATTGTTCTTCGTGCGCCGGGAAAGCACCTGAATGGTGCGCCGGATCTCTTCGTCGCGGCCAATGACCGGATCGAGTTTGCCGTTGGCTGCCGCCTCCGTGAAGTCACGCGTGTAGCGCTTCAACGCCTCGAAGGATTGCTCCGCACTCGCGCTGTCCGCCGTGCGCCCCTTGCGAACCTCGTTGATCGCCGCATTCAGGCGCTCAGGCGTCACGCCCGCGTCCGCGAGAATCTTACCGGCCTCCGAGCCCTTCTCGAGCGCAAGCGCCAACAGCAGCCGCTCGACAGTCACGTAGCTGTCGCCGGACTTCTCTGCGATCTTCTGTGCATTGTCGAAGACGCGCGCCAACTCGGGCTGAATGTAAAGCTGACCCGCGCCACCGCCGCTGACCTTCGGACGCTTGGTGAGCGCCCGTTCGACGGCTGCGAGCGCCGCCTTGGCGTTTCCACCGGCGCGCGCGATCAAGCCCGAGCAAGCCCCTTCGGGATCCTCGAGCAGAACTTTGAGCAGGTGTTCCGTGGAAAACTGCTGATGCCCCTCCCGGAGGGCGAGGCCTTGCGCCGACTGAACAAACCCCTTGGCGCGATCCGTATACTTTTCGAAATCCATCTGTGATTACCTCCTCCGCTCGCCCCGTCGTCCTGGAAAGGCCCGCCGGAGCGCCGTCACATTGGGTAAAGATTAGGGAGTTCAGCCAAGCCCGAACGGCACCCGGCTGCGACTGCCTGCAGCAGATATAGGACGCGCTTGCGGCGTATAAAGAGGGGCGCTCTCGCGTGGTATCGGAAACGCTAACGAGCCGGGTCGGAAACCGAATGACCGGAAAAATCACCGCTATTTACCGCTACCCGGTCAAAGGCCTCTCCCCGGACCCGATGCAAAGCGTAGCGGTCGCGGCGGGAGGCACCCTTCCTTTCGACAGGGCCTGGGCCATCGAGAATGGTCCGAGCCGCTTCGATCCCGCAGACCCGCGTCCCGTCCCAGACATCAGCTTTTTGATCCTGATGCGGGACGAACGGCTCGCGACCCTCGAATCCCGTTTCGACGAAGAGGCGCAGCGCCTCACCCTGCTTCGCAATGGACGTCAGGTTGCGAGCGGCGTTCTGTCGACCCCATCCGGTCGCCAGGTCATCGAGCAGTTCGTCGCCGCCTACATGGCCGATCGGCTGCGCGGGCGGCCCAAGATCGTCGGAGCACCGGGCCACAGCATCACCGAGGGCGGCGTTAACCGAGTTCACATCGTCAATCTCGCGACCGTCCGGGAGCTGGAGCGTGTAATTGGCCGCTCCGTCGATCCGATCCGCTTCCGCCCCAACTTGCTTGTCGATGGACTTCCGGCCTGGGCCGAGTTCGATTGGCTTGGACGCGAGATCGAGGCCGGTGCCGTGCGCCTCAAAGCCTGTGAGCGCACCGAGCGATGCGCGGCAACAAATGTCGATCCCAAGACCGGCGCCCGCGACATGGATATCCCGGCCGTCATGCGGCGAGAGTTCGGCCATCATGACTTCGGCGTCTACGCCGAAGTTCTGTCCTCCGGCGCCCTCTCGGTGGGCGACCCTGTCGCGACACCCGGGCCATGAGAAAGGCCGCGGATTTCTCCACGGCCTCCAAGAAATTTTGATCTGATTTGGCGTGTCTCAGTCGCCGCTGCCCTCGACGACGGGCGTGGGAGCTGGCGCGCCCTCGTCGTCACTGACGGGGGTCGCCTCGCGCCGCGGACGACGCACCGGGCGGCGCAGGAATTCGGGCTGCTCGTGGTGAGGTACAGCGGTCCGCTCGCGTTGGCGCGGCGCCGGCGCGGGTTCAGCACCGACGTCCGGCTGGGGCACTCGGTCTGCCCGATCCGCACGCTCGATCCGCTCCGGACGTTCAATCCGCTCCGGACGCTCGCCACGGTCGCGGTCTTGCCGGTCCTGGCGATCTCCGCGTTGGAACCGATCACCGCGGTCACGATCACGATCCCGGTCGTTCCGGTCCGAAAAGCCGCGGTCACGGTCGCCGCGGTCACCCCGATCGTGACGGTCGCGATTGTGGAATGGCCGCTGACCGCCTTCATGACGCGGGCGGTCGTCGTAACGCTGCCCTTCGGGCCGCTGCTGCTGGCCCTCTCGGGCCTGAGGATAGGCCACCTGCGGCTGTGAGTCGGAACCGATATCGCCCTCTTCGTCGCCGAAATCATCGGACATCGACACGGGCTCACCGAAACCGGCCGGGCGTGGGCGTCCCATCCCGTTCTGCATATCCCCACCGCCCTGGGCCATCTGCTGCTCGCGGAAGGCCATGATGATGCGGTTGTAGTGCTCGGCGTGCTGCAGATAGTTCTCCGCCAGAACCGGATCGCCGCTCGATTGGGCGTCCCGCGCCAAGGCGATGTACTTTTCCGCGATATGGGCGGGCGTACCGCGCAGTTTGACGTCAGGCCCCGTGCTTTCGAAGCTCCGCGTCAAAGGGTTCTGCCCTTTGCGGTTCTGATTATTATTGTTGTTGTTATTGTTGTTGCGGCCGCGTCCTCTGCGGTTCTGCTGTCCCTGCCTCATGGGCTCCATTCTCGACAGTTGTGGAAATAGCCGCTGCCGCGCACGCACACGCAGTAGCGAAGTAAACTCAAATCCCTCGTGGCCCTTTTGGCCGCGTATCGACCGGTTTCCCGGTGGATTCCTAAAACCCCCTAGCGGACCTGCGGCAAGCGGATGCCGCGATCAGGCTTACGCGAGTCCCCGATGCTCGCCACCCAGATCCGTCTTTCTTTTCGTGCACAAACGGCAACAGCATGTCCGAAAGGGAGGAGCGTGTGCGATTGGCGCCCAAGTTCGCCATCAGGTGCCAGTGATGCGGCACAACCGACGGCTCTTATCCGCCTATCTCGCAGCTCATCATGCGCGAAATAATGACAGCCGGATAATTGAACGGGGCCGCTGTCAAAAACCAAATGCGCATGAAGTTAAACTTTCAAGGCCTCACCTTAGACCTGCCGTGCCCCAAATCCAAGTGCTTTTAGCGTCATGGCTAACGTTGTGTCTGCACAGCAACACAACGTGTGTGCTGCCCTAAATCGGTCCATGTCTCGATCTTCACCGCCGCCGCTCCCACACCCTCCCGGAGGATCGCGGCAACGTCCGAAGCCTGACCCGCTCCCACTTCCATCAACGCCCAACCGCGGGGGACAAGTTCCAATAGAGAGGCCGCAATTTCGCGATAGATCGCAAGTCCGTCGGCTCCGCCGTCAAGAGCACCCAGGGGATCGAAGTCCCGGACCTCGGGCTCGAGCGCTGCGATGTCACCGCTCGGGATATAGGGCGGGTTCGAGACGACCAGATCGAAAGGCCCTGCGACCCCTTCGCCGGAGCGCCGGTTGAGGAAGGCCGCACGGGATGCGACACCAAGACGCTCGGCGTTTGCCTGTGCCGCTCCGAGGGCGTCGTCGCTGATGTCGGTCCCGAGCCCCGTCGCCAAAGGCAACTCAGCAAGGAGCGTCACGAGAAGGGCGCCGGTGCCAGTTCCGATGTCCAAGATCCGCATCGGCCGGTCCCGCCATCCCTCACGCCCCGCGATCTCCAACGCCGCTTCGACGACCGTCTCGGTGCACGGCCGCGGATCGAGCGTCGCAGGCATGACATGGAAAGTCCGCCCATAAAATCCGCGCTCACCGAGGATCCGTGACACCGGCTCGCGTGCCGCGCGCCGCTGCGCCAGATCCCAGAATTTCCGCGCTTCTTCCTGATCGAGCCGCCGGCCGGGATCGCGCAGCAAATCCGTCCCGGTGATCGCCAAGGCCGACAGGAGCAGAAGCCGCGCATCCCGAGCCGGATTTTCGACTCCGCCTTCGCCAAGCAGCCGCGTCACGACTATGAGCGCCTCGCGCGTGTCGAGACCGGCAAGCGCGTCCTCCGGTGCAGTGTCCTTAGGCTCCATGGCCCTGCATCGCCGCGAGCGCCGACGCCTGATCCTCAGCGATCAACTGATCGATGATCTCGTCGAGCCCTACGCCTTCCATGATCTTGTCGATGTTGTGAAGCGTGAGATTGATGCGGTGGTCCGTGACCCGGCCTTGCGGGAAATTGTAGGTCCGGATGCGCTGTGAGCGGTCGCCCGATCCGACCTGGCTCTTACGGGCCTGGCTGCGCTCACTGTCGGCACGCTCGCGCTCCAGTTCGAACAGGCGTGAGCGCAAAACCTGCATCGCAAGCCGCCGGTTCTGATGCTGCGACTTTTCCGCAGAGACGACGATGATTCCGGTGGGCAGGTGCGTGATGCGTACAGCACTGTCCGTCTTGTTGACGTGCTGACCGCCCGCACCGCCCGCGCGCATCGTATCGATGCGGATGTCCTGATCCTTGATGTCGATGTCGATGTCTTCCGCTTCCGGCAGCACGGCAACGGTCGCCGCCGACGTATGAATGCGTCCCCCGCTCTCGGTTGCGGGAATGCGCTGCACGCGGTGCACGCCGCTTTCGTACTTGAGGCGCGCGAACACCCCCTTCCCGGTGATCGACGCGATGATTTCTTTGTATCCACCGAGATCGTTCTCGGACATGGAGATGATGTCCGTCGCCCACCCCCTGCTGTCGGCATATCGCTGGTACATGCGAAAAAGATCAGCGGCGAACAGAGCCGCCTCGTCGCCGCCGGTTCCCGCCCGCAGCTCGAGAATGGCACTCTTTTCGTCGGCCGCGTCCTTCGGCAGCAGCAGAATGCGAAGCTGATGCTCCAGCTCCTCGATGCGCGGCCCGAGCTGCTCGAGCTCTTCGCGCGCCATCTGGACCATTTCCTTGTCCTGAGACGAGTCATTGAGAAGAGCCTGTAGATCCCGCTGCTCCTGCTCGGCCGTTTCCAGAGCCCGCACCTGATTGATGAGCGGCGTCAGCTCCGAGAATTCCTTCGTGAGCTTGACGTACGTCGCCTGCGAAGCGCCCTGGTTCAGCTCGGCCTGGATCGTCTCGTAGCGCTCGATGAGCCTTGCAAGCTTCTCTTTGGGAATGACGCTCATTGGGACTTTTCGGTTTGCGATAGCTGGTTGTTCACCGCGACATGACGCCAAGAGCGCCAGCCTGCAAGAAAAATAATGACAGGCTAGAGTTCGATGCCGTGCTGGGCCGCGAAGTCCTCGAGGTCACGCCTGATGCTGCCCGTCCGCCCCATGAGCAACTGATCGAGCAACACGGTGATGGCCTCGGCATTGAGCGATCGGATCATCGTTTTGACCGGGCCGATCGAAGCGGGCGCCATAGACAGGGTCCGGAAGCCGAGCCCGATGAGGCACATGGCCTCGATCGGCCGTCCCGCCATCTCACCGCAAAGGGTGAGAGGCACTTGGTGACGCCTGCAGGCACGCGCAAGCTGCTTCAAGGCCCTGAGCGAGGCGACGGACAGGGAATCGAAACGGTTGGCCACCCTCGAATTGGAGCGATCCGCGGCGAATAGAAACTGCGTTAGGTCATTGCTACCGACCGAGACGAAGTCGACGCGTTGCAACAATTCGTCGAGCTCGAACAAAACGCTCGGAACCTCGATCATGGCGCCGATCAAGAGCTTGCTCGGCGGAGCGGCCCCCCGCTTGGCGACAAGATCGCGCTCTTTGTCGATCAGGACGCGGATCTCGTCCATCTCGGTCGCGAGCGACACCATCGGAATCATGATCCTGAGTTCGCGGCCAGCCGCAGCCCGAAGCAAGGCGCGGATCTGCATGCGAAACAGCGCTGGCCGATCGAGCGACATGCGGATCGCGCGCCAGCCGATGGCCGGATTTTCCTCCGGGACGTGTGGCAGATACGGGAGGACCTTGTCGCCGCCGATGTCCAGCGAGCGAAACACCACCGGCTTGCCGCCCGCTTCCTTCAGCACGGCTTCGTAGGCCTGCGTCTGCCGGTCGGCGCGCGGCAGGCTGTGCGACAGCATGAACATCAGCTCTGTGCGAAACAGGCCGATGCCGTCGCTGCCGGATTCCTTGAGATGCGGCATGTCCGCGAGCAGACCCGCGTTGATCTGCAGCGTCACCGTATCGCCGTCGGTGGTCACCGCCGGAAGATCGCGCAAAGCTTCATATTGCTTCTGCCGCCGCGCCCGGAAGCGCACCTTATCGGTGTAAGCGGATACGACCTCAGTCGAGGGGCGAACGTGAACTTCGCCGATCACGCCATCGACGATGATCGCGTCGCCCGCTGTCACGCGCTCGACGATCCCCTCCGCCTGACCGACGGCGGGAATTCCCAGCGCTTTCGCCACGATCGCCACATGGCTCTGGCCGCTTCCATCCTCGATCACGAGGCCGCGCAACCGCGTCCTGTCGTAGTCGATCAGCTCCGCAGGCCCCATCGTACGAGCGACTAGAATGGTATCGACCGGCATTTCCTGCGGGCTGAGCGTTCCGGTCGCGACGCCGGCAAGGATCCGCAGCAGCCTGTCCGACAAGTCGTCCAGATCGCGCTGCCGCTCACGCCAAAAGGGATCCGCATTCTTGAGCATCCGCGCACGCGTGCCGTTCTTCACGCGCTCCACGGCCGCGTCCGCGGTGAGGCCGCTCTGGACGGCTTCCCTGAGACGCCGCTCCCAGCCGCGGTCATGGGCGAACATGCGATAGGCTTCGAGCACATCGCGATGATCACCCGCGCCGGACAAGAGCTCGTGGCTCAGCATGTCGTCGAGCGAAGTCTTGAGCTCGAGCAGCGCGTCCTCCAAACGGCGCAACTCCATCGCCGGGTCGTCGGCCATCAGCTTGGTGACAACGATCCTCGGCTCGTGAAGCATCACGTGACCGAGCGCGATACCATCCGAAATCGGCTCACCCGAGATCACGCGTGACAAGGCCCGGGAAAGCTCGATAGCAGAGCCAACCCCGGACACGGCACCGGACACGAGATGCTCGGCCACGACCATCGCCGTCGCCTGCATCACCTCCACGTCCTCGTCGGAATACTCTTTGATGGTCCGGTTCTGGACCACGAGCACGCCCAGCACCTGTCCACTGCGCTGGATCGGCACCGCGAGCAGCGAATGATAGACCTCTTCACCCGTTTCCGGACGGTAGGAGAACGCGGGATGCTTGGCGGCATCCGGCTCGTTGATCGGAAGATTGAGCTCGGCGCAACGCCCGACGAGGCCTTCGCCGCGCTTCAGCATCGTCGCGTGGACGGCCGTCGGATTGAGGCCCTCGCTGGCAAACAGCTCCAGTGAGCCGTCCTGGCGCCTGAGGTAAATTGAGCAGACATCGGCGACCATGACGCCAGCAATCTGGCGCACGATCTTATCCAGCCGTTCCTGCCCATCGGCCGGCTCGGACATGATGTCCCGCAGCCGGCGCATGATGACACGCAGCGCAGGCTCGGTTGGCATCACACGGGGCTCGTCGCCGCGTCTCGAGGGCATAGGCACAGCCGTTCAATGGATCCGCATACCCCTTTGAGGGAAAGGGGTTACGGGCCGTTATACGTCAATTTGAGCGCGAATGCGGATTCGCTGCCGAAAATACGGTAGCCAGACCTTAACGCTGCCGCACGGAAAAGCTTAGGCCGCGTCGAGGCCGTACACGGCATGCAGCGTCCTGACTGCAAGCTCCGCATACGCCGCATCGATCAACACGCTGATCTTGATCTCGGAAGTAGAAATGGCGAGGATGTTGATCCCCTTCTCGGACAATGCCTTGAACATTTGCGCCGCAACACCGGCGTGGCTCCGCATCCCGATGCCGATGACCGACACCTTTGCAACGTCGGCCGAGCTTTGAATATCGAAATTGCCGATGTCGGCCTGCGCGGCCTTGAGCACTTCAAGGGCACGCGGAAGCTCTGCGGCCTGCACGGTGAAAGTCATGTCGGTGTGGTGACCGTCTGCGGCCACGTTCTGCACGATCATGTCGACGTTGATCGAGGCATCGGCCAACGGCCCGAAGATGCGCGCCGCGATGCCCGGCTTGTCCTCGACCTTGAGCATGGTGATCTTCGCCTCGTCCCGAGCGTAGGCGATGCCGCTGACCACTTGGTTTTCCACGATCTCATCCTCGCCGCAGACGACTGTTCCAATATTCTCAAGATTACCGGGTTGCACCGGCGCTATGTCTTCTGGCTTCACGAAGCTCGAAAGCACACGCGTTTTGATTTGATGGACCATGGCCAGCTCAACCGACCGGGTCTGCAGCACCTTGGAGCCCGAGGAGGCCATCTCGAGCATTTCCTCGTAGCTGACCTTCGGCAACCGCCGCGCCTTGGGCACAATCCTCGGATCGGTGGTGTAGACGCCGTCGACGTCCGTGTAGATGTCACAGACGTCGGCCTTGAGCGCGACCGCGACCGCCACAGCGCTCGTGTCCGACCCCCCGCGCCCTAGCGTGGCGAGGCGCTTGGCCTTGGGCTCGATGCCCTGAAATCCTGTGATGACCGCGACCTCGCCCGCATCCAGCGACCGGCGCAGGTCTTCACCCGCAATGCCCGAAATGCGCGCCGATCCATGCGCCGCACTGGTCTCGATCGGGATCTGCCAGCCCTGCCAGGAGCGAGCCTTGATGCCCATCGACTGCAGCACGATCGCCGTCAGGCCTGCCGTGACCTGCTCGCCGGAGGCGACGACGGCGTCATACTCGCGCTTGTCATGAAGCGGAGAGGCTTCGTTCACCCATTTGACAAGCTGGTTCGTGGCCCCGGCCATGGCCGAAACGACCACGGCGACCTTGTTGCCGGCGTCGACCTCGCGTTTGACGTGCCGCGCAACGTTCTTGATGCGCTCGACGTCGGCAACCGAGGTGCCTCCGAATTTCATCACGACAACAGCCATGGCCTAACCGCCTGAGCCCGTATGTGTCTGGGAGATTTCAGGAAGGGTGTATCCGAAGGCGGACGGCCAGGAGTGGCCGTGCCCGCCCAGAAGTGAGGACTGACCCCGTTCGGCCGTTCTCTTACCGGGAACAGGGAAGCACCGCAACAAAGACAAAGGCATTTCGTGACATTGACAATCGCGCCTGCCCTGTCACCCTCCCGGCCCGATGAACCAGCCCGCCTCCCAGACCCAGCTGCCCCCCGGGGCGAGCAACCTCGACCCGGAAGAAGTCGAGCGCTTCCAGCGCTTGGCCAAGGCGTGGTGGGACCCGGCCGGCAAATTCCGCCCCCTGCACCAGATCGGCCCCACCCGGCTGGCCTTCATCCGCAAGGAGCTGACCCGTCATTTTGGCCTCGACCCGGCTGGTCTTCGGCCCTTCCGGGACTTGCGGCTGCTGGATGTTGGCTGCGGCGGCGGTCTCATCTCCGAACCTCTGACCCGGCTCGGTGCCCGCGTCACGGGCATCGACCCCGGCGAAAAGAACGTCGCCATCGCCCGCGACCACGCGGCATCCCAGGTCCTCGAGATCGACTATCGCGCCACCACTATCGAGGATCTGGCCTCAACCGGCGAGCAATACGATGCCGTGATTTGTCTGGAAGTGGTCGAGCACGTCCCAGACGTGGGCGCGTTCGTGAAGTCCTGCGCCAGCCTGGTCCGCCCGGGTGGCATGCTGATCCTGTCGACGATCAATCGCACGCTGAAGTCCTACGCCCTGGCCATTGTCGCTGCCGAGTATGTCCTGGGCTGGCTGCCGCGCGGCACTCACCAGTGGGATCGCTTCGTGACCCCCGATGAATTGGCCCGCCACATCGCGGATGCTGGGCTAGCTGCCCCGCGCTTCGAAGGCTTCGTGTACAATCCTTTCAAGGACACCTGGAGCCTGGCGCCGGAGACCGACGTCAACTACCTCGTGTCAGCAGCCAAGCCCCCGTCCGCAGCGAAAACCGCCTAGCAAATTTTTGCTATTTGGGCGGAGCTTTTCGCAAAGTGAATTCACGGCCTCCTGCAAGACCGTCGAAATCACGAAAAATGTTGGCCATGTCGCACCTTGGACGGACCAATCGATCTTGACGCCATTCTGATTTCATTCCTATAGGTGCCGCTGCTCGCGCGCACGTACCAAAAAATTGGCAGGCCCTCCTCCTCGGAGACTCCTCCGCAGGCTACGGCCGCTACGCAGCGAGCGGAGAAGGGGACAATTGATGTCGAACGAGCCACGCCGCCCGGGCCGGCACTTCCTGCAAATTCCTGGTCCTACACCAGTTCCCGAGCGCATCCTCGCCGCCATGGCCCGCCAGATCCTCGATCACCGCGGTCCGGAGTTTCAGAAGCTTGGCAAACGTGTGCTTGCCGGCGTGAAGACCCTGTTCAAGACGACGGGCCACGTCATCATTTACCCGTCTTCGGGCACGGGCGCGTGGGAAGCCGCGCTGACCAATACCCTTTCGCCCGGCGACCGCGTGCTGATGGTCGAGACCGGCCAGTTTGCCGTCCTCTGGAAGCAGATGGTCGACCGCCTCGGCCTGCGCGCCGAGGTGATCCAAAGCGACTGGCGCATCGGCGCCGACGCGAACGAGATCGAAGCGCATCTGAAGAAAGACAAGACGCACTCCATCAAGGCCGTGTGCGTGGTCCACAATGAGACCTCGACCGGCTGCCGCACGCGCCTCGACGAGGTGCGCAAGGCCATCGACGCCGCCAAGCATCCGGCCCTCCTGATGACGGACTCCATCTCGGGTCTCGCCGCCGCCGACCTGCGCCACGATGAATGGGGCATCGACGTTACCGTGTCCGGCTCGCAGAAGGGCCTGATGATGCCGCCGGGCCTATCGTTCACGGCCATTTCCGACAAGGCGATTGCAGCCTCGAAGACGGCGACGCTCGCACGTTCCTACTTCTCGTGGGACGATATGCTGGCGTTCAACGGCGACGGCTTCTTTCCCTATACCCCGGCGACGGGCCTGCTCTACGGCCTCGACGAAGCCATCAAGCTCCTGCACGAGGAAGGTCTCGAGAACGTCTTCGCGCGCCATGAGCGTCTCGGTGAAGCCGTGCGCGCCGCCGTCCGCGCTTGGGGCCTCGAGGTCAACTGCCGCGACGCGAAGTACGACAGCCCGGCCGTCACGACCGTTCTCATGCCGGACGGCCACAACGCCGACGCGTTCCGCAAGCTCGTGCTGGAGACATTCAACATGTCGCTCGGCACCGGCCTCAACAAGCTGGCCGGGAAAGCGTTCCGCATCGCGCACCTGGGCGACACCAATGAGCTGACCGTGCTCGGCGCCCTGACCGGCGTCGAGATGGGCCTCGAGCTGGCTGGCGTTCCCCACAAGAAGGGCGGCGTCCAGGCCGCGATGGCTTGCATCGCCGATGCCGCCAGGCCGTTCGCCAAAGCCGCGTAACAAACGTCCGCATCGAAAAGAGAAAGCGCGCCGAACTCGGAGTTCGGCGCGCTTTTCATTTGATGGTAACCAGCTTCAGACCTTTTTCGCGAGCTCTTCCATCGCCGTGCGCACGTCCGGCGTGAAGGTGCCGTTGATGGGCCCGCTGTAGGTGCCCTCGTTGCGTAGCACCTCCTGCACCCACTTGCGGTCGGCAACCGAGAGCACGTCCGGGTTCCGCATCAGCTCCGCCACGAGATACTTGTCGCCGAGCTTGAGCGACCGCACGACCCAATTGGCGGCCTCCGTGTCGCTTTGCTTCACGCCTTTGCCGATCCGATAGAGGATGCCGAGGTTGAACGTCGCGACGGCGTTGCCTTGCTCGGCCGCGCGCCGCACCTGATCGGCCGCGCGCGCATTGAGACGCGACGCCTCTTCCGCGTTCTTCGGAATGCCGCGGCCCTGCTCGTACTTGTCGGCAAGCCACGACGTCGCTTCGCTCAGCCCCTTCTCGGACGCCGTCTCGAGCAGACGCACGGCTTCCTGATCGTTCTTCACGACACCGCGGCCGGTTTCGTAGAGAAGCCCAAGGCGATGCATGGCGAAGACGTGGCCTTTATCCACCGCGCGTTGATACCAGCGCGCGGCTTCCGCGAAGTCCTGCTTTACACCGCGGCCCGCCTCATAGAGCAGCCCGAGGTTGGTCATCGCCGCTTCCTGACCGCCCTCGGCTGCTTTGAGGAACCACTTGGCCGCCAGCGCTTCGTCTTTCGGGATGCCGATGCCGTCCTTCGCAAACAGCGCATAGCGCGTCATCGAAGCCGGATGCCCAGCCTCGGCGGCCTTCAAATAGTAGGTCGCCGCGTCACCGAAGTTTTTCGGCCCAAAGATCAGCCCCAGCGACAACAATCGCCCAAGGCTCGCCGCTGCTCCCACGTTGCCGGCATCGGCTCGCTCAACAAGCTTCTTCCTGAGATCGTCGGTGCCGGCTCCGGCACGCCAGACGTTAAGCGTGACGTCCTTGTCGGCGCTGCTCCCGCGAAGTTCTTTCGACAGCGCGTCCGGATCAGCGACGGCCCGGCCGTCGAACTTCTGAATCACATCGCCTGCAAGTAGACCAGCCGCAGTGGCGGCAGGAGACGACGCATCCGTGACCAGTACGCCCTGCCCCGCACTCAGCCCCATTGCATCGGCAAAATCAGCATCGACTGCGATCGTTCGAATTCCCAAGCTGCCGTGCGCTTGTCCATCTGTGACCGCCCTCTCCAATTTGGCCTTGAGAGAAAGCGTGGACGAGGACGACCCGGAAGGCTGACTTGGCGACGGTTTGACCGGCTCCGCGGACTTTGGCTGCGGCGCCTTCGGAGTTTCGACAGCGGTGTCCTTGCTCTCTCCGTCGGGCGTCAGAACGCCGGTAAGGGGCGTCCACCGCTGCGCGAGATGGATGCGCTCACCAGCACCAACCGGCCCGGCGGCGAATGCCGCCATCAGAGCCATAGACGTTGCAACGAGAAACGGCCGCGACCGCACCCTTAAACTCCCTCTTTCGATGAACGCGAACGACTTACGCCTTCGGCGGATCGACAAAGAGCTCACTCGTGAAATAGCGCTCTGCCGACGATGGGGCGAACGTGACGACCGTCTTGCCACTCATGCCATCGCGCGCCGCAACCTCGAGCGCCGCTGCCAGATTGGCCCCCGTCGAAATCCCGCCAGGAATCCCTTCGACTCTCGCAAGCAATCTCGACGTTTCGAAGGCCTGCTCGTTCGAAACGCGCACAACCTCGTCGATATAGGTTGTGTCGAGAACCTTCGGAACAAAACCGGCGCCGATGCCCTGGATCTTGTGTGGACCGCGCGCACCGCCCGAGAGGATCGGACTGCCTTCGGGCTCGACCGCGATGATCTTGACCGACGGCTTGCGCTTCTTGAATACGCGGCCACAGCCGGTCAGCGTACCGCCCGTACCGACGCCGATCACCAGCACGTCGATGTTGCCCTGGGTATCGTTCCAGAGCTCCTCGGCCGTGGTCTTCTCATGAACCAGCGGGTTGGCGGGATTCTCGAACTGGCTGGGCTGCACGGCACCCGGCGTGGAAGCGAGGATCTGATTCGCTTTGTCGATGGCGCCCGGCATGCCGCCAGCTGCAGGCGTCAGTATGATCTCCGCACCGAGATGGCCGAGGATTTTCCGGCGCTCCATCGACATCGACTCCGGCATGACGAGCATCAGCTTGTAACCGCGCGCAGCCGCAACAAACGCGAGGCCGATGCCGGTGTTGCCGGAGGTCGGCTCGACGAGCACCGTCTTGCCAGGGGTGATCTTGCCTTCAGCTTCAAGCACGTCGATCATTGCCACGCCGATGCGGTCCTTGACCGACGACAGCGGATTGAAGAACTCGAGCTTCATCAACACGTCCGCCTTGGCGCCGGCGTCTTTCGCCATGCGCCCAATCCGGACCAGGGGCGTATGTCCGATTGTTTCCGTGATATCGGCATAGACCTTCCCACGGCCCCAGCTCTGGGTGGCCTTCAAGGTCTTGATCTCGGTCGCATCGGTCATGGAAGTGCTCGCCCTTGCTGAAACTGCCGTTGAGGTGGACCTGCTTTTTCGCACACTATTGTACGTGGCCAAAGGGTCACAACTATAAATCGTCAGGATGGTGCTTCGCCCGCCGCCGCAACTCGAAGCAACTAAGTCTTACGCCTAACAGGTTTTTTGGCCGATTTGGTTTTTTTGCCGCGGCTCACCGCCGAAGGGGCCGTCCCGAGGCGGGTCGAACCGAACCCGCCCGCCCCCCTCCGGGTGTCGCTGATCTCCTGCGCTACCACGAGACGGGCATGTGTTACGGGCGCGACCACGAGCTGGGCAATCCGCTCGCCGCGCCGGATCTCGAATGGTGCATCCCCGAGATTGACGAGGATGATCTTCACTTCGCCCCGGTAATCGGAATCGATCGTGCCCGGACTGTTGAGCACTGTGACACCGTGCTTCAGCGCCAGCCCGGATCGCGGCCGCACCTGCCCCTCGTAGCCCTTCGGCAGTTCGAGCGATAATCCGGTCGGAACAAGACACCGCGCGCCCGGCGCAATCACGACCGGCTCTTTCGCAGGCACCGCTGCGACGAGATCGAGCCCGGCGGCCTCGTCTGATTGATAGGCTGGCAGCGGCAGCCCTTTTGCGTGCGGAAGAACGACCACCCGCACGCGCACCCGTCCCGTCGTCATTGGATCACACCGATTCCCTGCTCTCGGCCAGATAAGCGCCGACCCGGCGCAGCAGCTTCTCCGCCACCTCGTCCTTGCTCATGTCCGGCCAGTCTTCGACGCCGGCGGCCGTCACGAGATGCACTCTGTTGCGCTCGCCGCCGAACACGCCGCTCTCCTCGGATACGTCGTTGGCGACGATCCAGTCCACACCCTTCGACTTCCGCTTGCCTTGCGCATTCTCGACCACGGTCTGCGTCTCCGCAGCGAAACCGATCACCAGCTCGGGACGGCGCGCACCGCGCTTGGCGATCGTACGCAGAATGTCCGGGTTCTCGACCAGATCCAGCTGGGGCGGGGCAGCATCCGCCGTTTTCTTGAGCTTCCCGCGCCCGGGCGTCGCCACGCGCCAGTCGGCCACGGCCGCTGCGAAGATCGCCACATCGGCCGGAAGCGCCGCCTCGACGGCTTCGAGCATCTCGCGCGCCGTCTCCACGTGCCGCACTTCGACACCTTCCGGATCGGAAATCTGTACCGGCCCAGAAATCAGCGTGACACGGGCCCCAAGACGCCGCGCGGCCGCTGCGATTGCGTGGCCCTGTTTGCCGGACGATCGGTTGGCGATGTAGCGCACCGGATCGATGGGCTCGTGCGTAGGCCCACTGGTTACGAGCACATGGCAGCCTGCAAGCGGCAACGAGGCGACGGACCGCTCCCGCTTGCTCGACACGTTGATGAAGCCCAGGCTGCGCCCGGGTTCTTCGCCACCGGCCAACAGCGTCTCGATCCGCTCGACGAGCTCCGCCACCTCGGCCATTCGGCCGACGCCTGCTTCGCCCGCCTCCGCCATCTCGCCCGCATTTGGACCGATGAACTGCACGCCGTCGGCTTCAAGCTGACGGACGTTGCGCCGCGTCGCCGCGTGGCTCCACATGGCCGGGTTCATGGCCGGTGCGGCCAGCACGGGTGCCCGCGTCGCCAGCAGAACGGCGGTTGCAAGGTCATTCGCGTGGCCCTGCGCCATGCGCGCCAAAAGATCCGCAGTCGCGGGCGCGACCACGACGAGATCCGCCTCGCGCGCCATGCGTATGTGGCCGATCTCACGCTCCGCATCGAGGTCGAAGAGGTCCGTCGCCACGGGTTCATTGCTGAGGGCGCCGACCGAGAGCGGCGTCACGAACTCCTGCGCAGCCTTCGTCATGACGCAGCGCACGTGATGCCCGCGCTCGCGCAGACGCCGGATGAGGTCGAGGCATTTGTAGGCGGCGATGCCCCCGCCGAGGACAAGTAGAATACGTTTCATGGGATCTCGACCGAAGCCGACCTCGTTAGGGATATGGCGCGCCGCATTTGCGGCCAGCCTATATCTTATTATTCATGGTATCATAGTCTCCCCTCTGGCGTTTTGGGGAGCGAAACCCGATGGTTACCGGCGGCGCTACGCCGCCCGAAACGCGGGACAAAGCCAATGATTGCGCGTTGCCGCAGCACCATCATAGCTCTCGCAGCCCTCCTGGCCGCATGCGCCGGCTCGACCCATGCCACCTCGAATACCATTTCCGAGTGCTTCAGCGAGAACAACGAGCGTCGCATTGCCGGCTGCTCGGAGCTGATCGAGAACCCAACCCTCGACGCGGGCACCAAAAGCCTGGCCTACGCCATGCGTGCGCTCGCCCTCGCGCTCACGGGAGAGCTCAACCAGTCGCTCGGAGACTACGATATGGCCGTCAAGCTCGATCCGGGCTCGGCCATGGCCCTCAACAATCGTGCGTGGGTCTACTACAAGCTGGACCGTTTGAACGAGGGGCTGGCTGACGTTCAGCGCTCATTGAACCTCTCGCCCGCGAGCCCCCATGCGCATGACACGCGCGCTCACATCCGCCAAGCCTTGGGCGAACACAACGCGGCGCTGCGCGACTACGAGCAGGCCATGCGGTACGGCGGCGAGCATCTCGTGAAGCTGTATCAGTGCGGGCTCGAAGCCAACGGCGTCTACTCGGGTCCGATCGATGGCCTCTATACGCGCGATGTCCGCAAGGCCTTGGAGGTGTGCGTCTCATCCACGTCGTGCGATCCTTTGCCCGCCGAAGAGGAATGTCGCGCCGCGACCTCGTAGCGAGTTCTACGACTCCGGCACGAGCCCAGTCAGCTTCCACGTCCCGTCGACGAACGTCAGATCCGCCGTCAGCTCGGGTTTGCGCGCGTTCGCATCGCGCGACACGCCGATCGTGAGTCCGAACGGCCCTGCAAGCGAGAAGTGCTTGATATTGCCGAGCCCGTACTTGGGGCCCGCGCGCATCTCATTGAGAGCGGGAAGCACGGACTGCGGGGCTTCCGCCTGCGCCACGCCTTCCTTTGCACCAGCGGCGCCGACGACCTTCTTGAGATCGATACCGTAGCTGCTCGCGATCTCGTCGAGCTTGCTGGGCTGGCCACCCTGCTGGTCCTGCGGAACCACCAGGAATCCGCCGAATCCTTCGGCCTGCCCCGCCCGTTCGAGCACGAGGCTTTCCAGCGCCTCCTTCAGCGTCTTTCCGCTGGCATGAATGCGGATCATCATTTCCGGCGTGACGAGCGTTGCCAATACGCCGTCAACGATCCGTGGCGTGACGCTCTGTTTCAATTTTTCGGCGAGCGCACTACCTGCCGTCCCTGCCTTTCGCAAGGCGTCGTCCACCACCTTGTCGACCTTCGCCGCGACGGCCGGACGGAGCGAGGTCCGGACGCTCGGAAAATCGACCCGCGCATTCAGTGTTTCGACGTTGTGTCCGTCGAGTGAGTTGCGGATTTCGTATCCCGCATAGAGCGGCCATGCCACGTAGAAAGCGAGAGCCGCCGCAACACCCACCGTGCCGAGCGATCTCATCTTGAGCAGCTTTGAGACGGGCAGAGTGCCCGCGCCTGATCGAGAACGGCCCATTCAATCCCCCCCAACTGTGCTCCCGTCGCTAGCCGCGATAGTGAGAATATTGCCCCTTGGGTTTGAAGCGCTCCAGATAGCCGGGCACCACGGACGCAATCGATTGCGGCTCTACCACCCCCAGCGCCTCTAGGGTCCGCCCGTCTTTCGCCGCCTCGGCGCTGACCACATTGTTGGACTGGAGTAGCCGCACCTGGTCGACCGTCAACGGACGCAGCGAGTTCGGCAGCGGCCACGTCAGCAACGCTTGCAGCTTCGCGAGCCAGAACGGCATCGAGATGAAGCCGCGTTTGCGGCCCGCATAGTCGAGCGTGCGCTCCAAAAGTTCGCGGAAGGAAAGAACGTCCGGCCCTCCGAGTTCGTAGATTGCGCCCGGCGTTCCGCCGCCGTCCGCGACATTGGCAATGGCCGCGGCGACGTCGCCAACATACACGGGCTGGAATCGCGTGCGCCCGCCACCGATCAGCGGCAGCACCGGCGACACGCGCGCCATGGAAGCGAAGCGGTTGAAGAACTCGTCCTCGGGACCGAAGACGATCGACGGACGTAAAATGACGGCCCCCGGGAACTCCTCGAGCACCGCGCGTTCGCCGGCCGCCTTGGTTTGTGCGTAGTGCGCAGGCGACGAAGCGGAGGCCCCGATGGCGGAGATATGAATGAAGCGCTTTGCACCGGCCTCGCGCGCTGCACGGGCGGCCACGC
Organism: Hyphomicrobium sp.; assembly: GCF_036262015.1. Classification (GTDB taxonomy): domain Bacteria; phylum Pseudomonadota; class Alphaproteobacteria; order Rhizobiales; family Hyphomicrobiaceae; genus Hyphomicrobium_C. The sequence goes on along the minus strand of NZ_DATAJR010000008.1, from coordinate 170,323 downwards.
GCGCGCCGTCCACATGCACGGCGCTGAACGTCTGTGCGCCGCTTCCCGCGAGAATACCGACGGAGTTGATGACGATGTGGGCGCCTTCTGCCGCGACGCGAGCCGAATCGGGAAAGCGCAGGTTCGCCTGCACGGGCTGGATTTGCCCAACGTCACCCATGGGTTGCAGATAGCCGGCGAGATCGGGGCGGCGCGATGCAGCGCGGATGCGATAGCCTCTTTTCGCCAGTGCACGCACCGCATGGCGTCCGACGAATCCCGGCCCCCCAAAAATCGTGACGAGCTCGTTCCGTTGCGTTGCCATGGTGCCCCCAAAGCCTTGACCTACCCCGCCTCAAGCGCCGCCGCGCCGGTTTCCACGACCGAAGCGGCGACCTCAAGCGTCTAGCTTATGGACCTGAATCGTGACGAGGCCAACCGGCCACCCGGCGCAAACTGTGCGTCCCTTGGACCGGGGCGGCACTCTCAGTTTGACAACGGCGGCCACTCCCCGTAACTCATGGCGCCCGCAGGCCACGGCTTGCCCAGATGGCGGAATTGGTAGACGCACTGCTTTCAGGTAGCAGCGCCGCAAGGCGTGGAGGTTCGAGTCCTCTTCTGGGCACCACGACATCCCCTCGCTCCGGGGCTGTCAGACTCATCTCGACAAGAGTCGCAACTCCTGGCCCCGCGGAACGCGGATCGGCGATCTCGTAGCCCACGCGAAGGGTTTTAAAGGCCCGAGTCGGCCGCCCGTCGACAGCCCCCCAATCCTTAACTTTTCGACAAGCGATTGGGCCGCGCGATGCCTGCGCGGCCCAAGCCTCGGCGCGAAAAATAAAAATCAGGCCGTTAACCACGGGCGCAGATGCCAAGCGGCTTCCGGAACGCCGAGCCAGTCGCCTTGGTTAAAATGGCGCCTGCCACCCATCCAATTCGGCCGGCAACTCTGCGATTTCGAACGACCGTGACCTGAAACAGGAGGCTCACCATGTCGAGATTGGCCACCTACGCGTTTGCTGCCCTATTGATTGCCATTCCATCCCTTGCCATCGCGCAAACGACACACTCCATGCAGGAGGACAAAGCCGAAGCCAAAGAACTGACCGACAGTCGGATCACTGTTCTCAAAGATGCGCTCCAGCTATCACCCGAACAAGCGAAGTACTGGCCCGCCATCGAGGAGGCGATCCGTGGGCGCGCAGAAGCCCGTCGCGAAAGACTGGAGAACTTCGCGACGCGGATGCGCGAAGCCCAACCTGACCGCAACTTCGTGCAGGTCCTGCAAAATAGGGCCGAAAACCTTTCAGCGCGCGGCGCTGAACTCAAGAAGCTGGCAGACGCCTGGCAGCCGCTCTACGTAACCTTGACCGACACGCAAAAGCGGCGGATGCGCATTCTCGCATTCGTCGTCCTCCATGAAATGAGACAGGACATGGAGGCCAGACATGATCAGATGATGATGATGGAAGACGAACCGTGGGGAGCGGTAACCGGCCCTGGCGGCGGTGAGTTCGGGCGCGACTAGTATTCGGTGAGCAGGAGCGGACAGGCCCTTCCGCTCCTGCCTGCCGCTCCACGTCAGCCTCGCGCGCGTTTGCGAAGACTCTACGAGCTTACAATTCCGCTTCGAATGCGATGTGGACCGCCGTGGAGTTGTTGGCTTGCGCCTTGCCGGAAACCCCAGTCGTGAAGCCAGTGCCGCTAAAAGCGACCTCGCCGCCCATCGGCGTCAGGCGGTTTGCGAACACGCCCGACACGGTGTTGAGCGCGCTTTGCGTGAAGGAAAGGGCTCCCGAATAGGAAAATGCCGGAGTTGCAAGCATCTCGACCTGAAATGTGAATCCCACAGCCGCCTGTGTCGTCGAGCCTGCATACCCGAAGCCAAACGTCGCGTAGGCGCTGCTCGAGCTGTCCATTCGGAGATAGTGCCTGAAGCATCGGTGCAATTCCTCAACGCGCGGGCGCGGCACCCACGCCGTCGCCGCACTGCCGCGCTCGAGTTTCCAGCGCCAATCGAGGGTCACGGTCTGGGCCGCTGTCGCGCTGGTCCAGATCACGACGATCAGATTGTTGCAGGAGGACGAGATCGCGGCAGGGAGCGAGAAATCAGTCAGCACATTCGCACTGAGCGCAAGACTTCCGGTCGCCGCCACGGTGAGGTTCGATCCCAGGAAGAAATTGCCTGCCGTATAGGTGCCACTGGTCCAGGAGCTGACAACGTCGGACGTGACCGCATCCTCCGTGCCAGTCCACTCCAGGATGGCCCAGCGCACAGTTGCTGCGGACGATATCCGCACTTTACCCGACAAAGCCACGTTGCCGCCGCGATGGACCTTGCCGTCCCGCGCTTCGAGAATGGTGGCAGCCCCCACGCGCTGTGCCGTGGCATGGCTCTGCGTCAGGCGAAACAGATGTGGCACGCCGTCGGCAACATCCGTGAGCGTGGAAACCGTCACAGGATTGGTCTGCGTCAACACGTAGTGCCGATCCCAGGCGTAAGTGTCGTCGGCGATGCCCGTCGAGGCGGCTCGCTGATTGATCGCCCCATCTCCGTTCGCAATCAGGTTGGGATTGACGCTCCCGCTCGCGGGACTGACGAGCGGTTCACCCGTGGCCCTCTGATACGCAAGGCAGCGCCAGTTTCCCGACCCGTCGGAAGCGAAGATCGCCGTATCGGCGGCAGCCGTCACGATGTTCGTCGCAGCCGGGAGAACCAGAGACGTAGCGTTGTGCGTGAGCGTCAGTGCGCCCGCGAACACGACGAACCGCAGCTCGTCTGCGACGGTTCCAAGGCTCGTAATCGTCGTCGTACCCGTGATGCGCACACGCTGCGCCGTCGCCGCTCCGATGTTGCAGGTGGCCGCCGAAGCGACGTCGACCTGCGCCACCTTGGCACGCACGGCGCCACTCGATCTGCTAATCACGAGGGCTTCATGCCAGGCGCTTCCATCCGCACTCACCTTGACGTGAAAATCGTCGTCGCCCGCGAGTCCGAACTCCGCGCGGCCGGAAAATCCGGTTTGAAACACCACGCTCCCTGTATCGCCCGCAGCAGCCTTGTTGATCTTGAGCTGATGCCCAGCGCCTTCGTGATCGAACAGCGTAGCGGGGCTGGCAACCGACAGGCGGTTGGTCGCGTCGGCAACCGCGTTGACACCCACGAGCGAGACCGGATTGACGCTTCCGCCGCCGCCTCCACCGCCCGACGACACGGGAATCCAGCTCCCCCCGTTAAAAACGTAGAGGGCGTCTTCGGCGGCTACCCAGGCCCGCCATCCCGCGACGGGCTCGTAGAAGGCCCAAGCGCCGTCCTGATAGGCTGCAACATCTCGCGCATGCCCGGACCATCCCCCCGAAGGACTTGGCCCGACGATGTGCCGCGCCCCCTCGCTCGGAGAGCCGGGCGGCGTGTTTAGATCCATGTCCTGGACGGCAAGGTGAACCAGAGCATCGAGCGCTCTCAAGGCCTCATTGTGAGTGACATGCTTCTGGGACTGCGCAGCCAGAATGTAGGGCAGCTTCAAAAGATGTGTTTCGTCCATGGGTTCGGGTGCTCGCTCGCGGGATCTCAGCCCACTATCGCGGAGCATCCGCATGCGTGGATAAGTACGAACGCCCGGTGATTTCCGGCCGTCGAAACATGCGTGCCCTTGCTTTTGCCCGACGGAACCGTTACACCGCCAGCAAGCACAGCAGAAATACACAATAGATTTCAATGAGTTGATCTATTCGTGGATGAGATCAGCCGCACGCGAGGCCTCGCACCATGACCGCGCCATCGATTACCCTTCACAAGGGCGATCTCGCCCCGAACGTCGTCTTCAAGGGCAGCGTTGCCATCGATACGGAGACACAAGGGCTCAATCCGCAGCGGGATCGCCTCTGCCTCATTCAGCTCTCGAGCGGCGACGGCACCGCGCATCTCGTGCAACCCGATCCCAAGAGCTACGACGCACCGCGTCTCAAGGCGCTGCTGACTGACCCGAGCGTGCTGAAGATCTTCCACTTCGCGCGCTTCGACCTCGCGGTGATCGAAAAATACCTAGGGATTACAGTGTCCCCGGTCTACTGCACGAAAATCGCATCCAAGCTGGTGCGCACGTATACCGACCGCCACGGCTTGAAGGATATTACGGCCGAGCTGCTGGGTGTTGAGCTTTCGAAGCAGCAGCAAAGCTCGGATTGGGCCGCTTCCACGCTCACTCAGCAGCAGCTGGCCTACGCGGCCTCCGACGTTTTGTATCTGCACGCGCTGAAAGCCAAGCTCGATGCCATGCTGGAACGGGAGGGCCGTGGCCATTTCGCGAAGGCCGCCTTTGAATTCCTGCCGGTCAGGGCCAGATTGGATCTCGCGGGGTTCGGCGAGGACGACATCTTCGCTCACTGAGAGCGGAGCGCGGAAAATGTTCCGCCGTCTTATGCTTCTACAGTCCCAATCTCACCCCAATTCCCGGCGATTGTCCCTCCGCCTTCGCACGTGCAACACTGCCCCAAGCCCCCGGAGCCGAGCACGAATTTGCCGGCCTGCCGACGGCTTGGACCCTGATCGTTCGTCATACGGACGCTCGCTTCGAAAAACGATGACGCCGCCACGAGGGCGGGGACCCCGATGGTCATGACAGCTCACCCACACACCGATCCGTCTGCAGGTCGCAAGACCGGCGACGGCGTCGTGTTGGAGGTCGACCGTACGCGGGAGTTCCGCAAAGCCAATCGCCGTACCAAGATGGTGCGCACATTGCGCATCGCTTGCCCCGTCATGGCTGCCGCGCTTCTCGGCGCCTATGTGCTGATGATCGCGCGCACTGCCGGTCTGGTTTCACCCGAGACGTTGCCGGAGTTCGCTGTTCGGAAGATCATGCCGGAAGATCTGTCCATGAAGAATCCTCGGTACGAGGGCTTCAACAAGGATGGCGGCAGATACGTCTTCACGGCCAAGACCGCACAGCAGAACCTCACAACGCCGAACGTCATCAAGCTCAACGGCATCGTCGGCGAGATCTATCAGGCCGACAAAACGCGGACGGACGTCACCGCAGTCCGCGGCGTCTTTAACAATGAGAAGAACCTCCTCGACTTGTACGAGGAGATCAATGTCGACTCTCAGAGCGGCCTCAAGGCCCGCCTGACGCAGGCCACGATACAAACGAAGGAAGACCTGCTGACGTCCACCGAACCGGTGATCGTGGAATTCCCGAACGGTTCGGTTCGCTCCAACAAAATGACGCTGCGCCAGAAGGCGCGAGAAGCGACTTTTACGGAAGAAGTCGTCGTCCAACTGACGCCCCCGCCTGACGACAAACCGAAAGAGCCTGCGGCCGAAGAGGCTGCGCAGAAGAGTGCCGGCAGCGCGCTGTTCACTCCGTCCAATGGTCCGATCAACATCGACTCGAGCCGCCTCGACCTGAACGACGGCAGCAAGACCGCTCTCTTCACGGGAAGCGTGCGCGCGCGCCAGGGCGACCAGCATCTGACGACTCCCGAGCTTGAAGTCTTCTACGAGGGGGAAGGCATGATGGGCGGCTCGGGCGGAGCGGCGGAAAAAACCGCGGACTCCGGTGCCGCTGCCTCGTCGCCCTCCGGCAAGGTTCGGCGGATTGTGGCTAAGAAACCCGTCGTCATGAAGCGTGACAACGGCGATGTCGTCACCAGCGACACCGCAGATTTCGACGCACAGGCCCAGACCGGCGTCCTTCTGGGTGAGGTCATCATGACGTCCGGCACGGATCGCCGCGCCGCGAGCCAGCGCGTCGACATCGACGAAGCCAACGGAACGATTGTGCTGGCGGGCGATGTCGTCGTGACCCAAGGCGAAAACGAACTGCGCGGCGGTCGTCTCGCAATCGATCGCGACAGAGGCACCGCCCAGCTCACATCACCGCCGCATGCGGGCGGGGGTCCTGGACGCATCAACGCCCGCCTCACCCGTGGCGCCGATGCCAAGACGCCGGGTGCAAAGGAGAACAAACCCAACGCCCCGCAACAGGAAGGACTGGGCGGGCTCGCGTCGTTCAAGACGAACCCCAAGGCTCCCGTCGACGTGACGTCGGATTCCCTCGATGTCGATGACAAACGCAAAGTCGCAGTTTTCCGCGGCGACGTGGAAGCACAGCAGGACACCTTCAAGATCAGATGCGCCGAACTCTCCGCCTTCTATAAAGGCGAAGCGGGTCTGGCGGATGCCGCCAATCTCTCGGCCGCCCCCAAGACCGGCGAGAAAAAAACAACCGAGCTGACCCGTATCGAAGCCCGCAAGGACGTATACGTAACGTCCAAGGACGGCCAGACCGCCACAGGCGATTGGGCCGACTTCGACGCCAAGACGAACAAGGTCACGATGGGCGGAAACGTCGTGCTCGCCAAAAACAAGAATATGGTGCGCGGCACGCGCCTCCTGATCGACCTCACGACGGGCGAGAGCAAGATCGACACCGCGCCGCAGAACACCGCATCCAATCCGTCGGGAGGAGGCTGGGTGACGAAGACGCCTGCCGAACCGGCTCCTGAGAGCAAGGGCCGCGCAAGCGCCGTCTTCTTCCCCCAGGATATGAAACAGGACGGCGAGACGGGCGCACCTCAAGACAAAAACAAGCCCTCGAAACCCGCCAACGAAAGCGTCGATGGGTGGTCGGCAACGTCCTCACCCGACGGAGCTAGCAGTCCGGCGAATTGACATCGATGATCGAAAACGGCTCGAATGCCCCCTTGAGGCTGTCGAGCCCCCCTTGTTGTCCCCTGAACGGCAGATCGCCCGCATGAAGTTGTGGCCCATCAAATCAGCCCCCGCCGCGCAAGACGCAGACGACTACGGCTATGCGGACGGAGGCGTCTCCCCCGGCCATCAGGGCTGGCTCATCGCTGAGAACGTCCAGAAAAGCTACAAGAAGCGCATGGTGGTCCGCGGCGTGAGCCTGGCTGTTGGCCGCGGCGAATCCGTCGGTTTGCTCGGCCCGAACGGCGCCGGCAAAACCACGGTGTTCTACATGATCACCGGCCTCGTCCCATCCGATGCCGGGCGCATCACGATCGACGGGCAGGACGTCACCCGGCTGCCCATGTACCGGCGCGCGCGTCTCGGTATCGGCTACCTTCCCCAGGAAGCTTCCATCTTTCGCGGGCTCACCGTCGAGCAGAACATCATGGCCGTGCTCGAGCTGGTGGAGCCTGACCGCAAGAAACGCCGTGAGCAGCTCGATAGCTTGCTCGAAGAGTTCCACATCACGCGCCTTCGGAAGTCGCCCTCTATGGCGCTTTCGGGCGGCGAGCGCCGCCGGTGTGAAATTGCCCGCGCCCTGGCCTCGCGGCCCTCGTTTATTCTGCTCGACGAGCCCTTCGCCGGTATCGATCCCATCGCCGTCGGCGATATTCAGCAGCTCGTGCGCCATCTGACCGACCGGGGCATCGGGGTCCTCATCACCGACCACAATGTACGTGAAACACTGAGCCTGATCGATCGCGCCTACATCATCTACGATGGTCAGGTTTTGACACAAGGTAAGCCTGCAGAAATCATAGCCAACGAAGATGTCCGGCGCGTCTATCTGGGGGACATGTTCGTTAACACTCGTTGAGCTAGCCTGGGTGCCCCGATCCGTTTGGGACAACGAGCAATGATCCAGGACCGGCCCGTGGCCTTGCCCCCCGCACGGCCAAGATGCATGAGCATCCAAGGACGACCCTTCGCCGTTGCGACGCCTGACAAGGCGCCGGTGGACAAGGCGCGTCCGGGCCGCGAAAGTTAAGAGATGGCGCTAACCGCAAAGCTCGAGCTGAGACAGGGCCAGCAACTGGTGATGACACCCCAGTTGCAGCAGGCGATACGCTTGCTTCAGCTGTCGAATCTCGAGCTGAACCAGTTCGTCGAGACCGAGCTCGAGCGTAACCCGCTGCTCGAAATGGACGACGGCCCCGAACCGCCGACGAAGGCCGAGCACGAGGACCCCGTCGCCAGCGAACGCACCGAACAAGCGAGCGACGACGAGTGGCTGGATTTGGCCAAGCCCGTCGCCGAAGCCGACGGCGGTCTCGATGGGGACTACGATGGGAACTATTCGGACGGTCCGTCCGCGTCAGCCGGTCCTGATGGCGTCGACTCGGGCTGGGCAAGCCTGCGCCAGCGCACAAGCGTCAGTTCCGGCGACGAAATCAATCCCGAGGCCTATATTTCGAGCGAGCCGTCACTCAGAGACCACTTGAGCGAGCAGCTGCCGCTGGCTACGGCGGACCACGTGGAGCGCCTGATCGGTCAGCACCTGATCGACATGGTCGACGAAGCTGGCTACCTGCATGCCGACCTCGACCAGCTGGCGATGAAGCTCGGAGCGCCACTCGAGCTGGTCGAAAAAGTACTCGCCATTCTCCAGACCTTGGACCCGCCGGGTGTCTTTGCCCGCTCTCTCGCGGAATGCTTGGCCCTCCAGCTCAAGGATCAGAACCGCTACGATCCGCAGATCGCCGCTCTTCTCGACAATCTCGATCTCCTGGCCGCACACAACATGCCGGCCCTGCGCAAGGTCATCGGCGCGGATATGAGCGAGATCACCGACATGATCGACGAGATCAAGCGGCTCAACCCCAAGCCCGGCCTGAAGTTTGGCTCCGTACAGCTCCAGCCCGTGGTGCCCGACGTCCTCATCCGCGCCGCATCCCACGGAAGCTGGATCGTGGAGCTCAACAGCGACACGCTTCCGCGTGTGCTCGTCAATCGCACGTACTACGCGCACGTGAACAAGACGACGCGCACCGAGAAGGACCGCGGCTATCTCCTGGAATGCTTGCAGACCGCAAACTGGCTCGTGAAAAGCCTGGACCAGCGCGCGCGCACCATCCTGAAAGTTTCCGAAGAAATCATCCGGCAGCAGGACGCCTTCTTTACCCACGGTGTTCAGTACCTGCGTCCGCTAAACCTCAAGACCGTCGCCGACGCCATCTCGATGCATGAATCGACCGTCTCACGCGTGACGTCCAACAAATACATGGCGACTCCGCGCGGCATCTTCGAACTGAAGTACTTCTTCACCTCCGCGATCCAATCCGCGGGAGATGGCGAAGCTCACTCGTCGGAAGCCGTCCGTCATCGCATCCGGCAGATGATAGATGGCGAGAACGCAAGATCTATTCTCTCCGACGACAAGCTGGTCGAAAAGCTGAAGACCGAGGGCATCGACATCGCCCGGCGCACCGTCGCAAAGTACCGCGAGGCGATGCGCATTCCGTCCTCCGTCCAGCGCCGCCGCGAAAAACGTCTGGCCGAGCGCATAAACCGATAGCCAACCCGGACACCTCCATGGCGCGTTATGGGCTCTTGCCCTAGAGACCCTGCGGCTGGCTCCTTGGCTGCGGACGCACGACAAAGAACTGGAATAATTCAAAGAAATTCGGCTGGTACCGGAAGATGGGCGCCATGCAATGCCGCGCAATGGCTGAGGACACCCGGGATGGATGCCGAGACGACGGGTCCAAATCCTGGTATCGTGCCTACACCTCAGCGCTGGTACGGGACCTCAGGGTGGAAACCGTCTGGCGTCTCGATCGTTACAGAATTTGCCATTATTGGCATTTAGGAACCGCAGGTCACAACGACCTGAACATTCTTGTCAGTCCGGCTGCAAGCGGTTGGGCATGATTCGATGGGCGGGGAGATTGGGGTTGGCCTTCAACCAAAGGCCGCACAGCCTTTCAAGGCAAATCAAGTCGTTAGTCTTTGTTGCGAGTGATCTCGTGGCGGCGCGTCGTGCTGGACGGCACGTTTGCTGCATTACCTTAGGAATGAACCGAACGCCAATCGCAGGACGCACGACAATGCTTATTTGTAAGGCAGAACGTGCGGAACGCGGTTATGAGAAATGATGGATCGGCAGCCGAAAGGCCTCCGACCGCAGACCCGATGGGACCGGACACATGGATTTAGGCGACCTTCTGGCACCTGGTGGGATTTTTCCCGCGTTCGAAGCGGCGAACAAAAAACAGGCTCTGCTCGATCTCTCGACACATGCCGCGGAGATCACCAAGCTCGATCCCCGCATCATCTATGACGCGTTGTTGCAGCGCGAACGGCTCGGTTCAACCGGGCTCGGACGCGGCATTGCCGTGCCGCACGTCAAGATCGTCGGTCTTCCCGGCATCGTTTGCCTGTTTGCCAAGCTGGCCAAGCCGATCGATTTCGAAAGCCAGGATAGCGAGCCGGTCGACCTGATCTTCCTTTTGCTCGCTCCGGATCATGCTGGCGGCGATCATCTGAAGGCCCTGGCGCGCATCTCGCGCCTCGTGCGTGAGCCGGCCGCGCTTGAGCGGCTACGCTCCGCGACGGACATGACGGCACTGAAACGCGCGCTGACGCTGCCCATCACGTCGCACGCCGCCTGATCAACGAAATCGGCACCTATTCTCATGCCGGGCAGCCTCGCTGCCCGGCATTTTCGTTTAGCCCTGTGCCAGGAGAGCGGCAAGCCCGAGCAAGCCGACAGCGATCCGCCAGTAGGCGAATGGCGCAAAACCGTGCCGCCCGATGAAATCGAGGGCATATTTTACGACCGCAACCGCTGTGATGAACGCGACCACAAAGCCAACGCTGATCGGCAGAGCATCTGCTTCCTTCAGCAAGTGCCAGTTCAGATAAAGCTCGAGAGCGAACGCTCCCGCCATGGTTGGCATAGCCAGAAAGAACGAGAATTCCGCCGCCGTCCGTTTGTCGGCCCCCAGCAGAAGCCCGCCGACGATCGTCGAGCCAGACCGGGAAACGCCAGGAATAAGCGCAAGGCACTGAAAAAGCCCGATCCCCAAAGCCCGCGGCGGAGGAATGTCCGTCACATCATGATAGCGCGCTTCGAGGGGTGTCCGGTCGATGACGAGCAGGATGAGCCCGCCAACGATGAGCATCGCGCAAATCAGCATCGGCGTTTCAAACAACACGCCTTTGATGAAGCCGTGCAGCCCCGCACCGATGATTGCGGCAGGCAGGAAAGCGATGGCCAGCGCAAAGGCGAACCGCTGAATATGCGGATCGCTCGGAAGCGCACACACCATCGCCAGCAGGCGCCGGAAATAGACGACGACGATGGCGAGGATCGCGCCGAGCTGAATCAGCACCTCGAACGTTTTGCCGGGGCTGTCGAACCCTAGGAAATGTCCGGCGAGGAGGATATGTCCGGTCGACGAAACGGGCAAAAATTCCGTAAGTCCTTCCAAGAACCCGAGCAGAACGGCCTGCCAGATCGGCATATGAAGGGCTCTCCGGTTTTCAAAGGGGGATGACCTTGGAGGGGCGGGACTTAAGTCGCGCGCTCGGTAGCACGTTTGAGCGAACGGGGATACGGTTCACGAACAGCGGCCAGATGACGGCCGCCACCGGCAAACGGAAATGCCGCAGTTTGCTGACGCCAGACTGACAATACCTGGGGCCACCGCCCATTCCTTGGCACGGAACGAGAGATGCACACGCTGACGCAATTTCGGCTTTGCCCACGATCGCGCTCGATCCGCATTGCCCTCGCCGAAGTCGGCATTGAGGTCGAACTCGTCGAGGAACGCCCGTGGGAATGGCGGCCGGCATTCTTGGCGCTCAATCCTGCCGGCGAGTTGCCTGTGCTCACGCTTGATACAGGCCTCGTGCTCTGCGGCGCTTACGCAATCTCTGAGTATTTCGCCGGATTGCTCAGCGGCCACGAGAAGGAGGGACGCCCCGCTCCCCTGATCCACGGAAAGCTCGAAGAGCGCGCGGAGCAACGGCGGCTCGTGGACTGGTTCCACGGCAAATTCGACCGGGAAGTCACACGCGAACTGCTCTACGAGCGCATCTATGGCCACCTCATTCCCGACGCCCCCCATGCGCCGGATGCGGACGCCTTGCGCGCCATCCGCGCCAACATCCGCTATCACATTGCGTATGTGAACCATCTCGCCCACAATCGGCGCTGGCTCGCAGGAGATGAGATGAGCTTTGCCGATATGGCCGCTGCTGCCCATCTTTCCGCGGTAGACTACCTGGGTGAAATCCCGTGGGAGGAGCATACGGCCGCCAAGGCCTGGTACGCGCGCATGAAATCCCGCCCATCCTTCCGCTCGCTGTTGGCCGACCGCATGCCGGGCATCTCGCCGGCCCCGGTCTACGCCGATCTCGACTTCTGAACGGTCGCGGACATGAGCATCGAAACTTCAGAGCCCACAGGCGATACGCGCTCACGCGCCGCGATCAAAAACGCGCTTGGCGAGCAAGCCCGCGCGCTCGGTTTCCAGACCATGCGCATCACCCGCCCCGACACGATCCAAAAGGCCGGGGACCGGCTGCTGACGTTCCTCGCCGATGGTCGCCACGGCACGATGGAATGGATGGAAGCCAATGCCGACCGGCGCAGGGATCCGCGCCAACTTTGGTCCGAAGCCCGCTCTGTCGTCATGCTGGCCATGAGCTATGCGCCGGAAACCGATCCGATGGAGGCCCTCGCCCGGCCGCTGGAAGGCATCGTCTCCGCATATGCCAAGCGTGCCGACTACCACGACGTCATGAAGGTGAAGCTGAAGCAGCTCGCCACCGACCTCGAACGCGAGACCGGCGACCCCGTCAAGGTTTTCGTCGACACGGCCCCGCTGATGGAAAAGCCATTGGCTCAGGCCGCGGGTATCGGATGGCAAGGCAAGCACACCAACCTCGTCTCACGCGACGATGGCTCGTGGCTCTTCCTCGGCGCAATCCTGACCGCGACGGAACTCGACCCGGACCCGCCGGAGCGCGACCACTGCGGACGCTGCTCGCGCTGCCTCGATGCCTGCCCCACCAAGGCTTTTCCCGCCCCTTACCAGCTCGATGCCCGACGCTGCATTGCCTACCTGACGATCGAGCACAAAGGCCATATCGCTGAGGAATTTCGTGCCCCGATCGGCAACCGCATTTTTGGCTGCGACGATTGCCTAGCGGTCTGCCCGTGGAACAAGTTCGCACGCTCGGCCCACGAAACCCGCCTACATGTACGGGCGGAGCTGGACAACCCTCCGCTCGCCGATCTCCTGCCTCTCGACGACAGCGCCTTCCGCGCCCGCTTCCGAGGCACGCCCGTCAAGCGCACAGGGCGCGACCGGTTCGTGCGCAACTGCCTCATCGCGGCCGGAAATTCGGCTGACCGCGCCTTGCTTCCCTTCGTCGCCCCGCTCTTGAGCGATCCGTCCGCACTCGTTAGAGCGATGGCGGTCTGGGCTTTCCGCCGGCTGGCGGACCCGGACGCCATCGGAACTGCGCGCGCCGAGCACTACGGCTGCGAGCAGGACGAGGCCGTGAAAAAGGAATGGGACGCCGGAACCACGACATGAGCAAGCTCTTCTGCTTCGGCCTCGGCTACAGCGCCGAAGCACTCACACGCAAGCTCGCCCCCCGTGGCTGGCAGATTTCCGGCACGGCACGCACACCCGAGGGCGTCGCCCACATTGCCTCGCTCGGCTACGACGCCATCCATTTCGATGGCCATTCTCCCGGGGCGGCGATTTCAGACGCCCTCGCCACGACCACGCACGTGCTCGTCTCCGCCGGTCCGGACGAACAAGGCGATCCAACCCTCCGCCTGCACGGGCAGGACCTGGCGAGCGCCCCAAAAATTGAGTGGATCGGCTATCTGTCGACCATCGGCGTCTATGGGAACACAAACGGCCAATGGATTGACGAGACGGACGAGCCGCACCCGGGCTCCGAGCGCGCCAAGCGCCGGCTCGTCGCCGAAAGCGCGTGGCTCGATTTCGCACGCGCCCATGGCAAGCGGGTGCAGATTTTCCGCCTCGGTGGCATCTATGGACCGGGCCGCAGCGCGATCGAAGATATCCGCGAGGGCATCGCGCGCCGCATCATCAAGCCCGGCCAGGTCTTCAACCGCATCCATGTCGACGATATCGCGGGCGTGCTCGAAGCCGCCGCCCGCGGACGCGGATCAGAAGCGATCTACAACGTCACCGACAACGAGCCAGCCCCTCCCCAGGATGTCGTCGCCTACGCTGCCCATCTGATGGGATTGCCACCGCCGCCTGAAGTGCCCTTTGAAACGGCACCTCTGTCCCCAATGGGCCGCAGCTTTTATTCGGAGAACCGGCGCATCCGCAACCGCCGCCTTCACGACGACCTCGGCGTCACCCTCGCCTACCCCAGCTACCGCGAAGGCCTGGCCGCCATCCTGGCCGCATCACAAAACTGAACAGTCTGTCAGCATTCATCCTCTTTCCCGCCGAAATCGCGGAGGATGATGCCGAAGTTGGCGCATGAGGACGGGGCTGATCTCCGCCTCAGCCCTTCGGCATTCTTTTGATTCTTTTCGATGCAGGTCGATCCATGACAGTTCGAATATGCGCTCCGCTGCTGGCGGTGATCGTGGGCGTGTGTTTGACGGCATCCGGCACCGCACGGGCAAATGACGGCGCAGCGCACGCACTCGCAGAGAAGTTTGCGGGCGGCGCCGAAAAGGACGAGGCGGCAAAGCGCAAAGCAGATGAAGCCAAGCGCAAAGCGGCCGAGGGAAAGCGCCGCGCTGGCGAAGAAGCCGAAATGTTGGCACGCGCCCGCACCGAAGCAGCCGAGCGCAAGGCGGCAGCCGACAAAGCCCGCGCGGAAGAGGAAGCCGCAGAAGCCCAACGCGTAGCGGAGGAGCGCGCAGCCGCAGCCAAACGCGCGGAGGATGCGCGTCGCCTCGCCGAAGAGCAGCGGATTGCGCGCGAGAAGTTCATTGCCGAGCAGCTTCACGCAGAAGAGGAGCGCCAGCGGCTCGCTGCCGAGCAACGTATCGCGGACGAGAAGCGCTCTGAGGAAGAACGCCTCGCGGCAGAGAAGCGCGCGGAAGAAGAGCGCCACCTCGCCGAGGAACGCCGCGCAGCCGAAGAAAAACGCATCGCGGAAGAGAAGCGGGCCGAAGAGGACCGCCGCATTGCGGAGGAGAAGCGCCGAGCCGATGAAGAACGCCTAACCGCAGAGAAACGCGCCGAAGAAGAGCGTGTGGCTGCGGAACAGCGGGCTGAAACAGAACGGCGCATCGCCGAGGAAAAACGCCGTGCCGACGAAGAACGCATCGCCGCAGAACGGCGCGCCGATGAAGAACGTCGCCTCGCCGATGAGCGCCGCGCAGCCGAAGAGAAGCGCGTCGCCGAAGAAAAGCGCGTTGAGGATGAACGCCACCTCGCAGAGGAAAAACACGCCGAGGACGAAAAGCTCAAAGCGATGGCCGCCGAGCGCGAGGCAGAACATCGCCGCCTGACCGAGCGGCTGATGAAGCTCGACGAAAAGCGCAGTGCCGAAAAATCCGTCGCGCCGAACGGCCCCATGGCCCTCGGTGGACCGGCCACTACGGCCGCCCCCGCGATCGCCAAACCGCTCACCACGCGCGTGACCGTTCTTCTTGTCATGGAGAGCGGCACCAACGGTATCCGTCGTTACGGCAAGAAGACCGCCGATCCCGTGCTCTGCTCAGGCGCCACCTGCTGGATCAGCGCGGGCACCGAGCGCAGCGCGACGGCGCTCACGCGCGGCCAGGCGTTGGGACCGGCGAATACGTTGGGCCGGCGCGCCGCAGCTTGCAATCAGCACCTCGCCTGCGCGTTCCGCAACATCGACTTGAAAGATGCTGCAGCCATCGTCCAACCGATCGATCTTCGCATCATGCGCCATGACCGCCGTGAGCCTGTACGTATCGAAGCCGACGCCACGTGCCGGTTTTCGAACAGCCTACTCGCGTGCAGCAAGAGTTTCGCGTCCAGGTCCTGGCGCGCATGGGTGATTCCGGAAGACGTCGCCGCCGCGGCAGGCACGGAAGCCCTCGACGCGGCACTTGAAGGAGGACTGAAAGAGCGGCCCTCCGCAGTCCTGCATACGTCAGGGCTTTGACCTCGCATGTCCACCGCGGAACGCGCGGTAAAGCATTGCTAACCATCACCGCCAAGTTAAGCCCGAGGTCGCGCGGACTTGGCCCCGGATCATGCCCCCTTTTACGGGTTTGAGACGAACCTTGCCCATGGTTGATGCCACAGTTTTCGAGTGTGCGGCTGAGCCATGGCAATCCTTTCTCACGAATCTCCGGACGACGTTTCAATCAAGACCACGAGCGGGTCGGTGTTCTCTCGCGCGCTGGCCTTCGCTGGAAATTTCGTGGATCGCGCCTTCAGCGACAAGCGCCGCAGCATCTCGCGACCGAAACTCCTGTTCGCGACCTGCGCCTTAGATGCCATCGTTCTTATTGCAACCGGCGCCGTGGCCTATAGCCTTTTCGACCATGCGCACGCCACGTTGCCGGGCATCGCGGTCTGGACTTTTATGATCGCCATTGCGACCACACTGGAGCTCCGCCGCAACTGGTCGTACTCGACCCAGGCCCTGCGTCGTCCCGCGGAGCAATTCGGCAAAGTCGTAAAAAGCGCAGCGGCGGTCTTCTGCATCGCGGCTGGCGCAGGCTATTTGATTGGCATGCCGCCGTTCACACCCCTTGCCGGCATCGCGTGGTTCGCGTCTGCGGTTCTTCTGATCACCGCTGCTCGCTTTGGTCTCGCAAAGATCCTGGAGGATCTTACCGAGGCCGGGCGCCTCGTACGCCGGACAGTCATTGTCGGCGGCGGGCCCGACGCCGAGCACCTGATCAAGACCCTGGAGAGCGACAACCGCAAGGAGCTAGCCATCCTCGGCGTCTTCGACGATCGCTCGGATGAGCGTTCGGCCGACAGCGTCTCTGGCTATCCGAAACTCGGCAACTTCGAGCAGCTCCCTGCGTTCTCCCGCAACGCCGGCGTCGATCTCATCATCGTCACCGTACCGATGAGCGCCGAAAATCGTCTGATGCAGATCCTTCAGATCCTGTTCACGCTGCCGGTCGACATCCGCATCTCGGCGTTGAGCTCCAAGCTCCGCCTCAGCTCCGGCGCCTACTCCTACATCGGCCGCGTGCCGATGCTCGCCCTGATGGACCGGCCGCTCACCGACTGGGATCGCGTCATCAAGAACATCGAAGACCGCGTGCTCGGCACGCTGCTGTTCTTGCTTGCGGCCCCGGTCATGGCGCTCGTGGCACTCGCCATTCGCCTCGACAGCAAAGGTCCAATCCTCTTCAAGCAGCGCCGCTACGGCTTCAACAATGAGCTGATCGAGGTGCTGAAGTTCCGCTCCATGTACACCGACATGGCCGATGCGTCTGCGTCGAAGCTCGTGACGAAGGACGACCCGCGCGTCACTCCCGTTGGCCGCTTCATCCGCAAGACGAGTCTCGACGAACTACCGCAGCTCCTCAACGTCATCAAGGGCGAGATGTCTCTTGTCGGTCCGCGTCCGCACGCGACCGAGGCCAAGGCCAGCTCCGATCTCTATCAGACCGTCGTCGGCGAATATTTCGCCCGCCATCGCATGAAGCCTGGCGTGACCGGTTGGGCCCAGATCAATGGCTGGCGCGGCGAGACCGACACCCACGAGAAGATCCACCGTCGCGTCGAGGCTGATCTCTACTACATCGACAACTGGTCGCTGCTGTTTGACCTCTACATCATCGCAGCGACGCCGTTCGCCCTGCTGACCGGCAAGAACGCGTACTAAATCCGTGACAGCTCTGCTCACATCGCGACAGGCCTACCAGAACGAGCTCGGCGGCGCGCGCTGGATCGTGTCGGCAAGCCTTCTCGCGGCCATCGCCGTGGCGGCCGCGATGGGAACGAGCTCCATTGTCTTTTCCGAACCGGCCGTCGCGGACATACTGATGGCCGCGGTCATCGTCGGGGTCCCCTTGCTTGGGGTGACCCGCTTCGGACATATGTCGCTGTTCAATCTCGTAGCGTGGCTGATTTTCGTTTCGTTCGGGCTCGCCGGATGCTCGATGTCCACCAACTTCGGCACGGCGCTGACACATCAGGTCGTCACGCTGTTCCTCGCGCTCGGAGCCTTTGTCCTCGCCGGCTATGTCACGGCCGACCCTGAGCCCCGGTTTCGGCTGATTATGACCTTTTATGTCGTCGGCTGCTTGATCGCCACTGCGGCTGCATTCGTCGGCTACTTCCAGATCATTCCCTCGACCTACGACCTCTTCACGAACTACGGGCGCGCGCGCGGAACGTTCAAGGATCCCAACGTGCTGGGAGCGGCACTAGCTCCTGCCATTGTGTACGTCGCTTGGGTGACCTTGCGATCGCCACCTCGAAAGGCCCTCATCGCCGCCGCCGTCGCATTGCCGCTCTGCCTTGCCCTTCTGCTCACGTTTTCGCGCGGCGCCTGGGCTTCCGCGGCCTTCTCTCTCCTGATCGCCGGATGGCTCGCCCTGGTCACCACGCGCCGGGCGGAGGACTTTCGCCGCCTCGTTGTTGTGGCCGCTCTCGGAACGGTGGCGCTCGTCGCCACCCTCGGGGCCGCGCTCGAGACGGATGCCATCGGCGATCTTTTCGAGCAACGCGCGAGCCTCGATCAATCCTACGACGAAGGTCCGGACGGACGCTTTGGCGGTCAAGCAAAGGCGGTCCGATACATCCTCGACAATCCATTCGGAGTCGGCACGCACACGTTCCGCGACTCGCTGCATCCCGAGGAAGCGCACAACGTCTATCTCAGCCAATTCCTGAACGCGGGATGGATCGGCGGCACGTTCTACCTGATATCGGTCTTCGGCACACTTGCAGCCGGCGTCTACGCCATCCGCGCACGAACGGCGCTTCAGGGACCGCTGATCGTCGCCACCGCATCGTTCGCCGGTCTCGTCTTCGAAGGGTTCGTCATCGACACCGATCACTGGCGCCACTTCTTCGTCTTGATGGCTCTCATCTGGGGGCTTGTCGACGCCACCCGTCCCGAACCGGATCCGCGGAGGCGCGCCTATGATTGAAGCCCGCAGTGAGCCTTTGAATCCGATGAGCAGCTTGATGGAGCGTCTGCGCAACAGCCGCACGACGCACGCCGAGAGCTGGTCCGCCATGGGCGTGTTCGCCATTCGCGCGGTCAGCGCAGGACTGATCTTCCTGACGCAGGTCGTCCTTGCGCGCTGGATGGGCGCCGCCCAGTACGGCATTTTCGTCTCGGCCTGGACCTGCGTGCTCGTCCTCGGCGGACTGTGCAGTCTCGGCTTCACCACGGCGATGATGCGGCTCGCACCTCAGTACGATGCCAACCGCGACTATGCCTCGTTCCGCGGTCTGCTCCGCGGCGGGCGCGTGGTCGGCGTGCTGTCATCGCTCGTCATCGCAGCAATCGGGTTCGCCGTGCTGTCCCTGCGGGGAGAATGGGGAACACCGTACGCGGTGCCGATGGCGCTCGCATTGCTCTGTCTCCCGATTTTCGCCGTCTCGGACGTACAGGACGGACTCGGGCGCGGTCAGGGCTGGACGCTTGAAGCGATCACGGCAGCCTACATCGTCCGGCCCCTCGCGCTCGTCCTCCTTGTTCTCGTCGCGTGGATGACCGGAATATCCGCCGATGCAGTGACCGGCATGGTGATCGCGCTCGTAACGCTCTTCATGGCGGCAGTGCTGCAGACGCACTGGATCGGGCAACGCATCAGAACATCGATTCCGCAGAGCGAGCCAGCGTACCATTTCTCGAACTGGTTCAAGATCTCGCTCCCGCTCCTTGCCGGAAGCCTCTGCGATCTCGCGATCCTCAACGCCGATGTTCTACTACTCGCCACCTTCCGTCCCTCTGCGGAAACCGGGCTTTACTACGCGGCCTCGAAGACAGCCGCGCTGGCCTTGTTCATCCACTACGCGGTGGGGACGGCGTACGCCGGCAAGATCGCCGCTGCGCATTCACTTGGGGATAGCAAACAGGTCAAAGCACTAGTGAGCAACGCCGTCCGCTGGACGTTCATTCCATCGGCGGCCGTCACCCTCGGTATCCTCGCCGTCGGGTATCCCGTCCTCGCGACATTCGGCGAAGGCTTCACCGAAGCCTATCCGCTGATGTTCATTCTTGCCGTCGGCATCCTGGCCAAGGCAGCGACCGGACCAGCCGACACAATCCTCAACATGCTCGGACACCAGCGCGCCAGCGCCGTCTCGATTGGACTAGCGGCAATCATCTGCGTGACGCTGAACTTGATCCTGATCCCTCTCTGGGGCGCCACAGGCGCCGCAATCGGCACGTCGACAGCCATCGTCGCCGCTTCCGTCTTCAACTGGATCGCCGCACAGCGCCTCGAAGGCCTGAACCTTTTCGTCGGCGCCAATCTCAGAAGCGTGCCGGATCAGGCGGACCGCGTACCCACCAGCTGATCGATCAATCCGTAGAGAAGCTTGAGATCCTGCGGCCGTGACATGCGGTGCTCGCCGTCCGGCACTTCCGTGATGCGCACCCAATCGCCAGCCAGCACCGATTTGAGGTCGCGCGCATGCGCGATCGGTACATCGCGATCCTGCGCACCCTGCAGGACGAGCACGGGCCGGCCGGGGTTGAACGCGGTTCCCTTGAACAAGTGGTTGCGTCCATCCTCGATGAACCGCCGCGTGATGACATAGCCGTTGGGATCGTAATCCGAGGGACGGACCCAGCGCCCGGCCTCGACAATGTCGCGCCGTGCGCTCTCCGGGAACTGGCTCCACATCAGCTCCGTGAGGTCCCAGGCCGGTGCAATCAGAACGAGGCCGCGAATCCTCTCAGCCTGCTCCGGCGCGTCCTGCATCAGCCGGCGCAGCAGCAGGAGCGCAAGATGAGCGCCCGTGCTCGAGCCGACAAGAATTTGCGGCCCCTGTGTCAATCGCTCGAACACGGCCACGCTCTCGTCAAGCCAGTCGCTGAGGATCGCGTCTTCGAAGCGCCCCTCGGACCGCCCGTGCCCCGAATAGTCGAACCGGGTGAGCCCCAGACCGTGCTCAGCCGTCCAGGCGGCAAGCGCTTCGGCCTTGGTGGAGACCATGTCGGACTTGAGCCCGATCAACCACAGAATGCCCGGTTTGCCCGCATTGAAGGGCTGCGCGAGATACGCAATCTTGCGCGCCGACGACCCGCTGCCGACGGTGATGAATTGCGGATCGCGCTCGCCCATCCTATGAAGCCTCCCAGGCTTTGAAACTAAAGTGATCGGAGGCCGCGTTGGCCCAGAAGCGCCCCACCATACTTCAGATCATTCCAGAGCTCGACACTGGGGGCGCCGAACTGTCCACGGTCGAAATTGCGAGCGCCATCGTCCGCGCCGGAGGCCGCGCGCTGGTCCTCTCGGAAGGGGGGCGCCTGGCCCCACGCCTCGCGGCAGCGGGCGCGGAGTTCGTTCCCTTCGCCGCGGCCACAAAGAACCCATTCCACATTCTCTGGAATGCCCGGTTGATCCGCCGCATGATCGAGGACGAAGGCGTGGATCTCGTGCACGCCCGCAGCCGCGCCCCGGCCTGGAGCGCGATGCTCGCCGCGCGCCAGGCGGGCAAGCCGTTCGTCACCACCTATCACGGCGCCTATAACGAGAAGACCCGGATCAAGAAGGCGTACAACGCCATCATGGCGAAGGGCGACACGGTGATCGCCAATTCCAACTACACGAAACGCCTTATCGAAGAGCGCTACGGCACGCCGTCCGACGTTATCCGCGTCATCTACCGCGGCGTGGATGGATCGAAATTCGATCCCGCCGCTATTTCCGCCGACAGAAAGGTAGCGTTGGCAAAGGCGTGGCAGATCCCTCCCGGAGCGCGGATCGTGCTCCAGCCCGCACGTCTCACGGCATGGAAAGGTCAGAGCACGGTCATTGAAGCCGCCCGTGTGCTGGAAGCCCAAGGCCGGCTCGGCAACACCCTCATCGTGCTGGCGGGCGACGCACAAGGCCGCGACGCTTATCGCGAACGCCTCGAAAGCGAGATTGCGGCCGCGGGCCTCGGAGGCAAAGTCATTCTGCCCGGCCACGTCGATGACGTCCCCGCTGCCCTGGCCATTTCGGATCTTGCGATCGTCGCCTCCATCGAGCCCGAGGCCTTCGGACGTGTGGCCACGGAAGCGCAGGTCATGGGTTGCCCGGTGATCGCCACCGATATTGGTGCCCCGCCCGAAACAGTCGCCGCGCCGCCCAAGGTAGAGGCCACCCAAGCAACCGGATGGCTCGTCCCCCCAGGAGATGCCCCCCGCCTAGCCGCGGCCATGGCCGAAGCCTTGAGCCTGGCTCCGGCTGACCTCTCAGCCCTCCGGGAGCGGTCTCGGAACCGCGTTCTGGCTCACTTCAGCCTCGACGCCATGCGCCGGGAAACACTCGACGTGTATGACCGACATTTGGGCACAAAGCTCAAGGCGTCCTATGACGGAATTCCTTAACTCATCCCCATGGCTCTGCGGCGGATTGGCCCGACCCGGCTTGACTCGGACCGGGTTCTTCTGAATTCTCCGCCCCAATAGTAAGCAGCCCACTGCAATTCGGCGCGCTTTCTGGGTAAAACGTTGTTTTTCGCCGAAAGCTGACTTAGCTATGGCGAATTGACTGAAACGACTAAAGGAGATGGAACATCCGCAAACCTATGCGTGGCGCCCCCGAGCGCGAGTCGACCGGCCCGAAAATCAACGACGCGATCCGGGCGCGCGAAGTACGGCTCATTGATGAAACCGGGCAGAACGTTGGCGTCGTCAGCAAGTTCGATGCTATCGCCCGGGCTGAAGAGGCAGGACTTGATCTGGTCGAGGTTTCTCCCGACGCCGAGCCTCCCGTCTGTAAGATTCTCGACTTCGGCAAATACAAATACCAAGAGCAGAAGAAAGCCGCCGAAGCGCGCAAGCATCAGAAGATCGTCGAAATCAAAGAGATCAAGATGCGTCCGGGCATCGATGATCACGATTACGACGTAAAGATGCGCGCCATCAAACGCTTCTTCGAAGAAGGCGACAAGGTGAAGGTCACCCTTCGCTTCCGTGGCCGCGAAATGGCCCATCAGCAGCTGGGCATGGCTGTGCTGGTGCGCGTCAAGAACGACGTCGAGCCGATCGCGAAGGTCGAGTCCGAGCCGCGCTTCGAAGGCCGCCAGATGGTGATGGTACTGGCGCCCAAGTGAGCATTCTCTCGTCTGGTCGAGGTAGAACGGCGGTGAGTTTCACCGCCGTTTTTGTTTGCGGTATGCAGTCCCGGGGGCCCAAGCATCCGCTTCTGACCCCAAGCGGACATCGCGGCGCAGTCAACGAAACTTCTCAAAAAAAGGCGGAGCGAGACACCCCGCTCCGCCCACACGCCCAATCTCACTAGATTAATATGCCTGCTGCACCTTCGACTTGTGTTGGTCCTGGCGCATCATCTTGCGCGTCTTCTCCCAGCTCTCGCCGTCCAGGTTCTCGGCCGCTTCGCGGCTCTTGGCTTCGAGCTTGTCGAGCGCTGAGATCGATGCCGACGGGGCCGCCATGGCACCCGCGCCGAGCGCGCTCTTCTGCTTGTTCAAATAGAGGGCGTTCTCTTCGAGAACCTTGCGCGCGGCCGTGAGGTCGCCCTTATCGCGCAGATCCACAGCGCGCTCGCTGTTCTCGGTGGCAACCTGCTCCGTGACCTGGCTCATCACGCCCTTGTTGACGCTGCCTTCGGCTTCTTTCGTATCATCGGTAAAGCGCGCCATGACCAGCGTCTCCCCGTCCGACCGCAGGCCGTCGTCGAGCCTAAGGTACGAAACGCCGACCTTGGCGATCTCCGCTTCGGCGCCGCTGACGCCCTCGACCGGCGGCTCCAACTCCACCACGACGTAGCGCTCGTTGTCGTTCTGAAGCTGCGCGAGCTTGAGCGTCACCTTGCTCCCCGAGATGTCGGCATCGCGGCCCAGAACGCGCGTCGGCTTGAACCCTGCCTTGCACTCGATGGTGATCGTCACGTCCCTCACCGCAACCGAAAGCGCGTCGCCGAACTCGCGATCGAAGATCTCCGCGAGATCGCTTGGCCGCTCGACGAAAGCGTGGTTGCCGTCGCTGGAAGCAGCAAGCCTCTGCATCAGATCCTCGTTGTACTCGAGGCCGAGACCGATCGTGGAAACGGAAATACCTTTGCCCGCAAGCTCGCGGCCAAGCTCGGCGAGCTCACCCGGCGTGCTCGGACCGACGTTGGCTAGCCCGTCCGAGAGCAGCACCACACGGTTGACCTTCACGTCCGAGCGGAAGGCCTTGACCTGCTCTCCGCCTTCCTTGACGCCCGCATAGAGCGCGGTCGTGCCGGTTGCGTCGATCTTGCCAATCGCGCGCATCAGAGCGTCACGCTGCGCGCCGAACCGGCCCGCGGGGCGAACCACGTCGACTTCATGGTTGTACGTGACGAGCGAAAAAATGTCGTCGGAGCCAAGGCGTTCGAGCGCTGCTTCCGCACCCTTCTTGGCGGCCGCGAGCCGTTCGCCGCTCATGGAACCCGAGCGGTCGATGACGAGCGCCACGTTAATCGGCGTGCGCTTCTCGCGTTTTTCCGCCGCGAGTGCCTTGAGCGACAGCCGCAGATAGATCCGATCCCGGCTCTTGCGCTCGATGACCGCGTGGCCAAGGTCGGCACCGAGCTCGATCTCGGCGGCGCGCGCTTGAGGCTGCGGAAGAAGAACGCCGCACATCGCCGCCAGCCCCGTGAGAGAGGAAAGTCCGAAGAGAGAAGAAAACGTCCGCACGACTAACATAAGCAATCTCCTCAAAAATAAATGAGCACGCAGAATAATTGCGTCAGCAGGCGGAATAGAGCGGAACCGATGGCCGAACAGCGCAGCGCTGATGGCGGAAAAAAGAAAAGCCCGCGTGAGGCAAAGCCGCCACGCAGGCTTCCATCGTTCGGAGTTGGAGAGCCGTCAGTTCAGCGTGCGCTTTGCATCCGCACGTGCAATGTCCTGCGGAGGGACGCGGCCCAACTGGTGGAACAGAACTTCGAGGCGCATCCAGTCCTTGTCGGTGCGGCGCTCGTTCTGACCAAGCTCCTGCAGGATGCGCTGTGCGGTCGCGAGCAAAGCCTGATCGTCACTCCGCAACATGCCCGATCCGTTGTCCGGCTCGAGCTGCTCGACCAGGGACTGCAACCCACGCTCATAGGGGCCGCGGGGCAGCAGGCTCACGATGATCCAATTCTGTTCGATGTCCTCGGACGCACTGTTGAGCACCTGACGTTTCCAGCCATCGTTGGGCTGCAGCGCGTTTTCCTCACGCGCGAGGGCATTGTCGAGAATGCCACGCACCTGCTCGTCGCGACCGGCCAGCTCCTGCTCGAGCCCGCGATTGCTGCCGCGGAGAACCAGAAGGGCTTCCGCAGCGGCAGCCGCCGCGGAGTAGGCCGTGCCTTCCAGATCCAGAAACGCATCGGCGTTGACGCCAAGCGGTTCGATGAGTGCTGCGACGGCTCGCGCCCGCTCCTCGTCCTCGGACGGCTTCGGGTGCTTCTGCTCCCGCGTGTGGTCCGCGAGCGCCGGCCGCTGCTGAGTGAGCGACCCGCCGAAGCTCTCCTTGCTGCCGCCAAGCTGGCGCGGCGACCGATCGTCGAGGCGCGCAACGCGCGCGTCGCGGCCGACCTCACGGGCACGGATGCGCGCCAGCGTCTTGTAGAGATCCTTGTGAACGAAATAGCTCTCGGTGTTCTTGATCCGCTGTACGCGCGCGAACGTTGCGCCGGTATTCAGCACATTGAGCATGACCGGACGGATATCCTCGTCGATGTCCTCAAGCGCAACCTGAGACGTAAACCCGCGATCATCGTCCATCGGCACCAGCTCGCCGAGTACGGCCTCCGAGTTGGCACCCACCTCCGGACGCAGCGCGACAACAAGCTGATCTTCCATCTGGTCCATCATCATGCCGGCCTCGGCCTGATCCTTGTTGGTCTCCAGCTCGCGCTTGATCACCGTATTGAGAAATTCCAACAATTCCGAGCGCACGAGGTAGTGCCCGGGATTATCGCCCCGCCGTACTGCGCCGATTATCGCTCCCGCGTTCAGCACATCGCGCACCTGCACCGCCGTTTCAGGATCGAGTTCGTAGAGCTTCACTTCATTCGAATAGCCCTCGACGTTCTCGATGGGGTGCATGGCTTGACACACAAGACGAGCCTTGCGGAACGTATCAGGCAGCAGCGCCGTCTCGATCATCGCGTTCAGCTCTTGCGAGTTGCGGGCCTTCATGCTCGGCACATCCGACAGCGGCGAGCGCACGGCGTTGGCGCCGAACAGGCCTGTCATGAAGATCAGGCTGTCGATGCCGATGGCGATCGCCAGCGCCAGATAGGCGAGCCGGTTTCCGTCCTGGAACGCATTGAGCGAGACGACGAAGTTGTGGGCCTTGTCGTCGCGATTGAGATCGATCGCGGACAGGCGCTCGCCCATCGCATTGGAATCGACGCTCGGCAAGCCCGAATCCCGCAGGCACTTGCGCCCGAAACCGAGAAGCGGGTCGACGCCGCCCGTGGTCGGCACCTTGTCGCCACCCGCGCAGTTCGCTTCGAACGCCTTCAGGCCAGTGTTGAGCGCGAAGATCGCGGCCGCGGCTTCGACCGCCTGCTTGGGATCGCAGTCGATATTCCGCACGCGCTCCTTCGTGGCATCAGTGCTGATCATTGCATCATAGAGCTGCGTGCAATACTGATGCAGCGCGCCGAGCCGTTCGGCATCGGGTTGCTGACGGAAATCCGCGCGTGCTTTCTCAAACGCTGCCCGCACGCGTGCCGGATCGGTCTTCTGACCTTCCTGCCCGAGCTGAGAGGTTTCGGCCGCCGTGATGCGCTGCTCGGCCGTGACAGCCTCGCCCTTGAGCTTCGCCAATTCGCCATCTACGCCTGCAAGCTCGCGCTCGATCTGCGCAATTCGCGTGTCGACGGCATCCAGACGCTTCTGCGTATCGCGAACGCGTTCCTCGCCGATCTTGTAGTAGTCCTTGAGCTTGCCCATCTCGGCCATTCGCTCGCGATAGATGGGCCCCTTGCCGGCCTTGAGCGTTCCTTCGACGCCCTTGTCCTCCGCCATGGCTTCGACGCGCTTGGCGTCGATTTCCTTGGCCCGGTTGTCGAGCTCGGTTTTCTTGCCGGAGAGATCGGCGGCCAAACCGGGCCGGTCTGCCTTGAGGCGAGACAGCTCGTCGGTCAACGTTGTCTTCTTGCTGGCAAGCCCCGCCTGCCCGCTCGTCGCCGTGGCGATGCGTTCCTGCTGTTCCGCAATGGCCGAGCGATGCGCTTCCATCTGGCGCGTGAAATGCGCCTCGATCGCGGCTTCTGCGCCCTCGGACGCCTTGGAGAGATTGGCGAGTTGAGTTTCGTAGGCGTGCCAGCCGTCGCTCTGGAACAGCTTCTCGGCCTCCGACATGCGGCGGGTCGAAATCGTCTCGCCGATATCGGCAACCACGCCCGCAACCTGATTCTTGGTGCGGATCTCGGCCGCGCGCTCACGTTGATCCTTCGGGAAAATGACGTTGAAGCGGCTGTCGAACGAGAAGAACACGCTTGTTGCCATGCACGCGAGGAACATCACCCACAGCATGGCATTCTTGGCGATGATTCGAACCCCCTGCGCATAGGGCTGAACGATGTCGCTCTTCGAAAACATCATGATGGCGGAAACGGCGAGGAGAACCGCGCCGGCTGCCGCGAAGCTGTAGAGCAATTGATCGTTCGAAACGCCGGCGTGGATGATCGCAACGACCAGCGCGGCCAGCAGCAGCCCGCCGCCGAGAACCGACAAAGCAACCATGGGGGCGCTGACACTGCGCCCGCTCTTGCCGCGCACCTGGTTCATACCGGTGGCGAAGCTCTCACCGATCAGCCACGCCACGATCAGCATGACGCCGTGAATGCCGAACGTGAACATCGCCGAGAGCGCGGACTCGCCCGTGAAGTTCCGCATACCGTCCCAGGTGGTCCAGGCCCCCGCGAGCGAGAGCACGAGTGCCGAACCGCCGATCAACGCCAGGCGCCAGTTCGTCAGCATCGTTTGTTCTATGGCAGCCCAAAGCTTTGGCAGCAGCCGGACCAACACGCTGGCTACGGCCAACACGGCGAGACCAACCATGATCCACTTGGCGGCCTGCGGAAGCGACAATCCCTCGGAAATATTCGGAAGTGCTGGAAGTGATTGAACGACACCGTCTGCCGTTGCCTTGACGTCCCAGCCCATGATCCCAAGCCCTCCAACGCTCAGCGTGAGCGTGGGCGGCGCGACGTGCTCCGCCCCTTATGCACAATTCCTGCTATTCCCAGGCTTCATCACGGCGTTTGTACGGCGAGTGAAGCACATGAAGGCGATTTAATGTCGTGTTGCGCGGCACATGATCGCGAACTCATTTCGCGACAATGACGGCGAGAGCCGATTAGATCCGTCGCTGACGTATACAAATGGGCTAGCGCACCGCTTCGAACAAGGCCGCAAGGCCAAGCCCGCCGATTGCGCCAAGCGTTGCAACGCCGTAGCGGCCTTTTGCGTCCGGCGTACGCACGAGCGCTGAAAACAAACGCACGACAAGCACCGCACCCGACGCACCGAGCGGATGACCGCGCGCGATGGCGCCACCATCGGGATTGATCTTCGCCGGATCGATGTCCAAAAGCTCAGCCAGCGCAATCTCTTGTGCTGCAGAACTTTCACTGAGCTCGAACACGCCGATCTCATCGCGCTTGAACCCGTTGAGCCGGCCGTAGAGCTTGCGCACCGCTTCGATCGGCGCTTCGCCATCTTTCTCCGGCGCAACACCGAGCGATGCCGCCGACACCAGCCGCAGTGCCGGCGGCTTCCCACGCGCCTTCCAAACCTTCTCGCTGACGACGACAACAAACGCCGCGCCGTCGTGCAGGCTGCTTGTGTTGCCCGGCGTCAAGGTTCCATCAGGCGGCGCGAACGGCACCATGTCCTCGAGATCGTCGAGGTCCGGTTCCACCGCGCTCTGGTCTCGCGCTTCGTCGGCGTTGGCACGGATCGGCACGATCTCACCAACGAACCGGCGCGCCGACCGCGCCGCCTCGGCCTTGAGGTGCGAGCGCATGGCGATCGCGTCCTGCCGTGCGCGGCTGATCTTGAGACGACGCGGCAGAAGCTCGGACGCCTCGAATTGCGCCGGATCGTCGGCCGTGTCCACACCTGCTGGCTCAACACGCATAAAGTGCGGAATTTGATAGAGGCTCCTGGGCTTCGCAATGCGCCACGGCGCCGTCGAGATTGAATCTGCCCCGCCCGCCACCACGACGTCAGCGTCGCCTGCGGAAACGGCCCGGATTGCCGCAATGATGGCATCGAGGCCGGACGCGCACTGCCGGTCGATCGAGTAGGACGCGGCATTTTCCGGCAGCCCTGCAGCGAGCGAAATCAGACGAGCCGGGTTCCCCCCTTCGGAGGCATTGCCGACGATCAGTTCGTCGACCTCCGCCGGGCTGACGCCGGCGTCAGCGAGGGCAGCCAAAACGACCGGCGCGGAAAGCTCGGCGATACGCCGGTTGCGATGCAGCCCGCCGATGCGGCCGAGTGCCGTGCGTCGGGCAGCGATGATGTAGGAGGTGGAGAAAGTCATAGCCTCAAAAGCGGGTGGTTATGCGAAAGAGTACTCGCCCTACCCCCTTCGGGCTCGAAGGCCGGCCAGTAACACCAGAAAAATGGCAAAATGCGGGTGCCAAAATACTGGCGCAATACACGCCGGACCTGGAAATCCGGCCTCCCTTTACACATTTGATCACAATCAATTCAGCGAGCGGGAAAGCCTCCCGTGCGATTCCTCTAGGCAGCGGAATACGTCATGATATTCTGTTGCGAAATGAAGCCAAAATTATAGGCCGCCATGTCTGACGTAGCACGAGTGACGTTCCCCCCGCCTGACAAGAACAATGGGAAGCGCTTGGCCAAGGCCGTCGAGCGCGCCAGCGAAGAGTTCGCCGCCAAGAACCTGCGTTTCACCAAGCTGCGCCAGATGGTCTACGAGGAGATCGCGGCCACCTACGCTTCGATCGGCGCTTACGAAATCCTGGCCCGCCTCGCCGACAAGGGCACCCGCGTGGCCCCCATCTCGATCTACCGCGCCATCGATGCGTTGCTTGAAGCGGGCGTTATCCACCGCCTCGAAAGCAAGAACGCCTTCTTCGCCTGCCGGCGGATGGACCACCGCACCGGCCGCCGCCCGCTGTTTCTCTCGTGCGAGAAGTGCGGCGCCGTGGGCGAAGTCGACGGCCAGCACATCTTCGACCTGATCGGCGAGGCCGCGAATGGCGCGAAGTTCGTGCCCCGTGTAAAGTTCGTCGAGGTTCAGGGCCTCTGTCCCCGTTGCGCGGCGGACGAGAAAGAATAAGGCGCATCTCGCATGACTGAGCGTTCCGGGAGTGTCGGCGCTTCTCCGGAGGCGGCGCAGGGCGCGTATCTCCATGCCCATGACCATACCGGTGCCTGCTGCGGCGGGCATGGCCCAGCGACCGCGCGCGCACCGGATCCGAAAGCCCTCATCAGCGCGCGCGGCCTCAAGATCGTCCGGTCGGGCCGCACGATCCTCTCCGATATCGACCTCGACATTCACCCGCGTGAGATCCTGACGCTGATCGGACCCAACGGCGCCGGTAAGACGACGCTGGTCCGCACGCTGCTGGGCCTTGAGCGCCCGGACAGCGGCACCGTCACCCGCCGCCCCGGCCTTAAGATCGGTTACGTTCCCCAGCGCTTCGACATCGACCGCGCGCTCCCGATGACGGTCGAGCGCTTCCTGATGCTGGGCGACGGAGCCCGAAAGAACCGTATCAAGAGCGTGCTTGAGGAGGTCGGCGCGGCCCGCGTCGCCAATCAACAGCTCGCCGAGCTGTCCGGCGGCGAGTTGCAGCGCGTCGTGCTCGCCCGCGCGCTCCTCAATGATCCACAGCTCCTCGTGCTCGACGAGCCGGTGCGCGGCGTCGACTACGTCGGCGAAGCTGAGCTTTACGCCTTGATCGGCCGCCTGCGTGACAGCCGAGGTCTCGGCGTCATCCTCATTTCACACGACCTGCACGTCGTCATGGCCCAGAGCAATCGCGTGATCTGCCTCAACCGCCACGTCTGCTGCTCGGGCGTGCCGGAGACGGTGGCGCAGCATCCGGAGTACATGCGCCTCTTTGGACCCGAGCAGGCCCGCAACTTCGCCGTCTACCAGCATCACCACGATCACCGGCACAATCTCGCCGGCGAGCCGGCGCCGGTGCCCGCCAAGTCCCCGCCCGCTGGAGGCGGCTCGTGATCGATCTCGAACCGTTTCTCCTGCGCGCGCTGGCCGCCTCCCTCGCGCTCGCCATCGTGGCCGCGCCCTTGGGCTCGCTCGTCATCTGGAACCGCATGTCGTACTTCGGCGAGACGGTCTCCCAGGCGAGCCTCATCGGCATCGCGCTCGGTCTCTTTCTCGGCATCGACATCACGGCGCCCGTCATCCTCGTGACGCTGGTCATCGCGGGCCTTCTCATTCTGCTGTCACGCCAGAAGATCGTGCCGCTCGATGCCATCCTCGGCCTCATGCATCACGGCGCCCTCGCGCTCGGCGTCATTCTCACGCTCGGCCTGCGCGGCCCGGCCGTCGACCTCATGGGTTATCTCTTTGGCGACATCTACGCGGTGACCGCAACCGACCTCTACTGGATCTATGGCGGCGGCGCGTTGGTGCTGGTCGTTCTGGCTTGGCTCTGGCAGCCGATGCTGCGCATCGCCGTTCACGAGGAATTGGCATCCGCCGAGGGCGTCAACCGCGATGCCGTGAAGGCGATCTTCATCGTGCTGCTGTCGCTGACCATCGCCATCGCCATCAAGATCGTCGGCGCACTGCTCGTGATCGCCTTCCTGATCGTTCCTGCCGTTGCCGCTCGGCCCCTCTCGGCGACGCCCGAGCGCATGGCGATCCTGGCCGCCGCCATTGCCGCCGTGAGCGTCCTCCTCGGCATCGCCCTGTCCCTCAACTATGATGTCCCCGGCGGTCCGGCCATCGTCCTGTTCATGGCGGTGATTGCAGGGCTGTCGGTCACTCAGGCTGCGGTCGGACGCCGCTCCTGAAGCCGCCCTGCTTGTGTGATGATCGAGAAATTCGCCTTATTTGGCCGCCAGGTATCGAGCGAATTTCTCGATCTGAATAACACTAGCAAAT
The DNA here is from genome assembly GCF_036262015.1 of Hyphomicrobium sp. Taxonomy (GTDB): domain Bacteria; phylum Pseudomonadota; class Alphaproteobacteria; order Rhizobiales; family Hyphomicrobiaceae; genus Hyphomicrobium_C. The sequence goes on along the minus strand of NZ_DATAJR010000008.1, from coordinate 138,411 downwards.
CCTATGCTTGCTAGTGTCCCTTTGATTCCGAAGTTCGCTCGGTGCCTCGCAGCGAACTCTGGCGAACTTCGGAATCGGGACACTGGCCCAATGGTCCAACCTCGACTAAATGATTGGCGAAGCCGCCGGATGATGACCCAATGACGGACGCCTCAGATACCCAGATCTCTCCCCGCCGCTGGTCCGTGCCGGTCGACGTGGGCGGCGTGATCGTCGGCGGCTCGGCACCTGTCGTCGTCCAGTCGATGACCAACACCGACACCGCCGACATCGCCGCCACCGTCGCGCAAGTAGCCGCCCTCGCCCGCACCGGCAGCGAGCTGGTGCGCATCACCGTCGATCGCGACGAAGCGGCCAAGGCCGTCCCGCATATCCGCGATCAGCTTCTGAAACGCGGCGTACGCGTGCCCCTCGTTGGCGACTTCCACTACATCGGCCACAAACTGCTCGCCGAGAATCCCGCGTGCGCCGAAGCGCTCGACAAATATCGCATCAACCCCGGCAACGTCGGCTTCAAGGACAAGAAGGACCGCCAGTTCGCCGACATCATCGAAATCGCGCTGAAGCACGACAAGCCCGTGCGCATCGGCGTGAACTGGGGCTCTCTCGATCAGGAGCTGCTGACGCGACTGATGGACGAGAACGCGACTGCCGCGAAGCCCAAGTCCGCGCGCCAGGTCATGCACGAGGCCATCGTGCAGTCCGCGCTGCTCTCGGCCGAGCTCGCCGAAAAGATCGGCATGGGCTCCGACAAGATCATCCTCTCGGCCAAGGTGTCGGCCGTTCAGGATCTGATCGCCGTCTACCGCATGCTCGCCGAGCGCTGCCGCTACGCGCTCCACCTCGGTCTCACCGAAGCCGGCATGGGTTCGAAGGGCATCGTTGCCTCGACGGCCGCGCTCGGCATCGTGCTGCAGGAAGGCATCGGCGATACCATCCGAATTTCTCTCACGCCCGAGCCTGGCGGCGATCGCACGCTCGAGGTGAAGGTCGGACAGGAAATCCTGCAAACGATGGGGCTCAGGACATTCGTGCCCGTCGTCGCCGCTTGCCCCGGCTGCGGACGCACGACATCGACCGTGTTCCAGGAGCTCGCGCGCGACGTGGAGGACATGATCCGCGACCGCATGCCGGACTGGAAGATGCGCTATCCGGGCGTCGAGACACTGAGCTTCGCCGTCATGGGCTGCATCGTCAATGGCCCCGGTGAATCGAAACACGCCGACATCGGCATCTCACTGCCGGGCACCGGCGAAAGCCCGGCCGCACCCGTCTTCATCGACGGCAAGAAGGCGATGACGCTGCGCGGCCCCACCATCGCCGCCGATTTCAAGGCCATCGTCGAGGACTACATCGAGCGCCGCTTCGGCGCCGGTGCCAAGCGCGAAGCTGTATAGATTGAGCTAGCGATCCCGCCGCACGACAAACCGCGCCGCGTCCGCAAGCACCGCACCCCGTGCGCCAAACGGAGCCAGCGCATCCAACGCCGCCTGCTCGGCGCGTTTCAGTTCGGCACGCGCCTCCTCGAGACCCATCAGCGAGACGAGCGTGGCCTTTCCGGCCGCTGCATCTTTACTCACCGCCTTGCCGACAGTCGCTGCATCGCCCTCGGCATCCAACAGATCGTCAGCAATTTGAAACGCGCGTCCCAGCGCCAAGCCATACGTACGCAATGCGGCCCTCTCTTCGGCCGAACCACGGCCGAGGATGACTCCAGCCTCGCAGGCAAATCGGATCAGCGCCCCGGTCTTGAGACTCTGCAAATGCAGGATCTCCGCCGCTGAAAGCACGCGCCCTCCATTGAGTCGCTCCGCATCGAGGTCGAGGGCCTGACCGCCGACCATGCCCGCAGATCCTGCCGCTTTGGCCAGCCCGGCAATCAGCTCGACACGAACATCAGGTTGCTCATGCACGCTCGGCGAAGAGAGAATCTCGAACGCCAGCGTCAGCAACGCGTCGCCGGCCAGGATCGCCGTCCATTCATCGAACGCTTTCCAGACGGTTGGCTGTCCGCGCCGGGTTTGGTCGTTATCCATAGCGGGCAGATCGTCGTGAACGAGCGAATAGCAGTGGACGCATTCCAGAGCGGCCGCTGTATCCAACGCGTCTCGCTCGGAAAGTCCGAAAAGGGCCGCACTCTCCACCACAAGGAAAGGCCGGAACCTTTTTCCGCCCCCAAGCGTCGCATGACGAATGGCACCGAGAAGCCGCGGAGGGACTTCGTTGTCACGGCATTCAGACTGCTCGGATTTCCGTCCGACGAGCAGCCCCAAGCGAGCTTCTGTTAGCCCTGCGATCCGATCAAGCCTTTGCGCGAACGTCATAGACGAAGTACCTAGGATGTCTGAGGGAAACGATGAGTGGCGCGGGATATAGCATCCGTGGCGGATAAGGACACCCGTGACGATTTGGAGTTGCGCGGCGAACCGCTGCCGCTGCCCGACGGGCCCCGCTCCGAAGGAGGCCCCGCCACTGCACCTCCGGACGCAGAAATCGCAGAAGAGTCCGCCGCCGCACTCGAGTCACCGGATCACCCCTCCGCCAAGACCATAGAAGCTCCGGATGGAGAGACCTGCGCGACGTTAACGGTACCGGCCGAAACCGGCGAAACGTGGCATGCGGCGATTGCTGACGCGCTGTCACCGCCCTCCGGTGAACTCCATCCAGATGAAGCTGCAGCGCCGTCCGCTCCGGAACCCGTTGCCAAACTACCGGATCACGGACAGGCCGGGACAGCGCCGACACCTTCGGACGTCCAGCCGATCACCGAAGAGCCGGCACATTTGCCTGAGGCTCCATCCACGGCGGAAAGTGCTCCGGCAGCGCAAGCCGAGCCGCCATCGTTCACCGATGCCGCGCAGGATCTGTTTCGCCCTTCGGCAGGCGGGGGCCCAGAAGATCCGCACCTCATCACCATTGGCCGCCGGCTTGACCCATCGCTTCGCGTTCCGCGTCCGACGCCACCGGTCATCGCGCCGCGATATGAGCCGGACCCGGAACTCGCACCTCCCACTTGGAAAACGGGGTCTTGGACCGATCGCCTTCGCATCGTGGCGCGTTACGCCGCCTATGCAGCGGGTGGCTATCTGGCGTTGGTTCTCGTGCTGATTCTGCTGTTCCGCTTCATTAATCCGCCCGGGTCGATGCTGATGCTGACCAAGCTCCTCACCGGAAACGCGGTCCATCGCACGTGGGCACCCATCGAATCCATCTCGCCCGCGCTGATCCGGGCCGTCGTCGTGTCGGAAGACGACCGCTTTTGCGAGCACAGCGGCATTGACACAGCGGCCATGAAGGAAGCCATCGAACGTGCGTCCCGGGGAACGCCGCGCGGAGCAAGCACGATTTCGATGCAGGTGACCAAGAACCTGTTCCTGTGGAATGCCAAAAGCTACATCCGCAAGATCATCGAGATTCCGCTGACCCTCGTCATGGAAGTGGTCTGGCCGAAGCAGCGCATCCTCGAGGTCTATCTCAACATTGCCGAATGGGGACCGGGCATCTTCGGTGCCGAGGCGGCAGCACGGCACCATTTCCGCAAGTCCGCAGCCCAACTGAATGACCGCGAAGCCGCCCTCCTCGCCGCCGTGCTGCCGAACCCGGTCGCCCGTGACGCGGGCTCTCCGGGCCCGGGAACGTCGGCCAAGGCCCGCGTGATCCAGTCTCGCGTCAGGGCCTACGGCGCCGTAGCATCCTGCGTAGTGTCGTCTTCGGCCCCGCCGCCAGCCCCTGCTGTCGCCAAACCGACCCAGCGCAAGACGCCGCTCCGGACACCCCAAAAGAAAAAGCCCAAGGCCGACGACTGGGCACCGACCCTCAATTTCGGCCCTCAATAAGGGCCACGATCCAAGAGATTGGTCCCAAATGGGCCCGCACCCCGTGTTAACATCGTTTTCCGCCGCCGGAGGGCGCGACCCCGAAGCCGGAAAATGATCTGGCGCCCATCGGGGTTTGTGGGTATAAGGCCGCGATCTTTGGTTTTGGAGCCTGCGGCGCCCGATCGAGCGGTTGGACGTCGCGGTTTGTTTTGGCGCTACCGGTTACGAGCCGCCGAAACATTCCGCAAGACGGCATCCGCCAATTCGCATTCTGCAAGAACCCAAGCGGCGCCCGTCCAAGGCGCGCCATCTGACCGGAGTTTAACCCATGGCTGTTCCTAGGAAAAAGACCTCGCCCATGAAGAAGGGCCAGCGTCAATCCCACGATGCGCTCTCTGCGCCGACCTACGTCGAGGACAAGGAGAGCGGCGAGCGCCGCCGTCCGCACCACATCGATCTCAAGACCGGCAAGTATCGCGGTCGCCAGATCCTTCCGGCGAAGTCCGACGCCTGATCATCGGCACAATAGGTTTCAATGAAACGGCGGCATCCCTCGCGGGAGCCGCCGTTTTTCGTAAGGTCCATCGAAATCTCCCGGAGGATAGGGTACAAGGCTGGCGTCTTGGCCTCTAGGAGGGAAACATGTCGCTGAGAGCTATCCCGCTAACGTTCCTCGTTTTCGTTCTCTACAACGTCATCGTTCTTTTCTCCGGGTCTCCGGCGGCCGAGACGACCGACGGCGCAGCCGCCGCGCGCGAACTTCTCGGCACCGAGCTGTTCAGCCTTCCGATGATCAGCGGCGCGCGCTGGACCTTCACCTGGGGCGACCTGATCCTCATTGCTTCGCTCATCGTCCTGTTCATCGAGATCCTGAAGGCCACGTACACGTCGACGTCGTCGCTGGTCGATCATGGCCTCTCGATGCTGGTCTTCATCGCCGCACTGGTCGAGTTCATCGTCGTCCCGCAGGCCGCAACCTCGGTCTTCTTCCTTCTGCTGGTCGCCTTCTTGATCGATGTGATCGCCGGTTTCACGATCGGTATTCGCGTCGCCAAGCGCGACATTGGCTTCGGCAGCAGCGACCAGTAGAGTGTTACCAACAGACGGTCTTTGACGGGCGGCCAGATCGCCCATCATCACGATATGGCTCGCGAGAACAACGCAGACGGAGAGAACGCTTCAAGCGCGGTGATCGCCGCGCTTGAAGAAGATCGTCTATCGCTTGTCTTGCAGCCGATCGTAGACGCCGTGAGCGGAGCGACCGCCTTCTACGAAGGTCTGCTCCGCTTGCGGCGCAACGACGGATCGCTCGTTTCCGCTGGCGACCTGATCCTGCAGGCGGAAAAGCTCGGACTGGCTTCTCTCCTCGACAGGCGCTCGCTCGAGCTCGCGGGCACCCTCCTCACGCGGCATCCCAAGCTCCGCATGTCGCTCAACGCATCGAGCCTGACTGCGCACGACGACAACTGGATCGCAGCGTTGCGCAAGCTGACCGCTGACACACCCGGGCTCGCCGACCGCCTCACCGTGGAAATCACCGAAACGGCGATGATCCATGATTTCGAGCGCGTCGCCGCCTTCGTCGATGCGATACGCGCGCTTGGATGCAAGGCAGCTATCGATGATTTCGGCGCCGGCTATACGTCGTTTCGACACCTGAAGACGCTGAAGATCGACATGCTGAAGATCGATGGCGCCTTCATCACGGACTTGCCGAACGATCACCAGAGCCGCGTCATCGCCAAGACGATGCTGGAGATGGCACGCGCATTGGGCCTAGAGACGGTGGCCGAGTGGGTGGGCGACGAAGAGGCCGCGGTGTTCCTTCGCAAGGCTGGAGCGAACTACCTGCAAGGCTATCTCTACGGCGAACCAGCGCTCGCCGAAGAACACGAACGCAAAGGGCGTCTCTGAACGACGCCGCTATTCGCGATCTTTGGCCAGTTTCTCGATCCGCTGCTGCATGGCGGTGAGTTGTGCCTTGAGCTCGTCAATCTCACCCTTGGGCTCACCGGTTGCGGCCGCAGTCGGCTGCTCGCTCGCTTGCCCTTCGCTTCTCTTCACCTGCGGATTGGCCGCCCCGCCAAAGGACGTCCACATCGCCATGGCCTGCTCGAACATCGCCATGTTCTTGCGCGCCTGGTCCTGATAGGCCTCGAAGGCTGCGGCAGGGTTGGCGAAAGCGCTCGCGAACATCGACCGGAACTTCTCCTGCTCCTTGACGAGATTCTCGAGGCTGAACTGGAGATAGCTCGGCACCATGGTACCGATATTGTCGTCGTAGAAACGAATAAGCTGGCGCAGGAAGGGGATCGGCAGAAGCGTCTGCCCGCCCTCCCGGCTCTCCTGCTCAACGATGATCTGCGTCAGCACCGCATGGGTCAGGTCGTCACCGGACTTGGCGTCGTAGACGACAAAATCCTTGTCGTTGCGCACCATCTGAGCCAAGTCGTCGAGCGTAACGTACGTGCTCGTCTCGGTATTGTAGAGACGCCGGTTCGCATACTTCTTGATGACGACCGCCTCTTTTTTCTCGGGGCTTACGTCGGATTTGTTGAGCATGGGCTGAGCCATCAAACCTACACCTGTTTGCGCTGCGGCATCGTAGCACAGCCAGGAGACGAGCTACCAGACCTAACTGCATACCTGCCAAGCAAAGTATCGACACAAAGACCTAATTGCGGGCAGCGTTACGCTACTGCTATCGTACCGCTGACGACCGTCATTTGATGCATGTCAAAGGCGGTTCGTCACCCCAAGGCCAAGAAACGCCCCAGATTTCCCCTCGAGGAGGAAGAAATAAAATGAGTGCGGATAGCACAACTATTGTTATCGCCGGCGCTGCCAGAACGCCTGTCGGAGCATTCAACGGCTCGCTCTCCAGCCTTCAGGCACATGAACTCGGCAAGGTCGCCATCAGCGCAGCCCTCGAACGCGCAAAGACCCAGCCCGGCGACGTTTCCGAAGTCATTCTCGGACAGATTTTGACGGCAGGCCACGGCCAGAACCCGGCGCGGCAGGCAGCCATCGCAGCCGGCATTCCGGTCGATGCACCGGCTTGGGGCATGAACCAGATCTGCGGCTCGGGCCTTCGCGCCGTCGCCCTCGGTCTGCAGCAGATCCAGACCGGCTCCTCGTCCATCGTCGTCGCGGGCGGCCAGGAAAGCATGAGCCAGTCCAAGCACGCCGCGCATATGCGCGAAGGAACCAAGATGGGCGACGTGAAGTTCGTCGACACCATGGTCAAGGACGGCCTGTGGGACGCCTTCAACAACTACCACATGGGCACGACGGCCGAGAACGTCGCCAAGCAGTGGCAAATCACGCGCGAAGAGCAGGACAAGTTCGCCGTGGCTTCGCAGAACAAGGCTGAGGCGGCGCGCAAGGCCGGCAAGTTCAAGGACGAGATTGCCCCCGTCACCATCAAGGGCAAGAAGGGCGACACCGTCGTTGATACTGACGAGTACATCAAGGACGGCGTGACGCTCGACAGCATCGCGAAGCTGCGCCCCGCATTCGACCCGAAGGAAGGCTCCGTCACCGCGGCCAACGCATCTGGCATCAACGACGGCGCCGCCGCTGTTGTTCTCATGACGGCTGAAGAAGCGAAGAAGCGTGGCGTGAAGCCGCTCGCCCGTATCGTTTCGTGGGCGCACGCCGGCGTCGACCCGTCGATCATGGGCACCGGCCCCATTCCTGCTTCGAAAAAGGCGCTCGAAAAGGCCGGCTGGACCGTCAAGGATCTTGACCTCATCGAGGCCAACGAAGCCTTCGCGGCGCAGGCGATCAGCGTCAACAAGGGCCTCGCCTGGGACACCGACAAAGTAAACGTCAACGGCGGCGCGATCGCCATTGGCCATCCGATCGGTGCCTCAGGCGCGCGCATCCTCGTTACGCTGCTCTATGAAATGCAGCGCCGCGACGCGAAGAAGGGCCTCGCCACGCTCTGCATCGGTGGCGGCATGGGCGTCGCCATGTGCCTCGAGCGCGATTGACGAAACAGAATGCGGCCTTTCCCTACCCATAGGGAGAGGCCGCCTCCTATCCTGCTTCATTTTGGTGACTTCCCGCATCAAAGTCGGGAAGGCTAATCAGCCCCACCCGCAATCAATCAGAAATCTGCTCTAGGGAGATCTTCACTCATGACGCGCGTCGCTGTCGTAACCGGAGGCACGCGTGGCATTGGCCACGCCATCTCGATCGCACTCAAGAACAAGGGCTATCGCGTCGCCGCGAACTACGCCGGCAATGATGCCGCTGCTCAGCAGTTCCAGGTCGAAACCGGCATTCCCGTCTACAAGTGGAACGTCGGCAGCTACGACGAGTGCGCCAAGGGTATTGCCGAGATCACCAAGGCCCTCGGCCCCATCGACGTTGTCGTCAACAACGCAGGCATCACGCGCGATGCCATGCTGCACAAGATGACGCCCGAGCAGTGGCGCGAGGTCATCAACGTCGACCTCGACTCGGTCTTCAACATGAGCCGCCTCGTGATCGACTCCATGCGTTCGCGCAACTTCGGCCGCATCATCAACATCTCGTCGATCAACGGTCGCAAGGGCCAGATGGGCCAGACGAACTACTCCGCCGCCAAGGCCGGCATGCACGGCTTCACCAAGGCTCTCGCCTTCGAAGGCGCCACCAAGGGCATCACCGTCAACACCATCGCTCCAGGCTACATCAACACCGAGATGGTCGCCGCCGTGCCGAAGGAAGTCCTTGAAAGCAAGATTCTGCCGCAGATCCCCGTGGGCCGCCTCGGCACTGTCGAGGAAATTGCCCGTGCGGTGACGTTCCTCGCCGCCGACGACGCCGGCTTCATCACCGGCGCCTGCTTGGACGTCAACGGCGGCCACTACATCGCCGTCTGATCTCGCGAGTCAGTACCGAAATTGAAGGGCCGCGGAGATCTCTCTCCGCGGCCCTTTTGTTTCGAGTGCCGGCGGGATCCAGACACGCATGAAATGAAAAAGCCGACGGCATCTTTTCGACGCCGCCGGCCCAAACATCAAATTGCAACGTGTCGAACCTACCCGCGCAGGCGAGAACGCACGATGCGCGGGAATTCCTCCTCGGCCTCCCCGAACGGGGCCGGAGCCTGCGGAGCCGCACGGTTGTCCGGCACCTGCCAGCGATCACCGCCCTGCTGCGGAGCCGGTGCGCTGGTGTAACCCTGCGGTGCCGGAGGGGCTGTACGCGCCGGAGCCTGCGGAGCCGAAGTCGCTGCCCGCTGCGAAGCCGGAGCCCCACCGAACCACGCGTCAATGAGGTCGATCTCGTCGGCCGACAGGTTGAGCCCCTGCGAACGGCAGCGCGCAACGACGAAATTGCGGAAGCGGCTTGCAAACAGATTCGCCGATGCACCCTGCTCGAACCACGGATCGGCCTCGCTTACGACCTCGAGCACGAAACGCACGTCGTCGCGTCGCACTTCGAGACCCATCTCGCGAGCCCGCTGCACGATATTGATCAGCGTTTGCTGGCCAGAGAGATTGTTGGCTGTGATCTCTTCCGCCATCACCTCGAACAGCACGCGGTACTCGGGCGGCGACAATGGCGGCGCCTGGCAGGCCTCATGGATGCGCGCGATCGACTGCTGAATTTGCGACGCCTGATCGACGGACCGCTGGGGCTGCGCCGGTTGCACCGGCGGAGAAGCCGGACGCTGTGCGCCGAGCGCCTCCGGGCTCGGCGGGGCCGGGCGGGCACCGTAGCTTCCGCTCGACGGCTGCACAGCAGCCTCCTGTTGCGGCGCACGCGGCGGCGACGCGCCAAAGCTCTGCTGCGCGTAGCCAGTCTGCTGCCCATAGGCCGGCGGCTGGCCGTAGCTCGACTGCGGCTCGCTGCGGCTCTGTGGAACGCGCTCTTGACGCGCAATCTCGCGCGAAGGATCTGCAAACTCGCTGCGCGCCTCGCGCGGAAGCTGGTAGCGCGGCTCGTCGTAACGCGCGGGCAATCGCTCGGCGCGCTGATCGGCTTGCGGACGCTCCGAACGCTGAGGCTCGAAACGAACTTCCGGTTGGCTGTCACGTTCGTAGTCCGCACGTGTCTCAACACGCCGCGAGGGGGGCGTATCGAGACGCGGCTCTGGGCGAGCCTCTCCCATGTCCGCCCTGCGCGGAGCCGGCAGCTCTGTCCGCACATCGATCTCACGCGAAATCTGCCGCGTGGGTTCGTAGGCAAAATAGGGAGCCTGATCCGTGAGTTTGATGTCTTTCGGCAGAGCCTTGGCCAAAAGCTCGCGGAAACCACCCGCTCCACCCCAAGCCGAACCAACCGTCTTCTCGTGCCCAAGCACGCGGACGGCACGATCCGCCAGCGCTTCGAGCGGCACCGGCTGTCCAGCCGAACGGACAGCGCCCGCCACCTCGGCAACGATCGTCTTACGGATTGTCTCGAGCTCCGCCGCCGTTGGCTCGCGCAGCGCGCCACCAGACTTCGGCTCAGCATCGATGCGGCCATCGAGAAGCAGCGAAATGAGATCCGCCTCGCGAACCTCGCCGTCGCTGATCGCGGTATAGGGTTGAGCCGTATGGTCGTTCGCGAACACCACCGTGCGGCGCGCGTGAGCCCTCAAGCGGTGCAGCACCGGAGTGAAGTCCGCATCGCCCGACAGCAGGATGAATTCGTCGAAGCGCGTATCGTGATGCAGGACGTCGCGAACGTCCATCACCATGCGAATATCGGCGGAGTTCTTGAGCTGAGCCGTAAGCGGTGGGCAATCGACGACCTCGAAACCTGCGCGCAGGAAATGATGCCGCACAAAAGGGAACGAGTTCATATCCGTCGAGTTGTCGTGCGCATTCCGGCGCGGCACCGGATTGCCGTAGCAGCGGCTCATGACGATGCGGCGCGGCGCAGTCGTGAAATTGACGCCATTGGTCGGCGTAATCAGCCGTCCGCTTTCGATCTCACGAAGCCACAGCGAAGCATCCTTGGCGAACCGCTTGGCTGCCTCTTCGTTCTTTCGCTTCAGCGACAGGTAGATGTTGTCGTAGTCGACGAATACCGTACTTAGAACAGTCCCGGTGGACTCCACTTTCATTTTTTGCAACCCCCGCTGCGCGCACGCAATTCCGCGTTTGATTCGCACTCTTCACGAGTCGTATTGGAGCGGCAAGCGTAGGCCGGACGCGGTCCCCAGGAATTGCTTGAAGGCCAAAGAAAACAGCGAGATACGCCCAGCTAGCTCATACATTGAATGGTGGAAAACTTCCCTATTGGCGGCGGACGAGCCATTTTCAGTCTGCAGCAGTCTTGGCACTTGGCGTGAACCCTGGCGGCGCAAGCTCGAACCCCGCGAACTCGAACCCCGGCGCAACGGTGCATCCGACGAGCGTCCAGTCTCCGAGAGACCACGCCTGCTGCCAGTGCCCCGTCGCGACAATGCCCTGAGACCGTTCCCCATCGAGCACCGCCGGCCCAAGACATACCATCTGGACGTCTCCGTCCGGCGGAGCCGTGGCCAGCATCAGCGGTGCGCCAGCGTACCAGTGCCAGACTTCCACCGCGTCGACCCGATGCCAGCGCGAAACCTCTCCGGCCTTGAGCAGGAAATAGATGGCCGTGGAATGCGCGCGGCGCCCGTCGGATGCAGCGTCCCGGAACGTCTCGCGAAAATGTCCACCCTCCGGGTGAGGCACAAGGCCCAACTCGGCGATGATCCTGCCTGCGTCCATGGTCATGGCTTCAGAACCGGTTCTTGCGTTCGCGCAGATCGGCGAAGACCTTCCAGGCCGGAGCAGCGGGCAGTCCCACACGGTCTCGAAGGGCGCGTGTGTCGGCCCGCAGAAACACGTTGGTTTCGAGCTCCAAATCGACGCGCGTGGGCAGTGTCGCTTCGCCTTGCGCGCGCACTGTCTCGGCATCCAAGAGCCGCTCTTGAAGCCGCCCGTTCTCGGGCTCGATGGAAACACCGAACTTGCCGTTCGCGACCGTATACTCGTGCCCGCAATAGAGAAGTGTATCGCGCGGCAGATCGGCGATCTTGCGAAGGGACGTCCACATCATTTCCGCCGTTCCCTCGAGGATGCGCCCGCATCCCATCGCGAACAGCGTATCGCCGACAAACGCGACCTTGGCCCCGTCGAGCCAGTACGTGACATGCCCTATGGTATGTCCCGGCGTATCGAGTACCTTCACGGTGAGTGTACCGAGAGAAAGCGTATCGGGCTCGCCAACCGCTTGGTCCAGCCCGGGAATACGGGCCGCCTCATCGCGCGGACCAATCACTAGGCAGTGCGTTTCGGCCTTGAGCGCGGGAATCCCCGCCGTATGATCGGCATGATGATGGGTTGCGAGAATATGCGTCAGTCGCCAACCGCGTTCCTCGAGCGCTCGCTTGACGGCAGCGGCGTCCGGCGCGTCGATAGACAGCGTAACGTCCCCTTCCGCGTCGTGGACGAGAACGCCATAGTTGTCCTTGAGACAAGGGAATTGGTGGATTTCGGGTTGAGCCATCTGGGTCGTGACGCGGGTGTTCTGACCCGTTTCGAGCGAACGCTCACCGGATCCTGTAAAAAGCTAATCGCATGACCTTGCCATTGCAATGCCGGTCAGGCGAAAAGTGGTCGCAAATTCGGATCTGCGGAAACGCATGCATTTGGATGTCGTAACGCTAAGAGACTTCTATGCGACGCCGCTCGGCCAGATCGCACGGCGAATCCTTGCGCGCCGCATCCGTTCGCATTGGGGCCCCGCACCGGGCGAGGTTATCGCCAGCTTGGGCTTCGGCACCCCCTTCATCAACGCCTATCGCGGCGAGACTCGCAGCGTGAGTGCATTGATGCCCGCGAGCCAAGGCGCTCTGATCTGGCCGCCATCGTCTCCCATTCTCTCTGCCCTGGTCGACGAGGGGTCCCTTCCCTTGCGCGACAATTCCGTCGATCGCCTGCTTGTCATCCATTGCCTGGAGGTCGCCGAACAGGTGACGCCGCTCTTGCGTGAACTCTGGCGGGTGCTGAGACCGGAAGGACGCCTCATGGCCATCGTTCCGAACAGGCGCGGTCTCTGGACCCACGTCGACACGACTCCCTTCGGCTTCGGCAGGCCCTACAGCCGCTCGCAGCTGGACAGCCTGCTGCATCAATCCTTGTTCACGCCGCAGGCCTGGGACACGGCCCTGCACTTCCCGCCGTTCGACCGCGGCATCCTCGTGCGCTCGGCAACAGCCTGGGAGCGCGTCGGCGCGAGAGTGTCGCCCGCGCTCGGCGGTGTCCTGATGGTGGAAGCGCGCAAGGAGACGATGGCGCCCATCAAGGGCAAGCCGGTGCGCGCGAAGGCATTGCGCGACCTTGTCACCATCCGTTGAAGCGACAACGCACTAGAGTGCTTCCGGAAAAGTGGAAACCGGTTTTCCGATAAGAAGCATGACAAAACAAAGAACGAGGGTCGGTCCGCGATTCAACCAAAACCGGAGCGACCCTAGGCGCGCCGCTTGAGCCTGAACACGGCCTTCTCACCCAGCAGGTTCTGCAGCGACAGAGAATTCTTGATCGGCAGACGCTGACCCTTCGCGTTGAACGCCACCGCCGCCTCGACCTCTGCGTTGACGATCTCGACGAGGTCGACGAAATCCTTGATCGTGCAAAGGTGAGCGTCGGCCGTCGTGTACCAAGGCTCCGGCAGATTGGGCGTCATCGGCATCCGCCCCGAGAACAGAAGCTGGGCGCGAATGCGCCAGTGCCCGAAATTCGGGAACGAAACGATCGCGCGCCGCCCAATACGGAGCAGATTGGCCAGCACGGTTTTCGGATCGCGCGTCGCCTGAATAGTGAGCGAGAGGATCGCATAGTCGAACGACTGATCGGGATAGTCGGCGAGATCGCGGTCTGCGTCGCCCTGGATCACCGAAAGACCGCTCTTCACGCAAAGATTGACCTTCTCGCGCGACAGCTCGACGCCACGGCCGTCGACACCCTTGGTGTCGGCGAGGAGCTTGAGCAGCGCACCATCGCCGCAGCCCACGTCGAGCACACGCGATCCGGGCGCAACCATTTCGGCAATCAGAAGGTGGTCGGCGCGTTGCTGACCGGTGAAAGGAACGGCTTTCTGCATCAGATCGCCTCCACGTGCGGCAGGAGCCCGCGTTTGCCAGCCGCCGCGGTCAAGAAACCGCGCACGGTCGCATGAAATTCAGGCTCTTCCAGAAGGAAGGCGTCATGGCCCTTGTCGCTCTCGATCTCGACGAAGGACACGTTCGCGGCGACCGCATTGAGCGCCTTCACGATCGCCTTGCTATCGCGCGTGGGATAGAGCCAGTCGCTTGTGAAGGACACCACGCAGAATTGCGTGTTGGTGCCTGCAAAGGCATTCGCGAGCTTTCCGCCGTTGGCGCCCTCCAGATCGAAGTAGTCCATGGCCCGCGTGATGTAGAGATAGCTGTTGGCATCAAAGCGATCGACGAATGTCGAGCCCTGATGGCGCAGATAGCTCTCGATCTTGAAGTCGGCATCGAACGAGAACGAGCGCGCGGCGCGATCCTGCAGATTGCGGCCGAACTTGCCCTGCAACGCCTTCTCGGAAAGGTACGTGATGTGCGCCGCCATGCGCGCCACGGAAAGCCCATTCTTGGGCACAACGCCATGCTCATAGTAGTTGCCGCCGCGCCAGTCGGGATCAGCCATGACCGCTTGCCGGCCAACCTCGTGAAACGCGATGTTCTGCGCTGTGTGCCAAGGTGCGGTCGCGATCGGAATGGCCGTCGCAACGCGACCCTTCTGCCGCGCAGCCCATTCGAGCACCTGCATGCCGCCCATGGACCCACCGATCACGGAGAACAGTTCTCCGATCCCGAGGTGATCGACAAGGCGCACTTGCGCGTCGACGATGTCGCCGATGGTGATCACGGGAAAATCGAGACCGTAGGGCTTGCCGGTCTTCGGGTTCAGGGACGCAGGACCGGTCGAGCCCATGCATCCGCCGAGAATGTTCGGGCAAACCACGAAGAAATGGTTGGTGTCGACCGGCTTGCCCGGCCCCACCAGCAGATCCCACCAGCCAGGCTTGCCGGTGACAGGGTGGACGTTCGCCACATGCTGGTCGCCGGTGAGCGCGTGACAGATGAGGATGGCGTTCGACTTGTCGGCGTTGAGGGTGCCGTAGGTCTGATAGGCGATCGAGAGCGGCCCCAGAAGCTGGCCGGACTCGAGCCGCAGAGGCGCCTCCTCCGGAAACACGATGATCTGGCTGGAGGGACTGTGAACCTCCGGCAGCCTGTGATCAGCCATCGGATCGGCTTTGCGATCCGCACCTTCGGACAACGCGGACGACGTGCCCATGCGCTCGTGCTCCCGGCCCGCCTGTGCGGGCGTTCGAAACCGGCCCTCAAGCCGGCCCATCCGTATATGTTCGGGTGCGCGACGGCCCATTTAGCGAGTTGTTTAACGTGGCTGCAAGCCGGCCGGCCAAATCACCACGGTCGAAATCAAGCCCTCAATATCGGAGCTTATTGGCCGGGGTCAAGGCCCTGGTCCTCCAACAGCTGTGACATCAAATATTCATTAACGGGCCCTCAAGATATGTTCGGCGATGATCGGGGAACTGGGCCCCCTTAACGGGGGTTCTACTGAGGTTCAGAAAGCCACACCGGGCCACCGAAATCGTCCCCCCACATCGACATGCACCCCCAACCTGGGTTAGGTTCGCGCCATGAAAAAACTCGGTCTCTTCAAAATCATGGCAGCCCTTGCGCTGCTCGCGTTGCCGGTCGGCCCCGACGTGGCTTTCGCCCAGAAGCCCAGCGTTAAGGAAAAGCCGTTGCGCGGCGTCGTGCGTCCCGCACCGCGGCGCGGCGGGTATTCCTATAAATACCTCCAGGGCACCAATACGCGGAGGTTCGTCGACCCGACTGTGACGAACCAGACGATTGCAGGACCCTTCGACAGCGGCTTCTTCTTCTCGTCGCCCAACGCACCGCACGGCGGCGACGCGCCTTATATGCAGTAGGCGCGGAGACTATTTCCGGATTTCGAACCGCGTTCCGGCCTCCGGGACGCGGTTTTTGTTTGCCTCAACTCTTCAGCTAACCGGTCGCGGCGCTTAAACCTTTGCGCTTTTGCGGCACCCTCGGTATCACGGGGACCGCCCGCCCAACCGGCAGGCTTTTCATCCCCTACTGGAAACTGAGCCGATCCATGGCCCCTCTCGCCCCGAAACCCCGTCCCGGTGTCCTCGATATCGAGGCCTACGTCCCGGGCGAAAGCCAGGTGCCGGGCGGTTTGAAACCGGTCAAGCTCTCGTCGAACGAAACCCCGCTCGGGCCGAGCCCCAAGGCAATCGAAGCCTTTACCGCGGCAGGGAGCGCCCTCGAACGTTATCCGGACGGCCAAGCCTCGGCGCTCCGTCAAGCCATCGCGCGCCGTTTCGGCCTCAATCCGGATCGCATCGTCTGCGGCGCGGGCTCGGACGAGTTGATCAGCCTGATCGCACACGCCTACCTCGGCCCCGGCGACGAAGGCCTCTACACAGAGCACGGCTTCCTGCTCTACCGCATCGTGATCCTGGCCGCAGGCGCGACGCCGGTCGTCGCACCGGAAACCAACCTCAGGACCGACGTGGATGCGATCCTCGCGCGCGTGACCCCGCGCACGCGTATCGTCTTCCTTGCGAACCCGAACAATCCAACGGGCACGTACCTCGCCATCGACGAAGTGCGGCGCCTCCGCGCCAGCCTGCCCGCCGACGTGCTGCTCGTGCTCGATGCCGCTTACGCCGAATACGTCCGCCGCAACGACTACGAAGCGGGTCTCGAGCTGGTCGCGACCACCGAGAACACGGTGATGACGCGCACGTTCTCCAAGATCTTCGGCCTCGCGGGCCTACGCATCGGCTGGGCCTACTGCCCGGCAGCCGTGGCCGATGCACTCAACCGCATCCGCGGCCCGTTCAACCTCTCCGCGCCGTCCATTGCCGCCGGCGCTGCCGCCATGGACGACTGGTCACACATCGAAACGGCCGTCCGCCACAACGAGCAATGGCTGCCGTGGCTCACGGCTGAAATCGAAAAGCTCGGCTTCAGCGTGACGCCGAGCGTGGCGAACTTCATCCTCGTACATTTCTCGACCAGCCCCGGCCGCGATGCGGTTGCCTGCGACACGTTCCTGAAGCAGCGCGGCATCATCGTACGCCGCGTTGCCGGCTATGGGCTTCCCAATGCGCTGCGCATCACCATCGGAACCGAAGCCGAGAACCGCAAGGTGGTTGAAGCGCTCACCGCTTTCGCAGGAGCGCGCGCATGAGCGGGCCTCAGAAGGAGCCGATGTTCGAGCGCATTGCTCTGATCGGCATCGGCCTCATCGGCTCTTCCATCAGCCACGCATCCCGCCGCTCCAATCTCGCGCGCGAGATCGTCGGCTCCGCCCGCACCCCGGCGACCGTTGAAACGGCCATGAAGCTTGGCCTCATCGACGAAGGCTATGTCACCGCCGCCGAGGCTGTGGAAGGCGCCGACCTTGTCATTCTCTGCACACCGGTCGGACTTTGCGGCCCCATCGCCAAGGAGATCTCGCGCAGCCTGAAACCCGGCGCCATCCTCACCGACGTCGGCTCCGTCAAGGCATCGATCGTGCGTGACGTCAGCCCACACGTGCCGGAGGGCGTGCATTTCGTTCCGGGCCATCCGATAGCGGGAACGGAGCAATCCGGCCCTGAATCCGGCTTTGCCGAGCTGTTCGATAGCCGCTGGTGCATTCTGACGCCCGAACCCCATACCGATGGCAAGGCTGTCGAGAAGCTGCGCAGCTTCTGGGAAGCGCTCGGCTCGAAAGTCGAGATCATGACGCCCGAGCACCATGACCTCGTGCTCGCCATCACCAGTCACGTGCCGCATCTCATCGCCTACAACATCGTCAACACGGCCGAGCACCTGGAACGCGTAACCGACAGCGAGGTGATCAAATTCTCCGCCGGCGGTTTCCGCGATTTCACGCGCATCGCGGCCTCCGATCCGACCATGTGGCGCGACGTCTTCCTCAACAACAAGGAGGCCGTGCTCGACATGCTCGGCCGCTTCACGGAAGACCTGACCATGCTGCAGCGGGCCATCCGCTTCGGCGATGGCGAGACGCTCCATCGCCTCTTCACCGACGCTCGCGCCGTTCGCCGGAGCATCATTCAGGCCGGTCAGGACACCGCAGCACCGGACTTCGGCCGCACACACGGACAGACCACCCCTTCCTCCTCGGCACCCGCCAAGAAGCGTTGAGCTGAGGAGGCCCCCGCGTATGGCCGCCGAACCCGCCGACACCTGGATCTTCGGTTACGGGTCGCTGATGTGGAACCCGGGGTTCGCCTTCGTGGAAGCACGCCCGGCCCGTCTCACCGGCTACCATCGGGCCTTTTGCGTCTATTCGATCCATTATCGCGGAACGGAACGCCAGCCGGGTTTAGTGCTCGGGCTCGACCGGGGCGGAGTTTGCGACGGGATAGCTTTTCGGATTGCAGCGAACGCTCGCGAGGAAACGCTGGCCTACTTGCGCCAGCGCGAATTGATCTACGGCGTCTATCGCGAGGCCCTCGTGCCGTTGGACCTTGCCCATGTTGGCAATGAGCCGGCGCGCATCGTGTGGGCCGTCACCTACATCGCCGAACGGGCTCATCCCGCCTATGCAGGCCGCCTGCCTCTGGCGTGGGAAGCCGAGTTGATCCGTCGCTCGGCCGGGCGCAGCGGCACCAATCTCGACTATTTCCTGAGCACCCGCCGGCACCTCACGGAGCTCGGGATCCGCGAACCTCGCTTGGATCGCCTTCTAACATTGACCGGCGCCATTGCCGGGCGCGGCGCGACATCCAGCGGGGGCGCGAACACCAAGGCCCTGGCACGCGCCTGGGCAACCCGAACCACATGGGCGCCCCGCACGGTCCGCGACAATCGGTTCGGTTATCGCGCAAAACGCAGCTAGGCGAGAGGCTTGCGCAACGCGCCCATAGGTCGGCCACCTTGCAAATCCGTCCGCCTTCGCGCAGATTGGATGTGTGGGATGGGAATGGAGTCTCCCGACAACCGCCGAAAGGCTGATGGCTCCTACCGGGCGCTTTTGCGCGGGTAGGAGCTTGCGTCGCTGCTCCGCGCGAACGCGCCCTAAAGAGGCAATTGCGGAGACGAAGATGCAAGCATCCATCGCCATCTTTTTCGGAGCAGGGCTCGGCGGCCTGCTGCGTCACGCCTTCAACACCTGGATCACGGCGCTGATCGGCAGCGGGTATCCCTACGGCATCCTCGCCATCAACGTGATCGGCTCGACCGTCATGGGCATTGTGGCCGGCTGGTTCGCCTTCAAGGGCGAAGCGCCCCAGGAGCTGAAGCTCTTTTTGACCACGGGCATCTTGGGCGGCTTCACCACCTTTTCCGCCTTCTCCCTCGACACCGCACTGCTGATCGAGCGAGGCGAAAGCTGGCTTGCTGCGACCTACGTCATTGCCAGTGTTGTGCTGTCGATCTTCGGCCTCTTTGCCGGACTGTGGGCGATGCGCGCCCTGCTCTAATCCAGCGGACAAGCACGCAAACGAAAATCGCGCCAACATGGAGTTGGCGCGATCGGAATCTCTCAGCGGCAATCGCGTCTAAGTTCAGTGGCGCGTGGCGGTGATGAGGTCGCCGTCACCATGATCAATCTGACCGGCGCGCAGGTCGAGCTCGACGATGCGACGCTGCTGAGCCGTAGGCGCCAGCAGATGCACATGAACCTCGTTGGCACCAAGGCGGGCGCCGCGATACCGGATCTCTGCGAGATTGAGCGAAGTAGCCGAGTGTGTCAGGTGGCCGATGGCCAGCACAGAGCGGCGGCCTGTCTCGTCGCGATGCACAAGCAGAAAATTGGCGGCCGGAACCTCAGGGCAATCGACGAGGTCGTAGACCGAGTGGACGTAGCGCCGTCCAGAGGCGCCACTCCAGAAATGGAAACGATCGTTGAGCTCAGACGTGCTGTCCAGCGTAGCGATTTCGGGCTTTGGAGCAGAGCGGCGGGCTCTGACTTCTGCGAGTTGAATGACACGCGCTCCCATAACCAGGTTCCTTTGCCGTGTACGCGGCTCTTGACGCTACCTTACTGACCCGCAGGATGCTGAGCTTTTCCAGCTGAAATATGGCTTGATCTCAGTCATTTTTGGGCAACTGCTCTGCGGGTAACCCTACCGCCTTGCTGCCGGCCGAAGCTGTTACGCAGGGAACGCGCTTGAAATTTCACGCGGTTAACCACGATCACCGTGGATTTGCTGCAGCAAGACGGAAATCGTCCGCCTCAGCTTGGCCACGATTAGTCACAGCGGGAGAAACCGCACGCCCGGCAGGTCCAGCACCCGCTCTCTTTGACGAAGGCCTGTGCTGCACACCGGGGGCAGCTCCGCCCGAGGCCCGCCGGACGATCCACAGACCCAGGCCCGGAAGCGCGAATCCCGGCCGCTCCCTCACTGTTCGACAACGACACCGGCTCGACGAACGTCGGCGCCTCGATCGCCTCTTCGGACGTCAGGAATCCGATCCGCCGCATATGCGTTTCGATCACGTCTCCGATCGCCGCGAGCAGGCTCGGCACATAGCGGCCACCCATCCAGCGGCCGCCCTGCGGATCGAACACGGCCTTCAGCTCTTCGGCGACGAATGACACATCACCGCCGCGCCGGAACACGGCGCTGATCATGCGCGTCAGCGCGACCGTCCACGCATAATGTTCGAGGTTGCGCGTGTTGATGAAAATCTCAAACGGACGCCGCCGCCCACCCGCCTCGATATCGTTGATGGTGACGTAGATCGCGTGATCGCTCTCAGGCCACTTGAGCTTATAGGTATACCCCGCCAGCACGGGATCGCGGTCGAGCGGCTGGGCCATATAGACCACATCCCCGTGACGTCGCGGGACTTCCCGGTCCGGGACGGCAACCTGCACTGAGGCGGGTTTGCTGATCGCCGCTGCAGATTCCGCCTGGGTATCCCCAGCCGTCGCACGTGTGAGAATGGCGCCCGTGACAGGATTGGGCCGATACACCGTGCAGCCTTTGAGACCGAGATCGAACGCATCAAGATAAATCGACTTGAAAGCCTCGAAGGAAATGTCCTCGGGACAATTGATGGTCTTCGAGATCGAGCTGTCGACATGCTTCTGCAGCGCGGCCTGCATGACGAGATGCTCGCGCGGCGAAAGCTCAGCCGCGGTGACGAAAGCAGCGCTGAGCGGAGCCTCCGCCCCGAACCGGCGCCGGAACTGCGCATGCGCCAGATCCTCGACCTCCTCGACGCGCGCGCCTCCATCCGGACCGAGCACTCGCCGCGAATAGCGAAAATCAAAGACCGGCTCGACACCTGAAGAGACGTTGCCGGCGAACAGAGAAATCGTTCCGGTTGGCGCAATCGACGTGAGACACCCGTTGCGAATGCCATGCCGTGCGATCGCCTCACGGACCTCCGGTGCAAGCCGGACCACATTCGGAGAGGCAAGAAAACGCTCGGCATCATAGAGAGGGAAAGCGCCCTTCTCGGCCGCAAGCTCCGCGCTCGCGAGATACGCGGCCTGCTCGATCGTTCTCATCCACGATTGCGCAAGCTGGGCCGCTTCCGAGGTTCCGTACCGCACGCCCATGGCGATCAGCGCGTCAGCAAGTCCGGTGACGCCAAGGCCGATGCGCCGCTTGGCCATGGCCTCGCGGCGCTGCGCCTCGAGCGGATAACCCGACACATCGATGACGTTGTCGAGAAAGCGCACGGCGATCCGCACCCGCTCCGCGAGCTTCTTTGCATCGATCGCCGCATGATCGGAAAACGGCGCCGACACCAGCGCGGCCAGATTGATGGACCCAAGAAGACACGCGCCATAAGGCGGCAACGGCTGCTCGCCGCACGGATTTGTGGCGCTGATCTCCTCGCAGAAAGCGAGGTTGTTGAGGGCATTGACGCGGTCGATGAAAATCACGCCCGGCTCGGCATAGTCGTACGCCGCGCGCACGATGCGATCCCAAAGATCACGCGCACGGACCGTCTTGTAGACTTTGCCCTCGAACACGAGGTCCCAGGGACTGTCCGCTCGCACGGCCGCGACGAATGCATCCGTGACCAGCACGGAAAGATTGAAGTTGCGCAGCTTGGCCGGGTCGGCCTTCGCGTCGATGAACGTCTCGATGTCGGGATGATCGCAGCGGAGCGTACCCATCATGGCGCCGCGCCGCGCGCCCGCCGACATGATCGTGCGGCACATCGCATCCCACACGTCCATGAAGCTCACCGGACCCGACGCATCCGCGCCGATGCTTTTGACCAGTGCACCCTTGGGCCTCAGAGTCGAGAAATCGTGCCCGATGCCGCCGCCCTGCTGCATCGTGAGGGCGGCTTCCTTGACGTTCTCGAAGATGGCGCCGAGATCGTCCCCGATCCGGCCCATGACGAAGCAGTTGAAAAGCGTGACGGCCCGACCCGTGCCTGCACCTGCCAAGATGCGCCCGGCCGGCACGAAGCCGAAGTCTGCCATGCTGTCGTAGAACTGCGAGGCCCAGCGCTGCCGTACGCGCTTCCCGCCCTTTTCGACGGAGGCGGCTGCGTCCGCGACGCGCCGGAACGTATCCGTCAGCGTCTCGTCACGTGCTGTCTCGCCTTCGAAGCGATACTTACGCCGCCAAATCTCCTCGGAAATCGGGGCCAGGAACGTGGGGGCGTTCGTCATTTGCGCCTCGGGCCATCCAGTATGGCTCTGAAATATAAGCGCTCACCCCCAAATCGTCAAACAAATGTTCTCTTTTAGTTCTTATTCGTTCTCGTCCAGGTTCCGCTGCCCTTCCAGCACTAGCTTCTGGGCCGCCGCCTCGAGACGCGCCTCGAGCAACTCCCGAAACTCTTTTCGCGGCAGGCCAGCCGGAATCGGATCGAGAAACTCGACCACGATCGTGCCCGGGTAGCGCAGGAACTGACGGCGCGGCCAGAAGAGCCCGGAATTGAGCGCAAGCGGCACGCACGGGAGCTCAAGGGCTTCGTAGAGGGCGACATAGCCCGGTTTGTAGTCAGGGGGCGCACCCGGGGCCTGGCGGGTTCCCTCGGGGAAAATCACGATCTCCCGGCCCTGAGCCTTGCGGATCTGGGCATCCGCGATCATCGCCTTGAGCGCCTTCGCGGCCCTGTCGCGTTTGACGAGGATGTGCTCGAACTTCACGCAAAACCAGCCGTAGAACGGGATCCACTTGAGCTCGTCTTTGAGCACGATGGCAGGGTCACGAAACAGCGGCACAAGCCCAAAAGTATCCCAAGCCGATTGATGCTTGGACACGACGAGACAGGCCCCCTTCGGAAGCTGGTCATGCCCGCGCACTTCGAGCTTCGTCCCGGCGATGACGCGCAGCAACCACACGCACACGATGGCGTGTGTGCGCAGACCGGCCATCGCCCAGCTTCTCGGCGCGAAAAGCAGCCACGAACCGAGC
Source organism: Hyphomicrobium sp. (assembly GCF_036262015.1). Taxonomy (GTDB): domain Bacteria; phylum Pseudomonadota; class Alphaproteobacteria; order Rhizobiales; family Hyphomicrobiaceae; genus Hyphomicrobium_C. The sequence continues at coordinate 115,195 of NZ_DATAJR010000008.1, read as the reverse complement.
ACCAGGAACAGGGCCGTGGTCACGTAGAAGGCGATGGCAAAAAGGATCGAACGAAGGGTCAGAAGCATGGGGTGCGGCGAGATGAAAGACAGGCGCCCGGTGCGCCGGATCCCTATCAATCCGACCACCAATTCAATGTCCAGCCTTATTGCTCGAGAGTGCTTCCGGAAAAGTGGGAACCGGTTTTCCGAAAAGAAGCACGACAAAACTAAGAACTAGGGTCGGTCCTCGATCAACTAAAACCGGAACGACCCTAGGATTTCTGGGGCGTACCCGAAGAGGCCGTCAATGACGTGGCCTGCCAGGGCGAGAGGCCGCGTTCCGCCACCAGCCGCGCCGCAGCCGGCAAGAACTTGATGTACTCGGACGCAAGCAGACGCGTCGTGGCGGCATCGAGCCACCAGACCTTGCGCCTGAGACCATCGGGCGCAACCGGATGCGGCACCAGCTGGATGTTCGGCATCACACGCGCAAGTTCCGCGAGGCTGCGCGGCATGTGGTAGCTCGCGGTCACGACGATCAGGCGATCATAGCCGAGTGCTTCCGCCCAGCGCCGCGTTTCCTCGGCATTGCCGACGGTATTCAGCGCCGCATATCCGAGATCGACGCAACACTGGAAAATCTTCTCGTCGAGACCGGAGATCTTGAGCAGCGAAGGCCGCCCGGTCTTCTGGTTCACGCCCGAGATGAGGAGACGCTGTCCGCGACCGTCCTGCAGCAGCTTCGCCGCCTCCGTGATGCGCGTCTGCCCGCCGGTCAGCACGACGATCCCATCAGCATGCACGTTCTGCACTTCGGGATCGCGCATCACGGCATTTGCGAATAGGACGAATCCGAACGCGAACAGCGCTGCCGCTGCTCCAGCGAAACCAATCAGAAATCGTCTCGGACTCATACCTGCCCACCCGGCCTCATGTGCGGACCGCCTCTGTCCGGCAGCAGCCTCCCCCGTGCGAAGTCCGCTCCCGAAGGAGAATAGCCGATTTTGGCCTCTCGTGTGACAGTCCTTGAGCCGGCGTACGTTGATACTTAACCGGCGCCGGAGCTTGTCCTCAATCAATGCTTGCTGTTGAGAATGCGAAACACACCAAAGCGGGAAGTAAGCATACAGAGCGCCGCGATCACGACGACGACGATCCCCATCAGCACGAAGCCCGCCATATCGAGCGCCCCGGATCCCACCAGCCGGTGCAGCTCGGTGAGCGTCATCGACCCGCCGCCCATGATTTGAACGATGGTCGGCATCAGCAGGAAGACGCAGAGCGCCAGGGCCGCTCCTACGAGCCCCGCCCTGACGCCGAGTCTCAGGAAGTGCTTCTCGAACTCACGCGCGATGAACCGGTCGGTTGCGCCGACGAAGTGCAGCACCTCGACGATTTCCCGGTTTGAAGCCATCGAGCTCTTGGTGGCCGAAACGATAATGGCCGTGGTCGCCATGGCAACGAGCGCCAGGATCGCCATGCCGCCGAGCGCGAAACTGTTGGTGATCGTCATGATCTGCAGCTGCCAGCGGCGATGGTCGTCGAGCGTGACCCCTTGAAACTGACCGGAGAGGCCGGAGCGGACCGTATCGAGGTTCGGCGGCACGGCCCGGTCCAGCTCAAGCGCGATGAGGCGCGGAAGAGGCAGGGCGTTGAGATCGTCGATGGGCCCAAGCCAGGGCTCAAGCAGTCCAGCCGACTCCGCAGCGGACAGGACCGTTACCTTGCTGATACCGCTTTGCTGGCCAAGGTAGGTGGCGACCTGTTGCGTCAGCTTGTCGGCGTCCGTGCCGTCCTTGGCCTGCACCTGGACGGTCACCTCGCTCGCGATATCGCGGAGCCAAGCGTTGGCGGACTGGCGGATCATGTAGACGGTGCCCACCGTGAGGCAGGCCAGAAAACACATGATGGTGATGACGAGCGTGAGCGAGCGGCCGGTCACCGAACCCGCCGGCACGATCGGCGCAGTCATCGATTGCGCTTTGCGCGGCTCGCGCATCGGCGCGTAAACATCCGGGCCGGAATGGCGTTCGTAATCGGTCCTGAGGGCGCTTTCCCCCACCGTGATGGCGTCGGTGTCGTAGGTTCGATCGTGGTCCGTACGCTCGCGCGCTTGGGTCGACACGCGTCCGCCCTGCGTCACGACGGAGCCGTCGTCATACGGGTCGTACTCGGGTGCACGATTGGGATCGAGCCCGCGCAACGCTGGTCGGTCGGGGCGATCATACGATCCGGACATGGCCGTCGTGCAACTCCAGTCGAGGGGCTTTGAACTGTCGCATCAGCTGATGATCGTGGGTCGCGATCAGAACTGATGTCCCAAGCCGGTTGAGCTCAATGAACAGGCGCAGGAGACGCCGGGCCATTTGCGGGTCGACGTTACCGGTCGGCTCGTCGGCAAGCAGCAGCTCGGGTTTTCCGATCACCGCGCGCGCGATCGCAGCGCGTTGCTTCTCGCCGCCCGAGAGAACCGAGGGGTAGCCGTGCATGCGGTCACCGAGCCCGACCCACTGCAGGAGGTCCGTCACGTCTTCCTTGTAATCGTCGACGCGTTTGCCGATCACGCGCAGCGGCAGTGCCACGTTTTCCCAGGTTGTCAGATGTTCGAGCAGCCGGAAATCCTGGAACACAATGCCGATCCGGCGCCTCAGGGGGGCACGCTTGCTTGTCGTGATACGGCTCACATCCTGGCCAAAAAGCTGGATCTGGCCGCGCGTCGGATGAAGCGACATGAAGAGCAACCGCAAGAGCGACGTCTTGCCGGCACCCGATGGCCCGGTCAGGAAGTGGAATGAGCCAGGCCGGAGGTGAAAGTTGACCTCCGAAAGGATCTCAGGGCCTCGATCGTATTTGAGGCCGACATTCGTCAATCGTATCACGAACGACTCGCTCCGGGATTGAGCTTGTAGAGTTACGCCTTATGCTCGCGCGCCTATATGCGGGAAGGCGAGCGGAGTATCAATCGGTTACGAATATGGCGGCGGCATGTACAAACATCTCTGCCTCCCCGTTGCGCTCAGGTACGGAGCACTTGATACCTTGAGCGTGACTGTACAGGATGCTTCCGTAAAACCCCGGGCTAGCCGGGCCCCGCGGCCTAAAGGCATGATTTCGGGGGTTTTTCAGATTTTGGGCCCGTAACCAGGCAATCGCGCACGAAAGGACCGGCAAGGAACCGACATGACGGAAGAAAGAGCTGCCGCATCTGAAGTCGAGGTCATCTACTCCGCGGACAACATCGCCGCCCGCTTGGAGGAGCTCGCCCGGGAGATCTCAGGCCGAAAGCTCGAGCGACTTCTCGTCGTCGCCGTCCTCAAAGGCAGCTTCGTCTTTGCTGCCGATCTTATTCGCGCCCTCCACCGCACGGGTCTCGAGCCCGAGGTGGATTTCCTGACGCTCTCCAGCTACCGCAAAAGCAAGACATCCTCCGGCAAGGTCGAGATCCTGCGCGACCTGGACCTCAGCGTCGAGGATCGAAACGTGCTCCTGATCGACGACGTGCTCGACTCGGGCAGGACGCTGGTTTTCGCAAAGGACCTGATCTCGGCCCGCGGCGCGAAAGAGATCCTCACCTGCGTGCTGATCGACAAGAAGGTGCCGCGCGCGGTCGACGTCCAGGCGGACTTCTGGGCCTTCGAAGGCAAGGACGAGTTCGTCGTCGGCTACGGCATGGACGTTGCCCATCGGTATCGTGAGCTGCCGTTCGTCGGCCGCATGGCTCGGGACTGACGCTCAGTTCGGAGTGGTGGACATGCGCTTGGGAGTCGGCATTGGAATAAAAGCGAGCTGGCACTCCGCCGGCTTGGTGTCTGGGGAGAACGGGGATGGCGCACATTCTTCTGGCCGACGACGACGAAGCGACGCGTGATCTCGTCAAACGCGCCCTTGAATCGGACGGACACAACGTGGACCTGACGCAAGACGGCAGCGAAGCTCTCGACGTTCTCACCTCGGCTGCGAAGAAATTCGATCTTTTGGTCTCCGATGTGCATATGCCGGGGATCGACGGCATTGACCTCGCCCGCCGCGCAATCAGCAGCGCACCGGACCTGAAACTTCTGCTCATGTCGGGGTTCGCCGAAGAACTCGAACGCGCGAAAGCTCTGAACTCGCCGAACCTCGGCATCATTCTCAAGCCGTTCACCCTCGAGCAGATCCGGGCGGCAGTCCGCACGCTGCTCGCATAAGCGTCTAACCTCGCCTCACAGCGCATTCTTGCGCTGCTGGATCATCATGTAGGTGTCGCTGGTGTGCTCCGAAAGCTGGAACCAAAGGTAGTCCTCGGCACGCACCGCGATCATGGCGTCGTAGGTTTTCTTGAACTGAGGATTCTTGGCGGAAAGCTCAGCGTAGGCGTCGTTCGACGCTTTGAAGCAGGCATCCAGCACCGGCTCCGAGAACGGCCTTAGGATTGCACCGGCTTTGACCAAGCGGCGTAGCGCTGCCGGATTTTGCATGTCGTACCGCGCCATCATGATGGTATTGGCCGTCTGCGCGGCGCTCCGGATCACAGCCTGATATGCTCTCGGCAGGCTGTTCCATTTCTCGAGATTGATGAAGAAATGGAGCATGGCCTGGCCTTCCCACCAGCCCGGATAGTAGTAGTTCCGAGCCACGCGATAGAAGCCGAGCTTCTCGTCGTCGTAGGGGCCAACCCACTCCGCCGCATCGATCGTGCCCTTCTCGAGCGCGGCATAAATATCGCCGCCCGCGATCTGCTGCGGCACCGCTCCGAGCCGCGACATGATCGCCCCGCCAAAACCACCGATGCGGATCTTGAGACCCTTCCAATCCTCCGGCGTATGAATCTCCTTGCGATACCAGCCGCCCATTTGCGAGCCGGTATTGCCACCCGGCAGGCCGTATATGTTGTAGCGCTGATAGAACTCGTTCATGAGGTCGATGCCGCCGCCCTCGTACATCCAGGCGTTCTGCATGCGGCAGTTGAGACCGAACGGCACGCATGTCGCCAGCGCGAACGTCGGATCCTTACCCCAGTAGTAGTACGAAGCCGTATGCGCGATTTCGACCGTGCCATCCGAGACGGCGTCCGCAGCCTGCAAGCCGCCCACGATCTCGCCGGCCGCGAAGACCTGGATCGAGAACTTGCCGTCGGTCATTTCGCTCACCGACCTGGCGAAGACGTCCGAGGCGCCGTGAATGGTGTCGAGCGATTTCGGAAAGCTCGAGGTCAACCGCCATGACAGCTTCGGCATGCTTTCGACCACTGCCGGGGCCGTCGGCTCGTCGCATGCGGCAACAGTCGCCGCCGCGCCTCCCACGCCTGCGACCGTCAGGAATTTGCGGCGATTGAGTTTCGTCATTGAGGTCCCCTGCCCGCTTCGGCGGGCGGACTATAGACGGGGTGCCCTTCCGATGTCAGCCGGATCGCGAAACCCAAAACGCGCGAGCCTGTTGCGCTCCCGGTACGGCCGAGTAGGGTCTGATCGGCGCCAGGTCGGCCGCCTAGTGTCCCGATTCCGAAGTTCGCCCGAATTTCGCGGCTAGGTACCAAGCGAACTTCGGAATCAAAGGGACACTAGAAAGTCCAGGATTTGCTAGTGTGATTCAGATCGAGAAATTCGTTCGGTCCCTCGCGGCCAGATATGGCGAATTTCTCGATCATCACACTAGCACGAGACCGCCAATGACGGACGAAATTGCGGGTGTGGTGCTGGCCGGCGGGCTGAGCCGGCGCATGGGAGGCAGAGACAAGGCGCTGCTCAATGTAGCAGGGCGACCCCTGATTCAGCGCGTCGCCGAAGGCTTGGGCCCACAGGTGGGCCCCCTAATCGTGAATGCCAACGGCGACCCTTCACGCTTTGCGTTCCTCGGGCATCCGGTGGTGCCGGACGAGACCGCCGATTTTCCCGGCCCCTTGGCGGGCGTTGTGGCCGCACTTCATTGGTTCGCGCGACACCAGCGCGGCACACGCGCGGTCGCCAGCGTATCGGCCGATGCCCCGTTCGTTCCTGCCGACCTCGTACGAAGGCTCGACGAAGCCCTCACCCGACATCCCGAGGCACGCGTGGCAGTCGCCCAATCGCAAGGCCGGCGCCATCACGTAATCGGACTCTGGCGCATCGAAGCCGCAGCCACCATCGAGAAGGCACTCGCGCGCGGCGAGCGCAAGGTCGAGACCATGGTCGACGCCTTGGGGGCCGTAGCCATTCCGTTTCCGGATCTCGACATCGGGGGACAAACGATCGATCCGTTTTTCAACGTCAACACTCCCGAGGATCTCGCCGTCGCGGAGAGGGCCCTCGCACAAAGCGCAGGCTCGACACCATGACCGAGCGGGCACCCTTCATCGTCGGCGTTGCAGGTTGGAAGAACTCCGGCAAGACCACGCTTGTCGAACGGCTCGTCAAAGCGCTCACAGCACGCGGCTTCTCCGTTTCCACCGTCAAACATAGCCACCATGATGTGACGTTCGAGAAGGGCGGCACCGACAGCGCGCGCCATCGCGATGCGGGTGCGCGAGAGGTAGCAGTCGTTTCGCCAAAACGCTGGGCGGTGCTCGGCGAGCGCCCCACCGGGATCGAACCGACGCTGCCGGAAGTGCTCGCCCGCCTAGGCCCGACAGACATCGTCATTGTTGAAGGCTACAAGCACGAACCGATCAAGAAGATCGAGGTTCGCAGAACCGACCAAGGTCCGGGTGCGCCGCTGGCAGGAAGCGATCCCGGCGTTTTTGCCATCGCATCCGATCACGAGATCCGCATCGCGCGTGTGCCGGTCTTCAATCTTGATGACGTCGAAGGCCTCGTCGGCATTCTGCTGACGGCCGGCGCACTTCCCGAGCGGATGGAGCAAGCATGAGAAAGATAAGCCGCGCTTGCCTGGCTCTCTTGCTCCTTTCTCTAATGGGCTCTCATGTCATGGTCGATGATCCCGTGATCGCGCCAGGTCGCGACCCTGGCGGGACACCTATCGCGGTTGTCTCCGACGGGTTTGACTACAAGAATACAGAGCTTGCCTTGATCCTAGCCCGCGATGGCGAAGGCGAAGCGATTGCTATGGACGCTGCATATGGGGATCAGCGCCCTTACCGTAGGGACGGAAAAGGGACAAAAAATGCGTTAGCTGCGGCCACGTCTGGCGGAGTTCGCATCGTGATGGTCGGCGTCGATTGGGGAGGGCCTTCCCCGTTGGGGAAAGCAAGCGCCTTCACACAACGTACACCGGCGCGGATCGCGTTGGTTCCACTTGATGGAACGCGCAAATATCTCGACATGCTAACGGCGATTGCAACGAATACAAAAGAACTTTTGTTTGTTGCATCCATCCCTGCGGCAACACCTGAAGAGAAGGCAAAAACGGACGGAGTTGCCACGCTAGTCCTGCTCGACTCCAAGGACGACGAACTCATCGCCGCCAAGGCAATCGCGCGCGCACTCGGATGCGGACAAGCTCCGTTGGCTGGATCGAATGGTGCCGAGCTGAAGACAGCGTTCCTAGCGCGTCTGCAGACACAGCCGCCCGCGGGTTGCGAACCAGAGAGCGCCCGCAAATCCAACTAGCACAAGCGCAGCCACTCCCCCGAAGCTCGCGTTCATCCGCGGCGCTTCGATTTCCAGCTGCTCGGCAGCGTCATCTGGAATGCGAACCAGCCGCGCCCGCTGCGGAACGGCCAGCGCAATCGATGTCCCCATCGGAGCAGTTTCGGACTTGCGCGCGGCGCCGCCATGCGGCCAACCAATCTGATGAAAGAATTGGAGCGTGGCCACGATTGCGGCCACGCTCCCCACCTTCCCCCAAAACTGCCGTTCCACGTCTCAGGCCTCCCGCGAGAGGCCTGTGTGCTTAACGGAAGAACACGAGCGTCTTCTCGACTGTCTGCCAAACACCCCAAGCAAGCGGCACGCCAACCAGCGTCCAGAACAAAACCGCCTTCGCGTCGAGGCCGCCCCTGCCGATTCCAAACGAGCCTGTGGTCTCCGTCACCGCCACCGATTTGAGCTTGGCCTGCTCGGCAGCAACTTCTTCCTCGCTCATGTGCCATTTCGGGTCGACCGGCCGTATCAACAGGTTCGCAATGAAACCGACGACCAGCAAACCGGCCAGGATGTAGAAAATCTGGCCGTAAAGCTTATCGGGTGCGATGCCTTCTGCGTACCGCGTATCGTGCAGATAGTTGACGATCACCGGTCCCACGATGCCGGCCGTTGACCAGGCTGTCAGCAGCCGTCCGTGAATGGCGCCAACGAACTGCGTGCCAAAGATGTCCGCAAGATAGGCGGGGACAGTGGAGAAGCCGCCGCCGTACATCGAAGCGATGACACAGAAGCACAGAACGAACAGCGACAAGAGCTTCCAATCTGCGGCCGACGCGGCCAACACATAGAGCGCGGCGCCGAGCGTGAAGAAGATGAAGTAGGTCGTCTTGCGTCCCAGGAAATCCGAGGAGGAGGCCCAAAAGATGCGGCCGAAAATATTGAACAGCGAGATAATCCCGACGAAGCCGGCACCGACAGCCGCGGCCGTTGCGGCCAGTGCGGCATCCTTCTTCATATCGAGATACCCGAGCCCCGCCTGCCCGACGAGGGCGCCTCCGAACGTCTCCTGCAGCATGGGCGAGGCAGCACCGATGATACCGATGCCAGCCGAGACATTGAGGCAGAGTGCGAGCCAGATCAGCCAGAACGCCGATGTCTTGTGTGCATTGTCGAGATGGACATGATTGCTCGTGATCATGGCCTTTCCGTTGACCGGCGCCGTCCACCCTTCAGGCTTCCAACCCACGGGAGGGATCCGATAGCGGAACGAGCCGATGGTCATGAACACGGCATAGATGGCCGCCATCGCGACGAACGTCTGCCAGACGCCGGGCTCGGTCGGGGTCTTGAAGACCTTGTCCATGAGCAGTGTTGCGAGCGGCGAACCGATCATCGCGCCACCGCCGAAGCCCATGATGGCCATGCCCGTCGCCATGCCGCGACGATCCGGAAACCATTTGATAAGCGTAGAGACAGGAGAGATGTAGCCGAGGCCGAGACCAATGCCGCCGATGACGCCGGAGCCGAGCCACATCAGCCATAACTGATGCGTGTAGACGCCGAAGGCCGCGATCAGGAGACCGCCGCACCAGCAGATCGTCGAAACGAGACCCGCTTTGCGCGGCCCAGCGCGCTCGAGCCAGCCGCCCCAGATCGCAGCGGAAACACCAAGAAGCACGAAGAAGAAGGTATACATCCAGCCGAGATCGAACTGGCTCCAGTTGCAGTCCGTGGCAAACAGCGCACGCGCCGTTCCGACCGCCTTCTCGCCGAACGTCACAGCACCGGCCGAGCACTCGGGAAGCGGTTTGCCATCGGCTCCAATGAGCGCCCCTTGCAGCGGCTTCCAGAACACCGAGAAGCCGTACGCCATGCCAATGCAGAGATGAATACAGAGCGCCGCCGGCGGCACCATCCATCGATTGAAACCCGGCTTGGCAACGATCGCCTCTCGGTCGAGCCAACCGGGCTGTGCCCCGATTGCAGCATTGCTGGTGGTCGCCATCTGCGTTCCCTTCCCCCCGAAGTCCTTGACTTCGCCCTTCTTTATTGAGCGTTTGCGCTAAGCAGTATCGCGCGCAAGCTTACGACACAAGTACGGATGGGCTTGATGTCGGCGCCAACCTCGCTACTTTACCATCTGAAGATCCGCGCATGACACAACGGTGACACGGCCTTCTCCATCGTCCGATGGCGGACCGCAGATCGCCGGAGCGGACGGCGATTTGGACGAGATATGACCCTCACGACACCGACAGGCTTTGGCGAAGTTCAATCGGCCCCCGCACCCAACCTCATCGACCCTTTCGGTCGGCATGTGAGCTATTTGCGCGTCTCGGTGACGGACCGCTGCGACTTCCGGTGCGTCTATTGCATGAGCGAACACATGTCCTTCTTGCCCAAGAAGGATTTGCTGACGCTGGAGGAGCTCGATCGCCTGTGCTCTGCTTTTGTTGCCAAGGGCGTCAGGAAATTGCGCATCACCGGCGGTGAACCGCTCGTGCGCAAAAACATCATCTCGCTCTTCAAATCGCTGTCGCGTCACCGCGAGTCCGGACGCCTCGACGAACTGACGTTAACCACCAACGGCAGCCAGCTCGAAAAGTATGCAATCGACCTCAAGGCGTCCGGGGTCGAGCGCATCAATGTGTCGATCGACACGCTGGATCCGCATAAGTTCAAAACCATCACCCGTTGGGGTGATCTCACAACGGTCTTGAAAGGCGTCGAAGCCGCGAAGCGCGCCGGCATCGGCATTAAGATCAATGCCGTCGCGCTCAAGGGCGTCAACGAGGACGAGATCGACGACCTCATCCGCTTTGCGCACGGTGAAGGGCATGACCTGACGCTGATCGAAACCATGCCGCTGGGCGACATCGAAGGCGACCGGACCGACCAATACCTGCCGCTCTCCATCGTCCGCGCGAGGCTTCTGGACCGCTGGACGCTTGAGGACATTCCGTTCCGCACCGGCGGCCCGGCGCGCTATGTTCGCATCAAGGAGACCGGCGGCCGCCTCGGCTTCATCACGCCGATGACACACAACTTCTGCGAGAGCTGCAACCGCGTGCGCGTCACCTGCACCGGCACACTCTATATGTGCCTCGGCCAGGAAGACGCCGCGGACCTGCGCGCGCCGCTTCGCGCCAGCCCCGAGAACGGATTGCTCTTCGAGGCCATCGATGCGGCCATCGCGCGCAAACCCAAAGGGCATGATTTCGTCATAGACCGGCGCCAGCAGAAGCCAGCCGTCGCGCGTCACATGAGCGTGACCGGAGGCTGACACAAGAGAGACGGCAACCGGGGGAGGGGGCATGTCGAGGGGTCTTCTGCGTCACGCCCGCCTGTCGCGTCGCCAGCTCATCACATTCGCACTCGCCTCCGCCGCCATCAACGGCATCATCACCGCCTCCGTCGGCGCCTGGCTGGCCCAGACCTATTCGGCATACCAGAGCCGCCGCCAAGCCATCGAGACCATCGCCAATCTCGTCTACGAACGCCGCACCCGCGCGGGCATGGTCGCATCTGCCATCCGCCGCAACGCCGACATCGAGGAGGTGCGCCACCGCAAGCAGACCTACGACGAAGCCTACGTCGACTGGAACAAGAACGTGATGCTGAACCTGTTCGCGATCCGCGAGGCGGCAGGCGATCTCAAGTTTTCGGCACTCGAGCCAATCTTCGAAGATCACCTCATCGCAGCGATGGCCGATGTCGACCGCTGCATAACGAAGGCCTACGACGCACGCATTGCCAATCAGGATGCCAAAGCCGTGCTTGAGACATGCCGCATGGCCGAGCTGCACCAGTACGTACTCGACTGCGGCGCAACCTTCACCAACGAGCTCTACAAGCTGACACGGCTGACGTTCATTCCATTCAGCGGCGAGTTCGCGGAAACGAAGGCACTGGCGGAAACCCGCATTCGCGACGCGTGCGTCAAAGGCACGGTCCCAACAGCCTCTCCGCCACAACCGACGCCCGCCGGGCCTCCGGTATCTTCAGCACCTGCTCCCGAAGCGCCCCAACCGACACCGGTAGCAGCACAGCCACCGGCCGTTCCTGTTACTGATGCACCCACCAAATGAGCGGCGGCACGGCGAGAAACAGCACGTAGAGCCCGTAGACGTCGAGCGCGTGGCGGATCGAGAGCATCACGCGCGCAGGTCGATCGGCCGCTGTTTCTTCGAGCTTCGCGAACAGAAAGTCGATGCGGTCATGGTTGACCGGGCAGGCGCGCAGCGCATCGTTGTAGCGGCGGCGGAACGCCTGCACCTCCTGCACATCCGTGGGTCGCGCAATCCGAAGCTCCTGAGCGAGTTCCGAAACAGCAAGCGCACAATTCTGCAGGTGGTGCGCCTTCATCTTGTAGTCGTTCATCGCCTCGAGCAGGCCGAGCATCAGAGTGAACACCGACGACACGAGCTGCACGAACGTCATGAGCCGGTTGGTCGCGTCATCGATCTGGCCCACGTAGACGGCCTGCCACACCGCGAGTCCCACGAAATAGAGCGCCACGATCGATTGCGTGAAGAGCGAGACGGCTTGCTTCGTCTCGAGCCGCGCAGCCGCGTTGAAGCGCGCCGCCTTGACGAGACGCATCGTTTGCACGAGCTGATCGGCCGCGCGCGCATCAGTCGGCACCACCGACAGGCGCGCGCGTTCAGCGCCTGGTGCATCGCGCTGCGGGTGCGCGATGGCCACGCCGCCACCGCGCTCGGACCGTGTCACGTCAAGGGCAGGGGTCATCGGCGCAGCATCCTGCGAAATTCACGAGAACGGACCGATTACCTGATTCGCCAAATACCCGCCGCGACCTGCGGGTTACGGTCATCGCAATACTGCGGAAGGCCGTGGGACTGGGCCTACTGGCGGGCCGTCTGCATGGTTTCCACGCCGGGTGGTGTGACGGCAAGGTAACGCCCGGCCACTCCAATGATTGAGCCGGCGACCACGAGCGCCATCGTCCATCCGAATGTGTTGAGCAGGAAGGCGTGGATACGTCCGCGCCGGGCTTCCCTTAACCAGGGCGGCGGCGAAACCACCCCTCGCGAGGACTGCTGCGGCACCGCTGTGATTTTCACCTGGTCCACAACATGAGCGACGCGTCGAGCGGCCAGTGGCGGGCGCACACTGTCCCGAAACGGCGGTGCCGTGACCGAGGCGCTGGTCGGCGGCACGCGTTCTATCGGTTCTCGCCGATCGGGGCCCTTTGCAGGAGGGTCTCCTAGACCGGCGTCAGAGAGCGCAGCCTTGAGCGAACGCTTCGCAATATGCGGATTTCCACGTCCGCTATCGCCGGAGCGCCAAGTCTTTTCCATCCAACCTTCTGTGACCGCCATGAGGGCCTCACACGCACACGTTCCGCCCGATGGCGATTATGCTAATAACCGAGGCATCGGGTCAATCTCGCTCCACAACCCGCGAGCGTGGCCAGGGTTTCGCTTTCACACTGTCACTTGGGGGAATTTTCGCATGCTTCCGTTAATGCTCGGCCTGCTGCTCTTCTTCGCTATCCACCTAGTTCCAACATCCCCCAGCCTGCGCCAGGGCTTGGCCGAACGCTTTGGCGAACCAGCTTACAAGATCGCATTTTCCGTCCTGTCGGTTGTCGCTTTAGCATTGATTGTGCTGGGCTATCACAAGCTTCAGGTGATGCCCGGCAAGAATCCGGTGCTGTGGGATCCGCCGTCGTGGACGCGCCACATCGCGTTTCTGCTGATGCTCCCGGCCATGATCCTGCTCGTCGCCGCGTGCATCCCGTCGCGCATTCGCACTGCAGCAAAGCATCCCATGCTTGCGGCCATCAAATTCTGGGCGCTGGCGCACCTTCTGGTGAACGGCGATCTCGGCTCGATCGTACTGTTCGGAAGTTTCCTCGCGTTCGCCGTCTACGACCGCATTTCCGTGAAACGCCGCCCCGCAGCCGGCCCGCCCGCGAGCCCGGCAGGCGCTCTCAACGACATCCTGGTCGTTGTCGGCGGCCTGGCGCTCTATGCTTTCATGATGTTCTGGGGCCATGGCGCGCTGATTGGCGTGCCCATCGTCAGCTTCGCTCCGTGACCGCGAAGCCCGAGCTCGGAAAGCTCATCGGCGCCGCAAGGCGCTCGGCCGGCGTGTGACCAAGAAGGCGACGCGCCTTTCCGTGACCTCAAACGATTAAGGCCCGCAGCGCGGGCCTTAATCGCCTCCGGGTTCGTACCGGCTAGCGGATCGGAACGATGAAGTCGGTATACTCGCCGGTCTCGTTGCCGATGCTGAGGTCTGAGATGACGACCGAGGAACCGGGCTTCATCACATCCGCGATCTGGTCCCGAACCTCTTGGGGAACGGTGATGCGATCGAGCGCGGCTTGCGGCGTTTGGACCGCTCTGGAAACTTGGACCACAGGCTCGCCCGATTTGGCTTTGCCGGACTTGTCCTTCTTTTTCGAACTGCGCGACGGATCGTAGGGAACGGAAGCGACGCTCCACCTCATCGCTGTCTTCTGCTCCGTGAACGCCAGCGCCGTGAAGACGTGCGTACCGACGGGCTCGTCGGGACGATCGAACGTCACGGCCACGTCGAGAATGTCGTCGTATCCCTGCCGGATGTAGAGCCGCTGCTTGGCGCGGCTGATGAACACCGAGACGGGAAGATTGCGTTTGGCTTCGAGCTTTTTGGCCGCCTGCTCCTTGGCGAGGGCCTGCGACAGCCGCGACTGGACTTCGGCCAGCGCTGTCATCGCCGCACGCCGCTTGTCCTCGGCTTCAAGAGCAACAGCTTCCACAGCCTGGACGGCGGTATGGGCCTGCTCCCAAGCAGCCCGCGTGGCTTCGATCTCCGAAGGAAGGCGCGCAACCTTGGCTTCGAGTGCCACGATCTTTGCGATCCGCTTGGACTCGTCCATGGGTTTCTTTGCGTCTTTCTTGCCCTTGCGCTTGCCCGTCGGCTCCGCGGGCGGCGACTTGAGATCGGCAAGCTCGTGCTCCGCCATGGAGAGCACCTGTTCGAGTTCTGCCAGATCCCCGGCAAGCCGTTCGTCGTCCGAACGCGCGCTCATGTAGGGCTCACGCGCAATCGCTGCAGCCTTCTGGGCCTGCGTGAGCAGGATCGATTTTTCGACCTTCTCGTAGCCGGCCGTGCGGATTTCCAGATTGAGCTTCTCCGCTTCAACACGCCGCCGCTCTCGATAGCTCAATTGAGGCGTAGCCAACGGCTGACCGACACTTTCCGCGGCAGCTACCGTCGTGAGGCCGAGAGCAGCCGATACGGCCGTGGAAGAGGAACCCGCCGTTCCCATCGAGGCGTCGGCGACTTGCGTCTCTTTCCCATCCACGCTGCCAGTGACGAGATCCGCCTCGGGCGGAAATGCCACGAACAGACGATCGTGTGCGATGGGAACCGGAACTACGGAATCGCGCGTGACGATGACGCGCGTGCCGTTCTTGGTCATTCCAAAGAGCTTCTTCGAGAAACCTTGCGGCAACCGAATGCAGCCGTGCGACGCCGGGTAGCCGGGAAGCACGCCGGCATGCAGAGCGATGCCCGACCACGTGATGCGCTGCATGTTCGGCATCGGCGCGCCGGAGTAGAGGTTCGAATGGTGCATCCGCCTCTTCTCGAGCACCGTGTAGACGCCTGCCGGAGTCGAATATCCGACCCGGCCCGACGAAATCGGCGACTCGGCGATCGGTCCGTTTGCATCGAATACGGTGAGCCGCTGCCGGTTGAGGGATACGCTGATGACCAGCGGACCGGACGACGCCCGTTCGGTGGTCTCGGCGGATTTAGATTTCTTGCCCTTCGCCGACGACCGGCCATCCTCGTCGTCCTGCGAAACGGCCGACGGAAGGCGTTTCACCTTTTTGACTTTCGGCGGGGGGCCGTCCCACGCGCCGAAGAAGCCCTGAGCCTCCGCGCGCGGAACTCCCGCGCCCCCGACGATCAGGGCCAGGGCCAGGAGACTGGTGAAACGGAGACCCGCTTGCGGGACAAATGAATGAAATGAGTTTTTTGAATATTGCGGCACGATACAACCATCCCTCGAGGTCGAATCAGCAAAAAGCCAGTTACGACAAGGATTAGCGACCTTCGCCTAACGTCTGGTTAGCAAGTCTCTAAGAGTATCAGACGAGTTTTATCCGCACCAAAAGAAAGACGCCGTTGGCAGACGATCCAACGCAAAGGTGTGGCTCAATCTCAACGGAGAATCCGTTGACGCTGGATCAATGCGCCCATGGCATCTCCGAGCTGCGAGGGGTAGGGTCATCGAATTGACTGCACTGGAGATGTCCCGAAGACCATGTCGCTCCACCCGCTCTCCCGCCGTCTGATGGCGCCCGACATCACCGCCATGAAACGGGTAAAGCCGATCGTTGCGCTAACATCGTATCATGCGCACACGGCCGCAATTGCTGACAAATATTGCGACTTCCTACTCGTAGGCGACAGCCTCGGCATGGTCATGCACGGCTTTGAAACGACCGTTCCGGTGACCCTCGACATGATGATTGTCCAGGGCCGCGCGGTCGTACGCGGCGCTAAGCGCGCATTGGTCGCCGTCGACATGCCGTTCGGCTCCTACGAAGAGAGCCCCTCGGTAGCATTCCGTAATGCCGCGCGCGTGATGAAGGAGACCGATTGCGGCGCCGTCAAGCTGGAGGGCGGGCGACGCATGGCGGAAACCACGCGCTATCTCGTGGACCGCGGCATTCCCGTGATGGGCCACATCGGGTTGACGCCGCAATCGATCAACGTCATCGGCGGTTTCAAGACACAGGGGCTGACACGCGATCAGTGGACCGCCATTGAGGAAGACGCGCGCGCGTTGGCCGACGCAGGGGCGTTCGCCATCGTTCTGGAAGCAATGGCCACGCCGCTGGCGGCGCGCATCACGGAACAGATCGCCGTTCCCACCATTGGCATTGGCGCGTCTTCCGTATGCGATGGCCAGATCCTCGTCATGGAGGATATGCTGGGCCTGTCGCCACGCGTACCCAAGTTCGTCAGGAAATTCGGCGCCGTGGCGACGGCCATCGAGGATGCCATCCGGGCTTACGCAGAGGATGTGAGCGAGCGGCGCTTTCCCGCTGCGGAACACACTTACGCGATGAAAGACGAGGCAGAAGAACGGCCTAGCCCCCCGCCCCAAGCCACGAAAAAGCCGAAAAAGCTGGGCACTTAGCCATATCCGTCGAGGAAGGTCGGGAGCCGCCCTCACAACATTTGCTCTCGTCGGGGCTAACGGGCTATCACACAGGCTCAAACAGCCGCCTGACCGTGCGTTTCGGCCGGGTAGAACGAACAAGAATTTGAGGCACGGTTTTATGGTCGACAAGAACGACGCGCTGTTCCGCGAGGTTGAAGAGGAGCTGCGCCGGGAGAAATTCCAGAAGCTCTGGGAACGCTACGGCACGTATTTCATCATCCTGGCCGTTGCCCTCATTGCGCTCGTTGCCGGCGCCAAGCTGTGGGAAAGCCAACGCATCGCCAATGCCAATGCCGCAGGCGCCGAATTCGAAGCGGCGACGGCCCTCATGAATTCCGGCAAGACGGAAGAGGCGGCCAAGGCGTTCCAGGCTCTCTCCGCGAGCGGTCCCAAGGGCTACGCCGCGCTGGCGAGCCTGTCCGAGGCTGGCGCCTATCTGAAAATGGACAAGGCCGCGGAAGCGCTCTCTGTTTTCGACAAGCTGGCCTCCGACAGCTCCACAGAGCCGATGCTCGCAAACTACGCTCGTTTACAAGGCGCCAGCCTCCGTTTGGGGGAAGCAGACTTTACCGAGATGCAGAATCGGCTCAAGCCATTGACGGGTGACGATAGCCCCTGGCGTTTCACCGCTCGCGAGCTGCTCGGCACCGCTGCGGTGAAAGCCGGCAAGCTTGACGAGGCGCGCACGACACTTGCTCCACTCCTCGCAGACCCGGGCCTCTCGCGGGGTGCGTCCGAGCGGATCAACCGGCTGATGGGCGAGATCGCCACCTCTGAGTTGTCTGGTACGCCGAGCTCCGTTTCGGGTCAGGTCTCTGCACCCGTAGGAGACGCAGAGAAACCCGCATCGGCTCCCTAACTAACGGCCGATTTCGGAGGCCCCATATGGCGCTCGATCGCGTTGGCAGGACCGCAGCCCTCGGTATGGTTGCGTTGTCGGCTGGCCTATTGCTGAGTGGCTGCTCCGATAGCCTGCCGAGCCTCCCGAAGGTGAGCGAACTCAATCCGTTCAAGGAGACGGTGCCGCCGCTTCCCGGCAAGCGCATTTCCGTGCTCCCGGCCCAAGAGAAAAGTATCGGGGAGCTTGCCGAGGCAAGCGGTCCCATCGTCGTGCCACCTCCGCGCCTCAACGACTCCTGGTCTCAGCCCGGCGGCGAACCCAACAACGCCCCCGGAAACCTCGCCCTGTCGGGCAGCAACATGACCCAGGCCTGGAGCGCCAGCGTAGGCCGTGGCACCAGCAAAGTCGGCCGCGTGTCGGCGAGCCCCATTGTCTATGACGGCCGCGTTTTCACCCTCGATTCCGAGGGCGCCGTCAGCGCGATCTCGATATCGGGCGGCTCGTCCCTCTGGCGCGCATCACTCGCGCCCACGACGGACAAGCAGGGCCCTGGCTTCGCGGCCATTACCGAGAACATCATGAACCTCACCGCCGAGGACGGCGGCGGCTACGGTGGCGGCATTGCCGCCGAAAACGGACGCATCTTTGCGGCCAGCGGGTTTGGTACGGTCATCGCGCTCGACCCCGCCAACGGCAACCGGATCTGGGAAAAATCGCTCGGCGTTCCCGTCCGCGCCGCGCCGACGGTCGTCAAGGAGCGCGTGTTCGTCCTCACGATTGAGGGCAAGCTCTATTGTCTCTCCGCCGTGGACGGCACTGAGCTCTGGGTTGTGCGTGGTCTTCCCCAAGCAGCCAGCCTCGGCCTCAACGCAAGTCCCGCCATTGATGGCGACGTTGTTGTGGTGCCGTACGCCTCGGGAGATCTTGTTGCACTCCGCTTGGCCGATGGAAGTGGCCTCTGGTCGGAAAGCCTCTCGCGCTCCCGCACCACCTCCCAGCTGGCCTCCATGAGCGACGCCGCGCGGCCCGCGGTCGACAATGGCACCGTATTCGCGATTGGCCATGGCGGCCGTATGGTCGCGACCGTCGCCACCACGGGCGAACGTCTTTGGTCGTTAAGCATCCCAGGCACGCAACCGCCCTGCGTTGCCGGCGAGAGCGTCTTCGTCGTCGACACGTCCGGCCAGCTGATGGCCCTCCATCGCCGGGACGGCAAGGTCCAGTGGACGACCAAGCTGCCGGGGTCCAACACCTGGACCGGCCCAGTGCTTGCGAACGGCATTCTGTGGCTCGCCTCGAAGGAAGGCCAGCTCGCCGGCGTGGAGGCCGCCACCGGCCGGGTCACGGGCCAGATGAGCATCGGCGATCCCGTGTACATCCCCCCGGTAGTCGCCCAGGGGAAAATGTTTGTCCTCACCGACACCGCCAAGCTGATTGCCCTCAACTGAGGAGCGGCGTTTACCTTTTCGGCGTAAGGCACAAGTAGTCCTGCGCCCTTCGGCCCTTTTGCTTTTGCCGCGTTTTCGGGCCATAAGCGGCCCCTGACACGAGCAAAGCAATGATCCCAAAAATCGCTATCGTCGGCCGACCCAATGTCGGCAAGTCGACCCTGTTCAACCGCCTGACCAGAACCCGCGACGCCCTCGTCTCGGACCTGCCCGGACTCACGCGCGACCGCAAGGAGGGCGAAGCCGAGCTGGGCGGGCACCCGATCAAGATTATCGATACGGCCGGTCTCGAGGTTGCCGCCAAGGGATCGATTGCCGATCGCATGCGCCAGCAGACGGAAGCCGCGATCGAGCTGGCCGATCTCGTACTCTTCGTCATCGACGCCAAGGCCGGTGTCACAGCAACCGACGAAACGTTTGCGCGCACCGTCCGCGCTTCGGGCCGCCCGGTCGTGCTCATCGCCAACAAGTGCGAAGGTCGTTCATCCGACGAAGGCTTCTACGAAGCCTTCAAGCTCGGCTTCGGTGAGCCGGTCGCCATTTCCGCCGAGCACGGCATGGGCCTCGGCGATCTCGAACGCGACGCGCTCGCGGCCCTCGGCATGAAACCGAAACAGCGGCCACGCAAGGGCGATGAAATCGCGGACGAAGAGGAACCGGAGGAACGCCACCGCCCGTTGCGCGTGGCCATCGTCGGCCGACCGAACGCCGGAAAGTCAACGCTCGTCAATGCCCTCCTTGGCGAGGACCGTATGATCACGGGGCCCGAGCCGGGCCTCACGCGCGATTCCGTTGCAAGCGACATCACCTGGAACGGGCAGCCGATCCGCCTGTTCGATACGGCCGGCCTGCGCAAGAAGGCCAAGGTCACGGAGCTGGCCGAGAAGCTGTCCACGAGCGACACCGTCCGCGCGATCCGCTTTGCCGAAGTCGTGGTCCTCCTCATCGATCCCGAACGCGGACTTGAGCACCAGGATCTCAGCATCGGCGAGCTCACGACCGAGGAAGGCCGCGCCATCGTCATCGCCATCAACAAGTGGGACCTGGTTGAGGACAAGCAGAAAGTCCTGAAGGACCTCTTTGCCAAAATCGAGATAGGGCTCGCTCAGGTGCCGGGCGTTGCCGTGGTTCCGATATCGGCCGCGAGTGAAAAAGGCCTCGACAAGCTGATGCGCGCGATTGTCAAAGCCGCGGAGACCTGGAACCGCCGCGTGCCCACGCCGCAGCTCAACCGCTGGCTTGAAGAAGCCCTCGCCCGTCACGCACCGCCCGCACCGTCCGGCCGTCGCCTCAAGATCCGCTACATGACGCAGCCGTCGACCCGCCCGCCAACCTTTGTGGCCTTCTGCTCGAGACCGGATGCGCTTCCCAAGACCTACCAGAAATACCTGCTCAACAGCCTTCGGCAGGCCTTCGACCTGCCCGGCGTTCCCATCCGCCTGAACCTTCGCGGCGGGAACAATCCGTTCGCACCCAAACGGCGCGGCTGATTGCATCCGGCGCACTACACAACGAATTCGGCTGGTGCCGTACTTATCGGCAGGCTAGCCTCCGCAAGGGATCATGCCTCCGTTAGACCGTCTGACAATGGCGAAGGAAATTTGCATGTCCGAGGTTCTCTGTACCAAGACTCTCAAGGTCCTCACGATCGCGGCAGTCGTGACGAGCATGCTGACTGTCGAAGCTGCAGCGTACAGCAAGAAAGTCGAGAATGCCTGCCGCGGCGACTACGACACCCACTGTCCGGGCTACAAGGTAGGATCCGCTGCGCTTCACAATTGCATCGAGCTGGCGGGTAAGCGCGGGAATCTCAGCAAAGGCTGCTTCGACGCGCTCGTCGATGCAGGCATGGTCCCGAGGAAATATTTGAAGAAAAAGTATCCGTGAATCGCAGCGGGCGGGAACATGGCAGCGAACCCGAAGATGCTGCCTAGCTCACCGCCCGCACGGGCGTCACCCTTGATGGCGCCGCACCGGACCCCGACAAATAGGGGAGCAAGTCCCCAACATCAAGACCCTCTCGACAACTTTCTCGAGCGAGACAACACGTGACCGGCGAGAACAAAGCAGAGGTGCTTTTTTATCACCTCGAGCGACAACCGCTCGAGCGCGTACTGCCGTCGCTTCTCGAGCGAACCCTCGAGCGCGGTTGGCGCGCAGTCGTTAAATCGGGAAGTGCGGAACGCCTTGAAGCGCTCGACCTCGCGCTATGGACGTACAACGACGCGAGTTTCCTCCCGCATGGGACCGCGCGCGACGGCGATCCCTCGCGCCAACCGATCTACCTGACCACGGGTGATGAAACGCCGAACGGCGCCGGGGTCCGCTTCCTCGTCGACGGCGCCGACATGACGACGTTCAACGGTTTCGTGCGTATCGTCTGCCTCTTCGACGGCAACGACCAGGACGCGAAAGACAAAGCGCGCAGCCAGTGGCAGTCCGCCAAAACCGCGGGCTGCGCGGTCACCTACTGGCGCCAATCCGAAAGTGGCCGCTGGGAGAAGCAGGGCTAACTTACCCCGTCAGCTTCTTGCTCTCCTTGACGAACGCCGCGCAAGATTCTGCGCACGCCTTGCACACGGCGTGATGCTCGGCATGTTTCCGGCACACTTTCTCGCACTCCGCACACACTTCGCCGCAGAGTTTTGCGAGATCCTTGAGGCGCGGCGCATCGAGGGACGCCAGCCGCACCACGGCCGTACACAGCGGCATCATGGCAAGCACGCTCTTGAGGCACTCGGCGAGCGACTTGTCACCCTTCTCCATGAGCCCGACGCAATGATGCACGCACGCCTCGCCCTTCGCGACGCAATCGAGCGCAGCTTCCGCCAACGCCTGATGCTGCGAAGCTTGCTGGCCATGCCCCTCGTGCGCCGAATGATCCATGTGCCCGGCGTGCGGATCGTCTTGCGCCCGCGCGCTCCGTGCCGATCCGATGAGCCCGGATCCGGCCAACACGGCGCTGCCCGCCGCAAGCAACGAGCGGCGAGACAGTGCGGCAGTCTCAAGGCTGTTCCGATCTGCGACGTGCATAGCTTCACCTCCGGTCTCAAAGATCCGCGAAGAGAATAAGTCGCTATGGCCGGAAGGTCATCCGGATTGATGCCCTCGGTCGTCGGCGTGACGGCCGGTCGACAGAAAACCCGTCAGATCCAGAGTCATGTGGTGGATGTGATCCGGCAGCTCGGCCCACGCCTTCATCTTTTCCTGGACCGGATGATCCACGTAGCTCGAATGCACGAGCACGGTCGTCATGCCGAGTTCGTGCGGTGCCGAAAGATTCATCGGCATGTCCTCGAACATCGCCGCCTCTTGGGCCTTGACGTCGTGGCGCTTGATCATGCGCTGAAACGCTTCCGCCTCGGGCTTCGGCACGAACTCGCACGCGGCGATATCGCAGATGTCCTCAAAGAGATCGAGCACGCCGAGCTTTTCCGCCACGCGCTCCGCGTGCCGGTGCGAGCCGTTGGTGAAGATCAAGCGCCGGCCCGGAAGCTTCGCGATCTCCGCGCGCAGCTCCGGCGCGTCTGGCACCACCGAGAGATCGATGTCGTGCACATAGGCGAGAAACTCGGCCGGATCGAGCTTGTGCACCGCCATGAGCCCGGCCAGCGTGGTTCCGAATTGCCGATAGTAGCTCTTTTGCAGATGCCGCGCGTGCACGTACGGAACGCCGAGATAATGGGCGATGAACTCACCCATCCGGTGATCGACCTGCGCGAAAAGATTGCACTCCGCCGGATAGAGCGTGTTGTCGAGATCGAAGATCCAGGCGTTCGTGCGCTCGAACCATCGGCGCTCGGCACCGGGGCGCGGCTTGAGAACGACGGGACGCTCGCGATGCTGCGAACCCGAGATCTTGCGCTCTGCGCTCATCAGCCCTTCTTCGCTTTCGGCTTGCGGCGTCCGACAAGCGTACCCGCGCCGTGATCGGTCAAAAGCTCGAGCAGTACGCTGTGCGGAACCTTGCCGTTGATGATGACGACGGCTTCGACGCCCGCTTCCACAACCTCGATGCAACCCTCGATCTTCGGGATCATGCCGCCCGTGATGGTGCCATTGCGGATCAGCTCTTGCGCCTCTTCGACGGCGAGTTCGGCGATCAGCTCACCATCTTTGCCAAGCACGCCTTCAACGTCCGTCAGCAACAAGAGGCGCTTGGCCTTGAGCCGCGCCGCAAGGGCTGATGCGAACGTATCGGCATTGATGTTCAACGTTTCGCCCTCGGGAGAGATCCCGATCGGCGCGATAACGGGAATGAGGTCCGACTTCGAGATGACATCCACGATGTGCGGATTGACCTGCAGCGGGTCGCCCACATAGCCGATGTCGACGTCCTTGATCTCGCTGCTCGTCGGATCGGCCATTTGGGTGATCTTGCGCGCGATCATGAGGTTGGCATCTTTGCCGCAGATGCCGACCGCCTTGCCGCCTTGCCGGTTGATGGCCGACACGATGTCCTTGTTGATGCGCCCGGCCAGCACCATCTCGACGACTTCGACCGTGGGCTTATCCGTCACGCGCAGGCCGTTCACGAACTCGGACTTGATCTCGAGCTTGTTCAGCATGGTCGCAATCTGCGGCCCGCCGCCGTGCACGACGATCGGGTTCACGCCAGAGAGCTTGAGGTAGACGATATCCTTGGCGAAGGCGTCCGACAGCGCCTGGTCCCCCATGGCGTGCCCGCCGAATTTGATGACGACCGTCTGCTCGTCGTAGCGCAGCATGTTGGGCAGCGCTTCCGCCAGGATCCGCGCCTGGACATGGGCCGAAATGCCCTGGATCGCCTCCGGAATGTCGGTCACCTTCGTCGTCATCTTGCCTTTTCGATCCCTGCTGCCCTTGCGCCGCCGTAGCCGGTCGCCCCCGCCCCTGTTTGGGGTAACTTGGCGCGCCGGATTGACCTTGAGATGACGGGATTTGAGAACCCTGCCTCCCGGCGAGCACATATAACCTGTGGAGGGCCAGCCTCAACGGAATTCCCACACAATCGCGCGCCAAGATTACGCGTTGAGTTATTGGGGATGGAGGTCCAACCTTGTTCGGGCCCTCATCATAACGTCATATCCCGCATGACAGATTCGATCCGTCGAGGGTTCCGGGCGGCAAAGTCCGAGACTGGGAGCCGCGACGTTTGATCGGCCGGGGACACGCCCCGAGAGGACGCCTGAATGACGACGATGATCGTCGACGAGCTTGGTAGGATACCCATGTCGCCGTACCTCACGGCGACGCTGACGCGTGCGGCCGATTATGCGACGGCGCAGTCGCACCGCGAAGTGACGCTCGAGCACCTTCTGCTGGCCCTCGCCGAAGATCCCGAAGCGACTGTGGTGCTCAAGGCCAGCAATATCGACCTTGCCCGCCTGACCGCCGAAGTCTCGGATTTCCTGGGCCGCTCGGATGACCGAATCGACCACGCCAGCAACCAGACGATTGCCATTTCCAACGACTTGCGGCGAATTCTCGAGGCTGCAGCCGTCGCGGCGCGCCAGGGCCGCCGCCGCGAGATCAACGGCGCAATCGTGCTTGCGGCCATCGTAGGAGACGGGAAAAGCACGGCTGCAAACCTGCTGCGGGTCCAGGGCCTGACCTTCGAGGAGGCGATTCGCGCGCTCCAGCGTGCGTCCGCTCCTCCCCCTTCTCCGGCCCCGATGCCGCCCGCGCCTCAACAGCATCAGCCTCCACATCAACCGCAGCCTCAGCCGCCTCGACCACAGTACGAGCCAATGGCTCCTCAGGCTCAGCAGCCGTTGCCGCAAAATCCGCCTGCGCCACACCCTGCGCCGCAGGCGCGCGAGCCCCAACCCGTAGATTTCTCCCGCCCGGCCACCACTGAGGAAATCCTGGCATCGGCACGGGAACGGCTGCAAACCCGCACAGAAAACACGGAAGTTGCCGCCCCGCCTCCTTCAGAAGGAGCCCCCACGCCACTTCCCCGTGCCAACTATCCCGATCTTGGCGGCCCTCCGTCACAACGGATGCCGGCTCCGGCGCCCGATCCTGCGCTTGGGCGCGAGAACCCCGTCGGCGGACGCATGACCCCACGCGCTCCCGAACCTTCCGACGGCTATGGATCGTACGGCAACGAGCGCCCAGACCCATCCGAAGAGCCGACGCGCTGGTCGCGGCCACCCCAGCCGATGCAGTCGCCGGAAGCGCCTGCTCAGCCGTCGCCGTACGCCGCACCGCCCCCATCTTCCCCGCCGCCCGGAACGCTGCGCCAAGACGCGCCGCCGCCCACCGCCGCTCGAGCAGCACCCCCACAAAACCCCGATCGTCGACGCGGCGCGACAGGCCCATTTGTCGGCTCCTGGCCCCTGATCGAGGCAGGACAGCTCGTCGAGAACATCCCTCGCAAAATGCGGATGGGCGTACCCGTCGTGGTCGAGGCGCGTATCGCACGCGCCGACGTCAAGGCACTTGCCGAGGGTCTGCAAGGCGGCGGCGCGGCGTTCCGCCATGAGGTCGTCGTGACGAAAGCCATGTCGGTCAGGTTACGTGCGCCGGACGGTGGATTTTCGATCGAGAACCGGTCTCCCGAGACGCAGTGGATCGAGAACGTCCTCGGTTTTGGCAACGACGATTTTGCGAGCTGGCGATGGACCGTGACGCCGCGCGGCCGGGGTCGCCGCCAGCTCCAGCTCATCGTCTCGGCTCGGACGGTGGGTGCCGACGGCGTAACGGCCGAAACGGCGCTTCCCGATCAAACGATCGACGTGAAAGTCGCGATCAACTATGCACGTACGTTTGCGCGTTGGGCAGGATGGATCGCAGCCGCTGTGATCGGCGGCCTGCTCGCCAAGTTCGGCGAGACCGGCTACGTAATCCTGCAGCTTTTGGCGGCAAAATACTTTGGCACCTGACGGCATCGCGCGCCGGCTGCGGTTGAGCCCCGCGGACAAGGCAGACAGCATCGTTTGCAGTTTCGCGCCGATAGCAACCTCCGACGCACGCCTTCTCATCCTGGGCAGCATGCCCGGCGCGGCCTCGCTTGCTGCCGGGCAGTACTATGCACACGCGCATAACGCGTTCTGGCGCATCATGGGCGAGCTCGTTGGTGCTGGGCCGGACAAGCCCTACGAGGAGCGAGAACGGATCCTGCGCGCACGCGGCATTGCGCTTTGGGATGTGCTGTCATCCTGCGTCCGTCCCGGCAGCCTCGACAGCGACATTCGCGCCGAAGTCCCGAACGATTTCGAAACCTTCTTCGCCGAGCACCGCCGCATCGCGCGCGTCGGTCTCAACGGCGGCAAAGCTGCAGCAACGTTCAAAAAGTACGCCGCCCGGCACTGCCCCGCACATGTCGAGGTCTGCGTCGTGCCCTCGACAAGCCCGGCCCACGCAGCGCGCAGCTTCGAACAGAAATGCGCGATCTGGCGCGCGGCACTTTTAGGTTAGGCGCGCAACAGCGCAGCGATCGTCGCGCGTAGATCTTCCATCCCCGATCCCTTCTCCGACGACGTCGTGAGAACGATCGGGAAGGCCGCCGGATGAGACGACAGTTCCGTTTCCGTCTTCGCCTTTACGGCTGCAAGTTCCGGCACCGTGATCTTATCGCCTTTCGTCAGAACGATCTGGTAGGGCACGGCCGTCGTGTCGAGCATCTTCATGATGTCCCGGTCCGGCGGCTTGATCCCATGGCGGCTGTCGACCAGCACGAAGACACGCCGCAACGTGGGGCGCCCGGCGAGGTAGGCGCGAATGAGCGCCGTCCAGGTCTCGACCTTGTCCTTTGGCGCCTTCGCGAAGCCGTAGCCGGGCATGTCCACGAGATAGAGCTTGTCTTCATATGGCTTGAAGAAGTTGAGCTCCTGTGTGCGCCCCGGCGTGTTCGAGGTGCGCGCAAGCCCGCCATGGCGCACCATGGCATTGATGAGGCTCGACTTGCCGACGTTGGAGCGGCCAGCGAACGCCACCTCCGTCCAGCCGTCGTCCGGCAGTCCGTCGAGAGCGACAACGCCCTTCACGAACTGCCAGGGCCGAAGAACCAGACGCTCACCCGCCTCAAGATCCTCGGGCGTGAAGAGCGCCGCGTCGGTCATCCCGCTATCCCTTGGACTCGGTTCGTCGCCCGAACAGTCGCCCGATGGACGCGAACGTGCGCTTGAGATTGGCGACGAGGTGAACATCCGCGCCCTGCTTGTGGGAAATGTACCACTGCTGCGCAATCGACAGGATGTTATTCCAGGCCCAGTAGATCACGAGGCCCGCCGGGAACGCTGCCAGAAGGAACGTGAACAGCAACGGCATGAACGAGAAGATCTGCTGCTGCACGGGATCCGGCTGCGGCGGATTGAGCTGCATCTGGAACCACATCGTGAGGCCCATGATGATCGGCCAGACGCCGATATGCAGGAACTCCGGAACAGCGAACGGCAGGAGGCCGAAGAGATTGAAGATCGACGTCGGATCAGCCGCTGAAAGATCGCGGATCCAGCCGAAGAACGGCGCGTGCCGCATGTCGATCGAGACGAACAGCACCTTGTAGAGCGCGAAGAAGACCGGGATCTGCACGAGGATCGGCAAGCAGCCGGCGAGCGGATTGATCTTCTCTTTCTGATAGAGGGCCATCAGCTCCTGCTGCTGCTTGGCCTTGTCGTCCTTGTAGCGTTCGCGGAGCTGCTCCATCTGCGGCTGCAGCTTCTTCATCTTCGCCATGCTCTCGTAGCTCTTATTGGCGAGCGGGAAGAACAGCCCCTTCACGATCACCGTCACAGCGAGGATCGCGAGGCCGAAGTTGCCAAGAATGCCGTAGAGCCAGTCGATGAGATAATAGAGCGGCTTCGTAATGAAATAGAACCAGCCCCAATCGACCAGCAGCTCGAACTTCATAATGCCGAGCGACGCCTCGTAGTCCTCGATGAGCCTGACCTGCTTGGCGCCAGCAAAGAGCCGGCCCTCGGTCATCTGCTTGCCGCCCGCAGGCACGACAACGCCGCCGATCTGGTAGTCGGTCCAAAAGATCTCGGGGGAGTTGGGACCCGGACGCTGGCCGCGGAAGCTACCGGCGTACGTTGCCTTCTGATCCGGAATGAGCGTGGCCGCCCAATACTTGTCCGTGATGCCGAGCCAGCCGCCGGTCTTGCCTTCGAACGTCTTCCCGCCACCGTCCTCGAGCACGGACTTGTAGGAAATCTCCTGCAGCCCTGCGTCGCCGGGAACACCGATCAGGCCTTCATGCAGAACGGCATACCCCGACGTGTGCGGGGTTCCGAAACGATAGAGACGGCCATAAGGCGTGAGCACAACGTCGCCCGACGTGGTGTTCTCCACCTCCTCGTTCACCGTGAGCATGTAGTTCTCGTCGACCGCGAGCGTGCGGCGGAACTTGAGGCCCTGTCCGTTGTCCCAGGTCAGGGTCACGGGCGTCGTCGGCGTAAGCTTGGCGCCGGCGTCAGCCGTCCAGATCGTCTCGCTATCGGGAACCACAGTCTGTCCCCGTGCCGCACCGTGCCAGCCAAACTCTGCGAAATAGGCGTTCGGCGCGCCGAGCGGCGAGAAGAGGACGACGTTCGGGCTCTTGGGATCGACAGTCTCGCGGTACCTCAACAGGACCAGGTCGTCGATGACACCGCCTTTGAGCGAGATTGAGCCCTGGAGCGACGCCGTCTCGATGGGAACGCGCTGAGACCGCGCAAGAACCTCCGACCGTGTACCCGATGGTGCGGCCGACAGCGTATCCTTCGGCTGAACATTGGGCAGCGTCGCGCCTGGCGTAGCTGGCGCCGCAGTCGTTCCCTCCTTGGCCTTTTCGGCCTCCTGCTGCGCAACGCGTTCGCGCTGCGCCTTTTCATGTTGAGCCTTCATCTGCGGCCCGGCGTAGAAGAACTGCCAACCCAGCATCACGGCCATCGAGAGGGCGACGGCGATGAGGAGGTTCTTTTGGTCGTTGGGGCGCTGGCTCATGAAATCCTCGGAGGATGCGGACCACCGTGTACGCCGACGGGCGGCCCGCAAAAATTCAGACTGGCTCTCTTACATCCCGGGTGGCGTGCAGGGATATGGGCGATTTGGGCGCGGCTCAGCGAAACGCATCAGCTACCCTGCCCTTTTCCGGCCGCCGCAGGGTGATGCACGCGTTGCAGAGCCCGTTCAAGGTCTTTCTTGACGTCCGGGAACGCCCTGTCGAACGCAGCCGGCCGGGCGACGAGCACATAGTCGTGTTCGGAGTGTGCGCGGCCAGGGGCCACGAGCGCGACCGCGGCCTTTAGCCGGCGGCGGATACGGTTGCGCACCACCGCTTTCCCGAGCTTCTTCGTTACGGTGAAACCGAAACGGGGACCCGCTGCCGGTGCCACGTCGCGGACATTCAAGCGCGGACGCGTTTCCAGAACGAAAGAGGGCGTCGCAAAACGCGCGCCCCCTCTAAGCCTCAGAAATTCAGCTCTTTTCTTGAGCGTCGCAACCGTCGGCACGACGAAGCCTCCCGCTGTGCGGGCAACCGCCGCGTCGCGCACCAAAAGTCGTGCTAGGCCGAAAGGCGCTTGCGGCCCTTCGAACGGCGGCGCGCGATGACCTTCACGCCACCGGCGGTCC
The DNA here is from genome assembly GCF_036262015.1 of Hyphomicrobium sp. Taxonomy (GTDB): domain Bacteria; phylum Pseudomonadota; class Alphaproteobacteria; order Rhizobiales; family Hyphomicrobiaceae; genus Hyphomicrobium_C. Next base: position 85,697 of record NZ_DATAJR010000008.1, on the reverse strand, counting down.
GCATGCGAGCGCGGAACCCGTGGCGACGCTTGCGGACGAGCTTGCTCGGTTGATAGGTCCGTTTCACGGCAATAACTCCAGTCGAAATTCGTAACACGAACAAGCCCGGCCACGGCGAAACCCGCCATCCAGGGCTGATCTTGATGGGATGATGGGCTTATAGGTTGCACGGCACGCGAAGTCAATTGACATGCCACAACGAGGCCCGGAATGGCGAAAGCTCGCGCCTTCCTAACGCGTTGCGGCTGCAAGCACCAATACGAACTGTGATCCTTGCCTCTTGGCCGCCGCGAATGCCTTGCCAACGCGACGAATACCGAGGAATGCTCCTGGCCCAACATCGTTAACATGGCTGGTCCTGGAGCCTCCCGATGACCCAACCGAGACCCGCATCCGCGCCTGCCGAGAGTGCCGAACCGGGCAGCGGAGCAGCGAGCGGCACCGCTGTGCTCGCGGGCGAGCCGTTGAAAGCTGACATCTGCGTCATCGGCGCCGGCTCCGGCGGCCTGACGGTCGCAACTTTGGCCGCCACATTCGGGCGCAAGGTCGTGCTGGTCGAAAAGCACAAGATGGGCGGGGCCAGCCTCAACGTCGGATCCATTCCCTCGAAGGCATTGCTGGCGTCCGCGAAGCGCGCGCACGCGATGCGCACCGCATCCGAATTCGGCATCGCATCCGTTGAGCCGCAGATTGATCATCGCGCCGTGCAGGCCAACGTCAGAGGCGTGATTTCGGCTATCGCCCCGAACGACTCGGTCGAGCGCTTCACGGGGCTCGGCATTCGCGTGATCCTCGGCGCCGCCCGTTTCCTCGATAAACGCACGCTGCTCGCCGGCGACTACCGCATCACCGCACGCCGTTTCGTCATTGCGACGGGATCGTCGCCGGCCATCCCGGCAATTCCCGGCCTCGACACGTGCCCCTACTATACGAACGAAACTATTTTCGACGTCGACCGCAAGATCCCCCATCTCATTGTCGTCGGGGGCAGCCCCATCGGACTCGAACTCGCACAAGCCCACCTCCGGCTCGGCAGCCGCGTGACCGTTCTTGAAGCCGGACGCGCGCTCGGCAACGAGGACCCCGAAGGGGTGGCGCTCCTGATGACTATGTTGCGCAGTAGCGGAATAGATATTCGCGAAGGCGCACGCGTCGAACGTATCGAGAGCATGGCCGGTTTCGTACGGGTCCACATCTCGACCGAGCAAGGCACCGAGACGGTAGACGGCTCGCACCTCCTGTTCGCAACCGGCCGCAACCCCAACGTGTCGGATCTCAATCTCGCCGCCGCCGGCATCAAATTCGGGCGTGAAGGAATAGCCGTCAATCGCGGCCTCCGAACGTCCAACCGCCGCATCTACGCAATCGGCGATGTGATCGGAGGGCCCCAGTACAGCCACGCCTCGAGCTACCAAGCTGAGATTGTCCTGCGCCGGGCCCTGTTCTGGCTGCCGTCCAAGTTCGATCCTGCCCTCATCCCGCGCGTGACCTTCACCGATCCAGAGCTGGCTCATGTCGGCCTGACCGAAGACGAGGCCCGCGCCGCAAAGCACAAGGTCAACGTCCTGCGCTGGCCGTTCACAGAGAACGACCGCGCTCAAGCCGAGCACGAGACGCGCGGACACATCAAGGTCGTGACCAGCAAGAGCGGCCGCATCCTCGGCGCAACCATCATTGGCGCCGGAGCGAGCGAGCTGATCAACATCTGGTCGCTCGCCGTCTCCCAGCGCCTCCCGATCAAGGCCATGACCAGCTACATTGCGCCCTATCCCACGTTCGGAGAGGTTGGGAAGCGCGCGGCCATACGCCAATTCACGGCGCTGCCGTCAAAGCCGAAAATCCGTAAGCTCATCGATTTCCTTGCAAGGCTTGGTTAGCCCAGCTGATCGCCCCATATATCCGGGACATTCGCCCCTTGACTATGTCCGTTGATCGGACGGGGTTTGCCGCGTCCCATGGGTGACATGCGGGTCGCGAAGTGCCAGAATCAAAGCTAGGCCTTCTCCCGCGAAGGCGTTGAAGCAGGGCCGACGTGGGACAGGGGGCCGGCACTGTGTGAGCGGCATGCCCCTCGATATGAACGAGCGTGTGATCGAAACGACGGAGAAACATGCGTTGGCCGTCTGGCCGTGGCTGCGCGAACGTGCAGCCGCGCTGAAGAACGGCTGGCTACGCATCGGTTTGCCCGCGAAGCTGCTCGTGCTCACCGCCATCTTCGTGATGCTGGCGGAAATCCTCATCTTCCTGCCGTCGATCTCGAATTACCGCATCAGCTGGCTCAATGACCGGCTGACGGCCGCCAACGTGGCCGCGCTCGCGGCGGAAGCCGTGCCTGGCCGCAACGTCCCTCCCGCGCTCCGCAACGAGCTGACGCGGACCGCCCTTGTCCGCGCCATCGCCATTCGCCGCGGCGGCGCCCGCCGCCTCGTTCTGCCGCCCGTCACCGAAATCTCGATCGACGAGCATTTCGACCTGCGCCAGCCGCCGAACATGACCCTCGGAGAGGATCTCGCGCTCCGTATCTCGCAGATCCGAGACGCCATCTCTCTCTTCTTCGCACCCGACGATCGTGTGATCCGTATCGTCGGCTTCCTCGGCCCCCGCTACGACGACGTGATCGAGGTCGTGCTGCCGGAAGAACCGCTCAAGCGGGCCATGGTCAGCTACGGCATGAACATCGTCTATCTCTCGATCATGATCTCGCTGATCACGGCTGCGCTCGTCTATTTCGCCATCAGCGCGCTGCTTGTGCGCCCGATGATGCGCATTTCGCGCAACATGTTGCGTTTCGGCGAGAACCCCGAGGACGCGAGCCGTATCATCACGCCCTCCGGGCGCGCCGACGAAATCGGCACCGCCGAGCGCGAGCTCGCCCACATGCAGCGCCAGCTCACCCAGGCCCTCATCCAGAAGAACCGCCTGGCGCAGCTCGGCCTCGCCGTCAGCAAGATCAGCCACGACCTGCGCAACATGCTGGCCAACGCCCAGTTGATCTCGGATCGCCTGACCGCCATTCCAGATCCGACCGTGCAGCAGTTCGCACCCAAGCTCATCGCCTCGCTCGATCGCGCTATCAACTTCTGCAACTCGTCGCTGCGCTTCGGCCGTGCCGAGGAAGCAGAGCCCCGCCGCGAGCTGATGCGCCTGAAGCCGCTGCTCGAAGAAGTCGCTGAGGGCTTCGGCCTTCCGCGCGAGGGCCGCATCGCCTGGACGACCGACGTCGACGATCAGCTCCTCATTGACGTGGACCACGAGCATCTATTCCGTGTCCTGAGCAACCTCACGCGCAATGCGGTGCAGGCCATCGAGAGCCAGGGCGACCGCACTGACGGCGAGATCCGCGTCAAAGCTTGGCGGGACGGCCGCAAGGTGTTTATCGAGATGTCGGACAACGGCCCAGGCGTTCCGCCGCGTGTGCGCGAGAACCTCTTCCGCGCCTTCCAGGCGTCCACGCGCAAAGACGGGTCTGGGCTCGGCCTCGCCATTGCATCCGAGCTGGTGGGCGTCCACGGAGGCAAGCTTGAACTGCTCGACACGGGTGTCGGCGCCACCTTCCTGATCGAGCTACCCGACCGAGCCGTCCGCTAGCGCGCTGGCCCCTACTGCCTATTGCCCACTCCCGGCCCCCGCAGCTCCTTGCCTCACACCCTATGTCGCTGAAGCCCCTTGCACTTGCGCGGCTCTCATATTAGGAGTTGCCCCCTTGCCGGACTGAAGGCGGCCCCGCGTCGCCCGAAGGTTCCCGCCGATCCTTGATTCGGCACATAAAATCGGCAAAACGCGCCCGTAGCTCAGCTGGATAGAGCACCAGACTACGAATCTGGGGGTCAGAGGTTCGAATCCTTTCGGGCGCGCCAATCTACCTTCATCATAGATGAGCATAGATCCTCCCAACCCTTTTCGATCATTGAACAAATAGGTCGCTGCCACCACCATAGGCTCGCATGGCTCTGCACCCCTACGCGATGGGTTCGAGAGACTATGGAGAGACTAGCTATGCCTATCGTTCAACTGACCGACATCGTTGCGCGCACGGCCAAGGCTCATCCCGGAAAGCAGGTCACATATTGGGACCGCACACTGCCTGGTTTCGGGCTACGTGTCGGCGAGCAGATCAAAGCATGGACCGTGATGATCGGCGAAGAGCGGCGGCGTCTGACGATCGGGCGCTACCCCACGATGAACCTCCACGTCGCGCGCACCGAGGCGCGCCGGCTGATACTCGCGGCAACGGTCGCACGGCTAGACTCCGACGTAACGGTCGTCCCGTTTTCTAACGCCCTCGAGCAATTCATCGACGTCCATCTTTCCGAAAAGAAGAACTCGACGTCACGTGACTGGGAGCGTGTACTCCGGAAGCACTTTGCTCCGGCATGGAAGAACTTGCTGATGCACGAGATCACCCGAAGCCATGTGGCCGGGGTGATCGACGGGCTCGTGCGGACATCGGGAGAAGCCAACAACGCCTTTGCAGTCGTTCGCGTCTTCCTCCGCTGGTCGATACGACGTGGGTACCTTGCGAACAATCCCATGCAGTCCCTTGCGCTCCCATTCCGTCGCAAAGCTCGGGACCGCGTGCTGGCTCGCGATGAACTCCTCGCAATTCTGCACACCTTAGACCTCTCGAGCAGCTTCGGAATCATGGCACTGCTCCTGCTTCTGACCAGTCAGCGCCGTGGCGAAATCGCAGGCCTTCGGTCAGAGTGGATCGATCGCGACAAGAGACTGATGGTGCTGCCGAAGGAGATTACCAAGAACCGCCAGGAGCATGCCGTCCCACTGACACCGTATGTCATGTCGTTGTTGCCGGATCGCGAAGGTCTGTTGTTTCCCGCGCGTGGCAAGCCCGATCGCGTATTCAGCGGCTGGTCGAAGTGCATGGCGAGCTTACGTCGAGACTGCGGTGTTGATTTCCGCTTGCACGACCTGAGGCGAACGGGCGCCACCATGATGGCCGGTATGGGCACTGCGCCGTACGTGGTCGAGCGGTTGCTCAACCATATCACCGGCAGCACAGCTGAAAGTCTCACGCCGCTGGCGAGGATCTATAACCGACATCGGTATCTCGACGAGATGCGTTCTGCCCTCCTGCTTCTGGAGGGCGAGGTGTTACGCCTCTTGCGGGAGTGCGGTGCGCTTCCTGTCCTTGGCGCGGGCTTCGAGCCAGGCCTGGACCTCCGCTTCGACCCAGCCGACGCGGCACGGACCGAGCTGGACCCGTTTGGGGAAGAGGCCCTTCTTCTCCAGTCGGTCGATGTGTGCGGGAGAGTAGAGGACAAGGGCCCGTAGGTCCTTTTTCGAGATCATGCGCATGCATGTGACGGATACGGTCGCGTCTCGTATCCGTCAATCCGTATAAGGGTAGGATTCTGCGCTGAATCCTACGCTCGCTCGTCTGTGCTCCGCGCGTTTGCGCAGATCGCTGCACTTCGTAGCGTTCATCAGAATCTATCTTTCTACCCTATCCCGTATTCCGGATTTCTTGCCGGTGCAGTACAAGGATGCCGATGGCTAGTACGGTACACGTCGGCTTCTTCTCGAAAAACATGGTGGCAAAAACCGTGCGCTCTCGCGGACGCCGGATGTTCTCCATCCGGTGACGGGCAGGTGGATGATGCGTTGGCCTACCGCGGGCGGCGCGAGGAACAGGAGATCATGAGTCGTGATGACGTTGGAAAAGTCCTTGGTGCATGGGTTGGCAAGGGCAGCAATGTAAGTAATCCCCTTCAATCAGGGAATGCAACGCGGACTAGCAATGGGATCGACCCGATCCCGATGGCTGCGGCCGATGACATGGCCCAGCTGAACTTCAAAGTGCCGCGGAGCATGAAGCGCCGCATCAAGCAGCTCGCGGCGCGCGACAGCATCACCCTCCTAGCGATGCTCTATCACATGGTCGATCTCTATGAGCGCGAGCACGGCGGTCTGAACTCCCGATGATCGCCAGCGCAGGCACTCGGGCGGTGCGTTGGGCGGTCATCATCGTCTTGGGCGTTGCGACGGCCGGCATGATTGCCGTCTCGTTACGCGCGAACTTTCTGTTCGGGTATGGTTTCGGGCAAAGCCCTGAGAAGGCGCAGGTTTTCGGGTGGGCGAACGTCGCGGCCGATCTTTGGAAAGTATCCGGTCTCATCCTCATCAGCGGGCTGTGGCGCGCGCAACGCAGACGTCTGGCCGCGCTCCTGTTTCCCGCGTGGTCGCTGTGCTTTGCATGGGGGATGGTCGGCGCCATCGGCGTCTATGCCCAAGATCGCACTACCCTCATTGGCAATCGCGCGACGGACGCTGACGCGTACGCCGCTGCGGTTCGGGAAATTGCGGATATCGAGCTCAAACTCTCAGGCCTCTCATCGCGGACGGTCGCACAGGTCGACGCGTCGATCGCGGCAGTGCTGTCTCGTCCGGTATGGATTGGCGATCGCATCCGCGGCACGGTCGGCACGGTGTCGGTTAATTGCACGCGGCATGAACGAGCGACGGCGGACGCATGTCTCGACGTCGCACGCCTGAGGGAGGAGCGGGCTGACGCGCAAGAGGCTGGTCGTTTGCAATCTCGGGCGGCCGAGATTCGTGATGTCCTTGCTCCCTTGCGCCACCGCGGCGCTATCCTCCCGGCCGATCCAGCTGCCGAACTGCTCGCGTGGCTTTCCGGTAACCAGCTGAGTGTGCGCGACATCAGCTTCGGTTTCCCGCTCGCCTTCGCGCTGCTCATCGAGGTCATCTCCGCGATTGGCCCCGCGGCGATCGTCGCATTCGCGGACGGAACGCGCGACATAGGGAAGGGAAGCTATGCCGCGACAGAGCGTGCCCTTGCCAGCCGTGGCGCGCTGCGTCCGGCCACGGCGAGCTTCGGCGCGCCGGAGCACGTCGCGCGATGGATGGCGGAGCGGACCGAGCCGGCCGTGGGTGGTCCTGCGATCCAGCTCGCGCACCTACACACGGATTACGCGGCGTGGTGCACAAGCGTCGGCGGCGACGATCTCGGATTGAAAGCCTTCCAGCACGCATTCGACATGGTGCGCGATGCGCGGGAGATCCGCGGATCCATCCGCAAGTTCGGGAACCGCTACTACGGAATACGGCTGGTGGCCTCGGTGCGACTGCTGTCCGAGCACCGCGGTCTCGGACGGTAAATACCGCTTGTGCGCTAGAAGAGAAAAAGTCCAGCGGGGGACACCGGCCGGAAACACGAGGTGCTTGTTCGACACGACAGGGCCGGCTCGCGCAACAAAACCAACGCGCGGAGAAAAAACGGCTTGTGAAGAGAGTGAGTCAAATCGAATATCAGTGAACGTGCATTCACATTTGCACTACGTTGTGCAGGGAGTACCCGGATGGCGAGGAAGCCTGCAAAGAAAAGAAAGCCGCAAGTGGTGCGCAGGAGCGGCGACGATATCCGCCGGGAGATGCTTGCCACCCAGTGGGACGAGATCGAGAAGATGGCAATGGGCATGCAGAGCGGCATGCTCGAAGCGTTCGAGATATTTGGCACGACGTTGGAAGAGGTGGTAGGCAACCGCGGATATGCCGACATCCACTTAGCGGTCATCTTCGAGTTGCTGCCGCCAGTGGCCCAGCGCCGGATGCTCGATGATCCGCGGCTTCACGAGAGCGCAACTATCCTGCCGCTCGTGAAGGAGTTTCGAGACAAGACTAAACGGCCGAAGAAGGGGAAGAGCTGATGGCGGACGCATCGATGCTGCCTGAAGCATTACATGTGTACTTCGATGCGATGACGAGGGCACGCCCGTTCGATGATCTCGACTCGAGTCTGACCGAAGATTGCGTGGCGGAGATCGTAATGGGCACCTATGGCAAACGCCCGATCATCGGATCGTATAATTGCCGCAGGGAGGTCGTCGCTATGATCGCGTTGCGGCGCGACAGCTTCACAACCCTCAGAATCATTCCCAACGTCTACTGCAGCGAGCCCGAACTCATTGAGCTCTCTACAAGATGCGATGATTCAGCATCCCTCCTTGCTGGAGGTGAGTACCACAGCGACGTACGACGTCGCGGCTGGATATAAGCTACGTGATCGCATCTACAGCATCGAGGAGCGGTGGATGATGCGGAAGGAGACGCGGAAGCGGAAGAAGAAAGGGTAAAGCGATGAGCGAGACTGATTTGGGGCCGGAGGCTATCGCAGGATTCCTGCAGGGTGCCCTTAAGGAGTTCGGCTTCAAGGTTCCCCTCCGAGTGGCATTGGTAGCCAGCAACTACGCGGCCTTAGTCGGGAGGCACTGCATGTCCTTCTCAAGACGGGCCCGAAGATGCCCCAAGCTCTACGTCGTGCACCAGGAATGAGGTGGGCGGCACTGTTGTGGCCGAACGTGTGCGCCACATGGATACTCGTTACTTCGCGATGGAAAACGCGCGCTGCAAGGGCGACGAAACGGAACTAGACATTGCTCCTAATCCTTTTCCGCCCTGGTTGAGCAAAGCGCAGAGCACTACTCGGCTATCCGAGACGGGCCGCATTTACTCTTCCGCCGAGATGGGATTGGCGAGATAGCAAGCACAAGCGGAGCCCTCCGGAATGTTCGGAGGCCTTTGAGAGTGGAGGGCGGTCAGAGACAGACCGCCCGATGCCCCGCTGGCCGTGGCCTGCTGCATCTCGCACTGTTTGTCGCGCGCTCCTCGCTAATTATATGGAGCGCCCAGCTTGCGATCGGCTGGGGACAGCGACGCAAAATCCGCCACAGTCAGCGCATCACCTATTCTCCTCACTGACAGGAGAAACGAATGATCTCTCGTAGAACATTGTTCGGGCTTCTCGCAGGCGGCTCGTGCGCTGCAGTGACACCTCTGCAAGCGCAGCCAATGAACGTGGAATGGATTGAGCCCGATTGGGACGACAGCGCAAGGCCGGAAGGCGGAGGCGTCTGGCGTGTTAAGTGGTTCAATCGTAAACGCGGATTCGGATTCATCGCCAATGGCTCTGGCGAAGAAATGCGTGTCGATGCCGCAGTTATTCGCGCGAGCGATATCGACATATCGGAAATGCGTCCTGGCCGAATGTTTGTCGTTCGGTGGAGGCGTGATGAAAACGCTAAGATCCCGACGGCGCTAACTCGGCGCTGAGGTTTTCGAATGCGAATACACCATTGCGCGGCGCTCGTACGTTACTCATTTGAATGGTGCCGCAATCGCGAGCGATACTCCTTGGTTTGCAGCAAGGGAGGACGGAAATTATCTCACGACGTTCATTCTTCGCTCTATGCGCCAGGGACCGAAGCCCAAAAGGGCGGAGACGCCGCGAGCGCAGCGAGGCGGGGCGGTGGCTCCGCTCGCAAGGGCCCGTCGACGCGTCAGCGGCGAGGCGCCGCTGTGATCCAATAGTCTGACCAGTTGTGGCGATGACCTGTGCACATGAGGTTCTACCAATCGCCGCACCGGTCGAGCGCTTCGGCTAAAGTTGCCCTGTCGTCATAATCTCTTTTTGAACCGAGGTGTCAGTGACTACCGGCGTCGCTCCAACCCAGGTTCGATCATGCCCTTAAAGAAATCTGCGAGCTCGATAAAGGTGGCGGTTCGCGACGCCGATTTACGCCAAGCCATGCCAAGAGTTCTGAACAAACTGCGGTCTCTAACTTCTAAGAGTCGAACATCTTTATCTTGAGCAAGCTCGCTTCGGGCATATAAACCCGGCATGAACGTTATCCCTAGGCCCATCACGACCATCTCACGCAACATATCCAGACTCGTGCCTTCGAAATCGTACCGCAAACGAGCGCCGCTCGCCTTGCAAAGCTCAATCGCCGCATCATGAAGTTGATGACCTGGTCCGAGGGTCAGGACGTCCTGTCCTTCAATGTCTGCGAGTGCGACCGACTTTTTGCCGGCTAGAGGGTGGTCAGAACCAACCGTGAGCAACAAGGGCTCCCGAAACAAGACAACCGACTCTATCTCCGCGCCCTTGATCGGCATCGGGCAAATGATGACGTCGTGGAAGCCTTCCTCTAACAAACGGGGTAGAACCTGCGGAAGATCTTCGCGCACGTACAAACGCAAGGCGGGATAGGCGCGATGCAATTTGGGTGCAGCTCGCTGAAGTAGATAGGGCCCGATTGTCGGCGGCAATCCCAGACGGAGAAGCCCTCTCAAGCCTTTCGCGTCACTTGCCGCTAAATTGCGTATCTCTCGGGCGTCTTTCAACATCCTTCTGGCGATCTCGACGACCTCATTGCCGATAGGAGTGAGGAGCACCCGAGCTGTCGATCGTTCGACGAGCTGGACGCACAACCGCTCCTCGAGAGATTTAATTTGCTCGCTTAAGGTTGGCTGCGTGGTGTTGACTCGTTCGGCAGCTCTGCGGAAGTGCTTCGTTTCAGCAAGCGCGACAAGGTATTCAAGCTGGCGGAGGGTCGGCATAGGCGGTCCCAAATACTAATCGGAAACTCCTATCGCATGGTGGCACGCTTTCAATTGGACGCCAATCAGTTTGAAGCTTAATTGGGTGTCTATGGGTCCGAGGCGACAGGAAAAAGCGGTGCGGACGATAGCCAAGGCGTCCTCCCGAAATCCACCGACGCCATACCAGGGACGCTACGAGGTCACGAACCGAGTGGCTCGGCTGGTACCGACTAAGCGAGCACCTTGCTTAGTCGGCCCCATTGGGACAGGAGAACTGCCATGGCCGAGCTCGCCAGACTATTTGAAAAAAATCGCGCCTGGGCATCCGCTCAGGTCGCTGCTGATCCGCTCTATTTCTCCCGCTTGGCGCAAGGGCAAGCGCCCAAATATCTTTGGATCGGATGCTCTGACAGCCGTGTGCCTGCAAACCAGATCCTTGATCTCGCCCCCGGCGATGTCTTCGTACATCGCAATGTGGCGAACCTGGTCGTGCACACCGACATGAGCTGCTTGTCCGTGATCCAGTTCGCAGTCGAAGTTTTGAAGATTGAGCACATTATCGTGTGCGGACATTATAGTTGCGGCGGTGTGCACGCGGCGTGTGGATCTAAACAGTACGGCCTGATTGATAACTGGCTGCGAAATATCAAAGACATATATCGGATGTATAAAGCGGAACTTGACTCCATCGAGGACCAGCATGGGCGGGCAGATCGGCTGTGCGAACTTAACGTGATCGAGCAGGTCAAGAACGTCTGCCACACCACCATCGTGCAGAATGCCTGGGCCTCAGGGCGTCCTCTGTCCGTGCATGGAGTTGTCTACTCGCTGGAGGATGGCCTCCTTCGCGATCTCGCGGTGCGCGTTAACACACCCGGCGCGCTGGAGGATATTTATCGAACCGATTCATATCGAAGCACGCATATTCCCAGCACCGCTCTAGCGAACGGGTCATCTCATGCAGGCTAATCCCACCTTAATGATTGCCAACATGCCCAACGTGTCGCGTTTGGTGCAACGTCTGCAGGCCATCAGTCGGATTATAGACCGTGAAGGCAAGAATCCGCGCGCTTCAGCGAGCCGGATCCATAAACTTCACCGCGTTGCCACCGCGGTGCGACAGCGGTTAGCGGCTTCGATAGCGCTCACGGTTCAACGCCGAAGAAAAAGACTGCACGACCAGCGATACAAGCAACACTGACCGTTCGTTCGAAAAAGGCAAACAGGCGTGCATTTTCTCTTCGAAACCTTGCTGGACACACCGGTCTGGATGTGGCTGGTCTTCTTTACGCTGGTCCTTTCATTGCTTTTGCTTGACCTTGGGATATTCCATCGCAAGGCTAAAGCGATAGGCGTCAACGAAAGTCTGATAACGAGCGCCTTTTATATTGCCATGGGCCTCGCGTTCGGCTGCTGGGTTTGGTATCAGCTCGGATCGCAGGCAGGTTCTGAATACTTCACCGGCTTTTTGGTCGAAAAGACGCTGGCGCTGGACAACATCTTTGTTATCTCCCTGATTTTTACCTATTTCGCCATTCCTGCTCAGCATCAGCATCGCGTACTTTTTTGGGGCATCCTTGGCGTTATCGTCCTGCGCGCTATCATGATCGGCGTGGGTGCCGCGCTCGTTGCGGAGTTTGCGTGGGTCCTCTACATCTTCGCGGCATTTTTAATAGCCACCGGTATCAAGATGCTGCTCGTGGAAGAGCAGTCGCCAGACATCGGTGCGAACCGCTTCTTACGCTTCATTCAGAACCGCTTTCGCGTAACGCCTCACCTGCATGAGGAGCGCTTCTTGGTGCGATTGCCCAATCCGCAAACCGGCCGTGCGGAACTCTGGGCAACACCACTCTTGCTTGCACTTGTCTTTATCGAGGTTGTCGACTTGATCTTTGCCGTCGATAGCGTGCCGGCGATCTTCGCGATTACGACCGATCCTTTCATCGTGTACACCTCGAACATCTTTGCCATCCTCGGACTTCGCGCGCTTTACTTCGCGTTGGCCGCTGTGATTGACAGATTCCGGTATCTGAAGCACGCCCTCGCGCTCGTGCTAGTTTTCATCGGGTCTAAAATTTTTATCGCCGACTTGATGGGCTGGGAAAAATTTCCTGCAAGTATCTCGCTCGGCGTCACGCTGGCGTTGATAACAAGCGGCGTTGTTTATTCGATTATAAGGGTGCGCCAACAGCGCTTCAGCCACAGTAAACAGAGTTCGACTAACGGTCCGAAAGAGGCAGGCTGCTAACATGCTCACGTCGGTTTCATATGCCCTCGTTGCTGTGCACGCGACGTACGTAATCCGGTCAGTCTGGATCGCGCGTAAAGAGCTGAGAGATTGCGCCTGGGACACCAAGGTTTTGTACCTCATCGTCGCGCCGGTACTGACGCTCGCCGTAGATCTCCTCGAGGCGACTGATCGACTGTTTTGGGCACCGGCACAGCGCCCGGCCACCGGTTCTGTAAGCAAGCGCAGCCACCGCGGGCGGACCGGTTCTCCCCAGCTCAAGCCCACCTAGATGCATCCTGCGCATTGCGATAAGCAGGCCGAACAGCCCGGCTCTAAAGCGAGTCTGCGGACCTTGTGGGACGACGTCTTCCGCCGGCTTCCCACGCACCGTGACACCACGCTGGGCGAGCTTCATCAGATGCTTGGCGATCGGGGCGCGGCACTTACCATAGCCGTGATTTCTGTGCCGGCGATGATACCCAGCCCGGGCTTGCCGGTCGGCACCGTTTTCGGATTAGTGCTGCTGGTGCTTGCCTACGAACTACAGCGTGGCAGGCGGCTTGGACGTCTGCCTCAGCGGGTCGCGAACATTCGGCTGCCGACCGCCACCATGCTCAAAATATCTGATTGGTTTTCGCCGTGGTGTGGGGTAGCGGACCGGTATTTGAAGTATCGATTGCCGTTTCTATCGACCACCGGCTCCTCAAAAGCGTTAAGTGTCGTCATCATGCTGATGGCACTTATGCTCGCGCTTCCCATTCCGTTCGGAAATTTCGTTCCGGCAGTGGCAGTCTTTTTAATTGCGATTGGATTGGCCTGCCGCGACGGCGCGGTCATTCTTGCGGGTATCGCTCTCAGCTGCGCCGCGGCTTTCGCGCTGGGAGGCATGATCTTTTGGGCCTCTCGCGCGCTCGCCGGCTAGCCGCACCTACTGCCGAGATGATGTGACTTACGCCAATTTGGCCGGGCGGCAATCCAGTATTTGCTCGAGCGGCCCGGGCCGGCCGAGAAGGTACCCTTGTAGCTCTTCGCAGCCCGCCAACGTGACCAAATCCTTCTGCGGTCCATTTTCAACACCTTCCGCGGTAGTGCGAATACCAAGCGCTCTGGCCATCGATGTAATGGCTACCAGGATGGCCCGGGAGCGGTCATCGTTTTCCAAATCCTGGATAAAGGCACGGTCAATCTTCAAGCGATCGACGGGAAGTTCCTTGAGACAGCTGAGCGAGGAGGTACCCACACCGAAGTCATCTATAGCGACGTTCACGCCCAATTGGCGGATTGCACGCAGGGTAGAGAGCGCGAGGGTGCTGTTTTCAAATACGGCCGATTCCGTGACTTCCAGCTCCAACCGAGCTGCCGATAAACCCGTCCGGTCCAGGATAGCGATAAGCCGCTCGACAAATGTTTCGTCGGAAAGCTGCATCTTAGAGAGGTTGACGGCCACCTTCAGCCGGTCCGAGAGAGCCGCGACTTCTGAGCACGCTGTTTCCAGGACCCAATCGCCAATGGAATCGATAAGCTTTGTGCGCTCAGCAAGCGGAATGAAAACCGCCGGTGGGATGTCGCCGAGAACTGGATGACGCCAACGCGCCAGCGCTTCGACGCCGACGAGACTCCCGTCACGTGAGAAGAATGGCTGGTACACGACAGACAGTTCGTTGTTGCTCAATGCATTTTTTAGATCGCGCCTAGCAATCCGATGCGAAGACGCCTCTGCATCCTGCGAGGCTTCGTACAGTGCAAATCGATTTCGACCTCCGCGCTTGGCGACATACAGTGCTGCGTCGGCCGATTTCAGGATCGAATCGATGTTGGTTCCATCTGCAGGTAAGACAGATATGCCAATGCTAAGACCGATAGAGATTACTTTTCCCTCGAGCTCGATAGGCTTCCGAACCTCGTCAAGCAGGCGCTGTGCGAGCGCAGCCCCTTCAGCCCGATCCGCATTAGCTGCCAAGATGGCAAACTCGTCGCCCCCGAGGCGAGCTACCAGGTCTCCATCTCGAAGATTGTTCTGCAATCGGCTCGCCACTTCCACCAATAGCAGGTCACCGGCTGCGTGACCCAGCGTGTCGTTGACTTGTTTGAAGTGATCTACGTCCACCAGCATGACCGTGCACACCGGCCCTTCCGGGGCAGAAAGGGCAGCCTGTAGCTGCCCAACGAGGTTCCGCCGATTAGGCAAGCCCGTCAAACTATCGTGGAGGGTGCGGTGGCGCAGCGTATCTTCTGCGTCCCGCTGAGTGGTTACGTCGGTATACGTGCAGATCATACCGCCATCGGGCATCGGCCTTTGTGAGACATGCACACACCGACCATTAGTCAGGCGCTGGTCAAAATCTGTGCACACAAGCGGCGCATCCAAAGTGTTCGCGCTCTCAGGTGCAATACCGGCTAAGTTGCACGCGGAGACTAAGCTCTCCAGCGATTGCCCGACGACGACCTGCTCCGCAGACAGGTCATAAATCTGCAGGAAGCTGTCGCTTCGCATCACAATCCGCTGCGCGTCATCGAACAGGCAGACGCCGTGCGACATCGAATTGAGCGCAGCAAAAAATTTTTCTTTCTCGCGCCGGGAGGCTTCCGACGCAGCTTTCCAGTGCCGTCGGTATTCATCCCGCTCAGAAACCGCAGCCGCGATCGTAACGGACATGAAGAGATTGACGAGACAGAACAACTGCACGACCGAGATCTTCATCGACGCGTCGGCGCCAACCGTCAGGGACGCCGGACCCAAGCCAGCGTAGGTGAAAGCAACCGCCAGCGCCGTCACGATGAAAGCAGCAAACGCAGTATGGCGGACACCAAGCTGGAAGGCGATGAGTGCGGTGAAGGGCGTGATCAGGAACAGCAACGGAGCGCGCGATTGACAGAAAACGATCACCGTCGCGGTCAGGAGTAGACCATAGTGGGTGAGAAGCTGCGAAGGTCTGATCCTCCTGCGCTCCGCAGTCCGATCGGAGACGAGCATAAAAACTGGTGTCACGATCAGAAGGCCGAGGCTATCCGCGGGGAACCACGTACTCCAGGCTGACCAAAAGGGGACAGAGTAGGTTTGCCAAATAACGAGAGAACCCCATGCTGACGGCAGCAAGGGAGCAAGGATGCCGCTCACTGCGCAAAATTTCAGGAACGACGCAACCTCGGTAAAATTCTTGAACGCGAAAACCCGCAGCAACCAAAATGCAAGTAAGCACTCTGAGCTATTTGCAATGCTGTAGCCGACCGCGGGAAGGAGGAGTTCCCCGTGCAGGAGGCTTGCAACGGTATTTGCGGCGAAGCTGAGTGCCGCAACCCGAAGGCGCGTGGCTCGGTCCTTAGACAGCAAGAGACCAGCAAGGAGAATACCGTTGGCTGGCCAAATGGCGGATACGAAATTCTCAGTACGAGTGAGCGACATCGCCGCAAATACTGCGGTACCAAAGGCAGCTGCGACTTCGAGCGGCAGGCCCAAAAAAGGCCGGAGATGGCCGTTTATTTTCCTTAGTGAGTTAGTAAACATAATTGTTGCCCGCCGTTAAGATTTAACGCAGGCTAGATTGAAAAAGTTAAAATGCTGCTTTCATACTTAAGTAGAAAGTAATAGCACCAAGTGAAGCGTTTTCTTTCTGATAAGGTCGGGAGAGGAAAATCAGATTCGAGGAAGCTCCTATGACCAACGGCGACCGTTCGGCGGCACGTCGAGCGACCAATAAGGCAGGTTTGATCGTGGCCGAGGGGAAAGAATTGCCCTGTTTGTTTCGGGACGTGTCGGCCACCGGCGCTCGGGTGCGTGTCTTGAATTCAAACGCACCCGAGCGATTCCGTCTCATTTCGTCAATGGAGAAACTCGACCGACTTTGCACGGTGGTCTGGCGGCGCGGAGCGGATGCTGGCGTGCGGTTCGAGTGACACACAACACAAATGTTGTTCGGAAGATAGATCCACTAAGCGATGAGCATGTTGGCAACTCGTTGTGTGAGCCGGGTCGTTGCGATTCGAACAAGTGACAACCGCACCGCGTCTGGTTGAATGCGCAATCTGCTCACTAATTGCCCGCGCTTGCACGCATCGTCGCGGTGACTTTCACCGACCGGGTCCACGCGCACGCAGAAATTTGAAACTATTGAAGCGGCCTCAGCGATAAACGAGCCACGTTCCCGATCATAAAGCACAATGATCTGGGTGATCGCCTCTCCAGCGAAACCTCCTTCGCTACCGATGCCGAGCCTCCGTCCGCTGCGCGCACAGGCAAGTTTCGCTTTAGCAAGCGCCAGCTCAAACATCGAGCTACACCGGGTGAACGCCTGAGGACTTTCACTGTCATCATAGTCGTAAATGACGATGGGAAGCCCAAGATGCCTTCTAAACGGCGGCGCTATCGCCCGCTCATTGCCATTGGCGGATGCAATTGCAGGAATGCAAGAGACGTAGGGGTGACGTTCGAAGTTATTCCAGCCACGAGGGGCCATGTGGTGCGCTATCGGAGCGTACATTGAGATCCATCCATTCCAGTCGGTCCCTACAAGATGGCTGCGTCCGAACTGGATCGGAAATTGATAGTGCTCATCTGAACCATTGTGATGACAAATGATCAGCCGAGACAGCGAACAATGTGGTCCCTCAGTTTTGTCGCGGGCGCCGATAGCTTTCGCGCGCACAGCATGGCGATCTCGGTATCTTTCAAATCTGGTAGCGGAGCGCCATCAATTACATGCAGACCGCTCGGCACCATGTCCTTCGGAAGCACCCCAACGCCTAGGCCTGCCCGAATGGCAGCGATGGACCCGGCCAAAGACCCACAGGTATAGGCGATGCGCCACGTTCTTCGAGCTCGGTTGAGGGCCTCAGTCGCGCGCTTCCGGTACACGCACGGCTCAGGAGATACGACCAAGGGAAGGGGCGTATTTGATCCAACATAGTCATGGAGGCCGGTCACCCAAACGAGCGGTTCCCGCCAGACGCGGATGCCCTCGCAACCGCTCGCGCGCTCACGCTTAATCAGGATGATCTCGAAGTTTTTGTGTCGGAAGTCACGCAGCAAGTTGAGCGTTAGGTCGCACGTGACCTCAAGCTCGACACTGGGATACGCTTGGACGAAGCGAGCTAATATATCCGGCAGCCTGTGCGTGGCAAAGTGCTCGGGCGTGCCCAGGCGAACCAAACCCTGCATCTGCGGCTCATGAGTCATTGCCACAACCTCGTCATTGAGGTCGAGAATACGTTGTGCATGAGGGAGCACCGCTTCTCCCTCGGCCGTCAATTCCACCGAGCGCGGTGTACGGTCAATCAACCGGTGGCCAAGTGCATATTCTAAACGCTTCAGCTGCAAGGATACCGTCGACTGTTGCCTCATCAGTCGCTCGGCTGCGCGCGTAAAATTTCCTTCGGTAGCGATGACGACGAAGGTCCTCAACAGATCGATATCTAGATTAATAATCTGTTTTGGCATGCCATTGAAATAATTGATGAGAGCATTGTGTATTATCAATTTCAGTAAATCGTCACAAGCGCTACCAAGGAGATGTATGGATCCAACGTAGGAGGCGCATGCAAGCCTGGGAATACATGCAGTTAGACCTCAACGATTTACCGGCCGGTGGAAGCGAAATTCAATTGCTGAACCGCGTTGGAGCTCAAGGCTGGGAGTTGGTCACCATCACCCGACACCGACTTGCGGTTCTTAAGAAGGCCATCGAACCCACCAAACAAAAATGAATCGGCCGGTTTCGATGTATCGACGGGGAACGAGGCGGGCGCGCTGGTGACAGCGCGCCCGTTACTGCTACTCAACTGTGATTTTGTTGATATACGGTAGGCCGGCGGGCCAGTGCGAAATATCGCCCTTCGCATCAAATCCGGGCTTACCGTCCTTGTCAGCATACAGCGACACCCATAGCTTCGAGCCTGTTGGAGGCGTCGACTTCAGGGCAACTTTCACGCCCCGATGATCACCCGCGGAAAGTTCGACAGAACCCAGCGCCTCTTTCTGCTGTCCACTTTTGTCTACCGCGTAGACCACCGCATAGCCCTTCTGCGGCAAATAGACATAATCGAGCGTCACCGCGCCATCGCGAATCTTCTGGCTCATAGCGATGACGGACGGATCGCTAATGGGCAGCGCTGCGCCGGCGATGGTGGCCGCGCTCGCAATAAATAGCGCGCTCAGCGCGGTGCCGGTGACAGCGGTTTTAATCTCGTTCGACATGGTCAAACTCCAGCTTACAGCGAGCGTCATTGCTCACTTGCCCTATAGCTGGCGCGTCGCCGTAGAAATTCCCAATCGGATGATGGCCTGCGCCTGATCGGATACATCGATGATCCGCTCCCGTGCGCCACGTTCAGCTCTCATAGGAGTCGTCGATGGGCGACGGATGCTGTTCCGATTGGACGGACGCCAAGCACAGCCTTACGTCTCTGCCAACACGTCAAAGAAGGAGATAACGATGTTTGACTTTGCAAAACTCACGGACTTCGTGACTGGCATGGCTCACTCGGTGCTCACCGAAGGAGCTCCAGGCGCTGCTCAGCAACAGTTAATCGATGTGTTGGAATCAAGTGGCCTGGACCCGAATGCCCTGACGGGCCTCAACCCGGAAGAAATCGCGACGCTGCTCTCTGAGCACGGTCTGGACCCGTCCCAGTTTCTCCCCGCTGAGCTTCAGGAGATGGCCTCCGGGCTAAGCCAGTTTGACTTATCGGCGCTGAGCGAAGTGGGTCGATAACGTCGGCTTAATTGCTGGCCGCAAGGATGAAAGGTAAAGGAAATGCCCATCAAAGCGAAGCGGAGAGGCCGCCTCGTCGCGCTGCTCGAGAGTTTGCAGAGAGTGCGCTCCGAAATGCAGGCAGAACGGCGCAGGGTCGACGGTTCCCCGATTAGGCTGTTGCGCCTCAATCGTGTGGCGCAGGCAATTCAGCGTCGCCTCGCCCAAATCATTCGGGACTCGGCTATTCCAAGTCCGCACGTTTCGGCCCGGCTTTGCCCGATTGCAGTGTTGAGTTCGAAAAAGGGCCATTGAGGAAGCTACCCGCAACAGCGCTGCTTAATCATGCCGTTCTCACGGCGGTTGATACGCTCACAGCAGAGGCCAACGCATAGCGGAGGACGGAGTGTCGAAAACCGATCAAGGCATGGTTGGTTTCCGATTGGAAAATGAAGATCCACTTTCTTATTTTTGATTCATCGATCGCAACTCAAGCGATCTCAACAGGAGAGAAAAATGCACCGGATAATCATTATCGCGTCCGCCCTGGCGCTCAGCGTCGGCGTATCGCACGCTCAGCAAAAAACGCTTGGGGATGAAGGCAAGTTGCCGGCGACCGAGTCCATGAGCGACAAGTTGCCTAAAATGGAGAGCCCATCAACGACCGGCCCGGATACGAGAACGCCGCCTACACGAGCGATGGACGAGGCCACCCCTCCGATGGAACATGGAGCGCGAGCTGACAAGCAGCCGGCAACAGAAACCATTGGCGATGCCTTGCCGACAATGGAAAGTCCATCGACGTCAGGCCACGTCGAGCGCACTCCGGCCACCAAGGCGATGGACGAGGCCGTACCGACCATGGAGAAAAGCACCGAGCGCGTGAAGTAGTAACGGAACGGCGCCTCCCCGCATCCGCGGGGAGGCATACGACCATTTTCTTAAGCGAGTGGTAATCTACATGAACCAGATTCCCCATCGGTCAATTCTTCTCGAAAGAGAGAAGGAAGACACAGCATTTTTAATTGCACAATCAGAGCACAGTTCGCAAAGCCGCCCGCACATTGAGCGCTTCCGCAACGGGTTCATCGTGGCCTGGATGGAGGAAGGCGTCCCCAGATGCGAAATAGGGTGCGCTGAAATTCGCGCCAAGCTATTTAGCTGGACTGGGGAGCCGATCGGGCCCGATTTTTATATAAATTCGGAAACGATTTTTGATCAGCGAGATCCCAAAGTTGCCGCGTTGCCGGATGGAGGCTTCGTTGCAGTGTGGGAAGACTTTAGCGGCCGCGGCGACGATTCATGCAACAGCTGCGTCAGAGCCCGAGTTTTCAGCTCTTCCGGGTCGCCGCTGCACTACGAAATCGCTGCGAATGCCGATACGAATGGGCGGCAATTCAACCCCGTGGTTTCGCCGTGTGGAAAGGGAGGATTTGTTATCGCCTGGATGTGCGGTGAAGAAGGAAATAAAAGTCGGAACGTGAAGGCGCGCCTGTTTACCTCGGCAGGTATGCCACTTGGATCTGACATAACCGTTGGAACGCCGCCAATTAGCGTGCAGAGTGGCATTAGCATCGCTGGAGTCCCGACAGGTGAATTTTTTGTTGTCTGGCAGGAGCGCGTCTCGAGTGGGGGCAGGGTCAAGGGCACTATCGTGCAACCCGATGGCACACGAATACTGATCGAAATTGCGCAACGAGCAGCGAATGATCAATCGCGGCCTGCTGCCTGTGCGTTGGATAATGGAATGTTTGTAGCTGCATGGTGTGATGGCAGACACGACGCCATCGTGGCGCGGTCATTTAATACGCGGGGGCAGCCGAGCAGCGACTTTCGGATTTCCACGGAACTGGGAAAAGTATGCAGCAGCCCTGCCATAGCTCCAGTGCGCAGCGACGCCTTCCTTGTTACCTGGGCGGAGCGCGACGCGGGGAGCGACAGCTCTGAATTTTCGCGGATCAAGGCGCGCGCCTATGGCATTGGCATGCCGGATGAGCTGTTAGTGAGTGTTGCGAAAAGCGATACGCTGAGCAGCCCCGTCATCGCCGCCTTGACGGATGACCGCTTTATCGTGGTTTGGGAAGATGGCGGCGCTCTGCCGGGCGCGGCACTCAAAGGCAGGATGTTCTCAACCAACGAGCGCTGAGTGTAGGTCCAGCTACTCCGTCATTCTGACCCACGTCCCATACCGTTCTCGAACTGGACCACGAGGGATGCACAGCGCGATAAGCGCCACGCCGAGCGCTGCGCTGAGCGCCGTCGGGACCACACCATCGGGATACCATAGAGGTGCGCCAATCAATAACACGCCCAAGACACCGACCAGATACCGCATCTTGCGAGCGACTTCGGCTGCGGCAATTGAAACGACCGCCAGCACGAGCGAGCCAATGACGTGATGAGCATTCGCAAGCTCAACATTGCCAACAATAAATGTTCGAGAGAACATGAGCACGACGCCGATGCCCGCGGCCGCAGCGAGAGTCCACGGGAGATTTACGCCGCCACCAAATGCAGCCCTGATTACTTTGGGAGCTGATTGGTCGAACTCGTCCGACCGGGGTTGCCCCTTAGAAAGTTCGTTTTGATCGTCGGTGTCACCATACAAGAGTACGCGGAGCCAATTCTGACCTGCCAGTACCCGGCGGCGCAGAAACTGAGCGGTCGCGATGAGTTCGTCGAGCGAATAAGGGATCTGGATAAGGATCAACGCTGCGCCGAACAAGGCGATTGTGCTCCATGTTCCTATGACGACCGGCTGAATGATGATGAAAAAAATAGACACTATGCCGAGCGGAGCAATCATCAAGCCGAACAATATTACGAGCCAGGGCATGGTTCGCCAGCGCACGCTGGATCCCACCAAGCCGGTCAAAATCTCCATAAGGTACGTGAAAGCACCCACGGCTGCGTCAGAGACCGGCCACGCCTTTGCGACGGCGGACGTAATGATTTCCTCGGTGCCGTTTTTAGGATCTGCGGATGAACCCTGAAAGAACGGCTCCCACACCGTGGGAACATGGCCGAGTTGGTAGGCCGCGAGGTAGCGCGAGACGTACACGCCTGAGAGCGCCATGAGAATAATGGGGAGACGCTGAACCCAGGCAGACGGGTTATAGGTCCAGCCCGGCGGCACTGCTGGGCCGCTCAAGGCTGCAGCCGCCGACGTGCCCGGCTCAGGCTTAAGACAGACGGCGAATCCGACAATCAACGCGCCAACCAGCGTATCCGAGATGTAGGCAGCTGCGTTGACCGTCCAGAACAAAAAAGGCGCGGCCATGACCAGAGTACCGATGCCGGCGCACACCCAGCGAGCCCATGGATTGCACACAGAAATTGCCAAGCTCGCAAACACAATCAGGCCTGCCCCGAGGCCCATCTCAGCCATGCGAAGAAGGGGTTCCGTGACATTGATGAGTGGGGGCTGAACGAGCAACCAGGTACCCAACCCAATGTTTACGAAATGCGCCCAGCGATTTGCGCCGTGTTCAGCTTTGACCTGCGCATTATGGCGCGCACGCAGACTCTCTGCATTCTCACTGATGTTATGTGCGTCCTTGACCCACGCCGGCGCGATGAGATCGTTCGCGGCGTACCAACCTGCCGGATCTCTCTTGAGCGCGGCGACGATCGACGGCAGCTCGTCTTTTAGGCAATGACGCGGTTCCCATCCGATCAACTTGCGAGCACGCTCTGTATCAAGCGCATAATGATCATCAGCCAGAGCGACCATGAACGGCTTGATGAAAGGAGTTCGTCCGCCATCGACGATATCGGGTATCGCGGGCTCAAGCCGGTCCTGCGCCCAGACACCTGCAGCGGCCAACGGTTTCGGCAGCCGCATGGTAGGCCAGTCGTCGACACCGTGTATCAGATAGCCGAGTTCGTCTTGAAGTGCGTCATAGCCAACTGCATCGGCCTCGCCAATAAGGAGCTCTGTTGCAGCAGGGAGGTTACGGCGTCTTTCGACCGTCCGCCGAAACGCATCAAGCATGTCAGCGCGGTGCACCATGGCTTGTCCCACAAGCGTACTTCCCGCGTAAAAGTAGCTTGCGAAGTCGCGCTCATAGATGCGCGCTATCTGATGCGCCAAGGTAGGGACCATCGATCCGGTGTCATAGACGCCGGCGAGCCGCATTATCACAGAAGGTATGTGACCGTGTTCCGCTCTCACAACTGCTTCAGCTTCCGCCTTAGATGCCGGATATGCCCACCGCGGACCGATTGGCTGACTTTCGTCGATGCGCTCGCCCGGGCGGCATGGTGCATGCACGAGGACAGTGCTGGCGTAGATAAACTGCTCCACTTCAAAACTTTGGAGTCCCTTGAGTAATCGCCTCGTCCCGTCGACATTTACCAGTGTATAAAGAGGATTAGCCTCCCCACTGAAATCGAAGTACGCAACGAGATGGATAACGCTTGCTAGGTGTGCTCCATAAGCTGCCCGCAATTTGTAGAGTGCCAGCTCAACTGAAGGATCGGATGCCACATCGACATCGAATATCTCGAAAGGGGATTGGGAGCTGCTGCGGTCGAACCCTACGATTTGATAATCATCCGCCAAAGACTCGGCAATCGACCGGCCCAAATTCCCGGCAGCGCCGACAATCAGAACTACCGGTTTTGCACTCTTATTCTTCATTTCGGCGCCGCCTCTCATTCGTTGGGGACTTTACCATCCTGTGAAGGACGGCATCGCTGATCAACGAGCGCCAGTAGCGCCCAGGCAATGACGAACAGAGTGAATGCAGCCGCCGCCCAAGCCGCATCAGGATGATCGACACGCTCGATGGCGATCACCTTTTCAATGAAATAGATGCCGCTGATTGCAACGAGGGAGCCCAACAACTTCAGCTTCACCCCTTCAAAGCCGACCTGGCTCATCCAGCCCAATCGGACACCTTGGCTGCCAACATCCAAACGGGAGACAAAGCCTTCGTAACTCGCTACGACTACGATGAAAAGGAGCTGGGCGATAAGAGTGAAATCGATAAGGGACAAGATCGCTAAGATTACCTCCTTCCCGCTCAAGGTGAAAACCTGAACCAGCGTCTCCCACGCCTGCTGGGCAAACTTTATGATCAGGATGGTGAGAGAAACTATCAGACCAAGGTGAAATACAATCAGTAACCAGCGACTGCCTAGGATGGCAGTCTCAATCAGTCGCTCTAAACTGACAGCTATTGCGGAAGGAGGAGACGTAACTCGGCCTGCGCCGACGTGATGCTCGTCCACCTGTGCCTCCGTGCGAAGTTTTTCGTCTGGTAACATGCCGGACGGAGCAACGATAGAGAGAAGAATTTCGCCGGTGCTACGACTAGGCGGACCAGTTGAGGGCTAGGCGTGGAGCGCATGCGTATCGGTTACCACTGCTTCGACGAGCGGCAACGGTATCACGAGGGTATATCGCAGACCTGTCTCCTCGTATTGAGCGGTCGCCTGCTCAGCCCAATGAGATGCCATGTCAAAAAGGATGACGCTCCCGAATCCCTTGCGGGTGGTGGCCGGCGCGGCAGGACCGCCCAGCTCTCTCCACACAAAGCGGACCCGGGCAGTAGCCCCGCGCTCAACGGTTCCTTCAAGTACCACGCGTCCATCAGGCGTACCGAGCGAGCCGTACTTTACCGCGTTGGTGGCGAGTTCATGCGCGATCAGGGCAAAGTGCTGCGCGGCCCACGGGCTAATCAGTACATCACAGCCATGGATCGTTATTCGGTCCGAAAATCCTGAGAATTGTTTCTGCATGATTTCGCGCAGAGATGCGCTCGATTGCGAATTGGACACAGCTGCATAGGCGTTTGCCAGAGCGTTCAAGCGCCCGTTGAAAATTTGTTTCGCCTCGGCAGGCGCGCGATCCTGGTCAAAGCTCTGATTGGCGACAGCTTGAACAACAGAAAAAAGATTCTTCGTGCGGTGGCTCAGTTCGCGAATGACAAGCTGCTGCATCTGACTTGCCTGCTTGCGCTCCGTGATATCGATGAGCGTTGCCAAGACACCGGAGACGCCGCTGCGCTGAATCGGATTCAAACCGATCTCGACCGGAAACTCGCTGCCGTCTTTACGACGGCCAAACAGATCCTGACCTTCGCCCATTGGCCGCGGCTGCGCACCCCTCATGTAGTTCTCGCGGAATTTTTCATGTCGCAGTTCCGCCGCTCTACCGACCAGCATTTCTACCTTGTGGCCGAGCACCTCGTCTCGTTGGTAGCCAAACAATCGCTCCATAGATGCGTTGACCAACGTAATATGCCCTTTGTCGTCGACTACTAAGATTCCCGTCGGGGCCGACTCTATCAAAAGTCGCACATTTTCCTCTTGCGCAAGTGCGTGGTTTACCGCGTGGTCAAGCAAAAAAATAATCCCAACGTTGATACACGACATAGCTACAAAGAAAAAAAGCGTGAACGCCGCATGTTGGTCGATTTGCCAGCTTCC
Source organism: Hyphomicrobium sp. (assembly GCF_036262015.1). Lineage (GTDB taxonomy): Bacteria > Pseudomonadota > Alphaproteobacteria > Rhizobiales > Hyphomicrobiaceae > Hyphomicrobium_C. Next base: position 59,990 of record NZ_DATAJR010000008.1, on the reverse strand, counting down.
GAAAGGGGGCAAAAACCAATACCAGGCCCCAAGGGCAGATAGAACAATGGCAAGAATTCCGGGCCAAAGACCACCGATGAGCGCCGCGATAATGATTGCCGGGTAAAAGGTAATGAAAGGGAGGCCGGCCGTCAGGTGCGGCCCGGCTTGGTCCCTCAGCACCGCCGCGGTGCCAACTGCGGCGACCGCAATCCCGTAAGATGCTAGGGGGTTTGTACGTGACCGCCGTACAGCTTCGACGAGGGGATGCTTTTTATAAGAGGCCGCGAGTGGCACGGGCGTCTCCCGAGCTAATCCATTGTACTGTGCCACCGCCCGCCACTCAGAACGAAGCGCGCAGACCAGCACAACGTGAGCAAGGTAGCTGGTCCGACAACCGCTGACTATGCCGTTCGTCCAGCTCGCCCGATCTGGTGAAATATTGGTTGAATTCGCCTCGCCCCTGGAGGCCAGCTGATTACTAAAGCTTGCGCCGCCCCCGGTGCCGGAAGGGACCACCCAGGGCAACAGGCTTCGCGTCCTCGCGCGCCAGGAGTGCAAGGCGCTATTGGCCTCCCCGATTCTGTCCCTTAACAGTCATTCTGAGTGAGACGAGACTTGACTGCTCAGCGGGCGAACAAACAATATTCGAACGAGGCCGAACGGGGGTAAGCCCCATTTTTTCCCACTGAGGAAGCATGATGTTTCGGACGCGCATCAAGAGTTCACTATTCATCGACTTTGAAAATGTTGGCCACCACTGTTCACCAGATCGCTTCAGTAATTGGCTCCAATGGATCGAAGACGGTGAGTTCGATGATGATGGGCGCAAGCGGCACTTGGTGGAAAAGCGCGTCTACTGGAACCCGTCTCATCAGCGGTACAAAGACGCTTTTGAGCGGAACGGATTCGAAGTCGTGCTGTGCGAAAAACTCGCCAACCTAAAAAATGGAGCTGACATTCGTATCGCGCTCGACGTGATGGAGAGGCTGGTCGAGCGCTGGCCGGCTACAGAATACATCCTGTTCGCGCAAGACACCGACTATGTGCCCGTCCTCCAGCGCCTCCGACTTAAGGCAAAACAATCTGCTATCCTCGTGGATGAGAAGCAGGAGCGCGTGTTCTCGACGTATGATCTCCAGGCGGACATCTGCATACCTTTGCGAGTCTTCCGGGAGGAGGCGGTGACGTATGTGCGTCCTCGCCCAATTAGGGAGGCGTTCCACGCTCTGAAAAAACGGCTTGCTTCGACATTCCTGGGGACCAACTCCAATTCGCGTGATGGTGCTCGAGCAGCGTCGGCATTGGGTCACGAGGCCAATACGGAGGCAACCAGTGCTCCGTCTCAAGCCGTCATGCCCGCCCTCATCCAGGGACGGCGGACGACACGGGAGCGGCGCGGAGCTTGGACCAGTCGGCTTGGCCTCTCGCGCTGTCATCCGCGCTACGAGCCAGAAACCGAACAAATATACTAAGCGAGCTGATATTGAACTTGAACTCTCGAACCCGGCTTCACGAAGAGCGGAAAGAATAGATACTGCCACCTCGGTAGCTATAACCTGCTCATGAAAGAAGTGGCGCGGCAGAATGAGAATATCGAGGTTACGGACGGCCCCGGCAATACCACACACGTCAGGTATCTTCCACGCGAGGACGACTAGCGGCGTTACGGCGGCATAAAAGAGACCCGGCTGCCATGAGGGCAGCCGGGTGGTATGCATCTGAAGCTTCCGATGAATTGCGTGCTTCTTCCAGTGTGTCCAGGACCAAAAAGGAAGGGTTTTTCGCGAGCACATCAATACAAGTGCGGAACACTCAGACGAGCGACAGAACTTGGACGTTACCTGGCTCATCCGCTGTAACCACTTCCCGAAAAAATGGGTAAGCGGTATTCAGATGACGAGCCAGCATCCTGCCCGAATACTGCAGTAGACTGACTATCTTGTCAAGCTCGAGAGGCCCGGGGTAAGAGGCGCTCGATGCTCATTGAAAGGAGAGGTTCGGCCTGTTCGCCTAACCAGGTTGGACATCCCGAGTGAGGGTGACTACCGATCACGCGTTGGAAAAACAGGGATAGAGACCGGAAGGAAGCTCGCTCGCCTCGGTTCAGTCCGCATTCAGATCCTGAACAACAACACTGACCGCTCGCTCGAGCCCGTTGCGGCTCACCGTCAGCTCGACACGTTCGCCCACGCCAATTTCGTGCAGCCGTTGCGAAAGGTCACTGACGGAAGCCACCTTCTTTCCATTCACAGCAGTAATGACATCGCCGAGAACCCCTCGCTCGATATCCGCGCCTGTGATACCGGCCGCCTCGGCTGCGCCACCCCGCGCCACATCAATGACAACGACTCCCTCCTGCCCGAGCTGGGACGCAATTTCCTGCGAAGCGGCAGAGATGCCTATACCCGGCCGCGCCACTGTACCGCGGGACAAAAGTTGCGGCACGACTCGATTGACCGTGTCGATCGGCACTGCCAGACCAATGCCGCTGTATGATCCGGTGGTGGATGCGATAGCAGTGTTGACGCCGATGACACGGCCGGCCGAATCCAAGAGAGGACCGCCGGAATTGCCGGGATTGATCGCAGCGTCCGTTTGGATGACACCCGAAATCTCGTGGCCGGTAGCGCTCGGCAGTGTCCGATCAAGCGCACTGATTACGCCCGTGGTCAGGGTCCTGTCTAAACCGAACGGGCTGCCGATCGCATATACCTGCTGGCCAACCACGAGCTCTGAGGATGCGCCGATCGGCAGGGGAGTGAGTCCCGTCAGCGGCACATCGATGCGTAACACGGCCAAGTCAAATTCCGGGGCAACGCCGACCACGCGCGCCGTAACGGGGCGGGCCGTGCCAAAGCGCACGAAGACTTGATCGGCTCCGCTCACAACATGGGCATTGGTGAGGAGATGACCGGCGCGGTCCCACACGAATCCCGAACCGGCACCTGAACTTACAGTGCCGCCTCCAAAAATATCCCGGTGTTGACGGATCGTGCTGATGTAAGCAACCGACGGCGCACTGCTGCGAAACACAGCAATCGACGTCTTTTCAAACTCGGCAAGATCGCCCCGAGGCGCAACTGGCCGCGCGTCGTCAGCTGTAAATATCCATCGGTGAAGTTCGACCCCGGCAACATACACGACCACTGCGATAGCAGCGGCGGCGATGGAAAGAAGGATTCGTTGCGGCATCTAGCTCTGAGTTTGCTGAGTTGCTCGACGCATTACGCATTTTTTATATTAGCACAGGGGACGGATCGCCAAACGGCCTTTAAAAAGGCACCGCTGCAGACAGGCGCGATCACAAAAACAGCCAATGCATCGAGGATCTCACATGAACACTCTGACGTGCAAAATTGCACTCGCATCTCTGGCTCTCGCATGGAGTATCACCTCGCTCAAAGCGCAGGAACAAAATCCAGTACCAGACCTGGCCTTTGAGCGGCAGTATCAAGAGGGGAAGAAGTTCGAAGACGGCAAATGGGTGCTCCCTGATGGAACTCCCACGTACAATATCCAGCGAGATCCTGCCAATACCGATCGGGTCATCAAGGTGGATTGGAACACGTACTCAGGCTGGCGTCGGTATCACGCCGAATGCCATGTCTGCCATGGTCCAAATGCCGAGGGCTCGTCGTTTGCGCCGGCACTCAAAGACTCGCTGAAAACGATGACATATGAAAAGTTCTTACAGGTTGTCTCAAGCGGCCAAACGAGAGACGTGGCCGGCACTAAGTATGTGATGCCGGCATTCGGGGACAATAAAAATGTCATGTGCTATATCGACGACTTGTACGTGTATCTCCGCGCTCGCTCGACCGATGCGTTGCCCGGGGGGCGCCTCAGCGCTGATCAGCGCGCGGAAAAACCGAAAGAAGCAGTTGAAGCTGAGAAGGCCTGTACGGCGAACTAGGATCACTCACCGGATGCTGCATCGGCGGCGCGCTGCCATGAGACCTGCGTTCCGAGTCGGCTTTTCCCACTATCTCGATTAGGTCCCCGACCTCTGGCGACTGAGATTAAAAACAGTGGGCTGGTAGCCAATACTGCCCCCCGAGCGAGACCGTCGTCCCTTGTTGCCGGCCGGCTCTCCGTCGCGAAGGCAGACCAGGCTGTGCTGTGGTATAGTTGGGCATGCGAAAGGTCCTCGAAGAGTTAATCGCCACCCTCCGTACACTCGATCCTAACGAACAGGAGAGGGCAGCACAGGTTCTCAGGTCCTGGCTGAGCGGCACATGTGAGCTCGGTGTGGACGCGTGACAAGAGCCCTCGCGTGTCGCGAGGGCTCCACTTGCCCCTAAGGCCGGCTGTCGTTGACGTGGCCTGACATCATTCGACAGGCAGCAGGTGATCGCAGGGGCGAGGGCGAGCCCGTGCTGGATCGACGGACGGCACCGTCCCACCCATTCCGATTATCTCATCCCGGATCGTCAACCATTCCGAGCGATCGCTTCAAGCGCGCCAGACCATCGGCACTATCGCCAATGGGGAAGATGAAGTCCGGCGAGAGGGATGAGAATTGCACGAGGGCGCCGTCCGAAATCTCTTTTGCCGCAGCCTTCAAGCGCACGCGCAAAATCTGGATGCCCGCCTTGTTGACCCAGAGCATGACGTCATCGCCCTGCCTTCCCACGCTTATCTCGACGTCAGTGTCAGCGATTGGCAATGCATTCGGACGCGCGTCGCGCACGTCATCGTCGGTGTATTTGTATGACATTCGACAGTCTCCATTCCGTGCCCGCGCGTCGGCCCAGGATGAGCCGCCGCGTCAGGAACAGAAAAATCAGAGCCCCGCTCGCATAGACGCGCGGGGCTCTCGGCTGTTCAGCGTCGCTTCGACTTGTTGGATGCAGCTTTCTTGTCGTCTTCAGCTGCATCCTCGTCGGTGTACTCCCGCAGCACGATTCTGCCATTGGCAGGCAGTGCCGCGAGCACGACGTTGAGGCCCTTGCCATCCTTGTGAGGCCAAGCGCTTCCGATTTTCGTCCAGAACGCTTGCTCCTCTCCTTCGCCGCGATCTTCAACGACGAAAGCCTTATGTGATGGACGTTCTCCGGCCATCTTCCTTCTCCTTTCCTTGCGATGCTCAATCGGCGCGAGGGCAAACCACCGCGCGATGAGACCTGCCGCTTCTCTCTTCGTGACGTTCTCGAATTCCGCTACGAACTCGAGAACTCCGCCGCCCGCGTCGTGATGTGGCGAGAAGCACTTCCACAGGTCGCGGGCAGGATCGACAACGAACTGCTTCCGGTTTGACCCCCTGTGGATCGGGCAGCATCCCGTCAGGGACGTCCCGATCCGTTTGAGATCCCCGAGCAACCCATAGCGCTCAAGCACGGCCGCAAGCGGCACGCGTCGAACCAGCGGAAAGGGAATGACGTTTCGCTTGGTCATTGGAGATCCTTTCAAAGATCACTCCCTACTGCGCAGTATCCAGCATGCGGACCGTTCCGCAATTGACAGGGCCCAGCCATCATTTCGCTATTCAAAGGTGCGCCGGCGCTGAAGGGCGGACCGTCAAGGGCGCCCCTCGCGTATCCTCGCTCGCCCATGTGGGCGCGGCGAAGCCGTAAACCCTTGACGAGCCGCAGAGCCGGCGCGGGAAGCATTAGCGAAATGATGTCGAGCGCGATCACACGCCCTCCAACAGAGAAACGTCATCGCGCTCGCCGGTAATCCAGATCGGACCGAGGGGACCCCGCGCATTGAGGCGCTGCGGCGTGGTGTAGATGAACATGCCGCCAAGCTTCCCACCGCTAATCACGCTCTGAGCGGCGAGCATATTCTGGATGCGCTTCTCGGACGGCGTCACCGTCGCAACGCGGAAGCCTTGAAAACCCCATTGCTCGCGATGACGGTCGTCGCGATAGGCGGCAAGGTACGCGCTGATCTTGCGAGCAAAGCGTCCGGTCACGCTCATGCTCCCGGTGTCCAGCTCGAGAGCAAAATTTAGACGTCGGTCGTCCGAGATGATCAAGCTGAGCAACCGATCAGGAACGACGGAGAGAGGGATTTTCTTGCCCTTGTCGGTGATCGTTACGCGCAGACGGAAAGGATCTCGGAGGCTTCGCGTGGAAGCAGGGAAGTACTCGAGGAGCGATGTGCCGTCACGAAGCGCGATGTTTCCACGTGCCGCGCACGCTGCCTCGAACAAGATCATGGTCTCCGTGACGCCAAGCGCGTGTAGAAGCCATGCATTCGAAGCGCGACGGTTCTTGGTCGCCCACTTAAGGCGAGGATCAATATCCTCGCCGAGTTCAGCCAGCAGGTTCGCACCCTTGCGGCCCACGCCGTAAACCAGGTGCGAAAAGGACTGCAGTTGCACATGCTGATTGGAGGGACGATCCAGATAGCGGTGCGCAAAGAGCGCCATGAGCCGGCGCGTGATGTTCTGCTCGCTAGCCATCGGATCGCTGATGCGCGCAAAGCGAAGCAACTGGTCGCTGGTGGCGAAGCGCCAGCGCGCAACCGCTTGCAGCAGGGCAACGTCCCGATCCGTGAGCCGGAACGGCGGAGGCGTCTGGGGTCGGGAGAGACGCTTCGGACGACTGAGTTGCGTCGTCAGCATGGGCCTAAGTGTACCACGGTTCACTTGCGGTTATCCCCAGGTCGCTTGCCGCCTTTGATCAGGCCGAAGGAGCGCGCCGGCTCCGGTGCAGCGAAATCGTGATCGTCCGTTTCGGGTCGAGCCTCAGCAATCCTCGCCGCTATCAAGCGATCGGCTTCATCAGCGGGCATCAGGTACCTTGATCGCCGATTGATGGTCTCGATAAAGACCGGCAACATCACGCGTTTGAACGAGGCAGAGCGGAAGGTCGGCGCGAGATCAGCGGTGCGCATGCGGAAAGGACGTTGGTCCTCAATCTTCACGAAGCATTCGCGTCGCGGCAGATTGGCAAGCTCCCCGGCAAGGCGATGCAATTGCTCTTCCAACGTATAGAGGGAGGAGGGCAGCCATTCGTAGACGGTCGTGAAGGCCTCGCTCTCCCCTACAGATTCGCTCTGACCCATGCTCCTGCCACGCATCTGGCCCAATGCGCGGCCAAAAACTTCACTTTCCGCAACGCCGGTACTGTGCGAGACCGCACTCGACCGCGACTTCGCGCGTCCATACGAAGAGCCGGACACCCGGGACATGGATTCGCCCGCAGACCACGAGTGAGAACTCGTAAGAGCACTCCCGGAACCGGTGCTTTCGCCGATAGAGAGCACGACCGGCTCTGGCATTGGCAGAAAGAGCGGCTCCTCCTTGGGCGGCGGCGTCAGGGTCTGCGACGCGCCTGCGCTCTCGAACATGGCCGAACTCGCGCCTCCGCCTTCACTGAACGTCGAGCCAATTGCGCTTGCTTCAGAGACGCTGTCGGAGACGCTTTCACCCTCGGCTTCGGTGATGCTGTGCATGCGGCTCGTGCTGCGCCCCTGAGCGATACTTTCCGAACTGCTGCTCGCTTCGTGCGTCGCGTTGCTGCGCGAGGTCGATTTGCTCCGCACTGTCTCACGCTTCGAGCCGACGGCAACCGGGCGCTCGCTGCCCGGTTTCCACTCGCACAGATCAATGAAGCCACCGAACAGGTGTTCTGCCATGTATCGGCTGCTCTCCGGCTCGAGACCACCGAAGCCGACTTTCAGCCCGCAATTGGTCATGATGGCATCGAACAGAAAATCCCCGCGGGCGCGCGCCTGCCCAAGTCGCTGCAGAGCAAGGTAGACGATCAAGCCCATCTTCGCGGTCTGATCGAGCATTCGGGCGACGTCGACCGTGAGGAGGCTCTCGGACTCGTCCAGGATCAGGCGATGCCGCGCGGCGCGCAACGGCGGTCGAAACCGCGCGGCGGCGAAGTACATGCTCGTCATAATGCAGCCAAGGAACGCCGCATCCTGGTAATTAAGACCGGAGAAATCCGCGAGCACGATCGACCGAGAATCCATGATCGTGCGCGGATTGAGTCCATGCTGCTGGCCCAGAATGCGCGCGAGGCGCGGATCACCGAGCCAGCGCACAAAACGGTTCTTGGCGCTCTCCACTACCTCCAGGAACCGGGCCGGCTGACGCTCTGCAAGCGCATGCAGGTCATCGAGTTCGCGTCGTACGACGTAGTTATCATATTCCGAGAGCAGCGATTGCCGCAGTTCTTCGCCGCTGAGAGACAGCACCTCGACCAATTCGACAAGGGTAAGCCGACGGCGGGCGCAGAACATCGCCGCGACGTAGACGATGCGTGCCAAACGCGGCGTCTGCTCCGGCGACGCCTCGAAGCGGCTCTCCAGGATCGACGTCAGAATGCTCGCGACGAGATGACAGCTCTCCCAACTTGTATCCGGCACTTCGAGGCAATTGAGCCCGAACGTCGTTGAACTGGAAGGATCAAGAAAGAGGATCTCGCGCTGCTGCTGATTCGAAAGGGGATTGGCCAGCCATTCGACGATTGCACGCACGCAGCTCCCGTGGGGGTCGATCAAGGTGACCCCATCCAAACCGAGCCGCAGCAGAAAGCGGATGATCAGCTCCAAGAGGCCGCTTTTCCCGCGGCGCGTGCCACCGACGATGACGGCGTGCAGATCGCGCGTGATGGCCTCGAAGAGCGCATTGTTCACGGTGTCTTTTCCTGCAGCATTCCCTTAAGGAGGCGCATGACGGTGAGTAAGGTGTCGGAGCCGATCTCGGGAAGCTGGCCCAGAATCGTCTCGACATCGTCGATGGACAGGCCCGACGGCGAGGCCGGCGCCGAGGAACTGGCGCCCATGGCCAGCGCGAGCCGGCTGCGTGCCTCGGCTAGGACGATTGCCGCTTCCGTCGCCTCGGCTTCGTTTTCAAGGGAGAGCATGCGAAGCCGATGTTCCTGCTCACGCCGGCAGATCTCGGGAAGCTCAGCCAACTCGACCATGAGGCGCGCTACCCGCATGCGCGCGAGGACGAGATCATGCAGCGCATTCGCCTGCGTCCCCTTTGCCGTCAAAAACCGCGCGTGTGCTTCAACGAACCGCGCGTCGCGGTCGGCAATCTCCTCGGGCGTCTTGAAGAGATCAGCGAAGCTGGAGTAGCTCCCGTCTGATGGCAGCTCGGGAATCGAGATCCGTGGTGTGTGCCGCGCCGGGGGCTTTGGCCTCTGCGTCATGAATCGCCTCGGCGCGACTTAAATTCACGCAGGATTTCATCCGCGTGATCGGCTGCTGCTTGCATGCGATCAATAGTTTCGGAGATGTCTTCTGCCTCGCCGGCCTCGTCGGCAACATCACGGGCATACGCGGCGTGCCGGCGGCGGTTGTCGATCCACGACAAAGCCAGAAGCACAAGAAATCCGAGGACGAGCAGGCCGATCGTCCCGTCGCCCTGGTCGGCCATCTGGAAGCCGTAGTTGTGCGTCCGACAGGCCCCCTGGCGATATATCGTTCCGATCGGGCAACACCAGGTCGGCGTCGCCGGATACATGTCGGGCGGGCATGACACCGGCGACCGCGGTGGTGGGATAAACCTTGGCGGTGCGCGGCGGCAGCGCCAAGTGAAGAAATCTCCCCGATACTGGGGCCTCTTTAAAAGCTGGCACCCTGGTGCGCAACGGATGGAATGTCCCGTGTCCCAGCACCGGGCCTCCGTGCCGGTCGACGCGATCGTGATGCCGAGCAGCGCCGCACAAATACCTACGAATCTCTGTGTCATCCGATTCGAAAATGCGGACGCCGCGTGAGGCGGCGCCGCTGACGTCTAGTGCGACGTGACGGGGAAGCAGTCCTCGATCGCATCGTGCAGGTCCATCAGTTCGACGAACTTAGTTTCGCCGACGAGATGCGCATGTTCGCGCATCATCGCGTCGACGCGGTAGTGGCAGCGAGACGCGAAATCATTCGCGCACTCGCCGGGTCTGCGCGTTAGGCCGATGAGATGACCGATCGCGTCGAGATTGACCGTGGTCACGAATTCGGAAACGTGAGGGTTAGTCATGAGGTATCTCCGTTCCAACGCCTTTGGCGCGGCTAAGCATCTTCGGTGATAGCGAGCGGACCCTTGTCGAGGCGCTCAGCGTCGTACCAGGCGCCGGGCGGCTCGAGACGGACGCTCACTTCGGCGAGCACGAGCGAGACCTTGAGGGCAAGCGCTGCCCAGTCGCTCTTCGTGCGCGGCGCGACGAGGACGACGCCGTAGGCGATCGTGACTACGATGACGAAGTTCTTCATGTCAGAGATCCTTTACCGCGTCGGGCATCAGCGCCTCGATGCGTTCGATGTCGGTATCGATGTTCAAGATCTTGTCGGTCAGGGCCTCGATGAGGCGCTGCGCAAAGTCTCTGGTACTCTCCCCATTCTCGCGAGCGAGGTAGAGGTCGTGCCCGTCGGCGATCTCGATGAGTTCGTAATAGACGTCCTCATCGAGTTGGGTGTCCTCGCCGGGACCTTGATCGAAGGTACCCATCTGAGCCTCCTAGTTCGTCTGACGCGCGTGGGCGTTTGCGAGCGTCGCCCAATAGCGCGGGCGGCGGCAGAGATCGGTGTAGTGATCGGCGAGTTCGCTCATCGTCTGGTTGGCGATGGCGAACCCCTGGGGCGAGCGTCCCAAGGCGAAGAACATGGCGATGTGGTCTGAAAGCTGGAGCCGGTACTCGACCGAGTTGGGATAGAGCTTGGCGAGCGCACGCTCGAGGCGGGCGAATGCCCGGGACCGTGGGTAGTCCGGAACGATATCCATGAAGAGAACTTCGGCAGGCGCCCGAAGCGGGACGCCGCGACTTCAGCCCGAGGGCTATTCCTGAGCAGGATCGTCAATGCTGTCGAACCAGCGCTCCAAGGGATTGGTGGCGAGTTCATTGCGGCGACGAACGCTACGAAGAGAGTGGTAACCTTCGAGCGCTTGCCAGAACCCCTCCGACGAGCCGTCAGGCCACGGATGGGCGGCGATGATGCCTCGGTCGGTGTTAGTTTCAGGAGGGAACAGCTCGTGTTGCAGAATAGCAACACTCATGGGATGATTAGACACGCAATACTCTCCTCTTGGTGTATTGCCACGTCCACGGCGTCGGACAACGCGCGTCGGGCAGAACCCTCGGCGCCAACCGCCGGGGGTTTTTCTGGTGTACACGCCACCTGCATAGGCGTCAATAATCAAGGGGATTGGTAGCTACATACGCCTCCAACCACCCCTTATATTGCCATTTGCTCCCTCACACCAGATTTATAGGACGTTTATGCTGCCCATTGACACAGCGCAGCGAACCACCGCATCACGAAAGCCCAGCGCAAGGGCTCGAACGTGACCAGATCTCCAAAAGACACGCCGGTACCCGAGGGGCTCACCGCAGTCGCGCACAATGTCCTCAGCTTATTGCAGCGGCAGTGGTTTGACGGCCGATTCAAGAGAGAGGAAGCCGTGTACCTCGTGCCACTCCTTCTCAGCGCGTATGTCGCTGCTGATGAGGGAAACCCGATCAATAAGAAAACCGCGTCCGCCGCTATGGGGGCGGACGACATCAAGACTGCCCGCAAATATGTCGTCCTGGCGGAGAAGCAGGGCCTCCTGCGCAGTGCGCCCGACGAGCACGATCGCAGGCGCGAACTTCTGTACCCGACGGACGCGCTGAAACAACTTCTCAGACTTGAGCTGGCGCAAATCCGCGACAACTTCGGCCAACCGAGCGAAAGGGATTCTGATTTCGACAAAGCGGCTGAGAGCCAAATCTTCGTGCCGCCCGCACTCACGCACATGCTGGCCCAGGGGAAGATCCCACTTATGGGGGAAGTGTCGTTCGGCGCCGGCGGAAGCGAGGTGCGTCTGGTCGGCCCTAATAATCCCGCAAACTCACGCGCGGCGAACTTCGAGCCGGAACTCGTGCAGGAGCTGCTTTTCCCGAGCGCGGAGAACGTCAAGCTTATCCCCGGCGCTCACCACCTCCACTATGTTGGCAAGATTCATCCTGACGACGGCGAGGCCGCGGAGATCCTTGCCGCGCTTTGCACTCAGATGGCAGCGGTTGAGCCCATCATCGATCCGGGAAGGTCATCGCTTGAGACGTTCGATGGCAGCCTTGTACTCCTTGGCGGGCCGACGTCGAACGCCGTCACAGCTCTGCTTCTTGAAGTGACGCAAAAGAACCCGCAACGAGACGCATTCGCTTCACCGATCGACCCGGTGGTCAAGCTGCGGTACCGACCGCTTTCCGATTGGAAAGCGCCGTGGGTCAAGATCACGGATACCGACTGGGAACCAGTTTGGGGAGTTGAGGATGCCAAAACGCAGGAGATACTACGCCCTCAAGTTGATACTAACGATCGATTGGTGACTGACTTCCTCGTCGTTACGGTAATGCCAAACTTTCTCAACCCGGCAGCGTTGGCGCGAGGCGACCGCATCGTGATTTTTGACGGCGTGCATGGGGTGAGCACCAGGGCAAACGGTTTACTCTTCCAGAACGCGCGAATGCTGAAGGATCTGATCGCACGCAGCAAAGGAAGCCGATCCTGGCAAGCCGTGCTTACCGTGAGCGATATTGATTACTCCGGGAAGCGCCCGAGAGCGAGAAAGCTCGAGACTGCGCCGCTCTACTCCACATTTGAACTCGACTTGCGGTAACGGTCGCCGAAGCAAGCGTAGAATGAAGCAGGGAGCACCTCGCGGGAGGCCGCTCCGTCTCAGGGGCATCATCGAAAGATCGATACCTCGGACCGGCGTCGCATAGCAGGCGACCGAATAGACTTCCCATGGTCTGTGTTTCCTGCCTCGGCGCCGCGCCGAGTTATGGATGCACGCACACACACTTACATCGGCTACGGCAGATCGAACGGGCACATCTACCTGCCCGCGGATGCTCGGCTTGCGCACTTGGCCGTGCTTGGCGCGAGCGGGGTGGGGAAGTCGATTTTTCTTGAGAGCTTAGCAGCGCAGGACATAGCCCGGGGTGACGGCGTTATGCTGCTCGACCCGCATGGCCCACTGGCGGAAGCGGTGCTGCGGCATGTCCCGCCGTCGCGCCACAACGAGGTCTGCGTGCTCGACCTAGCCGACCTCTCCTATCCCGTCGGCATTAACTTCCTCGAAGACGTCGAACCCGACCGAAGGGCAGTGGTCGTCGATGGCGTCATTGCGTCAATGCGAGCCATCTGGCACGAGAGCTGGGGCCCGCGCATGGAACTCATCCTTCGTCACGCAGCGCGGGCGCTCATCGAGGTCCCCAACGCCTCCATCGCCATGATTCCGAAGCTGCTTGTCGACGACGCATATCGGCGTCGTGTGGCGCAGCGCGTGAGCGATCCCTACGCGCGCGCGTTCTTTTCCGACCGCTTCGAAACGTTCCGAGAGACGCACCGAGCTGAAATCGTGGATCCAATTCTGAATAAGCTCGAGGCACTGCTGTCGTTCCCGCATATTCGCAACGTCATCGGCGCCGGCCGCAGCACGCTCCACCTGGAACAAGCGATGACGCGCGGTCGCATCGTAATCGTTTGTCTCGCGCGCACCCGAATTTCCGAGACGGCTTCAAATCTCACGGGGGCGCTTCTCATCGGAAGTGTCTTGAGCAAGCTCACCATGGCGCAGAAGCGTCATTTCCATCTCATCATCGACGAAGCCCACTCGTTCTCGAGCACGGCTGTGGCGAGCCTCGTAAAAGAAGCGAGAAAATTCGGGGTGTCCGTTACATTCGCGACCCAGGACTTAGCCAGTCTCGACGTAAGAACACGTGCGGCGCTCCTCGGTGCAGTCCACAGTCTTATGTGCTTCCGTCTCGGCGTCGAGGACGCCGATCTTCTCGCGCCGTCATTCGATCAGCAATTCCAGAGCTTCAATCCGTACGCCTTACAGCACTTCGCTACCGGCGAAGCGGTCATTCGCATAGGCGGCAACGACGGCGTAGTCGTTGACGTCGCGCGGCCGCGGGAAGGGGAGGGGAACGTCGCAGCCATCAAACAGCAGAGCCGCTTGCACTATGGAAACAGACGAGAGGACGTCGAGCGCAAGCTATTGCGAGCCCTAGCGTGATCAAATTTTGCGCATGAGGGAATGGCGGCCGGCGCATTGCCTTGGACCGATGGGACAACTCGTGACTCCCCCACGTGGTCGACAGATGACCGCAAAACCATAGTAATCGGTACCGTCACATTTGAGTGGATGATGAAGCGTTGGGGGTAAACGTCTCATCTTAAGTGGCATTCGGGGGTAATGCAGGGGGGCGGACGAGGGCCTTAAGCCCGCCTGGCACGCTCGTAGGGGCTGCCTATGGCCGCTAGCAAGGCACAAGGTATACTGACGGTCCCCGTAGATTCGATCGGACCATGGCCACTACAATTGCCCAAGGCTTCAAGAAGCTCAGCGAAAATCTTGAGATCACTGATCTTCAAGAGACAACGGTGTCATCGCGTCAAAAGAACGTCAGAGCGGCTGTAGACAACGGTCTGACCGTCCTCGAAGATTTCCTCACCGGGTCGTACAAGCGCAGCACCATGATCGCGCCGCTTAAAGAGGCGGACGTCGACATCTTCGCGGTTCTGGACCCCAAGCACTACAAGCAGAACGACCCTGCCTCTGTTCTCGAAGCCACGAAGACAGCACTCAAGAAGACGTACAAGACACCGAAGATCAGTCCAAACGGGCAAGCGGTGACCATCACGTTCGACGATTTCATCGTCGATGTCGTGCCGGGCTTTTATCGCACGGGTGGGGGGTACTTAATTGCGGACACCGAACGAAGCAGGTGGATCGCTACCGATCCAAAGATGCACCTCGACATCTGGACGACCAAGAATAAAGCGCACGGAGGCGATCTCATCCCGATGATCAAGATCATCAAAGGGTGGAACAAGAGTAGGAAGCTGCTGCGTTCGTTCCACCTTGAAGTGCTCGCCCTCGCTGTCTTCGAAGGCATCACGATCAGCGATTTCCAGAGCGGCGCACGCTACTTCTTTGACAAAGCGCGCGCCATCGTCCCCGTTAAGCTCGCTGACCCTGCCGGCTACAGCGATGACGTTGCGACATATATCTCGACGCAGAAGCAGATCGACGACATCGTGAACCGATTAAAATGGGCCTACGACACGGCCTTGGAGGCCGAGAACCTCGCGAGCAGCGGCAAGATATCGGCCGCCTTCGAGCGCTGGCAGAAGATATTCCCTGGCTACTTTCCCGCCTACGGCTGACGAATATGAAAAAAGATGGAATTCGCGCAAAGACGCTCACGCTGTACGAAGACACGCTTTACACAGAAAAGGCGCTGTTCTGGCTAGCGACCAACTGGCGCCGCGCGCATTACCTCATCGGCTTACCGAGTTGCATCGTCTCGGCGCTCGCGGGCGTAGCCGTGATCAACGAGGCACCTGCGCTTGCCGCGTTTCTCACAATCACTGCCGCGGTCCTCACGGCGTTGCTCACCTTCCTTGATCCCAAAGCGACATACACGAAGTACCATGAATGCGGTGTGGGCTATGGCATTCTCCGCGGCAAGGTGGAGCGGTTCAAAGACATCGATCTCGAAGGCAAGTTCGATGAGGAAGCGGCGAGGATCATGCTCGAGCGGTTCGCTGAAGAAAAAGGCGAGCTACAGAAGACCGCACCCCACACCGGTGGCGTTGCCTATTTCTTCGCAAAGAGAAGCATTCAAAAGGGCCAGCACACTCCGGACGCAGCACCTGAGTGACCCCCGCTTGGACTCGCATCTCTGACATTAAGCATTTCGGGGGTGACGGACGACGGCTTCCGACCTGCCTGGCAGCCGGCTCTGCCATCATTCACCTCCATTCTTCCCTCAGCATTGAGGAGGGCACGGAAATGGTACCGCACCGACGGAGGAGATCTCGGTCATGTCGAAAGCTCTAGAGAACGTGTTCGAGAAGTATCGCGCATTGCCGCTTGGATGGCAGCGGTACGCGACCGCAGCTCTGAACGATTTGTTCGGAGAGATCGAAGGTTTGAGGGAGACTCACAAGGAAGCGCCGAAAGTCGAGATAGGAAAGAAGGAAGTGTCGCTGATGGTGTTCGATCTCAGCAGGAAGCCCCCAGCATAGGCGGCCGTCCTGGGGGAATTCCTGCGGATGGAGGTGGTGGGACGACGGCTCAGACCCGCCTGGCAGCCGCCGGTCTGTAGCTGGTCACACTTAGTCACGCGTGGAGCAGTTCAAACGACAAATTTAGTGATTAGGCTGGCTGCCCACTGCATGCCTACGATCAACGACATGTGCGTCCGGCACGCTTCGACTTTTCATCACGCTTTCGAGTCTCCAAGCGACGTGGCTGGCATCCTTCCTACGTGCCTCCAGGCCTTGCAAGCGATGCGGTGTAGAACACGTGACAAAGGGGATCTTCAACTCTCTGAACTCCTCGCAGAGCTCGAACACCTCATTGTGCAGCCCATGGTCGAGCACGGCAGCGTCAATTTTCAGCCGGCCAACCATGTCAAAGGCGGACAGTATGTTACCGGTCACATGGATCCGAGAGCCTGCCCGGCGAAATGCTTCTGCGAGAGCGTCTCCGGCGAGGGATGATCCCTCGACGATCAAGACAGTTTTTCCATTTAGCTGTGATTCCATTTCGGGTACCCTGCAATGCGCGGGGAGCGGAATAGCCGCTGTCCCAAAACGTCGGTAACGCTGGGCCCACGTCGCCGACTGACACGACCGAATTTTTCGCCCACTCTTAATTTTTTCTCGCTTCGAAGGCCGTCAAGGGTCCGAACGTTTTCGAAGCAGAAAAATTGTTACTCAGGAGGTGGTTGCCTCCCATCAGAGCTTTTTCCGCGCTTTAGCAAATACGCGCGTCGCTCACGCAGGAGCTGAAGAGAAACTTCAAATTGTCGAAGTGCCTCTCGGCATATGCGCTCGGCAGGGGGGTCTCGTCTCAACCGCATCGCGCGTCGACGCTGTTCATCCACCCGTGCTTGCGCTTCGGCGAGACGCCGGTTGACTAGCTCAAGTTCCTCGTCGACATCCATCGTCGCGCAACTCATCACCTTTTGATGCCGCCCCCCGGCGACCCGCTTGTTCGCCAATTCGATCAACACTGATGCATGACACAGGTCTGGATGTCCGTGGTCCGGTAATGGACACCAGCACGCGAGATGCTTGCCGCGCAAGTACGGCAATGCACCGAGTATCCATTGACGCTTGGCCTCCAGGCGTTGCGTGAGAATAGGAGACACCATTACCGGGCCATAGTCAGCGCCGGCCAGCCACTCTCGGAACATCTCAACCGCTTCGTCGCGCGGCCGACCACATACTTGGAAGGGGTTCCCAAAAATCGTCGAACCATCAACTTTGCGCGTATCTGATGGCATCCGCCATCCCTTGGTGTGCTTAAGTTGGATGCGACGTGGTACGACTTTGCATCTGAGCGTCTCAAGCTGCATGTCCTTTCCTCCAGATCGCGCTTCTGGGGGACCGTACGGAAGCCGCCCACCTGGGCGGCTTCCGCATTGGCTAGAAGTCCATTCCCGGCGTCGCCGGGATGGGCGATGCCGGCGGCTTGGGCTTTTCTGCAATCATGGCTTCAGTCGTAATCAGAAGACTTGCAATGGACGCTGCATCCTGCAGCGCCGTGCGAACAACCTTTGTCGGATCGATTACTCCTTTAGCTAACAGATCGCCGTATTCGGCTGTTTGCGCGTCGAAGCCCCAGGCGTACGACCCATTTTCCAGAATCTTCCCAGCAATGACCGAGCCGTCCTCACCTGCGTTGCTGGCGATCTGCCGAACCGGTGCCTGCAGCGCTCGCCGAATAATATTGACACCGACCTTTTGATCCTCATTAGCATGCGTAACCGAATCCAGTGCGCGCACAGCACGCAATAACGCGACGCCGCCGCCGGGCACGATGCCTTCTTCAACTGCAGCTCTCGTCGCGTGAAGCGCGTCGTCCACGCGGTCCTTGCGTTCCTTGACTTCGACCTCTGTTGCGCCACCAACCTTGATGACCGCAACGCCGCCGGCCAGCTTTGCGAGACGCTCCTGCAGCTTCTCTCGATCGTAATCGGACGTCGTATCCTCGATCTGGGCCCGTATCTGCTTAACCCGTGCGTCTATTTCGGATTTGCTGCCCGTACCGTCAATGATGGTAGTGGTTTCCTTGTCGATTGAGACGCGCTTCGCTCGGCCGAGCATGTTGAGCGTAACGGTATCGAGCTTGATGCCGAGATCTTCGGATATCACCGTGCCGCCCGTGAGGATGGCAATGTCCTCAAGCATGGCTTTGCGCCGATCTCCAAAGCCCGGCGCCTTTACCGCTGCGACTTTGAGTCCGCCCCGCAACTTGTTGACGACGAGCGTAGCCAACGCCTCACCTTCCACGTCTTCCGCCACGATAAGCAGTGGCTTTCCTGTCTGCACCACCGCTTCAAGTATGGGGAGCATGGCCTGCAGACCCGAAAGCTTTTTCTCATGAATAAGAATGTACGGGTCCTCGAGTTCGGCGACCATCTTGTCGGAATTGGTGACGAAGTACGGGGAAGCGTAGCCACGATCGAACTGCATGCCTTCGACGACGTCGAGTTCAGTCTCGAGCGATTTGGCTTCCTCTACCGTTATGACGCCATCGTTGCCGACCTTTTTCATCGCCTCGGCAATCATCTTGCCGACCTCGCGGTCGCCATTCGCTGAAATGGTACCCACTTGGGCGATTTCGTCGTTCGACGTGACCTTTTTCGATTTCGCCTTGAGCTCGCCAACTACTGCTTCCACCGCAAGGTCAATCCCACGCTTCAGGTCCATTGGGTTCGCGCCGGCCGCTACTGACCGGGCGCCTTCCTTGATAATGGACTGGGCCAACACCGTTGCGGTGGTCGTACCATCTCCCGCGAGGTCGGCCGTCTTCGATGCCACCTCCCGCAGCATTTGCGCACCCATATTCTGGAACTTGTCCTCAAGCTCGATTTCCTTGGCGACAGTGACGCCATCCTTGGTGATGCGCGGCGCACCGAAACTCTTTTCGATTACGACATTTCGCCCCTTCGGACCCAAGGTGACTTTGACAGCGTTGGCTAGAATGTCGACGCCCCGCAGCATGCGCTCACGGGCATCGTGGGCAAATTTGACTTCCTTGACAGACATCTTCGACCTCCTACCGGCGCACCGCTCCCGCCCGCGCCGCGGCGCAGGAAGCGTGCCTAGTGAGATTGGGTTGAATTACGCGGCTGACTTGAGAGACGTGCTTTGATCGAGCACTCCGAGGATGTCGCTCTCTTTCATGATGAGCAGTTCCTCTCCGTCGATCTTCACTTCGGTGCCGGACCACTTGCCGAAGAGAATGCGGTCTCCTGGCCGGATATCCAGCGGATGAACCTTGCCGGCGTCATCGCGAGCGCCAGGTCCAACGGCGATAACCTCGCCTTGCTGCGGCTTTTCCTTGGCGGTGTCGGGTATGATGATCCCGCCACTTGTCTTTTGCTCGGCGTCAACGCGACGAACGACGACGCGATCATGCAGGGGGCGAAACTGCATAAAGTCCTCCTCTCAGTTGCCCATTCAGCTACGGGAACCAATCCCGCGATCAAAAATTTTAGGAAGTCGTTTGGCACTGTCAAGGCGGTAGTGCCAAATTTTTTTGGGCACCGGTCTTAGCGGAGGAGGGGAGAGTGACACCACCGGAGCGGCACCTCGGCACCAAGGGATCGAAGCTTTTCGCAGGCGGTAGCCCGTAGGAAAACAGCTCTGCCTTGGCAGTTTCGGTAGTGGGTCTTCCATCGGTTTGGCGGCAGACCGGATGATGCAGACGCAATAGCACTCGGCTGAGGGCATCGCAGGACCCACACTCGATCCATCCTGCTCACAACCTCTTCCTCCGAGCCTTCGGCTTGATGAACGAAAAACGGCAGCTACATGGTGGAAGACCGGACGAGAAAACGCATGAACTGACATGGACCCAATCGACCTCGAATTGAAGAACGTCGCACGGGAACTCGCCCGCCTTTTTCAGGGTCAGGTCTCGTCGACCGCTTTGGAGATCAGCGAGTTGCGCACGCAGTTGCAAAAGGCGGAGTCGAGATATCGGTCGCAACTCGACGCGCAAGCGCGTCTTGGTTCCTATGTGCCGTCGGTCGGCGGCTCAGCGTATCGGTGCCCGAATTGCTGGATCTCCGAGGGGGTAGCCGTCGCGTTGCAGTCGCTGGCATCGGTGGAGACGGCAGAGCACTTCTTGCGGTGTCCGCAGTGCAATCGTGACTTCGGTATTCCGACCGGGACCGGTAATCCATCTTTTAATTACAGGTGAAAGGATGTTGGACGAAATCAAAAGAGACCTTGCCGCAACAGGCAATGTTGGCCTCGACGAAATCCTCTGCGGCGGTCTCGAGCGTGGGCACCTCTATCTGATAGAGGGGACGCCCGGAGCGGGCAAAACCACCCTCGCCTTGCAATTTTTGCTCGAGGGGATACGCAGCGGCGAACGTGCGCTTTATGTCACGCTCTCGGAAACGGAGAGCGAGTTGCGAAAAATGGCGCGGAGCCACGGCTGGTCGCTCGATGGCATTTCAATTATGGAGATCGTGCCTCTCGAGAGTTCTACAGAACTTCAGGGGATTGTGCATCCGTCTGAAATCGAGCTGGGGCAAACTATCCAGCAGATCTTCGACACCGTGAAGGAACAACGACCCGACCGTCTTGTCATCGACGCTTTGACGGAAGTCCGGCTCCTCGCAGAGGATCGATTCAATTATCGGCGTCAGATCCTCGCCCTCAAGCGCTTCTTCCATGGCCGCGGCTGCACCGTGGTTGCCCTAGACGATCTCACCGACGCGGCACCGGGCCTTCAGCTGCATAGCATCGTGCACGGCGTTATATCGCTGGAGCAGCGGAAGATGGAATACGGTGTTGTACGGCGAAGGCTTTCTGTCGGCAAGCTCCGCGGCGTGGATTATCGCAGCGGCTTCCACGACTACGTGATCCGACGCGGCGGTATCATCGTCTATCCCAGCCTCGTTGCGTCACTCCATAACGAAGAGTTTGAACCGAACCCGCTCGTGAGCGGCGTGCCTGCACTCGACAACCTGCTTGGCGGAGGGCTGCGTCGCGGAACAAGCACGTTGCTCACAGGCCCGTCGGGAGCTGGAAAGACCACTCTAGCAATCTTGTACGCACTAGCAGCTACCAAGCGAGGTCGCGCCGCCTTCTTCGCATTCGATGAACATTATCGGACGGCGTCTGAACGGGCAGCGGGGCTGGGGCTGGATTTAGCCGGTTCGGTGGAGGCTAAAAGCTTTCAATGGATCGGGCTGAGCCCTACGACCCTCTCCCCGGGGGAGTTTGTGAGTAAGGTGCAACGCGAAGTCGACGCCGGCGTAGAGATGGTAGTGATCGATAGCCTCAACAGCTACATCGCGTCGATGCCCGAGGAGCAGGCACTCATTCTCCACATGCACGAACTGTTGTCCTATCTGGGCAACAAGGGAGTCGTTACGATTATCATTATGGCGCAGCACGGACTGATAGGCGAGACGCAAGCGCCGCTTGACCTAAGCTTCATGGCGGACAGTATCGTCTTACTTCGGTACTTCGAGGCGGAAGGACAGGTGCGGAAAGCGATATCCGTTCTCAAGAGCCGAAGCGGTAAGCACGAGAGCGCCATCCGGGAGTACCAGCTTCAGAGCGGCAGCGGCGTGAATGTCGGGCAGCCAATCAAGGAGTTCCAAGGAGTTCTGACCGGCGTACCCGTGTTCGTTGGACATGCGAACCAGTTGGCGAGCGGAAATGGCAAGGGCGTCGAGTGAACCCCGAGATGAGCTGGTGCTCGTTATCGCACCGTTCCGGCAAGATGCGGCGGCCATATGCGCTCTGGTGGCGCGAGGGGGCCTACAGGCGAAAATTGTGCAAGCGCTTTCCGACCTGCACGAAGAGGTCGAGGATGGCGCCGGGGCCGTAATAGTCGCGGAAGAAGCGCTGCGATCGCCGCTCCTAATGCAAATATTGGATGACGCGCTTGCGGGACAGCCGGCATGGTCCGAAGTGCCACTCCTCTTGGTAGCGGGTTCGCACGTGCGCGCGACGGCTACCACGGTCCAGGATCGCGTGGGAGGGTACGCGAACGTTATCCTGCTCGAGAGACCGCTGAGGTCCGCGACACTGCTCAGCACGCTTCACTCCGCCCTGCGCGCACGACAGCGTCAGTATCAGATCCGCGATCATTTGGCCGAGAGGGAGCGGCATGAGCAGGAATTGCTCCGGCTCAATGCGACGCTCGAACAGCGCGTGACAGAACGCACACGTGCACTTGCGGACGCACTCGCTCAGCGCGAGCAAGCCGAAAAGGCGCTGCTTCATGCTCAGAAGGCTGAAGCCATGGGCCAGATTACGGGCGGCGTCGCCCATGACTTCAACAATCTGCTCATGGTCTTCACGGGCGGGTTAACGCTCCTCGAGAAAAAATGGGACGACGTCGAGCAGCGCAAACGCATTATTACCAGCATGCGGCAGGCGGCGGATCGTGGCCAAGCGCTCACGAAACAACTGTTGGCTTTTGCCCGGAAGATAAAGCTGCAGCCAGAAGCGATCGACTTCAACGAGCTGCTGGATGGACTACGGGTACTCGTCGGCGGAGCTCTCCGCGGCGATATTTCCGTCGCCGTTGATGTCGAGGAACACCTGTGGACCGTCTTTGCAGATCGCACTCAGCTCGAACTTGCCCTGCTGAACCTTGCGGTCAATGCACGAGATGCGATGCCGCAAGGTGGATCGGTTTCGATCACGGCACGCAACAAGACAATCTCGCGCACCAACAGCCATTCGCTCAACGGCGACTTTGTCGCCATTTCAGTCTCCGACACGGGCACGGGTATATCGCCCGACGTCATCGATCGCATTTTTGATCCGTTTTTCACGACAAAACCCATCGGGAAAGGTACCGGGCTGGGACTTAGCCAGGTCTACGGCTTCGCGCGCCAATCGGGCGGCACGGTTTTGGTTAGCAGCGAAGTCGGCCGAGGAACGACGATTGAGATTATTTTGCCGAGGAGCGCTACAGAGATAGCGATGGAGGCGTCAAACCGTGGCGGCGCCCCGCCCGCCGTAGCCGCGCCTTTGCAAAAATCCGTGCTCTTAGTCGAAGATAACGATGAAGTCGCTACGATCTCGAGGGAAATGCTCGTGACGCTTGGCTTGGACGTGGAGCATGCGATTAATGCGCGGGAGGCCCTGAGCCGCCTCGCAATCAACCGCTACGATGCCCTACTCACGGACGTCGTGATGCCCGGCGGCATCAACGGTATCGACCTCGCGCGCGAAGCTGCGGTTAAATATCCTGACATGGCGATTATCCTCACCTCAGGCTACGCCGAAGCTCTCCAGACAGCCGATGGTAATGGGTTCCCACTGCTGGAAAAGCCATTTCAATTTCATCTGTTGGAGAAGACGATGAGGGAGGTGCTCGCATGATAAGCGATGAACATCAACGAGGACCGAAGCCCGTCGTTGGCCCTGCATTGGATGTGGATGCGACGCCGGCATTCCTTTTCGAGAGCGATGACGGCCACTTTCTCGGCGTTTCGCTACGGCCTTCCGGCGACGACCTCCCCCGCGACCGCCGTTGGGCGAGGCGGTCCGAATTTGCGCTCGGCGTTCATGAGGCCGTCCCGGCTGCTATTGACCCTGAGCCGCTGCTGCGCGGCATTAAAGCGAACGGTTACTTTGTGTGGGCGACCAATCGCACGAGGCCATTCGGCACGGCCCAGTAATCAAATATTTTTTCGTCCTAGCCTTGAAACTGTTTTGGCCGTTTTTAATTCGTTAGGCGGGTGGCTTGAGCCGCCTCCACGTATCCGTGGTTGTCGCTTCGAAAAGGAGGATAGCTATGGCGACATTCGACTTTGCCCCACTCTATAGATCTACCGTAGGGTTTGATCGGATCCCTTCGCTCCTCTCGCACCTGGTAGAGCGCGAGGAAGTTGCATACCCACCTTACAACATCGAAAAAGTCGGCGAGAATGACTACCGCATCGTGATGGCCGTCGCAGGCTTCCGGAAGGACGACATAGAGATCGTCACCGATCGCAACCGTCTTACTGTACGGGGCGAATTGAAGGATAAGCCGGATGCCACGTTTCTGCATCGCGGGATTGCGCAGCGCGCTTTCGAGCGTGTCTTCGATCTGGCGGACTATATCGAGGTTGTTGCAGCGAACATGGCGGATGGGTTGCTCACAGTTGAGCTTAAGCGGGAACTTCCTGAAAAGCTGAAGCCTCGCCGCATCGAACTCGGTGCAAACAAACTCAAGGCGATTGACCAGCCCGAGCAGGGAAGGTCAGCGGCGTAACATCACCAGCTCGTTAACGTGGGAGTCGCGCGCTGGCGCGCGCGTCGATGCGCGCGCTCCCTCCGTCAGAGGAGAGATATGCATGAACCTAGGATCCTTGATCCCGTGGCGCGAACGGCCGCGCCCCAGCGCTCGCGAACAGCGAATGGACTCGTTTTCCTCGGCCGATCGGGAAATCGACGCGTTCCGGCGTGAAGTCGACCGCGTATTTGATGAGTTCTTCGTCGGTCCACTGTTTGGGACCCGGCATTTCGGAGATCTCTCTCCGTCGGTCGATGTCCGAGAAGATGGCACACACATCGTGGTATCGGCTGAGGTGCCGGGGCTCGATGAAAAGGACCTCGACATCACGATCGCGGGCGACGTGTTAACGATCCGCGGTGAGAAGGTGGCTGAAGCGAAAAATGAAAACGCAGGCGCTCACTATGTAGAGCGGCGTTTCGGATCCTTCTCGCGATCAATCCAGCTTCCAACCGAAGTCAGTGAGGAAGACGTCGAAGCGACGTACGCCAAGGGCGTTTTGACGATTAGGCTTCCTAAGCCGGCCGACGCCCGCAGAGAGCCGCGCCGCATCGAGGTGAAAGCAAGGTGAGGTGGTCGTCATGTTTGTCCAGGATCGGATTATCGCAATGACGGGACTCCTCGCGAGCGTGGCGTTCCTGCTAGTCCTCACATTACCCTAGAACTCAACATTTACGGACAGACTGAAAAGGAGGCAGTCATGTCAAACGTTGCACCGAACCTCAATCCGCGCCAGACCGCGGACTTGGTACCCGGCATAACCACCGCGAGCGTCCTCGTCGTGACTACCGTGTCCACCATTGTCGGCGGCTTAGTTGGAATGTTCCTCTATGGAATGGCTTCGCCGGCCTGGCTCGCGGTCGTTGCCGGTTTTTCTGGCACGCTTATCGCTGCTCTGTTGCGAAACACGCTTCTCGTGAGCGCATGGGAGACGGCGGACATCAAGGATGCGGGCACACCCGCAGCTGTTGTCGTGTACGCACTCGTTGCGTCGATAGCTGGTAGTTTGGCTGCCTATCAGCTGGTCAGCGACGTCGGCCAGGTGTGGTCAGGCGTAACCGGAATGCTCGCTGGTCTGCTTTCTGCTGGCCTCTTGTCGCTCCTCATGGTGACCTATCGCATGGAGCCTGAGGAAGAAGGCTAATCGAATCGCGGGATTCGCGGAGACTGAGCCCTATCGCTGGGGTGGCGATCTAATTGCCACCCCAAACTACCGTGCATTGAGATCCTGAGACGTTGATGGCCCGTCTGAACTGTCCCGGCTCACGGTGAACTCGGCGGAGCCTTTGACCGGCATCGGGCAGGGGAACCAAATTCTTGCCGCCAGCATTTGAGCGTCTGCAGAGGCTACGGAGCACACTATGATGATCACGTTAAATCGCGATAAGGACGAAACGAGCGACGTATTCGAGGCGCCGATTGGAGAGGCTAGCCCCTCGCTTCCTACACCGCAGACCCTCGCGGAACGCCTGTGGTAGGGGAGCGCCTCTGTCTGAAGATTTGAGGCCAAATTAACGTTTTTATGCATAGCTTGGCAGAAACTCCGCCCACAGCCTTTGCAGAGGTGCCAAATGCACCGTCCGCCACGCACACCAGTGACCCGGCCCGCTCGCGTCGAACTTTCCAATGGCAGAACGGTGAACTGCCAAATTTTGGACCTGTCCGAAAGGGGCGCAAAACTCCGCATCGTGAATGCCCAATTACTACCGCCTAGCTTCACCCTCGCCGACTCATTCAGTTCAGAACGGTGGACTGCTCGCGTTGTCTGGACGGGGCACCGGACGGCAGGAGTGACCTTGGAGGGGGCTTCGCCCGCAGCCGTAAAACCTCGAAGGGTGGAGTTCGGAAAACGCGGAACGCCAACCTAAGCGGATCTACATCGTCGCGTTAGCCGGTCTCGATGGAACTCGCCACAGGGTTGATTGCCCTGGGCTTATCGATAGCTGTCGATGATCGACGATAGGGTGTCGTCCATTCGCTCCCCACCTCAGCATTTAGCTTGAGCAGCCATGCCGGCGCAGAATCGAGGCGCGCAGGACCGGAACTGTTATGGCGTTCCGCAATTGGTCGGTATCGACTGCCTGTAGGAGAACGCCATGGAAACGTTAGACAAGCTCTTTGAAGACACCCTCCGCGATATTTATTATGCCGAGAAAGCGATCCTGAAAAACCTGCCCAAAATGGCCAGGAAAGCCAACTCGACGGAACTCGCCTCGGCCTTTGAGACCCACATTGAAGAGACTGAGGGGCAGGTCGAGCGGCTTGAACAAATATTCGAGATGATTGGCAAATCGCCCCGCGGCAAGCGTTGTCCAGCCATTGACGGACTCGCCGAAGAGGCGGGAGAGATTATGCAAGAGGCTAAGGACGACATGGTGCGGGACGCCGGTATGCTCGCTGCGGCCCAGGCCGTAGAGCACTACGAGATTTCGCGGTACGGCACGCTGGCTGCTTGGGCAGAAAAGCTGGGTCTGTCAGATGCAGTGCCGCTCCTACAGGCGACGCTCGAAGAGGAAAAGCTCACCGACCAAAAGCTCACCGAACTGGCCGTCTCTGAGATTAACGTGGAAGCGGGTAACGCCGCGGAGAAAAACGAGACGAATAAGCCAAGAGCACCGAAGAAGGTCGCGGCGAAGTAAGGGAGTGGCCGAGATGAACGGCAAAGCGGACCACCGTAAGGCGGTCCGCTTTTTTGTGCTCAATTCAGAATGCCGAGAAGGTGCATGCCGATGATTGCGATGATCGGCACGCCCAATAGCCACAACGCGATGTCACGAAACATGATGCCTCTTCCTAATGATTTACGTGCGAGTAGACCGCGGGGGCAGGGAAGTGAACCGCGCAGGAATATTCTGATCGCGGTGATGACCTCCGCGCTGCGCGGCATACCAAGCAGCAGCTAAGCTCACTAGCAATGCCGTGGCTGTTGCAAGACCGGCGGCCACAGCTGCTTGACGGGCATTGTCGACAGCTTCCAAGGCAGAGGCATACGCGTCGTCAACGCGCTTCTGCGCGACATCCGGCGGCAGCCCCGTTTGGGCACTCACGACCTGGGCCAGATAGTCCTTGTCGGCAGCGCTGAGGGTGCCGTCAGCCGTCGAGGCGACGAAGATCCGAGTCAGCTCGTCTCGATTATCAGCTGCCTGTTGCGGAGCAGGATTTTGAGCAGGGCCCGGTGTCGGTCGCAGCATGGTGTCGATTGAGGTTGCTACGAGGGCACCGCGGTCTGCGATAGCGGCCTTGCCAATTTCACCGCCGACTTGGGCCGCCGTTCCGGCAGCAAGATAAGCGAGCAATCCGCCAATTACGACCGCAGTCGACCAGACAAGCAAACCATGCACGCCATCCCGAAACTCGCGTTCATCGGGATTAATGCTCCACGCGGCGCGCATCCGCCCCGCGAGATAGCCGCCGACAAGCAACGATAGTATCGGGACCACGATCGCCCAGAACGCGGCGAGTGTGGCTGCAGATTTTCCGTAGGATTGGTTCGGATAGGGTGAGAGCAACGACAGCCCGATAGCACTGCCAGCGGTAAAGAGCACAAATGAAATTGCCGATGCGGCAACCGCACCGGCCAGAACGGGACCCCATTCCACATAGTTGGTCCGAATGTCGGATCCGATCGCCTCGGCCATGTTTATTCTCCCTTTAGCGCAGTCCGAGTGCGCCCAGGACGAACATCACCACGACGATCAGGCCGATGAGATAGATGACTTCATGCATGGAGCGGACACTCGGTATTGTTGACGTGGACTGAACAACACCATGCAGCCACGGTGGTTCCGTGTGCGTGCGAAAAATCCGCGAAACGGCACCGCCCAAGAAGTCGTAAATTGTCTCACCAATCGTCGAGGATTTCGTCGACTTCGGCGGCCTCGATCTGTTCGGCAAGACGTTCATGGTAAAAATCGACAAGCGCATCGTGCGTGTCGTTTGCACAAAGCATCGGTTGCGACGATCACGCGGTAGCCCGCATCGACGGCCCCTAGCACGGTGCTTAGTACGCAGACATCGGTCTCGCCTCCCGAAACAATCAGCGTGTCGACATCGCGCGTCTGGAGGGCCGCTAGAGCTGCGGTTGACCACGGGGAATACACTCGTTTGTCGACCACGAGCGCTGGCGGCACGAACATTTGAAGCTCAGGAACCAGTCTCAATAGGTTGTGGTCAATGTGCTCCAACGTCATTTTAGCCCAGCGGCGGTAGTAGCCACGCCAAGCACCACGTGCCTCGTCTGCGGTGTTCGCGGGGATGAATCGCGTGAAGATCGTTCGTGCAGGATCCCGTGCGCAGAGCCGAGTGACCTGCGGAAGTACTTGGCGGAGCCATCCCGTTGCCCACGGTGAATCCGCGTCAAACATTCGCTGCATGTCGACGCATAGGTGAGCCGCACGAGGTCCGGGCGGTCCGAAACGCAGGCCCGAAGACTTCTTGATCAAGGCGTCACCTTGATCACACTAAGTCTCCCGTCGCCCTCGAGCTTCGCTAGGCGGACTTCCTCGAAGGAACCTCCTTCTCACGCAATTGTGCCCGCAATTCATCCTCCGACAGCATCTCACGACGGAGATTAGACTCGACCAACCGTCCGTCCTTGATGAGGGTCAGTGGAGGCGCGGAGAAAAGGGGACGCAACGCCGAGATGCGATACTGCAGCCAATCAATCAGGTACTCCCACGCGACAATACTAACCACGAGGACGAGACCCTCAGTCACTGAGTTGTAGTCCTTGCCGAGCCCGTTTTGCGCGGCATCGGCGATCAAAACGATTATGAGAAGGTCGGCGGGGCCGAAGCTGCCAGCCTGGCGGCGAGCGATGAAGCGCAAAATCGCGAACAGCCCCAGATACATGATCGAACCGCGCAGTACGATTTCGGCGATGCTGATTGCGGGGACGAAGACCGCATGCCAGTTGACCATATGTCTGCCTCCACTAACTGAGCAACAAGTCAACGCGCGGCGGTTCACAACGGTCGCATCGGTCGTAGACGGCGGGACACAGCGCTTTTGAGGACCCGACCGACGCTCGATACCATTCTGAAACGACTTACGAGGACTTCGGGCGGATGGAGGGGGTGGCGGGACGACGGCCTCGGACCCGCCTGGCAGCCGGCGGGTCTGAGGGGTTGGTCGAGCTTTAGTACTCGCCCTGGAGCATGATGGTGAGCACGCGCCGCGTCTGCGTGGGATCGCGCGGATCGGGCGAGTACATCTCCAGCTCGTTGTCGTACAGGTCGATCTTCCAGCAGAGCGGATGACCATCGATCTCGAACGTCCCGAAGTCGTGCTCGCCCCACGGATCGTTCGCCTCGGTGAAGCTGTCGTACGCGCGGACGGCTTGGAACGCGCGCTGGCAGAACGCCGAGCCGAGCGCTTTGAGGCCGCTGGTAATGACGACACGGTCGCGGCCGAGCCGCGCCTCGAAGTTGGAGCGGAACGCATCGTTCTGGGCGCGCACGTCGGCGTTCTCCTTGCGCATCTGCCGGTCGAATTCGGCGGCGGCTTCGAGCTCGCGGATAGGGTCGATGTCAGTAGACATGGTAGGATGGTAGCGAAGGCTGTTAAGTAAGGCGGGCGGGCTCTAGCGGCTCGCCCGTCTGCTGTTCTGACTGCGGCGCGCGGTGAAGCGCTTCTCGGCCGCGGCCATGTGGTTCGCCTCGAGGGCGACGACCGCCGCGATATCGCGCAGCTGCTCGGCAGCGGCGTCGAGCGCAGCTCGGCGCTCGCGAAACGTAGGTTGCTTGTCTGGCATAGGGTAGGGAAGTAAGGGCTACTAAAGGTCGACCAGCCGGCGGCTGCCGCATCCGGCTCTAGCTATTCCAGCGCGCCAGGGCAAAGCGCGGGGTCAAGGCGGAAAGCCTTGAGGACGTGAAGAAGGGCAGGGAAGCGACGCGGGCCTTGACGCCGTGCTGCGCTGGCGCATCGATCATGAAGAGAGCCGGGCGGCAGGCGCCCCGTCTCGGGAAGTAAGAAAGCGGCCGCCTTCGGCGGCGACCGTCATGCATCCTCGAAAGAGGCGCTTCGCGCCGTCGTAGCCGAGTCCCCATCCACTCGGCTGCATTTCCTCGCGGCCTTGCCGCAGTTTTGCGGCCTGGAGGCCGCACGTAGGGATGCGCGCGACTTCGGACGCTCGCGTCCGAAAAGCGCTTCCACGCACTCCAACCCCCCAGCCGTCGGCCCCGAAAAATAAGGAGCGGCCCCGCCGCGACTATATTTTTCGAGGAGCCCGACCAATCGCCCGACAGGCGAGGCGCCCGAAAGCAACGAGGAGGAAGTGTCCGATAGCCCCACCGGACTATCGCGACGCGCACCGACGACTATGCTTTCCGCGCCGAGCCCGCCAGCCGCTCATCTATCTACCGCTGTATGCTCAGCGGTATCGAGCGGTGGCGGGCGATTGGTCGGGCTCCGCAGGAGAGCGAAGCGTCCCGACGGCTGGGGGGCTGGGTGCCTTGTATTTCGGGCAAAAGCGTCGCTTAGACGCTGTCTGGCGACCCCTACAGAGCGGACGTAGCCGCGATTGTAGGGCAATCCACTATCGGACGCGTGTTCAAAACCACGTTTTGCGACGCGTGTTCGATAGGGAAGTTCAAACGAAATCTCTATCAGGCGTTCGATTTTTCGGACGCGTGCCAGCTACTGCAAATACTGCAGGATGGCGATGATGACGGCGGCCTGCGCGAGCAGGGAGCCGGACATCCAAGTGACGAGCCGTGTGGTCTGTCGCGCAAGAGCGATCTCAAGATCCTGCTTCGTGACGAGGGACGACACGTCGAGCTGCTTGATGACCTCGGTGATGCCTTCGGCCTGAACGCGCGAGAAGCCGCTCGCTTCGAGCTTCTTCACGATGCCATTGGTGTCGACGACGAGGGCTCGCATGTACGGGAATCGTACCACGCGGATTTCCGGCCGCAAGCTGAGCAGGAAACTAGGCGTTGGACCATGTCGCAGAATATCTGTTTTGCGACACGATAATAGCTAGGTGTCAAGGTCTCTCATCTAAGGTCGCGGTCGGTTTGACTTCCTGCATTTCTGTGTTCCTATTTTTATAGATGCATCCCCTTTACTGGATATTTTTCTTTCTGAATATTCTTAGATGCATATTCTTATATAGAGTGAATTCAGCGGGCTGTGACTCTAGCCTTCAGCAGGCTGAATCCTTGATTTCAGCGGGCTGAAATCAAGACTTCGGCGCCTTCCGCTTCACGACGAAGTTGATGGTGTAGAGATTGGTCTTCCCTTGCCCTCTTCGCGTGATCTCGATAAGGCCACACGCCTCGAGTTCCTTGATGAAAGTGTTCACGCTGCCGATCGACATGCCGATGTCCTTGGCCAAGCGCTCTTGGCCCGGAAAGCAAAGACTGTTGTTCCATGCGTAGGACAGGAAGAGCGCGTACGTGGTCTTGGCGCCGATCGAGAGGTCGGGATTGCGCAGGATGAAATTGGGAAGCTGCGTGAACCCGTGCAGCGCGATTGGGTCTGCGCTGTTGAGCTTGATGTTCTGCTCGAGTTGTTGGAGCCGGCCCCCGATGTGATCCATGAGGCCATTATCGCCTGCTAGTTCCCTGCTGGCGGTGAGTTATCAACACGCGCGTCTCGGTGATCTGCAGGTTGGTAGGGATCTGCTTGTCCAAGCAGTGGCGCGAACATACGCTGCATCGCGCCGAGCAGCGTGTGAGTCTCGCGGTAGCGCGTAGAGAGTTCGCTGATCTGTTCGTCCTTTGCGGTGAGCTGGCCTTTGAGCAATCCGATGAAGTCGTCCTTTTCCTCGATGCGCTTTTCGAGCTGCGCGACATAGCTCGCCGTGGCCGGTTGTGTCTCGCTGTGACCAGGCACGACCAGCTCCGTCTTCTCAGAATTTGGGCCACCATCTGAGTTAGACATGTCCGGCTCAGGCGCGCCACGGCGCGCCATGTCGGGCTTTGTCTCGGTTGCAGCAGAGCCATTTTCTAAGTCGGACGTGGCGAGCTTAGGCGCGCTAGGGCGCGCCGTGTCCGAGTTGGAGTTGCGCGATATTTCAGGGTGGACATGGTCGGACATGGGGTGGACAGAGTTGGACATGTCCAGCTGCGTCATACCCTGTCCTTCTCTCTGCGCCTCCCATTGCTTCAGGTCTCCGATCGCCTTCGGGAGCGATGCAGGCGCGACGTACCATTGGTCGCCAGTAGGGCCGGGAATCTTCACGGCATCGAGGAGACCCGTCTGGCAGTAGCGAATGATCTGGCGGCGGGAGCGAGGGACACCGGCCTGGGTAAGAAGCACCCCGACGTGTTCGACGGTGAGAATGTGACGGAGCTCGCCGGGGTTGGACATGGCGGGCTGTGGCGCGCTATGGCTGGCCGTGTCGGGCATAGGCCAAGTGTACCAAGCGGCGCTGATGAGCTTTTGCCGTTATCCCCATTGCGAGGGCTGAGTGCGGCAAAGTTCATCAGCATGAACGGTTGCCGCTGGATAGCAGGCC
This sequence comes from Hyphomicrobium sp., assembly GCF_036262015.1. Classification (GTDB taxonomy): domain Bacteria; phylum Pseudomonadota; class Alphaproteobacteria; order Rhizobiales; family Hyphomicrobiaceae; genus Hyphomicrobium_C. The sequence goes on along the minus strand of NZ_DATAJR010000008.1, from coordinate 27,321 downwards.
CGAAATGTTGTCGAAGTCTCTCATGCTGATCCGAGCAAAACATCATCGGGTAGGATCTGGTTGGAGGAAGCCGCCGACGGACTCGCCATGTATGCAGTTGGCCACTTCTTGACAGCGGCCGAATGCGGCGGCAATCACTCTAACGAACATGAACGCAAGCTCCCACACGAGGGCGCTTTTTTATTGTGTGGCCAGCGTGGGCCGAACAATTCCAACAATAAAAAGCCCCCCGCTATGTACGGGGGGCAGAGTAGAACCGTGGCAACGACATGCATCCGGCTTCGACCTAGCAAGTACGGTAGACCGGTACCACAGCCACAACGTTACAGTATCGCCTATGACTAAACTGTCAAACTTAGCGTCTGCGTAGCAGTAGCGTTCGAAGCTCAGCATTCGTCGTTGCCTTCTCACAGGAGGCTGCGATGCCATTCATGCTCAAGTCGCCGTTCCTTTTTTCAGGGGCGGCAGAAATATGCCTCCCATTGATACGCAACGGATCGACGCTACCGAGCGCGCAAGAACCGAGAGCCGCATCTGGACACCGCGCGACTTCGTGTGATGACTCTCATAGCGACCAAGAAGAAGCAGTAATTCCAAGCTCCGAAAAGGCATGGCTCGTTCGTCGTGACCAGTCGGTGCTGGTGGAGGGATAGCGGGCCGCAGCGCGTAGTGATATCAAAGAGCGACGCGGGTGGTCCGCGGTCCGCGCAGAGCGCGCTGAGCCTATTCTGAGCCTAGTGGGAATCTCATCCGACCGAAACCGCTGACGGCAAAAGCAAAAGCTGGAAAGAGTTGGTGCGGAGCACCAGACTACGAATCTGGGGGTCAGAGGTTCGAATCCTTTCGGGCGCGCCACTCTCGAACAAAACTGGGCACTCCAGCAGGAGCTGCGCCCCCTGCCATAACAAGGCGCTCCAAGACGCTCTTGCGTCCTACGATGCGGATTTCCGCGTCATCTACCTGAACTTGGTCGACGAAGGGGTATCGCCTTCGAGCACGTTTTTGCGCATGACTTCCGCGAAGGCCGCGATCTTGTCCGGCGTAAGTTTTGATCCGGGGCGAAGCTCGGCCTTTGCGCGATCGAGAGACGCTTGCGCTATGTCGCGATCCTGCTTGGCGACCGCGACCCGATCCTTCAGCGTTGGATCGCTCGGATCGGCGATACCCGCCTCGATGGCATCGTAGAGTCGCCGCAGACGAGTCTCTGCAGCGGCAAGCTTGGTTTGAAGGGCCGCCAATCGTTTCGCGTGGTCCTCGTTACGCGAACCCTGACGCTGCATAAGGCCGGACAGTAGTTCTTCGACGCGCTCGGGCGCGAGTAGGCGTTCGGCCAGCTTCTCACTGACGAGCCGGTCCAGCTTGTCCATGGGGATCGACCGGCCCATACACGCGGCCTTGCCCTTCTGGGCGCAGGTCGCGCAGGTGTAGTATCGGTACCGGCCGGATTTTCCGGTGCGTAGCGTCATTCCTCCGCCGCAACTCGCGCATGTTGCGATTCCGGTCAGAAGGATCGGGCCGCTTACAACGCGTGGTGGGGTCGCCTTGGGGTTTCTCGCCTTGAGCGCCGCTTGCACGCCGTCGAACGTCGCATCGTCGATTATCGGTTCGACGCTTAATCTCCGGCCAAGATGGGTTTTTCCTAGGATAATCAGCGCGCCAGGCTGAGTATCAATTTTCACAGCCTAGCGCGATTTTATATCAAATTTCATGTCTTGGTATCGTTTTTCATGGCATGATGCCTCTCGTATCGTTTTGCACGGAGAGGCACCGTTTTTCATGGCACGAGCGCCGCAGAACCAGTTTGCCGGTCCTGTAACCGTTTTTCACGAAAGACGGCTGCCTGAGACTGCGACTCCGGCCGGCTATGCAGCGCTGATAGACGCTTACCGACTTGCTGTGCCGATCCCTATGACCCTTTCCGCAATCGGCAGCCGTCACCGCCGGACAGAGCAGCAGGGCTGGCGGATATTCGGTCCGCGCTACACACCGGAAGCGACACTCGAAGGTCACCTGACATTTGCACTCAAGCACGAAGGTCTGGACCTTGCAGTGCTCAAGCGCTTGTTCCTTGCCGTCGGCGCAGCAGGAATCGAGGCGCTCGTGCGCGCAGAGCCTACGGGGCGTTATGCACGCAGGATCTGGTTCCTCTATGAGTGGCTGACGGGGGCACGGCTAGATCTGCCGGATGCCACAGCTGGGACGTATGTCACCGCCCTCGATCCGAAATTACAGTGGGACGTTCCCGCCGAAAACTCGCGGCGTCATCGGGTCAAAAACAATCTGCCCGGTACGCCCGAGTTCTGCCCGCTCGTTTTCAAGACAGCGAAGCTTGATGAGTTCGTCGCGGGGAACCTCGCAGAACGGGCGAGAGCGGTCGTGGCCGACGTCCCGCGCGATCTGCTGGCGCGCACCGCAGCTTTTCTGCTGCTGAAGGATTCAAAGTCCAGCTACGTCATCGAAGGCGAACACCCACCGCAAGACCGCATCCAGCGATGGGGGCGCGCGATTGGTGAGGCCGGACGCAGGCCGCTCGATCTTGATGAACTGCTGCGGCTCCAGCAGATCGTTATCGGAGACGCTCGATTTGTTCGCCTTGGGTTAAGGCATGAGGGCGGTTTCGTCGGCGAGCATGACCGGGATACTGGCGCGCCCATTCCCGACCATATCAGCGCGCGGCACGAAGACCTGCGCAGCCTGATCAATGGCATGTCGGAGTTCGACCGCGTTGCCTCCGAGCATCTCGATCCTGTCATCGGAGCGGCGGTGCTGGCATTCGGCTTCGTGTTCGTTCACCCGTTCGAGGACGGCAACGGCCGAATTCATCGCTACCTGATCCACCACGTCTTGGCCCGTCGCGGGTTCAATCCTCCCGGCCTCGTGTTCCCTGTCTCGTCTGCGATCCTCAACAGCATCGACGAGTACCGCAACGTGCTCGAAGCATATTCGACGCGCGTGCTGCCTGTCGTGCAATGGCAGCCTACGCCGCAGGGCAATGTGCGGGTTCTGAACGACACGGGCGATTTCTACAGGTACTTCGACGCTACGCCTCAGACGGAATTCTTGTTTGAGTGTGTGAGGAAGACCATCGAGGAAGAACTGCCAGCCGAGACGGACTATCTGCGCCGCTACGACGAGTTCAAGGAGGGTGTCGAGCAGATCGTCGACATGCCGGAGCAGAGGATCGATCTCCTGTTTCGCATGCTGAAGCAGAACAACGGCAGACTTTCGCAGCGGGCGCGGCAACGCGAGTTCGAGCAACTCACGGATCAGGAGGCACAAGCCTTGGAGGACGCCTATGCCCGAACATTCGTTGCTGAACGCGAAGGGTAAGGATCAATCGAACATTGGCATCGATCCCTCGTCAATTATCCGCGTCTGAGGAGTACGCTAGGATCGCGACTATGCTGTCGGGGCTGACGGCTTCGATGCCTATTGCGCTGATCACCGAGCGCAGACTCGGCGAGATTCAGTCACAGGCACTTGCTGAAACCACACTCGCGGCTCTCCTCGCGGTATTGAGGAAATCTCTCAAGGCTGTCGAACGCCCAGAGGATCTCTGGTGCCATGGCGCAAGCCTATGAGGCTTATGCTGAAGCGTCGTTTTGGCTGGAAATGGCCGATCGCGGCGTAAAGCTTGAGCGTAACCCCGGCACCGGCGTGGACAGCCAACAGCGGCCGGATTTTGTCCACCATCATGCCGGCGGTGACCTCTACTTTGAGGTCAAGGCGCTTGAGATCGCCGATCCTATGCAGCGCCATAAAGCAAGCGCATATGAGGAGCACGCCACAGTGATCGGGTTTGCCTGACGTGTGATGTCTGCAAACTCGGCAGTGCAGAGATCGCTGCTACTGCCTCACTGACCGGTTGGAAAAAACGCCCTGCGGCCACAAGCGAGCGCGACGCTTTCAACGTCGACCCCGTAGAGTTTTTGCATAGTGGCGGCGGTCAGAACGTCATCCGGCTTTCCATCCTGCTCAAGGTGGCCATCGATCAGCAGCCCAATGCGGGTTGATGCACTGTAAGCGAGCTGAGGATCGTGGCCACTCATAAGGATCGTGTGGCCGTCGTCGGCCAGCCCTCTCAAATGCTTGCTGAGCAAAGCCTGATAGCCGAAATCGAGGTTTGCCATTGGCTCGTCCAAAATCAGGATCGAGGCTTGCTGCGCGAGTGCGCGCGCAATGAGCGTGAGCTGGCGCTCACCTCCTGAGATCTCGCTGTAGACGCGATCGGCGAGGTGAGAAATATCGATCTGTCCGAGCACGCGTTGCACCACGTCGTGATCGCGATCGGACGGGTTGCTCAACAAGCCCTTCTGCGGCAACCGCCCCATCGCGACGACTTCGCGGACGGAGTATGGGAATGGCGTCATGTGGACTTGCGGCACATAGGCCAGCGATCGTGCCACCTCGCGGCGCGGGAGCGAAGCCGTGGGGGCGTTGTCGATAAAAACCTCTCCACGCGCAGGAGCGGCTAGTCCCAACAGCACGCGCAGCAACGTCGTCTTTCCGGCTCCATTGGCACCGAGGAGCGACATGATCTCGCCCGGACCGATAACAAGATCGATACCCTTCAGGATGTCCCGGTTGCCAACGCGGAAATGAATATCGCGCGCGCTGAGAAAGGTGCCGGACGACGTCCCAGACTGGCCGTCGCGATTTTCTCCTATTCTGTTCGGTCCTATATCCAAGCTCGCCGAGCCCTTCCCAGAACAAGTATGAAAGCGGGGATGCCGAGCAACTCGGTGACGATCCCGATTGGAATCTCTGCCGGAGTTAGAACACGCGTTATACAGTCCGCGCTGAGAAGAAATAACGCACCGATGGCCGCACTCAGTGGTAGCAGGCGGGCATTGGCCGGTCCGAAAACCAGACGCGCGAAATTCGGGACCACGAGCCCCACCCATCCGATGATCCCTGCAATCGACACCGACAAAGCCGAGACCAGCGTGGCCATGATGATGACACCGTAGCGAACCGCGGTGACCGGAACTCCAAGCGCCCGCGCTTCGTCGTCGCCCATCGAGAGCGCATCAAGTGCATGCCCAAGCAGGGTCAGCACGACGATGCCGGCGAGAATCGGCACCATCACCACGGCAATGTGCTTCAGCTCCACAGCTTGCAGGCTGCCCATCAGCCAGTAAACGATTGCAGGCAGCTCATTGTAGGGATCGGCCGTGTATTTGGTGATCGACAACAGAGCGGTGAACAATGCGCCGCTGATGATCCCGCCGAGAACGAGCGTCACCATCGTGCCTGGGCCGAAAAGATTGGCGATGAAAACGCCGAATCCGACGGCAAGAAGGGCCATGACGAAGGCAAGCAGCTGAACCACCATCCATTGCTCCGAAATCAGCAAACCAAGTGCCGCTCCGAAACTCGCCCCTCCGAGCACGCCGAGGATGCCTGGAGAGACCAGCGGGTTTCGAAAGACGGCCTGAAATGAGGCGCCGGAGATGGCAAGCGCCGCCCCGATCAACACGGCGGCGAGGAGACGCGGCAGGCGGATCTCGACGATGATGTTGTAGAGCAGCGCGTAGCGTTCGGGCGCAAGCTCGTGCAGACCGACCGACGCTTGAAGAAATTCCCAGATGTCTGCGAGGCTCAGCGGATAACGGCCGATAGCGAGCGACACGGCCATCATGCCAAAGAGCGCCAGAATCAACAGCGCGCCAATTGCGAATACGCGCTGCCGTCTCATGGCCGGATCCCGGCCGCCAGCGCACGCTCTACGCGTGGTCGGAGCTCAGTACCCATGAGAGCCAGCGACTTCTCGAGAAGCTCGAGCGGCAGAAATCCGAAGAACGCGCTCAGGGCATTGAGATACGTCACGCCTAGTTCGTCATGAAGCGCGATAACCTGCTGGGCGCAACTTTCCGGGCTGCCCGCAACGACCATCTCGCTGTAGAAGACCTCCGGATCGAGATCGCGCTCGGCGACGACGCCCTTGCGATTGAACAGTCCGAAGCCTCTAAGCCGTTCGGTAAGTTTCAGCACCGTTGGCCAAAGCTCCTGGCGCGCGCTTGCGTCCGACTCGCTCACATACACAAATCGCCCGAATGGAACCCGGCGCACGTCGCCTCCGGCGTCTTTGAACGCTCTCACCAAGCGGCGTTGGTTGTCCATGCTGGTGATGCCATGGCAAATGACCGCGTGCCCTTCGCGCGCCGTCCAGGCAGCCATCTCGTCGGAATAAGTTCCGATGAAGACGGGAGGGTGGGGCCGTTGGACCGGTTTCGGCTCGATGGAGTAGGCGTTTCCGCCGAACGTCATTGTACCGTCCTGCCACGCCTGGAGCGCAAACTGCAGCGTCGATTGGAAGCGCTCCTCCACGCTTTCGGGCGCGACACCATACACCTCGAGATAGCGGCCATTTCCGCCCCGCGAGATGCCGAAATCAACCCGGCCGTCGGACAGCACGTCGAGCGTCGCGATCTCCTCGGCGAGACGAACGGGATGGTGAAGTGGAAGCAGCAGGACTGAGAAGCCGACGCGCAACTTGCGGGTGCGAGCCAGAATTGCGCTAGCCAGGATGAGCGGCGAATGGCATCGGCGCCCCTCGACTTCGACGATGCTGCCCTGGAAGTGCTCCTCGTTCAGCCATAGCCCGTCGAACCCCCAGCCTTCCACCTTTTCGGCGAAATCGAGCAGCCTCGATGAGGAGATCGATTCCAGCCCGCCGCCGCATCCCGAAAGGCCAATGCGAAATCTCGATACGTTCGGTGTTGCGCACTCGGACGAAGGCTCAGGCGCCCAATCGCCATGGGGCACTGAGGGTCCGGTTCCCGTTTCAGTGCTCACCGGCCCGGCCCTCCAAGATCACATCGATGTCATTGTCGCTGAGTTTGGATTTGAAGAAGTTGGCGTAGAAGGCGCGCACCTCCTCGCTGATCGCGACATCCTTGAAAAGCTCAGGGTGGAACGCTTTGGCAGCCCATAGAATGGTCAGCGGTTGCTCGGCCGTTCGATTTCCCCAAACATGCGCGCCCATCGGCACGGCGTACACACGGCGGTTCTTGATGGCAGACACGCCGGCGATCCTCGCATCGGCGTACGCATCCGCAATCTCGTGCGCCGCGCTGACGACGATCACCTCGGGGTCCCAATGCAGAACCTGCTCGATGGAGAAGTTGAACGCCTCACTGGTGCGGCCATCGTCAGTGACGCTCTTCCCGCCGGCCTTTGCGATCCACCACTCTGCGATGCGATGCGGCTGCGTCAAATTTTTGAGGTTGGCATAAAGAACGCGCGGCCGCTGAGCGTCACGCAGTGCGTCAGTGCGGGCGCTCACCTTGGCCAGCGTCTCGTCGAAGTATCGGCAATAGGCTTCGGCGGCATCCGGCCTATCATACAAGGCGCCGAGCAGACGCATTGCGGCCTTCACGTCGTCCGGCTCACGCCATGCCAAATAGATCGCCGGCGTGCGCGTCCGCTCCACCAGATCGATGGTGGGACGATCCATGGTCAACACGACATCGGGCGCGACTTGAGCGACACCCTCGACGCTCGGACCTTCGCCACTTTGAATGACGGGCAGCGTTGCGATCTGCGGCGCGACGACATACTGGAATCGCCACCGTGAGCCTCCGAGGTTCGGCGGCAGATTGTTGGCGATCGTCGCCGCTTCTCCCATGGCAAACACAAAGCTGTTCAGGACGGGAACCGGCCCGATGGTTGCCACGCGCGCGACCTTGTCCGGCACCTTGACCGTGCGTCCAGCCATGTCCGTGACGAGGCGTTCAGCATGAACCGGGGAAGCGCCGGTCGCTGCCACTAAGACAAGAGAGAGCCATAGCGCGGCAACTCGACGAGCGGTCGTTTGGATCAAGAACATGCTGGCGTTCCCAGAAACATACGAATGAAGCATCGGTGATGCTCCGTTCGTCTCGTCTTCAGAATTTCACCGCGACGGTGCCAACGAAGGTACGCGGGGCACCAACGTAATACTGCGCGTTTGAGCTCAGGTCGAAGTCGTTCGGCGCGATCTGCGAGATGTACTTGCTGTCAAACACGTTCACGACACCGAGCTTCATTGTCACCTCTTCCAAGCCGAACAGGTGCGTGGCGTCGTAGGCGACCGTGAAATCGGCAACCGTATGCGCGGAGACCTTTTGAATATTCGCCGCGTCGCCGTAACGTTCTCCGATGTATCGGACAACCGGCGTGAAGGAGAGACCATTCCAGCTATAGGTCAGGCCGCCTTTGAGCATCGTCTGGGGCGTGTTGGGGATCTGCTTTCCTTTGGTCTCAAGAAGCGCGCCGCCGCCCAGCGTTGGGGTGTCGGCATCGAACGTCTCGGACGCGAGCGTTCCCGATCCGAAGATAAAGAGTTCCGACCCGAACTGATAAGCGACCTGCAATTCGGCGCCGTACTCCGTGCTCGATCCGGTTCCTTCATAGTAGGCAATGTTGGGACCGATGCCGGGATCGATCACCTTCACCTGCTTGTTGGTGTGCTCTGCATAGAAAACGGAGGGTATGATCGTCAGGCCGTATCCTTGGAAGCTGACTTGGGCGGCGAACTGATCGGCAATCTCGGGCTTCACTTTGTCAACGAGATCCTGGAGCGAGATGCCTTTGGCTTGGAAGGCGACACGGTTCGAAATGTAGTTGCTCGCCTGCGGACCCCAGTCCGGCCGTCCGAAGTTCCGACCGTACGCGATGTTCGCGCTCCACCCGGCGCCGAAATCCTTGGTGATGGCGATGTTCGGAAGGAACTCGTTGTAGTCGTGCGCGGCCACGGATGCGCCGGGTAGAAGTGCCGGATTGGTAGCCAGAGCATCGTCCAAGGTACCATCAGGCACGCCCGCCCCGTTGTAATACTGCATGTCGGGTGCGCCGAGGCTCATGTAGCGCAGTCCACCGGTGACGGTGATTGACCCGAAGGCCTGCGTTAGCTGGGCATAAGGGCTGTTGACGACGAAGTCGTCGATCCTGGCGATCGTGCTCCAACGATCGAATGCCAGCTCTCCAGACGGAGTGACCTTGAAGCGACGCTGGTCGGTCGGCGGCGGCGGCGGCGCCATGGACTGCCACCAGTAACCGACGGCGAGATCCGTCCCAGTTCCGAAGTGGCCATTGTATTCGAGCACTCCGCCAACGTTATCGTTCTCCTGGCGCCAAATCTGGACGTTGCTGCCGGCGGCGGAATACTGCACGCCGTCGTTGTTCCAATAGTAGGGCTTGAACACAACGTGCTGCCCCTCGGCAAACTCATAGTCGATGTTTGCTTGAAGCGCGTAGGTCTCAGAGCTCGAGCGATTGAATTTGTAGTAGTTGACGTCGGTCGCTGAGTTTCCAGTCAACGTGCTGTTGTAGTCGAACTTGTAATTGGCCTTGAGATTGAGAATCTGATCGTAGCGGAGGGCACGATAAGGATTGCCGTCGAACTTGTTGTATACGGCATTGACGTCAACCTTCAGGGCGTCTCCAAAAGTCTGGCTCCAGCCCAACGCGGCGTTGTCGCGCGAGTTGTCGCCAACACCCGTCCATTTATCCGCATCTGTGGTCGATCCCGAAACGAAGAATTTCGTTCCCGTGCTCAGCAGGCCGCTGTCGAAACGCGCAAATGTCTTGCTAAAATCCCAAGACCCGAAGCTTTGCTCGATGAAGTTCGATGGTTTGTCTTGCGGCCCGAGAATGATCTGATCGATCACGCCAGATGCGTTGGACATTCCGAGGCTCTTGTCAGCCGGAATCGGCCCTCGATAGACGTCCAGACGATAGATGTTCTCAAGGTCATAGAGATCGGCGCCGCCCACGATGCCCGCGACGGGGAGGCCGTTGATATTGCGGGAAAGGTGAAAGTCTGACTTACCCGCAATATTGATGTTGCGCGTCGCGCTAAGGCCGTAGGGATCGGGGCTCTCCACATTGACGGACGGCAATATGTTGGCAGCTTGATAGAAGCTTGTCTGGGCTCCGCCACCGAGAAGCGTGAGGCCCTCGTGCGTTACGCTGCTGACCCGGCCGAGATCCGGATCAGTCACAATTACGCCGCCGACGACTTGGCTCGTCACGGACTGCGGCAATGCGTTGTCGCCGCCATTGAGCGGCGCATTTGCGTTCTCTGCGGTGCTGCTTTGCGGCATCGGTTTGACTGCGGGCTTCTTCGCAACTTTGGCGTTGGTCGTTTTCGGTTTTGCCTTGGTCACCACAGTCACGGGCGGGAGAGTTTGAACGGTCTCATCAGGCTTTGCTTGCTGCGCCAGCGCCGTCATGGGCGTTAGTATCAATGCAGCAGCTAGTGCGAACTTTACTTCTCTCATACGCAACGCTCCCAGTGGTAGTGCGCGGTGGTCACCGTGGCTCACCGCATAGATTTGTTGTTGGGCCCCTGCTCAATCGATCTCGTGCCGAACACCCGGGCCGCCCCTCGGATGATCGTCGCCACTTACAATTTGGTCTCGCTGAGCTTGAGCCGTCGGTAGCGGATGCGATGGCGCCAAATCACGCTGCGAAGGCCGGTCACGGCGCTCACGCGGTTCTGAACCCCCTTCCCTCGTCCGAAGACCGTATGCTGGCAGGCCGCGCATGCGCGGGCTCTCCAGCGCTTGAAGCGCTGCCGGAACGGCGCACTCGCTGTGCTGAAATTGACTCTGACTTGTTTTGAAGAACGCACGCAGCCATCGCTGCAGCGGCAAACACACGCCGCGACATCACTTCCCCCACGCGATACTCGATGCCCCCCGGCATCATCGGGTGATATATGCATGTATATAACGCAGACGCAACGACGTTTGATGCCTGCCGGATTCGACAGCCTCCGAAGGCGGCCGACAAGATACGGGGCCACTCAGCGCCGACGATGTGGAGATAGCCGTCGAGACTTGCGGCATCTGCCACTCCGACGTCTCCATGATGCACAACGAAAGGAGCATGACCGCCTACTCGCTCGTGCCGGGACACGAGGTGATCGGGGCGGTCACGGCGCCTTGTTCGAACGCCAAGGAGCTCAAAGTAGGCCAGCGCGTCCGCGTGGGTTGGGTCGCTTCAAGCTGCATGCATTGCCAGCCCTGCCTCAATGGGGATCAGAACCTCTGCGCAACCCACACGGAAACCATCGTCGGCCGCCATGGCAGCTTTGCCGAGAAGGTGCGCGCCCAATGGACGTGGGCTATCCCGATTCCCGATGGCGTCGATGCCAAGGAGGCGGCACCGCTCCTCTGTGGCGATCATGGGCCAGGACAGCGTCTCAGGCTCGCCCAACGGTGCGCCGGTTACGTCGCAGCTAATGCTCGAGTTCTGCGCCCGCCACAACATCGTGCCGCAGACCGAGCACCTCCCGATCGCTAAGGTGAACGACGCCATTCAGCACCTACTTGACGGCAAGGCGCGCTACCGCATTGTGCTCGACATCCCGCAACCCCAGAACAGGATCATGGACGAAACAATCCTCAACCGTGAGCCCCTGCACCGCATCTCGTTACGCTGATCGGTTGTTGGCCCCAAGCGTCAGGTCGACCATTTCCGCTCTGTAAGGCAATGCAGACATTCCCGTGCCATCAACGCGAGCCGCTGCCTCTGGTGGGCCCACGTCTCCTAACTCGGCTTTGCTGCCGGCCGACATCGACCGCAAAGTCCCAGGAGCGGACATCGTCGAACTAGATGACCACCCGCGTTGTGCGTCTGGCATCTAGGTCCACAACGGGGTGAAGAGCAGACGTCCATCTGCCGCATCGAACGACCGCCAGTGCCCCTGAACGGACTAGTGGCCAGCCATCTGGCAAGTAAGGCGCCGCGTACCTACAGCGGCAATTCCGAGCAGGTTGACCTTCGCATAGCCGCCGAGGGGCGCATTCAGGTTTGAATTGTCGCTGAAGAAGAACTGGCTGCTCGCTGCGATCAAATCCGCCCCAAATCGCCACTGACGCGTGAGCCAGTAGTCGAAGCCCGCCTTGAACTTGTGCGCGGAAACGCCCGTAATTTGATCGCCGGGGGTGACAAACACGCACGTCGGCGCCTCGGGGCGCGGTTGCGGCTTTCATGCTGGAAGCAGACATTGGCCGCAAACGGATCCGAGCTAATTCTCCGATACCGGTCACTTCAGCTGCGGATCTGCCGTTGGCAACTCGACAACTTGAACCAAGCCGCCGTTTGGTTGATTGGCAATCCTGATGTCTCCGCCGTCTCTGCGGACGATCTCGCGCGAAATCGTGAGGCCCAGCCCAGCACCGGGCACTTTCTGGCCACGCGCCCTGTCGGCGCGGAAGAACGGCTCGAACACTTGATCCAACAAGTCTGCTGCGATGCCAGGTCCCCGGTCGGAGACCACAATCCGTGCCGTCGAGCCTCCCGTAACGCTTACAACGCCCCTCTCGCCATGGGTCGCTGCATTGATGAAAAGGTTGCGCAATGCGCGGCTCAAAGCCAAGCGGCTGGCCTTGACGTATGCTTCGCCGGCGTCTGCCACCTCGATCGCAAGATTCTGTTCCTGCAACTCCGCTACGATGTTCTTGACGAGGTCGTCCAGCCGAATGAGTTCTGGCGGAGCCTTCGTCGTTTCATCTCGGACAAGCTCGATGGCGCTGTCGGCGATCCGATCGAGCTCCTCGATGTCCTTGAGCCATAACGCTCGATCCTCGTCGTCCGTGACAAATTCTGCACGCAGCCTCATGCGTGTCAGGGGAGTGCGAAAATCGTGACCGGCAGCCGCGACAAGCCGCATCCGGCTTTCGGTGGCGCGTTTCAAGCGAGAGGAAAGCGAGTTGATCGCAGCAGCGGTCGCCCGTACCTCCGCTGGTCCTTGTTCAGAGAGGGTCGGAAAGCTCCCGTCTGGTCTGACCGACTCGGCCGCACTTTCAAGGAGCGCCAGAGGTTTGGTCATGCGATGGGCTGCGAAAACCGCAATCGAGCCGGCACCAATTGTGATAAGTGTAATCCAAACCCACAATTCGGGGTCTGAGGGAGGATCAATATCTACAAGGAGCCAGCTCTGAGACCCGACGCGTATCGACGCGATGCTAAATCGGCCGTCATCCGCCTTATGCGTAACGGTGACGTCGACGGGCACCCCAAATCGCATAGTGCCGGCACGCATCAGTTCGGTTTGTTCCTTATCAAGTGCACCTGTATCGGGATGTCGCGATAGACCCTCTGCCTCGGGGTTTTGCCTCCCAAGCCGATCTAATATTATGAGCTGCTTGGCGAGCAAGTCGACTTCCATATCCTTGGGTGTCGCGAAAATGTACATCACCGCCAGGGTGATCAATACCATTACTGAGACGATCGAGGTGACAAGGAGCAGAGCGATCTTCGCCCGCAGGGTGTTCATCTCGGTTTGTCCAAAACACGGACCTTCGCGGCGAGTTGGTACCCTCCGTTGCGGATCGTCTTGAAGATCTGTGCTGCGCCGCCGTCGGCCAGCTTGCGTCGAAGACGGCTGATCAGCACGTCAATCGAGCGGTCCAGGACCTCACCGTCGTTGCCATGCGTCAGATCGAGCAATTGATCACGCGACAGCACGCGGCCCGGACGGTGAAGAAATGTCATGAGGAGGTCAAACTCGGCGCCGGTCAGCGGGACATCTGTTCCGTTGGCGTCGGTGACGGAACGAATTGACGGATCCGCCACCATGCCCTCGAAATGGTAGAACCCCGTTTCCAGAGGCTCGGAGGCTGAGTTCACACCTCGCCGGAGGACTGCGCGAACACGGGCCACAAGCTCGCGCGGATTGAAGGGCTTGCCCAAGTAATCATCCGCGCCGATCTCAAGGCCAATGATACGATCGACGTCCTCTTTCAATGCAGTCAGCAGGATGATCGGTATGCTCGAACGCGATGCGCGCAAATCGCGACAAAGGTCCAATCCTGAACCGTCGGGTAGCATCACATCCAGAACGATGAGATCGATTTGATTGGTCACAATCCTTTCGTGCACTTCGGCGCACTTTGATGCGACCAAAACGCGGAAGCCTTGTTCTGCCATGTAGCGCGCGATGAGTTTTCGGATTTCTGCATCGTCATCGACGATAAGAATCTGTGGGTGGGTGATCATGGTCAGCCGCGATCGATTGGTGGTCTTGGGGTTAACTGGCGCTTCCCTAGCGAGAGGTCGCAACTTTTTTGTGTCAAAGGCTGTCTGAGACCTTGGAAGACATGCTTCGACATAATTTCCAACCGGATAGAAACATTCGGACATCTGGAGAAGCAGTTTTAGCCACGAGACGGCGCTACCGGTAACTCACGCCAACGATCAGGGGGACCGGATGCGATTTCTTGTTGGGTTACGTCGGATTACTACCGGCGATGCGGCTGCCAGCAATCATACCGACGGCCAGGCTCGGGCTCTCCTTCTCGAGGGCAAGCCATTGAGCTTCCATTGGATGACCTTCGGTATCCTTGTCGCGTTCGCGGCGGCATCGGCGATGTCGTCTGCTAAAGACGTCAGAACAACGGCCTCATTTTGGAGCACTTGGGTGGATCACACCGGAGCGCCCGAGCAGAGCCAGTCACACTCGAGAGAAGCAGACGACAAGGAGGCGAGCAATGCAAGCGTCGCCCCTTAATCATGTGCGCCTCTCTATGCTGGCCCTGGTCATGTTTCTACCCGCCTGCGCCACCGCTCCGCTCGTGCAAGGCTTCGGGCTGTCATCGTACGATTCTATGAAGCAGTCCGACGGAATGCTCACCAAATCGCGCCTGCACGTAAACAAGGAGCAGGTCCTTGCCGCCAAGACGATCAAAATCGTGCCGACGGTATTCTCTTCAACCGTCTCGCCGAAGCTCTCCAATGAACAGCGCGAGGTGGTCGCGAACGCCATCAATCGCTCGTTGTGCGTCAATCTGAGCGATCGGTTCAAAGTCGTGACGCTGCATGAGGCGGCAGACCTGACGGTTCGAGCGGCAGTCACTCAGGCAACCGAAACCGACGAAATCGCAGCCGGGGTATCGGCCGCCGCTTCGCTGGGCATGAATTTCGTCAACGTGAACGTTCCGGTGCCGGTGCCGCGCGTTCCAATCGGACTGGGCAATCTATCGATCGAGGCCGAGGCCGTGAATCCGTCCGGCCAGCAACAGGCATCCATGCTTTGGGGACGCGGCGCGACGGCGTTTTTCAGCTCACCAAAAGCGTCCAAGGCGAGCGACGCGTACGACTTGGCCTATGAATTTTCGAATGACTTTTCCGAACTTCTCAGCAAAGGCGAGAGCCCGTTCGGCGACGGCATAAACCTTCCAACCCTGCCGTCCTGGCAAAAAATCAATTCGACGATGGGTCTCGCTCCGAAATACGCGGCTTGCGAAGACTACGGTCGTGCGCCGGGTGTGGTGGGCATGGTCGGGGAGCAGCTCGGTTTGCCGCCAGAGTGGACCGATAGCGGCGCCAAGCCGGCGCAGTAAAGCGCTGGCGCACAGCCTCTCAGTTTATCAACCGTAGTTCCCAAACCAGAGAGCGATGAGCTTCTCCGATGCAGCCACCTTTGACTCCCGAACCAATGGACATGGCGCACCGTGCGGGAAGTACCGCACTCGTGTCGATTATCGTGCCGACGTTGAATGAGGTCGACAACGTCGATTCTCTGCTGGCCGCGATCATTGGAAAGTCCGGGCGCGGCTTGGAGTTCGAAATACTCGTCGCCGATGGAGGCTCCACGGATGGAACCGTCGATAGGGTTCGGGCCTGGGAAGACGTGGCCAACGTTCGTTTGATCCAGGGGGGCGGAAAGCGTGGTCTCGCAGGCGATGTCCTCGCGGCTGCCGCACTCGCCTCTGGGGATGTCGCCGTCGTCATGGATGCCGACTTCAGTCACCCGCCTGATCGTATTCGGGATCTTGTCGAACCCGTGATTGAAGGGGCGAGCGATATGGTCGTGGGCAGCCGCCACGTACCGGGTGGATCGACACAGGGTTGGCCCATGCAGCGGCAGATTCTTTCGCGACTTGGCGCGCTGCTCGCATGGCCGTTGACCGAGCTCAAAGACCCCATGTCCGGCTATTTCGCCGTGCGCCGCAACCGGCTGTTGGCGATCGATCCGGAGGCGGCAGGGTTCAAGATAGGACTTGAAATCATCGCACAGGGCGGCAGTGCGATGACAGTGAGCGAGATCCCCATCACCTTCCGGGACCGTACGCACGGACAGTCCAAGATCAGCAAAGCACAGCTGGTAGCTTATGCACGTCGTCTGTTTGCTTTGGCTGGCGGGGCCGTATCGACCGGCGGTGCGGCTCGCTTTGCGACAGTCGGCCTACTGGGCATGGCTGTTGACCTCCTCGCTTTCCAAACGCTTTCCGTCCTCGGCGCGACGATGGTTACGGCTCATATCGCGAGCTTCTTTGTCGCCACCGTCTCAAATTATTTTCTGAACGCGCGATGGGCGTTCGCCGAAGGAGCAGGCTCGCGCCAGGAGGTCGCAAGCAAGCGTTTCGTGCGGTTTCTAACCATATGTCTTTTGGCGCTCGCAATTCGCGGCGGCGTGCTGGTGTTTGCGACAGGCGTTTTGGGCTTGCAGCCGTTGGTCGCAGTGTTATGCGCCATCGGGGCCGCTGCCATCGTCAACTATCTCGGCTCAGCGTTCTTTGTATTTCCGTCTGTCAATCCACGCGTTCCAGCCGAAATCCGCTGGCGGTTCGCAGCCATCGGCATCGTCGGCTATGTCGTGGTCCTGCGGCTTTTGTTTCTCGGTTTTGTCGATCTATTGCCTCAGGAGGCGTATTACTGGAACTATTCTGAGCATGTCGATCTTGGCTATCTCGACCATCCGCCGATGGTCGCGTGGTTGATCTGGACCAGCACCAGCGTATTCGGCGATAACGAACTCGGCGTGCGCATCCCAGCGTGGCTCGGCTGGTTTGCAACCGCTTTCTTCAGCTTTCGGCTAACGCATCGGCTGTTCGGTAAGTCGGCCGCGTTCGTAACCCTGCTTCTCGCAGCGGTCCTGCCGTTCTATTTCGCAACGAGCTTCCTGATGACTCCCGATGCGCCGTTGGTGGCGAGTTGGGCAGGTGCGCTCTATTTCCTCGAGCGCGCGCTGATCGGCGGTCGACGCAATGCATGGTGGAGTGTCGGCATCTGCATTGGGCTGGGAATGCTTTCGAAATACACCGCAGCGCTGTTGGGGCCTGCCGTGTTGTTATTTCTCCTGGTCGACGCGCAGGCAAGAGTTTGGCTGAGGCGGCCTGAGCCGTATGTCGCCGGTCTATTGGCGTTCTTGATCTTCTCGCCCGTCATCTACTGGAACCTGGAACACGGCCTGGCATCGTTCTATTTCCAAGGTGCGCGGCGCATGGGGTCGGCATTCGAGTTCTCGCTGCCGATGATGCTCTTCAACTCTGTAATCCTGCTTACCCCGACGGTGCTGGTCACTGCCGCGGCAGTGCTGTGGGACCTTCGCCGGCTTGAGGCCGTGCCGTCACCAGACGAGGATGCGCATCGCGTCTCGCGCTTCATCCTCGTCTTTACGCTGGTTCCGCTTTTCGTCTTCTTCGTGTTCAGTTTGGCGCGTGACGCGAAGCTCAACTGGACGGGCCCGGTCTGGCTCGCCGTCCTTCCTGCCGTCTCGGCGTCTATCGTTTCTGCCGCCAAGTGTTCATCAGCCCTCTCACGCGCAATGCATCGCGTGTGGGCGCCCACGATCGCTATCAGCCTCGTGGCGTACGGCTTCATCCTGAATTACCTCGCGTCGGGAATTCCAGGTGTGGGGTATCCACTGCGCTTGCCGGAAGCGCCGGTCGCCTGGAGCGAATTCGGGCGTGAGGCTGCCGACCTGGAGCATGAGGTGATGCAGGAGACCGGCCGCGAACCGCTCATAATCGGCCTGGATACCTACAACGTTGCGAGCCAACTCGCCTTCTACACCAACGGCGATGGCGAAGGGGCAGCGAAATCCGTTGGACGTGGCATCCTGGGCAAACACAGCCTCATGTACGGGTATTGGCACCGCGCCGAACCGCTGCGCGGACGTCCCGCCGTGATGTTTTCCTTCAAGCGCTCGCACATTCTCGATCCACGGCTTACCAAATATTTTTCCGCTCTCAGCGCGCCGATGGAACGCGCCGTCACCAAGCGAGGGAAGTCGGGAGGCCACTTCTACTATCGGATCGGCTACGGGTTTCGGGGAGCAGGATCGTGCTCAAGGCATTCGCCCGTCAGCGCGGCGTTGCCGGCTCGGGCCGATCTAGTCCAACGGAAGGATTTGTCCCGGTCGGCGGGCGCCGGACCCGACGGAAAGCAAAGGCTCGCAAATCCAATCGCAGAATCCGCAATGGTCACGCTCGGCGCACCGGAGTGCCCTCGCTGGCGATGGCGGGGCTGGTGCCGCTGCTCGTTGCCGGCTGCGCGTCACAGAAGCTCGATCCGACAGGCGTGGGGCGTGCCTCAGAGAGTGATCCGCCGGATCGAAACATTGAGATTTCGGCTAACCCCAAAGAGAGCGGCACCTGCGCAAGCCTTGCGAGCGCCTACGCCAAGCACCTCCAAAATATGGACGCGCTGCAGACGCAGAAAGAAGCGGATCGGAAGGAGCCTCCACCGACGATCGCGTCGGCATTTGGACGCTGGTTCGGGCCTGACGGCGCCGGATACGCCGCCACGGCGGAGCTACGGGAAGAGCGTGCCAAGGTCGATCGGCTCGAAGCCGCCCTTTCCGCCAAAGGGTGCTCAAGTATCAGAACGGATTTTCCGCCGCCCGCTAAGCCCGGGCCGACACCGGTGTCGGCTTGTATGAGGAACGTGCGTGCATCATGCGTATCGAGTGCATAAACCTGAGGCGCTTCCGACCTCGAGCCTTGGCGATTGCCGGTTGCGTCTCGACGCTTGCGTACACGCCTGTGCCAGAGGCTGCCGTCGCGCGAGCCCAGGTCGTGGGCTATTCGCATATCCGCATGTGGGGAGATGCGAATGTATTGGAAATCGATGCCTCGACCTTGTTCGCCTTCTCGTCTGGGTCGGGCGGTGGAAAGGGAGCGCCATCGCGGAACTACCTGGCGTTGCCAGGCGGCGGTGGGGATGGTGCATACGGCGCAGGATTGCTGGTCGGCTGGACAGCGCGCGGTGGTCGTCCCACTTTTGATGTCGCAACGGGTGTGAGCGCGGGTGCCCTCGCTGCACCGTTCGTGTTCTTAGGTCCGGTCTATGACACGCGTCTTGAGGAAATCTACACCCGCTATAAAACCGACGACCTCGGAACCCCACAGATATTCTCGGCAGCCCTCGGTGGTCCGTCACTCGTCGACGCCAGCGGCGTTGAGGATTTTCTGGCTCACTACGTCAACAGCGAACTTGTGGACGAAATCGCCAGAGAACATGCGCGCGGCCGGCGCCTGCTGGTTGCGACGACAAATGTGGAAGCCGAACATCAGGTGATCTGGAACCTGGGAGCTATCGCGCGGCCAGCACCAACCCGGATCGCATCTATCTGTCTCGGCAGGTGTTGCTCGCATCAGCGGCCGTGCCCGGTGTGGTTCCGCCGGTCCTCATCAAAGTGACCGTCGACAGCCGCGACTTTCAGGAAATGCATGCGGATGGAGGCACCGTCGGGCAGCTTTTTTTCCTCCGCGACGAAAGGGATTCGGACATGCCCGTGCCGGCACACGGAAGAGCCATTCGACAAGGCTTATATGCGCAAGCTCTTCAACCTCGGTTATGGCGAGGTACGGCACGGGTATCCGTGGGCGAAAGCACCCCCTTGGTACACCTCCTTGTCGTCGCAAGTGTCAGACATCTCGGAAAGCTGATGCATGCTCTTCGGAAGATCGGGCAAAGGAGAAATTGAGTGACAGCGATCTTCCCCGTCATTCTTTCGGGTGGATACGATACACAGCTATGGCCGCTGTCGCGGTTAATGTATCCGAAGCAGTTCATCAAATTCTTTGATGGACCGAGCTCGAGCCTACTCGGCGCGGCGCTCGGGCGCTTGAAGATCGATGCGGGCTTCGAAGCGCCGATCCTTCTTTGCCACAACGATCACCGCTTCCTTGTCAAAGAGGAGCTAGAGCGCCTGCAGGTGTCGCCACACGCCATTATCGTCGAGCCTATGTCGCGAAACACCGCGGCGGCCATTGCGGTAGCCGCGCTCTCCGTTGTGCGCGAGAGCCCGGGTGCCACTCTGGTCGTCATGCCGTCCGATCAGATGATCAACGACGAGGTGCGGTTCGTCGAGCACGTCAAACGCGCGGCACGCGTTGCGGCGACAGGACGGATAGTGCTGTTCGGCATTGAGCCCAACGAACCGCGCACGGGGTACGGCTACATCCGCCGTGGCGCTCCCATCGAAGGATTCGGCGGTGGCGCCTGGAATGTCGATGCGTTTTTCGAGAAGCCGGACGTTATGACGGCCCAATCCTATTTCGGAGAGGGCGGCTTCTACTGGAATAGCGGCATCATCGTTCTTCACGCGCGCTTCTTCCTGGACGAACTCGGGCGGTTCGAGCCGCGCATCCTTGATGCAGCAGAAATGGCGCTATCCGGAGCGGAAGAGGATCTAGGGCATTTGAGACTTGAAACGACGGCTTATGCCGCCTCGCCAACGATTTCGATCGACCGTGCGTTGCTTGAGCGGACGGATCTCGCTGCGATGTTGCCGATTGATGTCGGATGGAGTGATGTTGGCTCGTGGACCGCGCTGTGGGAGATCGCACCCCACGATGCCGACGGCAACTACGTTCATGCCGAAACTGTTCTGAACGACACGACGAGCTGTTATGTGCATTCCGAGAGGAGGCTCGTCGCCACCATCGGGATCAAGGATCTCGTCATTGTCGATACTCCGGATGCGCTGCTCGTCGCTGACAAGAGCCGCTCGCAGGATGTCTCCAAGATCGTCGAGGACATAAAGCGTCTGAATCGGACAGAGCATGCGGAGCACGTGCGCAGTTACCGCCCGTGGGGATTTTTTGAAACGTTGAGCGTTGGTCACCGTTTTCAGGTGAAGCACTTGCACGTCAAGCCCGGAGGCAAGCTTTCCATGCAGATGCACCATCATCGCTCCGAGCATTGGATCGTGGTGCATGGCACGGCCAAGGTCGTTATCGATGGCATCGAGAGACTCGTGTGCGAGAACGAGAGTGCCTATATTTTCTCAGCGCAGTGGCATCGCCTGGAGAACCCGGGAAAGGTCCCTCTGGATCTTATCGAGGTGCAGATCGGCACCTACCTCGGCGAGGATGATATCATCCGCACTGACGACATTTACAGGCGCGCCGTGGACGAGACGCGCGGAACTGATTGAGTACGCGGGCATGCATTCATTCGGCGCTTGCCTCATCGGCGACGAGGGTAGGGTAGAAAATAGGGCGACTTGAGGAAGCGGCCGATCGCCACTTGGGCTTCAAACAGCGTCGCGTCGCCGGCCTTCACCTGGATCGGGGCCTGGCGATCAATATGGTCAAACAGATGTCGCACCGCCTCTAGTCCGCGAGAGAAAGTCTTCGGCCGGCCGATCAGCAGGATGTCGTGGCCCAGCCAGTCGGCCGGGTCGGAGATGAACGCAAATCCACGCGGATCGTTGTCGAACACCGCAATGGTTGCCCGGTTTCCGAGTGCTTCGGCGAGGCGAGCAGCATCGATCCAACGGAAGGCGACGACCAGCGGCCGTCCTTGCGTCACCGTCGATGGTGGGTCTGCCGCCAGCAGGCCCCGCGCGGTGAGACTGGCTGTGAGGCCGCGCCATGTCACCGATTCACTCAGGAAGCCGTTGATTCCTAGGCGGGCGACGGTTGCCGGCGACGGCGGAAGGGTTCGGAATATTATCACGGCGGAAATCGCAAGGAGGAGTACCGCGGTGGCGCAAGCAACGAAGCCGCGAACGAGGTGCAAACCTTTACCGCGCTGTGCCTCAATCTCGGCGATGGCGCAGCCGAGGATTGGCAGCAGGAACAGCCAACCCGGCATTTGCCAATGTGGTAGCGCTTCTCCCCCCCACAGTGGCACGGCAGTGAAGACGAGGATCGACGGCAAAGCGAGCGCCAACAGGAAACCGCTCGGACCGGCGAAGGTGCGGTCAACCCGCAGCCGCGAGACGGCAGCGACAACCGCGCCGACAAGGACCCAAGGGCCAAGGTATGCCATCTGTCCAAGCACCGCGCGCGCCAGACCGGACCAGTTCGTGCCCTCGCGGGCGGCGCCGCGCGAGGACTGGAAGAGTATCGACACCCAGTCGTTCGTGGCATTCCAGATCAGCACCGGTGATACCAAGATGCAGACAATCAAGGTGGCCAGCCATGGTGCAGGAGTGACTAGCCGCCGGCGGTGGGGGCTGGCGAGGACGAAGGCTAGAGCGCCGAGTGCGAACAATGCGGCGTGATATTTTGACAGGCCGGAGAGACCGAGCGTGAGGCCGGCAGCAAGCCACAGCCGCCGTTCGCGCGCCGCGTCTGGAGCGAAGAACAAGATCTCGGCGAGCAATCGGGCGGTCAGGGCAAGGAACAGCACCAATGGCCCGTCAGGTACCATCCATGAGCCGGCGGAAACCATGAAGAAGGGCGCCATGGTCAGCGCCACCAAGGTCCACAAGCCGGCCCTCACGCCCCACAGGCGGCGGGCGAGATCGAACATCACCGCGCTGGTGGCGGTGAAAGCGAGAACAAAGGGAAGGCGCATGATCATCGCAGGTACGCCGTCCGCGAAGAACGGCGCGGCGAGAACCTTCATTATCTTGATCCACCAGAAAACCATCGGCGGGTGGTCGAACCAGGAGAGCTGCCACTGCGTCGCGACCGCCATGGCATAAGCTTCGTCGACACCGGGGTCGAGCAGCGCGGCAAGGCTGAGGCGAGCGGCGACGCCGGCGATTAGCACCACCAAGGCGGTCCGCATTGTCGCGGCTTCACTCGGGATCTGTCGGATCATCGTCGATTGATCGCGGTGGCGCGCGCTGTCCACTATTTTGTATCCGCCAGGCTGGGCTGTGCAGTTTCGAAGAGGGCTCCGAGAACTCGGCGCGCCCACAAATCGAGATCATCCATGACGGTGAAAACCGCAGGAACGCAGATGAGGCTCAGCGCCGTCGAGCTGCGGCAGAGCCACGGTGGAAATAAGGGTCGCGCGCGTGTCACGCAGGAAAAGCCAGACCACGAAGACGGCAAGTGCCGCCCCGATGAGGAGCGCCTCGATCGCGGCGGAGTAGCCCTCGATAACCTCATCGGTCGAAGAGGTCACTTCGCGGATCGCGATTTCGGGGTGCTTGGCGGCGAATGCCGCCACCTTCGATCTCACAGCCCTGGTCACAGCGACCTCGCCCGTGCCCACGGAGCGGTAGAGACTGAAACCGATAACTTCCTTATCATCGAAGCGCGCGCGTTGGCGCGGCTCGGCCCACGATCGTTCTATGACGCCGAGCTCTGACAGCAGCACCGTGCGTCCGCCTTTCAGGACCAAACGCGTTCGCGCAAGCGTCTCGACGCTCTCGGCACTGCCAAGCGTTCTGACCGCTTGCTCGCCGCTCCCGAGCGTCATGCGTCCGCCGGGTTGGTTGACGTTCTGCGCCCTGAGTTCCTCGGAGACTTCAAAAGCGGTGATGCCGAGCGCCATGAGGCGATCGGGGTCGAGCCGAACCCGGATCTCCTGATCGACGCCGCCCGCTCGCTCGATCTTGGAGACGCCCCGGACCGATAGCATCGCCTTGGCCACATCGTTGTCGACGAACCAGCTCAGGTCGTCGACCGCCATCGTCGGCGCGTCGACAATGAAGGTCAGGATCGGCTGACCGGTTGCATCGATCCGCTGCACGGTCGGTTCGTGGACGTCTGCCGGCAAGAACGAGCGTATCGAGTTCACGGCATTCCGAACATCGTCGGTTGCGCGGTCGATGTTGGTCCCCAGGGTGAATTCAATACTGGTCGTAGAAAGACCTTCCGTGACCGTGGAACGGACATGCTCGACGTTGCCAAGGCCAGAGACACTGTCTTCTACGAGGCGCGTGATCTGCGTCTCCATCTCGGTGGGCGCAGCGCCGGTCCTGCCGACACTGACGTTGACCGCAGGGATGTCGATATCTGGCATATCGTTGATGCGCAGTTTCGAGAAGCTCACGACTCCCGACAACGACAGCAGCAGAAACAATACGATTGTGGGCACCGGATTACGGATGGCCCAGGCGGAGATCTGGCTCATGGGGTTTTGGTCAACGGCTTGGCTGACGCGACTTCGGCACGAACCTTCTCTCCGTCATTCAACAGCCCCGCACCTTCGACGACGATGCGCTCGCCCGCCGCCAGACCCTGCACGACCTCGACGACAGAACTGGTTTTCCGTCCGACCGTGATCTCCTTGAGGAGCACGGTTCCGTCGTCACTCAAGGTGAATACGCCTGCCTTTCCGGCGCGCCAGACCAGAGCCTTGAGCGGAACCGTCAGCGCGGCTGCCCCGCCGGCCTCGATTTCGACGCGGACAAACATTCCCGGTTTCAATTCGGTATCCGAGGACAGTCCAATGCGTACGGTGCCCTGGCGAGATGTTGGGTCGACTACCGGCGCCACGAGCCGCACAAAGGCGGCCTCGGCCTCGGCGACGGCTGCCTCATTCTGGTCGATCTGCACCCGGAGAAGACTTTGATTGAGTCGCGCCAGGACTTGCCCCTGTTCGACGCTGTCTCCTTCGTCTGCGTAAATCTCGAAAATGGTCAATCCACCGGCTTCGGAGCTGATGGGCATTTCCCTCCAGGCAGCTGCCGTACCCATACCGACGATCGTGCTGTCGATCTGGCTTTCCCGCACTGTGTCAACGGAAACTTTGATCAAGATCCTGCGATCATGTTCGCGTTCTTGCGCGTAGATCACAGCGGACCAGATCGTGACCAGCACGAAACTGAGAGAAAGTACTGTTCCGACACGTATGAGTGCTGGCATTGCGGTTCTCCAGCGGGTGGAGAACCCAATGTGCCGGTCAATCGTTGCGGCGCTAAGTTCAAGTATGTCTAAACTTATCTATGCAGCGGAATTTCATATCGGAATGTTTCTGCGCCCGTCAGCTAGACCAGACTTGGCTACGTCATGCCGCAGACGGCAGCCCAGGATGGAACGTATGTCAGCTGAACGGCACGCCCGGTCGCCAGCCGGATGCAGACATCGTTTGCCAGCACAAGTTGTCGCGCTGCTCACACTCGAGAATGTCCGCTTCTGGGATGGAACAATCCGATAAGCCAATCGCGCGGCGCGTTGGCGGATGTCGGCTCCTGGCCCGTAACGTCGCCGACCAGATGACTGGTTTTGGATCTCTGCTGCCTAGCGTCTTAGGACGCGGGAAACGGCGGTCCGTCCCAGAAGCGGAAATCGGCGATGTCGAAGGCTGGCGCCGATAGCGCCTCCCTGCTCAAGCGCACTGATTGATAGCGAGCGGACACTAAGGGCGACGGCCGAGGGGCGGGGAATGACCCATTGCGGATACGTGAAGTCGCTTCTCGACAATAGGCGCAGCGATCAAAGACCGTCCCTGCGTATTATAGCGGGGGATCACACCTGAGGTAGTCGCATGGAGGGATGCGCCTATACCGCATTGCGTAACAGCGTTCCGGCGCGACTGGACTTCCTTCCCTACCGTAGATACGCGCCAAATCTTCCCGGTCGAGCGGAGATTGTCAGCCGCACGTCAGGATCAGTTGCATACGTTCCAACTCGCAAATCCCACCCCACTCGGGCGCGATCACGTCAATCGCTGGGAGCTATGGATTGGAAAGCTAGTGGGGCGTTCACGTGCGAGGCGTTGGAAGGTCGTTGCATCCTGCCTGCTTCTAAGCGGTCAGACGGCGATAGCTGAAGATTCCTCGGCCTGCTGTGCGGACCTCGATGCGCGCATCGCGGAACTCGAAGCTGCGGCGGCTGCGAAGGGCAACTCAAAGACAGCCCTCACGCTCTATGGCCACGTCAACCAGGCGGTCATGGCCTGGAATGACGGCTACGAACGCAACGCTTATTTCGTCACCAACGACGCGTCGCGCACGCGCATCGGATTGCGCGGCAAGTCCGAGATCAACGCGGATCTATCGGCCATTTTCCTGCTCGAGCTCGGCATCCGCTCCGCCAATTCGAAGCGCAGCGATCAAACCGAGATCACCTCCGGGATGCACTCCCGCCGCGCGTGGTGGGGTGCCGCCAGCAAGAGGCTTGGAACAGTTCAGATAGGGCGCGTCGTGACCTCTCTGGAAGAGATCACGGAAGCCAACCTCGCCGATACCCGACGCGGCGCAAAATATTCGGACGTGGAAGACAGTGGCCTCGGCTTGCGCTTACGCTCAGAGACCACGCCTGCCCTCAGCGACGTGACCTGGCGACGCTTGCTCAAGCACACCGGCAATCAACCCGGCGAAGGCGATGCGCAGATGGGCATTCGCTACATCACGCCGACGATCTCCGGGTTTTTCGCAAGCTTGGCCTGGGGCGCCGATGATGCGTGGGACGCGAGCATCCAGTACCTGGGTGACATCTCAGATTTCACTGTCGAAGGGAGGATCGGCTACGGCCAATCCAAAGACGCCGGCGACGAGGTCAGCATCCAATGCGTGGCGACCAATGTCCCCCGCGCTCCGAGCGATGCCGAATGCGAGATGCTCGGCGGCTCGCTCAGCATCATGCACCGACAGACCGGCCTCTACGGCAACGTTGCGGGCGGGTGGTTCGAAGACCACACCGCGTCCTACGCGTCGGTGTTCGCCGGGATCGAAGCGCAATCCGAGAGCACCTTTTTTGCACTCGAGGCCGGCATCCAGAGGCCGTGGCTAGACATGGGCGCGACGACGCTGTTTGGCCAATACTACCGGATGGATGGCGGCGCGAATGCGCGTCTCGCAGTGCCAGCAAGCGATGCGATCAATTCCATCGGCGTCGATGCGGGCATCGCTTCAAGCACGGTGACGTCGTGGAGCGTGGGGATCACGCAGGACATCGAAGCGGCCAACACCAAGCTCTATGTGTTCTATCGGCAGTATAGCGCGGACGTTACGCTCGCGGGATCGGGGATCGAGCAGGTCTCCGAGCCGCTCGAAAACCTGGACATTGTCATGTCCGGCGCGATCGTCAGATTCTAGGGGAACCGGCTCGGTCGAGGCGGACCCAGAGCGGCGTGTCGGCGTCCGCTTCTCGCCCTGAGCGCGGATAGCCCCCATGGCGGTTTCCGGACTAGAGCGACGGGCGAGGGTCGTCGAGCGTGAACCGGCGGTCCGTCCCAATAGCGGCCATCGGCGGCACTTGTCGTCTCGTCTTGCTGCATCAGCAGGTCAGGTCCGCTTACGGGCGACGATCGGGCATCAATATCATTTCTCCAAAGCGATCGAGCGGCTTTGCCGTGATGGGCGACGGGCTATGTGGACGGGCATCAGGCAGATTGGCGCGAACAAGCCGCTCAGCGACATCGGAAAGGCGATCGGCACGTTCGCTCGTCGAAACCACTATACGCTCG
>NZ_DATAJR010000007.1:0-364133 GCF_036262015.1 Hyphomicrobium sp. | reverse complement strand
GGTCTCTCTCCATTCCGGTTGATGGTGGACCGGCATAAGCCAGCCAGATCACCGTTTACGGTATGGCAAGAGGCGCTTTCTCCACACGCGACGAGAACAGAAACAGTTACCCCAGCTAACTCTTTTTCTTTGACGCGCGCGCACCCGAAGCGTGGTGCCGGTTCTGCCCGAAGGGGCGAGCCATGACGGCCGCGCTCGACGCGCTGCGCCCGCGCAGCCCCCAGCACATCACCGGAGACAAACAATGACCCGTCGCGCCCACCGCAGCGCGCACGGCCGTCCGCTGCCGGACGGGCCTGCGCCCTTCACAACATTGGTCGAGCTGACCTTCGAGAAACGCAAGGTCGAGCACTGGATACGCTTCGGCCGCAAGAGCTACAAGCAGATCATCGACCGCCGCCGCAGCGTCGTCGGTTTCGCGCCGGGCAGCGTCTTTGCCTTCGTGCGATGGGCGAAGGGCGAGCACGGCACTGTCGTTTCCCGCATCGACATTGTGCGCGCCATCGGCCGGGGCGAGCCGTTCCAGACATTGCCGTTCGTGCGTCCCGGCGGCGAAATCCTGTTGCGCCTCGACGGCTGGCCGAAGGTGCAGCGTGCGCTTGTCGCTATCGACGCCGTGGATGCGCTCGGCCTCGATCCGGCCGACGCCTCACCGGAGCATTGGCGGCACGTCCATAACCGTTTGACCGCCAATCTGGAGCCGCACGCCTACACCCCCGAGCGACATGCCGCTTGGCTTCATCGCCGAAGGATCGACCCATGACGCGCCGCCGCACCCTCACGGTGACGGCGCTCGCCGCCATCGGCATCGCCGCCGCCAGCGCCGTCGATTGGCCCGTGAAACTCATCTGGAACGCGACGGCCAGCGCACCCATCGGCTTCTACACCATCGCACCGGCCGAGCGGATCGAGGTGCCCGAGATGGTCGCCGTCATGCCGCCCGAACCGCTCGCCGCCTTCATGGCCGAGCGCGGCTATATCACGCGCGGCGTCCCGCTGTTGAAGCGCGTCTTGGGCTTGCCGGGACAGCGGGTTTGCCGCACCGGCCGCACGATCACGGTGAACGGGATCGAGATGGGCGAGGCGCTGGAGCGCGACAGCCTCGGCCGTGATCTGCCCGTCTGGCGGGGCTGCCGAGTGATCGGCGACGGCCAGCTTTTCCTCATGAATTGGGAAGTCCGCGACAGCCTCGACGGCCGCTATTTCGGACCCACCCCCGCAGCTTCCGTCATCGGCCGAGCGGTCCCGCTCTGGACCGATGAGGAAGGCGTCGGCCGCTACGAGTGGCGCGCACCGACGCATTGAAACCATCCCCCGAAAGCCAACCGCAGGAGATTTCCCATGGCAGAAATAGGCACCTTCACCCGCACCGAAACCGGCTATGCCGGGGAGCTTCATTCGTTCGGCCTGCACGAAAAGCTGTTCATAGTCCCGGCCAAGCCAAGCGACGTGAAAAACGCGCCCGACTATCGCGTGCGCCTCGATAGCGAGGACGGCCCGGACGCCGGCCCGACATGGAAGGACGCCAGCGAAAATGCCGGCGACTTCGTGTCGATGAGGCTGGAGGGACCGATCTTCCCGTTCCCGATCCGCGCCAAGCTGTTCCAGTCCAACGACGATCCTTCGGTCTGGACGCTGCGTTGGAAGCACCCCCGGAAAGTCGAGGACGAGGAATGACGGCCGCGCGCGTCCGGCCCGCCATCCGGTCCAGGATCGTCATCCCTTTGTTCGCGGAAAAGCCGTCTCATCCCTTCGTCCCGCTCGGCCACCGGACGGCCGGCGCGCACAGCGAAGGTCAGGGGCGGCCATCGGCCGGCGCTAGCGCCTTGCCCTTGACCGCAGCGCGCACGCTGGCAGGCTGGTGTCGAAGCGGAGACAGGACTGCATGGCACTATGCCGTCCTGATACTGGCCGACGCGCTTTCCGTTTGCGCGGGATCGGGCGTCGCGGTTGCACAATCCGCGCCCGTCGAGCGCCCGGCCGCCGCCCATCCTTATGCGGTCCACATCGCCGAGGCGTCGCAGCGTTTCGGCATCCCCGAGCAATGGATTCGTGCCGTGCTGCGCGCCGAAAGCGCGGGCGACGTGCGTGCGGTTTCGTCGGCCGGCGCGATGGGATTGATGCAGGTGATGCCCGACACATGGACGGGCCTGCGCATCCGCTACGGCCTCGGCCGCGACCCCTACGACTCGCGCGACAACATAATGGCTGGCACGGCCTACCTGCGCGAAATGTGGGATCGCTACGGCAATGTCGCGGCGATGCTCGCGGCATATAACGCCGGCCCCGGCCGCTATGACGAATACCTTGCGACCGGCCGCACCCTGCCGGCCGAAACGCGGGCCTATGTCGCCGCGCTCGCGCCGATCCTCGGCGGCGCGGCTGCAACCGAACCGCCGTCATCGGCACCGCCACCGCCGCCTGATTGGCGCGAGGCACCGCTGTTCGTCATGCGTCCGGGCGACACGCGGGCCGTCGCCGCGCCGCCGTCCGACGCACAATCCGGCGACGCCCGCGCGACCGTTCCGGCGCGCGATCCCGCCGATGCAGAGTCGCAGGGCGACAGCATTTTCGTCGCCGACGCGAGCGGTTCGGGAACGCCATGAGGGCGGCGTTCCCGCGCTCGGCGGCGCTCATTCCGGTGTCCAGTCAGGCAGGTTTTTGCCCGGCTGGATTCCCGGCAGGAGGGGCAGAAAAGGCAGAAAGGGCGGAGGGCAAGATTAAAGAAGACGGCACCATATCGGGCCGCTTCTGGAAATTGTTGTTGTCTGCACACTGGTTAGGTGGCCGGTTCCGGCACCATGGTTTTGAGGGGTCGCGTGCCGCGATTTCGCACAAAGCCTTGGCTTTGCTGGGTTTCGAGCGGCACCATAGGCCCATATCAGCCGTTTTTCGGTGGTTTTATCAGGAGTCGCGCCCATGAGCGCCGACGATGAAAACCGCTTCCGTCCGAAGCCGGGCCGTATCCGATCCGACACACCGAAGGCCGGCAAGACCAAGAGCTTTTTCACGCAGGTCAAGAAGATCACCCGGCAGCATCAGGCAGCAGCCTCCCGCGATCCTTCCATGCCGTCATCCGCTCGCCCGTCATCGCCGGGGCGGTCCCGTGCCGTGGTCGCCAGCGGCAAGGGCGTGAAGCGCGGCCGGGGCGCGAGCTTCGTGCGCGCTCGGAACATCTCCGGCCAATGGCATCATCGCCAGCCCGGCAGCCGCCGCGTGATCGTCAAGCAGCGCAGCGTTCGGGCCGCGTGGAAGGGCGCACGCGCCCGCGCGCATCTGCGCTATGTCCAGCGCGACGGCACGTCACGCGACGGCGAGCGGGGCCGGCTCTATTCGGCGACCGAGGACCGCGCCGATGGCGACGCCTTCCTTGATCGCGGCAAGGACGACCGCCACCAGTTCAGATTCATCGTCTCGCCCGAGGATGGCGCGGAGCTATCGGACCTCACGGCCTACACCCGCGATTTCATGAAGCAGGTGGAAGCCGACCTCGGCACGAAACTCGATTGGGTCGCCGTCAACCACTACAACACCGGCCATCCCCATGTGCATGTCATCGTCAACGGCCGCGACGAGATGGGCGAGGATCTAATCATCAATGGCGACTACCTCGCCAACGGCCTACGGGAGCGCGCCAGCGAGCTTGCCAGTCTGGAACTCGGCCCCGTCACCGAAATCGAGCAGACCCGCAAGCTGTCGGCCGAGATAGACCAGGACCGCTTCACCCGGATTGACCGCGCCATGGCCGAGGAAGCCGATGCCCGGTTCCTCGACCTGCGCCATGAACCGGCCGCACCGCGCCGCCAGTTCGAGCGCACCTTACGCCTGCGCCGTCTCGCCAAGCTGGAGAAGATGGGACTGGCGACCGAGCACGCGCCCGGCGTTTGGGAGTTGAGCAAGGACATGGAGCCGGCCCTGCGCGAGTTGGGCGAGCGCGGCGACATTATCCGCACCATGCAGAAGGCGCTCGGCCCGCAGGGAGGCGAACGCGATCCCATGAGCTTTCAAATCCATGACGGAGCGCCAGAGACACCCATCGTCGGCCGCGTCGTGGACAAGCACCTGTCGGACGAGCTGGGCGAGAACCTGACCATTGTGGTGGACGGGATCGACGGCAGGACGCACCACATCGCAGGCATCGCGCCCGAGCGGCTGGAGGACGCCCGCGTTTGCAGCGTCGTCCAGATCGGCCCGGCCGAGGCGACCGCCCGACCGTCCGAACGCGCCATTGCCGCCATCACCGAGGACGGCATCTATCGTCCGAGCCGCCATCTGGAGCAGGCGAAGTTCGAGGGCCGCGTTCCGGGCGGCGATTATGAGGGCTATGTCGATGCCCATGTCCGGCGACTGGAGGCATTGCGCCGCGCCGGGATCGTCGAGAGGATCGACGCCGACCAATGGCGCATCCCCGATGATCTGGTCAGCCGCGCCGCCGCCTATGACGCCGGCCGTGACCGGCAGGCCAGCGTTCGCATCCTTTCCCCGGTCGATCTAGGCAAGCAGATCGGATCGGACGGCACGACATGGCTGGACCGGCGATTGGTCCATGGCGAAACGGCCGACCTTGCGCCGGCCGGCTTCGGCCAGCAGGTGCGTGAGGCGATGGACCAGCGGCGCGAGCATCACATCGAACAGGGCGATGCCACCCGAGCACGGAACGGCCGCATCTTCTACCGGCGCAGCCTTCTCGCCACCTTGCGCGAGCGGGAGGTTGCCCGCATTGGCGCGGAGATGGCCGAGGGCAAGGGGTTGCCGTTCCGTGCCGCCACGGACGGCGAGAACGTCAGCGGCAAGTTCACCGGGACCGTTCAGCTATCGAGCGGCAAGTTCGCCGTGGTGGAAAAGAGCCATGAGTTCACGCTTGTCCCGTGGCGGCCGGTGATCGACCGCCAGCTCGGCCGCGAGATCACTGGCGTCGTGCAGGGCGGATCGGTGTCGTGGCAGTTGGGGCGAAGGCATGACCTTGGCCTTTAGCACATACGCGTGTTTCATCCGGTATCTATCATGCCCCGTGTATCTCACGCTGGATGCCGGCTATTGTAGGGGCCATCATTCAAGCGAGCAGTAGAAAAGAAGATATGCCGAGACCGAAACTTCATAGCGATGAGTTCATTCTAGATACCGCGCTAGGCATCCTTCTTCAGAAAGGTCCATCGGCCTTCACCCTCTCCGATGTTGCGGAAGCGGTCGGCATCTCGCGGGCTGCACTGATCCAGCGGTTCAAAGACAAGGCGACGCTGCATCTAAAGGTCATGGAGCGCAACACGCAGGAGGTGCGCGACTATTTCGCGGGTGCGAGTCCCGAAAAGGGCCTCGATCCGCTGTGGGCGATGCTCAAGGACCTCATCGCCGGTATGGGTGACGGTGCCGGAACGGAAGGCTACCTTCTTCTATTGTGGGGAGACGTTCAGGAGCCGTCGCTTCGCGCCCTTGCGGCGGAGCGGAACAGACTGGTCCTGAAAGCTATCGAGGCACGACTGCCCGCCGGGCCGCGCCCACCCGAGCATACCGCCGGCTTGATTCAGACGGTCATTCAGGGGTCTTGCATGCAATGGCTCGTTGAGCCGGAAGGCGAGCTAGCGGCTTTCATGACCAAGCGCACCCACATGCTTCTGTCCGTCCTCTATCCCGACCATGTGTTCGGGTAACACCATCTGGAGGGTTGTTTATAACAGTCGTGTCGATTATTTATAAGGCATGCGCCACGGTATCGCCGGGCACGGAAACCCGGAACGACTATCATGCCTATACAAGAACCCAGCCCGTTGGGGGCCGAACGACAAAAAGCACTGCCTGCGCCAACCTTGGCGCTGAACCTCATGGCCGACGAGTTCGATGCGTTGAACGCGAGCAGCGGGCCGCAAATCGCCTATCGCGACCTGTTCTGCCCACACATGGACCTGCCGCGCGCCTTGCGGAACTGGTCAGAGGCTCGGGGCGTCCAGTTGCGGAGCCTTCGCAAAATCACGCATGAGCGCGGCGGTCGGTCGCAGAAGGTGCTTTTCGGCCTTCATGACGGTTATGCCGTTGAAAGCGTTCTGATCCGTCGTCACGACGGACACACCGCCTGTATTTCGTCACAGGTTGGATGTGCCTTCGCCTGCCAGTTCTGCGCTTCCGGCCAAGCCGGCCTCAAGCGCAACCTTTCGGCGGGCGAGATTGTCGAACAGGTCGTTCAACTCGGGCCGAAGGTCAACCGGATCGTGTTCATGGGCATCGGCGAGCCTTTGAACAACTACGAGCAGGTGATGAAGGCGATTCGTATCCTGCGCGACCGGCGAGGGATGAATTTTCCCACCACGGGAATCACGCTTTCGACCATCGGCATACCGAAGGCTCTAGCGCAATTGCGAGAAGAGCATCTGGCGATCAATCTGACTATATCGCTGCATGCGACGACGCAGGAAGTTCGCGACCGTCTCATCCCCGGATCGCGTAAGCACGACATCAAGGAGGTCATCGCGCGCGCTTCGTCATGGGCGGAACGGCACAACCGGATCGTCACCTTTGTCTATCTGGTCCTCCCCGGCATCAACGACACGCTTGCTGATGCGAAACGGCTTGCCGGTCTCATGAACAAGCGAAGGGCGCGTGTGAACCTTATGCGCTGGAATCCTGTCGATGGCATCGCGCTTGATCGAACCGGCGACCGCAGCCTCGGACTTTTCCGTGAAGTGCTGGATCGCGCCGGTGTGCCGGTCGTGGTGCGGGATACACAGGGGCGGGATATTTCGGCGGCATGCGGTCAGCTCTGGTTGCGCGATCTGCGCGGAATCCCGGTCGAAAAACGCGGAGCCACAAAAAAGGCCGCCTAGCGGGAGCATAGGATGCGGCGTTCGAAAAGACATGCGAACGATGCCTTCCGATCAAGTGAAACGCTGCTCGGGTCGCGCATACCTCTCTTGTCGCTGATCCAGACGCTTGCGGTCGCTGAATATCTCAACTTCCGCCACGCAGCGAACGCACTCGGGGTTGCACAATCCAGCGTCAGCGCCCGCGTGAAGGCGCTGGAAGAAGACCTTGGCATCCTCCTGTTCGAGCGTCGTGCGCGTGGCGTTCGGTTGACCGAAGCCGGACGCCACTTCGTCGAGCGGATCGCAGCCGGCGTCGATCAACTCGACCATGCGGTGAAGACCGCAGGCATGGCGGCGACGGGGGAATGGGGCCGCCTGCGCATCGGCGTCCATGCCTTGATTCCGCGCAGCTTCCTCGCCGATCTGATCGGGCAGTATCGGGAAAACCATCCCGGCATCGAGGTCGAAATCACCGAAGGCACGGCCCGCGATGCGGTCATGCAGCTTCGTGCCGACCGGCTGGACGTGGCGTTCGTCGCTGGCACACCAGAGCTGCCCGACTGCCATACACGGCCGGTCTGGACTGAATCGCTGGTAGCGGTGCTACCGGATAGGCATCGTCTTGCCGGGCAGCCGGCAATCACTTGGGCCGATCTGGTCGGCGAAACCTTCCTTGTCCGCTATGGTGGCACTGGCCCGCAGGTTCATGACCATATCGTGCTGCGCCTTGCCGGGCGCTGGCCCGCGCCTTCGATACTGCGCTTCGACGTAGGACGTGGCACGCTACTATCCATGGTCGGACAGGGATTCGGCATTACCATCGTCGGGGCAGCGACGGCACTGCTGCCGACTGCCGGCATCACCTTCCTGCCTTTCGCCGATGAGCCAGAGCCGGTTGCCTTTACCGCCGTCTGGTCGCCGTTCAATCGAAGCGCCGCGCTCCGTGATCTGCTCTCTCTCGCAAAAGAAATGGGTCGGCTGATCCGCGTCGACTGAACCTCTGCCGTTCCAGCCAACCGCCAAAGCAAGGCATAGGGGTTTCATACGGCCAAGAATGACGGGAACGTCAACAGCGGGGGATTGGGTGGCTACGAGCCAGCGATACGGCATTGCGAGGCAACAGCTGATCGTATAAGTGATAGCTAGTCAAATTTGTGATCGTGGAGTGGTCAGCATGGGAAATCCAAAGTCAGCAGACAAGTAAGCCGCAACAGCAAAATTGTTGTTGCGGCGCTCTGTGAGACCAATCCCATGTGATTGCTGATGTGCAGACGCCGCCCGAGATTTCTTAATCGAGCGGTTGACTTATCATGACCATCACACGCCCTGCATGGGCCTATACGCTGCCGGCAGCCCTACTGCTGATGGCTCCCTTCGACATCCTCGCTTCACTGGCGATGGATATTTATCTCCCCGTCGTTCCAGCGATGCCCGGCATCCTGAACACGACGCCCGCCATGATCCAACTCACGTTGAGCCTCTATATTGTGATGCTCGGTGTGGGCCAGGTGATTTTTGGTCCGCTCTCAGACCGCATCGGGCGACGGCCAATTCTACTTGCGGGCGCAACGGCTTTCGTCATTGCGTCTCTGGGAGCAGCTTGGTCTTCAACTGCACCAGCCTTTGTCGCTTTCCGTCTGCTTCAAGCAGTCGGCGCGTCGGCCATGCTGGTGGCGACGTTCGCGACGGTTCGCGACGTTTATGCCAGTCGTCCTGA
This sequence comes from Hyphomicrobium sp., assembly GCF_036262015.1. GTDB lineage: Bacteria > Pseudomonadota > Alphaproteobacteria > Rhizobiales > Hyphomicrobiaceae > Hyphomicrobium_C. The sequence goes on along the minus strand of NZ_DATAJR010000007.1, from coordinate 355,622 downwards.
GGGTGTCGTCATCTACGGCCTTTTCAGTTCGATGCTGGCGTTCGTACCTGCGCTCGGCCCTATCGCCGGAGCGTTGATCGGCGAGTTCTTGGGATGGCAGGCGATATTCATTGCTTTGGCTATACTGGCGATGCTCGCACTCCTAAATGCGGGTTTCAGGTGGCACGAAACCCGCCCTCTGGATCAAGCGAAGACGCGCCGATCTGTTTTGCCGATCTTCGCGAGTCCGGCTTTTTGGGTTTACACCATCGGCTTTAGCGCCGGTATGGGCACCTTCTTCGTCTTCTTCTCGACGGCTCCCCGTGTGCTCATAGGCCAAGCGGAATATTCCGAGATCGGATTCAGCTTTGCCTTCGCCACTGTCGCGCTTGTAATGATCGTGACAACTCGTTTCGCGAAGTCCTTTGTCACCAGATGGGGCATCGCGGGATGCGTAGCGCGTGGAATGGCGTTGCTCGTTTTCGGGGCGGTCCTGTTGGGGATCGGCGAACTCTTCGGTTCGCCGTCATTCCTCACCTTCATCGTGCCGATGTGGCTCATGGCGGTCGCCATTGTCTTCACTGTGTCCGTTACCGCGAACGGCGCTTTGGCAGAGTTCGACGACATCGCAGGATCAGCGGTCGCGTTCTACTTCTGCGTTCAAAGCCTGATAGTCAGCATTGTCGGGACATTGGCGGTGACGCTGTTAAACGGTGACACAGCGTGGCCGGTGATCTGTTTCGCCACGGCGATGGCAGTGCTGGTGTCGTTGGGGCTGGCGCTCCTTCGGCTCCGTGGGACTGCCACCGAGAAGTCGCCAGTCGTCTAACCGACGACTGGTGGCAGGCCCGCTCCGATGCGGCGCACTAACCATCGAAACCTCGTGAATGGCGGTATCCTGTCTGGCAGGATACCGCTCATTTCCCTTGTTCAGTTCATCGCCGTCGCCGAGCATCTGAATTTTCGGCATGCGGCCAAGGCACTCGGCGTCAGCCAGTCGAGCGTCAGCGCGCGTGTGAAAGCGCTGGAGGATAACCTTGGTATCCTGCTGTTTGAGCGCCATGCGCGGGGCGTTCGGCTAACAGACGCAGGCAGGCACTTCATGGAGCGTGTCACGGCGGGTGTCGATCAACTCGATCACGCGGTGAAGACCGCCGGCATGACAGCTCAAGGAGAATGTGGCCGGCTTCGCATCGGCATCCATGCCTTGATCCCACGCAGCTTTCTCACGGAGCTGATCCGTCATTATCGGGAAGCCCATACCGGCATTGAGGTCGAGATAACCGAAGGCACGGCCCGCGATGCGGTGATGCAGCTTCGTGCTGACCAGCTCGACGTGGCGTTCGTCGCGGGCAAGCCCGAGATGCCCGACTGCCATACCCGACCGATCTGGACCGAACCGCTGGTGGTGGTGCTATCGGATGGGCATCGCCTCGCCGGGCAGTCCGCAATCACTTGGTCCGATCTGGTCGGCGAGACTTTCATTGTTCGCTATGGTGGCACCGGCCCGCAGGTCCATGACCATATCGTGCTGCGCCTTGCCGGGCGTTGGCCCGCACCGTCGATCCTGCGCTTTGATGTGGGGCGCGGCACGCTGCTATCTATGGTCGGACAAGGCTTCGGCATCACTATCGTCGGCGAGGCCACGTCATTATTGCCGACGACCGGCATCGTCTTCCTGCCCTTCCTCGATGAACCGGAGCCGGTTGCCTTTACAGCCGTCTGGTCGCCGTTCAATCGCAGCTCCGCACTGAAAAATCTACTCAACCTCGCAGGCAAAATGAAGCGTGACGGCGATTCGCCCAATCGTTTCCTAGATGGCACTCGACCGGCACGATAACGGCAAAGGCGACCCGTCCTATTTGCCGCCGATAGTATCCGGCAGCCCTCCGGCATCCTCTTTCCTGTTGCCCGTCCCGATTTTGCCTACTCTCTGATCGGCTCCGTCTTTTTTTGCCGACTGGAGCCTGTATGCGCGGAGGCCGAATCCTTTGGGGGCAGATTGGTGCCGTCTTCACCATCGTTCTGGTGATGGTGTGGGCAGCGACGCAATGGACGGCGTTCCGCCTCGGCTTCCAGCCGCAGCTTGGAGCACCATGGTTCGAGCTGGCGGGCCTGCCGGTCTATTATCCGCCCGCCTTCTTCTGGTGGTGGTTTTCGTTCGACGCCTACGCGCCCGCGATCTTCGTCGAGGGCGGCATCATCGCGGTATCGGGCGGCTTCCTCGCCATCGCCGCCGCCATCTTCATGTCGATCATCCGGGCGCGGGAAGCGCGCAACGTCGCCACCTATGGATCGGCGCGATGGGCCGAGGGCAAGGAAATCCATGCGGCCGGATTGCTCGGCCCCGATGGCGTCCTGCTCGGCCGATACGACCGGGACTATCTGCGCCATGATGGTCCTGAGCATGTCCTATGCTTCGCCCCGACGCGCAGCGGCAAAGGTGTCGGGCTGGTGGTGCCGACGCTGCTGACATGGCCGGCATCCGCCATCGTTCACGACATAAAGGGCGAGAACTGGACCCTGACAGCGGGCTTTCGCGCGAAGCATGGCCGTGTGCTGCTGTTCGATCCCACGAACGCCAGATCGTCCGCCTACAATCCGTTGCTCGAAGTCCGGCAAGGCGAATGGGAAGTCCGCGACGTGCAGAATATCGCGGATATTCTGGTCGATCCCGAAGGCAGTCTCGACAAGCGCAACCATTGGGAAAAGACCAGCCATAGCTTGCTGGTCGGCGCGATCCTGCATGTTCTCTATGCGGAGAAGGACAAGACCTTGGCGGGCGTCGCCAACTTCCTGTCCGATCCCCGCCGCCCGGTCGAGGCAACCTTGCGCGCGATGATGGACACGCCGCATCTCGGCGAAGCAGGCGCTCATCCCGTCATCGCGTCGTCCGCCCGCGAACTGTTGAACAAATCCGAGAACGAGCGGTCGGGCGTGCTCTCCACCGCCATGTCGTTTCTCGGCCTCTACCGCGATCCCGTGGTGGCGCGGGTGACGGCGCGGTGCGACTGGCGCATTGCCGACCTGGTCGGCAGCCGCCAGCCCGTCACGCTCTATCTGGTCGTGCCGCCATCCGACATAAACCGCACCAAGCCGCTCATTCGCCTGATCCTCAACCAGATCGGCAGGCGGTTGACCGAGGAACTGACCACCTCCGGCAAGCGCCATCGGCTGCTGTTGATGCTGGACGAGTTTCCGGCGCTCGGCCGGCTCGACTTCTTTGAATCGGCGCTCGCCTTCATGGCGGGGTATGGAATCAAAGGCTTCCTGATCGCGCAGAGCCTCAACCAGATCGAGCGCGCCTATGGCCCGAACAACGCGATCCTCGACAACTGCCATGTGCGCGTCAGCTTCGCCACGAACGACGAAAGGACGGCCAAGCGGGTGAGCGACGCACTCGGCACCGCGACCGAACTGCGCGACTCCACCAACTACGCCGGGCACAGATTGGCCCCGTGGCTTGGGCATCTCATGGTTTCACGGCAGGAGACGGCCCGCCCGCTACTCACGCCGGGCGAAATCATGCAGCTTCCGCCCACCGATGAAATCGTGATGGTCGCGGGCACACCGCCGATCCGCGCGACCAAGGCCCGCTATTTCGAGGACGCGCGGTTGCAGGAACGCATCCTGACCCCGCCCGATCTGGTCGCCGCTCCGCTGGCGCCCAGTCCATCCGCCGATGATTGGTCCGGCCGTGTGGTCGCGGCGGAAAGCCATTCCGCGACCGACGCCGCACACGGGGCCGAGGGCGATCCGGCCAATGCTGGCATCCGCCGCGAGCCGGAGCTGCCTGAGCATGAGGAAATCGTCGCCCCGCCGCCATCACCCGAACAGGAGTTCGAGTTTGTGGACGACGAGCCGGACGTTGACGCGGCCAAGGCCCGCGCCATGCGCCAACGTATGAGGATGGTCGCGCGGCAGGTCGCATTGAACCCCGATGACGGAATCGACCTTTGAGGACACGACCATGGCAACCAGAACCCGCCTGAATCTCTATTTCGACCCCGCGCTCATTCCGCAGATCGAAGCGATGGCGCTGCGCCGCTCGGTGGCGCTGCGCCGTAATGTCTCAAAATCCGCCATCGTGGAGGCGGCGGTCATATCTTACCTGTCCGGCGATGCCGACGACCAGCTTGAAGCCGCCATGTCGCGCCGCATGGACAAGCTCGGCCGCCAGATCGACACGCTCGACCTGGATCTCGCCGTCCTCGGCGAGACGGTCGCGCAGTTCATCCATTTCTGGATGACCATCACACCGCCGCTTACGGGAGCCGCACAATCCGCTGCCCGAGCGAAAGGCGCGGAGCGGTTCGAGGGCTTCATGCAAAATCTCGGCCGGCGTCTGGCGACGGGCGACAGGTTCCTCAAGGAGCTGTCGCGTGACCTCGACTCACTTCCCGACGATCAGTTGCCGGACGAGTCCGAGAGCAACGGCGATCAAGAATGAGTATTCGGACCCATCCTATTTACCGCCGTTCGCCGCCGATCACCGCCGCCTCATAGATACTTGTTGAACCGGCCGCATTTCGGTCTCTCTTAATCGACCCCGATCTGGGGATTGCCTGTCGCGCCCCATGAAGAAACGGGGCCGACATGACCACCAACCACCAAAAACCGGAATCCATCGCGCGCGGCGCGCGCATGTTGCGCACCGCGCTCGGCCCCGCCATTGCCCGGCTGCTCGAAGACCCGGCCGTCGTCGAGGTGATGCTGAACCCGGACGGTCGCCTTTGGGTGGACCGGCTATCCGAAGGGCTTTCCGACACGGGCGAGCGACTGTCCGCCGCCGATGGCGAACGCATCGTTCGGCTAGTCGCGCATCATGTCGGCGCGGAGGTTCATGCCCGCAGCCCCCGCGTCTCGGCCGAACTGCCCGAGAGCGGGGAGCGGTTTGAAGGGCTATTGCCGCCCGTGGTCGCTGCCCCGACCTTCGCCATCCGCAAGCCCGCCGTCGCGGTGTTCACGCTCGACGACTATGTGGCGGCGGGCATCATGTCCACCGATCAGGCGGAAACGCTGCGCGAAGCCGTCGCATCCCGCGCCAATATCTTGGTAGCGGGCGGCACCAGCACCGGCAAAACCACGCTGACCAATGCGCTGCTCGCCGAGGTGGCGAAGACGGCGGATCGCGTCGTCATCATCGAGGACACGCGCGAGCTGCAATGCGCCGCGCCCAACCTTGTCGCCATGCGGACGAAAGACGGCGTGGCGACGCTTTCCGATCTGGTCCGGTCCTCGCTGCGCCTGCGCCCCGACCGCATCCCTATCGGCGAGGTGCGCGGATCGGAAGCCCTCGACCTGCTCAAAGCATGGGGCACGGGCCATCCGGGCGGGATCGGCACCATTCATGCAGGCACCGGCATCGGCGCGCTGCGCCGCCTTGAACAGCTCATCCAAGAGGCTGTCGTCACCGTCCAGCGCGCCCTGATCGCCGAGACAATCGACCTCGTTGCCGTCCTTTCCGGGCGCGGTTCCGCGCGCCGGCTGGCCGAACTCGCCCGCGTCGAAGGGCTGGGACCGGACGGCGACTACCGCATCACGCATCCCATCCCTTTGGCAATCCCCACCAGCACAGGAGAATCTTCATGATCCGCACGATTTCGCGCGGCTATCGCTTCGCCGCGACCGCCGCATCCACCCTTGTCATCAGCTTCATGCTCGCCCCGGCCGCCCATGCGTCCGGTTCGTCGATGCCGTGGGAAGCACCGCTCCAAAGCATCCTCCAGTCCATCGAAGGGCCGGTCGCCAAGATCATCGCCGTCATCATCATCATCGTGACCGGCCTGACTTTGGCCTTCGGCGATACGGGCGGCGGCTTTCGCAAGCTGATCCAGATCGTGTTCGGCCTGTCCATCGCCTTCGCGGCGTCGAGCTTCTTCCTGTCGTTCTTCTCGTTCGGCGGCGGGGCGCTCATCTGATGGCGGGCGGCCTCGAACAGCTCGACGCGGTGCCGGGGTTCACGGTCCCGGTCCATCGGGCGCTGACCGAGCATATTTTGCTCGGCGGCGCACCGCGCTCCATCGCGATTCTGAACGGCACGCTGGCCGGGGCCGTGGGCCTCGGCCTGCGCCTCTGGCTGGTCGGCATCGCCATCTGGGCCATCGGTCATTTCGCGGCCGTGTGGGCGGCAAAGCGCGATCCCCTCTTTGTCGAGGTCGGGCGGCGGCATCTGCGCATCCCCGGCCATCTGGCGGTGTGAGGGAGGCGCGTCGATGATGAACCTTGCCGAATACCGCAGCACCGCCACCCGACTCGCCGACTATCTGCCATGGGCGGCACTGGTCGGCTCCGGCGTCGTCTTGAACAAGGATGGGAGTTTTCAGAGGACCGCGAAGTTTCGCGGCCCCGATCTGGATTCCGCCGTCGCGGCCGAGCTGGTCGCCGTCGCCGGCCGCATCAACAACGCCGTGCGCCGTCTCGGCTCCGGCTGGAGCATCTTCGTCGAGGCACAGCGCAGCGAGGCGGCGACCTATCCCGATAGCATCTTTCCTGATCCCGCGTCGGCGCTGGTCGATGCGGAACGGAAGGCTGATTTCGAGGAAGCGGACGCGCATTTCGTGTCCGGCTACTTCCTCACCTTCCTCTGGCTGCCCCCGGCCGAGGAAGCCGCCCGCACTGAGGCATGGCTCTATGAGGGCCGCGAGAAAACCGGCGTGGACCCGTGGGAGCTGATGCGCGGCTTCATCGACCGCACCGACCGCGTGCTGGCGCTGCTCGACGGCTTCATGCCCGAGTGCCGTTGGATGGATGACGGCGCAACGCTGACCTACCTCCATTCCACCATCTCAACCAACCGCCATCGCGTGCGCGTGCCCGAGGTGCCGATGCACCTCGACGCGCTGCTCGCCGACCAGCCGTTGACTGGCGGGCTGGAGCCGCGCCTTGGCGACACACATCTGCGCGTCCTGACCATCGTGGGATTCCCGACCGCAACGATGCCGGGCCTGCTCGACGAGATGAACCGGCTGCCGTTCCCCTACAGGTGGGGCACGCGCGCGATCCTGCTCGACAAGACCGATGCGACCCGGTTGCTGACCCGCATCCGTCGCCAATGGTTCGCTAAGCGCAAGAGCATCGCGGCGATCTTGAAAGAGGTGATGACCAACGAGGCGTCCGCCCTTGTGGACACCGACGCGGCGAACAAGGCGCTCGACGCCGACATGGCGTTGCAGGAGCTTGGGGCAGACGTGGCGGGCATGGCCTACGTCACGGCGACCGTCACCGTATGGGATGCCGACCCGCGCGTGGCGCAAGAGAAGCTGCGCCTGGTCGAGAAGATCGTTCAGGGCCGTGACTTCACCGTCATGCCCGAGAGCGTCAACGCGGTTGACGCATGGCTCGGCAGTCTGCCCGGACACGCCTACGCCAATGTCCGCCAGCCGCCCATCAGCACTTTGAATCTCGCCCACATGATCCCGCTTTCAGCGGTGTGGGCGGGGCCGGAACGGGACGAGCATTTCGGTGCACCCCCTTTGCTCTTTGGAAAGACTGAAGGCTCAACCCCGTTCCGGCTAAGTCTCCATGTCGGCGACGTAGGACACACCCTTGTCGTTGGCCCGACCGGCGCGGGGAAGTCCGTCCTGCTCGCGCTCATGGCCTTGCAGTTCCGCCGCTATGCAGGATCGCAGGTCTTCGCCTTTGACTTCGGCGGTTCGATCCGGGCCGCGTCGCTCGCCATGGGCGGCGACTGGCACGACCTCGGCGGCGGGCTGACAGAAGGGGCCGAGGCGTCCGTCTCGCTCCAGCCGCTCGCCCGCATCCACGACACCTATGAACGCGCATGGGCGGCGGACTGGATTGCCGCCATCCTCATACGCGCGGGCGTCGCCATCACACCCGAGGTCAAAGAGTATCTTTGGACGGCGCTGACTTCGCTTGCGTCCGCGCCGGTTGAAGAACGCACCATCACCGGCCTTGCCGTGCTGCTCCAGTCGAACGACTTGAAGCAGGCATTGCGCCCGTTCTGCGTCGGAGGTGCCTATGGCCGGCTGCTCGACGCCGAGGCGGAACATCTCGGCTCGGCCGATGTGCAAGCCTTCGAGATCGAGGGCCTTGTCGGGACCGGCGCGGCCCCCGCCGTGCTCGCCTATCTGTTCCATCGCATCGGTGACCGGCTCGACGGGCGGCCCACGCTGCTCATCATCGACGAGGGCTGGCTTGCGCTGGACGATGAGGCATTCGCCGGCCAGCTCCGCGAATGGCTGAAAACGCTCCGCAAGAAAAACGCTAGCGTCATTTTCGCCACGCAAAGCCTGTCCGACATTGATGGGAGCAACATCGCGCCCGCCATCATCGAGAGCTGCCCGACGCGGCTCTTGCTGCCGAACGAGCGCGCCATCGAGCCGCAGATTACAGCCATCTATCGCCGCTTCGGCCTCAATGACCGCCAGATAGAAATCCTCGCAAGGGCCACGCCCAAGCGGGATTATTACTGCCAAAGCCGCAGGGGCAATCGCCTGTTCGAGCTTGGCCTGTCCGAAGTCGGCCTCGCGCTTTGCGCCGCATCCGCCAAATCCGACCAGACGCTCATTGCACAAATCCTCGCCGAGCACGGACGCGACGGCTTCCTCGCCGCATGGCTGCGCGAGCGCGGCGTCGATTGGGCGGCCGACCTGATCCCGAACCTCACCAATCTTGCCGACCGGCCGGAATCCGCCGCGCCGGCCCGGCTCGATACCCACCCCACACAGGAGATTCTTCCATGACCTATCCCAAGATCGTCGGGGCCTCGGCCCTCGCGCTGGCGCTCGCCGTGCCCGTCACGCTTTCGCCCATGCTGGCAAGCCCGGCCCATGCCCAGCTTTTCGGCCGGATCGTCTATGACCCGTCCAACTATGCGCAGAACGTGCTCACGGCCGCGCGCACGCTGGAGCAGATCAACAACCAGATTCAGAGCCTCCAGAACGAGGCGCAGATGCTCATCAATCAGGCCCGCAACCTTGCGAGCCTGCCGCATAGCTCGCTCCAGCAGCTCCAGCAGAACGTCCAGCGCACGCAGCAGCTTCTCGGGCAGGCTCAAAATCTCGCGTTCGAGGTCGGCCAGATCGACCAAGCGTTCCAGAGCCAATACGGCAATGTCTCGCTGTCCGCGACCGACGCCCAGCTTGTCGCCGATGCGCGCGGCCGTTGGGAAAATACGGTTGGCGGTTTGCAGGACGCCATGCGCGTGCAGGCTGGCGTCGTCGGCAACATCGACAGCAATCGCGCCGAGATGGCCGCGCTTGTCGGCCAGAGCCAAGGCGCGACCGGCGCGCTGCAAGCCACGCAGGCCGGCAACCAGCTCCTTGCCCTCCAGTCGCTGCAGCTTTCCGACCTGATCGCGCTCATCTCGGCGAACGGGCGGGCCGACGCGCTGACCGAGGCCGAGCGTGCGACCGCCGCCGAACAAGGCCGCGAGCAGCGCCGTCGCTTCCTCACGCCCGGCACCGGCTACCAGCCGGGCAACGCGCAGATGTTCAACAACGGCAACAACTGACCGGGAGGCTCGCCATGGACGGCAAGATGCTGGCCCGGCTCGGGGCCGTGGTGTTCATCGCCATCGCCGTCACGGCGACCGCAATCGACATGGCGCGGAAGGATGAACCTTCCGCGCCACCCCCTGCGCCGGCCTTCCAGCCCCCGGCCGACCCGTTGCGCGAAACCCTGCGCCACTGCCAGCAGCTCGGCGAGGCGGCGGCAAGTGACGCCGGCTGCCTCGCCGCATGGGCTGAATCCCGCGACCGCTTCCTCGGCCGTGATCGCAGCGAGGCGCGCTGACCATGGGCAACACGGGCGTCATCGACAATTTCCTCGGCGTATTCACCTCCTACATCGACAGCGGTTTCGGCCTGCTCGGCGGCGAGGTCGCCTTCATCGCCACGACGCTCATTGTCATCGACGTGACGCTCGCCGCGCTCTTTTGGGCATGGGGCGCGGATGACGACATCATCGCGCGCTTGGTCAGGAAGACCCTGTTTGTCGGGGTATTCGCCTACATCATTTCCAACTGGAACAATCTCGCGCGCATCGTCTTCGAGAGCTTCGCCGGCCTCGGCCTCCTGGCGTCGGGCACCAGCTTTTCGGTTGCGGACCTGATGCGGCCGGGCCGCGTGGCGCAGACCGGCCTCGACGCCGGCCGCCCGCTGCTCGATTCCATTTCCGACCTGATGGGCTGGATCGCCTTCTTTGAGAACTTCATCCAGATCGCGTGCCTGCTGTTCGCATGGGCGCTCGTGGTGTTGGCCTTCTTCATCCTCGCCATCCAGCTTTTCGTGACCCTCATCGAGTTCAAGCTGACCACGCTTGCCGGCTTCGTCCTCATCCCCTTCGGCCTGTTCGGCAAGACCGCCTTCATGGCCGAGAAGGTCTTGGGCAACGTGGTGTCCTCCGGCATCAAGGTTCTGGTGCTCGCCGTTATCATCGGTATCGGCAGCACCTTGTTTTCGCAGTTCACGGCCGGTTTCGGTGGCCAGACCCCGAGTATCGACGACGCCATGGCGATTGTGCTCGCCGCGCTGTCGCTGCTCGGCCTCGGCATCTTCGGCCCCGGCATCGCCAACGGCATCGTCTCGGGCGGCCCGCAGCTCGGGGCGGGTGCTGCCGTAGGCACGGGCCTCGCTGCCGGCGGCATGGTGCTTGCGGGCGGCGCGGCGGCTGGCGGCGGGGCCATGCTGGCCGCGAAGGGCGGCGCTGCTGCCCTGTCCGGTGGGGCCGCGGCCGTTCGCGGCGGCGCGACGGCCGCGGGAGCGGCGACCGCTGCATATAGCCTAGGCTCACTCGGCCAGACCGGAGCGGCAGGCGTTGCTTCCGGCCTCGGCGGTGTTGCACGCGCCGCAGGCTCGGCCGCCATCTCGCCGCTAAAACGCGCTGCCTCTAATGCAACATCCCAAGTAAGCGAAAGCGTCAAGTCCAGCTTCGCCGATGGCGTGCGCGCCGGTTTCGGTGCGACGGGCGGCGCGTCCTCCATGGGCACGGTAGGCAGCGCCAGCGCCAGCGCCACTGCGGCAGCCGCGCCGCCGACTTCCCCCGCTGGTCCTCCGGCTTGGGCGCAGCGGATGCAGCGCCGGCAGGCCCTCAATCACGGCACCACCATGTCAGCACATGCCGTTCGCTCCGGCGACAGCCACGGCTCCGGTTCCTCCGTCAACCTTTCCGAAAGTGACCGCTCATGAGCATCTTCAAACGACCCGCAACCCATTACGGCAAATCACCCGAACCCGAGACGCCATATCAGAAGGCCGCGCAGGCGTGGGACGAGCGTATCGGCTCGGCCCGCGTGCAGGCGAGGAACTGGCGGCTCATGGCCTTCGGTTCTCTGATCCTTTCCGCCGGCTTCGCCTCGGCGCTGGTCTGGCAATCCGCACGGGGGACCGTGGTGCCTTGGGTGGTGCAGGTCGATAATCTCGGACAGGCGCAGACCGTCGCGCCCGCGAACGCGGATTATCGCCCGACTGACCCGCAGATCGCTTTCCATCTCGGCCGCTTCATCGAGCAGGTCCGCGCGATCCCGGCCGACGCCATCATCGTCCGCCAGAATTGGCTTCGGGCTTATGAGTGGACCACGGATCGCGGCGCGGCTGCCTTGAACGACTACGCCCGCGCCAATGATCCCTTTGCCAAGGTCGGCCGTCAGCAGGTCGCCGTCGAGGTCTCGAGCGTCATCCGCGCATCCCCCAACAGCTTTCGGGTAGCGTGGACCGAACGCCATTTCGAGAGCGGCCAGCTCGCCACGACCGAACGCTGGACCGCGATCCTGACCATCGTGATCCAGCCACCGCGCAATGCCGAGCGCCTGCGCGCCAATCCGCTCGGAATCTACGTCAACGCAATTTCATGGTCGCGGGAGATGAGCCAATGAGGACGATCACCCGCACCCCGGCCGTTGCCGCCATGCTGCTTTCGGCCACCATGCTTGCGGGCTGCGCCACCAATCGCGCCCAGCAATGGAGCTATGACGATACCGTGCCGCCGCTGCCGACCGTGCAGGCGGCCGTCACCAACGACACGCCCCGGCCGCTGCATGTCCCGCCGGCATGGACCGTGGCGCGGGGCGGCGAGGCTGCCGGCACGCCGACCGGCCGCGTCGAGAATGCCAACGCCGCCGCCCGCGTCGAGCCGCGCCGCGAAGGCTACTACAACGCGATCCAGATTTATCCGTGGAGCGAAGGCGCGCTCTATCAGGTCTATGCCGCAGTTGGGCAGATCACGACCATTGCGCTGGAGCCGGGCGAGAGCCTGACCGGCGCGGGGCCGATCGCGGCCGGCGACACCGCGCGTTGGATCATCGGCGACACCGAGAGCGGCAGCGGTGCGAACCGCCGCGTCCATATCCTTGTGAAGCCGACACGCACGGACATTTCCACCAACCTTGTCGTCACCACCGACCGGCGCACTTACATGATCGAGCTGCGCGCGCGGGAAACGCTCTACATGCCGGCCGTGGCATGGGCCTATCCCACACCGCCAGCAGGCCAGCGCCAGACCGTCCCGGCCGCGCCGATCATCCCGGCCGAGGCTGCGAGGAACTACCGCTACGGCCTGACAGGCGATAGCCCGCCATGGCGACCCATCTCCGTCTTCGACGATGGCCGCCGCGTCTATGTCGTCTTCCCGGCCGGGATCGTGCAGGGCGAGATGCCGCCGATCTTCGTGCTCGGCTCCGATGGCGAGCCGCAGATCGTCAACAGCCGCGTCCATCAGAACATCCTGATCGTGGACCGCCTGTTCGGCGCGGCCGAGCTGCGCCTTGGCAGCGGCAGCCGCCAGCAGACGGTCAGGATCGTCCGCATCAACCCGCCGCAGGCCGCCGCCGCGCAGCCCGCCAGCGCGACCGGAGACTCCCCGTCATGACAGACACCACTATCACCGACACCGCCGCGCCCATGCGGCTACGCGCCGAAACGCCCCGCGTCACCCGCCTGTCCCGCAAGATGCTGGCAGGCGTCGGTGCCGTCGCCTTGCTCGGCATCGGCGGGGCGCTCATCTACGCTCTCCAGACCCGCGATGCAGGACCGGGCGGCGAGGAACTCTATTCTACCGAGAACCGGCCCACGGCGGACGGCCTGTCGGGCTTGCCGCGCGACTATACCGGCCCGGTTCTCGGCCCCGCGCTGCCCGGAGATTTGGGCCGCCCCATCCTCGATGCGCAGAACAGGGGCCAGCCGGTTGCACCGCCCGTCATGGCGACGCCCGCCGTCGATCCAGAGGAAGAACGCCGCCGCGCCGAGGAAGAAGCCGCGCGCTTGAGCAACCTGTTTTTCCAGTCCGGCCCGCGCACGGGAGCACCAGCAGGAACGGCCATGCCCGGCCTTGCCGGTCTTGGCCTTGGTGGACAGCCTGCGACGCAGGATCGGCACACGGCTTTCCTCAATGGACCCGTGGACCGGCAGACCGTCGCGCCGGATCGTGTCGCGCCGCCGGCATCGCCCTATATCCTTCAGGCCGGGGCCGTGATCCCGGCCGCTTTGATAACGGGCATCCGTTCAGACCTTCCCGGCCAGATCACGGCGCAAGTCACCGAGAACGTCTATGACAGCCCGACCGGCTCGCTGCTCCTGATCCCGCAGGGCACGCGCATCATCGGCCAATACGATGACGGCGTGACCTTCGGCCAGCGCCGCGTCCTGCTTGTCTGGAATCGCCTGATCCTGCCGGGCGGCCGTTCCATCGTCCTTGAGCGCCTGCCGGGCGCGGACGCCAGCGGTTACGCCGGCCTTGAGGATGGCGTCGATTATCATTGGTGGGATCTGATGAAGGCGGCCGGACTGTCCACGCTGCTCGCGGTCGGGACGGAGTTGGCGACCAGCGACGAGGACCGGCTTATCCGGGCCATCCGCGACGGTGCGCAGGATACCGTCAATCAGGCGGGCCAGCAGATCGTTCAGCGCCAGTTGCAGGTCGCGCCGACGCTCACCATCCGGCCCGGCTTCCCGGTCAGGATCATCGTCACCCGCGACCTTGTGTTCGAGCCGGCAGGAGGTTGACAATGACCAAGCTGAAACTCGGCCCGCTGCCCGACGACAAGCCCGTCAAGGTGACGGTAGAGCTGCCCGCGCCGCTTCACCGCGATCTGGTCGCCTATGCCGAGGTGCTGGCCCGCGAGAGCGGCCAGTCCGCCGCCGATCCCGTCAGGCTGATCGTGCCCATGCTGGAGCGGTTCATCGCCACGGATCGCGGTTTCGCAAAGGCACGGCGGGAAGCAGGACAGACCATAAAAACATGAGCTTGAGTTGGTATATGTGCGTGGCAAGAGCAAAAAATTGTACGCAGCTACCTGTTTTCCATGACGGGGATATGCTAACCATCAAGCATCCTGCGACGCGGCATGTGCTTCGTCATGCGCCCTTGAAACCATCCGCTACGGAGCATACGTTACACCCATGATGTTCATTTCCACATTCTTCCCGCTGATCTGAACGACTGAAAGTCGTGCCGGCGCACCTGCGCCGTTCAGATTAAGACGGCCCTGCTGACGCGGAGGCCGAACGGAGAATGTGTTTGTAATGCCTAAATCTAAGCATGTCGGCCTGACTTCTGGTCAGGTCCAGAGCTTCATTGACGATGGGTTTGTCAAAATCGAAAATGCCTTCAGCGCCAACCTTGCAAAGCAAGGGAGGGACGAGTTGTGGGCGGATATAGGTCTGTCACCGGACGAACCTGAAAACTGGACTCAACCCGTTGTTCGAGTGGGGTTCAAGTCGTCGCCCCCCTTCATCGAAGCTGCTAACACGCCGCAACTGCACAAAGCCTACGACCAACTCGTTGGGGAAGGCCGATGGCTTGCCCCCAAAGGTGTTGGAACCTTTCCCATCCGCTTTCCGTCACCAGAATCTCCCGGTGACGACGGCTGGCATGTGGACGTGAGCTTTGGCACCGACAATCCAGATTTCATGGAGTGGCGGGCCAACGTTAAGAGTAGCGGACGCGCCTTGTTGATGCTGTTTCTGTTTTCGGATGTTGGTCCCAATGACGCGCCTACGAAAATACGAAAAGGGTCACATGCGGCGATTGCACGTGAGTTGCTGCCCTACGGCAATGCAGGCGCGACACTCAGGCAACTTTCCGAGAATGGCTACGCCTCTACGGAAGGTTGCGATGTTGCGTTGGCAACAGGTGCGGCGGGCACCGTCTACCTATGTCACCCATTCATCGTCCATGCGGCGCAACCTCATCGAGGGGAGCAGCCGCGTTTCATGGCACAGCCGCCGCTGCTGCCGAAGGACGAGTTTGATCCGGCGCTACCTCCATCGCCGGTCCAGATCGCCATCCGTCAGGCATGTAGGCTGACGTTCTAAGCCAAGAGGCATCCGGGGCCGCAACGCGGCCCCGGATGTTGCTGGTTATCCGCTAGTGTCTCTGCAACTGACGCAGGGGTGCCGCCAGCGCATAGGCGCAAATGCGGCACGCTACAGGCCGCCGACTGCCCTCCATGGTTCGCTTAATTCCGGGACCGTGAGTGCCCCGGAATCCACCAGAGCCAAGGAGGATTCCATGTGCGCAGAGCGCCGCCGCGCCCGCAAAGGGCGACCGCGACAGCCGGTTCCCGAGACACTTCCCGACGATCTTTTCGACTATGCCGACGAACCCACGTCGGACGGGCGGGAGCGCCGAAGGTCGCCGCTTCGCATCGTCGATGTGGAGTCGTTGCCTGTCTTCGACGACTGGCCCGAGAAGGTGCCGGTCACCGAGGAAGAACTGCAAATCTTCGAGCGGTATTTCGGCGACGTGCTCGACCGGCTGTTCGGCCCCATCGACGATCCTGACAATCAGGGCTTGAAATCGTTATCCTCTGATGATAACAGTAAGTCATGAGCGAGGATCGTGACCCGAGCCTCGACACGCTTCTGGACCTCGACGGTCAGGTGCTCGTTGTCGATCCCGAGAGCGGCCATTGGGTAAAGTTCGTCGTCACCCGCGTTCCGGTCTCGCCGGAGAAGCCGCACGGCCTCGATTACTCGCTCACGCTTCACGGGCCTTCGGGCGAGCGGCTGGTCGGCTTCGACAACGCCCATCCGGTCGGCCGGGGCAGGCGTGGCGGGCCGATGGACCATCGGCACCGTCTCCAGACCGTGAAGCCTTACGCCTACGAGGATGCGGCCACGCTGCTGGCCGACTTCTGGCAGGCGGTGGACGCGGTGTTGAAGGAGCGAGGCGTGCTATGACCACATTGAAAGTCGGGATTGCCGGCTACGATGAGATGAAGGCCCGCACCATGCGGATCGCGCGCGGCGAAGAAAAGCCGGCGGCCGACGATCCGAAGGTGTGGTTCACATCCATGGAATCCTTCGCGCAGCTCCTTTCCAGCGGGAACCGCGAGCTGCTGCGCGTCATCGACGAGCAGTCGCCCGGCTCGCTGGAGGAACTGTCGCGGATCACGGGGCGGGCGAAGCCCAACCTGTCCCGAACCCTCAAGAAAATGGCGCGCTACGGCCTGATCCGCATGGACCCCGGCGAGGGCCAGAAGCTCGTGCCCAAGGTGCTGCATGATCGCGTGGAGCTGGCGTTGCCCTTGCTCGAACGCCGCGCGGCGAAAGGAGGCCAATGATGAGCATTCAGTCCCCACACGTCGCCCTGCGCGCCGCGCTCTATCTGCGCGTCTCGACCGCCCGGCAGGCCGAGCATGACGTGTCGATCCCCGACCAGCGCAAACAGGGCGAAGCCTATTGCGCTTCGCGCGGCTACCAGCTTGTCGAAACCTTCGTCGAGGCCGGAGCATCGGCGACCAACGACCGTCGCCCCGAGTTCCAACGGATGATCGAGGCCGGCACCAGCAAGCCCGCGCCGTTCGACCTGGTGGTGGTTCACAGCTTCTCGCGTTTCTTCCGCGATCACTTCGAGCTGGAGTTCAACGTCAGGAAGCTCGCCAAGAATGGCGTCCGGCTGGTGTCCATCACACAGGAAATGGGCGACGACCCCATGCACGTCATGATGCGGCAGATCATGGCGCTGTTCGACGAATACCAGTCGAAGGAGAACGCCAAGCACGTCCTGCGCGCCTTGAAGGAGAACGCCCGCCAAGGCTTCTGGAACGGTTCGCTTCCGCCCATCGGCTACCGCGTCGTCGATGCCGAGCAGCGCGGCGCGAAGATGAAGAAGAAGCTGGAAATCGACCCGCTGCACGCCGACACCGTGCGGCTGATCTTCCGCCTTGCAACGGAAGGCGACGGCACGTCCGGCCCCATGGGCGTCAAGAACATCGTCAGCTACCTCAACAGGAACCACATGTTCACCCGCAGCGGCGGGCGTTGGGGCATCGGCCAGCTCCACCGTATCCTGACCCGGCGCACCTATATCGGCGAGCATCGGTTCAATCGCCGTTCCAAAAAGGGTGACGTGAAGCCCGAGGAGGAAATCGTCACCGTCGCGGTGCCACCGCTGATCGACCTTGAGACCTTCGAGGCGGTGCAGAGGCGCTTGCAGGTCAATAATCCGAAGGTGACGCCGCCGCGCGTGGTCAGCGGCCCAAATCTGCTGACCGGCATTTGCCATTGCGGCAATTGCGGAGGTGCGATGACGCTGCGCACCGGCAAGAACGGCCGTTATCGCTATTATGCCTGCTCGATCCGGGCGCGGCAGGGCGAGACCGGCTGCAAAGGCCGCGCGATCCCCATGGACAAGCTCGATCGCATAGTGGTCAGCCATATCGAGGAAAGGGTGCTGGACCCCGAGAGGATCGAAGATGTGCTCGCCTCGCTGCTCGACCGCCGGCAGGAGAGCGTCGAGCGGCGCAGCCAGCACATTGCAGAGCTGAACCAGCGCGCGGCCGAGGCCGACATGCGCCTCAAGCGGCTTTACGACGCTATCGAGGCTGGTTCGCTCGACCCGGCCGAAGCCGCCCTCGGCGAGCGGATAGCGGGCCTTACCGCGCTACGGGATCAGGCACGCGCCGACGCCGAAAGAACCGAGGCCATGCTGAAAAGCTCGGCCCATCAGGGCCTCACAGGGGCAGCCGTGCGGGAACTGGCGAGTGAAGCCCGCACCCGACTCCGGCTTGGAAAGGGCGGCTATCGGCGGGAACACGTCCGGGCCTTCGCCCAGCACGTCGAGGTCGCGGACGACGCAATCTACATCAAAGGCAGCAAAAGCACCCTGTTGAGGACGCTGGTAGCCACTAAGGGAGGGAAAACGGCGGAAATCGGCGTTCCCGGTTTTATACCGAAGTGGCGGAGAGAGTGGGATTCGAACCCACGGTGGGCTTGCACCCACGCCGGTTTTCAAGACCGGTGCCTTAAACCACTCGACCATCTCTCCGGAAAGCCTCCGCGCGAAGCGGAGAAGCGCTGGAACCTACACAGTCCGCGCCTCACCCTCAAGAACCGGTTAAGGGCGGAACGCCGCGCTTAACGGGATCGCAATCGCCTTCTGCCATGCTGCCAAGGCTCATCGGTGAAGACCGCACCAAACAGCGGCGCCCGCGAGCGGCTAGGCAGGAAGGCCCCGTAAGGGGCCGTGGGATGGCGTTTATGGTAATGCGTATGTGTGGCGCGGGCGCAGATGCACCGCGGCAATCGAAATTCCGTATCGGAACGCGCGGCGCGCGGGGCACGCTGCCCTTGATCGCTATTGCAACCGCCGCTTTGGGCGGTTGTGCCAGCAGCCAAAGCGTCGTTTCGGGTCTTTCGTCCTCGAAAGAGTCCTCAGCCCGCGAACCGATGTTCCCAGAATCCAAGTGGGGCGTGTCGGCGAGTCGGCGCGTGGCCAGCCATGACGAGCGCATTCCGAAGGGCGGCGGCACCTACAAGGTCGGCGAGCCCTACCAGGTCGGTGGACGCTGGTACAACCCGCGCGAGCAGCCCGAATACGACCGGGTTGGCGTCGCCTCTTGGTATGGCAGCGATTTTCACGGCCGCCACACTGCCAACGGCGAAGTGTTCGACATGAATGCATTGACGGCCGCCCATCCGACGCTGCCGCTTCCGAGCTATGCGTACGTAACGAACCTCTCGAACAACCGCACCATTCTCGTGCGCGTCAACGATCGCGGGCCCTACGTGGGCGAGCGCATGGTCGACCTTTCGAAAGAGTCTGCCCGCTCGTTGGGGCTCCTGTCGGGCGGCACCGGCAAGGTCCGCGTTCGCTACGCCGGCCCTGCGCCTATCGACGGAAATGACCGCCGCGAGCGTCAATTCTTGGCCAGCCGGCCTTGGACCGGCGGAGCGGATATCGTGGCGCTCGAACGCACGGAGTCGATGCAGGAATGGGCACCCTACGGCAGGCAGCCGGGGCCGCCCCAGGATTGGCGTCCGCGTGGCAACCCGGGCCCGGTCGCATCGGTCGAGCGCCAACCAATGCCGGAACCTTACCGCCCTCCGCAGCCGGCCCGCCAAAACTACGCGGACGCGCGCTATGACGCAGCAGCTTGGTCGCCGGATGCTTACAGGAAGGGCCAGACTTCCCGCTAAGCGCGAATCCGGTCCCCTCAGCCGGAAGGGGCGTCTGTGACGCCCTTCCGCCCGCTCGCGCCCTGTCCTATATCCTCCCGCGTGACTAGGGACAGGGATCCAGTTCATGCCTCGTTACGTCAAGGAGTTCGCCGCGTTGGCGGTCGCCGGCTTGCTCGGCGTTCTGGTGTCGTCAGCGGTAGAGCGCCGTCAGGCAACCGCGCAGGATAACGCGCCAGCCGCCCGCGTGGTCCCGCCGTCGCGCGAGGTCGCTCAGTATTCGTTCTCGCCGATCGTGCGCCGGGCGGCTCCGGCAGTCGTCAACGTCTACGTCCAGCGTCGCGTGCAGACATTTTCGTCGCCCTTCGCCAACGATCCCTTCTTCCGCCAGTTCTTCGGCGACGCGTTCGGCCAGCCCTCCGAGCGTATCCAGAGCTCTCTCGGCTCCGGCGTCATTGTGAGTCCGGAAGGCATCGTGGTCACCAACACGCACGTCATCCGAGGCCGCGGCGAAACGGAGATCCGCATCGCCCTCGCCGACAAACGCGAATTCGACGCCAAGGTGCTGACCCAGGACGACAAGACGGATATCGCCATTCTCAAGATCGAGAGCAACGATCAGCGTTTTCCGACGCTTGAGCTTGAAGACTCCGATACCCTCGAGGTGGGGGATATGGTGCTGGCCATCGGCAACCCATTCGGCGTCGGCCAGACCGTGACCAGCGGCATCGTCTCGGCTTTGGCCCGCAGCGAGATCGGCAATTCGGATTCGCAAGTGTTCGTTCAGACCGACGCAGCGATCAACCCCGGCAACTCCGGCGGCGCGCTCGTCGACATGTCCGGAAAGCTGGTCGGCATCAACACGATGATCTTCTCGCAGTCTGGCGGCTCGCAGGGCATCGGATTTGCGATCCCCTCCAATCTTGTGCGGCTCTACGTGCAGGGCGCCGCGGAGGGCCGGAAGGTCGAACGGCCATGGCTCGGCGCACGGCTCGAAACCGTGACCCGTGATACCGCCGAGGCCCTTGGGCTCGATCGCGTCGCGGGAGCTGTCGTGGCGCGGGTCTCGAACAGCGGCCCCGCGGCAGGCGCAGGACTGACCGCCGGTGACGTTGTCGTAAACATCGATGGCTTCGAGGTCGCAGACGCGCGCGGGGTTCAGTATCGTCTCACGACGCGCGGCATCGGCAGTACGGTGAAGATCGGAGTTATCCGCAAGGGACAGCCGGTCACGGTGGATCTCACCCTCGTTGGCGCGCCGAAGCCCGGCCGCGACGACGTCCGCAATCTTGCCGGCCAGCATCCCCTCGACGGCGCGCGCGTGTCGAACATCGGTCCGGCCGTCGCGGACGAGCTCGGCATCGATGAAACCGATGGTGTGGTCGTCGTCTCCGTTCGCCGGTCGTCGACCGCCGCACGCCTCGGCTTCCTGCCGGGCGACGTCATCGCCGAGATCGGCGGAACGAAGGTCGCCAGCGTGCGCGATCTGGAAGGCCTGTTGGGCACGCGCCAACGTATGTGGCTCGTGGCCGTGCGCCGCGGTGACAAGGTTTTCAACCTGCAAGTCCCCGGATAGGAGGACGGGAGTGATCTCCCACGCTAACATCCCCCGATGAGCAATCTTTTTGAAGCCGCTGGATTGGAGAAGGGCGCGCCGCGTCCGTTGGCTGACCGACTGCGTCCGAAGACGCTATCGGAGGTCGCGGGGCAGCCGCATCTTGTTGGTCCTGACGGAACTCTGACGCGTTTTCTCGCCAGCGGTCGCCTGCCGAGCCTCGTCCTCTGGGGCCCTCCAGGCTGCGGCAAGACCACGATAGCGCGCTTGCTGGCCCACGAGACGAAGCTCGAGTTCGAGCAGCTGTCCGCGATTTTCTCCGGCGTCGCTGAGTTGAGGAAGGCGTTCGATCGTGCCAAGGCCCGTCGCGAGCAGGGGCGGGGCACGCTGCTTTTCATCGACGAGATCCACCGCTTCAACCGCTCCCAGCAGGATAGCTTCCTTCCGTACATGGAGGACGGGACGATCACGCTGGTCGGCGCCACGACGGAAAACCCGTCATTCGAGATCAACGCCGCCGTCCTGTCGCGCGCAAGCGTGCTGACGCTGAATCGTCTCGACGATGACGCGCTCGAAGATCTCCTGAAGCGCGCCGAATCCGAGGACGGCAGGCCGCTGCCTCTCGATACAGACGCGCGCGAAGCCCTGAAGTCCATGGCCGACGGAGACGGCCGCGCCGTCATCAATCTCGCCGAGGAAGTCTTCGCCACGGTGAAGCCTGGCGCAAAGCCGTTGGATCGCGCCGCGCTCGTGAAGCTCGTGCAGCGCCGCGCGCCGCTCTACGACAAGGGCCGCGACGGGCACTACAACCTCATCTCTGCCTTGCACAAGGCCGTACGGGGCTCCGATCCGGATGCGGCGCTCTACTACTTCTGCCGCATGCTGGATGGCGGCGAGGATCGGCTCTTCATTGCGCGCCGCATCGTCCGCATGGCGGTGGAAGACATCGGCTTGGCCGATCCCCAGGCGCTTGTGATCGCCAATGCCGCGAAAGAAGCGTTCGATTTTCTCGGTAGCCCCGAAGGAGAATTGGCGCTGGCGGAAGCCGTGATCTACGTCGCCACGGCACCGAAATCGAACGCCAACTATGTGGCCTACAAGGCAGCCATGCGCGCCGCCAAGGAACATGGCTCGCTCTCGCCGCCGAAGGTTATCCTCAACGCGCCCACCAAGCTCATGGAGGAGGAAGGCTACGGCGACGGCTACCTCTACGATCACGACCAGCCGGATGCCTTCTCCGGCCAGAACTACTTCCCCGACGAGATGAGGACACGACCCAAGTTCTACGACCCGCCCGAGCGCGGGTTCGAGCGGGAGCTGGCCAAGCGGCTCGCGTACTGGGACGGTCTGCGCAAGAAGCGCTGAGCCACACCCGCGGCCTTAACTATTGGGGCCGTAGCGCCGGGCACCCCGGCCATCTGGCCAACTTTCGTCCGGCATCCTATAGTCCGCTCGCGCGACAGACGGCGGGTTTACGGGGCTTGGCCGGCGCTTACGGGCGGATCGTAGTAGGGAAGCGTTTCATGATTGAATTCAAAGATCTATGGCGCGGGCATCCGATCAATGAAAGCGTCCAGACGCCCTGCATTGCCCCCCACAACCTGACCAACCTCGAGGGCAACACCGTGCTCATGGGGTTCCCGGTCTTCTCCAACCAGTGTGCCATCCGCATGGGCGTCGCCCTCCGGCGCGCCGGCGTTCAGCCATCCCAGCTGTCCGGAATTTCCCATTGCTCGGTGCATCCCCGTGACGAGATGCACTTCATCAACGCGAGCCAGCTTGCCAACGGCATCGCACGCGCCAACATCGCGGGCATCGGACCGACAGAGAAGTTCATCGGTGCCGACGCGGCCGAGTTCTATCCGAAGATCTTTGGGCGCACTGGCATCATATACATCCAGGATTACTGGCGCCGCTCGTCGGACAGCGGCCGTCCGACCGGTGATCACATCGACGTCTGGAACGGCTATCGCTCGTCGGCAAAATGGCTCATGGAGTGGTTCTCCTGGCTCGGCTACTACTCGAACTATGCCAACGCCGGAGAAATCTGGTTCTGGGAAGTGAAATAGAAGCCGAAGTCCACCTGCTTCGGACGAGACGTCATAGAGCGCCCGAAAGGCTGCCGGAGGATAGAATGCGCTATCTCGTTGCGATCGTTTTCGCCATCGTCGGTGCCGCGCTGGCCATGCACTTCCTGAGCGGCCCGGTCGCAAACTGGGCAGCGCTTCAGTTCAAGTTCGAGAGTTCCGACGAAGCCGAGAATATCAACCAGCTTGCGTTTATGGTCGTAAATCTGGCCGGCCTCATCGTCGGCTGGACCATCGGATGGGTGATCGGCGGCCCGCTCCGTGGCGGCGCCCGTCCCAACTGAATTGCCAATGTCCGCGCTGGCGATCCGGCGTGAACCGAACCCCGTGATGACAAATGACTGACCGCGCACAAGAGCGCGTGGAGACCATTGAGGTTGCCGAGCGCGAAGCCGGCATGCGCCTCGACCGTTGGTTCCGCGTGCATTTTCCCGAGATCAACCACGGCTATCTGCAGAAGCTGCTCCGCTCCGGGCAGGTGAGGGTGGACGCGCGCCGTGTCGAAGCCAAGGAGCGCCTGGAAGCGGGCGCCAAGATTCGCGTTCCCAAAGCAGCGCGCACTCCGCGCGAAGGGAGCCCTGCAGCAAAGACAGCCGCGACGCCGTCGGCTTCGAAGGCGGACCGCGAACTCATCGAGAGCATGATCCTGTTCGAGGACGACGACGTTCTCGTACTCAACAAGCCGTTCGGGATCGCCGTCCAAGGCGGCACGGGAACACGCCGCCACATCGACGGCATCCTCGCGGGCATGGTCGATCGCTTCGGCGACCGTCCGCGTCTCGTGCACCGTCTTGACCGCGACACGACAGGCGTCTTGCTCGTCGCCAAGCATCGCAGCGCAGCCGCCAAGCTCGGCCGTATTTTCCAGACGCGCTCTGCGGCGAAAACATACTGGGCGCTAGTCAGAGGTGTGCCGAAGCCGCCGCAAGGAAAGATCGAGGCCGCGCTCGTCAAGGCGTCGGGCCCGGAGGGAGATCGCATCCGCAAGGCTCGCCCTGGCGAGCAGAAGGAGGCAATGCATGCGACCACCCATTATTCCGTGGTGGATCGCGTCGCGCACAAGGCGGCGTGGGTCTCGCTGAAACCGGTCACGGGCCGCCAGCACCAGCTGCGCGCGCACATGGAAATGATTGGCCACCCCATTGTCGGCGACAACAAGTACGACGGCGGCATGGAACTGCCCGCGGAGAACATCGAGCCGAAGCTGCATCTCCACGCGCGCAGGCTGATCATCCCGCACCCGGCGGGCAAAGCGAAGATCGACGTTTCGGCGCCCCTTCCGGCGCACATGCTCGGAACGTGGGACCTGCTGGGTCTCGACCCCCGCCGGTTCGACAAGGATGACGGCTGACAGGATGACACCGGTAAAGCTCGTCATATTCGATTGCGATGGCACGCTGGTCGACAGCCAGCATGTGATCGTTGCCGCCATGAGCGACGCCTTTCAATCGGAAGGGCTCGTTACGCCGGAGCGCGAGCGCGTGATCGGTGTTGTCGGTCTGTCGCTCGGAATTGCTGTTGCGCGGCTTGTGCCGGATGGCGCCGACCTCGACCAGGTCGACCGCCTGACCGAAGCTTACAAGGCCGCATTCGCGGAGCGTCGCCGTCGGCCGGACCACGCAGAGCCGCTTTATCCGGGTGTTCGCGAAGCGCTAGCGAAACTCTCGGCACGTGACGACGTGGTCCTCGGTATTGCGACCGGCAAATCACGCCGCGGGGTCAACGCCGTGCTGGAGCGCGAGGGCTGGAACGATCTGTTCGCGACCATCCAGACTGCGGACACTCACCCCTCGAAGCCGCACCCGTCGATGATCTTGAGCGCCATGAGCGAAACGGCGGCGGAAGCTGCCGACACGGCGATGATCGGCGATACGACATTCGACATCGAGATGGCGCGCGGCGCTGGGACGACCGCAATCGGGGTGAGTTGGGGTTATCATCCGGCAGAAGCGCTCCACGCGGCGGGGGCCCACCATGTGGCAGCCGATTGTGCCGAACTCGAGCAGACGCTTGATCAGATCATGTTTCGGAAGTGAAGCGGATGAGCGATGACGACACCACCTCGGGCAATGGCAACGGACAGGGAGGACTGAAAGTCCCGCCCAAGGACTCGTTGCGTCCGCCGCTCCCAAAGCGCTTCTACAAGGCGGCAACGGTCGAGCCGCGCGATGGCGGGTACAGGGTCCTGCTGGATGGGCGTGGGATCAAAACGCCCGCGAAGCAGGATTTGATCCTGCCCGTCCGCGAGCTGGCGGATGCCATCGCTGCCGAATGGGAAGCTCAGGGCGAGTTCATCGACCCGGCGACAATGCCGCTGACGAAGCTCGCGAACTCGGCGATCGACGCCGTATCCAGCCGCATGCAGGAAGTCGCCGATGACATCGCCGCCTTTTCCGGCAGCGATCTGCTCTGCTACCGCGCCGAAGCGCCTGAGGGGCTGGTGCGCAGGCAAGCGGACGCCTGGGACCCGGTCCTGGTTTGGGCCAAACGTGATCTCGGTGCGGACTTCCGCCTGCGCGAGGGTCTCATGCCCATCGAACAGCCCCCGGAGACGCTCGACGCCATGAGGCGTGCGCTGGCCGATCTCGACCCCCTGAGCCTTTCCGCCCTCCACGTGCTGACGACGATCAGTGGCTCCGCGCTGCTGGCGCTCGCGCATCACCGGGGACATCTATCGGTGGAAGAGGCCTGGAACGCCGCCACAGTCGACGAAACCTGGCAGAAGGAGCAATGGGGTAGGGACGCGGAAGCTGAAGCGCAGGCAGCTCTGCGCTTGGCGGAGTTTACGGCGGCTAGCCGCTGCCTTCGTCTGCTTCAGTCTCGTCGATAAGGACCGACCTAGTCGAACTCTGCGAACTGCTCTGCGCCAACATGTTCACCAAGCGCAGGATGGCAAAAGACAGCAGCGCTGCGAAAATCGCGAGCAGATAGTGCCCCGCGCCAGCGGCAACTCCGAGCGCACCGGCCATCCACATGCCAGCACCCGTCGTAAGGCCGCGCACGGAATCGCGACCTTGAATAATGGTGCCGGCAGCTAGAAAGGCCACGCCCGCGGTCACAGCTTCGATAATGCGGATAGGATCGGCATTTCCCCCAGAGGATTGCCTGACCGTCTCAAAAATCTCGAATGTCAGCACTGTGAAAACGGCTGCCGCGAGCGCCACGAGCATATAGGTGCGCAATCCGGCGGGCAGGTTCTTCTCTTCACGGTCCCAGCCGAGCAGCCCTGCGAGTGCCACCGCCATCACAAGACGCAACATCACCTCGAAATGGGCGAGCGAGCCTGTTGGAGAGAGCAATTCGAGGGAGTTCACCGCGCCAAATCTCCAACGAGAAAGTATTGTAGATGACGATATGTCAATTCGCGCGACAGAGAAACGGACAATACGCGCTTATCAATCGCCGTCTTTACCTCGCGGGACGGTGATGTCGACGCCCGGTGCTTGGATGCGAGTTTTGTCGTTGTCGCTCTCGATGCGCGTGCCCGGCGCCTCAATGCGTGTTTCGTCGTCAGCGATACCGTAAGTTTTCGTACCGGCGTTTTGCGCAAGAAGTACGGCGCCGCCCACGAGAACGAAAGCAGCAATAATCACGAGCAGCGTGCCGCGTGTCATCAGAGAACTCCGTTCAATTCCTGAAAACCGAATGGGCGTAGAACGCGCGATACGCACGCGAAGTTCCGGCCCCGGCAATAGCGGAGAGGTGCTCCGTTAGGGATTCATTTACGCAATCGGCGCCAAATGGCTAAGACCTACAAAGTCAGGAGATTGGCTCATGGCCTCGAAAGCAGCCGTTGCCGCGCGCTCAGCCGCGAAGAACGAGGCGGTCAATCGTGCCGCTATGGTCATGGCGAGCCTTGTCGTCGCGCTCGCGCTTCTCTTCTGCGGAAAGGTCAGAGCCGCTGATCTCGTGGTCGCCTATGACCAGTCGCAGCTTCTGCGCCTGCCGCGTCCTGCCGCGAGTGTGATCATCGGCAATCCCTCGATAGCGGACGTGGCCATTCAGGGTGGCAACCTGCTTGTCGTGACGGGCAAGACATTCGGGGTGACCAACATCATTGCGCTCGATGCGGAGCGCAACATCATCCAGGATCAGCGTGTCGTCGTGCAACGCGATGAGGTTCGCACGGTGAACCTGACCAAGGGCGGCCTGCGTCAGTCCTATAGCTGCACGCCGAACTGCTCGCCGACGCTGACCATCGGTGACGACACGGCCTATTTCGACATGATCTCGAAGCACGCTTCGACGAAGACCAAGTTCTCCGATACGGGCAGCGGAGCGAACGGCGGATCCGAAGGGCAATAGCAGCCGCGAGGCTGCCTACGCCTCGTCGCCGTTCTTTGGGGTGCACATCGAGCGCTTACCCCCGGCCTTGATGAAGGCCACGATCTCCATAACCGTCGGATGATCCTTGAACTCCTCGGTGACGTCGGCGACGCGTTCGAGAAGCGTTCCTTCCTGTGCGAAGAGCGCGCGGTAGGCCCGGCGCAGGTCGTGGATCTCGTTGCGAGAGAACCCGCGGCGCTGCAGGCCGACGATGTTGAGGCCGGAGAGATAGGCGCGGTTGCCGAGCGCCATGCCGTAGGGAATGAGGTCCTGCTCGAGGCCGCTCATGCCGCCAAGGAAAGCGTGTGATCCAACGCGCGCGAACTGAATGACCGCGGCCCCGCCGCCGATAATGACGAAATCGCCAACCTCGCAATGGCCCGCCAGCATGACGTTGTTGGAAAAGATGACGTTGTTGCCGACATGGCAGTCGTGGCCAACGTGAGAATTGGCGAGAAAGGCGCACCCGTTGCCGATGGTGGTCCGCATCCCGCCGCCCTCCGTGCCGGGATTGATCGTCACACCTTCGCGGATCAGGCAATCGGAGCCGATATCGAGTGTCGACGGCTCGCCCTTGTACTTGAGGTCCTGGGGCTGATGGCCGATGGAGGCGAACGGGAAGATCCGCGTGCGCGCTCCAACAGTGGTCCGCCCCGTCACGACCACATGGCTGGCGAGCTCCACGCCCTCGCCAAGCGTGGCGTAGGCGCCAACGATGGAGTAGGGGCCAACCGTCACGCCATCTGAAAGCTTGGCGCCGTCCTCGATGATGGCGGTCGGGTGAATTTTAGGATTAGCCATTCTTGTTGCTAGCCGCAAATGCCCGAGCTTCTGCGGTATCGGCGAGCATCGCACTGATCTCGGCCTCGGCGACGGTCTTTCCATCGACCTTCGCTTCTCCATAGAAGCGCCAGACGCGTCCGCGGTTCCGGATCTTGCGCACGTGATAGTGGAGCTGGTCGCCCGGCAGCACCGGCTTGCGGAACTTCGCCTTGTCGATCGCCATGAAGTAGACGAGCTCGGTCTTGTAGTCTTCGCCAAGGCTGTGCACGCAGAGCGCGCCGGCCGTTTGTGCCAGCCCTTCGATGATCAGGACGCCGGGCATGACCGGGTACTGCGGAAAGTGGCCCTGGAAGAACGGCTCGTTGATTGTCACGTTCTTGACACCAACACAGGTCTCGTCCCCGTTGATGTCATAGATGCGGTCGAGCAGGAGGAAGGGGTAGCGATGGGGCAGCAGCCTCAGGATCGTCGCGATATCTGCCGTCGTCGCCGAAACCTTCTTCGTCGTGTCGTCCATCCCGATCACACTCCATTTCGCCCGGCAGAATCCGCCTCGGGCATTGTTCTAATGTTGAGGCTCAGCCTCATTCGTCTTCGGGGCGGTCGCCACCACGGCGCGCCAGCCGTGTCACGGCGGCGACTTCGCGCGCCCACTGCTTGAAAGGTCGCGCAGGAGTACCTGCGAGCACAGCTCCCGGCGGAACGTCATCCTTCGGGTGGGAGCCGCCTGCAATCTGCGCTCCGTTGCCGATCTTGATGTGCCCGACGGCGCCTGATTGGCCGCCCATGACCACATGGTCACCGAGCTCGGTCGAGCCGGAAATGCCCACCTGGCCAACGATGACGCAGTGCCGTCCGATCACCACGTTGTGCCCGATCTGGACGAGATTATCAATTTTTGTGCCCTCGCCGATGATGGTATCCTTAAGCGCCCCTCGATCGACGGTTGAGTTTGCCCCGATTTCCACGTCGTCCTGGATGATAACGCGGCCGATCTGCGGCACTTTGAGGTGGCCCTGGCGCCCCATGGCGAAACCGAACCCATCCTGACCGATGCGCACTCCGGCATGCAGGATGACCCGGTCGCCGATCAAAGCGTGCACGACCGAGCAGAGGGGGCCGATATAGCAGCCCCGGCCGATGCTGCACCGGTAGCCGATCACGGCCCCAGCGGCGATACGCGTCCCGGCGCCAATGCGCGCTTCTGGCCCGATAATGGCACCTGGCTCGATCTCGGCGCCTTCCTCAATGATGGCCGAAGGAGAGATCCGATGATCCGATCCCGCCTCGGCCGCCTTGCTGCGCATTCCTTCGGGATAGAACAGCGCAAGGGCCTGGGCGAAGGCGCGGTACGGGGCCTTGGTGACGAGCGCCACGGTGCCCTCGGGCACGCGATCTGCAAATTGGGCCGCAACCAGACAAGCCCCCGCCCGCGTACTGAGAAGTTGCGGCAGGTACTTGCGGTTGTCGAAGAAGGAGAGGTGTAGCGGCGTCGCCTCCGACAAGGGCTGCACGCCATTGACTTTACGGCCTGCGTCACCCCGAACTTCAGACTCGGTCGCGGCCGCCACCTCAGCGAGCGCGAAGGGCCCGGCGGTGTTGAAGAAACCGGGATGGTTCATGAGAGCGTGCTTTCGAAATCCTGCTGAGCCGTGACGGCGAAGCGCTGGGCGCGGCGTGCCTTCGTTCCGCATTTGCCCGCCGAAACGAGCTTCCGCGTAAGGTCGCCTGTCCTTTTCTTAAGACCAGACGCACGGGCGGTCCAGCTGATCGACTGACAAATCCACTTCCAGTCAGGCAGTGCCTTGCCGTTGATCTGGCGGGAGAAATGAAAAAGCCCGGCAGAAGGGTCTGCCGGGCTCTCATTTGAGGTCGAAAACTTAGAACTTGGTCGAAGCACCGAAGCGGAAGAACTGCTCCTCGTCGAACTTCTCTTTGGCGATCGCTTTGGCGAAGTCCATGCGGATCGGACCGACCGGCGAGTTCCACATGATGCTGGCGCCAATCGACGCGCGGACCGAGGCGTCATCCCCCACGAGTATGATGCCGTTTGTTTTCCCGTTAAGGCTCTTCGCGAGATCGTTGGCATCCCACAGCGAACCGGCATCTGCGAACACCGCACCCGAGAGGCCAAGGTCATCCGGCACGAACGGCAGCGGGAAGCGAATTTCCGCTGTGGTCGCCCAGTAGCTCTTGCCGCCCACCGCATCCTTACGCCCGCCGGGCGTAAGATCGCGCGGTCCGAAGCCGCCGCGGTCGAAGCCACGGATCGTCTCGCCGCCACGATAGTAGAGGTCCGTCAGACGAATGTCGTCGCCGCCCCAGCCTTCGATATGACCGCCGATGGCGCGGCCAACAAAGGTGATCTTCTCCGTGATCGGGTAGTAGGCGCGGCCTTCGCCGTTGACGCGAACGTACTGCACGTCGCCACCCAAGCCAGCCATATCGGTCGAGAGCTGCAGGTAGTAACCGCTGGTCGGGTTCTTGGGAATGTTGCGTTTGTCGTAGGTGAGAGAGGTGCCGATCGACGAGGCGAGCGAGGCGTCGCCGTTTATTGCGATGTCCTCCTTCACCAAGTTCGAGACACGCTGCATGTATTTGCTCTCGACGTCCATCGTCGTGTACTCGAGCGTGTAGCCCGTCTGCATCCAGAGGCTCTCGGAGAGCGGGAAGCCGAGGCGGGCTGTGCCACCCGTACGCGTCGAGTTGAAGCCGGACTCTTCCGTCTGGTCGACCTCCTTGTGGAAGAGGTCGAAGCCGGCAGCCAGGTTCTGATCGAGGAAGCGCGGCTCGGTGAACGACAGATCCACCTGCATGCGCTCGAACGAGCCGGCGAACTTGAGGCGCAAGAACTGGCCGTTACCGAGCAGGTTGCGTTCCGTGATGCTCACGTCACCGATGACGCCTTCAGAGGTCGAGTAGCCGGCACCGAACGACAGCTCGCCGGTCGACTGTTCGACGAGATCCACGTCAAGCACGACACGATCCTGAGACGAACCCGGACGGCGCTTGATGTCGACGGATTTGAAGAAGCCGAGGCTCTGGAGGCGCTTCTTTGCGCGATCGACGAGCAGCGGATTATAGGCGTCGCCTTCGGCCAAGCGGAACTCGCGGCGAATGACGTAGTCCTTCGTACGCAGGTTGCCGCTGACGTTGATGCGCTCGATGTAAATGCGCGGACCTTCGTCGATAAGGTAGGTGAGTGACATCGTCCGGTTGACCGGATCGGGCACGGCGCGCGGACGCACGCGGGCGAAGGCGAAGCCCTGCTCGGCAGTGAGCAGCGTCAGCTTCTCGGTGCTCTTTTCGACGTCGTTGCCATTGTAGGTGTCACCCTGGTGGGTGAGGATCTCACCGACGAGGCTCTGCGGATCGGCACCAGGGAGCGAGCTTTCAATCGTCACCGCGCCGAAGGTGTAAAGCTCACCCTCGTCGATGGCGAAGTTCACATAGAAACCGGAACCTTCGCGATTGAGCTCTGCGTTCGCCGCGACGACGCGCACGTCGGCATAGCCGTTCTTGAGGTAGAACTGACGCAGAAGCTCGCGGTCGAGATTCATGCGGTCCGGATCGTAGAAGGCGGTTCCCTTGAGGAAGTCGAACCAGCCGCTCTGGGTGGTCGAGATGATGTCGCGGAGCTGGGCGTCCGAGAAGGCGTGGTTACCCGTAAAGTTGATGCCCTGAACCTTGGTCGCACCGCCTTCGTTGATTTCGAAGACGAGGTTCACGCGGCTCTGCTCGAGCTCGATGATCTTGGGCTCAACCGTTGCCGCGTAACGGCCCTGGCGGCGGTAAACGTCGAGGATGCGCTGCACGTCACCCTGCACGCGAGCGCGGGTGTAGACGGAGCGCGGCTTCAGCTGGACTTCGGCCTTGAGCGTGTCGGTGTCGACCTCGCTGTTGCCCTCGAAGGCCACCTGGTTGATCACCGGGTTCTCGACCACGTGGACGACGACGGCCTGTCCATCCTGATCGATCGAGACGTCGGCGAAGAGGCCTGTCGCGAACAACGCCTGGAGCGAGGCGTCCACCTTGCCCGCGTCGTACGGCTGACCGACCGAGAATTGGAGATAGGAGCGCACGGTTTCCGGCTCGACGCGCCGGTTACCTTCAACGCGAATGTCGCGAACGACGCTCTGAGCTTGAGCGGGTAGAGTCACGAGCTGCGCGGCGTATACAGCGGGAACCGCTGCAACGAGCCACATCAGCAGACGTATCCCCCTAGTCGACATGATCCGAAACTGCACCATGTGCGGATCTGCCTCGCCTTATTTGTGCCGATCCCCCTCGGCTCTTAGGACCTGTCGGCAAGGATCCCGAGCCGTCGTCTTTTTATTCGAAACTCGAGGTGGAACTCCCCCTCATGAAGGCCCTGATTCAGCGCAAAAAACAACCAATCCGAAGCCCCCTGCCTCGAATCGCGCCGGCCAGTACCGCTCACTTCGGCCATTCTTAACTTCTGGGTAAGGCATTGGGAAGTGGCAAGTTTACGTCACCCAAGAGGGATTCTAGCCGCCACCAAAAAGTCGTTTTCCCACGCGCAGCAGGTCGTTGAGGTTCACGAATACGACCAGCATCAGCACCAGCGCGATGCCCACCTGGAAGCCGATTTCCTGCATCCGCTGACTCAGCGGCCGGCGCCGTATGGCCTCGATCGCGTAGAAAACCAGATGGCCGCCGTCGAGCACCGGAATCGGTAGCAAATTCAATAGGCCAATGTTGGCGGAGATCAGGGCGGTCCAGCGCAGAAGCGGCTCCCAGCCCATCTCGACAACGCGGGCGGTCACCTCGGCCATCAGAATTGGCCCACCAACTTGATCGGCCGACTGGCGCTGGGTCACGATATCCGTGATGCCCGTGATCGTCTGAACGATATTCGCGTAAGTTTCGCGCGCGCCGAGCCGGGCAGCTTCGAGCAGGGATACGGAAACCGGCTCCGGACGATCCGGTGCGACGCCGATGCGTCCTTTCTCGACCGTCGTGCCGTCCGGATTGGCGGCGCTTTTTGCCTCGGGAACGACGTCGATCGTCTGTTGCCCGCCCTTGCGGTCGACTGTGATCGCCAGAGTTTTGCCCGCGGCTGGCCCGACCATGGCGATAACATCGTCGAAGGAACCGACGCGCGCACCGTTGATGGCCGTGATGACGTCGCCGGGCTTGAAACCTGCTTTCGCCGCCGGTGAGTCCGGCATGATCGCGCCAATCCGGGCCGGCAGCGACCTGCGAATGCCGATGTCTCCGAGGCGGACCGTAACCCCTAGATCATCCTTGTGATCTCTCATGTCCGGATTGACCGAGAACGTTTGCGCCTGCCCATTCCGATCGACAGTGATCTTGAGGGTGCGGCCGCTGCTGGCGGTCACGATGCGGACCACGTCATCCAGCGTCTCGATCGACCAGCCGTCGATCTCGGTGATGAGATCGCCCGGTTTGATACCGGCCTTCTCGGCGGCCATTCCGGGCACGACCTCGTCCACGCGGGCGGTGACCATCGAGACACCGTAGGTTGCGTTCACGGCCGTGTAGATGAGGGCGGCGACAAGGAAGTTGGCCAGCGGACCCGCCGCGACGACGAGCGCGCGCTGCCAGACGGGCTTCGTATGAAACGCCCCAGCGGCCTTTTCAGGGGGGAGGGGCTCAGCCGTACCGGGGGCACTCGCCGCGTTCGCATCGTCGAGGAATTTGACGTAGCCGCCGAGCGGGATCGCAGCGATCCGCCAGCGGGTACCATGCCGGTCATAGAAGCCGCCCAGCTCGCGGCCGAAACCGATCGAGAAGGTGGTAACCGTAACCCCGCACCAGCGGGCCACCAGAAAGTGTCCCAGCTCATGGAAAAACACGACCACGCTGAGCACGAACAGGAAGGCGAGGCCCGAGAGGGTCCACGAGAACACCTGACTGAGTAACCCTTCGAACATTCTGAATAAATCCTGTCGACTGAGAGCTCGGTAGAGGAGATTGGGAACGGGCAGCGCTGTCCGGCAATTCTAGCCCGGAAGCATCATTCGTGCCACGCTTCGCGCTTCGCTATCGACGGCGAGCACGTCGTCCAGCGAGCTGACACGGTTAAGAAGGCCCCGACCTTCGGCGATTTCAAGACACGAAGCGACAGTGCGCGCGATATCCGCAAACCCAATCCGCCGGTCGAGGAAGGCTTGAACGGCAACTTCGTTGGCCGCGTTCAGGACAGCAGGCGCGGCGCCCCCGCGATGAAGCGCGTCGATCGCGATTTTGAGCGCCGGAAACCGTTCATAATCAGGGGCTTCAAAGGACAGGGTCTTGAGAGCCAGGAGGTCAAGCCGCTTCACCGGCGTCGGAAGGCGCTGGGGCCACGCGAGGGCCAGGGCGATCGGCGTGCGCATGTCCGGCTGCGACATCTGCGCCATCACCGATCCGTCCTCCAGCATCACCAGGCAGTGCACTACGGACTGAGGATGCACGATGGCGTCGAGCTGATGCGCCTCCACCGGAAAAAGATGAAACGCTTCAATCAGCTCGAGCCCTTTGTTCATCAGCGTCGCGGAATCGATCGTCACCTTCGCGCCCATCGACCAATTCGGGTGCTTGAGCGCCTCTTCCGGCGTGACGCGTTGCAGCCGGTCCTTGTCGAACGTGCGAAAGGGTCCCCCCGAAGCCGTGAGGATGATCTTCTCGATGGAACGGGCGGGCGTTTGGCCAATGGCCTGGAAGGCGGCGGAGTGCTCGCTGTCGACCGGGAGAAGTTCGGCGCCACTCTGTCCGACATGCTTCACGAAAACTTCGCCAGCCGAGACGAGGCATTCCTTGTTTGCCAAAGCCACCCGGCAACCTTGGCGAGCAGCCGCAAAAGTCGGTCTTAATCCTGCGGCACCGACGATCGCAGCCATGACGCAGTCGGCAGGCTCTTCTGCGGCAGCTTCGATGGCCTCGGGCCCCGCTGCGACCCGAATGCCCGACCCGGCCAGAAGGGTCTTTAGCTCCTCGTAATGGACCGCTTCCCCGATCACGGCGAGCCGCGCACGATGGCGCAAGGCCAGCTCCGCGAGGCGTTTGGCATTGCATTGAGCGGTGACGGCGACGATCTCGAAGCGCTCTGGATTGCGGGCGACGAGGTCGAGTGTGCTGGTGCCGATCGATCCGGTGGCGCCTAGAACCGAGAGACGCAGCGGTTTGCCTGTTGGATCGAGCGCGTGGTTGGGAGTTTCGTGACGTATGTCGCTCGGGCGCTCCGCGTCGTTCGATACGCTAACCGCCTGCGCCATAGTAAACTGTTCTCCATCCAATGTGCGTGGTGCCCCAAAAGGCCCCAAGCCTGGAGGGCCTTTATGCGCCCCCTCGGCTCACTGCGCCAGTTGCGATTGCGCTTTAAGGCCCTGCGCCGGGCATTCCGGCAAGAAGCGCTTCGGCCGGGGCCTGCGGATCGAGAAACAGCGCAAACAATGCGACCGCTACGGCCACCGCGACGATCCCATCCATCCGGTCCATGAAGCCGCCGTGTCCGGGCAAGAGCTGGCTGACGTCCTTGACGTCGAAAGCCCGCTTCAGCGCCGACTCCGCCAGGTCGCCGGCTTGTGCGATCACGCCCATCAGGACGCCCGTGATTGCAAGGGCGATGGGCGGCGCTTGGATCGCGTAGGCGAAAGCCGCTGCAACGAGACCGGCTGCGGCGAGGCCACCGAGGAGCCCACTCCAAGTCTTGTTCGGAGAAATCCGCGGCGCCAACCGCGGTCCTCCGATCAGTCGCCCTGCGGCGAAAGCAGCCGTGTCCGTCGCCGCTACGACGAGGACGATGAAAAGCACCGCATGAAAACCGGAAGGTTCATTGCCGCGCAGCCAGAGCAAAGCGACGGCGGGAAGACCCGCATAGAGCACCCCTGCGCTCGAAAGCATCGGGTGCGCCCCGAACTCGAGCGCCAGGACGATAATAGTGCCAATGATCAGAACCGCTACGCCGAGCGCTGCAAATCCGAACGCCGCGAGAGCGACTGCGGCGAAGACCGACACACCGTGCACGAGCAAGGACAGGTCTATGCCCTCGCCACGAACGACCCTGGACCATTCCCAGCTCATGACCAGCGCGATGAGCAAGACGAGGACTGCGAACGGAAGCACGCCGGCCCACGCGAGGGCGAACGAAACGGCGGCGAGGCCGGCTGCCGAGAGAATGCGAAGCCAGACGTTCGATGCAAGCGACGGCGACGGCGGCGCAGGCACAGGTGGCGGGGCGAGCGTTGGGTTCTCCTCCATCGGCGTCATCCTCAGGCGGTCGAACGGCACGACAGGCCGCCAAACCGGCGCTCGCGCCCCCTGAACTGGGTGATCGCTTCCAGAAGCAGCTCGCGGCCGAAGTCCGGCCAGTAGGCGTCGAGAAAGACAAACTCCGTGTAGGCGCATTGCCAGAGGAGGAAGTTGGAAAGACGACACTCTCCACTGGTCCGGATCAGCACATCCGGATCCGGAACGCCTTTGGTATCGAGCGCGCGCGTCATGAGATCGGTGGTGATGTCCGCCGACGAGAGGCGCCCTGCCGCGACCTCTTCGGCGAGCCGCCGCGCCGCACGCGTGATCTCGCTGCGGGAGCCATAGTTGAAGGCAATGACAAGGTTGAGACGCGTATTTTCGCGGGTCAGCTCGCAAGCCTCGTCGATCAGGACTTGCAGTTCGTGGTCGACGTTGTCGCGTTCTCCGATGACCATGACGCGAACGTTGTTTTGATGCAGCTCGGCGAGATCGCGGCGGATGAACCGCTTCATGAGTCCCATCAGGTCGTCGATCTCGTCTTGCGGACGCGACCAGTTTTCCGACGAGAAGCTGTAGAGCGTGAGATAAGGGATCGACAGGTCGATTGCGGCCTGAACGGTGCGCCGCACCGCTTCGACGCCCGAGCGGTGTCCGAGAGCCCTCGGCAATCCGCGTTCCGCAGCCCATCGGCCGTTGCCGTCCATGATAATGGCGACGTGACGCGGCATGATCTCGGCGCCGTGTGCGCCCTCCGAGGATTTCGATCTGTCTGCCACGGGCTTCGAGCTTTGCTGCGGTTGGCGTGATGGAAATGTCGGGTCGTCGTGGGCTTTTGTTGGGCGAACGCGCGAGCCGAAAGCGAGTTTCGGTCCGCGCGTCAGGCTAGTTTCGTACCGTATTCCCCCAGTCTCGCACGCCAATGGCGCTCAAAACATGAGATTCTAAGCGCGAGTCACATCTTTGATTGATCTCACCAAAGACGATCGCGCTCTTACACCTTGTGAATCTCAGCTTCTTTGGTCGCGAGCGTCTGATCAATCTCCTTGATCAGCTTGTCGGTCAGCTCCTGGACCTTGGCCGAGTTCTTGTGGTGATCGTCTTCGCTCATCTTGCCGTCCTTCTCGAGTTTCTTGAGAAGGTCCATGCCGTCGCGACGAACGTTGCGTACCGCAATACGATGAGCTTCGGCATACTTGTGGGCCTGCTTTGCAAGCTCCTGACGGCGCTCCGCCGTGGGAGCCGGGATCGGCAGGCGGATCATCGTTCCGTCCACGACAGGGTTCACACCGAGGTTGGCTTCGCGGATAGCCTTGTCGACGGACTGGACGTTGCCTTTGTCCCAGACCTGCACCGAGATCATGCGGGGCTCGGGGACGGTGACCGTCGCCACTTGGTTGATGGGCATACGCGCGCCGTAAACGTTGACCTGGACGGGATCCAGAAGGTGGGCGCTCGCGCGTCCCGTCCGCAGGCCGGCGAGCTCGCGCTTCAGCGCATCGAGCGAAGCGCGCATGCGGTTCTCGATTTCCTTGAGATCGAACGTCGTGAGGGACACCGGGCTTTTCTCCTTTTTCTCCGCTGGTCCAATACGGCTTGAGCCTCCGCGTTGCGATAGGCCGGACCGTGCGGATTAGCCGTGAATGACCGTGGCGCGGGCGGATCCGGTGAGAAGCTTGATCACATTGCCCGGCTCGTCGATAGAAAACACAATTACCGGAAGATGATTGTCGCGGGCAAGGGCGATCGCCGCACCGTCCATGACCCGGAGGTCACGCGCCAGAACTTCCGAGTAGGTGAGCTGGTCGAAGCGCTGCGCTGAGGGATCCTTCTTCGGGTCCGCCGAGTAGACGCCGTCGACCTGCGTCGCCTTGGCAACGGCATCGCAACCCATCTCGACGGCGCGCAGCGTGGCCGCCGTGTCCGTGGTAAAGAAGGGGTTGCCTGTGCCCGCCGCGAAAATGACGATCCGCTCGCGTTCAAGATGATAAAGAGCGCGATGGCGGACGTAGGGCTCGCACACGGTCGGCATCGGAATGGCCGAGAGCACGCGGGCCGGCGCTTTGGCGGCTTCGAGGGCACTTTGCAGCGCCAGCGCGTTCATGACCGTCGCCAGCATGCCCATATAGTCGGCCGTCGCGCGGTCCATGCCCTTGGCGGCGCCCTGGAGCCCACGGAAAATGTTGCCGCCGCCGACCACGACGGAAATCGCGCATCCGGCAGCCCGTGCCTCTGCGAGATCGGCAGCCAGGCGCTCTACGACGCTGTTGTCGATGCCGTAGCCGTTCCGGCCCATCAGGGCTTCGCCTGACAGTTTGACGAGCAGCCGCTTGTACTTGAGCGATCCACCGTCCGTCGTCATGCCGGTCTCCCTGTCAGTTCGAGCATGAATCATTTGATCTCATTCAAGACGCAGAGCAGAGCAAAAACAATCGGGCCGGAGATGCGTTCGGGCAAAAAAAAGCCGGCAGTTTCGCCGGCTTTTCCGGTTTGATTAGCTCTTTTGGGCCGCTCCGACCGTCTTCGCCACCTCAGCGGCGAAGTCTTCGACCTTCTTTTCGATGCCCTCGCCGAGCTGGTAGCGGACGAAGCCCGCAACCTTGACCGGCGCACCGACGTCCTTCTCGGCCTGCTTCAGGATCTCGGCGACCGTTGCCTTGCCGTCAATGACGAACACCTGCTTCAGGAGAACGGCCTGGCTGACGAACTCCTTCTGCAGGCGTCCCTCGCCCGCCTTGAGCAGGATTTCGTCCGACTTGCCGGCGTTCTTCGGCTCGGCCTTCGCCTGCTCGAGATAGATCGCACGCTCGCGGTCGATTGCCTCCTTGGAGAGATCCTCGACGTTCACGACCTGCGGGTTTGAGGCGGCGATGTGCATGGCCAGCTGTCGGCCAAGCGTCATCAGCGAGTCCGTATCGCCGGCGCTCTCGAGCGCGACGAGCACGCCGATCTTGCCGAGGCCATCGGCGGCCTTGTTGTGCACGTAGTCGGCAACCACACCTTCCTTGACGGAAAGAGCAGCCGTGCGGCGCAGGCCCATGTTCTCGCCGATTGTGGCGACCGCATCCTTGATTTGCGCTTCGACGGTGTTGCCCGTGCCGGGATAGC
Source organism: Hyphomicrobium sp. (assembly GCF_036262015.1). Lineage (GTDB taxonomy): Bacteria > Pseudomonadota > Alphaproteobacteria > Rhizobiales > Hyphomicrobiaceae > Hyphomicrobium_C. The sequence continues at coordinate 316,206 of NZ_DATAJR010000007.1, read as the reverse complement.
TGGCTGCGAGCAGCTTCGAGAGGTCGCCACCGGCTGCAAGAGCGAGCGAGGTGATCTTCTGGACCATCTCCTGGAACTGCGGATTGCGCGCGACGAAGTCCGTCTCCGAGTTGACCTCGATAGCAGCGCCGGACTTGACCTGCGAGACGACACCGACGAGGCCCTGGGCCGCAACACGGTCTGACTTCTTCGCGGCCTTCGACAGGCCCTTTTTGCGCAGAAGGTCGACGGCGGCTTCCATGTCGCCGTTGGTCTCCTGCAGTGCCTGCTTGCAGTCCATCATGCCGGCGCCAGTCTTGTCGCGCAGCTCTTTGACGGTTGCGGCGGAAATCGTGCTCATGACTGCTCCTTTCGCACTAGGTCCCCAGCATCTGGGGGAGAAGTGCCGATTTTGAAATGGCAAAGTGCGGGCCGTTTGTAAGGCCCGCACGTGCGTTATCTAGCGGCGCGGTGTGTCAAGGCACCGCGTGTTGGATCAGGCCGCTGACGCGTCGACCAGCTTCTTGGCCTGGGCGACCCAGTTCTCCTGCGCGATCTGGCCCTTGAGCTTGAGCTTGCGGTCGAGCGAAGCGAGGTTGTCGGCGTCGAGGTCGGCAATCTGCCAGAAATGGAACACGCCGGCGTCGTTGAGCTTCTGCTCGAGCTTGACGGTGATTCCGGTGATCCGCTTGAGATCGTCAGCATCGCCGCGCGGTCCATCAATGCCCTTGAAGACCTTGACCTCGGGCAGGTTCTCGGCCGGCGGCTCAGCCGAAGCGCCGACGTCGACGCCGGAGAGACCCTGGCCGCGCTCAAGGCCGTCGAGAGCCGCGCGTGCAATGAGATCGCAGTAAAGCGTGATGGCGCGGCCAGCGTCGTCATTGCCCGGAACCGGGAAGTCGATGCCGTCCGGATCGCAGTTCGTGTCGACGATGGCGACGATCGGAATGCCGAGCTTGCGGGCTTCCTTGATGGCGATGCCTTCCTTGTTCGTGTCGATGACGAACAGGAGGTCCGGCACGCCGCCCATGTCCTTGATGCCGCCGAGCGCCTGGTTGAGCTTGTCGCGCTCGCGCTGGATGTTGAGAACTTCCTTCTTCGTGCGGCCCTGCGGGTCGGCGAGAATGTCGTCGAGCTGGCGCAGACGGCGGATCGAGGTCGAGATCGTCTTCCAGTTGGTCAGCGTGCCGCCGAGCCAGCGATGGTTGATGAAGTACTGGGCCGAGCGCTTGGCGGCTTCGGCGATCGAGTCCGAAGCCTGGCGCTTCGTGGCGACGAACAGCACGCGGCCGCCGCCGGCGACGGTATCGGAGACCTTGTTGAGCGCCTGATGCAACATCGGCACGGTCTGGGTCAGGTCGAGAATGTGGATGTTGTTGCGGGCGCCGTAGATGAAGGGCGCCATCTTGGGGTTCCAGCGGTGCGACTGGTGACCGAAGTGCACGCCTGCTTCCAGGAGCTGGCGCATGTTGAATTGCGGCACGGACATGTGCGTATCTATCCTTTTCCGGTTAATCCTCCGCGCACCTTGAGAAGAAAAGCTAGTCTTTTGAGGAGGTTAGCTCATCCACCGGAGCGACCTGGCGGGGCTTTTAATCCGCCGGGCGCATGAGGCGCGCGTGTGAGATGGGCGCTGTCTAACTGCAAATCCTAGGATTGGCAAGCTTTTGGCGCCAAACGGTCAGGCGCGACGATGGGCGTAGGCGTAGGCAAGAGTAGCAGCCATCAGGTCGTCGGGCGATGTTTCCGATCTAGCGGGCGAAGGCAGGGCTAGCAGCAATCCGGCTGCGATCGCGTGCTGAAGGCGAATGGACATGGGAAGCTGACCGCGCGTTTTGATGACGTCCGAACGCTAATGTCGATTTATGACAGGATATGGTGGGCGAAAGCGTCGCTCCCGCGGCGCGCCGCTACCGTGCGCATCCTGTGCCAAGGCCAAAATCGGCAACTCTTTCCCGAGGGAGGGGCGCATCGTAAGCTTGCTGACGGACTGATGGGGACCACGGAATGCGCATCTTAGCCTTGGTAGTGCTCGCCTTTGTCGTTGGCGCTGTGGTGGGATGGGGCCTCGCAATGGGGGCCTACATCGTGCAAACCGAGTTGTTCGGGGCTCACGACCAGGACGGTGGCGGCGCTATGGCCTATGGCCTTGTCATTGGTCCCGCAGTTGGCCTGGGCCTCGGCATCGTGTTCGCGGTCCTCACGGCGCTGCGCCTGACCAGCAGACCCAGATCCGGCGCAGGCCGCTGACGCAATAACTCCGCAGGGACCCCGATGGAAAAGCCTGTCACCGTCCGCGCCCTACAACTCGGCGAGCGGATCGATCTCAGGGGCCTTGAGCGCGAGGACATGTTCTCGACAAGCCCGCTGGGGTTCCGTACGCCTGAGGGCGGGGCGGTCGTCCTGTTCAAGAGCGGGAGCGCCGCTTTCATAGGGCTTACCCCCGTTGCAGAGGACGCCCTGATCGCGAGCTTAGCCGGGCGCATTGTGCAGCCGCTGGAAGCGAGCGAGCGGGAAAGCGAAATGGCTTACTTGGTGGTCAAGCCGGAAGCGGATGATCTTGCAGGCCCCGCCGGTACCCTCCACGTGAAGAGCCTGGATCCGAACCGCATCGTGCTGGTCGCGCAGGCGCTTGCCACGAGTGTGGCCATGGCTTTCGACGAACGGCGTATCGCCCAGGCCTTCGAGCGCATCGCGCCCCTGGCCGAACGTTTGAAGGGCGGGCGCTTGCCGGAACAGCCACAGGCGGAACTGTTGGGTCAGATCGGAGACGCACTTCTGATCCAGCAGCGGCTCGCAGGACGTGTCGATCTCGACGAGAAGCCAGACGTGCTTTGGGATCATCCGGAGCTGGAGCGGCTGTGGACTCGCCTCGTCGATGAATACGATCTCACTGTCAGAAGCCGGGCCATCGCGCGCAAGCTCGAAGCTATTCAGGAGACGTCGGCCACCCTCACTGACCTCGTGAGCACGCGAACGAGCCACCGCCTAGAATGGTACATCATCGCGCTGATCCTGCTCGAAGTGGTGCTCGGTCTCTACGATCGGCTCTGGAAGTGAGCTGAGCTATTTGCGGGCCTTCGGCGCCGCTGACTGGCGCACCCCCGAAAGCGTCTCCATCGGTGTGATGGCCTCGGGATCGGTCCGGAGGTCGATCACGAATGGCACGTCGGCCGCAAGAGCCTCCCTGAAGACGGCCTCGAAATCCTCGCTCCGAGTTACCACCGCGCCGTCCGCGCCGTGCGCCCTTGCGAGCGCGGCGAAGTCAGGATTGACGAGGCTCGTTCCGCTGGTCCGCCCGGGATAGTTGCGTTCCTGGTGCATGCGGATGGTGCCGAACATGCCATTGTTGGCAATGAGGATCGGCATCGCGAGCCCATATTGAACCGCAGTGCCGAGCTCGTTCGATGTCATCGCGAAGCATCCGTCACCCGCGAAGCAGACGACGGGCGATCTCGGATTCGCGAGCTTCGCTGCAATGGCCGCCGGTAACCCATATCCCATCGAGCCGGACGTCGGCGCGAGACCGCTCCGGAAACGCTTGAATTGAAAGTAGCGGTGCACCCACTGCGAATAGTTGCCCGCACCATTGGTGATCAATCCGTCTTCCGGCAGCACGGCCGAGACGGTCGAGACCACATCCTCCATGCGGACAGCGCCGGGTGTTGCGCGCGGGACGAGCGTCGCCTCGTAGGCTTCGCGGAGGTCGTGCCTGTAGCGGCTCCACGGGCGCTCCGCAGGACGGCCCTTTTTTGTAGCGCCGCGCAGATTGGGCGCGAAATCCGCAAGCGCTTCGGCGAAGGCTTCCGAATTGGCGGCGATGGACAGCGACGCCTCGCGGAAGCCAAGAATTGCGCTGGGTTCGGGATGGACCTGAACGAACGTCTGGTTTTCGCCACCCAGCAGGGCATAGCCGTCGGTTGCGATATCAGCAATTTCCGCACCGATTGCGATGACGAGATCGGCCGCCTTGAGGCCTGCCTTGAGCTTTTTGTCGGTCGTGAAGCCGAGATGGCCGACGTAGCAGTCATGCCGGTTGTCGACGTAGTCCTGGCATCGGAAAGAGGACGCAACGGGAAGATCGAAGGTGCGCGCCAGATCTTCAACCGCGTCTTTGACGGATTGGGTCCAGCCCGGCCCGCCCACCACGATCAGGGGGCGTTCTGCTGCGCTGAGACGCTGCGCGAGATCGCTCATGTCACGCGCTGTCGGGGCAGCCCCCGCGAGCGTCGCTGGCACGACGACGGAAGCCGAAGTCTGAGCCGACAGCACGTTCTCCGGCAAACCAATCACCACTGGGCCGGGCCGGCCTGACATGGCAACGCGAACGGCGCGCGCGACGTATTCGGGAATACGGTCTGCCGAACGGACGACGGCCGTCCACTTCGCGACCGAGGCGAACAGCGCCTCGATGTTGATTTCCTGAAATGGCGCGCGCTCATCGAGCGGGGTCGTCGGCAGGCCAACGAACAGGATCATCGGTGTCGCGTCTTGCTGCGCGACGTACACGCCGGATACGGCGTTGACGACGCCGGGTCCGCGCGTCGCGAAGGCCACGCCCGGCCGCCCCAAAAGCTTGCCGGTCGCCTCCGCCATCATCGCCGCACCGCCCTCATGACGGCACACGATGGTTCGCATCGCGGTCGTGTCATAAAGCCCGTCGAGCGCGGCGAGGAAACTCTCTCCTGGGACCTCGAAGATGCGCGGCACGCCATGTGCAGCAAGCTGATCGATCAGGAGCTTTCCACCGTGCGCCATGAGGGTCTTGTCGGTCCATTGATGTGGCTCGCGATGAGCCGAGGTTGCAAAGGCTGTAGCACAGATAGGATAGCCTGCGTCCCAAGGCTACTTTCGGGGGCCTGATACGGTGGTTAAGGATTGGTGCGGATTGCATTGGCTGATCGCGAAATGGATTTTGGCTACCGGTGGCGCAAGGGCCGCTAGTCCGGAGATGGGAATAACCGGTAGTCTTGGCCGGGCTGAGGGCTGAAGGCGGGGTCGATGAGAAGAGCAGGACGGCGCGTGTGCGCTATAGCGCTGAGCATCCTGACGGCAGCGCTGGGCAGCGCCGCCGTTGCGTTGGCGCAAACCGTTGCCGGCGTGTCCCCACCTGTGCCGTTGCCGGAGCGCGCGCGGGCAGCGTTGGAAACCCATTGCACCGAATGCCGGAGCAATGGGGGCGCCGTAGATCTCGATACCGTCGCAGACGATCCCGCTCTCGTCGTGCCCAAGCGCCCTGACGCATCTCGCATCTACCAGATGCTGCTCAGGACCAGTCCTGCACCGTCCGCCCCGACACCCGCGGAAATCGAAACGGTGCGCGACTGGATCGAGAGCCTGCCCGCACGCGACGCGGAGTGTCGCGATCGTGCCCGCATCACGCCGGAAACTGTCGAAGCGCAAATCGATCATTGGGCGGAAATGGTGGGGCCTTCGGAGGCGGCCGACACACGCTTCGTTTCACTGGTCCATCTTTGGAACGCGTGCGCCTCTCCGGCCCGCCTGAAAGAGTACCGAGAGGCAGCGGCAATTCTGCTGACCGCCTTGGCTCGCCGGAGCGAGCCGATTGCCCTGCAGACCCTTGGCGATGAGAGCGCCATTCTCGCTTTCCGGGAAGGCGACCTTCAAAGCCCAGAAGGGGAGGAGGAGCTTCTGACGGATTCGGCGCCCGCCGTTGGGGGAACCGAAGCGATCCCGGTAGACTGGTTCGCAGCCCAGTTTCTTGCGCTTTCGCGCCCAAAAGAAGGGAGCGGAGAACGCGCCATTCCCGTCGACCTGGACGGTGCTGCGCAAAGGGTCGTATCTGCTCTCGCCAGATCGTGGACGAAGGATGTCGACTTGGTGCGCGCGGCGGCGGAACGGGGCATCACGGCACGCGCGTTGGCCGATCGGCTCTCGGCGGTTGACGGCGACGCGCTCTACGCGGCTCGAAAGCTGATACATGGCGCGCTGAGCCGCGCAGAGTGGGATGCACTATCGCGCGCGCTCGATGACGACACGCTGGACACACCTCCTGCGAAGCGCACCATCCCCGACACCGAGATCGAGGTCATACTCTGGACAGATAAGCCCCGGTATTGGCCGCGCGATCTCGTCACGATCCATGCGTCCGTCAGCAAGGCCTGCCACTTGACGCTGATCAACGTCGACCGCGATGGAAAAGCAGTCGTTCTGTTTCCCAATGATATCGACCAGGACAATCTGGTCGCTCCGGGCGTGACGATCCGTGTGCCGGGTACGGACGCGAGTTATCAGTTCCGCTTCGACCGCAGCGGCGAAGAGCAGATCGTTGCCATCTGCCAGCGAACGTCACGCCATCCCGACGGGATCGACTACGACTACGAAAAACAACGTTTCGAGATACTGGGAGACTGGCGCACGTTTCTCAGAACCGCTTCGCTGCGGGAGCAGGAGGCTCGCGCACGTGAGGAGGCCGAGGTGGCCCGTCGCAAGCGCAGGGGCGAGCGCCCGTCTCCGCCAGTCGGGCCAGCCGCCATTGACCCGAATGGTCCAGCTGTCGAGGGGCGCGCTGCCATCGTGGTGCCGATAGATCCCGCGGGAGGGCCCTAGATCAGAACTTCTGCTTGTTGAGAGTGTCGGTTTCCGGATCACGCTCCTTGCCCTGCGTTGCGTAGAATAGCTCGCGGAGGTCGGGCATCGGATCGGTGCGCTTTGTCGGCGGAATTCCCTGTGAGTTCGCCTCGTGGGCGAGGATCAGCCAATGCCCCTCCGGCTGCCTTTCAAAGATGAAAAGGGCGGAAGCTGCGGTCTCATAAGTTTGCTGAGCAGCCCAGGCATAGAAATAGCCTCGCTCCCACACGATGGCTTTCGCGAAACGCGCATCGATCTTGAGGACGTCGATCTCGTAGGAGAACTTCAACGCCTGCGCCGCAAGCTCATGCGAGATCGTCGGGCTCAGCCTTGCACTTTTCGGATTGGTCTCTGTGTCGTGTGGGCCGCCGTCGATGGCTCCTGGCGCGTAGAGGTTCCTGTAGCCGTGCCGGCCTAGCGTCGTCGGCGCCGTCCCGCGCTGCTGCAACTCGCCATACCAAGTGGCGATCACCTCGCGGATGGCGGTCTCGTCGGATTTGGCGTGAGGCTCCTCGGCAACGGCCACTGGGCTCACGAGCAGGAAAAGGGCTGCGAATAGGGCGCGCACGCTGAAGCTCCTGGATGACTGCCCGGCTTGTTCAGAGATCCTCCCATTCCTGACGAATTTTGGGCGCTCGAATCGGGTATCGCAGGGACATGATCGAACAAGCCCCCGATCGCCTCTCCCAATGGCTCGCCGCACCGCGCGAGGCGCTGAGCGCCGCCGTGAGCGGCCTGGACCCGTTGCTGGTCGCCGCGGTCGTTGGGTTTTTGGTGCTTCTACCGCTAATTGCGCTGGGCTTGCGCAGCAAGTCCGGTACGCGGGATCGCGAGGCTGCGGCGGCGGCGGAGTTCGCCGAAATCAAGGGCCGCCTCACCGCCATGAGCGAGATGACGGTGCGCCGCCAGTCCGAGGAAGCGCGCGCTTTGGATGAGCGCGTCGAGCAGGTCTCGGCCCGCCTGAACACGGCGCTCGACGGTGTGAGCCGGCGCCTGTCCGAAAGCCTCTCCGAAACGCAGCGACAGAGCGGCGATACGGTCGCGCGGCTGGCCGAACGCGTCGACACGCTCGCGCGCCATATGTCGGCGAGCCTCGATACCGTCTCGACGCGCCTCGGCGACAATCTCGCTGAAGCGGGACGCCGCACGACGGAAAGCCTCTCGAATTTGAACGAGCGCCTCGCCGTCATTGCAGAGGCAAAGCAAAGCCTCGCCGATCTTTCCACCGAGGTAACATCGCTCTCGGGCGTGCTGGCCAACAAGCAGGCGCGCGGTGCCTTCGGGCAAGTGCGCATGGAAGCCATTATTCGAGATGCGCTTCCCGCGGGCACCTATGAGTTCCAGCCTACGCTGTCGAACGGCAAGCGCCCGGATTGCGTAATCCGGTTGCCGAACACCCCGGCAGCCCTGGTCGTCGATTCCAAGTTTCCCCTCGAAGGGTTCGAGGCCCTGCGCACGGCCCGCGCGTCCGACGAGGTCAAGGCGGCCCGTGACGCGATCCGCACTGCAGTCGGCCACCATATCGACGATATCGCCGAGAAATATCTGATCCCAGGCGAGACCCAGGACACGGCGCTGATGTTCGTCCCCTCGGAATCTGTTTACGGCGACCTGCATGAGCACTTCGCGGATCTGGTGCAGCGCGCGCATCGCTCCCGCGTGGTGATTGTGGCGCCGAATATCCTGATGCTCGCCGTGCAGACAGTCCAGGCCGTCATCAAGGATGCCAAGATGCGCGATCAGGCTGGGCTCATCCAGCGCGAGGTAGGATTGCTCCTTGGCGAGGTGACGCGCCTTGTCGAGCATGTCACCGATCTCGAACGCCATTTCGGCTTGTCCGGCAAGGCGTTGCAAAAGGTCCAGACGTCCGCGTCCCGCATCGGCGTGCGCGGCGAACGCTTGACAGCCCTCGATCTCGAGGATGAAACAGCGCCCCAGGGCGCCCCAGCGGCCGCGCAATTGACGTCGCGCGCCTCCTAAAACCGAAGGCACTTCCATGGACAAGATCAATCAGCGTATTGCCGATGAACTGCGCGTGGCGTCTGGCCAGGTGGCAGCAGCCGTAGGGCTTCTCGACGAAGGCGCGACGGTGCCGTTCATCGCGCGCTACCGCAAGGAGAAGACGGGCGGGCTCGACGATACGCAGCTTCGCACGCTGGCTGAGCGTCTCGTCTACCTGCGCGAGCTAGAAGATCGCCGCGCGTCGATATTGAAGAGTGTCGATGAGCAAGGGAAGCTCACGCCGGAGCTGGCCCGCTCGCTCAATGCAGCCGGGACGAAGGTCGAGCTGGAAGACCTCTACGCCCCCTATAAGCCGAAGCGCCGCACGAAGGCGCAAATCGCGCGCGAAGCTGGGCTCGAGCCGCTCGCCGATGCGCTGCTTGCCAATCCCGCACTCGATCCGGCCGCCGAGGCTGAGAAGTTCGTCTCAGCCGACAAGGGCGTCGCTGATCAGAAGGTGGCCCTCGAAGGCGCGCGCCACATCCTGATTGAGCGCATCTCCGAACGCGCCGAGGTGGTGCAGAACCTTCGCGAATGGGAATGGAGCGAAGGCCGCCTGTCCTCCAAGGTCAAGAAGGGGAAGGAAGCGGAGGGCGCCAAGTTCTCCGACTATTTCGACTTCGGACAGGCAATCAAGGACATGCCGAGCCATCGCGCGTTGGCATTGCTGCGCGGCGTCAACGAAGGCGTGCTCGATATCGATCTCGACGTCGAGCGCGACGAGACCAAAGCACACCCAGCTGAAGCAAAAATCCGCGCCGCGTTCGGCATCGCCGATAAGGGCCGCGCGGCCGACGCCTGGCTCGGAGAGACTGTGCGTCTCGCCTGGAAGGCGCGGCTCGCGACGACCATCACGTCCGATCTGCTGACGCGCCTGAAGGAGCGTGCCGACACCGAGGCCATCACGGTCTTCTCGTCGAACCTCAAGGATCTGCTGCTTGCTGCACCCGCTGGCCCGCGCGTAACCATGGGGCTCGATCCCGGTTTGCGCACCGGCGTCAAGGTCGCCGTCGTCGATGCCACCGGCAAGCTGGTCGACACGAGCACGATCTACCCGCACGAGCCGAAACGCGATTGGCAGGGCTCGCTGGCCGCGCTCGCCATGCTCGCGGCAAAGCACAAGGTCGATCTCGTTAGTGTTGGCAACGGCACCGGCAGCCGAGAGACGGACAAGCTCGTCGCCGAGTTGATGAGCAAGATGCCTCAGCTCAAGCTCACCAAGGTCATGGTCTCGGAGGCCGGTGCTTCGGTCTATTCCGCGTCCGAGCTAGCCGCGAAGGAGTTCCCAGAGCTTGACGTTTCGCTGCGCGGCGCCGTCTCGATTGCACGCCGCCTCCAGGATCCGCTCGCCGAGCTGGTCAAGATCGAGCCGAAAGCGATCGGCGTTGGCCAGTACCAGCACGACGTCGACCAGACCGGGCTCGCCCGCTCACTCGATGCCGTCGTCGAGGATTGCGTGAACTCCGTCGGCGTCGACGTGAACACGGCATCCGTGCCACTGCTGACCCGCGTGTCGGGTCTGAACCAGACGCTCGCCTCCAACATCGTCGCCTTCCGCAACGAGAACGGCGCCTTCAAGACGCGCGCCTCCCTGAAAAAGGTGCCGCGCCTCGGGCCGAAGGCCTTCGAGCAGGCGGCCGGCTTCCTGCGCATCATGAACGGCACCAACCCGCTCGATGCCTCGGCCGTCCATCCCGAAGCCTACGAGGTCGTCGAGCGCATCTCTGAGAAAACCAGCCGGCCTCTGAAGTCCATGATCGGTGACCGCACCTTCCTGAAGGCGCTGCGGCCCGCCGAATTCGCGGATACCAACTTCGGCATCCCAACCGTCACCGACATCATCGCCGAATTAGAGAAGCCGGGCCGCGACCCGCGTCCCGAGTTCAAGACCGCCACCTTCACCGAGGGCGTCGAGAAGATCTCCGACCTAAAGATCGGCATGCAACTCGAAGGCACGGTGACCAACGTGGCGGCCTTCGGCGCCTTCGTCGATGTCGGCGTTCATCAGGACGGTCTCGTCCACATCTCCGAGTTGGCGGACCGCTTCGTGAAGGATCCCCGCGAGGTGGTGAAGGTGGGTGATGTCGTGAACGTCCGCGTGAAGGAGGTCGACGCCGAGCGCAAGCGCATCGCGCTGACCATGCGCTCAGGTGCCATCGAGCGCAGCGCGCCGGGGCCGTCCGCGCGCCCGTCGGGAGGATCGCAGCAGCAGAGCCGCAACTATGCGCCGCCTCCGAAAAAGGGCCCCGAGCCCGCCGGCGAAAGCGCTTTGGCCGCCGCGCTACGCCGCGCTCAGGAGCGGAAGTAGCCACGATTCCCAACCGCGAATTGGGTATGGCTCAAAGGCACCGAACCGGGTTCAAATTTCCGTCACAAACCGGCCGCGTGGAAATGATCTAACCCATTTGCCGGGAAGGGTCTTTACATCGCGGCCGTCAGGCCCTAAATGCAGCCCACGCACGGCGGCGGTTTCGCTTCGCACGGCGCTTCTTGTCCAACCCATTGTTGGTGGAGGTCCGTTGAAATGGAGCGTTATGCCTCAGCGGCTGAACTTGTCGCCGCCCGCAAGCCCGAACGGCCAGTCGTTTGCGCCCGTCCGCACGCAGCCGCTCGCGCTGCACGCTGGTTCATCGACAATTTTCCTGGCGACGTCGCCTACGCTTACAAGGCGAACAGCTCGGTCTTCCTGATCGGCGCGCTGTTCGGCGCGGGCATCCGCCATTTCGATGTCGCTTCGTTGCCCGAGATCGAGGATGCGGCCACCATTCCCGGCGCGCATCTGCATTTCATGCATCCGGTGAAGTCGCGCGAGGCGATCAATCGCGCCTATCACGAGCATGGGATTCGCAGCTTCTCCCTCGATACAGAGGACGAGCTGAAAAAAATCCTCGAGGAGACCCGCGGACCCGAAGGCGTTGCGCGCGACCTCGTGCTGTTCGTTCGCATCGTCGTTCCGGCGATCAACAGCCGCATTCCGCTCGAGCGCAAGTTCGGCACGACCGGCCAGAAAGCCGCGCGCCTGCTCGTCAAGGCACGGCAGGTGGCGGCCGAGCTCGGCATTACCTTCCACGTCGGGTCCCAGACCATGACGCCGGACGCCTACGTCAACGCGCTCGCCGAAGTGCAGCGCCTGATCGGCAAGGCGGGCGTTGTTGTAGATCGGCTCGATGTCGGCGGCGGCTTCCCGTCGATCTACCCCGGCATGCAGCCCGCGCCTCTCAAGCGTTTCATCGCAGCCATCGAGGAAGGCGTGAACAAGCTGCCGGTGCGCGAGAACGTGCGCCTCATGTGCGAGCCGGGTCGCGCGCTCGTTGCCGAGGCCGAGACGCTTATCGTGCGCGTCGAAGCGCGTCGCGGAAACGACCTCTTCATAAACGACGGCGGCTACGGCGTACTGTTCGACGCTGCGCATCTCGGCTGGATATATCCAGCGCGCCTCATCGGCCGCGTGGCGGCCAAGGCCGACGCCCTGATCCCGTACGAGCTGTGGGGTCCCACGTGTGACTCGATCGATCACATGAAGGGGCCCTTCCTGCTGCCGTCGTGCGTCAAGGAAGGCGACTATCTCGAGATCGGCAACGTCGGCGCCTATGGCCGTGCCATCGCGGGCGACTTCAACGGCTACGGCAAGTATGAGGAAGCCATCCTCGACGACGAGCCGATGATGACCATGTACGGCGACGCAGCCGAGGCGCAGGCGCTTCTCGGCTGAGCCGTGCCGCGCGCAGGTTAAACCTTTAATTCCGTTCACGGAAATTGGCCGGTGCAACTCGTAAAGTTGCGCAAAACCTTGCCGTGCGCCGATTGCGCCCAAGGAATCGGTTACGCCGAGATCTGTGGATTAGGGGGATAACTCCATGGACGCAGATATTGCCTTCACGGTCATCCAGCAGGCGCTCGACGAGTTCACGGCCGACATCGGCCGCGCCCGCGCCGGGCTTGCGACCAGCGAAGAGACGCTGGCCTCCGTCGAATATGAGATGGAGCAGCTTCGTGTGTTGATCGCCGAGAATGCTCTCGCGAAGGTGACTGCAACGCCTCCGTTGCCGCCTGTGCACCTGCCGTCAGATGTCGAGGTACTTGGCGAGAACGTCGGAGGTGGGCCGCTGCGGCGCGCCTTCGTCCGCGCTGCCTGACGCGTCGTCCGCCAGAATATGATCGGCTTCGGCTTCGGCCGTGCCGAGCGTGTCCATCAGTGTTTGCGCAAGCTCAGCCCGCTCGTCGGGCGAGAGCTTCAAAGCCGTCACCAGGATTGCCTTCACGCGCTCGTTCATCAGCCACCCCGCGGCCTGCGAACATGAGCCGTCGACGCCCTACAGCCCCGACTCGATTTGTGAAGACTAGCATGGGTGAAGCCGTTGCCCGATTCCGCCCGCTGGCCGATCACCAACCCGGAAAAATGAGCCGAGAAAAGTGGAGGGCGGTATGTCTCCAAACCAGAGAATAGAGCGCTGTAATATCAGTGCATTATTTATTGTCCGTATGCGGCAATGATGCCTGTGCGGCGTCGCCGCAAGAAGCTCAGGAAATCCTAACGAGGTTCTGGTTCGGGAGTGGTCCACCGGGAAACTGCGCAAGCTTGCCGCCGACTTCCAGCGATCCAAGATCGATGCCGGCGAAACCAATGCGCTCGATAAGCGTGGCGATCGTCCCCTTGGCTGCAGCGTCCTCGCCGGAATAGAACAGCACGCGCCGTCCGCCGTCCCCGCTCGGATCGCTGGCCAGGACGTCTGCGCGAAGGTGATTGAAAGCCTTCACGACGCGGGCTCCGGGCACGAGATCACCAAACACCGCGCTCGACACGCGGCCACCGAGGTCTGCGGGCTTGAACAGTGGTGCCTCGACCGGATTGTTGGCATCGATGACAATGCGCCCGTTCCAATCTGGAAGGCCTGCCATCGCGGCCGGGAGCTTTGTCCAATTCACGGCCACGAAGACGATGTCTGCGCGTGCCGCTTCCTCGCGGGTGCCAGCCTTGATGGATGGCCCAAGATCGCGGACCAGATCGTTGAGTGACTCCGGGCCACGGCTGTTTGAGATGGTCGCCTCGACACCCGCCCGGCCGAGCGTGCGGGCGAAAGCGGTGCCGATCGCGCCCGAGCCAATGATACCGATGGTCATGCGATGGTCCTTTCAAGGTCGGAGCCTGGACGCGGTTGAACGTACCGGCGCTTGCTCTCAGTGGATTTCAGTTGATTGGTTCGGCACCGAGCTGCTGCATCAGGGAGAAGAGATTGGCGACGCCCCAGTGCTCGGCGATCTGCCCGTCACGCACGCGCATGACGTCGACGGTCTCGAATTGGATCTTTCGGCCCGTCGGCGCGACGCCGAAAAATTCTCCCAGATGCGTCCCGTGGTAAGTCTTGTAGGTCGTCACCCGGTCGCCATCGGCAATCTGCCAATGGATTTCGGCGTGGAAGTCGGGGAAAGCGGCGCGGAGAACTTCGTACAGTTCTCTCGCACCGGCCTTGTCGGGCGTGCGGCCCGGTTGCGGTGTGTGGTCGACGAAGTCATCGGCGAACAGTTCATCGAACACCGCGAAATTGCCGCCACCCTGAACTTCTTCGGTGTTACGGCGAATGACTGCTTTTGCGGCTTCGCTTGGGCTTTTTCCGGTCATGACAGGCTCCGATGGCTAGGTGTGCTCCGTCACCTACCTATCGGCCGTTTATTGGTCTAAAATTAGAGGGCAATGATTGGTAATGCTTACAAGCATCACTTGAAAGAAGGTCTATGGAGACTCTGGCCAACCTCGAATCCTTCGCCCGCAGCGCGGAAGCCGGCAGCTTCTCCGTTGCAGCGCGCAGGCTTTCCCTCACCCCGGCGGCGGTCAGCCGAAACGTAGCGATGCTGGAACGCAATCTCGGAGTCCGGCTCTTTCAGCGAACGACCCGGAAGTTGACTCTGACCGAGGCCGGAGAGCGCTTCTTGCTCGCAATGCAGGATCACATGCAGGGACTACAGGCGGCGATCGCGGACGCTGCCAGCGATCGCGGTGAGCCCGCCGGCGTGCTCAAAGTCAGCATGGGGCTGACGTTTGGCGCCGATTACATCCTGCCAATGTTGCCTGCCTTCCTCGCGCGCTATCCCGACATTCGCCCGGACTGGCGGTTTGAGAGCCGGCAAGTCGATCTGATTGCAGAGGGGTATGATGCGGCGATCGGTGGCGGTATCGAGTTGGCTCCAGGTTTGGTGACACGCACGCTTGCTCCCTTGCACATCATCGCCGTCGCCTCACCAGCCTATCTGAAAGGAAAGAGGCGGCCGGTTGATCCTTCGGGGCTGACCGCCTACGACGGAATTGTCATGCGCTCCACACGGACGGGGCGAATCCGCGAGCGCATCATGCGCAACGCCGCCGGCGCGGAGGTCGCTGCGACACTGAAGGAGACGATCGTCCTCGACGACCCGGAAGCGATGTGTCGGGCAGCATTGCTGGATCTCGGCGTGACGCTCATCGCCGTGCCCCACGCTCTGCCGCACCTCGAAAAGCGCGCACTCGTACGATTGGTACCACAGTGGTACGCGGATGCAGGATCGATCTCGATCTATTATCCCACTCGAACATTGCTTCCCGCCAAGACCCGCGCCTTCGTCGACTTTGTCATTGATGGCTTTCGCCGCGATCGCCTGGCGGAGCGCTTCGCGGGAAGTCTGGGCTGAGCTGGAACACAATCCGTCATCCAGCACTGCAGACACGGCCCTTCGGTCGCGAACCTCCTCTCATGCAACCGAGGTACCGATTGCGGAAGCGCGAAGTCGCGCAATGTCGCGGCCCGGAGGCGCGCCGAACAACCGCCGGTACTCGCGACTGAATTGCGAAGGGCTGTCGTAGCCGACAGTATGGCCGGCTGAGGCCGAGTCGATGGATTGTGTCAGGATCAGCCGACGCGCTTCCTGCAGACGAAGTTGTTTCTGGTATTGGAGCGGGCTCATGCCCGTGACGGTCTTGAAATGCTGATGCAGGGCCGACGTGCTCATGCGTGCCTCGGCGGCCAGCGTCTCGACGCTGAAAGGGTCCCGGTAGTATGTCTTGATCCAGCCAATCGCCCGGTTCACTTGCTGCAATTTGCTTTCGGCAAAGGCGATCTGGCTCATGCGCGAGCTCTGTTGTCCGCGCAAAAGCCGGTACAAAATCTCACGCTCGGCAAGAGGCGCCAGGATCGGGATGTCGCCCGGGGTCCCGAGCAATCTCAGCAGCCGAACCGCTGCATCGATCAGTTTGTCGCCCATGGGGCTCACGGAGAGCGATGATACCGGCGGTTCCCGGGCGGCACGCTCCGCATCGCTTTCCAGCATCAGGGCGCCAATGGCTCCCGGATCGAGGTCGAGACGGAGACACAGAAATGGGTCCTTGGTGCTAGCGTCCAGAATCTGGCTGACGATGGGAACATCGACGGACACGATGAGGTAGTCGCCTTGGCTGTAGGTGTAGAGCTTGTCGCCAGCCATCGCCTGTTTTCTGCCTCGGGCGACGAAGCAGACGGCCGGCTCGTAGACGGTATGGAGCGGCAGACTCACGTGCGACGCCCGATGCAGAAAAACGCGCGGAATCGCCGTCGCGTGGGCGCCGTCTTCCCCGGAGTATTGGTCAATCAGGTCGGCCAGCTCTTCCATGGCAGTCATTGATTTGCATCCAAAAATCCCGTGATCATTAGCGCCAGATTAGCTGAAGTCTGCGCCGCTGCCGACCCCTCTCCAGACGGATTGGACAATTAGGCAAGAAGCGCGGAGTCGCGGTCTACCGCTCCAGAGGCCGCCTGGCCCATGTTCCTCCCGCACCCAAGCGACAGTCGCGCCGGGTGATACAGGGAGAATGATCGTGAGCAGCATCGAAGGCAAAGTCATCGCCATCACCGGCGCGTCGAGCGGCATCGGCGAAGCAACAGCGAAACTCCTGGCCGCGCGCGGTGCCAAGGTCGTGGTTGGCGCGCGCAGGACCGACCGCCTGAAGTCACTCGTGGACGGCATCGTGGCAGAGGGCGGCGCCGCGAAGGCCCGCGCCGTCGACGTCGCCAATCGTCAGGATGTCCGGTCCTTCATCGACTTCGCCCGCGCCGAATTCGGTCGCGTTGATGTCATCGTGAACAATGCGGGCGTCATGCCCCTTTCGCCGATGGCTGAACTGAAAGTCGACGAGTGGGACCGAATGATCGACGTCAACATTCGCGGCGTGTTGAACGGTGTTGCAGCCGTTCTGCCGGAGATGAAGGCGCGTGGTTCAGGTCAGATTGTCAACGTCGCGTCCATCGGTGCGCACGTCGTGGTGCCGACCGGAGCAGTCTATTGCGCGACGAAATATGCCGTGTGGGCGATCTCGGAAGGCCTGCGCCAGGAGAACCCTGATCTCCGCGTGACGATCATATCGCCCGGCGTCGTCGCGACGGAACTCGGCGACGACATCTCAGACGCGAACGCCAAGGAGTTCCTCACCGGTCTTCGCAAGGCGGCATTCACACCCGATGCAATCGCTCGGGCCATCGCCTACGCGGTGGAGCAGCCCGATGACGTCGACGTCAATGAAATCATTGTGCGCCCGACGACAAGCCAGTTTTGACCTCTGGGCCCAGCGAGGCACCCGCTGGGCCACCAACCTTGGAGAGACACCACTATGACTAGAGAAATGGAAGGGAAGGTTGCGCTCGTTACCGGAGCGGCGAGTGGCATCGGCCGTTCGATTGTCGAGCTGTTCCACGCGCGCGGCGCTCACGTCGTCGCCGAGGATATCAATCCTGAAGTGAAGGGGCTCGCCAAACGCGGAGTTTCGACCCTCGTGGCGGATATCTCCGAAGAAGGCAGCGCAGAACGCGCGGTGCAACTCGCGCTGAAGGAATTCGGACACCTCGATATCCTCGTCAACAATGCGGCGCGCATCCTGAGCAAGCCAGTCGTCGAGATGACGCTTGCCGACTGGCAATCCATATTGTCGGTGAATGCAACGGGTGCATTCCTTCACTCACGCGAGGCGATGAAGGCAATGATCCCTCGGAGGTCAGGTGCAATCGTCAACATCGCCTCGTACGCAGCCTATTTCGCTTTTCCAGGCATCGCCGCTTACACCGCTTCAAAGGGCGCGCTTGTGCAATTGACGCGTACGCTTGCACTCGAGGGCATCGAGCACGGTATTCGTGTCAATGCCGTCGGGTCGGGCGATGTAGTGACGAACATCTGGGTTGGAAAAATGGACCAAGGCCGGGAGTTCCTGGCTGATCATGCCCGGAAAGCTCCAATCGGTCGCGCAGCAGAGCCTGAAGAGATTGCAGAGATCGTGGCCTTTTTGGCGTCTGACAGGGCTAGCTTCATCGTCGGGTCTGTGGTGATGGCGGACGGAGGAATGAGCGTCAGGGTCGGCTGACGGACCGCAAGGTGATCCCGAAGCAGAAGTCGAATGTGTTCCTGTCTCACTTCTTCTGCGAATGGAATGGATAGGCTGCTTCCCCAGCGGGCTAGTCTGCAAAGACTTTACCCGCGATGAACAGGGGACGTGGCCTATCCCTCCTCCGGTCGATTTTGAAGGGGCGTCGTCGCGGATACGCCACGACATCAGCTTTCGCCGTTCTTGGAAAGATGTTGGGTGCTGTGGCCCTAGACAATTCAGCCTTCTTGGCGTCCAACAACACACGGCTAGTTCGGCGCGAATTCTTGGAGCGCTATTGCTGGTTGTCGGCGTTGTGCTGGTGCAGCGATAACGAATGGACGAGCTTTCACAATGTATATTCCGCCAGCTTTTCGCGACGACGACATCACCAACATCATTGCGACGGTCAAAGCGGCTCGGCTCGCCAGCCTGGTCACCGCCACCGCCGAGGGCCTGATTGCCACGCCGTTGCCGATGTTCCTTGCCGAACAAGAAGGAGAATTCGGAACGCTGTATGCGCATGTCGCGCGCGCCAACTCGCAATGGAAGAACCCGCCTGTTGGGGAGGGCATGGCGATATTCATGGGGCCGGACGCCTACATCACGCCCAGCTGGTACGCGACCAAGCAGGAAACCGGGAAGGTCGTTCCGACCTGGAACTACATAGCGATCCACGCCTATGGCAACGTCGAGTTCTTCGATGACGATAGTCGCCTGCTCGACGTCATCACCAGATTGACGAACGTGCATGAGCGCGAGCGCGCCAATCCTTGGGCTGTCGATGATGCACCTGCGGACTTCATCAAGTCTCAGCTCAAGGGCATTGTGGGACTGCGCATGCCGATATCGCGCTTCGACAGCAAGCGTAAGATGAGCCAAAATCGAAGTGCTGCCGATCGGGCTGGCGTCATCGAAGGCTTAGCGGCGAGCGAGAACGCCAATGACCGCGCAGCAGCGAAGTTTGTCCCGGAATGGTGAACCTTGATGGGATCGCCAAATCAAACCGCCGTCACGGAACGCGAGAGATCTTGGATGCTGAGCGCGACTAAGGTTCGAGAGGCTCAAACCATGGGCCCAAGCTCTTTTTCTGTGTCCTAAGCAAGCGTGACGGAGAGCCTGATGTATTCCGACCTACTACAAGGTAGGGCCTCAACCGGTATCCGCCGGAACCGGGTTGGTTTCATGCTCGCCTACTACGCCCAATGCGTTCGGGCGTGATGTGAACCAATGGATTTTCCCGATAGGTCTGATCGGAAATAGCAATTTATGGCCGGGAAACGGTGATGTTAGCCTCTAGCTGCATCTCCCCGCGTGGCGGGGCGGGCAACTCGATACGAGCTATGGCTGCAGGATCAAGCGCCCTACATGACGATAATGCCCAGTCGCCGCCCAACAGCATTTATGCGTGCCGTTCTCGAGATGCGTGCTGGGCATCTGAAGTCGTTGCTTGAGCAGCTTTCAGACGCGGACATCAACAGCGCGCAAGACTTCCATATGCTTCTCGACATTGCCCTAAACTCAGGGATCAGGCAGTGCGACATCGCTCGAACATTGGAAACTCGACGGAACAAACTATCGAGTTGGTCCAATCGTATCAGCGTGGCGCGCGCGCCGAGCGAACGTCAGCGTATCGCCAACGCAATTCGGGCGCTTCTAGAGAAAAAGCTGAGCGACGTGAACCAATTGATTGTCTTGGGCCACCCAAGCAAGCCCAGTCACAGATTCGATGTGCCACGCACTGACATCATTCCATAGAGAATTGAGCGGCGACGTTGCGACGATGCTCGATGAGTTAAATCTGGCGCCCGCTTGGCGGAATGAGGCGCGAGCCAGTGCTGGATCGTTGATCGACGCCGTGTCGAGAAGCGCTACGCCACCTCCCAAGTTGGACCGATTGTTCCGGTGACACTTGTGGCAAATAGCCGGCGCCAGAACGGCGCGCAACGTGCGCATCCAAGATGCCGCGCGACATGTCTGCAGCTCCTCGCGCTTGATCACCGATGTTTTCATTGGCGCCGAAGGATCGATTTTGCTCGCGCAAGGCTCTCGGCTGGCACTCTGTGATTATCACCGATCACGCTAAGCCCGGGAACAGAAGAGCTGCGCAATCTAGGAGGCGTTCATGAGGGTAGTTGAGTTTCTTGAAAAGCGCGGGCGGCGCGTGTTTACCGTCAAAACCTCGGAGTCGATCGGATATCTAGCTCGGCAACTTCAGAGGCATCGGATTGGCGTCATGGTGGTGAGCGACAACGGGCACGCTATCGACGGCATCATTTCGGAGCGCGATATCGCCTATAGTTTGGCCGAGCGTCGCGGGGAACTGCATTTGCTTCCAGTGTCTGCATTGATGGTTCGCCGTGTCATCACCTGTTCGCCGCAAGACACCATGTCTTATGTGATGGAGCTGATGAAGGTGCACCACATTCGCCACATTCCGGTGCAAGACGCCGGGCGCTTGGCTGGCGTAATCAGTATGCGCGATGCTCTGGAGTTCCGCTTGGATGAGATCGAGCGCAAGGCCAACCTCGCGCAATTGACACAGATGGTCGACTAGCGCGAACAACGCCCGTCAGGGCGGATGCCCACGCGTGAACGATGAGAGTACGAGGATTTCGGAAAGCATTTCCCAGAAGAAGCTCTCACCAGGGTATCCTGTTATTCTCCCGACCTCGCGGCTGCCTTCGACGAGAATGAACGTTGGCGTGACGGTAACGGGTTCCTTCACGAACGCCGGCAACGGCGCGCGGATATCAAGGTGTCTGAGAGGAGCGAAGCGGCCTTCATCTGATTTCGGATAAACAGAGCCGATCTCACGATCCCAGAGAGTGCACCATGGGCATCCGGCTTGCCGGACCATGATGAGTTCGGCTGCGCCCGCGCTGTTTGTGACCATGAGCATCACGAGCGCTGCGGCGACGGGTCGTTGGCGTGAGAGTGTTGCAGCGAGCACGGCCCTGCAAACGAGAAGTATGCACTCCAGCCTCATTTGTTTATGGGACTATCCGGGTCAAACAAATAGGCCACGACGTCTTTGATTTGTTGTTCGGTCAAGAAGCCGTGAGCGCCAAACCGCGGCATGCTCGAACACGCCAATGTGGCTTGTGAATTGTAGATCTTTGCGAACGTATCCCTGGCGGCTTCGGCGCTGAAGTTGCGAATCTTTCCGTACTCCGACAGGCTGGGCCCCAGCGTGCCGAACGAAAGCTCGGACTTGGCCATTTGATGGCAGGCGTAACAGTTGCCACCGTTCACGGTATCCGGGGCGTCGCTGAACTGACCGCCGCGTCCGTTTTGCGCGAGTTTCTCACCCTCCTGCCAGCGTCCCAGCACTTGATTGTCCTTGGGAAAGACGATGGTTGCGGCTTCTCGTGTTTGAATGGATTGAGCCAAAGGCTCAGGCGGATTGTTGCGGAATCGCGAGCACAGGACCTGCGTCTCGTCCTGCTTCAGGCGATCCTTCCATTTGGCATCGGAACTGGCCCACATTTCGCGCACGTATCGTTCGACACCAGCGGTGCCCTCGGCCGGCCCCTTCGGTGTTGCGCTCTCTGCAAGTGCAGATGTCGCGGCGACGAGTGCCACGATGATCGCAGCATATCGGGCGGGTCTGTTAGCGTTTGATTGAAGGGACATTGATCGATCCACCATCGGCCTGCTTTGCCAAATAAATCATCAGGGCCGTCAGCCCCGCTGAGCCGTAGTCCGGCGGCGGCATGCGCATTTGCCGATAGCAATCCCAGAGGCGGTTCTGCATGGTTCGCATCTGGCTCTGAGATACGCGATACGTCGGCCACGATCCCATGGTGTTGCGCGCGTCACCGCCGGGTTTGGTTAGGTTGGGCAGCTGCGTGGTGCGTATTCGAGCGCCATCTGCGCTGTGGCAGGTCGCGCATGAAAAGTCGAGGAGCGATCCGCGCCGATAGAACAGCTCCTCACCGATGGCATAGGCATCCCGTTCCTGCACATCGTCCAACGGGATATGATAGGTCATGCCGCTCGATTTGTTCGCAATATAGGCAACGAGGTCTTCCATGTCGGACGTCGAGCCTGGCGCTCCGAATTTTCGCGACAACACGTCATGCGTGTCGAGCGCTTGCACGGTCTCCATGCACCACAGCAGGCGCTGCTCGAGATCCATGACTTTGTCGGCGTCGGCGAAGTATCGAGGAAGCTCCGCGTAGGCTCCTTCGAGCGTTCCCGGTCCCTTGCCGAGATCGCAGGTTGCGAGCGAGGCATTCTTCTCACCTCTCGGCAAGTTCCATAGCGCTTCGCCGCGATCGACATTCAGATAGGCCGGGTTGGCCATCGGGTCGTCGATCATTTCCCGATATCGCCGAATTTCGTCCTCGGGGTCGGCCGCGTTGAGCCCCCCGGTTACCCAACAGAGCACGCCAAGTGTCATGACCAGAGCAGAGGCAACGCTTCGTTTCATGCTTTATCGACTCGAATGATAGAGGGCGGTTGCTTACATGGAATGTGCACGCACGAGCGACCGACGTTCCACCACGCGAGTTAATCGTCCGAGGCGCCACAGCACAAATAGGATCGACGAATGAAAATCATTCGCACTGCGAATGTGCCCAATCTAGCGCAACCGATTAAATCATACCGAAGCGGGCAGCGGAGTGTCTGTAACTCGGCGCGTGCCGCGCCGTCTTGGGAGGTCCGACCATGTTTGGGAACGCCATGCTGCCACTGAGACAAATTGCAATCCTGCTGATCGCCATTGTTGCTTTTGAGCTTCCGGCTTCCGCGGCCTCTGACGCAGTTGGCACACGAATGGTAGAGAGCGTGCGCAAACCTGCTCAGCTCACTGTCCTGTTCGACGCCTTCGGAAGAAATCCCGCCCTCAAGAAGGACTGGGGTTACGCCGCGCTGATTGAGATTGCAGGACGCAGAATTCTCTTTGACACCGGCAACGATGCTGAAATCTTCAAGCACAACGTCGAAGCCCTCGGCATCGACTTGACGACGTTGGATTTTGTCGTCTTGTCGCATCGCCACGGCGATCACACGACAGGCTTGTCGTATCTGCTGTCCGTTAATCCGAACGTTCAGATCTACGCGCCGAAGGAGAATTTCGGTGTGTTCGGTTCGTCTCTGCCTTCAACGTTTTACCGCAAGGATGAGAGCCTGCCGCAGGACATGCGATACTTCGGGGGGGCGCCTCCCGACGTTTTGAAGTTTGGAAAGGCGTGGCCGAGTGCCAAACTCACGTTGGTGGAGCAAACGATGCAAATCGCTCCCGGCGTGCACGTGATCTCCCTGGTTTCGGACAAGCCCGGCACCCTCGAAATGAGAGAGTTGTCGCTTGCGATCGAGACGCCCGAGGGCGTGGTGGTCGTGGTTGGTTGCTCCCACCCCGGCATTGAGCGCATCGTCGAGGCGGCGAAGGCGATCGATCAGAGAATTCATCTCATCGCAGGTGGACTTCACCTTGTTACCACGCCGGACGCGGAGATTGATCGCCAACTTGAGGCGTTGCGCAAGACCTATGGCGTTGCGTGGATTGCAGCGGGTCATTGCACGGGAGAACCCGCGTTTGCTGCGCTCTTAAGGCGTTTCGGCGATCATAGCCTTTATGCCGGTGCGGGCGCGACGATTGGGTTGGGAGCCAACCCACGTGCTGATGCGGGTCCAACGACGCGATACGCCCTGCGCGACGAGGATTTGCTGACGTATCGCACTGTAATGCGAAACAGCTTTTTGCGCTTTGGACGTCCCGCCAATCACAAGCGGTAAGGTGGCGCTTGCCCAAAGGCTCCGCGGCTGCATCCTAACTGGCCTTTTCGGAATATGGACGGCGCTCGAGGCGCCGCCGCATTCCTTATAGGCACCAATCGTACGCTGCCGAGGCCGTATCCGCGCTCGCGGTGCTAACCGGCGGCACGCTCCCAACCTCCAACGTTTCCCAGATGTCCGTGAAGACGGCTGACGGGATCGTATTAGGCTTGCCGATGGCGAAATAGTCGATCTTGGCAGATTGACCATTGTCGACAATGGGGACAGCGATGTTTCTCGCCAAATCGGAAACTTTCGAAGCCGGCAGGATGCCGGAGCCGAGCCCCATATCGGCCCAATCCTCTACGGCGGCATAGCTGCTCGCTTCGCCAAGGTACCTGTTCAACTCACACCCGTTGTCGTCGAATAGCCGCTTGGTGACCTGCGCCAGCCCACATCCGCTCGGAACCAGAACGAATTGCTCGCTCGCGATGTCCCTCACCGTGACTCGGTTCGCAGGCGCCCATCGCGCAATATCTGCTTTTCTGGGAACGAAAAGCAGAGGCTCGCTGTAGATGTGTTGGAGCATGCAATCGGGGAGGGAGTGAGATCGGAGGTCCAGCGGCGCAAGAATGATATCGATTTGCGCACGCTTCATCTGATCGCAGAGATCGGTGAGGTTGCTTTCGCGATAGACGATTTCGATGTCTGGTCGCTGGGTTTTGGCCAGCTCGAACGCGATCTCGGCCATGCGGATTCCGACACAGGGCGAGATGCCGATGCTTACGTGGAGCGCTTTTCCGGTCTGCTTTGCGAGATCACGGACGCGTTCAAATGCCTTCAGGGCTTCGAGGATGGCGGGCAACATGCGTTCGCCGTACGCCGTGAGCGCAACGCTGCGTGTGGTGCGCCGAAAGATGCGATGACCGAGGTCGGCCTCAAGTTGGGCGATTCCATTCGACAAGGTCGGTTGTGTGACTGCGCACCTGGAGGCTGCGGCAACGAACGAGCCTTCATCCACAAGCGCGCGAACATATCTAAGTTGCTGAAGATTCATAGAAACGCCCCTGCCTTCGTCGGATGGATATGCTACGATACACGCATTTTTGGGGATTGAAAACCTACGTATTTGGTTCGCAACGGTACGACGTTCCTGTGTTGCGGCCATCTATAGAACCGCTGAATGGTCGACATTGGCAAATAGAATTTCACTTAACCAGGGCCACGAGGGTAGCTTCGACCACGTTTGAAGACAGGAACCGTTCGCTAGCAACGGTCGAGGAGGAAACGAAGTGAAAAAGCTACTTAAATCAAGCGTCTGTGTATTGGCCATGCTTGCAGCGGGGCCGTCGCTCTCTATCGCGGACGAGACCTGCAACTCGCCGTTCACGTCCGCTCTGATTAAGGGCCAGGAAGACTTTCTGCACGTCTGGACACTCGGCGAAGTTGGCGTTGGCGATGAATCTGACAAGCTCGTCACCATCGACGTTCAGCCAAATTCTTCGAATTACGGCAAGGTCATTCACTCAGTGTCAGTTGGCGGCCGTGGTGAGGCCCACCACACTGGCTTCACGGACGATCGCCGCTTCCTCTGGGCTGGTCGGCTCGACGACAATAAGATTTTCATCTTCGATCTCATCGATCCGTCCAAGCCGAAGGTCGTGAAGACCATCACCGATTTCGCAGACAAAACCGGCTTTGTCGGGCCGCACACGTTTTACGCGACGCCTGGTCGGATGATGATTCAGGCCCTGTCCAACAAGGATACGCACGACGGGCAGACTGGCATCGTTGTCTACAACAACTCGGGCGATCTCGTTTCAGTGCACAAGATGCCGCTCGAGAACGGTGGAGACGGCTACGGCTACGACATTGGCATCAATCCGGCCAAGAACGTCATGTTGACGTCGAGCTTCACAGGCTGGACGAACTACATGATGGACATGGGTCAGATGGTCAAAGACCCCGAAGCCATGAAGAAATTCGGCAAGTCCATGATCATGTGGGACTTCAAGTCCATGAAGCCCATCAAGACCATGGAGGTGCCCGGTGCGCCGCTCGAGATCCGCTGGTCGTTGAAGCCTGAGCACAACTGGGCCTATACCGCGACGGCGCTGACCTCCAAGCTCTGGCTCATCAAGCAGGATGAGAAGGGCGAGTGGGTGGCCAAGGAGACGGGCACGATCGGTGACCCTTCGAAGATCCCGCTGCCGGTTGACATTTCGATCACCGCAGACGCGAAGGGTCTTTGGGTCAACACCTTCTTGGACGGAACAACCCGCTACTTCGATATCTCGAACCCCGAGGTGGCGAAGGAGGTCTACACCAAGAAGATGGGTAGCCAGGTCAACATGGTTTCGCAGAGCTTCGACGGCAAGCGGGTGTATTTCACCACGTCGTTGCTTGCAAACTGGGACAAGAAGGGCGACGACAATGAGCAGTGGCTCAAGGCCTATGATTGGGATGGAAAGGAGCTCGTCGAAAAGTTCACGGTCGATTTCCATGCTGAGAAGCTGGGCCGGGCCCATCATATGAAGTTCTCTGCCAAGACCAAAGCTGCGGCGCTCGGAGAATAGTGTTGCTGCACCTTAGCAACGTTTGGCAGTTCCTCCTGCGGCGTTCGCGCCGCGTGCAGGCCGGCTGTGTCTTGATCTCTCTGTTTGCTTCATCAGTCTCCGTCACGGGGAATGAGCAAGGCATAGCCGGTCCTCTGCATCCCAAGGCCGGAACCTACAAACTGCACAAGATCCAGCCGGCTACGTCCGGCTGGGTCCTCGAAGACAGCGTGTGGATTCCTCACCGCCTTTCCAGCTACACCAAAGGCAAGATCACGCTGTTCTCGTTCTTCTATGGCACGTGCCGGGATCCCGAGGGCTGTCCGAAGGCTTGGGATGCCTTCTACGCCGTTCATGATGCGGTGAAGAAGAATCCGGCGCTGCACAACAAGGTGCGATTGGTGTTTCTAAGCCTTGATCCCAAGGCCGACACACCGGAGCAGATGTCGTTCTTCAAAGGCTCGATAAGCACGCCCGAAGCGCCGTGGTCGTTCCTGACGACATGGTCCGAGTCCTACCTCGCTCCAATTCTCAACGACATGTACGTTCCCGCATCCCGTGAGTTCGATGAGGCTGGAAAGCCGACTGACGTCATCAATCACCTTGTAAAGGTGTTTCTGATCGACAAGGAGTCATGGGTGCGAGAAATCTACACGACGAACTTCCTGGATTCTGATGTGATCCTGGCTGACATAGGCACACTCCTGCTCGAAGAAGAGTGACAACCTAACAGGGATGGAAATGAGCAGAAAGCGACGACTCCCACTTGCAGTTCCCATATGCACTTCTGTTTTCGGCATTCTGCTGATTGGCCACTTCTGGTCAATTCCTGCGTCGGGCGACTCTGAAACGCCCGTTCCGCTTGGCCTACCTCCCCTTGAAGTTCACCAGCGACCGGTGAAGAGCCAGGTTGAGCTCGGACGCAAACTCTTCTTCGATCGCCGGCTCGCATTCAACAATACGAACTCGTGTGCAATGTGCCACATCGAGTCTCAGGGTCTCACCACCAATCAATCCGCGACGGCGATTGGCATGGAGGGGCGCAGTCTGAGCCGCAACGCACCTGCCCTCTACAACGTGGCCTATCAGACATCCTTGTTCCACGACGGCCGCGAGTCCGATCTTGCGCAGCAAGCCTGGGCTCCGTTGTTGTCGCCCCTCGAGATGGCCAACCCATCCATCGGGCATGTCGTCGACAAGATTCGCGCGCTTGAGGATTACGCCGGACTCTTCGAAGCAGCCTTTGGTGGTCATCAAGCTTCCATGCAGACCATTGGCGATGCACTGGCTTCCTATCAACGCACGTTGCTATCCGGGAATTCACGCTTCGACCGTTGGTACTATGGAAAGCAACAGGATGCGCTGAGCCCCGAGGAGAAGCACGGCTTCGAGGTCTTCATGGGCAAAGGAAGTTGCGCCACCTGCCACACGGTCGGTGAAAAGTCGGCCTTGTTCACAGACGACAACTTCTATGTCACGGGCATCGGGTATTACAACGCGATCGGAGCAGGGCCTCGGGTTTCCAAAGTGGAGCTTGCTCCGGGTGAGTTCATCGAAATGAAGCATGAGGACATGAAGTCCTTTAGCGCTCCCCGGATCAACGATATTGGTCGCTTTGCGCTCACGCTGGATCCAAAAGACCGCTGGGCATACAAGACGCCGGGGTTGCGCAACGTTGAACTGACGTATCCCTACATGCACGACGGCTCCCTCTCGACGTTGGAAGACGTTGTGGCCTTCTACGACAAAGGTGGGATCGAACACGACGGGGAGCGCGTGCTCAAGCCGCTGGGTCTGACAGACAAGGAAAAAGCAGACCTTGTCGCCTTTCTCAAATCTCTGACGACGCCAGAAGACCAGGCGAAGCACGCGGGCTACCGGTAGAAAGCCCCGCTCTCACCTCCTGGAAGGACGTGTCATGCGCACGGTGCCCCGCTGCTTGCGGTGCGCCGTGCGCTCCGTTGTGCGCGAGATGCGTCTATTCAATCATTCAAATTTTGAATGTATGGCTGTGCGAGCTGAATATTTTTGCCTGACAAATTCGCAATAAAAATATCAAGAAACAGTGCGTTCCAGCTAATGTTCTCGTAACGCGCCTTAGAAAGGTAACTCTCATTTCAACGAGTTTGTGTCGTGCCGATCCAAGGGTCGGCCGGCCTCTTCGGGCGCGACAAATGCTGCGGAAATTGACGTGCCAACGCGTCAGAGCCGGGCAAGGGAAATCCAAGGGGTGCTGTTGGGATGCAGATTGAACAAGTTGTGCGAACGCGTCGCGAAGTTCTCGTCGCTGGTGCCGGGGCTGCAGCGCTCGCCGCGCTTCCGTGGACGCCGAGCTTGGCTGCAAGCGGCGAAGTCGATGCTCTGATCAAAAAAGTCGCGGGCGATTCGAAAATTAGCGAAGGTCGAATTTCGCTGGATCTCCCCGGCATCGCCGAGAACGGTTTGGTTGTGCCTTTGAATTTCTCGGTCGAAAGCCCGATGACGGCGGACGACTACGTCAAATCCGTTCATTTCTTCGCCGACGGAAATCCAAATCCCCAGGTGGCGGATTACACTTTTACGCCCCTAAGCCCAAAGGCAGCGGCGCAACTGAGAATTCGATTGGCGAAAACGCAAACCATCACCGCGCTCGCAATCATGTCCAGCGGTGAAGTGTTTTCCACCAAAAAAGAAGTGAAGGTCACGATCGGCGGCTGCGGCGGTTAGCGCTCGGCGAGGAACTCGCGATCGGATCGGTAGACCAGGGATACCTACACATGACATCGAAGGTTACGCCGCGCGTGCGGATGCCGGCTACGGCGAAAACGGGCGAAATCATTGAAGTGAAAACGCTGATCAGCCACGAGATGGAAAGTGGTCAGCGCAAAGATGCCGCCGGCAAGATTATTCCACGGCACATCATCAACAAGTTCACCGCGACGTTCAACGGTCAGGAAATTCTGAGTGCCGATTGGCATCCGGCAATCTCCGCCAATCCCTACCAGTCGTTTTCCGTGCGGGCGACGCAATCGGGAAAATTCGTCTTCAGTTGGTTTGATGACGACGGTTCCGTCTACACCTCCGAGCACCAGATCACGGTGTCCTGATGTGTGAGCGGAGATGGGCCACGGAATGCAAGAGAACACCTAGATGATCTCGCGACGCGAATTCATGACAGCGGCTTCGGCCACGGCGGCGTTGCTCGCGGGTAGCGGTGTTCCGCTCGGGCGTCTCGCGGCGGAGGGGCGTCTGACCCAGGACAATCTCCTGTCGTTTGATGCTACCGGCAATGTCACCCTGATCCACCTCACGGACCTGCACGCCCAGCTCGTGCCGATCTATTTTCGGGAGCCATCCGTCAATCTCGGTGTCGGCGACTCGAAGGGGCGCGTTCCGCATCTCACGGGCGGAGAGTTTCGGAAAGCGTTCAAGCTGAGCGATGGATCGGCGATGGCCTACGCGCTCACCGCCGATGACTTCGATGGTCTTGCACGTGGGTATGGCGCCATGGGCGGCCTCGATCGCGTCGCGACGGTTATCAAGGCGATCCGAGCCGAGCGGGGCGATCGCGTCCTGCTTCTTGATGGTGGCGATACTTGGACCAACAGCTGGACGTCGCTCAAAACCAAAGGGCAGGACGTGGTCGAGGCGATGGCTTTGCTGAAGCCGGATGCGATGACCGCTCATTGGGAGTTCACGCTTGGCGCAGAGCGCGTGCGAGAGCTCGTAGGTGGGCTCGATTATCCATTGCTGGCCCAGAATGTGCGCGAAAAGGAGTTCGAGGAAAAGGTCTTCGACGGATCGCGCATCTTCGAGCGGGGCGGTGCAAAGATCGGCGTTATTGGACAATCGTTTCCCTATACCCCCATCTCAAACCCGCGCTGGATGTTCCCCGACTGGACGTTTGGCCTTCGGGAGAAGGAGCTTGCGTCCGAGATTGAATCGCTGCGCGCCCAGGGCGCCGATCTTGTCGTTCTCCTTTCCCACAACGGCTTCGATGTCGACCGGAAATTAGCGGAGCGCGTGCAGGGACTGGACGTCATTCTGTCGGGTCATACGCATGACGCAGTGCCGGAAGTCACCCTCGTTGGGAAAACGCTTCTCGTCGCGTCCGGTTCGAACGGCAAATTCGTCTCGCGCCTGGATCTCGACGTACAGTCGAAACGCATCGCCGGATTCCGCTATCGGCTAATTCCCGTCTTTGCCGATGTCATAACGCCGGATGCGGAGATGAAGGCGCATATCGAGGCCGCGAGAGCGCCGTACGCAAACGAACTCGCGCGGGTGCTTGGCCATACGGATGGTCTGTTCTATCGCCGCGGGAACTTCGACGGCACACTAGACACGTTGATTTGCGATGCCATTTCCGAGCAGCGCGACGTGGAGATTTCATTGTCTCCGGGCGTACGTTGGGGGCCGAGCTTCCTGCCCGATAGCCCCATCACGTTCGAGGACATCACCAACGCCACCGCAATGAGCTATCCGGCTTGCTACCGAATGACAATGACCGGTGCGCGGCTCAAGGAGGTCTTTGAGGATGTCGCCGACAATATCTTCAACCCGGATCCATATCTTCAGCAGGGTGGCGACATGGTTCGCTGTGGCGGGCTTGGCTACACGATCGATATCGCCCAACCCATCGGCCGCCGTATCTCGAACCTGACCCTGCTGAGGACCGGAGAGCCGCTTGACGCGTCAAAGTCCTACACCGTTGGGGGGTGGGCGAGCGTCAACGAAGGGACCGAAGGTCCCCCGATCTGGGACGTCGTGTCCGACTACATCTCGAGCAAGAAAGTCGTGAGTGCCCGCACCAGCACGGCAGTCAACGTCAAAGGCGCGTGAGCGGTGGGGAAAGATATGAGCAAAAAAGGCGCGCCAGAGACAAGGTCCAGTTCCCGTCGTCAATTTCTCAAGTCGGCAGGATTGACTGGTGCGGTCATGGCAGCAGGGGCGAGATCGGCTTGGTCGCAAGCGGCCAACGCCGAGTCGAACCCTGAAAATCTGCCGCCGCATGTAGCGGATTGGTCAAAGTATCCGGGACAGGGCGTAGCCGACCGGCCATACGGAAAACCGTCCAAGTTCGAAGCGCATGTCGTGCGTCGCGACGTCGAATGGCTGACGGCGACGCGACAGAGTTCAGTCAACTTTACGCCGTGGCACGAGCTGGACGGCATCATTACGCCCAACGGCCTTTGCTTTGAGCGTCATCACGGTGGCGCTCCAGATATCAGCCCCGCCGACCACCGCCTCATGATCCATGGCTTGGTGGACAAGCCACTCATTTTCTCAATGAGCGACATCCTCCGCATGCCGCGTGTTAATCGCGTGTTCTTTCTCGAATGCGCGGCCAACAGTGGGATGGAATGGCGCGGACCGCAGCTCAATGGCTGCCAGTTCACCCACGGCATGATTCACAACGTGATGTACACGGGGGTACCGCTGAAGGTGGTGCTCAACGAGGTGGGGCTCAAGCCCAACGCCAAGTGGCTGCTCGTTGAAGGCGGTGATGCGGCGGGTATGAACCGTTCGCTTCCGATGGAGAAGGCGCTTGATGACTGCTTGCTCGCCTTCAAGATGAACGGAGAGGCGTTGCGACCGGAGCAGGGCTATCCGCTCCGTCTCGTCGTGCCGGGCTGGGAAGGCAACATCTGGGTCAAATGGCTTCGTCGCATCGAGGTTGGCGACAAACCCTGGCTCGCGCGCGAGGAGACGTCGAAATACACGGATTTGATGGCGGACGGGCGCGCGCGTCGCTTTACGTTCGTGATGGACGCCAAGTCGGTCATTACGAATCCGTCGCCCCAGGCGCCGTTGCGGTTCCGAGGACAGAACGTGCTGACAGGCATTGCTTGGTCGGGACGCGGTGCAATCACCCGGGTGGATGTAACCTTGGACGGCGGCCGGAACTGGCGAGAAGCCCGTATAGACGGCCCGGTGTTAGAGCGTTCGGTCACGCGCTTCTACGTCGACTTCGATTGGCAGGGCGAGGAGCTCCTCATCCAATCGCGCTGTCACGACTCGACGGGATATCTGCAGCCCACAAAGAACGAGTTGCGAGCCATACGTGGCGTGAACTCGATCTACCACAACAACGGAATCCAAACCTGGTTGGTGCGCGCCAATGGGGAAACAGAGAATGTGGAGATCTCCTGAGGTGCGGATCCTGGTCCTGAAAGTAGCGCTTGGCGCGCTCTTGCTCACGGTTCACACGGCTACGACTGCGCAGGCAGGCAAACCGTTGGGGCTCGGGACAACGGCGACGCCAGAGCAGATCGAAGGTTGGGATATCGATGTGCGTCCCGACGGCAAGGGGCTGCCGCTTGGCAAGGGCACGGCGTCCGAAGGCGAAGCCATTTTTCTCGAGCAATGTGCCGCGTGTCACGGGGATTTCGCGGAGGGTCGCGACCGGTGGCCGGTTCTCACCGGCGGGCACGGCTCACTCAAGGCGGACAGACCGGAAAAAACTATTGGCTCCTATTGGGAGTCTGCATCGACGATTTTCGACTACGTGCGGCGGGCGATGCCTTTCGGGAATGCGCAATCGCTAAGTCACGACGATCTCTATGCGCTGACAGCGTTTCTCCTCAACATGAATGACGTGATCAAGGACCCTGAGTTCGAGCTCAACCAAGACAACTTCACGACGATCAAGATGCCGAATGCGGATGGCTTCTACGACGATGACCGGGAAACAACGGAGCGTAAGTTCTGGAGCGCGCAAGCGTGCATGACGAACTGCAAGAGTGCCGTCGCAGTGACGGCGGAGGCAGCGATCCTCGACGTTACACCTGATTCGAAATCGGCTCCGAGTGTGGATTGAGCGAGGTTGCAGGACATGATCAGGCGCCCCGCTTTTGCGACGCTTCTTTTGGGCTCTATAGCAGCGACACCACCTTCGAATGTTGTCGCCGATGAGATGACCGAGTACGGCGCCTACTTGTCGGGTGAGTGCGTCACTTGTCATCGTTCAACGAACACCGGCAGTGGGCCGCCGCTGCTCGCGGGGCGATCCCGGAGCGATCTTCTCGAGGCATTGAGGGCTTTCAAAAGCGGCCAGCGTGCGAGCCCAGTAATGCAGAACATCGCTGCGAGGCTCGCTGAGGACGAGATGCTGGCTTTGACCGAATATTTTTCCTCTCTTCCGACATCGACGCCATGCCTACAGGCGTCGTCGTCTCAAGAACAACAGTGCTGAAATAGCAGGGAGGACGTCGCGCATGTCTCTTACACGTCGTCAGTTCAACGCAAAGCTCGGTCAAGCTGCGGCGGTAGCTGCTGCGTTCGGTATTCCGTCGGTTGCGCTTGGCAACAAGAAGGCCAAAATCGTTGTTGTCGGCGGTGGCGCCGGTGGAGCGACGGCGGCAAAATATATTGCCAAGGATGCGGCGGACACACTTGAAGTGATCCTGATCGAACCGGCTACGACCTACATCACATGCTTCCACTCAAATCTTGTACTGGGCGGTGTGAAGACGCTGGATGAGATTTCGCACACCTACGACAGGCTGGCGAGCGCGTACGGGCTGAAGCACATCCAGAAGCGGGCCAAGTCGATCGACAGAACGGCCAGGCGCGTCACGCTCGACGATGGCACGGCCGTAGACTACGACGCGCTCGTACTCTCGCCTGGAGTTGACCTCAAGTACGACAGCGTTCCGGGCTGGGGCAAGGAGCACGAGGAAGTAATGCCCCACGCGTGGAAGGCTGGTCCTCAAACTCTTCTTCTCAAGAGCAAGCTCGATGCAGTTCCGGACGGCGGTGTCATCTTGATGCTTGCGCCTCCCAATCCCTATCGGTGCCCGCCAGGTCCTTACGAGCGCGTTTCCATGATGGCGCACACGCTGAAACGCGCCGGAAAGACAAAGTGCAAGATTGTCATTCTTGATCCGAAGGAGAAGTTCTCGAAGCAGGCCCTCTTCATGGAGGGCTGGGACAAACACTACCCGGGCATGGTCGAATGGCTGAGCAAGGACATCTACGACGGCATCGAAAACGTCGACCCTGCCACGAACACCGTCGCAACAGGTTTCGAAACCTACAAGAATGCGGCGCTCGTCAATGTGATCCCCGCGCAAATGGCGG
Source organism: Hyphomicrobium sp. (assembly GCF_036262015.1). Taxonomy (GTDB): domain Bacteria; phylum Pseudomonadota; class Alphaproteobacteria; order Rhizobiales; family Hyphomicrobiaceae; genus Hyphomicrobium_C. The sequence goes on along the minus strand of NZ_DATAJR010000007.1, from coordinate 281,940 downwards.
GTTCGATTGCGCGTGACGCGGGTCTTGCCAACGAGACAGGGTTCTGTCCGATAAATCCGGACACGATGCAATCGGCACTCGACCCAAACATCTATATCGTCGGCGACGCATGCATATCGGGTGATATGCCCAAATCGGCATTTGCCGCGAACAGCCAGGCGAAGGTCGCTGCCGCATCAGTGCGCGCACAGTTCGTTGGAAGCAAGAGTTTCCCTGCGCGCTATCAGAACATCTGCTGGAGCATGATCGACAGCGATGACTCGATCAAAGTGGGCGGTCGCTACGTCGCCAAGGACGGCAAGATATCGTCGATCGAAGACTTCGTGTCGAAAACGGGCGAGGACGCATCCGTGCGGAAAATGACGCAGACAGAGAACATGGGTTGGTACGAAGGAATTACGGCCGACATCTTTCTATAGATCGTCGGCAAGCCACGGCAGTTCACGGCAGCCCATAGAGTAATCCGCTCCAGCCTTCTCCCGGAGTCTGCGACTCGATCGGGCTCCTGACATCGCCGAGGTCCGGCGGTTTTCCCCTTGGGCCGCGTCGCTTGCTGACGTGGCCCAAGGGGCACTTTTCTCGGCAACGACACGTCGGAGCCCGCAATTGAAACAGGCTACTTGAAACAAGCATCGTGCGCGGAGGCGCTCTGAAAAGCAGGCCGAGGCAGCGTGAAACTCAATGTGACTTGGTCACAGACACTTCGGCCTGAAGGTCATACTCAAAGCCAAGACAACTATCGGAGCACGCCTATGAACTCAAACGTCGGCACTTGGGACCGCAATCTGCGGATCCTCTTGGGGATCGGCTTATTGGCGCTGGTGTTCGTCGGTCCGCAGACCCCTTGGGGTCTGCTCGGCTTGATCCCACTCGTGACGGGGCTGGCACGAGTCTGCCCCGTGTACAGCGTTGCAGGCGTCTCTACCTGCGGCAAACGAAACGCATAACCGGGGAAGAAAGATGCTCTCAATATTTTTCCTTCCGGGCGACCTGGTGTGCAACTGGGCTGGTCTTCCCGCGTCGAGCGATCATCGGATGATCCTGCGCTCTTTCATCAACATGATCGTATGGAGCGGCGCCGCGATTGGGGCCGCGCTTTGGATCTCGTTGTGAAATCCGCGAGGCGATCGCGTTCGCGACGGCTGAGGTCGTCAAGATGACTTTGATGCGAATGATCTCAATCGAGCTCGGCACAACCTACGAGCAGGCACGTCGTACCCGTTCTCAATTTGGAAGCTACCCATGATCCCACATTCCGTCGACCTGTGTGTGAAGCCGGACGTCACCGCATTCTTCGACGAGCAGACGAATACGGTCAGCTATGTCGTAAAAGACCCCCATTCCAACGCCTGTGCCGTGTTCGACAGCGTGATGGATATCGACTATGCGGCAGGCCGTGTCAGTTACGCATCGGCTGACAAGATCATAGAGTTCGTCGCGAAATCTGCTCTCAAAGTCGAATGGCTCATTGAGACTCATGCACACGCCGATCATCTTTCGGCTGCTCCCTATATCCAGAGCAAGCTCGGCGGCAAACTCGGCATTGGCGAGAACATTAAGGTCGTCCAGGAAGTTTTCGGGAAGGTCTTCAACGAAGGCACTGAGTTCCAGCGCGACGGCAGCCAGTTCGACCGCTTGTTCGAGGATGGCGACACCTACAACATCGGCGGCTTGACGGCGTTCGCAATGCTGACGCCGGGACACACACCAGCGTGCATGACGCATGTGGTCGGTGACGCGGCGTTCGTCGGCGATACGCTGTTTATGCCAGACGGAGGCACAGCACGCGCGGATTTTCCCGGCGGGGATGCCCGCGTCCTGTTCCACTCGATCAAACGCGTGCTCGAGCTGCCGCCCGAAACCCGTCTCTTCATGTGTCACGACTACGGCCCAGGAGGACGTCAGATCCGATGGGAGACCACCGTTGCCGAGGAGCGCGCGCACAACATCCACGTCCGTGATGGTGTGAGCGAGGATCAGTTCGTTCAGATGCGGGAGGCGAGGGATAAAACGCTCGCGTTGCCGAAGCTCATTATCCCGTCAATTCAAGTCAACATCCGGGGTGGAAATCTTCCGGAGCCGGACGAGGGCGGCAAACGCCATCTCAAAGTACCGATCAACGAGCTGTGATCGCCATCTCAGTCCTGATAATCAAGAGTTCAAAACAATGAATACAAAAAAGTTGTCTGACGCGGTCTCCGTCTCACCGCAAATCGCCGCCCATGATGTCGCAAAGATCGCGGCGCAAGGGTTCAGATCCATTGTATGCAACAGGCCGGACGGGGAAGGCAGCGATCAGCCTGTTTTTTCCGAGATCGAGGTCGCCGCGCGAGCGGCGGGTCTTGGAGTGCGTTACGTCCCTGTGGGGTCAGGAAAAGTCACGGACGAAGATGCGAGAGCCTTCGGCAAGGCGATGGCGGATTTACCGAAGCCTGTGCTTGCCTACTGCAGAACGGGCACCCGTTCGACCACGCTTTGGGCGTTGAATGAAGCAGCGACACGTCCGGCCGATGAAATCGCCAAGGCCGCCGCAGCGGCAGGGTTCGACGTATCGGGTGTCTTGAGCCGTGTCTCGAACGACGGCCGCATCGATACCGATCATCCAGCAGCAACGCACGACATCGTCATCGTCGGCGGAGGAGCAGCAGGGCTTGCTGTCGCCGCGAGCCTCTTGAGGCGCAAGCGGGGGCTCGACATCGCAGTTATCGATCCGGCTGACACGCATTATTACCAGCCGGGCTTCACCATGGTCGGCGGCGGCGTCTTCCGGAAGGAGGAAACGGCCAAGTCTATGGCCGCGCTTCTCCCGCGACGCGTGACATGGATCAAGGCTGCGGTTGCTGGCTTCGAGCCGGATGCCAACTGCGTCGTGATCGAGGGATGTCGCACCGTTCGCTACAAGCATTTGGTGGTATGCCCGGGAATAAAGCTCAACTGGGATGGCGTTGACGGACTTTCCGAAACGCTCGGGAAGAACGGCGTGACGTCCAACTACCGCTACGACCTCGCTCCTTATACTTGGGATCTTGTTCGGAACCTGCGCTCGGGGCGAGCGCTGTTTACGCAGCCGCCGATGCCGATCAAATGCGCCGGTGCCCCCCAGAAGGCTATGTACCTCTCTGCCGACCATTGGTTGAAGACAGGGCGTCTCAAAGACATCGACGTCGGATTCTACAATGCGGGCGGTGTGCTCTTCGGAGTTGCGGATTATGTGCCGGCCCTCATGGAGTATGTCGACCGCTATGACGCTACGCTCAATTTCAATCACACCTTGACTGCAATCGATGGAAATCGGCGTAAAGCGTGGTTCAAGAAGTCCTCGCCCGACGGCGTGACTGAGACGGTCGAAACGTCCTTCGACATGATCCACGTCTGCCCCCCGCAAATGGCGCCCGATTTCATCCGGTCGAGCCCGCTCGCGGATGCCGCGGGCTGGGTTGATGTCGATCATGCGACGCTCCGCCATAAGCGCTATCCCAACATCTTCGGGCTGGGCGATGCGGCGAGCACTCCGAACGCCAAGACGGCTGCCGCCGCCCGCAAGCAGGCGCCGGTCGTTGCCGAGAACATTCTTTTTGACAAGAAGCTGAGGCCCGCGCAATGCGCGTACGACGGCTATGGCTCGTGTCCGTTGACGGTCGAACGTGGGAAGATTGTGCTCGCGGAGTTCCTCTATGGCGGCAAAGTGGCACCGAGCTTCCCGACCTACATCATCGACGGCATGAAGCCATCGCGCACCGCATGGATGCTGAAGAAGCGCATTCTGCCACCCATCTATTGGAGAGCGATGCTCAAGGGGCGTGAATGGATGGCACGCCCGAAGGTCATGGCGTGATTCCATATCAGGACCTCCTCGCCACGGGCTCAGGAGCTCTCGTGGGATTTGTGCTCGGGCTCATCGGCGGTGGCGGATCGATCCTTGCCGTTCCACTCCTCGTCTATGTCGTTGGCGTGAGTTCGCCGCATGTGGCCATTGGGACCAGTGCCGTTGCAGTCGCCATCAGTGCCTTGGCCAATTTGGTCGGATACGCCAGGGCAGGGCGGGTCAAATGGCGTTGTGCTCTCGTGTTTGCGGCTGCAGGCACATCGGGGGCGGCGATCGGGTCGACGTTTGGCAAACGTTTCGACGGTGAACGGTTGCTTGTCCTGTTTGGAGTTTTGATGATCGCCGTTGCGCTATTGATGTTTCGGAGAGGTGGCGGCGAAGGCAACGTCGACGTGCGACTGACTCGCCGCACCGCGCCCCAACTCATGCCGCTCTTGATGGCATATGGTGTGAGCGTGGGTGCGCTTGCTGGGTTCTTTGGCATCGGTGGCGGATTTTTGGTGGTGCCGGGGATCTTGGCTGCCACCGGCATGCCGCTCATCTTCGCGATCGGATCCTCTCTCGTTTCGGTCTTCTCTTTCGGATTGACGACCGCGGGCAACTACGCACTTTCGGGTCTGATCGATTGGGTGTTGGTGGCATTTTTTATCGGCGGCGGCCTCGTTGGTGGAGTGGGCGGTCAAGTGGTCGCCAAGCGCCTCGCTGCGAAAAAGGAGGCACTCTCGACCGTATTCGCCTGCATTGTGGCTCTTGTCGGCGTGTATGTGGTGTGGCGAGGGATGTCTTTTTGAGCGCGTCGAAACGACAGAATGAGGTCTGGTTATGATCAAGCGTAGTGGTGTGGTCCTTGCGATGGCGGCGCTGGTGAGCGGGCTGCCGACGGTTGCGGTCGCGTCGAGCGACGTTCCAGCCGCGAAGCATACAGTGCTTGGAAAATATCTGAGTTCCAAGGAGGCGTATGAGCGGATCACGGGGGATCGCGCCAAAATCTTGTTTCTCGACGTGAGAACCGGCGGCGAGCTGATGTTCGTCGGCGGGACAAATGAGACGGACGCCGTGGTTCCTTTTGTCGAAATGAAGGAGCCGGTTGCATGGGACGACAAGAGCGGTCGCTTCCAGCTCGTTCCCAATGCGTCGTTTGTGACGGCTGTGGATGCCGCTCGCAACAAGAAGAGCTTGAGCAAGACAGACATGGTGATGGTCATGTGCCGATCGGGAGAGCGCAGCGCGAAAGCGGTGAACGCCCTCGCGGCGACTGGCTATACCAACGTCTGGAGCGTTCACGATGGTTTTGAAGGCGACCTCAGCAAGGAGGGACGGCGTACCCTCAATGGGTGGAAGAATGCTTCACTTCCGTGGTCCTACAAGCTCGACAAATCGAAGTTCCTTATCGGTTTTGGCCTTGGCAATTGAGATCACGACAAGACGTGGCAGAAGGAATTCGAGTTGATGTTGGCGGAAGCTCACCTCTATCTCGGCGTGGCGCTCGCCGGCCTCCTTAGCTTCCTGTCCCCCTGCGTGCTGCCGCTGGTGCCGCCGTATCTCGGTTATCTCGGCGGCACCACATTCGAGGAGCTGTCGAATGAGAAAGGGCTCGAACGCTCGGTATGGCGGCGCGTGGTGGCGGCCTCGGTTTTCTTTGTCCTTGGCTTCACAACGGTGTTCATGGCGCTGGGAGCCAGCGCCTCCGTCATCGGCCAGATTGTTCAGACGTGGCGGGCGGAACTGTCGATCGCAGCAGGCGTCGTCATCATCCTGTTCGGCCTTCACTTCCTGGGGGTGTTTCGCGTCCCCTTGCTGATGCGCGAGAAGCGCTATCATACGAACCGCGATGGCGCGGGTATCGCAGGTGCATACCTCATGGGGCTCGCGTTCGCCTTCGGCTGGACCCCATGCATTGGACCTATCCTATCGGCTGTGCTGGCGCTCGCCGCCAACGAGGCGAGTCTCGGCGCCGGTGTCCGCTTGCTGGCCGTCTACTCGCTGGGCCTCGGCGTTCCCTTCGTACTCGCTGCGGTTGCAATTCGGCCGTTCCTGTCCCTTATGCGGGGGCTCCGGCGTCATCTCGGACTGATGGAAAAGGTCATGGGTGCGCTATTGGTGCTCACCGGGATCGCGTTCCTCAATGTGGTTGACTGGTTTTCGATGCAGGCTCTGGGGCAGTGGCTGATTGAAACGTTCCCCGGGCTCGTGGGTGTCGAGGAATGGACGACACCGGGTCTGCAGCAGAATATACGTGGTTTGACGCAGTGACGAACTCGTAACGGTCAGCGGGCAGACGGGCGCACTTATAGACGTGCTCAATAAATAGAATCTCGGCGAGGAACTGATAGAACCACCTTCGCGATTCGCTAAAGTGACCCACTGTGTCCGCGGTCGCGTGACTGGGACCGTTTAAAGTCGTTGGTTCCTGGAGGGGGTTGTTACGAGATGCCATATTCGATCGAGTATGGAGTCGTTGGTCTCGTCATCATGATGCTTGTTGCGATGTCTGCCTACAGCGCATCGTTGCATGCCTCGCTCCGACGAACTCGGCAAGGCCTCGAGGCCGAAACGTCGAGCCGGCTGCAGGCCGAAGGCCGCCTCGCCGACAGCGAGCAGAGGCTGCTCCAAATCATCGCGACCGAGCCCGAGTGCGTGAAAATTCAGTCTTTCGACGGGGTCATTCTCGAGATGAATCCTGCAGGCTTGTCATTGGTCGATGCTGATCAACCTGGCGACATCGTCGGAACGTCCGTCTACCGCGTCATAGCCACGGAGTACCGTGAGCCCTACGAGGAAATGACACGGCGCGTGTTCTTGGGAGAGCGCGTCAAGCTGGAATTTCAGATCGTATCTCTAAAGGGGCGCCAGCGTTGGCTCGAAACCCATGCGGCGCCGCTGTGTGACCAGGACGGCGTGGTGACCGCGCTGCTCGGGATCACACGGGACATCAGCGACCTCAAACGGTACGAGGATGAGATCCGCTTGCACTACCGCGAGCTTTCCATCGCCTCGCGCCTGAACTCGATGGGTCAGATGGCGACTGCGCTCGCCCACGAGCTCAACCAGCCGCTGGCAGCGATAGCAAACTATTCGCGAGGATGCCTCTACCGGTTGGAAAGCGGATCGAAGGGATCGGACCTTAAGGGCGCGATGGAACATGTCTGCAAGCAGGCAGAACGCGCTGGGGACATTATCGCGAGTGTTCGCCGGTTCTTGTCGAAAAGCAACGCCACGTTCCATCGTCTGGATATGCGGGCTCTGGTGGCCGACGCACTCCGCATCATCGCGCCCGAAGCTCAGGCTCATCAGACAAAGATCTGCACCCGCGGCGTGAAGTCGATGCCGCCCGTCATGGGAGAAGCCATCCAGATCGAGCAGGTCATCCTCAACATTGTGCGCAACGCCATCGAAGCGATGGAAAGCAACGAGGCAAATCAGGCTAAGACAGTGACCATCAGCACGGAGCAAACCGAGACGGGTTATGTGCGGCTCCTCTTCGAGGACCGTGGGCCGGTCGTGCCTACCATCGATCCCGACCAGATGTTCGAGGCGTTTTTCACGACCAAGCCGACGGGCATGGGCATGGGGCTACCCATATCGAAATCGATTATCGAGGCTCATGGCGGGGTGCTGGGTGTTCGTACCAATGCGCCGGAGCCCGGCTTGACGTTCTTGATCGAACTGCCGCTGCTCGAGGGAGGGAATAGTGAAGGCTAACGAGTGGGTATTCGTCGTCGATGACGACAGGGCTGCCCGCGAGTCGTTAGAATATCTCCTGACCTCCGTCGGCTATCGGGTATGCACGTTTACCTCCGCAAACGAGTTCCTGCAGAGCTACGATGATCGCCTGGGCTGTGTGATCCTGGATGTGCGTATGCCAGGCATGAGCGGGCTGCAGCTTCAACTAGAGCTGCAGAAGCGACACTCACCGCTCGCCAGCATCGTCGTCACCGGACATGGTGATGTGCCCATGGCGGTGAGCGCCATGCGCCACGGTGCGGTCGACTTCCTGCAAAAGCCGTTTAACGACCAGGTGCTCCTGGAAAGGACGGAGGAGGCGCTCGCGCGGGCGCGGGGGCTCTACCGGGCCGAGGTTGCGCGTTCAGGAGTGGACGCCAGCTTCAACAAACTGACATGCCGGGAACGGGAAGTGGCCTGGCTCATCTACGCGGGCATGCCGAACAAGCGCATCGCCACAGAGCTCTCGTTGAGCTGCAAGACGGTCGAGGTTCACCGCGCCAACGTCATGGCGAAAATGTCGGCCCAATCCGTTGTGGATCTTGTCCAGAAGCTGGGCGTCCTTGTCACGCCAAAACCCAGCTAGTGGGCAACTACCGATCGATTTTTATCCTACACGCCCTCGCAATCAGGCACCAAGCTCATGCCTAGGGGCCGCGACAATGCACGCGGCGCGCGCGTCACGCCAACGCATGAAAGCATTCACGCGCGGCCCGCATAGGGAAAATCCCTAGGTGGGCAAGGTAAGCCCCCAATTGAGCGCGCTCGTCTGCACACGTAGCCTTTCCCCTACAAAAACATCACAAAAGTAGGAAGGAAACGTTCATGTCTAACGAGCACATCAAGAACACGCTGCTCGCCGCCATCGGCAACATCAAGGAAAATCCAGCGGGTGCGAAAGTGGTCTTCCGGGCCTCGACGCGCCTTGGTGACGGCATGCATTGCTTAGGCAAAGTCCGCGATTTTCCCGATATGAGCATCGATGAGCCGGCCGATCTTGGCGGCACCGACCATGGCCCCAACCCGGTCGAGATCGTACTCGTCGCGCTCGGGACGTGCCAGGAGATCGTATACCGCGCCTATGCGGCGGTACTTGGGATCGAGCTCGAAAGCGTTAAATGCGATCTTCGCGGATACATCGACCTTCGCGGCTTGTTCGGCATGCAGGACGGCGTTCCCGCAGGTTTCCAGAAGATCATCTTTGAAACCGAGGTGAAGAGCTCCGCGAGCCGCGAGGATCTCCAAAAACTGGCGCAGATCGTCGAAAAGCACTGCCCGGTGCTCAATACACTGCAGGCGCCCGTCGAGGTGTTGGGCAACGTCGTCATCAACGGGCAGCCCATGGCACTCGAGGCGACCGCTTGAACATGCGCCATATCGCTATTCTCGGCGGCGGACCTGCGGGGTACGTCGCCGCTTCTCACGCGGCGGCGCACGGTGCGCGCGTCACGTTGATCGATCCGAAGCCCTTGGGAGGAACGTGCCTGAATCAGGGTTGTGTTCCGACCAAGGTGCTCGTGGAAAGCTGCAGTCTGCTGGAGAAAGCGAAGAAGGGCGATACGTTTGGCCTTCGAATCCAGGGTGAGGTGTCGGCGGATTGGGGGGCCATCAATCGCCGGTCCGCCGACATCATCGCAATGCTCGGCCAGGGCATTGAGCGATTGATGGAGGACCGCAACGTCACCTGCATTCGCGGTTACGGTAGGTTCCTCGACGCGAAGACAATCCAGGTGAACGACGAGATTGTGCGGCCGGACACCGTTCTCATCTGCACAGGCTCCGTCCCCATGGCTGATCCCCAGTTCAATGTGGACGGTGAGGCCATAGGAACATCGGATGACCTGCTCGCTTGGGAAACACTCCCCAAATCGATCGTCATCGTAGGTTCGGGCATTATCGCGTGCGAGTTTGCGTTCATCCTCGACAGCTTGGGCGTCGAGGTAACCATTCTGGCCAGCGGATCGCGGGTGATGTCGGCAGCCGACCCGGACGTGACGGCGGTCCTGCAACGAGAGATGCGAAAGCGCAATATCCGCGTGCAGCTAAACTGCCGTGTGCAGTCTCTGCTGCACACGGCTAATGGGGTCAGCGCGATTTCCGATGGCCGCATCGCCTGCTCGGCGGAACGGGCGCTTGTTGCCGTCGGACGCAAGCCAAACTCCGCGCATCTCGGGCTCGCCCAGGCGGGTGTCAAGACGAACCAGTGGGGCGAGATCATCGTCGATGAGGTGCTGAAGACGAATGTTGAGGGCGTGTATGCCCCCGGCGACGTAAATGGCCGGTCCGGATTGGCGCATGCGGCTTCCGCGCAAGCGAAGCTCGCGGTTGACCATGCGCTGCGGCGGGAATTTTCACTTTTGTACGATCGGGCTATCCCGGTCGCTGTCTTTACGAGCCCGGAGATCGCCTGGGTGGGACGCACCGAGGGTGAGGCGCTGGCCGATGGCTTTGACGCCGGAACCGGAAAGTTCGATCTCAGGGGATTGGGACGCGCGCACGCGCTTGGAGAAATCGCCGGTTTTGCGAAAGTCGTTATCGACAAAAGATCGGGGGAGCTTCTCGGTCTTCATATCATCGGCCCGCATGCGGCCGAGATGATCCACGAGGGCGCGGTCGTCCTGCAGCGCAATGGGAAGGCGGCAGACTTATTTGCAACAGTCCATGCCCATCCCACGATTTCGGAGGGAATCCTGGAGGCTGTTGAAGACGTTCTTGGCCAGGCGACCCACAAACCGCTCGCGCCGAGACGAAAGGAGCAGAATGTCCTTCAATTCACCTGATGGATTGCGCTTTCACAGGGACCATCTCTGGGTCAAGCCGGCTGGCAATGAAAATGAAGGTGTCATCGGCTTATCGGACTTTGCGCAAAAGCAGTTGGGCAAAATCCTTTTCGTCGAGCTTCCGCGCACGGGAGAGCACCTGGAGGTCGGCGCAGCTTTTGGCACGGTGGAATCCTATAAGGTCGTTTCGGATCTAATTGCTCCCGCTTCGGGCGAGGTATTGGAAACAAACGTGAGCCTTAAGCAGGCAGCCGGATTGCTCAACGATGATTGCTACGGAGCGGGCTGGTTGGTGAGAATCAAGTTCTCCGAACTTGAAGATTTTTCCACTCTGTTCACGGCCGATTCGTATTCGATTTGGCTTGGAGATCGAGCGAAATAATCGGCCCGCTGACTGCAATCCTTTTAGGTGCAGCTTTGGAACTCGCAGCAACGGCACGGGGGCTTCCCGTGCCGTTTGCGTAGGCGTTCCATTTGCAAATTCTATGAATTCAATTCGTCGCTTGAATAAATAGAGTGCCAATCATTCGCTGAGGTTTGCAAACATATTCTCGATCTAAATTTGTGTGACGAAATGTAGACATGCGTCCTGCAAAGGTCGAAGGGGAGGGCAATTTCCGCGTACCGACATAATATTTCGTGATAATCGAAAATGCGACGGCGCGGTGGCTTGGTTTGAGGCCGACTTGATCACTTGGCCGGCATTGTTTTCGAAATCACAAAGCAGAACATTTGCAATTCAGGGGAGAAACCGTAGATGAAAGCAACGGTCAGGGATGCGCTTTTGATGGCGCTTTTCGCCACCGGTGTGGCAACCGCCGACGCAAAGGCCGCAGACCTAGGGGGCGATTGCTGTGCCGACCTCGAGGAGCGCATTGCCGAGCTGGAAGCGACAACGGTCCGTAAGGGGAATCGCAAGGTTTCGCTGACGATCAGCGGCTGGGTTGGCCAGCAGCTCATGTATTTTGACAACGGTGCCGTTGACAACACGTACGTGACCGGGATCGGATCCACGCTCAACTCGCATGTGAAGTTCTCAGGCGCTGCACAGATCACCCCCGATACGTCCGCCGGCTACGTCCTTCACCTTGAGTTCGTCACGCCGGATCCGATCACCGCCGGAAATCCGGCTTGGGGAGGAAATGCTCCCTCCGCTTACCTGATCGCAACCGAGGACAGCCTGCAGCGGAATACGGTGCAAACGCTGTACTCCTACTGGTTCCTGAAGAACAACAAGATGGGCCAAGTCATGGTTGGCCATATTCCGCAGGCCTCGCAGCATGCTGCGGTGCTGGTGGACGGTTCGGGATCGCTCGTGCCTGCCAATTGGACTCCCATCAACGGTCTGGCGATTGGGTTGTCACGGAACGGCAAGGAGCTTCTGGCCCCGAACCCTGGCCTGGGTCTCTCCAAAGTGGGCGTTCCGGTCGGCGCGGCCATGTGGTGCGGATCGTCGTCTTTGCCGACCGGCGGCAACTGCCAGCCGATCTCGATCGACGGCGTGCGCTACGATACGCCGACCTTTGGCGGGTTCTCGGCATCCGCATCGTGGGGCGGTGATGATTTCTGGGACGTCGCTGTCCGCTATGCTGGCGAGCATGCCGGCTTCAAGTTCGCAGCGGTAGCCGCGTACTTCCACAACAGCGACGAACACATGTACACGGGCTTCAACACGGTGGTCGGTCTCAGCGATCCGTTGAAGCGAGACGCAGGGTTCTTCCAGACCGCTGCTTATCTTCAGCACGTTCAGACTGGCTTGTTCCTCTATGGCGCTTACGGCAAAGAGAACAACGACAACATCCTCGACGACAACAATGCCTTCAAGCTGGGTATCTCCGGCAATCTGACGGCCGAGCAGCCAGATGGTTCGACCTGGTATGTGAAGGCGGGCGTGCGCCAAAAGTGGACGTCGCTCGGTGCGACGGTGCTCTACGCCGAGTACACAGAGCGCAATGACATGTTCCATCCGGATCTGATTGCGCTGGGCTTTGATGGAAGCAAGATGACCCAGTGGGGCCTCGGAATTGTGCAGGAGATCGACGCAGCCGCCATGTCTCTCTGGCTAACGTATCGCAACTATGAAACGAGCTTTAGCGGTCCTGGGGTTGCTGCGTCTGGATTCGACAATCTCGATGACATTGATGTTGTGACTGCAGGAGCGCTCATTTCTTTCTGAAGTCGAACTCAATCCAATAAAATCGATTTCCCTGCCCTCCCGATGGGCCAACTCGAGAGAGCCTAACAAGGCTCTCTCTTTCTCTTTGCGGAGAGCATCTCGCTACTGCTGTTCCTATTGTCCAGCATGCCGAAGGACGTCCGGGCGTGATCGCTCGGGCACCTTCGCGTCCTCGACTGGACGTTCGCTATCAGTCCGGACTGGATCTGCTCCTCAATGGGGCTCGGGGGGCGCTGATGTCGCGATTGGATACACAAAGGCGACGAGCGGGTATCGCGCTTGTTGCGGCATCCGCGATTTGCTGGAGTACAGCAGGTCTGTTCGTTCGGGTGGCGGATCTTGATTCGGCTACGCTGGTGGCCTGGTCAACCTTCGCTGCGTGCCTAGGGCTTGGGCTTGCGTGTACTACGCCTGAGGAGCGGCTTCCTGCGGGTTAGCCGCCGCTTTGCTATTGCGGGCCAGAAATCATTTAAAAAATAAGCAATATCAAATAGTTATGTGAAGTTAATGGTGGGCGGTACTGGGATTGAACCAGTGACCCCACGCGTGTGAAGCGTGTGCTCTCCCGCTGAGCTAACCGCCCGGGAACCGCTGGGAACTCGAAAGTAGAGAGTTTGCGGCCGTTTGCGCGGCGGTCGAGGACCGGCGCGCGAAGCCCCTCTTATGCGAGGTGCCTCCCCGGCCTGTCAAGCCGACGCACGACGAAGCCGCATGCGCGAAGGCCGCAGGTCATTCCCGTCCCACGCATTTTTCGATGAGGAAGCGCTGAAGCGTCCCCTCGGACCGCCGTTCGATCAGCCGATGTCCGGTCGCCAAGCAGAAAGCCTCGAAATCTTCGCCGGCCGCCGGATCGTTCGCCAAGACCTCCAGAACCTCACCTGGCGCGAGCCCAGCCAGGGCCTTGCGCGCTTTGAGCACGGGCAGGGGGCATTTGAGATCGACGACATCGAGCGAGAGTGAGGCCTCGGACGCCATGGGGTGCGCTTTCCGGCGGGACAAAGATGCCCAGACGTAAAAGCTTCACGGCTGCACTGCAATACGCGGCATCGCCGGGCGAGCGCTTGCGCCAGGTATCCCTCAGTGCGACGCTACGCCTACGGCGGACGATTCTGGTGCGCGAAAGAGCTTCCACGAAAAAGCCGATGCGACCGGCGTCCGCACGCAACGTTTGCCGCTGCACCGGCCTTGTCGCCGTCGGCAGTGCCGCAACGAGCACCGGGGGAAGCCTGGCCGACGGCCGGGACATCGCATGGCCAATTCCGAAAAACCGCATCGTTCGTTCCGCTTCTCGTTCGGGCTCGATCGCTTGGGGCTGTTTGCGCTCGAAGCGCCGTATTTCGCGGCCTTCCTGATCGCGATCTTGACGGCGCTCGCCGTGCTCGGCGTCTCGAAGCTGCGCGTCGACGACAGCCTGTCCGAGCTGTTCCGCACCGACACGGCCGAATTCCGCCAGTATGAGGAAATCGATCGCCGCTTCCCCTCAAGCGAGTACGACGTGCTTGTCGTGGTCGAAGGCAAGGGACTGCTGACGCCCGAAAAGCTGGAAGCGTTCCGCAACGCGGTCATCGAACTGCAATTGACCGACGGCGTGGGCGGACTGGTGTCGATGCTCTCTGCTCGCGGCGTCCCTGATGCCACCGGATACGCGCCGCCTGTTGTGCCGGACCAGCTGCCCGAAGATCCCGCGGCCTATAATGAGGTGATCAAGGCGCTGGCGCAGAACGACATCGTCAAAGGCAAGTTCCTCTCGGACGATGGCGAGCTGGCCCTGATCGTCATCGCGCTCGATCGCAAGGCCGTGGAAGCGCAGACCGCGCACACGATCATCAACGGCATCAAGGAAACGGTGGACCGGGAGCTTGCGGGGTCCGGCCTCTCGGCAAAGCTCACCGGCGCCCCGGTCATGCAACTCGAGATCCGCAACGCCGTCGAGCGTGATCGCCTCGTCTACAACGGGCTTGGCTTCGCTGTCGGCTTTGTGGTCGCCTACCTGTTCTTCCGCCGCCTTTCGCTCACGCTCATCGCGGTGCTTGGGCCAACCATTGCGATCCTCTGGACGCTCGGGGTGCTAGGCGGTCTCGATTTCCGCTTGAACCTCTTCATCAACGTCATCACACCGCTGATCCTCGTCTCCGGCTTCTCGGACTCGATGCATCTCGTGTTCGCGATCCGGCGCGATATCCTCGCCGGCGTCGACCGTGTCGAGGCCGCCCGCAACGCCGTGCGCGAAGTGGCGCCGGCCTGTCTGCTCACCGCAATGAATCAGGCGATTTCCATCGTCTCGTTCGCCTTCGCTGAGTCCGCGCTCATCCGGACGTTCGGTCTCGCAGCCCTAATCGCGGTTGGCATTTCCTACACGGCCGTTGCGGTCGTCGTGCCGACGCTTGCCGCGATATTCGTGCGGCGCGAGCCGGCGGCGGCCGTCGATCCGCACGAGCGCGAGGAGGGTGGTGTCGGCGTACTGCAGCGGATCAGCGACAAAGTCATCGGCTTCGTGGCGGCGCGCCCTGTCCCATTCGTGGCGTTCGGGTTGCTCGCAGTCATCGTTACTGGCCATGCCTTCGTCAGCCTCCAGCCCGCCTATCGACTGGCCGATCAGGTGCCGGACAAGGAGCAGGCGCTTGCCGCCACCGGAAGCCTCGACAAGAAGCTGACGGGCGCCAATCCCGTCCACGTGATGATCGAGTGGAAAGGCGCGGGGGCGAAGGCTTCCGGTGCCAACACCACAAGCAATGCCCAGCCGATCACGCTCTATGACGTCGGCACGCTGGCCGTTATCGGCGAGGCCCATCAGATCCTGGAAAAACAAGCCGGCCTCGGCAACGTCTGGTCTCTCGAAAGCTTGCGCCGCTGGCTCGCGGATGCGGGAGATGCCAGCATCGAGACGATCCAGAAGTATGTGAAGATTCTCCCCGAGCACCTCGTGCGCCGCTTCATCACCGAAGACGAGACGGCGGTTCTCGTCACGGCGCGCTTGCCTGACGTTGACGCCAGCCAAATCCTGCCCGTCGTCGAGCAGATCGACCGCGCGCTCGACCCGATCCGTCAGCGCCATCCTGGCTATGAGATCTCCGTCACCGGACTACCGGCCATTGCCGCACGCAACTCCGCGACGCTCATCCACGAGCTGACATGGGGCCTTGTCGGCGACATCTTCCTGGTCTTCATTTTTCTCGGCATCGCGCTGCGGTCGCTGCTCGTCGGCGTGGCGAGCATCCTGCCGTCGCTGTTCCCGATCTTCACGACAGGCGCGCTGCTCTACTACTCGGGACAGGGTCTGCAGTTCGCATCCATCGTCGCGATCACGGTCGCGTTCTCGCTCGCGATCGACTCGACCATTCACTTCCTGAACCGCTTCCGGCTCGAGGAGGAACGTGAAGGCGCCGGTCCCGAGAGCGCAAAGATCGCGCTCGGTTATACGGCGCATCACATCGGCCCCGCCGTCATGCTGACGACTATCGTGCTGACGCTGGGGCTCGGCGTGACGATGCTCTCCGATCTTCCGTCGCTGCGCCTGTTCGGAGAGCTGGCCTCGGCCTGTCTCTTCGCCTCGCTCTTCGCACAGCTCGTGATCCTGCCCGCGACGGTCGCGCTCTTCAGGCGCTACTTCCCGCTGAGATCCAAAACGGAAAGCGGCCGCCTGAGCGAACAGACGGCCGCGCGTTGAGGCAGGCTGGCGGGTCGCGATCCAGTCCGGATCGCGACCGCTCGGCAGATCACTCCGCCGCTTTCCACAATAGCTTGTCGGTGTAGATCTCGAGCAGGTTCGCCTTGCAGTAATCGACGTCGGCATCGAAATAGGAGCCGTCGTCGAAGCGGATCTGCGTGCGGACCGTGCACTTGCCTTCGTCCGTTTCAAAGTCGAGTTCGACCTGGTCACCGGCCTCGATGCGCTTGTCGATCCAGTTCTCGCTCCACTCGCCCTCTTCCTGCGTGCGGAATTCGATCACCGGTGAGATGCCTTTGTTCACGACATCGAATTTCCAGCTTTTCTCTTCTGCCGAGGCGGTGCCGAAGGCTGCCAGGGAAAGCGCAAATCCGATGATGAGTTTGGGAAGTGCGGACGAGCGGATCATGTTTTTGTGCTCCGTATGAGGCTTAAAATCGCCACGGCGCGTCTAACATGAATCGCAATACGCAAAATCCTGTACGGAAAATTGCGTAGCCAAGTGCTGGAATAGTCACATTACTGAAGGTTGCGAATGTTGCGCGGAATGAGAGACGAAGTCCCTACCAGTCCTCGCGCCAGAGTGGATAAGCCATTGCGCCACGTGGGATTGTTACGGTGCCGCCGGCGTCGCGACCGCCACTCACACCCAACTCTCCGGCGAACCGGTTGACGATGTCGGCCTTGAGGTTCGCGTCCGCGCTGGCGTTGAAATTGATCTTGTATTCGAAGCGCCCGACCGCCAGCCGCACGATCTGGAACTGAAACCGGTTCTCGTCGCTGCGCGGATTGGACGAGCCGAGGCACGAGCGGCGAAGCTGCTTCAGCTTGTCTTCTGGATACTCGTAGATCGTGCCGGAGAAACTCAGCGATACGTCCGAGACGTAAGATCCTTTGAACGCGGCGTTCAGGATGTTCGCCCATCCGGCGGAAAGACCAAACGTTTTCTGGTCGTGAGTGGAGAACATCGCTCCGTCGAGGCTCTCTTCGAAGCCGTCCTTGTCGAAGGGCGGTCGGCACCGCACGACATTGAGTTTCAAGAGTTTCTCGCCTGTGCGCTGGAACGTGCGCTTATCGAAGTGACCGCGCGCGATCGTCCCCGGCGTGTAGGACGCAAGCGGCGGGCTCATCCTGTAGACATTGAGATTTTCGGAAATGGCGTCCGCATGGGCGCCTTGAACAAGCGCGAAAAACGCCAATAGACCCCAAGCGCCCCGCAGTGCGTTGCGACTACGCATGATACCCCCGCATCACCAAAACCCGGCGACTTTAGTCGGGCGGGAGGCCGACGGGCAATCGGCAGCACGCGGAATTGCCGCCGGTGTATCGCGCCGGCCACGAAGCCCGACAGGCCGGCAAACGAAACGGCCCCGGACAAATGTCCGAGGCCGCCCGTGCAGGGTGTTGACGAGGCTTCGTTTAATTGACGCGCGTGACCTCGACCAGGTTGTCGGAGAACGTGGGCGCGCGGCCGAGCCCGGACCAGGCGTCCGATGAGATCGAGTTGACAGATCCATCCGAGCGATTGAGCGAGCGCCAGTAGCCGAGGGTCGCCACGACGATGCCGGGATTGACGTCGTCCGTCACGCGGGCAACGCCCTCGAAGGAACCGCGCGCGTTCGCGACGCGCACCGGATCGCCCTCGCGGATATTGCGCGGATCGGCGTCGGCCTTGTTGATCATCACGAACTGCTCGCCTTGGCCGCGGATCTTGTGCGGCTCGTTGGCATAGCAGGAGTTGAGGAACCCGTGGCTCTTCGGCGAGATGATGTTGAGTGGGTACGACTTCGCAAGCTCGGGGTTGGTCTCCGGGCTTTCCCGCACCGGTACGTAACCCGGCAGCGGATCGATGGGAGAGCCATCCTGCTCACCGTCGTACATGGCGCGGAACGGCCCGGCGACGAAGTTCTTGTGATCCGGCAGCAGGAACTCGACTTTGCCGGATGGTGTCGGGAACTTTCCCTCGGCGTGCGGGGTACGCGTATCCTTGGAGCCGACGTCGATCCTATAGAACCCGTGCTGCTTGAAGTACTCCATGTCGATGCCGCCCATCTTGGGGTCGTCCCAGTTGATGTAGGCGGCGCACAGCTCGCTGTCGGTCATTTTGAAGACCGGATCGTCGAAGCCCATTTCCTTGGCCAGGAGACGCCACATGTCGCTCGTCGGCTTGCATTCGCCGGGCGGATCGACGGCCTTCTCGTTGTACGTGAGGTAGAACGTGCCCCACGACCACATCATGTCCTCCGCTTCGCCCGCCATGGCGGACGGGAGGATGATGTCAGCATACTTCGCCGTGTCGGTAATGAAGTGTTCGGCGACGACGGTGAACAGGTCCTCGCGCTTCAGACCCTCGACAATCTTGTTCGTCTCCGGCGACTGGCTGACCGGATTGGTGCAGAACACAAACAGGCTCATGATCGGCGGATCGAGCTGCATCTCGCCGGTGAGTGCCTGACCGAGCCGGAGGTTGTTGACCACACGCGTGCCCGGCTTGATGAAGTCGGGGCGCGCCGCCTTGACCCAGTCGACGGGGAAGTCCCACAGCGGAAGCTGCAGCATGCCGCCGCCGGCGTGGCGCCAGGAGCCTGCCACGGCCGGTATGGCGTAGACAGCACGGGCAGCTTGCGCGCCGCCCGCTGAGCGCTCGATGGCAACGCCGATGCGAATGGCGGACGGCTGCGAGGTCGCGAACTCGCGCGCGAACGTGGCGATGTCCTCGGCCTTGACGCCGGTGATCTTCTCGGCGTCGGCGAGCGGGAACTCTGCCGCGCGCTCTTTCAATTCCGGCCAGCCGAGCGTGTACTTGTCGACGTAGTCCTGATCGACAAGGCCCTGTTCGACCATCGAGTTGATGACGGCCAGCGCCAACGCGCCGTCGGTGCCGGGCTTGGGGCAGATGTGCCAATCGGCCTGCTTCGCGGTGCGCGACTTGAAGGCATCGACCACCACCACTTTCGCGCCGCGCTTCTGCGCTTCGAGCACGAACGGCCAGTGATGCAGGTTGGTTGAGATCGTGTTGCACGCCCAGATCACGATGTACTTGCAGTGCACGAAGCTCTCAGGATCGACGCCGCCAGTCGGGCCATGCGTCAGCAACCAGGCGGTCGATGAGCCGGATGTGCAGTACGTCTTCTCGTTCACCGTCGAGCCGAGCCGGTTGAAGAACGGGTCGCCCGAGTTGATGCCCTGCACGAGGCCCATGTTGCCGAGATAGCTTTGCGGCATGATCGCCTGGCTGCCGTAGGTCGCGATGATCTCGCGCCAGCGTTTGCCGATCTCGGCGATCGCCTCGTCCCAGGTGATACGCTCGAAGCTGTTGCCGCCATTGGGGCCCGTGCCCTTCGCGCCCACGCGGCGCAGCGGGTACATGAGCCGGTCAGGGTTGTGATGGTGGTCGGCGAAATCCTTGAGCTTCACGCACAGGCCGCCACGTGTGAACGGATGGTCTTTCTTGCCGCGCACCTCGACCAGCTTGCCGTCGCGTACATGGTAATCCATGCCGCAGGTATCCGGGCAGTCGTGTGGACAGGCGCCGTGAAACACTTCGGATTTGATCTGCTCGTTCATGCGTATGCGTCCTCCCTCGCAATTTTGTGCGGACCGTTGGCGCGCCTCTTCCGGAGCGCTTCAGCCTCTGCTTTTTTGATGCGACAGTCTGACACCGAGAGTGGGCATCATCAACCATGTTGTTGACGATCGAGTTTGCGCCCAGCCCTCTCGGAAAACTCAGGAATTACATGCACGTAAGACGTTTTGTGGTCTGTCGTAATAGTGCTGGAAATATAGCGGATGTCCTCTGAATTATTTGTCGGCCGGCGCGTGATGTGGATGCCCCTGAGCGTGGGTTGGACGCCGCCATCGCCCGAAGCGCACTTCTGCTGTGAGGCGATGCAGAGCGCGCTGGCGTTCGCGTGCCTGCAGCACGCCGCCCCCTTCGAATGCGCAGATCATCTGATGGTCTACAACGAAGTGTTCGACGAGATCGGCCTCGTCGTTCACGACGGCGGGCCGTCGTATGTACTGATCGAGTTCTGCCCCTGGTGCGGAACGCGACAGCCCGAAAGTCAGCGAGATCGCTGGTTCGACGAGACGGAAGCGAAAGGCTTCACTGACGATGCGATGCCACCCGAGTACCTGAGCGGAGCATGGCGCCGTGAAACTTAGGGTGCGCAGGAGCCATCGGTGTGATGGGGATTGCCACGCGGATCGGTTATCACGCCCGCCTCCGCATCGAGATAGCCTGGTCCCACCGGCACCTTGCCGAAGCCGCCCGGGATGTCGAGCACGTACGTCGGCATGGCGAGCCCCGACACGCGCTGCCGTAGCGCACGCATGAGCGTCTGACCTTCCTCCAGTGTCGTCCGGAAATGCGCCGTACCGGGCGCGAGGTCTCCGTGATGCAGGTAGTAGGGCTTCACGCGTGCCTCGACGAACGCCCGCATCAGCATCTCCAACGTAGCGACATCGTCGTTCACACCACGCAGCAAGACCGATTGGCTCACCACCGGAATGCCCGCATCCACCAACCGTCCAATCGCTTCGCGCGCAGCCGCCGTCAATTCGCGTGGATGATTGGCATGTAGCGCCACATAGACGGTCTTGGCCGAAGTCTTGAGCGCCGCGACGAGATCCGCAGTCACCCGCTCCGGAGCGACCACCGGCACGCGCGTATGCCAGCGCACGATCTTCATATGCGCGATCGCACCGAGCGCACGCGTGACGTCCTCTATGCGCCGCGCGCTCATCACGAAAGGATCGCCGCCGGTTAGGATTACTTCCCAGATCTCTGAATGCGCCCGGATGTAGTCAAGCGCGGCCTCGATCTCATCAGCCGTGAGGTTCGCTTCAGCAGCGGGACCAACCATCTCGCGCCGGAAGCAGAAGCGGCAGTAGACAGGGCAGACGCCGACGATCTTCAGCAGCACGCGATCCGGATAGCGGTGCACGACGCCTCTGACCGGGCTTTTCACATGATCGCCGATCGGATCGGAACGCTCCTCCGGCGCCACGTCTAATTCGCGCACGTCCGGCACGAATTGGCGTGCAATCGGATCGGCCGCATCCTTGCTCTCGATGAGTTCCGCCATTGCTGGCGTGATAGCGACGGCGTAGCGCGCGCCGACGCGAGCAATGGCTTGCTCCGCATCGGACGGTACTAATCCCGCATCGACAAGATCGGTGGCGGTTCGGAGAGTCTGACGTAAGTGGGTCATGCAGGCGGCCAATGTAGCGGAGGCCACGTATCGGTATCGTGGTCAGGATGCTGTCGCGTTTGAAGCTTCGCGAGGTCTTCAGGTGCACGGTCGTCGGCGGTCGAATGGCCCGGCAACGTCGCTAGATCGTTGAACCAAGAAAGCCTGCTTTCGATGCCGACTTGTTCTGTCGGCGGCGCGGCGTTTGGGTCATCCAGCGCGCCGATGGCGATATCATAAATTCCTGAGCGGTCCTCATGCATGTAAAGCGGCGTTCCGCAATCGGCGCAGAACCCGCGCGCCACAACGGGTGAGGAGCGGAACTCAGCCGGCCTGCCGCGCGTCCAGGTGAGGCTCTCTTCGGTTACTGTAAGCAGCGCAGCACCCCACGAGCCGAACGCCTTCTGGCACATGCGGCAGTGGCAGATACCGGCATGACCGAGCGGGCCGCTGATCCGAAACCGGACTGCGCCGCATTGGCAACCGCCAGAATGTGTCTCGGCCATGTGTCGCTCCGAAGGCTCCGCAGGCTGCGGAGGGCCCTACTTGCTCTCATTGGCGAGCGGTGTCCAGATCACCTGATCGACGCGGTTCGTGCCCGTGGCCAGCATCACGAGACGTTCGAAGCCAAGCGCGCAACCCGAGGCGGGCGGCATATGCGGAAGAGCCGCCAGAAAATCCTCATCAATCGGATAGGTCTCGCCGTAGATGCGCGCCTTCTCGTCCATCTCATGCCTGAGCCGGCGGCGCTGCTCATCGGCGTCGCCCAACTCTCCGAAGCCATTCGCCAGTTCCACGCCCGCAACATACAATTCGAAGCGTTCTGCGACCTCCGGTCGTCCTGGAACCTGACGCGCGAGAGCCGCTTCGGGCGCGGGATATTCATAGAGAATGGTCGGCAGCGGCGAGCCGAGATGGGGTTCGATCTTCTCCACGAGAACGCGCGAGAAGATGTCCGACCAGGTGTCGTCGTCGGCAACACGGATGCCAGCAGATTTCGCCCGTGCGGCAAGTGCGTCACGATCCGTCGCGCCATCCCGGCACGTGTCGAGAAGCGCGAACCCGGCATGCTTCCGGAAGGCTTCGTCCAGGGTCACCCTAGCAAAGCCGTTACTCACGTCGGCGCTACGATCGCGGTAGGACCAATGTTTGTGTCCGGTCACCCGCGCGGCGATGTCGAGCAGAATCGCGCAATCGTCCCACAGCGCCGTGTATGGCGTGCCCGCGCGATACCATTCGAGCATCGTGAACTCCGGCGCATGCAGCGCGCCGCGCTCGCGATTGCGGTACACGGGAGCGAACGCGAAGATCTTCTCTTCCCCGGCCGCGAGCAGCTTCTTCATCGCAAACTCGGGGGACGTGTGGAGATAGAGCCGCCGCCGGTCGAGTGCAGTCCCGATCTGCTCCGTCGCGAAGGCGTGCAGATGCGTTTCGTTGCCGGGCGAAACCTGCAACGCGCCGGGATCGATCTCGACGAAGCCTTGCTCTTCGAACCAGGCGCGGATCTCTGCCTTGATGCGATTGCGCAATAGAAGGCCGGCACGGCGATCCCGGTGACGGTCACGGTCCCACCAGGGGGAGGGAGGGGGCATGGGCGGCGCAATCCTGCAAAGAGAAGCAAACGTCATCGTGACGTCGCGCGCGCACCATATCGATGCGCGCGGGACACGCTCAAGCCGAAACCTGTGCGAATGCGGGAAGATCATGGTGACAGGCTTGTGAGCGGGACGGGCCGCGGTCTTGCGGTGCGGCGCGCGAGCGGCTTAACCTTACTGCGCTAGCAAAGGGGGATCGCATGGCTGCGGATACCACTGTGCCGGAAGGCCACGCCGTCACGCTCGACTCGCCGACCGTCTGGGCCGCCGTCGTTACATTGCTCTTTGCGATCCTATCTGGCGTTGCGCTGAGCACCGTGCCCCAGGAAGGCAGCCTGGGCGGCGCCCTCGATGCCCTGAAAAACATCATCTACGTTCTCACGGTCCCGCTGTTCGATCTGTCGCGCCGATTTTTCGCGCGCACGAAGTCGGAAATAGCGGCGGCCGATGCATCGTCGCAAAGCCCAAACCTGCTTTGGCTGGGGTTTGTCACCGCGTTGGTGCTGTTCGTTCTGGTGGAGCTGTTTAGCTGGCTCACGGGCTTCGGCATGGGCGGCACCTGCGTGACCCTCGGCTACACGTTGGAAAGCGGGCAGTTCGGCAACTGCCTGACGGTCGGCGTGCAGATCCTGAGCACAGTCCTTGTCGGCCCGATCATGCTGGCGCTGGGAGCAAGCGCCGGGTGGATCTGGAAGGGCACGCTCCAATCCGGCTTCTTCACGGCGCTGCTTATTTTTATGGCAGCCGTCGCCCTGTTGTTCGCGCTCGATTTTTTCATTCTTCTACAGCAGGCGCCGGCGTCGGTTAAAGCGCTTCAGGACCATTTCAACGCGTTCGGTCCAGTGCGGCAGATTGGCCTTCAGGTCGGCATCCTGACCGTCAGCCTGTTGATCGGCTACGGCACCCGGCGGCTGTGGCATGGCGTGACCCGCGCGTTCGGCTAGCCCGGGAAATAGGCGTCCGTTGAGGTTGATGGGCCACTGCGCCGCTTCGGCCCTTGGCCTCTGACCTGATCCAGAGTATGAGAGCGCCAATATTTCCTGCCCGGGACGGACGCTACATATGGCGAGGTGGCCGAACGGTTGCCGCCCGGCACAGCCAGATTCTATGGAGAAGACCCGTGGTCAAGGTGATCGCCAGCTCGATTCGTAAGGGCAATGTTCTCGATCTCGACGGCAAGCTCGCCGTCGTCATTTCCGCAGAGAACATCCATCCCGGCAAGGGCACGCCTGTCACGCACCTCGAACTGCGCCGTATCGGTGACGGCGTGAAGGTGACGGAGCGCTATCGCACCACGGACCAGGTCGAGCGCGCCTACCTCGAAGAGAAGGACTTCAACTATCTCTATGAGGACGACATGGGCTTCAACTTCATGCAGCCCGAGACCTATGACCAGATCTTGATCCCCAAGGATGTTATCGGCGACCAGTCCGTTTGGCTCCAGGAAGGCATGACCTGCTCGGTTTCGCTTTTCGAGGGCAATCCGATCGCGGTCGAGCTGCCCGCTCGTGTGATCTTCGAGATCGTCGAGGCCGACCCTGTCGTCAAAGGCCAGACGGCCTCGTCGTCCTACAAGCCAGCGAAACTCGCCAATGGCGCACGTGTCATGGTGCCCCCGCACATCGGCAGCGGCACACGCGTTGTCGTCATGACGGCCGATGGCTCATACGTCGAGCGCGCGAAGGACTAAGCGCACCTACAGACGTGCGCTGAGCGCGCGGCGGATCGGATCGATCAGGCCCACTCGCTGCGTTCGTATTCTTCCGGCTCCCATCCGTCATCCTCAGGACCGTGGGCCGAGCTGTCGTCATTGTAGCGTTCTTCGTCGTCATAGCTGCGGGGCTCTTCGTATCCGCCGTCGCTATCCTCGTTACCCCAGTCCCGCCCGATCTCGTCGTCATAGGCGAGCACAATGCTCGCCGACGGTGATTGTTGTGTGGTCACGAGCGGGGTGGTGAGCGACAAAACCGCCGCGATCAAGGCGAGTATGGGCATCCGGACCTCCTGAACGACACGGGCGCACCGTGAGATTGCTGCCCAAATGGGGCCATCCCGAGGAATTGTCGCCATACGAATATGTGAGGTGAGCGGGTTGGAGCCGGTGAGGCCCAGGAACCCGCAGCGCTGTGGGGGCCGGAATCCCCATGCACAATCAGGATCCTAGAACTTGATCACGGTGTCCGGCGCGGCCTCTCCGCCCATGGCGGCGTAAAGTGTCTGAACCCGCGGCACAATGTCATTTGCCTCGGAAACAACGCCAAATCGCACTTCGAGCCCGGCGCGGATGAAAGCCTGGCTTCGCATGTGTTCCAGGAGCGTCAAGAACGGCGTCCAGAAGCCGTTGATGTTGGCGACGACAATCGGCTTGGTGTGCTGCCCGAGCTGCGCCCAGGTGAGCTGCTCGACCAACTCTTCCAGCGTGCCAATGCCGCCAGGCAGGGCGACGAACGCATCGGAGCGTTCGAACATCTGCTTTTTGCGCACGTGCATGTCTGTGGTGACGATCAGGTCGGTCACCTCGTGAAGCATGTGCTCGCGCTCAACGAGAAACTCCGGAATGATTCCGGTGACGCTACCGCCGGCTTCGAGCGTCGCACGGGCGACCTCGCCCATGAGCCCGAGCCCCCCGCCACCATAAACGAGACGGATGCCGCTCTCCGCGAGCGAGCGACCGAGCGTTCGGGCGGCAGCGGCGTAGGCGGGGTTCTCACCGAGTCCCGAACCGCAATAGACACAAACGCTCTCGACCGCGCCGGGCAACGATTGTGCGACGCCGTTCACTTGCCCCGGTTTGGCCGGATGCAACAGGGCCGTCGGCTTGGGTTGGATGGAAACTGAGGGAGTAGAGGAGGTATTCTTCAAGATTTTTCCTTATTTTTCTGACCGCGAAAGTATGCACGGCCTCAATGACAGAAATGGGGTGTCTCCGGGCGTCTGCCAATGGTCTGTACCGGGCCGCCGAAGGCCGGGGGCGTCCAGGAATGACCAAAAGTCATTGACCCCATGGGTGTAGCGTGACGTAACCTAGCGAGACCCGGGGGTTACGGACGAGAGTGGAGTACCGGAGTGACAGCGTCTAAGGTGGGAAAACCGCTGCAAAAGGCAGTGCTTGTGTGCGCGGCGGCAGGTGTTTGGGGTGGCGCGATTGGCGGGTCTGCGGTGGCCACCGAGGCTGACCCGGCGCAGCCGTCCTCTCAAGTCCAAGCTACAACTCCGTCCGGCGGTGCTCTGCCCAACGAAGTCAACCAATGGCTTGAGCGCGCCGCCCAGACATACCAGTCCGAAATTGCCGGCAAGCTTGCGGTGCCGAGGGAAACCGGCGCGGCAGCATCCGGGGCATCGGCCGATGAGTTCAGCAAAAGCATCTCTGCCGCGCTTAGCTATGTCATCTACTGGATCGAGCGCGCCTATCAGGTCGCGGGGCTGGCGCCGAGCCGCACCATGACGTTCGCGATGTCGTCCGCCGATCAGGCGGCCCGCGAAGCCAAGGAGTTCGTCGAGGCGCGCCGCAAGGCCGAGGCCGATTGGAAGGCGGCAGTGGACCGCGCCAATGCGGCGGCCGAGCAGGCGGCGAAGGAGGCGAAGCAACGTCGGGGAAGTGCCGCCGGCGAAACGCCCGCCGAGCTTGAGCGTAAGCGCGCGGAGGCACGCAAGGAAGAACTCGCCAAGATCAAGAAGGACCTCGATCGCAAGATCGAGGAAGGGCTCTCCAAACTCGAAGAGTTGATGAAGAGCAAGCAGGACAAGACGGCCGAAGCCGCGCATCAAGCCCTTGCCGCGGAAGCGCAGAGCTTGCTGACTGCGAGTTCCGCCGCCGAGAAGGTGGACGCAGAACGCAAGGGCGCCGAGGAAGTCCGGGTTGCCGAAACCCAAGCAGCGGAAGACAAGCGCCTCGCCGATGCGCGCGCTGCTGGAGTCCGCAAGGTCGAGGAAGAAAGACAGGCGGCTGAGAAGAAGGTTGCCGAGGAAAAACAGCTCGCCGAAGCACGGGCAGCGGAAGAGAAACGACAGGCCGAGGCAAAGGCAGAAGAAACACGACGGGCACAAGAAGCGGAACGTGCCCGCAAGGCAGCCGAGGAAAAGGCCGCAGAGGAGAAGCGCCTCGCGGAAGCCAGGGCCGAAGAAGAGCGCAAAGCCGCTGAAAAACGCGCCTCCGAGGAAGCCCGAAAAGCGGAAGCCGAAAAAGCTGCCGAAGAGAAGCGCCAGACGGAAGAGAGGAAGGCCGCACAAAAGGCCGCTCACGCCGCAGAAACCGAGAAGGCACGGACCGCCTACGCGCGCGCCGTGATCGACGCCGAGCTGTTCCGCAAGACCGAAGAAGCCCGAAAGGCAGCGAGCGAACAGAAGGTCGCCGAAGCGAAAGCGGTCGAGGAGCAGCGCGTGGCTGAGCTCGCCGCTGAGAAAGCGCGAGCCGACGAGGCGAACAAGGCTGAGCCCGAGAGGCGCGTTGCGGATGCTCCGGCAGCGGCACCTCGCAAAGTCGCTCCTGAAGCGCGCGCAAGCCGTAAGGTCAAACGTGTGAGCGTACGAAAGCCGCACCGCCCGGCCGCCCACGTGTGCAGGCGGAAGGCGTGGGGAGCTTCCCGCAAGACGCGGGTCCAAGCTATCCGGCATGGCGATACGTTTTGGGGCACTTACCGGCGCTATGCAGGCAAAGCGTCACGCTGCGAAACGACATGCAGTGTGAAGCGGAAGCGGATCCGCAAGCCGAGCCGAAGCAAATTCCCCTGCCAGCGCCTGCGTTTGCCGCGCTTCTCCCGCTGATCGCCACATCGCTCTCGCAATCCGGCTGGCCACGAGGGGGCAAAAGAGACTAAACCTCCCCGCTGCTCCGGCGAGCGCTTCCGTGCGTATCGAAAGTGTCGGGCAGCAACCGCGGGGGTTCGTGACGAGACATGAGACCGAGAAACATTGCCACCTCTTCGGCGAGCCGCAGCGAGCGGCCTGACCTGCTCGGTCTTTCGTCCGACGTCAGCCACTGGACAGTATTGAAGAGCCTGCTGCCGTTCATCTGGCCGGCGGGACGCCCGGACTTGCGCGCCGAAGTGGCGGGCGCCTTCGTCGTGCTCGTGGTGGCGAAGCTCGTCACCGTGGCCGTTCCGATCAGCTTCAAGTGGGTGACGGATTGGCTCGCGTCGGATCTTAGCAGGCCCGAAGTCGTGGCGACGAAAGGCCTCGCGCTGGGCGTCGCCATGCTGATCGTCACCTACGGTGTCGGACGCGTGTTGATGATGGTGCTGAACCAGGTCCGCGACGTGCTCTTCACGCGCGTCGGGCAGCACGCCATCCGTGAGCTCAACAACCGCACCTTCCGTCACCTGCACAAGCTTTCGCTTCGCTTTCACCTCGAGCGCCGCACCGGAGGATTATCGCGCGTCATCGAGCGCGGCACGCGCGGCATCGACCTGATCGTCCGCATGGGCGTGATGCAACTTGCCCCAACGATCGTTGAGCTGGTTCTCGTCGCGGCCCTGCTCGTCTTCTACTTCAACTGGGTCTACGTCCTGATCCTGATCGCGACCATCGTTTTCTATATGTGGTTCACGTTCGCAGCCTCGGAGCGGCGCATCGCCATCCGCCGCGAGATGAACGAGAGCGACACCGAGGCCAACACCAAGGCCATCGACAGTCTCTTGAACTACGAGACCGTCAAATACTTCGGCAACGAAGAGGCCGAAGCGCGCCGCTACGATGCCTCCATGGCGCGCTATGAGAAAGCGGCCGTCAAAACGTACTACTCGCTTGGCGTTCTGAACTCGGGCCAGGCGGCCATCTTCACGGCCGGCATGACGCTTGTCATGTGGCTGGCTGCGCGCGGCGTCATGAACGGCACACACACCGTCGGCGACTTCGTGCTCATCAATGCGGTGATGATCCAGCTTTACCAGCCGCTGAACTTCATGGGCATGGTCTACCGCGAGATCAAACAGGGCTTGGTCGACCTGGAGACCATGTTCACGCTGTTGGGCGAAAAGCCCGAGGTGCAGGACCAGCCCGGGGCGAAGCCTCTCGAGGTCCGCAATGGCACGGTGCGCTTCGAGCACGTGTCGTTTGCCTACGACCGCGACCGCCGCATTCTGCACGACGTCTCGTTCGAGGTTCCGGCAGGCAAGATGGTGGCGATTGTGGGCCCCTCGGGTGCGGGTAAGTCGACGATCTCGCGCATCCTGTTCCGCTTCTACGACATCAATTCCGGCCGCGTGACCATCGATGGCCAGGATATCCGGGACGTGACGCAGCACTCGCTCCGCGCAGCCATCGGCGTCGTGCCGCAGGATACGGTGCTGTTCAACGACACCATCCTCTACAACATTCGCTACGGCCGCCCCGACGCAACGGATGCCGAGGTCCACGAGGCAGCGCGCTTGGCGCAGATTGATCGCTTCATCGACACCTTGCCGCAAGGCTACGCGACGATGGTGGGTGAGCGCGGATTGAAACTGTCCGGTGGCGAGAAGCAGCGCGTCGCGATTGCGCGCACGCTCCTCAAGGGCCCGCCGATCCTGATGCTCGACGAAGCCACGAGTGCGCTCGACAGCCACACAGAAAAGGAAATCCAAGACGCTCTGGATCGCGTCGCGGCCAACCGCACGACGCTCGTCATCGCACATCGTCTCTCGACGATCGTGCACGCCGACAACATTCTCGTGCTCGACAAGGGGCACCTCGTCGAGCAGGGAACGCACGCAGAATTGATCGCCAAAGGCGGCCTCTATGCCAGCCTGTGGAACCGCCAGCGTCAGGCGGAGAAAGCACGCGAAGAATTGGCGGCGGCGCTCGAAGCCGGCTCCGGCGGCTCGCCACCAGGCGAGGAAAGGCGGTCGCCCGAGGTTGCGTCCCGCGCAACCGCCCCCGTCGGCGAGCCCTCGTCTTACTGACCCGCCTGTGCCTTGAGTGCCTCGTAACGCTTCTCGGCGGTTGCCACCGGCTTGTAGGAGTCGAGCTGCGACTTGTTCGTCGGTTCGCCCGCGACGACCATTCCGATCATGCCCATCGGATAGTGTGGCAGGCACTTGATGCCGTAGATGCCGGGCTTGTCGATCGTAAGAACGGCTTCTTCGTTGAGATCGCCCTTGAACTCCGCAGCGCCTTCCGGCCAGAGCCCCGGGATCATTTCCGCATTGTGCCCCTTGTTCGTCGGTACGAACTTCACCGTGTCGCCGACGTTGACTTTGATGAACTCGGGCTCGAACAGCATGAATTTGCCCTTGCCGTTGTTGTTCAGCATTTTCACGACGTGTTCTTCGGCCGAGGCGGGGCCCGCGAACGGGCTGACCGCAAAGAGAGCAACGGCGGCAATGGCGGCAATGGCGGCGAGACGAGACGGCATGTTTTCCCCATGAGGTTGGCAAAATAAATCTTGATACAAAAAGTATAGAAATAAAATTCGATCTGTCAAACCCGCTGGCTTTGCCGAGGGAAACGGCAAAGAGTCGCGGTAGGCGTCCCGGTTCCGGTCTCATATCGTCCGTAGGCGTCTGCGTGCATGACGCGTTAAGGAGCGCCTTGTAGTCTCAGGGGCCGAAGATCAAGCGAGGGCCGATGCCGGGGCAGTTCCTCGATAGGATGGAAGCGACTGCGCGGGAGGTGAGGGCGCAACTCCGTCGGGCAGGCGTGCGCGTGCTCATAGGACTTCGCACGCTATGGGGCCTGCTCCGTCCGCCTTTGAGCTTTGCGCTTCAAGTGCTAGCCGCGCTTATTCTGCTCTTCGAGGAATGGGGCTGGCGGCCTCTTGTCGATGGGCTCGCCTACCTATCGCGCTTCAGAATATTTGCGCGGTTGGAGCTATTGATTGCAGGCCTTCCGCCCTATGGGGCTTTGGTCGCGCTCGCGATCCCGACGTCGATCCTGTTCCCATTGAAGCTCCTCGCCGTCTACCTCGTTGCGCAAGGGCAGATCTTCGCGGCTGGTCTTCTGTTTGTTGGAGCGAAGATCGCCTCCACGGCGCTCATCGCTCGCATCTTCCTATTGACCAAACCGGCGCTGATGCAGATCGGCTGGTTCGCCGCCGCCCACGACTGGATCATGCCCTGGAAGGATGCGCTCTTCGCTATGATCCGCGCATCTTGGCCCTGGCGCTACGGCCGCATGGTGAAAACCCGCGTCCGTCACGAGGTCAAGCAGGCCTGGCAGCGCTGGCGCCCTTCGCTCGAAGCTGGCTGGGTTACACTGCGCACGCGCGCCCGGGTATACTGGGCTCGCTTCCGCCTGCGATAGATGTCGGCAGCTGACCATAAACGGACGGCGCCGAACCCCTATTGTGGGAGAGATCGTGCCGAGTCGGACTCGTGCAGTCCGTTCCCGAAAGATCACCATCTTCGTTGGTCAAGGACACACGTTCGCAAAGTCTTCGGCAAATTGCGCCACGACCGGTGCTTTACTGCTGAGCAGTATGCGGCGGTTGGGGCAATTTCTCTGTCGGGTAGGGGAATCCGAACAGAGAGACCATAAGCAGGCCGGCCACAAACACCAAAAGTATCGCTCCAATGATGTTGCGGCGCCGTCCTTCGTTTGTTGTCGGGGTTGGTTCACCGTTCGTCATCATGCACCTCGCCAAGCGTGAGGGCTCTCACATCGGCGGCCAGCGAACGAAACAATATTCTTCAATAGCGCAATGGTGCGCAGGTCTATTTTTTCTACGTTGCCGGTGAGAGAGAGGTGCGCTGCGACGCGGCTACACTGCCAGTTCGTTTGAGCTTGTTCCAGCGAACAATCTTGCCTTTCAGCGCCGCAAAAACCGTTTCAAACGCGATCCAATACAGTAGCGGGAGATATATTGTGCGCTGGAGCATGAAGAGGGGGATTCTACGCGTCACATGCTTGATCCCTGCCACATACAGAGCAGCTCCTACCGCTACGAGATCAGCGATCGACATGCCAATCCACCACTTGAAGGATGCTGAGACTTCGTAACTGAACTCCGGATCTGTGCTCTGGCTCCATTGAAGGAATTGGACTCCGGCTTCGATGATAAACGAAGCCACCAGAATGGGCGTTGCCAGCGCGATCAAATAACCAAAACAGAGGACGTGCGGCATCGTCAGCCATCCGAGG
The DNA here is from genome assembly GCF_036262015.1 of Hyphomicrobium sp. GTDB lineage: Bacteria > Pseudomonadota > Alphaproteobacteria > Rhizobiales > Hyphomicrobiaceae > Hyphomicrobium_C. The sequence goes on along the minus strand of NZ_DATAJR010000007.1, from coordinate 249,927 downwards.
CAATATGGCCCGGAGCGCATCACTTTCAGATTCTTTGCCAAGACCTGCAGCATCCCGAACATCCAACGGCGGCGCTGTTTCAAAAGAGCGTGCACGGTTTCCGGCGCCTCTGTCAGCGTCTCGGCAGCTGGCTCGTAGTGGACGATCCAACCCGCGCGAATGAGCGAGAACGTCGCGTCGCAGTCTTCGGCAAGCGTGTCGGTGTCGTAGCCACCGATTTGCAGCAATGCAGCGCGCCGCCAAGCGCCAATCGCTCCAGGGACCACCGAATTCGCGTTGAAAAGTGTGAGGGCCCTGCGGTCGAGGTATTGGCCGACCAAATATTCCAAATCCTGGAAGCGAGTGAGTAGCTTGCCTTTGTTCCCCACGACTGCCGTTCCAGCCACCGCACCAACACGCGGATTTTCGAAGTGGCGGACGAGGAGCTCAATTGCATTGGGCGCCAGAACTCCATCTGCGTCGAGCGCGACGACGATCTCGGATTCTGTTTGCGCCAGCGCGAAATTGGCGGCATCGGCTTTTCCGCCATTCGACTTCTTGAAGACCTTAACTCTCGGATCATGGACGAAGGCCGCTGCGGCGACGGCGGCGGTATTGTCCGTGGAACCGTCGTCAACAACGATGACTTCGATGTCGGAACGGCTGGAAGCAAGAATTGAACTGATCGTCTTGCAAATCACCATCTCTTCGTTGAATGCGGGCACGACTACGGCGACCGATCGCGGCCAATAACGCAGGCTCGACCTCTCTCTCTCGCGCGCTTGATGGACCAGGGTGCCGCAAACGGTAAAAAATAGGCGCCCGACGTTGAGTAATATAACGAGCACTGCAAGAGCAGTCAGGACATCCGAGGCATATTGGTACGCCACTATTCCGATGTATCCACCGCCACTTGCTTTTTGCGGAACCACGCGGTCCGCAACGCTTGACGGCATAACGTAAGATCGGTCCTTGCCGAGTAGTTCATGGACCGTGGCAAAACGGAATCCGTGAGCACGCAAGGTGTCTATGAGGCGGGGAAGGGCCGCGAGCGTTGCGGACCTTTTTCCCTTGTCATGAAGCAGAATTATTTGACCGTCGCCCCTTAGCACGCCCTTCACGATTTGGTCGTGAATGAACTCTGGCGTTGAAAGGAGCCAGTCCCAGCCATGAACGCCGCTCAACACAGTCGTGTAGCCAAGCCGCGAAACTTCGGAGATCACGAATGCATTGTCAGCTTGTTCTGCGAGCACGCAAGCGTTGAAGGGGGGACGAAAAAGGCGCGCATCGATTCCAAGAATCATCTCCAGCACGCGCTGGCTCGCGATAATCTCGTAGCGCAATTGCCACTCGGGAACGTCGCTCAGGCGCGGATGGGAAAATGTGTGGTTCCCAATATCGTGACCTTCCGCATACATGCGTTTCAGCACCTCCGGGTGTTGCAACGCATTCTGACCGATCACGAAGAACGTTGCGTGGACCCCTTTCTCAGCCAGGACGTCCAAGATCTGTCTGGTGTAGATCTCGTCGGGGCCGTCATCGAACGTGATCGCCAGCAAGTTTTTATCGATCGGCTCCCACCCACTCAGGCTTTGTCCGACGGGCAGCTTTGTAAAAGACTGATCGACGATCAGACCAAGTTCGCGATCATATGTGATGACACGCGATCCACTGGAGCCTTGCGGTGGGGCGGAGACTATCTGGCTTTGCAGCACGTTGTCGAAGCTCTCTCCTGGCGCAAGCACCTTCAATTCGTCCAACGCAGCGACGACCGGAGAACGGCCTTTAGAAAATACGGACCAGACGCTTGGATCCTCATAACCGATCGACGAGAGCGCCAGTCCAGCAGGCTTCACAGCAAGCGCAGCCTTCGCTTGATTGAAGAGACTTACGGAGTCGAGCAACCACACGTCGTGGTGCTCCCCCAGTCCATCGACGTAGCTGAACCTGCTGTTGAGCGACTGCGGATCGAAGCTGATTGATGATCTTGCGCGTTGGGCGGTATCCCACGCTGCCTGGATCGAAATCTTTTTGCACAATCCGTTGCGGACAACGTCGCAGGCGTAGGCGCCCAGCGGGACAATCATTTTGCTTGGAGCAACGACCTCGACGTAATCCCTGATGACGGCTTCAAAATCGGACTGCGCGGCAGGGGCAACTGGCTTGCCATCGCGATATAGCTTGTCGGCCAGACGGTCAGTCGGCGTTACGACGAAATCAACGGCTTCGGAAAGCGACTGTAGCTGAGCCTTGTCGTCCGCCATCGATCCCAGGGCAACTATCTTCCGTTCGTCCGGATGAATCGCTTCCGCGAGTCGATAAATGAACTCTAGAACAAAGCTGAAGCTGCTCCGGGGTAAGCCAGTCAGATCGAGCACAACGCCTGCGTACTGCTTTTCCGCCAGATAGCGTTGCAGATCTTGCACAAGGTGAGAGCGCATCTCAGCGGATGAAATTGCACTGACCAAGTCGGCAGAGCTGAAATCACCTGAAAGGACCGGAAAGATCTTGAGCGAAGGCGCCTGTTGTTGAAGGCGGCGGTGAAGGCGCTCCTCAAAATCCACACTGGTCCGCGCCAGTCTCTTTGTGCCCGGATCAAGAGTGAGAAAATTGGGAAAGATGGCGTCGAGTGACGACGCATGCGCCCGTATGCCTGCGAAGGCTGCAATGTTGTGCACGTCGAAAAATGCAATGCGCGGCACCTCAGCCGCATCCTGTGGCACGAAGCGGGAGGACATCGCATTGAGGGTGGACGAGAGGCGTGTCGTCGGGGCGTCGGCTGCTACGTCCAAAATGGAGCTGGGCGTACGCCACAGACCGCCGCCATGCTCTAGAGGCGGGGCATCGGCGAAACTCCTGTAGACCAGTACTGCAAGAGCAGCGGCGACAAGCGCGATGACTATGCCGCCAACGTTCACAAAACGCCGCCGCCATCCGCTTGGATCGTGCAATACGGTGTTTCGATGCATGGAATTAGGCCAACCCAAAATCCAACTATTTGGGCTTCCACATGCAACTCATACTAGCCTCGTGCGAGATTGCTCCTAAACGAGTCCTCTATGGTTAACTCCCCAGGTATAGTTCGCCACCTTGGGCGCGCCGCGATATCCGTTTATGGCCCTGAACGGACATCGCCTGAGCACAATACCGCCCGCGGCTGCTGCGGCTAGGACCACCCTTTCGCGATAGCGCCACATGCCCTAAGAGCCCCGGGAACACGTTCCAGGGCATCTTCCGCGCATGATTCATCTCGACAACATCAGCAAGCAAAACGGCCACCAGCTCCTGTTTATTGAGGCGTCCGCGGCGCTTCACCGGGGAGAAAAGGTCGGGCTCGTCGGTCCGAACGGCGCGGGCAAGACGACCCTCTTCAGGCTGATCACCGGCCAGGACCAGACCGACGAAGGTCAGGTGGCCGTCGATCGTGGCATCTCGATCGGCTACTTCAGTCAGGACGTCGGCGAGATGTCGGGCCGCAGCGCCGTGTCCGAAGTGATGGACGGCGCTGGACCGGTGAGCGCGCTGGCCGCTGAACTGGCGGAATTGGAAGCCGCCATGGCCGATCCCGGCCGCGCGGACGAGATGGAAGAGTTCATCGAGCGGTATGGCGAGGTGCAAGGACGCTTCGAGGAGCTGGGCGGCTATGCACTCGAGGGTCGCGCACGCGAGGTGTTGGCCGGATTGAGTTTCAGTCAGGAGATGATGGACGGCGACGTCAGCGCGTTGTCGGGCGGCTGGAAAATGCGCGTCGCGCTCGCTCGCATTCTCCTCATGCGCCCGGATGCGATGCTGCTCGACGAGCCGAGCAACCACTTGGACATCGAAAGCCTGATCTGGCTCGAACAGTTTTTGAAGGGTTACGAAGGCGCACTTCTGATGACCTCGCATGATCGCGAGTTCATGAACCGGATTGTGACGAAGATCGTCGAGATCGACGGCGGAACGCTCACGACGTACTCCGGCGACTACGAATTCTACGAGCAGCAGCGGGCACAGAAAGAAAAGCAGCAGCAGGCCCAGTTCGACCGTCAGCAGGCAATGCTTGCCAAGGAGCTGAAGTTCATCGAGCGATTCAAGGCGCGCGCGTCCCATGCCGCGCAGGTGCAGAGTCGCGTCAAGACGTTGGAGAAAATCGAGCGCGTCGAGCCGCCGAAGCGCCGCCAGAGCATCGCATTCGAGTTTCCGCCAGCCCCGCGCTCCGGCGAGGACGTTGCCACCTTGAAGAACGTGCACAAGGGTTACGGCAGCCGCAGCATTTATGAGGGATTGGATTTTCAGGTGCGCCGGAGAGAGCGCTGGTGCGTCATGGGCATCAACGGCGCCGGCAAGTCCACGCTGTTGAAGCTCATCGCAGGCGCTACGCAACCCGACACGGGAACGGTCGCGCTGGGAGCCAGCGTGAAGATGGGGTACTTTGCCCAGCACGCCATGGATCTGCTCGACGGCGAGCGCACCGTATTCCAGTCGCTGGAGGATGCGTTTCCGCAAGCCGGGCAAGGCTCACTGCGTGCGCTCGCCGGCTGTTTCGGCTTCTCAGGTGACGATGTCGAAAAACGATGCCGCGTACTCTCCGGCGGCGAGAAGGCGCGCCTGGTGATGGCGAAGATGCTCTTTGATCCGCCGAACTTCCTCGTATTGGACGAGCCGACGAACCACCTCGATCTGATGACGAAGGAGATGCTCATCAAGGCGCTGGCGCAGTATGAAGGCGCCATGCTCTTCGTCTCGCACGATCGCCACTTCCTCGCCGAGTTGTCGAACAGAGTGCTTGAGCTAACGCCCGACGGCATCCATCAGTATGGCGGCGGATACACGGAATACGTCGAGCGAACGGGTTACGAGGCGCCCGGCCTGAGAAGCTGAGGGCGTCCCGTTCCTTAGCTTCGAAATCGAGATAACCGCGTAACTGGTGTTGATTGGCGGGTGAATTGCCTTTCGAAGGCCATACTCTCACCCCGACTCGTGCCGTAAGAGTACCTGACGGATCACCACCGGGGTGTCGCGTGCATCTGAGGCTAGCCAGCAGAAGGACAAGGGCCGCGCTCGCAGTAGCTGCGGCTTGCCTTCTGTTGTTGCCCCGGCACGCAGCTGAGGCGCAGGAGCCCACGCAGATCGACGCTGGAGGCGCCGCGGCTGCGGCCGATGAGATCGCCGATATCTTCAGCAAGGTCGGCGATCAGATCTACGAAGACTGCATCTTCGAGCTCTCGGACGAGCAGGTCGAAGTTCAGACGGCATTGATCCAATCGTACATCCAGCAGGGCGCCACGAGCGCGGCCGCGCGAAAGCTCGCGGCTATTCAGATCCAGCCGCCCAAGCTCTCGGCAAAATGCGAGCAGGTCCGCCGCGAGCCCGAGCCTCCGCCGATGGACTGGACAACCACCACGAAGCAGGCACCGCAGAAGCCGGTCGTCGCTGCGGTGCCGCCACCCAAGCCGAAACTGCCGGAGCAGCCTCCGCCCACCATCACGCTGACGGGCAAGAAAATGCTGCCGCAATGGGACTGCGCGGATGGCGTCGACTACGTCACCATCCATCTCAATGGCTACGAGAGAAAGCTGACGGGCGGAGAGATCTGCAACCCATTCGAGGATGTCGTACACGAGGTTCCTGCCGCACCGGCCACGTTCCGTCTTGGCTACACGATCAAGACCGGGCGCGTCTTCGTCATCTCGGATGATCCATCTGCAAATGGGAAGACGGTTGCCTGGGGCCTCTCCGGACGTGACGTCTGCCGCAACAACCCCGATCCCGATTGCTTCGCCGCGCGGGCGATTGGACCGCTGCCCCCGGGCGAGTACACCTTCGCCGCTGAAAAATCTCAGCGCGTGAGCTGGGGCCCGCGCACAAAGCGGCATGTCGCCGGCATCTACTTGCGCAAGCTCTGGAACAAGGAGCAGTTCAGCGCGCAACACACCGCGGCCATCCTGAAGCGCGGCAACATCGCCATCCACGTGCGTCTCAAGGGCGAGATGTCGGAAGCCTGCATTGGGCTCGAGCCAAAGGGCTGGGCCTACGTCGCGTCTCTGATCAAGGACGGACGCGCATCTGCCCTCAACGTCTACATCGACGAGCCGCATCCGCAGATCGCCGAAGCGCCGCCGGTTGTTGTCGCCTCGTCGTTCTCGCTAACGTCGCTCTTCAAGTAGTCAGCGGTTGGTTCACCGCACAAATTCATCTCGGGTATAGCCCTGCAGATAGAGCAGGGCCGTGAGATCGCCATGCGCGATGACGGCGCCGTTGCCGGAATTGCGGGCCTGAGTGGCGAGGATGGGCTTGGCGCGGAACGCCACACCGAGGCCCGCTGCAGCCAGCATGCGCGTGTCGTTGGCCCCATCGCCGACGGCAAGAGTGTCCGAAGCATCAAGCCCAAACTCCCCCGCCAATTTGCGGAGAGCTTCGGCCTTTCCTTCGGGCCCGAGGATCGGGGCGCGCACTTTGCCTGTGAGCCTGCCGCCGTCGATCTCCAGCACATTGGCAACGACGGCATCGAAGCCCACACGCTCCGCAATCGCTTCTGCAAAGAGCGTGAAGCCTCCCGAGACGAGCGCGCATGTGCTGCCGTTTGAACGCATCGTGCGCGCCAGTGTTTCCGCGCCGGGCATCAGCGTGACGCGCGACAGCAGAGCTTGTACCTCCGCAGCCACCAGCCCCTCGAAGAGAGCGACCCGCCTGACGAGCGAAGCTTCGAAGTTGAGCTCCCCACGCATGGCCGCTGCAGTGATCGCGGTAATTTCCTCGTGCCGTCCTGCAAGCTTGGCGATCTCGTCAATAAGCTCCTGCTCGATGATGGTGCTTTCCATGTCGGCGCAGAGAAGCCGTTTGCGCCGAGTTGGACCGGTTCCCGCGACCACATTTATGTCGATCGGAGGATCGCCGATGGCCGCGGCCATGGCGTCGGGAAGGGCGCTTACGTCGGAAGACGCCGCGAAGGGCAGCTCCCAGGCTGCTCCCGGGGAGAGCCATGCTGCATCGAAGGCAGGGGCGTCGAACGCCCCCGCGGCGGCACGCGTCACGCTCTCCATCACAGCGCCTGACCCCGGCGCGGCTGTCAGTACAAGCGTATGAGTGGGGCGCATACAGCACTCGCGGAATGAGGCAGATAATGCAGGACCAAGCCAGCTCGGATAGAAGAGCGGCATGACGAAGCTCAATCCCGTACTGATCGCAGGCCCGACCGCATCCGGCAAGTCTGCCTTCGCCCTTGCACTGGCCGAACGCCTCGATGGCACGGTCATTAACGCCGACGCCATGCAGGTCTATCGCGAGCTGCGCGTGCTGACAGCGCGGCCAAGCGATGAAGACGAGCGCCGCGCGCCGCATCGGCTTTACGGGCACGTCCCCGGTGGCGAAGCCTATTCCGCTGCCCGGTACGCCGACGAGGCACGCGACGCGATTTCTCAGGTTCAGGGTGCGGGCCGCATTCCGATCATCGTCGGCGGGACGGGCCTCTATTTCAAAGCGCTGATCGAGGGTCTGTCCCCGATGCCCGCCATTCCGGAGGAGATCCGGGCGCGCTGGCGTCAGGCTGCGGCAGACGAGGGGCCAGCCGCCCTGCATCGCATTCTCGCGGAGCGCGATCCCGAGATGGCCGCCCGCCTGCGGCCGTCGGATCCGCAGCGCCTGACCCGCGCTTTGGAGGTGCTCGAGGCGACAGGACGATCCCTCGCGGTCTGGCAGACCCTGCCAGGCGAGCCGGTGGTGGCCGTCCAGGACGGGCACGCAATCGTCGTGGCACCGGACCGCGAGGAAATGCGCCGGCGAACGGATGCCCGCTTCGACGGGATGATGGCGGCCGGCGCGGCTGACGAGGTCAAAGCGCTACTGCAACTCGGCTTGGATGCCGACTTGCCGGTCATGCGGGCCCTCGGCGTCAAACCGCTGAGCAATTTTGTGACGGGCCGAATAAGCGCCGAAGAGGCGGCAGAGATCGCGAAGGCTGAGACTCGCCAGTATGCCAAACGGCAGATGACATGGCTTAGGCGCAATATGATTGCGTGGAAATGGACTAGCAGGAAAGAAATGGAAAGTTTAGCAGCAGAAACGTGCGATATTATTCAATCTACGCCTTGACCCCCTCCCTCGACGCCCGTAGGGTGCCGCCCGCACGAGGCCCCGGGAAGACCAGGGTGACTCGTCGTGGACGGACCCAGGCGGAGAGTACTCATGGCACGGACGATGACGGGCGCCGAAATCGTGATCAAGGCGCTCCAGGATCAGGGCGTCGAGCATATTTTCGGCTATCCGGGCGGCGCCGTCCTTCCGATCTACGATGAGCTGTTCCAGCAGGAAAAGGTGCAGCACGTTCTCGTCCGCCAGGAGGGTGGCGCGCTCCACGCTGCCGAAGGCTATGCGCGCTCGACCGGCAAGGTCGGCGTTGCCCTCGTGACCTCCGGTCCCGGCGCCACCAACGCCGTCACCGGCCTCACCGACGCGCTGATGGACAGCATCCCGCTGGTTTGCATCACCGGCCAGGTCCCGACACACCTGATCGGCAACGATGCCTTCCAGGAGTGCGATACGGTCGGCATCACGCGCCCCTGCACAAAGCACAATTGGCTCGTGAAGAACGTGAACGACCTCGCGCGTGTCATCCACGAGGCCTTCTACATCGCCAAGGCCGGCCGTCCTGGCCCGGTCGTGATCGACATTCCGAAGGACGTGCAGTTCGCGACCGGCAACTACGTCGGCCCCTCGAACATCGCGCACAAGACGTACAAGCCGCGCGTGAAGCCGGACCCGGTCCCCGTGCGCGATGCGGTCGAGCTGATGGCTTCCGCCAAGAAGCCGGTCTTTTACACCGGCGGCGGCGTGATCAATTCCGGCCCGAAGGCCAGCCAGCTCCTGCGGGAGCTTGTCCGTCTCACTGGGTATCCCATCACGTCGACGCTCATGGGCCTCGGCGCCTATCCGGCGTCCGACAAGCAATGGCTCGGCATGCTCGGCATGCACGGCACCTACGAAGCCAACCTCGCGATGCATGACTGTGACGTCATGATCAACATCGGCGCGCGCTTCGACGACCGCATCACGGGCCGCATCGACGCATTCTCGCCGGGCTCAAAGAAGATCCACGTCGATATCGATCCGTCGTCGATCAACAAGAACATCCGCGCAGACATCCCGATCATCGGCGATTGCGCCTACGTGCTCGAGGAGATGCTGCGCATCTGGAAGGCCAAGGCCCCGCAGCTCGACAAGGCCGCGCACAAGGCGTGGTGGAAGGAGATTGACGGCTGGCGCGCGAAGAAGTCGCTCGCCTACAAGAACTCGTCCGATGTCATCATGCCTCAGTACGCCTGCCAGCGCCTCTATGAGCTGACCAAGGATCGCGACACCTACATCACGACAGAGGTCGGCCAGCATCAGATGTGGGCCGCGCAGTTCATCAACTTCGAGGAGCCGAACCGCTGGATGACGTCCGGCGGTCTTGGAACCATGGGCTACGGCCTGCCGGCCGCCATCGGTGTACAACTCGCGCATCCGAAAGCGCTCGTGGTTGACGTTGCGGGCGACGCATCGATCCTGATGAACATCCAGGAATGCTCGACGGCCGTGCAGTACGATCTACCCGTCAAGGTCTTCATTCTGAACAACGAGTACATGGGCATGGTGCGCCAGTGGCAGCAGCTGCTGCACGGCAATCGCCTGTCGCACAGCTACACTGAGGCGCTGCCCGATTTCGTGAAGCTCGCCGAGGCCTACGGCTGGACCGGCATGCGCTGCGATCATCCCGCGGACCTCGATGATGCCATCCGTGCGATGATCAACCACAAAGGCCCGGTCATCTTTGATTGCCGCGTCGCAAAGCTGGCCAACTGCTTCCCCATGATCCCCTCCGGCAAGGCCCACAACGAGATGCTTCTCGGCGAGAATATCTCCGACGAGGAAGTCTCGAAGGCCATCGGCAAGGAAGGGAAGGTGCTCGTGTGACCCGCTTCAACTCGCTCCGTTTCGTCGCGGCTTTGGTTGCTGCCAGCTTTTTTGCCGGCGGAGCGTTGGGGGCTGCGGCCACGGAAGTAGGCACCGACGAGAAGGCGGTGGAAGCTCCCGCCTGGGACCAGGTCGCGAACATCCGCGGCGCAGCCGAGCGGCTTGGCCGGCTGCACCGCGCTCGCGGCGCCAAGGCGGCCTACGAGCTGATCGACAATTGCTACAAGACCCACAGCCTGGCTTCGACCTACGGCGAAGGCTTCGAAGCGTGCATCGTGCAGGACTATCTTGAGACGCGCACGCTGATCCAAATTTATTCGCGCATGCCTCCGGACGCTTTGCAGAAGGCGGGCGTACCATCGCCGCAGATGCTCGCAGATACGATGGGTCAGCGCATCTCGGCGGCATTTCAGCAGTATCAGAAGACGCAGACCTACGCCGACGAGGTGAGGCGGCTCGTCGATCAGCACGGCCTGCCGGTGTTTGTCGCCATTGTGTTTCCAGAAGCCGTCCAGGCGATTGAGAACGAGAAGTCCAAACAGCAGAAGAAATAGCGGCGATGATCAACACCAATCCTCAGACCCACTACTCCGCGCCCGCTATCAAGCAGGACGTCGAAACGCGCACGCTCTCTATTCTGGTCGACAACGAGCCGGGAGTTCTGGCGCGCGTGATCGGTCTCTTCTCAGGCCGCGGCTACAACATCGATAGCTTGACCGTGACGGAGACGGAGCACGAAAAACACCTCTCGCGCATCACCGTCATCACGCGTGGCACGCCCGCCGTCGTCGAGCAGATCAAGCACCAGCTCGAACGCCTTGTGCCCGTGCATCGCGTGCGCGACCTCACGCTCGAGGGCGTTTCGCTCGAACGCGAGTTGGCGCTGGTAAAGGTAAACGGTAAGGGCGAGAAGCGCATCGAAGCGCTTCGGATGGCCGAGATCTTCCGCGCTCAGGTCGTGGATACGTCGATCGAGCACTTCATCTTCGAGGTCACCGGCAAGCCGAGCAAGATCGAGACCTTCATCTCACTTATGACCGAGCTTGGTCTCGTAGAGGTGTCACGTACCGGCATAGCCGCCATAGGGCGCGGCGCGGTGGGAATGTGATGAGGCGCGCGCTACAGCTTCAGCCCGCCGCCGCTCTTGCCGCGTTTCTTTCCTTGCGCGGATTGCGTTTCGGCGACCGAAAGCGCAAGACGCGAGAAGTTGAGGCTCTGGTCGCTTGCGAGCATCACGCTCTTGCTGGCGGTCTGGAAGCCGACGGCTCCATCTTTCGTGGGATAGAGCGGCTCGGCGCGGGTGGACGATCCGATCGTCACGGCGAACGCGGACAGCTTCTGGCGGTACTTGCCCGAGGCCGCGCGCTCGCACTTGTCCTGGCCGACATCCTTTTCGCACGTCTCGATGTTGGAATAGGTCTTCGAGGATGCTTCGTGGCTCGCGACAGCACGCTCGATCGCATCCGCGCAGGATTTGACAGCCGCCTCGCCAAAGGAGGCGCAGTCGGAGGCGCTGACGATGACGCCGCGCGCACTGGAGTTGCTTCCGCTGGCCGCTGGCACACTGCTGTCGCCGCACCCGCCGAGTGGCGCGGAAACGGCAAAAAGAACAAGGATCGACGTAAACTTGAACGGCCGCATGGGCAGACGGCTCCCGCATATGAAATCGCTGCCTATTCTGTCGCCGCAGCCGTTTCGGATCTGTTAAGCACCCTTTCCGGTCTTTCCACCGTCCGCGCCAATTCGCCCGTCCCCCTCTTGGCCGTTGAAACGGCGCCGAACGGCGGTGTAACGTCCGCCCGAATTACGCGGGTGCCCGCTTCTTATGCAATTTGGGCCTCTGGCCCCAACTATTCCACCCTCCGTTAATCTCAAACCGCAAGAGAGACCAATGCGCGTCTATTACGATCGTGATGCCGACATCAATCTGATCAAGTCCAAGAAGGTCGCCATTGTCGGCTATGGCAGCCAAGGCCGGGCCCACGCGCTGAACCTCAAGGATTCCGGCGTCAAGGATATCCGCATTGCATTGAAGCCGGGCTCGGCGACCGCCAAAAAGGTCGAAGCTGACGGCCTGCACGTGCTTTCGGTGGCCGAAGCAGCCTCGTGGGCGGATCTCATGATGATGGCCACGCCCGACGAGCTGCAGGCCGATATCTATCGCACGGAAATCGCGCCGAACATCCGCGACGGTGCGGCGGTGGCATTCGCACACGGCCTCAACATTCACTTCAACCTGATCGAGCCCAAGTCGACGATCGACATCATCATGATCGCGCCGAAGGGACCGGGCCACACCGTGCGTGGCGAGTATCAGAAGGGCGGTGGCGTGCCCTGCCTGATCGCGATTCATCAGGATGCCTCGGGCAACGCGCACGACATCGCGCTCTCTTATGCCTCCGGCGTCGGCGGCGGCCGCTCGGGCGTCATCGAGACGACCTTCAAGGAAGAGTGCGAGACCGACCTCTTCGGCGAGCAGGCTGTGCTCTGCGGCGGTCTCGTCGAGCTCATCCGCGCCGGCTTCGAGACGCTGGTCGAAGCGGGATATGCGCCGGAAATGGCCTATTTCGAATGCTTGCACGAGGTGAAGCTTATCGTCGACCTCATCTACGAGGGCGGCATTGCCAACATGAACTATTCGATCTCGAACACCGCCGAATGGGGCGAGTACGTCACCGGCCCGCGCATCATCACGCCCGAGACGAAAGCTGAGATGAAGCGTGTCCTTTCCGATATCCAGACGGGCAAGTTCACCTCTGATTGGATGCAGGAGTACAAGGCCGGCGCTGCGCGTTTCAAGGGCATCCGCCGCATGAACGACGCCCATCAGATCGAGGAAGTCGGCGAAAAGTTGCGCGCTATGATGCCCTGGATCTCGAAGAACAAGTTGGTCGACAAAGGCCGCAACTAGTCCGCAAGGACTGGATATGACGGAATGACGACAAGGGGCATCCGGCTATGCGGGGTGCCCCTTGTTGCGTAAAGACCGCGCCCTGCAAGCAGGCTTCTTGCGCTCCGAACCTCACCTCTGGAAAGACGACCGTTTTGGGCGCATGCTGAGCTTGCAGAAGCAAGTAACGGGGAGTTCAAAAAATGAAACGTGCCGTCATTTCGCTCGGCCTCGCAGCTGCCCTGGCGCTGGCCGGAACATTGGCTTTCGATGTGCTTGGCGGACCTGAGAAAACTGCGGCGGTCGCGGCCAAGGGCTACAAGACCTGCAAGGCCAAGACCAACGCTGGAAAAATCAAGACATGGCGGTGTGGGGCCGATCAGGCCTGCTGCGTCAACCGCACACTCGACACATATGTCTGCGGTCTTCCGGGACTCGGCTGTCTCTGACCACAACGCCGGCTCGGCATCTGGTCCGGGCCGGCCCTTTCCAAAAAAGCAATGTGTTGCTGGCGCTTAAAGTTCGAGGCGGTCCAGCTCGTTTCCGTTTGCGAAACGTTCGCGGCTGAAGGCGTCCCGGTTCGTTTCGTTTGTATCGGCGGGGTGATCGTCGCGGGATGAAGTCCCGCCGGCAGAGGCCAGTAGTGGACGCACGATCATCCGCAATCCCAATGGACCCGCGGCGGCAAGGCGCAAAAGCGGCTGCATGGATTTTCCCTTACGCTACACAATCAGAGAACCCTTGCGGTCTTGAGGCCGCCTGGTTCTGTTGTGACTCCGCGAAGGTGAACGAGAGCTTAACGGTGCGCGAAGGCAGTGCGCCGGCGTTCGCGCGCCAAGACGCTAGTTGTTCTGGCCGAACGCTGCGACTCGGTTACGGCCTTGCGACTTGGCATCATAGAGTTTGGCGTCCGCGCGTTGAACGAGCATGTCGACGTCGTCACCGCGACGGTACTGGGCCACGCCGAACGACGCCGTGAGTTGACCGACCTTCTGGTTGGTCTCGCGGATTGTGAGCTTTTTGCTTTCGAACTGACGGCGAATACGCTCCGCGATATCTTTGGCGGCTTCCTGTTCGGTCATGGGCAGGATGATCGCGAACTCTTCGCCGCCATAGCGGATCACCGTGTCGTTTTCCCGGATGCCCGCCTCGATCACGCGCGCGAACATCTTGATGATTTCATCGCCGACCTGATGGCCGAAGCCGTCGTTGACCCGCTTGAAATGATCGATATCGCACATAACCAGGGATAGCGATGTCCTGTCCTGTTCGCAGGCCGATATGGCCTTCGCCATCGTGAGATCAAACTGCCGCCTGTTACCCGTTCCGGTGAGCGGATCCTTCAGGACAAACTCTTCGGCTTGGCTAAGGCTCGACCGCAGCTCTTCGATCTGCTTGTGGGACTCTTCCAGCTTCTTCTTCAACTCGCCGCTGTCGTTCCGCATGCGCTCGTTTTCAGCGACGAGAAGGCTCACGATCACGCGGACCTGCTCGGGTTCCGACAAGCCCTGAAGCCGCGCCTGCGCATTGGCCAGTGACTTGGCGTAGCTCTCATTGGTCGTGATATGCCCGCGGATTAAGCCAAGTACTTTGGAAAGCTCGCGCTCGAGCTTCTGACCGACCTTGGCGACAGCATCACCGGTGAGGCCCGAAGCCCCCCCTCCGGCGATGTTCGAAAGCAGCGGCTTGAGCGCATTGAACGCGAGTGCCAGCGCGCCCAAAATCACCGCAATCACGACGCCGAGGCCGAGAATGGCGATCGGATTGTACCGCGTCTCCAGAACGGCACCTTCACCGACACGGATCGAGCGCAACGTTCGGAGGGGAGAAATATCGAATTCAGATGCGGAAATGAGAACTGCCAGCGCTGCCAAAACGGTAACGCCCCCAACGGCAAGCACGCTGCGCTGGGCGACAGTCAGGTCTCTGAGTGAAATCATGAGAAAGCACTTTGGAAGAGCGGAATGGAACAGTGTGTACCCAATAACCTAGAGCTACAACTTATCTGCCGATCCCGATATGTGATAAAATAGATCATAAGTCGATAGTCGCGGACTGGCATGCGCCCGATCAAGCCTCATGCGGGTATGCGAGGCATGTCACAAGCGTCCACAACGCCAAAAATGTTTGCCGCCAACGTGCTTCTTAGAACATTTCTGACATGTCGGCAGTGAAAGTACTGCCTGAATCTCTAGGCGATTCTGCCAGTCTCTGGAATGGTCAGTTCACATAAGACGGAGGCTAGACTGGAGAAGCGAAATGAGTTTTCAGTCTTCGGATGTTGCCTTCTTGGTGGAAACGGCACCAGCCCAATCGAGAGCGGTCTCCAGCCGATCGTTGCCCCAGAAAATTTCACCGTCCCTTGCGACAAACGTCGGCGATCCGAAAATCCCAATCCGATCCGCAAGTTCGGTCTCCTGCCGGAGCTGAGCTTTGACCTCAGGCGTTTCAGCGCGCTCCAAAAATACGCGTGAATCCGAACTGAAGCGTTCAATCACGGATTGAACGACGGCGGGATCGTCGATCCGTCGGCGAGCCGCGAATTCCTCGCGGAAGATCGCGTTGCAATAGTTGCCGACCCACGGCTGATCCGCGGCGGCAGTGGCAACACGCGCTGCCAGAAGGCTATTCTGCGGAAACGGCTCCGGCGGCACGAGCGGCAACCCGAGACCGGTACAGACGCGTTCGAGATCGCGCCACATGTACCGCCCCTTGGCCGGATAGATATTAAATGGCGAGGTGTCCCATCCCTGACGTTTGAAAATGGCCCCCAGCATGAACGGCCGGTAGCGCACCGTGACACCGGCTGCGCGCGCCAGGGGTTCGATCCGCTGAGACGCGGGATAGGAGTAGGTGGATCCGAAGTCGAACCAGAAGTCGAGGTGGGGATGTCCCATGACGGCGAGGGCCTCAGTGATGAACGAAGAGGTCATACGCGACCGGCAGCGCACTCGCGACGAGAAGCAGCGCCATCACCAGATTGAAGGTGCGCATTTTGGACGGACTGTCGATCAGTCGGCGCATCAGACTTCCGAACGCGGCCCACGCACTCAACGAAAAGAACGCGACGATGATGAAGACGCCCGAGATCCACGCGAGCGATTCCGTTGCCGCGTCGGCGACGGAAAACGCGGCCGTCGCCGAAAGCGCTATAGCCCAGGCCTTCGGATTGACCCATTGGAATGTTGCGCCGGTGAATGCGGAAAGCGGTTCAGATAGGGACGTGTTGTCCGCTGTGTCGCTTGCCGGTGTGCTGCTGGCGACCCTCCACGCCAGCCACAGCATGTACGCGAGCCCGAACACTTTGATGGCCGTGTGAAGGCCAGGGTAGGAGCGGATGAGAGATCCCAATCCGATACCGATCGCCACCAGCATGAAAGCGAAACCGAAACTGATGCCCGCAATCAGCGGCACGGTCCGGCCGACGCCGTGATTGAGCCCCGAGGTCAGCACGAGCAAATTATTCGGCCCAGGTGTGATGGATCCGGCAATCGCAAATCCGATAAGGGCCAGAACAATGTCGGTGGGCATTCGTAGGCCTCTGGAGCGATGAAGTGGCAGCGCATCCTAACCGCCTTTGCATCAACAATCATCGAGGGTCGGGTAGATCCCAGAACGGCCGGCTCCATTCCTGCTCGGCATCGGCACGGCTCACGCCGATATCCTTTAGGGCGCGTTCATCCAACGTCATCAGCTGCCGCCGTTCGCGCGCTACACGAAAAACGGATTCCAGCCAGGTCACAGCCTGCATGACGCGCCGCCTCCAACCGAGGCTCGTTGTACTGAGGTGCGGAAGGGACGAGCAGTGCTCCATGGCGGTGCTCCCGGACTTGCGTGGAGGCGGTTCTTAGGGCACACGGTTGCATTAGGAAAGCAAATGTATTGCATCCTGAATATAACGCATCGTTATGGTGGTGCCGTGGCCCGCAACATCGACATGGGACTGCTCAGAGCTTTTACCGCCGTCATCGAAACGGGGTCGGTGACGGAAGCGGCCGGCACGCTGAGCCTCACGCAAGCGGCCGTAAGCCAGCAGATCAAGCGCCTCGAAGAGCTGTTCGGCAAGCCCATGTTCGTGCGCAAGCAACGTAAGCTCGTGCTGAGCCCGGACGGCGAACGCCTACTCACCTTCGCGCAACGGTTGGTGGCTTTGAACGACGAGGCATGGCGCGCGATGGCAACGCCCTCCTTCGATGGCGAGGTCCGTCTCGGCGTTCCATACGATCTCGTCGCGCGTTTCCTGCCAAAGGTTCTCCGCCGCTTTGACAAGCGCTTTCCCAACGTTCGAGTCTCGCTGCTGACGAGCACGTCACGTCTGCTGTTGGAATCTCTCAGTCGGGGCGAGCTTGATCTCACCCTGGCAACCGAAGCCGCTCGGCCCGCCCGCGCGGAAAGTCTGCTCGTCGACCGTCTCGTGTGGGTCGGCGCGGCGGGCGGCGACGCCTACCTCCGCGAACCACTACCGGTTTCACTTGGCGCCGAGACGTGTGCTTTTCGCCCCTACGCGCTCGCCGCGCTTGCGAAGTGGAACCGCCGCTGGCGCCCGGTCAGCGAAAGCAACAGCCTCGAGCCGATGATTGCGACGCTGGAAGCAGATCTGGCTGTGGCACCGATGCTATCCTGCGCTGCGCCAAAGAGCCTCCAGATCTTGAGTGAAGCCGCAGGGCTTCCCAAATTGCCGGCGTGTCACGTCAATCTCTACCTGCCGCGGAACACGCAGAACGACATGGCTTCGGAATTGGCGGCGGTGCTCCGTGAGGAGTTCGCTTCTGTTGGTCGCGCCTCGTCATCGCGAAAGACCGTTGCCGCGGAGTGAGCGCGATCGCCATGCCATCGAATGCAATCGGAACAAGGAGACATCCATGAACCTAGGCCTTGCCAACAAGACGGCCCTCGTGACGGCCTCGTCCGGCGGTATCGGGCTCGAGATCGCCCGTTCGCTTGCCGCTGATGGCGCGCGCGTCATCATCAACGGCCGAACACAGGGAAGTGTCGACAAGGCGATGGCGGACATTCGAGCTGGATTGCCGAAGGCAGATCTCGTTCCGCTTGCGACCGACAACGGCACCGCTGAGGGATGCGCCGCCACGATAGCATCCGTTCCCTCCGTCGATATCCTGGTCAACAACTTGGGCATCTACGAAGCCGTCGGCTTCTTCGAGGAAACGGACGAAGACTGGCAGCGCCTGTTCGACGTCAACATCATGAGCGGCGTGCGGCTCTCGCGACACTACCTGCGAGGTATGCTGGATCGGGGGCATGGCCGCATCGTTTTCATTTCGAGCGAGTCCGGCGTGAGCCCGGCGCCCGAGATGGCCCACTACAGCGCCACCAAAACCATGCAGCTTTCGATAGCGCGCTCGCTTGCCGAACTGACCAAGAACACGAATGTAACTGTGAACTCGGTGCTACCGGGGCCGACGCGCACGCCAGGAGTCGAGGAATTCATCGGAGGAATTTTCCCCGGCGTCGCGCAGGCAGATGCGGAACGGCAGTTCATCGCGCAAAACCGCCCGACATCGCTCATCGGCCGCCTCATCGATCCGAAGGAGATCGGCGACACGGTGGCTTTCGTCTGCTCGGATCGCGCATCCGCCATCAACGGCTCGAACATCCGCGCCGAAGGCGGTCTCGTCCGCAGTGCATTCTAAGAGCGTCATCAAATCGCCCGATCTGCGCGGCAACACTGCGGTCTCGAAAGTCGCAGCGTTGCCGGGCAGGGTTGCCACTTTCTTGTGCAGCTGCTATACGCTTCGCAGTATCAACTTAACCGGGGAGGACTGCATGACGATCACATCCTTGCTTGTTCGCCCGGTTTGGACCGTCCGCCACCTTTAGGTCGACAGTCCTTCGGCTGCGTCTGCAGCCTCCTCGATCGTTCGAGGCAAATCCCAAAATTCGTTTTGGACCGCTGACGCTCGCACAACGTGTGTCCGCGTGACCGCTATCCATCGGAGACGGCACGGCAACGTGCCGGAAATGATATGACAACGCACAACCGCAACAGCGGGCGCGCGGCCATGACCGCCGTGCTTGCTTACACTGCTGGACATTGGCGACGACGGAAGCTCCTCGTTGCCAGGATCGCCGGCGCAATTGTGCTGGCAACGCTGGCAGACCTGCTGATCCCGTATTTCTCGGGCCGCCTCGTCGATGCGCTGCTCCTCACCGAGCAGACACGCGAGGTTGCGCTGTCGCGCGCGCTCGAAGCATTCGCGGTCATGGTCACGCTCGGCACGGTCATGGTCGGCTTCCGGCATTGGGCCTGGCTCGGCGTCATTCCGCTTTCGCTCGGCATGATGTCCGATGTCGCGCAGGAGACGTTCGCGCGCGTCCAGCGCTTCTCGAGCGATTGGCATGCCAACAGCTTCTCGGGCTCCGTGATGCGCAAGGTGACGCGCGGCATGTGGTCGATCGACCAGCTGAACGATACGCTGTTGCTCGCGCTGTTGCCGTCGGCGTTCGTGCTGATCGCCGCGACGGTGATGCTCGCCGTGCAGTGGCCGGTCATGGGCCTGATCGTCGCGCTGGGCGCGGCGGCATACATTGGCATGACCGTTTCGCTGGCGATGTTCTACATCGCACCGGCCTCGAAGCTCTCGAATGCGTGGGATACCCGCATCGGCGGCACGCTGGCGGATGCGCTCGGCTGCAACGCCGTCGTGAAGGCCTACGGCGCGGAGGATCGCGAGGACGGGCGTCTTGCAAACGTAGTCGCGCGTTGGAAGCGTCGCACGTGGCGGACCTGGTACCGGCACACGTTGGCAGGCACGAGCCAGCACGTCGTGCTGCTGTTCGTGCGCACGGGCCTTGCAGGTGCGGGCCTGTGGCTCTGGTGGATGGGCAAGGCGACACCGGGTGACGTGACATATCTGCTCACGACATACTTCGTCGTGCACGGATACCTGCGTGACGTCGGCATGCACGTGCACAACCTGCAGCGCTCCGTGAACGAGATGGACGAGCTGGTCGAGCTGCACACGACGCCGATCGGCATTGCGGACCGCAAGGATGCCGTGCCGATGCGGATTACGAAGGGCGAAGTCCGCTTCGAGAACGTGGGCTTCCACTACGGAGCGCACGAGACGCCGCTTTATCGCGACTTGTCCGTCACGATAAAGGCCGGCGAGCGTGTTGGCCTGGTCGGGCATTCGGGGTCCGGCAAGACGACGTTCGTGAAGCTCATCCAGCGTCTCTACGACGTAACGGACGGGCGCATCATGATCGACGGGCAGAACGTGGCGGATGCGACGCAGCAGTCGTTGCGCGCGCAGATCGCCATCGTTCCGCAGGAGCCGATCCTGTTCCACCGCACGCTGGCCGAAAATATCGGCTACGGGCGGCCGGGAGCGTTCCAAGAGGAGATCGAGCGGGCGGCGCGGCTCGCCAATGCGCACGATTTCATCGCGCGCCTGCCGAAGGGTTACCAGACGCTCGTCGGCGAGCGTGGCGTGAAGCTCTCGGGTGGCGAACGCCAGCGCATCGCGCTTGCACGCGCTTTCCTGGTGGATGCGCCGATCCTGATCCTGGACGAGGCAACGTCGAGCCTGGACTCGGAGTCGGAGCAGCTCATTCAGGCAGCCGTCGAGCGCCTCCTCAACGGACGCACCGCAATCGTCATCGCGCACCGCCTGTCGACCGTGCGGTCATTGGACCGGATCCTCGTGTTCAACCACGGCCGCGTTGTCGAGGACGGAACGCACGCGGCTCTGATGAGCAATCCGAACGGGCGCTATCGTCACCTGTTCGAGCGCCAGTCCGGCGATCTCCGCGACGCCGCGGAATAGGCAAATGAAAGAGGCCCCGATCGAAACCGATCGGGGCCTCTTCTAGTTCGAGTGGCGATCTCAGTGCACCGTCTCGGTCATGGTGCCGAACTTGCCATTCTGAAAATCGAGCATGGCCTGCTTGATCTCGCCGATCGTGTTCATGACGAACGGACCGTGTGCAACGACCGGCTCATTGATGGGTTCGCCGGACAGCACCAGTACCGTCGCATCATTGTTGGCTTCGAGCTTGATCTCGCCGCCCGTCCGCTCGAACTGGACAAGCTGCGAGCCCCTTACGACCTCTTGCTCGTTGACCAAGACTGTCCCGCTGAGCACGACGAGTGCCACGTTATGGCCCTCGGGCAGTGTCAGCGTCGTAGCCTTGTCGCGGGCGAGACGCAGGTCCCAGATGTTGATCGGCGTAAACGTGCGCGCCGATCCTTTCTGTTCCTGATATTCGCCCGCGATCACCCGCACGCGTCCTGCTCCATCGGCAAGTTCGACAGACGGGATGTCCGCGTTGAGGATCGTCTGGTAGCCCGGAGCCGCCTTCTTGTCCTTGCCGGGAAGGTTGACCCAGAGCTGCACCATTTCGAGCGTACCGCCCGTGCGGGTAAACGCCCGCGAATGAAACTCCTCGTGCAGGATGCCCGAAGCCGCCGTCATCCACTGGACGTCGCCGGGACCGATCGTGCCGCCGTTGCCGGTGGAGTCACGGTGCTCGAGCTCGCCCTGGTAGACGATGGTGACGGTCTCGAATCCGCGATGCGGATGCTGGTCCACTCCGCGCGGCCTCTCGGCAGGCGTGAAGTCCGCTGGACCCGCGTAGTCGAGCAGCAGAAACGGGGACAGCTCCGCCGCGGGCGAAAACATCGACCGCACGGGAAAGCCGTCGCCGACCCAGTGGGCTTTGGGGCTGCTGGTGATATTGAGGATCTTTCTCATGGGGTTTGCTCCTTTCCGGCCCGCGCCCGCCGAATGCGGGGGACCTCTGTTGCCCGCAAAATGGGCCCATGCAGCGGTCTTCACAAGACGGCTGGGGTCAACGCAGAGTTTCCGTAGCGGAACCGATCCGGCCTAGGATTTGGTCTTCCGCGTCTTTGGTCGGTGCACGTCGGAAGCGGGCTTGTCCTCCCGCAATCCCTTGAAGGCGGCGTGCCTGAGCAGGAGATCGCCCGTACGCGTGCTGTAGGCAATCTGGGCCACGAGCTTGGGCTCGACCCAGACCACGCCACGCCGCTGCACGGCAGTGAGAGGAGCGGAGAAGGGCGAGGCCGCCCCCTTGAGCGGCTGCATCTTCTTCCAGAGCGCGCGCGCCGTGTCGTGGGTGAAACCGGTTCCCACCCGCCCAACATAGACCAGTTTGCCCTGCTCGAAGGTGCCAAGCGCGAGCGCGCCGATCGCCTTGTCTTCCACCGACGACACGAGATAGCCGCCGATGACGAACTCATCCGTTTGCAGGCACTTGGACTTGAGCCATTCGCTGTTGCGTCCGGAGCGATAGGGACGGTCCGTGCGCTTTGAGATAATGCCTTCAAGGCCGAACGAGCAGGCTTCCTTGAGTACGGTCGCGCCTTCGCTGGCCATATGTTCGCTGTAGCGGAGATGCTTGGAGCGGCTGCGCGTTAGAACCGCTTTGAGCAGGTCCTTGCGTTCGATAAGCGGCCCGGACGTAATATTCACGCCGTCGAGGTAGAGGAGGTCGAACCCGATGAAGATCATCTCCGACCACTGTCCCGTTTCGAGGGCTTCGACGAGCTTGACGAAACTTGTCAGACCCCGCTCGTCCTCGACCACCGCCTCGCCGTCGATGATGGCGCTCTTGACCTTCAGAGATTTCAGCGCCTTCGCGAGGGACGGAAAGCGAGCTGTCCAGTCGATGCCAGTGCGCGTCAGAAGCTTCACCGAGCCGTCGGCGATGTGTGCCTGCAGGCGATAGCCGTCGAACTTGATCTCGTGCACCCAATCATCACCGCGGGGTGGCGCGTCAGCCAATGTGGCGAGGCAGGGCGGAATGAACGCCGGAACGGGATCTGGCTTGCGAGTGGACAGCGCAACCATCAGCTATGGCCCACGAGCTTTCGGATGGCGCCCTTGAGTGGGCGCGCAGCCTTGGCGTAGTCCTCCCACGCCTTCGTCTTGCTGAGCAGACCGGGCACCGTGTGCAGCGTGAAGCGCATTGGATCGAGCCCCTTGCGCACCTGCGCCCACGTGAGCGGCATCGACACGGGCGCACCCGAACGCGCGCGCGGAGAAAGCGGAGCAACGGCCGTCGCCATGCGGTCGTTGCGCAGGTAGTCGAGAAAGATCTTTCCGCCCCGGAGCTTCTTAGTCATGGTCGTGAGGTACAGATCCGGGCTGTCGTGCGCCATCGCCTCGCAGACGGCGTGGGCGAATGTCTTGGCTTCGTCCCAGCCGAGTCCGTCCTTGGCACCGACCTTGAGCGGCGTGACCACATGCAACCCCTTGCCGCCCGTGGTCTTGCAGAAGGCAATCAGGCCGAGCCCTTCAAGGCGATCGCGCAACTCGTTCGCAGCTGCCACGACTTTGTCGAAAGCGATGTCCGGTGCGGGATCTAGATCGAACACGAACCGCCCCGGCGTTTCCGGACCGCCCGCGACGCAGTTCCAAGGATGAAACTCCAGCGCCGCCACTTGCGCCATGGCGATGAGGGCTTCCGCGTTGTCGATCTGGAGATACGGCTCCCGATCGCCAGAGACTTTCACCAAGGTGATGTGATCGGAAGTACCGCGCATGGCATGGCGCTGGAAGAACGTCTCGCCGTCGATGCCGTCCGGCGCGCGGATCACCGAACAGGGACGGCCCTCGATGTGCGGCAGCATCCAGTCGGCGACGGCTTCGAGGTAGCGGGCGAGGTCCATCTTCGTCGCGGCCTTCTCGCCCTTTGCGGCGGGCCAGAGCACTTTGTCGGGCTTCGAGATCGCGATGCCAAGCACAGCATTGGGGTCGGCAGGATCGAGGGCATCGCGGGCCGCTGCGGAGTGCCATACGGCATTAGCTTTGGGCTGGCCGCGCCCGCCCGTCATGAACGGCACGGGCCGCTTGCCTTTGCCAGCTGCGATCTCCGCCATGGTCCGCCCCGATGCAACGGAACGATCCTCTCTGAGAAGCCCATCCTTGTCGCCCGCCCTCGAGTACTCATCGCGGTGTTTGATCAGCAGCCAGTTGTTGCGATTGCCACCCAACTTGTCGTGCTTCATGCGCACGAGCACCCAGCTTCCCTTGAGCTTGGAGCCCGCCATCAGGATCTTGAGATCGCCGTCGCGCAGTGCTTGATCGGCCGGCTTGTCGCCCTCGGGCATCCAGAAACCGCGGTCCCACAGCATCACGGTGCCGCCGCCGTATTCGCCCTTCGGGATCGTGCCCTCGAAGTCTCCATAGTCGAGGGGATGGTCTTCGACTTCGACCGCGAGGCGTTTGTCCTTGGGATCGAGCGACGGCCCGCGCGTGACGGCCCAGGACTTGAAGACGCCGTCCATCTCAAGGCGAAGATCGTAATGAAGCCGCGTCGCATCGTGCTTCTGGACGACGAAGCGTGGATATTCGGCCGAGCGGATTGCCTCTTGTCCCGAAGGCTCCTCGGTCTTGGTGAAATCCCGCTTTGCGCGATAGGTCGAGAGCTTCTTTGTCGACTTTGCCATGCGCCATCTCGCTTGCCGTTCGCTCACATCTCAACGAGAACCCACGGCGCAGTCTCGGGGTTTCAAGAGCGCGCGACTAGGCACGCTTCTTGGCGCTGCGCGTTGTCTTGGCTTTCGAGGACGAAGCGCCGGACTTGGGCGAAGGACCTGCCGCGCCGACGCTCTTTTTCAGCGCTTCCATGAGATCGACGATGTTGCCGCCCTTCGGACGGTCCTGCTCGTGGGCGACGATCTTGCGGCCTTTGAGTTTGTCCTGCACCAGCACCTTGAGCGCGGTCTGGTAGTGATCCTCGAATTTATCCGGTTTGAACGCCGCGGTCTTCTTGCCGATCAGCTGCACGGCGAGATCAACCATTTCCTTGTCGGGCTTCGTCCCCGGCACCTCGTCGAAGAAGTCCGCAGGTTTGCGGAGTTCCTCTTCGTAGCGGAGCATCTCCATGACAAGCCCGTCTTCGAGCGGCGCGATGGCGACCAGCCATTCGCGGCCCGAAATGGTGATCTGCGCCAGGCCGACCTTTCCGGTCTTCCGCAGCGCATCGCGGATCACGACATAGCCTTCGCCGGAAAGCTCATCGGTCGGGGCGATGAAGTAGGGGCGCTCAAAGTAACGGTAGTCGATGTCCTTGGCGTCGACGAACTGGACGAGGTCGATCGTCTTCTTGCTCTCGAGCTTGACCGCGTCGATTTCCTCGGGGTCGAGGGTGACGTAGGTGTCTTTGTCGACCTCATAGCCTTTGACAATGTCACTGCTCTGGATCTTGCCGATGCCCTGAACGACCTTCTCGTAGTTGACCCGTTTGCCTGAGGGTTTGTGGATCTGGCGGAAGCTGATCTCCGCCTTGGATTCCACGGCGTTGTAGATCTCGACGCCGATCGTCACGAGCGACAGTCTGAGAAAACCTTTCCAATAGGCACGGGCCGCTTTGGGCATGACGCAGAACTCATCGAAAATGGGACAAAGACCAAGATGTTGTGGTCTTGATCTTAGAGGAACGCAAGATGAAGCAGTAGAGTTTCCTTTTGCCTGACGGCAAGAATGGCGTCGGTTAACGTTCACGACCCGCCCAGTGAGGCCGGATACGTCACCAACCGCAGTTGACCCGAGTGAGGACGGTTGCGAGGCTGGTGAATCGGTTGAGGAGACGGGGGACCTCCATGAACCATGCCACGGACGGCCGCGACCAAGGCAAGCCTGCGGCCGAGCCGAGCCTGCACAGGGTGATGGGGCCCTGGCTGCTCCTCCTATTCATCGTCGGTGACATATTAGGCACCGGCATCTACGCGTTGACCGGCAAGGTCGCGAACCTGGTCGGAGGAGCGGTCTGGTTGCCGTTCCTGCTGGCATTTGTCGTCGCCCTGCTCACCGCCTTCAGCTATCTGGAGTTGGTCACCAAGTACCCGCGCGCCGCCGGTGCGGCCCTCTATACGCATCGCGCGTTCGGCGTGCACTTCATCACCTTCATCGTGGCCTTCGCCGTCATGTCGTCGGGCATCACGTCAGCGTCCACGGCCTCGCGCGCATTCGCCGCCAACTTCTCGGAAGCGTTCAATCTCGGTTTTGAAGGCGGGTTCGGCATCACCATGATTGGTCTTGCCTTCATGGGGCTGATCGCCATCGTGAACCTGCGCGGCGTCGGTGAAAGTGTGAAACTGAACGTGGTGCTGACCTGCGTCGAGCTGAGCGGTCTCCTCCTTATCATCGTTATCGGACTATGGGCCATCGGCGCGGGGCAAGGAGACGTCTCGCGCATCTTCGAATTCAAAGTCGCCGAAGGCGCCGGCATGCTGTGGGCAGCCATTGCAGCGACGACCCTTGCATTCTTCGCAATGGTTGGCTTCGAGGACAGCGTGAACATGGTGGAGGAAACGAAGGATCCTGTCCGTACCTTCCCGAAAATTCTCATTTTGGGGGTCTGCATCACGGGCGCGATCTACCTTCTGGTCTCGATCTCCGCGATCACACTCGTACCCGCCCACGAGCTGGGTGAAGGTGAAACGCCACTTCTCAAGGTCGTCGCGGCAGGCGCCCCAAATTTTCCGCTTAGCATCTTCGGCTTTATCACTATGTTCGCCGTTGCCAATAGTGCGCTGCTCAACATGCTGATGGCGAGCCGTCTCATTTACGGCATGAGTCGCGAGCACGTTCTTCCGCCCGTATTCGGAAAAGTTCACGCCGTCCGGCGCACGCCTTTCATCGCCATTGCGTTCACGACGCTTCTTGCGTTTGCATTGATCACATTCGTCGGTGAAGTGCCGGCGTTGGGCGGCACCACTGCGCTGCTGCTAATCTGTGTATTCACGATCGTGAATGTCGCTGTGCTCGTATTGCGCGGCGACAGCGTCGAGCACGCGCATTTTCGCGCGCCAACGGTCATACCCGTGCTTGGCGCCGCAAGTTGTGCATTTCTTGCGGGTCCGTGGACGGGGCGCGATCCCATTCAGTATCAGATTGCGGGTGCGTTGATTGCGCTCGGCGTAGTGCTATGGGGGCTTACGGTCTGGATAAATCGCGCGACAGGAGTGACGCCGTCCGATCCGCTGCCCGAAGACATAGGCGGCGAAGGTCCGAGAAACTAAGCCATTTTCGCTTGCGCGATTTGTAGGGGAACCACCGCATGTGGCGGACGTTTAAACTGGTCCCTACCCCAAACAGGAGACTCCCCAATGTCAAGCGAGAACAGGAACCCCGGCCAGCAAGGCGGGCAAAGCCAGCGCGACCAACAGCAGGCGCAGGATCAAAAGCGCGACCAGCAGCAGAAAAATCCCAATAAGCAGCAGCAGGATGAGCAGCGCCAGCGCAATCCGCAACACGGCGAAACCGAAGAGCAGCGCCGCGATCAGCAACGCCACGCCCAGGATCAGAAGCGCGACCAACAGCAGCGCTAGCTATACGAAAAAGTAAGTACGAAAGATCGGGGTCTCGGAAACGCGGCCCCGTTTTTTCGATCGCGTTTGAGACGAGTGAACAATTGCGAGAGCGGCAGTTTTTCTAGTGGGGTGGTTCTTTTCTAGTGGGGTGGTTCGGCCGGCGCGGCCGATAACGCCGACGAACGAGCAAAAGTTCAATTCTGCATGAAACGCCCTCCATCGATCTGTCAACCACGGGATACTGCGGATGTTGCAGCAGGAAGATCGGCGCTATGAGCAATAGGGACGCGCCGTAAAGAGCGCCGCGCAGTATCCGTGTGTCGTCGATCGAGAGGCCGTGGAGAAGGGGGAGGCCACGCGATATCGCCGAATGCTGAATTTCTCCTGAACGCGTGGTTGCGACGAGCGCACTTCAAGCCTCCGACGCGTCAGTCCGCAACGCTTGCGGCGCGATACGGCTTGATTGCCGTGGTCATTGCGCTGCTTGGGATCACAATCCTGAGGCCGCTCGTCTCATCCTTGATTGAGGACTGGTCACGCCGCGACATTGAAATGCGAGCGAGCCTCGTCTTCAATTCGATTAGTGGCGCGTTGGCCGACATGCTGGCTGCCAATCAGGACGAGCCGATCGACGAGCTATTCGGGCGCGTCGCGAGCGATCCACGCGTCGTTGCGGTTGGCATATGCCGCCACGATGGACCGCCGGAGCACGCCACGAAACTCATGCCGCCATCAGTAACCTGCGAGAGGATTGCACGCGGGGACGAGGAAAGCTTTTCCTCCATCACCGTCAAGGGGCGCCGGATGCTGATCGGTGCCTTCCCCGTTGCCGGCAACGACAAGCGGGGACACTTCATCATCGTACAGGATCTCTCGTTCGCGGAGCACCGCAGCGACGAGGCGCGCAGCTACCTCACATTGACGCTCGGCGGAATATTCCTGGCCAGCGGAGCGCTCGCCATCGGCCTTGTGCTCTATTTGATCCGTGCTTGGACTCGAAAATTCAAACAGGCGGTAACGAGCGCAACATTTCGCGGCGGCGCGAGCGATAAGTTCGTCAATTTCGGCCCGCTGGATCGAGAAGTACGTCAAGTCCTGCGCCAGCTCGAGATGAAGCAATCGTCCGTCGATCGCGAGCAGCTGACATGGAACAAGGCCTCTCTGCGCGAAATCATGACAGCAGAGTTGCCAGGTGTTGAAGTGCTCGTCGTCGCCAATCGCGAGCCTTACATTCACAACCGATCGGACAACGGTATCGAGCTTCAAACCCCAGCAAGCGGACTTGTCTCGGCAGTGGAACCGGTCATGCGCGCGTGCGGCGGAACCTGGATCGCGCATGGCAGCGGAAGCGCCGACCGCGAAACGGTGGACGCAAGCGATCGCATTCCCGTCCCGCCAGCACACCCCGAGTACACCCTCCGCCGCGTCTGGATCTCCGAGGAGGAGCAGGACGGATACTACTATGGACTGGCAAACGAGGGGCTTTGGCCACTCTGCCATATAGCATTCACCCGCCCCGTCTTCCGTGAGCAGGATTGGCGGACCTATCGCGCCGTGAACGAACGCTTCGCCGATGCTGTTGCTGCCGAAGCCAAGACATCGTCCCCGATCGTCCTCGTGCAGGACTACCACTTCGGATTACTGCCCCGCATGGTCCGCGAGCGCCTGCCTGACGCAACGATCGTCACCTTCTGGCACATCCCATGGCCCAACGCGGAGACCTTCGGCATCTTCCCGTGGAAGGAGGAGATCATTCACGGGCTTCTCGGCAGCTCGATCATCGGCTTTCACACGCAGTTTCACTGCAACAACTTCATCGAGACTGTCGATCGCTTCGTTGAAAGCCGCATCGATCGTGAGCAGGAATCCGTCACGCTCGGTGGCCACGAAACCTTTGTCCGCCCTTATCCGATCTCGATCGATTGGCCGCCGGCGGGATTGGAACACCAGAAGAGTATCGCTGAATGCCGGGTGTCCGTTCGCGAGAGGCTCGAGCTGCCGGCCGACACAAAGATCGCCATTGGTATCGAGCGCTTCGACTACACGAAAGGCGTCCTGGATCGCATCCGCGCGGTCGACACGCTGCTTGAAACGCACCCCGAATGGCGCGGCCGCTTCGTGCTCGTCCAGGCGGCGGCCCCAACGCGCAGCAAGCTCTCCACCTACAAAGGATTACAGGACGAGGCGATGCAACTCGCCGAGGAGATCAACGCCAAGTACCGCGACGT
This sequence comes from Hyphomicrobium sp., assembly GCF_036262015.1. Lineage (GTDB taxonomy): Bacteria > Pseudomonadota > Alphaproteobacteria > Rhizobiales > Hyphomicrobiaceae > Hyphomicrobium_C. The sequence goes on along the minus strand of NZ_DATAJR010000007.1, from coordinate 220,598 downwards.
TCACCCGGCACCCGTCCGGTTGATCATACGCCATCACGAACCGGCCGAAGTGTTCGAGCTTTTTCGCGCGGCCGATCTTTGCATCGTCTCGAGCCTTCACGATGGAATGAACCTCGTCGCCAAGGAATTCATTGCCGCTCGCGATGACGAGCAGGGCGTGCTCGTACTGTCGCATTTTGCCGGCGCCTCGCGCGAGCTGGCGGAGGCATTGATTATCAATCCGTATGACGCACACGCCACCGGGCAGGCCTTGCACAGCGCGCTCGTCATGCCGGAGGCCGAGCAACACGAGCGGATGCGACTGATGCGGGCGTACGTCAGCTCCCGCAACGTCTACCGCTGGGCGGGCCGGATGCTGCTGGATGCCAGTCGCCTGCGCACCAAGCAGCGCATCCTGGAGATCGCATCGAACGACTCGGAACCCTTGGCGTAGTAGCGCTGGTCACGAGCCCGATGGAGCGGCGGCAAGCAGCTTTGCGATCGTCTCCTCGGCGCGCCTCATCTCGTCGACATTGAGGTGCAATCCGGCCTTTGTGCGCCGCCAGAGCACATCTTGAGGCGTACGCGCCCACTCGTGGTCGCGCAGGTAGATCACTTCCCGTTCTGTCAATCCTGCGCCGATCGGCGCCCCAAGATCGGAAAGAGTTTTCGCATCTCCAAGAACCCGTACGGCGCGCGTGCCGTAGAGCGACGCAAGGCGCAAAAGAACATCGTGATCGATAGCCGGATGCCGGCGCGCGAGGTCGGCGCAGTACGAGGCGAAGCCGTTCGGTCCGAAGTCACCGCCGGGAAGCGCTGCGCGTTCCGTCCAGTTTCGCCGTGATCCGGGAAGAAAAGGCGCCAATCGTGCGAGGGCTGCTTCTGCGAGGCGCCGGAACGTCGTGATCTTGCCGCCGATGATGTTGAGCAGTGGCGCGGCGCCGTCCTGAAGTATGAGATCGAGGCGATAGTCGCGGGAGACGGCAGCGGCCTTTCGCGCGCCATCTTCGACGAGCGGGCGAACGCCTGCAAACCTCCGCACAATGGTCTCCCGGGCGATTGGACGCGAGAAGAAGCGCGCCGCCGTTTCCAGCAGATACGTTTCCTCGGCTTCGCTCGGCGTGAAACCCTCGTCCGGGGTCGCAACCGGAAAATCCGTCGTACCAATCAAGGTGAAGCGGCCTTCGAACGGAAGCGCGAACACTACGCGACCGTCGGGGCTTTGCAGCAAATAGGCATCCTCGGCGCCTGGTATGCGCGGCACGACGATATGAGACCCGCGCACGAGCCGCAGCTTGGGCACGTCGCTTGCCGGGCCGACAAGGCCCGCGACCTCGGCGCACCAGGGGCCGGCTGCGTTGACGAGCGCGCGGGCTTCGACAGTGATAGGCGCTGTTCCAGATCCGGCCGTAATGTGCCAAACGCCTGCGCTTTGCGAAATCTGCGTCGCGGGTGCGCGCGTATGGATGACGGCACCACGCTCCGCCGCATCGATGGCGAGCGTCGTCACCAGCCGCGCGTCGTCGACCCAGCAGTCGTAGTAGGAAAAACCGTGCTTGAATTCCGGACGCAGTGGCCGGCCAGCGGGGTCATGCGCAAGCGCCAGGCTTTCGGACGCTGGGATGCGCTTCCGCTCGGCGAGATGATCATAGAGAAACAGGCCAGCCCGCAGCAGCAGCCTCGGGCGCATGCCGTGACCATGGGGGATGACGAACCGCAACGGCCTGATCAGGTGCGGTGCCCGCCGGAGCAAAACTTCGCGCTCGGCAAGGGCTTCGCGCACAAGCCGAAATTCGAAGTGCTCGAGATAACGTAGCCCGCCGTGAATGAGCTTCGAGCTGGCGGAGGAGGTGCCGCTCGCCAGATCGTCCTTCTCGAAAAGCACGACGCTGAGGCCGCGTCCGGCGGCATCGGCAGCGATGCCCGTGCCGTTGATGCCGCCTCCGATGATGGCAAGATCGAAGATCTCGCTGGCCATCTGAAGTCCCCCTGATCGACAGCCCGATTGCAGACTGAATCACTCGGGTATCTTAGGCGGGTTGTGGAGGCTTGGGAGTCCTTTCCTCAATGGGGCGCCGTGCTATGACGTGAGTCTGCCAACGCCATGATGCCGCCGTCTTCCGCCTGACATTGACCAGAAATGATGAACCCAACACACCGTCTTCTAAGCCTCCTCGCTGTCGCCTTTGCATTCTGCCAGCCCGCCGCCGCGGAAGGTGAGAAACGACCACCGCTCAAGACCGGCGATATCGTCTTTCAGCAAACGGCCACCAGCGCGAGCGATGCGATCATGCTGGCGTCCGGCACCAAGTACACGCATGTCGGAATCGTCGAGCTGGACAAGCAAGGCCATCCGAACGTGATCGAGGCAGTCGGACCGGTACGCATTACGCCGCTCGACACCTGGATAAAGAACGGAACAGGAAAGCGCGTTACGGTCAAACGGATCAAGGGGCTCAGCGAGGCCAACGCAAAAGCGGCGCTCGCCGACGCGCACCGGTACCTTGGACGGCCTTACGATCACTTCTTCTACGAAAGCCGCGACCAGATCTATTGCAGCGAGCTTGTCCATCTCGCCTTCAAGGATGGAGCGAACATCTCGCTAGGCAAGGAAGAAAAGGTTCGCGATCTCAAGATCGACACAGGTGCTGCGCAGAAGCTCATTGCACAACGCTGGAAGGCGCATCCATTGTGCAAGTCGAAAGGCGCCGCGAACTTCAAGGCGTGCTATGCTCTGATCCTCGACCAGACACTGGTGACGCCGGCGAGCATCGCGCGCGATCCGCAGATGGAGCTCGTCTATACGAACTTCGGCGACGACGCCGAATAGGAGCGAGGCATCCGCTCATCTTCTCGGGCGCGCTTACGCACAGCGCCGCACTAGGTGTGCGCGGGGGGAAGCGGAGGAGGGTAGGAGCCCAAGGACGCGCGCCACAGGGGAATGGAGAAGCTACGGCCAAGGACGGCCGCGAACAGCTTGTCAGGGTCGCGCTCCCCCGTTTGAGCAACCATAAAAAGCCGCCGTGCCATCAAATCCACGGGAACTTCGAGCGCGGCTTCGGCGACAGCCCGATCGAGCACTTTTCGGAAAAGTTCGAGTTCGTCGGGCGAGTATCCGGAAACATTCATCGCAGCACTCTCCACGCATTGCAGTGGAGGCTCAACGCGGTGAGGCGGCTTTCGTTCCCGCAATTCGAGGACTTAGACGGTCGCGCGCACCCTGTAACCGAGCCCGCGCACCGTTTCGATGCGGTCCCGGCCGATTTTGCTCCGCAGATGGTGAATGTGGACCTCGACAGCGTTGCTCTCGATTTCCTCCTGCCAGCCGTAAAGGAGCGCTTCGAGATCCGCTTTGGATTGGATGATACCGGGACGCTCCACCAAGGCCAGCAGCAAGGTAAACTCGCGCCGCGAGAGCCCGAGCTCTTCGCCGTTCTCCGAAGCCGTCCGCCGGACCGGGTCGAGGACGATATTTTGCCAGGTGATTGTAGGCGTTGCGCGTCCCACCGCGCGCCGGCGAAGCGCCCGCAGCCGAGCGGCGACCTCGTCGAGATCGAACGGCTTGCCAAGATAATCGTCTGCGCCGTCGTCGAGGCCGCGAATGCGGTCAGCGACCGTGTCGAGCGCCGTCAGGAGCAGAACAGGAACGGCGTCGTCACGGGATCGGACCGCCCGTAACACATCGAACCCCGACCCGTCCGGAAGCATGACGTCGAGCACAACGGCATCGAAGGGCGTCGTTTCGAGGGCCGCGATGGCATCCGCGCAGGTGCCCACGCCCTCGGCCGTCACCCCGTGCAGGCCAAGTCCGACCACCAGTCCATTCTGCAGGACAGCATCGTCTTCGACGACCAGAACGCGCATTATGTCCCCTTGCAATTGATGGCGACGTGCGCCCTTTGAGCAATTAACGCCTGTTTTCACACCAAAATCCAGACCCTGAGCTCCTTAAGCTTGGCTTAAGCTCGGGCCTATTGCTTCCACAGGTTGCGCCTTCAGGACAGCGGCCATGAATTCGATCAAAGCGCGCCTTTTTGCTCTGCTTCTTCTCGGAACGAGCGTCGTCTGGCTGTCCGGAATCCTCTGGATCTACTCGGGTAGCCGGCAGGAGCTCGAACGCGTCTTAGATGCCCGCCTGGAGGAGGCCACCCGCATGGTGGGATCTCTGATGCAGAATGCGGACGTCAAGGTGACGAGTGATGTGTCTGGCGTTCGAATACCTCAACAATCCATGCCCGTCCCGCGGGACGCCTTGCAGCATATCGAAACGAACTTCAAGCTCGCGTGCCAGGTCTGGTCCATCGATGGCCGGCTTGTCGGCAAATCGAGCGAAGCCCCCGCTACCCAGTTGACGCATGTCACGAGCGGCTACTCGAACCAGGAGATCGACGGCACGAAATGGCGCGTGTACGCCCGCGAGGATCGCGAGCGCGGAATTCGCGTGCTCGTCGGTGACAGCATCAATCACCGCGACCGGCTGGTACGGGACCTCATTCAAGGGCTGGTCGTGCCGGGCATCCTCGTGTTGCTGGCGCTTGCTTTCCTGATCTGGGCGGCAATACGCGAGGGGCTTGCGCCGCTCCGCCGCCTCACGCACGCGCTGACACGCAGGACCGCTGACGAGCTCGGTCATGTCGATATCGGCCGCACGCCGGGAGAGATCCGTCCCGTCGTCGGCGCCTTGAACGAGCTGTTCGGCAAAGTTGTCGCCGCGCGCGAGCACGAACGAAGCGTCACCGCCTTTGCGGCCCATGAGCTCCGCACGCCTCTGGCTGGACTCCGGACGCAAGTCCAGATCGCCCTCGCATCGACCGATCCCGCCATTCGCGACAACGCGCTCCGAAATGCGCTTCTTTCGGCCGACCGGACCACGCGCATGGCGCGTCAATTGCTCGCCCTTGCGCAGGTTGACGCCGCCGATGCGCGCGCGCCTCAGGAATGGATCGACGCGGGGTCGCGCCTGCGTGCGCTCGTCGATGAGCTCAGAACGGAAGCAACCCAGAAGCCCGCGATAATCCAGCGGGAGCTGTTCGGGACGCGGATCAAGGTCAACCCAGACGCGTTCCACATCGCGGCGCGGAACCTCACCGAGAATGCCATTCAGCACGCGCGCGGAGACGATCCGGTGCGCTGGTCGCTGATCCAATCCGGCTCCGAAGTCTTGCTCACACTCGACGATGATGGTCCGGGAATTCCGAGTGACGAATTGAACCTCGTCACGAAGCGCTTTTACCGTGGTCGGCACAAAAGCCCCATTGGGAGTGGCTTGGGCCTCTCGATCGTCGAAACCGCACTTGGGAAAGACGGGATGTCCATGCGCCTCGTGACGCGCACGCCCACGGGTGGCCTCCGCGCGCAGATCGTCATCGACTCCGCACGGGTGACCGTTCCAGAGCCGAAGCGCCGGTCGCCCGAACAATTCGGTCTCGGAGATCCGGCCCCGAGTTGACAAAACGTCTCATGTCGACCGGGAAGCCTGCCTCTTAAGCCCCTCTTAATGTGGGACGCCTCTTCGAGGACGGGCCGTCACATATGAATGTTTTATTGATTGAGAGCGGGCGAGAACGGGGAAATCGGGGATGTGGATCGTCAGATACGCGCTCGGCCATCGCCATAGCATTGGCGTGTTGGCGATCCTGCTCCTTCTCGTGGGCGGCTTGTCAGCCAAGCGCATGTCGACCGACATTCTGCCGGCCGTCAACATCCCTGCCATCAACATCATCTGGACCTATCAGGGGCTCAACCCGCAGGAGATGGCGACCAAGCTGACCTCGTTCAGCGAACTCGCGATCATGAACAACGTCGACGATCTGCGCGAAGTGCGGTCGGAGACGATCAACGGTGTCGGTATCGTCCGCATCACCTTTCAGCCGGGAACCGACGTTACGACAGCGTTCGCGCAGGTCACATCTGTGAGCCAGACCATTCTGCGCCGCATGCCGACGGGTACGAACCCGCCGCTCATCGTGCCGTACGTTCCGTCGAGCGTTCCGATCATCCAGCTCGTGCTGGCGTCCGATACTCTGACCGACGGCGCGTTGTACGACTACGCGCGCCTGCAGCTCCGCTCGCAGATCCAGTCCATTCGCGGCATCCGCCTCACGTTGCCGTACGGCGGCGCCTCTCGTCAGGTCATGATCGATCTCAAGCCGGAAGCGCTGCAGGCTTACGGCATCTCGCCGAGCGATATTGCCCGCGCCACCGCCACGCAAAACCTCACGCTTCCCTCCGGCACCCTGCGCATCGACTCGCGCGAGATCGCGATCACGACCAACGCCAGCCCGGAAACGGTTGCAACGTTTGCCGATCTGCCACTGCGCTCGGTCGACGGGCGCGTCATTCGCGTGTCGGACGTGGCGAGCGTGCGCGATGGTCAGGCCGTTCAAAGCAACATTGCGCGCCTCGACGGACAGAACGCGGTCATCGTGTCGATCCTGAAGCTTGGTGACGCGTCCACGCTCGATATCGTGCAGCAGATCAAGGACCGCATGCCGGAATTGCAGGCGGCCGCCCCCGAAGGTATCACCATTGCGCCCGTGTTCGATCAGTCGGTGTTTGTCACACGCGCCATCGATAACGTGCTGGTCGAGGCTGTCATCGTTGGGCTCCTCGTGGCATTCGTCGTTCTCGTATTCCTCGGCAGCTGGCGGTCATCTTTGATCGTTTTGACATCAATCCCCCTGGCGCTCCTGGCGTCCATCGGCGGTCTGGCGCTGACCGGCAATACGTTCAACCTCATGACGCTCGGCGGCCTCATGCTGGCCATCGGCGTTCTGGTCGACAACGCGCTCGTCGAGATCGAGAACATCAACCGCAATCTCGAAGCCGGTCTCAAGCTGCGCGAAGCCATCATGAAGAGCGCGAGCGAGGTCGCGTTCCCCGAGTTCGTCTCCACGCTTTCGATCTGCATCGTTTTCTCGCCCATGTTCCTGCTGACGGGTGTCGCGGCCTTCGTCTTCATTCCGCTCGCACTCTCGGTCGTGTTCGCGATGATCGCGTCCTACATCCTGTCGCGCACGCTGGTGCCGACGCTTGCGAGCCTGATGCTCTCCGAGACGTCGGGGCATCCGGGACAAGGAACCGGCCCGCTGGCGCGGTTCTCGCGCGCGGTTGATGGAACGCTCGGCTTCCTGGAAGGCGTCGTCGCGAATATCGCCGCGCTTCAGCTGCGCTGGAAGATCATTCCCCTGGTAGGCCTTGTGTTCGCGCTCGGTCTTGGCGCGACGGCCGGAACGAACCTTGGCCGCGAGTTCTTTCCGCAAACGGACGCGGGCATGATCCGCATCTATGTGCGCGCCCAGCCGGGAACGCGCCTTGAGGAAACGGCGCGTATCTTTGCCGACGTACAGCGTGAGATCCGCAACGTGATCCCGCCGGAAGAGGTGGGCTTCGTCGCCGAGAACATCGGCAGCCCCGAGCCGATCAACTTGGCGTGGGTCGAGAGCGGCGTTATCGGCTCTTTCGACGGCGAGACGCTTGTCCAGCTCACGGGCAAGCACGCGCCGACGGCGGGTTACGTTTCGGCGATCCGCGAGATGTTCAAGGAGCGCTTCCCGCAGCTCGTCACCTATTTCCGCCCGGCTGACGCGACGTCGCAGACCCTAGCCGGTGCAGCACAGACGGCCATAGAGGTGCGCCTTATCGGGCGAGACGGCGCCGGCAACGGCGAGATCGCGCGCGATCTCATGGCGCGCATCCGGGAAATCCCCGGCGCCGTCGATGTGACCATGCGCCAGGTTCGTGACCTGCCATCCTACTACCTGGAAATAGACCGCGTACGTGCGCTGCAGATCGGCGTGACGCCGCAGGACGCCGCTACGGCCCTTCTGGCAGCGCTCGGTGCCTCGGGCACGGTATCGCCGAGCTTCTGGAGCGACCCGACGCAAGGCGTTTCCTACACGGTCCAGGTCGTAGCGCCGCCGGTCAACCTAACGTCTCTCGAACAACTGCTCAACACGCCGGTCCGCCCGTCGGCGGGTGGCCAGCCCGTCACGCTGAGATCCTTTGCGTCGCTCCAGCTGCGCAACATCCCAGCCAACATCGATCGTACGACGCTCGCGCCGACGACGACGGTACTTGCCAACATTGAAGGCCGCGACCTCGGCGGCGTCTACGGCGACGTCAACGCCGCGATCAACGATCTGCGTCCGCGTCTCAAGCCCGCGAACCGCATTGAGACGGCGGGCCAGGCGCAATCGATGGAGCAGGCCTACGGCGAAATGCTCGGAGGCCTCCTGTTGGCCGCCGTGCTCGTCTACCTGGTCATGGTCGTGAACTTCCAGTCCTGGATCATGCCGTTCATCGCCATGGGCGGCCTGCCGGTCGCGATCTCGGGCGCCATGTTCGCGCTCTACATCACCGGCACGCCGCTGTCGGTGCCCGCGCTGACCGGGCTCATCATGGTGATTGGCGTGTCGACTGCGAACAGCGTGCTCGTGACGAGCTTTGCGCGCGATCGCCTGCACGAAGGCAAAACGCCGCGCGATGCGGCCGTCGATGCCGCGCGCACGCGCCTGCGCCCTGTGTTGATGACCGCGACGGCGATGATTGTCGGCATTCTTCCCATGGCGCTGGGCCTCGGCGAAGGCGGCGAGCAGAACGCGCCACTCGGCCGTGCTGTGGTGGGAGGCTTGACCTTCGGCACCGCCGCGACGCTCACGTTCGTACCTTTCCTTTTTGCGACGCTGGCGGGCTTTGGCCGCCGCCACGACCCGAAACCCGACGTAGACATGGCGCACACGCGCGCGCCGGTCCTGGCCGACTGACGGAGCCTGAGATGATAGTGAAGAAGACGATTGCGGCTCTGGCGGTCACGGGCCTGACTGGTGCAGGCGCATGGCTCGCGATGCACGAAAACCGCGCGACGCTTGTTGACACGGCGCTCGCGTCCATGGGCCTGAAGCCCGGCGAAGCAGCTCCCGCGACCGCGCCTGCAGCCAAAAAGACGGCCGCGCTGCTGCGGCCGGTGCGGATCATCCGCCCGGACCCCGCACCCGGCTCGTCCATTCTCACGCTGTCCGGTCGCACCGCACCGGCCGAGCAGGCATACGTATCGTCGCGCGCCAGCGGCGTGATCCACGAGCGTCGCGTCGACATTGGCGACCGCGTCGCCGCAGGTGACATCCTGCTCGTGATCGAGGCTCCCGAGGTCGTGCAGGAGTTGAATCGAGCCCGTGCGACAGTGGACCAGATCAAGGCGCGGCTCGAACTGGCACGTGTCAACCTGGATCGCGCCTCGAGCCTCGTCGGCAAAGGGCATGTGTCCGAGCAAACGGTCGACGAGCGCCGCGCGACGAAACTCACGACGGAAGCCGATCTCGCCGCCGCCCTCGCAGAGGTGAAGCGGCTGGAAGAGGTGGTCAGTTTCCAGACCGTGCGCGCGCCGTTCGGCGGCACGATCGTCGCCCGGCAGGTCGAGCGCGGCGACAAGGTCTCCGCCGAGCAGAACCAGGCAGGCAGCTATCTTCTTCGCATTGCTCGCCTCGACGAGCTTCGCATCGAGATCGACGTTCCACAGTCGTCGGCGTTGACCGTGAAGCCCGGTGCCACAGCCAAGGTCGTATTCGCCGAATTGCCGGCGGAAAAGCTGGAAGCACGCGTCGTGCGCACTTCGGGCCTCATCGACCCCAATTCCAGCACGATGCGCGCTGAGCTTCTAATGCCCAACCCTGAGGGCCGCATTCCCGCCGGCCTCAACGGCCAGGTCATGCTCGAGATTGGGCAGGGGGACGGGGCAGTCACGGTGCCAACGAACACGTTGATCACGCGCGAGGGCCGCCAGATGGTCGCGACCGTCGGCGCCGAGGATCGGGTTGAGCTGAAATCGGTGGTTGTCGCCCGTGATCTCGGCGAGCGTGTCATCGTGGCCGCAGGGCTGACTGTGCGCGATCGCGTGATCGTAAGCCCCAATGCGCTTCTGCGACCGGGCGATCAGGTGGAAGTCGTGGTTCCCACGGCGCGCGCGACGGCAAGCAAATAGGTGAGGCGCGCCTGATCGGGCGCGCCAAAAGCGCAACCCCATCCAACGCTTGCGGGAAAAAGCGAAGCGGAGGCTTGCCGGTATTCCGTCCGGATCGCTACAACCCACCCACCACACGGGCCACATCCGGTCCCATGGGATGTGTTGGGAAGCGGGGCCACGCCAATGGGCATAGATGACAAGCCGGATCTCGTCCGAACCTCGGACAGGATTGCCTTCAACAAACCTGCCGTGGTGGGCCGCGAGCTCGACTATATTCGGCAAGCCCTGGAGAACGGCAAGCTCGCGGGCGACGGCGCTTTCACCAGGGATTGCCATACGTTCCTGGGCAAGCGCTTGGCGCCCGCCAAGGCGCTCCTGACGCATTCGTGCACGGCCGCTTTGGAAATGGCGTGCATCCTGGCCGACATCGGGCCGGGGGACGAAGTGATCCTGCCGTCCTACACTTTCGTTTCGACGGCAAATGCCGTCGTGCTGCGCGGCGGCATTCCGGTGTTCGTGGATATTCGTCCGGACACGCTGAACATCGACGAAAACCTGATCGACGATGCGATCACACCCCGCACCAAGGCGATCATCGCCGTGCACTATGCCGGCGTGGTGGCCGAAATGGATGCGATTGACGAGATCGCGAAGCGGCGCGGTTTGGTCGTCATCGAGGACGCGGCCCAAGCCTATCTCTCGATCTACAAAGGCCGCCAGGCGGGAACGCTATCGGATATGGCCTGTTTCAGTTTCCATGAAACTAAGAACATCGTGTCGGGAGAGGGGGGAGCGTTCGTCACACGCGACAAGGCGCTTTTCGATCGCGCAGAGATCGTGCGTGAGAAAGGCACCAACCGGCGACAATTCCTCGATGGGATCGTCGATAAGTACAGTTGGGTCGATGTCGGCTCGTCCTATCTGCCGAGCGAGCTGATTGCGGCCTTTTTGAAGGCACAGCTCGAAGAGGCGGAGGCCGTTACCGCCAAGCGGCTCGCGATTTGGAATACGTACGCTGCGGGCTTCGCGAAGTTAGAACAGGCAGGCCTCGTCGCGCGCCCGTCAGTTCCCCTACACTGCACCCACAATGGCCACATGTTCTATCTGTTGCTAGGACGAAGCGTCGCGCGCGGCGACGTGGTCAAAAAGCTCGATGGCCGTGGCGTCCAGGCGGTCTCGCACTATGTGCCGCTGCACTCATCAGTGGCCGGAACGAAATTCGGCCGCGTAGGAAGTGCAATGACGGTGACCGACGATATCCACGCGCGACTCCTACGCCTTCCGCTTCATCAGGGGCTAAAATCCGACGAAGTTGATGCCGTAGTCGATGCGCTCAACGACGTGATCCGCTGAGGAAAATTCGCCATAGAAGATCGAGTGTTACGGTTTCTGTCCACAGATAGTCCGTGCAGCATTGAGACGGCCTCGAAAGGCGGCTAAGTTGCCTCCGTCGGCGGAATGTTGAGATTACTGAAGTTCTATTTTGCGCGGGCGGGCGCGCGGGGAAACATCATGTCGGTCACTGTTCCGGAATTCTATCGCGCTCGCGAGGATGCTCGCGCGTGGGTCGCAGTCCTTATCAATCTCGCTGTTGTCGTTTTTTCGGGAACGATCGCTTGGCACATCGGAACCTGGTGGGCCTATGTGTTGGCGTTCGTGCTCGTGGGGGCTCGGGGGCAGGCTCTCTACATTCTCCAGCACGAAGCGATGCACAACATTCTGTACACCAGCAACAAGACCAACGAACGGGTTGGCATCTTGTTATCTGCGGTCCTCGGCACCCAATTCTACGCTGGCCGGAAGATTCATTGGGATCACCATCGCCACGTAGGCCACGACGAGGATCCCAATGAAATGTTCCACAATGTCGAGGATCGCCCTCCAGGGATTGCCGTCGTCAAATTTTTTCTGTTCCATCTCCTGGGCGGCCGGCTGCTTTATCTCGTTCGCAACTTGTCGATGACGCTTCTGGAAATGACCGGCTTGCGCAAGAAGCCGGAGGGGAGCAGGCCATCAATTCCGGCGGCCAAAGCCCGCATTGATCTTGTTGCGCTGGCAGCGGTGCAGCTTGTCCTGCTGGTGACGATGACGGCGACATCGTCTTTCTGGGTTTATGTGGTTTTGTACGTGCTTCCTCTGTCGACACTCACTGCGTTCTTTGAGGCCGTGAGATCATTTTCGGAGCATGTTCTGCCTGGCCAAGCGACCTGTGCTGCGGAGGAAGATCGGCGATTTTTTATGGATTGCGGTCCCGCCGAGCGGTTTTTCATCAGCCAGTTTGACTTCCACTATCATCATGTGCACCACATCCACCCCAACGTTCCGACGTTCAAGGTGCGAGCGCTTCACCACTGGTTGCTTGAAAACGACGCATCCTATCAGGATCAGTTCAAGGTGCGCCCCGGGTACATCGGCACCGCTCTCCGTTATTTGTTCAATCGGCCATTCGAAGGCGCGGGCGCCGACTATCCGAGACCTCAAGGTCTCAGCATGCAGCCCGCGGAATAGGAGCGAAGCGATATGAAGTTTGTGAAGATCGATCCTCCCGGCCAGTTCTGTACGTATGAAGCCTTGCGCGACGCGGTGAAGGTGCGCGGCGGATCGACGTTCCTCGATGTCGGATGCGGTGCCGGAACGATTTCAAAGCTATTGTGCGACGAGGGCTGCACCGGCGTTGGCGTGGACTTCTCCAGTGAGGCGATCGAGATCGCCAAAAAAACACTTGCGAGCGAAATCGCACAGGGGCGCTACAAACTTCACCATGGCGATGTGCATGACCTGCCCGCAGATTTCACGAAGGTCGATTTCGCAATCAGCTACATGGTGATGGAGCACGTCGAGGACGACATTGGGTTCATTCGCACGATTGCCCAGTTTGTGAAACCGGGCGGCAATATCATTCTGGGTGTTCCCGGGCGCCGAGATCGTTGGTCCATCGAAGATGAGACAGTGGGTCACCTGCGCCGCTACGATCGCGCAGACTTGGATGCCGTGCTTCGGAAGGCAGGCCTGAACGATGTCGATGTCTGGTCGGTGGCCGTACCAACGGCAAATCTACTGTTCAACCTTGGCGCTTGGCTCGTAAAGAACAGCGACGAGGTCAAGAAGATCGGTCAGAGCCAACGCGAGCAGACCGAGTCGAGCGGCATTCGCGATATTCCCTGGAAAACGACATTCCCTTCATGGGTCAAACTGATCTTGAACCGCTGGTCGCTCTGGCCGCTGTTCGTCATCCAGCGGCGCTTCTACAATACGGGACTTGGGGTGACCATGATGGGATTGGGGCGCGTCTGAGCCGAGATCGAATGCCCCGCACAGCCGTCAGATCGCGCCGTTGACGCGCGATCAGCTGGCCCTCTGCGAGGCCGGGGTATGGCTGTGGAAAACCCAGAAATTGAGCGCGAGGTAAATTCCCCCCGCGGTCACAATGATCGAAAACAGGGCCGCGAGCCAGGACGGCACACCGATGAACTCCTGCAACCAGCTGAAGCCCACGGTGAACACGTAAGCAAACGCGTAGACGATGATATATCGCTGAAATTGCCCATCCTGACGGCTCTGCTGGGAGAAAGTCCACGATCTGTTCGCGATGAACGTTACCGCAATGGCGAGGGGAGTGAAGGCTGCCGAGGCCTGCCACGCGGTCCACCCATGCCAGATCAGGAAGAGAAAAACCACATAGCAGGCAGCATTTTGAGCAACGCCTACGACGGCATAGCGCAGCATCGCGCGCGGATTGAGCCGTTGAAAAAATGAGACGGCAGCGTCCACGATGCGATAGCTGGAATTTTCCTTTGTAGATCTCGACACTGTCGCTCAGATGAAGATTGACGCGATGCGTTGACTAGCTGAAATAGCCCCCGAGAGGAAGCGGCTTATCCCCTGGGGGCTCGTGGTATTGGGAATGATGATGCGACCCGCGAATTTTCACAAATTGCTGTGACCTGTATGCGCAAAGTCGCGATCGTCCAATCCTGCTATATCCCCTGGAAGGGCTATTTCGACATCATCAAGGCCGTCGACCACTTTGTCCTTTATGACGACGTGCAATATGCCAAGCGGCACTGGCATAACCGCAACCGCATCATGACGCGCCAGGGGCCCATCTGGCTGACGATCCCCGTCAATTCCAAAGGGCAGTACCTGCAGAACATCGACGAGGTGACGGTCTCGGAACCTTGGGCGGAGAAGCACTGGCGCTCGATCGAGCACAACTACGCACGTGCCCCGCACTTCAGCCTCTACAAGGACTGGCTGCGCGAATTGTACGAGAAGGCTGAGGCCTTGCAGCGCCTGACCGAGATCAACGAGCTGTTTACGCGCGCCATATGCAGCAAACTCGACTTGCAGACCGAAATCTCCCGGTCCAGCGATTACAACGCGCGTGGCCGCAAGACGGATCGGCTTCTCGCTTTGTGCCAGGAACTCGGGGCGGACGAATACCTCAGTGGTCCGGCCGCTCAGGACTATTTCGAGGGCGAGAAGTTCGACCGCGCCGGGATTGCATACTCCTGGATGGACTACGGCGGTTACCCGCAATACCACCAGAGCGGACCTGAGTTCGAACACGGCGTGACGGTTCTCGACCTGATGTTCAATACAGGTCCGGAAGCAGCGAGCTTTATGAAGCCCTTTCCCAAGGAAAAGCGGCCGTCATGACGAACTCGCACAGTTGCCGAGCCTGCGGAGCCCCTGGCGTGATCGAGATCCCGCCGCCGCATCCCTCTCGCTCAATGGTCAGCGACGGGCGGGTCATTGCGGCTCCTCTGGCGCGAGTGTCCTGCCCGGCCTGCGGGTACGGCGCGCGCCTTGAAACGGTGTCCGAAGCCGATCGCGATGTGCTGTATGATGGGAACTACGGGTTGGGCCTTCAGGATGCCGTCGCTGACGAGCAGCGTGCCTCGGCGTATGCCGATCACATTCTGGCGGCCATCGCACATCACGGTTCAGACGCAGCGTCTTTGCAATCGATCGTCGAGTTCGGATGCGGGACTGGCGCGCTCCTGGATGCAATAATCACGAGGGCCCCAACACGGCAGGCGCTGGGGATTGAGCCGGCCGCGCAACTTGCTGCCGTGGCGCAAGCACGTCTACAAGACCGCGCTGTGGTCTTCGAGGGTTATGCCGAAACCGTCCTGCCGCAAAGCAGCAACGCCAGCCTGTGCTATTCCGTCAACGTTATCGAGCACGCGCTCGACCCGACCCAATTCTTTGCAGCCGGCTGCAAAGCGATCTCCGAGGACGGATTTGTCGTCACGATTTGCCCTGACGGTGAAAGCGCGGGCTCCGAACTCCTGTTCTTCGATCACATTTCCAGTTTTTCCCTGGAATCGCTTTGCCAGTTCGCTGGCCGTGCTGGGCTGCATCTCCGGGAGAGCAAGCCACTGGGGGGCGCCCAGTCGGGTTTTCGTCTCTCGGTCTTTTCCCCGCAGTCCGCAAAGGCGCAATCTCCGAGCCTTCCCTTCGATCTGACGGCAGCACGCGCGGCCTATCATCGTGGCTGGAGAGAGCTGGGCGAACACGCCGCAAAGATGCCCGCCGACCACGGTCACGCAATATTCGGCACAGGGGAATTCTGTGATCTTTTGCACGCCTATGCGCCGGAATTCGTAGACAACGCAGCCTTCTACGTTGTGGATCGTCCTGTGGGTGAGATGAAGTTCGGCCGTACAGCCATGTCGACAGCCGATTTTCTGCGTGATTATAGAGGAACACCGCTTTTGGCGGCGGTTCACGCCCGAAGCTGGAAGCAGTTGCGGGCGCGGTTCGCCGGAACGTCCGTCGAACTCAAGCACCCCTTTGAATACTGCAGCCTGAGGACCGAGCTTCAATGACGACTATTGAGCGATATGGCGTCCGGGAAAGTACGGAGGCTCGCGATGAGTTCGACGTGCTCGCCGAAGAATTGCGCCTCCTCGGCTACACGACATTGAGCGCGGGACTTTCGAATAGCGAACTCGATGCGTTGACGGAAGAATTCGAGGCCGCTCACGCGGCCTATGCCAAAAAGGCCGCAGCAGATGGTTTCGACCTCGCCGCACTCGGCGAGCAAGACACCATTCGCGCGCTGCCCACCGTCGCGTCATCATTTTGGTCCCTTGTATTCAACGGGCGCCTCCACACGCTCTTGAGCCGTGCGCTTGGTGACTATTTTATTCTCAATCAGGCGAACGGCCTCAACAATCGCGCCAATAGTTCCAAGTACACGCAAGGCGCCTATCACCGCGACCTTCCCTATCAGCATTTTGTTTCCTCGCGACCGATCGCAATCAACGCGTTGTTCGCGCTCGACGATTTTACGCTGGAAAACGGAGCGACGCGGGTCATTCCAGCAAGCCATCATCAAGAAGCCTATCCGTCCGATGAAACGATCCGCCGGCTCGAGAAGCAGGTCGCCGTGCCGCGGGGGACCTTTATCGTGTTAGATTGCATGATCTATCACGCGGGATCGGTGAATAGGTCCGCACGAGACCGCAGGGCGGTGAACCACGTTTTCACCATCCCGATGCTGCGCCAGCAGCTTCACATTCCGTCGCTGATCGCGTCGGACGACAAGTTCGATGACAGGCAAAGACGGATACTTGGCTATGGCCTCGACGAATATAGATCCACAAATGCCTGGTTCCAGTCGCGTGCAGCGAAGCACTGAACATACGGGCAAGATCCGTTCGTTGAGTATCGTCACGACCGTCTTCAGGTCGGAACAGACGATCGAAGAATTCGCGAAACGCGCACTAGCGGCTGCCGAGGACGTCGCAACTGAGGTCGAGCTTATCGTTGTTGACGACGGGAGCCCCGACCGTTCCGCAGAGCGCGTGCGGGATCTGGCAGATCTCGACAGCCGCGTCGTCCTCGTCCAGCTCAGCAAGAACTTTGGACATCATCGCGCGCTTCTGACGGGCCTGGAGCACGCCAAAGGCGACATGGTCTTCCTGCTCGATAGCGACCTGGAGGAAGCGCCGGAAAATCTCGCTCCGATGTTGGCCGAGATGCGTGCGGCGAGGGCCGACTGCGTCTACGGCGTTCAGAACGTGCGCAAAGGCAACTGGTTCGAACGCACGAGTGGCGAGCTGTTCTACAAGCTGTTCGGCATCCTGAGTGACGTTGAGCTGCCGCGAAATGTTTCGACCATTCGCGTGATGAGTAAGCGCTACGTCAACTCACTGCTGCTCTTTCGAGATCAGAACCCGGTCCTCGTGCCGCTGACGCTCATCACGGGGTATCGCCAGGTTCCGTACCACTTCGAGAAGCGATCTCTGGCGCCGACCACCTATTCGATCCGCAAGCGCATCGGGCTGCTCGTGCTCTATGTCACGAGCTTCAGCGGCCGGCCGCTCTACATGATGTTCGCTTTTAGCATCGTGCTTGCGAGCGTCGGCATCATTTTCGGAGCGTACGTAATCCTGAAGGCACTCACGGGACCCGTGCAGTCCGGCTGGTCGTCGCTCATGGCCACGATCATCTTCTTCTTCAGTCTCAATGCACTCTTTACCGGGATAATCGGCCTCTACCTCAAGCGCATTCTCGAAGAGGTGAAGGACAGGCCGCGCACGATCGTCCAGGAGGTCTACCGAAAGTCCGTGGCGGAGCGGGAGGTAGAGCATGGCTGATCTATTGGGCGATGTGGCGAAGTATTACACCGAGAAACTGCGCGCACACGGCGAGACGCCGAACGGTGTGGACTGGAATAGCGAGGAAGGCCAAGTGCTGCGCTTTGAGCAGCTGGCCAAGGTCATCGATGGCTCGGTCCCGTTTTCGATCAGCGATCTCGGATGCGGATACGGCGCATTCTACGGCTATCTGTCGAAACGGTTCTCACGGTTCGCATACATTGGATGCGACGTATCTGAGGCAATGACCGAGGCCGCCGCACGCCGGTTTCCGGACGCCAATGCAAAATTCGTGGTCGCCGCAGAGCCGCCTGAGTCATGCGATTTCGCTGTCGCCAGCGGGATTTTCAACGTCAAGCTCGGATCGGCGGACGCGGAGTGGTTGAAACACGTGCATGCGACGCTCGATGTTCTCGATCGCGCGGGCAAGCGCGGCTTTGCCTTCAACTGCTTGACCAGCTACTCGGACAAGGAGCGCATGCGCGAGGATCTGTTTTACGGTGATCCGTGCCGCTTGTTCGATCTCTGCAAGCGGCGCTATTCGAAACAGGTCGCTTTGTTGCACGACTACGGGCTCTACGAGTTTACGATCCTGGTCAGGAAGCCTCAGCCATGAAGAAGCCGCTGATCATATTCGGAGCAGGCGATATCGCGGAACTTGCACACTACTACTTCACCAATGATTCAGACTTCGAGGTGAAGGCCTTTACGGTCGATCGAGAGTTCGTCTCGTCTGCGGAGTTCAAGGGGCTTCCTGTCGTTCCTTTCGATGAGCTGGAGCAGCGCTACCCGGCCACCGACAACTGGCTGTTTGTGGCGTTGAGCTACGCCAAGCTCAACGAGCTTCGGCGCGCGAAGTACAACGCGGGCAAGACGCTCGGATACCGTTTCGCCAGCTATGTCAGCTCACACGCAAATGTCTTGAATGATGGCCGCATCGGCGAGAACTGTTTTGTCCTTGAGGACAATACGGTGCAGCCCTTCGCAACGGTCGGAAACAATGTCACGCTGTGGAGCGGCAATCACATCGGGCATCATTCGACGATCGGCGATCATACGTTCATCGCCTCCCACGTTGTTGTGTCGGGTGGCGTCGTGATTGGAGAGGCCTGCTTCATCGGCGTGAACGTCACCCTCCGCGACCACATCAAAGTCGGCGATAAATGCGTGCTCGGTGCGGGCGTGATGTTGCTCGGCGACGCTGAGTCTGAAGGCGTTTACATGGCGGCCGCGACGGAGCGCTCGCGCGTGCCGAGTTCCAAGCTCAGGAAAATCTGAGTAATGGCGCGGTGGCGAAAACTTGGCCGTATCTATGAACCGCGGGCCATCCATCCCAAGCTTGTGAGTCACGCGGCAAACCCGCTCGCCGTACCGCTCGGTGGCGATCTCTACCGCATTTATTTCAGCAGCCGCGACGAGGAGAAGAGATCGTCCGTCGGCTTCGTCGATTTCGACATGGCAAAGCGCGAGATCGTCCGCGAGTGCAAGGAGCCCGTGATCGAGCATGGGCCACGGGGCAGCTACTACGAACACGGCATCAGCGTTGGCTGCTGGTATGAGGTGGATGGCCAACGCTACATCCTCTTTATGGGGTGGCAGAATCCTCCCGGTGGCCACTGGCGAGGCGACATTGGGCGGCTGTGCATCGAGCCTGATGGATCCTTGACGCCCGACGGTGCCACGCCTCTTCTTGGATCGAACGAGATCGATCCGATCAGCCTGTCCTACCCCTGGGTGGAGCGCAGGCCTGAAGGCGGCTACCGCATGTGGTACGGATCCACGGTGTCCTGGGACGCCGGAAACGGAGAGATGTTGCACGTGATCAATCACGCAGTCTCGCAGGACGGCCATCATTGGCACCGGGAAGGTCTCGCAGTGCCGTTCGCATTGGGCGAGGTTCAAGCCTTTTCACGGCCGACGGTCGTTGGAGACGCCGCCTCCGGCTATCGTATGTGGTTCTCCTACCGTGGCGCGCCTGGGCGGACTTACAGGATCGGATGCGCCGCAAGCCGGGATGGCGAAGCGTGGTCCCTCCGCATGACCGAAAGTGGCATTGATGTCTCCGCCGAAGGATGGGATTCCGAAATGATTGAATATCCATTTGTTTTTCGGCACGGCGGACAGGTTTTCATGCTGTACAATGGCAACGGCTTCGGCCAGACCGGGTTCGGTTTGGCAGTGCTGGAGGACTAAGTTGGCGCGCTGGTGCCGCGACGCTCAGGGGGAAAGTTTTTCGGATGACCGCCAACGAAAAAAGTGGGCGTGTAATTGCGGTCACGGGCGGAGCCGGCTTCATTGGGTCCGCGGTCTGCCGCCGCCTTGCACGCAACCGGCAGGATCGCATCGTCAACATCGACAAACTGACCTACGCGGGCAACCTTGACAATCTCTCCGAGATTGCGGAGGCGCCGAACTATGTCTTCTATCGACAGTGCATCTGCGACGGCCCTGCCGTCCTCGAGATCCTGCGCCGTGAGCGCGTCGACGCTATCCTCCATCTCGCGGCCGAAAGCCATGTCGATCGCTCGATCGAAGGCGCTGCGGTGTTTCTTGAAACCAACGTGATCGGCACCTTCGCGATGTTGGAGGCTGCGCGAACTTATTGGAGCGAGCTACCGGCCGATCGGGCTGAGCGCTTTCGCTTCGTTCACGTCTCCACCGACGAGGTGTACGGCGATCTACAGCCGGGAGACGCAGCCTTCCACGAAGATACGCCCTACGATCCGCATTCGCCTTATTCAGCCAGCAAGGCCTCTGCCGATCATCTGGTTAGCGCTTGGCGTTCCACCTATGGCCTCCCGGTGATCATCACCAACTGTTCGAACAACTACGGGCCTTACCACTTTCCGGAAAAACTGATCCCGCTCGTTATTCTCAATGCACTCGACGAGCGGCCGCTGCCCGTCTACGGCACAGGCGAGAACATTCGCGACTGGTTGTTCGTGGACGATCACGCCGAGGCACTCGAAGTCGTGCTCAATTCCGGCACCTCGGGCCGGAAATACAACATTGGCGGCGCCGCCGAGAAAACCAACATCGATGTCGTGCGAACCATCTGCTCGGTCTTGGACGAAATCGTCCCGCGCGCCCAAGGGCGCTACGCGGATCTCATCACCTTCGAGGCGGACCGCCCCGGCCATGATTTCCGCTACGCCATAGACGCACGCCGGATCGACGAGGAGCTGGGTTGGCGTCCGCGTGAAACCTTCGAGACCGGGATTCGCAAGACGATCCGCTGGTTCCTCGAAAACCAATGGTGGTGGGAGCCTATCCGCAGCCACAGTTACGGAGGTGAGCGCCTTGGCCTCCTTCGCTCGGATTCCACGAAGCTCGCGACGCAGGGACACTAGCCGATGAAGGGGATCATTCTTGCCGGAGGAAGGGGCACGCGCCTTTATCCACTGACACTGGCCGTCAGCAAACAGCTTATGCCGGTGTACGACAAGCCGATGATCTATTATCCGCTCACCGTGCTGATGCTTGCTGGAATCCGAGAGATCCTGATCATCTCGATGCCGGAAGATTTGCCCCTCTACAGACGCTTGCTCGGCGATGGATCGCAGTGGGGCATTCAGATCGCCTATGCCGAGCAGCCAAAGCCGGATGGCCTGGCCCAGGCGTTTCTGATCGGTGAAGAGTTCATCGCGGGCAATCCGTGTGCGCTCGTGCTCGGAGACAACATCTTCTTCGGCCAAGGCTTGAGGGAATTGGTGCAAAGCGCGGGCTCGCGCACCCGCGGGGCGACGATCTTCAGCTATCGCGTCAACGATCCGGAACGCTACGGCGTCGTCGAGTTTGACGCCACAGGAAAGGCGATCGCAATCGAGGAGAAGCCCAAGCGCCCGCGCAGCCATTGGGCCGTCACCGGCCTCTACTTCTACGACGCAGATGTCGTCGAGGTTGCCAAGCAGGTCCGCCCCTCCGCGCGCGGCGAGCTCGAAATCACGAGCGTCAATCAAGCGTATCTCGAGCGCGGCACGCTTCAGGTGGAGCGTATGGGACGCGGCTTCGCGTGGTTCGATACCGGCACGCACGAGAGCCTTCTCGACGCGTCGTCCTATGTGCGAACCATCGAGCAGCGCCAGGGCTTGAAAATCGCAAGCCCGGAGGAAGTTGCCTTCACGCTGGGTTACATTGACCGAAAGGCTCTCGCAGGGCTGGCAGCCGCTTACGCATCCTCGCAGTACGGCTCCTACCTCCAGAGCATCGTCGAAGAAAGCGCAGAGTAGGCGAAATCAGCGCCTGGTCCCGCTCGGTTGAAGCCTCAGCAACACGTACCAGCAAAGCAGCGCCCAGCAGGCGCCCACCGCCCAGCCCGCGAGCACGTCCGTAGGCCAGTGAACGCCGAGATAGACCCGGCTCATGCCGATCATCAGCGTCAGCATGGTGCAGACGATGAATATGAAGACCTTCGCGGGATAGCTCGCTTCGACGCGCGCCAGCATCATTCCGAGCAGCAGATAGACGATGGCCGAATTCGCCGAATGGCCGGAAGGAAAGCTCTCCGTCGAAACGTAGGTTCCATGCGCCACGATATCCGGGCGCGGGCGAGCAAAGCCGAATTTGAGGAGACGATTGAGTAGGGCACCCGCAGAGACCGCCACGACAAGAAACAGAGCCTTCTGCGGCCGGTCGACCATCCAGAGATAGCCCGCCACGATAACGACGGCGAGCGTGAGAACCACTGTGCCTCCGAGTGCGCTGATGTCGCGCACCATCTCCTCGAACCATTCAGGTCCTATGGGATTTGCAAGATCGCCCGGCTCTCGCAGCGCGAGCAAAAGCCACTCGTCGAACGCCCGGGTATCACCTTCCATGACGGCATGCGCCAGTACTGCGAAAGCTAGTCCCGCGCAGGCGAGGAGCGCCACCAGCAGGAGGGGTCTCGCCTCGAACCAACGCGCCGGCGAGGATACGCCAACACGGTCTTTTTCAGGCTCGGTCGTCACGTTCCTATCTCCTTCCCTAGGTAGTCGGTGGCGGCTTCGCCGCACTTGCCGCGGCTCGCGACGCAACTATTTCCCGGATGCGGAATTCCATACGAAAACGACGCGATCAATTGCGGGAAACTCAACTTGGTTCAAGCGGCAATCGTTTCAGAAGGCAGCAGCGGGCGGGACCATGTGCAACAGTCCGTCCTCAAAATACATGCCATCGTAAACCTCCGGGCCGGAACCGCGCTGGGAATGCAGCCGGAGACGATCAGGGCCGTCCTCGAAAGGGCTTTCGCCGCAACGGGGCATCAGGTTTCCGTCGAGTGCGTGCCGCCCGAAGAGGTCGAGCGAGCGATCTCTCACGCCGTCTCGACTTCGATCGATGTGCTGGTCATCGGAGGCGGCGACGGTACGATCCGGACGGCGGCCAAGTATCTGATCGGAACCGGGACTGCGCTGGGCATCCTTCCGCTTGGAACCATGAACCGCGTCGCCAAAGATCTCGAAATCCCGCTTCGGCTGGAGGATGCGGCCGCCTATCTCGCGGACGCAACCCCAATCCAGATCGACGTCGCTAAGGTCAATGGCAGCATCTTTCTCTGCAATTCGGTGATGGGAACGACACTCCGGTATTCGGTAGCCCGGGCAAGGTTACGGGGCAGGCCGGCGCTCAACAGAATTCCCAAATACCTCGCGACGATCCGCAACATATTGTCCAGCCGCCGCACAATCGCGATTGTCGTCGACAATGGTGAAGAGCGGCTCGGCATTCGCGCGCTGTCCGTGGTCGTCACCAACAATGGGTATGACGAGACAACCCCCTGGCTGAGGCGCCCCAAACTCGATGGCGGCAAGCTGACGATGTACGTTTCGAAGCATCGCAGCGGCTGGGGAATGGCGAAGGCGCTGGCGCGCGCCATCATCGGCAGCTGGCACGGCGACCCTGAAATGGCGAAACTCACCGGATCGAGCTTCGTGATCCACGCCAAGAACCGGCGCAAGCGGCTCGCCAATGACGGCGAACTAGGCAAGTTCGACATGCCGCTGAGGTACGAGGTGATGCCCCGCGCGCTGACGGTCCTGACCAAGGGCGCCTCGGACCTAAGCCAAAAAGACTGACCAACGGAGTACCCAAAGTAGGCGGTCGCGAGATTTTACGCCGCAGCAACGGAGCAATTTGGGTCACCGGTAAGGCTTTATAGACCCGGTCTGCTGTTTCCGCATGACTGCCATAACCCTCGCGTCCGTTGCGGAAAAATTCAATTTCGCACATGCACAACGACAGTCTCTGCATGATGATCGTTGGATGCGACGCAATGGGTAAGCCGGAATTCATTGGCAAGAAGTCGAAGGCCGCGGGTGGCTGGGGCGCTCTCAAGAGCTGCGGCAAGAAGCTATTGGCCAGCGGTGCGCCGTTGTCCGGCGCGGCGGCCATGCTCAAGGCCAACCAGCCGGACGGCTTCGATTGCCCCGGCTGCGCGTGGGGCGACCCCGAGCACGGCTCGTCCTTTGAATTCTGCGAGAACGGCGTCAAGGCCGTGGCCTGGGAAGCGACCGACAAGCGTGTTCGCCCTGACTTTTTCGCCAGTCATACGCTGACCGAGTTGCGCGGCTGGACGGATTACGAGCTTGAGCGCCAGGGCCGCCTGACCCATCCGATGCGCTACGACCGCGCCACCGACACCTATGTCCAGATCAGCTGGGATGACGCATTCGCCGAGATCGGAAGCGTCCTCAAAAGCCTCAATAGCCCCGACCGCGCAGAGTTCTACACCTCCGGTCGCGCCTCGAACGAGGCTGCCTACGTCTATCAGCTCTTCGTGCGCCTCTATGGCACGAACAACTTTCCCGACTGCTCGAACATGTGCCATGAGGCCAGCGGCGTTGCGCTCGAGCAGGCCATCGGCATCGGCAAGGGCACCGTTGTGCTCGAAGATTTTGAGAAGGCCGACGCGATTTTCGTAATCGGCCAGAACCCCGGCACCAACCATCCGCGCATGCTGGGAGACCTGCGCCGCGCGGCACTCCGTGGCGCGAAGGTGGCCGTCTTCAATCCCGTTCGCGAAAAGGGGTTGGAGCGTTTCGCCGACCCTCAGGACAAGCTCGAAATGCTGACTGGCGGCTCGAAGGCGATCGCCAGCGAGTACTATCAGGTTCGCATCGGGGGCGATATGGCCGCCGTGCGCGGCATGGCCAAGGCCGTCTTCGCAGCCGATGCAGCAGCCATCGCGGCGGGCAATCCCTCGGTGCTCGACCACGGCTTCCTGAGTCAACACACATCAGGCTTCGAGCTCTATAGGGCCAGCGTGGAAGCCACGAGCTGGGACGAGATCGAAGACCAGTCAGGCCTGACCCGCTCCCAGTTGGAACACCTTGCCGGAATCTACATCGCGTCCGAGCGCACAATTTGCACGTGGGCGATGGGTGTTACGCAACATCGCCACTCTGTAGCGACGATCCGCGAGATCTCGAACTTCATGTTCTTGCGCGGCAACGTCGGCCGTCCGGGCACCGGTCTTTGCCCGGTTCGCGGTCATTCGAACGTGCAAGGCGATCGCACGGTCGGCATCAACGAAAAGCCGAGCGCGGCTTTCCTCGACTCTCTCGAGAAGGAATTCGGCGTGTCGATGCCGCGCCGTCATGGCCACAACGTTCTGGCTTCGATTGGCGCGATGCTCGATGGCTCGTCCCAGGCCTTCATCGGCCTCGGCGGCAACTTCGCCCGCGCAACGCCGGACAGCCAGCTCATCGCCAAGGCGCTCATGAGCCAGAAGCTGACCGTGAACATCGCGACGAAGCTCAATCACTCGCACCTGCTGCCGGGCGAGGTGAGTTACATCCTGCCGTGTCTCGGCCGCACCGAGATCGACCGCAACGCCAAGGGCGTCGCACAGATCGTCACCGTCGAAGACTCCATGAGCATGGTGCACGGTTCGGGCGGCATCAACAAACCCGCTTCCCCGGAGTTGCGCTCGGAAGTCGGCATCATCGCCGGCATCGCCGCCGCGACGGTGGGTTCGGATGTCGTGGACTGGGCAGCGCTGGGACAAAACTACGATCTGATCCGCGACCGGATCGCACGCACCATCCCGGGTTTCCACGGCTACAACGAACGCGTGCGCAAGCCACGCGGTTTCCGCCTCTACAATGCGGTCGAGCATCGCGTTTGGAACACGCGCTCTCGAAAAGCCACGTTCTCCACGGACCGTCTTCCCAAGCAAACAGAGCATCAGAGGGCGGCGGGCGAGGAAGGTCTCTTCGTTCTGCAGACTTTCCGCTCACACGATCAGTACAACACAACGGTCTACGGCCTCGATGACCGCTATCGCGGCATTTACGGCGAACGTCAGATCGTGTTCGTCAATCCGGACGATCTTGCCGAGATCGGAGCCGCGGCGGGCGACCGCGTCGACGTCATTGGCCGCCACAACGATGGCATCGAACGCGTAGCAGAAAGCTTCCGCGTCGTTCCCTACGATCTGCCGCGCGGGTCCGTAGCGGGGTATTATCCCGAGCTGAACGTCCTTGTGCCGTTGTCGAGTGCGGGCGAGCAGAGCGATACGCCGACCTCCAAATCGGTGCTCGTCTCGTTCCGCTTGTCGCAGCAATTGCAAGCGGCATGAGCGTCGCGGCGACAGAAGAGCTTTCAGAGGCGGAATTCATGCAGATGGTCTCGACCGTCTGCGCCGCCGACGCATCTCTGACGCCGCTTGGCGCCGCACTTATTGTTGCGCTCCATACTGGCATCGCGCGGGACACGCGCACCTTCGCACGCAAGCTCGGCATCGAGCACGCGCTTGTCCTCCGTGAAGTTTCGAGCCTTTCCGATGCCGGGCTTGTTGCCGTAACCGCCCGCAACGCCCGCACCCAACGCACAGAGCTGGCTTTGACTTCTGCTGCAGAACCCGTTCTGTATTCAGTTGCAAAAGTGCATAAATAACAATCATAGATTGCATTTTACGGCGCACACAAGCTATCCTCGCCGGTACTACTGGGGAGCAATGTATCGTGCCCACGGCATTCGTATTGGGCAGCTGCGTGACAAGGGACTGTTTTGAAGTCCCGGATCGCAAAAGCCTGACCTGTTCGAATTATTTCGCGAGATCATCGCTAATTAGCGTGATGGCTCCACCCTGCATCTTGGAACGACGCGATTTTTTCGCTGATAATAATTTCGCGCACAAAGCAATATGTCGCGACTTTGACAAAGAACTTCTCGCGGCCATTGAGAGTGCGGACTACGATCTCTTTGTGATTGATTATGTCGACGAGAGATTCCCCGTCCTTGAGTATAGGGGCTCTTATGTGACTCGCAGTCACGAGCTCGAAAGGTCTGGAATTTTGTCGCCTAAAGAAATGGCTGCAGCGGTCGTAAGCCGATTTTCGGCTCGTTCAGATCGGCTTTGGCAGCAAGCTTGCCGCTCATTTGTTAGAAGCCTGCGCCGGGCTCTGAGGGGGCGGCCAGTGGTTTTGCATCGCGCGCTGTGGGCCAAGACATATCAAATGAGCGAGCATCGGCTTGTTCCATTTGATTGCTCATGGACGACGAAAATTGCGAGCAATAATAACTTGCTCAACCGATGCTATGATTTCATGAAATCGGAAATGCCAGAAATTATAGACATTGTCGTGCCCGAGGAAAAAATAATTGCGGATGGGGAGCACAAATGGGGACTGCACGCCATTCACTACCTTCCCGACTATTACGCAAGTTTGTATCGATCGCTCGAGGGAATAGCAGCGGCCCGGTGCGGGCCGCAAATGCAACCCAACGAAAGGGTCAAGCTATCTCAAAAGTGAACAGAGCCGTAATTGGCGAGGGTTCCGAGCAGTTAGGGGGCATCGGCCGTTCGCCTTTTCAGGCCGCATACAATTGGAGAGGAGGCTATCTCGATCATCACTGCGAGAACGTCTTCAAATTTAAAGACGCCTCCATCGTTCCGGATAGCTCTGGCATTCCATTGAATCACTACCGGTGGGGCGGCCCATACTATTACATCGTAACCATCGGTCACTACGGGCTCGAATGTTTCAGCAAGTTCATCGTCAACGGTGAGGCGGATGCGATTGCACGGGCCAACGCAGTGGTCGATTGGCTAAAGGCCAACCGAGATTCCACCGGTGCTTGGCCCGTTACGTATGATCACGACTGGTATCCAGGGAGGACAAGGATCATCAGAGCGCCGTGGTACTGCGCTATGGGGCAAGGATTGGCGATGTCCTTCCTCGCCAGAATGTTTGCGCACACCGGTGACGGCTCGTTGGTGCCTGTGATGCAAGACGCTAGCAAGATTTTTCACGTCCCCTCGGAGAAGGGAGGCGTCCGGGCCATGTACAACGGGCATGTGTGGTACGAAGAGTATCCAACTGAGCCCGCCAGTTTTGTCTTGAATGGATATGTCTACGCGCTTCTCGGGCTTTACGACGCAAGCCAGGCCACCGGCGATAGTTCTATAAAGAAGCTCTACGAACAGGGCGTCGAATCTCTGAAGGCGATGCTTTCACTCTATGACTTGGGCTGGTGCACAGCATACGATCTGACACACCATAGCGTACCAGGTGCAGCACCCAACGTTGCGCGATGGCAGTACCACTGGATTCATATACAGTTGCTCAGCGCGCTCTCTCAGATTGAGGGCGACGCTTTCGATAGCTACACCCAACGGTGGTACAAATATCTCTTCGGCGGTAGAATCCAGCAGAATTGAGCTAGCAACATCAGGTGCGCCGCTGCTTCGTGGCCCCATAGTTCCTGAAATTTAGCCTACGGCGCTCGAATGCTGCGCCATGTTTTCGCGCACACGCGTGTGCTCGCTGGGTCGGTCGAGCGACCAATCTCCCGCCTCGCGCAACAAGTTGGTTTGGACCACGTCGTTGAAGTGAAATTCGTCGTAGAGCGATGTCCCGCCTTCGCCCTTTAGAACAATCGGCTTCAACCATTGCCGGGGCCGCGGGATTGCGTACATCGGAATGGAGTTTTTCTTTGCCTTGATGGCAAGCCACAGATCAGCCATGCCCTTTGCCGAGCGGAAGTCCGGCGTCATGGACAGCAGCGACGAATGAAAGCCGACGGTGCCGGTGCCAAGGGCGTTCACACGCACATTCGACGCGAGCTCATCCTTGAAGGAGAATACCCTCCGCCGCTCGCTGAAAAAGCGATCTAACGGATTGGCGAAAATCATGCCGTGCACACCGACGATCGCATCCCGGCAATGCCGCTCGATTTCCTGAACCATGCGCTCGGCATAGTCGTGAGGATACTCGATATCGTCGTCCACCGTGAGGAAATAGCCATCCGGCGCAGTTGACATATGGAAGAACTTCCCAACGTCCCTGAGATCCTCCAGCGTGCCGGCAGCGAGAGCCGTGATGCGCGGGGACCGTAAGAAGCGCGGAACCGATGTATACCCATTGAGATAGATGAACAGGTGATCGACCTGCCCAAGCAGAGAGCCAACCGCTCGCTCAAGGTGCTTCAGACGCGGCGGATAGGTCGCCATGAAGGCATGTATAGGCTGTCTGTCGAAAGTGCCATTGGCGACTTTGATTGCATCGTCGACCGGAAACGGCCGAAGCGTCACGGGAAACGGCACGTAGGGACGTCGTCCCGCAGCCTTAACCTTCGCATGCCAAGCGCTGTACTCCTCGACGTAGCGGCGGCGTGGTTTCGAAAGAAAATCCGCCTCATCTCCGGAGAGGGACACCGAGGTCTCGGTCGTGGTTGTCAGTGAGTTGGCGCGCGCCGCCGCGATGTAAAGCGGTTCCTCGACGCGTTTCAGTGTCTTCGCGCCGTACACAAGTTTGATGCGTTCGAGATACTCGTCATCGGCCGAGGTGCGGACCGTATCGAAGTAGCCGATCTCGCGCACAACGTCTCGCTTGATCATGAGCGAGATGAGGGCTGTCCGCTCGCGAAGGCCGCGATTTAGAACGACATTCCCGTCGGGATCTACGCGAATGCAATTGCAGATCGACGCAACGGAGCCGTTGACGCGGATCGCCTCGATCTGCTTCTCAATTCGCCGCTCATCCGACGTGTCGTCGCTATCCATGAACGTAATCAGCTCGCCCCGCGCTTCGAGCATCGCGCTGTTTTTGGCCCAGTAGGTTCCGAGATTTCTAGGGTTACGTATGAGGCGTACGCGCGGATCCTGAGCTGCGATGTTTTCGATTTTATCCTGCGTCGCATCGGAGCTTGCGTCATCGACGACCAGGATGTCGAGGTTCGAATGGCTCTGCTGGAGTAGGGACTGAAGTGCCGCGTCAATATGCGATTGCGAATTGAAGGTCGTGACGATGACGGTAACCAGCGGATTGGAGGAGACGGCAGTGGAGGGAGACACCGGCCGACGCCAATGCCGCTCCATGCGAGAGGTCGGTCGACTAGAGAGGGGACTCTTCGCCGTTAGGCGCGATAGCCTCGTTGCGGCGGCAGACTTGATGCGGCGGAGGGTGGACACTGAAAAAAACAACGCGCGGAATAAAGGACCAGCCAAGACTTTCCGCAGACGGTCGTGCTGCCGGCGAATCTCTCTCGCGTCGCGCTCGATCGCAGAAAGTTTCCTGGCCGTCTCTTGCAGCCGGCTCTCCATATCCCGCGCCAGTTGGAGGTGTCTGCGCTCTTGTGCACGAGCGGTCATTTGCGCTCTGAGCGTCATGGTGGCTGCGAGGCGCGCCAGGCGTTCGAGTTCTTCCGCGGTCCGGGACGGACTGAAGAGATAGGTGTCAGTAGCAGCAAACACAGAGATTGGAGTGTAGTCGTGCCGTTTCAGAAGGTTGGCAACAGTATCGAACTCGGTCGCATTGGCGGCCTCGACGACGATCAGTGGCCGGTTCGCCTCCAGAAAGCGCCGGGCTCCTTCGAGGATGGCAACCTCCATCCCCTCCGCGTCGATTTTGAGCATTGCTACAGGATCTGTGAAAGTTTCGTTGTCGAGCGTGGAAAGGATCAGATCGCCGTCATCGTGCTGGGTGAGACGCGAAGAGCCGAGATTGAAGGCGATTTGTAACGTCGAGGAGGCATGGCCTATATCCGATGAAAGGCCAACGGACCGGATCTCCACGAGATCGCGCAGACCATTGAGCGAGACGTTCGTGCGTAGATAATCCAGCGCCTCAGCCAAAGGTTCGAAAGCAACAACACGGCAATTCATGATGTTGGAAAAGAAGAGCGTGTGATTGCCGATATTCGCCCCAACATCGACAACTAGACTGCCAGGCGGGACGGCATCGTGAAGTGCGGAAAGCAGATCTTCCTCATAGAAGCGGCTGGTTTCACGGACGATATTTCCGATATGGTCTCGATCCGGCACTCGTATTGCGAGCGACTTGTCCTTCCAAGCCAGTGTTGCGTGAATTCCCAGCATATCACGTCTCATTTGCACTTTTACCTTCGCACTCGACAGGATGAATCTCGGCCTGGTTCGCCAGCATCGAAAGAGGCGCCTCGAACTTCCGCTGCGTTTGGGGGAAGGCGATGTAAGCGTCGCCTTGCCGAAGGGTCGAATGCCACTTCTGCCACCGGGCGCGGTATTGCATCCTGACAGCGGAACCGAGGCCCGTCTGTTCGGCGCCGGTCAGGCTCGTGTCGGAACTCAGGCAAAGCATCGAGACAACGCGATCGGTTCGGAATTTATTGCCGAGTAGAAGACGGGCGCGGCCGATCAATTCACTGTCCGCGGCAAAGCGCACCGAATCCCAATGTCCAAGGTTCAAGTCGAACCAGCGCTTCTCGAAAAGCGCTGACACCGAAGCAAGGCGAGCGGCACCGTCGAACGACCATCTCGAAATCGGACCGAAGCCCGGCAAGTGGCCGTCGCGGCGCAAACGAAGCATGGAGGACCAAGTCGCTTTCGCTCCGCGTTTGGAAGTGAGGGAGGCCATCTGGCGTTCGATCCGTTGAGGATGCGCCCAGTCGTCGGCGTCATGGCAGGTAATGAAGTCGCCAGTTGCGACTGAGAGAGCGTGATTCCTGCCAACGTAGGGACCCACATTGACTCGGCTCCTCAAGAGCCTCATGCGAGGATCCGCGGCAGCAAGCGACTGCAGCATCGCCCAGGTGCTATCCGTGCTGGCGTCATCGACAACGATCAGCTCCAGATTTCTCCAGGTTTGCCCGAGGATCGAAAGAACCGCGTGGGTGAGGGTGTCCTCCGCATTGAATGCAGTCATGATCACGCTCACGCGCGGGCCATGCGTAACGGCCGAAGCCTGCCGAGCAGAGAGCCGCAGGAAGCGGCCGTTGCGGTCCCCAGGCTGCAGCACCACCGGTGACAGTTTGAATTGAGCGAGGTAGGCGTTCAGCCCGGCGAGCCATGCGGTGTCCTCATGGAGAGAAGCGTTGGCCTGCAGAAGGTGTCGCGTGAAGCGGGTTTCGGGGCTTCCGTGCAAATCCAGAAAGGCGAGCGCATCCTGATAGGAGCGGGAGAGGGCGATATCGGAAGCATCTCTGAGCAAAGAGCCGCGTTGGACATGCGGTTGACGCGATGACCCGCGGACAAATCGATGAAATGCAAACCCGCCCAAGTCTAGCGGAAGCCGGATCCAATCAAGGGGAGACGCTGCGCAGTGAGAGAGCATTCGTCCAAATTGGTACGTGGCCGAGTTTTCGACGTTGTGCAAACGTTGTTTCCAATGACGGCTGAGTTCCGTTTCTCGTTCTAGCGCCAGCTCCAGCCCGTGCAGACGATCGAATAGCTCCTGGCGCTCCCGAAGGAGGACATCCAGTTCAGGCATCTGCACATCCCCCGGAAGATATGCGCCGCAGATTGATGTTCTCTCTCCCGCCAAAGACGTGCTCCTCGCTCTCAATGCAGCAAGCGACCGGCAGCAACAGGCGCAGCCAACAGGACCAAGCGTCGATAGTCTTTGCTGAGCGCGAAGGCATGCGTGGAAACCGCACGCGCCTGCGACATTGCAAATCGAAGCGCGAACATGAGGAGCACGGCGTGTGCAATGTCGGTCGCGCTCATCGAATGCCCTCTGAAGTAGAGTGTCGACAGCATCACGAGAACGACAACGCCGTTGCCGATGTCGAGAAAAAGACTGGCAGCGCTCTCGTTGCGATCCTTGAGCCAATGCTCGGCAATGATGTCAGCGTGGCGGCGAGCAACAGCGTTTTCAAGGGATAGGGCATGACGGCCGCTGCTGATTGCGTGACTCATCTCGGATATCAGAGAGGCGTTGCTATCCAGCGTCCGTATTTTTAGCTGTGCCTGCTCGGCGGTCAGGACGTAGGAATTTTCGTGCTGCTTCCAGACGAGCCCTGTTGCGATCGATATCGCAATGAGCACGACAACGCCCGTAACCAAGGGGTCTATTGCGGCGCCGAGCACAATCGCCATCGTGAATGTTGCGCCGGCCACCATTGCCTTGATGAGGTTCGTCTGCGCCTTGCACAGCGCGCTCCAGTCCTGCGTCATGTCCGAGCTGAACTTTGCCGCGAGCTTACTGGCGTCGCCATCTGCCGCCTGTGTCCCGAATAGTCTGCTCGATTGCTCGAGGGCGATCGTCGTGCCGCACTTTGCTGCGACCTGGGTACGGAGGCGCGTATGCAGGTTGCTCGCGACGCTGGCAAGCAGCAGCAGGATGCTTGGAATGCAGATGAGAAATATCACGAAGGCAGGCGTAGCGACGAGTTGAGGAAAATGAGTGGTGAGAAGGCCGGGCATGGTCTCCGGCTTGAGAAGCCAGAGCGCGCATTTGATGGTCGCCATGAGGACGACAATGCTTCCGAGGCGGCTCGCTACGCCGAAGGCAACGGCGGCAAGCAATTGCCATTTGGCTGAGCGAATTTGGTGACGCAGCAGCCAGCCAAACGTCGAGAGATACCGCGACGAGCGCCTAAGGGTAGACAGAACTGTTGGAACGGGTTGCACGGAGCTTAATCCTTGCGGCGATCATCGGGGCACGTGCGGCGGAAGCGTTTCTATCGCGGCTTCTTGCAACCGCCACCGGCCCGACAGAGCCGTTGGTTCACAGTAGATCGGCGACAGAGCGTGTTTTTGCATTCGCGAAATAGTCGAGCATCGCTCCGACATCCAACGCCACTGCGCCGTTCTGGCGAGCTTGCTCAATGAAGACCTTTCCGATGATCCCACCACCAACAAGAACCACATCACCTTTGCCGACTGTGGAGCAAATCTCGGAAAGCACGGCTTCGTAAGAGAAGGGAAGCGGTGTTCTGGTGTTTACGAATGCAGGGTGGTCAGATGTTCTGCGATGAGAGGGGATCGTAAGGACTTTGGAAGCCGGAAAGAGGTCGGCGGCAATTTGCGGGCGCAAACTGGAAATCACGATCGTGCGGGCCCCCGCGACAGACGTCACCCTCTTCAAGTCGTCTCTGCGGAAAATGATCTGATGGATGCGCTCTTCGACGAGATTTGCGCCAGCCCTTGGTCGAACGTTCTGGAGAACGCGCACCAGACCGCGACTGCTAGCAGCGCCACTTAAGTCTCTGGTCAGGAAATGAGTGTCGCGGGCGAACCTGTAGACGCTCGGGATGCCGAGGTAATCGGCGTGCCCAATCGCCGTTCGTAGCCTCGATTGCAGGAGAGCTCTTGTGCTCTGATCGAGTTGGCAGCCCCACCAGTGCTGCTCTCGCAAGCTGTTGTCCGCATCCTCTATAGAGCCCGGCTCTGCTTCGTAGGCGTAAGACTCTCCGTCTCCTAGCCGGAGTAAAGCGAGAGGTCGTTTCTCTTCCACCGCTCTGACAATGTCGCCCAGGATACCATCTGAAATCGATTTGTTCGTTCGCGCCGCCATCAGACTCGTGTCGTGAGCATCGTAGAATGGTTTCACCTTCGATCGGAAATCGTACGCGACCGAAGCCGGCGCTGCTTTGAGAAAGTGATCGACCGATGTGCTGTGATCGCCAGCATCGGAAATAAAGCCGGCAGCAATATCGAGCTCGACAATTCTAAGTCTGTCGAGATTGGTCATGCTGGACTCGAGAGCGCGCCGCCGAACCGCGTAGTTTTCGGGTTCGTTTTTCAGGACGCATCTCAAAATTCCCACCAGGTAAGCCGGGGGGAGGCCTTCCTGGGCAAGGTAAGGGGAGCTGCGGACCAGTTTGTCGGACAACTCGAGATGCTCGGCTTTCAGCATTGCTTGTAGGAGGAGCAGTTCGAGACGCCGCCGGCCGCGGCCCGAGAATGCCCGAACGGCTTCCGTTGCGTGCAGAAGCTGTTGCTCGGAAAGGACCTCACCTTTCTGCTCGGCTTTGAAAAGTTCGATCGCCGTCACCAGATGGGGATCGGAGAGGGAGTGCGCGGCCTCGAATAACTTTTCCGTCGCGAGATGGCGCTTGTCGATGAGTTGGTTGACCGCAACCAGGATTTCGTCGCGGGGAATGACGTCGTCCAAATCGTTGATGGCGGAGGCGACGTCCTGGGAGTGACGCAGGATGAGCTCAATCACCAAGTCGGTGGCGGGCGCCTGGACAGCGTAACGCTTGTTGATGAGAGAGATGAAGGGGTCGAGGTAGTGCCTGGGCAGGATGTCCAAGGCCGCAGCGGCAAATCTCGCCAGCGATTGGTTGAAGTGCACCATCGTTATAAGCCTGCTTGTGGTCGAGCAGGCCCCCCACCTCAAATTAGCTACGCTGCCATCAGCCCAAAGTTGAAGCGGGCTGAACGGAATGACCCAATTTCCGCGCTAGACGCGAGACTCGCTAAATACACGCAAAAGTTGTGGTTGGAGACCACCATAAACCATCTAAACGAGCAAGAGAAAGTTTACACACGCGTAAGGAGAGCTGGTTGCAAGCGTGCCTACGGTCACATGCGCTTGATTTATAGCGATTTTTGAGAAGAAGTGAAATCAGCGGGGGTAGCAGTCCAGTGCACGCTCTAGGTGTGCTCCGCCGCGCGGAGGTGGCCCGGTCTTGCCGGTCAGTTGGGAGGAAGTGCTTCGATCTCGCGTGGGAGCGAAGGGCGGGCAGGCAGCCGCCTAACCCCTGGATCGGATGTGGGCAGGTGTTCCACGGAGAAGTGGAAGGCGCGATGCGCGCCAACTTTGTACGCAGGGAAAGCAGAGCAATTCCTAGACGGACTTTAGCAGCTCAGCCTTGATCGGTAGCTTGCGCAGACGTACTCCCGTTGCGGCATAGACGGCGTTGAGCACGGCTGGCGCAAGCCCTGAGGTGCCAGGTTCTCCGATGCCGCCGGGGTCGGCTTCGCTCTTTACGACTTCCACCTCGATGATGGGCGCTTCGTTGATACGCATGATGCGGTAATCGTCGAAGTTCGATTGCTGGACGCGGCCATCTTTGAGCGTGATCTCGCCCCACAGGGTCGCGGTGAGACCGTAGATAATTCCGCTTTGCATCTGCGCGATGATCGTGTCGGGATTGATCGCGACACCCGTGTCGACCACGCACACGACGCGGTCGACATGCACATCGCCAGATTTCGCGACCGTGACCTCTGCAATCTGAGCCATGTAGCTTCCGAAGGCGTTGTTCACCGACACGCCACGTCCGCGTCTGTCACCAAGAGGCGTGCCCCAACCGGCCATTTCGGCAGCGCGGTTGAGCGCGTACAACGCGCGCGGATTCTTTCCGAGCAGCGCACGACGATAGTCGACGGGATCCCTTTTCGCGGCTGCTGCGAGTTCGTCGATGAAGCTCTCGACCACGTAGACGTTGTGGGTTGGGCCGACGCCCCGCCAAAATGCTGTGGGGATGCCCGGAGGTTCCTCTCTCACGAATTCGACGCGCTTGTTGGGAATATCATACGGCATGTCGACCGCACCATCGACGCCATCCGGGTCGATGCCATCCTTGAACAAGGGCGGGAAAAAACGAGCCATGATCGCGGAACCCGCAATGCGATGGCTCCACGAGATCGGCAGGCCATGCTCATCGAGGCCCGCGGAGAAGCGGTCGTAGTAGTACGGGCGGTACATATCATGCTGGATGTCTTCTTCGCGGCTCCATACGACTTTGACCGGATCCTTTGCTTGCTTGGCGACCAACGCCGCCTGAACGATGAAATCGTACTCCAAGCGGCGCCCGAAGCCGCCGCCGAGTAAGTGATTGTGTAAGCGCACTTGCTCCGGCTTGAGCCCGAGCGTTTGTGCGACCGCCTGCTGAGCGACGGTCGGGATCTGTGTCCCGACCCAGATGTCGCATCCGTCCGGTGTTACGTGCACCGTGCAGTTGATAGGTTCCATTGTCGCGTGCGCAAGGAAAGGAGCCTCATAGATGGCGTCGAGCTTGGTTGCTGATTTGGCGAGCGCGGCCCCCACGTCGCCTTCGGCCTTTGCTACTGCGCCCGAGTTCTGTGATGCCTTTTCCAGGGCCACCACGACATCCGCTGTTGAGACGGAGGCATGAGGGCCGCCGTTGAACGTGACGGCTGCAGCTTCGAGTCCCTGTTTCGCCGCCCAATAGTGGTCGGCGATGACGGCGACGGCATTGTCGAGCTTTGCGACCTGATGCACACCGGGGACTTTCAACGCGGCTGCTTCATCTAAGGAGGCAACCGTGCCCCCGAAGACCGGAGACGCGGCAATGGTGGCGATCTTCATACCCGGAATTTTGACGTCAATTCCGTACATCGCCGTACCATTCACCTTGCCGGACACGTCGAGCCGCTTGGCCGGCGTGCCGATGATGCGAAAGGTCCTCGGATCTTTGAGCTTGATATTGGTGGGGACGGGAAGCTTTGCTGCCGCATCCACCAATTCGCCGTAGGCAATGCGCTGCTTGGTGGCAGGATTGAGCACATGACCGGGCTCGGTGGTCAGCGCGCTTGCATCGATGTTGAGCTTCGCTGCGGCGGCCGAAATCAGCATGGAACGCGCGGCAGAGCCGGCGTGCCGCATCGGCAAGTAGAAGGCTCGAACTGACGACGAATTTCCTGTCGTCTGCACGCCACCGAGGTGAGAGTTGCCGTAGAGTTTGTCGTTGGGGGGAGAGTGATCCACCGACACGTCGGACATATCGATATCGAGCTCTTCAGCAACCAGCATTGGGAGGGACGTGTAGGTGCCTTGACCCATTTCGATCATAGGAGAAACGACGGTCAACTTTCCCAGCCGATCGAGACGGATGAACGCATTAGGCGCAAACAGCTCCCCGCCGTCTGTAGCCTCCGCCGTTGGCACCCACCCGATCAACAAGCCGCCGCCGGCCGCGGCGCCAGCTTGAAGAAAAAAGCGGCGCGATATGTCTGACGCACGAGGCTCGTAGAGCATGGCTCACCTCACGGTTCCTGCAGCGGCGACCTTGATCGCGCTGCGAATGCGGACGTACGTTCCACACCGGCAAATGTTGCCGGACATGGCGTCGTCTATGTCAGCGTCGCTTGGCCTGGGGTTGCTGGCGACGAGAGCCGCTGCCGACATGATCTGTCCGGACTGGCAGTAACCGCACTGCACAACCTCGAGCTTGAGCCAGGCGTCTTGCACAGCCTTGCCCGCGGGCGTCTCGCCGATTGCTTCGATGGTCGTCACAGATCGACCCGCAACGTCGCCGATTGGGGTTACGCACGAGCGCGCGGGTTCATCGTCGAGATGCACGGTGCACGCACCGCACTGAGCGATGCCGCACCCAAACTTGGTTCCTGTCATGCCGAGAACGTCCCGCACGACCCAGAGCAGTGGCATGTCCTCGGGCACTGACACCGACACTGGTTTTCCATTTAGTGTGAAATCGACCATGTCGGACCTCCAAAGCTAGCTCTGGTATCTGGTCGTGCCCTCTGTGGGTTCGTCGAATGACGTCAAAGCCGTGCGCATTCGGCTCTGGCCTCCGAGGATAGACGGCGAAGACGTAATGTTTGGTCGTTAAGTCGCTCTGGCGGCAAACCGCACTTGGCATCGTACTCCTGCGGCGCGGATCGTGGGCGGTTGCAGGCGTGAACGTGTCAGACGCACTATTTAAGCGTCATGCTCAAATATAGCCTATCTCCGATTGTCGGCGTCCGCAAACCTCTTGCTCGGTGCCGTGGTCGACGGATCGAAATCGTATCCGTCGCCTGACCCGCTGCCGAAGATAACGGACATTTATTGCGGCTTACGAGCCCGACTCCGAATTTGGATCAATGCGACGCCAAGAACAGATCCGGGCGTTAAACATCTCTGGCCCGCTTTACCTATCCAAGCCTCATTGATACGGGTGCTACGGAGGAGTAACATGCGCTGGCGTTATGGGCGCACGATGCGACCAAGTGCTAGGCCGCAACGTGAGCTCTCTGTCACCCCCACTGATGTGCGCCCCATGAGGGCACGAGGGGTACGGCCATGGCGAGCTTGTTAGATATCAACGATGTCGTTGCGAGCCGTGCTCGCCTCAAAGTCCGCAGGATCGGCCCGGCGGACTTGAGAATCGTTCTGGCCAAAAGAATTCGCACCTTCCTTACCTTTCTGAAGCTCTCGTGGTCGCTCCCGATCGGCGTTGCCGTCGTGAGTGTCGAACCACGCTGCGCATGATGTGGAGAAGCTGATGGCCTCCTAGCCGCCGTTCGCGAGCCTCAGAGGCCAGGATGAAAAAGCGATGGCTATAGCGCTGGCTCTAGTACTCGTCGTCGTCGGATCCGTGTTGTTTCACCTCTGGAGTCCGTGGTGGATGACGCCGATTGCCTCGAACTGGCGCTACATCGACGACACGATTCTCATCACCTTCTGGATTACAGGGGTGGTCTTCGTGGCCGTGATCCTGTTCATGGCCTACTGTCTTGTTCGCTACCGCTACCGTCCTGACAGACAAGCTGCTTACGAGCCGGAGAACAAAAAGCTGGAGTGGGGATTGACGATCGCCACCGCGGTTGGCGTCGCGGCTATGCTCACCCCTGGCTTGTTCGTGTGGAACCACTTCATCACCGTCCCTGACGATGCCGTCGAAGTCGAGGCCGTGGGGCAGCAGTGGGCGTGGAGCTTCCGCTTGCCGGGCAAAGACGGGAAGCTCGGAATGGCGACCACCAACAACGTGAGCGATCAGAACCCGTTGGGTCTCGTCTCAGTCGACCCGAACGCCAAAGACGACATCATCATCCAGGGCGCAGACCTGCATTTGCTGGAGGGCAAACCGATCAAGCTCCTCATGCGGTCCATAGACGTGATTCACGATTTCTATGTCCCGGAGTTCAGAGCGAAGATGGACATCGTTCCAGGTATCGTCACCCATGTCTGGTTCATCCCCACTAGGACGGGCACCTTCGAGCTGCTCTGCGCCGAGATGTGCGGCATGGGGCACTACTCCATGCGCGGCCAAGTCGTCGTCGACAACGCTAAGGACTATCAGACCTGGCTCGACCAGCAGACGACATTCGGCAGCACAATGGCCCAAGCCGAACACCTCAAGACAGCAGCAGTGGGGCCCAGCCAGGGTGAAGAACACCCCGATGCAGCGCGGGTTCCACGGTGAAACTGCGAGAAACATAAGTCGAGAGCGAGGAGGCACCTTGATGGCCGACGTCGCACATGGCGCCTACGAGGGCGTCCGCCCCGCCGAAGTTCCAGATGTGGAGCTCTACCACCCGAAGAGCTGGTGGACGACATACGTCTTCTCTCAAGACGCCAAAGTCATCGCCATCCAATACGCGCTCACGGCCATGAGCATCGGCCTGGTCGCTCTGGTCCTGTCTTGGTTGATCCGAATTCAGCTCGCCTTTCCCGGCGTGCTTCCCTTCATCGACGCGCACGCCTATTACCAGATCATCACTATGCACGGCATGATCATGGTGATCTACCTGCTGACGGCATTGTTCCTCGGCGGCTTCGGAAACTACCTGATCCCACTCATGCTCGGCGCCAGGGACATGGTCTTTCCGTATGTCAATATGTTGAGCTACTGGATTTACCTGCTTGCGGTGCTCGTGCTCGTTGCCAGCTTCTTCGCGCCGGGCGGGCCCACCGGAGCAGGCTGGACCCTATATCCGCCTCAAGCCATCCTCGAAGGAACGCCGGGACAGGAGTGGGGCATCATATTGATGCTCTCGTCGCTCGCGCTGTTCATCATCGGCTTCACGATGGGAGGCCTGAACTACGTGGTGACGGTGCTCCAGGGCCGCACACGTGGAATGACCTTGATGCGCATGCCGCTCTCGGTATGGGGCATTTTCACTGCGACCGTCATGGCGCTGTTGGCTTTCCCAGCTCTGTTTGTCGGCGTTGTCATGATGATGTTCGACAAACTCCTGGGAACCAGCTTCTTCATGCCGTCGATTGCCCAAATGGGTCAGCATCTCTCGTACGGCGGCGGCAGCCCAATTCTGTTTCAACACCTCTTCTGGTTCTTTGGGCATCCAGAGGTTTATATCGTTGCCTTGCCGGCATTCGGCATTGTGTCCGACTTGATCAGCACGCACGCGCGCCGAAACATCTTCGGCTATCGCATGATGGTGTGGGCTATCGTCGCCATCGGTGCATTGAGCTTCGTCGTATGGGCGCACCACATGTACGTCAGCGGCATGAACCCGTATTTCGGGTTCTTTTTTGCCACCAGCACGCTCATCATCGCCATCCCGACAGCCATCAAGGTCTACAATTGGGTGTTGACCCTCTGGCGGGGCAACATCCATTTCACGGTGCCATTGCTTTTTGCCGTGGCGTTCATCGTCACATTCGTCAACGGCGGAATTACCGGGCTCTTCCTCGGTAACGTGGTCGTCGATGTGCCGCTGTCAGACACAATGTTCGTCGTCGCACACTTTCACATGGTGATGGGCGTTGCGCCAATCATGGTGGTGTTCGGCGCGATCTATCATTGGTACCCGAAAATCACGGGCCGAATGTACAACGAGACGCTGGCCCAGATTCACTTCTGGATCACGTTCCTCGGCGCTTATGCCATTTTCTTCCCGATGCACTACGTGGGCCTGATGGGCGTGCCGCGGCGCTATTACGAGCTCGGCGAGTCGCATCTGAGTTCGTCAGTGACCCTCAACCACTACATCACAATCGCCGCGTTGATCGTCGGCGCCGCACAGATGGTGTTCATCTTCAATATGGTCTGGAGCCTCTTCAAGGGGAAGGAAGCTGGCGGCAACCCCTGGCGAGCGACCACCCTCGAATGGCAGACACCTCATACGCCGCCGCGGCACGGCAACTGGGGCAAAGAGCTGCCGGTCGTCTATCGCTGGGCCTACGACTACAGCGTGCCGGGCGCTGCAGAGGATTTCATTCCGCAGAACCAGCCACCCGCTCCGCAAGGCGCCTAGAGGAAGCGGCATGACCATCATCGTCCTGTTCCTGGCTGTCGTATCATCCATCGCCGCCTGGTGGCTTTGGCACCAAGGTTTGACGTCAAAGCCGTGGCTGGAGGAGGGCGTGATCGGCGATGCGCGTGCCCCCGGCATGTCAACGACCTCTCCCTCGAAAGTCGGATTGGGCGTGTTCCTTGTCGTCGCCAGCACGCTCTTCATGCTTTTGATCAGTGCGTACGCGATGCGCATGCCCGCGAGGGATTGGTTGCCCTTGCCGATACCCAAAATGCTCTGGCTCACTACGGGCCTTCTCGTTTTGAGCAGTATTGCGCTGCAGAGCGCGCTGATGGCCGCACGCCGGGGATCGCTGGCCGGCGTGAGAGGCGGCCTCGTTGCAGGCGGCGTTTCGGCTCTCGCTTTTCTCTTCGGACAACTCGTGGCGTGGCGACAGCTCAGCACGGAGGGGTTCCTTCTGGCGGCCAACGTTGCCAATGCCTTTTTCTATTTGATGACCGCGCTACACGGACTGCATGTCTCAGGCGGGCTCGTGGCCTTGGGCAGAACCGGCGCCAAGGTGTGGAGCGACGATCAGTTCGAGCTCCCCGAGATTACGGCGAGCGTGGAGCTATGCGCCATCTATTGGCATTTCCTACTTTTCGTCTGGCTCATCCTATTCGCTCTGCTGATGGGATGGGGCAGCGATTTCCTCGAGATCTGCCGCCAGGTCTTCGCCGACCCGTAGGGATCCAGAGCCATGGCCGAAACAACACTAAGTGGACCACGCTCCGAGCATCTGCCGCCAGACGGCTGGGAAGGCGTTGCCGCCGATTGGTCGTCGGACCAGCGGGCGTTTAAGAACGTCTCCTGGGGGAAGGCCATGATGTGGATCTTCCTCCTCAGCGACACCTTCGTCTTCAGCTGTTTCTTGATTGGATACATGACGGCGCGCATGTCCACGCTCGCGCCGTGGCCCAACCCCAGCGAAGTCTTCGCATTGCATATTGGCGGCGAGAGCGTCCCTCTCATCCTGATCGCTATCATGACCTTCATCCTGATCAGCAGCAGCGGAACCATGGCGATGGCGGTCAACTTTGGCTATCGCGGCGATCGCGTAAAAACAGCCGTGTTTATGCTGATCACTGCTGCGTTCGGTGCGACGTTCGTCGGCATGCAGGCTTTCGAGTGGACGAAACTGATCTCGGAAGGCGTGCGGCCCTGGGGTAACCCGTGGGGCGCTCCGCAGTTCGGCTCGTCCTTCTTCATGATCACGGGCTTCCACGGCACGCACGTCACGATCGGCGTGATCTTCCTCCTCATCATCGCCCGCAAGGTTCTGCGCGGCGACTTCGACACCGGCAGGCGCGGATTTTTCACGAGTCGCAAAGGGAACTACGAGATCGTCGAAATCATGGGCCTCTACTGGCACTTCGTCGATCTCGTTTGGGTTTTCATTTTTGCGCTGTTCTATTTGTGGTGAGAGGGATCGTGATGCAAACAACGGCACATCTCCCGGCGGACGCGACAGTTGCGACGCACACCGAGGGCCAAACACACTCGATCAGGCTCTACCTCCTCGTTTGGGGGTGGCTGTTCGTGCTGAGCACCTGCTCCTATCTCGTCGACTATTTCCACGTTCAGGGATACCTGAGATGGTTCCTGATCCTCATGTTCATGATCGTGAAGGCGGGATTGATCGTCGGGGTCTTCATGCACATGGCATGGGAGCGGCTGGCATTGGTCTACGCCATCCTTGTCCCACCGGTGGCCGTGCTGGTCTTTGTGGCTATCATGGTGCTGGAATCCGACTACACGCATTTCCTGAGGCTGATGTTCTTCGGACCGGCCCCATAGGCTGGCCGCAGCACCTTCGCGCCAAGCATACACGTCACACCAAAAATAAGGTGGACGGTACGCCCTGCGCCGG
Organism: Hyphomicrobium sp.; assembly: GCF_036262015.1. Taxonomy (GTDB): domain Bacteria; phylum Pseudomonadota; class Alphaproteobacteria; order Rhizobiales; family Hyphomicrobiaceae; genus Hyphomicrobium_C. The sequence continues at coordinate 177,042 of NZ_DATAJR010000007.1, read as the reverse complement.
TATGCTGATCGAAGTTCGCACCCATGGGAGCGGGGCGAAGCAGGGACGTCCGACTGTATGCGTGTTGCGTCTGAGAACCGGATTCCGGAGCTGGACGGCCTGCGTGGCCTCGCCGTGCTCATGGTGCTCGCCTGGCACTTCATTGGCTCGCCTTCGGGCGGGACGGACTACGCGAAGCCCTTCCATTACTTGACGGTCTTCGGGCGGACGGGCGTCGATCTCTTTTTCGTCCTCTCCGGGTTCCTGATCACGGGCATCCTGACAGACCACCGGCAATCGCCGCACCTATTGCCCGCTTTTTATGCGCGGCGCGCCCTCCGAATTTATCCTCCCTACATCGTGCTCATTGCACTCTACTGGACGGTTTTCTACGTGATGGGTCCCACGACCGTCGCGAACGCCGATGTCGTGCCGGTGTGGAAGCAAGTCCTGGCCCAGGTCACGTTCACCTGGAACTGGCTCATGGCCGCCTACAACGGCCCGATCGCGCAGGGGTTTACCGTCACATGGTCGGTGGCGATCGAGGAGTGGTTCTACCTGCTGCTGCCGGCCATCGTCATCTTCACGCCGCCGCGAAAGCTGGCGCTGACGCTTTTCACCATCGCGTGTTGCTCAGTCGCCGCAAGGGTTGGACTGCATCTCCTCTATCCGAGTGCCAAGCTGGCACCGTACGTGCTCACCCCAATGCGGCTCGACGGCCTGTGCTTTGGCGGACTGGTTGCGCTGGTGTATCGCGACGCGGACCTGATGGCCGAGCTCCGCGCGCGGCAGGACGAGCTGATGCGCTGGGCGCTGCGGCTTTGTCTGGCCATCCCGGTGATCATCGCGCTCATACGCGGAAAATCGCTCTATGCGCATATGAATCTCTGGGGCCACCTCTACCTCAGCATCGCGTACTCGATGCTGCTGATGGCCGTTCTGGTGTGCAAGGATGTACGGCAGCTGCGCTCAGGCGTTCTCCAATGGGCTGGACGGTATTCCTATTCGCTCTATCTCTTCCATCCGTTGTTCTTGTCACTCGTGTTCGTTCTGGCGGAGCGGAGACGGAGGTTCGACGAATGGGTGGACGTCGGGCTTGCGGCAATCGCCCTGGCCCTCACGATCGCCTTTTGTGTGGCGCTCTATCACGTGCTTGAGCGGCCCCTGATCGACTACGGCCGCGCGCGGTTCTCCTATCGCAACGGTTGGGCCGGTTCGCGCGTGCGACCCATCGAGGCAGATGTGAAATAGACGTGCCTGTGGGAAATCTCCGGGGACAACGCTAGAGCCATACGACATGGCTGCTTAGCGCAGCGGAGAGCAGGCGATAAGGCCCGTTATCCGGGCGAGCCATGTGTCCTCAAGAGAGGGGCTGCATGTGGCGAGCCTAGAAGGCGAGCTCGATCGAAATCCAGTTGGCGTAGCTCTCGCGCAGATAGTCGGTCGACGCCGGAGCTCCGGATCCGTCCACCGTGAGAAAACCAATTTCCGCACCTTCCGCGATGACACTCGAGACCTGTGTCTTCGAGAGGCCGAACCGCTTGGCGACTTGGGCCCGCAAGGGCTCGGCAGTTTATCAGACCAACTCTAGTCCGTACTATTTGCTCGAATATTGGATGTCAGAACGGGAAAATACACGGTCCGCTCGACCAAAGAAACTAGCCGCATCGGCGCTCAGTATACGCCAAATCTGGTGGAGGCATAGGTCGTGCGTTGGGGACGACGCAGCGCTATATCGAGGCTGATGTCGATGCACAGCGGAAGGTCGTGGATCTAGTGTAGGATGGAGCGCTACTTTTTGCTGAGGGCAAGGGTCCAGCTGCTCAACCTTCCTATCTTACAAACAATAACAGACGCACCGCTGCTATGATCCTCATCAAGCTGAAATGAGTCGCGGCTTGGCAATGGGGCAAATGCCCTTTTTGGAGGTGCGGTGGCTGCTGGACGCCATGGGAGCGAGCAACCTGCCCAAGAGCTGTCTGGGACAGCTAAGGCTGCGGCTATCCTTCTGGCAGTGAACAAGGATCTCGCAAGCCGCATCCTCAAGTATTTTGACGAGGAGGAGGTGAAGATCGTCGCGCAAGCCGCGAACGACCTTGGCACAATCTCGAAGGACACTGTCGACGGAATTATCGAAGAGTTTGCTGCCGACATAAGAAACGGCGTGGATATCACGGCAACAACCGAAAAAATCCAAGGGCTTCTGGAAGGCGTTCTTAGTCCCGAACAGATCGAAGCTCTCCTGGCTCAGACGGGTACCAAGTCGGCACATGCTGTCTGGCAGCAACTGAAGAAAATTCCCGATGTCGCTCTGAGCCAATACCTCCTGAAAGAACATCCGCAGGTAATTGCTCTTGTCCTTTCACGCGCAGAGCCCTCGACATCCGCAGGCTTGCTGAAGTTGCTCCCGCGCTTAGTGTCAAAAGAGGTCGTAACACGCATGTTGAGCCTCCGACCCATTCAGGAGCGCCCTCTCGTTTTGCTCGAATTTTCCTTTGTTCAAGACGTTCTTTTGAACCGACGCCGTGATTCCGACCTATCGCCCCACAGCCGCATGGCAGACGTCATCAACAAGATGGACCGTAAGTTGATGGATGAATGCTTGCAGTCGATCGGCTCATACAACGAAAAGGACGCCGAACTCATCCGCCAGCAGCTGTTCACGTTCGACGATCTCGGGAGATTGACGCCTCCTTCGCTCGTCACCGTGTTTGATGCGATATCGGTAGACCTTGTGGTCAAAGCGCTGTTCGGTGTGCCGAAGTCATTGATGGAAAAGATACTTGAGGCGGTGCCAAGTCGAGCTCGTCGTGCAATCGAGGTAGAGCTTGAAAGCGGTCCAGCCCCAAATGCGCGAGAGGTTTTGAAGGCGCAGCGCACGATCGCAGATGTCGCACTTCAACTGATGGAGCGTGGAGCCATCGAGATCCAAAGCGATGAAGCAGACGACGAGGGTTAGCCCATGTCATCATGGGAGGGGAGTTTATAGGTGTTTATAGATTTTACGCAGCATACGCATTAAATTTGCGAGCCGCCTAACATGTTGAAAAGAATGGTGGGTGATCACAGGCTCGAACTGTGGACCCGCTGATTAAGAGTCAGCTGCTCTACCAACTGAGCTAATCACCCACTTCTATGACCTGACGCCGCTTGGTGACGGCGAGGTGCCGGAGCTGAGAGCCCGCAGGCTCCTAGGACGGCAAAGGGCCCCTGAACGATTGTGCTCGAGGGCCCCAATTCCGGTTCGTCTACCACCACCCATTCCCCTTGTCCAGTCGCATGTGACGACGCCCTGTTCGGGCGCCGTCATTGCTGGGGACGAGAGGTGCCGCTCTCAGCCGAGCTGCTCGGCTTTTGCGGTTTTTTGCCGCTTTAACATCAGCTTGTTGAGGGCCGCAACGTAGGCGCGAGCTGATGCAACCATAGTGTCCGTGTCCGCGCCGCGGCCGGTGACCATTCTCCCGTCCTCGGCCAGGCGAACGGAGACCTCGGCCTGCGCGTCGGTGCCCTCGGTGACGGCGTGCACTTGGTAGAGTTCGAGCTTGGCCGTATGCGGGACCAGCATGCGGATGGCCGCGAAAATGGCGTCCACCGGGCCGTTGCCGTTCGCGTGTACGGTCTGCTGTGCGCCGTCGATGTCGAGCGTCAGCGTCGCCGACTGCGGACCGCTCGTGCCGGCGATCACCTGCAGCGCCACGACTTTCATGCGGTCGTGGGCGTGCGCGATCTCCTCGTCGACCAGCGCCTCGATGTCCTCATCGTAGACATGCTTCTTGCGATCTGCGAGCGCCTTGAAGCGATTGAAGGCATCCTCGAAGGCATTCTCGCCGAGCTCGTAGCCGAGCTCGCGCAACTTGGTGCGGAACGCGTTGCGGCCCGAGTGCTTGCCCATGACCAGCGAGGTCTTGCCGACGCCGACCGATTCCGGCGTCATGATCTCGTAGGTCTGCTGGTGCTTCAGCATGCCGTCCTGATGGATGCCGCTCTCATGTGCGAAAGCGTTCCGGCCGACGATGGCCTTGTTGTACTGCACCGGAAAGTTGGTGACGGCCGAGACGAGTTTCGACGCGCGCGCCAGCATCGTGCTCTCGATACCGGAGCGATAGGGAAGAGCATCGCCACGCGTTTTGATTGCCATCACGATCTCTTCGAGCGCAGCGTTGCCCGCCCGCTCGCCGATGCCGTTGATGGTGCATTCGATCTGCCGCGCACCGGCCTTCAAGGCCGCGAGTGAGTTTGCGACCGCCAAGCCGAGATCGTTGTGGCAGTGGGTCGAGAAGATGGCCTTGTCGGCATCCGGCACGCGCTCGCGCACCGCCCGGAACATCTCGCAGTATTCCTCAGGCGTGGCGTAGCCCACGGTATCGGGCAGATTGATCGTCGTGGCGCCCGCCTTGATGGCCGCTTCCACGCACTGGCACAGATAGTCGATGCCGGTGCGCGTCGCGTCCATGGCGCTCCATTCCACGTCCTCGACGAGGTTGCGCGCGCGGGTGACCGTGGCGGTGATGATCTCCAGCACGTCCGCCTCGCTCTTCCGCATCTGGTAGGCGAGATGGATCGGAGACGTTGAGACGAACGTATGGATGCGTCCGCGCTGGGCATGGCGGACGGCCTCGCCGGCCCGGTCGATGTCCGCATTAATGGCACGGGCAAGTCCCGCGACAGTCGCACGCTTTACGCGCTTGGCGATGGCCGAGACGGCTTCGAAGTCACCTTCCGAGGCGATTGGAAACCCGGCTTCGATAATGTCGACGCCCATCGTGTCGAGGCACTCGGCGACTTCGAGTTTTTCCTCGAACGTCATCGTCGCGCCGGGGCATTGCTCGCCGTCGCGCAAGGTAGTGTCGAAGATGACGACTTTGTCGCCGGTCGCGTCCTGGGCAGTCGCGTCCTGATGTGCAGCAGTCATTGAAATGTGGTCCTTCCTCGGGGCCAGCCGTTTCGAAGGCGTGGCGGAGATCCTATCAGCGTTTGGTCTCGCATCCCCTGAGCACCTGCCCGGCAGGTCGCCGGGCCCCCGGTTCTCAGGGGCTGATAAGGAGGAGGGTCAGGAGGAGCGCGCGACGACCGCGGGGCCGCTGCGCGGGAGCCGCGCCGGCTGCAAAAAGATCGAAGCTGGTAACCTTGTGGCGCATAAAGGCGCGTCTCTTCAGGTGAAAATCGCTCACAGGCGCTACAATAAGCCAATAGTGCCCGTGAATTGCAAGGGGGTGCTGGCCCACGGGCCACGCCCACATCGTCGCAAAGGACCAATCCGATGTCCCAAGAGGCGCCCTCGAAGTCACGAATTTGGCGCCTGACGCAGGTTCTGGCCATCCTCGTAGGCGTTTACGTGCTCACAGCCTATGTCGTGCTACCCGCCCTTTGGTTCGACTATGAGCACCAGCCGGGGCTCGCCGGACGCAATATGGTGACCACCACGCGCCAGGGCATCCCGGGCGATCCCCTCAATGTTGGCGTGGTGGGCTCCAAGGAGCAGGTCGCCTACGCGATGAACCTTGCGGGCTGGAAACCCGCAGACGCGATCACGTTGCGGAGCAGTATCGATATCGGCCTCAGCGTCGTTCTCGACCGGCCGTATGCGGATGCGCCTGTCAGCAACCTCTATCTCGATGGGAGAAAGCAGGACCTGGCGTTCGAACGTCCGGACGGCACCAGCGCCGACCGTCGTCATCATGTTCGTTTCTGGCATATTCTCGACAAGGGCGTGGAAGGCCATGGCGTCTGGCTCGGCTCGGCGACCTTTGACCGCGGTGTGGGCGTGAGCCACGACACGCTGCAGATCACGCATCATATCGATCCCGATATCGACCGCGAACGCGCCTTCGTCATCGCCTCGCTCAAGGACGCAAACGTCGTCCAACAGACCTATCAGGTGACCGGTACGGGTCCAACATTGAACGGACGCAATGGCGAGGGCGATCGCTATTACACCGATGGCGAGATCACGATCGCGGTGCTCGATCCGAACCTGGATCCGAAGTCAGAGGCGCGCGAAGCTGTGACACCCGTGGCCAAGCATTCACGGGCTCAAGCCATCAAGCATCGAATTTGGACGGCGATACTCGCAACCGCACGCGCCGTAGGAATCGTACCAACAGAACACTAGAATTCGTCCAGTTCCGAAATAGCGTCGCCCATTGCAGTCTGCCGTGCGGCGATCCTGCTGTCGCGCGTTGCGGCCCAGAGCAGCGCAACCAGAAGCAACGGCCGAACAATCGAAACCACGAGTAGGATGCCGATGTTGCCGGCGGCGTAATTGCCGGTGGAGAGCGCGTCGTTGATATGCCCATAGACGACGCCGACATAAAACAACGCCGCGTAGACCACGACCGCCGCGCGAAAATCGAGCGAGCGCCAGAACGAAACAATGGCCGTGACGCCAAGCGCAATGTCGGCGACGCCCACTTCGAACTGGAACGGGCTTACCTGCCAACCGATGAAGTCGGCGGCCGTTTCAGGGGCAAGCACGTGATAGAGCCCCGCCCAGAGCGCATCGGCACCGACTGGGAGCAGAAGGATCCATCGCAGAAAGTGATCGGCTTTCGAAAGCGCCTGGCGGCTGGTCAAAGCAGCGAGGAGAAGTGCCGTCACGAATAGGAATAAAGGAACGTTGGTCAGAATGACCCGACATATATCTTCCAACATGCTGCTCACCTGTTTCAGTTCGGTGCGCACGCTCTGTTTATACATCCTGCGAGCCGGAAAGTTCGCGGCGGGAAGAAATTAACCTTGCCATTTGAATGACTTGTTCCGTCTCGCCGGCTTCAATCCGTGTTGCCTCCAAAAAGTCTGCTCCCGGATGTCGGATCGTTTCTCCGCCGTTCGTCCTTTCGGCAGGGAACCAGCCGCACAGGCGGTCATTCGTTTCCGAGGGTTTAGATTGAGGTATCAGGGAAGGAGATCGCCATGGCAAAGGCAGCAACCAAAGCAAAATCGACTGAGAAGGCCGCTCCGGCCAAGCCAGCGAAGCAGAAATGGGATTCGAGCAAACTACACACTGTAACGCCACATCTGGTGTGCTCGAGTGCCGCCAAGGCCATCGACTTCTACAAGGAGGCGTTCGGCGCTGAGGAGGTTATGCGCCTTGCAGGTCCCGACGGAAGCCTGTGGCACGCCTGTGTCACGATAGGCGATTCCGCGGTTATGCTGGTCGACGAGTTCCCTGGCATGGGCTCAGTGGGGCCAAAGGCGCTCAAAGGCACGCCGGTCACGATCCATCTCAATGTGCCCAACGTCGATGCAGTCGTTGAGCAGGCCGTGGCCGCCGGAGCGAAAGTGATCATGCCGGTTTCTGACATGTTCTGGGGCGATCGCTACGGAATTGTCGAGGATCCGTTCGGACACAAATGGTCGGTCTCAACGCAAGTGCGCGCGATGACGGTCGAGGAGATCAAGGCCGCGATGCCGGCCTCATCTGATTGCGATGACACGGCCGCATAGTGGCTGCGCGAATGTCATTCCAAACCGATTAGAATGACATTCGCGTCGCCGGTTCGTCATCAATCTCTTTGAAGACGGCATCGATAACGCTGAGCCCTATCTAGGATCATCCTGGCCGCATCGCGCCGGTGAAGAGCGCCTTGCACGATCCCGAAGAGCTCCCGTGCACATTCATGCCCACTGGAGCCTGCGAAAAGCCCACAGCGAGCTTTGCCGAGAGCAGCCCGCATTTGATCGAAATCAAAATCAGACTGGGCGCCGACCGACAGAATCGGCTTCAAAAGATTTGAAAACGAGATCGGGACGAAGGCGCTCGAAAATGACGTTATCCCAAGGTTCAGACCGCTACTCCTCCGCCGTGATAGCCCTTCATTGGCTCACCGCCATGCTGATTGCATTGGCTTACGCGACAATTGAACTGCGGGTTTTCTTCGAGAAGGGAAGTGAGCCGCGCGAGCTGATGAAGGCGTTGCACTTCATGATCGGGCTCACGGTACTTCTTGTGGTCGTCCTCCGTATCGCGGCGCGCCTTGCGAGCAGCACTCCGCCGATACATCCCGCACCGCCATCCTGGCAGGCATTCGCGGCCCGCAGCGTTCACGTCCTTCTGGCCGTGTTCATGGTCGCAATGCCTCTCCTGGGATGGTCGATCTTGAGTGCCGGCGGGCATACGATCCCGTTCTGGGGCTTGTCCTTGCCTCCGATCACCGCGGTCGACAAAGACGCGGCAAAGTCGATGAAGGAGATCCACGAGATGATCGGGACCGTTGGATACTTCCTGATCGGCGCGCACGCTCTTGCGGCCCTGGCGCATCACTATATCCAGAAGGACAACACCTTGACGCGCATGATCCCTCGCCGGGCAGGTTAACCAGCCCGGTCACACATCGATCGTGCCTTCGGTGACGCGCACGGCCGAGCCGCCGATGCGAACGCTCGTGAGCTTGCCGCCGTCCACGATCAGGGTGAGGACAATCTGGCTGGGCCGACCCATCTCGTAGCCCTGCTCGACGATCCGCCGGTGGGTGCCGTCAGGCAATCTGTCGAAGTGATGGACGACGCCCGTTAAGCCAACCGCGGCGGAACCCGTTGCGGGATCCTCGGGAATGCCAACCTCAGGCGCGAACATCCGCACATGGAAGGCACTTGAAGTGTGCTCGCATTGGCGCGTGTAGAGATAAGCGCCGACGACGCCCTGCTGCTCGAAGGCACGCTCCCAGTGCGCACCATTGACACGCGCCCGTCGGATCGCATCCAGCGACGCTACCGGAACGAATGCGAAGGTGTTTCCAGCAGCGAAGCATAGCGGTGTGTGGTTCTCGAAACCGATCTCGCTCGGAATGAGTCCGAGGCCGGCGGCAAGCACATCCGACGGCGGCAGTACGCCGGCTTCCGCGGGGAGCTTTGGGGCGTCGAACTCGGCGAAGGCTGGCGTGCCATTGCGCACCCGAACGCCGACACGAACGGTTCCGATCGCCTGCTCGAGTACAACAAGGGCGTCCGCCTCGCCGTTCTGAGCTGGCGCCTTGAGCTCGGCCAGAAGGACTGCCGTACCGACAGTCGGATGACCGGCGAAGGGGACTTCGCTGCGAGGTGTGAAGATGCGCATTTTGGCCGAATGCGCCGGGCGGGTGGATTTCAGGACAAATACGGTCTCCGAGAGATTGAACTCGCGGGCGATCGCCTGCATCTGGGAGGTGGAAAGGTCATCGGCATCCAGCACGACCGCAAGCGGGTTCCCGCCGAAGCGATGGTCTGTAAAAACGTCGAGCGTAGAGAACTTGAGCGCCATGAACCCGTCCTGAGCGGTGCTTCTGTCTATGGGGAAGCACGAGCAATTGTTGAAGCGCGCGCACTCTGCCTCATTCGATGCTCGGCTCCAAGCGCTGGACGCGCCTCACGCAAAACTTTTCAAGCCCGGCAGCTCTCGAAGAAGCGCCCGCGCATAGTCCGGCATTGTCAGGTCGGCGGGTGCGTCGCCCGAGGGTACGAGCAGAACGCTGGCAAGCTCACTCTTGGGATCGTCGGCAATGTACCTGGCGCAATGGCCCACGAGTTCCGCATCGCCCAGTGTGGATTGGAAGCGGACTGCGATTGAAAGTACGGGCCCTGCAACGGCAATCAGGTAGCCACCAGACCGGCGCAGGGCGACTGAGCCTAGCCCGGTTTCCTCCCGCACCTCGCGGAGCACGCCGCCCTCGATGTCAATCGTCCCCTCCGGCTGGACGTCCGCCGGGTCGATGAAGCCGCTCGGCGGATAACAGAGCCCGCTGTTGAGGTTGCCATCTCGCTGCCGTCCGAGCAGCACTTGCCCCGTTAGCGAAACGATGAGCGCCGACCCAAACGCGTCCATGACACTTCGATCTGGCCATCCCGATTCACGCCAATAGAGGAAGCTCTTGAAGTCCGTGCGTACGAAGCGTGCGGAAAGGAGCCCGGCCGCGGAAACGGAATACGCCGCAAGCAGATGAACAGTACCGTTGAAAAAATTCGGCGTTTGCCGAAGCCGCTGCGCCCAGTGTGCATCGATCTCGGCGCTATGGACGTCGGCGAAGGACCACCGATCATCCGAGACCCGAAAATCCAATCCCGTTACGGGAAAGACCCGGGTCACGTCGCGGTCCCATAAAGGCTGAGGCTGGTTCATCTCGGTGTCCGCCGAACTGGTTAACGGCTGGGACATAGCGGAAGGAGCCGCGCCTGAAAAGGATGAAGGCCCTGCAACTTAGCGGGCAGAAACTTGCGGCAAGGTGGCCGCTGCCGGGGTAAGCCACTAAAGTGACATAAGGTACGCTGAAAAGATCCGGGCGAGAGCACGGGCAACGGGGCCGGCGTGCAATGTCACGAGTTCACGTATCCAACACGGCGTCGATAGGGGCACAGCCCACGGATCTCCGTGCGTCTGGTCGCCTTGTTTCGCTCGCGGCTGGCGCTGGGGTTCTTATCGCGACGATACTGTTGTCCGCTTGCGCAACGATCGACCGGCTGCCGGCCGTACCTCTAGCGCTCGCCTCCGAGATCAGACCCCTCGATATTCCCTATGCCCGCTTTTATGCCGACGGCGATCCGGCGGACATGCACGCGCTTGCGAAGGAAGTGATCGCCAAGGCGCGTGCCGCGCGCGTCGCAGCGGGTCAGAAAGCCGATGCGTCGACAACCACCTTCCTTGCCATCTCCGGAGGTGGAGACGACGGCGCATTTGGCGCTGGGCTCTTGGTCGGCTGGACAGCTCGTGGCGACCGCCCGCAATTCAACGTCGTCACCGGCATCAGTACGGGCGCGCTGTCGGCACCCTTTGCGTTCCTTGGGCCGGAGTACGACGACAAGCTGAAGCAGGTCTACACCGAGACCAGCGCGGACGACATATTCAGCAAAGAGCCAATCCTCGGTCTGCTTTCAGGCGATGCCGTCACGGACTCGACACCGCTCAAGAACCTGATCAGCAAGTTCGTCAACGAGGAAATGATCCGGCGCATTGCCGTCGAATATGACAAAGGCCGCTTGCTGCTCGTCGCCACCACAAATCTCGATCAAGCCCGCTCCGTCATCTGGAATATCGGCGCGATTGCCAAAAGCACGGATCCCCGCGCACGCGATCTCATCATTGAGGTGTTGCGCGCATCGGCCTCGATTCCCGGCGCGTTCCCGCCCGTCATGCTGGACGTTACCGTGGACGGAAGACGCTACGAGGAGATGCACGTCGACGGCGGCGCCATGAGCCAGATGTTTCTTTACCCCCCGTCGTTTCAGTTGAAGTCGGTCACGCGCAACTCGAAGAGTCACAAGGACGTGGCCTACATCATCCGCAACGGCCGCTTGTTCCGGCCAGAGCAGTCGGTCAAGCGGCAGACGCTCGCGATTGCCGGTCAGGCCATCGCAACTATGACGGCCGCCAACGGCGCCAACGACCTCTACCGGATCTATCTCACGACACAACGTGACGGCATCGACTATAACCTCGTGTATCTCGACGACGAATTCGCCGTTCCCTACGTAGGTCCCTTCGACAAGACCTACATGAACACGCTTTTCGAGTTCGGCTATCGCAAGGGTTCGGGCGGTTTCCAGTGGCACAAGGCGCCGCCCGGCTACGAACTGGCGACCGGCGGGGCCACGTCCGCTAGCCCGAATTGAGAAAACGCATGGGCAATCCAGATACCGCCGAGCGGCTCTACCTCGAAGACCTGCCCAAGGGACGACGCTTCACCACGGCGTCGGTCTCCGTCGACTCCGAGGCCATCAAAGCATTCGCGGCGAGCTTCGATCCACAACCTTTCCACCTCGACGAGGCAGCCGCCGAGAAAAGCTTTTTCGGTGGCCTTGTCGCGAGCGGTTGGCACACCGCCTCGCTCACCATGCGTCTCCTGGTCACGAGCGGACTGCCCATCGCGGGCGGTGTGATCGGCGCGGGTGGCGAGGTACAATGGCCGCGTGCGGTGAAGCCCGGAGACGAGTTGCACGCCGTTTGTGAGGTCATCGACGCAAAGCGATCCGCATCGCGGCCAGACCGCGGAATGGTCACAGTCCGCACCGAAACGCTGAACCAGAAGGGCGAGGTCGTGCAGATCATGACCGCGCGGCTCGTTGTACCGAGCCGTAAGAAACAGGCATCTGCCTAGGGGGCCAGGGTGTCATGGCTTCAGCGTCCCCAGTGTTACACCATAGCATCAGTGTCACTTATGAGGCGTCATGGAAAATACGATTGGCTGGGCGCGCCGCCGCTCGCGTATGTTGAAGCTATAAGACCGGCGGATGAAGAAAGTCCGCGTTTAACCCAAGGAGACGCCCCATGAAGACCTGGATGAAGCCCTCGGTTCGCGAGCAGGAAGTCGGCCTCGAGGTGACCTCGTACATGCCGGCTGAGATCGATCTCGTCTAAGTCGATCGGCTTTCAGTCGAATTCGAGCGGCGGTTGCGAAAGCAGCCGCCGTTTTTGTTTGTCGTCTACACGCTGGGCGTGAAGCTCGCGAAGAGCTTGAGAACCGGCGCGGTGCTGGCCCAGCCCACAGTCGCGCCCTTGGGCACGAAGCACGTATCGCCCGCAACGAATGTTTCCTCGCGCCCCTTGTCGTCGGAGAGCGTCACGGCGCCTTCGATGATATGCATCAGCTCGTGATGCGGAAACGCGATCGCTTGTCTTCGGTAAGGAGACGCCGACCACAGCCCCGTCGTCAGTCGTCCGGTGAGGTCGGTGAAGGCGGTGGCCTCGCGGCACACGGGAGCGGGGCCCTCGAGAAGCGCGGCATCAGGCCCTTGTGCAGGTGCGAAAGGCAGGGCTCCGTCGATTTTCTGCGCGCGAAGAGCCGCGGGATTCTCCGACGCGAGCCCGGAGCTGTCGCTGTGTATGACAAAGAATTTCTTAAGGTCGCCCTCCTGCCGCCAGGAGCACACCGTGCCCTTCGGGATGAAGAACGCTTCGCCTGCTTTCACATCGAGGCTGCTTCCATCGGCGTGGTCGATTGTCACAGAACCTTCAAGCAGGAGCATAACTTCATTCGTCGACCACGGTCCCATGCGGCCCGTCATCGGTGAGCACGCCCACACGCCGACCAGGAGTCCGGTGTACGCATCGTCGAGCCACAGGTGGCCGTATTGTTGCCCGGTTCCCGCGATCAGTTCGTCGCTGGGCATCCGCCCCCAGTCCTCGAGCTGCCCGTCACCATCGGCAGAGAGGCGCACAAATCCTGACATGGAACTTTTTCCCGCTTTCGATGGTCTGACGTGACGGACGTAGGACCCGTGCCATTGCGCAGCGCGTCATGACACGGTTGTGAAATAGTCAGAAGATATTTTCACTTTTGCCGCACGTTCGCTTGGGTATGTACTCGAAGCTCGGGGGAAAGAGAAGAAAGGAGCCAACAACGCCAGACAGAGACGAGGGAACCGGCTACGAACCAATGAGTTTTCGCCGGGCAACTGAGCAGATCAATCGAAACGGAGTAATCCGCTGCATGAAAAACTCAGCCGCTCATACGAAGACAGCCGCGACTGTCACCTATCTCCCCCTGAAGGATCGCAAATTCACGACGGTCAACTACGAGCCAATTCGCTTTCCCTGGACCGAGGAATTGGAACGCCGCCGCAGAGCCGTTGCCCGCTGGAGAGGCGACGACACAGGTCTCAAAGAGACGATGACGCGCGACTAGCGCGCGTCATGAGGTCGATGAAGTATCGACATTGAGGTCAGCACTTTGCGACCTCGAATTTGAAAGCTGAAAAGCCAGATCGCGAACTGCCGCAGCCACTCAATGGTGGCTGTGGCCGCTATGCTCATCACCGCCCTTTTTCGCATCGTTTGCACCGAGTCCGCGAACGGGAAGCTCCACGGTCCCGGTCGCGCCACTCTTGAACATGAGCGTGACGGGGATTCGGCTTCCCTCGGCGAGTGGCTGCTTCAGATCCATGAACATGAGGTGCATTCCGCCGGGCTTGAACTCGATGATTCCGCCTGCCGGGATCTCGATGCCGTCGGCCATGCGGCGCATCCGCATAACGCCGTCGGTCATCGTCATGTCGTGAATTTCGCCGCTACCCGCAGCGGGCGTCGTCACAGAGACGAGCGTATCAGCGGTCGTGCCGGTGTTGCGGATGGTGAGATACCCGGCGCCCACCTTTGCGCCCTCCGCGGTGGCACGCGTCCAAGCACCCTCGATCGCGAGCGAGCCGATCGAGGCCGAACCGGCATCGGCTGCTTTCGCGCTGACGCCGCCCGTTTCGGCGGCGATTTTCAGCACCGCTGCCGGAGCCTTGAGGGAATGCGCATCGACACCGGCGGCAGGTATCTCGACCCACTTGAGCTCGCCCTTCGGGCACACCTGTACCACCTTGAAGTAGAGGTTCACACCGGGGTCGAGCTCTTTCGCCAGGAAGCCCGAAGCGACGAACTCGTCGTAGTAGTCGTCCGGCAGCTCCCCGCCAGACCATTCGATCTCCTTGACCCCCTCGCTGATCGGCCCGTGATAGAACCCATAGCTCTGCGCATAGGGGCCGCGCACAGTCTTGAGCGTCCAACCCGGCTTCGGCATCGGTTTCACGCCGATGAAGCCTTCGGGGATCTCGACGCGCACCGTGTGCGTCGGCGATCCGTCGCAACCATGCGGAATCTTGAGCACCGCCTTGTACGAGGCGCCGCGCGGCGCTTCACCGCGTTCGAGGCCCACGTGCGCTTGCGCCTGAGAGACGAATGGCGCCAGCAAAAATAGCGCGAGCGATTGTAAGGGGCGGGGCAGCCGAAAAGTCATGACGACACCTTTGTTTAATGATTGTGTTGATGATGGGCATCCGGGTGATGCGTGTCCGCGTCACCAAAAACTGTGCCCTCGAAGAGTGAGAACTTCGCGCGCCGTTCGGCCGGCGCGCGCGCTTCAGCGGCGGATAGATCCTCCGCAATCTTGTTGGCATCCGGTGCTGGGACGCCAGCCTCTACAAGCCCCGAAGCGCTCTTGAGCGGGTCTCCGCTGCAGAGGACGACCTTCCAACGCTCGTCCTCCTTGCGCAAGAGCGCTCGCCCGCCCCGGTCGCCTTGTGTCCAGCTGGCGACAGCGAATTGACCCGAGATCACCACTGGGTCTGTTTCAACCTTGCTATCGGGTTTGTCCCAAGTCGCGCCGATTAAGGATGTAATGGCGTGCGTCTCGTGATCTTGCGCGTGTGCCGAGCCGGAAAAGTGGATGGCGCACGTGAGCGCCATCCACGCATGCGCAACTAGCGCCACGAGCGTTCGGGAGACGGGAGCGTGACGCAGACGGCGCATGTTTCTCACCATTTCACCTGAACGCCGCCGTAGATGGCGCGGCCCGTGCCCGGCTCGAACAGCGTCGAATTCGCGTTCGCTTGATTGATGATGCTTGCGCTGGCGATGTAGGCTTCGTCCGCCAGATTGCGACCTTCGAGATAAGCCGTGATCGGACCGCCATTGTCGAAGCCGATCTTCGCGCCCCAGATGGCGTAAGCCTCCGTCTCGAGCGTATTGGCGCTATCCACGTAGTAGGCCTCGGGCACCCATTCAACGTTCGGGCCAAAGTAGATGCCGTTCGGATGCTTGTAGAGCAGTTCGGCCCGCAGATAGTGTCGGGGGGCACCGGGCAGCTCGTTGTCGCCGAACGTAGCGTCGTTATCGAAGAAGAAGTCGCTAAACGTGTAAGCCGTGTTGAGCCACAGTTTGTCGGGGTTGCTGCCCCCCGCTAGCATCGACTTCATCACCGCGAGGCCGAGCCCAAGCTCGACGCCCTGGTGCACGGTCTTGTCTGCGTTGCTGACGTTGCAGTTGCCGAATGCGCTATAGAAGCAAAGCAGCTCGTTATCGATGTTGGCGCGATAGAGCGAGACGTCCCAGCGATAGTCCTCTGTGCCGCCGCGTGTGCCGATCTCATAGGTCGTCGCACGCTGGGCCTTGATGTCGTAGAAGGGGATGGTTGGGAGATTCAGGAACGGCGGTCCCGAAACGCTCTCGCCAAAGCTCGGCACTTCTGCGCTCCGCGAGATGTTTCCGAACACCTGCCACTCACGTGTTACGTCCCAAACGATGCCGCCTTTCGGACTCCAGATGTTGAATTCCGTGGAGCCGCTCGTTGCACCAACCTTTGCATCGCGATCCCGCGTTGCGTGCAGGAACTGCGTGCCTCCAACCAGGGCAACATTCGGCAACACGTAGAAGTGGTTCTCGAAATAGGCGCTGAAGTTTTTGGCGGTGTCGTCGGCATCGACCAAAGGTTTGCCATCCTTCTCGCCGCCAGTGTTTTTGTACTGCCTAACGTCGACCGTGCCATTGTGCAGGTTGACGCCCGCAATGAGGCGGTTTGCAAAGCCGCCGATGCGGCTCTCGTCCATGAGACGTGCGAACCCACCGTAGTCGTCATAGCGATAGTCGAGCCACTGGAAGATCGGATGCATCAAGTGACGATCGACGTTGAACGCGCCAAGCTCGAGCAGCGTCCCGGGAGCTAGACGGATCGCCGTTTTGTTGGCAATGCGCACAGTGTCGATGTTGCGCTGCCAGTCATCTTTAACGTTGTTCGAAGCTGCAGCTTTCGGATCTGTGAGGGCTGCCTCGCGCGTCACGCTGCCCGGAATGCGCTGCTCCACGTGGTTGGCGTTGAGGTAGAAACGCGTCTCGACATTCTCCGTCAGCCGGTAGCCGACGTTCATGGACCCGCGCACGCTCTCGCCGTCGCTATGATCGCGGAACCCATCGGCCTCCTGCCAAGTGCCCGTGATGAAGTAATCGGCCGCGCCATAGACGCCGCCAGAACTGGCGGACAGCTTGTGGAAGCCGAAGCTGCCGACGTCGACGCGCGCGCCGAAGAGATCGGAATCATAGCCCGTTGGCATGACGAAGTTGATCGCGCCGCCCAGTGAGTTGGCTCCGAAGCGCAGCGCGTTCGCGCCCTTGAAGACCTCGATGTAGCGATAGGCCGTCGGATCGATTTCTTGGAAATCGCCGTAACCGTCGGCGGTGTTGATCGGAATACCGTCCATGTAGAGCTGAATGCCGCGCAGATGGAAATTGCGCGACAGGCTCGAGCCGCGAATGGAGATGCGGGCATCCTCGCCCCACTTCGGCTGCACCCACACGCCCGGCACATAGTCGAGCGCGTCCTTGATGGTGACCGAAGGCGTAGACGTCTTGTAGGCCTTGTCCGGAACCACCTCGACGCCACCCGGCGTTAGCTGAATGTCCGCCGTAGCTTCGGCTGTCGAGGGAACGGAAAGGCTACCTGAGCGCGTGCCGGGAGAGGGGAGGCTGTCCTCGTTCGGCAGGACTTCGCTGTCATCCGTCGCCGGCTCCACAGCAGTCACGGGGGCCGCGCTGGCACTTTTTGTAGCCTTCTTCGGTGCGGCTGGCGCAGTCGTAGTGACTTTGACCTCGGGCAGCTCCGTGACGGCGTTTTGGGCGAAGGAGGGCGAAGACAGGGTGGCAGAAAGCGCGGCGATGGAAAGCACACCACTGGCGCGCACAATGGCCGCGATGGGTCGGGCCGCAGCCCTGAACCGGATGATCGATGACATGACGGAAGTTCCGAATTGAATCTGAAGCGAGCGGCGCGCACTTCCTTCAACGGAAAAGACGCACGGCCACTGACGAAAGTGAGATCAGATCAACTCGGAAGGCGGACCGCGGGCGGAGGTGGACCCTGGTTTCGGTGTCTCGGCAAAGAGAGCCGCAGCGAGCGTGTAGGTAACGGCCGCGAATTCAACCTCGCTGGCGAGGCTGTGCGGTGCCTCGGAGTTCAAGGCAACAGCACCGGCCGCAGCGAATGCGCAAAGCCCCTTTTCGAGGTGCTGGGATTTCGACGCGGGAAGCGGCGTGCCGTCTTCGCCGACGGTCATCAAATGGGTTCCCGACCCCGTACAAATGACGATCTCGAACGATCCTGCCGTAGCATCGGAAGCCTGCACCATATAGCCGGCCGGCAGCAGGCTACGGAGCGCCAGCACCAACAGCACAATGATGTTTACGGCAGTGCGTATGGGCACGGAAAATCCTCGGCCCCTTGATGAGAGGGCGATGCGAACGCTAAGGGCGTACACGAAGCTTGGCAAGCACGTTGAGGCGGCCGTTTGGTCGCGCCGTGTTATCGATGCCACAGTTTTGGGGCCAGCGGGTCATTGCAGCCCTGCCTTGGCCTTTTGAGCCACTGGTCGCGATGCGGGCGGCAAGGCTATGATGAACGCGGGATGATCCGAGCAAAAGAGCAAGAAACATGATCTCAAAAGCACTCGGCGGCCTTTTCGTGGGGCTCGCGGCGGCGACGCTGGCTGCCATTTCGGTCTCCACGGCCCAAGTGGTGGAGCAGCAGCCCGAGGTGGATACCGCTCTGATCGTCTCTGTGGATGTCTCGAACTCCGTCGACGAGAACCGCTACAAGCTTCAGATGGAGGGCATCGCCAAGGCGCTCGAAGATCCGGAGGTCCTGAAGGCGATTTTGAACGGTCCCCAAGGCGGCATTCTCGTCTCAATGGTGACGTGGGCCGACAAGCCTCGGCTCGCACTGCCGTGGCAGCGCATCGCCAGCGCCGCTGATGCGGCGGCTGTCGCCGCGAAAGTCCGCGCCCTGCCGCGCCAGACGGGCGAGTTCACGTGCGTTTCCGGAATGCTGCGCTCGATCTCCGACAAGGTCGTGCCGCAGATTCCCGCGAAAGCCATGAGGGTCATCGTCGACGTGTCGGGTGATGGCCGCGAAAACTGCAATCCGGATGAGCCGCCGGCTAGCGTGCGCGACGAGCTCAACGCGTCCGGCGTCACTGTGAACGGCCTGCCCATTCTCGAAGGAGACGAAGGCGCCACGCTCGAACAGTGGTACCGCGAGAACGTGATGGGCGGTCCGGGATCATTCATCCTCCCGGCAAACGGCTTCGGCGACTTCGGCCGCGCTATTCGCCAGAAATTCATGATCGAGATCAGCGGCAATCCGCTTCCCATCAAGGAAGCGCGCGCATCAGATTAAGTCTGCAGCCGCAGTTGCTCGCGGCCTTCAGGTATCGTTGAGCGTGTTCGGTTGGCATTTCCATCGACGGATCTGCCACAGCGGATGTTCTTCCGCCCACTGCGCGAAATAGGGCGGCGCCGCCATGGCGCAATGCATCGCGTCCATGTTCACGTCGAGTGGGATCTTGAAGTCCCGACACTGTTTCGGGTCGGCGACGAGGCAGGCGGAAAGGATAATACTGAGCATCTAGGTGCCTCCTGGTACCGGCATCTGAAAATACCCGGTCGCGTGAGATACGCACCGGGTACCCGTCCAGATTTAGACCCGGCCCCCAAAAAAGGCCAACGCGGTTAAGCCGTCAGGAGAATTTCGCCCTTGCCGATGGTCGCGCGATCGCCTGCGAGCTTGCGCACCTGAGCTGGAAGGGGCTTGGGAGCAAGCGGGCCGAGCGTATCGGCGATGTACCGCGAGAGGATGCGCAGGATGACGGGATCGATGTGTCCACAATCCGCAAACGTCGGCAACAGCACTTCGACCGAGGGGCCGATCAGGGTGCCGCGGCGGAGAAGGGGGCCCGGATGTGCGCCGAAGCCCGCTTCGGTCCAAAGCGTGCCGCCCACCATGCGCGAACCAGCAGCCGCGCCGAACTTGCCCTTCGCGACAACGACGCCGCGCCGCATCCGCTCACCAGCGCGTTCGCCGACGCTGCCGTCGACGAGCACCGTGCCGCCGAGCATGCCGAATTTGTCGCCAGGCCGGGCACCGCCGAGGAAATCGCCAGCCGACCCTTTAACATGGATTAGGCCGCCCTTGGCTCCGGAAGCGAGAAAGGCTCCGGCATCGCCGGAGACCGTCAGCTTGCCACTCTTGATGCCACGGCCCGCGTAGTTGCCGACACGTCCTTCGACAGTGATCGACCCACCGTCGAGCCCGGCGCCCACGTAATCCAGAAAAGAAGAGTTGCCGGAAATCGCAACGGCGTCGGTCAGCGAGCCGCTGACTGCGAAGATGTCACCGACGCGAGGCATGTGCGGATCGTCGCCGAGAGTGAGGTTCTCGATATCGCTTGTCGACAGTCCGGCAAGCCGGCTCGGAATGAGCGCGGAGAGATCCAGCGCCTGCGTCGGAGCCTGCCGCAAAGTGAAGCTCAGCGTGCTCATGGCAGCAGATCCTTCAGGTGATAGTGATGCTGACCGAGCTTGCCGCCGTAGTTGCCGGCAGAGACCCGCGTGAGCCCTTTGCTGGGACCAACCTCGATGAGGGTCTTCAGACCCACTCGCATCGACTCGGCGACAGCTTTCGACGTCAGACCGTCGATGACGATCTCCAGCACCGAGATGGTGTCGGGGCTGCATTCGGTTTTGACCGCGCCCTTGAGCGTCGGGCAGAAGGCGTCGTTTGTCGAAGCAACGGCGCCCTTGTACTTCGATCCGACTTTCGAACCCGAGCGCACGATGCCGCCGGGGAACGGCGTGATGACATCGTCAACCTTGGCGATCGCTGCAACTGCGGCTTCAGCCGCTTCGAGCAGGCCCGCACGATCCCGTCCCAGCATCAGCAGGTTGCCGCCACCGACGGCGTCAGTCGTCACGCCGCACACGTCCTCGATCACGAA
Organism: Hyphomicrobium sp.; assembly: GCF_036262015.1. GTDB lineage: Bacteria > Pseudomonadota > Alphaproteobacteria > Rhizobiales > Hyphomicrobiaceae > Hyphomicrobium_C. Next base: position 156,573 of record NZ_DATAJR010000007.1, on the reverse strand, counting down.
CTCGCCGTCCATGACGGGCACGCGCCAGAAGCGGCGGTTGCCGAGCTTTTTAGCCGTCTGCCAGCCGTCGCCAAAGAAGCGGGGACCAGCTGCGAGGCCCATGGTGGTCGGGCTATTAAGTCCGTTGTAGCAGGCCGAACCCGGGCTGGTCAGCACGCACTGGCCGACTCGGTTGCGGAGCTGTGGAACGAGCGCGTCCGGCGAAAAGCCGAACATCAGTACGCGCACGCCCGGCCGTCCGTCCGGCGTTTCGTCAGGCGAAAGCTCGCGGTCGATGCCGCACTCAGCTCCCGCGCCGATGACGGATGTGCCGAAACCCGTCATGACGGTGGCGCAGATGTTGGCCCACTTCAGCGTGTCGGCTGTGATGACGAGACCGAGTGCGCTCATGCCGAACGCCTCGGCAAAAGTGTCGTCGATTACGACGCCGTTTCTTGTCTGGGCGCTCATTGTCAGGAGGTCCTTGGTCCGCACGGCTGAACGATGACGCAGCCGCATTCGCCGCCGGTATGGCCGCAGTTGCTGTCGACGATCTCGTCATCGGAAAGACGGAAGTTGTCGAGTTTGACCGTATGGTAGCGGTCGAAATACTCGCGCAGCGGCTTTTCGATCGCGCGGTCGTATTCGGGCCGCGCGACGTGCGTTGCACCCGCGACGACTTTGACGACCTTGCCGTTGCGAACGATCAGCTCGCCGTTCTTGAACACGAACAGCGGCGTCTTGAACATGGCCTCGCGGTCGGCGAGGTCCTCGTACACGACGATGTCGGCCGAGGCGCCCGGGCCCACATGGCCGCGGTCGCGCAGGCCAAGGCTCTTCGCGGGACCCGCACGCGTCATGATCGCGATCTCGTAGAGCGAGTATTCGCGGTCGAGCGATTTCAGAATGGTCGCGGCCTGCGCCCCCGGATGCAGCTTCTCGAGCATCTCGTTGCGGAACGTGCGGTCCATCAAGAGACGGATCAGGTGCGGATAGAAGTAGAACGGCGCGCCGTTCGGATGGTCCGTCGTCATGAAGATCCGCCAAGGATCGTTGACGAGCAGGAACAGCTCGAGGCCGATCGCCCACTGCAGCGCGTTGACGTAGCTCTTGTCGCGGTACTTCATCGGCACCACGCCGCAGCCGTTGTCGCATTCGATGTCCATCACCACCCACTTCTTGGGGTTGGCGGACTTCGTGTTGCCGTACTGGCGCATGCTGTCGCCCGACGCCGTGCACGTCTGGCCGAACATGATCTGGCCGATGTCGATCGAGACGTTCGAATGCTGGTTCAGCAACTCGGCGATCTGCGGCGCGCCGGACGAGAACTTCATGTCCCCTTCCGTGCCGTAGCTGTGGAACTGGATGTGCGTCAGATGCATCGGCAGCCCTTCGGCGCCACGGATCGTGGCCAGCGTCGAATGCAGGCTGCCCGGGACGCCAAGGTTGCAACCGTGAATGTGAATCGGGTGCGGAACGCCGAGCTCCTTCATGCCGCGTGCGAGCGAGAGGATGATGTCGCGCGGTGTAAGCCCGTAGTGCTCGTTCTTCTCGTCGAGATCGAGCTGGCGCTGATTGAACTTGAAGGCGTTGATGCCGCCCGGGTTCACGATCTTGACGGCCAGCGCCTGCGCTGCGTGCATCGTGTAGGCGATGTAGTCCTTGATGAACGAGAAGTCCTTCTTCTGCGCCATGGAGCGCAGGAAGAAGTCATCGTTGCCAAGCATCACGAACGCGCCCTTGTCGATCATGGGCGTGTCGCCCATCTCGAGGTGAGCCTGGCGTGCGTTGGCGGGCAGCATCGCCGGCTCGAAGGCCGCCGTGTAACCCATCTCCGCGTAACGGTAGCCGGTCGTCATCGTGGACGGAACAGCGTGTCCGCAGCCCGAGCGCAAGAGATCGGTCCGTGCCACCTCGTGACCCTGGTGGTCCTCGGGTAGCATCATGCGGCCGATGGTGACCTTTCCGCCGCCGATGTGGCTGTGCGGGTCGATGGCGCCCGCCATCACGATCCGGCCGTTGAGCGCGTATTCCGCGTCGACCTTCGTTCCGGGAGGCGGAGCAGCGACAATACGGCCGTCGCGTGCGTAGATGTCCCGGACCTCGCCGTTGACCCCGTTCATAGGGTCGTAAACGGTTCCGCCGGTGAACTTGATGAGCATTTCCTAGGTCCTCGGGGCGGGATTAAAGAGCGAGTTCGATAGCCGCGAAGATGTCCGCGGCCTTCGGCAAGTTGGAGCGGCCGAGGTTGCGGAGCGGCAGGCTCACGACGTTGTCGACGCGGATGATGCGCCCGCCATGGTCCACGCCGGGTGTGCCCACAGGAATGAACACGGCGGGTGGCGTTGCGAGCTTGATGCCCGGGGTGCCGAGCACGATGGTCGGGATCTTCGTCGCCGGCGGCCCAAGATCGGGAGTAAACGAGGCGAGCCAGACGAGAAGATCGCCTTCGCCGTTGGCGAGCATCTTCGGAATGGCGTAGCGCGTGAAATCGTAGTCCGGCTTGCCGCTCGCGAATGAGACCCGAAGCGGGTAGCCACTCTGCCAAGAGGCAACGGCGCCGGCCGAGATGGCGCCCTCGTTGCCTCCAAGCGCGAGGCCGGCGGCGCGACCCTTCACGTTCAATTCCTTGACGAGGTCGGAGACGGTGCTCACGACGAGATCCGCATTCGGGAAGTTGAGGCTCGGCGGCGCCCAGGCGAACACGGGGTAGTGCGCCTTCTGGCAGCGCTCGAGCAGGTCACGGATCTGCGCGATCGGCACACCGGCGACGTTGTCGACTGTAACCGGTGTCCCCCGGGCTTCCGCTGCCAGCGCGGCGACCACTTCGCCGACGCGATCGAGATCGCATCCGAGCGTGATGATTTCCCCGATGCGCGGGCCCTTCACCGCCGATTGGTCCAGCCCCTTGCCGATGAAGACGACCGTGCGCTTGGGTGGTTGCTCGAAGACGAGAGACTGCTCGACATTGACGATCCGCTCGAAGAAGCGGGGGTGCAGCTTATGAAGATCGCTGCCGACCACGACGAAGACGTCGGCCCTGTTCCGCGCTTCCGTCAGAGTAGTCATGATCCAGCCGCGGGTCTGGAGCACGCGGAAGTTCCGGTACTGGCCCTCGGAGAGCGCGTGATCCACCACGCCGCCTGACTTGTCGGCCAGCGCCATGACGGAGCGGATGCCGTTCACGTCCGTGCCGAGACCGCCATAGAGCGGCAGGGCCGACTTGCGGATGAGCTCGGTAGCGGCCCGGATGGCCGTCTCGAGATCGACATCGCGGCCGTCGACTTGCGGCTTGGCGCCATCCACCTTCCGCTCGAAGCCGGCAATGGCCTTTTCGCAGCCGTTCTTGGTGACTCGAAGGCCGTTCTCGTCTCGGGCCAGTTCGAGATCGTCACACACGAGACCGCAGAATGGGCAGGCGACATCGGTGATCGCGTTGGACTTGGGCGCGTCGCCCGAACCCGAGTTTTGGGTCCAATTCGTCATGTCATGGGACTCGTGATTTGATATTGGCGCGGAACAAAAGCATGGACCGGCCCTTAAAACAACATCCGAAAATGTTGCATCGCAGGGTTGGGAATGCGCACACCGATTGCGCAGGTCCCGTCTCTTACTTATTGTCCGGCGCCGGCTTGAGATAGGCTTGCCAACGACGGAATTCCCGGAGGACTACGAATGGTTAGATTGTTTGGTTCATTGCTGGCACTTGTGTGCCTGATGCCGCTCACTGCTTCGGCGCACGGCCCCTCGCGCCAGAAGGTCGTCGAGACGGTCGAGATCAACGCGCCGGCCGACAAGGTCTGGGCCGTCGTCGGCAACTTTCAGGACATGGGCTGGCATCCCGCGTTCAAGAAGACCGAAGGAACCGGCGGCAATGACGTCGGCGCGACCAGGACGCTGACTGTCGAGGGCGGTGGCCAGATTCATGAGAAGCTGACCAAGTACAATGCCGAGGGCAAGATGCTCGGCTATGAGATCACTGAGGTCGACGTGAAGGTCGTCCCTGTCACCAACTATTCAGCCACGTTCACCGTCACCCCGGACGGCGACAAATCGAAGGTTGAATGGAAGGGCGCGTTCTACCGCGGATATGTCAACAACGACCCGCCGCCGGAGCTCAGCGACGAGGCTGCCGTGAAGGCCATCACGGGCGTTTATCAGTCGGGCCTTGCTGCTCTCAAGAAGAAGCTGGAAGGCGGCTGATGCTGGCGCTGCGGCGCGCATTGAAAAAGCGAAGCCGGGTGCTGCGAACGAGAGCGCAGCATCTGGCTTTTGCCATTGTGGGGGTGACCGCTCTGGGTTGCTTTGCGGCGCTGGGTCTCGCCACGGAAGACGCCGGCCCGGCCCGCGAGGCATTTGTCACAAACCAGACCGGCGATTCCCTTTCGATCGTGGATCTGGCGTCCGGTGCTCAGGCGACGGAAATCAAGATCGGCGGAAAACCGGCGGGCATCTCCATGGCGCCGGATGGGCGCTTTGCTTACGTCACCTCTCCCGAGAGCAAGGAGTTGGTGATCGTCGATGCCAACGAGCGCAAGATCGCGTCCCGTCTCACCATTGGGAAGGGTCCGCTTGGCATCGCGGTTCATCCCAAGGGGGATCGCGTCTACGTCGCCGACTGGTACGAGCACAAACTCTACGCCGTCGATACCGACACGCGGCAGATCAGCGGGAGCGTCGAGGTGGGCAAGTCGCCATCCGGCGTTGCCGTCACCGCGGACGGCACCCGGATTGTCACCGCGGATCGCGACAGCAACGAGATCTCTGTGATCGATGCGAGTACCCTCATGCGCACCGGCAGCGTCAAGGTGGGTGAACGCCCGTTCGGCGTTACGGTCGACCGCGCGGGCAAGCGCGCTTACACAGCCAACGTCGGCAGCGATGACGTAAGCATCGTTGATCTCGCCGCCGGAAAGGTCGTTGGCACGGTCAAAGTTGGCCATCGGCCCTATGCCGTGGCGCTCGCGGGCAAACACGCTTTCGTGACGGACCAATACGGTTCGACGGTCACGGTGTTCGACCTCGACACGCTGTCCATTGTGAAGACCATTGAGGTTGGCGACTACCCCGAGGGCATTGAGACCGATCCCAGCGGGACGGCGGTTTACGTGGCCTGCTGGGAGTCGAACACGCTCGAGCGAATTGATACGGCAACTTTGGCAGTGACCCAGAAGATCACCGTCGGTGACGGCCCCCGAGCCTTTGGCCGCTTCCTGCGCTAGCTCCGCATAGTTCGAGACTGCGGGGACGGCTGCCCATTGGTTAAGCGCGCCTCTAATACCTTCCTTGCAGAGAATTCATGTTCGGGTGATTGCCCGCACATGGCCCATAAGGCTAGAAGAATTCCCAAGAAGGCTGCCAGAATGGCGCCCAGGAGGAGGAAATCGTTACTATGCCTATTATTGCACGTGTGTCGGCTGCCTTGTGCCTTGCGCTGTTGCCGATAGCCGCTGTTGCGGCGGCTGATCAGAAAGCACAGCCGATCCTGTTCGAGAGCCGCCAGCTCGACATGGTCAACAAAGGCGATGAGGTCACCTACCGCTTCGAGAAGGTCGGCTCCGACGAGCGCCTCGTGGGCAAGAACTACGCCGACGACATCCGCCTCAGCGTCGCCAAAGTCGGCGACAAGGGCGAGCGTGAGGTGATCTTCAAGGTCTTCACCGGCGACAATGCGCGTGACCCGCAGAACTGGCCGGACCTTACGATCAATCCGCTGTTCATCTGGTATCTGGACCGCGCGGTCGGCACATTCAATTCGCTCGCCGGCGGCAGCCAGATGTATCTCAAGCACAAGATCCGCGAGGCCCTTGGCAACGCGACGGCTGAAGAGGTGAAGGTCGACTACGAGGGGAAGTCGATCGACGCATTGAAAATCGCGGTCACCCCATTCGCGGATGATCCCAGCTCATCGAAGATGCAGGGCTTTCACAAATCGGCTTTCACGATCGTGGTCAGCAACCAAGTCCCCGGTTACTTCGTTGATCTTCGGTCGGACTTTGTAAGCACTCAGGCGGCCGGTCCCGAGCTCAAGGAGCACATCAAGGTCGTCGGTATGGGAGAAGCAAAATGAGAGTAAAGAATCTGGGCCGCGTTCTGATCATCTCCGCTGCTGCCCTTGTTGCTGCCGGTGCCGCGGCGATTGGCGAGGAATGCATCGACAAGACAGCAGCACAGCACGCGAACGACTATCCGACCGTGACGCGCGCCGATTACATTTACGGCTGCATGCTGGCCAACGGGCAAACGCGCGACGTGCTCGAGAAATGCTCGTGCTCGATCGACGTGATCGCGACCGCACTGCCCTTCAAGGAATACGAGGAAGCGGAGACCGTCATGTCGGTGCGCCAGCGCGGCGGCGAGAGTGTCGCGTTCCTCTATGCTCCCGCGATGCAGGAGAAGATCAAGAACCTGAAGCGCGCCCAGGTCGAGGGCGAGATCCGCTGCTTCTGAGCTGCGCATCAGTGCGATGAAAAAGGGCGCCCGGTCGGGCGCCCTTTTTCATATTGAGCCGATGCCGTCTCAGCAGCGTAATCACGAACCCTTCGGAACGGCGCGGCCGGAGAACTGCTTGCCGTCCGTGTCCTCGGCCGTCACTTGAAGCGTCTCGTCACCGCCACCGGCATAGGTGAAGCGGATGTTCGGATCCTCAGAGAGCGAGATACCACCCTCCATTCGGAAAACACGTTCGCCACCGCGCGCCACGTCGATCACGCGCAGGAACTTTGCCGGGATGTAATAGCCGGTGGCCTGATTGAGCTGCAGGCCTGAATACTGCGGATGGCGAATTTTGATTTGCCCTTCGCGCTGGCCGTCAGCCGCGTTTGCGAGGAACTTGATCTGCATTTTGCCGGCTTCGGCCAATGCAGCGTCCGTGTCCTTGAGAGCGGGGGCGGAGCATCCACCCGCAGCCTTCACGAACTTAGTCGCCATCAAAAGCTTGCCGTCCGCCGTTTCGACGATCGCGCGGACGTTCGAATACATATCGATCCGGACGCGCGTCTCGAGCACCCGTTCACCAGTTCCGGCGGCGGGGCCGAAGTTGAAATCGGCAACCAGGGGCGCGGGGTTCTTGTCGATGACGAGCGAAAGCTTCTTCACGGACCCAGCGACGGAGGCGGGAATGCGGACAGTAAGCGGGACGAGCGCGGCATCATCGGCCCGATAAGGTGCTTCGAGGACAACCGCAGATGTGTCTTCGACGACGGTTCGCGCGCCGAACAGGTCTTTTTGCAGGGCTAACCAATTGTCTTCCTCATCGGCCGCGTGTGCGCCCGCCCCCGCAGCCGCACATAGGGCGACGGCTGCGAACAGCCGCATACCGCGAAGAAGTGTCGTACCAATCTCAGTGCGGACCATCATTTGTCCTCCAATCCCGGCGTTTGATCCCGCTCTAGGGTGCTTATCGGTACCGCGCATCACTCCCATTCGAGCTCTGCGAACGCGGCCGAAACATTGCGCGCATGATAGTCTGCGAACAGCTTCCATGCACTCTTTTCCGAGAAGCCGACGGTTGCTGTCGCCTCGGAAAGCGAGCGGTTGTCTTTGATCAGCACGCGAATCTCGTCCGCGATCGTCTGTAGATAGTGGCGGATGGGTTTTGCCGCATCCGGCCACGGCATCGACACTGGCCCATGCCCCGGCACGATGCGCTGGGCGGGCTCTTTGCCTTCCGCATCGAGAAGCGAGAGCCAGCCCAGAATCGATCCGTCGAGTGTCGGCACATGCTCTGAGAACACGAGATCACCGAGAAAAAGTGTGCCCGTCGCGCTGTCTCGGACAATGAGATCGTTGTCGGTGTGAGCGGTCTTCTGCGGCGTGAGAACGATCTCGCGCCCGCCGAGGTCCAGTTTTGTGGGCGCGCTGATTGGAAGGGTCGGGAGCACGATTTTCGTCCCGGCAAAGGCCTCTTCGCCGAGCGCCTCCTTGTTGATGGCGATGTACCGCTCCGCACGCGCGCTGAGGCCGCGTGCCATTTTGTGATGGGCGACGAAGGCCGGCTGATCGGCTTCGAAGGATGCATTTCCGAACACGTGGTCCGGGTGCATGTGAGTATTGATCACGTACCGGATCGGGAGCTGCGTGACGGTACGGATCGCGTCATGCAAGCGGGTCCCCACGCGCGCGCTGCCCCCGGTATCGACAACGGCAACCGCATCACGTCCCACAATGAAACCGCAGTTGGAAATGTCCCCTTCGTTGTTCGGCGAGTAGAGGGCCACCTGCCCGTGGTGAGCATAGACTTGCGGCGCGATTTCAGTGGCAAAGGAGGTGGCAGTTGGAGGGGCTTTTGGGGCGCCGGCGAGGGCAGGGGGGGCGCCTCGCGAAGGGCCGCCGAGGAGGCCAAGAAGGGCTGCGGCACCCTTGAGTAAACTCCGCCGATCCGGAGCGATTGAGTCCCTCGTGAGCATAACGTCAACCCCTTGAAAGTCTAAGCATGATCTAGGCGCCCGCGTCTGGCCACGCAACTTGCCGCGCTCGGACGCGATGTGCGGGAGTTTGTCCTGAGGGGAACTGGAAAAACAACACGAAAAACAGGGGGTTAGGAGGGAAAAATACCTACAAAAATAAATTTAATGGGGCAAATATTCTGCACAGAATAAAGGTGAACGCAATACGGCCACGCGACGCCTTGCCATGGAAAAATTTAGGCGTGCGTCGCAGCAAATCGCGCTGCAGCGCAAAAACACCAATAAAATGGCCCGTTTTTTGGGTCAGAATGCTTGTCCTATTGGTGTGGCAAGAAAAAACGTCTCACGGATTGTCTTGCGGACCTCACGAGAAAGTGTCTAAAAGGGTGCCACGGTAGCGATGGCTTCAGAAGACCTTCTCAGTGCGGAGGTCCTCACTCGTAAGTCAGCGGAATAACAAGGGAAAAATTCCCACATAAACCGTAACCTGGGCTGTGACACGCTGTCGTTCGCTGCCGCTTGCAAGCGTGGCAAGAACTTTAAGGAGGAAGCGCGATGCGCAGAAGTGCACTCGCATACGGTCTCCTCGCCTCTGTTGCTCTGACTTCGCCCGTGTTGGCGAACGACGATGTCAAGAAGGCGACGGCTGACAAGAACAACTGGGCGATGCAGCAGGGTCAGTACTCTGGCTGGCGTTATTCGGAGCTCGACCAGATCAACACGTCGAACGTCAAGGACCTCAAGGTTGCTTGGCAGTTCTCGACGGGTGTTCTTCGTGGTCACGAAGGTTCGCCGATCGTCATTGGCGACCGGATGTACCTGAACTCGGCATTCCCGAACAACGTGTTCGCTCTGGACATCTCGGACCCGTCGGGCCCGAAGATCCTCTGGAAGTACATGCCGAAGCAGGATCCGTCCGTTATTCCGGTTATGTGCTGCGACACGGTCAACCGTGGCGTTCAGATCGCCGGCGATACGCTCATCCTCGGCCAGGCTGACACGACCCTCGTAGCCCTCGACGCAAAGACGGGCAAAGAGAAGTGGAAGGCCGTCAACGGCGATCCCAAGAAGGGCGAGACCCACACGGGCTTCGTCATCATCATCAACGACAAGGTGATCATGGGCACGTCCGGCGCCGAGTTCGGCGTCCGTTGCCACGTCACTGCCTACAACCTCAAGGATGGCAAGCGCGCCTGGCGTGCTTACTCCATGGGTCCGGACTCCGACATCCTCGTCGACCCGGAGAAGACCATGTCGCTCGGCAAGCCGGTCGGCAAGGACTCTTCTCTGAAGACCTGGACCGGCGACCAGTGGAAGATCGGTGGCGGTTCGACCTGGGGCTATGCCTCTTACGATCCGGAAGCCAACCTCTTCTACTACGGCACGGGCAACCCCTCGACCTGGAACCCGGCTCAGCGCGCTGGACCGGACGGCAAGCAGATCGACCAGAAGTGGTCGATGACCCTGTTCGCTCGTAACCCCGACACCGGCGTGGCCGCCTGGGCATACCAGATGACCCCGTTCGATGAGTGGGACTACGACGGCGTGAACGAGTCGATCCTCACCACCCAGAAGATCGGTGGCGCTGATCGCAAGGTTCTCACGCACTTCGACCGTAACGGCTTCGGCTACACGATCGACCGCCTCACCGGCGAGCCGCTCGTCGCTCAGCCCTACGACGAAGACCTGAACTGGTCGACGGGTGTTGAACTCGACAAGTCGAAGCCCAACTACGGTCGTCCGACCGTCGTCGCTTCGAAGTCGACGTTCCTCAACGGTCCGGACGTCAACTCTAAGAACGTCTGCCCCGCCGCTCTCGGCTTCAAGGATCAGCAGCCGGCTGCCTACTCGCCGCTGACGAACCTGTTCTACGTGCCGGTCAACAACGTCTGCATGGACTACGAGCCCTTCAAGGTTTCGTACACGCCTGGCCAGCCGTACGTTGGCGCGACGCTGTCGATGTTCCCGCCTGAGGGTAAGACGAACACCGGCCACTTCACGATCTGGGATGGCGCTGCTGGCAAGATCGTTCACCAGCATGACGAGCCCTTCTCGGTCTGGTCGGGCGTTCTGACGACTGCTGGCGGCCTCGCCTGCCACGGTACTCTTGAAGGCTACTTCAAGTGCCGCGATCAGAAGGATGGTGCTGAGCTCTTCAAGCATCGTCTGCCTTCGGGCTCGATCGGTAACGTCATGACCTACGCTCAGGGCGGCAAGCAGTACATCGGCCTCTTCTCGGGCGTCGGTGGCTGGGCTGGCATCGGCCTCGCAGCTGGTCTCGACAAGCCGACCGACGGCCTCGGCGCAGTCGGCAACTACGCAGGCCTGAAGTCGTACACCGATCTCGGTGGCACGTTCACGGTCTACACGCTGCCCTAATTCGGGTCGCATAAAAGATCGGACCGGCGCGGGGAAACCCGCGCCGGTTTGTTGCGTAATAATAATCTTCGAGCAGGCTTGCGGGGCGTGGGGGCGTCACCAAGTTTTGAAGATTAAACCGGGAAATTTACACCGCTTTGTGAAATCCAAATTCCCGTATCGGGTGTTGAGATTTTGGAACGCGGCGTTTATGTGAAAGCTTCAGAAACAGGGGAAGCGCGTGAAAAAAACTGGTTTTGGTTTGCTTGCCGCACTTGCGGTGTTTGCAGTTGCTCCGGCGATGGCCGATGATGAGAAGGCTCCCGTTCCGGATCCGGCTTTTGAAAAGCAGTTCCAGGAAGGCAAGAAGTTCGAAGACGGTAAGTGGATGCTCCCCGACGGCACGCCGACTTACAATGTCATCCGTGACAAGGAAAACACCGATCACGTCATCCAGGTTGACTGGAACACCTATTCCGGCTGGCGCCGCTATCATGCCGAGTGCCACGTCTGCCACGGCCCGAACGCTGAAGGCTCGTCCTTCGCTCCGGCCTTGCACGACTCGCTGAAGCACATGACCTACGAGAAATTCTTACAGGTCGTCTCGAGCGGTCAGACCCGCGACGTCGCCGGCACGAAGTACATCATGCCCGCGCTTGGCGATAACAAGAACGTCATGTGCTACATCGACGATCTTTACATCTATCTCCGCGCTCGTTCGACGGACGCCCTGCAGGGCGGCCGCCTCAGCGCCGATCAGCGCGCGGAAAAGCCGAAAGAGGCCATCGAGCAAGAGAAGGCCTGCATCGGCGACTAAGCTTGGGCAGTTCGGCGGCTGCCTCGTAACTCTATGAGAGAACAATGATGAGAACGCACGCCGCACTCGCACTTCTTCTCGGTAGCCTTGTCGCCGCTCCTGGCGGCGCCGGGGCTGCCGAAGGCCATCTGGCAGACGCTGTGAACCGCAACGTTCTCCGCGTCTGCGCCACCCCAGCGAACCTTCCCTATTCCGATGAAAAGGGCGAGGGCTTCGAAAACAAAATCGCGCAGCTCGTTTCCGACGAGTTGAAGCGTGCAAAGGTTGAAAACACTTGGTTCCCCCAGGGCGTGGGCTTCGTCCGCAAGACGCTTTCCGAGAAGCGTTGCGACCTGATTATGGGCACGGTTCAGGCAGACGAATTCACGCTCAATACGAACCCGTACTACCGCACGACATATGCGCTCGTGACGAAGCCCGGTTCGGACCTTGAGGGCGTCACTTCCATCTTGGATCCGAAGCTCAAGGGCAAGAGGGTCGGCATCCAGGCCGGCGCGCCGGCTGCGGACTATGTGGCAAAAGCCGGCCTGATGCAGAATGCCAAATCTTACCTCTTCATCGTCGACACGCGTTACCAGAACCCGATGCAGGACATGGTGAATGACGTGCGGTCGGGTGAGATCGACGTCGGCATTCTGTGGGGTCCTCACGCGGGTTGGTACGCAAAGCAGGGCGGCGAGAAGCTTAATGTCCAGCCAATGCTGGAGGAGAAGCAGCCTGGTCTCCCGCGGCTCGAGTACCGCATCACCATGGGCGTGCGCGTCAACGAGACCGCCTGGAAGCACGAGATCAACAACGTGATTGCCAAGCGCCAGGGTGACATCGATAAGATCCTCCTCGACTACGGCGTGCCGATCATCGACGAGGACAACAAGCTCATCACCGAGCCGCGTTACGCCAAGAGCACCAACTAGACGAGGTTATCCGAGGTGCCGAAGGCATTCCCGCGCCGGCATCTCGCTCCATCCTCTCTGCAAACGGAACGATAGACGTGGCTAGAGAGGCCTTGGCAAAACGGCTTGCACGAGGCGCGGCGCTGGCTGGGATGTTCCCAACCGCCGCGCTTATTTTTTGCGCCATGTTTCTAGCGTGCGCAGGGACCGCAGCAGAAGAGGCTGAGGTGGCGGAGCCGGAAGGCTATCGCACGGACGGCTACCGGATGCCGGTTCCGAAGACGCTCTCGGGTGCGCGGGTGATCGGCGCCGACGAGGCAGAAGGACTTCTGAAAGACGGAAAGGCCGTTTTCATCGACGTATTTCCGCGTGCACCCAAGCCGCCGAATTTGCCCGCCGGAACGGTGTGGCGCGATCCGACACACATGACTATCGAGGGTGCCCATTGGCTGCCGAATGTCGGTTATGGCGCATTATCGGCCGATTTCGAAATGTACTTCAAGTCTCGCTTGGCCGCGCTGACGCAGGGCGACCTTGCGAGGCCGATCGTATTCTTCTGCCTGAAGAACTGCTGGATGTCGTGGAACGCCGGCAAGCGCGCACTGGGCTGGGGCTACACCAGCGTCATCTGGTTTTCGGAAGGAACAGATGCGTGGCAGGAGGCGGGCTTCGATCTCGTAAAGGCCGCCCCCGTGCCATGATCAGCGGCCAGACTTAGCTCTTCATCTGTTCTCGGATCGAGCGCGACAAAGCGAAGAGCCGTTCCTCGATGAGGATCGGGAGTTCACATGCCAGGGGAACGTTGCCTTGACGTTCCTGGAAGATGCGCTGCGCCCAGTTGAACTTCTCGCGGGCTGCAGCGAGGTCAGGTGTATCCTCCGTCGCGTTTGGATCGCGCGTGCTCTCGAGCTTGGCAATCTCCGTGCTTTGGCGCTCGAGTTCCTTGGATCGTGCGATCTGGGATTTCTGGTATTTCTCGATGCCGGACATCACCGTTCGCCGTTGCCCGTTCACCTTTTCGAACAGGCCGGCAAACAGCATTGAGAGCTTCGCATCGCGCTCATTTTCCGGCTGGGCCTCTGCATACTTCTTGATTGCAGCCTCCGCCTGATCGAGAGGCACGCGACGCGACGAGAGAAGATCGATCAACGTTACGAGTTCGCTGTCGCGGAACCAGCCCTTCAGTCCATCGATCGAGGGCCCATCCCAAACCTGCGTCACGGAAAGTGTTTCGACTTTGCCCTGTACGCAGGGCCAGGATTTCGTCGGGTCGAGCGGCGGCGGGGCAGCGTCTTGAGCGCCTTCTATCGCCGCCTCCGGGGCGGCAGGTGCTGCGCCGGGAGGCCCGCCGGCCATTGCGAACGATGAGCCGAGAAGGAGCGCACCGATGATCAGCGGCGTGCGGAATGAAGGAACGTTTCTGGTCATTTTTCTTATCTCACGTAGGTCCGGTTCGCCGAATTCCGATGTTGTGGCTTAACCCGCGCCGCCGGGTCCGCCACGCCGGGCGATGAGCCCCTTGGAGGGGTTATACGCGTAGACCGCCGCTCCAAGGAAGAACACCGTATATCCCAGAACAACATAAAGGTTTGTAAGGTCGAGGCTGCCGTCCTCAAGCCTGGGACCGATCTGTCCGTAGAGGGCAAATCGGATGAGCTCGACCGCATAGGTAAACGGGTTGAGCCTGCAGATCTCGTACAGGAGCGGGCTGCTCTCGCGGACGCGCCAGAGCGGATAGAGCGCGGATGAGGCGAAGAACATCGGAAAGATCACGAAGTTCATGACGCCCGCAAAATTCTCGAGCTGCTTGATCACTGACGAGAGGAAGAGTGAGATCGATCCCAGCATCAGGCCCGCGAGCAGAAGGGCTGGAAGCACGGTGATGTAGTTCATCGAGGGCGGCGAGAGCTGCCAATGGAGGGTCGCTACGACGAGCACCGCAAGCTCGAGCGCAGTGGCGATCCACAGCGCCCGCGACATGGCCGCCTCCGAGAACTTGTCGGTCGCCGCATTGAAGATATGAAGCGCCAGGTAGAGCGCTGGCACCACAAGCAAGAGGAGCTGTCCCGGGAATTCGATGGCGGAGATGGAGCCGTTGGAGGCATCGTAGGGAATGCTGTACGTCGGGACGTCCGCTTCCCAGAAGAAGAAGATGGCCAGAAACACATAGGCCTGGATCGCCGCCACGGTCACGCCGCCGATGAGTTTCGAAAGCAGCAGGAACGAGCGTGGGAAGGGACTGACGAGCAGCGTGCGCATGGCGCCCGTCTCACGGTCGTATACCATCGACAGCGACGACTGCATGGCGTTGAACAACAGGATCATGCCGACAAGCCCTGGCACGACGTAGACCTCGTAGAGAACGTACGTCTCGTAGGGCGGAATGATCGAGACGCCGAGCACCGTCCGAAAACCGGCTGCGAAGATGAAGAGCCAGACCAGCGGCCGCACGAGCGCCGAGAAGAAGCGCTCGCGCTGGTGAAGGAAGCGGAGCACCTCGCGCCACACGATCCCGCGGAAGCATGCGAGATAACCGAGCAGGCCGAGCGGGCGCGGCGCATCGTTGACGTACTGTGCTTGAAGCCCCATGTCTGCTCGCACGATATCGACGTTCATGCGGACTCCTCGCTCGATGTCGTTCCGGTCAGGATTCGAAACGCTTCGCGCGGCGAACTGGCCCCTGTGTGCTCCAGGAAGCCTGGGAGTCGCCCGGTGAACATGACCTTTCCCTTGTGCAACACGACGATTTGATCTGTCTCCGCAATCTCGTCGATAAGGTGGGTGGCCCAGAGGACGCCGAGACCTTCGCGTTGGACGAGGCCGCGCACGATATTGATCACGCTCTCGCGCGAGCCGATATCGAGGCCAACGGTCGGCTCATCGAGGAGCAGGCAGCCGGGACGGTGCATCAGCGACCGCGCGATTTCCACGCGCCGGCTTTGACCACCGGAAAGGTTACGCACTTTCTCATGTGCACGATCCGCAAGCCCCACGGTCGTCAGCGCTTCAACCGCGCGGCGCTTGGCATCCCTGCGGCCGATCCCGTGCAATGCCGCGTGATAGAGAAGGTTCTGCTGCAGCGACAAATCGGAATCGACGGTTTTTGACTGGAACACCACGCCGAGGCGTTGAAGCGCTGCGCCCGGCTTGCGCCGCACGTCGCTACCGAGAATGCGGATCTCACCCGAGATGTTGTCGTAAAGGCGCGTGATCAGCGAGAAGAGTGTCGACTTGCCCGCGCCGTTGAGGCCGAGCAGCACGGCAAATGTGCCGCGCGGCACGGTCAGCGAGACGTTATCGAGCACGCGCTTGTCGCCGAAGCTGTGGCTGACGCCGTTCACGACAAGCGCATCCGGCTGCCCCGTTGAGGTCGACGGAGCGGGAGCGATGGTTTGTATGTTGGCGCTGCTCACTTGATAACGAACTTTCCGGTCAAGCCCTTCTCCGCGAGATTAGGGCAGGTCCAGGGATACTCGCCCGGCTTGATCGCGACAAAGAGAAAAGCGCGGCGTCGCCCCTTTCTCCTCCTTGAGCCCAGCTTGCTTTACCTCGACCGTGTTGATCTCCACTTTGCGTACGTAGATCGTGTCGAAAAACTGACCGAAATCCCGGTGCTCGTCGATCGCTATGGAGCGACGACGACGCCCCAGGGATAACGGCCCACCTTGATCGACTTCGTAACCTTCTCAGATGCAACGTCGATCACCGATACATCGTTCGACGTGCCGTTGGTTGTGAATAGCAGTTTCTCATCCGGCGTGAAGCCGAGGTTCCAAACGCGCTGGCCGACCAGCAGGTACTTTTCGACTTTGCGCGTCGCAACATCGACAACCGCAACACGGTTGGCTGGGCCAAGCGCCACGAAGGCCTTCTTGCCATCCTTCGTGATGCGCACGCCAACAGGCTGAATGGCATCTTTGGTAATGCCTTGGATCTCGAAGTTCACCTTGCCGAGAACTTTGCGCGTCTCGGTATCGATGACGGTCACCGTGCCGCCGATCTCGGCGCTGACCCAGATTTGCTTGCCGTCGGAGGTGAACTCAGCAACACGAGGTCGGTTGTCGACGAGCACGTTATCGATGCTCTTATATGTATGCGCATCGATGAAGTGCGCCATGTTGGTGGTCTCGGAGGTGTTGACCAGCATCTTACCGTCCGGGCTCATGCCCATGCCCTCGGGTTCGACGCCGACGGGCACGTCCGTGATGATGGTTCCTTTGAAGATGTCGACGACCGTCACCAGGTTGTCGTCTTCATTCGAGACGTAAAGCGGATTCCCGGATGTATGCAGGATCGGCAACTCCGGATCCGGACCCGACGGGAGGTCCTTCACGAACTCGTAGGTCTTCGTGTCGAACACCTGCATCTTGTGATCGTCGCTCGCGCAAACGATCACCCACTTGCCCTCGTTGGCCAGGATGATGCCGCGCGGCCGGTTTCCGGTCTTGATCGTGTGAACAACCTGCAGGGTCTCGCTGTCGATGACGGAGATGGTGTTCTCTTTCTCATTCGAGATGAACACTTTATAGGCCAGCGCGTTTGTTCCGGTCAGCGCCAGCAGGGTAGCAGCCAGCGCAAAAACGAGGCCGTGCCGTTGTCTTGTCACGTCGAGGCTCCTTGGTCTTCGGATCGAACTATTTTTTGAAAGCGGTGCATTTCGTTTCGGGTTGGTCGACACCAAGCGTGTCGAGTTCTGTAACCTGATGCAGGAAGCCCTGCTGCGGTGAGACCGAAACGAGGATCTTGGGTGTTGCAAGCAGGATCGGCTGGCGCAGCTGGCCGTTCCAGGCTCTGTAAGTCACCTTCTGGCCCTTGAACGCCGCGAGCTCGAACTCGGGAGATCGCATGTAGGGGATCAGGGTCTTTGCATCTGCCGTGTTCTTTCGGGTCGCCGCTTCTCCGACAGACCGCACCGCGGCCCACACGTTGTAATCGAGCGGACGCATGGTGCGCCCGGCCAGTCTTTTGAAGCGGTTTTGGAACTGAGTGCCGCCCCATAGCTCGATGGCCGGATGCCAAGACGTGGCGATCAGGCCAGCCGTTCCGACAACAGGCCGAGAGATCCAGGTGCGGTACGGGAAGTATTCGCCGAACAGGTCGCCTTCATCGGCGATGACCACCACGTCATGCTCTGGCGCACCCTGCATAAAGCCAGGTATTTGTTGCTGAATTTGCTCAAAACCGCCATCCGAGCGGCGGCTGCCGGGGTCGTAGTTGAACGTTCGCTCTTCCACGATCTTATGGCCGAAGCGCTTCGCCGTGCGCCGGATCGCGTCTGCATAGAGCTTATCTTCGGGTGCCGGACCGACCACCAGCAGCCACTTGCGCCATTGCTTCCACGCCATGTACTGGCCGAGCGCGTCGGCAAGCATCGAACGCGACGGCGCAGTATGCTTGATATTGACGCGGCACTGTTCTTCCCGCAGCGCTTCGTCCGGCGCAGAAGCGTTAAAAATGACGGCATCTTTGTCCTTAAGTGCGTCCGAGAGCGCCAGCAGCGTAGTGGGCGAAGCGTCTGTCACCACATAAGCAACGCCGCCGTCCACCCGCTTGGTGACCTCTGCCACCAATTCCGCCGGAACGGCGCTCTGCACGATGTCGAGGTCGAACTCCTGCTTGAGGAAACGGCCGGTCGTATTGTTGTCGGAAATAGCAAGCTTAGCGCCCGCAACGCCGTCGTCAGGCGGAGGGATATCCAGGAGAGACAGCGGCGGGAGGCGGTCCTCTCGGATTTCGCGCGCCATCAAAATACGGATCTTCAGCGTTGCCTCGTCCTTCTTCGCCTCTTCGTTCGGCGCAGCGGCGGACGGAGCGGGCGAAGGCGCGGCGGGCGCCTCCTTGGGAGCTGGTTCTGCGGGTGGGTTGTCGGTTTGCCCGCGCGCAGCGATCGGCGCAGCGAGAAGGAAGAGGACTGCTCCGAGGAGGGAAACTCCCCTAAGGGAAGATCCGCGCAGGCAACACACATCAGACCGGGCGGGCCGGTATGCCGGCCCAGCTTGCACCATCATTCCATTTCCTCCCGGCAGTTTTTACGGCAGCGCCGCATAACCGGTATATTGTAACATCTCACCCCGGAAGATCGCATCGAATTGCCAATTGTCAAGTTCGCCCCCTCGCGCCCTCGCGGTTTTGTTACAGCCCGTGAGTGCCACTAGGGGGACAATGGCCTTGCAAATCTGGGTGCATCGAACGCACGTTATAGTGTAAGCACTCCGGGCACCAACAAGGGCAAAAAATCGAGATGAGAATGGGTCGAGTGGCGGCTTGGCCAGCGATGTTGATAGCGTCGATGACGGCCTTTACGGCGGTCGCCGATGCCGGACAGAAACTGGCAGTTTTCCCAATCGATATGTCGTTTCCGCAGAGCGAGGAGGATTTCTTCTCGGGAACGAAAGGGCCGACTCCTGACGAGCAGCGCAGGCTCGATATGGTGCAGGCGGAACTGAAGAAGTTGCTGGGTGCGAACGGACGCTACGATATCGTCGATACCACCGCTTTGACTGAAAAAATGACGGCTGTGCGCCCCTTCTACACCTGCAACGGCTGCGAGGTCGACCTTGGTAGCGAAGCGAAGGCCGATCTCGTGATGACCGGATTGGTCGACAAGATTTCCGAAACGCACCTCAGCCTCAATGTTGCGATCGTCGACGTGGCCAAGGGCAAGCTGGTCAGCAATGACAGCGTGCTCATTCAGGGCAATACAGACGAATCCTGGATGCACGGCGTGCGCTGGCTCAGCAAGAACCGTCTCCTGGGAGAGGGAAAATCCCAATGATCGATCGTCGCCGGGTTCTGGCCGGGACGGGGCTAGCACTTGCTGCCGCCGCCTTGCCGGTGCCGCTGCGTGCGGCCGGTGCGCCGCTGCGCCTGGCGTCGGTCAAGTTCGGCTCTCTGTCGTGGGTGATCGATACGATCCGCAAGCGGGAGCTCGATAAGAAGGCCGGTCTCACAATCGAAGTTGTCGATGTCGCGTCCAATCAGGCCGGCCCAGTTGCACTCCTTGCGAATGGCGCCGATGTCATCGTGTCGGATTGGACATGGGCGATGCGGCAGCGCGCCCTCGGTGAAAAGCTGAAATTCTCGCCGTACTCGTCCGCCCTTGGTTCGGTCGTCGTGCCGGCAAAAAGTGAAGTGTCCAACATCGGTGGGTTGCAAGGAAAGGCGCTGGGTGTCGCTGGCTCCGCAATCGACAAGAGCTGGCTCTTGCTGCGCGCCTACGCAAAAAAGACCATCGGGCAGGACATGGCCCAATACGCGCACCCCTCTTTCGGTGCAGCGCCGCTCCTGGCGGAAGAGATCCGCTCAGGCCGTATCGATGCTGTCTTGAATTTCTGGACGTATGCCGCGCGCCTCACCGGCAGTGGGTTCAAGGAGATCCTGTCGATCAACGAGGTGATGAAGAACCTCGGCATCGATCCCGTGCCGTCGCTGGTCGGTTTTGTTTGGAAAGAAGACTACGAGGCCGCGCACGGAAATGACATCGCAACTCTCCTGAAAATAGTCGAAGAAGCGAATGCGATCCTTGCCAGCGATGATAGCGCATGGGAGCCGTTGCGGCCGCTCGTGAAGCCTGCGTCCGACGGAGAGTTCAAGGCGATCATCGCGGCCTACCGCACAGGTATTCCAAAACCCTGGGGCGCAGGTGAGCTCAAGTCGGCCGAGAAACTCATGCAAGTCCTCATCGACGCCGGTGACGCCGAGTTGATGGGTCACGGCACAGCATTCGACGCCAAGCTGTTCCACAATGCAGCGACTTAATACGGCTCCGCGCACGAGCGCCGCTCAAAGCCCGCTTTTCAGGATCGCCTGGGGCGTCGGATCGATCGTTGGCTTTCTCCTGTTCTGGGAGGTGATGGCGCTGCTCATTCAGCACCGCCACTTGCCGCCGCCGACTGCCGTCTTTTCTGCCATGGCGCGTGAGTTCGCGAGCGGCGAATTGATGTTCCACATCGGCATGACGCTCTATCGCGTCGTAGTTGCCTTCGTGATTGCGATGCTGATCGGCTCGACCATCGGCATCGTGATGGGGCGCAACGGCGGAATCGATAGGTTCTTCGACACTTGGCTGATCCTGTTCCTCAATCTGCCGGCTCTTGTGATCATCATTCTCTGCTACGTCTGGTTTGGGCGCACGGAAGTCGCCGCCATTACCGCCGTCGCTGTGAACAAGATTCCGAACGTTGCCGTTACGGTGCGCGAAGGCGCGCGCAGCTTGTCGCGCGATCTCGCCGAGATGGCGCACATGTATCGCTTCGGCTGGTGGAAGACGCTGCGCCACGTCACGCTGCCTCAGCTTGCACCGTTCTTCCTCGCCTCCGCCCGCACCGGGCTTTCGCTCGTTTGGAAGATCGTGCTGGTCGTCGAGCTGCTCGGCCGCTCCAACGGCGTCGGCTTCCAGCTCGGCACCTACTTCCAGATGTTCGACGTATCGATGATCCTCGCCTACGCCCTGGCGTTCATCATCATTGTCCAGTTGATCGAATTCGGCATTCTTCAACCGATTGCGGCACGGGTGAACAGATGGCGCCGCTAGATGATGCCCCGAGCGGCAGCCTGAAGGTCAGGGTCAAACGCAAGATCTATCCGGCCTCGGGTGTGCGCGAAGCGCAGCCCGTGCTGAAAGATATCGCGATCGACATTGAGCCGCGCTCGTTCGTCGTCATCACCGGCCCGTCGGGGTGCGGAAAGTCGACGCTGCTGAACATCATCGCTGGACTCGACAAGGACTACGAAGGCGAGGTGGTCCTCGGAGGCGCCGACACCAAGGTGGGCTATATCTTCCAGTCGCCGCGTCTCCTGCCCTGGCGCACGGTCGGACAGAACATTGCGCTCGCACTGCCCGATGGCGATCCCAGGCACGGCCGTATCGATGAGACGCTGCGGCAGGTGGGCCTCGAAGGCTTCGCCTCGCAGTATCCGGAGCGCCTGTCCCTTGGCATGCAGAGGCGCGCGGCGCTGGCCCGCGGCTTCATCAGCGAGCCCGATGTCCTCCTCATGGACGAGCCCTTCGTTTCGCTCGATGATCCGACGGCTCAGGGCCTGCGCGAGCTTTTGATAGGACTTTGGAATCGCCGCCCGACCACGGTTGTGTTCATCACGCACGACCGGACCGAGGCGGTGATGCTGGGCACCCGTATCTTGCGCATGTCCGGCGCAAATGCGACTATCGTTCAGGACGAAACCGTCCGCCTGTCCCCATCCGAACGGACTGACCGGGACAAGGTTTTGGCCGAGCAGCAGCGCATATTCCGCGAGACGTGAGCCCCTGGTAATGACGACGACGACGCATCGGATGGTCCGCCTTCTTGCCAGCGTGACCTCCGAAGCCGAGGCACGCCTTGCTGCCGAGCAGGGCGCCGACATCATCGATTGCAAAAATCCATCGGAAGGCGCGCTGGGCGCGCTTCCGCCCGCCGTCGTGTCCGCAATCCACAAGGCCGTCCCCGCACACATCCTCGTCAGCGCCACCATCGGCGATCTGCAGCCCGACCCTGAGCGCGTGACGCGAGCCGCCCGCGCTATGGCGGAGACGGGCTGCAACATCGTTAAAATCGGCGTCTTCCCAGGAGGCGATGCGCACACAACCATTCGCCGCCTGGGTGAAGAGCTGACGCCGGCAACATCGCTGGTCGCGGTCCTGATCGCCGATGCCCCGCTCGATCTCGCGCTCGTGCCCGCGCTGGGGGATGCGGGTTTCGAGGGGGTGATGCTCGACACGGCGTCGAAGGACGGCCGCACGCTGCTGGACCATCGCAGCACCGACGAGATCCGCGCCTTTATCGCCGCCGCACGCGCCGCCGGGTTGTTCGCCGGATTGGCGGGCTCGCTACGCCTTCATCAGATCCCACAGCTTTTAGAATTCGAACCCGACGTGCTCGGCTTCCGAGGTGCTCTCTGCGAAGCATCAGATCGCCGGGGCGCGCTGAGCGCATCGGCTCTCGCATCGGTGCGTCGCGCCATTCCTCAAATTCGTCGGACAACTGCTGAACTTGCGCTGGAAAAAACACGATGACCACAACGAAAGCGGCGCCGATTTTCAAGGATGCCACCACAGCAAAAGCGACTGAAGACCTGGGGCGCGATTGCATCTTCCTCAAAGATTGGGTGATTGACTGCAACATCGGCGTCTACGCCGAGGAGAAAGGTGTCACGCAGAAGGTGCGCCTCACGGTGGACGCCTATCTCGCCCAAGCAGTACGCGCCGCGCGCGATGACATGGATACCGTGCCGTCCTACACCGACATCATCGATGCAGTGAACGACATCACAGCCAGCGGCCATATCAACCTCATCGAAACCTTCGCGGAGGAAATCGCCGAGCGATGCCTTCGTGATCCGCGCCTCAGCGCCATGCGCATCCGCATCGAGAAGCTTGAACGCGGCCCGGTGCGCGGCGTCGAGATCTTCCGCACGCGCGCATCGTCAAAATGACACCCCTTGTTCTCAAGCTCGGAGGCAGCCTCGCGGAAAGCGGTCGTCTCCGCACGGTTCTTGGCTTGGTGAAACGCGCGCGCCGTCCCGTTGTCGTTGTGCCGGGCGGCGGACCGTTCGCTGACGCCGTGCGGGACATGCAGCGAGAGTTGCGCTTCTCCGATGAAGCCGCTCACGACATGGCGCTTCTTGCCATGCACCAGATGGCGGAAGCCATGGCCGCTCTTGAGCCACGCTTGAAATGCGCCGACACGCTCGTTGGCATCGAACGCGCCTGGCGCCGGCGTCGAGTACCGATTTGGCAGCCCATGAAGCTCTGCGCTGGCGATCGCCGCATTCCGCGCAACTGGACGATCACCTCCGACGGCCTCGCCGCGCGGTTGGCGGAACGGCTGGGCGATGTGGAGCTTGTGCTCCTGAAGTCATGCGCGGTGAAGCGCGGAGCCACCGCCAAGACGCTCGCGCGTCAGGGGATCGTCGATCCCATTTTTCCGGCGATTGTCGAACGGGCGGGCCTCGCGTGGCGTGTGCTTGGCCGGAACGATGCAGCCGTCCTCGCCGAGCTGCTGGATGTTGCGGCAAAGGTCCCGTCGCGTGTTTCGTCGCAGCAACGCGCGCTGCCGCCGGTCCGCCGAAAGAGCAGCAGCCGGGCGGCCGCACGAGCATAGGAGCTGACAGATGCCACGCATCGTCGAGACCGTCGTCACCACCATCGACGCATCCGGGACCCCGCACATCGCGCCGCTTGGACTAATTCAGGACGGCGATCACTGGATCATCGCGCCGTTCAGGCCATCGCGGACTCTCGATAATCTCATCGCCAATCCGTACGCTGTTGCAACGCACACCGGTGATGTGCGTGTCATCGCGGGTTGCGTGACCGGTCGCAGGGACTGGCCCACCGTTCCGGCAGATGTCGTGAAGGGCGTGCGCCTGAAAGAGGCCGTCTCGCACTGGGAGCTGGAGGTCGCGCACGTAGCCGAGGACCCGCAGCGCCCGCGCTTCCATTGCCGGCTCGTCCATCAAGCAAGCCATGCTGTCTGGAGCGGCTACAACCGTGCCGAGGCCGCGGTGCTGGAGCTGGCTGTTCTGTCTACGCGCCTCAACATGCTCCCGCCGGAGAAGATCGACGCCGAGCTGAAATACTTGGAAATCGCGATCTCGAAGACAGCCGGCCCGCGCGAGCTTGAGGCCTGGGGCTGGCTGATGGACCGTGTGACAGCCTTCCGCAGCGGTAACGCCGAGGCTGCACGGAAAAAGTAAGGGTGGTTGCTTGGTTCAGGCGGGGATTGGCTGGGCCATCCTGGCCCGTGCCCGGTGGCGGGTGACAAAAAACGTGGCCAGTGCAACGCCCAGAACAATAAATCCGCCCGGCATGACAATGGCTGCAAGAATGGTAAGCGCCGTCTTCATGGCCCCTCCCTGCTGGAGGCTGTTTCTTGATTCTGGAGAAACTCTAGCAGAGAGGAATTAGAGGCCGCTTCAGATGGCCGCACGTATCAGAGGAAAACTTTTAAGACTTCTTCAAGAAGTTGCGATTGCGCCGCACTAAGAACGAGCGCTGACAATTGCTCTCAGGAGCTGGCCTGCGGATCGAGAAGAAGCGCCACGGCGACGGCCGGTGCGCACCCGGTCGACCAGGTTTCCACTGCCGGGTCCGCGCCGGCGAGTGCGCCGAAGCGGATCACCTCTCGGCCCAGGCGCTGGGCGATTTCGGCGATGTCGTCTGCCCCGATACCGGCGGCCACGACCGGGGACGCCTCAGGAAGATCGACCGCGGAAAGAACTTGCGCCGCTCCATCGTAGAGCGAGCGGAGCTGGATCTCGCGGATCTGGCCAGCAACCTTGCGCCACTCGGACTCCGTGCCGTCGCGGGCATCGCGCCCGAGCATCCGGGCGAGGCGGGTAATGCTCTCTTGGAGAGTTTTGCCTTGCCCGTCCGCCGTTGCGTGCTGATCGATATCTGTAAGATCCGCGCCAAGGATGCGGCGCACATCGGCCATCGTCGCCAGATACTCGCGGGCAAGGCCTGCGCGCTGCCCCCGGAACAGGGTCTCCGTCGTCACGCCCATCACGGCTGTTCGCGTAAGGCCCGTGTAGACAAGTTCGCCCGTGATCTGCCGCTCGGCGTCCGAAAGGCCACGCGGCCGAGGGCTGCCGGCCACGACCGGAATGATATCCGCCGTCGTCGATCCGAAATCGATCAGAAGCGCATCTCGAAGCTCACGCGCCACGAGCGTTGCCGTCGCGAGGAAATTCGTCGAGCCCACATCCGTGTGATGCTGGCGCGCGGCGTTCGCGTCTCCGAACCCGCGCAGTCCCATCCAGAACTGAACCTCGCCAACCAACTCCTTTGTAAGCCGCGACACGAGGGTCGCCACACCGGTCTCCCGATCTGGAAACAGATCCGACAACTCACCCGTCATCGTCACGGCGAAACGCGAGGCGCGCGAGAGCAGGGGACGGGCAGCAGCGAGCGCGGCATCGAGCTTGTCGAGCCCCTGCCACAGCGGACACGGGAATTGGCGCACATCGATCGTGCGGCCGCGTTCCACGAGCGCAATCTTGAGATGGGCGCCCCCCACGTCGAGTCCGGCAGTCAAAGTCATGGCGAGGTAAGCTCGTCTCTGGTGATAGCCGCCCCCTGTGTTACATCACCCGCAAGAGTGCTTCCGGAAGAGTGTGAAGCGGTTTTCCGACAAGAAGCACATAAGGAAGACCGGAGGAAAGCCCAATGGAGATCATTCCGGTCATCGATGTGCGCGGAGGCGTCGCGGTCGCGGCCGTGCGGGGCGATCGCGCGCGCTACCGCCCGCTCGAAAGTCCTCTCGCCGCCAGCCCGGAGCCCGTCGCCGTCGCGCTGGGCCTGAGAACGCTCTTTCCCTTTCAAACGCTCTACGTTGCCGATTTGGATGGAATTGAAGGGCGTGGCGCAGGAGTCGCCATTCAACAGCGCCTGAGCGAATCCTGGCCCGGTCGCGAGGTGTGGATCGACGACGGGGATGCGGGTGAAGCGACATCTTTCGGGCACGTGACCAAAAGTCATGTGCTCGGATCTGAATCGCTCGGCAGTGTTGACGACTACGCCTGCGCCCGCTCGGCAACAGGAGCCTCGGCACCACTCTCGCTCGATTTCCGCGGGGACGCTTTTCTCGGCCCGCCCGAGCTACTCGAAGATGCAACGCTCTGGCCCGATCGCCTAATCGTCATGACACTCGCGCGCGTGGGCAGCGGTGAGGGGCCGGATCTGGCGCGCCTCGGATCGATCATCGCACGGTCCGGTGCTCGCAAAGTCTTCGCTGCAGGCGGTGTCCGTGATGCGAATGACTTGCGCGCACTTCGCGATATCGGTGCGGCAGGCGCGCTCGTCGCGACGGCGCTGCATCGCGGGCAAATCGCGCGTCGCGATCTGCAAGAGATCGCAGGCTGAACACACACGCGGCCACGAAAAAGAGCCTGACTGCTTTCGCAGTCAGGCTCCGAAGTTTTAGTCCACTTGCGAGTGGCTAGTGAAGGTCCACCCGGTAGTGTCAGCCGTTCCAACGGCCGGAGAGTAGTCTTCCCAATCGCTGCAGCAGACCCCCCTTCATGGGAGGGGCATTATCCTGCTGTGGACGGTTTCCGCTTCAAGTCTTCGCACCGAACGGATGTGCGACCGAGTTGCGCTGAGCGGTAGCTTCAGCAGCCGTCGGCTTGCCGGCAACTGCGCGAGCAATCGACTCCTTGACGGCGCGGTAGTTGTAGTCCTGGATCTTAGCGTCGTCGGCAGCTTCCCAGTGGATGAACACGCCGACGAGGATGTAGATGTCGTCAGCCTCGTTAGCCGGGATGACGCCTTCAGCGACCGAGTCCTGAACGGCCTTAGCGACGCCGTACTGAGCAGGTCCGAACATCTGGACGGCCTGACGAGCGTCCTTGATGGTGACCTTGTTGAACATGATCGTGTTCGGCTTGCAGGGCAGGTTCGGAGCGATCACGGCGAGAAGCGTCGTGAAGCCGTCCTTGTTGTTGGCGAGAGCGTTAACGAACGCGGTCTCGGCAGCGCTGCCGCGCGGGCCCATGACGAGGTCGATGTGAGCGACTTCGTTGCCGTCACCGACGAGCGATTCGCCGACCAGTACGCGATTGATCTTGGCCATTAGGGGGTTCCCTTCCTTGATTAAACGAAAACCGACACGCCCCCTTGCGTCCGTTGGAAACGTTCGCATGGAGCGTCTGCCCGAGGTGTGGGGGCCGGCGGTAGTC
The DNA here is from genome assembly GCF_036262015.1 of Hyphomicrobium sp. GTDB lineage: Bacteria > Pseudomonadota > Alphaproteobacteria > Rhizobiales > Hyphomicrobiaceae > Hyphomicrobium_C. The sequence goes on along the minus strand of NZ_DATAJR010000007.1, from coordinate 129,442 downwards.
TGAAGCTATCCCAGTTGCAGCGAACGGCGATTGGGGTCACCGGTCCGGTTGGCCAGATAGCGGCGCTGAGCGCCGCCCCTTAATAGCCTCAGGATTGCGCGTTCGACAAGAGGTTAGGAGAGCCTGTTGGTCGCACTCTGACGAATGAGCATATCGGCAAAAAGGGTGCCGACGACGAAGTCGGCCGTCGTACCGGGATTTAGGGCGCGGGCTTTCAGGCTCCGGTCCAAATTGAGAAGTCCAGGCCACGTCTCGGGCCGCGGCGCGGGGCGCCACAGCGCCTCCGCCTCCTGTGCCTCCCGTTGCACGGCCTCTGCAACTTCAATCCCATACTTACGAGAAATATGACTGTCGGCAAACGATGCCAGGAAGCTCATGTGCAGCGCAGTAATGGCCAGGCTCTCGTTTTCGGCAGCGCGGCGTGCTGCGTAAAGCTCGGGCAGGCCATGCTCGAAGATGTCTTCGAAGCGTGTGACATAGGCACGGGAAATGCGGTCGCGCTTTGATGCGATCTCCATTGCCTCCTTCAGCGTCATCGTCGGCGGAACGTTGACGTCGCCCTGTTCTGCGCGTCCGAGCCCAGCAGGCTTGGCGATGACAATCGCCTGAAAGGCTTGATCCGCGTCCGAGCGATCGAGAGCGTCGATAACGCGGGCAAGACGGTCCCGGAGATCAGGCGCCCCGTCGCGCAGTCCTGCCGCCGCGGCCAGCGGTGCACACAACAAAACGATGCCGAGGTTGGTGTTGAGGCCGGTCTCCGCGACGCTGGCTCCGACGGCTCCGAGGATGCGGGCGCCTACGCCCCGGGTCGGGTCGGCCAAAAACGGCGCTGCCGCCGCGGCCGCTCGCTCGAAATGCTCCGTGTCCATACCATGGCCCGCGCCATGGATGTGGACGTTGCCGGGTTTCAGCGCTTCGAGTTCTGCGTGGCAGGCCCTGAGGAAAGCCGCCTCGATGGTTGCGCGGTCGAGCGGAAATCCCATTGCGTCACGCCGTGACCTTTGTGACAGCCTGAAGAAAATCCGCGGCCAGAGTATCGGCAATGTCGGTCGCGGTGACGCTTTGCAGGCCTTTCCAGGCCGGGTTCGAATTGATCTCGAGCAGCATAAGGCGGCCGCTCTGGTCGCGAATGAGATCGACACCCGCATAGTCGGCCCCGATGGCGGCGACGGCGGCGAGCGCCAACCGGCTCATCTCGTCGCAAGCTTCGTGCGCGATCGGTTCCGCCCCCTGGTGCACGTTCGTGATCCAGCTTTTGCCGCGACGCACCATGCTGGAGAGGATTCGCGTCTGCGAGACGAACACGCGCCAGTCCTCGAACAGCGTCGCGTCCGGCGCGCGAAGATAGTGCTGCATGTAATAGACGTCGCCGACGTCTTCCGGCGGTGGCAGCTCGTCGGGACCATGTGCGCGCCGCACGCCGTTCCCCTGGCTGCCGAACAAGGGTTTCAGCACGAAGGGCGTGGGAACGGCCGTGAGGTGTGCGCGAGCGCGATCGCGGGTTTCGACCACCCGTGTCGGCGGCGTCGGTAGACCAGCCTTCTGAAACAGGAACGTCGCCGTCGATTTGTCGACACAGCGCTCGATCGCGCGCGCATCGTTCCACACCCGCACGCCGCTCTCGCGGAGCGCATGCAAGATGCCGAGGCGGAACGTGATCTGCTCGAGCGAGCCTGTGGAGACCGAGCGCACGAACGCGCCGTCCGGAAGCATGCCGTCGAAGCCCGGAATATCGAGTCCGCTGGGGCAGGACGTGTCAAAGGCGCAAGCGCTGAGCGTCGTCGTAACGACGTGCGCGCCGCGCGCCTCCATCGCCTTCCGGAGGCGGCGCGCATGCCAGTCGCCCGAACCGTCCTCGACGAACAGCGCAATCCGCGGCCCGCTAGGGGTCGCGTCGCGCAAATCCGTCGATGGCACAGGCTTGTTCATGACATCCCCGCTTTAGGAGCGGATTGGCTGTTTACCGGAAGCTCGCGTCGACGATGTCCGGCGCAAGCTTGCCGGCATGGAACGAGGAGCCGGTATCAAGGTTGGAAACCGTCACGACGGCCGGGCTGAAGAGCGACGCGTCGATCTTGTAGAAGTCGCCGCCAACCTCCGAGAAGATCTCTGCGAACGGCTTGCCGTAAATCGAGCACGTGTTCGAGGGAAGCTCGTTGGCGAGCTTCTGTGCCTCCGCATCGCTACCGCGCACGAAGAGCTGAATGCGGCCGCCGTAGATGATGGCGTCGTTGGTGCGTCCCATCGCCTTGACGAAATCCGGGATCGGCGGCGCGATCGGTGCGACGCCGTAGCCGTCGATGATGTTGTCGAGGTTGAAATGCAGCGAGTGCGCCTTGTGCAGCGAGACTTCGAGCACGCGCGCGGCGATCTGCACCGTGCCGGCGAGACTGCCCGTCGGCGCGTAGAGCACCGTGAGGTCGCTCGTCTTCACGCCGGATGCCGCCGCGATCTTGGTCGCGACTGCCGGCGGCGGCGCGCTGTCGCCTTCGATGACAAGGGCGGCCTTGTGGTGATGATCGATGTAGCCGAGCTCCTTGTAGAGCTCCTCGACGCGCGAGAGCGCACGAGCTGGTCCCGAACCGAGCGCAAAGAACCCGCTCTCGTCCGTAATCGTCCACCCCGCGTACTGACTGCCGAGGCAGGCGATGACTGGATTTGAGGAGTGCACCACGACACCGAGCGGCCAGCGCTCGACACCCGAGGACGACGTGAGAGAAACAGTGCCGAGGCCTCCCATGCAGATCTCGCCGAGGCGCCGTCCGGCTTCAAGGCAGCCGGGCACGCTCGCGCCAAGATCGATGCGCCGCTCGCCGGCCTCGCCGGTCGTCACGGAGCAGCGGAGCGCCTGGGCATCCGCAGCCAGATCGTCGACCAGTTTGCCCGCCCGCGCATTGACGCTCGGCGCGCTGCCGTGAGTGCTGCTCATTGTTGAGCTCCCTTTTTGTTTGAAGTGTCATACAGCAAAGTTTCGAGCTGGCCCAAGCGCTGAACGCAAAGGGCCTGGACTTCGTCAACGGCATCGCCCTCGGCAAAGACGGTGGCGAGCGGTTGGCCGGCACCGATCGAGCTTCCGGGGCGTGGCCGATCGGCCGCCCACTCGGGCCAGTCGACTTGAGCGACGGAGAGTGGTCCATTGTCTGCGTAAAGAAAGGCCGCCGCGCGGGCAATGTGAGGATGCCATTGGGCAGCCAAAAGGGCCGCGGGATCGCCACCCAGGGCAGCCTCGACGTGAGCTTTGAACACGGTGCCGGACGCGTCGTCGAACACGTCGAGCGTCGCTCCTGGCCGTGGATTGACCTCGAGCAGCGATGGGGCCCCATCGTCGACGAGATAGTCGAACGACACGATACCCTTGAGCGAGAGGGCCTCCGACACCGCGAGTGACATTTCGATCAAGCGCGCTTCAAGATCTTCGTCGAGTGGCAGCGAGCCGACGGCGCCGCCATAGCGATAAGGGCGCCGGGGAAGCGGATTCGTCCATTGACGGCTCGCAGCGAAGGCTGCGCTTTTGTCCGACACCAGGCCCATGAGCGAGATTTGCTCCCCTGCGACGCGACGCTGGAAATAACGGCGCGCGTCGGGACGTGGCTTTGCAGGACAAGTATGAATGTGTAGTCCGCCGCTGCCGCCGACTCGCTTCATCAACCAGCCGTCGGAGTGCGCAGGGGCGTCGAGCCGCGTCTCGGGGTGCGGAATGCCGAGATCGTCGAGAACCGAGAAGAACTGCTGCGGATCCTTGGCCCGGCTGATCGTCTCGGCGTCGTTGCCGATCAGGTTGAAGCGTTCGCCGAGCTTTGCGACGAGCCGCGGATTGCATTCGAAACCCGCGCCAAGCACGAGACCGATCGGCGGCGATGGCGCTTCGGCAACGAGGCTTTCGAGGGCGGCGAGCAAGGGACGGTATGTAAAGCCGACCTGCACGCGGGCTGGTAGACAACGGGCAGATTCCGCGAGCGCGAGTGTGTCGTCGTCGCCGAAGCAGTCGACGACGAGAGGTCGAAAACCGGCCCTCCGCGCGGACGCAGCAAGCGCCCGCGCGGAGAATGCCGCGATGAGGACAGTTTCGCCGCTCAAGCCACGAGCTGGCGGGCCAGCGCGAAGGCGTGCCGGAAGTCGAGCAGCAGGGGCTCCTTGGAGGCGATCATCTGCTTGAAGAGGCCAGACTCTGTCTTGTACTTGATGTCGCCGATGGCCAGCGGGCCAACGCCGAGAGCGTTGCAGTCCGGCAGCGGCGCGCCATCCATGAACAGCTCCATGCCCTCGACACCTGCCGGCGGGACGGCGTTGACGTCGGCAACGACGAGAAGGTTCTTGGCGAACTCCTTGTCTGCCTTCGAGATCACCTGAACGCCTGCTGCTGCCGCTGCGAACACGACTTCGGCATTGGCGAGAATCTCGCGCTTCTGGGCCTCGGTCTCGCCGCTGACAGCCGTAAGGTCGACGCCGAAGCGCTCCTTCGAGACCGCAGCCGACTTGATGACGCGATCGACGCCGCGATGCGCGACGAGCTGAACTTCTGCGCCCTCGAGCGCCGTGATGATCGACGACGCGAAGCCGACGACGCCGGTCGCGCCAAATACGGCGACCTTCGTGCCCTTCCAGCCGCGACCGAACTTGAACTTCAACACGCGCTCGACGCAGGCGACCATCGCGGCCGCCGTCGTGAATGAGCCGGCCGGATCAGCAAACGCCGAAAGCTGGAACGGCGGAACCATCGCCTTGCGCGCCGCTTCGAGCATGTCGAGGGCCAGAATGGCGTCCTTGCCGCCGATGAAGACGCCCGTGCGCACACCGTATTCCGGCGGACGCGAGAAAATGGCGTCCTGCACGAGCGCGGTCGTCTCTTCGAGCGTGACGTTGATATAGGGGACGATGACCTTAAAGCCGGCGTCGGCAGCCATGTTCACGTCGAACGGGCTCATATGCTTCTGCGGCGAGAGCATGTGCAGAATTGGCGTGGCGTCACTCATAGGTCGTCTCCCGTTCGTGTCAGGTGGGCGGCTCGTTTCTTCGATCCGGCGCTAGGGGTAGGTCGCTATCGTGGCCCCGGCGTTGCGGCCGCGAACGATCACGATTTCAAGGCCACTCGCTTTAGCGTCTTCGACTAAAGAATGATAGAGACGAGCTGCCACATCCTCAGAGCGAACAAAGGCGAAGCCGGTCGGCCCCCACGAGGTCTGGCCAATGCCGGTGGCGCCTTGCTCACCTGCACGTTGAAGTAACGCGCCGACGGCCGGTGAAGTCCAGGGACTTCCGCCTTGCGCCGCAGCAAAATGCCCCCCGACAATCCGCTGGATCTCAGTTAACGCCGCGCCGAAAGCGGTGATGTCCTGCTCTTTGAGGCCGGGGACGAGCTGCATCAGTACGAGACGGCAAAGCCGGTCGGCCAATGCGTCCTGGAACGGTGGAAGCGCGGAGAAAGCCTTCGTTTCGCGGTCGCCGTGTGCGCCCTGGTCGCGCGGGTCGAGCACGAGAAGGCAGCGCCACGCATCGGGGAACGGCATCTGGATCAGGACCGGTGGCGGCCGATCGAGCGTCCCACGACCGCCGTCCACGATGAAACCGCCGCCCTCGAACGCAGCCATGCCGATGGCCGAACGCGCGCCACGCCCTGCAAGGTCTCCGATCTGCTGCGGCGAAAGCGAAAGCCCCTCGATCCGCATGAGAGCGAACCCAATGGCGAGCGCGAGCTGGGTGCCTGAACCCAGCCCAGCATGTGCAGGAATGGCCTGGGCGACATCGACTTTGTAATGCCCTTTGAGTTTGAGGGCCTCCACGCAGCGGTGGACGACGGTCAGGACGCGATCATGCTCCGGGCCCGACGCGGACGTCGTCTCTGCGCGCTCGACCTGGACATCGGTACTGGGAAAGTCGAGCGCGAGCCCGATCGATCCGTAGCGGCGTCCGAGCCCGCCGTTGAGGTCGAGGAAGCCCAGGTGCAGGCGCGCAGGTGCAGAAACGCGGCAGCCTTTGACCGGGGAGGTGTCATGCATCGTGCGGGGCTTCCTTGGAAGATTGGGTTGGCCGATTGCGTCGGCAGGGGACGGCGACTAGGGTTCCGCCCAAAGGGTATTTCTCTACGAAAGGCGAGGAGAGAGCAATATGAGCAGCCCGCGCGAAAAGGCGCTTCCTGACAGTGAAGTCAAAGAGTGGCTTGCAAAAAATCTCCCGGAATGGCGCCTGGAGGATGGCTGGATTCGACGCACATACAAGACGTCTGGGTGGAAAGGCACATTGATGGTCATCAATACTGTTGGCCATCTCGCCGAGGCTGCCTGGCATCATCCCGACATCACGGCGTCCTATGCCTGGGTCGAGGTCCGGCTTGTGACCCATTCCGCCAAAGGCATCACCGGCAAGGATTTGGCGCTGGCGAGAAAGATTGAAGACGTCATCCATTGGCAGCCGGCGAAGGAAGACAACGAGCTCGAAGGCACGCCGACAGGCGACATGCGGTTCGCGTACATCAAATATGACTGATGTGACACGTGATCGGTGGTTCAGCTTCGTCCGGTTCGTGTCATGAACGGAAACGCTGCGCGACCATCGGATTTCGATGCCTTGATTGGTCTCGGATCGAACGTCGGCGACAAGGCGGCGAACATCGCGCGCGCCGTCGAGCTGCTGACTGCGCCAGGGGACATTCGGCTGCTTCGGTCCTCGAAGCTCTATCGCACGGCACCGTGGGGCGTTCTCGATCAGGATTGGTTCGTCAACGCCTGCATTGCGATTGCGACGGCGCTCCCCCCTCACGAGCTCCTCGCGCGCTGCCTTGGCGTAGAGGACACCATGCAACGCGTCCGCGAGCGGCGCTGGGGTCCACGGGTGATCGATCTCGACGTGCTTGTTTATCGGGATGTCGCGATGAACGAGCACGACCTGATATTGCCGCATCCCCGCATTCAGGAGCGCGGCTTTGTGCTGGTTCCGATGCGCGATGTCGCGCCCGACATAAAGATTGCGGGAGAGCCGGTCGCGAATTGGCTCGCGCGGGTGGATGCACGCGACGTCGTTCCCTTCGAGCGGGAATCGCAATGAAAAACGCCGCGGATGGCGTCATCCGCGGCGTCCAATTCACAACAGCAAGCGCGTGCTTATTCCTTGCACTGCGACTTGATGTAAGCCAGCAGGTTCTTGCGATCGTCCTCGTTCTTGACGCCAGCCGGGAAGATCATCTTGTTGCCTTTGATCACGGCGTCATCCTTCTCGAACCAAGCGAGGAGGTTTTCGTCGGTCCAGGTGATGCCGGAGTTCTTCACGGCATCCGAGTACGTAAAGCCCTCATGATGGCCAGCCGCTTTGCCAGCAACGCACTGGAGAGACGGACCGAGACCGTTCTTCGCGTCGGGGCCGACCTGGTGGCACGCCGCGCACTTCTTGAACACCGCAGCGCCCGCCTCGGCATCCTGTGCCGACGCAGTAACGGGCACGGCCACCAGCGCAGCAGCCGCCACAACCCACTTGAGCATCTTCCGAATCCTCCGAAATCTTTATTCGAACCAAGACCTGCCGAACGGCCTCCCGAGGCGTCTCAGCAAGTGTCGCATACTGGCAAGATTTGCCTGAACCCGGGGTGAACATGATGCCGCACCCGAGCCCATTCCCAACCTGTACTTGACCGATAGGTTCCGCTCAAGAGACGTTGTGAGTCTCAGGCTTCTTTGCTGCACCGCCCACGCGCCGGTAGGTAAACTCCGGAGGTGCGCTATGACTCTCGACCTCCGCCACAGCCTGCCACTGCGCATGATGCGGCGACAGTGAGCAGGCCGGATCGGTGTTGGCGGCGTCGCCTGTAAGCGCGAACGCCTGGCACCGGCATCCGCCGTAATCGATCTCCTTGCGCGGACAGCTCCGGCAAGGTTCCTTCATCCAGCTGGTGCCGCGATAGGCTTCGAAGGCGGCGCCCTTGAGCCAGATGTCAGCCAACGGCCTGTCTTTGATGTTGTCGAATGTCAACGTCTTGACCGATTCGGCGGCATGGCAGGGAAGGACCCGGCCCGACGGCGTCACGTTGACGATGCCGCGCGCCCATCCGCCCATGCAGGGCTTCGGGAACTTGGCATAGTAGTCGGGCACGATAGCGTCGATGACGATCACGCCCTTGTACTTCTCGCGTGCCTCTTCGACCTGTTTGGCGGCGATGAGGAAAGCCTCTTTGGTCGGCATCAGCGACGCCCGGTTCAACAGGGCCCACGCGTAATACTGCACGTGGGCGATCTCCACGCGGCCCGCCCCCATCTCGACCGCGAAGTCGATCATACGCGGCACGTTGTGGATGTTCTGACGATGGATCGGGCAGTTGATCGTGAGTGGCAAGCCGAGTTCTTTCACCCACCCCGCCACTTGGATCTTCTTCGCCATGCCGCCTTTATACGCAGCGATGCGATCGGCGTTCTCCGGATCGACGTCCTGCACGGAAAGCTGCACGTGATCGAGGCCGACCTCGACCAGCTTCGCCAGGCGTTCCCGGGTGAGAGTGACGCCCGCGGTAATGAGGTTCGTATAAAGACCGACCTCCGCCGCGACTTTGACGATGTCCTCGAGATCCTTGCGCGCCGTCGGCTCGCCGCCCGAGAGATGAATCTGCAGGACACCGAGCGATGCGGCCTGCCGCATCACGTCCTGCCATTCGGCGGTTGTCAGCTCGGTATTCGCGCGTTCGAGTTCGACCGGGTTCGAACAGTACGGACACTGGAGAGGACACCGATGGGTGAGCTCGCACAGCATGCCGATGGGTGCGCGTGCGCACAGCGCAGGATCCGTCACCTCGTCCGATGCGGGCTTCCCATCCGGCGTCCGCGCGCACATGGGCATGGCCGCTTCGGTGATGTGGGTGGGTGGTGCGATCTCGTTCATGGGTCGCTCCTCTGGGCCTTCACCAGGACGCCTTTGTCGGCAAGGTCCTGGGCCATGACCAAAATGTCGTTTGTTACAACTTCAAGTGGGGCCTGATATTCTTGAGACAAGGCTTCCGCGATGGCGTTCACGGAGCGTTGTCCGTCGATGAGCTTGAGCACTTCGACGGCCGTCTCGTCCGGGTTGAACACGCGTTCCGGCGCCAGAATAATCCAGCGCCCGCGGCCCGGGTCGTGCCGAAGCTTGATGTGCCGGGGCAGCACGAGAACTGTCTCACCGGTGACGATCAACCGGGTCGGTACTTGCCTGGGCTCGGACGTCTCAGCCATCGAGCGTCTCCGGATTGAAGGCGCCCGGCGGTATCCAGCCTGGCGTCACATAGGCATGGTGCAGCGCATCGAGCTGGGCCCAGAGCACGTTGCACTTGAAGCGCACCGCCTCCACGCAGGCTTCCTGCTCCTCGCGCGTGCGCGCATGCGTTTTAATGTAGTTGAGTGCGTAGTCCGCGTCGAACGGCGCCTGCACGAGCCGCTTTTTGAAGTACGCCATCACCTTGTCGTCGATGAAGTCGTAGTTTTCGAGCATGCCGGCGATCCGCTCCTTGTGGATCTTGGGCGCGAAGAGTTCGGTCAGCGACGACGCGACGGCCACCGTCAGCGGCTGCTCGTAGACGAAGCGCACGTAGGCTTCGACGGCGAAGCGCGTCGCGGGAAGCGCGCCCTTCATGCTGATCACGTAATCGCGGTCGAGGCCGAGACCGTCGGTCAGGACGAGCCAGCGCTCGATGCCGCCGGGATCCTCGCCCATGCCGTCGTGCTCCAGCACCCGATGAATCCAGTCGCGCCGCAACTGGCGGTCCAGCACGCGGCTGACGAGGGCGGCATCCTTGCGGGGTACAGCCGACTGATAGCAGTAGCGATTGAGGGCCCAGGCTTGAACCTGGCCCTTGTTGAGCTTGCCGCCGTGAAGCAGCTTATGGAACGGGTGCTTGTCGTGATAGCGCTCGGCGCCGACCGCCTGGATGGCTGCCTCGAACTCTTCGGGGCTCCACAGCGCGCCGGCCTCATTCCCCAATCGACGCTCGCTCATAGCCTGATCTCCATTCCGTCGTAGCCGACCTCCCAGCCGGCGGCTTCCGTCGCGCGGCGCTCGGGCGAATTGTCGTCGAGCACCGGGTTGGAATTGTTGATGTGCACGTAGATCTTACGCTGAACGTTCAGCTTTTCGAACGACGCGATGGATCCTTCGGGGCCGGAAATGCTGATGTGCCCCATCCGTGCGCCAGTCTTCTTCATCAGACCTTGCCGGATCATTTCGTCGTCCGTGTAAAGCGTGCCATCGAAGAACACGAGCGGTGCGCCGCTGAGCCGTCCCGCAAGGTCCTCGTCGACCACCGCGCAGCCGGGCACGTAGAAGAAGGACTTGCCGGTAGCCGGCGCCGTGATCTTGAGGCCGATGGCGTCACCCTCGCGGCTTCCATAGTTGTCGGAAGCTGCCGAGCTTTCGAGGTAGAGCGCGATCTTGCCCGGGACGGCAAAGGCCTCGATGACGAGGCCGGTGTCGCGCCCCGCACCGTCGATGGCCGTCGCGGCGCCGAGCGGCAGTTCGCGCCGGGGCACGACCGAGGCATCGAGCACATTGAAGACGGAGTTCGCCTTGAGCGTCGCCAGCACGCGTGACGATCCGTACACCGTGAACGGTTGCAGCTCGCGCAGGTTGAGAAGCCCGGCGATGAAATCAACGTCGCCGCCTGTGAGCACAGCCGCTTTGATGGGGCTGTTACGCAGTCCGCCGTCGGCCCGCGCGCCAAGCTCGGGCGTCTCGTTGATTTGTTGGCGGAGATCGGGCGCCGTATTGAGGAGCACCCAATCCGAGCCGTTCGCAGACACCGCGAGTGAGCACTGGGTCCGGGCACGGAACCCAGGTTTCCCGGCTCTTACATCGGCGCAGTTGCGACAGCTACAGTTCCACTGAGGAAAACCGCCGCCAGCAGCCGCCCCCAGGATCCTGATCAGCATGAAGTCTTATCGCTATTTGTCGGCGTGCCTCGCCGAAGGCGCCGGAGGCCAAAGAACAGATTGAGGCTGCAACTCGAGACTGTATCTAGAAGCCATGTATCTCGGGCTGCAAACAGCAGCGGCGGCCGAACATCTCGACCGCCGCGCCAGAATTGCTCAAACGCGTTGCGAGCGGATCGATTTAGATGAGATCGATCTCAGCCGGCATGTACGAGGTAACCTCGAGGCCAACTTCCTGCTCACGAACTGCGGGCTTGGTCCAGATCTTCATAGATTCCTCCTTCAATCGGCAAGCTGCTTACCTTTTTTGGAGCACCCCGCCGAGGGCCCCCCTGAGGATATCAGTCTTGGTTAGACCGCCTCAGTCTGCGGATGGTGCCTTGCTTGTCAAGCACGATCCCGATGAGGGTAGGTAACCACAGTCCGACAACGTCGGAAAGTAACAGTGCGTCACGACTTCGTGTGACAGCGGCAGCACTTGCGGCCTATCGCGCGAGTACGCATAGAGGACTGCGAAGTAGCTGCAACTAGCCCTGCTTAGCGCTCCGGAATTGGCTTTCGGACGGGGTAGGCTCAAAATTGGTGAGGCTAAGGGCACATTTCTGTAAAGACATGCCAATTGTCATCTAATAACAGAAACGAATTTGCGATTTGCACCTTGCGACCTTAAACCAATGGAAAATAATTCCACATTGGTATACGACCTGCGCCAGGGAGCAGGCGGCCGTCGTAGGGCGCACTTTACCAAAGACTGATAAGGTCTCCGTTTGATCGCGCGGTGCCGATATTTGCGCCCGTGAAGCCGGAGAATGACGGAGGAGGAGCGGGTGACCGCGGTCCCATTTTTACCGAAAAATGCGCCGTTCACGGCCGAAGAGATCAATTTGCTGAACCAGCTGGTGCAGAAGTCGACGCCGCTGCAGCGGAGCTGGCTGTCGGGGTTCCTGGCTGGCCTCGACGCGGCCCAGGGCCAGTCTTCTGCGGGCGCAGCTATAGCGCCCGCCGCCCAGGCGCGTCCCCGTCAGCCCCTCACCATTCTCTACGGCAGTGAGTCCGGAAACAGTGAGAGCCTCGCGCTCAAAACAAAGAAGCTCGCCGCGAAGCAGAATTTCGACGCCAAAGTCGTCGACATGGCGGACGCCGATCTTGCGACCATCGCCAAATCTAAGAACCTGATCGTCTACATTGCGACCTGGGGCGAGGGCGACCCGCCGCAGCGCGCCGTAGACTTCCACAAGGCGTTGATGTCCGACGACGCGCCGCGCTTCGACGGTGTCCGCTTCGCAGTTCTCGCGCTGGGCGACACCGCCTACGTCAACTTCTGCCAGACGGGTAAGCAGATCGATGCGCGCCTCGAGGCACTCGGCGCCACCCGCGTGGCGGACCGTGAGGATCTCGATCTCGATTTCCAGAAGGCAGCAGCGGCCTGGACCGACAAGGCACTCGAGGTTCTCGCGCCTGCGGACACAGCACCGAACACGGTTGTGCACGTGGACTTCAAGGGTGCGCCAGCAGCCGATGAGGACGACGAGCCACGCTTTACGGCCGAAAATCCGATCGAGGCCGAGATTTCCGCGCTGATCAATCTCAACGGCACCGGTTCCACGCGCGAAACTTGGCACGCCGAGTTCGCCGTCGACGATCCGGGCTTCGTCTACAAGCCGGGTGACGCCATCGGCCTCTATCCGGAAAACGACCCCGAACTCGCCGGCGATCTGCTGAAGGCCGTTGGCCTCGAAAGCGATGCCGCGCTGAAGCAGAAGCTCGTCCATAGCTTCGACATCACGACGCTCTCGCGTCCGCTCGTTGATGGCTATGCCAAGCTCACGGGGCGCAAGGACGTGGCCAAGCTGCTCGAAGACGGCGAGCTGGCGCGCTTCTCTGCCGACCGTCAGCTGGTCGATCTGTTCGAGTCCTTCCCTGAGAAACTGTCGGCCGACCAGTTCGTCAAACTGCTGCGTCCGCTGCCGGGACGGCTCTATTCCGTGGCATCCAGCCTCAAGGCGCATCCGGGCGAGGCGCACTTGCTCGTCGGCGCGGTGCGCTGGACGTCGCACGGCCGCACGCGCAAGGGCGTCACCTCCACGTATCTGGCCGACCGCTGCAAAACGGGTGGCAAGGCGCGCGTCTACATCAAGCCGAACCGCCATTTCGGCCTGCCGGCGGACGGCGATCGCCCGATCATCATGATCGGTGCGGGTACCGGTGTTGCCCCCTATCGCGGCTTCATAGAGGAACGCGCTGAGAACGGTGACAAGGGTAAGAGCTGGCTGTTCTTTGGAGAGCGCAACTTCTCCTACGACTTCCTCTATCAGCTCGAATGGCAGGATCATCTTGCCTCGGGCGCGCTCTCGCGCATCGACGTTGCCTTCTCGCGCGACCAGCCGGAGAAGATCTACGTTCAGACACGCCTTTGGGAGCGCCGCGAGGAGCTTCTGAAATGGCTCGACGAAGGCGCACACATCTATGTGTGCGGCGACGAGAAGGGTATGGCGAAAGACGTCGATACCACCCTGGCGAAGATCCTCGCTGAAACTGCCAAGGGAGACGAGGAAGCCGGCCGCGCCAAGCTCAAGGAACTCACGAAAGCCGGCCGCTACCAACGCGACGTTTATTAGAGGCAGTGAGTGAGAGGCAGTCGGCCGTCGTAAAACGCGCCGTTGCCCGACTGCCGACAGCCTTGCTTCCTACTGCCGAGACAACCCATGACCGACAAGCGCTCCAAGAACGAGTTCCTCAAGGAAGAGAGCCACTTCCTCCGCGGCACCATCGCTGATGGGCTTTCGCACGTCGAGACCGGTGCCATCGCCGATGACGATACGCAGCTCATTAAGTTCCACGGATCCTACATGCAGGACGACCGTGACGTCCGTGGCGAGCGCGCGAAAAAGAAGCTGGAGAAAGCCTTCAGCTTCATGATCCGCCTGCGCTTGCCGGGCGGCCTTGTCTCGCCCGACCAGTGGCTGAAGCTCGACGACATCGCCGGTACCTACGCCAATGGCTCGCTACGCCTCACGACGCGCGCCACGTTCCAGTACCACGGCGTTATCAAGTCGAACCTGCGCCGCACCATGCAGGCGATCAACGGCGCCTGCCTCGACACCATCGCGGCGTGCGGCGACGTCAACCGCAACGTGATGTGCGTGGGCAATCCCTTCGTTTCGCCGGTGCACGCTGCAGCAGGCGACCTTGCGCGCAAGATCAGCGACCACCTGCTCCCGAAAACCAGCGCCTATCACGAGATCTGGCTCGAGGGCGAGAAAGTCGCGGACATGACGCGTCCGGCCGTTCCGGACACCGAGCCGCTTTATGGCGTCCATTACTTGCCGCGCAAGTTCAAGGTCGTCATCGCGGTGCCGCCGCACAACGACGGCGATGTCTTCGCTCACGATCTCGGCTTCATCGCCATCACGGATGCCAAGGGTGCGCTCGTCGGCTGGAACGTGTCCGTTGGCGGTGGCATGGGGATGACGCACGGCGAAACCGACACCTTCCCGCGCACGGGCGACGTGATGGGTTTCTGCACGCCGGAGCAGGCTGTCGACGTGGCTGAGAAGGTCATGCTCGTGCAGCGCGACTGGGGGAACCGTGAGCTGCGCAAGAACGCGCGCTTGAAGTACACCATCGAGCGCTTCGGCATCGAGAAGTTCCGCGCCGAGGTCGAGAGCCGTCTCGGCTACAAGCTCGGCGAGGCAAGGCCGTTCAAGTTCACGTCCATGGGCGATCCCATCGGCTGGTATCAGGGGCCGGACAAGAAGTGGCACTTGGGTCTCTTCATCGAGAACGGCCGCATTAAGGACACGCCCGACCACCATCTGCGCACGGCGATCCGCGAGATTGCCGAGGCGGGCGGCGTGACGTTCTCCATCACCGGAAACCAGAACGTCATCATCTGCAACGTTTCGGCAAAGCAGAAGACGAAGATCGAGCAGATCCTGAAGGCTAATGGCATCGCCATTGCGACCTCATCGGGCATGCGCCGCAACTCGATCTCCTGCGTCGCGCTGCCGACCTGCGCTCTCGCGCTTGCCGAGAGCGAGCGCTTCCTGCCGGAGCTGATCACCGCGCTCGAGGACTCGCTCGACAAAGCCGGTCTCAGGGACGACGACATCGTCATCCGCATGACGGGCTGCCCCAACGGATGCGGCCGTCCCTACATGGCTGAAATCGGTTTCGTCGGTCGCGCCCCTGGCCTTTACAACCTGTACCTGGGGGCTGCCTTCGACGGTACGCGTCTGAACAAGCTCTATGCTCAGGATGTCGGCAAGGCGCGTATCGTGGAGCTGCTCGACCCGTTGCTGGCACGCTACGCGAAAGAGCGGAACGAAGGCGAGCGCTTTGGTGATTTCGTCATCCGCGCCGGAGTCGTGAAACCGACCCTCGGCGGCAACAGCTTCCACAGCGACGTCACGCTCGCCTGACGCCTTCGTGCACAATAACTGTGTCCTCGGGCTTGTCCCGAGGATCCATCGGAGGCGCGAAGGACAGTCTCGGCTTCAACGCGATACTGGATCCTAGGCTTGAGCCTAGGATGGCGGCCCGTGCCTTACAGCTTCGAGTAAAGCGTGTGGGCCGCGAACAGGAGGATGAGGGAGAGAGCAGCGCGGAGGAGCCAATCGGGCAGGCGCCCGGTTAGGCGCGAGCCTATGGCTATGCCGGGCAGCGAGCCGACGAGCAGAAGCCCGAGCAGCGTGAAGTTCGTATTCCCCATGCTGAGGTGGCCCAGCCCGGAAACGAGCGTCAGGGGCACCGCGTGCACGATGTCCGTGCCGATCAGGTGCCGCGTCCTCAGCGCCGGATAGAGCAGCGTCAGCACCACGACGCCGATGGCGCCGGCGCCGACGGATGTCAGCGTCACGATTGAACCCAGCAAGAGACCGAGCAGGAGCGTCGAGAACGGCCGCGCCTCTTGATGGGGATCGATAGGGCCAGCAATAGCCTTTCCGCGAACAATGAACGGATAGATCAGGATCGCGAGCGCGCTGAGAACGAGCGCGGACACGAGCGCCATCTTGATGACGTGGCCCATCGCCGCGATGTCGGGATGCAGCCAATCGATGAGCACGAGCATCGCCACGGCGCCGGGCACGCTGCCCGCCGCAAGCCAACGCACGATGCGCCAGTTCACGTTGCCGTACGTGTGATGCGGCGCGGCGGCGGACGCTTTGGTAATGGAAGCGAAGAGAAGATCGGTGCCGACGGCGAGCGTCGGCTGTACGCCCACTTGCGTGATGAGAAACGGCGTCATCAAAGAGCCCGCACCCACACCAGTCATGCCGACCAGAAATCCGACGACAAAGCCGCCAGTAACAATCATGGGCCACAGGGCGAGTATGGAAGTATCGAACATCGATCGTACGCTCTAGCCGAAAGTCTTTATTAGCGTGTTGAGGCTGAGACCGATGACAACGCATCCGACCACAAGCATCAATGCCTTGGCAGGCACATGCTTCGCCGCGAAGGCGGCCAACGGAGCTGCGATGATGCCGCCCACGATCAGCCCGAGAATGATCGGCCAGAGGCTGAGGCCAATGGTAAGGAAGAACGTCGTCGAGATCGTCAGCGTGACAAAGAACTCGGCCAGATTGACGGACCCGATAGCATAGCGCGGCGTCGCACCCTGACCGAGAAGGCTCGACGTCACGATCGGGCCCCAGCCGCCGCCGCCAATCGCGTCGAGTAGCCCGCCGAAGAAGCCGAGCGGCGCGACCGAGCGCAACTGCGGCGCTTCAAGGGGCCTCCGCACGAGCGCCTTCCAGATGATGACGATGCCGAGCAGCAGGAGATAGACGCTGATGAACGGCTTCAGTGTTTCGCCGTCGAATTCCGACAGCACATAGGCGCCGATGGCGCCGCCAATCGCGCCCGGCACGGCGAGCCGCCACAGAAGCTTGCGGTCGACGTTGCCGAGCTTCCAATGCGCCAGGCCAGACGCTCCCGTTGTGAACGTCTCCGCAGCGTGCACACACGCGCTGGCCGTTGCAGGTGGCACGCCGGTACTGAGCAGCACCGACGTTGCGGTGACACCGTAGGCCATACCTATAGCGCCGTCGATCATCTGAGCTACGAAGCCGATGACCACGTAGAGGAGAACTTCTTCCATGATGATAGGCGGCGTCTCCGTTATTGCCGTCAACCGATAGCAGAGAAGGCCTACGCTGACGACGGGAAATTCGCCGTCAGCGGAAGCACTTCATTGCAATCGGATAGGGCTAGATCGAGTAGTCTGGCGGGCTTTCGATTTCGACGTTGATGCCCGCCTGGCGGAGGATCAGCGCCACTTCGTTTGCGCGCCTGCGGAACTCCGCTTCCGTTTCCGGACGATCCCCGAGGTCGGCATTGAGCCCGCGCTCGAGCATGGCCCGCGTTAGCAGGAACGTGTTTTCGTCCGCCTCTGCAGCCTCTGCCTTCGCTGCCGTGATGATACCGCCAGCGATTGACGCGCCAGTGATCGCATCGACAAGCATGAAGCTGCCCGTCTCCGGAGCATCGCTAAATGTGTCGACGGCGGCGGCCCGGCCAAGTGCGATGTCGCCGATCGCGATGTCGTTTGTCGCGCAGACCTCCGAAGGGTGCTCTTCAAGAGTTTCGAGATTGAGCAGCGCGCGAATTTTGAGGTTCGAAACCGGCGTCAGGTCTGTTGCGGTGCGAAGGAGATAAGAGCCCCGCGGATCGTAGGGTGTCTCGCTGAGCCACACCATGCGCGTCTCGACCACGCGCGCGACGACCGGGCGCGCGTCGGCCTTCGAGAGCACCGCACCGCGCGCCACGTCGATGTCGGTATCGAGCTGGATGGCGACGGCCTGTCCCTGTGAAGCCTGATCCAGGTCGCCGTCCATCGTGGCGATGCGCAAGATCTTCGCGCTGCGCTTCGAGAGGGCATCGGTTACGGTTTCGCCGACACGCACACTCCCGGCGCTGACCGTGCCGGCAAGGCCGCGGAAGTCGTTGCGGGAGTCGCGGAGAACCGTCTGCACCGGGAAGCGGAACGGACCTTTGGGCTCGGTGCCGCGGCTCGGCAGTTCTTCGAGGTGCTGCAGCAGCGTCGGCCCCGTGTACCAGGGCATGTGCTCCGAACGGCGCGCAACGTTGTCGCCAGACACGGCAGCCGTGGGAATAGCGGTCGCCTCCCAGAAGCCGAAACGCCACGAGAAGGTTTCGAAATCCGCCTCGATCTGGCGGAAGGTCGACTCCGACCAGTCGACGAGGTCCATCTTGTTGACGACGAGAATGACGCGCTTCACGCCGACGAGGTCGAGGATGGCCGCGTGGCGGCGCGTCTGCTTCTTGATGCCGTGGCGGGCATCGATCAGAAGGATCGCGACGTCTGCATGCGAAGCCCCCGACGCCATGTTGCGCGTGTACTGCTCATGGCCGGGGCTGTCGATGACGACGAAGCGACGGTGCGCCGTATCGAAGTAGCGCCACGCGATGTCGATGGTGATGCCTTGCTCGCGCTCGGCGACGAGGCCGTCCATGAGGAGGCTGAAGTCCGGGTTGCCGCCGTCGACCTTCTTGCCGCGCGCCAGCGTCTCGCGCTGGTCGTCATAGAGGTCGGTTGCGTCCCAGAGCAGCCGGCCGATCAGCGTCGACTTGCCGTCGTCCACCGAACCGCAGGTGAGCACGCGGATCATGCCCGATAGCTCGGGCGCGATCTTCGAGAGATCGGCAGCGGCGCGCGAGGACGCGTCTGCGTCCTGATCGGCGACCACCTTGAGATCGGCTTTTTTGGCGACCTTCGCGTTCGCGGGAAGGGAGCTGGGATGCACGGACATCAGAAATACCCTTCCTGCTTCTTCTTCTCCATGGCGCCGGCCTGATCGTGATCGATGAGGCGCCCCTGGCGTTCGGACGTGCGCGCGCCGAGCGTTTCGGCGACGACGGTTTCAATGGTGTCGGCGTCGGACTCGACGGCGGCAGTGAGCGGATAGCAGCCGAGCGTGCGGAACCGCACGCGCCGGTTCACGACTTCTTCGCCGGCGCGGACCGGCAGGCGATCGTCGTCGCGCATGAGGAGCTGTCCATTGCGCACGATGGTCGGGCGCTCCTTGGCGAAATAGAGCGGCACCACGTCGAGCTTTTCGCGCAGGATGTAGCGCCACACGTCGCGCTCGGTCCAATTGGAGAGCGGGAACACGCGAACCGTTTCACCGGCGCCGAGACGGCCGTTCAAGAGGCGCCACATCTCCGGACGCTGACGGCGCGGATCCCAGCGATGGCCTTCGGCGCGGAACGAAAACACACGCTCCTTTGCGCGGCTCGCTTCCTCGTCGCGGCGCGCGCCGCCGAATGCAGCGTCGTAACCATACTTGTCGAGCGCTTGCTTCAGCGGCACCGTCTTCATCACATCGGTGTAGACAGACGGCGCATAGTCGATCGGGTTGATGCCCTTCGCCGCGCCATCCTCATTGGTGTGCACGATGAGATCGAGTTCGAAATCGCGCGCCGTCTTGTCGCGAAACGCGATCATGTCCCGGAATTTCCAGCCGGTGTCGATGTGGAGCAGCGGGAACGGCAGCTTGCCCGGCCAGAAGGCCTTGCGCGCAAGATGCAGTAGGACGGTCGAATCCTTGCCGATCGAGTAGAGCAGCACCGGCTTGCGGAACTGAGCCGCCGCCTCGCGGAAGATGTGAATGCTCTCGGCCTCCAGAAGGTCGAGATGCGAAATAGACTGCGTCATG
The DNA here is from genome assembly GCF_036262015.1 of Hyphomicrobium sp. Classification (GTDB taxonomy): domain Bacteria; phylum Pseudomonadota; class Alphaproteobacteria; order Rhizobiales; family Hyphomicrobiaceae; genus Hyphomicrobium_C. Next base: position 109,884 of record NZ_DATAJR010000007.1, on the reverse strand, counting down.
CGTGGGCCTCTTTGGGCTTCGGGCGATTGTGCAGCCCGCATTCCTTGCCGTCTTCGTTCTCCCACCACCAGCGGCCGGCGCGGATGTCCTCGCCGGGGCGGATAGCGCGCGTGCAGGGTTGGCACCCGATGGACGGGAAGCCGCGCGCATGCAGCGGGTTAACGGGAACGGCGTTCTTCTCGATGTACGCCTCGAGGGTCTCGAGGCTCCAGTCGGCGATGGGGTTGAGCTTCACGAGCTCATGCTCGGCATCCCAGGATGCGAACGGAACGTGCGCACGTCCAGCGGACTGGTCGCGACGCAGGCCGGTAATCCAGCCGGCGGCTCCTTTGAGCGCCTTGTTGAGCGGACGCACCTTGCGTACGTCGCAGCAGGCTTTGCGCGCTTCGATCGACTGGCGGAATCCCATGATGCCGTCGCGGGCAACGAGCATCTCGACGTCCGCGGCGTCCGGGAACACGACGCGGATCTTGAGCGGCGCGTACCGCAGCTCGCTTGCGTCCAGCGTCTCGAGCGTTTCCGGGAAGTGACGCCCGGTATCGAGTGTGAAGACGTCGAACGCCCGCCCAGTCGTGGCCATGGCGTGCAGCACGGCCTGGTCCTCGATACCGAGGCTGGTTGAGAACGTGACGCGGCCCGGGATGGCGTCCGCGATGGCGATAAGGCGCTCTTCGAGCGTATCGATCTTGGCCAATGCCGCATCGAGCGAAGCCGCCAAGGCTTCACCGGTTGATTGCGCAGCAGAATGACCTGTCTGCGCCCCGGCTGTGCCACCGGCGCGCGCCTGAACCTGTGACTGAGACATGGAAGTCCTCCGATGACCGGAAACTAATGAAATCAGGTTCTGAAATAAAGGGTCTCGGCCAAATAAAAATAGGATCTCATTCCCAAAGCCGACTATTGGAGAAATATTGTTCCACCAAGCGTCCCTGAGGAACTATTTCTTGCAAAGCAACAACCCGAGGAGCGGCTGTCGCACCCGTGTCCGGCTCGCGGAAGGATTTTTCTACCAAGTTCCGGTGTTGGGCATCGACGCCCAAGGCTCGGCACGGGGAAGGGCCGAGCCGCGTTGCAGCAACTCTATAGAGATGAGGTCGGGAGAGCGCACGAACGCCATTCGTCCATCGCGGGGCGGGCGCAGGACGGTAATCCCGCCGGCAGCCAGCTTTGCGCACGTCGCATAGATGTCATCGACCTCAAAGGCCAAGTGCCCAAAGTTACGGGCGGAGCCGTAGTTCTCCGGATCCCAATTGTAGGTCAGCTCCAGAAGGGGCGACCATTCTCCCGCTGCGCGGGCGTGATCCAATGGGGCGGCCAGAAAGACGAGTGTGAACCGGCCAGCCCGATTCTCGACGCGCCGCATTTCAACCAGACCGAGCAGTCCGCAGTAGAAGGCAAGGCTCTGATCGAGGTCACTGACGCGGATCATGGTATGGAGATAGCGCATGTCGTCCCCCTAATGTTGCCGAAAAAACACAGGAACAATGCTGGAACATCGGCAGCGGACGTTCGCAAGTCACGCGGATCGCTTGCCTTTCCTCCTCAAAGGCGAACGACCGCGGTTATCCCCAGCCTCCCGGACGCCTCGCGACCTTAGTCCGTACCCTGGATGACGAACGTTCAATTACCCGCTTGATGGGCGTTCGCAGATGCGAATCACTTGAGCGCTCTCATGCGAGTCGGAGGCGGAAATTAACACCCTATCGGGTGTCGATTTTGTCCGTCGCCGTGCCGATGAAATAAATTTACGCAGCCTTGGAATACTAAAAATTGGTTAATCCGCTCAGTATTTTAGAGATCAGCACTCATGTGGACATATCGTGCGCGGGGCTGCTCAAGGTGTCCGTCATATGGGCGGGGGACTAGCCTCGCACTCCGCAGGTGGTATTCTTCCCAAGTCACCGGAACGCAGTCAGTCGATGTGAGGGCAGAGACTGAACTGACACCGGGGAGACACATAAGTGTTCAACGTAGGCCAAGTAAGGCGGGGTAATGTTATGGGGGATTCCAAGCTACCTCCGGAGTTTCCGGGCGGCGGAGTATTGGCTGAAGGCGACTTGGAGCGCCTGGAAGAGGGTGGTCTCGAAGTATTCGAGATTGCTGGAACCATCAAATGGTTCGACGTTGCAAAGGGATACGGCTTCATCGTTCCCGACAACGGTCTGACCGACGTACTCCTTCATGTCACCTGCCTGCGTGCAGGCGGTTATCAGACGGCCTACGAAGGGGCGCGTATTCATTGTCAGGTCCTGAGCCGTCCCAAGGGCATGCAGGCCTTCCGTATTCTCTCCATGGACGAATCGACGGCCATCCATCCGTCGCTGCTGCCGCAGAGAACCCACGTTCACGTACAACCAGAGAGCGACTGGGAACGCGTGACGGTGAAGTGGTTCAACCGCGTCCGCGGTTTCGGCTTCCTCAGCAAAGGCGAAGGCACGCCGGACATCTTCGTTCACATGGAGACGCTGCGCCGTTTCGGCTTCACCGAGTTGCGTCCCGGTCAGACCGTCCAGGTCCGCTGGGGTATGGGCTCCAAGGGTTGCATGGCTGCAGAGCTGAAGCCTGACGGGTCGACCGCAGGAATCACATCGCCCCACTAAAGATGGGGTCTTCTAAGGCGCTCGGGGGAGCTGCCGAACCGACGGGCCGGTGGTAATCTACCGGCCCAAAAGTCGGAGCGCGGTGGTCGAAAGACCGGCGCGCTTCGTCTGTGTCGGAGATCGAAGCTGCAATGAAACTTGCGCGTCAGGGAAATAGGGCTGCCACACTGGCGGCCCTTCTCGTTCTTGCCACTGCCCACGTCACAGCCGTACCCTGGATCGGTCAGCGGGCCCTTGCCGCTCAACCGGCAACCGCGCCAGCAGCGCAAGAGGAACGGTTGGAGCTCGTCACGGCCAGCGGCGTCCACGCCCTTGACGTGGAAATTGCATCGACGCCCGAGAAGCAAGCGCTCGGTCTCATGTACCGCACGAGCCTGCCCGATACGAAGGGCATGCTGTTTCCGCACCAGAAGCCGGCAGAGCTGTCGATGTGGATGCGCAACACGTATATCCCGCTCGACATGGTGTTCATTACTGCGGATGGCACAGTGCATCGCATCGAGGCCAGAACGGAACCGTTTTCCGAACGCATCATCTCGTCAAACGGTCCAGTTGCTGCTGTGCTTGAGATCGCGGGCGGCGCCGCCGAGCGGATGGGTCTCAAGCCCGGAGACAAGGTCCGTCATCCGCATTTCGGCTCTGCACCCGCGAACTAAGCCGTGAACACTGTTGGATTTAAGCTCACATTCCGCTGATCGGGAGGAACCCGCCGGAAGAGGGCCCGTTTTCCTATGACCGTGGCATCTAGCCCGGAGATAAGGAGAACAAGCTCATGAGAGATCTCTTGATGGGCGTTGCACTCGCGGCTCTGCTGGGTGCGTCGCCTGCATTAGCGAAAGACAAGCAACCGCTGAAGAGCGAAGGCGCTGGGCAGTCGAGCGCGATGACCGACGAAAATGCAAATAGGCTCCAGAACGAGGACGGGACGTTCCAGGGCAAGCCTGTCGTGAAAGGCCCGGCCAATTGGCATAGTGCGAGTTCCGGATCGAGCGGATCGTCGGCAAGCTCCGGTGGATCGACCGGTGAAGCGGGCTCGACCGCACGCTAGGCTAAAAGCAACCTCAACGGCATAGATTCCCGGCACCGGAAACGACTCGGGCAAGCGCTGCGCACGGCTTCTGCTGGGCGCAGCTTTTTGTTACGCCCCAACGTGACACTCAGTCGTTGACCTGGTCCATGAAAACCCCATAAAGACGTGGCTTCTAGAATGTGTCGGGGCATAGCTCAGCCTGGTAGAGCGCTTGCTTTGGGAGCAAGAAGTCGCGAGTTCGAATCCCGCTGCCCCGACCAATGATTTCAAAGCGTTAGCCGACTTCAGCCGCGCGGTTCTCGCGGTTCTAAGGCCTGTTCCCGGCGACCTTCGGGGGGTGTGCAGCAGCGGTACGGGGCGGCATCAGCGCGACGGGCCATTCCTCGGCGATGTAGCGCTGGAACCAGACGCTGAACCGGTCAGGCACCGCAGCGATATCGTCCCGTAGTCTATCGAGGTCGCACCACTGAAAGCCTTCCGCTTCTGCGGGATCCGGTTTCAGCGGACCTTCGTAACGGCCGCGAAACACGTGCACGACTTCATGTTCGCTAAGGCCGTTGTCAAATGCAGCATGGTACTGGACGATTCCCAGCCACTCGAGGGGGCAACTGAAGCCCATTTCCTCGCTGAGCCGGCGCGCTGCGGCGTCGGCCACCGACTCTCCAGGCCGTGGATGGCCACAGCACGCATTGGTCCACAAGCCGCCTGAATGATACTTCGTCGCGGCGCGCTTCTGCAGAAGCTGGCGCCCGGCAGAATCCCAGATGATGACCGAGAAGGCGCGGTGCAGGAGCCCACGGCGATGCGCGTCGATCTTCTCCGCCGTTCCGACTTCGCGATCGTCGGCATCGACAAGAATGAGTTGCTCGGTCGTAGGCTTCAATGCGGAACTCCTCAGGGATCGAACACGTGGGACAGCATGAGCGACTTCACCTCGCAGGCGTCGACTGGCTCGTCACGGATGAGATGCGGCTCCGACGAGAGGAAGACGGGACCGTGTGCCTCGGGAAGATCGGCGCGGCCATGTGATCCTTTCACGAGCGACGCATTGAGCGGGATCACGTCCATGAGCGTGCGAAAACCGAGCGCCTTCTTGGCAAGGCGCCGAGCGATCGCGAGCTTGGGCAGCCGAATGGCCGGATCGATGAACAGCTCGACGGGGTCGTAGCCCGGTTTCTTATGGATGTCGACCGTACGCGCAAAATCCGGCGCGCGTGCGTCGTCCAGCCAGTAGTAGTAGGTGAACCAAGCGTCGTGGTCCGAGAGAGCCACGAGATCACCGGCCCGGTCATGGTTAAGGCCCCAGGGAGCTTGCTCCTCGCGGTCGAGAACGTGCGCCACGCCGTCGAGCCGTTCAACGCAGCTTCGCGCAAGAGCGAGATCGGCAGGATCGCGAACGTAGATGTGCACGATCTGGTGGTCGGAAACCGCGAACGCGCGCGAGCGATGCACGTCGAGAATTTCACCCCCGTCTTCCTCCCGGATTGCCAGCAGGCCCTCCGCGCGAAGGGCGCGGTTGATGTGGATCGGTACGCGGGCGGGCGCAATCCCATACTCGGACAGCACGATGACCCGGCGGCCCATCTTCTGCGCGTGATCAATCAGGTCGCCCGCAACCGCATCAATCTCGGCGAGATCCTTGGCGATGGCCGGATCGTCGGGACCAAGTCGTTGCAACACGTAGTCGAGGTGCGGGAGGTAGACGAGTGTCAGCGTCGGATTACGCGTCGCCAGCACGTGCTTGGCGGCATCTGCGATCCACCGGCTCGATTTGATCGAGGTCGCGGGCCCCCAGAAGTGAAACAAGGGAAATGCGCCCAGCACGCGCGTGAGGTCGTCACGGATCTCGGGCGGATCTGAATAGCAATCGGGAAGCTTGCGCCCGTCGGCTTTGTAGATGGGACGCGGCGTGACGGCGATGTCGGTCGAAGCCGCCATCGCATACCACCAGAAGAGGTTGGCACAAGTGAAAGCCGGATCCCGCGATTTCCCGGCATCCCAAACGCGTTCGCCCGCGACCAGCTTGTTGGACTGGCGCCAAAGCCAGACATCCATCAGATCGCGAAACAGCCAGCCGTTGCCGACGATACCGTGCCCGCTGGGTGGCAGGCCGGTGACGAACGTCGCCTGAACGGAGCAGGTGACGGCTGGCGTGACGGTCTTCAGCGGACGCTGGCAACCGGCCGCTGCGAAGCGCGCGAGATTGGGCGTGTGAGGGCCGATCAGCGCCGGGGCGAGCCCGACGACATTGATGACGACGGTCGGAGTCATGCCGGCCGACACCTCCAGGCAGGCGTTATTTCTTGAGCGAGTGGATATAGGCAATGATCTTGAGGATTTGATCCTGTGTCACGCCGCGTTCGGAGAACGAGCGCATAGCGCCCGAGGCACCGGAGTGAATGATCTCGAACATGCCGACATCCGTGTTGGCACGCGCATTGACGTAGACGTCGTCGACGAGGCTCGGTCCCATGCCGCCTCGGCCATCGTCGAGATGGCAGGCCTGGCAGTTATCCTCGTAGAGGCCCTTGCCGGCAGCGAGTGCATCGGCCTGTCCGGAGTACGGATTGACGCCATCCTTGCGGAAGGCCTTCACGGCGTCTGTGATTTCTTCGCCTTTGATAGGCGCGAGATCGAGCACGGAGTCGTCGAGGGCGTGGCGGAACTCGACATCTGCGAGCGCAGGCACGGCCATTGCTGCAGCGAGGAAGAACGCCGCGATTGCGGCCGCCTTGTTCGGAGTAGCCTGAGATTTCGACGTCATGAGAATGGGTATCTCGTCTAGTTTGTCGGAGGGTGTGCGCAGAAGGAAGGCCCTCTCGCAAGAGCGCAAAGGGCCTTCCAAGTCATGCTGAAAGCGTGTGAGGGACTAGTCCCTCACTTCTTTGTTTTGGCGACCTCGGCACCGGCCGGAACCTTGTCGGCCGGCAGGATCTTCCAGAGCGCGCCCGGCGGGTTGGCCGCAGCGCCCTTGTCGTCGAGGTAGAAGCAGTTGCAGTTGACTGCGAGCACGGTGCCGTCCTCGTCGGTGTTACCCGCCGTGAACTGAAGCGCCGTCTGTGCCAGCTCCTGCATCTGCCACTTGCTGCCATCCCAGCCGGTTGCGAAGATCCGGCCCGAGCACCAGTCGCCCGTCAGGTAGGCGCCGTTCATGCCGCCGTAGTTGGCAACACCGAGGCCCATGACCGAGCAACCCCAGCCGTCCTTAAGCTTCTCTGCACCGGGATAGGGTTCCTGGTGCGGATACTCCGCCGCAGGAAGCACGCCGACGATCGGGCACTTGTCGTTCGGCCCGGTCAACGGATGGCACATGGTGCCCATGTTGTGCTTCCAGCCGTAGTTCTCGCCGCCCTTGCTGCTTGCGGGCTGCCAGTTGATCTCTTCGAGATGATTCTGGCCAACGTCGGCGATGAACAGGCCGCCACTCTTGGCGTCGAAGTGGAAGCTATAGGGGTTGCGCAGACCGTAGGACCACGACTCGCCCCTGGCACCCATGTGGATCTTCGAGAAGCCTTCCTCGGTGATGCCGAAGAGGGTCATCATGCGATCCTGGTAGGCGCCGGCCCAGGGATTGTCCTTGGGGATCGTGTAGGCGACATCGTCCGGCGTGTCGACGTTGATGCGAAGCATCTTGCCCCACAGCACGTCCTTGCGCTGGCCGGCATCGAGGGGGTCGCCCTCCCAGCCCGCGTCGCCCTTGCCGATGTAAAGATTGCCATCGGGACCGAACTGGATGCCGCCGCCGTAGTGATTGTAGTAGGGCTGCGGGATATTCATGATGACCTTGACGGTCTTGTTGGCGTGCTCGACCGACACGACGTCAGGGTTCGCCTTGTCGACCGTGTAGCGCGCGATGATGTGCGCGCCGTTGAACGGCAGCGACGCGTAGCTGACGTAGAAGTAGCCGTTGTCCTTGAACTTCGGATGGAAGGCGACTGCCCACAGACCCTGCTCGACGAAGCCGGTCTGAACTTCGCTTCCGAGCGGGCTGTTCTTGGTCAGATCCAGGAACGGCTTCTCGTTCACTTTGCCGTCTTTGTTGACGATCTTGATCTTGCCCTGGCGCTCGACCACGAAGATGCGGCCGGTGCCGTCGCGCGCAGAAGCGACGCCAACGGGGTCGAGGAAGCCTTCGGCGACCTTGACCACCGCGATTTTCGGATCACCCGGAAGCTTGCCCCCCGGACGGGCCACTTGGTCGGCTGTCTTGGGAACTTCCTGCGCGACAGCGGTCATAGACCCTGTAGCTAGGAAGCCAGCCGCCAATATCGACGCGGACATAAACCGCATTCGCATTTGGACGTTCTCCCATTTCCCTTTTGTTTCGACTTTAAGTATTTTTGTCAGACGCATGACAATGCTGCGTCGCGCAAAAACTGCAAAGCTAGCCGAAAGATCGCCTGCAGCGTTTTGCAAAGTACTGAACAGCAGCATAAGAGCAATGGTGACATTCGTTCCGTCAATCAAGAAAAGTTGAATAAAGGGAAATTTATAGAAATGGGAAAATTACCCGATGAGAAACGTCTAATTTTTCCCGAGTAAATTGGGAAAATATTCCCGATATCGCCTTGGCGCCTGATGCAACAAGAGAAAATCGATAGTGAGAACGGCTCGATTTCGCGGTCAGGACTCGCTGCGCGAGGTTGCCAGAATGCTGCGTTTAGAGCAGAACAGGGGGTGTTGGGCATTTCGCGCGAGGGTCAGCGTCCTCGATGTTTCGGGAAATAGTCCCGGCCTGAGCCGGATGTGTTTTCCTGACGCCGCGAAATGATCAATTAAAAATATATAGCATGCCCAAGGGGAGTTGACGTGCCGCCAAATGCCGCTATTGCGCTTCCGCCGATTGAAATGGGAAGCAATGCGAGAGTGTTTTCGCAGCGATTTTCGGTGTCATATGAATTCGCTGTTTTTTTTACGCGAGATGTTTTTTCTCGAGAAAATGCGGCGCTTTCGGATGTGATAACCGGCAGATCGGCTCACGCACGGAATTTGGTTGCGTTCGTCGTCGACGAGGGCGTGTTGCGTGAGATGCCGGATCTCAAACGGCGTATCGCAGACTATGTCAATGCATGGCCGGGTCTGACTTTGGCCGGTCCGGTCGACGTGATCGCAGGCGGCGAGGCCGCGAAGAATGATGCCACGCTCGTTGCCGCTCTACAGAGCCGCTTCGTCGCCCATGGCATGGATCGACACTCCTATGTCGTGTGTGTCGGCGGCGGCGCAGTTCTCGATCTCGTTGGATATGCGGCCGCAACGACCCACCGCGGCATCCGTCATATCCGGATTCCGACCACGGTTCTCGCGCAGAACGATTCCGGCGTCGGCGTGAAGAACGGCATCAACGCGTTCGGCATGAAGAACATGCTCGGCACGTTCGTTCCACCGGATGCCGTCATCAACGACTCCGCGTTCATCGATGTGCTTCCCGGTCGGGACAAGCGCGCCGGCATGGCGGAAGCCGTGAAGGTTGCGCTCATTCGCGACCGCTCCTTCTTCGAATGGCTCGAGGAAAAAGCAGAAGCGCTCGCGATTTTCGCGTCCGAGCCGCTGGATAAACTCATCCGGCATTGCGCGTTGCTGCACATGCGCCAGATCGCACACGGCGGCGATCCGTTTGAACGCGGAAGCGTGCGCCCACTCGATTTCGGACATTGGGCTGCTCACAAGCTAGAGGTGCTATCGCGCTATGAGCTGCGCCACGGCGAGGCCGTTGCGATCGGCATTGCGCTCGACACGCGGTACTCCGTTCTTGCCGGCTTGCTGCCGGCAGGAGAGGAGCTTCGTGTCTGCCAGCTTCTCAAGCGGCTCGGTTTTGCGCTTTGGCACGAAGCCTGCGATCTCAGGGCTCCGGACGGTCAGCGCCTGCTGCTTCGCGGACTCGAGGAATTTCGCGAGCATTTGGGCGGTGAGCTCACAATCACGCTCCTGAGCGAACTCGGCACGGGTGTCGAGGTCCACACCATGGATGCAGGACTGATCGCCGAGGCCGTTGATTGGCTGCGCACGGAGGCGCACGCCTGATGCAGCTGGATCTTCCCGGCCAGCCTCATCTCTCGTACTGCACGAACATTCATGCCGGCGAGACATGGGGCGAGATCGAAGCGGCGCTCGCTTCTCATCTTCCAGCCGTCAAGCAGCGGATCTCTCCCGATCGGCCGATGGGGATAGGCTTGCGGTTGTCGGGTGTGGCGGCACGCGAGCTTGCGGAGCCCGGACAGGTCCTTCGCTTCAGGCACTTCCTGGCGGAAGGCGGGTTTTATGTGTTCACCGTCAACGCATTCCCCTACGGCAGCTTTCACGGCCAGCGCGTCAAGGAGCAGGTGTACGAGCCGGACTGGCGCACGCCGGAGCGGTTGCGCTTCACCAATCAGGTGGCGGACCTGCTGGCGCGGATTGCGCCCGAGAACGTCGATCCGACGATCAGCACTGTGCCCGGCGCATTCAAGGCAAACGTTTCGACGCCGTCGGATGTGGCAGCCATCGCCGAAGGTTTCGCGCGCGCAGCGGCCCATTTGCATGCCTTGCAGCGAGACACGGGACGTACGGTCGTACTCGCCATAGAGCCGGAGCCAGCTTGCTTCCTCGAAACGACCAACGAGGTGATCTCCTTCCTCAACGAGCACCTCATTGTGGGCGAAGCGCGCCAACTGTTCTCGAACATCACGGGGCTTGCGCTTGCCGAAGCGGAGCAGGCGCTGCGCCGCCATGTAGGCCTGTGCTTCGATGTCTGTCATTCGGCCGTCGAATTCGAAGAGACAGTAGAGATGCTAAAGGCTGTGCGCGCCGCCGGGATCGCCGTCGCCAAAATCCAGCTCAGCTCTGCCTTGCGCGTTTCTGCGGACGCCCCAGAATTTGAGCGTTTGCTCGGTAAGTTCGATGATGGGATCTATCTGCATCAAACGGTCGAGCGGCGAAACGGCGCTCTGACGCACCACACGGATTTGCCCGCCGCCTTTGCGGCCGCGCGAAGCGGAAATGCCGGTGGCGAATGGCGCGTCCACTGCCACGTCCCCGTCTTCGTCGAGAGTTACGGAGATCTCGGCTCCACGCAACAGCAACTCCGCGATGCGCTGAGGCTATGCCGAACGCAGGAAGTCTCGCCACATCTCGAAGTGGAGACCTACACCTGGAACGTCTTGCCGAACGCCCTCAAGTCGTCTGATCTCGTGGGCGACATCGTGCGCGAGTTGCAATGGGTACGCGCGGAGCTGGGCGCGTGACCACGCTCGCAGCAGTCCTGCGGCTCGCCCGCGTTTCGAATCTGCCCACCGTGTGGAGCAACGTCCTTGCGGCATCGGTTCTGGCTGGTGGCGTGGAAACAGGTGCTCTCGCGTGGGTACTCGTTGCCATGTCCGCTCTTTACACCGGCGGGATGGTTCTCAACGATGCCTTCGATCGCGAGATCGACGCGCGCGAGAGGCCGGAGCGTCCGCTTCCGTCGGGCCAGATTTCGCTCAGCGCGGTCTGGATTATCGGCGCGTCACTTCTCGCGGCTGGCGTTGGTGTACTGGCGTCGTTCGGAGCGGGCGGAGCCATGGGCGGCTCGGCGTTGGCCGCGGCCATCCTGCTCTATGACGCATGGCACAAAGGCAATTCGCTGTCGCCCGTCATCATGGGACTTTGCCGCGCACTCGTCTATGTCACGACGGCTCTGGCCGCAGGAGCAGCGCTATCGCCCGCCATTCTCGGCGCGGCGCTCATACTGCTGCTATACGTGGTTGCGCTCACGCAACTTGCGAAGCGGGGAGTTCCTTATGTTGGCCTCTTGATAGCTGGGATCGCGCTCATGGATGCCGGGTTCGCCGCAGCATACGGTAACGCACTCGTTGCGGCCCTCTGCGCCGGATTTTTCCTGCTGACACTAGCCTTACAGCGTATCGTTCCGGGAACTTGACGAGCATGCTCATGACCGCACCCCATCCGACGCAAGATAACGTTCAAGAGCGTAGGGCCCTGTTCAGGGAATGGTTGTCACGCCGGCTTTCGGCGGATGCGCTGGCATGGCTCGATCAGCAGATCGATGCGGTCGTACAAGCCGAAAAGCCGCTGCAACTCGGCATCGCAATTGGATTGGCGCCGCGCAAGTTGGGAAAGGCCGATCTAGATCTTACGGCAGAAGAGCAGGCTACGGCGCGCGCGGTGCGCGAAGATCTCGATCTCACGGGCTGGAGTGTCGATCAGGCCGGGCGCGCGCTATTTGTGCTCGCAAGCTACAGAGGCGATGAAGCGGACTTCGCGCGGGGCCTCGATCGCATTTTTGCCAATGCAGAAATCGGAGAGCAAATCGCGCTGCTGCGCGCACTCCCCCTATTTCCTGCGCCTGCTCTTTTGCTGCCGCGCGCACTGGAGGGTGTGCGCAACGCCATGCAGCCGATTTTCGAGGCGATCGCCCATCGCAATCCGTTTCCGCGCGAGCAGTTCAGCGAAGCGCAGTGGAATCAGATGGTCGTGAAGACCCTCTTCATCGGGAGCCGCCTCGCTCCCATCCAGGGTCTCGACGCGCGACGCAACGCGGACCTCGCCCAAATGCTGATCGACTACGCAGACGAAAGACGCGCGGCGGGACGCTCCATATCACCCGAGCTGTGGCGGTGCGTAGCCCCCTTCGCCGGAGACGCGGAGATCGCCACACTGAAAGACATACTCGCACATGGCAGCGAAACGGAAGCGGCAGGCGCCGCGCTCGCACTCGCGGAATGTGAAGCTCCTGCTGCGCGAGCCGCGTTGAATGCGCGGCAGGACCTCGCTGTCGCCATCGAGTCCGGCCGGCTCACCTGGAACAGCCTTTGATTGCACACCCATTCGCATCGCCTCGGAGACACGGATGTACATCGACCCGCATGCCCATATGATCTCGCGCACCACGGACGACTACGAAGCCATGGCGAAAGCCGGGGTCGTCGCCGTTATCGAGCCCGCGTTCTGGATTGGCCAGCCGCGTACGAACGCCGGCAGCTACGCCGATTACCTGTCGCATATTTTGGGCTTCGAGCGCTTCCGCGCCGGTCAATTCGGCGTGCGCCACTACTGCTGCATCGGTCTCAATTCGAAGGAGGCCAACAACGAAGCCCTCGCCGAAGCGGTCATGGAGATCCTGCCGGGATTTGCCACCAAGGAGGGCGTCGTCGCCATAGGAGAGATCGGCTACGACGAGCAGACGGCGCTCGAGGACAAGTACTTCCGCCTACAGCTCGACCTTGCACGGGAGCTGGATCTTCCTGTCATGATTCACACGCCCCATCGCGACAAGAAGCGCGGAGCATCGCGCTCCATGGACGTCATCATCGAGCATAAAGTTGATCCGTCGCGCGTCGTCATCGACCACGTCAACGAGGAGACAATCCAGGAGGTCAAGGATCGCGGCTTCTGGGCGGCCTTCTCCATCTACCCGCACTCGAAAATGACAGCCGAGCGCATGGTGGCGCTGGTCAAGACCTACGGCGCCGAGCGTCTGATCGCGGATTCGGCGTGCGACTGGGGCGTCTCCGATCCGCTTTCTGTTCCGAAGACCGCCAAGCTCATGGCGGACAGCGGCCTCTCGGCCGAGCAGGTCCGCCTCGTCACCTATGGGAACGCGCTGTCCGTCTATGGGAAGAGCGGGCAGATGGCAGAGTCGGACTGGCTCAGCCCCGCGCCCATCGACCAGCGGACGCTCTACCAGGGCAACACCGTGCTTCGCGGTGGCCAGGCTCCTAAGGTCGAACAGGCTAAGACGGACAGTGCCGAAAGATGAGATTATGAGGGCCGAGCCGGTGTCTGCGTAGTCCCAAGAGCAGTTCCGTTTGTGCGAAAGCCCTCGAAGCCACGTTCAAGGCAATGCCGCGAGGCGGCGCCTTGAACGCCCCCATAGAAACGGATCCATGCCCGATGGCGTGTCGCTGCGCACGGTTGGTTACTCCGCGGTTCGCGGCGTACCCTACGTCATGAGCCCTTCGACCCAGGTTTGACAGCAGCATCAACTGCTTGCTAGCGGAGTGTTTCGACTGGGATCGGCCAGTCGTCAGCCAGCGCACGAGTGTTGCAGCTGCCTTTCCGCCATGCATCGCAGCCAACGGCTTGTGTCGGCCTGCTTTGAAACTTATTGACCGCTTTGGCGTTTAGAGTTTCGGCCTCGCTACGCCTATCGAGATCTGTCACACATCGCGGCCGATGCCCCGTATTGCCCTTGGTGGATATCGATGAGTGAGCACCCGCCCGCGACCTTCCAACAATGGCCGATTGGCGACAGCGAAGTGGCTGCGCGTATGAGAGCGATGGAATGGACCACAACGCCATTGGGCCCAGTTGAAGGTTGGCCCTCAAGTCTGCGACACACCATTGATCTCATTCTGCCGGCAGGAGCCCAGATCGTCTTGTTCTGGGGACCGCAGTATGTGGCGCTTTACAATGACGCTTATGCGCCGACCATCGGGAACAAGCACCCGAGGGCACTCGGCCGTCCAGCTATCGAGAGCTGGACCGAACTGTGGGATGACCTCGAGCCGCTTCTCGACGCCGTTCGATCTACCGGAGAGACATTGGTAGCCCATGATCGGCCGTTCTACATCGAACGGCGCGGATACGGAGAACAGGTCTATTTCGATATCTCCTATTCCGCGCTTCGAGATGACCACGGCGGCGTCGGAGGCGTATTGTGCATCGTGAACGAGACGACGGAGCGCGTTGTTGCCGAAGCCGCGCTGCGACAAGCCGAAGCCGACGCCGCTCAGCTCGCAGCCATCGTGCAATCGTCCGATGACGCGATAATCAGCAAAGACCTTCGTGGAAACATCACGAGCTGGAACGCCGGAGCGCAACGGCTGTTCGGCTATAGTTCCGACGAAGCCATCGGACGCTCCGTTACAATGCTCATCCCCGATGATCGCCTCGAGGAAGAGAATGAAATACTGGCGAAGATCAGACGTGGCGAGCACACCGAGCACTTCGAGACTAGGCGCCGACGCAAGGATGGCTCGACATTCGATGTTTCACTGACGATCTCGCCGGTGAAGGATAAGGCCGGGCGGATCATCGGGGCTTCCAAGATCGGCCGGGATATCACAGAGCTCAAGCAGACGCAGAAAACCCAGCTGTTGCTTGTCGGCGAGCTGAACCATCGCGTGAAAAATACGCTGGCCACCGTGCAGGCGATCGCGCAGCAGACCTTGCGGCGGACGCAAAGCCAGGAAGAATTTGTAACCAGCTTCTCTGGCCGCATCCAATCTTTGGCACGCGTTCATAATCTTTTGAGCGCCGCGACATGGCAGAGCGCTGATCTGCGGGAGTTGGTTCGCGATCAACTGCTCAATGGCGCGGTCGACGAAGCCAGGATCATGATTTCAGGTCCGCAGCTCAAACTTGGCCCACAGATGGCATTGCATCTGGCGATGATCTTGCACGAACTCGGCACCAACGCAGTGAAATACGGCGCCTTGTCGGGGCCGGTCGGTTCGATTGTTGTTGGCTGGGCTGTCGAAAATCGCACGCTGAATTTGCGCTGGCGGGAAGAAGGTGGCCCGGCAGTCAAAGTCTCAGGTAAGCGCGGTTTCGGCACAACTCTGATTGAACAAAGCGCCAAGAGTGAAGGCGGGACGGCATGGATGCGAATCGAGGCAAGGGGGGTGGAATGGGAGATCACACTACCTCTTGTGGATCTGCTGGAGACCGGAGAATTCCACCGCGGCGCTCTTCCCGTTGACCAAGAGGCCGTCGACCAGGGTCGACGCGAAGCTCGGCTTGAGCCGGGGAGGCTCGCCGGCAAACGATTTATGGTCATCGAAGATGAACCGCTCGTTGCGCTGGACATGGCGGATGTGCTCGAAACGGCTGGCGCGGAAGTGGTCGCATCGACGGCCTCGATTGCGGATGCGTTGAAGTTGATCGACACGACACCACTGGACGCGGCATTGCTGGATGCGAATTTGCATGGCCATCCGGTCAACGAAATCGCGGCAGCGTTGACGCGCAAGAATGTACCGTTCGTTTTTATCTCCGGTTACGGCAAGGAGAGCCTCCCGCGCGGA
This sequence comes from Hyphomicrobium sp., assembly GCF_036262015.1. Lineage (GTDB taxonomy): Bacteria > Pseudomonadota > Alphaproteobacteria > Rhizobiales > Hyphomicrobiaceae > Hyphomicrobium_C. The sequence goes on along the minus strand of NZ_DATAJR010000007.1, from coordinate 94,252 downwards.
TTCCAGAAGGTGCGACTCTTGAACAAGCCCTTCAGTTCTTCCGAGCTATTGGAAACCGCGACGAAAGCGTTGGAGCAACGCACGGAAGTTCCGCGGCTACGCACGAAGTAGCGATACTCCAGGGTTCGGCGATCATTTGCCGCCGCGGTTCGTCGAATGACGACGCTGCCCATGTGGCGGCTTCGAGTTGCGAAGTACCGGATCACTGCCAATGCGCCATCGCACAAGCAAGAGCTCGTGAAATTCGTTTCAGGAATTTGCTTTTCACATCTTTATCCTTCCGCGCGGCCTCGACGCCTCCTAGCTTGATGGACTTCACCTTCTCGAGCGGGACACGGCTATGAACGAGATTCTGAACATCAAGACATTGGCGTCGACGACCTCCTGGGGGCGCGGCCGCGTATACGAGAACATTGCCGAGACCATCGGCCATACCCCCGTGGTGGCCTTGAACCGGCTTCAACAGCAGGACAACCTTGCGGCGCGCATTCTGCTCAAGCTCGAATTCTTCAATCCACTGTCCTCGGTCAAGGATCGCATCGGCGTGTCGCTGATCGACTCGCTCGAGTCGCAAGGAAAGATCGAACCCGGCAATACCGTTCTGATCGAGCCGACGTCGGGAAATACCGGCATCGCGCTTGCGTTCGTTGCTGCCGCCCGCGGCTACGATCTGATCCTCGTCATGCCGGAGTCGATGTCGATCGAGCGCCGCAAGATCCTGACCCATCTCGGCGCCAAGCTCGAGTTGACGTCTGCGGCGGGCGGCATGGGCGCTGCCATCGCTCGCGCGAAGGAGTTGGCGGAGACGCTGCCGAATGCTGTGATTCCGGCACAATTCGACAATCCGGCGAATCCGCTCGTGCACGAGCGGACGACGGCTGAGGAAATCTGGAAGGACACCGGCGGTAGCGTCGACGCTATCGTGGCCGGCGTCGGCACGGGTGGCACCATCACGGGCGCGGGCCGCGTGTTGAAGCCGCGTCTGCCAAACCTCAAGATAATCGCGGTCGAGCCGGAAGCGAGCCCGGTTCTCTCCGGCGGCCAGAAGGGTCCGCACAAGATCCAGGGCATCGGGGCTGGGCTCGTGCCCGCAGTGCTCGACACGAGGGTGATCGACGAGGTCCTGACGGTTTCAAACGATACAGCTTTCGAAACGTCGCGCCGCATCGCGAAGCTAGAAGGTATCCCGGGTGGCATCTCGACCGGCGCAAACATTGCCGCTGCGATTGCCGTTGCCAGGCGGCCCGAATTTGCGGGCAAGACCGTTCTGACTTTCGCACCCTCCTCGGCCGAGCGCTACTTCTCCAGCGATCTCTTCGCGGGAGCATGAGTAAATGAGTGTGTCGACGTAGAGAAGCGCCCTATGAGCGACTATGGTCATGCAATGTCCTCCCTGACGGGATGGGGAGATAGCTCGGCCTCTTTGCCCTTCCGTCCGCTTTGTGCATCCGCATCGGGTAGTGGAGACTTCTTCATCGAAATGTTCGGCCAGAGGTCCGCATAGCGCCGGTTGATGTCCAGCCAGTGCGGGGTGGCCTCCTTGTCCACGTCCGAGAAAATGGCCTCTGCCGGACATTCGGGAACGCACACGCCGCAGTCGATGCATTCATCCGGATGGATGACCAGCATGTTTTCGCCCTCGTAGAAACAATCGACGGGGCAGACTTCTACGCAGTCGGTATATTTGCATTTGATGCAGTTTTCGGTAACGAGGTAGGTCATCGGGGCTCACTTCACCGGCTCGATTTCTCCGCAGGCTATGGGCAGCGTCACTTCCGCCGGTACGCCCGGAAGAGATTTGACGGTGCTGGGCAGGGGAGGCGTGCTCTTCACGCCGTGGACGAAGATCACGCGCTTGTCGAGAGCTAGGACCGGCGCCTTGAATTTGTCCTTGAGAGCCTTCTCGAGGTCCGCGACCAATTCGCCCTTCTGGTAATGGGCTTTGCCGTCCTTATCGGCCTGCGGGTAGCTGTCGCTCGGGATTTCGAGCGTCGCCGGGTGAGCGTGGAACGGCACCATGGTGGTGCCCGCCAAGGGCTCTGTTTCGATCAAATCGATGTAGCCGTCGCCGTTGGTATCCGCCGTGGCACCGGGGCAGACAGCATCCTTGCCGTCTGGGAAGCCATGAAAGTGCTGAAGATGCATGAGGCCGGTCGGCAATCCCGCGAGATCGATAACCACCGACAGTGTCCCGTCGGCGATTTCAAGCGTGGCGGTACCATTCGCGGACGTGCCGATCTTGTCGGCATTGAGAGGATGCAGCTTGGCGATAAAACGCTCGTCCGCCGTGGCGGGTACGGACAAAAGCGAAACGAGAAGCGCGCCAAGCGCTATGTTGGATGCCACGCCATATGCCATGTCTAATCTCCCGGTGGTGAAGAGTTGAGGGCAGCAAGCCGCGGCCGGCTCGTGGACCCTGGATTGCCCATAGCAATGCCCGCAATGCTGGGTCCTTTGCCATGTCACTATTCAAAGCATGCTCCAGCGGAGGGCGAGCAGGGCAAAGCCCATCAGGATAGCGAGCGGAACAGAGACGATCTGTAGAATGGCTTCCCAGCGTTTCAGGGAACCTGTCCAGACCTCCACATCGGGGATCGAGGCACGCGAGGTTTGTTTTCGCCATCGGGTGTCATGCGTCGATCTGATCTTCATCATGGTCATGGGAATAGCGAAATAGACGATCGCGAAGAGCACGCTCACGCCAACAGAGAAAAACGCCGTTCCCGTGCCAAAGAAGGTGAAGGCCGCGATGGCGAAGAAGAGCGAATAGCAGGCGATCATGATGGGGCCTGCCACCGCGAGCAGGCCATCGTCGTACTCGATGTTCTCGTCCGCGTCAGCGTCGGCGACCTCTATGTGGTACTCTGAGTAATGATCGGGGGATTTTCTGAGTGGCAAGGACATGCGGGCCTCCTTGGCGTTTATCCGAATGCGAGCCGTGCCGGTGTTGCGGCTTTGTGAGATGTACAGTCAAAAGATATATTATTGATGCATCTTTAAAGATGTGGTGTCCAGTGTGGAAAGTGGCGCAGCCATCAAATGGATGTGAGGGCAAGATGCAGCTGGCGGAATTGACCGACATTGCATTGCGGGTGTTCACGCACGCCGCGGGCGAAGAGAAGGATCGTCTCTGATGCGCGTCTTGATCTTGGGAGCCGGCGGCGTCGGCGGGTACGTGGGCGGCAGGTTGATGGAAAGCGGAGCCGACGTCGCGTTCATGGCGCGTGGTGATCGCCACGTCCAATTGGCTGCCGAAGGGCTCAGAGTGGAAAGCCCTTTGGGAGGGATGAACGTCCCGGTCGAGACGATCCTTCCGGGTTGCGGCGGATTTGCGCCGGATGTGGTGGTTCTCGCATGCAAGGCGCCGGCGATCGAGGCGGCGATTGAGGCCATAGGTCCGGCTTTGCTGCCTTCGACGCGCATATTGCCAATGCTCAACGGAGTGGCGCATCTCGAAACACTTCGAAAGAGTTTGCCGGATAATCCGCTCCTGGCCGGCCTCGTTCACGGCGCACTGACTCTGCGAGAGGAAGGGACCATTGCGCATCTCACACCGTTCTTGAGGATTCGCATCGGATCATTGGCAGACCCATCCGACCCGTTGGCCTTAGCGCTGGTGGAACATCTCGAGCGCGCGCGCGTGGAGGTCACGGGCAGTACGGATATTCGTCGTGACCTCTGGGATAAGTTCGTGTTCCTATGCACATTGGCCGGCATTACTTGCCTCATGCGGGCAAGAATCGGAGCAATCCTCGAGGCCGACGACGGCGAGGCTCTCATTCTCGAGCTGCTAGATGAATGCGTTGCCGTGGCGCGCAGCGAGGGCTATCCGCCCGACGAAGCGGTGCTCTCCGCCTATCGCGGGCCTCTCATGGAACGGGGCTCGACATTCACATCGTCCATGCTGCGCGATATCGAGGCAGGTCGCGGCACGGAAGGCGATCATGTCCTTGGCGATATGTTGCGCCGGGCGCGGCGGCACAACATCCGCACACCTCTGCTCCGTACGGCGACGGCCCATCTACAGTGCTTCGACCGCGGCCTCAGGCGAGGCATGTCGTGATCACGCGTCTGCCATGCGACTGCGAGGATGCAGGAATACAGGTGCAACCCTACGTTTCCTACAGCCACACCGTCACAAAAGGAGATGTCTTATGAAAAGCATTCTGATTGGCCTCACTGCTACAGGTCTTCTGATTGGAGCACCCGCTTTGGCCAAAGACACGGCGAACACCGCATCCTCTCAAGGCGCGACGATCCAGGAGAACGCAAATCGCCATAAAAACCCCGATGGCACGTACCAGGGCAAGCCTGTAGTGGCGGGGCCGTCCCATTGGACCAATATCGCGCCGGACGCATTAGGCAGTTCTGGAGCATCTACGGGAGAAGGAGGCTCATCCAGCCGCAGCCCCAAGGACTGACGAAACCAAGGATTGGCGATAAACCGCGTCCTGGCCTCCGCTGTGAGGTGGAGGCCATTCGTTCAGACGCGAAGGATGGGTCACCGTAGGCCAGGACTGAGATAAGCTACCAAAGACTCATCGCGCCAAAGTGGACCAGCAGGAAGCCCGCAATGAGCACGGCGAGGAATACGGCGGTTCCAATCGGATCGTGATTTGGCTCTTCGGCAGAATGCCGGGGATCGTCAAGCAAGGCTGTCTCCTTGGTCACTGTTTTTCCATCATGAGGATCACGTCGATCTCCTTCAGACGGCATAGCGCCGATGTGCAACTGCGGTGCGCACGGCAACAAGCGCCTGCTCAAGATCGGCGAGTAAATCGTCTTCAGCCTCAAGCCCGACCGACAGGCGCAGCAAGCCGCCCGTGATACCCGCGGTGCGGCGTGCTTGCTCACTCATGTTGGCATGGGTCATGGTGGCGGGATGCGCGACCAGGCTCTCGATCCCGCCAAGGGATTCGGCGAGCGTGAACAACTGGACGGATTCGACAAAGGCGCGAACCCCGTCGACGCCATCAGCCAATTCGAAGCTCAACATCGCGCCGAACCCTGACTGCTGTGCCCTGGCGATCGCATGGCCGGGATGCGACGGAAGGCCGGGATAGTGGACGGCGTGAACCAGCGGATGGCGCTCAAGATAGGCCGCGATAGCGAATGCCGTCTCCTGCTGCTGCGCGATGCGCGGGAAGAGCGTCCTCAGGCCTCGCAACGTCATATACGCGTCGAAGGGCGAGCCTGTCACACCAGTGGTGTTAGCCCAGGCCGCAAGCGCCTCGGCATCCGCCTTGTCTGCGGCGATGACCGCTCCGCCGACGACATCTGAATGGCCGTTGAGGTATTTTGTCGTCGAATGGATGACGAAGTGCGCGCCAAGAACAAGCGGCCTCTGTAGGGCAGGGGATAAAAAGGTGTTGTCCACCGCAACTTTGGCTCCGATCTTCTGAGCCCGCGCGACGATTGCCGCAATGTCGACCACGCGCATAAGGGGATTACTGGGGGTCTCGACCAGAATGAGCGAGGGCGCGCCGTCCATGGCGAGCTCGAACGCTCGTTCATCGCCTTGATCGACGAAGGCCAGATCGAACTGGCCTTTTTCGTGACGTGCCGACAGGAGACGCTGCGTTCCGCCGTAGCAGTCGTGCGGCGCCAAGACGAGATCATCTGGCCCCACCTGACTGAGCACGAGATCGACTGCAGCCATTCCTGACGACACCACCACCGCACCGGCGCCGCGTTCGAGATCAGCAAGCGTTTCGCCAAGGAGCGAGCGGGTCGGATTGGAGGTCCGCGAGTAGTCGTGTTCCCGCGCGCTTTGATACCCTGCGAAAGAGAAAGTCGTTGACGTATAGAGGGGCGGCGTTACGGCGCCGAAAGCGGTATCCTGGGCAATGCCCGCCGATGCTGCGATTGTTTGGGGGGCCTTTTTTCTCGCCATCGATTTGCTCCGGATGTCCGTGACAGACAAAGCGAAACCCGCCATATCCGTGCCGGTGCGGACTTAAAGCACAAACGCTATATCGCATTACGATGTAAACTAAGAGGCCGACGATGGTCAATCCGATTGTACGCCGCAGTCTGGGCAAGGCGAGCTACGAAGCCCTGGCAGATTTCCGTTTTGCGCTGCGGAAGTTCTTCGCCTTTAGCGAGCAGGCGGCGGGCGAAGCGGGCATCAGTCCGCAACAGTATCAGGGGCTTTTGGCGATCAAGGGCGCCCGCGGCCGCGATGCGCTGAGCATACGCGAGATCGCCGAACGTCTTCTGATCCGCCATCACACAGCCGTTGAGCTTGTCGACCGATTGGAGAAGAACGGGTTGGTGACGCGGGTCAAGGATGAAGACGATGCGCGGCGCGTTATGGTGCGCCTGACGGCGAAGGCGGAACGGATGATGGATCGGCTTGCTGCCGCGCACCTCAGGGAGTTGAAAGGTATCCGCTCTGTCCTCGATCAGCTGATGGCACAGTTCGACTGAACACAGACAGGAAGCGTCAGCCGCCTGTGACGCCTGTCTGGTTCTCGTCATGTGCTCTTTCGTATGGGTGCCGTAAGTGGTTCCGTGCCGTCGACAATACGGTCCATAGGAATGTCGTGGGGCAATGGTCGAATGGTTGGTATGGCGCAAACCGGATGGCCGACTCCGATGGCAAATGGTCGAGGAGACAGTGCAGCGAGCGTTCGATCGAAAAAGCCGCCGCCATATCCAAGGCGGTAGCTATCGGGGTCGAAACCGACAAGGGGCGCGATAACAACCGTGGGAACGACAACCGGCCCGTCGGCCGGAAACAGAATGCCCAAAACACCTTTTTCGAGGCGGCATCCCGGATGCCACTCGCGAAACTCGAGGGGACGGCCTTTGCCGACGACGACTGGAAGCGCGATGCGAAGCCTGGCGCCATGCGCGGTTGTCATCCATGGCCTGAGGTCGGGCTCGCCGCGATACGGCCAATAAATGCTGACTGTCGTGTCTGCGCAGCGCGGGACGACGATGTCGAGTTGTTTTGCAATGCGCTCGGCGTGAGCGGTCCGCTCCGTCCCGCTTAAGGCCAGGCGCGCCGCGATTAGGCGTTTCCGTTCGTCTGCGCGCCATGCTGGAATGCTGCTCGTCGGAAGCTGTTCATCAAGAATCCTGTCGCTCTGCGCCACGTCGCTCCGCGCCATATGTTTGAGGCCGGGACGCGAGCCGAAGCGCTCCGCGTCCATATCGTTGTCGGTCATCTTTCCTCGCAAGCTCCGAAGTAATTGTTATTAAATCAATATCGCAATACGATAGAGTGAGTATGATCAGTTCCTGGTCTGCTGTCGAGCTATCGGCAGAGCCTGGAGAAGCAACGGATTTTTGGAGGCCTTCGGCGCATCGGTCGTCGTGCCAGACAGACACATCGCCCGGAAAAGAGGTCCGCTGCGCGCTTGACGCGCGATGTTCATGCTGAACGCGAGCGTAACCTCGCAATGCCATGCGGCAGTTCAATGCAATTGAGGCACTCAGATTTGACGCGACAGACAGGATTTTCTGTTGCAGCGGCCGAAACTTCCGGCAATTCTTACCGCAGTGCAGAAGAGAGGTGTTCAGATGTCACCGGAACTCAAAGCTGCCCTGGCCGCCGAGGACGCCGCAAAAGTGGCGAACGTCATATTGGCCCTGCCGGACCCAGATTTTCTCGAACTCGTTCATGAGTTGCGGTATCGCCGCCATTTGAATGCGGCAATTCACGCGCTCAACAGCTTGGCCGAGAACAAGGGGAACGGTGAAAGCGCCCGCAAGGCGATACGACGTCTAGGTCTGGAGCGGGGCGGCTGAGCACTGCGGCCGAACGCTAAGGACCGGAAGCGGATATCCCGCTCCCAGTCTTCGCGTTGATCCATCAATCCATCGTGCGCCGGCTGTCAGCATCCTTAAGCCGCTTGAGGATCTCGTCGGCAATCAACTGATAGTTCCCATCGAAGTGATGGCCGCCGGGGCGCTCGATGCGAGTCGCGCCGTCGAGTTCCGGAAACACGCAGGCCGTTTCGTTTTCCTCTTTCTCCTCGATACCGTAGAAGCACATGACTTTGGACTTCGGCAGTGCGGGAAGATAGCGCTTCACGTCGATATTGGTCGAAGAGGCCATTCCCAGCCAGCCTGAAACCGACACCTCGAGATCAAAAGTCGGCTCGAACCCGAGCAGAGCGATCAAGGTCGTGCGGGCCTGCGTGTTCGGCTCCAGTTCGGGCCAAGCCAGGGGCATGATGTCGGCGCCGAACGAATAACCGGCCAGGGCAAGCGACTGCAGCTTCCACTTGTCACGATAGTGGTCGGCAATGCGTTCGATGTCGGCAGCGATCTGTTTTCCTTCCTTCCGCTTCCAGAAGTAGCGAAGAGAGTCGACGCCAACGACCGCCACGCCGTGTTCCGAAAGATATTCGCCAATCTGTTTATCGATGTCGCGCCACCCGCCATCGCCGGAAAACAGGATGAGCAGCGTCGTCGCCTGGCCTTGCGCGGGCAGCTCGGTCAGAGGAAGGTCGGCCAGCGCATGTCCGGTGGGAGGTTTCATCGTAAAGAGGGCCGCAACTGCTGCATCGAAGCGGGCGGCGTCGTCACCGGGAACGACTTGGATCGCCGTGAGCTCAGGATTGTTCGCAAACGCTTTGACAGCATCTGACGCTGGCGCGTCGAGAATGAGTGTCCATGGTGCTGGCAGATCTTCCATGGGATCGTAGGTCACAGTGCCCTTTCCCTCGGACGCCACCGTCGCGCCGTCACAGATCGGGCGCTTGGTTGCGAAGGTCGGGCTGAAGCCAATGCTGACGCCGCCGCCAGCGGTATTGGACGGCGCTTGAGCAAGCGCCAAGTAGGCAAGCGTGCCGCCTTCGCCGACGCCAAGAAGAACAGGCCACTGCCAGTCGGTCATTCCGAGCTGCCGCTGGGCAACGCGCGACAAATCCTCGAAATCCCCGAACACATAGTGACACGTGTCATCGCTGTGCTTCGCAAAGACGGTCTTGAGAGAGGGGAGATCGATAAGGGCCACAGCGGCACCTTTCGCCGTGAGTGCTTCGGCCTGTATCGCTCGCGCCGCGTTCATGCCCTCCGCCCCGGAGATGAATATCACGAAGCGGCTCGGCTCCTCTTTCGGCGCGACGATTTTGATGTCGCCCAAAGTTTCCTGGTTGACGGTGATGCTCCGCGTTTCTGCATGCGCAGGAAGTGCGCCAAGTCCGGGTAGAAAAAGTGAGAGGCGGAAGAGAAGCCACAATCTCGGCGAGTGGAACGTCATGAAACAAGCTCCTCAGTCCGGCTGCGCGCCGGTGCACTTGAGATCAGCGTCGTAACATCCAGTAGAATTTGAGGCAGCAGCACGCCGCTCGGATAGGCGAGATATTTGGGCCGCCACTCTGGACGGAACTTGTTCTTGAACAACCTGAGCCCTTCGAACTTGTAGAACCGGTCACCGTGACGGGAAAGCCATGTGCCGAGCCGGCTCCAGAGCGGCGCGAGGCGATGTTGCGGCAAGCCGGAAAGCGGCGCCATGCCGAGGTTGAACCAGCGATAGCCTTCGCCTTTGGCGTTATCCATCAGTGCGGTAAAGAGAAAGTCCATTGTGCCGTTCGGCGCGTCGTGGCGCACGCGCATGATGTCGATGGACATCTCATGGCGGTTGGCACTTCGCCAGATGTTGGCGAAGGCGGCAATTCGGCCATGGATCCGAACCAAGCCCACATCGTGCAGCCTCATATAGGCATCGGTCCAGTAGCCGAGCGAAAAGCCTTTCTCTTTCTGTTTTTTCTCCGCCAGCCAGGCCTCCGAGACGCGGCGCAGGTCGGGGAGCAGGGGCTCGACTTCGGCAGCCGGAATAATTTCGAACGTGGCACCCATCCGCTGCGATTTGGACATCGCCTGTCTGAGTTTGCGCCCTTCTGCGCCCTCCAGCGTGAAGGTTCTGAGATCCACCCAAGCTTCCTCGCCCAGCTTCACCATGGAGAACCCGGCGTCGAGATAGAGGGGCAAATTGGTACTGGCGACTTGATAAAATGCCGGAATGCCGGAGTGGCGGTCGACCAGTTCTTTGAATTGCCAAACGAGCGCAGCCGGATCGGCATCTGCGGTCACGATGGGATCGCCCATCGCGATCCAACTCGAGCCCTGGGTGCCGTACATGACGAAACCGGTCTTGTCGGCATTGAACAGAAACCGCTTGTCGCCAATGAGGGCAAGATTTGCGCTCGAAAACTCCGATGCGTTGACGATTGGCGCAGCTGTCTTGAGGTCCTCGCGAGGTGCCGTATTGCTGACAGGCGCCGAGCGGTGCAGAAGCCGATAGGCCATCGTTGCAAGGACTGTGACGGCCACGCCCACGGTCGCGCGAAGGAAGCGCGAGGCGTCGCCGCGATAAGCGAAATCCCACCACAGCGAGTCATCATAAGAAACGTCGCGGAAAGCGAGAAAGCCGATCCAGATCGAGGTTATGGAGGCAAGACCGATCGCGAGAATTTCGCTCGACTGCAACGAGCCCGATAGGATGCCGCCCTTTCGATAGAACCATCGTCGTCCGACGATCAACAGACCTGCAATGGTAAGGCAGACGACCGCTTCCTCGTAGTCGATGCCTTTGAGCAGCGAGAAGGTCGCTCCGAGCAGAAGAAGGATGGTGGCGACACGCCAAGCGCTTTCGAGGCGTCGTGCAAGCCCATAAGCCACAATCAGAAGAAGCGTGCCGATGATGCTCGCAACGAAATGCGAAGCTTCGACAAACGGCAGCGGCACCGTATAGCGGAGGATGGCCATGCGCTGGTGCTCAGCCGGCAACGCGCCCGAAACCATCAAAATAAATCCGCCGAGAAAGACCAGGGTGGCCGAGACCAACGGGATGGAAGCGCCGAGTGAAGAGCCAAGCCGGGAGACGTGCTTCGTCAAGATTGCGTGACGTTCGCGGATCTCGACAACAGCGAGTGCAACCGCCGCAAGCACCATGGGCAGCAAATAGTAGACAAAACGAAAGAGAAGCAGCGACGCAAGCAAAGCGCTGGCCGGCACAGTGGGGATCGCCAGGAGAATGATGCCCTCGAAAACGCCGAGGCCGCCCGGCACATGACTGATCACGCCGAGCGCTATGGCCGAAGCGAAAATGACGAGGAAGGCAGGGAAGCTGAGGGTCACTTCTGACGGGAGCAGCGCCCAAAGCGCAAAGCCCGAAGCCAGGATGTCGACGGCACCGACCAGCAGAGCGAGACCTGTGACGGTGGCGTCTGGCGCGGGCACATTGAGGCCCGGCAGGGTTGGCCGTTTGGTGGCCGAAAACCACCACACCCAGGCCACCGATCCGAGTAGCAGGAGCCCGGCTAGCCGGGCTCCTGACTCAGGGAGTGACAGAACCGTTTGCGCGACGTCGGGTGCTGCTAGAAGCGCCACGCCGACAACCGCGGCAATGCCAATCCAGATCGCGAGCGTGGCGAATACGCTGGTTGCCAAAATCTGATCGGGCTTGATCCCCGCGGCACCGTAAAGACGCATGCGAACGGCGCCCCCCGTGAGAACGCCGAACCCAAAAGTGAATGTGAAGGCTTGGCTGATGAAAGAGGTGAGGGCCACCGTGCCGAAGGGGATGCGCGGCACACCGAGATGGCGAAGCGCGAGAACGTCGTAGCCCGTGAGCGCAAAATAGGAAATTGCGGTGCCGAGAGCCGCGAAGCCGATCTGATCGAGTTGGGTCGCGGCCAGCGCCGCGCGCACCTCATGCCACGAGGTGACTTCGATCTCGTGATAAAGCGCATAGGAAACAATGGCGAATAGAGCCAGCACCAGACCAGCTCGAACGCGCGCGCTTCCGATGAGACGCGCGAGGGTTCCCTGTGCCGCCTCCGTCACCGCTTCGTCCGGCTGCTCGCCCGTCTCGAGCCTGGCGGGCTCCGGAATTGCATCCGCCTGGGAGCCTGCTTTCGGAAACTGCTTTGCCATCCCAGCTCACTGCCCGCCATCTATGAAGCGGAAAATCGCCTAAACCCGTTCCTGATCTCAATCAACGCGTATTTCGGGCAAAAGTGGTACGAACCGGAACCAATTCCCAGGTCGCTCGGTAAAGAAACCGATATTGGCGGCCCCGGAACGCCTAGCTATTCGAAAGATGTGTCCTATGTGATGAACGAAGCACGAGGGCGTGCGCCGTGAAAAATCGGACTATATCCTGGAGCAACCGGCTCGCAATCTTGATGGCCATCGCATGGGGCGCGTTGGCGGGTTTGCCGTTTGTTTTCGGCGATGGCGACGGCCGTGTGGGAACGGGCCGCGCCGCCTCATCCGAGGCCGGGGTATTGTCTGCCGATATCGCGGAAGCCAAATCCGATTGGCCGGATTGCTTGTCTGGCCCCCTGGGCGAGGGCCCGAACGACACCCCTTCCATCACGGTTTCGCAGGCAGGCGACACGTGGGTGACACCCGCGGTCGTGGCGGTGCCGCAATTGCGCACTCAGCCCCTCGCTTTTGCCATTGTCCGTGATGGCTTGAGCCGCGGTCCTCCGTTGGCCTGACCCGATCCCAACTTGTCAAACGCGATACCCGGTTGCCGCTTGGAACTTGTCTGGGCGCGCCAACCGGCCCTCGCCGGGGACCGGACTGAGCGGACGGAAATCGCTCCCACGCGCATGATGAAGGAGACTACGACATGAAAGCGTTTTCAAAAATTGTAGGTGCCTGCGCGGCTGGCCTTTTGGTAATCGGCGTCGCCGCGGGCGGTGCCGTTGCTCGCGGCGGAGGCGGCGGTGGAATGGGCGGCGGAATGGTGGGTGGAATGGGTGGCGGAATGGGCGGCGGCGGGATGGGTCATGTGGGCGGCATGGGAGGTATGGGCGGTGGTCCGCACTTCAGTGCTGGACCTCATTTCAGTGCTGGACCGCATTTCAGTGGCCCCCACATGAACGGCCCGCATACCGCGCATATGAATCCAGGACACGACCATCACCCCGGACATGACCATGACCACGACCACCATCGGCACGTTGTCGTATTCGGCGACGGGTTTTGGGGCGACTACGGCGACTATGGATACGGCTATGGCTGTAGCTACGAGTACTCTCGCTGGAGGGCCACGGGCAGCCCCTACTGGCGCCAGCGCTACAATGATTGCGCCTACTAGAAACGGCTAGAATGAGCGCGGCCCGCCCGGACTGGACTCGCCGCAAACAGTGATGTGGCTGCGCGCCATGCCATGCTGGGAAGGCGCGCAGCCAAAGAAATGTAAAGCCCACAAAGGGGCATCAGGAGCTGTCATGACAAGGGTCTGGTCACGTTCCGTGCGGCGCGCTGCCGTCGTGGTGATTCTGGCGGCGTCGATGGGCGCAGCCTTGACTGTCCAATCGTTCTCCGCCTCGAGCGTCCACCGAACTGCACTCAACCACGAGCTCGACCTTTTTGGCGAGGTCGTCGATCTGGTTCGCGAGCGATATGTCGATACGCCGAGCGACAAGAAGATGATCGAAGGGGCAATCAACGGAATGTTGAGCGCGCTCGATCCCCATTCCTCGTACATGACGGACGATGAGTTCGAGAAGATGACCGGAGAAATTTCCGGTGAGTTCGGCGGCGTGGGACTTGAAGTCGAGGACGCACACGGCGGGATCCGCGTCGTGACGGTGCTGGATGGCACGCCTGCGTCGAAGTCGGGCCTTCAGACAAATGATACGATCGTGAAGATCGACGGCCAGGACACGTCCGGAATGTCGATCGACAAGGCGGTGACGATGATGCACGGAGCGCCGGGCACAAAGGTGACCTTGACTGTAACCCGCAAGGGATCGGACGCTCCGATTTCGGTGTCGCTGAAGCGCGACATCATTCGCGTTAGCCCGGTTCAGCAAAGGGCAGAGGGAAACATTGCCTACATCAGGATAGCAACCTTTAATGGGCAGACGGGCGAAAAGCTCGCAGCAGCCATTGCGTCCTCGAAGAAGGCCATCGGACCCGACATCAAGGGGTACGTCCTCGATCTCAGAAACAACCCAGGTGGGCTGCTCGATCAAGCAGTCGAGGTATCGAGCGAGCTAATTACAAAAGGCGGGATCGTAAGCATCAAGGGACGCAAACGTGCCGACAACGAAACGTTCAGCGCCGATAGCACCGACTTGACGAACGGCAAGCCGATTGTGGTCTTGATCAACAGTGGAACCGCGAGTGCTGCAGAAATCGTTGCCGGCGCCTTGCAGGATGACAAGCGGGCAATGGTCGTTGGCACGCGTTCCTTCGGCAAAGGAACAGTTCAGACGATTGTTCCGCTCGGCGGAAAGAATGGCGCCTTGCGCCTAACGACGGCACGCTACTTCACGCCGTCTGGCCGCTCGATACAGGCAAAGGGCATCGAGCCGGATGTCAACGTGGACGAGAAAATTCCGGAAACCATCAGGGAGACCTTGGCATCCGAGATCCTCAAGGGCGGGGAGCGCTCGCTCGCGAACCACTTGAAGAACCCGGATGGCGAAACCGCGCAGGAGAGTGAGCCGGCCGCAATACCCTATATCCCGGAAAATGCGAACGACGATACGCAGCTGCAATTTGCATTGGACTTCCTAAAGAAGCTTCCGGCGGGGGCGCAGCAAGTCGATATCACTGCGCCGCCACGTGAGATGGCAGCAACGACGCCTCGGCCCGTCGCGCCGTAGCAGACTGAGGATCGCTCGGACGTCAATTCATATGCCAGCCATGGCTGACGATAATGCTTTCGCCGGTCAGAGCGTTGGTCTTGAAGGCTGCCAGCACCAGCGCGATCTCGGCGATGTCCGAAACCATCGTGAATTCCTTGTCGACGGTTTCGCCGAGCATCACCTCTTTGATGACGCGCTCTTCCGTGATGCCGAGTTCCTTGGCCTGTTCGGGAATCTGCTTGTCGACGAGCGGGGTCCGCACGAAGCCTGGGCAAATGACGTTGGAGCGCACGCCATAGTGTGCCCCTTCCTTGGCCATCGTTCGGGCCAGTCCGAGGATGCCATGTTTTGCGGCCACATAGGCCGACTTTAGGGGAGAGGCTTCGTGGCTATGTACCGATCCCATGTAGATCAGAACCCCTGATTTTTGCTTGTACATGGGTTTGACGCACGCCTTCGTCGTGAGAAACGCACCGTCGAGGTGAATCGCCAAAAGTTTTTTCCAGTCTGCGAACGGAAAGTCCTCGATGGGGTGCACGATCTGAATCCCTGCGTTGGAGACGAGGATGTCGACTGTGCCAAACGCTGCGACGGTTTTCTCGACGCCCGCGTTGACCTGATCCTCTTTCGAGACATCCATCGCAACGGCGATTGCAGTCTTGCTGTCGCCGATTTCCTTGGCGGCGGCGGTAGCCGCATCCAAATTTAGGTCGGCAATCGCGACGCGGCCGCCGGCCTCTACGTATCGTTTGGCGATTGCGTGGCCGATGCCGCTGGCCGCGCCGGTCACGAGTGCAACCTTGCCATCGAGTTTCATGACGCAGCGTCCTTTCCGGGTTTGAGGTAGTCGTAAACGACTTTGCCAAGTCCGAGCGTAAGGTCGGCGAGAATGTGCGTTGCTGAAATCACCTCGCGAACGGGGAGGTCGGCGAGCGGTGCAAGCGCGTGCGGTCGGAGATCGAGCGCGGCGGGCCCGGTCCATGCGCCCTTCACGATCACGTCCTCGAGCCGGTAGTCGATCAGCTCGAGAATGCGCGGGGTTCCATCGACATGGGGAATGATCTTGAGCAGATAGTTGGGTGCCGCAAGCGTCGCGGCAACTTGCTCGAGATCCAACGCTTGGTGCTTGTAGCCCATCGTCCCGATCGCGACACGGACGGGACCGTAGTCCAGTGTTCCGATCAGCGTGTCCTTTTCCGGGCCGAGCGAGGGTTGCGCGTATTTCTTGGGAAAGCCCCACAGCTCGCGTCCGCCGTAGATCGGAGGTCCGTCGTTCAGGAACATTGCGTGGGTGTAACCGCCCTTGCGACCATTGAAACTCACCGGAATGACCTGCCCGGACTCCGTGTAGTCTCCAAAGCCGGTAGAGTCCGGCATGCGGATGAACTCGTACTTGACGATGGGATCGTCGAATTGAAGGGGCTCCGGAACGACAGCTTCGAGTGCCTCGCGGTCTGTCCGGTAGACGATGATCAGATACTCGCGATCAATGAAGCGATACGGGCCCGGCGGGAATGCAGGACTGGTAAGGGGCATCGCATAGGCGCGCTTTTTGACATCGGCGATATTCATAGGGCCACCTTCTGTTGAGGCGGATCGAGTTCCTTCGTGAGATCGAGAACAGTGACGCCGACCTCGGGACACTCGCGATTTTTCCAGGCGGGATGATCGAGCGTGCGTCGGACATCGTCCATTCCGTCACGCCAATGCTCGTCGATGGTAAAGCGAGAAAATTCGTAGTCGTTCGATTGCGTCGAGTAGACGGCGCGGCGATGGATGAGCTGGATGATGGTTATCGCCGCATCGCATCCGAGAGAGGACAGCACGTGCCAGTCCAGCGACGATTTCACATCGTCCGGCAACTTCTTTTCCAGGCGGCGGATGGCGCGGCGCATCGTCTGCATTTCTCGGAACACGTCGGTGTTCAAGCGCGTGCGGCTCGAGTAGCGGATATCTTTCTCGCGTTGGGTAATATCGAACAACGTGTCGGGGATCGGCCCTCTGGCGCTGAACAGATCGATTTGAAAAACGCACATGTCTTTGCGGGGGCCGCTTCGATCCAGCACGTACTGCAGCGGCGTGTTTGAAACGATGCCGCCGTCCCAATAGGCCTCCCCTTCGATGAGAACCGGCGGAAATCCGGGCGGAAGCGCACCGCTGGCCATGATGTGCTCTGGGCCGACCTTCTGCAGCGTGGTGTCGAAGTACTTCATGTTCCCCGTACGCACCTGAACCGCGCCGACGCTGAGGCGCACGGAACCGGAATTCAGGAGATCGAAGTCGAGCAGGTCGTAGAGGGTCTGACGCAGAGGAGTCGTGTCATAGAGGCTGATGGCCTCAAACGAACCGGGCGGCATGACGAACGCGGGGGGGAAGCGCGGCTCGAAGAAACCGGGCACCCCGGTCGTGGCAACCAGCGCCGCGCTCGCTTCGTTGAACAGCTTGCGCGACGTGTCATCTCTCGCGAGTGGAGAAACGAGGAGCCCGCTCGAAACGAGATCCCAGAAGCGCCGGAGGCGTTCGACGCGCCGCTCCGGAGGATTTCCGGCAATAATCGCAGCATTGACCGCGCCGATCGATATACCGGCGACCCATTGCGGCGCGAGATCAGCCGACGCCAGGGCCTGATAGGCACCGCCTTGATAGGCTCCAAGCGCGCCGCCCCCTTGCAGAACGAGCACGGTCTTTTCATCGGCGCGGCGATGATTTGCCATCGGGCTCTCTCGATCAGCAACCTAGGGGCGGATCAGACATTGATGTATGGCGCGCAAACATAGTCGCAAGGGCCGACGTGTGCCGAAGCCCATTGCCGAAATTTCAATAAGATCGTCCGTACTGAACGATTGGAAGAGCGCGACGAGGCCGTCCCGCGAAGAACCGGGCTATGCGCCGGAAGAATCCTTGACGCACTTCGTTGTGAAGCTCGTCTCAGCGGCGCCATGGAGCCCTTTGGCTTTTGCATCGGATGCGCATTTCGATTTGGCATCCTTCTCGCATTTGGTCATGAAGCTTGTTTGTGCGGCGCCGTGAAGTTTCTTGGCTTCGGCCTGCGCCTTGCAGGTATCCGCCAGAGCTCCGCCGGCGAGCATGCATGTCGCCGCCAGGATCAAAGACATCTGCGACGCCGACTTAAGAGCGATCTTGGACATTGTGTCCTCCGAAGGTTGCCACGCTAGAAAGCTTGTTTCCGCGCACGGAGCGGACAAGGGCGGGTGGCCTTACAAATCCGTATAGCCCCGATTTTCGCAGGCCCAGGGTGATGGCTCGTTATCTGCCGAGCCGCTCGCAAGTCGTTCTCCACTGCTTCTTGGTCATGTGCGTTCCGACATCCCAATCCGCCATGCACTCATCAAGAGATTTGCCGGAAGCGCCTCCGCCGCGCTTCAAACGGTTCGGCTCGTCACTAATGGAATTCGGCGACTGGACTGTCGAAGCATCGAGATTTCCGGTTTCACCGGATCCGGCGCCGGTGCTTGCCGAGTTTTCGCTTCCTCGCGACTGGGGGATGCTTTGGGGCGCCGGCGCCGAAGGCGAAGCGGAATTTGCACGGCCACTCCCGCTCTGCGCGAAGCTTAGATCGGCACAAAGAGTCAGGCAGGCCAAGGTGCAGCAAGCGAATGTAATTGGCTTCTCGGGCGTGGTCCGATTGAGCATGGCGCCGGCCATCCAAATCTCTTGCCAGTAAACGTGGAAGATCGGCGACCGTTCCCCCAGTGAAGGGGAATTCCAGGGCTTTCAGAGAACTACTGGTTAATGCTGGCTGCCAGCGGCACACCGAACTCGGGACGCGCGGGTTGAAGAGGGGGGAATGAGGGAAGGCCGGCCGTCGATCCAAGGGCATTTGGTCGGTTTTGCCCGAATACCCAGGTCAATGGATCTTTCGCTGGAGGTGGCACCATCGGGAAGGTTGCGCGTTGCGCTCCTAGGAAAAGAATGGAGGTGCCAGATGACGGACCATGTCGTCATCGTGCTCGATGGACCCGACAAGCCGGCGCGGCAATTTGCGCTTCTATATCCGGAGCGCGGTCAGAGGGTCGCCTTCGAGATCGCGAACGAGATCGTCGGGGCGCAGATCTCGGAAATGGTCGAAATGGAAAACGGCTTCAGCTTCGACCTGAGAGGAACCTTCTCGACCGGACCGCTGCGCGGCCAGCCGTTCCACGGCTCGTATAGCGTCGCTTCCCGAACGGGATCTCTAGTTCTCTATGGCTGACGCGAAAATTCGATCCTCAGGCTACACCGTGCTGCCTGAACCAGGAGAGGAGGCGCGCCCAGCCGTCCTTGGCTGGCTCGGCACGGTAACTTGGGCGATAGTCCGCATGGAAAGCGTGCGGCGCACCTTCGAACACGACGATCTCGCACGTCTTGTTCGCTTTCGCGCACGCGGCGCGCATCGCGTCCACCGTGTCTAGAGGAATGCCTTGGTCCGCACCGCCATAGAGACCGAGCATCGGCGCCTTGAGATCAGCGGCGATGTCGACTGGATGCTTGGGTGTGAGGTCGGACACGTCACCCGTGAGACGCCCGTACCATGCCACGCCGGCTTTGACCTCCGGATTGTGCGCCGCATAAAGCCAGGTAATCCGCCCACCCCAGCAGAAGCCCGTGATGCCGAGCTTGTCGATGTTGCCCCCGGACTTGGCGGCAAAGGCAACGGCCGCGTCGAGGTCGCTCATCACTTGGCTGTCCGGAACCTTCGCGACGATGGGGCGGATCTCGTCGATGCTCTTGAGCTTCGAGACATCACCCTGCCGCACGAACATTTCGGCGGCGATCGCGAAATAACCGGCCTTGGCAAGCCGCCGGCAAACGTCTTTGATGTATTCGTGCACGCCGAAGATTTCTTGCACGACCAGGATGATGGGGAACGGTCCCCTCTGCGCGGGCATCGCGCGGTAGGCTGGGATCGGACGATCCGCCGTTGGAATCTGAACTTCGCCGGCCGTGAGGCCTTCGGTATCGGTCGTGATGGCCGTCTCCGCGGCAACCGGCTGTGTCGCAAGCGCAAAGCCTGTCGCGAGTGTCGCGATCATGGCCTCGCGCCGTGAGGGCTCGAACTTCGGAAGCAGGCTGCGAAGGTCCGCGACGAAATTCGCAGCACCGGCGTCGTCATCGTACGAATTGCCCATGTCCGGTCAGACTCCCATTTGCTGCCCGTGGCCGTGAGACTGCCTCGCTTGAGCAGAAATGGGACTTGAGAGACCAAGATCAAGCTCGAGCCATTCGCGCAATGCGGGATCGGGTCAATCCTCGCGGCGACGCGGTCGCTTCTTCGCCGGCTTGACAGTCGTCTTCCGGTCTTGCGCCACGGCCTCCCCCTGGTTTTCGAGGCGACGGCGCCTATGGGCCTCGAGCCGCGATCGCTTGAGCAGGATCGCGTCGTAATTGGGGTGGCTCGGGTCAAGCTGGGTCGAAACCGGGTCGGACTTGCGCTTTGTCATGGGAGCCGTGTTGCGTGGGAATGTTATCCCGTTCTACAGGGAAAAATTCCCAACGACACCCCCGGCTGTAAGAAATTTGTGTTCAAGTTCCGTGGGCGGCCCAAAAGCCCCCTTCGGAGGCTTGCGAAGCCAATGGGTTAGCTGTGGCGCCCGTGGATTTCGTCAGCGCAGGAGCGCGACGACGCGCGCGGGAGCCGCCGACGCCCCGACAATCTTCAGCGGGAATACCGCCACCTCGAAACCATAGGGCGGCAGCGCTTCGAGATTTGTCAGTTGCTCCATATGCCAGTAGGGCCGCCGCTGGCCCACCCGATGCGCCTCCCAGAAGAGTGTCGCGTCCCCCGTTGCGCGCGACTTGGCAATTTGGGCCCGGAACGGCAGGTCCCATCCCCACTGATCGATGCCCATGATGGTGACGCCCCGATCGAGCAGCCATTCCGTCGAGGCGGCCGTCATTCCGGTGCCGGTCTGCCAGAACTCTTTCGTACCCATGAGCCGGTCACGCCCGGTCCGGATGAGCACGATGGTCCGGTCCGTGAGCGTGGCGCCAGACTTGGCGAGCGCCGCGTCCATATCCGCGACCGTGATGGGATCGCCGTCCGCTTTGTGCGAAAGATCGAGTACGACGCCGGGGCCGATACAGCGGTCGAGCGGGATCTCCTCGATCGTCTGAGCGGGCGCGCCGCCCGACGTCGGGCCGTAGTGCCACGGCGCATCGATGTGGGTCGTCGCATGAACGCCCATGCTGACCGTGTCGTCGGCCCAGCCCACGAAATCGCGCGGGAACAACCGGAACGGCAGCCCCAGCAGCCGCACCAGAACTTTCGCCATCCAGTGCGGTTTGTGCTTCACCTTGACCCGCATGAAGAAAGGATCGTCGCGGTTGAATTGCACGGGCTTCGAGAGATCGATGACTTTCATGGCGTGCTGTCCTTGGCGGCGATCAGGTTTGTGAGCGATCCGACACCCTCAATTGCGAGTTCGATGGTATCTCCGGAGGTGAGAAGACGGCCGGTTTCGATGCCGCTGCCACCGGGCAGCGTTCCGGTCGCGAAAAACTCGCCGGGGTACAAGCGTTCGGCGCGAGACGCATGCGCGAGCGCTTCGCCGAGCGACCATTGCGCGCCCGCGCTGGATGGCTCGGAGATCAATTGCCCGTTGATCCGCACGGAGCCCTTGAGATCGCGCCAGCGGGGCAAGATTTCATCGGCGCTGACCACGACCGCGGAGATGCCGTTGCGGAAGTGCTTGGCCTTCTGTGGCCCGAAGCCGGACCGCATCTCGGCTCGTTGCACGTCGCGCGCGCTGAAGTCGTTGACGACGACGAAGCCGCCGATGGCGCGTTCGGCATCATCGGGGCTCGCGTTGAAAAGCTCATGCGCCAGCACGAACCCAAGTTCGAGTTCATAGTCGAGCGCATCGGTGTAAGAGGGGATCGCTACCGCTTCGCCGTCCGTCACGAACGCCAGATGGTTGCCCATGTAATAGATCGGCTGCCGATACCAGAGCGCGTGCGGCTTGAGAGCCGGGAACGGTGCGCCGAGCACGGCTTCGTACGCGCGCACGATCGGCAACACGCCGGGCATGAACCTCTGCACGAACCCGCGCGCCGCATCGATCGCGTGACGCTCGTAGAGCATGAAGTCGCGGAACGACTTCGGCTCGAAGGGGAGGTGCACGGACTGAGGCTCGCCGGATGGCGGCAAGCTTCTGGCCGCCTCATTGATGCGGCCGAGCACATCAGCGGGTGCGCCGAGGAGCGCAACCGCGTCGCTAGACCAGCACACGATATCATCGGCGGCGAGTTCGCCCCTCAGGCTGCTCAACGCGACGGCTGTATCCACCCAGCCGTCGCCGGCACCAATCTGAACGATCGGCTGTCCACCCGTCGAGACCCGCCTGAGCTTCATGAGCACCCTTGAGGTTAACGCGGCACGATCGCGCCCGGCGCGGAATCTGCAGTCTCCATAGCATTCGATACGGGATGCCGTTAGGCCTGTTGCAGTTGCCCGCTGACTGTCGTCATGTCATGCAGCATCCAAAGCCCCTCACAACAGAACGCGAAGCAGTATGCAACTCGATTGGATCGAAGCGCCTTGTCCCGAGCCGTCCGCCCGTCACGAGGCGGCGGCGCGTGCACGTCAGGCCGTGCTCACCAAGCCCGCAGGTTCGCTGGGTGCGCTCGAGACGTTGGCGATCACGCTGGCAGGGTTGCAGGCGACGGATCGGCCGCGCGCCCAAAAGGCGCCGATCATTCTCTTCGCGGGCGATCACGGCGTGTCCGCGCAGAACGTGTCCGCCTATCCCTCGGCCGTAACCGTCGAAATGCTGAAGAACTTCGCGGCGGGCGGCGCGGCCGTGTCGGTCCTCGCCCGCGAGCTGGGGGTGCCGTTGACGGTCGTTGATGCGGGGACGCTGGCGGCGCATCCCTTGCCGGGCGTCGTAACCGACAAGCCACGTTCCGGCACACGCGATTTCACGGCCGAGCCCGCTATGACGGCCGACGAATGCGACGCCGCACTTGCCGCCGGACGACGGGCTGTAGAAGCGGCAGCGCCGGCCGACTTGCTGCTGTTCGGCGAAATGGGGATCGGCAACACGACGGCAGCCGCCGCGCTCGCCTCGGTTCTGCTCGCCAAGTCGCCTGGAGAAATAGCAGGCGCAGGTACGGGCCTCGATACCGCTGGCATCGCGCACAAGGTCCATGTGATCGAAACAGGTCTTGCCCGCCATACCCTCACGTTGGATGAACCACACCGTGCGCTGTCCTCTGTGGGAGGCCTCGAGATCGCGGCGCTGACAGGTGCCATCATCGCGTCGGCGCAAGCGGGCATCCCGGTTCTCGTTGATGGCTTCATCGTCACCGTCGCCGCGCTGACGGCGACACGGATCAATCCCTCGTGCCGGCCCTGGCTCATCTTCTCGCACCGCTCGGCGGAGCAGGGACATGGACTCATCCTCGATTCCCTCGCCGCGCGTCCGGTTTTGGATCTCAACCTTCGGCTTGGCGAAGGATCCGGCGCGGCAACGGCCCTCGCCGTGTTACGTCTCGCTTGCGCCCTTCACAACGGTATGGCGACTTTCGCGGAGGCGGCCGTGTCTGGCCGCACGGAGGCATGACGCGGGTCGACTTCATCCGCCATGGGGCGACCGACCTCGGTGACGCACTTCTCGGCCGGTCCGATCCGCCCTTGTCGGACGTGGGACGTCAGGCTGTCGCACGCCAGCTTGCGGGCCGCACTTGGGCGGCCATCGTCGCCTCGCCGCTCTCGCGCGCCAAGCAATCGGCCGACATCGCGGCCGACGCCTGCGGCCTCGAGCCGGAGATCGATCCCGCATGGCGTGAGATCGACTTCGGCGATTGGGACGGCCAGCCGCGCAGTGTGCTGGCGGCCGATGCGCGATTCGGTGCTTTCCGCGCCAACCCGGACGCCAACCCGCCGCCCAACGGCGAGCCGATGGAGAACGTCCGCGCGCGCGTCGAAGCCGCCTTGTTGCGCCTTGCCGTGCGCGATACCGGAACGATCCTTGTGGTCGCGCACGGGGGGAGCATCCGCATGGCGTTGTCGGTCCTGCTCGCGCTTCCGCTAGATCGCCTCTGGTCCATACGCATAGACGCCGCGACGCGCATCACCGTCGAGATGGGCAGAGACCCCAAGCACGGTCTTTGGGGCGAGATTATCGAGATCGCGCAGCCTGGGTGGGAGAGGGCCGCATGACAGGCTTGTTCGTGGCCCTCGCATTCATGACCCGACTGCCGACACCGCGTCTGCCTGCGGACAGCAACCTTGCGTCCGCTGCACCATGGCTGCCGGTTGTCGGTGCCATCGTAGGCGGTCTGGTGACCATCGCGGTGGCGCTCGGGAGCGGAGTAAGCCCCTGGATCGGCGCGCTCCTGGGTCTCCTCGCTTGGATTCTCGTGACAGGTGGCCTCCACGTCGAAGGCCTGGGAGACGTTGCCGACGGGCTCGGCGCCGCGCACGGAAATCGGGAGCGCTTCATCGAGGTTGCGCGCGATCCGCATCTCGGCGGTTTCGGCGCCATCGCCATCGCCCTGCAACTTCTCACCAAGCTCGTGTTGCTCGCGGTCTTGGCCGAGCGGGCAACGTTGGGTGAACTCGTGGCAAGCCTCGCCCTTGTTGCGGCCTGGGCGCGGTGGGCACCGCTTGCGCTAGGGCTTGCGGTTCCGCCGCTGGGGGAAGGTATGGCAAGCCGGTTCGTGGCCGGGATAGACCAGCGCGTCGTTGGTCTCGAAGCGGTTGTCCTGGCAATCGCCACGCTCGTCGTCGCCCCAGTCTTGCTGGCGGCACTCCCCTTGACGGCTGTTCTCGCTCTTTATTGGCGCGTCCGCGTCGGCGGCATGAACGGCGATTGCCACGGCGCAAGCATCGAGGTCATGGAATCGGCGTTGTTGTTCCTCTTGCTGTTGGTCTGACACGCGTGTTCCGCCGGCGCGTGACCTGTGTTAGCACCCGGACGGAGCACTTCTTCCCGCAGAGACCTCGATGACGTTTGCGCTGACTTTCCTCGCCCTCTTCATTGAGGCCCTTGCGGGCTACCCGCAGGCGCTCCTGGCGCGCGTCGGTCACCCGGTGACATGGATCGGCGCGCTCATCGCACGGGCGGAGCACGTCTGGAACGAGGGACACCTGTCGTTTCCGAGAGCCCGGTTGCGCGGTATCCTGGCCTTGGCCACGATCCTTCTTGTCACCGGTTCCGTTGTCGTCCTGATCGACCACGCGATCACTCTCGTCCTCCCGGTTCTGCTTGCGCTCCTTGTGAAGGCCGTTCTGGCAAGCACGCTGCTCGCGGCGCGGAGTCTCGACGAGCACGTCTCCGACGTTGCTGAGGCCTTGGAAAGCCGTGGCCTTGCCGGCGGCCGCCAGGCTGTGTCGCGGATCGTCGGCCGAGATCCCCAAACCCTGGACGAAGCGGGCGTATCGCGCGCAGCCATCGAAAGCTTGGCCGAGAATTTCTCCGATGGCGTCGTGGCGCCGACGTTCTGGCTCGTGCTCGGCGGTCTGCCCGGTTGCGCGCTCTACAAGGCAATCAACACGGCCGACAGCATGATCGGGCACAAGTCCGAGCGCTACCTCGCATTCGGATGGGCCGCTGCGAAACTTGATGATCTCGTCAATCTCCCAGCCTCGCGTCTCTCCGCGATTTGGCTCATCGCGGCGGCACGTCTGATGCCCGGCGCGGATTGGCGGGCCGCCGCGTTGAGCGCGTTGAGCGATGCTCCGCGCCACCGCTCGCCGAACGCCGGATGGCCTGAAGCGGCTATGGCCGGGGCGCTCGGTCTCGCGCTCGCAGGCCCGCGCAGCTACGGTGGCAAGCCCGTCGACGACGCTTGGATGGGTTCGGGGCGCCGGGAAGCGACTGCCGCCGACATTCACCGCGCGCTTCGGCTTTACCGCATCGCCTACGTGATCCAGGCGGCCACCATCGGCCTGTTTGCGCTGATCGCGCTCCTGCTGTTCTAGACCGGAAGCTTGGGGATCTGGGCCAGCGCTAAAAGCGCGTCGCAGTCCACGTGCCGCTCGAGGTGGGCGGCGAGCGCGTCGAGCGTCGCGTCGACGTCATTCTCATAGTGAAGCGCCGAAGCATCGGCATCGATCCGCGCCAGCCACGCCGCGCGCTGGGCATCGTCCGCAAAGAGGCCATGCACGTAGCAGCCGGAGATGCGCCCGGTCTCGCTCACTGCGCCGTCCGGCCGCCCATCGGAAAATCGTACGAGCGGATGCTGCGTCCCGGCGCCCGTCGTTTTGCCGACATGCATCTCGTAGCCTTTGAATGGGGCATCGCTGTCGACCGATATGCCCTCGACCTCGTGCAGCGCCTTGTCGCCCAGCATCGTCGTTTCGATATCGAGATAGCCAAGACCGCTAACCGTCTGCGGTGCGCCTTCGATGCCGCCGGGATCGCTGACGGACTTACCGAGCATCTGATACCCGCCGCAGATGCCGAGCACATGGCCGCCGCGCCGGACGTGTGCCGCGATGTCGACGTCCCAGCCCGTTTCGCGCAGCGACGCGAGATCGGCAATGGTCGCTTTGGAACCGGGAAGCACGATGAGGCGCGCTTCAGCGGGCACCACGTCGCCGGGCCGTAGGAAGACGATATCGACGTTCGGCTCCAACCGAAGCGGATCGAAGTCGTCGAAGTTGGAAACGCGCGGGTAGGCGAGCACGGCGATAAGCGGCTTGCCCGAGACAGCGGTGCGGCGCAGCCCATCGAGACCGAGCGCATCTTCTGCTGGGAGTCGATCCGCGCCCGCGAAGTAGGGAACGAGGCCGAGCGATTTCCATCCCGTCAGTCGCGCGATGGCCGTCATACCTTCGGCAAACAGCACCGGATCGCCGCGGAACTTGTTGACCAGAAACCCGCGCACCATCGCGGCATCGTCCGGCGCGAGCACGGCCTTCGTGCCGGCGAGGCTCGCGATCACGCCGCCCCGGTCGATGTCCCCGATCAGTACGATCGGCACATTGGCAGCGCGCGCAAAACCCACATTCGCGATATCGCCGACCCGCAAGTTGATCTCCGATAGCGAGCCCGCCCCCTCGACGAGCACGAGATCCGCGTCCCGCGCGAGGCGTCCGAAGCTGTCGAGAACCGACGTCATGAGCTGAGGCTTCATGTCCTGATAGGCACGCGCCTTCGCGGTTCCAATGACGCGTCCCTGGACGACGACCTGGGCCCCGATCTCGCTTTGCGGCTTCAGGAGCACCGGGTTCATGTGCACAGTTGGAGCCACACCCGCCGCGCGCGCCTGCAGCGCCTGCGCCCGGCCGATCTCGCCACCGTCCGCCGTCACCGCGGCGTTGTTGGACATATTTTGTGGCTTGAACGGACGCACGGTGAGGCCGCGATTGCGGAACGCGCGCGCCAACCCGGCGACGATCAGCGATTTGCCGACGTCGGATCCGGTGCCGGCGAGCATGATCGCCCGTGCTGTCATCGACGCGCCGCCCTCAGAACTCGATGCCTTCCTGCGCGCGCACGCCAGCCGCGAAATGATGCTTGATCGGCGTCATCTCAGTCACGAGATCGGCCGCTTCGATCAGCTCTGCCTTCGCGTTGCGGCCCGTGACGACGACATGCAAGTCGGGACGCCGCGCGGTGAGGCCGGCGAGCACTTTCGCGAGGTCCAGATGATCGTACCGGAGCGAAATGTTGAGCTCGTCCAGGATGACAAGCCGGATCGTGGGATCGGCGATAAGCTCGAGCGCCTTGTCCCAGGCGCGTTCCGCTGCCGCGACGTCACGCGCGCGATCCTGTGTCTCCCACGTGAAGCCTTCGCCGAGTGTGTACCAGACGACCTGATCGCCGAACGTCTCGATGGCTTTCCGCTCGCCGGTTTCCCACGCACCCTTGCCGAACTGCACGATGCCGCAGCGGAACCCGCGCCCGAGCGCCCTCAGCAGTAAACCCCACGCAGCCGTCGACTTGCCCTTGCCCTTGCCGGTGTGGACGATGAGCAGGCCCTTCTCGACCTTTTTCGACTCGACTTCGGCGTCCTGGATCGCCTTGCGGTTGGCCATCTTGGCCTTGTGCCGCGCTTCGTCCGCGCTTTCGTTCTCAGTCGACATGGAGAGCTCCTCAGGGTTGCTTGAGGGTGAGGGGGAGGCCGGCCGCAACCAGCACGACAGTGTCGGCCAGCGCCGCGACCGCCGTATTGAGACGGCCTTGTTCGTCGCGAAAACGACGGGCCAACGCGTTCTCTGGCACGATACCCAGGCCCACTTCGTTCGACACCGCGACGATCGGCCCGCGGGCTTCGCGGAGGGTGTCGATCAGCGTCGCACGCTCAGCCGCCACGTCCCGGTCTGCGAGCATCACGTTGGTCAGCCAGAGCGTCAAACAGTCGATCAGCATCGGGCGGGACTCGGCGTCGTCGCTCCGGATGAAGTCGGCGAGGTCGAAGGGCACTTCGCGCGTCTCCCACCCCGGCCCCCGGCGTGCGACGTGGAGTGCGATCCGCTGTGTCATCTCGGCATCCCGGGCCTCTCCGGTCGCCACGTAGAGCCAAGGCGCCGGGCAGGAGGTCACAAGGCCTTCGGCAAAATGGCTCTTTCCCGAGCGGGCGCCGCCGAGGACGAGGGTCAAGCGGGGGAGGGGGGCGGCCATGAGGTGTCAGGTCCGGGGCGGCTTGGATGTGGCAACTGTTTGACAGGGCTCGCTCGCAAAGGCTATCTCAAACAGTCGACGGTGCGCCGCGAGGCGCTGAAATGGGAATCCCGGTGAAGGGTGCGTCTTAACCCTGATTCCGGAGCTGCCCCCGCAACTGTAAGCGGCTAGACCGATCCTCAACTGTGCCACTGGCCTCGGCCGGGAAGGCGAGGGCGGTCGGGGAGCCGCAAGCCAGGAGACCGGCCTTCGCATCCCTGAACCCGAACGGCCGCCGGTGGGGTGGCTAAGGAGGCACGTCTTGACGACCCAAGCTCAACCGACCCAAGCCATCACCCTCGAGCAGGATCGCACCCAGGTGCTGCGCGCCGCCCTCGTCGCCATGACGTTTGGCGCCGTGCTCGTCTTCACGGTGGGTTTTGCGCATCCGTCCACGATCCACAACGCGGCCCACGATACGCGTCACTCTCTCAGCTTCCCCTGCCACTGAGCGAGGCTCGACATGATCACGCGTGTTCTCTCGGCCGGGCTACTGGCCGGGCTCGTCGCCGGTTTGGCGATTGCCCTACTGCAGAATTTCACCACGACACCGCTCATTCTCGAAGCTGAGACATACGAGAACGCTGCCCCCGAAAAGACGGCCTACGGCCCCGCAAAGCTCGTGCTGGCCTCCGCCGATGCTTCGTCGCTTCCTCTAATCCTGGTTCACGGCCCCGAAGGGCACGGCGATCACGGCGAGGAAGCTTGGGCACCGGCCGACGGCGCTGAGCGCATCGTCTACACGAGCATCGCCACCATCGGCGCGTCGGTCGGCTTCGCGTTCCTGTTGCTCGCAGCAATGCTGATCGCGGGTGATCGCATCGATGAGCGCCAGGCCATGGTCTGGGCTGCTGCGGGGTTTGCCGCCACGGGGCTTGCGCCAGCAGTAGGGCTGTCGCCGGAACTACCGGGAATGGTTGCTGCCGATCTCGTATCGCGCCAGGGTTGGTGGCTGCTGACAGCGCTGAGCACCGCAGCCGCCCTTTGGCTATTCCTGCGCAACGACAGCGTGGCCATGCGGGCGCTCGCGGTCGTGCTTCTGCTGGCGCCTCACGTCATTGGCGCGCCGCACGTCATGGATGCGGACGCGTCGAAGGTGCCGGCCGAGCTGGCAGCGCGCTTTGCGGCAACGTCGCTCGCGGTTCACGCTGCGCTTTGGCTCGCAACGGGTTTTGCGGTCGGCGCGATCTGGCCGCGGCTGGCAGGAGTCGGCGCCTCGGTTGGCGTCGCTAAAACTTGACAGCGCCCGTGAAAATCGAGGTGGACGGTGCCACTGCGGCCACCGCCACCATTTTCGTCTGCACCACATGCCGACGGAAGCGCGAGGATGTGCCAGAGGGTTTCGATCTGCCCGGAACGGATCTGGTCAAAGCCCTCGAAGGCGAGATCGAGCGCACCGCCGCCGCCGGGTTAACCGTAACGCCGGTCGAGTGTCTTGCCGTTTGCAAGCGCCCCTGTACGGTGGCGCTCGTTGGGCCGGGCAAGTGGACATACCTCGTCGGCGATCTCGAGACGGAAGCCCACACTGGTGAGATCGTCTCGGCTGCTCTCGCGTTCGCACGCTCGGAGACGGGCATCGTCCCCTGGAAGGAGCGGCCGCAGTCGTTCCGCCGTGGCGTCGTTGCCCGCATTCCGCCGCTTGGATTTGTGTCGTTCCCGCCGGACCCCCCGAAACCGGAGACCACATGACTTCGCTTGCTAAAGTGCCCTGCACCATCGTGACCGGCTTTCTCGGCGCCGGAAAGACGACCCTCGTCCGTCATGTCCTCGGCAACGCGGGCGGCCGCCGCCTCGCGGTGATCGTCAATGAGTTCGGCGACGTCGGCGTCGACGGCGAGATCCTGAAGGGCTGCGGCGACGACAGTTGCCCAGAGGATCGCATCGTCGAGCTCTCGAACGGCTGCCTCTGCTGCACCGTGGCCGACGAGTTCGTGCCCGCGCTAACCTCGCTGTTGTCGCTCCCCGAGCCGCCGGAGCATATCGTCATCGAGACCTCCGGTCTCGCGTTGCCGAAGCCGCTCGTGCAGGCCTTCAACTGGCCCGAGATCGCCGGCCGCGTGACGGTCGACGGCGTCGTGGCCGTGGTCGACGGCAAGGCCGTCGCCGAGGGCCGCTTTGCCGATGATCCCGACGCCGTCGCACAGCAGCGCGCCGAAGATAGCTCTCTCGACCACGACAACCCGTTGGAGGAGGTCTTCGAGGACCAGCTCCTCTGCGCCGATCTCGTGGTGATGAACAAGACCGACCTCA
The DNA here is from genome assembly GCF_036262015.1 of Hyphomicrobium sp. Classification (GTDB taxonomy): domain Bacteria; phylum Pseudomonadota; class Alphaproteobacteria; order Rhizobiales; family Hyphomicrobiaceae; genus Hyphomicrobium_C. The sequence goes on along the minus strand of NZ_DATAJR010000007.1, from coordinate 63,825 downwards.
TGTCGGCCGTCGAAATCGAGGAAGTCGTGCGCGAGATCCGCGGCACGCTCCCCCGCGCCGTGAAGGTCGTGGAGACCCAGGGTGGCAAGCTCGACCCGGCCGTACTCCTGGGCCTCGGCGCCGCGGCAGAGGCCGATCTGGCGTCGCGTCCCTCCCATCATGATGCCGAAGGCGAGCACGACCACGACGACTTCGACACTTTTATCGTCGACATCCCAGCGACAGCCTCGCCGGAAAGCTTTGTTGCCCGCCTCGCCGCAACCGCCGAGAGGCATGATATTCTCCGCATGAAAGGCTTCGCCGAGGTCACCGGCAAGCCGATGCGCCTCCTGGTTCAGGGCGTCGGCGCGCGCTTTCAGAGTCAGTTCGACCGCCCGTGGCGTTCGGACGAAGCGCGCCAGGGTCGCCTGGTGGTGATCGGCGAGAAGGGCCTCGACGTGGACGCCATCCGCGCGATGATCCTGGACTGAGGTCGTATGCATGTCCTCGCGACAGAGGCTCTGACACTTGATGAGACCGATGTCGCGATAGACCTCGGCCAGTCGCCGGCCGATGTCGTGCTGCTGTCCTTCAGCGACAGCGATCTATCCGCAGCCGCAGCCGCCTGGAAGGCCGGGCGCGCGGAGCTTCCCACGTTGCGGCTCGCGAGCCTCAAGCGCCTGCGCCATCCCATGTCGGTCGATCTCTACATCGACTCTGTGGTGGCGCACGCGAAGGCCGTCGTGGTGCGTGCGTTGGGCGGCCTCGATGCCTGGCGCTATGGGTTTGAGCGCATCGCCACGGTGGCGAAGCAGAAGGGCATCGTGTTTGTCGCGCTGCCGGGCTGCGACCGCCCTGATCCGCGACTCATGGGTTTCGGAACCACGCCGGATGAGGCAGCGGCATTCATCGACCGCGCGTTTCGCGCAGGCGGCAGCAGCAATGTCGGAGCTGCGCTGGTGCGCGTTGCATCGCTGATCGAACGCGCCGCGCCGCAACGTGAAGTTCTTCCCATCGGCGCTGCCACCGCCATGCGCGCCGACGGGACTGCCGTTGCATGCGACGAGGCAGCAAAGGAAGGCGACCCTCGACCGTCGGCTCTGATTGTCTTCTACCGAGCGCAGCTTCTTTCGGCCGACACCAAGCCGGTTTCGGAATTGATGGGGGCCATCGAGCGGGAGGGCCTTGCGCCGATCGCGGTTGCCGTATCGAGCCTCAAGGATCCGGACGTCGCTGGGGACATTGAACGCATAATCCGCGACCGGCGCCCCTCTGTGATCCTCAACGCGACTGCCTTCTCGGCGACGCGCGAGGACGGCACCACAGTGCTCGACGAAGCAAACGTGCCGGTGCTGCAAGTGGTCCTGGCGGGTGTATCGCGCGAGGCCTGGGCCGGATCTGTTCGTGGCCTCGCGCCGACCGACATTGCGATGCACGTCGTCCTGCCTGAACTCGACGGCCGGATCCTGACGCGCGCCATCGCGCACAAGGCTGAGACCGAGCAAGACAAAGATCTCGAATATGCAACCGTTGCCTTCGCTCCCGATAGCGGACGCATCGCCCACGTCGCGAAGCTGGCGCGCGCCTGGGCCAACCTGTCCCTCAAGGCGGCGGCAGAGAAACGCGTCGCAGTCATCCTCTCGGACTATCCCGCACGCGGCGGGCGCACTGGTTACGCAGTGGGTCTCGATACGTCCGAAAGCGCAGCCGAGATCCTGATGCTTCTCGAACGCGAAGGCTACGCCACCGGTAAAGTGGATTGGCAGGGCGGAGACGTTGCACCTCTCTTGAACGGGACCGCAAGAGACGTGGCCGTTCCAGTCGCCCAATATGAAGAATGGCTATCGAAGCTGCCCGAAGGCGTTCGTACGGCCCTTGCCGATACCTGGGGCGCACCCACTGCCGATCCGCTCGTAGTCAACGGCGCATTCAGTTTCCCTGTCGTCCGCGCCGGCAACATTACTGTTGCCCTGCAGCCCGAGCGCGGGCGGTTGGAGGATAGAAAGCAGAGCTACCACGACATCGCCAGCCCGCCGCGCCACGCGTACGTCGCCTTCTACGCCTGGCTGCGCGAGCAGGAACGTATCGATGCCATGGTCCACCTCGGCACCCACGGCACACTGGAATGGCTGCCGGGCAAAGCGCTCGCTCTCTCGGAAACTTGTTTCCCGGAAACCGTGCTCGGCGCCGTGCCGGTCGTCTATCCCTTCATCGTCAACAACCCCGGCGAGGCCGTGCAGGCTAAGCGCCGCATCGGCGCGGTCACTATCGGCCACCTGACACCGCCGCTCTCGCTTGCGGGTCTCAATGGCCCCTTGGCCGAGTTGGAAGGATTGATCGAGGAGTATTCAGAAGCCGACGGCGTCGACCGCCGCCGCGTCACGCTCCTCGAAGCAGAAATCGTCGAACGCGCGTGGCGCTCCGGGCTCGCGGCGGACTGCGGGTTGTCGCGCGAAGACACGCCGCGCGCGGCCGTTGCCAAGCTCGATGCCCAGCTTTGCGACATCAAGGAGCTTGCTGTCCGAGACCGTTTGCACGTGTTTGGTCGCGCGCCGGATGCCGCAGCGCACGCCGATCTTACGTCGTCTATTGCGGCAGCCGCCAACCTCGCACCTGCGGATCTTGTTCCCTTGATTGCAGGCTCCGTTGCGTGCGAGCGCACAAGTTTTGTCGCCGCCTTGGCAGGCAAGCGTGTCGCGCCTGGTCCTGCAGGCGCTCCGTCGCGCGGGCGCGCCGACGTGCTGCCCACCGGCCGCAATCTCACGACCATCGATCCGCGCGCAATCCCGACGCGAACGGCTGCCATCGTCGGCGCCCGCAGCGCGGACGAGATTGTCCGGCGCTACCTCCAGGATCAGGGCGACTATCCCAAAGCGCTTGTCATGGACCTGTGGGCGTCGGCCTCGCTGCGCACCGGCGGCGATGACCTCGCGCAGGCCCTCGCGTTTCTCGGCGTGAGGCCGACCTGGGACACCGCCTCGCAACGCGTGACCGGCATTGAGGTCATCCCCGAGCCGAAGCTCGCACGTCCGCGCATCGACGTGACGCTGCGCATCTCGGGGCTGTTCCGGGACATCTTCGCCAGTCAGATCGCACTCTTCGAGATGGCGGTCGGTCTCGTGGCCAGTCTCGACGAGGACGACTCCTGGAACCCGCTCGCCGCGGCGCGTCGTGCGGGTGAAAGCCTCGATCGCATCTTCGGAGCGGCCCCCGGCGTTTATGGCGCTGGAGCGGCCCACCTCGCGCTCGACGGCGACTGGCAACAGCAATCCGATATCGGCGAGGCCTATCTCGCCTCCTCGTCGCACGCTTTCGGCAATCATGACCGGGTCACGCCTGCAGCCGGCCAATTCCGCGAGCGCGTGCGCGTGTCGGACGCTCTGGTTCACACCCAGGATGACCGCGAGCGCGACATCCTGGACACCGATGACGTCGCCGATTTCGTCGGCGGCTATGCGGCGGCCGCCGCGCTTGTCGGCCGCAAGGCGGCGCTCTATCACCTCGACACCAGTCGCCCGGAAGCGCCGCGCGTGCGCACCGTCGCTGAGGAGGTGACCCGCATCGTGCGCGGCCGCCTCACGAATCCGCGCTGGATTTCGGGTATGATGAGGCATGGTCATCGCGGCGTGGCCGAGATCGCCCAGGGCATCGATGCGCTCTATGCCTTCGCCGCGACGGCCCGCCTCGTGCCGTCCCATCAGTTCGATGCCGTCCACGATGCGATCTTCCACGACGAAGCGACGGCGGATGCCATCGCCGAGGCAAATCCTGCCGCCGCCGCCGCTATGGCCGCGCGCCTCGAAGAGGCGATTGCGCGCGGGCTCTGGACGCCGCGCCGCAACGCCGTGGGGACCGAGTTGGCACGCATGCATTCTGGCAAAACGCGGCGCGGACGCGTGGAGGCTGCACAATGACAGCGGCAGCAAGAAAGCCCGAGCCGCGCGGCGCCTGTCCGGGCGCCCTTCGCCCGATGCAAAGCGGCGACGGGCTGATCGTGCGTGTGCGGCCCCACGCGGGTGCGCTACCCGTGGCGAGCCTTATCAAACTTGCTCAGGCCGCGTCTCATCTGGGCAATGGGGAAATCGATCTGACGCGGCGCGCGAACTTGCAGCTTCGCGGACTTGATGCCTCCGGCCTTGATGAGCTTTACGAAACTCTGAGCCAGCTCGGTCTCCTCGATGAGACCCCGGAAGCGGAATCGATCCGCAATATCTTGGTGAGCCCTCTAGTGGGCCGTGATCCGTCCGAGCTGATCGATGTCCGAGAAACGGTGAGTGAGCTCGAGCGGCTTCTCGCGCGCGATGAGCGTCTTTGGGTACTCCCGCCCAAGTTCGGTTTTGTCGTTGATGGCGGCGGGATGTTTTCGCTCGACGGCGAGCGGGCAGACATCCGGCTGAGCGCAATCGATCGTTCCCATTTTGCGGTCGGCGTCGACAGCGCGCAGGGAACGTCATGGCTGGGGCGTGTGTCGGTCACTGAAGCTGCCACGGCAGTCACGCGCGCGGCGGAGATTTTCGCGGAAACGTTGAAAATCGGAACGCGCGCGCGGATGCGAGACGCCTCGACGGATATCCGCAACCAAATCGCGGCGACGCTGGGGTCGCAAGCCGAACGCCCCACCGTGCGGCCATCGGATCGGCGACTTGGGCTGATCGACCTGGGAGAAAAGGGCGTGGCGGTGGGATTCGGAATCCCCTTCGGCCGTCTCACAGCTGGAATGGCGCGGGCTATCGCAACGGCGGCGCAGGCAAGTGGCGCCGATGAGATCCATCTTTCGCCTTGGCGCTCTCTTTACGTACCCTTGGAAAATCGTGCAGCGGCGAGAGCTGTCCTTGCCTCTGCCGCGCGCCAAAGATTAGTGACGAGAAGCGACGACCCGATCGCCGCGATAGACGCCTGTCCGGGCTATCCTGCCTGTGCCTCAGCCTGCGTTGAGACCAGAAAGGCCGCGCGGCGTTTGGCGGCGATGCTGCCGAGCCTCGGCATCAAGTCTGCCCACATTTCCGGATGCGCAAAGGGCTGCGCACGCTCGGCAAAAGCGGAATTGGTACTGGTCGGTGGAGAGAGTGATTTCGGCATCGTACGCAACGGCCACGCCGATGATCCACCTGAAGCACGTGTCTCGTCCAATCTCGATGATCTTCCAACGCGACTACGGAACCTGACCCATGGCTGAGCGCGACTACATCAAGGACGGCGCCGCCATATACGCGCGCTCTTTCTCCATCATTCGGGCGGAGTCTGATCTCGCGCGCTTTCAAGGCGCGGCAGAGAAGGTTGCTGTGCGCATGATCCATGCATCCGGCATGGTGGAATTGGCTGCCGACATCGAAATGTCGGACGACTTCGCCGATACCGCCCGAGCGGCTTTGCAGGCCGGCGCCCCAATCCTGTGCGATGCGAAGATGGTTGCGCAGGGCATCACGCGCAGCCGCCTTCCGGCCACCAACGCCGTCATCTGCACGCTGGACGATCCGGGTGTGCCCGAGCTGGCCGAAAAGCTTGGCACGACGCGCTCGGCCGCTGCGATGGAGCTGTGGCGGCCGCATCTTGCCGGCGCTGTCGTTGCGATCGGAAATGCCCCGACGTCGCTGTTCTATCTTTTGGAGATGCTCGATGCAGGCGCGCCTGCACCGGCGGCGGTCATCGGCGTCCCCGTGGGATTTGTAGGCGCTGCTGAATCCAAGGACGCACTCGCAGCCGACGGCCGCGTGCCGTGGCTGATCGTGAAGGGCCGCAAGGGCGGCAGCGCCATGGCCGTGGCGGCCGTCAACGCATTGGCGAGCGAGAAAGAATGATGACGCTGGAAGCCATCGGCGGAACGGCCAAAGGCGGCACGCTCTACGGCATCGGCGTCGGCCCCGGCGACGTGCGCTATCTCACGCTGCGTGCTGCAGGGCTGATCGGCTCGGTCGATGTAATCGCCTATTTCGCTAAGGCCGGGCGCGAGGGACATGCGCGCCGCATCGTCTCGCCGCTGCTCAACGGCAAGCGGCCCGAGGAAAAGCTCGAGTACCCGGTAACGGACGAGTTTGCCGTCGCCGATGCGCGCTATCACGAGCCGATCTCAGCATTCTATCGCGACGCCGCTGACCGGCTGACCAGCCACCTTGCAGCGGGCCGATCCGTGGGGCTGCTCGCGGAGGGCGATCCCTTCTTCTTCGGCTCCTTCATGCACATGTGGCATCGCCTGGAAGGGCGCTTTCCCGTCGAGGTGGTTCCGGGCGTCACCGGCATGTCGGGTTGCTGGACGCGCGCCAACACGCCGATCACCTGGGGCGATGACACGTTGACGGTTCTGGCTGGCACCCTCGACGAAGCGACACTGACGCGCCGCCTAAGCGATACTGAAGCCGCCGTGATCATGAAGGTCGGCCGCAATCTCGCAAAGGTGCGCCGGGCCATCGACGCGGCGGGCTGCCTCGACCGCGCCATCTACATCGAACGCGGCACCATGGAAGGCGAACGCATCGTGCCGCTCGCCGAGATAACGGATGAGGCCGGCCCGTATTTCGCAATCATCCTCGTTCCCGGCAACGGGAGGCGCATATGAGCGCACCGCGCGACAAAGGTTGGCTCACGGTCATCGGCCTAGGGCCGGGCGGGCCGCACCTGACAACGCCCGCTGTCATGAACGTGATCTCTGAAGCCACCGATCTCGTCGGCTATGGGCCCTATCTCGATCGGATCGAGGGCCAAGAGCCCAGCCAGCGCCGCCATGCGTCCGACAACCGCGTCGAGGTCGAGCGCGCAGGCGAGGCTTTACGTCTCGCCGCCGAGGGGCGCCGCGTTGCGGTCGTGTCGGGAGGTGACCCCGGCGTGTTCGCCATGGCAGCCGCCGTGTTCGAAGCCATCGAAGCTGGAGATCCGGCTTGGCGAAATATAGATGTCCGCGTCGAGCCTGGCGTGACGGCGATGCTCGCTGCAGCGGCCGAAGTCGGCGCCCCGCTTGGAGGCGACTTCTGCGCCATCTCGCTGTCGGACAATCTCAAGAGCTGGGCGACCATAACACGCCGCCTTGCAGCCGCCGCTCAAGCGGACTTCGTGATCGCGCTCTACAACCCGGCCTCGCGCGCGCGTCCCCATCAGCTTGGCGAGGCGTTCGAGCTTCTACGCGGGCTCAAGAGCGGGGACGATCTGGTGATGTTCGTACGTGCAGCAGGCACGAAAGAGGCGCGAGTCAAGCTGACGACGCTCGCCGAGGCCGATGCGGCCGATGCTGACATGCGCACCGTGGTCATCATCGGCTCGAGCCAGACGCGGACCATCGACCGTCCGGACGCGCAGCCCTGGGTCTACACGCCGCGCCGTGAAATGGTGGGGGAGGGCGGGGCGTGAGGGTCGATCTCCCCAAGCCAAGCGATTGCGTCGACCGGACGCGCGAGCCGGACGCCTGCGGGCTTGTGAGGGCGCGCGACCATCACGACGGACAATTCAAGTGCGCGCGCGGCGGCGATCTTGGCGTAGGTTTCGTCACCGCCCGAGTTCTTGGAGACGAGCACGGCGATACGCTGCTCGGACAAGAAGGCTGTCTCCGCGCTGACATCGAATGGCGGCCGCGCCTGGACGAGCGTGAAGTCCGGTGGCAGCGCAACGCCCTGCGGAGGATCGATGGTCCGGGCGATGTAGCTGTGCTGCGGCACCGTTGCGAAAGCGCCGAGTTCCTGCCGGCCCACCGTGAGAAAGACCCGGCGCGGTTCCGTGCCGAGAGCGTCTGCGGCCGCATGCACATCGGCGACCGTGGTCCAGCGATCTCCTTCGATCTCGCGCCACGGCTCACGCTGGAGCGAGCCGAGGGGCAACCCGGTCTCTTGAGCGGCGGCAACCGCGTTGGCCGAGATGTTGGCCGCGAACGGATGCGTCGCGTCAATCAGAGCCGCGAAGCCGCCGTCCTTGAGGAAGCGAGCCAAGCCGTCTGCGCCGCCGAAACCACCGCTGCGGACGGGCACCGGAAGCGCAGCCGGATTGGCCGTGCGTCCGGCCAGCGACAGGAGCACATCGAAGCGCGCGTCGCCGCTGAGCAGCGTCGCCAACGTTCGAGCTTCGCGCGTGCCGCCGAGAATGAGGATGCGCATGCCGTATCCTGAGACCATATCCGCCGACAGAGACATAGCCGGATTGCGCTGGCTGTCCATCATCGGCATTGGGGAAGATGGCCTCGACGGACTTTCGCCGCAGGCACGACGCCTCGTTTCCGAAGCGGAGCTGGTCGTCGGCGGCTCCCGTCACCTGGCGATGGCAGCGATCCTGATCCGTGGCGAAACGCTCGTCTGGCCAAGCCCGATCGACACGGCGTTTCCGGCCATTCTTGCGCGACGCGGTAAGCCAGTTGCGGTGCTGGCGTCAGGCGATCCGTTCAACTATGGCATCGGCAAGCAGCTCGCGGCCATTGTGGTGGTCGATGAAATGATCTCGTTGCCGCAGCCGTCGGCATTCAGCCTCGCCGCCTCCCGTCTCGGATGGGCGCTGCAGGATGTGGCGGCAGTCACGCTTCACGGGCGTCCGCTCGAAAATCTGATCCGTGTTCTCCATCCCGGCCGGCGGATCCTCGCGCTCTCATGGGACGGCACGACACCCGGAAAGGTGAAGGAGCTGCTCGTCTCGCGGGGACTGGGTCGGTCGCGCGCAACCGTGCTCGAACGCATGGGTGGCCCGGCCGAGCGCCAGCGCAGCGGCACGGCCGAGACGCTAGATACCGCGGATGTCGATCCGCTCAACGTCATCGCAATCGAGGTTGCGGGCGACGCGAGAAGCCTGATCATTCCGCGAGCATTCGGTCTCGATGATGCGCTGTTTGAAACAGACGGCCAGCTCACCAAGCGTGAAATCCGCGCCATCGTGTTGTCATCGCTCGCGCCACGGTACGGCGAGCGCCTGTGGGACATCGGTCTTGGTTCCGGTTCGATCGCGATCGAGTGGTTACTGGCCGATCCGTCGCTCAGCGCCATAGGCATCGAGGAACGTCCTGACCGCGCCGCGCGTGCCAAGCGCAACGCGCTCGCACTCGGAGCACCAGCCCTTCAAGTCATTGAAGGACGCGCGCCCGCTGCACTGGCCGGACTTCCTCAGCCGGATGCGGTGTTCGTCGGCGGCGGCATCACGAACGATGGCGTCTTCGAAGCCGCGTGGGACGCGCTCAAACCCGGTGGACGGTTCGTCGCCAATGCCGTGACCCTCGAGGCCGAAGCACGCCTCGCGGCCCTCAACGCGGCCCACGGCGGAGACCTGATCCGCTTCGCGATCTCCCGTGCCGAGCCGCTGGGTGGCATGACCGGATGGCGTCCTGCCCTTCCGATCACGCACTGGAGGGCCGTAAAGCCATGATCGTCGCCGGCATCGGCTGCCGCAAAGGCACGAGCAGCGCCGAGATCGAAGCCGCCGTGGACGCGGCTCTCATGACGTGCGGACTTGCGCGTGCGCGGCTTGATGCATTGGCTACGCACGCTAGCAAGCGGGACGAGCCCGGAATATGCGCGCTCGCAGACGGTTTGCAGTTGCGGCTTCTAGCCTTCACCGCCGAGGAGATGGCGCGCCACGCGCCGAATGTGGAAACCGTCTCGCAGCGCGTCGTCGAGCTGATGGGCGTGCCGTCGGTCGCCGAGGCGTCAGCACTTGCAGGCGCCGGGCGCGGCTCGCGACTGCTGGCGCCGCGTATCTCCCATGAGGGCGCAACCTGCGCCATTGCCGAAGGTGAGGGAGAATCCCGCCCATGACCGTGCATTTCATCGGCGCCGGTCCCGGTGCCGCCGATCTCATCACCGTGCGCGGGCGCGATCTCATTGCCCGATGCCCGGTCTGCCTCTACGCGGGCTCGCTCGTACCAAAAGCGCTCTTGGAGCATTGCCCGCCGGGCGCTCGCATCGTCGACAGCGCGCCCATGGCGCTCGACGAGATCGTGACCGAACTCCGCAACGCCACGGCGCAGGGCCTGGACGTCGCGCGCCTCCACTCCGGAGATCTCTCGATCTGGAGTGCGCTGGGCGAGCAACTGCGCAGGCTCGATGTCGAAAAGATCCCGTACACGGTGACACCTGGCGTCCCGTCCTTCGCCGCCGCCGCCGCTGCCCTCAAACGCGAGCTGACGCTGCCGGAAGTTGCCCAGTCCCTCGTGCTGACGCGCACGCCGGGCCGCGCTTCCGCGATGCCGGAAGGCGAAAAGCTTGCAACCTTCGCCGCGACAGGAGCCACGCTGGCGATCCATCTGTCGATCCACGTTCTCGCAGAAACCGTCGCCGAGCTGATCCCGCACTATGGCGCCGATTGCCCGGTCGCCATCGTCTATCGCGCCAGCTGGCCGGACGAGCGCATCGTTCGCGGCACGCTCGCGACCATCGTTGAGAGCTTTGCCGAGACTCCGATGGAGCGTACGGCGCTAATCCTTGTCGGCCGCTCCCTGGCAACGGACGACTTCCGCGAGAGCGCGCTTTACGATGTGAGCTATCAGCGCCGTTACCGCGGGAGGGGCGAATGAACGGGACGCACTTCCGTGCGTCCGGCCAACGCGCCAGCGCGGTCGAAGATCACGACGTCGAGCGCGATGTCCGCTTCGCCAAGCGCCGCCGCTGCCGTGCGCCAGGCCTCCGCAGCCACGAGATCGCCGAGCGGGACGGCTGCGCGTCGCGCATCGTCGAGCACGAGCTGCGCGGTATTCGCCTCGCGCGCAGCCGCACTCAGTGCAACAGGTGCACCGTACCGGACCAGAAGATCAGCCAGCCACTCGCGATCGACCGCTCCGCGCTTCGAATGGAGATCGAGCAGTCCCTGGCCGAGCTTCGTCATCTTGGCGAAGCCGCCGGCGATGGTGACGCGCGCGACGGGGTTACGCTTCAGATATTTCAGCATGCCCCCGACGAAGTCGCCCATGTCGATGAGAGCGCCTTCGCTGAGCCCGTACAACCTTTGCACAGCCGCCTCGGACGTGTTTCCGGTCGAGCCCGCCACGTGCGTGAGACCGGTCGCACGCGCCACGTCGATGCCGCGATGAATGGAGTGGATCCACGCCGCGCACGAGTAGGGCACGACGATGCCGGTCGTGCCGAGAATGGAAATGCCGCCGATGATGCCGAGGCGTGCATTGAGAGTTTTCTCGGCCAGAACCGCGCCATTTGGAACCGAGATGGTGATCACAACGTCGCCGGATGCGCCGAACCGCTCCGCCGCTTCGCGGATGGTCGTGCGCATCATGTCGCGCGGTACCGGGTTGATGGCCGGCTCGCCGGGTGCGAGCGGCAACCCGGGCTTGGTCACGGTCCCGACGCCAAGGCCCGCCCGGAACACGACGCCGGTGCCTGGGGAGCCGAATGCGACGGTCGCCTGGATCAGAGCGCCATGTGTCACATCCGGATCGTCACCCGCGTCCTTAACCACGCCGGCCGTCGCCGCCTCTCCGCTGCGTTCGAACGTCGCGATGGCAAAAGACGGACGCGCGCCATTCGGCAGTGTAATCTCGACCGACGCGGGAGAAACTCCGGTCAGCAGGGCCTCATAGGCAGCACGGGTTGCGGCGGTTGCGCAGGCACCCGTCGTCCAGCCCCGCCGCAAGGGGCCGGGCGGCACATCGCCCAGCATGTCGTCGCTCTCGCTCAACCTGCTCTATCCTGAGTATCGTCTCTCAACGCACCATCGCAGAAGCTCGAACCTGATACACCACGCATGGATTTTCCGCCGGACATCTTTCCGACCTTCCCGGACATGGCGCCGGGCGAAGTTTGGCTCGTTGGTGCCGGGCCGGGCGATCCGCGGCTGCTCACCGTCATGGCCATCCATGCGCTGCGCTCCGCCGACTGTATTATCCACGACGCGCTTGTCGATACGCGCATCCTTCGTCTCGCACGCGAAGGCGCGGAAATCCACTTTGCAGGGAAGCGCGGCGGCAAGCCGTCCCCACACCAGCGCGACATCAACGAGCTGATTGTCGCCGAGGCGAGGAAGAAAAAGCGCGTCCTGCGCCTCAAGGGCGGCGATCCGTTCGTTTTTGGCCGCGGCGGGGAGGAGGCCAGGGCTCTCGTGCGCGAAGGCATTCCTTTCCGCGTCGTTCCGGGCCTCACGTCCGGGCTGGCCGCCCCCGCGCTGGCCGGCATTCCCGCGACCACGCGCGAGACGAACCACGCCGTCATTCTCGCCGCAGGCCATCGCGCCGATGACGACAGTGCGCCGGGGGCGTGGGAAGCGCTTGCCGCCACGGGCCAGCCGATCATCCTCTACATGGCGCTGGCGCAACTGCCTCAGATCACGGCGGCCTTCCTGCGCGGCGGCCTTGCCCCAGAAACTCCGGCCGCTGTCATCTCGCACGCGACGGGCGAGGAGGAACGCATCCTGGAAACCCGGCTTGGCGATCTTGCCGCCGAGGTAAAAGCGAGGGGCATCGAAGCGCCCGCCGTCATCGTCGTCGGCGCCAATGCCGCGCTCCGCAGCGTGCTCGCGCCGGGCATGGTGCGCCCATGACCGAACCGAGCCCGCCCGGCCTGATCATCGCCGCGCCGAGCTCGGGTTCCGGCAAAACAACGATTGCACTCGGGTTGATGCGGGCCTTCGCCCGTATGGGAAGGGTTGTTCAGCCATTCAAATGCGGCCCGGACTATATCGATCCGGCGTTTCATACCGCAGCAGCGCGCCGCGCCTCGCATAACCTCGACACGTGGGCCATGCGCCGACCCATCATCGAGGAAATCGTCGCGCGCGAAAGCGCTGGAGCGGACATCGTCATTTCCGAAGGTGTGATGGGCCTGTTTGATGGCGTAGCGGAACCCGGCCAGACAGCCCGCGCGTCGACCGCAGATCTCGCCGCGCTCACCCGTTGGCCGGTCGTGCTCGTGCTCGACGTGGCCGGTCAGGCCGAGACGGCTGCCGCGCTGGCGCTCGGATGCGCGCGCTACCGCGATGACATCGAAATCGCGGGCGTGATCTTGAACCAGGTGGCGAGTGCGCGTCATGCGGGCCTGATCACGCCGGCCCTGGCGGACGTGGGTCTTCGCTGCTTTGGCGCAATGCCTCGCGACGCAGAGCTCTCGCTGCCGGAACGGCATCTCGGGCTTGTCCAGGCGGGCGAGACAGCGGAACTGGATGCGAAGCTGGATCGCATCGCAGACGCCATCGCAAAGTCGATCGATCTCGACGCAATCATCGCATCCGCGCGGGCCACGCGCTTGCCGACCTCCGGAGGCGCGCAGGTTCACTTGCCGCCGCCGGGGCAGCGCATCGGGCTGGCACAGGATCGGGCCTTCGCCTTCGTCTATCCGCATATCCTCTCTGCTTGGCGCAGCGCGGGCGCCGAGATCCGTCCGTTTTCACCGCTCGCCGACGAAGCTCCTGATTCCTCGGCAGATGCCGTCTGGCTGCCCGGCGGCTATCCGGAGCTGCACGCCGGGGTGCTGGCGGCAGCGTCACGTTTCCAGACCGGTCTCAAGGTTCTCGCGGCGAAGGGCGTGGCGATCCATGGCGAGTGCGGCGGCTACATGGTGCTCGGTGCCGGGCTCGAAGATGCGGATGGCGCACGCCACGCCATGACCGGTCTGCTCGGCGTCGAGACCTCATTCGCGAAGCGCAAGCTGCACCTGGGCTACCGGCGCGCACGGCTGTTGGCTCCGTCGGCGCTGGGACCGGCCGGCACGGAGGTTTTCGGCCACGAGTTCCACTACGCGGCGCTTTCCGCCAACCCGGACGAGCCCCTCGTTGCTGCAGAGGACGCACGCCGCGCGGCTGTCGCAGAATGCGGCTCCCGGCGCGGATCAGTGTCGGGCACGTTCTTCCATGTCATCGATCGGGCTGCGTGATGACAGATACCCGCGAGACCTCACCCGACTTCGGTCCCGGCTTTGTCGCCGCGTTTCGCGATCTCGTGCTCTGGCGGCGCGACGTGAGGCGCTTCCGCACCGATCCTCTTCCTGATGGTCTCGTCGAACGCCTGATTGATCTCGCCTGCCACGCGCCGTCGGTGGGAAATTGCCAGCCCTGGCGTTTCGCGCTGGTGGATGCACCGGAACGTCGCGTCGCCGTACGGGACTCGTTCCGCCGTGCCAACCAGTCGGCCCTCGAGGGCTACGATGGTGAATCGCGAGCCCTCTATGCCCGCCTGAAGCTCGAAGGTCTCGAAGCGGCTCCCGTCCAGCTCGCGGTCTTCGCCGATGAGACGACCGAACGCGGCGCGGGGCTCGGCCGGCAGACGATGCCCGAAACGTTGCGCTACTCCGTCGTCGGCGCAATTCACACGCTCTGGCTCGCCGCGCGCGCCGAGGGTGTTGGTCTCGGCTGGATCTCGATCCTGGAACCGGACGTCGTAACTAAGGCATTGGATGTTCCAGACAATTGGCGTCTCGTCGCCTACCTGTGCCTTGGTTACCCGGTGGAAGAGCACCTTGATCCCGAGCTGGAGCGCGCCGGATGGCAGTCCCGTGCGCAGCATGTGGACTTTATTCTGCGCAGGTAGTGCGCCGCGTCCCAATGGCAGGCTTGTTTCGCCCTCGCGGCAGGGGTATGGACAGACCATCGCCAATCGAGAGTCGAGGTTTTCCCGTGACGGCGCGCATCTTCAAGCCGGCCAAGACGGCTATGCAATCCGGCCTTGCCCGCACCAAGGAATGGCTGCTGGAGCATGAAGCCCGTGTGCCCCGCCAGATTGATCCCCTCATGGGCTGGACGAGCTCGGCTGACACGTCCACCCAGGTGCGCCTCGAATTCGACACCAAAGAAGAAGCCATCGCCTACGCCGAGCGCAATGGCATTCCTTACCGCCTGGACGAGCCGAAGCCGCGCGAGCTCGTCCGCAAGTCCTATGCCGACAACTTCAAATTCGGCCGTATAGGCGCCTGGACGCACTGAACGCGCACAGTTTTTGTGCGGCGCTCCGTGCCCCGTGAACCATTTATCGCTTCGGCCGTTTAGCCCTTCACAGGTGGCGTGAGAAGGCTGAGCGATGACCAGCGCGCGCGGATATGTCTCCACTTTGCTGTCCGGCCTTTGTGCCACGCTGCTCGCATCGTTTGCGGGCTGGTCCGTCTCCGCCGGCATTCCGGCAAGCTCGAAACCGCTCAAGCCCGTATCCGCCTTCGACGGCATCCCCAACAACGATGCACGTGCCGTCGCGTTGTTCACCGAAGCCGGCCGCGTCCTTCAGCATCCGCGCTGCGTCAACTGCCACCCCGCCGGAAACCGTCCCGCCCAAGGCATGGACAGCCACCCGCATCAACCCATGGTGATACGCGGCGAGGACGGTCTAGGGGCTATCGGTATGCGCTGCACGACCTGCCACGGCCCCGCAAACTTCAACCCGGGGAAAGTCCCCGGACATCCACAGTGGCACGTCGCGCCCATCGAGATGGCGTGGATGGGGAAGTCGCTCGGTGAGATCTGCGAGCAGATCAAAGATCCGAAACGCAACGGCGGCAAATCGATGGCGGAACTCGTCAACCATATGGCTGAGGACTCGCTCGTCGGATGGGGCTGGGCACCGGGCAGGGGACGCGAGCCCGCGCCGGGCACGCAGAAAGAATTCGGCGAGTTGATCAAAGCCTGGGCCGACGCGGGCGCCGCCTGCCCGAAATCCTAATCCGCTTCGCGAGCGACGCGACCTCGGCGCTACTCGCGGTCTCTTGCGGCTGGCTCACGGCCTTGAAAAACGTGCGCCCGAAACGGTCGGCCAAGGCACCAATGACCCTCTTAGTTTTACCTTGCTGATTGCGGAGCCCGCGACCCGGCCGGCCTAATGCCTTTCGGCAAGGACGGTCGGGGTCGCGGTGGCCGTGTCGAAGCGGTCTATTGGGTCGGGATCTTCTCGAGGATCGCGGCCCACGACACGATCTTGAAGTTCTGCGCCGTGCCACCCGCGTTCTCATCGTCTTGCGCAACGAGAACACCCTTCGGGAAATCCGGGCCGAAGTCTCCGGTCGTGACGGCGACGCCATCGGTTCCCGTCACAGCATCGATGCCGAGCGTCGCGTTCTCTGCAATGCGAAAGCGCGCGACGAGTTTTTCATGGGGAAGCGAGAACAAGGCGAACGTGCTGTTGCCCTGGATCGAGGCGACGAGATAGCCCCCGCTCTCGCCATCGGTAGCAAGCGTTAGCCCTTCGACATCCGCAACGATCTGCGTGCCGTCGACAGGCGCGATCATGACGCGTTCGGAGCCGGCCTCTGGCTCCGCACCGTAGCGCCAGATGCCCTTCAGTTCCTCGGCGATGTAAAGCTTGCCCGACCGGTCGTCAGCAACGCAGCCTTCAGCGATGGAGCCGACCGACAAGCTGCGCACAAGTGCGGCGTCCACGTCACCGGTGTCACGCGTCTTGAGCTCGAACTGGCGCACCTCGCCTGTTTTGCCTGTCACGAAAGCATAGAGTTTCGAGCTGGCGCGGCTGCGATAGAGGCACATCCCGTAGGGATCGCCGACTTCAGCCGCGACGAAAGAGTTTTTGAGGTGAGAGACGGCGAGCGTTTCGGGATCGAGCAGGAAGAACGTAACGCCGAGCTGCGTGCGGTCGCTCGCCGCGATGAGCACGCGTTGCTTGCCTCCCACCATCCAGCCGTCGCGCAGGTCGACGTTGTTCATCCGACCCACCGGGAAGAACTCTTTTGTCTGACCCTTCAGATCGAGCACGAACAGGCCGGCCTTTTTGTCCGTCGCGAAGATGAGGCTCTGGGCGGGATTGGCTGCATTGCGCCAGATTTCTGCGTCGTCAGCTGCATCGCCGTTGTCCTGCACGGCGACCGTTTCGACAGAGGCAGGTACGTCGAACACAGGAGCGGACGCAACCGGCGTGTCGCTCTGCGCGTGCGCAACAAAGCCAACCGCCATAGATGCGATCAGCACGAGAAAAGCACGTGTCATCTTTATGAGTCCTAGGATGATAGCTGATTTCTGAGAATGGGCTTTGAGCCGCGAGACGAAGTCGCGTGACGCGCAGCCGCGATGCAGCGCGAGAACATGCGCATGCTCGAAAAATCTCCGCGGCGCTTAACAGGACGATGACAAAAGAGAGCGTGCGACCGCACAGGTCTCATTGTCCTCTCGACGTAAGCATCACTGCCACTCACTACGTAAGGACGCGCGTTTGCAACAACGCGGCGAGAGTTATTTGGCTGTCGTTTGACTGTTACGTAAGGAAGCTACCCGTCGCTCTCATGTTTTGAAGGCGCTTGTAGCGTGGGGGTCCCAGGATCGGCGCTCTGTTGTCTTCGAGGCTGTGGAGTTCGGGAGTTGAAGGCGCAGCCTCGCGCCTTCCTGGGGGGAGACTTACACGACATGCGGAAAAGTTTTGCGTGCAGCAGGCGTACCCTGCTGCTGACGACGGCGTTTGGCTCGTTGCT
This sequence comes from Hyphomicrobium sp., assembly GCF_036262015.1. Lineage (GTDB taxonomy): Bacteria > Pseudomonadota > Alphaproteobacteria > Rhizobiales > Hyphomicrobiaceae > Hyphomicrobium_C. The sequence continues at coordinate 46,549 of NZ_DATAJR010000007.1, read as the reverse complement.
TGCCGGTAATTCAGCATACGCACAGGATGCGATTGGTGTGCAGTCGTCCGATGAGTTGATCGTCTACGGCACCGTGGTTACCCGCAATCGCACCGACACAGTGTCGCCCACGCTCTCCTACGATCTCGAATATTTCCAGCGATTTGAGCCCATTTCGGCGGGTGATGCACTGAAGCGCCTCCCTGGCGTGAGCTTCTCGAGCGACATGCTCGAATACGATCAGGTCCAGTTGCGCGGCCTGCCGTCGAACTACGCGCAGGTGCAGATCAACGGCCAGAACATGAGCGGTGCCGGCAACGATCGCGTGTTCTTCGTCGACCGCATTCCGGCCGAGTTGATCGATGGCATCGAGGTGATCCGAAGCCCGTCGGCCGACCAGTCGTCGGAAGGCATTGGCGGCACCGTCAATGCAAAACTCAAGCGCGCCGGTCAGATCAAGGGCGGCTGGGTGCGCGGCAGCGGCTTCGGCGTCGAGGACGACGAGCTGCGCGGCGCGGGATCGATCGGTTACGGCGACACCATCGGCGACACCTCCTACCTGATGTCGATGGACGTCCAGCAGCGGCGCAATCCGAAGTTCAAGGACACCAAAGTCTACGACGCCGACGGCAACCTGAAAGAATTCTCGACCCAGCAAGACACGCGAGACGGCACGGACTACGCCTTCAACGGCGAAGTCGCCCAGAAGATGGGCGATGGTTTGCTGCGTCTCTATGGCTTCTACGTGCTCACGGATCGCACCGAGAAGGAGTACACGCCGCTTTTCGAAGAAGACAACGGAGCCTTTCCGCTCACCGAAATCGGCACGCAGCACGAGGGCATCGTGCAACAGAACATGAGCATCGTCAGTGAGTACACCGTTCCGGTTGGAAAGGACGAAGCGAAGATTCTGTTTGGGTACAACCGCTTCAACGACAACCTGGCGACTGCCGAGCGCGTCAGCGAGCCGCCGGATCCATTCCAGCCTGACGGATGGGAGTACGTCGATACGCTCGATCAGGACTGGTTCAGCACGCTGGCCTACACGGCGAACGTCAATAGCCTCGTTTCGGTCAAGGTCGGTGTCGATGGCCGTATCAAGACCCGCGACTTCAGCCAGATACTCCTCGATGAGGACGGCCAGGACGACAGCGGCCCGAACGGCCAGTTCGACATCGAGGAACGCCGCATCGATCCGTACGTCAAAGCGACGTGGAATCTCGTTCCCGGTCTCACGGTCGAAACCGGTGTACGCTACGAATACACGGAACGTGAACTTAGCGGCCCCGGCTTCGGCTCCAGCGAGGACGACTTCGGCGAACTCAACCCGTCGGCCCACATCCGCTACGCGTTGACCGACACCACGATGCTACGCTTCTCGGTCGCCCGCACCGTACTGCGCCCCAGCTTCGATATGTTGACGCCCGCAGACCTCGAAGAGGAGCCGACCGACGAGTTCGCCACGCGCGGCAATCCCAATTTGCAGCAGGAGACGGCATGGGGCATCGACGTCGGCTTCGATCAGAAGATCGGAGACCGCGGCATCCTTGGCTTCAACTTCTTCAACCGCGCCATCAAAGATAAGATCGAGCTGGTGGGTGACGGCACCGAGCTCCCAGGAAACGGCTGCGACAACGACCCGTGCAAGCTGCTGACCTACCAGAACGTCGGCGATGGCCGCGCCTGGGGTATCGAGGTCGACGTCGACCTGCCGCTGACCGCGCTCGGCCTGCCGGACACCAGTGTGTTCGCCAACTACACGTGGCTGCGCTCAGAGGTTGAGGATCCGTTGTTTCCTGGCGTTAAGCGCCGTTTCCGCGATCAGCCGGATTACATCTACAACATCGGCCTGATCCAGAACCTTCCGTCCTGGAACTCGACCTTCGGCGTCACCTACCAGAAGCGCGGCGAGTCCTACACCTTCGACTACGACGAGATCGAGAAGCTCACCTACGAAGGCAACCTCGAAGCCTTCTGGGAGACGCGCCTCTCGAAGTCCACCGTGCTGCGCTTCACGGGCGCCAACCTGCTCGATGCGGAAAAGGTCGAGAACAAGCAACTCTTCGACAAGGACCGCACGCAGGATTTCGACGGCACCGAGATCGAGCGTGAGAAGAGCGGTCGCCTGTTCCTAATGACTGTGCGTCAGGCCTTCTGACGCGATGGGTAGAGGCCATGCGGCCTCTGCCCATCCACTGTTGCATGACGAGTTCTGACCATCGGTCCAGGCCGGTGGTCAGACTGTTTCTTAGAAGCAAGAGATCGACGCATCGCCATGACACATCAAATCGGATCGAAATTTAGCAAACTGCCGCTTGTCTTCGCGGCTGTTGTTGCCGTGATGTGTGTTCCGCCGTTGGCACATGCACAAGAGCGGTCCGTCACTCCACCAATCTCGGAAGCGCCGGTAGGCGCGCAACCGGCACCCGCTATGGAGCCGGAAGTTCCCGCTGCATCGGCTGTCTCTGGCACGCAGGCTCCTCCAAGCGCGGCAGAGACAGCGCCTGAGCCTGTCATCCCCACGCAGGCTTCGGAATATCCTGCGACCGTACCGGATGCGACACCGTCTCAGAAGGCGGATACGCAATTGACTGCGGATCAGCAGACTATGCCTGCCACAAGCGCCTTCGGCCATGCGCAACTCCCCCACGATCTCTCGCCATGGAACATGTTTCTTGCTGCGGACATCATCGTCAAAGCGGTGATGATCGGCCTGATATTTGCGTCCGTCGTGACGTGGACGGTATGGCTCGCGAAAAGCATCGAACTCGCCTGGGCCAAGAAGAAGCTTAAGCGTGCCGCGCGCGAAATTGCGGGTGCGACGTCGCTAGCCGCCGCGCGGCAGGCCGTTGCGGACAAACGCGGGCCCGTCGCGGGCCTTCTCGATCTCGCGGCGACAGAGCTGAGGCTTTCGTCCGGCATTGACGACAAGGCCGGCATTAAAGAGCGCGTGGCGTCGCGATTGGACGGCCTCACGCTTGCGGCCGGACGCCACATGAACCGTGGAACGGGTGTGCTCGCTACCATCGGCTCCACGGCGCCCTTCGTCGGCTTGTTCGGAACCGTGTGGGGTATCATGAACAGCTTCATCGGCATCTCGGAGTCGCAGACGACCAATCTTGCCGTCGTCGCGCCCGGCATCGCCGAAGCCCTCCTCGCGACCGCGATCGGCCTTGTCGCGGCCATCCCCGCGGTCATCATCTACAACCAATTTGCGAGGGCCATCTCGTCTTACAAGGCGTCTGTCGCCGAAGCCTCTGCCGAAGTGCTCCGCCTTGTGTCCCGTGACTTGGATCGCGGGACCAAAGCCCAATTGGCACAAGCAGCGGAGTAGAACCGATGGCTGGCGGATTGAGCAAATCTGAAACTGACGAATTGGCTGAGAACCACGAGATCAACGTCACGCCGTTCATCGACGTGATGCTCGTGCTGTTGATCATATTCATGGTCGCGGCTCCGCTGTCGACGGTCGACATTCCAGTCGATCTTCCGGTTGCCAGCGCCAAACCGCAACAACGTCCGGACAAGCCGCTCTACCTCACCGTCAAATCAGATCTCTCTCTTGCGTTCGGAAATGATGTCATCGCGCGAGAAGGTCTGGCAGGCGCGCTCGATAATGCGACCGGGGCCGATCGCGAGAAGCGGGTGTTCCTGCGCGCGGACAAGACCGTTCCCTACGGCGAGCTTATTCGCGTCATGAACCTGTTGCGCGCCGCCGGCTATCTGAAGGTTGCGCTCGTCGGCTTGGAGGAATCGGCCGCACCGCCCGCGGCGCTCAACGGCGGAGCGGTCGGCAGCCCATGATGCAGGCAGAGGCCTACTTCGACACAACCGTTCAGCGCATGACGCGCTGGAGCGGATCGGCAAGCATGATCGTCGCGCTGCACGTGGCGGCGGGTGCCGTCGCGCTCCTCGCGTGGCCGGCCAATGATCCGCGAGAAAAATCGCCGACCGGAGCCATTATGATGGATCTGGCGTCGCTTGCCGCAGAGTCCCCGTCCGATCAGCAGGAGATTTCCGAGCAGCCGCAGTTCAATCTCGCGGCGCCTCCTCCGTCGCCGGTGGAGTCGCTCGAAGAAACGCCGCCCGAGCCGGTCAAGGCTGTCGAGCCGGAACCCGTGCAGGAGAAGGTCGCGGAAGCGGCCGAGATACCGCCGACCGTCGAACCTGCCAGCGAGCCGCTTCCGGAAATGCCGGCTGTCGAAGAGGCTCCGCTTGCACCAGAGCCCGAAGTCACGCTTCCGAAGGAGGTACAAAAAGAGGTCGATAAGAAGCCGGAACGGCCAAAGGAAGAAGCGAAGGAAAAGGTCGCAGAGAAAGCGAAATCCAAGGAGCCGGTTGCCAAGGCTGCGAAGAAGTCGGACAGCAGCAAGGCACAGCAGGCCGCCGCTTCCGCCAAAGGACGCTTCGATCCGAACCCGATCTATCGCGCAAGCCCCGCGTATCCGGCCGGGGCCCGATCCCAGAAAGTCGAAGGCTACGTCGTCGTGAGTTATTCCGTGTCGGCGTCAGGCAGCGTGTCGAACGTCAGCGTCGTCTCTGCCAGCCCTCCGGGCATCTTCAATGCCGCGACGCTCGCGGCTGTGCGCCAATGGCGTTTCAAGCCGTCGCCGCAAGGCGCACAAGGCCGTCGGACGACAGTCCGTTTCAAGCTGCGTTGAGTTCTTACGAAAGATGAGAGCTCAGCTCCTTCAAAGGTCCGGAACGAATATCTCCGCTCCCAACCATCCCGCGGAACTCGCGCTGCAACTGCTGTTGTGGCGCTTGGGAGCTTGAGAAGCTCACACCGGATTCTCAAGATTGAACTCGTTTGTCTTTTCGTCATAGCCGAACAACTCCCCATAGCGTCCCCAGGAGATCACAGCGCGCATGGTCTCCTCTGCTTGCTCCTCCAGCATGTGATCCTCAAGCTCTCCGGAAAAGCGCCCATAGGGCGCACGATGGCTGGGCCGCTCATCCAGGACGCGCCGGATAAGCGCCGCCAGTGGCACAAAAGCAAGGAGGTGCTCGGCGAAGAGACGTTTGCGCCCATCGAGTGAAGCATCGACATAGCGGCGCCCATAGTCTGTAAGCTTGACATCACCCTCCGCCAGTTCCGCGAAACGCAGGAGCTGCAACGTCTCGGCAATTGGAAAGAGGTCATCGACCTCCATTTGCAACGTCGCCGCCAGGTCGGGCAGGTCCGCGGCTCCGTTAAAGGGCGGCGATGCAAGCGTTTCCATCAAACCCGAGAGGACGTTAGTCGACAGGCGAGGGAGGGTCATGCCAATGCCGGTTCCAGGGAACCCTGGGCTCGTCCGCCTCTCGTGCCGCTCGGTAGCGGAACACTGCGTCATCAGCCCGTAGATCTCGTCGACGAGCTTGCGGAACGCAGGGTCAGTGCGGGAGCGGGGGTGGATAAGGCTGACCTTCACCTCCGCCGCGACGCGCCCCGGATTGGAGGAAAAGATGAGGATGCGGTCGCACAGCAGTACGGCCTCCTCGATGTTATGCGTCACCATGAGGATGGCCTTGATCGGCAGCCGGCCCTCTATCCAAAGATCGATGAGATCGGTCCGCAGCGTCTCCGCCGTCAGAATGTCGAGCGCCGAAAACGGCTCGTCCATGAGCATGAGCCACGGATGGACGACCAGCGCACGGGCGAAGCCAACGCGCTGACGCATGCCGCCGGACAGCTCCTTGGGATAGGCGCTTTCGAAGCCGTCCAGGCCAATGAGATCGATGGCTTCGATGGCGCGCCGACGTCGCACGCCCGCCGGAACGCCCATAGCCTCGAGCCCGAGCTCGACGTTCTCGAGCACCGTGAGCCAGGGAAAAAGCGCGAAGCTCTGAAAGACCATCGAGACGCCTTCGCAGGGCCCAGAGACCGGGGCGCCGCACCAGTTGACTTGGCCGCTGGTCGGCTGAAGAAGGCCGGCGATGATGCGCAGAAGCGTTGATTTCCCAGATCCGGAGCGGCCGAGCAGGCCCACTATCTCACCTTCCCGGATGGTGAGTGAGACGTCATCCAGGACGACAAGATCGGCGCTATCGCCCTTGCGATAGACCTGTCGCACGCCGGCGATCTCAAGGAGAGGGCGATCTGCGATATGCGGGCGGCTTGTTGCGCGTTCCAGCGTCGTCATGGTGCGCTCTCCTTCTTCAATCGAGACGCAAGCGGCTAGCGGCAAACGCATACAGCGGACGCCAGAGCAGGCGATTGAACAAAATGACGAATAGGGACATCACGGCGATGCCCAGTACGATACGGGGATAGTCGCCGGCTGCGGTCGCATCGGCGATATAGGCGCCGAGCCCGTGCGCCTTCAGCTTGGTGTCGCCCCACGTTGCGACTTCCGCCACGATAGAGGCGTTCCACGAACCACCGCTCGCCGTGATTGCGCCGGTGACATAGTAAGGAAAAATGCCGGGCAGAATGACGTTTCGCCACCAGTGCCAGCCGCGAACATGGAAAGTCTCCGCCGCCTCCTTGAGGTCGTTCGGGAACGCGCTCGCCCCCGCGATGACATTAAAGAGAATGTACCACTGGGTTCCGAGTATGATCAGAAACGACAGCCAGATATCGGGGTTAAGATCGAATTTTACGATCGCCACCACCGCAAAGGGGAACACGATGTTGGCCGGAAAGGCGGCTAAGAACTGTGCAATCGGTTGCACGCGTTCGGCGAGGCGAGGCCTTAATCCGATCCAAACGCCAATCGGCACCCAAATGAGCGTGGCAAGCGCGATAAGAGCGAGCACGCGCAACATCGTCAGAACGCCAAGACCAAAAACCTTGACCCATTCGCTCCAGGAAAGCTCCGTCATGACGAAGCTGACGATGAGCCACACAGCGTAGGCGCCGGAAAGAACAACGAACGCGAGCCAGAGGCGATCCGCCCATACGCTTGTCAAGGCTTCGCGCGCAAGGGTCGGCAGACGTGCAGGCAGTTGCAAGCGTTGCTTGGGCACGCCTTGAAGGATCGCACCGAGCGGCGATAGAAGACGTTGAAAGAGACGCGTCCTGCGCACGGAATCGAGAAACCAGGAGCGAGGTACCGTCGAGCCCGCGGACTGCTCGACACGGAATTTCTCCGACCAGGAAACGAGGGGCCGGAACAAAATCTGGTCGTAGATCAAGATAACCACGAGCATGGCGACGACAGCCCAGGCGACGGCAGTGAGGCTCTTCTTCTCGATGGCAAGCGCTAGATAGGAGCCGATGCCTGGCAGAGCAATCGTGGTGTTGCCGACGGAAATGGCTTCCGAGGCAACGACGAAAAACCAGCCGCCGGACATGGACATCATCGTGTTCCACACCAGCCCTGGCATGGAGAAGGGCACTTCCAGTCTCCAGAATCGCTGCCAGCTCGAAAGACGGAAGCTGCGGGATGCTTCGTCTAGATCCGAGGGGATCGTTTTCAGCGACTGGTAGAAGCTGAAGGTCATGTTCCAGGCTTGGCTCGTGAAAATCGCAAAGATGGCGGCAAGCTCAACGCCCAGGACCTGGTTCGGAAAGAGCGCCATGAAGCCAAGGACCGTGAAAGACAAAAAGCCAAGCACCGGGACGGACTGGAGGATGTCGAGCAGCGGGATGAGAACCATCTCCGCACGCCGGCTCTTCGCCGCCAGAGCGCCGTAGATCAGCGTGAAAAGGAGTGACGCGACGATGGCCGCCAACATGCGCATCGTCGTGCGCAACGCATACTCGGGCAGCATTGCGGGATCGAGCGATACCGGTGAGGTTTCGAGTGAGGTCAGCGGCGCGAGCGTCTCGCGTCCACCGTGCACGATGAGAATGAGGCCGCCGAACAGAAGACCGAATGCTAGCGCATCCCAGAAGTTGGGCATGTAGCGACGATGAGGCCCGGCCTCCATGGCCGGATGAAGCATGCTCATGTCCGGCCTCCGCTCTCACAAACACGGAAGCAGCGCTGCGAAGGCGCACCGCGGCGAATACGATCGTCTCGGTGGAAAGCGGCCTGAACGGATCGGCAAATGCGAGAAGCACGGCACCGCATAGTTCACCTCTGGTCCGAGCCTACCGGCCGGACGGGGTGAACCGACCCAATGGGTCAGATCGGCGCCGTCGCTGCGGGTAGGCTCACGCTAGATCGACCGCAACTGTCCATTAAAGGAGCCACTCTGAATTTCGGTTGGCACAGAATTCCAACTGTAACGTTGGGAGCACGCAGCATCCTGTCAAGCTGTTGCCAGTTGTCAAAATAGACAAGTTTGATGCTGCGAAAGGTAAAAGAACACCTCTTCGCCGAGTCTTTGGAGAAACCTTCGGCTGAACCGGCCATACCCTAGTCAGACCCCGCCGCTTCTACGATCGCCTAGAGGCCCACCGGGACACCCTCCCGGCCCGGGTGTTGAAGGTACCGTTCGTGGCTTCAACGAGCCTGCGCGTTGAAGCGTCCTCACGAAACAATTTGTAACAATCGAGACACTTTGCGGATCGTAAAGCTGACTAGGCTCGTCGCGGTGGAATCAGAGAGCCTATCGCAAATGCCTAAGAGAACGATTGGGACATCTACTGCCCTCATTGGGCTTTTGCCCTCACTGCTTGCAGTTTCGGTGGTCACCACACCAGCTCAAGCTCACGAATGGTCCCGATGGGACCGCACGCTGCCTTATCCGTACGGCGAGCGCGATCCATCCAACCCAAATGAGGAAGCTGTCGCCTCCGGTTACAGGCCCGTCACACGAGAGATCGGATCATATCGGCCCGTCGACCCACTTCCGTGGGGCGACGTGAACAGGCGCGTCACCCCAATTCCGAAGCCCCCGCCAAAGCAAGAGAAGGGGCAATAGGCGCAGCCAAAGCTGCCGCTTGGGGAATGAAGACAGCAAACGCAGCACGGGGGGTGTTGCCGATGGCGCGACTACGCCGAAACAGCAGGACGTACGGACAGGGAGCCATGATCGCCGTGGCCGTAACATTGGGATTGGGCGGTTGTGCCAGCTTTTCTCCCGATGGGGGAATGCTGGCCGTTCAAACGGCCTCATCCGAAGTTCTCGGAAAGGACGTTGTTCGCATCCGCTCGGAGGAGGAAGCCGTTCAGTCGCGCGAGCGCGTGCGCGCACTGCTCGCTACGCCTGTCGATGCAGAAACATCCGTCCAGATCGCTCTCCTGAACAATGCCGGTCTGCAAGCGTCATTCGCCGAGTTGGGCGCGATGGAAGCCGAATCTGTCAGCGCCAGCCTGCCGCCAAGCCCGACGTTCTCTTTGTCGCGCCTCGCGGTCTCGCGCGAGCTCGAGATCGAGCGGCAGGTTCTTATCAATGTCCTCGGTCTCCTTACGCTACCGCGCCAGCGGGAGCTGGCTGAAGGCCGTTTCCGGCAGGCTCAACTTCAGGCCGCCGAGACCGTGCTGAGGCTGGCCGCCGACACGCGCCGTGCCTATCATCGGGCGGTCTCGTCCGCCCAGATCGTGACTTTCCTCGAAGAAGCCAAGGCCGCCGCGGAAGCCTCGTCCGATGTCGCCAAGGAGCTCGGCGAAACCGGTGCCCTGAACAAGATCGGACAGGCACGTGAGCATGCGTTCTACGCTGAGGTCGGCGCACAGCTGGCGGCGGCACGCCTGCGCAAAGCGGCGGACCGAGAGCGTCTGACGCGCCTCATGGGGCTGTGGGGAGCAGACATCAAGTATCGACTGCCGGCTAAGCTCAAACCTCTGCCGAACTCGGCGAAGCGTGCCGGCGAGATCGAAGCGGAAGCCGTTTCTAAGCGCATAGATCTCGAGATCGCGCGCATGGAGCTCGACCTCCTGGCCAAGTCGTACGGCCTCACGCGTGCGACGCGCTTCGTAGATGATTTCGAGCTCACTGGCACGTCGCAGTACGACCGGGCATTTGTCGACGCTCCCGGCGGCGGCCTGGACAAGGACACAGCGAAGTGGCGCGGCATCGCCATGGACTTCCAAATCCCGCTCTATGACTTCGGTGAATCGAAAACGCGCGAAGCGGAAGAGCGCTACATGCACGCTGCGCATCGCCTAGCCGAAAAGGCCGTCAACGTACGGTCCGAGGTGCGCCAAGCCTACACGGACTATCGCGGCACCTACGATATCGCCATGCACTATCAGAAGGAGGTCTTGCCGCTCAGGAAGATCATCTCTGATGAGACACTCCTGCAATACAACGGCATGCTGTCCGACCTATCCCAACTCTTGATCGATGCTCGCGAACGCGTCGCGAGCAATGTCGCCGCCATCGAAGCCAAACGGGATTTCTGGCTGGCCGCCACGGATCTGCACGTCGCCGTAGTCGGCGGTGGCGTCTCCGACGGCGTGGCAGGACGCAGCACGGCGATGGCCACAGGCGGCGGCGACGGAGCCGGGCACTAGGCTCAGGAGATCAACATGATGACTGCCAACTACCACGGATTGTCTCGGCGAAACTTTCTCAGCGCATCAGGGATCGCCCTTGTCGGTGCCGCGACCGTCAGCGGGCGCGCCGCAGCCGCAGCCATTCCCGAGGCTCCGAGCCAGACCTCCCCCATGATGCAGCCGCCCCTCGTCCCGACGTCCGGTCCGGACTATCAGCCGGTTGTTACGCTCAACGGCTGGACCTTGCCCTGGCGGATGAACGGCGATTGGAAAGAATTCCATCTCCTCGCCGAGCCCGTGGTTCGAGAGATCGCGCCCGGTATGAAGGCGCACTTGTGGGGCTACAACGGTCAGTCTCCCGGTCCAACGATCGAGGCCGTCGAGGGCGACAAGGTTCGCATCTTCGTCACCAACAAACTTCCCGAGCACACGACCATCCATTGGCACGGCATGCTGTTACCCAGCGGCATGGACGGCGTGGGCGGGCTTGTGCAGCCTCAGATCAAGCCCGGACAGACATTCGTCTACGAATTCGAGCTCAAGAAAAGCGGCACATTCATGTACCACCCGCACGCGGACGAGATGGTGCAGATGGCTATGGGAATGATGGGTTTCTTTGTCATCCATCCGAAGGATCCATCCTTCCGGCGCGTCGATCGGGATTTCGTATTTCTGATGTCGGCCTACGACATCGAGCCCGGGGCGTATGTGCCCAAGGTTGCGGAGATGACGGACTTTAATCTCTGGACCTGGAACAGCAGGGTCTTTCCGGGCATCGATCATCTCGTCTGCGCGAAGGGTGACAAGGTGCGAGTGCGCTTTGGCAACCTCACCATGACCAATCACCCGATCCACATGCACGGCTACGACTTCAAGGTTTCGTGCACGGACGGCGGTTGGGTGCCGGAGGCAGCCGCGTGGCCGGAGGTTACGATCGATTGTGCCGTCGGCCAGATGCGGGCATTCGACTTCGTTGCGGATGTGCCCGGCGATTGGGCGTTCCACTGTCACAAATCTCACCACACCATGAACGCGATGGGTCACGATGTACGCAACTACATCGGCGTCAACAAACGCAACATTACCGAAAAAATCCGCAGGGTCGCACCGGACTACATGCCGATGGGCACAGAAGGCATGGCCGACATGGGCGAGATGGAAATGCCGCTCCCCGACAATACGCTCCCGATGATGACCGGCTTCGGCCAGTTCGGCCCTATCGAAATGGGCGGAATGTTCTCGGTCGTGAAGGTTCGCGAGGGGCTGCAGGCGAACGATTACAAGGATCCCGGTTGGTACAAGCATCCGGAAGGCACTGTCGCCTACGAATGGAAGGGCGCACCCGCCGAGATGGGCGACGTGCCGAGAGCATCGCCCGAGGCACCGGCCAAATCCGGCGAAGGCGAGATCGAGCTCAATGTGATCAAGCCCGGCACCGGCACCAAAGGCGGACATCACTGATAGCGAGGACGCAACACATGTTTCGTTTCCATCCCATCATCATCGTCGCCGCGGCGCTGACAATTCCTGCCTCAGCCCTTGCACACGGCTCCTTTGCGGCTGGCGATCCTGGCGACCCCAAGAAACAGGCTCGTGTCATCGAAGTGAGGATGCACGAAGGCAAAGGAACAATGTCCTACACGCCCAACCGCATCGAGGTGATTAAGGGCGAGCAGATCCGTTTCGTGATTTCGAACGCCGGCGAGCTCGACCACGAGTTCATGCTCGACTCGGTTGAGAACAACACCAAGCACAAAGCCGCGATGGCGAAGAACCCGGAGATGGAGCACGACGATCCCAACGGGAGGAGGCTCGAACCCCAGGGCACCTCCGAGATCCTCTGGAAGTTCGACAAGGTGGGATCTTTCGAATTCGCGTGCCTTATCCCCGGTCACTACGAAGCCGGAATGCACGGCGTCGTCGTCGTCAAAGACGAGAGATAGGGAACAATCCAATCACGCTGGAAACAACGAAACTAAGGAGAGTAAAAGTGACGATGATCAAGACACTCAAGGCTTCCGCGCTCGCTGTCGCGATGATCGCATTGCCTTTCGCAGCGCTTGCCGACGCGGGCGGACCGATGGTCAAGGGCGAGGTGACCAAGGTCGACGAGAGCGCGGGCAAGATCACCATCAAGCACGAAGCCATCCCGAACCTCGAAATGGACGCCATGACCATGGTCTTCAAGACGGGCGAAGGAATCTCGGTGAAAGACGTCAAATCCGGTGACAAGGTCGTGTTTCACGCCGACAAGGTCAATGGTCAGATCACCCTCACGCGCCTCGAGAAAGCGAAGTAGCGCCTCAGGAATACCCAGCAGCGACAAACCGCTGCCGGGTATTTCCCCGCCCGGCATGCTACGAGGCCGCATCTTTGACGTGCGAGCTAGTCGATGAACCAAGCTATCAGCCCCGGAAACAGCGACAATCCAATGCCGGGTGCGCCCTCCGATCGCCTCGTCCAAGTGCCAGCACAGCATCACATCCTGCTTGTCGATGATGACGCCGAGCTGCGCCAGCTCGTCGCAAAATTTCTGCGCACAAACGGCTTTCGCGTGACGACGGTGCGCAGCGCGCCAGAGCTGCGCCACGCGTTCTCGTCGATGCCGATCGACCTGATCATTCTGGACATCATGCTTCCCGGCGTTTCTGGGCTCGAACTCTGCCGCGAGATCCGCAAAACCTCTGTCGTGCCAATCATCATGCTGACCGCGAAAGCGGACGAAGCCGATCGCGTCGTTGGGCTCGAGATTGGTGCAGACGACTACGTGACGAAGCCCTTCAGCCCGCGCGAGCTACTCGCCCGCATCAATGCGGTGCTCCGACGGATGGCAATCGATCCAGGCTTGCGCAGGCCGGCAGCTGCGCGTGGATATAGATTTGAGGGTTGGATCCTCGACACGCTCAAGCGCGAATTGACCAACCCCGATGGGATTGTGGTCGATCTTAGCACTGGTGAGTACGACCTCTTGCTTGCCTTCGTGGAGCAGCCGCAGAAGGTGCTGTCGCGCGAACAGCTGCTTGATACGGCACGTAATCGCGTCGCGACCGGATTTGACCGCAGTATCGACGTTCAGGTCAGCCGCTTGCGGCGCAAGATTACCGCCGGCGACGACGATCACGCCATGGTCAAGACGGTGCGCGGCGTTGGATACATGTTCGTGCCGACGGTCGCCTGGTCATGAAGTTGCTGCCCGCCTCGATCGCAGGGCGTTTCCTCACGCTGCTCTTCGCCAGCATTTTCATCCTGCATCTGGGAAGTATCGGCCTCTATCATTGGGGGCTTGAGGCAGAGCTGGATGTGACGAACGAGAAGCGCCTCGCCGAGCGTCTCGCCTCGGTGAAGCGTGCTATCGCGCGTGAGACTCCCGCCCGGCGCGAGGAGTTGGCGCACGCGTTGTCTGGCGGTCCGCTGGAGATCCACTGGAGCGAAAACGACCCGGCGCCCGGGCGCACTGAAATCACCACCACCGACTTCGCTTCGCTCAAGCAAAAGCTGCTCTCGGTAGCGCCGGAGCTCGCGGAGAACGGCCTGTCGATCACGGCGGCGTCTCCATTGCCCGAGCACGCTTCAGCAACGCGTTTTCTTCTGGTGTCCATGCGCCTGCACGACGCCACCTGGGTCAATGTGACTGCTACTCGCAAAATTGATCCTCAGACTGGATTCCAGAGTGTTGCTCTGTCGACCACGGTCATGGTGCTGGGTGTCATCGGGGTTGCTGCGTTCCTGATCAGACAGTTGACGCGATCGCTTAGTACTCTGGTGGATGCAGCCAATCGGCTCGATTTGAGTACCGGGGGAACACCTGTCGAGGAGGCAGGACCAAGCGAGGTGAGAGCGCTGAGTATTGCGTTCAACGATATGCACCGGCGAGTTAAGAGACTCGTCGACGACCGCACACAAACGCTTGCAGCTATTTCCCATGATTTGAAAACACCGCTCACCCGACTGCGGCTGCGCAGCGAAGATGTTGCGGATGCAGATCTTGTTCGTGCGATGACGGCCGATATTGTCGAAATGGAAACCATGCTCGACAGCACGCTCGCGTTTCTTCGTGGGGACCAGATCGACGAGGACATAAAGCCAATAGACCTTGGTTCACTTCTCGACACCATTACGTCCGATCTCACCGACCTGGGCTACGACGTTGCGCAGGTTCGCGCGTCTTCCGTCGTCGCGCGGGGTCGACATCTGGCGCTGAAGCGGGCACTTTGGAATCTCACAGAGAACGCTGTGAAGTATGGTCGACGCGCAAGACTTTCACTCGATAAGCGCGGTGCTTTGGCGGTCATTGTGATCGACGACGATGGGCCTGGCATTCCCGATTCAGAAAAGGAAGCCGTTTTCCGCCCCTTCTATCGCATCGATGACTCGCGCAATCGCGAAATGGGAGGTGTTGGCCTGGGTCTCACCGTTGCGAGTTCCATCATCCAATCCCACGGTGGTCAGCTCTCGCTTGAAAACAGATCGGGCGGAGGCCTACGCACAACCGTGTCACTGCCGTTGTAGCACTGCCGCTCCATGGGCCCGCATCGGCCCGTGAGCTTCTGAAGCTCCAATCCGTCCGCCACTGCAGCAGGCTGGCGGCGATAAATTCTCCGATCAGGGACCTGACCCGTGCCCAATTCGCGCTCAACTTCCACTGAGGCTGACGTCTTCCAACCTTGGAGCACGGATCAGCGAGGGAAGAGACCCTAAGGGTTCATGCAAAAGAAGAGAGGAGGACCTTTCACGACACCATACGTGCAGAACCGGAAGACTATCATTGAGGAAAACGACATCCTCATCTGCCGAAGATAATTGGCGGTTTAAAGTAGCGTGAGCCGTACGAGGGCACCCTACCGTTCCGGTGAAGGCAAAGCCGTTGGGTTGTTCGCTGAAGTATACTTCGCCGTCGCTCGCGAGGAGGCCGCCGCGGCGCTTCAATCGTCCGCCAACCAACGCATTCTTTGTGTTGCAGAACTGTATCGCGCCATCTTCTCAAGTGCTGCGCGCCTCGAAATTGGTTTGACAGCGCTTAACTGGTGTTGCGTCTTGATCGCGTGACGGTGTCTGCACATGCGCAAGTGTGTGAAGACGAAGAGGGAACACGGTGAGGTGCGACGAGCGCCGACCCCGTGGCTGCGCCCGCAACTGTAGACGGCAAGCTTCTGTCACTATGCCACTGGCGTTTTTTAATCGCCGGGAAGGCCAACAGAAGCGTTGGAGCCGTGAGCCAGGAGACCTGCCGCCACAAGTCGCCCATCCGCCGTGCGGGACGCTCGGAGGAACGGTAACCCGTAGTGGCGACTGATGTGCAACCGAAGGGAAGCATCGTCAGGTCACGGCGAGGTGGGCGTTTAGATAGGCAATCAACGAGCACGGAATTTGTCAACTTGCTGCACGTGCGCGTGCGAGCGAGCGTTGTTGCTTAGGCGTGGATCACTACACCGCGGTACTTAGCGTGCTTCCCGTCAACATCGCCGACGGGGGAACTGCTGTGCTTAGAAATCGATTTTCCAAATATGCGTCTGATGCCTCACTTGTTTTGGGAACATCCGCCGCGGCATTGATCACCTTTGCTGATCGTGCCGCAGCGCAGTCAACCGATCCACTTCCGCCTGTGGTTGTGGAGGGCGAGGTACCCAAGAAAAAAGTCGCCAAGAAATCCGCCCCCGCTCCCGAAGTGAGCCAGAGCGCCGAAGCGCAGCCCGAGCCGGTGCCTTCGGGGCCGGTCGACAGCGCGACTGGCGGACCGCCTAATCAAAGCGCGCCTGGACTCAATCTTTCAAAGACTGGCTCCAGCGGCAGCCGCCTCGGGCTGACGCCACTCGAAACACCTGCCAGTGTCGACGTGATCTCAGGCGAGACAGCGCGTGAGCGAGGCCAGTTCTCTACTGTCGAAGCGGTAGCGCAGAACGCGCCAGGTTTCAGCAGCGTCGCGATGCCGGTCCTCGGGACTGCGTTCGCTGCGCGCGGTTTCCAGGGCAACAATTCCGTCATGCAACTCTACGACGGAACGCGACTGTTTCCCGGCCGTGGAAGCATCACTTTCCCGTTCAACATGTGGTCCGTCGAGCGCATCGAAGTGCTCCACGGTCCCGCGTCCGTGCTTTACGGCGACGGCGCCATCGGCGGCATCATCAACGTCATTCCGAAAAAGCCGATCACCGAGGGTATGTTCAACGAGGCGCAGGTCTTCTTCGACAGCAACATGACGCGGCGCGCTTCTCTGGATAGCGGCGGCGCGATCTCCAAGAATGTCTCCTATCGCTTCAACGTCAGTGGCGATGCGTCGGACGGTTGGGTTGATCGCGGCGAATCCGAGAATCTCGGCATCTCCGGCGCGCTGCGCTGGCAGGCGACTTCCGATCTCGTCTTCACGCTCTCACACGACTACGGCGATCAGGAGCCGATGAAGTACTTCGGAACCCCTTATCGGAACGGCGTCTTTGACAAGCGAACCAAGGACAACAACTACAACGTCCGCAACGCCATGACCGAGTTCCAGGACAGCTGGACCCAGTTCAAGACGGAATGGGAGGTGAATGACTCGCTGTCCTTCCGCAACGTCGCCTATTACCTCGATAGCCGCCGCGAGTTCCGTAACGCAGAGGACTATCTCTGGGGTTATATGAGCGGTCCAGATCTCGTTGATCGGGAAGGTATCCATATTCGCCAGAAGCAGGAGCAAATTGGAAATCGCTTCGACGCGACTGTTCGGACGAGCCTCGCGGGGATTGGCAACGAGACAGTCGTTGGGTTCGACGTCAACCGTGCAAAATTTGGCTATGCGAGCTACTTCGCCATGCTGGATCCCGTCGATCCCTACGATCCGGATCCCGGCTTGTTCCCCAATCCCGATCGCCTCAATCCGGGCTTCGCCTCCGAACTCGATCAAAAGTCGCTGTTCGTCGAAGACAGGATCATCTTCAACCAGTACCTCTCCGTAGTCGGAGGCGTCCGCTGGGATTCGAGCACGCTCACGCGGGATGATTTGCAAACCCCGGCCAACGGCTTCGAAAAGGAGTTCAACTCCTTCAATTGGCGTGTCGGCGCCGTGGTCACGCCGGTTCGCGACCTCGCGTTCTTTGGGCAGTATTCCGTCGCGACCGATCCTCTCGACGTACCCTTGCTCGATTACGCCAAGGACATTTCGAACTTGAAGCAAACGACTGGACGCCAGTACGAGATCGGTGTGAAGCAAACGCTCTGGAACGGCGCGTTCGAATGGTCACTTGCTGCCTATGACATCGTCAAAAACGATCTGCTGGTAAGAGATTACGGCACCTTCCCGCCATCCCTTACACAGATCGGTCAGCAATCCTCGCGAGGCATCGAAGCTGCTATCGGCATTGAGCTCGGGCGCGGCTGGCGCGTGGATGCCAATGGTGCTTTGCTGAAAGCTCAATACGATGAATTCTCGTACATCGATTTCAGCACGTTCGGCATGGTCGACTACTCCGGAAAGGTACCACTACTCGTGCCGGAGAAGACCGGAAACATCTGGTTGACGTGGGATTTCGCAGCGGGCTGGCGCGCCAGTGCAGGCTTGCAGTATGTCGGCGAGGCATTCGCGAATTACGCCAACACGATCGAACGCCCCGCTTACACCGTCGTAAATGCCGGGCTGCAATGGAAGCCGACCGACAAGATGACGCTCGACTTCCGGATCAAGAATTTGTTCGACGAAGTCTACGCACCGTACGTTCGGTCCTATCCCTTCGACGACAATATGGTTCAGGGCTGGATTGCTCCGCCTCGCACATTCGAGGCCTCGATGAGCGTGAGATTCTAGCTCGCAATCGGTCCTCCTACGGCGTGTTTCCCCCAGACACACCCACGCTCTAGGAAAGGGTGCCGCCGTCGGTCACGCTTCCGTTGGCCGGCGGCGGTGTTTCGTTGCAACAACTAAGTACGACGACAATGCGCTGGCTCTACTTGACGCACCGTTGGCTTGGCATTGTCACGTGCATCCTATGCGCGATCTGGTTTTTATCCGGCCTCGTCATGGTGTACGTGCCCTATCCCTCGTGGCGCGACGACGAGCGCGTGTCTGCCTTGCCGCCTCTGGCTGCGTCGCAAATCCTGATCTCTCCCGGGGAAGCCCTGGCCAAGGCCGAGCTGAAACGTGCACCCACATCTTTCCGCCTCGAGATGGCCGGAGACGAACCGGTCTATCGTATTGTCGACGGCGAATGGCACGTCGCCGTCTCCGCCCGTGACGGCAGCAGGATCGAAAGCGTGACGCAGGACGCCGCTGAGCGCATGTTGCGGGGGGCGTTTCCTGATAGCTTCACCTACCTAGGGCCGGTCGAAGCCGATCAGTGGACCGTCACGCGGCGCTTTGCGCCGTACCGGCCGCTCCATCACTTCGAGGCCGACGACGGCCTCGCATCCCGCTACTACGTTTCATCGCGTACGGGAGAGATCGTGCAAAGCACGACGCGCTCCGAGCGGATGTGGAACTGGTTCGGATCGGTGCCGCATTGGATCTACTTCACGGCCCTGCGTGCTGACCCATCGCTGTGGCGTGACGTCATCATTTGGACCTCGGGGCTGGCAACCGTTGGCGCCATATTTGGGCTATGGATCGGCGTTGCTCGGATCAGGTTGCGGCGGCGTTACGGTGGCACGCGCATGAGTCCCTACCGCGGCATCATGAAGTGGCATCATGTTTCTGGTCTAATCGGCGGCGTGTTCGTCATCACGTGGCTCTTCAGCGGCTGGCTTTCGGTTGGTCCCTTCGATCTTTTCCGAGGAA
The DNA here is from genome assembly GCF_036262015.1 of Hyphomicrobium sp. GTDB lineage: Bacteria > Pseudomonadota > Alphaproteobacteria > Rhizobiales > Hyphomicrobiaceae > Hyphomicrobium_C. Next base: position 27,514 of record NZ_DATAJR010000007.1, on the reverse strand, counting down.
TTCCCGTCACTCCCGATCAGCTTGCGCGGTACTATGTGCCGGACACGTTGACCTTCAATACATCGGCGCACGTCCTGGCGGCGCGGATTGGGCCCAACACGAAAGAGATTCAGTTCAGCTGGGTCGGGGGCGCGGCGCTGTTCGTCGCCAACGACGGAAGAGCGAAGACTGCTTACGACGCTCGGGACGGCGCTCCTTTTGTTTTGACGCAAGAAGCAATCGTCCAGGCGGCGGAGACTGCGATGTCAGAGGTTCCCATCGCGGCCGTCAAACGTCTCGATGAATACGACCTCTATTGGTATGCTCATCGCTCAGAGCGCGTCTTGCCCGCGTTGAGGCTCATCTTCAACGATCCCCCACGCACCTGGCTGACTGTCGACCTCAAGAGCGGTCGCATCGTCGACGCGTCTGACGCCTCAGTTCGTTGGGAGCGCTGGCTGTTCAATTTCTTGCACCTGTACGATCATCCGGGCCTACTCGCGCGGCCGCTCTTGCGCGAAAGCCTGATTTGGGTGCTGAGCATTGCGGGATTCATCGTGTCAATCACCGGCGTGATTGTCGGCGTGAGGTACCTCCAGAGAGCATGAACGGACGCTTTAGGCCAGTTGGACAGGTGGGATAGAAATCTGCAGAAAGCCCAGTTTGGCCGTGGCGATACTGAGTGTAAAACCACACATAAAACGTTGATTTTTTTGTTTTTTTTGCAGCGGCGCTCGCGTCGATGCATGCTGCGCCAACAAAAAATGCGTTCTGTGAGCGTAATCGTGGGCGATGACCGCGGGACGGCCAGGCGGAGTCACCGCAAACACTGGCGATCCCGGCAGGATTCGAACCTGCGACCCCCTGCTTAGAAGGCAGGTGCTCTATCCGGCTGAGCTACGGGATCATGGGCAACCGATACCGCACGCTGAACCGCACGGCGCCGCCCCCTGATTAGCAGAGATGCATGGGATGGCAAACCATACTCGAGCGGATCGCGGGGCGCCGGAGCGCCGGCGCGGGCCCCGACCACCTTCAGTGGTTTTCAGGTGACACGGCGCCGAACAGGCCGCTACGTCCGTTTTTGGGGGCGATCCGGATGACCGTCGCCGACCGCGCTGTCCGTTCCTTGAGCGTGATCTCGATCAACAGCGGCAGGTTGCCCCGATCGACCCAAGTCTCGTGCCAAGCCTCTGCCGTCCCGGGCTCGTCCGATCCGAAGTAGCGGAACTCGCCCTGCGAGAGATCTCGGATCAGGTCGCGCTGCACCGCATCTTGCGTCGGGCTGTCACCCAACGGCCTGTAAGGCATGAGGCGCATCGAAAGACGCGACGGTTCGGCGGATACGCTGATTCGATAGAGCCCGCCGCCAAGTGGCGTGTTCTCGATAGGCGTAAGGAATTCGATGCCGTGCCGCTCCCCTCGGAAAGCGATGCGGGAAGAATGTCCCTTGCGATCCGAATAAAGGGGCAGCGCATCTGCAAGTCGTTGTTCGAGGTAGCGCAGCGACCCGGATTCGGCGCTGCTGGCGTGGTCCATCAAGCCCTTCAGCGCCCGTTTCGCGTGCTTGAACGCAGTTGGAACCATCGCCAATAGGAAGGCCAGAATGGCAAGAGCCACCAGGGTTTCGATGAGGCTGAAGCCGGCCTCACCGGAACGCATCCGATGTCCTATCCTAGCGGCGGACATGGCTTGGCCCCGGTTTGAGGGTCACGAGCCGGATGAATCGAGCGCCTGCCGACCGCTCGCGCCACAGCGCCTCGACCTCGACCCAGTAGGCGGAAGGAGAGTCAAAATTGAAACCAGCCTGAGCTGGCGGCTCATAGGGCCGGAGAGATGTCGTCCAGGTGATGCCGGTCGTGACACCGGATCGATCACCCGCTGTGAGGGGATACGCGATACCGGCAGAAGCAAGCTCGGACCGCGCGACCGCTAAGGCAACGGCTTCATCCTCCGAAATTCGCATGCCGCGCCATCCGATAGCAAATCCGCGATAGGCCGTCGCAATCAAGAGAGCACCGATGGCAAGAGCAACGAGAACTTCGATCAAGGTGAAGCCGTCATCTCCGCGCCGCATGGCCATCCTCACGAGACTCGGGCCGAACCGGTCAACCAATCGATGGAAATGGTCGACGACCGTCGCCCCTTCCGGATCCGAATTTCGGCTTCGGTCGCGCTTCCATCCGGCCGGAAGCGCAGGAGTGCGCGGTGGTCGAACGTGCCACCGCGCGGCACGGCGATCGAGAGCCCCGGCGGCAGCCTCGTGACACCCAGTACGCCATCCGACCAATACCGCCGGGCAGCCAGATCAATGACGAGGACACGGTCTTCGGACGCACGAACACTGGCCGCGCGCGTTGCCATAGCGGCTGCGGCGAGCTTGCGCGCCGCAGTCTCAACCAAGGCGGTGTCTCTCACACCGGAAACGCGAGGGACGACAACGGCCGCCGCGAGAGCCGCAATCGACAGCGCAAGCAGAAGCTCGAGGAGTGTAAAACCCTGGTCCGATGCAACTGACGGCGGAGCGCGGCGGATCATTGCAAGGCCAGATCGTTGATCGAGAGCACGGCGCTTAGGACGGACACGACGATTGCGCCGACGACGCCGCCGATAATCAAGGTCAGGACAGGAGTGACCATCACTGTGAGGCGATCGACTTGCCTGGTGAAAGCCGATTCATAAATTTCGGCGACGCGGAGCAACATCGTATCGAGCTGTCCACTTTGCTCGCCGACTGCCGCGAGTCGGAGGAAGAGATCTGGCAGAAGGCCGGACCGCGAGAGCGTTACGGTCACGCCATTTCCTTCCTTGACGCGATCGGCCGCTTGAGACATCGCGGCCTGGAAAGCGAAGTTTGAAAGCGTTGTCGCGGAGACGCGCAAGGTTTCGAGCATCGGCACGCCGCTGCCCAACAGCAGCGAAAGAATGCGCGCAAACCGCCCCGTTTCCCGCTGGGTGATGAGAGAGCCAAGGATTGGAGTACGCAGCAGCGCGCGATCCACGGGCTCCCGCACGGCGGATTTGAAGCGTTGGGAGCCGAACGCAAGAACGAGCGCGATGATAGCGAGGGGCAACACGACCCAATAGGCCGAGACCGCCTCGCCGACGGTTGACAGCGCGCGTACGACGAAGGGCGGCTCCACCCTCGCATCCTCGAAGATCGGCAGGATCGCCGGCAGCAACACGGTACCGATCACGGCAATGACAGCGAGAGAGGCCACGACAAGCACCGCCGGATAGACGAGTGCGGAAACGACACGCGCGCGGGTCTCCGAAAGCCGCTCCAGATAGCTGGCCAGTTGATCAAGGACGCTTGCAAGCGATCCGCTTGCCTCGCCGGCGCTCACGAGGCGGGAGATATAGGGAGGAAATGCCGGATGTGCGGCGAGCGCGCCGGAAAGCTGTTCGCCTTCCGTGACGCGCTCGAGAAGCGATGCCGTGATGCGGCGGAGCCGCGGCTGGGCGAGCGGTTGCATCGTCAGGATCCTCAGGCATTCGTCGATCGGCAGTTCCGCTTTGACCAGGCTCGCGAGCTCGCGCGTAAAGAGAGCCAGTTGCGATGATGGGAGTGCAGCCCCTCCGAGATCGCGCTGCCACCACGCGACGTAGTCGTCTGAGCGATGCTCGGAGATCTCAATCGGGATCTCGGAGCGTCTGCTGATCATGTCCAAGGCGCCGGAGCGGCTCCCTGCGGATATCTCTCCGGAGCTCAATACGCCCCGCGCGTCATAGGCTTTGTATCTAAAGCGCGGCATCGCCGAGCCTCGCGACGCGCAGCACTTCTTCAACCGTCGTTTCGCCCCTGAGCGCTTTTGACAGTCCGTTGGCGAGCATGCTGGTCATGCCGCCGGAAAACGCAGCCGTTTCGATCTCACGTTCGCTGTGTCGTTTGAGAATGCCTTCGCGGATGCGGTCGCTGACGGGGAGCAACTCATAGACCGTGGTCCGGCCGGCATATCCAGTTCCGTGGCAGTCCGGGCAGCCGACGGCCTTGAGAAGCCGAGGGGCAAAAGCATCCGTGTTGCGCAATGCGGGTTGCGCGAGTGAAACGATGCGCTGTGTGAAAGCGCTGTTTGCATTGGCAGGAGCTGCGCAGCACGGACAAAGGCGCCGTACGAGCCGTTGCGCGAGAACGCCAACCAGCGTGGAGGAAAGAAGATAGTCTTCCACGCCCATGTCGATCAGCCGCGTGATGCTCGCGGCCGCGCTGTTGGTGTGCAGCGTCGAAAGAACGAGATGGCCTGTCAGAGAGGCGCGGATTGCGATCTCCGCGGTTTCAAGGTCGCGGATCTCGCCGATCATGATGATATCGGGATCTTGCCGCAGAATGGAACGCAGCGACGAGGCGAACGTGAGGCCAATGCGAGAGTTGACCTGCACTTGATTGATGCCAGGCATCTGATACTCGATCGGATCCTCGACACTGAATAGCTTCCGGCTTGGCTCGTTAAGCTGCGTGAGGGCCGTGTAGAGCGTCGTTGTTTTTCCGCTGCCGGTTGGGCCGGTGACGAGAATGATTCCGTTGGGTTCGTTGAGCATCTGCTTGAGATGCAGCAACTCGGCGCCGGAAAAGCCCAACGCCTCGAAGTCCAGCACCACCGTCGATTGATCGAGAACACGCAGTACGAGGCTTTCGCCCCAGAGCGTCGGAATAGTGGACACACGCAGATCGATCTGCCTCCCGCGAACGGTCGTCTTGATGCGCCCGTCCTGCGGTAGGCGGCGCTCCGCAATGTTGAGTTTCGCCATGATCTTGATGCGCGAGCAGATCGCAGCACTGAGGTCGGCCTGCAGTGTTTCGATTGTCTGCAAATTTCCGTCGAGGCGGAAGCGGACGCGGAGACTGTCTTCTCGCGGCTCGATGTGAATATCCGAAGCCTTGGCTTCAACGGCCCGCACAATTAGCTCGTTGACCAGTTTGATGATGGGCGCATCGCTCGCGAGGTCTTCGAGACGCCGGACGTCCTCTTCCGATGGCGACTGTCCGCCAGACGATGCCAACTCAGAGATTTCGCGCGCGTGTCCGTTCCCATAGAGCCGTTCGATCGCGCGCTCGATGGTGGCGGACGTGGCGAGCTTGAGATCAAGCGGTTTGCCCAAAAGAAAGGCCACCGCATCCAACGCACCGCCATTGAGCGGGTCGGCTGTCGCGATGACGACGCGATCGCCAATGGCAGAAATAGGCACCAATTGAGAGGCGCGCAGGAATTCAATGGGAATATCGGTTTCTATTGTTTTTGAAGATGCAAAATCGCTGGCTTGAGCAAGAGGGATGTTGAGTATTGAACCGAGAACGGTCGCCAGATCCGCTTCGTTGACGAGGCCGAGCCGCGTGAGGACCGTGTCGATCCGGTCGCCCGATTGCTGGGCCGCTTTTTCTGCTCGCTTCGCCGAAATCGCATCGAGAAGACCGCGATCTTTGAGGGCGGTGAGAAGGCGGTCTGATAACTCAGCTTGAGTGGAGCTGAGCGGTGAGGTTCCTGTCGGCGAGCGGCTGAAAAGCATGACGGGACCGCGAAAATTGGAAGCGCGCAAGCACGTTAAAACGGACATGTCGGCTGAAACGGAGTATACTGCAGAAGACTTTCGCGAGCCAGATAAAGCGGCCTCGCAAAGCGAAAATTCGGTGTTAATCATGCCGTCTCTGATTAGGGATATGGACAGGCAAATCCGCTCAGGATTGCGATGGTGGTCGAATGAGCTTTCGGGGATGCTTCCCCACGGCGTTCGCGATCTGATGTCTGCGTCTGGCGATCAGCTGGCGCTCTACCTTGACGGCGGCCACGTGAGGATCTGCCAACTGGACTCGGGCGCGCCAGTTGGGACGAGCCACCCACCCACGGCTGCAGATGACGCCGAGGCGTGGCGAAAGATTTCTGCACTGGCGGGCAAGGGGAAGCCGCCCAGTCTCACGTTCATCGTTCCTTCCTCGGCTTGCCTGGAGCGGAGGATCGAAATCCCGAAAAAGGCGAGGCATAACGCGGGGCGTATCCTGGAGCTGGATCTTGAGCGCGCGACGCCATTTAAATTGCAAGACGTTCTCACGGCATATGTCGTCGATCCTGCGCCAGGGCCAAAAGGTAATCTGAGCGCGCGGCAGTTCATTCTTAAGCGCGAGACGGTAGCCCGTGCTTTGGCTGCGGCAGATCGGACGGGCGCAACGGTTCGCCGCATTGGCTGCGTATCCTCCAATGGGGCTGAAATGCTGCCCGTAACGTTCTTGGACGCTACAGCCGCCGGACCTCGAACTCGGAATGGCGGCTGGGTTCGGAAGCTTGCGGTTGGTCTGCTCCTCCTTGCTGGACTCGCCACCGCGCTCGCGACGTGGCGAAACGAGCGAGCGTTGGCGACGCTGGACCGACAGACGGCAGAGATCCGTAAGCAACTCGGAGCGCGCGACGACCACGGCAACGGAACTGGCTCCGCGGCGCAAGACGTGGCAGCCGTTCAAGTGAGGAAGGCTCACGCCGTACCCGCAGTCGTGCTAGTGGATGAGATCACGCAGCGGCTTCCGGACGACACATACTTGTCGGAGCTGCGGTTATCGGGACGCACGATCGAGTTGTCGGGATTGTCGCGTAGGGCCTCCGATTTGGTCGGGACACTCGAAAAGAGTCCGTACTTCGGCGATGCCACGCTGACCGCGCCCGTAACGTTTGACTCGAACGCCGACAGGGAGCGCTTCAATCTCAGACTGACGCTCCGTCAAGCGAGCGCCGTATCGGGAGAGACTGTGGAGGAGGATCAATGATCGCTCCGGGCGTTCTCCTGAACAAAATCGCAGCGTTGGCGCTTCTCGCGGGCTTGCTGGTTCTCGCCTATGCGGGATTGTTTGCTCCCATTGCGCACAAGCTGTCGGATACGAGACAGAAAATCGAGGAACGAAGAGACGAGTTGGGACGTCTGACGTTGGCGCTGAATGAGCATCAGCGCGATGCCGTCACGGACGAGCCTAATATCCGCGCGTTGAACTTCACGATGCTCGAAGGCGAAAGCGACCAAATTCGAGCGGCGGCCCTCCAGGCGCGGGTGAATGCGGTAGCCGCGGACGAGGGCATAAGATTGAGCAGCGTGACGGTTCTGCCGCCGCGCGTGGACGACGCCCTACGGTTGGTTGGCATTGAGATCCAGCTTCAGGCCGGCCTGAAACAGTTGCAAGGATTGCTGTTTACGCTCGAAGCGCAGCAGCCTCCGCTGTTTGTCGGCATGCTACAGATAGCGCGCGCGGCAGATTCGAACGTAAGGCCGCACCGCGAGCTCGATGCGCGCTTGACGCTGTTTGGTGCAACGACCAAGAGCGGGGGAGGATAGTGGGCACATTGGCACACAGGGTCCTGATTGCGGCGCTCCTTTCGGGTACGGCTGCGCTGGTCGTCGTAAACTGGCAGCTTTTGACGACGAGCCTCGATATCTCCCCAAAGACCGACAACGCGACAAGCGAAACAGAACAGCCGCCCTCCGCAGGTGGGGCGGTCGCGCCCGTGGCGCCCCTGACAACGAAGGACGTTCTAGTCGAAACGCTTGAGCGGCCCGTGTTCAATATGTCCCGGCGGCCCGACGCTGCTGAACCATCGAGTCCAGCGGCGGCAAGTGCATTACCCGAAACGGACGATACCGCACTTAAACTCGTCGGGATGATGCAGTGGGGAGGAAATCGCCGTGCGCTGATCCGCGTGTCCGGCGAACCCTATGCGCGATGGATTGAGATTGGTGGCCATGTAAACGGATGGAAACTCCGGGCCATCGAAGGAGATTTCGTCGTGGTGGAGCAGAACGATCGCCAACAGCAGATCAAGCTTGCGATCAAGCAGGCGCAATCCGCGCCGGAGCAACAGTAGATCTCCGTTGCCAAGTCAGGGGCTGTGTACCGGATGCGGCTGGGAGCTGGCACCTGCCGCGGCCGTCGCGGCGTCACCCTTCGTGATAGTTTGGGAGTCGATGTAGGCGATCAGATCACGTGCATCGGTATCCGTCAGCCCCACTTCCGGCATCCGCAACCCGCGATATTGTTCGAGAAGAGCAAGCGCCGTTTGATCGCCCGCGCGGATCATCGCGCTGGGAGAAACGATGAATCGTACCAGCCAGTCCTGCGAACGCCGCTGTGTCACGCCAGCAAGATCGGGCCCGACGCGATCGCCGCCGCCGATGCTGTGACAAGCCGCGCACGTCTTAACGAACAGGGCGCGTCCCGGTGTATCGCCGAGCGGAGTCGGTGTTCCGTGCGTGTTGGATTGCGCGATGACCATAGATGGACGCGCGCGCTCTTCGGGATCCATGCGCAGGATCGTATGCGTGAGGTGATCCGTGTCGGAAAAAATGGAGTCGCGGCTCCACTCGCCGGTCGCGTCATTGCCCAAAACGACATCCGTGCGGTGATCCGCCAGTGTCTTTCCGCGATCGCCAAGTTTGTAGCGGATGAGGTCGATGTCGTCGGCCGCGCCGGTCAGGAAAAGCCAGCCTGGCCCGGTGTAAAAGGTATCGGCATACTTCTTCAAAACCTCTGGACCATCGATCACGGGATCAAGAGTAATCGAGTAGAAGAAGATGTCCTTGCCCACCCGCGCGCCGAGGCGATCGCGAACCAAGGCAAGACGTGCGGTGCCGAGCGAACAAAGATCTTTGCAGCTCGTATAGATGAAATTGATGACGACGATCTTGCCCTTGAGAAGATCGTCGTAGAGCCGCAACCGGCGGCCATCATGAGTCACGACCTCGGTGTTGGTGAAATAGGCTTCGTCCCAGGTGCGCGACGAAGCCGGAGCCGAACGGATCGAATTATGTTGCAAGAGAATGTAGGCCGCAGTGGCTCCTACGAGGAGAGACAACACTCCGATGAGAGTAACCGCACGCACCAAAGAGACTTTCATTGCGGGTCGCTCAGCTAACTGCTGGTTCTCCTGCGTGGGTCACCCTCAGGAAGAATTTCCGGCGTCATGAATGTTACGCCGTCTTCCGTGGGGATCGGAGTGGGCGAGATAGCGAGTTGCGGCTCGCCGTTGTCGGAGATGAGCTGATAGCGCATCAGCATCGCGAAGTCCTCGTGCACGGTGTTGTGGCAATGCTGGACATAGGCGCCCCCGAATTCACCGAACTGAACCTGGAAGGTGACCGTGCCATTGCCGGGCAAACGCCAGACATCCTTGCGGACGAGATTTTCGTGGATGGGCGGAGTTCCGCCGTTACGCTTGATCGTGACGCCTTCCTCAAAATGCAGGTGGATGGGATGATCCCAGCCACCGCCGCCGTTGACGATGGTCCAGTGTTCGACCTCGCCCGGTTTCGGGATCAGCAGAGAGATGCGGTTGGCGTTGAGAGAGTTTTGAGTTTCGCCGTTGATGCGCACGACCCAGGGAAGGAACTCCTTGTCCTCGCAGCTCGGATTGCAATTCTTGGCGCGATTGAGGGCATCCTTCTTGAACTCGATTGTGCGTTTGCGCACCGGCGTGACAACGGGGATCTGCTCGGTGAGCGTAGACGGAACTTTGCTGTCGTCGCGGTCCGTCGCACGCAGCGTAAGCCCCGGCTGGTCGACGCTGGCTACTTCCGAAACGACGCGAAATTCCAGGCATGCTCCGACGGCGGGATCCTTGTCCTCGCCTTTGAGCGCGGTCGCGATCGAAACGGGATCGTCCGCCTTCTCGCCCGTCTTATGCATCAAAAGGTTGACGAGTTGGATCTTGTCGCCGGGTTTGAAACGGCTGAAGTCGATGACGATGTCGTAGCGCTCTGCCGGCCCCTGAATCGGCAACTCGTCGTTCATCTGATTGGAGTCGATCGGTCTGACGAGGAAGTTTCCATCATTGGCAATGAACGTGAAGCGGGCCTTCTTCTTGTCGGCAGGGGTGACAAGCGCGAGCTTGATGAAGCGTGACATACTGGCGTTCAGGAGACGGAAGCGATATTTCCGCGGAAGCACCTCGAAAAATGGTGCATAGGCGAAGTTCACCGCCATCACGTCGCCGAGATGCCCGAGCATGTCGAAGATGTCGAAGTAGAGCTGACCGTCTCTGTCGAACGACATGTCGCTGAACATCAGGTTGACGTCGAAATCGACGTTACCCCAATCGCGCACGTAGCCGCTCGGTAGTCGTAAGTTGCAATTGTACCGCTCGTCGAGCTGCTCGTTTCCGCGATCCGGCCCGCTGTAGTAGTTGATCATGCCGGCGTTGCCTTTGTAGACATTCTCCGCCGTGAAGAAGAAGCGATGATCGTGGAACCACATGGTTCCCTGCAGCTCGCGGAAATCACCCGGCACGAACGTCAGCCCGCCGGAGCCGTCGGGTCCCGATGCACGCGGTTCGGTTGCCTGCGTATTGATGCGATCGCGACGCGCAAGCGTGGTGCTGTAGCGATAGTCGTAGAACGTTCCCGGGAAGTGGAACGCGTTGCAGGCGCCGTCGCTTTCCGCGCCATTATGCGCATTGTGAAAATGGGTCGAGATTTCATTTCGCCCGAAGCCGCCATTGAGTGCCCGGTCCTTCGGGAGGTTGTTGTAAATCCGGACGAGAAGCGGCTCGCTGTAGCGCGCGCGGATGAGGGGAGGCGTCGGCGCGCCGCGCGCGTGGTGGCCGCTACCGAAGGTCCATACTTTGTTGGGTTTTTGGGCCTGAAAGTTGGGATGAAACTTGGTGTTGTCCTGCGCGTCGGCCATCGAAAGCACGTAGCCGACCTTCGGAAAATATTCGCGCCACCGTTGGTGCGCGAAGAAATCGCCCGGAGGACGGCCTTCGATGGGGCCGCGTCCGGTCAGGGGATTGACGAGGGAGGGATCGGGATTGTTCGTGGCGCTGAAATCCGTATGCCACGAGAGTTTCCTTGCATTCGGCTCGCCCATGCTGAGGGGAAAGCTCGCCTCCCAGTTCTCGTTCGTCAGCGGGATGGGCTGCTGCGTCTCCAGCCGGGGCATGCGCTGAGTGAATTTTTTGGCCCCGAAGAGAGGACTGCGCGGTGTGCCGGTCGGTACGGCGCCGAATGCACTTCGGGCGAACATGTTGAGGCCGTTCTTCATGGCCAGTGCGCCCGTGAACGTGAGCAGGCCCCACGCGACGAGTTCGCGGCGGCTCACCTGCCCCTGTGACAAGGCTTTGACGATTTCCAATCGATTTTCGCGGGCACGCTCCGCCTCACGCTGTCGCGCACGCGACGCGTCCTTGGGAATGTACATGTGCAATCCCCGACTAAACGGCCGATCGGCTCTGCGAGCCCGTTCTGAGATCTCAGGCGCGCAGGAATATTACGGCGCACAATTAGTATTACGTGCAAGCCTATCACGGGGGCAGTGTATCGGCATACAGACCAAGGTCCGATGGAGAGGGTGCCCAATAGACCTGTGGCACGCAGACCAGTGGGTATCCTCCGCGTGCCCCCCAGCTCGCCTCGACAGTCAGAGCCGAATCGCTGCTGCATCATTCGACCGCTGAATGTCCTTCCCGCTGCTCGAAAATTCGGCAGTGGGAAGAGTTCGTATTGCGGTGGGGGATAGGGAGAGTTTTGGGGCGCTCGGAGCAAAAGTTGTGCGGACGTTTTCCAGTGGTCACCGGGGCCATCGCCGCGGTGCTCAGCATCGTATTGTCCGCTTGCACCCTGCCGATGGAGCAACTTTCGTTGCCCTCGCCCATTACGCCGACGGAGACGGGCGCCATTCCGGCGCCGCCTGGCGGTGGTGCCCAGGGAAGCGCGCCCCTCGGTAGTCCGGGCGATCCGGCCGCAAGCCAGCCGCGCGCGTATCCAGGCTCCGGCAGCTTCGTCAATCCGGCCGGACCGCGCGAGCGGTCTGCGGTCGGTACTGTGACGGGCGAGGGCGTATCGCTCGACCTCGTCGATGCCAGCATTGCCGAAGCGGCCAGGGCGGTGCTTGGCGACGTCCTACACGTGACCTATGTCGTGAGCGACAAGCTCAAGGGCTCCATTACGCTCAAGACGGCAAATCCGGTCAGTCAGGACGCCCTGCTCGACGTTTTCGAATCCGTGCTCGAAACTGAGGGCGCTGCCATCGTCATTGACGGAGGCGTGTACAAGGTCCTCCCGCGCGACGAGGCCGTCGCAGCCGGGAAGCATCTCAAGATGCGAGCATCGCCGGCCCGGCGCGTGGCCGGCATGTCGTCGGAAATCGTACCGCTGACCTATGTCTCCGCGACGGAGATGGAGCGCATTCTCAAGTCCGTCGCGCCGCAGAGTACGATCGCGCGCGTGGACACGGCGCGCAACCTCTTGATCCTCACCGGAACCAAGGCGGAACTGGCGAGCCTCGTTGAGACGGTCGCCACGTTCGACGTTGACTGGCTGCGCGGGATGTCATTCGGGCTCTATCCCGTCGAGTCCGATACCGAGGCCATTGCCCAAGAGCTCGACACGATTTTCGCCAACGACCAGGAGAGCCCGACCAAGGGGATGGTCCGTTTCGTTCCGAATGCGCGGCTCAAGGCCATTCTCGTCATTTCATCCAAGCCGCAGTACCTGCAGAAGGCGGAGACGTGGATCAAGCGCATCGATATGGCCGGGCAGGCCACTGAAAAGCGCGCTTTTGTTTATCATGTTCAATACCGGCCAGTTCAGGAGCTGGCTCTGCTCCTTCAGAAGCTATACGGCCCGGAAGGCCAGGGCGACGCATCGGCTGACAATGGGGTTTCGGACCAGGCTCCCGGGTTTCCGGCCTCGCAGACCATCGTGTCTGACGATCAGTCCCTGTCGATACCGCCGCCGACGGTCGGCCAGCGCTCGACGGCCGGCACGCCTGGCGCATTTGCGGCACCTCTGATCGCCAGTGCCGGAGGAGCACCCGGCCCGCAGGCCGCGCCCCCTGGCGCCGCCGAAGCGCCCGACGGCGACGCGGCCGCAGAAGCTCAACCGGCCAATCGCTCCGGCATGCTCGCGCAGGCGCCCCCGAACGACCGCCAGACAGGGATATCCATCGTCGCGGATGACAGCAACAACTCGCTGATCATCTCCGCGACACCGGGCGAGATCCGTCGCATCAAGCAGGTTCTCGCCGAGGTCGACCGCTTGCCCTCGCAGGTGCTTCTGGAAGCCACGATCGCCGAGGTGACGCTCAACGACAATCTGCGGTTCGGCTTGCGCTGGTTCTTCGAATCCGGACGCAACGAATTTCGTCTGACGGACAGCGCGCTGGGTGCAATCGCGCCGGTCTTTCCGGGCTTCTCCTACTTCGTGAACGCGCCCAACGCGAAGATCGTGCTGAATGCGCTGGCGAACGTTACCAATGTCGACGTCGTGTCGTCGCCGTCGCTGATGGTGCTGAACAACAAGAAGGCGGTCCTGCAGATCGGTGACGAAGTCCCGGTCGCGACCCAATCCGCCGTCAGCGTGTTGACGCCCGATGCGCCCATAGTGAACGCGATCGCTTTCCGCAACACCGGCGTCATCCTGAACATCATTCCGCGCGTCGCGGAAGATGGACGCGTGCTGCTCGAGATCGAGCAGGAGGTGAGCGATGTCAAACCAACAACCTCATCCTCCATCGATTCTCCGACTATTCAGCAGCGTCGGATCAAGACGACCGTTGCCGTGCAGAACGGCGGCAGCGTGATGCTCGCGGGCCTGATGCAGGACCGGGCCAGCCGGGAGCGCAAGCAGGTTCCGCTGGCCGGCGACATTCCGCTCGTCGGCAATCTCTTCAAAGACAAGGACGACCGCATCCAGCGCACAGAGCTGTTAATCGCGATTACGCCCCATGTCGTGACAGACGACGGTCAGATGGGCAGGATTGCAGCGGAGTTTCGAGATCGGCTGAACCTGTCGACGCGGCCGCAGCGCGCGACACCGCCGGATCGCCGGGAGCAGGTTGATCGCATCGTCAGGTGAGAGCCGAGGTGGGATGAGTGCGGGAACGCGCGGAAGGAAACACCGCTGCAGGCAATGACCAGGGCTTCGTCCTGGTCGCCGTGCTTCTCGTCGCGCTCGTCCTTATCCTGGTTGCTGTCACGTTCACGTATGGCGTGAGAAGCCGCGTCAAATCCATCGCAAGCGCGGTGGACTCGGCCGAGGCTGAGGCGCTTGCCGACGCCGGCGTTCAGCTCGCGGTGATGGATCTGCAGGCGCGCCGCTCGGGTAGTAGCCAGACATCACGCTTTGCAGCCGGCTCCGCCGCCGTTGTTTGCGCCGCTCCTAGCCAAGCGGGCGTGATTGCGATCGAGGTTCGCGATGAAGCGGGCAAGATCGACCTCAACACCAACAACGAAGCGCTCTTGCTGGCGCTCGTCGTGGGCCTCGGCACGCCCATCGAGAAGGCGAGACCAATCGTCAGCCGCATCCTCGACTTCCGCGACGGCGACAGTCAGGCGAGGCCCGACGGTGCGGAGGCCGAAGACTACGCCGGTAGGGCTCCCCCGAAAAACCGGCCGTTCGATGCCGTGGAGGAGATCGAGCAGGTGCTCGCGATACCGCCAAAGCTTGTGCTTGAAATGCGTCCGTTCCTGACCGTGAATTCGGGAGCCGAAGGATTTGACCCGCTTCAGGCGCCGCCCGGCCTTCGCGACGTGATCGTGCGTGGAGCCGCCCTCACCTCCGAAACCGGGTTCGCATCGTCTTCCGCAGCGATGGGACAGTGGGAAGGCATCCCAACCTCATTCGTGTCCCGAAGCGAGGGGCGGGCAGTTTCGGTTCTCGCCACAGGTGCCGCGCGCGGCGGCGGCCGCTTCACGCGCTGGGCTATCCTCGAAGCACCGCAGGCTGGGCGGGGAGATTTCACGATCCGGCGCTGGATGCAGGCCCCGTCGTCTGTCGCCGCCGACTACAACGGAGAAAAGCCTCCCTGCTAGCGCGCGACCTATTTGAGAACGTAACCGGCCTCGGGAGGAGGCTCACCGAAGAATCCGATACCCGCTTGAGGCACGGCATCGCGCGCGCGTTCCTGGCAATAGCGGCGGCCGTTGATTTCTATGTAGCAATACCGACCACAGTACTCGCGGCCCCGGCGGTAATAGCAACCGCGTGCCTCGAGCGGTGCGACGGGCCCAGCCATGTAGCGCTGCTCTGAAAAGCGATCCATGCGCGGACCAGCCGTTGCGGGCTGCGCCTGCAACACGGACAAGGCAAACATCGGCAAGAGCATCTGGCGCATTGGGGCACCTGCTGCGTGGCGCACGATGCCTCTGGATACACGAGTCGCTC
Organism: Hyphomicrobium sp.; assembly: GCF_036262015.1. Lineage (GTDB taxonomy): Bacteria > Pseudomonadota > Alphaproteobacteria > Rhizobiales > Hyphomicrobiaceae > Hyphomicrobium_C. Next base: position 12,406 of record NZ_DATAJR010000007.1, on the reverse strand, counting down.
GCGCGGTGTGATACATTCGCCGGATGCCTCGCACTTGGGTTTTGATCAGCGCGTTTGTCGTCGTCTATCTCGCGATTACTCTGGTCGCGCGTGAGAGCTACGGCGTTGGTTTCGCTCAGATTGCCGCCGGAATGGCGCTGGGGCTTGCCTTAGTCGCCCTGTCCATCATCGATCTCCGCACCTGGCGCTTGCCCGACATCATAACCCTTCCGCTCTTGGCAGCCGGCCTCGTCGTTGCATGGCTCGTCGAGAACCGCGACGTCGTCACGGCCGCACTGGCCGCCCTCTTTGCAGTCGGCGCATTGGCAGGGCTGAATTGGATCTATTTGCAGGTGAGAGGGCGAAGTGGGCTTGGCTTCGGCGATGCAAAGCTCTTTGGCGCGGCTGGGGCGTGGGTCGGCTTCGAGGGGCTGGCGTCGACGCTGCTTCTCGCTTGCCTGACGGCGCTAGTTGCTGTCGCCGCTGCTGTTCTCTCGGGGCGAGAAGTGCAAGGATCGACGGCACTCCCGTTCGGACCGTTCCTATGTCTCGGCCTCTGGGCAACCTGGAACTTCGGCCCGCTCATATAGCGTCTAGCGCTGCTTGGGTTTCAGTTCGCGATGTCCTGGTCCTCGGCGGCGCCTCCAGGCGCATTGTCCCGCCCCAGGGTGAAGACCTCCGGCTGGCCGTTGCGTCCGGGGAATCGGTATTGATAGGGCTGGCCCCACGGATCGATCAGGCCGTCGGCGCGCTTGAGGTAGGGCCCGCGCCATTTCTTACTGCCCCCTGGAGCCGCAACGAGCGCGCGCAGGCCGCCCGACTGGGCACCTGGAAAGCCGCCCATATCCAAGGCATAGAGTTCGAGCGCCGTCGTGATTGATCCGATCTGGGCCTTGGCGGCTTCGCTGCGCGCCTGACCCATGTACCGAAGCACTTGCGGCGCCGCGATGCTGGCGAGCAGCACCACGATGCCGAGCACGACGAGAACCTCCAGGAGCGTGTAACCGCGATCGTCCCAAGCGGGACGGTGCATCGGCCGGCGTGCATCACGAGCGGATCGGAGCGAAGGCATCCGGAAGGGTCCGTAGGAGATTTCGGGAGTATCTTGCCGGCATAGCCACACTGCGCACAGGGCAAAGCGGCCCACGATCAGGTGAGGCTCGGGTCTGAAGCGGAATCAGACTTTGGTCTGATCGGACGTGCTGCGAGAGGGCTAAGCCTGACGGCAGCCGGTCTCGCCGGGGACTGGCCCGCTCTGGGGAACGAGGCGCTTGCGGGCGCACTGTTCCACCAAAAGCTCGCGAAGCTTGCTCTCGCGCGCCTTCCATTCGGGCTTTCCGGCGAGGTTTTCGAGCTCCATGGGATCGGCGGTGACGTTGTACATTTCGTACTCGCTCGGCGCGGGCACGGTCTTCACGCGTTCCTCGTAGATACGGCGCGACGTGCCATCCTCGTCGCCCTCGCGGCCCTTCGGCTTGTTGACCACGTCACGGACACCCTCGGCGCCCGGCGTGCCCGGCGCGCTCCAGTAGCGGGGGTGATCGAAGTAGCGTGAGTATTTCCAGATCTCGCCGTCGATGGCTGCGATCACCGTCTCGACGTGATTGGGCTGTGCGACGGAGTCGTAGCTGACGCCAATGAAGTTCTTTTGATCGAGGCCGCGGCTCGGATCGTCGTCCGTCATGAAGTAGATCGGCTCGGCGAGCTTATCGGCGGCAGCTTCACCGCTGATCAGCGACGAGAGATCCCGCCCGACAAGGGGGAGCGGGTCGGTGAAACCGGGAGCAATCGCATCACGGATGGCGTTGTGATCCACGCCGGCAAGGCCGAGCAGGGTTGGCGCGATGTCGATATGGCTCGTCGGAATAGGCACGGAACGCGCGCCGGTCTGCCCCGGTAACACGACGACCATCGGAACATGCACGGCCTCCTCGTAGGCCATGTACCATTTCTGATGCAGCCCGCCGTGCGCGCCGAGAAGATCGCCGTGATCGGATGTGAACACGACAATGGTGTTGTCGGCGAACGGCGACTCGTCGAGCGCCCGGAGGACTTCACCGAGATGACGGTCCACATCGGCATGCAGGCGATAGTAAAGGCGGTAGTACTCGCGGCTCGCGAAGCTCGGCTGCATGAAGGAGCTGTAGGCATCCCGGTATGACTTCTGGCAGGACGGCTTATCGTCGAGCTGCTCGAGGCGGGAACGCCCGAACAGGCTCCGGTCGAAAGGCTCCTCGGGAACGTAGTCCGGCACGCTGAAGTCGTAGCGGCCTTGAAGGTCGGCAGCGAGGTTTGAGTAGAAGCCCCAGAGCGCGATGTCGTGTGGGTTTGTGAACGACGCCATCAGGAACCACGGGCGCCCGTCGTTCGACGCGCCGAGATCCTTGATCAGCTTCACAGCCTGCGCGGCGATGGCGGGGTCTCGGCCTTGCTTGCCGGCAGCGGCCGAGGATCCGGATCGGAGCGGATCGGACCCATGCGGCTCAGGGCCGATCCATCCGGAAAACCCGTACGGATCGAGCGGGTCCGCCTTCAGGTAGACGTCCTCCTTAGTGGGATCCGTCACGCCGTCCGCGTTGTAACTTGTGATGACTTCGCTTGTCCCGGGCACCCTGAGGTCGGCTTCCGTTGCGTGCCACTTGCCCTTCCAGAAGGTGCGGTATCCCGCTTCGCGCAGATAGTGCCCGATGGTGGGCACCGAGCCGGGCAGCAACCAATGCATGTCGGGATCGTCGGCGGCTTTTGCCGCGCCGTCCGTGTTGGCAACGCCGTGCAGCGAGGGATAGTGTCCGGTGTAGAGCGACGTCCGGCTCGGCACGCAGGCGACAGAGGCCACATAGTGCCGCTCGAACGTCACGCCCTTCTGCGCGAGCTTGCCCTGGGCCGGAAGATGCGTGGCGCGGAACTGCTTGAGCGCGGCGCTTTCATAAGGTGTGGGGTAGCGCTGCTCGTCCACCAGGAGAAACAGGATATTGGGCTTGCTGTCCGGCAAAGGGGCTTTCGTCGTAGCCGCCTGAGCTGCTGGAATATCGAGCCCTGCGGCGCCCGCGGCCCCCGCCAGGCCAAGCTTGAGCGCACTCCGTCGCGTTAACCCCGCGTTGTCCGCCATACTGCTCCTCGAACGCGCCCTCCGCCCCGCACATGAGGCGAGTGAGTATTACGGGGCGGGTTGTCACGCGCAATAAGTAAGGACGCGGAGGTCAATGAGACTGTGGACTTTCGGGCACGTCGTGGCAAGGCGCCCGTCCGTCGGCGCAGCTTTCGAACTCGAGCTCGACCGTGGCGTGGTCGACCCCGTATTGCGACCGTAGGACGTTCTTGATCTCGGGCACAATTCCGTCCGGTCTTGGAAGAGTGGCAACGCGGGCGTGCAGGGTAACAACCGGCCTGTCCTGGCTGAGGGACCAGACGTGGACGTGGTGCACGTCGAGCACAGATGGTACGGCGGCCTTGATATCGGCCCCGATCTTTGCAGGGTCGATCCCTGGCGGAGTTCCCTCGAGCAGAATGTGGGCGCTTTCGCGGACAATCCGCCAAGCCGATCCCAGGATGAGAACGGCGACGAGCACCGACAGGATGGGATCGATGGGCATCCATCCCGTCAGCAGGATGACGACAGCGGCCACGATGGCCCCGATGGAGCCGAGCAGATCACCCGCAACATGCATAACCGCGGCCCGGACATTGAGATTGTCGTGATCGCCCCCTTGTAGCAGCCAGAAGGCGAACACGTTGACCGCCAAGCCCGCCAGCGCCACCCACAGCATGATGCCGCCGAGCACCGGAGACGGCGCATTGATGCGATGAATAGCTTCCAGCACGATCCAGCCCGCGATGACGAACAGCGCCAAGCCGTTGGCAAAGGCGACTAGGATGCCGAACCGGTCGTAGCCGTAGGAGCGCTTCCAGTCGGCAGGGCGGCGCGCGAGGCGGAATCCGACCCAAGCGAGCAGCAAACCCGCACAGTCTGTGAGCATATGACCGGCGTCCGCGATCAGTGCCAACGAACCGGAAACAAGTCCGCCGGCCAGCTCCGCCAGCATGAAGACGCCGGTCAGCAGGGCCGCGTATCCGATGCGACGCTCGGACGCGCCGGCGCCGTGAGCATGTCCGTGACCGCCGCCGTGGTCGTGACCATCGTCGTGGCGGTGCGCCGGGCCGTGTGAATGCGTGTGCATGAGGTGCAAGGTCACCTCATCGGGCAGAAGTTTCAAGAGGCTGACGTGGCGGTCGAGACCCCTCAGCCGCCGAAATCGTAGGCGGCTAGTGCCGCGAGATTGAGGATATCCGCGTCCTTCGCCCCGAGCGTCGAGATCTGCACGCTCTTGGAGAGACCGACAAGAAGAGGCCCAATCAGCGTCGCGCCACCCAGCTCCTTGAGCATCTTGGTGGCGATCGACGCCGCGTGGAACGCCGGCATGACGAGCACGTTGGCCGGACCGGAGAGCCGGCAGAAGGGGTAGAGCTTCAAGAGGTCCTGCGAGAGGGCCACATCCGCGGCAATATCGCCGTCGAACTCGAAATCGACACCCCGCTCGGCCAGGATAGAAACGGCTTCGCGCACCTGATCGGAGCGCTCGCTTTGAGGTTGTCCGAAGGTCGAATAGGTCAGCAGCGCAACGCGCGGATCCATGCCGAACTTGCGCGCCGCATTCGCGGCCTCGACGGCGATGTTGGCCAGCTCTTGCGCAGTCGGCATGTCGTGGACGTTGGTATCGGCGACCAGCACGCCGCGCCCGCGGCACAACGCAAGGCTGACACCGATCACATGCCGTCCCGGCTCGGGATCGATGACACGCCGCACGTCCTGGAAGACGCCCGTCCAGTTCCGGGTCACGCCCGCCACCATGCAGTCAGCGATACCATGCGCAACGAGCAGCGCCGCGAACACGTTGCGCTCGTTCATCACCTGCCGCACGCAGTCGCGCTTGAGGAACCCGCGCCGTTGAAGGCGTGAATAGAGGAACTCGGCAAACTCCTCGGTGTAGGGCGAGTGGCGGTTGTCGATGATTTCGAATTCGTCGCGGAGACGGATCCCTGCCTCCTTGAAGCGCGCGCGGATCGCATCCGGGGCGCCGACCAAAACCGGCACGCCGAGGCCTTGTGCGAAGTAGCTGTTTGCCGCCCGGATGGCGCCGGGATCGTCACCTTCCGCGAATACGATGCGTTTGGGCTCCGCCCGTACGCGCTCGAAGATCGATTGCAGCCATGTGGACACCGGGTCGAGCCGCCCTGTGAGCCGCGACACATAACCTTCCATGTCGACGATCGGCCGGCGCGCAACACCGGAATCCATGGCGGCTTGCGCTACGGCCGGAGATACGCGGCTGATCAGGCGTGGGTCGAACGGCGCCGGAATGATGTACTCGCGTCCGTAGGTCGGGCGGCGCCCCAGAAAGGCCGCCATCACCACGTCGGGCACATCCTCGCGCGCAAGCTCGGCCAAGGCCCGCGCGGCCGCGATCTTCATCTCGTCGTTGATGGTGCGCGCCTGCACATCGAGTGCGCCACGGAAGATGAATGGGAACCCGAGCACATTGTTGACCTGGTTCGGGTAGTCGGAGCGACCTGTGGCAACGATGGCGTCCTCACGAACGGCATGGACTTCCTCGGGCGTGATCTCGGGGTCGGGATTGGCCATGGCGAAGATGATCGGCTTCGCAGCCATCGAACGCACCATGTCTTGCGTCACCGCGCCCTTTGCGGAGAGACCGAAGAAGGCATCCGCGCCTTCGAGCGCCTCGGCCAGCGTGCGCGCCTTCGTCGTTGACGCGTAGGTCGACTTCCACTGATTCATGCCGGATTTGCGGCCCTGGTAGATCACACCCTTGGTGTCACAAAGAACGACATTGGACTTGGGCATCCCGAGCGCACACATCAGCTCGATGCAGGCGATGCCAGCAGCTCCCGCGCCGTTCACGACCAGGCGGAAGTTGGCGATGTCGCGCCCCGTCAGATCGAGCGCATTGATCATGCCCGCCGCCGCGATGATGGCCGTTCCGTGCTGATCGTCGTGGAAGACCGGAATGTCGAGCAGCTCTTTGAGCCGTTCCTCGATGATGAAGCAGTCGGGCGCCTTGATGTCCTCGAGATTGATGCCCCCGAACGTCGGGCCAAGGTAGCGTACGCAGTTGATGAAGGCGTCCACGTCTTCTGTGTCGACCAGCAGATCCAGCGCGTCGATGTCGGCGAAGCGCTTGAACAACGCGCCTTTGCCCTCCATCACCGGCTTGGCGGCAAGGGCGCCAAGATTGCCAAGGCCGAGAATGGCCGTCCCGTTCGAGACGACAGCCACGAGGTTGCCCTTGTTCGTGTAGTCGTAGGCGAGGGAGGGGTTTTCCGCGATTGCCTCGACGGGGGCCGCCACGCCGGGCGAATAGGCAAGGGCGAGGTCGCGTTGCGTCACGAGCGGCTTGGTGGGCGTAATCTCGAGTTTGCCCGGCTTGCCCTGAGCGTGAAACTGGAGAGCTTCCTGGGTCGTAACGCGCGTGCGCTGGGATGTGCTGGCCATGGGGCGCCGATTGGATGGGGTGATGTGAGGGCGCTCACCCTAGGGGGCCCGGCTGGGAGGAACAACCTCGCTGACCTGAGACTTTTGGCTGAGACACAACGGCAGTTGCCTCAACCATTGTGACGCCAAGGCCAAGAGCTACTCCACGATCTGAACCGAGAACGTCCGCTGCGTGACGTCACCGCCCAACTCGGCCTCAATCGAGAAGGTGTCGGCCCCTGTTTCTCCCTTTCGCGCAGTGTAATAGATGCCCGTCCCGCTGACCTTTGCGCCGATACACGTACCGGACGCGCTCGTATTGACCGTCGTCTCCTGGCCCGGCTCGAATGACACTTCGCCCTTGGCCGGCGGTTGCGTCACCTTGATGTTGGGAGCCGGAAGGCTTTCACATTTGGCGCCGAACCCTGCCATGACGAAGACCCGGGCCCGGCGTCCGGCTACGACGGGATTGCGGCGCACCCCGTCCCCGGCGCCTTCGGAGGCGAGGGGGGGAGCGGAGGTGTCGCTCGGCGGGCTGGACGAAGAGCACGCCGTGGTCGCGAAAGCGACCAGAGCGAGACAAGCCGCGAGCCGAGCGTCATGTGAAGTCAAGGCATGAACCCCTAAATGCCGCCATCCTGCGCGGGGCCGGCACTCTGCCATGGCGGCGCGGGTCGATCACCTGTCAAACGCGAGCCTGTGGAGAACCCCGATAGGCCAATAAAAGCAAAACGCGCCGGATTCGTGGATCCGGCGCGCGGTTGGTGAGGCTTGATCGTCGCTGAGGGGGATCACTGCGTCAGATAGAGCTGGTTGATCTTGAGTGCGATGTCGCGAAACGCCTGCTGCAGCTCGGCGCCGCTATCGGGCGTGTAGGCCATCGAAGAGTTTGTCGCGCACTGTTTGAGCGTCGTGATCGCCGTCGCATTCGATCCGAGCGCGAAGCCAACCGTGTAGACGGTGATGCCTTTCGCCTTCATGGCCGTGCAAACCGCGCGGGCCTGGGTGGTCGAGTCTGAATTGGCGGCGGAGCCGGCACCCCGATCGTTCGTGCTGACGCCATTGACGTCATACTGAAGATTGTATTCGCCGTCTGTCATGAGGATCGCAATCTTCCGCGGTCCGCTGCCGTACGCAGACGCGGCCGCAGAGGTTGCCCAAAGAGAGTTCCAGTTGGGCGAGAGCGTATACCAAGCCCACGCGGTGCCGATCTGGCCAGCGGTCGCGCCGGAAAGCACCAAATTATCAATCCGATTTTTGAGAAGCACTTTGTCGTTTGTCAAAGGCACCAACTCGTCAGCGGCCGGCAGGCCGCAGGTTCCATAGGACTTGCCGTTGACGAGTTTCACATTGTCGTCGTTGAAGAGCGTCATCACGTAGTTGCCTGAGCCGGGTGCAGCATCCGTGTATTTGTTTGTGCCAGTCCGTTCGACGACACAATCTGTCGGATAATAGGTGTACGTCGTCGTTTTGCCACGCGATGTGTATTTCAGGTCAACCTTGTCCATTGGCGTTCCGCGGGCCTTGGCGTTTGCCGAGGAAGGAAGGCGTACGCCTTCGGCAAACGGGACAATTGCAACCCGCACCGGGTTGTAATTCGAGGAGTCGGAAATCACGATTGCAACGAGGTCATTGGCCGCCTTCTTGAGATCGGTGATCTTCGAGCCGCCCATCGAGCCTGTGACGTCGAGCATCATCGAGATCTCGACCGCATCGTTTGCTTTGCCGCCGGCACGAAGAAGGGCCTTGGAGGGAACCGCTATCCGCAACTTCGGGACATGGGCAAAGTTCAGGAATGTGGTCTGGAGGTAAGCGCTGCCGCTGGCGGCGAAGGCGGTGCCGTTGTCGACCGCGTCGAAGGCGATCGTGTCATCGACCACACCGGAACGGCCTTTCGTATTTTCTAGGTAATATTTTTGAGCGGCGGCACGCGCACCGGCCACGTCCTTCTCGTTGAGCTGCAGCATGCGAGCGCCCGCGAGCACCGCGGCATCCGCGGCGGCGGTGGTCTGATGCTGGGCGTTGAGCCAGCGGCCAATATCGACGGCTCCGCCCACGAAAAGACAAAGGGCCACGAGGATCAGCGCAAACATGATCGCGATGCTGCCACTGGTCTCATCGGCGAAACGGCGGACCATGGCCTTGCGTTCGACGACTGCGCAGGCGCCATTGGCATAGGCCTTTTGCGATCTAGCCATGAGCGAATAGAGGTACGAGGCCATAAACGCGGCTCCTGAACTGACTTTGTGCCACGATTGGTCCAGACCCTCTTACAACTCGTAAATTCCCCCGTCCTTGGGTCCGATGGAGGTCGCGATTTGAAGCGGAGGGTAAACGGCGCCTCAATGGATCGTATAAAATTCTCTTATTCTGAAGGCGGAGCAACGACTTAATGAGACTTTACAGCTATCATGCATCAGGATGTGCCTTGGGAGGCCACCAATTGTGCTCCCTTCGTCGCCCGTGTGCCGCCGAACGCCGTCGTCTATAATTGAGACAGGAACTGCACATGCGTTGGGATCAAATTCGGCCGCGAGCCTATTCGAAGACAAGCGCCGTGGTTTTTGGCGGGAAGCGTCAAGAGCGCTGGAACGGTATCCCTAAGAACCATGATTGATAACAAGCTCGAACTGCTCCTAGCACTGGCCCGCGAACGCCACTTCGGACGTGCCGCAGATTCGATGGGCGTGACCCAGCCGACATTGTCTTCGGCTCTGAAGAGCCTCGAGGATCAGTATGGCGTTCTAATCGTCGAGCGCGGTTCGCGCTTCCGCTGCTTCACGCCCGAAGGCGAGCGAATTCTGGACTGGGCCCGCCGCATCGTCGCTGACGTGCGCGCCATGCGTCAGGAAATCGATGCCCTCAAGAAGGGCCTGACTGGGCATCTGAAGCTCGCAGTTATCCCGACTGCGCTACCGTTTTTGACGGAGCTCACCGTCCCGATGCGTCGGAAATATCCCGACGTAAATCTGACAGTCCTGTCGATGACGTCCGACTCAATACTGGCCCGGCTCGAAAACCTTGAGGCCGATATCGGCATTTCCTACGTCGATGCGGAACCGCCGCCGCGGTTCGAAGCCATTCGCATCTACGACGAGCAGTACGTGCTCCTGGTCGCGCCCGAAAGTCCGCTGGCCAAGCGGGAGCAGGTGACCTGGGCCGAAGCCGGGGAACTGCCGCTGTGTCTCTTGACCCCGGACATGCAGAACCGTCGACTGATCGACCGCCACTTGGAAGAGGCGGGGGTCAAGCAGATCCCCACGCTCGAGAGCAACTCGATGCTGGTCCTCTATGCCCACGTCCGATCAGGGGAGTGGGCCAGCATCCTGCCGTCCCGGCTTGCGGAGACGCTGGACCGGCCGAGCCGCTTGAAGGCGATTTCGCTCGTAAAACCAACAGTTACTCACAAGATTGGTCTGATCGTTACCAAACGAGAGCCCCATTCGCCCTTGGTCGCGGCGTTCATTGCCCATGCGAAGCGCATAGGCAACCCGATAGCCGCCGAGGTCGGTTGAGGTGGTCCTGGGTCAGTGTGTTGATAGAGGCGATCTATCAACGCACGAAACTGCGCTATTGATTATGCAGCCGCCGGCAGGTGAACTACTTTCAAATAACTATAAAGAAGTGAGGAAACCCATGAGCCGCTTCGAACCGTGGAGCGAAGAGCGCACGGTTGAGATTGTCGCTGACCATAACGCGTTGGAAGGGCCCCTCATGCCCATTCTACACGCCGTTCAGCATGTCTTCGGGCACGTACCTGAAGAAGCGATTCCAGTGCTGGCACGGGAACTTAACCTCTCTCGCGCCGAAGTGCACGGCGTCGTGACCTTCTATCATGACTATCGCCGCGAGCTGCCCGGAAAGCACATCTTGAAGTTGTGCCGCGCTGAAGCCTGTCAGTCGATGGGCTGTGAGCGTTTGGTTGAGCGCGCCGAATCGAAACTTGGAGTGGAGTGCGGCAATACAACTTCTGACGGCCGAGTGACGCTGGAAGCGGTGTACTGCCTCGGCCTTTGTGCCACCGGGCCTTCGGCCATGATCGACGGCCGCGTTGTCGGGCGTCTCGACAACAACCGGCTTGATCAGCTTTTGAAAGAGGCCCAGGCATGACGCTTCGCGTATTTGTTCCGCGCGACGCGGCCGCCGTTGCCGTCGGCGCCGATGAAGTCGCTGCTTCTCTTGCCGCTGCCGCCAAGAAGGCCGGCGCCAAAGTTCAGATCGTTCGCAACGGCTCGCGCGGCATGTTGTGGCTGGAGCCGCTCGTCGAGATCGAGCGCGAAGGCGTTCGTTATGGCTTCGGTCCGGTAGCGCCCTCCGACGTGGACAGCCTGGTCAAGGCCGGCATCTTCGAAGGAAAGCCCGTTGCCTCCATCAAGCATCCGCTTGCGATCGGCGTGGTAGACGAGCACCGTTACATGAAGCGTCAGACGCGTCTGACCTTCGCACGCTGCGGCATCACCGATCCCGTTTCTCTCGACGATTATCGCGCACACGACGGCTACAAAGGTCTCGAGCGCGCCCTTGAGATGAAGCCGATCGAAATCGTGGAAGAAGTCACGAAGTCCGGCCTGCGCGGGCGGGGCGGCGCTGGCTTCCCGACCGGTATCAAGTGGAAGACCGTCCACGACACGCCCATGGGGCAGCAGAAGTACATCGTCTGCAATGCCGACGAAGGCGACAGCGGCACCTTTGCCGACCGCATGATCATGGAAGGTGACCCCTTCCTGCTCGTTGAGGGTATGACGATCGCCGGCATCGCCGTGGGAGCCACGCGCGGCTATGTCTATCTGCGCTCCGAATATCCGCACGCGCAGATCGCGTTGAATCAAGCCATCGCGGCCGCCAAGAAAGCTGGCTTCCTCGGGCAAGGCATCTGCGGCACCAAGCACGCGTTCGAGCTTGAAGTCCGGATGGGTGCAGGCGCTTACGTGTGCGGCGAGGAAACGTCGCTCCTGGAAAGCCTCGAGGGCAAGCGCGGTCTCGTGCGCGCAAAGCCCCCGCTGCCTGCCCATAAGGGTTTGTTTGGGCAGCCGACCGTCATCAACAACGTGCTGTCGCTCTGCGCCGTGCCGTACGTCCTGGCCGAAGGCGCGAAGGCCTACTTTGATTACGGCATGGGCCGCTCGCGCGGAACGATGCCGATCCAGTTGGCTGGCAATCTCAAGTACGGCGGCCTTTTTGAAACGGCGTTCGGCATCACCCTCGGTGAGCTGATCGACGACATCGGCGGGGGCACTGTCACGGGGCGGCCGGTCAAGGCCGTTCAGGTTGGCGGTCCGCTCGGCGCCTACTTCCCGCGCGCGCTGTTCGATACGCCGTTTGACTACGAAGCCTTCGCCGCAAGAGATGGCCTCATCGGACACGCGGGTGTCGTGGTGTTCGACGAAACTGCGAACATGGCGAAACAGGCTCGGTTTGCGTTCGACTTCTGCGCCATCGAGAGTTGCGGCAAGTGCACGCCGTGCCGCATTGGCTCGACGCGCGGTCGCGAGACGATGGACAAGGTCATGGCTGGTCAGGACACAGCCAAGAACCTCGCCGTCATCGAGGACCTGTGTAACACGATGAAGTTTGGATCCCTTTGCGCTTTGGGTGGGTTCACCCCATATCCCGTTATGAGCGCGTTGACACATTTCCCCGAAGATTTCGGGCGGCCTGCGCGGAAGCTGGCCGAGGCAGCGGAGTAGCACGATGGCCCTTATCAAGGAAACCGACTACGGCACACCGGTGTCGAAATCCGAGAAGATGGTGACGCTCACCATCGACGGCGTTGATGTGACGGTGCCGGAAGGCACGTCGATCATGCGCGCAGCCATGGAGATAGGCACAACCATCCCCAAGCTCTGCGCCACCGATATGCTGGAGAGCTTCGGCTCCTGCCGCCTCTGCCTCGTCGAAATCGAAGGGCGCAACGGCACTCCGGCCTCCTGCACGACG
>NZ_DATAJR010000006.1:0-295603 GCF_036262015.1 Hyphomicrobium sp. | reverse complement strand
GAAACGCTGGTACTCGGCGAAGATCTCCTCGGCGCTGCGATCCGGGTGGTAGTTCAGGCAGAACAGCAGGTTCGCGTGCGCCAGCGCGTAATCCGGCTTCAAAGCCAACGCACGGCGGAACAAAAACTCAGCATCCCCGTAACGAGACAGGTCCTTGCAGATGACGCCGAGGTTACTCACCCAGCGCTGCTCGTGCGGAGACAGCGCCATGGCGCGTGCTGTCGCCTGTTCCGCGGCCACGAAATGACCCATGCGCAGTTTCAATGCGCCGAGGTTGCCGTGTGCGAGCGCCGAGTTCGGGTCGATCTCAACGGCCTTCGCCAACAACGCGGCGGCTTCGTTGAACTTCTGCAGACCCATCAGCGTGGCGGCGAGATCGGACATGATGTCGGATCTTGCTGGGCGGAGGGCTATAGCCTTTGCAAGCGCCTGCTCGGCTTCTCCGTAACGATCCTGGCGCTGGAGTGCGATGCCGAGACCATGCCAGGCTTCCGCGTAGGACGGATTGGCCGAGAGGGCACTGCGGTAGTGTGTTTCCGCTTCGGCGTACTGCCCTTTGTCGCGAGCGATGTTGCCAAGATTATTGAGCGCCGGCGCAAATTTCGGATCGGCTTTCAGCGCCGCGCGATAAGCGGCTTCGGCCTCGGCCATGCGGCCAGCAGCGCGCAGAACGACGCCGAGATTGGCGTGAAATTCAGCTGTGTCCGGCTTGATCTCGATGGCCCGCCGGCCTGCCGTGATGGCCTGATCGAGCGCGCCGCCACGGTGGAGGGCGAGGCTCAAAATCTCCCAGCCCAGCGCTGAATCCGGTGCAAGGTCGGTTGCGAGCTGAGCCTCCGCGGCTGCCGTGGCTATATCACCGCGATCGAGCGCCGCCATGGCGCGCTGCAGGAGTGCCTCGCCGTCCGTGCTTCTCTTTTCGACGGGCTGGCTCTGCTGCATGTCAGGCCGATCCTCCGACCCGTCTCAGGAACCCTTTCGGCCAATACGTGACGCGTTCCGCGACCACGCCTTCATTGAATGGGAAGGCAGGCTCTTCGAGAACAAATTCAGGATGGCTGGCGGCAAACTCCGCGGCAGCGTCGAGCGGATTGTTCCAGTCCCAATCCGGGGCCGTACGCGGGGCGCCAACGACCTCTTTCATGATTCCGTCGGTCGCAACGATGTAGGAGCCTGGCGTCACCATCGGCCCATAGGCTTCGAGTTCGGCCAGGACGTGCTCTTTGGTGTGGTTGCTGTCGAGGAGGACGAGCACCGATTCGCCGGGCGCCACCAGACTGCGAACTTGGCTCACGACATCTGGGGCCACGGAACTCCCCTCGACCAAGGTGATCAGGGGCTTCATCTCGTGGGCTTCGATAGCAGCCCGATTGTGGGGGCGGATCTCGATGTCGATTCCGACGACGCGGCCTTTGCCCATGGCCTTGAACAGGCTGGCATAGAAAATCAGTGAGCCGCCGTGAGCGACGCCGGTCTCTACGATCACGTCGGGCTTCACCCGGTAGATCACTTCCTGGATGCGCAGCATGTCCTCGGGCAGCTGGATGACCGGGCGGCCCATCCAACTGAACGAATAGACATATTTTGCATCCCAGCCGCAGCGGACCCAGGCTTTCGAAACGAGGCGGAAGGCTTCGGCGCTGTCCATCTTGTGGATCGTTTCACCGTCCGGCCCATCGACAATCACAACGCCACGGGCCTCGTCGATCTTGAGCATGGAGATGAGCTGCCTTCTCGCGCCAGGAATGAGCCAGTCCTCGACCGCCGCGCCAAATCGAGGGAATCGGCACGCATAGTCGTGGAGACTTCCATCTCCATGCGATTTGGCTTGTCCCAACCTGAACGAAGCGGCCCCAAACAGACAAAGCGGCCGCATCTGGGATGCGGCCGCTCGACTTGTATCGTCTTCTTTTGACGAGGCCGGTCGAGGCCTCGCGTCTAGGGTTACACGTCCATGAACTTCGAGAAGTCGTAGGTCCACGGCGTGGTGCCGTTGGTCGTGATGATGCCGATGAGCGTGCCGCCAGAGGTGAAGTCGCCGTTCGCGCTGTAGTACAGCTCGCCGGTATCCTGCTGGTAGATGAAGCCACCCTTGCCACCCGTCGACAGGACCGTCGAGTGCAGCGCGCTGCTGTCGGCAACGGCCTTGATGTTGCCGTTGTTCACCAGCGTGCCCGTGGTGTCGTAGGTGTTGCCGTTGACGGTCGCGCTGGCGTCGGTGTCGAGGCCGATCTTATCGGCACCAGTGCCCATGTTCATGATGACCATGTGGCTGCCGGCCGAGTTCTGATCGAACACGAAGGTATCCGCGACGCTGCTGCCAGTGACGTGGTCGATGCCGCCGCCGCCGCGGATCTGGCTCGTGCCAGCCGAGACAGTGATGGTGTCGTTGCCCGCGCCGCCGATGATCGTCTCGACGTTGGCCACCGTGACCGTGTTGTTGTAGTCGCCCAGCGTCAGCTTGTCGTTGCTCGCTCCGAGATCGATCGAGCCGTTGACGATCTGAGAGTTGAACGTGATCGTGTCCGTTCCCGTGCCACCGATGACGGTTTCGACGTGTCCGATCGTCGCCGAGTTCGTGAAGTTGCCGAACGTCAGCTTGTCGTTGCCGCCAGCCAGGTCGATGTTGCCGTTCACGATCTGGGTTGCATACGTCACCGTATCGTTGCCGGAGCCGCCGAGGAGGCTTTCGACATTCGAGACCGTTCCCGTATTCGTGAAGTTGCCGAGCGTCAGGCTATCCGAAGCGGCACCCAGATCGACCGTCATCGACGTCGTGAGCGCGGAGCCCAGCGTGATGGTGTCGACATTCGCGCCGCCCGTCAGCGTCTCGACGTTGGATACCGTCGCAGTGTTGACGAAGGAGCCGAAGGTCAGCTTGTCGGCACCGGCACCGAGGTCGAACAGACCGTCGGCGACTGCCGTCGTCAGCGTGATCGTGTCGGCCGCAGAGCCACCGATGATCGTCTCCGTGTTCGCAACCGAGACCGTGTTGACGAAGTCGCCGAGCGTCAGCTTGTCCGCGCCATCGCCGAGGTTGATCGTACCCTTCGAGAACTGAGCCGCGATGGTGATCGTGTCGGCGTCTACGCCGCCGATGATCGTTTCGACGTTCGAGACGGTTGCCGTGTTTGCGTAGTCGGACAGCGTCAGCGTGTCGTTGCCTGCACCGAGGTCGACCGAGCCGTTCAAGAGCTGCGAGCCGTAGGTCACCGTATCGGTTGCCGTGCCGCCGACCACAGTTTCCACGTTGTACAGCAGCGCGGAGTTCGTGACGTTGGCGAAGGTCAACTTGTCGTTGCCCGCACCGAGGTCGACCGTCACACCGGTCGCCGCCGTGGTGTAGGTCACCGTGTCGGCACCCGTGCCGCCCAGGATCGATTCCACGTTGGAGACAGTGGCCGAGTTGGTGAAGTTGCTGAAGGTCAGGCTGTCGAATCCGGCACCCAGATCGATCGAGGCGTTGAGGGCCTGTGTCGAGATGGTGATGCTGTCGGAGTCGCTGCCACTGATCAGCGTTTCCACGTTGGCGACCGAGCCGTAGTTGGCAAGGTTGCTGAGGATCAGCTTGTCGGCACCAACGCCCAGGTTGACTGTATCGGTTGCACCGAGAGCCGTCGCAAGCGTGATGGTGTCGGCACCCGAGCCACCGACCAGCGATTCGACATTCGCAACCGTTGCCGTGTTGGTGAAGTCGCCGAGAGTCAGCGTGTCGTTGCTGTCGCCAAGGTCGATGGACGCATTCGAGACTTGGTTCCCGATCGTGATGGTATCAGCAAGCGCACCGCCGATGATCGTCTCGACATTGTTGACCGTGCCGGTGTTGGCGAAGTCGCCAAGCCGCAGAGTATCGCTGCCCGCACCCAGGTCGATGCTGTGCGAGCCGGTGAAGGCACTACCCAGCGTGACCGTATCGCTTGAGCTTCCGCCGACGAGCGTCTCGACATTCGCCACCGTAACAACGTTGGTGAAGTTGCCGAGCGTCAGCTTGTCGTTGCCGCCGCCGAGGTCGATGGTCGTGTCGGATGCCGCAGCACCCAGCGTGATCGTGTCGACGTTCGTGCCGCCCAGCAGGCTTTCGACGTTCGAGACCGTAGCCGTGTTGGCGAAGTTTCCAAGCGTCAGGCTGTCGGTTCCGGCCGCGAGATCGAACGAGGCGTTGACAGCCTGCGTCGCGATGGTGATCGCATCCGAATCCGTACCACCGACCAGCGTCTCGACGTTCGAGACCGATCCGACGTTGACGAAATCCGCCAGCGTCAGCTTATCGTTGCCGTTGCCGAGGTTGATGCTATCCGAGGCATTGAGCGCCGAGGTCAGGGTGATCGTGTCGTTGGCCGAGCCACCGATAAGGCTTTCGACGTTGGCAATCGTCACCACGTTCGCAAAATCACCCAGCGTCAGCTTATCCGCGCCGTCACCAAGGTCGACCGATCCCTTCGAGGAGAGCGTCGTGAGCGTGATGGTGTCAGCACCCGAGCCGCCGATGATCGTCTCGACGTTTGATAGTGAGCCAGTGTTGGTGAAGTTGCCGAGCTGCAGCGTATCGCTACCCGCCCCGAGATCGATCGAGATAGAGCCCGTGAGCGCACTGCCCAAGGTCACGGTATCGGCCAGAGCGCCACCGACCAGGGTCTCGACGTTGGAGACCGTGAGCGAGTTGACGAAGTTGCCAAGGGTCAACTTGTCCGAAC
Organism: Hyphomicrobium sp.; assembly: GCF_036262015.1. Taxonomy (GTDB): domain Bacteria; phylum Pseudomonadota; class Alphaproteobacteria; order Rhizobiales; family Hyphomicrobiaceae; genus Hyphomicrobium_C. The sequence goes on along the minus strand of NZ_DATAJR010000006.1, from coordinate 290,909 downwards.
CCGATCCGAGATCGATGATCGCGTCAGTTGCCGCGGCGCCGAGCGTGATGGTGTCGGCATCCGAGCCGCCTGCGATCGATTCCGCGTTCGAGATCGTCGCCGTGTTGGCGAAGTCGCCGAGCGTCAACGAATCCGTGGATCCGCCGAGGTTGATCAGAGCGTTCGACACCTGCGTGGCGAAGGTGATCGTGTCGACGTCGGCGCCACCGATCAGGGTCTCGACATTCGAGACCGAGCCCGTGTTGGTGAAGTCACCCAGCGTCAGCTTGTCGTTGCCAGCTCCCAAATTGATGATGCTCGAGCTGGTGAGGGCTGCGCCAAGCGTGATGGTGTCGTTGTCGGAGCCGCCGGTCAGTGTCTCGACGTTGGAGATCGTCACGGTGTTGACGAAGTCAGCAAGCACCAGCTTGTCCGCTCCATCTCCGAGGTCGATCGCGCCCTTCGAGATCTGCGTCGTGATTGTGATCGTGTCGTTAGCCGAGCCGCCGACAATCGTCTCCGTATTGGCCACCGTCGCAGTGTTCGCGAAGTCGCCCAAGGTCAGCGAGTCGCTCGATGCACCGAGGTCGATCGAGCCGTTCGACACCTGGCCCGAGTAGGCGATGGTATCGATACCCGTTCCGCCGATGAGCGTCTCGACGCCTGCCACGGTCGCCAAGTTCTCGAAGTTTCCGAGTGTGAGCGTGTCGCTACCCGAGCCGAGGTTGATAGTGGCACCGGAAGCCGCTGCCCGGAGCGTAATCGTATCGTTGGCCGAGCCGCCGAGGATGCTTTCGACGTTCGAGATGGTCGCCGTGTTGGCGAAGTCGCCGAGCGTCAGCGAATCCGAGCCGTTGCCCAGGTCGACCGAGCCGTTCGTGATACCGGTCGTGAAGGTGATGGTATCCGTATCGGCGCCGCCAACCAAGGTCTCTACGTTCGACACCGAGCCCGTGTTGGTGAGATCGGCCAGCGTAAGCTTGTCGCTTCCAGAGCCCAGGTCGATGCTGTTGCCGGAGGCCAGAGCCGAGCCGAGCGTGATCGTATCCGCCGCGCTGCCGCCGACGATGGTCTCGGCATCGGAGATCGTCGCGGAGTTCGCGAAATCTCCGAGCGTGATCTTGTCGTTGCCGGCGCCGAGGCTGAACAGGCCCTTCGAAATCAGGGTCTGAACCGTGATGATGTCGGCATCCGAGCCACCGATCAGTGTCTCGACGTTGGCGATGGTGCCTTCGTTGGCGACATCGGCCAGCGTGAGCGAGTCGAAGCCGGAGCCGAGGTTGATGTTGCTCGAACTTACGAGAGCAGAACCCAGCGTGATGATGTCGGACGAGTTGCCGCCGATCAACGATTCGACACCGGAGATCGTGGCGTTGTTGGCGAAGTTGCCGAGCGTCAGCTTATCCGATCCGCTGCCGAGATTGATCACAGCATCAACGAGCTGGCTCGATATCGTGATCGTATCGTTGTCCGACCCGCCGAGGATGCTCTCAGCGCCGGAAATAACCGCGCTGTTCGCGAAGTCGCCAAGCGTGACGCTGTCCGTGCCGGCACCGAGGTTGATGGTGCCGTTCTGGATCTGTGTCACGACGGTGATCGTGTCGTTGTCGGAGCCGCCGATCAGGGTCTCGACGTTGGAGACCGAGCCCGTGTTGGCGAAGTCACCCAGTGTCAGCTTGTCGGAGCCTGCGCCCAGGTCGATGCTGTTGCCAGAGGCCAGAGCCGAGCTGAGCGTGATCGAGTCGCCGGCGCTGCCGCCCACGATGGTCTCGACACCCGATACAGTCGCGACGTTGGCGTAGTCACCGAGCACGAGCTTGTCGTTGCCTGCGCCGAGTCCGATCAGGGCATTCGACAGCAGGGTATTGACCGTAATGGTGTCGGCATCCGAGCCGCCGGTGATGGTCTCGACGTTCGAGACCGTACCTTCGTTGACAGCGTCCGCCAGGATCAGCGTATCGCTACCTCCGCCGAGGTTGATGCTGCTCGACGAATCCAGTGCTGCCGATAGCACAACCGTATCGTTGTTGGCGCCACCGACGATGCTCTCGATTCCCGCCACCGTCACGACGTTGACGAAGTTGCCGAGTGTCAGCTTGTCGCTTCCGCTGCCCAGATCGATGCTGGCGTTGCTCAGCTGCGAGTGGATGCTGATGGTATCCGAGTCCGAACCGCCGATGAGCGTTTCCGTGTTCGAGACCGATGCCACGTTGGCGAAGTCACCCAACGTGACCTGGTCTGCGCCGTTGCCGAGGTCGATCGAGCCCTTGGACACGATCGTATCGAAGGTGATCGTGTCGGCGGCCGAGCCACCAATAAGCGTTTCGACATTCGAGACGGATCCCGAATTTGCGGCGTTGGCCAGGATCAACGTATCGGATCCCGAGCCGAGGTCGACGCTGACCGAGCCGGTCATGGCCGTACCCAGCGTGACGGTGTCGGCCGCCGAGCCACCCACCAGGGTGCCGACGTTTGACGCCGTCAGCGAGTTGGTGAAGTTGCCGAGCGTCAGCTTGTTGCTGCCCGCCCCCAGATCCACGAGGCCGCCTGTAATGGCCGTCGCGAAGGTGATCGTATCGGCATCGCTGCCGCCGATCAGGGTCTCTACGTTCGATACAGAACCGGTGTTGGCAACGTCGGCCAGCGTCAGCTTGTCCTCGCCAGCGCCCAGATTGATGCTGTCAGAGGTCGTTAGAGCCGTGGCCAACGTGATCGTATCGCTGGTGCTGCCGCCGACGATGGTCTCGACGTTCGAGAACGTCGCCGTGTTGGTGAAGTTGCCGAGCGTGAACTTGTCGTTGCCGTTGCCGAGGTCGATGGTCGCGCCGGACAGGCCAGTGCTTGCGGTGACAGTGTCATCGCCGGTGCCGCCCAGCACCGATTCGATGTTCGCAACCGACAGAACGTTGGCGAAGTTGCCGAGCGTCAGGGTGTCGGAGCCGCCACCGAGATCGATGTAGCCCTTCGAGATGAGGCTTGTCAGCGTGATGTTGTCGACGCCCGTGCCGCCCTGGATCGTTTCAACGTTCGCCACCGAGCCTTCGTTCGCGGTATCGGCAAGGATCAGCTTGTCGCTACCTGCGCCGAGATCGATGTCGCTTGCGGTCGTCAGGGCCGTGGCCAGGGTCACGGTGTCGTTGCCGGAACCACCCACGACGCTCTCCACGCCGGCGAGCGTGACGAAGTTCGTGAAGTTACCAAGCGTGACCTTATCGTCGCCGGCGCCCAGGTTGATGTAGGCGTCGGTCGCCGCCGTTGCCAGCGTGATGGTGTCGTCGTTGGTGCCGCCGACCACACTTTCGACGCGGGACAGCGTCGCCGTATTGGCGAAGTTACCGAGGACCAGCGTGTCGCTGCTGCCGCCCAGATCGATGGACGCATTCGAGACCTGATCCGTGACCGTTACCGTGTCGATATCGGCGCCGCCGATCAGCGTTTCGATACCCGCTACAGAGAGCTTGTTGGCGTAGTCGCTGAGCGTGAGTTTGTCGCTGCCCGATCCGAGATCGACCGAGGCATTCGTTGCCGGCGTTGCGAGGGTCACCGTGTCGGCGCCCGAGCCACCGACGATGGTCTCGACGTTATGGACAGTGACCGTGTTGGTGAAGTCGCCAAGGGTCAGCGTGTCGGCGCCCGAGCTGAGGTCCACCAGACCGTTCGAGATCTGGCTCGTGAAGGTGATGGCATCGATGTTCGAGTTGCCGGTGAGTGTCTCGACGTTGGCAACCGAGCCCGTGTTGGCGAAGGCGCCGAGGACCAGCGTGTCCTTGCCAGCGGCCAGGTCGATGCTGTTCGACGTCGTCAGCGCCTTCGAGAGCACGACGTAGTCCGCGGCCGATCCACCCGTGATGGTCTCGACGTTAGCGACCGTTACCGTGTTGGCGAAGTTGCCGAGCGTCAGCTTGTCGCTGCCGCCGCCGAGATCGATCGTGTTGTTGTTGTCAAGCGCAGATCCAATTGTGACGTCGTCGTCGCCCGAGCCGCCGATCAGCGTCTCGACGCGAGATACGGTCAGCGTGTTGTTGAAGTTTCCGAGCGTCAGCTTGTCAGCGTCTCCGCCGAGGTCCACGAGACCGTTAGAGATCTGCGTTGTCAGCGTGATCGTGTCGGTCAGACCGCCACCAATGACCGTTTCGATGTTGGCAATCGACGCCAGGTTGGAGAAATCGCCCAGCACGATCTTGTCCGAGCCGGAGCCGAAATCGAACGTGCCCTTGGAGACGACCGACGCAATCGTGATGGTGTCGTTGTCGCTGCCACCCGTGATGGTCTCCACGTTGGCCACGGTGCCGCTGTTGGCGAAGTCGCCAAGAGTGAGACTGTCATTGCCGCTGCCGAGATCGACGTAGGCATTCGACATCTGCGACGTGATGGTGATGACGTCGGCACCGTTGCCGCCGAGCAGCGATTCTACGTTGGCAATGGAACCCGCGTTGCCGGAATTGCCTAGCGTGAGGCTATCCGTGCCCGCTCCAAGATCAATGCTGCTCGAGCTTACGAGTATCGCGCCGAGCGTGATGTTGTCGCTGGTCGAGCCGCCGAGGAGGGTTTCGACATTCGATACCGTCGCCGTGTTGTCGAGGTCGGCGAGCACGAGTTTGTCGTTGCCGGCCTTCAGATCGATGCTGGCGTTTCCGTTGAGGCCCGTCGTCAGGGTCACGGTGTCTGCCGCGCCGTTACCGATGATGGACTCGACGTTGGCGAGCGTCACCGTGTTGGCGAACATGCCGAGCGTCAGGGTGTCATCGCCGCTGCTGAGGTCGATCGAGCCGTTCGAGATCTGGGCTCCCAGCGTGATGGTGTCGACATCAATGCCGCCGACGATCGTCTCGACATTCGAGACCGTTCCCACGTTGGTGAAGTCGCCCAGGATCAGCTTGTCGCCGCCCGCGCCAAGATCGATCAGATTCTTCGCAACAAGGGCGCTGCCGAGCGTGATGGTATCGGCGTCGCTGCCACCGGCCAACGTGTCGACGTTCGACACCGTTGCCGTGTTAACGAAGTTACCGAGGGTCAACTTGTCGTTGCCGGCGCCGAGATCATACGAGGCGTTCGAGGCCTGCGTCACGATCGTGATCGTATCGGTGCTGGAGCCGCCGATCACAGTCTCGACGTTCGCCAGAGAACCGGCGTTGCTGACGTCGGACAGCGTCAGACTGTCCGCACCGTTACCCAGGTCGATCGAGGACGACGTGGTCAGGCTCGAGCCGAGCGTCAGCGTGTCGGCCTCGCTGCCGCCGATGATGGTCTCGACGTTGGAGATCGTACCGCCGTTGGCGACGTCGGCCAGCGTTATCTTGTCGTTTCCGTTACCGAGGTTGATGCTGGCGTTGGCCGCGAGCGCCGTGGTGAAAGTCAGGGTCTCCGTTCCAGTGCCACCCACGACGCTTTCCACGTTGGCCAGCGTGGCGACGTTGGCTGCCGTCGTGTTCACGAACGTTATCTTGTCCTCGCCGCCACCAAGGTCGATCGAAGCGTTCGAGGCCTGGGTGCCGTAGGTGATGATGTCGGAGTCGAAGCCACCGATGATGGTCTCGACGTTGGAAATCGTGCCGGCGTTGGCGAAGTCACCCAGGACCAGCTTGTCGTTTCCAGCCTTGAGGTCGATGCTGTCGGTCGCGCTCGTGGCCGAGGCCAGCGTGATCGTATCCGCGTCGGAACCGCCGACGATGCTTTCGATGTTCGCCAGCGTCGCGACGTTGGCGAAATCGCCCAGTGTCAACTTGTCGATGCCGGCTCCGAGGTCAATCGAGCTCTCGGATGCGAGCGTGGCCAGAGTGATGGTCTCGGAGTTGCTTCCGCCGATCACGCTTTCGACGTTGGAGAGCGTCGCGCTGTTGGCAAAATTGCCGAAGGTTACCGTATCGATACCCGCGCCGAGATCGATCGATCCCTTGGAGATGGCGCTGCCAATCGTGATCGCGTCGACATCTGTGCCGCCAACGATGGTTTCGGTGTTCGATACCGTGACGGTATTGGTGTAATCGCCGAAGATGATCTTGTCGTTACCCGACCCGAGATCGATGATCTCGTTGCCGTTGAGCGCCGAACCGATCGTAATGGTGTCGTTGTTCGCGCCGCCAATCAGCGTTTCGAAGCCGACCACCGTCGCCGAGTTGACGAAGTCGCCAAGGATCAGCTTGTCACTGCCCGCGCCGAGATCGACGGAGCCATTGGACAATCTGGTGGCGTAAGTGATCGTGTCGGCTCCAGCACCACCAACGAGTGTCTCGACGTTCGAGACAGACCCAACGTTGGTGAAGTCGCCGAGCGTGAGGATGTCGTTGCCGGCCCCCAGGTCGATGCTGTTGTTCGAGGCCAGGGCCGACCCGATCGTCACCGTATCCGCAGCCGAGCCGCCGACAAGCGTCTCGACGCGCGAGACCGTGACGATGTTGGCGAAGTCGCCAAGTGTCAGCGTATCGTTGCCTGCCCCAAGGTCAATCGAGGCTTCGGAGGCCAGTGTTCCGAGCGTGATGGTGTCGTTGGCCGACCCGCCGTTGAGCGATTCGACGTTCGAAACCGTAGCCGTGTTGGCGAAATTGCCGAGCTGCAGCACGTCGCCGCCTGCGCCGAGGTCGATCGAGGCGCTGGAGGCGGCGGTCGACAGAGTGATGACGTCAGAATCGGAGCCACCGACGAGTGTCTCGACGTTCGAGACGGAGCCGATATTCCAGAAGTCGCCGAGCGTCAGCTTATCCGAACCCGTGCCGAGGTCGATGCGCATACCCGTGGTCAGCGCTTCTCCGAGCGTGACGGTATCGTTAGCGCTGCCACCGATCAGTGTCTCAATGTTCGAGACCGACACAACGTTGTTATAGTCGCCGAGCGTCAGTTTGTCCGCGCCCAGACCCAGATCGAGCGAGGCGTTGGAGATCTGAGAAACAAGCGTGATGCTATCCGCCGCCGCGCCGCCAGTGATGCTCTCGATGTTGGCGAGCGTAACCGTGTTGGCGAAGTCGGCCAGGGTGAGTGAATCCGCTCCCGAGCCAAGATCGATCGAGCCGTTCGAAATCCCGGTCAGGTACGTGATCGAATCCGCGCCGCTGCCACCGGTCACGCTCTCAATGTTCGAGAACGTCGCGGTGTTGGCGAAATCGCCCAGGATAACGGAATCAACACCGGCACCGAGATCGAACGTTGCGTTCGAAAGCTGCGTGGCAACGGTCAGCGTGTCGTTCGCAGAGCCGCCCGTGACCGATTCCACGTTCGAGATCGTGGCGGTGTTCACGAAGTTGCCGAGCTTCAGGACGTCTTCGCCTGCGCCCAAGTCAATCGAGGCGTGCGAGAGCTGCGTTGCGATCGTGAGCTCATCCGTGCTGGAGCCGCCGATCAAGGTCTCGACGTTCGAGATGGAGCCCGAGTTGGCGAAGTCTCCGAGCGTCAGCTTGTCCGCGCCGGCGCCCAGATCCAGGCTCACCGAGCCATCGATGGCCGCAGCGAGCGTGATGGTGTCCGCGTCCGAGCCGCCGATGAGCGTCTCGACGTTGGAGATCGTTGCGGTGTGGGCGAAATCGCCCAGGACCAGTTTGTCGTTGCCGCCGCCGAGATCGATGGAGCCGTTCGACAGGAGCGATCCGACCGTAACCGTGTCGTTGTCACCGCCGCCGACGATGGTTTCGACATTGATCGCAGTCAGCGTGTTGGCAACGTCGCCGAGCGTCAGCTTGTCGTTGCCGGATCCGAGGTCGACCGAGCCGCGCGACATTGCCGTCACGAGCGTGACAGTATCCGTGTCGCTTCCACCGATCAGGGTTTCGACGCCGCTCACCGTACCGGTGTTGGCGAAGTCGCCGAGGGTCAATTTGTTGGCGCCTCCGCCGAGATCGATGCTGTCACTGGCCGAAAGGGCCGTGGCCAGCGTGATCGTATCGGCGCCGGATCCGCCCAGAAGGCTCTCGACATTCGAGAGGGTCGCGACGTTGGCGAAGTTTCCGAGCGTCAACGAGTCGGACCCGCTGCCGAGATCGATGCTGGCCTTCTGCAGGACGGTCGAGACGGTCAGGGTATCGGCGTCGCTGCCGCCGATGATGGTCTCGACGTTGGCAACCGTTGCCGAGTTGGCGCCGTCGGCGAACGTCAGCTTGTCGTTGCCCGCAGCCAGGTCGATGGAGGCGTCGACGGCTGCCGCGCCGAGCGTGATGGTGTCGGCACCCGTTCCGGACGCCGTCAGCGTCTCGACGTTGGAGATGGTTGCCGTGTTGGAGAAGCTTCCAAGCGACAGGATGTCGTTGCCGGCCGCCAGGTCGATGCTGGCGTTGGACAGGATAGACCCAATTGTGACGTTGTCTGCAGCCGAGCCACCGGTGATCGATTCAATGTTCGAAACCGACAGCTTGTTGTCGAAATCGCCCAGGGTAAGCTGGTCGGACCCGCCACTGAGGTCGACCGAGCCATTGGAGACCTGGGTGGTGAAGGTGACGACGTCGTCGTCGGTGCCACCGATCAGCGTTTCAACGTTCGCAACGGAGCCCGTGTTGGCTGCGTTCTTGAGCGTCAGCTTGTCGGATCCTGCGCCAAGATCGATGCTATGAGAGGTGGTCAGGGCGCTATCGAACACGATCGTGTCGGCCCCCGAGCCACCGGTCAACGTCTCAACGTTCGAGACCGTCGCGCTGTTAGCGAAGTTGCCAAGCGTCAGGGAGTCGTTGCCGACGCCCAGGTCGATCTTGCCGTTGGCGATTGCCGTATCGATGACGATCGTGTCGGCGTCAGAGCCGCCGATGATGGTCTCGATGCCTGAGAGCGTAGCGGTATTCGCGAAATCGCCGAGCGTCAGCTTATCGCTGCCGCCGCCAAGGTTGATGGCCGCGTTGGACGCTTGCGACGCAAGGACAACGGTATCGCTGCCCGAACCCGAGATCAGCGTCTCGACACCGGAAGCCGTGACGTTGTTCACGAAGCTTCCGAGTGTCAGCTTGTCGTTGCCGCTGCCGAGGTCGATCGAGCCGTTGATTGCGGTCTTGAATGTGATCGTGTCGTTGCTCGAACCGCCGATCAGGGTTTCCACGCCCGAGATTGTGCCATTGTTGACAAAGTCGCCAAGCGTCAGGGTGTCCGCGCCCGCCGCCAGATCGATGCTCGTCGATCCGACGAGAGCCGTACCGAGGGTGATCTTGTCGTCGGCTGTGCCGCCGAGAATCGTTTCGACGTTCGATACCGTCGCAACGTTGGAGGAGTTCTTCAGCGTGAGGGTGTCCGCGCCTACGCCCAGATCGATGGACGCATTAGAAGCGGCCGACGTGAGGGTAATGCTGTCGGCGCCCGTGCCGGTGCTGAGAATGGTCTCGACGTTTGCAAGCGATCCCGAGTTATTGAAGTTGCCAAGCGTCAGCTTGTCGGCGCCGGACCCGAGATCCACCAATCCCTTGGTCAGGGCCGTGCCTAGCGTGATGGTGTCGGCGTCGGATCCACCAACAATCGTTTCGACGTTTTGGACGGTGGCGGTATTCGCGAAGTCGCCGAGCGTCAGGGAGTCGTTGCCGGCACCCATATTGAGCGAGGCATTCGAAAGCTGGCTCGCCAACGTGATCGTGTCGTTGCCCGACCCGAATGTGAGCGTTTCTACGTTCGCAATCGTTGCGCTATTGGACGAGTTGGAGAATACCAGCGCGTCGTTGCCTGCTCCGAGATCGATCGAACCTTTGACGATGCTGCCGCTCAGCGTGATCGTATCGTTGCCAGATCCACCAATGACCGTTTCGGTGTTCGCAATGGTCGCCTTGTTAGCGAAGTCTCCGAGCGTCAGCTTGTCAGCGCCCGCTCCGAGATCGATCGAGCCATTCGAGATCGCCGTTCCGAGCGTAATCGTGTCGGCGTCGGTGGCACCGATAAGGGTTTCGACGTTGGAAACCGATCCAGTGTTGGTATTTGCCGACAGGGTCAGCTTGTCGGCGCCGGCCCCAAGATCAATCGAATCTGAACTCGTCAGCGCCGATGCCAGCGTTATTGTGTCCATGCTCGAGCCGCCGACCAGCGTCTCGACATTCTTGACGCTCAGGCTATTGGCGAAGTTGCCGAGCTTGAGACTGTCCGCTCCCGCACCGAGATCGATGTTGCCGAGCGATACCTGCGTCGACATCGTGATTTCGTCGGCCAGCGAGCCACCGAGGACGCTCTCGACATTCGACAGCGAGCCCTCGTTCGCAAAGCCTCCGAGAGTGAGGGAGTCGTTACCCGATCCCAGGTTGATATTCATCGCCGTGGTGAGCGCAGAGCCCAGCGTGATGGTATCCGTCGATGCGCCGCCGACCACGGTCTCAACGTTGGCGACGGTCGCACTGTTCGTGAAGTTTCCGAACGTGATCTTGTCCGAGCCGACGCCCAGATCGATGGAGGCCTTGGAAGCCGACGAGACCAGCGTCAGCGTGTCGTTGGCCGATCCGCTGATGATGGTTTCGACTTCGGCGAGCGTTGCCGTGTTGGCAAAGTCGCCGAGAACGAGCTTGTCGGCCCCTCCGTTGAGGTCGATCGAGCCGTTGGACACCTGCGTGGCATAGGTGATCGAATCTGCGCCCGAGCCGCCGATCAATGTCTCGACGTTGGAGACAGAGCCGGCATTGGCGACGTTGGCCAGAGTGAGGATATCCTTACCCACACCGAGATCGATCGACGATCCCGAGGTGAGCGCTCCGGTCAACGTGATGGTATCGGCATTGGAGCCGCCGATGAGCGTTTCGACGTTGGCGACGCTGGCCGTATTGATGAAGTTTCCAAGCGTCAGCGTGTCGTTGCCCGAACCGAGATCGAAGGACGCCTTCGCGGCCTGCGAGAGCAGCGTGATCGTATCCGCGCCGCTGCCGCCCTTGATGTTTTCGACGTTGGAAAGCGAGCCTGTGTTGGCGAAGTTGCCGAGCGTCAGCGTGTCGGAGCCCGAACCCAGGTCGATAGCGTGAGACGTCGTCAACGCATCAGCAAGCGTGACCTTGTCATCAAGCTTTCCGCCCGCGATGGTCGCGACATTCGAGACCGTCACTTCGTTGCCAAAAGCGCCAAGCGTCAGCTTGTTGCTGCCGGCGCCAAGGTCGATCGTCGATTTAGCAAGCGTGCTCAGCGTGATCGTGTCGTTGGCCGAACCGCCGAGGATCGATTCGATGTTGGCAAGCGTCGCGGTATTGGCCGCATCGGCGAGCGTCAGCTTGTCGGTTCCGCCGGCGAGATCGATGCTGCCATTGGAGAGCGCCGTGGACAGCGTGATCGTGTCGGCACTCGTGCCGCCGATAACGGTTTCCACATTGGTCAACGTGCCAATATTCTCGCCGTTCTTGACGCTGGCGAGCGTGATTGTGTCCTTGCCCGCGCCAAGATCGATGCTCTGATCCGTCGTCAGCAGTCCAACGAAGGTGAGTGTGTCGTTGGCGGAGCCGCCCAATAGCGATTCGATATTCGCGACTTTGCCCGAATTGGCGACGTTGGCGAGGATCAGGGTGTCATTGCCACCCTTGAGGTCGATGGTCCCGTTGTTCAGCGCGCCGCCGAGTGTGATGACGTCGGACGCGCTGCCGCCGTACAAGACTTCGACGCCGCTCGCGGAACCGGTGTTGTTGAAATCGCCCAGTGTGAGCGTGTCGGTGCCACCACCGAGATCGATCGACTGCCCGGAGAACTGGCTCTTCAACGTGATGTTGTCGGCGCCGCCGCCGCTGATGATAGTTTCCGCATTGGAAATTGTCGCCGTGTTTCCAGTGCTTCCGAGCGTGATGATGTCGTTTCCTGCGCCGAGGTCGAACGACGCGCTCACCGCCTTCGTGCCGATGACAATGGTGTCGTTGGCCGATCCGCCAACCAAAGTCTCGACGTTCGAGAACGTTCCCTTGTTGGCGAAGTCGCCGAGCGTAATCTTGTCATCGCCAGCGGCGAGATCGACTGTGCCGTTGGACACCTGAGTCAGAAGGGTGACCGTATCGGCCTTCCCGTTGCCGATGAGGGTCTCGACGTTTGATAGTGAGCCGGTGTTGACGAAGTTTCCGAGCGTCAGCTTGTCCTTGCCGGCACCCAGATCAATGGTTTGGCCTGTCGTCAGAGCCGCACCGAAGGTGAGGGTATCCATGTCGGAACCGCCGAGCAGCGATTCGATATTTGCGACACCGCCCGTGTTCTTGAAGTCACCCAGAATAAGCGTGTCGTTGCCCAAGGCCAGGTCGACGGAGCCATTGGAAAGTGCGGCGCCAAGGGTGATGGTGTCGGTCGAGCTGCCGCCGATGAGCGTTTCGACGCCGGCTGCAGAGCCGATGTTGGTGAAGTCGCCGAGCGTCAGCTTGTCTGCGCCCTTGCCCAGATCGACGCACTGAAGGACGGAGGTCAGTGTGACGTTGTCCGTACCGGAGCCGCCGATGACGGTTTCGGCGTTGCCGACCGTTACGGTGTTCGAGAAGTTGCCGAGCGTCAGCTTGTCGGTGGTGCCCGCACCGAGATCAAGAGTGACTTTCGCCGCGGCTGTACCCAGGGTGATCGTGTTGCCGGCCGAACCAGCGACCAGGCTTTCGATGTTCGAGATGGTCAGCGTGTTGGCGAAGTCGCCGAGCACGAGCTTATCACTGCCGACGCCGAGATCGACAGATCCATTCGAAATCTGCGCGGTAAATGTGATCGAGTCGTCGCCGGTGCCGCCGACAATGGTTTCGACGCCGGATACGGTGCCTGTGTTCGTAAAGTTACCGAGAACCAGCTTGTCCGCGCCAGCGCCCAAATCGATCGACGTATTGGTGCTAAACGCGCTGCCGATGCTGACAGTGTCATTCGCGGTGCCGCCGACGATCGTCTCGGTGTTCGACACCGTGACCACGTTCGCGAAGTTGCCCAGTACGAGTTTGTCGTTCCCGCTTCCGAGGTTGATCGTCGAGCGCGACGCGATCGTCGAGAGGGTGATGGTATCGGCGTCCGAACCGCCGAGCAGGCTCTCGATGTTTGAGAGAGTGCCCTCGTTGACGAAGTTGCCAAGCGTCAAGCTGTCGGTACCCGCACCCAGATCGATGCTCTGCCCGGTAGTCAAGGCGCTGCCGAGCGTGACGGTATCGGCGCTGGCGCCGCCGACGATGGTTTCAACGTTGGAAACCGTGCCGATGTTGATCAGCTTCGACAGAACGAGCTTGTCGGCTCCGGAACCGAGATCGACAGATCCTCTTGAAAGCGACGACGTGAGCGCGATGGTGTCGGTGTCCGACCCGCCGACGATCGTTTCAACGTTGGCGACGCTGGCCGTGTTGGCGGCGTCCGCAAGGACAACCTTATCGCTGCCCAGACCAAGGTCGATCGAACCGTTCGACACCTGAGACGAGAACGTAATCGTGTCGCTCTTGAGTGCGCCGATGACCGTTTCGACGTTGGCGACCGAGCCGTTGTTGTCAAACGCACCGAGTGTGAGCTTGTCGCTTCCAGCGCCGAGATTGATTTCCTGCGAAGTCGTGAGCACGGCGCCGAGCGTGACCTGGTCACCCAGGCTACCGCCGATCACGCTTTCAATGTTGGAGACCGTCACAACGTTGGCAAAGTCGCCGAGCTTGACTGTATCGCTACCTTCTCCGAGGTCGATCGATCCCTTCGAAACGATCGCGCCGAAGGTCAGCGTATCGGAATTCGAACCGCCGATGATGGTCTCGACGTTCGAGACAGAACCCTCGTTGACGAAATTACCGAGCGTGAGCTTGTCGTTTCCGCCGCCCAAGTTGATGGTCGTGGCGGACGAAAGGGCGTTGCCGAGCGTGACCGTGTCGGCGCCCGTGCCACCGATGACAGTCTCGACGTTCGAAACGGTGAGCGAATTCGCCGCGATGTTGCTCAGGGTGAGCTTGTCCATGCCCGCGCCGAGATCTACCGACGCCTTGGCTGTCATCCCGAGGACAATCGTGTCGCTGGCCGAGCCACCGACGAGCGTCTCGACGTTTGCAACCGTCGCCGTGTTCGCGAAATCACCCAGGGTCAGGGCATCGGCGCCACCGCCAAGATCGACCGATCCGCTCGAGATCTGCGAGAGCACCGTGATGGTGTCGGCGCCCGTGTTGCCGATTATGGTTTCGACGTTGGAGACGGATCCGGTGTTGGTGAAGCGTCCGAGCGTGAGTGTGTCGAGGCCGGCGCCGAGGTCGATGGACTGCTCGGTCGTCAGTGCTCGTGCGAGCGTCAGCGCGTCGGAGCTCGAGCCGCCGATCACGCTTTCAACGTTCGAAACTGTAAACGCGTTGGCAAAATCGCCCAGCGCCAGCTTGTCATTGCCCGATCCCAGATCGACCGAGCCGCGCGTGAACACTGCGCCGATAGTGATGGTGTCGGCGTCAGAACCGCCGATGATCGTCTCGGTGTTCGTGATCGTACCGGTGTTGGCGAAGTCGCCGAGCGTCAGCTTATCCAGGCCGCCGCCGAGGCTGATGTTCGCTGCCGTCGTGAGCGCGGTGCCCAGATTGAGCGTATCCAGGCCGGTGCCGCCGACGATCGTCTCCACGTTAGAGACCGTTGCCGTGTTGGAATAGTTTCCGAGGACCAGCTTGTCGCTGCCGTCTCCAAGGTTGATAGCAGCCTTAACGGTTGCGGTGGCGAGCGTGATGGTGTCGCCCGCAGAGCCGCCGACGATCGTTTCTACGTTCGAGACGGTCGCGGAATTCGCGCCGGCGTCCGAGAACGTGACGGTGTCGTTGCCAACGCCGAGGTTGATCATGCCATTCACCATCTGCGTGCTGATGGTGATGTTGTCGGCCCCCGATCCGCTGATGATGGTTTCAACGTTGGAGACGGATCCAACGTTGGCGAAGTTACCGAGCGTGAGCTTGTCCTTGCCGACGCCGAGATCGATCGACTGAGTGTTCGTGAGGGCGGTGGTGAGGGTGATGGTGTCGACGGCGCTGCCGCCGATGATCGTTTCGGTATTCGCGATCGAGGCGCTGTTCGCGAAATTCCCGAGCACCAGGGCGTCGTTTCCGCCGCCCATGTTGATCGTCATCTTGGCGGCCTGACCGGCCACCGTGATCGTCGAAGCGCCCGCGCCGTCGAGAACACTCTCGATGTTCGAGATGGTCACCGTGTTGGCCGAGTCCGACAGGGTCAGCTTGTCGCTACCGGCGCCGAGGTCGACGCTCCCGTCCACGACCGGACCAGTCACCCTTACGGTGTCTGTCGACGTGCCGCCGATCAACGTATCGACGCTTGCGGACGTATACGTGTTCGCCTTGCTCTTATTAGGCAACGTGACGACAGCCATTTTCGACCCCGAATTATCGTTTCCCGCTTACCGCAAGAACGTCCCCACCAAAAACCAAGACCCCACCGGCAATCGCCTCTCGATCACTTTTCGGGCTGCGCATTCGACCCTTTTCGACTTGCAGCTACCGTTGACCCAATAAGGCACACCCATTACGGGCTTTTTCACCGTACGCATCCCAATTAAATGCATTGATATTATTTCTATTTGGTAAACTACGGGAAATATGTGGAAACAACACCATCAATTAAACTGCTAATTGAAAGCAGCTATTCGCAACGCTCTAGTAACAGTTTATGCTGCTGCCATAGCTTGCTGACTCTTCTGCCTTTTTTTGTTGCCTAGGCAAGCCCTCGAAAACGACTACAAAACATCGTCATTTCGAGTTGAATATGAATCTTATTTCCGCTCCCATTTGTCGTCCTGGAGCGCCAGCAGATGCATCTACTTCTTGTTGATGCGGACGACATAAAACCTGAGTAGTGTGCGTCATTGTTCGCGTCCGTGATTCTCCTCCAGCGGAAGAGCATGTTTCAATCAAATGACGCGCAATCTCTTGCCTGTTTTCAGGTCCGGGCTTTCCGGCTATAAACGCTTTCTTGTATGGGCGGCTGGTTTCAGCGTTTTCGTGAATGCGCTGACGCTCTCAATCCCACTCTATACAATCCAGGTGTTCGACCGCGTCCTACCCAGTGGCAGCGGCGCGACGCTGATCGTCCTGACGGTCGCGGTTCTGGGCGCCATCGCCGCGGCGAGCGCTCTCGAGGAGATCCGGGCCAGGTTGCTCGTGGCACTCGGTGTTCAGTTCGACGCGCAGTTGTCGACGCAGCTCTTCGAACGCCTCGTGGAACGTGACGGCGACGTGCCAGGCGCGACGAAGGGAGCGGTCGTCCGCGATCTCGATACCGTCCGTCATGCCGTAACAGGCAGCGCGATCATCACGCTCTTCGATCTGCCCTGGACGCCTTTGTTCCTGTGCGCCTGCTTCTATCTTCACCCCGTGCTTGGCATGATCGCGCTCTTCGGCGCGCTGCTGGTGATGGGGCTGGCCGCACTGAACCAGATCCTCGTTGGCCGCAAGATCGGCGAATCGTCGAGGCTCACGGAACAGAGCTACAGGATGACGGAAGGCGTGCTCGGAAACGCCGAAACCGTGCGCGCCATGGGGATGCTTCCGGAATTGTCGCGCCGTTGGGCCGATGTCCGTGTCCGCGGCATCGGCCTGCAAGCCGAGGCCAGTGCGCGAAACTCCGGAATTTCTAGCGTTATCAAATTTGTACGCTATGCCCTTCAGGTTCTGATCATGGGCGCCGGTGCCTGGCTCGCCGTCGAGCGCGAGATTTCGCCGGGTTCGCTGTTTGCGGCCTCGCTCATCTGCACGCGTGCGCTGATGCCGGTGGACCAACTCGTCGGCGTGTGGCGGCAGATCCTTGCGGCCTGGGACGCGCTCGGACGCGTCGAAGCGGTTCTGGCGACCCCCGCACGGCCAAGAACGATGGAGCTTCCCGTTCCCGAGGGACGGCTTTCGGCGGAAGGCGTGTCTTATACGGTTCCCGGTGGACGCGCGGCCGTCTTGAGCGACATCTCCTTCGCCGTCCAGCCTGGCGAATCACTGGGCATCGTTGGGCCCAGCGCCGCCGGAAAGTCCACGCTGGCTCGTCTTCTTGTCGGCGCGATCAAGCCTGACTCTGGTAGCATCCGGCTTGATGGGGCTGAAGTCTGGTCGTGGGGCCGCAGCCAGTTCGGCGAATTCACCGGCTACGTTTCGCAGAACATCGAACTTTTCGAAGGTACGATTGCCGAAAACATCGCCCGCTTTCGCCAGGCAGATCCGCAGGCGATCGTGGCGGCGGCCCGGCTTGCCGGCGTGCACGACATGATCCTCGGTTTCCCCCAAGGCTACGACACGCGGCTTCTTGCCTCCGGCGCTCCGCTCTCCGGCGGCCAGCGTCAGCGGCTCGCGCTCGCACGCGCCGTGTTCGGAGATCCCAAGCTGGTCGTGCTGGACGAACCCAACTCTAATCTCGATGGCGACGGCGAGGCGGCTCTGCAAAACCTGCTCGCCATGCTCAAAGCCCGGCGCACGACCGTCGTCATGATCGCTCATCGGCCCAGCATGCTGGTCTCTCTCGACAAGGTGCTCGTGCTTACCAATGGCACTGTTGCCGACTTCGGTCCCGTCGAACGGGTGATGCCGCGCATCGCGCCCGGCTTCCCGGTCGCCCAGAAACGCATTGCGGAGCGCGCATGAGACAGGCGTTGGCAAAACTCGAGCTTCTCAAGGCGGAATTCTCCCAGGCTGCAGGATCGCAAGCCGGAGATCCGCCCAAAATGACGGTTCCACCGGCGCTTCCGCCGCCTCCGACCGGCACCGACTTCCGGCAAGCGGGCCATCTCATCAAGGTCGGCGTCGGCATCGCTATCGGGTTCTTCGGCTTTCTCGGCGGCTGGGCCGCGCTCAGCTCCATCGAGAGCGCTGCCATTACTTATGGCGTCGTTGCGGCCGATGGAAACCGCAAGGCCGTGCAGCATATGGACGGCGGCATCGTCAGCGCCGTTCTTGTCAAAGAGGGCGAATTCGTCGGTCAGGGGCAGGAGCTGCTTCGGCTGGATCAGCTTCAGCCGCGTGCGGCTCTCGAGATCCAGAGCGCAACCGTCACCACGCAAACCGCCGTCCTGGCGCGCCTCGAGGCGGAAGCAGCCAAGCGCGATGCGATCGACTTTCCGGCCTCGCTCATCGAGCGCCGCGACGAACCGTCGGTCGACCAGCTCCTCACCTCGCAGACCCAAATTTTCGAGGCGCGGCGTCGAGCCAATCAAAATCAAGTCGGCACCATTCGCGAGCAGGTGAAGCAAGCCAAGAGCCAGATCGAGATCTTCCAAGGTCAGGCGAAATCCGCCGACTATCAGTATCGCATGGTCAACGAAGAGCTTGGCCCGAAACAGATGCTCTTCGACAAGGGCTACGCGACGAACTCCGCCGTGATGCAGCTCAAGCGGGCGGCCGCAGCGCTTGATGGGCAGAAGCAGGAATATCTCGGGCATATCTCGCGGCTCGAGCACCTCGTTGGGCAGCTCGAGAACCAGATCAGCCAGATCGAAAGCGACTTCCGGTTGAAGATCGCCCAGGAAATCGAAGACGCACGCAACAAGATCTCGGATGCCGCCGAACGCGAGCGCGTCGCCAAGGATTCGCTGGCTCGCACGGCCATCCGTGCGCCGGTCAGCGGCTACGTGCTCGGCCTCAGCGCCAACACCGTCGGCGGGGTCATCGGCAAGGGCGAACGCCTGATGGAAATCGTGCCGGCCGAATCGGGCATCGTCATCAAAGGACAGCTCAAACCGTCGGACGCGATGGAAGTCCATGAAGGCATGCACGCCGAGCTTCGTGTTCTAACGGCTCAGGGACGCCGTCTCCCGGTTGTGCATGGAACCGTGCGCAATCGCTCGGCGGATGCGCGGGCCGATCCCGAAGGAAAGGCGCTCTACTTCGATGTCAGCGTGGATATCAACCCGTCGGAGCTCAAGACCCTCGGCAACGTCAAGCTGACGCCGGGCACACCGGTCGAAGTCATCATCCCGACAGGCTCGCGCACGGTCCTCGACTACATACTCGAGCCGCTGACCATGTCGATGCGCCATGGCCTGCGAGAGAAATAACTGTAGCTACTGAGACTTAGACGTTTCAGGTGGGGGCGAATCAATGGAAGCACTGATTCTCTGCGGCGGCCTCGGCACGCGCTTGCGCGAGGAGACCGAATTCAAGCCGAAGCCGATGGTCGAGGTCGGCGGAAAGCCCATCCTCTGGCACATCATGATGCACTATCGGCATCACGGCGTCGGACGCTTCATTCTGTGCCTCGGCTACAAGGGCGACGCGATCCGCGACTACTTCGTCAATTTTCATCACCGGGCGCATGACCTTGAAATCGATATCCGCACCGGCGGAATCTATGCACGGCGGGCCGCGAACTCGGAACTCCTCGATGCGCGTGTCGTCCTTGCCGAGACGGGGCTGGAAAGTCTGACTGGGCGGCGCATCCTGAAAGCGTTGCCCCACATCGAAGGCGATACGTTCCTCGCGACCTACGGCGATGCCGTCGCCGACGTCGATATCGACGACCTTATTGCAACTCACAAGCGCATGGGCCGGCTGGCGACCGTCACCGCCGTACATCCGTCGTCGCGCTTCGGCGAGCTCGCCATCGAGGACGGCAAAATCACGAGCTTCTCGGAAAAGCCCCAGGTGACCCAAGGCTGGATCAACGGCGGCTACTTCGTCTTCAATCGGCGCGCTTTCGACATGCTGGATCCGGAGCTGAACGAGCCGCTGGAAACCGGCCTGCTGGAACGCCTCGCGGCCATGGGCGAGCTTGCCGTGCATCAGCATGGCGGTTTCTGGCAGTGCATGGACACCTACCGCGAAATGCAGCTTTTGAACGACATGTGGTCGTCGGGCAAGGCGCCCTGGCAGGTCTGGAACTAGTATGGGCACGGCGCCACTGTCGCACACGTTCTGGGCGGGGCGCCGCGTCTTCGTTACCGGCCACACCGGCTTCAAGGGTGGCTGGTTGATGGCGCTGCTGCGCCAGCTCGGCGCCGAAGTGGCCGGCTATGCGCTGGCGCCGCCCTCCGAGCCCAATCTCTTCACGGCTGCGCGCGTCGCAGGTTTCGGTGGCTCCGCCATCGGGGACATCCGCGACGCGGCGAGCCTAACCGCAGCGATGGCCGCGGCTACCCCGGATATCGTGTTGCATCTCGCAGCTCAGGCGCTCGTGCGGCCGGCGCGGGCAGAGCCCGTGGATACGTTCTCCACCAATGTCGTCGGCACCGCGCAGGTGCTCGACGCAGTTCGCCAGACGCCCAGCGTCAAAGCGTGCGTCGTCGTAACGAGCGACAAGGTCTACGACAACGTCGAATGGGCTTGGGCCTATCGCGAGACTGACCGGCTCGGCGGCAAGGAGCCCTATGGGGCAAGCAAGGCCTGCACGGAGATCGTGGTCGAAGCCTATCGCGCTTCCTATTTCTCCGGCGACGGGCAGCCGGCTCTCGCCTCGGCACGGGCCGGTAATGTCATCGGCGGCGGCGATTGGGCGGAAGACCGACTCATTCCCGATGCCATCCGCGCCTTCTCCACG
The DNA here is from genome assembly GCF_036262015.1 of Hyphomicrobium sp. Lineage (GTDB taxonomy): Bacteria > Pseudomonadota > Alphaproteobacteria > Rhizobiales > Hyphomicrobiaceae > Hyphomicrobium_C. Next base: position 270,602 of record NZ_DATAJR010000006.1, on the reverse strand, counting down.
CGTGAAACGCTTATGATCCGCAACCCGGCTTCGGTGCGGCCGTGGCAGCACGTGCTGGAGCCGCTTTCGGGATATCTGCGGCTTGCCGAGGTCTTGGTGGACGAGCGCAGCACGCTGCCACAGCCTTTCACCTTCAATTTCGGCCCCGCTCAGGATGACGCTGTTTCCGTGCGCGTCATTGCCGACGCAATCACCGCCCGCTGGGGGGACGGAGCCCGTTGGGATCACGACACGCGTTTTCAGCCCTACGAGGCCCGCCTGCTCGAAGTGGACAGCGCAAAGGCGCGTGCCGCCCTTGGCTGGCGGCCACAGTGGCGGCTCGGCCAGGCCCTCGATCAGACTATCGCGTGGTACAAGGCCTACTATGAGGGCCAGGACATGCAGATTCTTACCCTTCGCCAGATCGACGAGTATCTCAATGGCTGACGACCATCGCCCGGCTGACGTCTCACGCACTTTACCCTGCCGAGCCTGTGGGACGCCACTCCGCCATGTGTTCGTGGATCTTGGAATGTCGCCGATCTCGAACGCCATGCGGCTCCCCGCTGAGGCGCATCTGGCAGAGGCCTTCTATCCCCTGCGCACGTTCGTCTGCGAAACCTGCAAGCTCGTGCAGATCGATGATGTGCAGCCGGCGGAAACCCACTTCCACGGCTCTTACACCTACTTTTCGTCCTACTCGAAATCCTGGCTCGAGCACGCCCGTCGCTACGCGGAGATGATGACGGAACGCTTTGGTCTTGGCCCGACCTCCAAGGTCGTCGAGGTGGCGAGCAACGACGGCTACCTGCTGCAGTACTTCAAGGCCCAAGGCATCCCGGTGCTCGGGATTGACCCGGCGGCGAATTGCGCGGAAGTTGCCGAGCGCGAACGCGGCATCCCGACTCTGGTGCGCTTCTTCGGCATCGAGACGGCGCACGAAGTGGCGGCGAGCGGCAAGGCTGACGTCATCGCAGGCAACAACGTGCTGGCGCATGTGCCGGACATCAACGACTTCGTCGGCGGGCTCAAAACCTTGCTGAAGGACGGCGGCGTCGTCACCATAGAATTCCCGCACCTCTTGGCCCTCATCCAAAACAGCTACTTCGACACGATCTATCACGAGCACTACTCGTATCTGTCGTTGCTAGCTGTCGAGCGCCTCTTCGCACGGCACGGCCTCACGGTGTTCGACGCCGAGGAGTTGCCGACGCACGGCGGAAGTCTCCGTATTTTCGCAGGGCATTCCGGAACCACACCTTCCGCTTCCGAGCGGCTCGACGCCTTCCGGACGCGCGAAGCCGAAGCAGGGTTGGACGGGCTCGAAGTTTACGGCGAATTCGCCGCAAAAGTGCGCCATGCCAAACGCGCGCTCCTCAACCTGCTCATCGGGCTCAAGGAGCAGGGGGCGCGCGTCGTTGCCTATGGCGCCGCTGCCAAAGGCAACACGTTGCTCAACTATTGCGGCATACGTGGCGATTTCATCGACTATGCGGTCGATGCCAGCCCGCACAAGCAGGGGCTTCTTCTGCCGGGAACGGCCATTCCGGTCTACGCGCCGGATCGGATCTTCGAGACGAAGCCCGACTATGTGCTGATCCTGCCTTGGAATCTCAAAGACGAGATCATGGTGCAGTCGGACGCAATCCGAGCATGGGGTGGGAAGTTCATCGTGCCGCTTCCCGAAGCAAAGATCATCCCATGATCTTCCAACCGACTCCGTTGGACGGCGCCTATGTGATCGTGCCGGAGCCGGTGTCGGACAATCGCGGTTTCTTTGCGCGGCTGTACTGCGGGAAGACCTTCGCGGACAGAGGGCTCAATCCGCATCTCGATCAGATCAGCATGTCTCACAACGTGAGGGCCGGCACTGTTCGCGGGCTTCATCTGCAACGGCCGCCCGTTGCGGAATGCAAGCTCGTTCGCGTGACGGCAGGATCCATCTTCGATGTGATCGTCGATGTCCGATCTGGGTCGGCGACCTACGGACAATGGTTCGGAACGGAGCTATCGGCGGCGAACCGCAAGATGCTCTACATTCCTGAAGGCGTCGCCCATGGCTTCCAGACGCTCTCGGCCGATACGGACGTGACGTATCACATCTCGGCGCCGTACGTGCCGGCCCTGGCGGACGGCATTCTCTGGAACGATCCGGTCCTCGGAATTCGTTGGCCGTCGCCGGAGGTCACCGCAATCTCCGATCGTGACGCTGGCCTTGGTTTGCTGGCCGATTTCGAGCCCGTGTCATGCTGATCATTTCGCCGACGGCCAAGATCTCACCGCTCGCCGATATCGAAGATTCGACGCGTGGAACAAAGATCGTGATCGAAGATGGCGTGACGATCGACTCGTTCGTGAAGATCAAACCGGCGGGCGGCAACGGCGACGTGCTGATTGGCGCCGGATCGTTCATCAATTCGGGGTGCGTGTTGTATACGGGTCATGGCATCCGCATCGGCGTCAATGTTCTCATCGCGGCGAATTGCACGTTGGCCCCGACCAATCATGAGGTCCGCGACCGGAGCCGCCTCATCCGCGAGCAAGGGTTCAGCCCCAGCCGCGGCGGCATCGTCATCGAGGACGATGTGTGGATCGGTGCGAACTCGGTGCTGCTTGACGGCGCCATCATTAGGCGAGGCGCTGTCGTCGGCGCGGGATCCGTCGTCCGGCATGAGCTCCCCGAGTATTCGATCAACGTCGGAGCGCCGGCGAGGACTGTCTCATGGCGGACCTGAGGGCGACCGTCTTCGGCGCGCATGGATTCGTCGGGCGGGCACTTGTGGAACATCTACGCGTACGCGGTTACGCCGTGCGCCAGATCGTGCGCGGAGACGCCTCTTGGCGCGGTGCCGATCTCGGTCACGCATTCTACGCAATCGGTCTCACGGCCGATTTTCGATCGCGCCCCTTCGAGACTATCGACGCGCACGTGAGCCTTTTGACAGAGGTTTTGCGTAACTCGAAATTCTCTTCGTTCGTCTACCTGTCATCGACGCGTGTGTACGGAACGGCCGCCGCAACGGACGAGCAGGTTCCGATCGCAGCGTACCCCGGCAACCCCGATCACCTCTACAATCTCTCGAAACTGATGGGCGAGGCCGCCTGCCTCGGGTCGGGGCTATCGAACGCGCGTGTGGCGCGTCTTTCGAATGTGTTCGGGCGCGATCTGGCGTCGGCCAATTTCCTGGCCGACGTGTTGCGCGAAGCTGCGGCGAGCATGCAGGTGAACCTCCGTACGGACCTCGCGTCGGAGAAGGACTACGTTTGGGTCGGCGATGTCGTACGGGCCCTGGAAGCCATCGCCACCGATGGGACCGAGCCGATCACCAATGTCGCGTTCGGCCACAACACCACACACCGCGACATCCTGGAGCGGGTCAGCTCCGCGACTGGCGCCGAGATCAAGATTGCGCCCAACGCGCCGACCATAACGTTTCCGCAAATTGAGACAGTGCGTTTGGATCGCCTCGGCGTGACCGGGCGAACGCCACTTCTGGCGATGATCAATGAGCTGGCGCAGGCCTACGCGCGCCGCGACTAGTTGAGATCCTCGGGGAGACGCGGCATCGGGAAGAACGGCACACCGTCTTCCGACAATCCCTTGATCTCGTCGGCGGATGCTTCGCCGTAAATGCCGCGGGGTGCGCTTTCGTCGAAATGGATCTTGCGCGCTTCCTCCGCAAACCTGCCGCCGACGTACTCGGCCTTGGCGTGGACCTCTTCGCGGACCTTGCGCAGATGCTTCAGAATTTCATCGGCGGGCACATCGCGTGGAGGCTCAGCAGCAGGCTCACTCGAGACCGTACGCTTGGTGGCTACGGCAGGCGCCATGATACCTTTGTGAACAGCGTGGTTGCCACAATGCGGGCAGACAATCTGCTCGCGCGCAATCTGCGCTTCGTAAGCGGCTCCGCTCTGAAACCAGCCTTCGAACTCGTGTCCTTCGCCGCACACCAAACTAAACTTGATCACTGCCTAAACCTCCGCCGCGGGTGTCGCACCCGCGCGCACGACGTCGAATTTCCTGTCGTGCCGTAATGATGGTACGCGCGAACGCACGTCTCCGATCATTCCCAAGTCTATATCGGCGAAAATGACTGAGGGGTGAACGCCGCCCTCTGCCAGGACTTGCCCCCATGGGGAGACGACCAAGCTGTGCCCGAACGTCTCGCGGCCATGCTCATGCAGTCCGCCCTGAGCAGCGGCGAAGACAAAGCACTGGGCTTCGATGGCGCGGGCGCGCAGCAGCGTGACCCAATGGGCCTCGCCCGTGAGCTTCGTAAACGCAGCCGGCACGGCGAGGAACGAGGCGCCCGCGTGAGCCAGCGCACGATAGAGATACGGGAAGCGCAGATCGTAGCAGATGGAGAAACCGAGCGCACCCCAGGGCAGGCCGGCGACGACGGCGTGCGCGCCGGGCTCATAGTTCGCGCTTTCGCGGTAGACCTCGCCGTTGGGGAGGTCGACATCGAACATGTGAATCTTGTCGTAACGGGCGGTGACCTCGCCCTGCGGAGAGATGAGAAAGGACCTGTTGGCCAGTCTGTCATCGCTCGCCTTGACCACCATCGACCCGATGTGCAGCCAAATCTTCAGCTCTTTTGCAAGACCAACGAATTGCTGGAGAGCCGTGTTGGCGCTTTCTGGTTGCGCCGCCGCGAACAGGCGCTCGCGATCCAGCTCCATCAGGGTGGTGACCTCAGGGGTCTGAACGTAGCTCGCGCCACCACTTGCTGCTTCGCGGATCAGCGCGGACGCATCGCGTATGTTGCGTGCCACGTCACGGCCCGAACACATCTGGACCAGCGCCACGCGCAGTGGCTTAGAGGGAGTTTCCGCAGACATCGACTTAGTTGCTCGCGCTCAGGAGGGGATCGAGCTTGCCACTCCGCTCGAGGCACATCAGGTCGTCGCAGCCGCCAACGTGCTGTTCGCCGATCCAGATCTGAGGGACGGTGTGGCGTCCACCCGCCTTCGAGCTCATCTCGGCGCGCAACGCCGCCTTGCCGGTTACGTCAACCTCTTCGAAAGCCACGCATTTCGCTCGCAAAAGCTCCTTAGCCATGTGGCAGTAGGGGCAGAGAGCGGAGGTGTAGATGGTGACTTTGGACATGTCTCCTAGAGTTCCTTGACGGCCAGCCTGATCCGCTCCCGAAATGTAGCGGGTCGATTTCGATCCGCAAAGTGCGGTTTGGTACCATGTCACAATGATTTGCGGCAACTTTCCAACATTTCTCGGCGTTTTCAGGCCGGCACGATGCCCCGATCCGTGACCAGCGCCAATGCCAGGACATCCACCCGCGCCGCACCGGCCCGCCGCAGAGTTCGGGCGCAGGCTCCGACTGTCGATCCGGTGGTAATAACGTCATCGATGAGCAGGATCTTGCGGCCCTGCACCTGATACGCACGACGGGCCGGGATCGTGAACGCTCCCGCCACGTTGCGTTGGCGAGCGCCGCGCGAAAGACCCACCTGACTTTGGGTCGCGCGGGCCCGCTCCAGCAGCAGCGGTTCGTAGCGCAGGCCGCCGAGGTGCGCGACCTCGCGCGCCAGGATCGCAGCCTGGTTGAAGCGGCGAGCCATCAGTCTTCGGCGCGCCAGTGGGACAGGAACCGCAATCTCGGCATCTGGCACGAGATCACGGCCTGCTTCGATCAGCCATTGGCCAAGCAGGCGCCGGGTGTCGTGACGGTCGTGGAATTTCAGAGCATGGACGAGCGTGCGCATCGAGCCCGAATAGGCGGCAACCGCACGGGCACGGTCATAGGCCGGTGGCGCAGCGGCCGCTGCGGCCGATATCATGATCCCTCCGGTGTCGAAGGGCATCGGCATTCCAAGGCGATCGCAAAGAGGTGGGCGGATGAAGTCGATATCCCGCCAGCAGCGGGCGCACAGGGCGTCGTGGTCGCCGATGGGCGTCCGGCAAACCAGGCAAACGGGCGGCATCACGATGTCGGAGAGGGCACCCAAGAACCGGCGAAAAAGGCCCGGACGGGGTTCGGCCAAGGTGTCTTCATCCGTGCCATCAGCTGGGCCTCGTTTGGGCACGCTCTGCTCCCCACTCGCGTGATTGAGGCAATCCCCTTATGTCTAGTGCGGGATAGATAGCACAGGCCCATGTCCGAACCGCACCTCATCTTCGACACCACGCTTCTCACCGCCCGCCGCAACCGGGCGGCTGCAACGGCTGGCGCGCACGATTTTCTGTTGCAGCGGGTCGCCGAGGACCTGAGCGAGCGCCTGGCCATCGTTCGGCGCAGCTTTCCGTTCGCCCTCGATCTCGGGTGCCATCATGGCCTCCTCGGCCGCCGCGTGGCCTTGAACCCCAGCATCGAGGCCATCGTCTCGTTCGATCCCGCCGAGCGTCTGCTTGCCCAAGCGCCCGCGCCCCGTGTGCTTGGGCGCCTGGATGCGCTGCCCTTCGCACCCGCATCCCTCGACCTCGTGGTATCCGGGCTTTCTCTGCACCTCGTCGACGACCTTCCCGGTGCTCTCGTGCAGATCCGCCGGGCCCTCAAACCTGACGGCCTTCTGCTCGCTGCTCTGCTTGGCGGCCGAACACTGTACGAACTTCGTGAAGCCTGGCTTGCAGCCGAAGACGAAATTCTCGGAGGCGCCTCCCCGCGCGTGGCCCCGTTTGCGGACGTGCGCGATCTGGGTGGCCTTCTGCAACGCGCGGGCTTCGCGCTGCCCGTGGTCGATTCGGACACGGTTGTCGTGACCTACGCCGACCCACTCGCCTTGATGCGCGAGATCAAAGGCATGGGTTGCGCCAATATGCTCACGGACCGGCGCCGCGTGCCCGTCACTCGCAGGCTGTTGTTTCGTGCCGCGGAGATCTATGCGGAGCGCTTTGCGCTCGACAACGGACGCGTCCCAGCCACCTTCGAGATTCTCACGCTGACAGCCTGGGTCCCGCACGAAAGCCAGCAGAAGCCGCTCAAACCGGGCTCTGCGCAGGCCCGCCTTGCAGACGCTCTCGGCGTGCGCGAGCAAAAACTCTAGTCAACGCCGGTTTAGCCCAGCAAGTCCCGCAGCCAGGGTACTAACGGCGCATCGGCCGGCGGCATGGGATAGTCTGCGAGACGCTTGGCGCGAACCCATGCGATCTCCTGGCCTTCGCGCGGCTCCGCCTCGCCCTCCCAGTTGCGGCACAGGAACAGCGGCATCAGGAGGTGGAAATCCCGGTAGCTATGGCTCGCGAATGTAAACGGCGCCAGGCACGTCTCGCAGACGTCAACGCCAAGCTCTTCCTTGAGCTCGCGGCGCAGCGCCTCCTCGGGTGTTTCGCCCGGATCGACCTTCCCGCCGGGAAACTCCCACAGTCCTGCTAGCGATTTACCCTCCGGCCGCTTGGACAGAAGCACCCGGTTGTCGGAATCGACCAGCGCCGCGGCGGCCACGAGCAGGATGGGCTTAGTCATGAGGTGATTTGGACCTTGTGCGGGGGAATAGGCCGCCTGTAGGAAGGGGCATGGGATCGGCACTTCTTGCGCTCGGACACTATGCGCCCGAGCGGCGCGTGACAAATGCGGAAATCGAGGCCCGGCTTGGCGTTGAAGCCGGCTGGAGCGAGCGGCGTACGGGCATCGTCGAGCGGCGCTTCGCCGCGCCGGACGAGGCACTCTCGGATCTCGCCGCAAAGGCTGGCGAGATGGCCCTTGCCCGCGCCGGTATCGACCGCAGCACAATCGGGCTCCTCGTTCTCGCCACGTCCACTCCTGACCACCTCCTGCCTCCATCGGCCCCCCTCGTGGCACACCAACTCGGAATGACGGGCTCAGGGGCCATCGATATGGCCGGAGCGTGCGGCGGGTTTCTCTACGCCCTGACTTTTGCCGAAAGCTTCGTGCGCTTGAACCGTGCGCCCGCGCTCGTGATCGCCGCCAACATCCTTTCTCGACGCCTCAACCTCAACGATCCGAAAAGCGCACTCCTGTTCGGAGATGGTGCGGGCGCGGCTTTGCTCGTTCCATCGGAGCGAGCGAACAGCGGCGTGCGCGGGGTCCATCTCGCATCTGACGGATCGGCATACGATCTCATTCAGATTCCGGCGGGAGGCAGTCGCCGTCCCTTCAAGGGAGATCTCGATCCTACCGCCACGCTCATGCACATCAAGGATGGGCGAGCCGTCTTCACGCGTGCCGTAAAAATCATGACAAGCGCGGCGCAGGCAGCGCTTGCGCGTGCAGGTCTCGATCTCGAGGACATCGACTTCGTTGTCCCGCATCAAGCCAACGCCCGCATCATCGGTGCCGTCCAGCGGCAGCTCGGTGTCCCCGACGAAAAGATGATCTCAACGGTCGCACTGTTTGCAAACAGCTCAGCCGCGACCATTCCGCTTTCGCTCTCGATTGCCTCGGAGCAGCGCGCCTTCAAGCCTGGGGAGCGTCTTCTTCTTACTGCGGCTGGTGCCGGGCTCACCGGCGGCGCCGTTGTGTTCGAGGTCTAGGCTTTCGTCAGCCACTTTACGAAACTTACAGTCTGGCAAGACGTCTAGCATTCGTTTGGCCGTTCCCCCATATGCCCGGACGGACCGACAAGTGGCCAGAGCGGCCCTCCGTTTCACAGCTTCGAAAAAATCGGCCCGCATGGCCTCAACGAAGGCATCAGATCGCATGCCTGTCGAAATCGCTCTCGTGGTCAACATGCTCTTTCTCGGCGTCGGTGCGTGGGCGTCGGCGCGGCACTTTGCGCGCAAAGAACGTGAGCCCCGCGGTGCGACCCTTCTGACAATCGCGACGATTGCAGGTACTGGTCTCAACGTTTGGCACGCCATCGCGCATCGCTACGACGTTGGGTTGGATGCTGACCTTGCCATCGCCATCTCGCTTGCCGCCTTCATTCTTTTCTTCGCGGCTGTTCGCGCCACACAGAACGGCGGCCTCTCTCTCGCGTTCAGCGACCGCACTCCCGACGCGGTCGTCGATCGCGGCATCTACCGCATTATCCGGCACCCGTTCTATGCGTCGTACATTCTCTACTGGCTAAGCTGGCTGCCACTTACTTCCTTCGATCCGAGCGCCTTCGTCATGGCGGGGGTCATGGTCGCGGCCTACAAATTCGCCGCGAGAAAAGAGGAGCGCCTCCTCACGGCTCGTCTCGGCGAAAGCTACGCCACTTTCGCGCAAAGGACGTGGCGCTTCTTGCCAGGCGTGTATTAGGCGCGGGATGTCTGGTTCAGCGGAGCTGCTGCAGATTGAGGGCGCGTGTCATCGCATCTTCTACCGCCGCTCCCTCATTGCTTGCGACGGGACGTGGAGATGCCTTTGGCGGGAGCAATCCCCGCATCGGATTTTCACGCGCATCACGCGACAGGTCCTCGAGCAGAATTTCGAGCAGCGGCGCGGCAACATCGGCTGCGTGCACCTTGGTGGCCCACGGCTCGGATCCGGAACCTGTTCCGACCACCACGACGTAGGAATAGGCCGCTCCGTTCGTGAACTGCAGGCCGCCACTCGTCCAAACATCGACTGTAGCGTTGGGGTCCGCCGTCACCTGGGTGCCGGTCTTGGCAAAGTGAAGCCGCAAGCCCTTGTGACGCGAGGCGCACCAGGAGGAAAGCGACTTCAGCGTTCCCATCGGCGTGCCGTTGACCGTGTAGCAAAGTGGTGCGGAGAGCAGCGCGCGGAGCAACGGCGTGGCGCGGCGCTGAATGAGGCGATTGGGAATGATGGGTGCGCCGACATCTGCGTGCTTCTCGCCGCGCTCGTCCGGATTCGTGAAATCATATCCCTTCACCAGAGTTGGCTCGCGCACGGGCGTCGCGCCACGACCAATGAGGGATGCGAGGATTACTGCCGACATGTGGTGCACGCGACGTGGTGAGCCGGAGATCTGCCCGAGCACCGCTGCCGTCGACGGAGGCGTACCCTGTCCGGACGCATCTGATGGCGGCATTGAGAATCCGAACGCATCTATCAGAGTCTTGATCCGGGTCTGCCCGGCCAGCGCCGCGCGATTGATCAGCGGCGAATTGAGCGAGCAGGCGAAAGCGACGATGGCGCGACGGCCGTACCGGCTGCCCCCTTTGGCGCAGGTGTCCAAACCGTGTGACGGAGCCTCGGTGTCAACGTAGAGCGATCCGGTGCTGTCGCGGCCGCTGTTAGAAATTGCTATGGCTGCGATCATCTTGCCGGTCGAGGCGATCATGCGCGGATCACGCGACGGCAGATAATAGCCGGTGGCGGGATCTCGTGCGACTGAGGCGCCAAAGTAGGGCGCGGTTTCGCCAGCTTCGTAGTAGCGGACGATCTCGCCCTTGGCATTGGCGGCGACAACAGTGATTGTCGGCAATTTCAAGTCCGCCCCAACGCGCGCAGGATCTAGGGTGAAGCCGGGATTGATTTTTTGGCGAACGGACTCATCGATCTTCGCGAGACCTGCTTTGATCTTGTCGTGAAACGCCAGGTTCGCCGCCGCGTCGAAGGTGGCGGTCACACCGCGCACGTGCTCGCGCCAAGCGAAGCCATAGAGCTCCTTCATCTCCTCGCGGAGCCCGAAGCGCGCTGCGGGCATCAGTGCGTTGGCGCGAGCGACCGGGTTAGCTTCCGCTCGGCGGGCCTGATCGGGCGCGTACCGATCAAGGGCGGCCTGCAGCTTCGGCCGCACCTTCGGATCGGGCGGGCCGCCCGCCATGGCGATCAACTCGAAGAGCACCTGCTTCTTCTCGGCCTCATCGGAAATCAGCGCTTCGGCGCAGAGGCGAGCGCGGACCTCGACGATGAAACGCCAACGGTCGAGACGCACCTTGTTCAGACGCTCATCACCTGAGAGCAGGATGATCGGCTTGTTGACCGCAGAGGCAAGAACGAACTGTTCCGCCTTCGAAAGCGCGCTTGCGTCCTTGCCGAAAACGACGCGGCTCGTGATTTCCACGCCCTGCAACGGCGCGCCGCCGGTCCGCTGCGCGAGCCAGATGTGATTTGCGGTCCACTGCTTCAACGGTGAGGCATTACCGCCGCGCGTCAGCTCGTAGTAGACAACGGGGGCCAGCCACCATTCGGAAAACTTGCGCGAGAGTTTCGTCATCGCGCCTTCGCCGCTGTGCGGTGGGGTGTTGTAGATCACGCGCACAAGCTGCATCGGCAGGGTCGAGCCGCCGACGCCAATGCTGGGACGCTTCAACGCGATCGAGCGGCGCAGCGACGAATAGGGAATCTTGAGAACGCCCGCGAGGTCAATGCCGAACGGGTTGAGCCAGGTGCCGAGGTAGCGGTCCTCGTGGTGCACGAGGCATTGCCAGAACTGGGGCGGCACCTCGCGGACGGGGATCGACTTGTGGTCGGGGTTGGCCGTGTAGGTCCCGACATCGATGGCCGCGTCGGTGTAGTTGACGTCGCGCTGGCTATCGAGACGGGCGTCGAAGGTGCCAACGAAAGCGCCGGTGCGGTCGTAGATGGCGGTGGCGAGCCAGCGCTCGGCGTCGTAGCGCAGCTTTTCTCCGAGCAGATAGTGGCCCGCAACACCGCGCACGGGAGCCACAGCGTAGACGAGGACAACCGCAAATACGAAGTAAGCCGCAGCGGCGAGGGCGACGTAGCGAAATGGACCGAGGCGAGGATTGAAAGCGACCCATTCGCCAAACAGGCTCGCGAACCGCATCGGAATGCTGATCAAGAGCTCGCGCACATAAGCGACAAGGCGAAAAAGGAGCAGCATCACGCGACAGAAATTCAAAGATTGCCAAGCCGGACCTGCCGCTGGCGATCTCGCTGTCGTAGAAAATGTTTATGGCGGAAGCTCGGGGGAAATTTGGCAGCGCGTGCGCGACACGCGCAAAGCGGGAAGCCGCGAAGAAGCGGACGCGCGCGCCCAGCCTTCCTGGTTGGGGCTCACCCAGCTATTCCCGTTTTTGGACGACCGCCATGCGGCCGGCCCCTACATCGTATTGAGGAGGACGAAAAGCCCAACTCCGACCGCCGGACCAATTAACGTGGCCACCACGAGCATCAAAAATGACTTCGCAACCATAGCACAGCATACCCCGCACGCTTACTCACCCACCCCCGAAGCCGCCCACGCTTCGTGGATGTCTCCTTCCAATTTCGCGAGGACCCCTCACCCGCGAAACTTGGAGATAATACAACAAGGAAAAAATTCCCTCACCCGCTATTCCCAATTTTGCCGCAATTTCATCTCGCAACGGCTAACAAACTGCACGGCAAGGCGGCACACGCATTATGCGGACAGCTTTTTGTGCTTATCCTTCAAATGGTTCTAAGGAAGCAGTTGCACTCTTGCTGGCGCTAGAAAACGCTGAAAATTGCGCCAGCAAGCGGAGCAGAATCGAGCGAATCCGCCCCGGATGTTGCAATTTTGCTACTCACCTTAGGGCGCCGCAGGTCAATCTTCCGATCCCCTACGATCGGCGTGCGCTCGACATTCGCAGCGCGTCGAACAACCGAAGCTGACGCTCGTCCTGCCCCTTCGTTTCGTTGGCGAGCTGCTCGATGCGGTCAAAGGGCACCTGCTCGGCCTCGATCAGCGAACGCTGCGCCTTCATCGAGCGGACGAGGCCTTCCTGGACGAGATGGAATTCGCCGACGGTCTGGCCCGGCAGGACGGCTGCGGGGTCGAGACCACTTTCGCTCTGGAACGCGGCCTTGAGCTTGCGGAGAGCTGTGTCTTCGCGGACGCGGCCGATGAACCAGCTCGTGATCTGGTCGCGTGACTTATAATCGAGATCGCCGGGCGACTGGGTCGCCAGCATGAGGCCCAGGCCCGCCGAACGGGCGCGCTTGAGCAAGCTCTGCAGCGGCTCGGCTGTGGCCGGCTTGGCGTTGGCCGGGATGTAGAGGTCAGCTTCGTCGAACATGACGACGGCCTGCAGCTCGTCGTTCGGGTTGCGCTGACAGAAGCGCAGCGCTTCCGAAAGGAACTGCGAGACCCAGAACAGGATGTTCTCGTTGTCGCCGAGGAAGCCGGTGTAGATGATCGACAGGCGCGTGCGGCCGTCGCGCGCGAACGGCCCGATGCCGAGCAGGCTGTCCATGCGCAAGCTTTCGCCGCCGCCTTCGAAGAGCGCGGCATTGCGATGGCGGAGGCTGTCCAGCTGGGCGACGAGATCGCGGCGGATCTTGCCGGACGGATCCATGCGCTGCGTAAGATCGGTCAGCTCCGGATCCTCGTCCTCGAGGAGAGCGATGAGGTCGGCGAGCGTCACTTCGCGGCTGTGGCGGGAGCCGAGGATGCGGAGCGCAACCGACAGCGTGCCAGACTGCTTCTGGTGCGTGGCCGAGTTCTTGAGATGCAGCATGTCGCCGAGGGCGGCGGCCGACAGGTTAGCCAGCAGCTGCTGCTCGTGATCCGGCAGCTCGTTGATGCCGTTCGGCAGCAGCGTGATCGAGATCGGACGGCCCGACGAGCGGCCGGGCGTGTAAACCGCCACGTCGATAGCGTCGGCCAGGCGCTCGCGCTCGCCGCGACGCTCGCCGAATTCGTCATCGTTGGCGCGCCAGACATCGGGGTTGGCATAGCTGCACAGGTCGCCCTTGCGGTCGATGAGGACCGCAGGAATACCCTTGAGCAGAAGCTGCTCGATGATGCAGAGCGCGAGGGTCGTCTTACCTGAGCCTGAGCCACCGAGCACCGCGGCGTGCCGCTTCAGCACGTTCATGTTGAGTGAGACCGGCTTCCCGCGAGCGCCGATTTCGCGGCCGGCGAGAATGCTCGTGCCGTTGGCACCCGTTTCGTCGAGGATGACGGACAGCGGCAGCTCATCGTCGTTGGCCGGCAGAACCTCGCCCTGCTCTCCGGTTAGCGACCACGGCGGCGGAAGGGCCGGGTCTTGCGGGAGGGCTTCGAGACTTCGCGGCTGCGCGACCGTAGCGGCGACCTCCGGCTCGCGCGTGATACGCGGCAGCGTGCGGCCCAGAAGATCGAGGCGCAGGACGCTGATGATCGAGATAATGTTCGACAGCAGCTTGGCGTCTTCGAACCAAGCCTGGAAGCCGGGGTCGTTCTTGTAGTGGGCGTGGAACTCGCGCACCATCATCATCCGCTCCCACTCCGGGATCGGAATAGTGAAGAGACGTCCGCCGCCTTCGCGGAATTTGCGGAACGCCTGCGCCGTCTGGTTTTTCTTGTTCGGCGGATAGTCGCTGGCGCGGAGCATGACGCAGCTCTTGCCGGCCGTCATCGGCAATACCTTATCGAGCTGGCGCTTCAAGCCGCCGCCCTGTGTCGTGCGGTTGCAGAGGAACACGCGCAGATCGCTCATGTGCCCCGCCTTGTGGCTGATCCGCACGTCGATGGCGGGCACTTCATCGGAAATTTCGAAGCGGCCGATGTTGAGCTTGATGGCGGAGCCCCATTCCTCCCGTGCAAGCGCAAGGGCGGACGTGAAGACATCGAGCAGCTCGTTCTCGTCGGACGGGATCTCGGCCTCGGATGCGCTTTGGAAGCGCTCCCAGGCATCGCGATAGTCGACCGACGGCATAAGCGGACGGGAGCCCGAGTCTCCCTCTGCGTTGCCGAAGAAGCCGCCCAGCACGGACGCCAGGGTCGATGTCCAAGAACCGCCCTGCTCGCGCGGCTCGTCGTCCTGTTCGGGAGCGGTCTTGTCGCGCAGACGGCTCTGCGCATGCTCAAGCAAGCGACGCGTCGAGAGGCCGCCGAACTCCTCGAAGAAGTCAGGACCGAAATACTGCGCCGGATCGGGGAAGCTCAAGGCCGCGCCATCTTCGGCGAGGTGCTCCAGGCGCTTGGCGATGATCAGGCGCGCCTCTTCGGGTGTGCGGGATTCGAGCAGCGGCACGGGGCCGGATTTCTCGATGCGGTCGATGTAGGATTGCGCGAGAACACCGCGCACCTGCCCGTAAAAATCTTCGAGGCAGGAGATGATGATGATCGCGTTCGGCAGGCGGTTGGCGATCTGGATGAGATCGCGCGCGGCCTTCTGGAAGCGCTCGTCGGCGTCCGGGAAGAAGCGCAGGTCTTCGACCTGGTCGATCGAGAAGACGAGTGCCGCGCGCTCCACGGTCCACATCAGGGTGCCGAAGGCCGTGATGATTTCGAAGGCGCGATCCTCGCCGGTGTTCGGATCGAGCGCGGCGACCGCCTGATGCGCGAGCGACGTGAGCTGGCGTCCGAACAGGTATTGGCGCACGCGCTGGTCGATGCGCGGATCCTTGCGCTCGAGATAAAGCAGCGCGCGCACGATGTTGATGTCGAGCTCGAGCTCGCGGAACTTGGCGCTGGCAACGATCTCGTCGGCCAACCGCAAGATGAGGCTCGCGAGATCGTCGTCGGACAGCGCGCCTTCGCGCAGCTCTTCGAGGCTCGCTTTGGAGAGGACCTCCGTGTCGCCGACCAATTGGTTTGTCAGGCGTGTAAGACCGCTGATGCCCTCGTTGTCGGGATCGTACGGCTTTTCCAGCGAGTGGATCAGGCGGCGCAGATAGTAGTCCGCATAATTGGAGATGTCAGGCGTCATCTGGGCGTAGCCGAAGTAGGCCCTGCCCTCGCGATGTGCGGTCGTGCGCAGCGCCCGCAAGAGGTGCGTTTTTCCGGCGCCTGATTGTCCGTGGAAGAGAAGGATGCGCGATTGGGTTGGCGCGCCGTTGCGCCCGCTCGTCACCTGGGACAAGAGGTCCGAAAACTTGCGGCGGGCCTTTACATGCACCTCGGGAACATCGACGGGATCAGCCCGCCAGATGTCGTCCTCCCACGTGATGCTGTGCTCAAAGGCCTGGGACAGCTTGTCCGTTCCCCCGGCAACGACGTCCTGGTGCATGCGTCAACAGTCTCCAACGCGATCGTAACGGTCGTCACTCTTCGACGCGCACGAAATGCCAAACAGTATTCTTGTAAGGAACTGCGGAGCTTTCGAGATCCTTGATGCTTTTCCGGTCCTTGAGATCCGCATTGGCGAGGACGAGGGCGCCGAGGCGGTGGGCCTCGGCCAGCATGCATTTGAATTCGATCTCGGAAACCTGCCACGACGGCTGAGTGACGCGGATCGCGTCCCAGACGTGGGAGATAAATGCTTTGCGGCTGCCTGGCCAGCCCTCCGCGCGCCCGGCCGCCGCTTTCTTGACGGCCTGGGCAAACTCGTTGAGGTCCGGGCGCAATGACTTGGGCGCCGCTTTTGCGACGGGCTTAGAATCGTTGGCCGCAGGCGCAAGCGGGGCTGCCGGTGCTGTCACGCGAACCGGCATCACCGGACGCTGCGCTTCCGGCTCGTCTGTCTGTCCGGCCTCAAGCGCACGCGCTCCGAGCCCCCGCAACACGCCAATACGAAGGCCATCGAGAGCCGTGTCCGTCGTGCCCGCGTACTCGGCCGCAAGCTCCGAAATCAGCTTGCCGTCCGTCGCAAAGGCGCGCGGAATTTGCGAAAGCTGGCCCGCGAGCAGGCGGCCGGCCTTGGCTGAGAGCGCGGATCCTTTTCCGAAGCCCGCCTTGATCCGGTTGCCGAAGGCGCGCTCGAGCGCAACCACCGCGAGCTGCGCCCGAAGCTTCGTGGGCGGAACGTTCTTTTTGACGGAAAGGCCAAAAGCCTTCTGAACAATGATCGTGCGTAGACCCTCAACGCGGGACAAAGGTTTGAGCCGGGCCGGGGATTCTTTTTCGAGCCCGAGACCTTTGGCGATAAGGGCGATGTCGCGCAGCTCCGCCCAGGGTCGAGGGTCATAGGACTTCTGACCGAGGTAGCGGGCGGCGGCGAGGGTCCCTGCATCCGTCGGGGCGAGGCGGGTCTTCGTCTCCGTGACGAAACCGTTCGCAACCAGCTGTCCGATCTCTTTCTCGGCCAAGCGGCGCCAATCGGCGGGTGAAAGCTTATGCGTAAAGAGGGGCGCAAGCTCAGTCGCCACCTCGGCCCGCGTCGCGCCGCCAGCGGCAGCAACGCGCACCAGGATCAGATGACCGGTCGCCGATGCGCCACCGCGCCGCGACCCGGCAAGGGAAGCACCGCTGCCAAGCGCCGACATGTCCGCACGCCTCCTTCTGGGCCTGAAGTGACGAGAAGCCGTACGCGCGAATCACCGGCATGATTCCGATACATTGCGGGAGAGGGCCTTAAGTTCCAAGGGATTCGCGGGCACGGCGTCGGCAATTTTTTGGTTGTATCGACTCGGGTCCGGAAGCCCGGCTTTCGCCCCGGCCTTGCCCAAATGGCGACACCTTCATTGGCAAAATACATAGCGGGCTTCGGGGGGACGCATGACGGATGAGGAGCGGCTTCATTGAAGCTGCAACTGTTTCGGACATGTCCGGGGAACGATAGCGGCGACCTCATCCCCTCGCAGCGATAACTGGGTCAACACCGTCTTAGTGTTAACGGCGAGTTAACTCCTTACTGCGATGTTGACACTCAGTACCGCGCGTCCTCTTGCGGGAGTTACGGGAATGTATCGCGTCGCCCTATCGATCGTGCTTGCGGCCTCACTCGGCCTCGGTGCCTGCAGCCTCAACACCGTTGGCCTCTCTTCCGGCTACAACGATCTCGGAAGCCAGGCCTCTCTGAGTCCTGCTGGATCAACCACGACCGGTTCGATCGACCGCAGCTCCCGCTCCGGCCTGAGCGGCGGCACACAGGTCGCCGCACTGACCCCAGACAAAGCGCCGAAAGGCTCGTTCGAGAAGGCTCCCGCGGGTGCCCTTGCTGATCGCGACTATTCGGCCACCGCGCTCGACCCGGACAAGGCGCGCGACCTTATCAATCAATACCGCAAGGACAATGGCTTGAAGCCGCTCCGGCTCAATACGGCCCTGACCGATGCCGCGAAAGAGCACAGCCGAGACCTCGCCAAGTGGGACCGCATCTCGCATTACGGCTCCGACGGCTCGAACCCGTGGGATCGCGTGAAGCGCACGGGTTATAAGCCGCGCCTGGCCGCCGAGAACGTCGGCACGGGACAAGTCTCGTTCAACGAGGTCCTGAAGGGCTGGAAGGAAAGCCCCGGCCACAACAAGAATCTGTTGCTGGGCGACGCCCGCGAAATGGGTCTGGCGCTGGTTCAGGATCCAAAGACCGAATTCAAATCCTTCTGGACGCTCGTCATCGGCACGCCGATGTAAGGCTGCGCGCCGCTACACCCGGCGCAGACCCAGCGCACGTTCTCTGCCTTTTCCGTTTTCTTCGACGGGCCGGCGGCGGCTGCAGGCTTGTTCTTCAGGGTGAACTGAAGAAGCACTGTGCGCTGCAGGAAGCGGTTGAAGTTGTCGTCCGACATCAGCGTGATCACCGTCTCGCCCCGCTCGCCCTGAGAGACGGCGAGGGCTTCGAGATTGTCGATTTCGGACCCAGTGTCGGCTTCGAGCAGAATTTCCCCCTTGGCAATCCCGCCGGGCTTGATCCCATCGGCCGCAAGATGGCGGAGGCGAATTTTCAGCCCCTCAGTCCAGCGGAAGAACCGCTCGACGATGAGAACGCTGCCGTCGGGCAGGCCTGCGGCATCGGTTATGCTGAAGCGGCCGATGTCGGCGACGGAAAAGCCGCGCGGCTCCCCGGACACCCAGATCCAGCCGCGATGCGTCTTCTCACCCCGAAGCGGGTTCTCGGCGAAGGCGATCAAAGCCCCTTTGCGCGGGCCGCCGGCGAGCACCGTGACGGATTCAATCCCATCGAGGCGCATCCGCGCAGCCTCCTTCGGCATCGTCACATAGGACGTGGGCTTACCGAGACCGCCTTTTTCCAAAGCGAATACACCGATGCGATCGTTCTGCTCAAAGGCAATATAGGCCGTGCCCTTTTTCGGCGTACCGCTCGCCAACGTGACGGCTTCGGCGTCGCGATCACGTTGCCGGGTCAGCGGCTTTCCGCTCGCGGTTTGCAAGGAGCCAAGACGCGCGGACCGAACGGCTATGGGGCGCGTGCCGTCATAGGCGATCTCACCCGTCATCCACACGCCGGAATCCGACACGGCAACGAGGCTCTTTCCATCCGCGCCGAGCGCCAGGCCCGACCAGCCCCCAAACTTGTCCGACGGCGACGTCAAGACCAGTCCGCCGCGCCATTCAAGGCGCGGATTATCGAGCGGTTTGCCGCTCCGGGCGAAGCTTGCGATTGGTGTTGCGCGAACCTCGATGTCCTGGGTGGGAATCCCTGCGGTGTCCGGTTTCAGCTGTGCCCATGCCGGAGACACAGCAACGAGCGCGGCGACGGCCACAGCACTGAACGACCAAGCGCGCACGCCAGCCCCCTGCGTATTACTGCATGAATTAGTGTACCCGGTGCGCTTTGCGGCGCGGATGCGTAGGTAGCGCTTTCGGCGCCTCCTCGAACAGCTCCACCAGCTTGTCGGTCATGGCGCCCGCCAGCTCGCTCGGATCGGAGATGGTGACGGCGCGCCGATAGTAGCGCGTCACGTCATGGCCAATGCCGATGGCAATCAATTCCACAGGCGAGCGGATCTCGATCTCGTCGATCACTTTACGCAAATGCTGCTCGAGGTAGCTGCCCGAGTTCACGGAGAGCGTCGAGTCGTCGACAGGCGCGCCATCGGAAATCATCATCAGGATACGGCGCTGCTCAGGGCGTGCCATGAGACGCGCGTGGGCCCAGGCGAGTGCCTCGCCGTCGATATTCTCCTTCAGAAGGCCTTCGCGCATCATCAGCGCCAACGAGCGCTTGGCGCGGCGCCATGGTGCATCGGCCGTCTTGTAGATGATGTGGCGGAGATCGTTGAGACGGCCGGGCGCAGATGGCTTTCCGGCCGCAAGCCAATCCTCGCGTGACTGGCCGCCCTTCCAAGCGCGCGTCGTAAAGCCCAAGATCTCGACCTTCACTCCGCACCGCTCCAACGTGCGCGCCAGGATATCCGCGCAGCAGGCCGCAACCATGATCGGGCGACCTCGCATCGAGCCGGAATTGTCGAGCAGCAATGTGACAACCGTATCGCGGAAATCGGTGTCGCGCTCGCGCTTGAACGAGAGCGGATGCGACGGATCGGTCACGATACGCGTGAGCCGAGCGGCGTCGAGCAAGCCCTCCTCGAGATCGAAGTCCCACGCGCGATTCTGCTGCGCCAGGAGACGCCGCTGCAGCCGGTTGGCCAGACGAGCAACAACGCTCGCAAGCGCCTTCAGCTCCTTGTCGAGGAATGTGCGCAGACGCTCCAACTCTTCGGGGTTGGAGATGTCCTCGGCGCCAACTTCCTCATCGTGCGCGCGCGTGTAGACCTTGTAGCCAAACGGCTCCGGATTATCGAGAACGGACGTATTCGGGCGCCACGGCTCCGACGTTTCGAGGCCTTCGGGCTCGTCGGCGTCGGCATCGAAGTCGTCGCGGTCTGGCGCTTCCGTCGTTTCCTTCGCTTCGCCGGACTCGCCTTCCGATTGATCCTCCTGGCGCTCCTGCTCGCCTGTTTCGCCGCCCTGATCCTCGCTCTCGGCCTCCGCCTCCCCGCCGTCAGGCTGTTCCTCGGAGGTCTCTTCGGTTTCGTCGGCCTGTCCTTCGGCGAGGTCATCCGCCAAGTCGAGCGACTTCAAGAGGTCACGCACCAACCGCCCGAACTCTTCCTGGCTTTCTGCGACGTCTTCCATCTTGCGGAAGGTTGCGTCGGCCCGTTCCTCAAGGTGGGGACGCCAGAGATCGACAATAGCGCGCGCCGACTCCGGCGGTGCACGGCCTGTCAACCGCTCGCGCACCAGAAGCCCAAGCGCCGCGCCCAGAGGCGCGTCATTGCGATCGGAAACCTGCGCGAAGCGGCCATGAGAAAATTCGTCGGCACATTTTGCGGCGAGGTTTTCGGCCATCCCGCGCATGCGATTGGCACCGAGCGCTTCAACGCGCGCGCGTTCCATCGCTTCGAACACCTCGCGTCCGGGGCCAGACGGCGGCGCCAGGCGGCGGTGGAGGGCTTCATCATGACAGGCCGCCGTCAGCGCAAAGCTGTCCGCCCAGCCGCGCAGCACGGCGATCTCGTTTTCGTTCGGCGCGCGGGATGGCTCGGCGAGGCGCACGTGCTTGCCTTCGAGCGCCGGCTTTGCGGCCCCGTAGGTCACTTCGATCTCCGGGTCGCCCGCAATGGCTCGGACAGCAAGGCCGAGCACGCGCTTCAGCGGTTCAGAGGGCGACTCGCGCCGTTTGGGCGGTAGGCTCATCTCGACTTATCCGACGTAACGCGCCGGACGAGCCGCCGCCACTCTCGATCGTCGACCTGCTCGCGGGCTTCGATGTTGCCCTGCTTGACCTTGATCGACCCGACAAGGACGCCTAGCCCAGCGCCTATTGCGGCACCGATGGCGGTGCTCAGCGTGTCGGAGGTTGCGGGCGCAAGCATGTTCCAGACGATCGCGATCACTACCGATCCCAACAGGCCACCCACACCGGCGAGCAGGAGACAGAACAGTACAGCGCCGCGCAGACCGGTATATCCGGCCGCCGTCAGTGCGTCTCTCTGGTCCCTCTCGTCCATTGCGGACAGGCCTGCGTATCCCATCTCAGCCGAGCGCGAAGTTCGCCGCGCTCTCGGGGAGCTCCTCACCGAACGAGCGCTGGTAGAACTCGGCAACGAGCGGGCGCTCCAGCTCGTCGCACTTGTTCAGGAACGTCAGACGGAACGCGACGCCGACATCGCCGAAGATCTCGGCGTTCTCGGCCCACGTCATCACCGTGCGCGGGCTCATCACGGTCGACAGGTCGCCGTTGACGAACGACTGGCGCGTCAGATCGGCAACGCGCACCATGTTCGATACCGTCTTGCGCTTGGCGTCGGATTTGTTCCAGCCCTTGACCTTGGACAGGATGATGCGGGCCTCGTCGTCGTGCGGCAGATAGTTCAGCGTTGCGACGATCGACCAGCGGTCCATCTGACCCTGGTTGATCTGCTGCGTACCATGATAGAGGCCCGACGTATCGCCGAGACCGATGGTGTTCGTCGTCGCAAACAGGCGGAACGCCGGATGCGGACGGATCACCTTTGACTGGTCGAGCAACGTCAGCTTGCCCGAGACTTCGAGCACGCGCTGGATGACGAACATGACGTCGGGGCGGCCAGCGTCATACTCGTCGAAAACGAGTGCGGTGTTGGACTGCAGTGCGTACGGCAGAATGCCTTCGCGGAACTCGGTGATCTGCTTTCCGTCCTTCAGTACGATCGCGTCCTTGCCGACGAGATCGATGCGCGAGACGTGGCTATCGAGGTTCACGCGAATGCAAGGCCAGTTGAGGCGCGCAGCAACCTGCTCGATGTGCGTCGACTTTCCGGTGCCGTGATAGCCCTGCACCATGACGCGGCGGTTGTATTTGAAGCCTGCCAGGATCGCGAGTGTCACTTCCCGATTGAAGAGGTAGTCCGGGTCGAGATCCGGAACGTGCTCGTCCGCTTGAGAGTAAGCGGGCACTTCGAGATCCGAGTCGATCCCGAACACCTGACGGACCGAGAGCTTCATGTCGGGAAGCCCCGTTGCCGAGGCCGTACCAGTCGTGGATTGCGCGCGCATTGGAACCTATTCGGGCAAGAGCGTCCGAGGGACTGACCTCGAGCGCGTGAGCTTCGCCTCCCTGGAGGCGATGTTGCAAAATACTCGCGGAGCCGCCCGGCCCGCGCGCGACCCGCTCCGAAAAGCGGGCCGCGACTGCGGCTCAGACGAGACCCGCCTTCTTCAGATAGTTATAGGCTTGGATTATTTCGCGCAACGTGTCCTCGGAGCGCGTATCGCCGCCGTTGGAATCCGGGTGGTGGCGCTTTACCAACTCTTTGAAGCGCGCCTTAATTTCCGCCTTCGAGGCGGATTCCGGCAAATGCAGGCTTTCGAGAGATTTTTTCTCGATCGGCTTCAGGACCCGACGGCTTTCGACCGGTTGCTCGCGGGCCTGACGGGCTCGTTCGGCAAAAAATCCATGGGGGTCGTGCGCCTTGAAGCCTGCGCCCCCTGGGCCGCCCGGCGAAATGCCCTCACTGGTCCCATGCGCCCAGGAGTTGGCGCCGACTTTCCAGGTCGGGCGGTGGCCGGTCATCGCGTCCTTCTGGAAGTCCGTGACCTCGGCATCGCTCATGCCATCGAAATAGTTGTAGGCGGCGTTGTACTCACGCACGTGATCGACGCAGAACGCGAAATATTCTCCATCCCGACCACGGCCCTTCGGAGCGCGATGAGGCGCAGGACGGCCGCACCCCTTCCACTGGCAGGGCGGATGCTTTTGCGCAGCTTCCCCTTCGGCCTGCCGCTTCGGAGCGACCCGGATCGAATCGAAGTATTTCGAGTTGAGCTTCATAGGTTAGATTATGATCTCACGGCCGCGGCCACACAAGACGAACTCTTCGGCTGGACTGCCGCAGGGCCATATCACGGGCCCACTCATTGCACGGAGGACACCTACATGTCGGCTGAAGCGCGCCTGCGCGAAAAGCTCATGGTCGCACTCGAACCAACGCGGCTCGATATCGTCAACGAAAGTGAGCTGCATGCCGGCCACCGCTCCTCACCCAATACAGGTGAAAGCCATTTTCGAATCCTCATCGTCTCGCCCATGTTCAAGGGAGTATCGCGCGTCGGACGTCACCGCATGGTGAATGACGCCATTGCCGAAGAGCTCAAAGGCGGCATCCACGCACTCGCGCTTACGACCTACGCGCCCGGTGAAGCCTTGGGATAAGGGAGACCCGGTGCCGTTTCGCGGCTCAGCTTCGCTTCGAACTCCGCGAAGCTCAGTCCGCCCGCGTTGCGGCGGTGGAAGTAGATGTGCTGCGCAAGCCGGCGCATCGGGGAAAGCCCAAGCGCTATATCGAAAGTCCAGTTCGGCAGTGCAAGGTCCAGTGCCGCGCGCATTACTTTCTTGGTTGCGAAACCCGGCAGCTCGGCAGCAAGCGCAACAGCCGGCGGCGGTCCAAGATCCATGAGGTGATCGGCAATCACTTGTGCCGATCGGCGCCCCAATTCGAACGCGAGCTTAATGCCGCCTCCCGTTGCTGGCGACACTTGGCCGGCGGCATCGCCGACCAGCATCACGCCGTCTGTGGACCAAGGGTGGACCAGGCCGCCTGCGGGAATGCGGCCAGACCGCCGTTCGACCGCCCTTGCACCGGAATAGCCGAAGATGGGATCAGTGGCCGCGAGAAACGCCTTGAGGTTGGGACGGCGTCCCGGTCCGACTGCAACCCCCACCTGCGTGACAGAAGGGCCCGGCGCGACCCATCCGAGATAGCCTGGGGCGAGTTTCGAATCGAGGAAGCAGTGCAGGAAGCGCGGGTCAGCGTTCGCGAGGCCCTCGTACTCGATTTCAAGCCCCGTCAGAAACTTCGTGTTTACACCGAGCCCAAACGCGCGCGCGACGGCGGACCTTGCGCCGTCGGCGCCCAGGATGAAACGCGCTGCGATGTTCATGCCGTGAAAGCGGAAAACGCCGCCTTCGCGGTCGGCTCCTTCGAAGCGGGCGCGATATAGAATTTTAGCGCCGGCTCGCATCGCCTCGTTGGCCAGCCAGCGCAGGACGTTCGCCGTGTCGGTGGTGAGGAAAAAATAACCCGGCGCGAACAGATCGATGTGCTTGTGGCTCGGCGCGTAAAGCCGCACACCGTGAACACGCTTGGTCAGCGTGTACGGGATGTCGATCTCTTCGGCGGCTTCCTTGACCAAGATGCCTGTCGTCGCGACCCGGTGTCCCGCTTCCGGCTTTGCCTCGATAACAGCAACTTTCAAGCCGCGCATCGCGGCCGTGCGGGCGGCTACCAATCCCGCAAACGACGCGCCAACAATGACGAGATCATAGGGACGCGCGGGCTCCGTCATGCCACTCTCCGATCGCTGTACGTCCCGGAAGAGTGGCGTTCGATTGTGGCGGGGTCACGCCAGTCCGGTGGTCAATTGTCTGTACTGCTACGGGCGCGCTTCGCGCGTGCGGGATCCGCGGCAGACTCGGGATTTTCGAGCCGCTTGATGCGAACGGCTGAGATCTTGTTGCGGCTGCGGCGCAGGATCTCCATCCGGTAGCCGTGAAACGTAAAGACCTGACCCGGCTCCGGGATCAACTGGGCTTCGTGAACGACGAGACCGGCGATGGTCGTCGCCTCATCGTCCGGCAGATCCCAGTCCATATGGCGATTGAGGTCGCGGATCGGCACGGTACCGTCGACGTTGACGGTCCCGTCCGTTTGCGGGCGAATGTGCAATTCCGCAGTGTCGTGCTCGTCGGCGATCTGGCCAACGATCTCCTCGAGAATGTCCTCGAGCGTGATCAGCCCCTGGACCTCGCCGTACTCGTCGATGACCAAAGCCATCTGAGCGTTGCGCTTCAGAAACTGCTGCAACTGATCCTTGAGCGTGGTGGTGTCAGGAACGAACCAGGGGGCCGCCGCAATGCTCATGATGTCGAGCTTGGAGACGTCCCAGTTGGAGCGAGCGAGCGCGCCAAGAAGATCCTTGGTATTGAGCACACCGACGATATTCTCAGGCTCGTCCTTCCAAACCGGCACGCGCGTGTATTGCGAGCGCAGCACCTCGTCGATGATCTCCTGGGGGCTTTCCCTGGCGTCGAAGGTCTCCATCTTGGTGCGGTGAATCATGATGTCTGCGATCTGGAGGTCGCCAAGATCCAGCACGCCGCCCAGCATGTGGGCGTCGTGGCGCGCTACAGCGCCGCCCCTCGTCTGCAGATCTATCGCACCGCGGATTTCCTCGTGAGCGGCAAGAATGTTGGCCTCGTCATCCTTGGTCGACGGTGTGAAGGCCAGTATCCAACGGACGATCAGCTCAATCGCGCGTGTTGCAGGGCCGAGGACCACAATGAGCACGCGCATGATCGGCGCAACAAAGAGGGCAACGCGTTCCGAGTAGGCCAGGGCATAGGTTTTCGGCAGAACGGCCGCAAAGATCACGATCAGCAGCGTCACGATGCCTGTGGCGTAGATCACTCCGACCTCGCCCACGAGACGGATGGCAAGCGTGGACGCCAAGCCGGCGGCCAGCACGTCAACGAGCGTATTGCCGATCAGCACTGCGCCGATGAATTTCTCGGGAGACGCGAGGAGGCGATTGACGAGTTTGGCTTTCGTATTCCCGTCCTGATCGAGCGCATGGATGCGCGCCCGCGAGGCGGCGGTCAGGCCGGTTTCGCTCAAATTGAAAAAGGCGCTCATGGCAATCAGCAGAATGATCGCCGAAATCAGCAGTACGATGTCGAGTGGCATGGACATACCAAGCGGCTGCGCGACTACAGCTTTATAGCTGCTCGCCCTCACTGTTCGAGTGCAAAACCCCGACTGCGTAAAGGCCAGTCATCGGGCAGCGTCGATTTCACCGGCAAGGAATTGCCGAACAGTCGCCTCGTCAATATCGCGCGAAACGAAGGCTTCGCCAATGTTGCGCACGAGGATGAACGTCAGCCGTCCGTCGCGGACCTTCTTGTCTTGGCCCATGAGCCGCACCAATTCGTTCGCGTCCGCCTTGCCACCTGGAATGTCAGAAATCCGCGTCGGGAGTCCAACTGCCTCAAGGTGACGCGACACGCGCTCTGCGGAACCGGCGGGGCACAGGCCAAGGCTCTCCGAGAACCGGAAGGCGAGACACATGCCAATGGCCACGCCTTCTCCATGCAGCAAGCGATCCGAGTACCCGGTCCACGCCTCGAGCGCATGGCCGAACGTGTGCCCGAGATTGAGAAGGGCGCGATCGCCTGTCTCATGCTCGTCACGAGCGACGATATCCGCCTTAGCCTTCACACTCGTTTCGATGGTCGTAATAAGCGTTTCCTGGTCATAAGAAAACACGCCTTCATAGGCCTTCTCCAGCCAGCCGAAGAAACCTGCGTCGCCAAGCAACCCGTACTTCGCGACCTCTGCATAGCCAGCACGCATCTCTCGCGGCGGAAGTGTCTTCAGCACATCCGTATCGGCGATCACGAGCGAGGGTTGATGGAAGACGCCGATCAGGTTCTTGCCTTGCGGCGTGTTGATTCCTGTCTTGCCGCCCACAGAGCTGTCGACCTGAGCCAAAAGCGTGGTCGGGATCTGAACGAAGCGAATGCCACGGCGGAGAATGCCGGCCGCGAACCCCGCGAGATCGCCGATCACGCCC
The DNA here is from genome assembly GCF_036262015.1 of Hyphomicrobium sp. Lineage (GTDB taxonomy): Bacteria > Pseudomonadota > Alphaproteobacteria > Rhizobiales > Hyphomicrobiaceae > Hyphomicrobium_C. The sequence goes on along the minus strand of NZ_DATAJR010000006.1, from coordinate 243,662 downwards.
CCGCCGAAGGCGACAACCAGATCGCCGCGCTCGAGCCCAAGCTCAAGCAGACGCTCGCACAACGGACCGAGCTCACGAAAGCTCTTGGTTGGCTCGCCGGGCTTCAGAATGATCGATCCCTTGTGGCGCCCCTCGGCCTTGAGGCTCGCTTCAAGCGCGGCCAGATGATGCCGGGCGACGTTCTCGTCCGTGACGATGCCGCAGCGGGCCTTCCCCAAGCGCCCGGCGATGAGACGGCCAGCCTCTGCGAGGAGATCGGGGCCGATCAGCACGTCATACGTGCGCCCTCCGAGCGGGACGGTGACCGTGCGCGCCGCGCGGGTCGTCGCAGCGAGAGAGTGGGCTAAGGTCGGCATTGGGGCGTTCTTCTTCTCGTGTCCGGGTCTTCGAGATGTAGAGGTATCAGATGGAGGTCGTAAGCGCCAACGCGGGGTGCTTTGCGAGGGCTTCCAGGATCTCATTCACGATCGCGTCATGGGGTACATCGCGGCTCTCGATCGTCAGATCGGCCTCCGCATAGATCGGGTAACGTTTTTCCATGAGTTCGCGCATGACGCCCTCCGGATCTGCGGTCTTGAGAAGGGGCCGCGTGTCGCGCTTGGCAACGCGCCGCATCAAGACCGGCAACTCCGCCCTCAGCCAGATCGAAAAACCCGTTTCGCGGATTTGCTCGCGCGTGCCCGGCGAGATGAAGGCCCCGCCACCCGTCGCCACGACCTGCGGGCCGGATGCGAGGAGGCGCGCGATCACTTTGCCTTCGCGGTCGCGAAAAAAGCCCTCACCATGATCGGCGAAGATTTCGCTGATCGACTTTTGAGCCACCCGCTCGATTTCCTCGTCGGCATCGATGAAGGGCAGGCCTAGGCGCGTGGCGAGGCGTTTGCCGATCGACGACTTGCCGCACCCCATCAGACCGACAAGCACCAACGAGCGCGACCCCAGAGCGCGACGAACCTTGTCGACAATGTCCTTTTCCTGATCCATACGCCCTTGTCTACGCAGTATCCCGTAGGCACATTTCGTATCGAACTCGAGGCTGAGGAACCCATACTGCAAGTTGCCTCGCCCAAGCGAGCCGATTGGCGTGCTTACGGTATATTCTTTCCCATGGTTAGGGAAATTTCAGTCATAATCGCGCCACGTTGCGTCTCGACATACCACAACCATCGCACCCGCAATCAAGTAGTGCGCCTTTATTCGAGCTGCTTCCATCAATGCCAAGCCTCTTTCGATTCCTCGTCACGGTCGGGTCGCTGGTGGCGCTGATCTTGGCGGGGTTGTACATTCTTTCCCATCAATTCGAGCCACCCCAGCACGAGGTCGTGAAGGTGGTGCCCGGCGTCAAAATCCGAAAGCCCCCCGAACCCAAGCAATGACCGGCAGGGCGATGAGCGCGCTGAGCCATTCCGCTTTCACTCGTTTCCGGCGAAGCGTCCTCTTTCCGGCGTCCGCCGCTTCGTTGGTGCTGCTCATGGCATCAGGCGCGGCGGCGCAGAATTTCGATCCCTTTGGCACGAGCGAACCCGCGCGATCGGACAGCGGCGTCACGCGGGAAGACCTTCCGCCGTCGGCCGCGACACAAGAGGGCGAGCGCGGCGTGGTCAAGGAAGAGCTCGATCCCGTGATGTCGAACGACGGCTCCGGGCTGCCCTACGAGCTCTGGAGCGGGCTGTCCGCCGAGCAGTTCGCAAAGAGTATCGCAGCGCTTCAGCTTCCCCCCCGATCTCCAGCCCTGCACGCCCTCTGGCGCCGGCTGGTCGGGTCGGATTCGACACCCGCCGACGGAGTCGGCAATGCCCGATTCACGGCTCTTCGCGTGGAGGCGCTCGATCAGTCCGGCCTCGTCGATGAAGTCGCCGCGGTGCTGGCCAAGGATCCGAATGCCGAGCGCGATCCGCTTCTCCAAGCCTTGACGGCCCGCAGCGAGATCGGGCTCGGCAATACCGAGCGCGGCTGCGAGATCGGCAAAGGCCTGCTGCAGGTCCAATCGCAGCTTCCGAAGCCGATCCAGGCCGATGCAATCCTGATCAACGGCTATTGCGCGGCCGCGCGCGGAGACACGGCCGGCGCGGCCCTGCAGGCTAGCCTCCTGAAGGAGCTGGATCTCGGCCTCGCTGGCGCTGACTTTCTCGATGCTGTCGCCAATGGCCTTACGCCCCAAATCCCGTCCGATGCGAAGCTGTCCTTGCTCGACTATCGGATCGCCGCGCTCAAGGGCGGGCTCGACCGCGCCAAGCTCATCAGGGCGGCGACCCCTGCGTTGCTCGCCGGGCTTGCACAGGATCCGCGCGGTGCGCCGGACGTGCGGCTCGCGGCAGGGGAAGCGGCTGCTCAACTCAACGCGCTTTCGACGCGTGATCTCGCTCCGCTGTATCTCCTTGAAGGAGCCGGGAACGACGCGGGCAGTATTGAGCGAGCCGGTCTCTTTCGATCCGCGCAAAGCCAGCAAACCCCGATGCAGAAAGCGCGTCTCATCCGCGCGTTCCTCGACGATGCACGGCGCGCCAATCTCTACTGGCCTTCCCTGCAGCTCATGGCTCCGGCTGTGCGGGATCTCGAACCGGTGCCCGAGATCGGATGGTTCGCGGAAACTGCTATCGAGGTGAACCTGGCGAGCGGCAATTTCGAGGGCGTGCGCCGCTGGGCGCGCCTCGGGGATCAAATCGGCGCCGGAGGACAGCCGCTTGCGCACTGGATTGCGTTGGCCGACATCGCCGATCCCACGCCGACCTCGGATCGTGGGCAAAGCTTCGGCGCGCTCGAGACCATGGCGCGCAGCGGCCGATTCGATCCGGCCCTGCTGCATCGCCTAGCCACCGTGCTCGATGCGCTGGATATGAACGTACCCGTACCGCTATGGGAGATCGCAAGCCGTTCGCCGCAACCGAACAGCGGGCATCTGCCCGACACCGGCGTGCTCTCGGAGCTTGCAGACGCATCCCAGAAAAAGCAGTTCGGCCGCACGGTGCTGCTTGTCATGCGCACAATTGGGCCGCATGGAGCGGAAAGCGCGCATATGATTGCGCTTGGCGATGCGCTTCGGGCCCTCAAGCGGGCAGGCCTCGACGCTGAAGCGAGGCAGCTTGCGCTCGAGGGACTGCTTGGCGCCTGGCCGCGCTCCGTCAGCTAGTGTGATGATCGAGAAATTCGCCATTATTGGCGGCAAGGTGCCGAGCGAATTTCTCGATCTGAATCACACTAGCAAGTCTATGATTCTAGTGTCCCCAATGATTCCGAAGTTCGCTCCCGAGCCTAGCCGCAAACTTGAGCGAACTTCGGAATCGGGACACTCGTGAGGCGACGCGACATGCATGGCGACACGACTGGGAGCAAGGATCGCCGCCATATCGCGGCGTTCCTCGAAATGATGGTGGCGGAGAAGGGCGCGGCAGCCAATACGCTCGACGCTTACCGCCGCGATCTTGAGGACTACACCGGATATTTGGACCGAGCCGGCGTTTCCCTGGCAGAAGCAACGAAGCCGGACGTGTCGCGCTACATGCAAGGGCTTTCGGTTGCCGGTCTCAAGCCGGCCTCCCGCGCCCGCCGACTCTCGGCGGTCCGTCAGCTGTACAAATTCCTCGAAGCCGAAGGCGCGGTTCGCGAGAGCCCGGTCGAAGGGCTCGCCGCCCCCACGAAAGAGCGCGCTCTTCCGAAGACTCTCTCCGTCGACGAGGTTGATCGTCTGATCGAAACAGCGGCGCGCGCCGTGGAAGGCCTCAAAGGCCGCGAGCTCGTTCGCGCCGTACGCCACCATTGCCTCCTCGAGATGCTTTACGCGACCGGCATGCGCGTCTCGGAGCTGGTTTCGCTGCCGCGCAGTGTGCTCAAGGGCGATCCGCGTCTCCTGGCCATCCGCGGTAAGGGCGGGCGCGAGCGGCTGGTGCCGCTCAACACAGGCGCACGGACGGCGCTTGTTCGCTACCTCTCGCTCGGTCTGTCTCCCGAGGACGGCGTCGCCCCGATGGTCACGACGCGGTACCTTTTTCCATCGCGTGGCCAGGAAGGGCATCTCACCCGCCAGCGTTTCGCTCAGGACCTCAAGGAAACGGCGATCCAGGCGGGGATAGATCCCGAACGCGTCTCGCCGCACGTGCTCCGGCACGCGTTCGCGAGCCATCTTCTGGATCGGGGTGCAGACCTTCGCAGCGTCCAGAGCCTTCTCGGCCATGCCGATATCTCGACCACTGAGATCTACACGCACGTTCTCGAAGAACGGCTCAAACGGCTGGTCACGGAGCATCATCCCCTGGCCAAAAAAGAGCCTTAAATGGGCCAGGTTGCCCGCTCGGCGTCCGAGACCGGCGCAAAACGGCAGTTTTGCAAATTGAAACTGCCGACTTTTTCGCCCATCCCACGGCTCAGAGGCCGATCGGGTAGGGCTTGCGCGGCATTTACGACGATCCGCGCGGGCCTTGACATGCGAGAAGCGGGAAGGTCAACGTGCCCCCAAATTCATGCAATCCCGAAGAACGCCGTGCTGAGCCGCGGCAGGATGAGGCCTCTCCTTGGAACCCACAAAGTCCGACCGCCCCATTGCCGTTCGCACGTATCTCGATTTCGAAAAGCCGATCGCCGAGCTTGAAAGCAAAGTCTCGGAGCTGAAGGCTCTCGAAAACGGCGAGGGCGTCCAGATCTCGGACGAGATCAAGAAGCTCGAGCAGAAGGCCAAAGCGGCGCTTGTCGACACCTACGGAAAGCTGAGCCCCTGGCAGAAGACCCAGGTGGCCCGGCACCCCGACCGCCCGCACTGCCTCGACTACGTGGCAACCTTGATCGAGGACTTCACGCCGCTGGCAGGCGACCGCTACTTTTCCGAAGATGAAGCTGTCATGGGTGGCCTCGGTCGCTTCCGGGGCAGGCCGGTGGTCGTCATCGGTCACGAGAAGGGCTCCGATACGGAAGGCCGCATCCGGCACAACTTCGGCATGGCGCGCCCTGAGGGCTACCGCAAGGCAGTCCGCCTCATGGACATGGCCGATCGCTTCAATCTTCCCGTCCTCACGCTGGTCGATACCGCGGGCGCCTATCCCGGAATCGGCGCCGAAGAGCGCGGGCAGGCCGAAGCCATCGCCCGCTCGACCGACAAGTGCCTCGAAGTCGGCGTGCCAATCATCGCTGTCGTCATCGGCGAGGGCGGATCGGGCGGCGCGGTTGCCATTGCGACCGCCAACCGGATCCTGATGCTCGAGCATTCGATCTATACGGTTGCCTCGCCGGAGGCCGCGGCCTCAATCCTCTGGCGCGACTCAGCCAAAGCCATCGACGCCGCGACGAACATGAAAATCACGGCCCAGGACCTGGATACCCTAGGCGTGATCGACGTCATTATCCGCGAACCTGTGGGTGGAGCGCATCGCGACCGCGCCCTCGCCATCCAGACGGCTGGGGATGCAATCGCCAAGGCCCTGGCAGAGTTCGATGGCAAATCTCCCTCTGAGATCAGGCGTATGCGCCATGATCGCTTCCTCGGCATCGGGCGCCAGTTGTAGGGCGCACAGCGGCAGCGCCCCACCGGTGCCGCATTCCCGGGCAACACTTGACAATTGCGTTCACGCGCTGAAAACTTTGGGGAATCCGTAACGTTAATGGAATCTTTACGGTTTCGGTCGGATGGTCGTTCGTATGCGCCAGGGGGAATGCGTGTGCGTCTAAACATCCTCGGTGACAGGATCGTCTCTCGCCTCAAGCTCGCGGTCGCCGCCGGGCTCGTTGCGCTTTTGGTTTCGGCCTGCAGCACCGCCACAGGGCTTATCCCGCCCGCCGAACAACCACTCACAGCAGAGACGGTCTCGCTCCTCGGAAAGAAGGGCATGAACTCGGCTGCGCCAATTTTCGTGCGCATCTTCAAGGAAGAGTCCGAGCTCGAAGTGTGGAAGATGCGCGACGACGGGCGCTTCTATCATTTCAAGACCTACCCGATCTGCAACTGGTCCGGCGAACTGGGTCCGAAGCAGTTCCAAGGCGACAAGCAGGCGCCGGAGGGCTTCTACACGATCTCGCAAAGCCAGATGAACCCGAACTCCAAGTTTTATCTGGCTTTCAATCTCGGATATCCCAACGCCTACGATCGCTCGCTCGGCCGTACGGGCGAGGCGTTGATGGTGCATGGCAAGTGCAAGTCAGCCGGCTGCTACGCCATGACGGATGCGCTTGCGGAAGAAATCTATGCGCTGGCGCGCGATGCTTTCCGCAGCGGTCAGACCGGCTTCGAGGTCCATGCCTTCCCCTTCCGCATGACGCAGGAGAAGCTGGATCGTTTCAAGCAGCATAAGTGGTACGCTTTCTGGAAAACGCTGAAGGAAGGCTACGACTTCTTCGAGGTCAACCGCATTCCGCCGGCGATCGCCGTGTGCGAGAAGCGTTACGTGGTCAACGCTACGCTTGCCTCTCCGCAGAAGCTCGACCCCAGCGGTCGCTGCCCGCGCTTTCAAAGGCCCGCTTTGCAGCCGTTTTCACCGCGCCCCGCCGAATGGCAGCTCGCGACCGAGCGCGTAACGGTCGTCGGTCCGAAGACGCGCAGCGCGGCGGACGTCGCGGCTTCGACGCGGGAGTCGCAGGAGTACTTCGCGGCAACGGGCTCGATCTCGCGAACCTCCGGTATGCCGCCCGGCGCCTCGGCGCTCGGCTTCAATCCCTAGAGCCTCGCACCTTCGTCCTCGGGAGCTTCACGCGTGACTGAGCCGAAACCGGAACGCCGACGCGCTTCGGGCAGAAGCGTCATCGCGACCATTTTCCGACTCCTCGTCCTCGTCCTGATTGCCGTGCCCGTGACCATCGGGCTGTTCGCGTTCGCGTGGCCGCTCGAAGCGGAACGCGAGTGGATCCGTGCGCAGCGGTTCTGGCGGCATACGCTGGCCGACTTCAATATCGCGCTGCCGGGAACGCCGGACCTTTCCGATCTCAACGGACGCCTTGCCTCGCACGGGCTCGCCGTCGGCAATCCGATCTTCATGCGCATCTTCAAGCGCGAGTTCGAACTCGAGCTCTGGATGATGCGCGACGGCCGTTTTCACCGCTTCGCGACCTACCCGATCTGCAAGTGGTCAGGAGAGCTCGGTCCCAAGATCAAGACGGGCGACCGGCAGGCGCCCGAGGGCTTCTATACGGTCGACTCGAAGGCGCTCAATCCGAACAGCTCCTGGCATCGCTCCTTCAATCTCGGCTTCCCCAACGCATTCGACCAGGCCCACAAGCGCACCGGCTCATTCCTGATGGTGCACGGCGGCTGCGGCTCGATCGGCTGCTACGCGATGACGAACCCGGTCATCGACGAGATGTGGAGCCTGGTGACAGCCGCACTGCGCGGCGGGCAGCAGCGCTTCCAAGTGCAAGTGTTTCCATTCCGTCTGACGGAGCACAACCTGAGCCGCCACGCGAATTCGCCTCAGGCCGCATTCTGGTCCGGGCTAAAGCCCGGATACGATCTCTTTGAAGCGCGCCACGTGCCTCCCAAGGTCAGCGCGTGCGGGACGAAGTATGCCTTTGCTCCAGGTGCCGAAGGATCGGATGGCAGCACCCCGGTCGAGGCCAGCTGTCCGGCCACTCCCTAATTTCTGGCAAGTCCCGAGTTTTTCACCATTTTCCACAGCTGCTGTTGCGGCGCGGCAGCGCTGGAATGGTCGAATTACCGATAAAGCGAAGCCAAGGTTTCGTCCTCCAGTCAGCCGTGCTTTGAATTGCGTAGTGTACCCTTTTCCTCGAGTGACGAGATGGCTGGCCCAATGCCGAAATGGCGCGTTGCGGGGCGACCGGCGGTAGCAGCCGGGCTCGCGATGCTTGCCGGGCTCACGGTCGCCACCCATGGCGCTTCGGCGCTCACCATCGAGCTCAAGGATGTGGCGTCCGACCGGATCGAACGCCAGCGGGCCGCAGCTGATGGCCGGCTGCCTCTGGCCAAAACGCCGGACATCAGCAAGTTCGATCAGCGCCTCGCGGAGGCAGGCGTCAAGTCCGGCTCGCCGATGCTGATGCGCATCTTCAAGGAGACGAGCGAGCTCGAGATTTGGATCGAGAGGGGCGAGCAGTACGTTCTCTTCGCGACGTATCCCATCTGTCACTGGTCCGGGACGGTGGGACCGAAGCTCAAGGAAGGCGACAAGCAGACGCCCGAAGGGTTCTACACGATCACCAACCGGCAGATTCGCCATCTCGGCCGCTGGCAGCGCGCGATCAACCTTGGCTTTCCGAATGCGTTCGACCGCGCCCACAATCGCGACGGCTCGTACATTCTGATGCACGGCGGATGCTCGTCGGTCGGCTGCTTCGCCATGACCAATCCCGTGATTGGCGAGATCTACGGGCTCGCCAAGGCCGCAATCCGCGACGGGCAGCGGCACATTCCCGTCCACGTGTTTCCCTTCCGCATGACAGACGCAGCGCTCGCAGCCAGGGCGTCGAGCCCGTGGCATGGGTTCTGGGCCTCTCTGAAAGCAGGATCGGATTCGTTCGAGCGCACACGGCGCCCGCCGCGCGTCAGCGTCTGCGAGGGCACCTATCGCGTCCAGGATGCGCCCCCGAAATCGAGCAAGCACACCGAGGAGACGGGCAAGCCCCGCCGCGGGAAGTCGCGCGAGGACATGATGCTCGGCGCCATCCGCACGGGATGCCCGGCTCCAGTCGTCGTTACGGCCGAGCGCAAAGATCAAAACTTGGCGGCGCCAGCCGCAGGTGCCCCCTCCAGCCAAGCCGTTAGCCAGCGCTGATCCACCCGCTTGCTGGACGTCTGACCCGCGTGCCATACAGCCCTTCGAAGAGCCAAGCGCATGAGGGCACCAGCATGTGGGATTCGTTTATCGAGAAAGTCGAAAACGCTTTCGAAGCTATCGTGTTTGCCAGCCGTTGGATCCTGGCGCCGTTCTACCTCGGCCTCGCAGTCTCTCTGGTCGTGCTGCTCATCAAGTTCGCAGGCGAGCTGTTCCACATCGCAGCGCATGCCTTCACCTCGACGGAAACCGAAGTGATCCTCGGCGTTCTGGCGCTCGTGGACCTCACGCTGACCGGATCGCTGCTGATCATCGTCATCTTCTCGGGCTACGAGAACTTCGTCTCCAAGATCGATCACACGGGGCACCGAGACTGGCCGGAGTGGATGGGCACGATCGACTTCTCCGGACTCAAGCTGAAGCTGCTCTCGTCGATCGTCGCGATTTCGGCCATTCAGCTCTTGAAGCAGTTCATGTCGATCCAGAACGTCAATGACCGCGAGATCTTCTGGCTGGTCGTCGTGCACGTGGTGTTCGTCGTTTCGAGCGTGTTGCTTGCGCTTTCCGACCGCATCGCTCATGGCAACCACAAGGAGCCGGCCGCCGCGAGCGGCACGACGCCTAGCAAGGACGCGCATTGATTCCTCAGCGCGCTCGTCAGGCGACGCGCTTCGGTTTGCGCTTGGTTATGAAGGGCAGCAAGGCATCCTGAGGACGCGCTTTGCTGAACAGGAAGCCCTGCCCTTGATCACAGCCGATGCCACGCAGGCACGCCAGCTCTGCATCGGTCTCGATGCCTTCCGCCGTAATGGTTTTGCCGAGCGTCTGGCCAAGTCCAACGATGGCACGAACGACGGCCTGTTGCTCGACGTTGGTCGAAATCCCATGAACAAACGAGCTATCGATCTTGATCTTGTCGAACGGGAAGCTGCAGAGGTAACCGAGCGACGAATAGCCGGTGCCGAAGTCATCCATGGCAATGCGGGTCCCGAGCTTGCGGAGCTCCGCGAGCGTATCGAGGACGAGGTTCGAGCGATCGAGAAAGAGCGACTCCGTGATCTCCAACTCCAACCGATCGGGGTTGAGACCAGTGGCCGACAGAACGTCTTGGACCATATCGCGGACGTTGCTGCACCGAAATTGGATCGGTGAGAGGTTGACCGCCACGCGCATCGTTTCGGGCCAAGCCGTCGCGTGGTGGCAGGCGCGCCGGAGCACAAACTGGCCCAACGCGCCGATCAGGCCCGCCTCCTCAGCTATGGGAATGAATTCCGCCGGCGAGACATAGCCGCGCTCTTCGTGCTCCCAGCGCACGAGGGCCTCGGCGGCCACAATCCGTCCAGTCGAAAGACAGACCAGCGGCTGATAGTGGACCTGAAGCGCATTGTTCTCTAAGGCCGCCCTCAGATCGCGTTCGAGACGGTGCCGCTCTTGCGCTCGCGCGTTCATCTCGGGTTCGAAGTAGCGGAACGCCCCTTTGCCGCGCAGCTTGACCTGCGACAGGGCGAGGTTTGCGTTCTTCAATAGCTTGCCGGCCTCGTGGCCGTCGTTCGGAGCCACAGCAATGCCGATGCTGGCGCCGATGCTCACCCGCTGGCCCTGAATTCGGAACGGGGAGCTGATGACATCAATCAGCCGCTTGGCGACGGCGCTCACTTCTTCCGGATCGGCGACGTCGGGCATGATGATGCCGAACTCGTCGCCGCCCAGGCGCGCCGCGGACGAGCCCTGCCGCAGCGTTTTTGCAATCCGCCGGGAGGCGGCCTGCAGCAGTTGATCGCCTGCGGCGGGTCCCATCGTCTCGTTGACGGACTTGAAGTTGTCGATGCCGATGCAGAGCGAGGCGCCAATGCCGCCGTTCTCCGCGACGGACCGCAGCATCTCGTCGGCGTGCTCCAAATGACGCGTGCGGTTCGCAAGTCCTGTCAGGGGGTCATGGTGCGCCAGATAGGCGACCTGAGCTTCCGCGCGGCGGCGCTCGGTGATGTCAACGGCCGCCACCAGCACAGCGGACGTGCGCTCGTGCTCGATGGCTTGCGAATAGAGCGCCACCTCGATCTGCGAGCCGTCCCGCTTCAAGTGGGTCCAGACATGATCGGCCAGGATGCCGGGCGCGGGGCTATAGAGATCCTCAAGGCTGCCGTGTTCAGGACCAAGGTGTAGGCAATCGACCGGCCGTCCGATCATTTCAGTGCCGGGATATCCGTAGTGATTTCTTGCGGCCGCATTCGCCGACAGGATCGTTTTTCCTGTCTGTGCGACGACATACATTGGAACGGGATTGGCTTCGAACAGCATCCGGAAGGAGGCTTCACGTTCCTTCAATTGCGTGATGTCGACGCGCAAGCCGATCACGCCGCCCTCGCTCGTGTGACGCTCGTCAATCAGGATGCAGCGGCCGTCGGCGAGCCACTGCTCATGGCGCTCACTCGGCGTTTTGAGCTTCTCAAGGCGTTCCGCGATCCACTCCTCCTCGCGCCCAACGGCGGCCGGATAGTCGCCGCGCATAACACCCTCGCGAAGGGTATCCGCGAGGCGGGCGCCAACTTTGAAGAGATCAGCGGAGCGATGGTAGATCTGAGCGTATTGCTCGTTCCAAAGGACGTACCTGCCCTCGGAATCCAGAAAGACGATGCCCTGGGGAAGAATGTCGATTGCCTCGCGCAGGCGCGCATTGGCGGTGCGGGCCGCTTCGACCGCTGTGCGCGCGACCTGAAGTGCGCCTTCCAGCTCCGAAATCTGGGCGGCGGCGTCCGCGCCGTGCCTGGTCGCGACGTCTCCCCGGAGCACGCGCAAGGCGGCACGCAGCGGACGCCTGCCTACTGGTCCATTGCGTTTGCTGGAAGTCCGCCTGTTCATTTGCCGAGCCCATTCGATCGTTGTTGCCTCATCATCGACGGCAGGGCTTAACGGCGTCTTTCGCAGCGGATGCCTCTAACCGTCGGAACTCATTGAATTCCTAGAACAAATGCTCACAAATCAGGCAGAAGCTGCGTCCCAGTTCGGGACAGATCGTGAGACCTGAGCGACGGATGCCGTCGGGACAGACACTTGTGGGTCGTTCGATTTTCCTGGAAGCGCGGCTTGCCCAAACGCAGAGCATTGCGCGCCCATTTCTTGCGCGGGCGCATTGCATTTGAAGGATTGGTGCAAATGTGCGTTTAGGGTTACGGCCGGGTTAATAGAGGGAGGCGGGGCCTGAGTATCACGCGGGGAGATCGCTTTCGGGTCTTGATCGTCGGCAGCACGGGGGCGTTTGGCGCCAAGATCGCCGAGCTGCTGTTGCGTAGCGACCTGTTCGATCTCACGTTGGCCGGGCGAACTCGCGCAGCGCTGGACGCGCAAGCCAAAGCGCTGACGCGAGCCACGGGGCGGCCCACTTCCTCAGTGGCTCTCGACGCATCGTCCGTGACGGCGACCGAGATTGCGGCGACCGGCGCGAACCTCGTGATCAATGCGTCCGGCCCGTTTCAAAGCGGAGACTACACGCTGGCGCGATCCGCGATTGGCGCAGGCTGTCACTACGTAGATCTTGCGGATGCGCGCGCGTTCGTGGCCGGTATCAAGACGCTGGACGCAGCGGCACGCGACGCTGGCGTGCTGGTCGTCAGCGGCGCGAGCTCGGTGCCTGGACTCTCCTCGGCCGTGGTCACCCACTACCGCGACGCGTTCGCGGGGTTGCGTGAGATCGACATCGCCATTTCGCCGGGCAACTCGTTCGACCCTGGCGTCGCAACGGTTGCTTCCGTGCTCGGCGGCGTCGGCCAGCCGATGCGCATGCTGAGCAACGGAACCTGGCGAACCGTGTACGGCTGGCAAGGATTGCGCCGGGGTTCATTCGGCGCGGCGGGGCGGCGCTGGCTCGGCTATGTGGATGTGCCAGATCTCGACCTCCTGCCAGCGCATGTTGCCGGTATCCAGACGGTCCGGTTCCAGGCCGGGCTGGAAGTCTCCGCGTTTCATCTCGGACTCTGGGCCGCATCCTGGCTGGTGCGAGCGGGCCTGGTGTCGAGCCTCGCATCGCTTGCACCGCGTTTGCTTGCGGTGAAGCGCAGCCTTCATCGGCTGGGTAGCGATCGGGGCGGCATGACGGTTGCGCTACGCGGACTCGGACGCGACGGCAAACCGAAGTCCATGACCTGGATACTCGCAGCGCGGAGCGGACACGGGCCTTATGTTCCGGCGCTCGTCTCAGTTGCTTTGGCGAAGCGGCTGGCTTCAGGGTTGGAGACACGGACCGGCGCGTTGCCGTGCCATGGCCTCGTGCCTCTAGCCGACATCCTGGCGGAGGCACAGGGGCTCGATATCACCTGCACCACAAACAAAGAACCCCTCCCGCCGTGAAGCGAGAGGGGCCGATCGCAGCAAACTCGTGATCGCTTACGTGCGCCAGGGATGCTCCGGCAGATCGGAGACGCCGACGACCTTCACGCCGGCTGCCGCCACCTGATGGTCGTTCTCGACCGAGCTGCCAGACACGCCGATGGCACCGACCAGAACGCCCTCATTGTCAACGATGGGGAGACCGCCCGGGAAGGTGATCAGGCCGTCATTCGAATGCTCGATGCCGAACAGCGGGCCGCCGGGCTGTGAGAGCTTGCCGATGGCGCCCGTCGGCATGCCGAAGAAGACGGCCGTCTTGGCCTTCTTGATGGCGATGTCGATGGAGCCCACCCAGGCGCCGTCCATGCGGAAAAACGCCTTCAAGTCTGCGCCGCTGTCGACTACGGCGATGCACATTTGAGTCTTTGTCTGCTGCGCTTCCTTGACGGCTGCGGCAACGATTTTCTGAGCGTCGTCGATCGTAACGTGCATGGTGTTTTTCCTCCGGGGCGCGAGACCTAGCGTGGGACCGTGATATCGCGTCAGGTTAGCGATATTTCAATGGTTACCGACAAACGGGATTACGGGATGGTTTCCGGAGACGTGATGCCGGCGGCGAAGCGCTCGAATTCGTCCAGGCTTCCGCAGAAGACGTTGAGATCCAGGTCGCCTTTCACACCGGGACGGCGGCCACGATTGTGATACTGCCAGATCAGCCACTGGTCGCGGCGGAACGGCGGCGGAACGACGAGACTCCGCGCCCAGAAGCGTTCGCGGGGCAGGGCGTTGTCCAGCATGGCCCCGTCGAACTCCCAGGTCGTGTAGACGATGGGACGGCGCCCGTAGTGCTTCTCGACGGTGTCGAGGAACTGCCCGAGCATCGCGACGTGGTCGCTGGGGGTGAGCGTCGCGGTACAGGGGCCCATGTGCTCGGCGTCGACAACGGGCGGCAGCGCGTGCGGTTCCTTGGGCACCGTCTCGATGAAGTTCTGCGCCTGCTCGATCGCGCTTTTGCAGAGCGTGAAGAAGTGATAGGCACCGCGCTTCACGCCTACGCGCTCGGCTTCCCGCCAGTTGCGCGCAAAGCTCTTGTCCTTGAACGTTCCGCCTTCCGTCGCCTTGATGTACGCGAAGGCGACGCCGCTCGATGCCAGGGCGTTCCAATCGATCTCGCCCTGATGGTTCGAGACGTCGACACCGACGACCGGATACAGAAGCGGCGCAAGCTCGAAACGCGGATAGACGTGGGGCGCCGCGAAAACTGCGACCGCTGCAAGCGCTATGACGATGATCGCGCATCGAATGCGTGAAGACACGCGCGGCTCCCGATGTGTGCACGCAAGCGAAGGCCCGCAACTCACGTTGCGGGCCTTATACGTTCAGGCTCAGTCCGGTGCCTTCTCGGCGCCGAGCTTGTAGAGATTGGTCAGCAGGGCATCGAAGCCCCCGACTCCAGCACCGGTGTGCAAGTCGATGCGGCCGACCTTCTCGACCAGCTTCTCAAGCGCCTCAAGCTCCTTCAAGCGCATCAGGAGCGGGTTGTTCTCCATCAGTTTGGAGGTGTTGAGCAGCGAGCGCGTGGCGGCCGTCTCTTCCTGGCGACGGATGATGTTCGCCTTGGCAACCCGCTCGGCTTCGACGACCTTGTTCAGAAGCTCGCGCACATCACCCGGCAGGATGACGTCCTTGACGCCGATCTCACCGACCTCCGCGCCGAGCATCGCCGCACGCTCCGTCACGTACGCCCGCACCTCGCGGTCGATCGTGTCGCGCGCGGCCAGGATTTCATCGAGCGTGCGTGCGGCCACCGCTTCGCGGATGGCAAACTGGATGTACCGGTACAGTGTCGCGTTGACGTCCCCTGACGCAGCCGCCGACTTCTCCAGATCGACGATGCGCGCGAAGGCCGTCAGCGTCACGCGGATGCCAACGCGATCCTTGGTCAGGATTTCCTGCGCCGTTACCTCAAGCGCCTGCGGACGCAGATCCGCCTTCACGATGCGCACGGTGCGGCCGACCGACCAGAACGCGTGACGGCCCGGCTTCAACTGTTCCGTCAAAACGCCGTCGACATAGAGAAGTCCCGCCTCGTTCGCCTCGACAACCGTTGTCACGATGGCGCCGCCCGCGCGCGAGGCGTCGAGCTTGTCGAGGTGGCGCTTGGCAACGCGCAACGTTTCCGCCGTATCGATGACTTCGACATCGATCGCGGTCAGCGTCTTCCAGAAGGCGCGTGTCGTGTTCGGCAGCACCAGATGCCTCGGCTCGCCGTCCATGGACACGATGGCGACCTCGGTCGGGCCGGGCTTGACAATCGCGAAGTTTTCGCTCGCCACGTCCGGCTCCGTCTTGGCGAGTAGCAGCGCCTTCTCGGGCGCGATCTCGGCGCGGAGAACTTTCACGATCTCGACGGATAGCTGACCAAACGGATCGAAGTCCGCGAACCGGCCGGGCTCGAGCAGCCGCACGAAGCGGCCATCGCGCCGTAGAAATGCGCGCTCGTCGTCCTTCACGACTGCCGTGGTCCAAAAGCTCAAGCGAGACATGGGAAACTCCAGAGGTATCGGCTCACGATCGAGGGCCGGTGCAATTCAGATATAAAAAAACGTGATCGTCCCGTTCATTTCGTTCGTAACTTTATCGAGCGGCCGGCAGGTCGCCGGCCGTCACCCCACGACGACAACGCGGGCCCCCGCTTGAGCCCCGCCGCTCGGCCCTGCGCCGCCCGCCTGATCCCGCCGGTCCCAAAGGACGAGCGAGGCTCCAACGAACGGCTCCGGCTCTGCCGCGAGGCGGTATCCGCGAGTGCGCGGAGCGCATCGACGTTTGCCTTCCGCTCCCCTTCTTGGCCGAAGCCTCGAAGCGAAACATGGGCCGAAGCAACGACCGGCTTCCCAGATGGAGATCGCTGAAAGGCGATTTGGCATGGGAGTCGAACCCACGACAGCAAGATCCCTAATCTTGTGCTCTATCCACTGAGCTAGCCGTTTTGGAGAAGCTAAAGAGAATCGAACCCTTGACCTCCCGGCGAACCGGGCGCTCTGCCCCTGAGCTACAGCCTCGTTTTGCTCCTGAAGACGCGGAACACACTCCCGCAGCGCGGTGCGCGCCAGCCGGGTCTCAACGAGCCCGGACACGTGGCGTCAGGATCAGGAATTGGTGAGTAAGCAGCCGAATTTGGCGAAATTTCATTCGAGATGTCGTTAAGCTGCATCGTTGCCTGGATTCACCATGCGGCCGCAAAGGCACCCGGAGCTTCGTCCGCCCGCGTTGCACTTTGATCCTTACGGGGATACCCCTGGGCCGTGGGGACGTCACGTGCGGAACAGCCGGCTCGGGTGTGGGCCTGCAGGTTGCCGCCGGGTCAAGGCCCGGTGCAGCTCAACACGTTAGGCGGGATTAGAGAATGTCGCGGCTTAGTCTTCCGCTCGGAGCGCTCAAGTCTCGCTACGATGTGATCGTCGTGGGTTCCGGCTATGGCGGGGGTGTCACCGCTTCCCGCCTCGCGCGGGCAGGCAAGCGCGTCGCCGTGCTCGAGCGTGGCCGCGAAATCCAGACGGGCGAGTTCCCGCAGAAATTTTCCGAGCTCAAGAACGAGTTCCAGGTCACCGGCAAGAGCTTCAAGACCGGATCGGAGCAGGCGCTCTACGACGTGCGCCTCGGCCGCGACATGCACGTTCTCGTCGGTTGCGGCCTTGGCGGCGGATCGCTCGTCAACGCCGGCGTGTCGCTGATCCCTGACTGGCGCGTGTTCACCGACGACGCCTGGCCCGGTCAGGTGGCGCAGGACGGCACGCTCGGGGAAGGCTATCGGCGCGCCGAGCAGTGGCTGCGCCCCTCCGCCGATCCGCGGGCACGCGAGATGACCAAGTTCGGCGTTCTCGAACGCTCTGGCCAGGGGCTCGGCGGAACGCTTGTGCCTCCGCGCGTCGCCGTCAGCTTCGAGGACAATACCAACCCGGCCGGCATCTCCCAGAAAGCCTGTACGCGGTGCGGCGATTGCTGCGCGGGCTGTAACGTCGGCGCCAAGAACACCGTCGCCATGACCTATCTGCCCGACGCCGTGCGTCACGGGGCGGAACTCTTCACGGGCCTCAAGGTCGATACCGTGCGCAAGGGTCCCGACGGGATCTGGCACGTGTCCGCGCGGGCCGTGGGGCCGGATCGCGGCCAGACGTCTGACGTTTCGCTCGAAGCGCAGATCGTGGTGCTGGCAGCGGGCACGCTCGGCTCGACGGAAATCCTGCTGCGGTCGCGCGAGGCTGGGCTCGCGCTTTCGGATCGGCTGGGCCAGCGGTTTTCGGCCAACGGCGACATCATTGCCTTCGGCTATGGCTCCAAGATGATCGTCAACGGCGTCGGCGTCGGACATCCGTCCAAGGTTGACGGGCTCGAAATCGGCGCGTCCGTCTCCGGACAGCTGGAATTCCGCGACGCCGACACCCTTGCTAACGAACTCAACGTGCAGGAAGGCGCGCTGCCGTCGGCGTTCGCGTCCGTGCTTCCGGTCCTCTTCCTTCCGAACGGGCGGCTGCTCGGCGCCCTGCAGAGCCTCGTCAACGGCGTCTATAAGGGCCCGTTCGCCAGCCTGCAGACGTTCTTTGCCGTGTCGCACGA
Organism: Hyphomicrobium sp.; assembly: GCF_036262015.1. Taxonomy (GTDB): domain Bacteria; phylum Pseudomonadota; class Alphaproteobacteria; order Rhizobiales; family Hyphomicrobiaceae; genus Hyphomicrobium_C. Next base: position 226,017 of record NZ_DATAJR010000006.1, on the reverse strand, counting down.
CAGCGCGTCCGGGCGCTTCTCTCTAGAAGACGACCAACTCGCGCTCTCGTGGGCCGACGCGAAAAACGAGCCGGTCTATGCGAAGCTCGATGCCATCCTTTCGAAGCTCGTGGCCGCTAGCGGTGGCTCGTACGTCAAGAACCCTCTCGCGGGTACCGTGATGGGGCATCAGCCGGCAACCGCGCATCCGCTCGGGGGCTGCGGCATGGGACGCGACCGCACCAACGGTGTCGTCGATCACAAGTGCCGCGTGTTTTCCGGATCGGTGAACGCAGGCGATACGGCCGTCCACGAAGGGCTCTATGTCGTCGACGGCGCAGTGATCCCGCGTTCGCTGGGCGTCAATCCGCTGCTCACGATCACCGCGCTCGCCGAACGCGCCATGCTGCACTTTGCGCAGGATCGCGGTCTGAGCTACACAACGGCACCCGTCACAGAGACGACCGAGACTGCTGCGGGCTACGCCGCCGCACCGATCTGATCCTGAGCCCTCATGCGCATCGAATACCATCGCACGCTGATCGCCGACCACGTTCGCAATCAAGCTTTCCATGACGCGCTCTCGCGGGTGATCAGGCCCGGCGAGACGGCGGTTGCGGACATCGGGGCCGGGACAGGACTTCTCGGCCTCATGGCTTCGAAGCTCGGCGCCCGCGAGGTGATGCTCTATGAAGCCGCCGAAGTGGCTGGCGTTGCCGCGGCGACGATCAAGGCCAACCGCGCCGGCAAAACGTGCCATCTCATGCCGTGCCATTCCACCGAGATGGACGATCCTCCACGCGTCGACGTGGTCGTCTCCGAGACGCTTGGCAACTACGCGTTCGAAGAAAACATCATCGACACGCTGGCAGATGCGCGGAAACGGCACCTCAAGGATGGTGGCGTGATCATTCCCGCGCGTATCCGTCAGTTCGCCGTTCCGGTCGTGTCGGACCGCATTCATCGTGAGCTTGTCGTGTGGGACAGCGTGGGTTTCGGGCTCGATCTGTCCGTCGCCCGGCAAATGAGCCTCAACAACGCTTACGTGCGCAGCTTCACGGCCGACGACCTTCTCGACGGCGGCCGCTCGGCCAAGGTGTGGGACACGGTCACGCTTGGATCGGACACCAAGGGCGCGCGTAAAGGCGAGATCTCGTGGAAGCTCGACAAGGCGCAAACCGTTTACGGCTTCGCCTACTGGTGGGAGGCCGATCTGATCGACGGCATCACGCTGTCCACGGCACCGGGCGCACCGCGCACGCATTGGGAGCAGCTCTATTTCCCGCTGGAAAAGCCGATGACGCTTGAGGCCGGCGAAAGCGTGCTCGTCACGCTACGCTCGCGCTCATCGGAAGAAGCCGGGACGCATCTCGCCTGGACGGCCGTGCACTTCGATCGCGACGGCGCCTCCAAGTCACGCCAGGCCATGGATCTCGATAAGGGCTGGATTCCTTAGCGACTCTCGTCTTCCGCTCCGACACGCGAACCATGCGTGAGAGCGGACTTCGTTTAATCCGTTCCAAATCAGCATCTTCGCCGCTCGACGCGACCCACTCCCGCATTTTCCCGCGCCAATGCACGATGCTGGAGTGGATCTCAATGGTGCTTGCGACTCCCAAACTATTGCGTATTATTCAATCAATTTTACTGTTGGGAAACGCAATGACAGCACGTCTCATCGACGGCAAGGCCGTAGCCGCAGCAGAACGCCAGAAATGCCGGGAGCGCGTTGAGGCGCTCAAGCGGGAGCAGGGCGTGACACCGGGACTGGCGGTTATCATGGTCGGGAGCAACCCGGCGTCCGCGGTCTACGTCCGCAACAAGATGCGGGCCTGCGAGGACGTCGGCATCCGATCGGAACGCTTCCTGCTGCCGGAGACCTCCACCGAGGACGACGTGATCCGTCTCATCGAGCGCTTGAAGGCGGATCCCGACGTGGACGGCATCCTGGTGCAGCTTCCGCTGCCCAAGCACTACAATATCGAGCGCGTGCTCGGCACGATTCCGGCCGAGAAGGATGTCGATGGCTTCCATCTCTACAACGTCGGAGGTCTTGTTGTCGGCGGCACCGTGTTTCCGCCATGCACACCCTACGGCGTGATGCGGCTGCTCGAGCACGAAGGGATCTCCGTGATCGGACGCAATGCCGTCGTCGTCGGAGCTAGCAACATCGTCGGCAAGCCCATGGCGCTGATGCTGATGCAGCATGAAGCGACGGTTTCCGTCTGCCACGCGAAGACGCGCGACCTGGCGCAGTACACGGTGCTGGCCGATATCCTTGTCGTCGCGGCGGGCTGCCCGAACCTGATCACAGGGCCGATGGTCAGGAAAGACGCGGTCGTGATCGACGTCGGCATCAATAGACTGCCGTCGGGAGAATTGGTCGGAGATTGCGATTTTGAAGGGGTGTCGAAGCGTGCGTCGTTCATCACGCCCGTGCCGGGCGGCGTGGGACCGATGACGGTGACAATGCTGCTCGTCAATACGATCAACTCCGCCGCACGTAGCGCAGCTGCTCGAGACGCGGCGGGTGCGTCGAAGTCCCTGCTGGGTGCCGTCTAACCGGTTTCGAAAAAGGCTGAGACGGAAGCGCCGCGAACCACAAAGCCCGGAACGCGAGCGGTCCCGCTCTAAACGTTGCCTGCCGTGCGCGGGGGTGGCTGCGTGTCGTTGGCCGGCGCAAAGGTGAACGCCACCGACGACGGGTCGTAGCCCGCAATGCTGGCGGCGGCGGTCCGACGCGACGTGATCGGGTGGTTCCGGATCAGCTCGGCGCGCGGATCGAACGTGCGCACGAATTGCGCGATGCGCGGCGCGATCTCAGCGCGGAACCGCGATCCGTTGAAAATGCCGTAGTGGCCTACCCCGGCGCACTCGATGTGCAGTCGCCTGTCTTCAGACAGATCCTTGCAGAGATCATGAGCGGCGCGGCACTGGCCGAGCCCGGTGATATCGTCCTTCTCGCCCTCGATGGTCATGAGCGCCGTTTTGCGGATCTGGGCCGGATCGACGAGGCGGCCGCGATGACGCATTTCGCCCTTGGGCAACGCGTGGCGAATGAAGACCGTGTCGATGGTGTCGAGATAGAACTCGGACGTGAGGTCCATCACGGCCAGATACTCATCGTAGAATTCGCGATGCTTCTCGGCCGAATCTCCATCCCCTCGCACGAGGTGGAGGAACAGATCCTTATGGGCGTTGGCGTGGCGGTCGAAGTTCATCGACATGAAGCCCGACAGCTGCAGGAAACCCGGATAGACCATGCGGCCTGCGCCGGCATGGGGCCAAGGAACAGTGGTGATGACGTTGCGCTCGAAGACGTCGATGCCATTCTCGACCGCAACGCGATTGACAGCGGTTGGGCTCACGCGCGTATCGATGGGGCCACCGGCGAGGATCATGCTCAGGGGCACGCTCGGATCGTTGTCCTGCTCCATGAGCGAAACGGCCGCCATGACTGGCACGGCAGGCTGGCATACGGCGAAGACATGCACGTCACCGCAAAACAGCGAGAGCATCTCGCGTACGTAGTCCACGTAGTCTTCCAGGCCAAAGCGTCCGGCCGCAGCGGGTACGCCGCGCGCGTCCAACCAGTCCGTGATGAAAACCTCGTGGTTCGGCAGCAGCGCTTCCACCGTACCGCGCAAGAGCGTCGCGAAATGGCCGGACATCGGCGCCACGAGAATGATCCGTGGATCGGCTTCGCGCTCCGCCGGGCTGACGTCACGCCGGAAATGGATCAGGCGGCAGAATGGCCGCTCCCAGATCACCTCCTCCGAAACGCGCACGTCGCGTTGACCGATTGTCGTTTTCGACAGCCCGAACACGGGTTTGTCGTAGCGTCGGGTTGTGCGTTCGAAAACTTCACACGCCGCGGCGGCATGGCGGCCGACGGACGTGTGCGTCAACGGATTGAAGGGACTTTCGAAGAGGAAGCGAAAGGATTCGGCGACAGCGCGCGCCGGTTTGAGCGCTGCGTGGCTAAATTCGTAGAAGTGGTAAAGCACCAGCACCCCCGCTTTCGTGTGCTCGCCTAGCCGTCCTACGACAGCCCGTCCCACTTACTGAAAAACGCGGGGTGCTCTCAGCTCACGGTCCCAAAGCGGCGAAGCACCGCGGGACTCGAAACTGTGATGATTTTTTGCGCATCCCCGTACCGAGAATGCACTGATTCGAGGCGATTGGCGAAACGGGCTAGCTCGCACCGGCCCCAGCCGGTTCCTGCGCGACTTGCTTCAGCTCCTGCGCGAGCTTCTCGGCATCCACACTGTGGGGGAAGTGTTTCACGAACTCGCCTCGCCCATTCATGAGGTACATGAACGAGCTATGGTCCACGTTGTATTCGCCAGGCCGTTCTTCGTCCGGGACCTTCTTGGCGTAGACCCGATAGGCTTTCGTCACGGCTGCGATGTCGTCCGGCGAACCGGAGAGGCCAACGATCTCCGGGTGAAAACTCTTCACATACTTGCCGAGCACCTCGGGCGTATCGCGCTCGGGATCGACAGTGATGAAGATCGGCGTGATGCCCTTGGCCATGTCGCCCATCCGATCCAGAGCGGCTGCAATGACCTGAAGCCCTGCCGGGCAGACGTCAGGGCAATGCGTAAAGCCGAAATAGACGAGCATGGGCCGGCCAGCAAAATCCTTGTCCGTCACGCGCTTGCCTGACGGGTCCAGGAGGCTGAAGGGGCCGCCGATGAGGGCCTTACCGGCGGTTTCGGTCTTCACAGCGCCGGGTCCGGGAACGGCGACCAACAGAACCGCTGTCAGAACGCCGGCGGCAAGACCCACGAGCAGGGCCAGAAGGAGGGTTTTTCGGGACGCGCTCCCCGCGCTCGGTCCATTCGCGTTCTTTGTCATTCGGGTCTCCCGTGGGTCTTTTTCACCCCTTATCTGGAGCAGACCACGCAGGCTTGCAAGCTATGCTAGTGTCCCGGTCTTCCGGCCGGTCCCAAAACAGAAAAAGCAGATTTTCGGTGATACCAAACCTCAGCAAGACCTTCGAAGCCAAGGCCTCATTCAGCGGAGACAGCCAGCTCAGGCTACAAACCATCGTCCGCCTGAGGTGGGTGGGCGTGATCGGCCAGATCCTGGCGCTCAGCGCGGTCTACTTCTGGCTCGGCTTCGACCTGCCGGTTGGCCCGTGCCTGATCATCATTGCGGTGTCGGCGTGGGTGAACGTGTTTCTCGCCATCCGCTATCCGGCGCGCCACCGTCTTTCCGTCAATTTCGCGACAGCACTGCTGGCCTACGACATCATTCAGCTCGCGTCGCTGCTCTACCTCACTGGCGGGATCGACAATCCATTCACCATGCTGATCGTGGCTCCCGTCACGGTTTCAGCGGCAACTCTTCCGCTCGCCTATACCATCGGGCTCGGCACTCTGGCGCTTGGTTGCACGGCATTGCTCGCGTTCTACGCGATGCCGCTGCCCTGGTATCTCGATCCGCCTCTTTCCCATCCGATCCTCTACAAGATCGGCATCCTGCTGGCGGTCGCGGCCTCAATGCCGTTTCTGGCACTTTATGTCTGGAGACTGACGCAAGAGGGCCGGCAAATGTCGGCCGCATTGGCGGCAACGGAGCTCGTGCTATCGCGTGAGCAAAAGCTGCATGCCCTCGATGGGCTTGCCGCAGCGGCTGCCCATGAACTCGGCACCCCGCTTTCGACCATCACGCTGGTGACCAACGAACTCGACCGGCAAATGCCGAAAGACAGTCCGCACCGTGACGACATCCTGCTGCTCCGAAGCCAGGCCCAGCGCTGCCGAGAAATCCTGCAGAAGCTTACGCGGCATCCGCCTGACGAGGACCCGCTGCATGCCAGCCTTACCGCAAAGGAGATGATGCACGAAGCCGCGGCGCCGTACATGGAGGGCCGCACGAGGATCAAAATCCATGCCGCTCCATCCGCCACGGCGGCCGGTCCCGACGCGCGCCAACCTATGGGCTTGCGGCAGCCCGGGATCATTTACGGCCTCGGAAACATCATTGAGAATGCCGCCGACTTCGCGAAAAATCAGGTGGAAATTACCGCCGAGTGGGACGGTCAGACCGTGCAAATGGTGATCGCGGACGACGGTCCCGGCTTCAAACCCGAAGTCATCGACAATATCGGTGAGCCATACATCACGACGCGCTCAGCAGGGCGAAAAGAGAAAGCCGGCGGAAAGGTCTCCGGTCTCGGCCTCGGTTTTTTCATCGCGAAAACGCTTCTCGAAAGATCCGGGGCGCGACTCCATCTCGAAAATCGGACAGAGCCCTTGCATGGAGCCATCGTGCGGATCGCCTGGCCGCGCAAGGCCTTCGAGGCTCCTCTGGCGTCGCGGGAGGGCGCTTCAGCGCCCCAGCGCCAGCCCCAGCCGCCGGGACCGGGAGACCCAATTTCAGATACAATTTAAGCGCGTAGAACCCACCGATGTGGCCAGACATAAAATTTAATCAGCCGGACCCGCGTTTACCTTGACCGGCTTGCGATTTGCGCAATTAGTTATGCTAAATAAAGCTTCTGCTCTTTGCGTAGCGTCCTCGGCTAAATATAAATCACAAGAATTCGGGAGGTACGTGGTGGAAACTGAAGACCTATCTTTTCAAAGAGACGAGCTGCCCGAGGACCGTTCGCTGATCATCGTGGACGATGATCGTCCCTTTCTGCAGCGGCTCGCTCGCGCCATGGAGCTTCGCGGCTTCGAGGTCAGAAGTGCACATTCGATTGCCGAGGGCATCGAGCTGATCAAAGCGCAGGCCCCTGCTTTTGCGGTTGTCGATATGCGCCTCGAGGACGGAAACGGCTTGGACGTCATCGCCGAGCTGACGCGCACGCGGCAGGATGCCCGCATTATCGTGCTCACCGGCTACGGCAACATCGCAACTGCCGTCTCGGCCGTGAAGCTGGGCGCGGTCGACTATCTTGCCAAACCTGCCGATGCCGATGATGTGACGGACGCTCTGCTGGCCCCTCACAACGCCAAGGCTGCGCCGCCCGACAACCCGATGTCTGCCGACCGGGTTCGCTGGGAGCACATCCAGCGCGTCTACGAGCTCTGCAACCGTAACGTCTCGGAAACCGCGCGCCGTCTCAACATGCACCGGCGCACCCTGCAGCGCATTCTGGCCAAGCGCGCACCGAAGTAAGCAGGCTCGCTTTCTTCATACGTCGCCGATGCCCATCCCCACGGCCGCGCGCAAAGTCGGGTCGAGCAGCACCGACAATCGCGATGCCGATGCGCGGCCTATGCGCAAGGTCATGGCTTTACGCCTAGGCGCGGGGAGGCGCGCCTCAGGGCTCGGGCGAATGATTTCTCCGCCGTAGCGATCGGCCACGATCAGGCCGGTTTCGCTCGGCAGAATTTCCTGCGGAAAGTCCGGTAGAACCGCGAAGAATAGCCTGTCCGCGAAGTCCCAATACTCCGGCCATTTCTGATCCGTCCTGAAGTCCTCCAAGCAGGACTTGATCTCGACGATCCAGATCGCACCATCCGGCCCAAGGCCCACCACGTCAGCCCGCCTGCCGTTCGGCAACGGCAGCTCCGCGATGGCCGCTAGTCCGTGGGCGGCCAGCAGTCGCACCACGCCCCGGCACACCTCGCGGGCAACCAAAGATTGGGGGCCACCGAGTGAAACGCCCGGAATATCGGGCATGGCAATTCCGTTCTCTGCACTGTCCTCGATGATCGTCATCGCTCCTTCATTGGGGACTGACACCAGATTGCCCTGATGTTGCCGACACCTTGCGCTCCTTTGTCGGCGGCTACGTCAGCCATCACACTTCGCTTCTCGCAATTTTGAGCTCATGACCCCGTGAGGCGCCCATTCTCATGTTCTTCAAGCGGCTGACCAAGAACAAATCGGCTCCCAAATCCCCACATACCGCTGACGCTGAGACACGCTCCGAGCAGAAATCCTCATCTTCTGCCAGCACGAGCGGTGCTCAGGCGCTTTCGCCGGCTGAGCTTCGTCGCACGGTCGATCCGACCTCGCTCGGCTTCAAGACCACCGACAATCTCGATCCGGCAACAAGCCCGATCGGCCAGGACCGCGCGCTCAAGGCCATCAATTTCGGCCTCAGCATGAAGGCCCGCGACTTCAATGTGTTTGTCGTCGGACCACCAGGCACAGGCAAGAGCACCGTGGTGCGCTCCCATCTTGCCAAAGTTGCGGCGGCATCACAAACCCCACCGGACTGGGTCTACGTTACCAACTTCGATGATCCGCGACGCCCGCGGGCCCTGGCGCTTCCGCCTGGACGGGGACGGGCGCTGAGTCAGAGCCTGCTTGAGGCCCTTCGCGAGGTCGCAGCCACGCTTCCGGCCGCGTTTCAATCCGGAGACTATCAGGCACGGCGGCGCGCGATCGAAGAGGAGTTTCGTGCGAGCCAGGACGACGCGCTCGAGACGATCCGCATCAAGGCCGCGCAGCAGAACATTGCCGTTCTGCGCACGCCGCTCGGCTACGGCATGGCGCCGATGCATGACGGCAAGGTTGTAAAGCCCGACGTCTTCAATCAGCTTCCCGAATCCATGCGGCGCGACGTGGAAACACGCGTGTCCGCGCTCCAGACCGAGCTGGAAACCATTCTCGCCAGCGGGCCGAAAGCCGACAAGGAGCGGCGCCGGCAACTCGCGGAGCTCAATCAGGACGTTTCCCGGCACGCGATCGAGGAAGCGCTCGACGCAGTATCGTCGGCATTCGCGGACCTTCCGGATATCGCCGCGTTTCTCGCCGGAGTGGAACAGCATCTGACGGCGACGTGCGAGCAGTTTCTGGACACTCCCGCCAACGGCCGCGCCGTCACCTCATTCGATCCCGCACAGGATGCGCGCCTGCGCCGCTACCTCGTCAACGTCGTCGTCTCGCGCGACGACGAAAAATCCGGCGCGCCGGTCATCGATCTCGCCAATCCAACACTTGCGAACCTGGTCGGCCACATCGACCCTCTTACGCCTTCGACCGGATCACCGGGCAGCGGAAGCGCGGGCGATGTCCTCATAATCCGGCCCGGCGCGCTGCATCGCGCCAACGGCGGAGCGCTCCTCATGGAGGCACGCCAACTCTCCGCTGTGCCCGCAGCCTGGGAAGCGCTCAAGCGGGCGCTCAAAAGCGGCGAGATCGTTGTCGAAGGTTTGGATGGCCCTGGTCCGGGTGCAGTCGCCACACAGCCGGTTGCACCCGAGCCCATTCCACTGCTCGTCAAAATCGTTCTGTTCGGACAGGCCGAACACTTCAGCGAGCTTGAGCAAACCGACCCTGACTTTTCGCGCCTCTTCAAGGTTCAGGCCGACTTCGACACGACCGTCGCCCGCAGCAAGGACAACGACGAGGCTTTCGGTCAGTTCGTGGCGTCGATGGTCGCGACGCACGATCTGAAACCGGTTGAAGCGAGCGGCGTGGCGCGTCTCATGGAAGAAGCCGCGCGGATGGCCGAAGATCGCGACAAGCTAAGCATCGAGGCGGGCCGGATCTCCGACATCCTGCGGGAAGCCGACTATTGGTCGGACAGTGCCGACCGCAAGGCAACAACAGCGGACGACATCCTACGCGCGATCAAGGAGCGTACGCGGCGAGCCGACCGCAGCCGGGAACACATCCAGGAGTCGGTGGAACGCGGCATCGTCCTCGTTGATACGGATGGCAAGAAGATCGGTCAAATCAACGCGCTTTCGCTGATCCAGAAGGGAGCGTTTTCCTTCGGAAGGCCCGCACGCATCACCGCCCGTGTGCATCTCGGCCAGGGGCGCGTCACCGATATCGAACGCGAAGTGAAACTCGGCGGTCCGCTGCACTCCAAGGGCGTGATGATCCTCTGGGGCTATCTCGCCGGCCGGTTCGCCCAAGAGATTCCGCTCGCGCTCGCAGCCACGCTGGTCTTCGAGCAGTCTTACGACACCGTCGAGGGAGACAGCGCCTCGGCCGCCGAGCTGTTCGCACTGCTCTCGGCGCTTGCCGACGCTCCGCTTCGTCAGGAACTCGCCGTGACAGGCTCGGTCAATCAATGGGGGGACGTGCAGGCGATCGGCGGCGTCAACGAGAAGATTGAGGGATTCTTCGACGTTTGCGCCGCGCGCGGCCTGACGGGTACGCAGGGCGTCGTCATTCCGGAGGCCAACCGGCAGCACCTGATGCTGCGCGAGGACATCGTTGATGCCGTGCGCGAAGGACGGTTCACCATCTATTCGATCAAGACTGTCGATGACGGCATTGCGCTTCTGACCGGGCTCGAAGCCGGAACCAAAGGCGATGACGGACGCTTCGGCACCGAGAGCGTCAACGGACGCGTTGCAGCCAAGCTCAAGGCCTACGCCGACCGATCGCGGACGTTCGCTTTGAGCAGAGATGGCGCGGGGGCCTGATGATCGCCCACATCGCTCACGCCGACGAACAACGGGGACGCGTCGTGCTCTGGCTCGGAGGTTCGGGCGAAGCTCACGACACCGCGGTCGATGCGGCGCTGCGTCTGGCGCAGGCCTTCGAATCCGAGATCGAAAGCCTCTTCATCGAAGATTGCCAACTCTACGATCTCGCGGAGCTACCGTTTGCACGAGAGATCTCTCTGTCGGGCCGCCGCACGCGCGCATTCTCAGCGGCTTCGTTGGCAAAGGACATGCAAGCCCACGCCGCAGCCTTGCAGCGTAGCGTACTGGCCCGCGCGCGAGCGGCTGATGTGAAAGTTCAAACCCGCGTGGTCCGCGCGGAGCCGATCCAAGCACTCGCGCAAGCCTGCGCCGAGAACGGTCCCTGGAATGTCGTCACTGTCGGCACTCCGATCGGCCAGGGAAACATGGGCGTCGCCGAGATTTTCGATACCGTCCACGCCACGACAGGTATCGTCGTGACCGGGCCAAAAGCTCAGCGCACGAGTGGGCCGGTGATCGCCGTTGTCGAGGAACTGGAGCGGCTCGTGCCCATGATGCGCGCGGCGGAGCGGATCGCGACCGCCACAGGCGGGGACGCGCGGCTTTGGCTTCTCGAACATGATCAAGCCCGCCAAGATTGGATCGAAGGGCAGATCCGCCTGGCTCTGAGCCCCTCACCGAACATCAAATTCGACGTCGTGGACATGTCCATTCATACTCCGCTGGACGTTGCGCGCCTGATGCGGCGCCAGCGCGCCGGGTTTGTGATCGCGCGCTTCGGCGGCGTGCTCGCACCTCATGAGGACGGCGTTGCGCCGTTTGCCGAAGCATTGGACGGACCGCTTTTTCTCGTCCGCTGATTTCTGACCCTTGCCCGGGGGAGCATAGGCCGCTTATTTGCTCGCGGAATTCACCAGGGCCGTTCCGGTTATAGTTGAATAGCGGTCCGACCCTAGTTCCTTGTTTTGTGTGCTTCTTATCGGAAAACCGGTTCCCACTTTTCCGGAAGCACTCCAGAGGTTTTTCGCGCGCATGCCTGAGCTTCCCGAGGTCGAAACGGTCCGCCTGGGCCTTGAGCCGGCCCTTCTCGGTCGCACGTTCGCCCGCGTCTCGACGCGCCGCGCCGATTTGAGATTTCCGTTTCCGGAGAACTTCGCCCAGCGCTTGACGGGTGCTCGAGTGACGCGCCTGGAGCGCCGCGCGAAGTATCTCATTGCGCATCTCTCGACCGGCGAAGCGCTTCTCATGCATCTCGGCATGACCGGGCGCTTCCACGTGCAGGCGGCGGGAGAGGTCGCGCCGCATCTGCTCGGCGACTACGAGTATGAAACAGCCGCCGATGCCAAGCACATGCACGCCATCTTCGAGATGCGCGGCGGCGGACGTGTGACGTACTCCGATCCGCGCCGCTTCGGATACATGCTGCTCGTGGCCGAGGTGGAGCTTCCCGAGCACGCGATGATGCGCGGGCTTGGCGTCGAGCCTCTGTCGGACGATCTGACACCTACCTACCTCGCCAAGCGGGCTCTCGGGCGGCGCAGCGATCTCAAGGCGTTTTTGATGGATCAGCGCATCGTGGCCGGGCTCGGCAACATTTATGTCTGCGAGGCGCTGTTTCGGGCCGCTCTCAAGCCGTCGCGTGGCGCGTCCGTTCTCGCCACGCGGACCGGGAAACCCACGCCCCATGCGGAGCGCCTCGTCGCCGGCATCAAAAGCGTGCTTGCGGCCGCGATCGCGGCGGGAGGCTCGACGTTGCGTGACTATCGGCACGCAGATGGCAACAGCGGTGCCTTTCAAAATACGTTTCAGGTGTACGGGCGCGAGGGGGAACCTTGCGTCAGGCCGGGTTGCCGGGGCATTGTGCGACGCAGCGTTCAAGGCGGGCGGTCGAGTTTTTTCTGCCCGGTGTGTCAGCACTAGAGCGTGATTGTTTTTGATTGAATCGAAATCACGCTCCTGAAACGAGGTGCGCGCCATGAGCTACGAAACGATCCTGGTTGAAACGCGCGGACGGGTCGGGCTCATCACGCTCAACCGTCCCACCCAACTCAACGCTCTCAACGATCAGCTCATCGGTGAGCTCAATCAGGCACTCGACCGGTTCGAGGCGGACGAGGGGATTGGCGCCATTGTCGTGACCGGATCCGACAAAGCGTTCGCGGCCGGGGCCGACATCAAGGAGATGCAGACCAAATCCTACATCGACGCCTACAAAAGCGATTTCATCGCGAGCTGGGAGCGCATCGCGCGTTGCCGCAAACCGGTGATTGCCGCGGTCGCGGGATTTGCGCTCGGTGGCGGCTGCGAGCTCGCCATGAGCTGCGACCTGATCATTGCCGCTGACACTGCAAAGTTCGGACAGCCGGAGATCAAGCTCGGCATCATGCCGGGAGCAGGCGGGACACAGCGGCTGATCCGTGCGGTCGGAAAGTCGAAAGCCATGGAGCTTTGCCTGACCGGGCGGATGATGGATGCTGCAGAGGCGGAGCGGTCCGGCCTCGTTGCGCGGATCGTGCCTGCGGCCGACCTCCTGTCGGATGCACTCAAGACCGCCGAAACAATTGCGGCGCAATCCCTGACTGCAGCGATGATGACGAAAGATTGCGTCAACCGCGCCTACGAGACCACGCTCGCGGAAGGCATTCGCTACGAGCGGCGCACCTTCCATGCGATGTTTGCGACCGAAGACCAGAAAGAAGGCATGGCTGCCTTCACTGAGAAGCGGAAACCCCAGTTCCGGAACTCGTGACGCGGGTCTGGGTGACGGCCGACATGATGCACAGAGCGATGATGGCAAAGCCACCCCAGAGGAACACCTCATTGGCGGCCCAGTCGCCCTTTACCGTGTCGAGCTTGCCTGTGCCGACCAGGTAGAGCAACGCTCCCGCCGCAGCAAAGCCGTGGATCGCGGTCAGCATGAGCGACGGGATGGGTAGCGTTTTCACGCGGCCCAGCCTGAACCCGTATGCGCCGATGAAGGCGGCGAAAAGGGTTGCGCCGAGGCCATATTGAAAACCGTGGCGCCACACCAAATCGGACAGCGAGTAGATCGCGAACAGGGCCGAGGCGCCCCACGCATAGACGAGGGCTGCGAGCCAGACATTGCAGCGCAGAGCTTCGCGCACGGCCGCCAAGCCGTCCGGGCGCACACTCGACCCTGTCGTGCGTGACCAAAGGGGCGCGTTGATGCCGAGTCCGGTCCCCACCACCAAAGCAACCAGGAGTCCTGCGGATATGGACGGCAGGAAGCGGTCGCCGCGCCCGGCACCGAGCACCATCATCGTGATGCTGAGCGCAGACGCGAGCAGCAGCCACGGAAGGAGTGGCCGGAGTGAAATCCCCGGAGCGTAAGCCCCGCTTTGCGGATGGATGCTCATGCGAGCTTCTTGACTAGGGGGAATCCTTCTTGCGGTCAATCAGAGCGTGAGCCGAAACTATCGCAAGCGCCAAGGCGCCAAATAGAAAGATTCCATTTCCAGCCCAGTCATTGTCCACCGGGTAGAGGAATTCCTTGTCTGGGTCGATGAAGAGGCCGGCGATGGTGGCGATCATGCCGACCAACTGGCCGATCCCGAGATAGCGCCCCAGGCGCAGGAGAGTGGGATCGTCGCGCCCCTTGCTGGCATCCTTCGCAAGAAGCGCCGAGAAGCCAAGGCAGAGCACGCCGGCGCCGGCAAAGGCGGCCGAGAAGTGCGTCCACTCGCGCCAGGAGAGGACCAGCACGTAGACCAGGACCAGGGCCACTGCGCCCCAAAGCCAGATGAACCCCATGTAGCGGGCGGTCGTGCTTTCGATGAGGCTCGGTGCCGCGCCCGATTTAACGAGATTGCTGCGGGTGCTGACAGCAACGGCTGCGATGAGCAGATTCACGATGGCCGCCGAGGCCAGCAATCCGAAGGGCTCCTTCTCCATTGCAGAAAAGACAACCCCGACGTGTCCGAGGACAAACGCCAGACCCCAGGCAAAAATCGTATGAAAGGTCATCTCAGATTGCCCCTCCGCTGTCCCGACGCCGCGTGCTGCGGCCGCGGTGCTCTTACAGCACCTTTTGCGGACACGGAAAAGGACGGCGATCCCTTAAGTCCCTGAGGGGTTATGGCAATCAGTTGGCGCCGAGGCACCAGGCCAGGATTGCCTTCTGCGCGTGCAGCCGGTTTTCCGCTTCATCAAAGACAACGGACTGAGGCCCTTCGAGCACGTCCTCCGTCACCTCGTTGCCGCGGTAGGCCGGAAGGCAATGCATGAAGATCGCCCCCTTGGCTGCCTTGGCCATGAGCGCAGCATCCACCGCGTAAGGCTTCAGCAGTTGCTTGCGGCGCGCGCCATCCGTGTCGCCCATGGATACCCATGTGTCCGTGACGATGCAATCGACGCCGCGCACGGCCTTTTCAGGGTCCGACGTGATCGTGACATTGGCCTTCTCGCGGCGCACCCAATCGACGATCTCGTCCTTCGGGCGGAGAGCTTCCGGACAGGCAACGCGCAGCTCGAACCCGAACTTCACCGCTGCCTGCATCCACGATGCGGCGACGTTATTGCCGTCTCCAACCCAAGCGACCGAGCAGCCTTTGATGGGGCCGACGTGCTCTTCGAAAGTCATGATATCAGCCATGATCTGGCACGGATGCGTTTTGTCCGTCAGGCCGTTGATCACCGGAATGGTGGCATGTTTGGCCAGATCGAGCAGCGTCTGGTGGGAGTTCGCGCGGATCATGATCGCGTCGGCATAGCGCGACAGGACGCGCGCCGTGTCCGAGATGCTTTCGCCGCGGCCGAGCTGAAGATCGTTCTGGTTGAGCATGATCGTCTGACCGCCGAGCTGACGCATGGCTACGTCAAACGATACGCGCGTGCGCGTCGACGGCTTTTCGAAGATGAGCACGAGCACGTCGTCCTCGATGCCCTTCGGCCGCAGCTTCACGGGGACGCGCTTGCCGGCCTTCTTCATGGCATGCGCTGCATCGATGATGCGACGAAGCGTTTTGCCGTCGATCTCATCGAGATCCAGGAAATGTCGAATAGCGGGTGCTTTAGCCATGGCGCTTTGGCCGGCTCCAGGTCCGGGTTTGAGGGATCAACTTTGCGATTTGGAAACGTCGGATTGCGACAAGCGCGTCAGCGCACGTGCCAAGCGACCGATGCCTTCGGCAATCTCGTCGTCCGCAACGACGAGGGGCGGAAGAATGCGTACGACGTTGTCACCCGCTCCGACGAGAAGCAGCTTTTCAGACAGAGCCGACGCCACGACTTCGGCCGGCGCGACCTTGACCTTGATGCCTACGAGCAATCCTTGGCCACGGACCTCGCTCACGAGGTCCGGAAACTGGTCTTGGATCTGCGCCAGGCCCTGACGGAGACGTAGTGTCTTCCTTTGCACTTCGTCGAGGAAGCCCGGCTCGAGCACGGCGTCCAGCACCTCGTAGCCCACAGCCGTGGCCAACGGATTGCCGCCAAATGTCGAGCCGTGCATCCCGGGCGTGAGCCCCGTGGCCGCACGCTCCGTCGCGAGCACGGCTCCAAGCGGAAACCCGCCGCCGATGCCCTTGGCGATGGCCATGATGTCCGGCGTGATGCCGGCCCATTCATGCGAAAAGAGCTTCCCCGAACGGCCGACGCCGGTCTGAACTTCGTCCAGCACGAGGAGAATTCCGGCTTCATCGCAAAGGGCGCGCAGGCCGCGCAGATAGTCTGCCGACCCCACATGTACGCCGCCCTCGCCCTGCACGGGCTCGAGCATCACAGCGGCTGTTTCCGGCCCAACCGCTGCACGGATGGCCTCAAGGTCGCCGAACGGCACATGATCGAAGCCCGGCGCTTCCGGACCGAAGCCTTCGAGATACTTGGCGTTGCCGGCGGCGGCGAGCGTCGTCAGCGTCCGGCCGTGGAATGCGCCGGTGCAGGTCACGATGCGCCAGCGCTCGGGGTTGCCCGAGACAAAATGGTAGCGGCGTGCGGCCTTGATGGCCCCTTCGCAGGCCTCGGCGCCGGAATTGCAGAAGAAGACCTTATCGGCGAACGTCACTTCGACGAGCCGTTCCGCCAGCTTTTCCTGTCCCGCGACGCGATAGAGATTGGAGGTGTGCCAGAGCTGGCCTGCTTGTGCCGTCAGCGCAGCCACGAGGCGCGGATGCGCATGGCCCAAGGCATTGACCGCGACACCGGAGCCGAAGTCGAGGTAGCGCTCGCCGCAGCTGGTCTCAAGCCACGCGCCTTCGCCGCGAGCGAATACAATATTCTGACGCGCATAAGTGCCCATGACCGCGGGCGACGGACCCTTGGCGGTATCCGTGTCTGCGGCGGTCGAGGCTCTGAGGGGTTTGGACATTTTGCCCATCCCACTCCCCAAAAATGACGAAAGCCGCCCTCCCGGCGGCCACGCGAAGGACGCGTGATACGCGTCTAAGTGGCCAAAGTCAACGGAAGCCATCCAAAACTACCACCGTTGTAGCCTCAAGGAGCAGATCGGATCCCACACGCAATTTCATTCGTTATCGGATCATCTGCACCCCCCAATTGGGGGTCCAAGCCACCGGGAAAAATTACGGGGAAAGTCCCCCGAGGGCATTCTTCAAGGCCTGCCGCGACTCACTCTGTGGCGGCGGCGCCACTTGTCCCTGTCAATGCCCTTCGTCTTGCAGGGTCTGCTTGTACAAGAAAATCAAGTTATTGTAGGTTAATGAGGTCCAGACACGACATGTCGCGTTGTATTGCGGCTGTCTCGTGTTGTTCGTCTGGCATGCGTTCGGACCCTTGTATCTCAGCGGCTTTGCCCGCCGGTCCGCCAAAGTTCCTGCGTCATCATCAGTTCGCGTAGCGAGTAGGCGTGGTTCTGCTCACGTTTGGCGTGTGTTCATCGCCAGCCGTGTTGCTGCCGCCTCCCAACCTCGCGCGCCTGCCTGTCTGGGTCCACGGCCCGGAAGGCGTATGTTTTGAGGAGCACCGATTTATGGCCTGGAACGACGAACGGGTTGAGCTCTTGAAGAAGCTCTGGTCCGAGGGGCTTAGCGCTAGCCAAATCGCCGGACGTCTCGGCGGTGTGACACGCAACGCCGTCATCGGCAAGGTTCATCGTCTCGGTCTGTCGGGACGCGCCACTACATCTCGCATGAAGTCTCACCGGCCGCGTGCCCGCGCCGCCGCTGCGAACGCCCGCCGCGTGCAGCAGAAGACCCGCTTCGCTCCGCAGGGCAACCCCGCTCTCCGCGCCCTTTACCAGCCGGAAGCCGAACCCTTTACGCCGTCGGTCGAAGAGCTGGTCATCCCGCTCAAGGAGCGCCGCACGATCCAGACCCTTACCGAGTGCAGCTGCCGCTGGCCGATCGGCGACCCGCAGGCGGCCGATTTCCACTTCTGCGGTAAGAACAAGGTCACTGGCTTGCCCTACTGCGAATTCCATGCGCGCCGTGCGTTCCAGCCGCCGCAGCCGCGCCGCCGCGAGCGCGAGATTGCAGAGCCCAGGATTCCGGCGCTGGCGCGTACAGCCTCCGGCAAGGAGCCGGCAGACGCCTAAGACGCGCATTCGAGTTTTGCGGGGGGATAAGGTCGGGTGCGCCGGGGGGCGTTACCCGGCCTTAGCTTTTCGGGAGGACGTTCGGCCGGCGGATCAAGCCGAAAAGCTCATACGGCGCATATCGAGCGCACTTTTGAGAGCCTGCGCGAAATCCTTTCGTTCCTCATCGTTCAACAGGCGCCCGAATTCCAGCTCCTTGCCACGGGAGGCGAGCTTCAGGTGGTTGCCGCCATCGGGCCGCTCGGTGAACACGACGCGCACCCAATAGGGGTTGAACTCGAAACTTCGGCTCTTGCCCGACGCCGAGACCTGGGTCAGCGTGAGCGTGCGGGGCGAAATTTCCACCTGTTCGTAGGCGCGGGCAGCGCGATAATTGAGCTTGAACGCGATGTAGACGAGAAGGACGTCGAGACCGAAGAAGCCGAAGACGGGCCAAGCCCCCATGATCAGGAAGGCCATGCCCATGACGAAGCTCACACTGCCAATCGCGAGCATGAGGATCAGGAACCCCTTCGGCTCCAAGGAGCGGTGAGGGTGGAGAATGGCGCGAAAGACGCTCGCGCCGTGGGCTGCCTGTCCGCTATCGTTCATTGTTGCAGCCTACTTCCTGGGTCGATCTTGTCAAAGCTCAAGTCCTCCAAACAACGTCCGGCCGCGGCCTCCGGTTCGCAAAGTGCTGCTTCGGCGCGTCCGAAGGCCAGCAAGGGGCGGTCGCTGCTCTCACCCGCTGAAGTTGCAGAGGTATTTCGGCGCTTCGCGGCGGAAAACCCCGAGCCGAAGGGCGAGCTCGAGCATTCCAATCCGTTCACGCTGCTTGTTGCTGTCGTGCTCTCGGCGCAGGCGACGGATGCGGGCGTGAACAAGGCGACGCGGTCCCTGTTTCAGAAAGCCGATACGCCGCAAAAGATGGTCGCGCTTGGGGAGGACGTCGTGCGCGATCACATCAAATCGATCGGCCTTTTTCGCGCGAAGGCCAAGAACGTCGCCCTGCTCAGCGAGAAGCTCATCCGGGACTTCGGAGGCCAGGTCCCCGAGGATCGCGATGCGCTGGAGACATTGCCGGGCGTCGGACGGAAGACCGCCAATGTGGTGATGAACGTGGCCTTCGGCGCACCAACGATGGCCGTCGACACCCATGTTCTCCGGGTCTCGAACCGCATAGGGTTGTCGGATGGGAAAACACCGCTCGCAGTGGAAGCGGACCTGCTGGCGAAGATCCCGCCTCAGTACGGCGTCCCGGCCCACCATTGGCTGATCCTGCACGGACGTTATGTCTGCAAGGCACGCAAGCCGGTCTGCCCTCAATGTCTCATCCGCGACATCTGCCGGTTTCCTGACAAGACGGTCTAGGGTCGTTCCGGTCTTAGTTGAATCGAGAACGACCCTCGTTCTTTGTCCAGGCGCTCCGAAACGGCACGCACCGCTCAAGCTGTTAAGCTCATGGAAACCAAGAGTGCGAAGGCGCACGCGGAATAACGCGCTCCTTAACCCGCGACCCCTACAATTTTCGGAAATTTCATCCGGCTGCCTTTACGGCGCCGCTTGCTCCGGAGTCGTTTCTCGCTATGGCCCGTTCTCACCTGCCGCAGCCGGTCTCCGCGAATTCGGATCGAACGCCGGGTGCGACCATCGACGCGCAGAAGCTGATGGAGCACACGCAGCATCTCGCGCGGCTCAACTCATGGTTCGAAGTCGCGCTCAACAACATGGCGCGCGGCCTTTCGATGTTCGACGCCGATCGCAATCTCATCGTGTGCAATTCGCTCTACCGTGAGTTCTATGAGCTTCCGGAAGAGCTCACAGTTCCAGGAACGCCTTTCTCGAAAATCCTCGCCTATCACACCGCAAAGGAAGGCACGGCCAACAGCCTGCAGGAGCTGAGACGCCAGCAGCAATGGATCGAGCAGCACGCGCAGGAGCTGCAGCATGGGAAGACGTTCACCCACACCCAGCATCTCAAGAATGGCCGCATTATCCTGGTCACCAACCAGCCGCTGACGGATGGCGGTTGGGTCGACATCCAGGAAGACGTCACGGAGAAAACCCTCGCCCAGGAACGCATCGAGTGGCTCGCTAGGCATTGCCCGCTGACCGAGATCGCAAACCGGTTCCACCTCAGGGAGCGGCTGGAAGAAGAGCTTCTGAACATGAAGCCCAATGCGCAGCTCGCTGTGCATCTGGTCGATCTCGACTACTTCAAGCATGTGAACGATACGCTCGGGCACGCCGCCGGAGACGCGGTGTTGAAAGCCGTTGCAAAACGCGTGCGCTCAACCCTGCGCGACGGAGATTTCGTCGGCCGGCTCGGTGGAGATGAATTCGCGATCATTCAAACGGACATCAGCGGCCCGGAGCAGGCCTCGAGCCTCGCGCAGCGGCTCGTCAGTATTTTGAATGCGCCGTATCGCGTTCTCGGGTCGGATGCAGGGATCGGCGCCAGCATTGGCATCGCGATCACCCCGGATCACGGAGTGGACGCCGATACACTGTTGCGCCGAGCCGACACGGCCCTCTATCGCGTGAAGTCGTGCGGGCGCGGCAGCACCTGTGTCTATAAACCCGAAGACGAAAAACTTGCGCACGAGCGCATCGAACTTCAAGCCGATCTTGGGGAAGCGCTCAAGCGCCGCGAGCTCAGCCTTCACTATCAGCCGATCGTCGACGTGAAGCTGGGAACCGTGACCGGATGCGAGGCGCTCATGCGCTGGAAGCATCCGAAGCTCGGCATGGTACCACCGTCAACGTTCATTCCAATTGCCGAGCGTTCCGGTCTGATCCAGGCGATGGGCGATTGGGCTTTGAATCAGGCGTGCCAGGATGCCGCCGGGTGGCGCCCGGACCTCAAGGTTGCGGTCAACTTTTCGGCCGTCCAGTTCGAATACGGCGATCTTCCTCATCTCGTCCAGGTCGCCCTCGAGAGATCTGGCCTCGAGGCCGCGCGACTGGAAATCGAAATCACCGAGTCGGCGCTTCTTCGATATGAGACGCGCACACTCGACGCGCTGGAGCGGCTACGCGCGCTCGGCGTTCGCCTTGTGCTCGACGACTTCGGCACCGGCTTTGCGTCTCTCAACTATCTCCGCAACTTCACCTTCGACAAGATCAAGATCGACAGGTCTTTCGTCAGTGACATGGCGGCTCGACGCGATTG
Source organism: Hyphomicrobium sp. (assembly GCF_036262015.1). Classification (GTDB taxonomy): domain Bacteria; phylum Pseudomonadota; class Alphaproteobacteria; order Rhizobiales; family Hyphomicrobiaceae; genus Hyphomicrobium_C. Next base: position 205,025 of record NZ_DATAJR010000006.1, on the reverse strand, counting down.
CGTCGCCATTGTCGGCGCCGTCACAGGTCTCGCGCGCACGCTCGGCATCGGCCCGGTCGCCGAAGGCATCGAGGGCCTCGAACAGCTCAAGGGCGTGGCGGCAACGGGCTGCCAGGAGATGCAGGGCTTCTACTTCAGCAAGCCCGTGCCGGCTGGCGAAGTCGAGAAGGCGGTGGCGCAATGCCTGGCCAAACTCTCTTCGGAAACTCTGGCCGACTAGTCGCTCAGGTGGCAGGGGCGTGATCGGGGCGCACAGCGATCCCGGCTTCCGCCATATGCCGCTTGGCCTCTCCGATCGTGTAGGTGCCGAAGTGAAAGATCGACGCGGCAAGCACGGCGCTCGCGTGGCCATCCTTCACACCGGCGACGAGGTGATCGAGGTTTCCAACGCCCCCCGATGCAATAACCGGCACGTGGACCGCATCCGACACGGCGCGCGTCAGCTCGATATCGAAGCCCGACTTCGTGCCATCGCGATCCATCGACGTCAGCAGGATCTCGCCCGCTCCAAGCTCCACCACCTCGCGCGCGTAGGCGATGGCATCGATGCCCGTCGTCTTGCGCCCGCCGTGCGTGAAGATTTTCCAGCGCGGCGGTTCGCCTTCGGCCGAGACACGCTTGGCGTCGATGGCAACGACGATGCACTGCGCCCCGAATTTCTCGGACGCTTCCTTGACGAACTGGCGGTTGAACACGGCAGCCGTGTTGATCGAAACCTTGTCGGCTCCCGCTTCGAGCAGCTTTCTGATGTCGTCGATCGTGCGCACGCCGCCGCCGACTGTGAGCGGCATGAAGCACCGCTCGGCCGTCCGCTCGACCACATCGAAGATCACATCGCGGGCTTCGTGCGAAGCCGTGATGTCCAGGAAGCAAAGCTCGTCGGCGCCCGCGGCGTCATAGGCGGCGGCGGCTTCGACAGGATCACCAGCGTCAATCAGGTCGACGAAGTTGACGCCTTTCACGACACGCCCGTCCTTCACGTCGAGACAGGGGATGATGCGCGTCTTGAGCATAGTGTTCAGCCTGCTGCGTTGAGCAAAGAGAGTGCCTCTCGGGCGTCGATCCGCCCGTCGTAGAGCGCACGGCCGGTGATGGCACCTTCCAACATGCGATACTCGGGCCGGATCAGCGCCTTCACATCGTCGATGGACGCCAACCCGCCGGACGCTACGACGGGAATGCGCGTTGCCCGCGCGAGCTCGGCCGTTGCGGGAAGGTTCAGGCCCTTCAGCACGCCGTCGCGCTCGATGTCCGTGTAGACAATGGCCGAGACGCCAACGTCCTCGAAACGATGCGCCAGCTCGACAGCCGTCAGCTCGGACGTTTCGGCCCAGCCTTCAACGGCAACCTTGCCGCCCTTGGCGTCGATACCGACCGCGATGCGTCCCGGGAAGGCCTTGCAAGCTTCGCGCACGAGCCCAGGATCGCGCACGGCCGCGGTGCCGAGGATTACGCGGCGGATGCCGCGTGCGAGCCACGTCTCGATGGTTGCGAGGTCGCGTATGCCGCCACCGAGCTGGGCGGGCATCGTGATGGCTTTGAGGATGGCCTCGACGGCTGCCGCGTTGACGGGCTTGCCGGCGAAAGCGCCATTCAGATCGACAATATGCAGGTACTGGAAGCCCTGATCCTCGAAGGACTTTGCCTGGTCAGCGGGGTCATCGTTAAAGACGGTCGCTTCGTTCATGTCCCCGAGTCTGAGACGGACGCATTTACCGTCTTTCAGATCGATGGCCGGAAATAGTATCACGCGGGTCCCTCGTCAGTCCCGTTCAAGCGAGCGGCCGGCGCCCGCCATCAGATTGCTATGGTCTTGCCCGACAAATAGACTTTGTCGCCGAGCGTCAAGTACGTGTCATAACATAATGCCGATCGCGTACCCCAATTCCCTAGCCGTTACTCCGCGCCGCACGGTGCTCACCGAGCGCGACGCGATCGACATTTGGATCGCGCGCTGGCTCAGAATTCGGCCCCGCGACCTCATTCAACGCTATGGCTGCGACCCGCGCCGGCTTTACGAGATCTGGCAAGAAGAGCGGTTCCCCGGCAGCCGCGACGAAGCGCTCCGGCAGTTCCTTACGCAGTTTCCGGCGATGGCCGATCGCTTTGATGCAGGCCCGCATGTTCGGCATTCCAAGGCGCCTCACCCGGACCAATTGCATCTCTTCGACTGAGCCGCGCCATACGTACATCGACGTGCAGCAATATGCCGTATTGCCTTGTTTTTCTTATAATGTTTCAGTTTGTCCGCGGCTGACCGACACCGTTTGAGCGCTTTGCCTCAACAACCACTGCCACGGTCTCACCGCGCCCCGACCCTCAAGAGAACAAAATTCGAACGGACTCTAGACGTGGTGAACGACTCATGCCACGTTCTCTCTACGTTCTCACCGCGTCCAACCCCGTCCTCCTCGCCCACGGAGAGCCCCATGCGCACCTACCTCATCTCTTACGAACTCGCGAAGCCCCACCTCCTTAAGCACGTTGTCGCCCAGGCGATCATGGCCGCCGGCCAGAGCTGGGCGCGTCCGCTCGAGCAGACCTGGTACGTACGCACCGAGGAGAGTGAAGAGGCGCTTGAAGCCAAATTGACGCGCATCCTCGATTCCGAGGACGGACTGCTCATCCAGCGCGTGAAGGAAGAGGCCGTACTGACCAACACCTCCATTCGCTGGTTCAAGCAGCGGCAGGCTGGCGTCGAGATCAACGGCGACAGCAACATCATCGCGTTCCCGATCGCCAAGCCGGTCTCGGACGAGCCCGAGCTTCCGTTCGCAGAAGCCTGCTGATTGCGCATTGACCGGGCGGCCGCAGGGCCAATCGACAAGATCGGTGAGTAGCCGGACGCTCCCCCCATCCCCCCGCGTCCGACCCTCACTGAAAGGGAGGCCTTTGGCCTCCCTTTTTTATTGACCAAGTTCGCGACGAAGCGCGATCGGATACCCTTCAGAAAAAATGTCGGCCCCTGTCATCGCCGTTCGTCGTCTCGGGGAAGTAGACAACCGCGAGAACTCGCATTCGGGAGAACACTCATGCGCTACATGATCCTTGTCAAAGCCACCGCTGACTCCGAAGCCGGCGTGATGCCCAAGGAAGACATGCTGAAAGCCATGGCCGACTATCACCAGGAGTTGGCGACCGCTGGCGTGCTCGTCGACGGCAACGGCCTGCAGCCGACATCAAAGGGATGGCGGCTCAAGTTTTCTGACGGCAAGAAATTCCTAATCGACGGACCGTTCGCGGAAACCAAGGAAGTCATCGCCGGCTACACGATCATCAAAGTGAAGTCGCCCGAGGAAGCTCTCGACTGGTTCCAGCGCTTCCCGAACCCGCACTACGAAAACTGCGAGATCGAAATGCGCCGCATGTTCGAACTCGAGGATTTTGGCGAAGGCGAGCAGATCGAGCGCTTCCGTGACATGGATGTCGGCGTGAAAGGCGTGTAGAGCCAATTTTACTTCGGCCTATCAATGCAAGGCGCAACGCTGCGCGCTGTCGTAGCCACGCGATGCCGCGCTGCCTGCCTTTTAATCACTCCGAGCAAACCTGTGGATATCTAATCCGTCCACGCGCTTTAACTTGAAGCGGCAACTTTTGGGCGCGCTAGATGCCTCGCCGCGCGACGAGCACGATCACCTTCGTGGGATCCGAATCCGATGTGTGGTCGTGCTCTAAGTTCCCGTCTACGACGCGCGGATCGTTTGATCAGTAGAGGAGTAGTTCCCTATGGCATCCAATGAGAAGACGTCAGCCCAAGTCGCGGCGATCGCGTCACGGGCTCTACAAAATCCAAAATCCGTCACGCCAGAAGAGGTTCAACAGCTCGCGGCCTCGGTCCTAGATCAGAGCTCGGATCGGCAGCAGCAGGCCCAACAGAATCAACGGGGCGGTCAGCAAAACCAGTCGGACCAGCAAAGAAGGTAGGTTCCGACACTTCTGTCAGTGCTTCTATCGAGAGAACGCAGCGAGTGGGTATCGTCATGATCCCACTCGCTTGTGCATTTTCAGGATGAGCAAGATCGCCAACGTTCTGAGCCAGCACCTTGACGTCGTCGTTGTCCGTCACGAGCCAACCCACGGAGGCCACTTCGACGGCTTTCTGCTGGGGCAACGCCGACAAATAGCGCCACTTGCCGCACGGTTGGCGGCTGTCCTGCCAGCGGATGATGACAAGCGGGCACGAGATCGACATCGGCAAGTCCTGGCCGTGGGCTCTGTGATTCGCCGAGAATCATAGCAGAGGCGAGCCATTCGCGCGGTGATGCGATTGCCACGCTGGAGCGCTTCGTGGCGTCCGAAGGGGAAACGGCGGAGCCTACCCTGCGGCCGCGCCGCTCATGGCCCTTGATCGCAACTGGCCGTATCCGCCGCTTCCAACTCCTCTGTGCCGGAAGTCGCGCGTACTGATCTTGATCAGAGTCAAGATTCCCGGCGCAGGACGGCGAACTAGCCTTTGAGGAACTCGCTAGCCTTGAAGAGCGAGGCGAACGGGATGCCCGCGTCAGCGTAAAGTTTCTCGGCGCCTTCCTCGCGATCGAGGATCGAGATGACGAGCGTGACCTTGGCGCCAGCCGCGTTCAACGCTTCAACTGCCTTCATGGCTGAACCGCCAGTGGTCGTCACGTCCTCAACGATCGCGACGCGCTTGCCTTTGACGTCGGAAAGGCCGTCGATGAGTTTCTTGGTTCCATGATCCTTTACGGCCTTGCGCACGAAGAAACCGGGCAGGGGCTTGCCAGCGCGGCGGCTTGCAATCGAGATCGGCGTGATGAGTGGAACGGCGCCCATTTCCAAGCCACCGACGATGTCGGCCTCGTAGTCGGAGATGTGCGCGAAGATCAGGTCGGCCAGCAGCTCCGCACCCTCAGGATCGAACATCGAGGGCTTCATGTCGAAGTAGTGATCGCTCTCCTTGCCGGAGGCGAGAACGACATGGCCGCGCACGAACGACTTGGTCTTGATGATGTCGTAGAGGCGCGCGCGGGCAGAAGCGTTGGTCATGAGCGGCGATCCGAATTTGGGTTTTGATTGCTCATAAACGCCGAGCCGGGCTGCGTCCACCCTCGCTGCCGCATTTCGGCGAGTTACGGCGCCCACTTCAGGAAGTTGGCAATGAGCGCCAAGCCAAGCGTCTGGCTCTTCTCGGGATGGAACTGCGTGCCGGCGACGTTGCCTTTCGCAATCAGCGCCGTGACCGGCCCGCCGTAGTCCGTCTCGGCGACGACGGCTGCGCGATCGCGCGGCACGAAGTGGTAGGAGTGCACGAAATAGGCGTGCAGGCCGGTTTCGCCGGCCGGAATGCCCGCCAGCAGCGGATGCGGTGTGCCGATGTTCAACGTATTCCAGCCCATGTGCGGGATCTTGAGCGAGGGATCATTCGGCTCGATGGCGCGCACCTCCCCGTCGATCCAGCCGAGGCCATCGGTGACCTCGAACTCGAGGCCGCGTGCCGCCAACAGCTGCATCCCCACGCAAATGCCGAGGAAAGGCCGGCCGCGGCCATGAACGGTCTCTTCAAGGGCCTCGCGCAGGCCCGGCACCGCTTCGAGGCCGCGTTTGCAATCCGCGAAAGCGCCGACACCCGGCAGCACGATGCGATCCGCCGTGCGCACATCTTCGGCCTTGGCGCTGACAATGATCTCGGCGTTCGCCTCGCCTTCACGCGCGGCCCGCTCGAAGGCCTTGGCCGCCGAGTGAAGGTTCCCGGATCCGTAGTCGATGATTACGACGCGCTGCATGGAGGTTCAGGTCTTGACGGCAAATCTGCTGCGAAGGCGGGCGGCCAGCCGTTGAACGGAGGCCTCGACGCGCGATGTAAGATCGTCGGCTGGCGAGGACCAGGGGCCGTTACCGGCCACTCTGGACGTATCGGACGACACGGTGGGAAGCCATGCGTCGAAGAAGCGCCGCTCGGCTTCCTCGCGACCGCGTCCGCTGACTGTGGCGATCTCCTGCCAGCCTCTGCGGGTCAACGACCAACGCTTCAGCTCGTTCGCCTCGAAACCGGCGATGACGTTGAGCAGGACGAAGATCCAAGCGATCCAATCGGCATGAGCGTCCGTCAGCGCCAGGATTCCAGCGAGAACGAGTGCGGCGCCGGCATAGGCTGCGAGGCCCAACCATTCGCCGCGCACAAGGAAATAGAAGGGCGAAAACAGCGCCGCGCGCCAGGAAAACCCATCCCGGACGAAAACCAGGCTCTCGGCCCGCTGAAGCGGGGTGCCGCTGGAGTGCGGCGGCTCATGAACAGTAAACGCTGCCATGCGCGCCATTCCAATAATAAGCCACTGCAGCATCAGGCCAGCATTCCCTTCGTTGAAGGGACGCGGCCCGCCTGCCGCGGGTCGATCGCGAGCGCTCCGCGAAGCGCCCGTGCCAAGCCTTTATAGCAAGTCTCGGCGATGTGATGGTTGTTCTCGCCGTAGAGGTTTTCGACGTGCAGCGTAATACCCGCGTTCTGCGCAAAGGCCTGAAACCATTCACGGAAAAGCTCGGTGTCCATCTCGCCGATCTTGGGCTGCGAGAAGATGACCTTCCAGATGAGGTAGGGGCGGCCCGAGACGTCGACGGCAACGCGCGTCAACGTTTCATCCATCGGCAAATGCACGTCGGCATAGCGCGTGATGCCCTGCTTGTCGCCAAGCGCTTTCGCGACCGCCTGCCCGAGAACGATGCCAACATCCTCGGCAGTGTGGTGGAAATCGATGTGCAGATCGCCCTTTGCTTCCAGCTTGATGTCGATCAGGCCGTGGCGTGCGAGCTGCTCGAGCATGTGATCGAGAAAACCGATGCCGGTCGAGATTTCTGACACACCGGTTCCGTCGAGATCCACGGTGGCGGTGATCTGAGTTTCTTTCGTCCTGCGGGCGATGGTGGCTTGCCGCTTCACGGGTCATCCTCAAGGGGCACGGGTGCGCGGCACCCTGCCATTATTGCCTTAACGAACCCAAGCGTTTATCAGCTTCAGGGGCTCGCTTCCAGAGCGCCCCGGGCGGGTCCCGGGGCCAATTCTTCGATTTCGTGGCACAGATTTATGGCTCAGACCCCGAACAATTCGACCGACGGCACCTCCTCCTGGCACGCGACGACCATTCTGACCGTGCGCAAAAACGGCCGCGTGGTCATCGCCGGCGACGGGCAGGTGAGCCTCGGGGCCACCATTATCAAGGCCAATGCGCGCAAGGTGCGCCAGCTTGGTAAAGGCGGCGTTGTCGCAGGCTTTGCCGGGGCAACGGCTGATGCATTCACGCTGTTCGAGCGGCTGGAAGCCAAACTCGAGCAGTACCCGGGGCAGCTCATGCGCGCGGCCGTCGAGCTCGCGAAGGACTGGCGCACCGACCGCTTTTTGCGCCGTCTCGAGGCCATGATGATTGTCGCGGACGCGGACGTGACGCTCGTGCTGACGGGCACGGGCGACGTACTCGAGCCCGAGCACCATGTGATGGGCATCGGCTCCGGCGGCATGTATGCGTTGGCCGCGGCACGGGCGTTGCTCGATCAGCCGCTCGACGCGGAAACCATCGCCCGGCGGGCGATGGCCATAGCCGGAGAGATCTGCGTCTACACGAACACCAATTTTGTCGTCGAAAGCCTCCCGTCGTCGACATAGCGATGGCGTTGAGGATCTCCTGAGGAATACTTAATGGCTTGGTTTCTTCTCGCGCTGGCAGGCGCCTTCGAGATTGCATTCACGACCGCAATTCGCTTCACGGGCGGGTTCACACGTTTTTGGCCAAGTGCCGCCGTTTTGCTTCTCGCGGCGATCAGCATCCTTCTTGTCGCGAAAGCCTCGGAGACAATTCCTCTCGGAACGGCCTATGCCGCCTGGGGCGGGATCGGTGCACTCGGCACCGTATTCGTCGGCATCTTTTATTTCGACGAGCCCGCCACGACATGGCGGCTCGTGTTCCTGGCAACGCTGATCGGATCGATTGCAGGGTTGAAGCTCGTCACTGAGTAGCCAGTCCAGAGGACCAATGGAGACAACATGATCCGGGACGAGCACATCGAAGCAGCCGTGGCGCAGGGCATTCTCACGGGTGACCAGGCGGTGCGCTTGCGCGATCTGGCGCGAAAAGATCTCGCGCCAGCTTCGGTCAACGATGGGTTGCCCGATCCCGACGACGAAAAGTTCCGGCTGATCGGCGGCTTCAATGATGTCTTTGTCACCATCGGCGTCCTTCTGCTCGTGGCGGCTTTTTTCGGGCTTGCCAGCGTGCTCGACTTCCGGCCGGGGCTCGCCGTGCTGGCCATGATCTCGGCATGGGGACTTTCGGAGTTCTTCTCGCGGCGCATGCGTCTCGCACTGCCATCGATCACGTTGGCTCTGATGTTCGCCGGCGCGACCGGCTTTCTCGCCACTTCGTTTGCCGCGCTGCTGCCAAGTGGGGCAGACTGGGCCGACGATCGAGGCTTTCGGCTTTGGATACCGCTGTTTTCGCTGGGTGTCCTGGCAGGAGGCGTGGCCCATCACTGGCGCTTTCGCGTGCCGATCGACGTGGCGATTGCCGCAGGCGGCCTGACGTACGCCGTCTACAACGGGATCGGCGTGATCGCCCCTGATTGGATCCTCGACAACGGAAGCGCGCTGGCTGCCGTGTTGGGCCTCCTCCTGTTTGCATCCGCGGTGCGCACCGACGCCAGCGACACGCGGCGCCTCACCCGGCGCTCGGACGTCGCCTTCTGGCTGCATCTGCTCGCCGCACCGATGATCGTGCACGCGGTCATTCCGCTCGTTGCCGGTCCTGTCAGCGCACTTGGCACCGGGCAGGCCTTCGCCGTGCTCGTCGTGTTTGCCTTGCTCGGCATTGTTGCGCTCGTCATCGACAGACGCGCGCTCCTGGTCTCGGGGCTCACTTACGCGGGCATTGCCATCGGCTACCTGCTTTCGCAGAGTGTCGCGGAGGGCATGGGACTTTCCTTGACCCTTCTTGGTCTGGCCATCGTCGTCCTTGGCCTTTCCGCCGGCTGGCGTTACCTACGCCGCACCGTTCTTCCGCTGTTGCCGCTCGGATCGCTGCGGCACGCCGTTCCTCCCGCTTCTTGACGGATACTCCCATGACCACGTTCTCACCGCGTGAAATCGTTTCCGAGCTCGATCGCTACATCGTGGGGCAAGGCGATGCGAAGCGCGCCGTCGCCATCGCGTTGCGCAACCGCTGGCGGCGTCAGCAGATCGAAGGGCCGCTCAAGGACGAAGTGCTGCCGAAGAACATTCTCATGATCGGGCCGACGGGTGTCGGCAAGACGGAGATCGCGCGGCGCCTCGCGAAGCTCGCCAATGCCCCCTTCCTGAAGGTGGAAGCGACGAAGTTCACAGAAGTCGGCTACGTGGGCCGCGACGTGGACAGCATCATCCGCGATCTACTCGAGGTCGGCATTGCGCTCGTGCGCGAAACCAAGCGCAAGGAGGTGCGCGCGCAGGCCGAAAAGAACGCGGAGGAGCGCGTGCTCGATGCGTTGGTCGGATCCACGGCGTCTCCCAGCACACGCGAAAGCTTCCGCAAGCGGCTCCGCGCGAACGAACTCAATGACAAGGCTATCGAGGTCCAGGTTGCCGATACGGGTGGTGCCATGCCGATGCTCGACATCCCGGGCATGCCCGGAAGCTCGATCGGAGCCGTGAACCTCGGCGACATCTTCGGCAAGATGATGGGCGGGCGTACGAAGCCGCGGCGCGTTACCGTCAAGGACAGCTACACGCTTCTCATCGCGGAAGAGAGCGACAAGCTCATCGACAACGATCAGATCACGAGCGAGGCGATCCGTGCCGTGGAGAACAACGGCATCGTATTCCTCGATGAGATCGACAAGATCTGCTCACGCGGCGAGGGTGGACGTGCGGGCGCGGAAGTTTCGCGCGAAGGCGTGCAGCGCGATCTGCTGCCGCTGATCGAAGGCACCAGCGTCTCGACCAAGTACGGTCCGGTGAAAACCGATCACGTACTGTTCATCGCGTCAGGGGCGTTCCACATCGCGAAGCCTGCCGATCTCCTGCCGGAGCTGCAGGGCCGGCTGCCGATCCGCGTTGAGCTGAAGGCGCTCTCGCGCGAAGACTTCCGCCGCATTCTGACGGAGCCCGAAGCGAGCCTCATCAAGCAGTACGTGGCGCTGATGCAGACCGAGGGCCTCAATCTCTCGTTCACGGAAGACGCAATCGATGCGATCGCGAACGCAGCGGTGCTCGTCAATTCGACGGTCGAAAACATCGGTGCACGGCGCTTGCAAACCGTGATGGAGCGCGTGCTCGACGAGATTTCGTTCGAGGCTTCCGATCGCAGCGGCGAGGCCGTCTCGATCGATGCGGCCTATGTGACCACGCGCGTGGGTGAACTCGCAAAGAACACGGATCTCTCCAAGTTCATTCTCTGACCGATTGCCGAGATCGCTTTCCCCGAGCCAAGCCGGTGCAAGTGAGCGCAGCGACGCCCGCGGTTCCCTGTTCCGTATGGAACTGGCGATCCCTCAGGCTCCGCGGCTATAACGGTGGGCCGCCACTTCTGGGCGGTCCTCCTTCTTCCCCGGATTTTCCATGACAACCTCCATCGCCATTCTCGGCGGCCTCATCGGCGCTGTCCTGGGGTGGATCGCATCAGCGGCATCCGCTCTCCTTCTGTCGGGTTATTACGGCATCTCGGACTTCGAAGGCGCGCGTGCGATGGGCTCGATCTTCTTCTTCGGGCCGATGGGCGGACTGGTGGGGCTTGTCACCGGCGTTTGGCTGGCGTTGCGCCTTCGCACGGGGCAGGCCGTCGGCGGCAAAGCGCTCGCTTTGCGTGTTCCAGTGGTTCTCGCTGCCCTCTGCGGTCTGGCCGCCGCCGTAATCGGCGTTCTCTATTGGTATAGCCCGATCCTCAATCCGAACGGAGCTTCGCCGCGGCTTGCGTTCGAGATCCGTCTGCCATCCGGCGTCACGCCATCGGCAACAGGTCTCGACGTCTCCCTCTTTACCGAGCGGAACACGATGCCGGCCACTCTCGCTGCAACTCAGCTGCGTGACGGCGACCGCATCGTCCTGTCCGGCGACGTGGAGCTGGCCTATCGTTCGTCCTGGCGCATCCTCGAACTCAAAATTCCGGGCACGCCGGAGCATATTTTCGTGCTGAGGCTCAGCGCGCGCCCTGGTCATGATCGCGCGTTCCGCGATTGGGAGCCCGTGTCGAACGTGGGGAACGGTACGGATCATCCGCGGCTCGCCACGGATGCGGATGCCTACGAAATTCGCTATCGCGTTATTTGGCTCGGCGAGGACGAGTAGACGCTGCTTCGGGCACGGCCTTTTGCACGGCGTCCAGGGTGTGTGCGATTTCCGTCTTGAGCCAGAGACGAAACGCGGTCATCGCCTTGTTCTCCTTGCGATCGGACCCGCGGACGAAATAGTAGCCGTAAGATTGAATGGCGACTGCGAACGGGCGCACGAGGCGGCCGCCGACGAGCGCGTCTCCTGCGATTACTTCATCGGCGAGTGCGAACCCCTGGCCAGCCTCGGCAGCCGGAATCGTGAGGTGAAGTCCCAATGTCGCGCCCTCGGGCACCACGCGATCCGCCAGTCCCGCCGCGTTCAGCCATTCCGACCAATAGCGACGGGTTTCTTCCTGCAGGAGAAGTCCCGGGCTGAGATCCGCCGGACTACGGATGCCTTTGTCGCGCAACAGGGCGGGGCTCGCGACGGGCGTCATATTGGTCTTGGTGAGCAGTTCCGACGCGACACCATTCCAAGCACCGCGGCCGTATCTGATGCCGACATCGGCTTCGTTGCGTGCAAAGTCCGCAAGCCTGTTCGTCGAGTCGAGCACCAGCTCGGTTTCCGCATTCGCGGCCGTGAAGCGGCCAAGACGAGGGACCAGCCACAACGCGGCGAATGATGGTTCGACGCTGACGACGAGTTGCTGTCGCCTGCGGCGGCGGCGGCTCGAAATCCGGTCCGTTGCCGCTGCGAGCACATCGAAGCCGCGCGTGACGTCTGCCACGTAGTCCTTACCGCGTTCCGTCAATTCGACGCCACGGCCCGTGCGCAGAAAGAGCTTCGTTCCAAGCCAGCCTTCGAGTTCGCGAACATGACGGCTGATGGCAGCGTGGGTGACGTTCAGCTCAGCGGCGGCCAGCGTGAAGCTCGCGTGTCGCGCTGCAGCTTCAAAGGCTTTCAGGGCATTCAGAGAGGGCAGGTTTCGCGCCATGCAGTCATGTAATAAAAACTTACATGATATGTAAAGCAATGCCGTTTGTTTCCGGCTCCGCCAGGGCGCACGGTGCTCTCACATACAAATCGATGGAGGGCACCATGTTGCTCGCAATCGACGCTCTTGTTCGCTTCTTCGAAGAGCTTCTCGTGTCCGGCCGCCGGAGCAGGAAGCAAGACCGGACGACACACACATAGCTTGCACGGAGTTCTGCTTGAGCTGGATCTATCTGCTTTTCGCCAGCATCCTGGAGGTCGGCTTCACGACCGCAATCCGCTACACGGACGGATTCACCAAATTCTGGCCTACCGCGCTGGTGCTTGCGCTTGCCGCGGTCAGCTTCGCGTGCGTCGCGAAGTCGACGGCAACAATACCGCTTGGAACCGCGTATGCGGCCTGGGGCGGACTCGGAGCGGTTGGCACTGTTATCATAGGCGCCCTCTACTTCGATGAGCCGGTTACCTTCTGGCGCATGTTCTTTCTGGGCCTGCTCATCTGTTCCATTGCCGGGCTAAAGCTCGTCACCGACTGAGCAGTTGGGGCACTGTGGCGCTTCCTCGGCCACGGGGAAGCCGCACGTCTGGCACATGACGTGCGAGCCTTGCTTGACGCCGTGCTCCAGCGCGACGCGCTCGTCGAAGACGAAGCATTCGCCTTGCCAGAGGCTCTCTTCCGGCGGGATCGTTTCCAGGTATTTCAGGATGCCGCCTTCGAGGTGATAGACCTCGGGAAAGCCCTGCGTCAGCATGTATGACGATGCCTTCTCGCAGCGAATGCCACCGGTGCAGAACATCGCAACGCGCTTGTGCTTGGCGGGATCGAGATTGGCAGCAACGTAGGCCGGGAACTCGCTGAACGATCGCGTGTCTGGATCGACCGCGTCCTTGAACGTGCCGATGGCGACCTCGTAGGCGTTGCGCGTATCGAGCACGATCACCTCGGGGTCAGAAATCAGCGCGTTCCACTCTTCCGGCTTCACGTAGATGCCGACGTGGCGAGACGGATCGGCGTCCGGCTGGCGCAGGGTCACAATCTCGCGCTTGAGCCTCACCTTCAAGCGGCCAAACGGAATACCGTCTGCATAAGACTCTTTGCTCACAAGATCCACGAAACGTGGATCGGAGCGAAGCGTGGCGAGAAACGCGCGAATGCCGACGTCAGGACCGGCGATGGTCGCGTTGATGCCTTCTGGGGCGATCAGGATCGTGCCCTTGATGCCAAGATCATCGGCGTGCGCAAACAGGCTCTCGCGGAGTGTGGCCTGATCCTCGATGGAGACGAACTTGTAAAACGCAGTGACGGTGACGGACATCTTCGGCTCGGGGGCTCTCTATTTGCCTGCGAATTTGTCGATGGCGCGCTTCATGGCGTCGAAGACACCGCTCTCGCTCATGGCGTGGCCGGCGCTCGGGATGACTTCGAGCCGGCTTCCCGGCCAGCGCTTGGCCAGTTCGAAGGCGGCGCGGGGCGGGCAGAGCAGGTCGTAGCGACCTTGCACGATGACGCCCGGAATGGAGCCGAGACGAGATGCGCCGTCAAGAAGCTCGTTCGGTTTCAGAAAAAAGCTATTGGCGATGTAATGGGCCTCGATGATCGGCGTCGGCGGCACGCGGCCCGCCGTGAGGAAGGCAGCGGGCAAAATCTGTGTCGAGGGCGTAAGCTCCGAGAGAGCGCGTTCGAACTGGAACCAGTGACGCGCGGCTGGATCGCGGAGAGCTGGATCGGGGCTCGTGAGACGCCTGACGTAGGCTTTCAGCGGGTCGGCGCGCTCCTCCTCCGGGAGGGGGGCGACGAAACCGTCGTAGAGATCCGGCCGCAGCTCCATCGGTGCGCGCCGGAACGCCCAGTCAACCTCCGCGTCGGAGCCCAGGAAGACGGCCCGAAGGACTAACCCTAGTACGCGCTCCGGATGCGTCACCGCATAGGCGAGCGCGAGCGTTGAGCCCCAGGAGCCACCAACGATCAGCATCTTGTCGAAGCCCATGTGCTCGCGAACGCGCTCGATATCGGCGACGAGGTTCTGGGTCGTGTTGGCGTGCGTGGCGAGATACGGATGGCTGCGCCCCGCGCCACGCTGGTCGAACAGCACGGCATGGAAGCGATCAGGCTCGAACAGCAGGCGGTGGCTGTGCTGCGATCCGCTGCCCGGCCCGCCGTGCAGAAAGAGCGCGGGAACGCCGCCGCGCGTCCCCACTTCCTCGACGTAGATCCAATGCTCATCGCCCACCGACAGCATGATAGCATCGAAGGGGCGTGGCGTTTCGGACGGAGGGAGCGACGACATTTAGCGGTGATCCTCGCGGCGATACGGCACCGTGGCGCAGCCGCAGCCCGCGTTCAAGTGGCCTGCCCGAGAGTTGATTGCTTCTGGCTCCTGCGGACGACGATGTGGAGGCGACGAGACGCCGGCCCCCACCTAATTCCCTGCAAGGCGCAGATTGCGCGAGCGATCAAACGTCGAGGTTGGCGACCGTCAGCGCGTTTTCCTGAATGAACTCGCGGCGCGGTTCGACGACGTCGCCCATGAGCTTGGAGAAGATCTCGTCCACCTCGGACACATCGCCGATCTTGACCTGGAGCAACGTGCGGGCATCGCGATCGAGCGTCGTCTCCCAGAGCTGTTCCGGGTTCATCTCGCCCAAGCCTTTGTAGCGCTGGAGGCTAAGACCCTTCCGACCGTGCTCATAGATCGCGTTCAGCAGCGTGCGCGGACCGAGCACTGTCAGTGTCTCGGCCTTGCGGCGCAGCTTCGTACCCAGCCCATAGACTTCCGCCAGATGCTTGGCCTTTTCGTTCAAGCGGCGGGAATCGAGCGAGGCCAGCAACGCGCGATCAAGCGCATGGGCTTCGGTCACGCCGCGAACTTCGCGGCGGAAAAGGAAGCCATCGTTGCCGAAGCTCCCCGACCAGCCCTTCTCGGTTTCTTCCGCCACCTCGTTCAAGCGCGCCGCAACAGTTGCCGCGGCGGCATTCGCCGAGTTGGCCGATTGAAGGAGCGAAGGATCGAATGCCCCCGCGATGGCGGCCTGCTCCACAACCAGACGCGAGTAACGCGAATGGAGCTGGTCGATGAGGCCGACAATACCGCGGGCCTGATCGACGATGTCGCGCAGATCCTTGCCCGCACGCTCAGCCCCGCCAGCGACGAGCACCGTATCCTCAAGCCCGCTGTCGATCAGGTAGTCTTCGAGCGCGCGCTGATCCTTGAGATAGGTCCCACTCTTTCCGCGGCTCACCTTGTAGAGCGGCGGCTGCGCGATATAGACGTGCCCCTTCTCCACCAGATCGTGCATCTGGCGATAGAAGAACGTCAGCAGCAGCGTGCGAATGTGGGCGCCGTCGACGTCGGCGTCCGTCATGATGATGATCTTGTGATAGCGCAGCTTCGAAATGTCGAAGTCGTCGCGGATGCTCGTGCCGAGCGCGCCGATGATGTTGGTCACCTGCTCGGAGGACAGCATCTTGTCGATACGCGCGCGCTCGACGTTCAGGATCTTACCGCGGATCGGGAGCACGGCTTGATACTCGCGCTTGCGTCCCTGCTTCGCGGAGCCGCCGGCCGAGTCACCCTCGACGATGAACAGTTCGGTATTGGCGGGATCGCGGTCCTGGCATTCAGCGAGGCCGCCCGGCAGACGGAGGCCGTCAAGCGCGCTTTTTCTCCGCGTCAGCTCGCGCGCCTTGCGCGCGGCCTCACGGGCAAGCGCCGCCTCGACGATCTTGCCGACGATGGCCTTGGCTTCCTTCGGGTGCTCCTCGAACCAAGCCATGAGCTCTTCGAACACCACGCTCTCGACCACCGGCTTCACTTCCGAGGAGACCAGCTTGTCTTTCGTCTGGCTCGAGAACTTCGGGTCCGGCACCTTCACGGACAGGACGCACGTCAGACCTTCGCGTGAGTCTTCGCCGGAAAGGTCGACCTTCTCCTTCTTCGCGATGCCGCTATCGCCAGCGTATTTGTTGATGACGCGGGTGAGTGCCGCGCGGAAGCCGGCGAGATGGGTGCCACCGTCGCGCTGTGGAATGTTGTTCGTGAAGCAGAGCACGTTCTCGTGGTAGCTATCGTTCCACCACAACGCGACCTCCACGCCGACGCGATCCTTGTCTGCACGGACCATGATCGGCTCAGATATCAGAGCCTGTTTCGAGCGATCGAGGAAGCGCACGAACGCGGCTGTGCCGCCGTCATACAGGAATTCCTCCCGCTTGATGTCGGCGTGGCGGGCATCGGTCAGAACGACCTTCGCGCCCGAGTTCAGGAACGCCAGCTCGCGCAAGCGATGTTCGAGTGTCGCGTAGTCGAACTCGACTTTCGTGAACGTGTTGGGGCTCGGCAGGAACGTAACCTCCGTGCCACGATTGCCCTTGCCGTCACCGACAACTTTGAGCGGGGCAGCGGCCACGCCATCGCGAAACTCGATGACATGCTCCTTGCCGTCGCGCCAGATGCGCGCGCGGAGCCACGTCGAGAGCGCGTTGACGACGGACACGCCGACACCGTGCAGGCCGCCGGAGACCTTGTAGGAATTCTGATCGAACTTACCGCCCGCGTGCAGCTCCGTGAAGACGATCTCGGCTGCCGAGCGCTTGGGCTCCTGGTCGTCGTCCTGCTTGATGCCGGTCGGAATGCCACGGCCGTCGTCGCGCACCGTGCACGACCCGTCAGGGTTCAGCGCGACTTCGCAAACCTTCGCGTGTCCGGCCAGCACCTCGTCGATGGCGTTGTCGACGACCTCGTAGATCATGTGATGCAGACCCGACCCGTCGTCGGTGTCGCCAATGTACATGCCTGGGCGTTTGCGGACGGCTTCGAGGCCCTTCAGCATCTTGATGCTGTCGGCGCCGTAGTCCTCGGGCGCGGGAATTTTCTTGGCGGGCTCAGCGCTCATTCGGTGCCTGTCGCAAGGTTGCTCCTGAATGGTGCGAACTCTAGCATATCGCTTTGCAAAACGGGCCAAAAAAGCACTTTTGCGACGCCGTCACCCCCGGCTAAATTGTCAATAAATTCAGCTCATTGCGAGGGTGCGTCCGCAAGTCCGAAAGAGGCCGTCCTCGATCTAGCTGGAGCGAGCCAAATTGCCCTGTTCGAGGCGCCAAAATTGAGCCTTTCCGGCAAGGCTCGCGAACGCCTCTTGGTCCGTACCCGTCATCCACGCCTGGGTGCCGAGGCGCACCAATTCTCCGAACAGCGCCGCGCGACGATCCGTGTCGAGATGGGCCGTGACTTCGTCGAGCAAGAGCAGTGGCGCCATCCCGTCGCGGCGCGCGGCCACCAGCTCGGCATGCGCGAGCAATAGCCCGATGAGCAATGCTTTCTGCTCGCCTGTCGAAGAATGCCGCGCAGCGGTTGCCTTCGGCCCATGGAATACGGCGAGGTCGCTGCGGTGAGGACCGTCGAGCGCTCGGCCAACCGCGCGATCTCGTTCGCGCACCTCCCGCAGGAGGCGGGCATAGCTGTCTTCGACGTCTACGGCAGGCCGCTGGACAATCTCCTGATCGATCGCTCCTTCCAGCCGCACGTCGCTCCACGGAAATAGACTCTCCGGATCTCGCTCTCGCCGCGCTTGAACAACAGCCGTCAGCGCGGCGACGGCTTCGGCGCGGGCCGCGGCCATGGCCACGCCCATCTCCGCCATCATCAGCTCGAGCCCGTCGAGCTGCGCTCCGCGTGTGACGCCGTCGGACAACAAACGGTTGCGCTGTGCCATCGCGCGCTCGAAGCGGCCCGCGCGGGTACGGTGGCCGGAATCGAAGCAAACGATCAGGCGATCGAGAAAGCGGCGGCGCTCGGACGCGGGGCCGGTAAAAAGACCGTCAGTTGCCGGCGTGATCCCGACCAGCTCGACGTAGTCGGCGAGAGCGCCCGAGCCGTTTTTGGCTTCGCCATCGATGCGCACGAGCCTTCCGGATGCGCGCTCACCCTGGCGGTCGGACGCCGCCTGTCCGGTCCCGATCGTTACGGGGCCGAAACCCGTGTGCACCCGTGCCGACACGGACCAGCTTCCGTCCCCACCGGCGCGGGCGAGATCCGGAAACGGCGCCTGCCGAAGACCTTGGCCGGGCGCCAGCAGCGAAACCGCTTCGAGGATATTCGTCTTGCCGGACCCATTCGGCCCGGTCAGCACGACTGGCTCCGGCGCCAATTCGAGTGTCAGTGACGCGTAGTTGCGGAAGCCCGTCAGCGAAAGCCGCTCGACCCAGAGGCGGGCGGAAGGCGTCCGCTCTCCGGGAGCTTCATGTTCGACTGTCGGCGACAAGCCTAGACACGCATCGGCATCAGGACGTAGAGCGCCGTCTGGTCCTCGGCACCGCGGATCATGGTCGGCGAGCCGGGATCAGCGAGAAGGAAGCGCGCTTCCTCGCCTTCGAGCTGACCTGCGATATCGAGCAGGTAGCGCGCGTTGAAGCCGATCTCGAGAGGAGCCGCCGTATAGTTGACGTCGATCTCTTCCGTTGCGCTGCCGCCTTCCGGGTTGTTGACCGAAAGGACAAGCTTGCCCTTGGCGAGATTGAGCTTGACGGCACGGCCACGCTCGCTGGCGATGGTGGAAACGCGGTCGACGGCGCTCATGAAATCGGCGTTGGCGACCCGCAGCTCCTTGTCGTTGCCTTGCGGAATAACGCGGCCATAGTCTGGGAAGGTGCCGTCGATAAGTTTCGACGTCAGCGTCACCGAGCCGATTTCGAAGCGGACTTTCGAAGCGGAGACCGCAACATTCACGGTCTCGGCGCTTTCTTCGATCAGACGCTGCAGCTCGTGCACCGTCTTCCTTGGAATGATCACGCCCGGCATACCTTCGGAGCCGGGCGGGCGCGGTAACTCGGCCTGCGCCAGGCGATGGCCGTCGGTCGCGACCGCGCGCAGCATCGAGCCCTTACCGCCATCGGCAATGTGGAAGAAGATGCCGTTGAGATAATAGCGGGTCTCTTCGGTCGAAATGGCGAAGCGCGTCTTGTCGATCAGGCGCTTCAGATCCTTTGCGGCAACCTCGAACGAATGGCCGAGATCGCCGGCGTTGAGATCCGGGAAATCCTCGGGGCCGAGCGTCTGCAGGGCAAAGCGCGCCTGCCCCGCAGCCAAGGTGACCCGCTCCTTCTCAGCATCGCGGCGGATGTCGACTTGGCTGCCTTCCGGCAGCTTGCGAACGATGTCGTGCAGGATGTGTGCGGGCACGGTCACTGCGCCCGGCGCCCCAACTTCGGCACGAACCTCTTCGATCACTTCACGCTCGAGATCGGTGGCCTTCAACTCGAGTGACTGCCCCGAGGCTTTGAGCAGAACGTTGGAGAGTATGGGAATCGTGGTGCGACGCTCGACGACGCTCGTCACATGGCCGAGCGCCCTCAGAAGTTCACCGCGTTCGATCACAAGCCGCATCGGTAGCCTCGACGTTCGCGATCCTGACGCCGAGGCGGATCGCAGGTGGGACTGAAGGTGCGCCATCGATCCTCCGACGATCGGAGGGCTTTAGGCTCAGCTTTCGTCAGGGAAGGGAAAGATGGCGTGCGACGCACAACTTGCCCCGATCAGGGCCGCCTTTTCAAGGGGAAGCTCCACCTTGTGGTGAGTTTTCCGAGCATTCCCGGCGCTTTTCGGTGGCGCATTCACAAAAAACTTCGGGAGCAGCACCCGAGGATGCCGCTCCCGCCCCGCTAAGGCGTGGTGGCGATCTCCCTCGTCACACCACGCCCTTTGCTCTATTTTTGTTTGTTCTCAGCCACCTGCCCTTAGTGGCTGAGAAGCTTTTTCAACTCATCGATTTCATCGCGAAGACCGACATCGCCGGCGATCACCG
Organism: Hyphomicrobium sp.; assembly: GCF_036262015.1. Classification (GTDB taxonomy): domain Bacteria; phylum Pseudomonadota; class Alphaproteobacteria; order Rhizobiales; family Hyphomicrobiaceae; genus Hyphomicrobium_C. The sequence continues at coordinate 185,050 of NZ_DATAJR010000006.1, read as the reverse complement.
TCTCGATCTTGCGGATCGCGTGCAACACCGTGGTGTGGTCGCGATTGCCGAAGCGGCGGCCAATCTCAGGCAGCGAGCGGTGCGTCAGCTGCTTGGCCAAGTACATGCCGATCTGGCGCGGCCAGACGACGGAGCGATGGCGGCGCTGCGAGAGAAGATCCCCCTTCGACACGCCGAAATGACGCGAGATGATGCGAAGGATGTCCTCGATCTTGATGCGGCGCGGCTCCACGCCCTGGAACAAGTCGCGAACGACCGTCTCGGCAATATCGGGCGTGATCGGAGCATGCATATGCTGCCACGTCAGGTACAGCCGGTTGACAGCACCCTCGAGCTCGCGGCCGCTCTCCGTCAGACGGCTGGCCAGGATCTCGATGACCTCGCGCGACAGCTCGAAGCTCGGATCGGCGGCTTTCTTTTCAGCGAGGCGCTGATCGAGAACGCGCATCCGGAGCTCGTAGTCGAAACCGCCGATCTCGGCGACAAGACCACGCTGCAGGCGCGAGCGCATGCGCTCGTTCAGACGCTCGATCTGTGCCGGGTGCCGGGCCGACGCGACGACAACCTGACGGCCGCCATCGAGCAGCGCATTGATGATGTGATCGAACTCCTGCTCGGTCTTTTCGCCCTGCATGAACTCAAGGTCGTCGATCAGAAGAACGTTGATCGAGCGGAACTTCTCTTTGAAGGAGAGCGGATCCTGAGCGCGGAGCGCTTCGACGAACTGATAGCGGAAACGCTCCGCAGTGAGATAGAGCACCTGGGCGTTCGGCGCGCGGCGCTTCACGTCCCAAGCAATCGCCTGGAGAAGATGCGTCTTGCCGAGGCCGACCGACGAATAGAGGTACAGCGGGTTAAACGCCGGGCTGTCCGTCAGCACTGTTTCCGCGACCTGGATAGCACCTGCATGCGCCATCCGGTTCGACGCACCGACGACGAAATTTTCGAAGGTGTGATGCGGATCGAGCGGCGAGCCCTCGAACCCATCGACACTGGTGCGGCCCGCCACGGGACGGATTACCGGCATGCGCACGGGCTCGAAACCGCTCATGGCGCGCGGCTCAGCGTTAGTCTCACGCGTCGACTTCAGCGGCTCGATCTGCGGAGTTGCCACGCGTGCCGGACCAGCGCCCGGCTGGCGCACGGAGACTTCCACCCGCTCCGCGGTCTTGAATTCGGTTTTGCAGCAGGTGAGGAGCTCATCGATATAGTGCGACTGGATCCACTTGCGCAGGAAGGTGACGGGAACGGAAACCTTCACGGTCTTGCCGTCGAACTCGTCGAACTCCAGCGCGTTGAACCAGCTCGTGTAGATGTCCTCGCCGAGCCGAGCGCGCAGGGTCGCACGCACCTTGGATCCCTTACCCTCGATACCGGCGCCATCGCCGGATTTCTGATCGCCACCCACGACGACGTGCTGGCCCGAGCCGCCCCGAACGGCCCGCTCGGGTGCCGAAAAAGATAGCTCCGCCTTAGAGATCGCTTGCATTTTTTGTACCCCGCACTTGTTTGCGCCCGCCTTCCGCAAGGCAGGCATTTCATGGCGTCGCTCGTTCGCCCAAACGGGCGGCGCCACTCCCTCAGACGCGGCTACCCTTGCCGCCAAGGCAGTCCGGCTGCTTTCCAGCCCGCGACGTGCCCTCGTTTTTGGGTGGCATCGAGGGGACCCTCAAAACCATCCTCAACGTTGCGGCAGTGCGAGTAACCCGCATCTGCCATTGCTGCCGCAGCCGCACGGCTGCGCGCCCCTGAGCGGCATAAGAAGAGCACTTCCGTGTCCTTCGAAACGCCGCCTCCTTCGAGTAGCTGACACAACCTTTCGACGAAATCGGGGTCAACCCGGTTCTCCGGAAAAGTCTGCCACTCGACAGTGATCACACGCTTGCCCAGCATGCTGAGGTCGGGAATTCCGACAAAGGTCCATTCCGCTCGTGTCCGCACATCGACCAGAACTGCCTTCTCGTCAGCCTTGAGGCGGGCCCATGTTTCCGCAGCGGGCACGTCCTCGATTTTGACGCTATCGGTCAAACCCTTACCCTCGAAACTACTTATGACCAGGCAGGGCCGATGTCCCTTTCTGGTACAGTTAACAAAGTAACCAATCAGTATAACTTCAGTAAAAAGCCACCGGCACCCCGCAAAACCCGCAGGATACTTGTACTCCACTGAAATACTGAAGAAATCAGGATGACGCTACGCTACCAAACCCTGAGTCGGGGGGCGGGAAGATCATGAGCATTACAGCCAAGTCTCTCCCGTCGCGCTGACGAGGACTCTTTTAACGGGTCGGTAACCTCTTAGCAAGCGGTTGGAAGGGGGGAGAAGCGGTGGGTGAGTGGCTGAACGAGCGGTGGGTGCGCCGTGGAAAACTTGAGTCCTATCCACAGGCGCAGTGGGCAAACTCGTTGAGGTGAAAGCCAATTCGATTGCCGCCCAACAGGGCCCTGAAACGAATTGCGGCGCTCGCATGGCGAGCGCCGCTGGTCGACTTTTTTGTTTGGTGGGGTGCACGGAGAATGGAGGGGGCGCCGCCGAGGATGACAGTTTTGCGCGCCCAGTGCCCCCAAGAATCCGCCACTTAGAGAGTTGGGAGGAGAGGCGGCGATTCCACCGCCTGGACTTCCCTGTGGCGAACAGAACACACTCTCATATAGACGAACGATGACTAAAAAGAGCGTGGGAGAACTTCAGTTTTTAGGCCATTGCCTTAACGCGCTGAGCGAGACGAGAGACCTTGCGGCTTGCCGTCTTGGGATGCATGACGCCCTTCTGAGCGGTGCGGACGAGCGAAGGCTGAGCGGACTTCAGCGCTGCAGCAGCCGCTTCCTTGTTACCCGAAGCGATCGCTTCCTCGACCTTGCGGACTTCCGTCTTCACCGCCGAGCGGCGGTTCTTGTTGACTTCGGTCCGGCGCACCATCTGGCGTGCTGCCTTCTTTGCCGACTTGGTATTGGCCATCAAACACTATCCTTCTTTTCGGAGAGGGCCGTTTCTCGGACCTAGCTCCATCGCCTGGCTGACTTGATGAATTTGCTCGCGTCCGGGCCTCAGACCCGGCGCGCTCCCACGCCATCCAGCGCAGGCTCAAATGCATAGGTCGCCCGAAACACGAGTTCCGAGCGGCTCAGTGGCCGTCTATACCGGTGGGGGCCGTCCGCGGTCAACGGATTTGGCCGTTTTTCGGGGGTCTGCGGCGTCGGAAGCCCTCAGACATCCTTCCATTTGATGGAACATCCCATCGAGGGTGTCTGCACTTCGGGTCCGCGGCCCGTCTCGGCAACGCCTTTCATGGCCTCAAACAGCTCTCGGCGGGCTGTCGCGGGCCCGGGCTCGCGGCCGCTGGCATCCAGCCGGCCCCGATATTGAAGCTCCAAATTACGGTTAAAACCGAAGAAATCCGGGGTGCAGACGGCGTCGTAGCGGCGCGCGACGTCCTGGCTCTCGTCGTACAGGTAAAGGAAGGGGAAGCCATTCGCCGCCGCGACCTCCTTCATGCGCGCGAAGCTGTCTTCGGGATAGGTCACAGCATCATTCGAGGAAATGGCTACCGAGGCGATGCCCAAGGACTGGAGCTCACGCGCGTCCCGGACGAGGCGATCGAGAATTGCTTTCACGTAGGGGCAATGGTTGCAGATAAACATGACAAGCGTGCCATTCGGCCCGCGCAGCTCATCCAGGCTGTAAACCTTGCCGTCCGTCGCCGGCAGCCGGAAGGCGGGCGCTTTCCAGCCGAAATCGCAAACAGGGGTGCTTTCGGCCATGGGATCTCCAATCGATTGGCGAAGCGGCATTCGCGCTAGGTCGAGACAGTACAGAAACGCCGTTCTAGACTTCTACCTGGGAGAACGCGGGGGTTCAGGACATGGATCAGCTGCACGGAGCCGCCAAGGGCCAAATGGCCGCGGCGAGATCGTTCTTCGTTACGCGCGCGCGCGCGGGTGCCGCGACGGCGCGGCGTGCGCTGCAGGTCAACAGTACGTGGCGCCGGCGCGTCTTCGAGATCATCGAGATCGGACACGGCGACAGCCGCGCGAGCCGCGTGTTCGACACCGCGATCGTCATCCTCATCCTGCTCAACATCGCGGCCTTCGTCGCAGAAACGGTCCCGTCGCTCTCCGCCGCTTATGGGACCACCTTCACCGCCTTCGAGATTTTCTCGGTCGCGATCTTCACGATCGAGTACGCACTTCGCATCTGGACCGCCGTGGAGGTTCCGTTCCTGCGCCATCTTCCGCCGGCGAAGGCCAGGCTCACCTTTGCGCTGCGTCCCGCCCTGCTCATCGATCTGGCGGCGATCCTGCCGTTCTATCTCGGAACGTTGCTCTCGATCGATCTCCGGGTGCTGCGTGCACTGAGACTGCTGCGCTTCTTCAAGCTCTCGCGCTACTCCCCGGCGATGCACACGCTGCTGCGCGTGCTCATCAACGAGCAGCGGGCGCTGATCGGCGCGGGCCTGCTGCTCATGACGGTGGTGCTCTTCGCCTCGACAGGCATCTACTACATTGAGGGCAGCGCACAGCCCGACAAATTCGGCAGCGTGCCGGATTCTGCTTGGTGGGCCATCGCGACGCTGACGACCGTCGGATACGGCGACGTGGCGCCCGTGACGCCGATCGGCAAGGCGTTCGGCTCAATCGTGATGGTGACGGGGCTCTGTATTCTGGCGTTGCCCGTGGCGATCATTTCCGCGGGCTTTGCACAAGAACTCGGACGGCGCGATTTCGTCGTCACGTGGTCGCTCATGTCCCGCATTCCGCTGCTCGCAGAGCTCGATGCGGACGCGGTGCAGAAAATCATGCCGCTGCTTCATGCGCACAATCTGCCGCCTAACGTCGAAGTGCTCGGCGGTGACACGGCCGGTCATGCCATCTATTTCGTAGCCTGGGGACATGTGGGACGGCGCACGGCGAGCGGCGAAGACAAGGTCTACGCAAAGGGCGACTTTTTCGGCGTCGTGGCGATGCTCGAGCACGACTACACGCAAGGCTCGTTCGTGACGAAGTCGAAGTGCCGCCTTCTCAAACTGCACCGGGAGGACTTTCACCGGCTCGAACTGGCGAGCCCGGAGATCGGCCGTCTCCTGCGCCGAAAAGCGCAAGAGCGCCGCGATGCAGCGCTCCGGGAAGCGGCGGCGACGTAGCGGCTCAGAGCGTGATCGCTTCTTTGAAGCGATCACGGTCTAGGTCTTTGATGAGACCGATGATTCACGCTTCGGACGGATAGGGTCCGAAGCGATCATGGTCAGTCCTCGTAGCGGCGAAAGCGCGGACCATCGCCTGCGAAGATGCGCGCCCGCTCGCTCGCCTCGTCCGGATCGCCCGTGGTGAACAGCACCGCTCCCTCTACGGAACCGTTGCTCCGATAGTGCGGGTGGCGAGACAGGTAGTCTTCGAGGCTATCCGCCACGATTTCGGGCTGCGAGAGGATGCGGGTCGCCGGCGGTAGATGGCGCCGGAATAAGTGCTCGACGAGCGGGAAGTGTGTGCAGCCGAGAATGGCGCGGTGGAGCGCCTCGCCGCCGGCTTGCGCCACCGCCCCATCGATGCCGGTTTGCACCAGGCGCTCCAGCTCGACCTCTTTGGCGCCCTGCTCGATGGCGCCAGCCAGCTCCGAGCAGACCTGCTGCACGACGGTGACCTTCGGACAGCGCTTACGGATCTCCTCGGCGTACACGTTGGAAGCGATCGTGCGCGTGGTGCCGAAGACGGCGATGCGGTCGGTCAGGAACTTCTGCGGATACTGCGGCGTGGTGACAGCCCACGGCGTCTGCGTGGCGGCTTCGACGGTGGGCGCGACGATGCCCACGACGTTGTACCCGTCAGCCTTCCAAAGAGTCGCGGGGAGCCATGTTTGCTGGAGGCGGCGCGCTGCGACCGCGGTTGCCGTGTTACAGCCGAGAACAACGAGCTTGCAGCCCCGCCGGAACAGCGCCTCGACCGACGCGCGGGTGAGATCAATGATCTCCTCCGAGGGCCTGTTGCCGTACGGAACGTGGGCATGATCGCCGAGATAGATAAAGGGCTGCTCGGGAAAGCGCCGGGTCAGCGCCGCGAGCACGGTGAGACCGCCGAGGCCGGAATCGAAGACACCAATCATGGGGACCTTTGTTTGCGCAGAAGCGCGGGCCGGGTCAACTGACGTTGGCTTCGTTCCAGATCTTGGCGGAGTAAGGGCGTGCTACTCGGCTGCTTCCGACGGCGAGCGTCCTGTCGCTGCGGCAGCTGCTTCCTGGTCGGCCGTCTTGAGGGCGTCCAGGCTCGGCATGGAAATGGTGCTGTAGCCGCAGTCCACGAAATGCACCTCTCCCGTCACGGCTGCCGAAAGGTCGGACAGCAGGTAGAGGGCCGAACCGCCAACATCGTTCAGGCTCGGCGTACGGCGGAGCGGAGAGTGCTCCTTCTGGAAATTGAAGATGACGCGTGCGTCCGACACGCCAGCGCCCGACAACGTGCGCATGGGACCTGCAGAGAGCGCGTTGACGCGGATGTTCTGCGGGCCGAGGTCTGCGGCCAGGTAACGGACGGACGCTTCGAGCGCAGCCTTTGCGACGCCCATCACGTTGTAGGACGGAACAGAGCGCGTCGCACCGCCGTAGCTCAGCGTCAGCAGCGATCCGCCGTTAGGCATCAGGGCCGTGGCGCGCTGTGCAATCTCGGTGAACGAGAAGCAGGAGATCACCATGGTGTTGGTGAAGTTGTCGCGCGTGGTGTTGACGTAGCGGCCGGCCAGTTCGCGCGGATCGGAGAAGGCGAGGGCGTGGACGACGAAATCGAGGCTGCCCCAGGCATCCTTGATGCGCGCGAAAGCGGCATCGACCGTTGCGAGATCGAGCACGTTAACTGGCTCGATGATCTCCGCGCCGATCGACTTGGCAAGCGGAACTGCGCGGCGGCCGAAGGCGCCGTCCTGATAGGTGAAGGCCAGCTCAGCGCCTTGTCCCGCGAGCGCGCGGGCGATGCCCCACGCGATCGAGCGATCGTTGGCCACACCCATGATCAAACCGCGCTTGCCCGCCATCAGCGGACCAGGCTTCGAAACGTCAAATTCGGCCATCGACGACCTCACACTCGCGCCAAAATTGCGGCCGATGTCGAACCAGCCGCGTCCTTGCCTATGAACCTTCATTCTTGGTCGTCCTCGAGAGGCGAGATGCCCCTACGGTCCGACCCCTTGCCCCGTCAGTCGCAAGATTTCAGCCATCATAGCGGCTGAAGACGAGAGTTGCATTTGTTCCGCCGAAACCGAAGCTGTTCGACATGACACAGTTAAGCTCTGCGTTGTCGATGCGGCTGCGAACAATCGGCATGTCTTCGAACTCGGGATCTAGCTCTTCAATGTTCGCACTCTCACAGATGAACTTGTTGCTCATCATGAGAAGCGAGAAGATGCTTTCCTGTACCCCAATAGCTCCCAAAGAATGTCCCGTAAGTGACTTGGTCGCGGAAATTTTGGGTATGGTCTTGCCTGCGAAAACCTGCCGGATGGCCTCGATCTCCTTCTGATCGCCCACCGGGGTCGCCGTCGCATGCGGGTTAATATAGTCAATCTGGCGACCCAGGCCCTTGCCGTCGAAGCCTTCCATGGCCTTCACCATGCAGCGCGCCGCGCCCTCGCCCGAGGGGGCCACCATGTCATGGCCGTCCGACGTCGCGCCGTAGCCGACGATCTCGCCATAGATCTTGGCGCCGCGCGCCTTGGCCCGCTCAAGCTCTTCAAGAACCAGCACGCCCGCGCCGCCGGCGATGACGAAGCCGTCGCGGTTCTTGTCATAGGCCCGGCTGGCCTTGGCCGGCGTGTCGTTGAAATGGGACGACATGGCGCCCATGGCGTCGAACAGGACAGAGAGCGTCCAATCCAACTCCTCGCAGCCGCCCGCAAAAATGACGTCCTGCTTGCCCCACTGGATCAGTTCGGCCGCGTTGCCGATGCAGTGCGCAGAGGTCGCGCAGGCCGAGGAAATCGAATAATTGACGCCCTTGATCTGGAAGCTCGTGGCCAGCGCCGCTGAGGGACCTGAGCACATGCCCTTCGGCACCTCGAAGGGACCGACCTTCTTGGGATCTTTTTCGCGCGCGGTGTCAGCAGCCCAGACGATCGCCTTCGTCGACGGTCCGCCCGAGCCCATGATGATGCCCGTGCGCTCGTTAACGACGTCGCCCGGCTCAAGGCCTGCATCGCGGATCGCCTGATCCATCGCGATGTAGTTCCAACCGACGCCCGCTTCCATGAAGCGTTTCGGCTTGCGCGGCACCTGGGCTTCCCAATCGAGCTTGGGGTCGCCATGCACCTGACAGCGGAATCCGAGCTCGGCGTACTTGTCCGCACGAACAATGCCGGATTTACCCTCTCGCAGAGAGGCGAGCACCTCTTGGGTCGTGTTCCCGATCGAGGACACGATACCCATGCCGGTGACGACCACCCGTCTCATCGACAACCCTTTCCTCGCCGCCCTGCAATGTTCCCGAACGCCATTTCTTCTCGTTTTCTGGCTTATCCGGCGGCGGGTGCTTCACCCACCTCAAACAGACCGACGCGCATATCCGTCGCGGTGTAGATGACTTGGCCGTCCGCTTTCAACGTTCCGTCCGCGATGGCCAACTTGAGCTTGCGCAAGATGACACGCTTCAGATCGACCACATATTCGACTTTCTTGACCGTAGGGAGGACCATTCCGGTGAACTTCACCTCGCCCACGCCAAGTGCCCGTCCACGCCCCGGCGCGCCCAACCAGCCGAGAAAGAAGCCGGTGAGCTGCCACAGCGCGTCAAGCCCGAGGCAGCCCGGCATCACCGGATCCCCCTGAAAATGGCACTTGAAGAACCAGTCCAGACGTTCGTTGCCCGCGACAGCAAGATCGGCAACGATCTGGCCTTTTTGATGCGCGCCTTCCGTTTCGGAGATGTGGGTGATGCGGTCAAACATCAACATAGGCGGCAGCGGCAGCTGCGCATTACCTGGGCCGAATAGTTCGCCGCGCCCGCAGGCCAACAAATCCTCGAAATCATAGCTTGAACGGCGCTCGGCCATCGATCAGCTTCGTCCCTCTGTCTTCTTCGGCCTCGGCCCGCGAAGGCGCTACCCTTCCGGAGCGCCTCAAAGCCGCGTTGTCCTAGCACATCCGACTGACGTTCAAACGATATTCAACGGCACCGTCAAGTCGCCGCATGGAAAAGGTGACGTATTGTCCAGAGAAGGGTGTGCGGATAAATAGGACGAGGCGGGACGAACTCGACACAAGGGCGCGAAGAAATCCTTTCTCAAAACAGCGTCTTGGGTGCCGGGTTGCGGTTCACCACTCCTGCTTCTATACTGACGTAGTTGGAGAATCCGGCCTTGATCACGGTCTGCCCCATGGGGGGTGCGGCCGACGGGGCCCATCGGGTCAACCATCGATGATCGAAGACACTTCTGAAGACCTCACGACCGGCACTGGCGACGAGATCGTTGCCGACAGCCTTGCACCAATGCAGTCCGCTATTGCGGAACGTCTGCGCAAGGCCGGGCTGCGTCCGACACGTCAGCGCGTGGCGCTCGGCGCGCTCCTGTTCGGCGGCGAGGACCGGCACGTCTCGGCCGAACTGCTGCATGCGGAAGCGCTTTCCTCCGGCGAGCAGGTTTCTTTGGCAACCGTCTACAACACGCTGCACCAGTTTACGGGCGTCGGCCTGTTGCGCGAGCTCGCGATCGATGGCGGCAAAGCCTACTTCGACACCAACACGTCGAACCACAACCACTTCTTCATCGAAGAGGACGGCAAGCTCATGGATATTCCGGGCGACTCGATCCGAGTCGACGGCCTGCCGGAGCCTCCCGAAGGGATGAAGGTGAGCCACATCGACGTGGTCGTCCGTCTCGTTCCCAAGACCTGACAGAGATTTCGGCGCGATTACTTCGGCGCATACCGTCGCGGCTGGCTGAACGCTCGCGCGTTACTTCACGACCTCGTTCTCGTACACGCCCCACAGCTGTTTCTGCGGCAGGTATCCGCGGAAGCGATCGATCGTGACGCTGCACCAGCGACCATCACAGCCGTGGATGTTGGCGATGACGCCCGCCTCAACGTTCACGACGGCGCGCGAGCTTTCGCTGTCGCTGCTGCGCACCGGGACCTGTGGGACAGGCTTGTCCGCCTTCACGTCCCACGGTGTGACCAGCGCCGTGCGTCGGCCGGACAGGAGCGATTGCGTGACCCACCCGGTCGCTCCTTCGGCATCGCGAACCTGCCGCCATCCTTCAAATTCGCTGATCACCTCGAGCGGCAGACCCGCCTGACGGAAAACCCACGCGGTCGGATAGTCCGTTCCAGGCCCCGAACGTAGGTTAACGCGATCCGCCTTCAGACTGACAAACCGGGGAATCGGGAGGCCACTTTCGGATTTGCCGGTTGGGGGCGCTCCAGGCGTCGTGGGCGCGGAAGATCCGGAAGAAGCGCCTGCCAGGGCTGCGCCCGTCCAAGTCACGAGCATCAGAAACGCCGCAGATCGGAGGCCGCCCCGGCAATTCAATTGCATCTCCCTCTCCAGAAAAGTCCCCGAATCTTTCGATCCCGGCCCTCAGACAATCCATCACTTTGTCACGGCGATGACCTTCTGTTAGACACAGCCCAAGATCTCATGCCGCGGTGGAATTGATATGCCCAACCCTGTGAAGAAGCCAGTCGTCATCGTAACGCGCAAACTCCCCGATGTGGTGGAAACCCGCATGCGCGAACTGTTCGATGCGCGTCTCAATACCGACGACACTCCGATGACTCAGGCGCAGCTTGCGGAGGCAGTCAAAGTCGCCGATGTGCTTGTGCCGACGGTCACCGACCGTATCGACAGGGCCGTGATCTCGCAGGCCGGCCCCCAGCTTCGGTTGATTGCCAACTTCGGTACGGGCGTGGACAACATCGACCTCGACACGGCACGCAATCGCGCGGTCACCGTGACCAATACGCCGGGCGTACTGACTGAAGATACCGCGGACATGACGATGGCCCTGATCCTCGCGGTGCCGCGGCGGCTGCCGGAAGGCGCCACCTATCTCAAGGATCCCAAGACCAAGTGGGCCGGCTGGTCGCCGACCTGGATGCTCGGAAACCGCATCTTCGGCAAGCGCCTCGGCATCGTCGGCATGGGCCGGATCGGCCAAGCCGTGGCGCAGCGTGCGAAAGCGTTCGGCTTGCAGATCCATTACCACAATCGCAAGCGCGTTTCGCTCGATATCGAGCAGGAGCTGGATGCGACGTACTGGGAAAGCCTCGATCAGATGCTGAGCCGTATGGACATCGTGTCGATCAACTGCCCGCATACCCCCGCGACCTACCATTTGCTTTCGGCGCGGCGCCTCAAGCTTTTGAAGCCGTCGGCCTACATCGTGAACACGGCGCGCGGCGAGGTGATCGACGAGAATGAGCTTGCGCGCTTGATCGAAGCCGGTTCGATCGCGGGCGCAGGTCTCGACGTCTACGAGCACGAGCCGGCCGTCAACCCGAAGCTCCTCGCGTCCGACCGCGTCGTCGCTCTTCCGCACATGAGCTCGGCGACCATCGAGGGCCGCATCGACATGGGCGAGAAGGTCATCATCAACATCAAGGCATTCCTCGACGGGCATTCTCCGCCGGATAAAGTCCACCCGGCGATGTTCTAGCCCCGCAGTCGCCTCCTCGACGCCGTCACGCCATGTAGTGGGCGACGACGGCGATGTAGAACGCGACGGTGGCGACGTATCCGGCGATCAGCCAGTTGCGTCCGGTTTCGGTGATGGGCTCCGCTCTGCGGGGCCCTTTTCGCGACTTGAGCAGCATCGGCGCCGTGAGAAGCAAAAGAACGGTCAGGACGTGCCATTCGAGATAAACCGCCACTCCGACGCCGATGATCAGCGCCAGCATATTGATGATCGCGGCGAACTCCGGATCCGAGGCCGATAGCGCCGCGTCTGCGACCTGGCCGCCGTCGAGCGGAAGCACGGGGGCGAGATTGAGGCCATTCAGAATGGCGCTGACGAGCGCCAGCTGCTCGAAAAGCGGATTACCGGTGGTGAAGGCGCCTATGAGAAACGCGCCCGTCGTCAGCAAGCTAAATCCCGGCCCCATCAAGGCGACGAAGCCACGCTCGGCCTCGCTTCTATGGGGCGCCGCCGAGACTGCAATGCCGCCAAAGAACGGAATGAAGTAGACACCCTGCACCGGCAGGCCGACCCAGCGCATTGCGATCGCGTGGCCGGATTCATGGATGACGAGCAGCGCCAGCAAGACGGCGGCGAACTTCCAGTCAAACAGATAAATGAAACTCGCGTAGGTCAGCGCTGCGGTCACGAGCGCTGCGCCGAGCTTGCTCGATGAGCGCTTTCCCGCAGTGCCAGCTGCCGCTTCGCAGTAGTCGCGCAAACGGCGGGCGTTCTGACGGGCTCCAACGGGCACAAGGATGCGGCTCAGGAAACCGGCGTGTGTCAGCTCGTGCACCATCGTGAGTTGCGTTCCGCCGGGTATCTCCTTCAACGTGCAGGCGACATAGTAATCGTGCCCCATCGCAACAGTGGGTGCGCTTCCCTCCTGCAGGATTTCAACCAAGAGGCCTTCGCGCGGTCTCATTTCGATCTCGCGGTAGGCCATCGGGACGACGCGGTTACCGACGGTCACGGTACCTTCGTAGACATCCTTCGATCCCGGCTTCAGGCGGACTGCGATTTCGATACGAGGCGGCCCTTCGAAAACGATGCTAAGCGCGGATACGGCCGCCCATACGTCCTCGAGTGACGCTTTGATATCGATCGATGTGACGTAACGCTTTCGATGCCGACCCAGCGCGACGTCAACGATGCCGCAGACGAGCGCGTAGAGCGTGCTGACTAGATCGGCGATCACGGACATCGCTTGTGACTCCCGATTTCGGGCCGCGCCATGGCGAAACGCCGGCGGAAGATCCGCCGTGCTCCCTTGTTGTGTTCATCAATGATGATTTGATGACCGAACAAGCCATATCCTGCTGTCGCGGCGGGAACAGCCACGGTGAATATTACGGGTTTGAGCAGGCGTTCTCGGCCATGTTCGAGGCCTGATGCGGCGTCAGATCGAAAATCGTCGGCTTCAGTCCTGTCAGCGGATTGTCGGGGTCCCAAGCCACGCGGATCGTTTCGAAACGCGGCTCTTTCGCATCGTAGAGAAGGAGCCGGCCGGCCAAGCTCTCTCCGGTTCCCGTCAACTCTTTCAAGACCTCGGCCGCCTGAAGCGTACCCATCACCCCGACGACCGCGCCCAACACGCCAACCTCAGAACAGTTGGCTACGGTGCCCGGCGGCGGCGCTTCGGGGAAGATGCATCGATAACTCGGATACGGCCTTCCATCCGCCGTCTTTTCGAACGGCTTCAGCGTTGTCAGATAACCGTCGAACGGCCCTACCGCCGCATGCACGAGCGGACGGGCCGCGAAGTAACAGGCATCCGAGACAAGGTATCGCGTCGCGAAGTTGTCGGAGCCATCGGCCACGAGATCGAAACGCGAGACGATGTCGGCGGCGTTCGACGCATCGAGGCGGGAAGGGAGCGTTTCCACAGTCACATGCGGATTGAGACGCGCGATGGTGTCCTTGGCGCTGTCCACCTTCAAGGTGCCGACAGAGGCCGTGGTGTGAAGTATCTGGCGCTGCAGATTGTCGAGCGAGACGCGATCGTCATCGATGATCCCCAGCGTGCCAACCCCCGCGGCCGCGAGGTAAAGCAACACCGGGCTGCCGAGGCCGCCGGCACCGATGACGAGCACGCGTGCGCTCTTTAGCTTGGCTTGGCCCTGACCGCCAATGTCATGCAGGACGAGATGGCGCTTGTAGCGCTGAATTTCATCGGGCGTGAGCGCCATGGTGTCTCCGCACTTTCGGCGCCGCAGGCTCTGCCGGTGCCCTCCTGGCTGCGTCAGCCCGGGTTGGGGTCCGTTGTCGAGAGCGCTGCCTTGCCCGGTTCGGAGCGCGTGACCGTCGGGGAGGACAGCGGACCATGTATTTTGAATGCGCCGACATCGCTCTGAGGTGCCACTTCGCCAAGCGCTCCGGAGATCGACAGTACGAGATCGACGGCATTCTTGTCGATATCGACTGTTCCGGCCGCAGTAACGCTGTGCGTTTCGGTCTGAGCCACGACTGACTCCGCCGTCAGGATGCCGCTCGCGGCCGAAAATTGCGCCGTGAGCCGGCTCACAGTTGTGGATCCTGCTGTCGCAGCGGCCCAACCTGCCGCCGCGACCGGCATTGTGGCGGCGCCGGGCAGCGCGTCGAGGCTGATGCCCACGCGCGCCCCCTCGCTCATCTCCAAGGATATCGTGCCGGCCAGTGACTTGCGAATGTCCGGCTCGCTCGCCCCAGTTGCGTTAAGGTCCATCCTGATGTCGCCGTTGCCATCGAGCCCCGCAGGTCCAAGACGCGGCGCCACGACGGTGGCCAGATCGATATCGTTCAGCTCGGCGCGGATCGCGTAGTGCGGTGCCGCTCCATTGACGTCCACGGTGAATTGCCCTTCGCCGGTCCCGCCCTGCTCAAGCTCGAGCTCGGCAATCTCGCCGTAGATTTTTCCGTCCCTGATCGACAGGCTCGCCGCACCGCGCCCCAACCGATCCGCACCGCTCATGACGTTGTTTGCCGACAGGCGGATGTCGGCATCCATATCGCGCAGGAAGGACGACGAGGCCAAACCGGGAGCACGCAAGCTCGCGAGCCAGTCTGACGCAAGGGCGAGCGCATAAGGGCGGGACTGCGCAGCGTAGGGCGTAACGTCGAAGCTTGCGAAGGCGAGCGTGCCTTCGATACACGGCCGTTTGAGACCAAGTTTTGCGGTGAGCGCGCCAGTCGCCGCATTTCCATCGAGCGTGAACTTTGCGTGCTCGAATGTCAGAGACCGGTCTTCGAGCGTCAGCGTGCCCTTGGCGGTGAACGGGCCCAGTCCAGGCCCTGCCGGCCAGGACGCGCCGAGCCAGCCAACGAGCTTACGCACATCGGAAATAGAAAGCTCTGCGTTGTCGGCCGTGATCTGCGCACGCTCACCTGCTGAGAGGCGGCCATTGAATGACGTCGAGAGGAAGTCTCCCTTGACGGCGGCGCGAACCTTGAGAGGGCTGTCGGCGTTTCCGTTCGGGAGCGAGAAGCGGACGTCGAAATCGAACGGTTCATCAAGAAATTCCAACCGTCCCTTCGCATTCACCATGCCACCGCGCTCAGAGGTGACTTCAGCGCTGGTGACGGTCATCTCGGTTTCGCCGTAGGTCGACTTCACGACGATGTCGACGTTCAGGAGGGTCAGGGTATTGAACTTGAATCCTGACAGGGCCGACACGATCGGACCGAGTTCGCTGGGTGTGCCCGATGGAGCGGACGGGCTCGTGAAAGAGGGAGCTGTGCGATCGACGACGAGTGTGGCTCCGTCGAGCACCAGATCCGCGCCACCGCCTGTCATCAAGGTGCGGAGCAGGGCTCCGACGCGGCTTTCTCCGCCCGTGGGATTGACGAGTGCGACGGTGCCTCTTTCGAGTGTGATCGCGGGCGACGCAAACAATGGCAGCGGAGCCGAGATCGTGACGCTGTCTCGCGAGTCAGCCCTGACCGTCGAACCCGGAATCGGCTCGCCTCGTCGCGCTCCAATCAGGACGGGAGCTACGAGCGCGGCGCCGATTGCTGCGATCAAAGCGATCGCAACGAAGAACGGGCGACGCTTGTCAGCTTTGCCGATCATAAGGCCGCTGTCCCGCACAAAGGATTTCAAAGTGAGATTGGTGTCCCTACGCTTGCCGAGCCTCGCAGGACCGACAAGCCACACCCTACTTACTGAACGCGATCACAGTGCGCAATACACCATGACGCGCCAAACCCGCGACGGATCAGCAAAAAAATTC
Source organism: Hyphomicrobium sp. (assembly GCF_036262015.1). GTDB lineage: Bacteria > Pseudomonadota > Alphaproteobacteria > Rhizobiales > Hyphomicrobiaceae > Hyphomicrobium_C. The sequence continues at coordinate 169,193 of NZ_DATAJR010000006.1, read as the reverse complement.
ATATCTTCAGATGGATATGTGGCCGCTCCCAAATTCCTGGATAGTCAGCCTGGTCACGTTTTTGCGATCACATTACGCGGGGGACAAATTCCTCCCCCGCGTTGCACTTTGTAGTTGCGATGTGAGCCGCAATAACCGCCCCGGACTTGCGGGCGAGCTTTCCATACAGTGTTCAGCCAGCCCAGCCGCCGGTACGGTAAGCGCGGTCGTACACAATCCTACCACCCACGTGACGGTGTGGTTTGCTTTGCGCCCACTCGATGCGCTTCACACACGGCCCTTTCGCACATCTGCCAAAGTACGCCTGACGCGGCTCGCTTTTGCCCCACTTGATCTCGTGCGCGAAAGCTCCGCCCACTCCATAGCCCAGCAAGCAGGCGACGATTGCCGCATATATCTTCAATGCACGCATAACAGTCCTCCTGTTGTTTGGGTTGCGCACGCCTCCCTCAGTCGATTTTGAAGCGTGCCTGCTCGGGCTCATGGCCGGGCAGCGTCAGCGACACGACAACCGTCGTGCCCTTTCCGGCGTTGAAGTTGCCTGTTCCCTTGAGGGTGTTTCCGCCTGCCGGCGCGAGCGCGACCATCTCGGTCTTGCCCTCGGCGAGGACAGTTGCCGACGCCTTGGCGGTGCTGAGGTCTTCCGCGTCTCCGTCCTCGGCGGTGATGTAGAGTTCGATCGTGCCGCCCTTCGCGACGAGCTCGAGGTGATGGTGGCCGCTGTGCGCGACGACGCCGCCGTGCTTGGCCCCTTCTTCGTGAGCCGCTCCCTTCGCATGATCATGCCCCTCGTCCGCAAAGGAGAGGTTCGCGCCGATGGCGAGGACTGCGAGAGAAAGGAAAAGTCGCTTCAACATTGGTAGCTCCGTGTTTGAGGTTGTCAGAAAGCTTCGGCGTGAATGTCTTGCTCCTTCTCGCCAGCCAACCGCTCCAACGGCTTGCGGCCGAAGAGCAGGAACAGGACCGGCGTGAGGAAGGCGTCGAGCAGGGTGGCGGTGACGAGGCCACCGAAGATGGTGATGGCGACGGGGCTGAGGAGTTCCTTGCCGGGCTCGTCAGCGCCGATCATGAGCGGCACGAGCGCGATACCGGCTGCCAGCGCCGTCATGAGTACGGGCGTGAGACGTTCAAGCGTGCCGCGGATCACCATCTCGCGCCCGAAGCGCTCGCCTTCGAAGAGAACGAGATTGATGTAGTGGCTGATCTTCAGGATGCCGTTGCGCGTCGCGATGCCGGTCAGCGTGATGAAGCCAATGGCGCTCGCGACCGAGAACGGCTGTCCTGTGATCCAGAGCGCAGCCACGCTGCCAATCAGGGCCAGCGGTACGTTGCCCATGATGATCAACGCGAGCGCGGTCGAACGATAGCGCGTGTAGAGCACGACAAAGATCAGCAAGAGCGAGACGACGGACAGAAGCGCAATCAACTGCGACGCTTCCTCCTGTGCCTGGAATTGGCCCTCGAGCCGCGTGAAATAGCCTTGCGGAAGGGGCGCAGCGGCAATCTCGGCGCGAGCCGCCTCGATGATCCGCGCCATGTCGGAGCCATCGGTGTTGGCGAGCACGGCGATGCGGCGCCGGCTGTTCTCGCGCAGGATCTGGTTCGGACCGTCCGTCTCGATGACATCGGCGACGCTCTTAAGCGGAATGCGACCGGCTGGGCTTTCGATCAGCATTTCGCCGAGTGCACGCGTCGTGCGATCGGCGTCCGACAGGCGAAGCACGACATCGAAGCGCTTATTCTGATCGATGACCTCGGACACGACACGGCCATTCGAGAGCGTTTCCAGCGTCTCGGTTATGGCGCTCGGATTGAGGCCGTATCGCTTGGCCTTTTCGTAGTCGACGCGCACCTGGAGCTCTGGGATGCGGACCTGCTTCTCGGTTTGCAGGTCGACGATTCCCGGGATGCGCCTCAGGCGCGCTTCGAGATCGGCAGCAAGGCTGCGCAGCGTGTCGTAGTCTTCGCCATAGATCTTGAGCGCGATCTGGGCGCGCACGCCCGAGAGCATGTGATCGAGGCGATGCGCGATAGGCTGACCGACGGTGATCGACGCCGGGAGCACGGAGAGACGCGAGCGAATGTCTGCAAGGACAGCCTCGCGGCGGCGTTCCGAACGCCTCAGATCGACGTCTAGCTCGCTCGTGTGAACACCTTCCGCGTGTTCATCCAGCTCCGCACGCCCCGTCCTGCGTCCAACCGAATGCACCTCCGGCACTTTCGCAATGAGGGTCTCCGCCAGTCGTCCGATGCGGTCGGATTCCGCGAGGCTAATGCCAGGCTGCAGAGACACGCTCACCAGAACGGTGCCCTCATTGAAGGAGGGCAGAAATGCGCGCGGAAGAAAGGTGGCGGAGACGAGCGCAGCGGCGACGGCCGCCACGGGGAAGCCAATGACGAACAGCGGGCGTTCGAAACACCACGTCAGACCGCGGCGCTGCCAGCGCTTCAGCACGCGCACGATGGGGCTCTCGTGTTCGGCGAGGTTCTTCATGCGCGGCAGTAGCCAGTATGCCAACACCGGCGTGACGGTCATCGAGACCACAAGGCTTGCGAGAATCGACACGATGAACGCGATGCCGAGTGGCGCGAACAGGCGGCCTTCGATGCCCGACATGGCGAACAAGGGCAGGAAGACGAGAACGATGATGGCTGTGGCGTAGAGAATACCGGTCCGGACCTCTATCGACGCCGACGCGACGACCTCCTCCAGCGAACGCTTGTCGCGACCACCCGCCGCGCGATGCAGACCGAGCCTTCGAAAGATGTTCTCGACGTCGACAACCGCATCGTCCACCAGTGCGCCGATGGCGATGGCGAGGCCGCCGAGGGTCATGGTGTTGATCGACAATCCCATCAGCTCAAACACAATCACCGACGTGAGAACCGAGAGCGGGATCGCGAGCAGGGAGATGAGGGTCGTCTGCCAGTTGAGCAGGAAGGCGAACAGCACGACGGCCACGACGACGAGGGCTTCGATCAGCACCTTCTTCAAGTTTGCAATCGAGGTCTCGATGAAGGTGGCCTGACGGAATTGGATGTCCGTGACGCGCACACCTTCGGGCATCACACGCTGCAGCTCCGGCAACACGCGCTCGATCTCTTTCGTGATCGTCACGGTGTCGGCGTTCGGCTGCTTCTGAACGCCGAGGATCACAGCGGGCTTGCCGTTGAAACCTGCGTCGCCGCGCTTGGTGCGCGCCGCGAAATCGACATTCGCGACTTGGCTCAACGTCACCGCCTGCCCCTCGCGATAGGCGACCACCAGGTTTCGGAGATCTTCGATACGCGACGAACGGCCAATGTTGCGGATCAGGAACTCGCGCGTCTTCTGGTCGACGAAACCGCCGCCCGTGTTGACGCCGAACGACTTGATGGCCTGCTCGATGGCCTCGAAGCCGATATCGAGACCGGTCATGCGGCGCGGATCCGGAATGACGCGGTACTGACGCACTTCGCCGCCGATCGGGATCACCTGCGATACGCCGGGGACCGTCAGGAGCTGCGGACGCACCGTGAAGTCTGCGATCTCGCGCAACGTCATCGGATCGGCCTTGTCGCCCGACATGGCGATCAACATGATCTCGCCCATCACAGACGAGATCGGGCCCATCTGCGCGACGACGCGCGGGGGAAGCTGCTCACGAACGAGCTGAAGGCGCTCGGCGACTTGTTGGCGGGCTAGATAGATTTCGGCCGACCAGTCGAATTCGACGTAGACAATCGAGAGACCGACGCCCGAGACAGATCGCACGCGGGACACGCCCGCCATGCCGTTCATCGCGGTTTCGATCGGGAAGGTGACGAGTTGCTCGACTTCCTCGGGCGCGAGGCCTTCGACCTCCGTCATCAGTGTGACGGTGGGCCGGTTGAGGTCGGGAAATACGTCGACCGGCAGCCGAGACAGCGTCGTCAAGCCGTACGCACTCATGGCGATAGCGGCGACGAGCACCAGAAGCCGGTTTGCAAGACTGCCGCGGACGATGGCGTTGAACATTTGCGGTTTCCTTTGTCGTGCTTCTTGCGGAAAACCGGTTCCCACTTTTCCGGAAGCACTTGTCCCTAGCGCACCTGATTGATGAGCTCGGACGCCTCCACGACCACCCGGTCGCCGGCAGCAAGGCCATGCGTGACCACCACTCGATCTCCGTCGAGGGGCGCGGTTCGAACCGGCTTCGGTGCGAACCGCTCGGGTGCGACCTTGACCCAGACCTGCGACAGGCCATTGCCGGCGCGCACGACGGACGCTGTGGGAACGACGATGCCTTCTGCAGGCGTGCCGTGTTGAATCAGAACCTTCACCGTGGCGCCGATGCCGAGCGAGGCATGCGGGTCGTCAACCTTGAACAGCATGGGCAGTGCCTGCTGGCGCAACGCCGGTGCCCGGCCGATGTAGGTGAGCGGAATCTTGTGACCTTGGACGTCCACGGCATTTGCCGACGAGACCGCGCCGTCGTCATCCTTGCCGGTGATGCCGATGGCCTCGATCCAGATGCGCTTCGGGTCGACGATCTCGAATAGCGTGTCGCGCGCGCTCACGACCTGTCCCGCCCGCACCGTGGCGACGGAGATAATCCCCGAGACAGGGGCCTTGAGTTGCAGACGCTCGGCGGCTTTCGGCTCGAGCACGCGCTTTTGCTCGCGCAGGGATTCGATCTCTGTCTTGGTGTCCTCGATCTCCCGCTGCGGGATGTAGTCGCCGGAAATCCGCGTGAGGCGCGCAAGCTTCTGCTCGGCGATGCGGAGCTTGCCTTCGACGTCCGCCGTGACCTGCTGCAGCGTGCCGCGCTCGTAGACGGGCATAGCAGGAGCAAGGAGCGCGAGCACGTCTCCCGCCGCGACCGTCTTGCCAACGAACGAGAGTTCTCCGTCCGCCAGCTCAATCTGGCCATCCATCGGCGCCTGGACGCGGCCTTCGAAAGCGGGATCTGCGATGACGGTGCCGACCAGCTCCGTGCCGCGTTGCGCCTTTTCCACGGCCGCCGGAACTGTTCGTACGTTCAGGAGACGTTGCGAGGCTTTCGGTAGAAAGACCTCGCCCGTGGGCAGCTTGGCCGGCGCACTACCTGCCGGCTGGGCCTTTGCTCCCTCGTCACCGTGGTCATGGCCCTCGTGGGCGAAAGGCTTGGCCGGCCACGCCGCTGCCAGGATGGCTGCAACGAGCAGGATTTCGGCGGTGTTTCGCGCATTTCGTACCATGCGGGCTGCTGGAAACTTGCGAACCTCGTTCGGGGTTGGATCATCGACGGGGATGCGCACGGGGCGGAATGCGAACGCGAGGCAGAAGCCGGCAAGCGCAACCAATCCGGCCGCGATCAAGAGGACGGGCCAGCTTAGGGACAAGGCCGCTGCGCCGTGCTCCTCGGCGGCGGCAGGGGCAATAACGAGCACGCCCGCGAGAAGATCCGCGGTATTGCCGGCCGTGACCACAAACGTCAGCGCCTTGCTGCCCGGCTCGTGGATCCATTCGCCTTCGATTTCGTAGGTGCCGTCACCGACTTCCTTGGCGGCCACGGGCGTAATGCCGTCGCCCATCACCTCGATCTTGGCGCCGTCGACCGGCTCGCTGGTCGCGATCTTGTCGAGGTAGATCGTGAGCCTGTGGCCTTCGGCCGTGGCGACCAGCTCCAACTCCGATCCCTCGGCAACGAGGCGCGGAATGGCTGGCGCCGCCGTAGCTGCCGGTTCGGGGCCGTGGTCGTGTCCCGGACCGGCGAAGGCTGCGGGAACAAAGACCAGAACAGCGAGAAGAAGTGCAAGTGCACGTGTCATGTCGAGCGCCTCGGATTCCGCGAGGAATTGCGAGCAACGCGACGGGAGAAACGGAGCTCGGCCTCGCAGCTCACATGAAGGAGCGACGGCAGAGACAGCGCGGTTTGAACCTGTCGGTTGCGGGTCGAGAGTCGTGGGGACCTACGAGCCCTGTCGCAGACGAATGACGTCTGCGACGCTCATGGTCAGGCCTAGCGTCCGCAGAGGTGCGGGGGGCCGGATCAGACCGCAGCGCGAGGAGGGCGGAGGAGGGGGGAGGTGAGCTGCCCGAGCGGAATGGCGACATGAGCAGCGGGCACGGCGGAGCGAGCTTGAACGGTGATCTTCAAGCCGCAATCGGCAGCTGGAACGGCGAACGAGCCGCAGCAGTGCACGTGCATGTGCACACAAACATGATCGATTGAACCCGGTTCATCGGAATTCGAGCGATCTTCATCGTGCACAGATTGAACGACGGGAACGTCCCCATCGTGTTGGTGAACGGAGGCATGGGTATGGACGCCATGCGGTCCGTGAGCATGCAGATCGAACGCCGCAAGAACACCCATATAGCCGCTCAGGCTGCTGGCACAGAGGGCCACAGCAACCAGGGCAACTCGCAGGATATGGCGGGCCGAAAGGTGCATACGTCTAGGAAAGCCTAAAGATTCGGTGCCGGTCAAGTGCAACGGATGGCCTCATCGTCGCGCCTAGATGTGGCGTTTCGATGGTGATCAATCAAGCATCGCGGCCAATGCGGGGCTCAAGTCTTCGCTGATGTGTCCCGCATCGAAGCGGACGAAACGCGCCGCAATGCCGTTCTCCGCCGCGAAAACCGGGGCTGCTTCCGGCCCCAAGACGGTCAGGACTGTTGCAAGCGCATCTGCGGTCATGCAGTCGGCCGCCACGATCGTTACCGACACGAGATCGTGCACAATCGGGGCTCCTGTGCGCGGGTCGAGCGTGTGCGAATAGCGCCGGCCCGCAACATCGAAGTAGCGCCGCTCGTCGCCGGAGGTCGCGACCGAGAGACCGCTGAGCGCCAGAACTGTATCCGGGAGAACATATCCGGTATTCTGCGCACCGCGCGGCCGTTCAAGCTCGATCCACCACGGCGTCCCATCCGGCTTGAGGCCCTCGCCGCGCAACTCGCCGCCGATCTCGACCAGCATGTTGGCGATACCTTGCCGCTGCAGATGCCGAATAACCTCATCAACGGCGAAACCCTTCGCAATGGACGACAAGTCAAGATGAAGGCCGCCGGGCTGATAGGCGCTTGCGGTCTGCCCGTCGAGGAGGACGCGCTGCCAGCCGCCTTGCGCACGGGCCTGTTCGAGCGAAGCCGTATCCGGGATGCCCGAGCGTTGCGCTCCGGGGCCGAAGCCCCACAGTTTGACCGAGGCGCCGAGCGTCGGATCGTAGGCGCCGCCGCTGCGCTCAGCCCAATCGAGAGCGGCGGACAGCACCTTGAAAAATCCATCCGGCAGGCGATGCCAGGTTCCAGCTGCGGCGGTGTTGAAGCGCGTGATGTGAGAGGCGGGCTCCCACGGACTCATCTCGTCGATGATCCGGGCTAACACGGCTTCGATGCCCTGCCGGAGCGGCGACAAATCCGTACCAGCAGGCACCGCGATCTTGGCGGACCATGTGGTTCCCATGGTCTCGCCGCCCAGCGTCTCGATGCGAAGCACCCGCAGCGCGGCGAACGACGGCGGCAGTGCGACCCGCTCGGGGATCAGCACCCGCCGCTCGTCTTCGTTGACGCGTTGTGCGGGCGCTCCGCTCACTGGGGCAGGACTTCGAGCGTCACGGCGTAGCTCGCGCGACGCTCCTTTGCCTCCTTGATGGCCGACTTGTCGTCGGTCACGGCAGCTTCCATCCAGTACATGCCGGGCTCCGGCCACTTGAACTTGAAGACGCCCTTGTCGTCGGAAGTGACAGTCGTGTCCTCGAGTTTGTTGCGATAGCGGATGCCGCCGCGCACGATTTCGACCTTCACGCCTGCAGCCGGCTTGCCGTCGAGGAGCAACTTGAACTCGGCCTCGTCGCCTTCAACGAGATCGTTGGGATGCGTGATCGGCTCCATCTCGAGGCCCGAGCCGACGGGCTTCAACGCGGTCTCGTCAGGCTTTCCGGCGGTGACGAACGTTTCCAGACGGCGCTGTGCGTGCGTGACCACGACGTCCGTCGCGGAGGCCGGAATTTCCTTCGCAATGTTCTCCGGCTTTCCGCGCCAGCGCTTCTCCTCGCCGTTCTCCTTGTAGCGGGCGAACACGTTGTCGGAGACCATGGCGACGCGATAGGTGCCCGGTGTTTTCAACGAAACGTCGAAGCTGCTGCGATACTTGCCCGTGCTCGTGTTCTCGGGCGTGATCTTGCTGCCGTCCGGTGCCGTCACCACCAAATTGTCGAGCGGAAGCGGGCGGTGATCGAAGTAGAAGAGATCGTTCGAGGCCGCGGCGTCGATCGTCACGGCCAGGTCGTCTTTGCCGGAGAGGACCGTCGACGACGGCAGTAGCCAAGCCTTGTGCGCGTGCGCCGAAACCGGAACCAGGAGTGCGAGCGCAGCGGCTGCGCGGATGAATGACTTCATGGTGGGATCTCCTCGGTCGGATCAGGGCTTGACGTTGACGTCGACGGCGCCGAGCTCATGCTCGCCTTTGGCGTTGAGCGCGGTGCCCTTCTCGGGCGGCCATTGCAGAGGAATGCGGAGAACTTCGCGGCCGCCGACTTCGCGTGCGGCTTCGACGATGAGCTGATACTCGCCCGGCGCGAGATCCTTGAGCGCCGCGTGCGTTGCATCGAGCTTCACGACATGGCTGCCGGGGGCGCGTGTTGCACTCGTCAGGCCGTCAGCGGGAACCTTCAGATCGCGCCCAGAGCGGCGCCACCACTGACGAAGGTCCTTCAGCCATTTGTCGCCTTCGTTCTTCTTGTTGGCGACGTCGTACCAAACAGCGAGGTTCGCGGCGACGCTCTGATCGGGCCGCTCCAGCCAAACCGCCACATACGGCTTGTGGTATTCGGCGACATCGAGCTTCGGTACTTCAATGGAGATTTCCATTTCGCCGGCCAGCGCCGGAGACGCCAACAGCCCGGTGAGGCCGACTGAGAGAAGAATGCGCATTATCACCCTCGTTAGTGGATCAAGAAGATGGCTAGAAGCACGGGGATGCCGAGGCCCAAGCCGACGAGCGGCCATGTTGAGCTGCGGCCCTTGGCGTACATCTGGAGAAGCAACAGGCCCGTGATGCAGAACACGATGCTGCAGAGCGCGAACACGTCGATGAAGAGGCTCCACGCGGAGCCGGTGTGACGGCCCTTGTGGAGGTCGTTGAGGTAGGAGATCCAGCCGCGATCGGTCACTTCGTAGGTCACGTCGCCGCTCTTGCGATCAACCGAGACCCACGCATCGCCACCGGGGCGGGGGAGAGAAATGTAAACCTCGCCGTCGGACCACTCGGCTTCCCGGCCGCTTACATCCACTCCGACAGCGCTCGCGACGGCGGATGCGAGCGGCGCGAGGACGACGGCGCGTCCGGTTTTCGGCGCGTTCGCGATGTCGGCTAGAACGGCCTCGGGAAGCGTCGCCTCTTGGGTCGACACAGCGGGTTTCGATTCAATCAGGGAGGAATGGTTGAGCGTGATGCCCGTGATTGCGAACAGCAGCATCGAGACGAGGCTGATAGCGCCACTGATCCAATGCCACTGCCGAAGCTGACGCATCCATTGCGCACGGCGGTTGGCCTGCGCTGCGCGATCAGCCGCAACATCCCGGACGTTGACGTTCACTTCGAGCCCCCCTGCTCGCCGGACATTTCCCTCAATACGAAAGCGCGAAGCTCCGGATGGTCGTGCGTTCCCAGAACATTCAGCGCCTCGCGGCGAAAGTCAGCCGGTGCGTGCGCAAGAGACGTCCGGAACCAATGAATTCCGTCGCCGATGCGGCCAGCTGCGACAAGAAAGCGTCCGTGATGGAACTGGCCGCGGAAGCAGCCCCGTTCGGCGGCCCAGCGCGACCAGAGGGCGGCAGAGCGGACGCGCCGACGCGGCACGTCCGAACCTTCGCGAAATCGTCCCAGCATGTTCATGGCTTTGGGATTGCCGCGGCGCGCCGAGCGCACAAGCAATGTCACGGCCTTTTTTTCATTGTGCGGCACGCCACGGCCCTGCGCGTACAGGCTCGCAAGATTGAACTCTGCCCAAGCGTGACCCTTCGCAGCCGCTTTCCCGAACCACTCGGCCGCCTCATGCAAATCGAGTGGGACGCCCCATCCCAACTCATAGCAACGGCCGACCATGTTGAGCGCTTCCGGATCTCCACTGCGCGCTGCGATGGTGAACCAGCGGAAGGCCGCTTCGCGATCGCGCTCGACGCCGTGACCATGGAGAAGGCGACGCGCCCAGCCGATCTGTGCATCTACGGAGCCGGTCACGGCCTCTTTGCGGAGCGCGTCGGCTGAGATTTCAGAATGACCCGTCTCGGCGTCTTCAACGCGGACGTAGAGCGTCTTAAAGGCCATGCCTTCCGCCACTGCCAGCTCGAAGTCATCGTCAATTCTGACGTCGGCGCCCATCATCGCTCTGCCTGCACGCAAACCTGATCTTCGAAGTCCGCAAGCATCATAGTCGCCGAACATAGTCAAGAATAGTCAGAACCGCTGGCCGCCAGAGATCCGGGCGTTTCAGCCTAAGGGCGACAGATGCGTCTTTTGGCGCGAAATAAAATGCAGAAGGGCACGGTGCGCCCTTCTGCGGTTTGATTATCGTCGATCGCGGGCGATCGCAGCGTTCTAGAACTTCTTCCCGACAGAGAAGATCGCGCTCCGACCGGCCGACGGGGTGGCGCGGTTGTTGAACGACGCGTCGTAGTTCAACTCGTCGGTCAAGTTGTAGCCGTTGACGGCGAGGCGCCAACCATCCAGCTCGTAGGCCAGCATCGCATCGAGGCTGAAGAGCTCGGGGATGATGTACTGGTTGGCGCTGTTGTTCACCGCGAACATATCGGACTGGTAGAGGATGCCGCCGCCGATGGTCCACTTGCCCGGGCCCGAGATCAGGCTCTCGGAGAGATTGTAGGTGGTCCAGATAGAGAAGGCGCTGTCGGGTACGCCGCCGATCTCGTTGCCGACCACGGATTTGTGGCTCACCGGGTTCGTCGCCAGACTGGCTGTAATCTCGCTGTCGAGATAGGTATAGCCTGCTTGCACGACCCAGGCTCGCGTCACCTGACCGGCGATGCCGAATTCGACACCACGAACTCGTTGCGACTCCCCGGTCTGGATTAGCGTTCCAGGATCGTCGGGGTTCGGCGTAACGACACCGTTCTTCTCGACCTGGAAGACAGCGGCGGTTAACCCGAGCCTATCACTAAGGACACTCCACTTGGCGCCGGCCTCCCAGCTCTCGTTCTCTTCAATCGCATTCTGCGGAATGTTGTTCGCGATCGGGTTCAGCGAGTTCGTTACGAACTGACCAACGGGCGATGCCGCACGGGACCAAGACACATAGTAGGTCTGGGAGCTCGTCGGTTCCCAGATCAGGCTGACCTTGGGGCTCCAGTAATCGCCTTCGGAACTACCATCGATACCGACAACAGTGTTACCCGGTATAGTCGGGGTACCTCCACGGAGGTTGAAGTTGTAGTCGAACGTCGTCCAGCGAACGCCGGCGAGAACAGATAGCTCCGGAGTGAACCAGACGCGGTCGCTCGCAAACAGGCCGATTTCAAGGCCATCACTCGTTCGATCGTTGGCCGGATTACGAATAATGTCATAGCCGTCGGTGTAACGAATCCCAGGGTTGCGGATCGGCGTGTTCGCGACCTTGTTGATTTGACCCCAACCGGGGCGATCATCCTCCTGATAGAACACGTCGATGCCGGCCACGGCTTCGTGCTTCAATCCGCCAGTCTGGAATCGGGCGAGCGCGCTCGCTACGTTCTGGAAGCCCCAGGAGTCCTGCTTGATGGTCGGGTTGCCACCGCTGAACCCGATATTTGGATTTCCTCCGTTGAGGAAGGAGTCAGCGCAAGTGCCTGTGCAGGTGGGGCCAGTCGTCGAGAAGTCGCGTTGGTAAAATGCCAAGCGCGTGTCGTTGAAGAACGTGAGCCCGCTGTTGACGCGATGCTGCAGCTTGGACGTGATGATGTCCACGTCCGTCTCGTCGTGATCCGTGATACGGCCGTAGAACGACGAGCGAGGAACGCCCAATTCTGTCGCCGGCAAGCCGCCGGTCGCTTTCGTCGACTTGACGATACTCGGCACGCCGTAGTCGGGCGTGCGTTCGCCGGACTGGTGGAGGTAGTTGAGCGTCCAGACGGTGTCGGTGCCGAGGCCTAAGCCGATCGAGCCGAGGAAGCCCCAGCGCTCGGATTCGACGTGGTCGCGATCGGGCATGTCCTGATCGTGATAGAGCGCGACGCCGCGCATGGCGGTCGTAGCGTTCACCTGCTTGTTGATGTCGACGATGGCGCGGTACATGTTGTCGGTACCGATGCTGAAATCGACGCTGTTGGCATCGCCCAGATGCGCCGTCTTCTGACGCAGGTTGATCACGCCACCCGTGGTACCGGCACCGAAGCTCTCGGAAGCGGGTCCCTTGAGCACCTGGACTTCTTCAGTCGCGAAGCTGTCGCGCACGTAGACGCCGAAGTCGCGCAGGCCGTCGACATACAGGTCACCCTTGGCTTCGAAGCCACGAATGCGGAACTGGTCGCCGTTGAAGCCGCCGCCGCCTTCGCCGATGGCGACGGTGACACCCGGCACGTTGCGCAGCGTCTGCTCGACAGTGTTGGTGTTCTGCTCTTTCTGCTGCTGCTGCGAAACGACATTGACGACTTGTGGCTGGTCCTGCACCGAGCCTGGCAGACGGCCGATGCCCGTGCCGGCTTCAAGCGAGTTGCCGGTGGAGGGCGTGAACGCTGCGTCCGGATTCGGAGCTGCGTTCGAAGGCTCGGACGCCGACGGAGGAACGGGCGCGGGAGATGCAGCCGGAGCTGGCGTGGATTTTTTAGCCGGGGCCTTCTTGGCTTGAGCCTTCTTGGCCGTCACTTCGAGCGGCGGAAGCGGCGTTGCATCTTCCTTGGCCGCCTCCTGAGCGCCCGCGCTGGTCGCGAGCAATACCGAAGCCAAACCCAACGAAACTGCACCAAGTGAACTGTTCTCAGTGTTCAACGCAACCGGCACCCAGCCACGCGACAGCTCATCACCCAAGCTCATTCTGAAAATCCCCCAGTGTAGAAACAATCAGTCACGGGGTACGCAAGTAGCAGTCCAGCCGTAACTCACCCGATGGGACCTTACTATTATGACTTTCTGTGTCAAGTTATAAGACGCCCTCACTCGCGCCTCGCGGCCGCTGCGACGTGAACAGGGAATTGAGCGTTTTTTCTTTTGTTTTCGGCGCTAAAATGCGGGCGCTAATTTGCGCGGCTTCGACGCGACGCGCTATTTGATGTTGAATTGAATCGGGAGTGACAGATTTAACGCACCTGCCACGGTGTCTTCGGGCGGAGAGGGCAATGGGCTCGCGCGCGACAGCATCGCAAGCGCCTCCTCGTCGAGCAGAGAGGAGCCGGAGCCTTTCAGGATACGCGTATTCGTGACCTTGCCCGCGCTATCGATCGTGAACGTCACCGTCACAACGCCTTGAATGCGCTGACTACGAGCCTCGCCGGGATAGCGCTTGTGCTTGCTCAAATGCAAATGCAGCGCCTTCTGCCAGGAAATCTGCGCTTGGTTGGGCTTGCGCGAAGCACCTTGATGCGGCGCAGCCGCCTTAGGTCCTTCTTGCGCCGCCTCGATGGGCGGCGGCGCGCTGGCCTGTGAAGAGGCGACGGTCTGGGCCTGTACCTGTTCCTGAGGCTTCTTCTCCTCCTCTTCTTCTTTTTCTTCGACCGGCTTGATCTTCTCCATCGCGACCTCGGGGTCGCGTGCGAGCGGCGCCTCCTCGACAGGAGGCAGCTCTTCCGGACGCAGCTCTTTGACCTCCTCGACAGGCGGGGTCGGCACCGAATCCTCGGCAGGTGCGCCGATGGCCAGATTCTGCATCTCTTCCTTCGGTGCGATCGGCATCGGCGCGAGCTCGAGCATCATCGCGCCTTCGGGTTCCTCGTCCACCTCCGCGTCCGGCCATTGCCAGAGCGCGGCCGCTCCCCCGCCAACGTGGAGCGAGCCCACAAGCATTCCGGCCGCGATCCAACGACGCCAGCGCCGCCCTGCGGGCTCCAGAAACTCGAAGGCGGTTGTCATGGGCTGGTGGCGGTTCCCGGAGTGCCAAGCTGCGGCTGCACGGCCTGAGGCGACGGCACCTCTTCGAGGCCCACGAGGGCCACCTTGAGATACCCCGCCGCCCGAAGCAGGTTCATGACCTTGATGACTTCGCCGTAGGGCACCGTCTTGTCGGCGCGAAGAAAGACACGCTGCTGGCGATCCGCACCGGTTACGGAATCGAGAGATCCGGCAAGCTGGCCTCGGGTGATGGTGTCGTTGCCAAACGCCAGCGAAAGGTCGGCCTTAACCGTGAGGAAGAGCGGTTTGTTCGGACGTGGCTGCGGCTTCGCCGTTGCGACGGGAAGATCCACTGCAATATCGACGGTCGAGAGCGGCGCTGCGACCATGAAAATGATCAGCAAGACCAGCATCACGTCAATGAACGGCGTGACGTTGATCTCGTGATTTTCACTCAGATCGTCGCCTTCGCTGAGACGTCCGGCCATAGGTCACCTCACTCGGCGGCGCGTGCGGGCATGATCTTGAAGCCGCGATCGAGATCACGCGACACAAGACGCATGACCTCGGCGGAGGCATCGGCAAGCGAAGCCTTGTAGCCGCTGATCGAACGCGCGAACTGGTTGTAAATGATGACGGCGGGGATCGCGGCCACGAGGCCGATAGCCGTTGCGAGAAGGGCCTCGGCGATGCCCGGCGCGACGACGGCGAGATTGGTCGTCTGCGTTTCCGAAATGCCGATGAAGCTGTTCATGATGCCCCAAACGGTGCCGAACAATCCGACAAACGGAGACGTCGAGCCGATCGTCGCCAGAACGCCCGTGCCGCGATTCATGTCTCGGCCGGCTGCTGCGGTCAGACCGTCGAGGCGTGATGATACCCGTTCCTTGATGCCAGACTTGTCGCCCGTATCTACCGACAAGCGAAGCTCGAGGGCTGCCAGCTCAATGAGGCCGGACACGACACCTTTCCTGTCGCGCAGGCGCTGTGCCGCTTCAGCGAGCGAGGCCGAAGCGTTGATTTCTGCGTAAGCGCGCGAGAGGCGCCGCTTGGCCCAAGTGAGTTCGAGCGACTTTGCCAGCCAGACCGTCCATGTAACGACCGAAGCAAACGCGAGGCCGATCATGACCGCCTTCACGACGATATCCGCGGACATGAACATGTTCCACGGTGACAAATCGTGCGGGAGATTGGCGTTCTTTTGCTCGCCGGACGCAGGCGCCGCGACGCCTTCGGCGAACGGCGCGGCAGACGGAATGTTGGTGAGCTCGGGCGCCGCGTCAGGAGCGCCGGGCGATGCAGCTTGATCTGTCAGAGGCGTAAGGGCCTGGGGCGGCACGGTGTTCGCGGCGGGATCGCTCGGCGCAGCTATGGGAGCCGCAGCAGGTACCGATGCCGGTGGCTCAAGGGGGACAGTCTGCGCGGATGGCGATGAGCTCTCCGCCGGTGCAACCGGAGTGGCCGATGGCGTCGCATGCGGCGCTTGAGCTTGAGTTGGAGCGGACGGATCGCCCGCCGCCTCTTGTCCAACGGCCGGCGTGAAAGCGGTGAAAGCGATCATGATCGCGGCCGCGACGGTGGATGCCACTACGGCTGTCCGCCCTCGCCATGCCAGAACACCTGAGGAACACGTGATCATGATGTCTATAGTCCGTTTTGCGTGAGCTTGGTGCTCAGGACATAAATAAAACTATACTACACCTGTCAATATTAAGTCGCACGGGGTTGCGCTCTGGCAGGGGAAACAGCGCCTGCGCAATACTGTCGCGCACCGGCAAAATACGCCGATGTGACTGAAGGCTTGATATCCAGGCTTGCCCTTGCAGCTACAGCAGTAGCGAACTGCCGAGGCGGCTGCAATGCTCAGACTGCTCTTAACTCAGACAAATGCCGTCTCCCATGGACGCGCCCGGCCCCGCCCGAGGTTCCACCAGGGAACAAACGCGGCCGCGCCGGGGTTCGTATGTGCACTCTGATCGTTCTTTCCACGCAGGGTGTCGTTGGTGTCACCCGAGCAGAAAGATCCATGACTGAGTTTATCGAGACCGCATTGCCGGACTGGCCTCGCAACCGACTTCTTCTCGCTCTGCCTGCCCGAATTCGCGGCCAGCTTCTTCCCAGTCTTGAGCCGATCAAGTGCGAACGCGAACACGTGTTGGTCGATGCTGACACTTCGCTCGACTACGTCTATTTCCCCGACAGTGGAGTGATTTCCGTTGTCGCCGTCTATCCGGACGGCGCCATTATCGAGATGGCGACGATCGGGCGGGAGGGCAGCACCGGGTTTCAGTCCTTTTTCGGGGCAAAGATGTCCTCGGTCAGGCTTCTCGTTCAACTGCCGGGCACAGCGGCAAAGATGCCGCGAAAAACTTTTCTACGTGCCATAGAGACAATTCCGGTGTTCCGCAGTCTGATCGCAGCCCACGTGCATGCATTTCTTGAGCAGGTCATGATTTCAGCTGGGTGCAACGGCGCCCACAACCTGAAACAACGGCTTGCGCGCTGGTTGCTCATGATGCGCGATCGCAACGACGGCGATACCCTCGCGATCACCCAAGATCTGCTGGCCGAAATGCTCGGCGTGCAGCGGCCTAGCATCACCAATGCAATTCATACGCTTGAACGCGCCAAGCTCATCGCGTGCGGACGCCGGCGCGTCACGATCCTGGATCGCGACGGTCTGATTGGCGCGTCTTGCGAGTGTTACTCGCTCAATCGCGCTCGATTCTCCCAGCATCTGCCAAAAACCTATTCGAACTAGATGCGATCCGTCATGCAGATGACAGACATCGACCACAAGGGAGCCCAAATTGCTTCCGCTTATGTTCGCCGGGGGCGAATTTGCAGCGGGCGGGGGCAGAATGCCATTGAACCGATTGATTGATGGCGGATCATTTACACCTGAAGCCTTGAAAGTCGTCTACGAGGCGTTCGATCTTGCCTGGGAGGAGATCGCAAGCCGCTATGGCGATGATCTCGCCCGCATAGACTTTGCGAGAACGACACTGGCGCAGACCATTCTCTCCGTCGCCGGAAGCGATCCCAAGGACCCGCACCTTCTCAAGACGACCGCGCTTGCGTCGTTCGCACGCTTTAATCGCGATTAGGATTGCAGCTTGTTCTGCGTATCGCCTGCGTTAGGCGCGCAAACTCTTTTCTTTCAGTGCGTCGTCAGGCAACTGGCTGAACACACTGAACTGCCGCTCCAAGGCCAGCAGGATTTCGCTCAGCGCCTTGCGACGCTCCCATTCTTCGCAGCTCGTGAATTCCACGGGATCCGGATAACGCCAGTCGGCTGTTTCGGCCTGTTCCGGCCAATGAGGTGTGTCTTTGGACTGCACGTGGTCAGAAAGCTTGAACACGAAGTCCATTGGAATTGCGTTCGGGCCGGTGAACTCTTTCCAGTGTTTCGGATGCAGTCCCTCGGTCTGATAGCCTGACAGTTTCAGGATATCGAGAACAACGGGGTCCATGCCCCTGCCGGGTTCATCACCTGCGCTGAAGGCGCGAAATCGGCCACCGCCCTTCTGATTGACCACAGCCTCAGCGAAAATACCGCGCGCCGCGTTGCGACGGGAAAGAAACAGAACATTGTAAACGGGCTCAGCCATGAAACGCCTCCCACGATGCGACTTCCGACAGTCAACGTGATCGGCTGTGCGCGGTTCCGCGGCCGGGAAGGCGAACTCGGCTGTGCGCCCCAGCGTGCAAACGCGTGGTGCTGAGACCAGGCGACTCCTGTTCGCGCGCACATATAGCGCTTTCGAGAATTAAGCCTCCGAAATTATTTGGGAATATACGCGGCGCAACTCCGTTGTCGGTTCGGCACGGAAGTACTCGACCCCACCCGTGCTGTTTCCCTGGCCTCCGGTCTGACCCACCGGGGGCCGATTTGCGTTTAAGGCTCGCACATGCTTCCAATGGGGGACCTAGAGCGTGATTATTTTTGATTGAATCAAAATCACGTACCAGGTCTTTGATGAGACCGATGATTCACGCTTCGGACAGATAGGGGTCGGAAGCGATCGTGGTCTAGCGAGTTGCAGCCATGTCAAAACCCCTCGTCGTCACGATCTCGCACAGCCTCGGCAAAGACGAAGCCGTCCGCCGCCTCAAATCTGGATTGGCACGCGCGACCTCCACGCTGCCCATGTTCCAGCTCGACGAAGAGGTTTGGACGGGCGACAAGATGACGTTCCGCTTGCGCGCCATGGGGCAGGAGGCGTTCGGCGCTGTGGACGTGGCGGAACAGGATGTCCGGATCGAAGTGACTTTGCCCTGGCTGCTGCAGCGGTTCGGGGAAATGATCCAGGGCGCGATAAAGTCCAAAGGACAGATCCTCCTAGAAAAGAAGTAGCCTCAATCGCTGCTTCCTTGCCCAAGTTGTATCGGCTGATACGGGTGGCCTTGCCTGTAGAACCTTACTCTCGTTGCAGAGATAACGTCCTGATTTTCAGCCGTTTTTCTTCCATCAACCACAACGCCGAGTTGCGGCAGCACCGCTGCGTTCACTGTTATCGGCGGCGTTGATGGCGCGGCCCTTTCGAACTTGAGAAAATGGGCTCAACACACTCTTCTGCCTCGGAGTTGAACAATGAGCTCGATCGCTGGATGGCGCATTCAGGTGCGCCCGCAATATTGCGATTCAGATCTGACATCGTCGGAATTCTTCAATATCCGGATCGCACACCGTGAAGCGGCGATCGCCTCTGTCCGCAATCGACGCGATGCTTCGCCGGGCGAGCGGATCTACACCGTGCGGCCCTTGCGACATGAAGAGTTCACCAAGCCCGCCGCCTCCGGCTAGCTTCGCCTCCGAGGTTACGCCCGGATGCGCTCGTTTGCCGGATCGTAGAGCGGTTCGAGTGCGACGGTTGCTGGAATACGCTCCGTCGCCACTTCGAGCTCGTAGTTGCCCGACAGCACGAACTCCGAATCCACACCTTGGTCGGGGCGGCGCACGTAGCCGTAACCGATGGAGCGGTTGACGGTGTAACCGAAGCCGCCGCTCGCGAGCCAACCAACGCGCTCGCCGTTGCGGTAGATGGTTTCGCGGCCAAGCAGCACGACGGACGGATCTGTGGTGAAGCAGGCGAGCAGGCGGGGAAGAGGCTTCGCGCTTTGGGCTGTCAGGGCCTCGCGGCCTTGAAACGGCGTGTTGGACTTGAGCTTCACGGCCCAGCCGAGCCCGGAGACGAGCGGCGAGTGGTCCGGTCCGATCTCCGAGCCCCAGGCGCGATAGCCCTTTTCAAGACGCAGGGATTCGATGGCGCGATACCCCGCGTTCGCAATGCCGTGCGGAGCGCCGGCCGCCATCAGAGCCTCATAGACGGCTGTCATGAACTCCACCGGGATGTGCAGCTCCCAGCCGAGCTCGCCGACGTAGGTAACGCGCAAGGCCAGCATCGGCGCGCCCGCGAGCGTCATGCGCTTGATGCGGCCGAACGGGAAGCCCGCATTCGATAGGTCTTCGCTCGTCAGCGCCGATAGAACATCCCGCGCGCGCGGACCCATGACGGCCAGTACGCCATAGGCGGACGTGACGTCGATCAGGCGCGCATCGAGGCCAGCGGGAACGGAGCGGTTGATCCAGTCGAAGTCATGGACGGCGAAACCGGTGCCGGTCACGACATAGTATTCGTCCGGCGCCAGGCGGCCGATCGTCAGGTCGCACTCGATGCCGCCTTTGGTGTTCAGCATCTGCGTGTATGTGAGGCGTCCCGGCGCCTTCGAGACGTCGTTGGCGGCGATCCACGACATCGCCTGTTCCGCGTCCTTGCCGACCATCAGGAACTTGGCGAATGAGGTCTGGTCGAACACGGCGACGCGTTCGCGTGCGGCCTTGTGCTCGCGACCGACGGCCTCGAACCAGTTCTGGCGGCCGTAGGTGTAGGTGTCGTTCTGCGCCTCGCCCTTGCCGAGGTCGGCGAACCAGTTGGGGCGTTCCCATCCCGTCTTCTCGCCGAACACGGCGCCCTGCGCTTTCAAGCGATCGTAAAGCGGCGAGCGGCGCAGCGGGCGGCCTGAATGGTGCTCCTCGTGCGGCCACGCCATCGTGTAGTGCTTCGCGTAGGCTTCCATGGTGCGGGTGCGCACCCAGTTCGTGTCGAGATGATTGCGGCCGAAGCGGCGGATATCGACCGGCCAGAGATCGTAGGGCGGCTCGCCTTTCGCGACCCACTCGGCGAGCGCCATGCCCGCTCCGCCGCCGGCCGCAATGCCGAACGCGTTGAATCCCGCGCCAACGAAGACGTTCCGCACCTCGGGGGCTTCGCCGAGGATGAAGTTGCCGTCGGGCGTAAAGCTCTCGGGCCCGTTGATGAACTGGCGGATGCCCGCCGACTGCATCGCGGGCACGCGGCCGGCGGCAAGCTCCAGCAGGGGCTCGAAATGTTCGAGGTCATTGTCGAGGAGCTGGAATTCGAACGGCACGCCGAGCTTGGTTTCCGCCCACGGCATCGGGTTGGGCTCGTAGCCGCCCATGACGAGGCCGCCGACTTCCTCCTTCCAGTAGGTGAGGCGATCGGGGTCGCGTAGCGTCGGAAGGTTCGCCGTAACCCCGTCGATTTTCTCGGTGATCAGATACTGATGCTGCATCGAGACCAACGGGATGTTGACGCCCGCGAGCTGGCCCACCTGCCGCGCCCATTGTCCGGCGCAGATCACGACCTTTTCGCACGTGATGCGGCCCTGATCCGTCACAACGGCGCGTACCACGCCGCCTTCGACTTCAATGGCCGTGACGCTGATACCCTCCGTGATCGTGACGCCGCCCTGGCGTGCACCCTTGGCGAGCGACATCGTGATATCCGAGGGCGAGGCTTGGCCGTCCGTCGGCAGGAAGGCCGCGCCAACGACATCATCGACCTGCATCAGCGGCCACAGCTCTTGTGCTTCCTTCGGCGTGAGAAGTTGCATGTCGAGACCGAAGGACTTCGCGGTCGTCGCCTGACGTTTCACCTCCGTCCAGCGTTCCTCGTTACAGGCAAGGCGGAGACCGCCGTTGCGCTTCCAGCCGGTCGCAAGACCGGTCTCGGCTTCCAGCTTATCGTAGAGGGCAACGGAGTAGCCGAGCAATTGGGTGATGTTCGCGCTCGAGCGAAGCTGGCCAACGAGGCCAGCCGCGTGCCACGTGGAGCCGGACGTCAACTTGCCGCGTTCGAGCAGCAGCACATCCTTGAGGCCCATCTTGCCAAGGTGATACGCCGTCGAGCAGCCGACGATGCCGCCACCGATGATGACGATCTTGGCCGAGGTTGGCAGCGTGCTCATGTTTACTCCATCGTCTTGTAGCGGGCGTAGGACGCCTCGAAGCGGGACAGGTTTTCGGCCGTGTAGGCCGCGTAGTCGAAATCGACCGTGGAATGGATCTCGGACACCATGGCCCAGAGCGTTTCGCGCAGGAGCGAGACGGCCGTCATGGCTGCCGCCTTGCGCCGAAGCTCGTCATCGACGGGCCGTCCGAAGTAGGCGGAGACAAAGGCTTCGGCCATCTCCGCCGGCATCTCGCTGTTGGATGCGAGTCCGCCGAGATCGAACAGCGGCGAGTTGAAACCGGCGTAGTCCCAGTCCAGCAGCCAGAGCCGCTTTCCGTCGTCGAGGACGTTCGCGGCGAGCAGATCGTTGTGGCCAAACACGATATCGATCGGACCTACCGCGCGCTCTAACCGTGCCGAGCGATCGAGAAGGTCCGTGAGGAGCGGGCCGTGGCGGCTCTGGCCTTCACGCAGGGTATGAGCGTAGTCGCGAATGACGTGAAATGGCCAGAACATCGACGCGGGGCCGCGCAGATGCAGCGCAACGTCGCGATGGCATCGTTTCACGAGGTCGACAAGGCCGTCGAAGTTCGACGGGTTGCGCACGTCTTCCGGCGCGAACGTGCGGCCCTCGATGAAGTCGATGACCATGATGCCGGGCTCGGCGTGGATCACGGCGGGGCTTATGCCCGCGGCCTCGGCCGCGCGCGCGGCCGCAAGCTCGCTCGCCCGAACAATGCCATGGACGAGGATGTCGCCGCCGGTGCGGACGACATACTTCCTGCCGCGATCCTCGACGACAAAGTTCTTGTTCGTGATGCCGCCCGCAAGCGGCACGGGATCGACGCGGCCGAACCAAAGGCCGAGGTTGGCGACGCGGTCGCGCAGCGGGTCTGAGACGCGCTCATCCATGCGTCACCCCGCTTCGTTGGGTAGCGAGCCGGTTCGCTGCCGCGCCGATCAGGCGATCGGCCGTGATGGCGATCGCGGCGACGCAGAGGCCCGCCACCAACCCCTTGCCGACATCGGCCTTGGTCAGCGCCATGTAGACCTGCTGACCGAGATCGCGCGTGCCGACGAGGGCAGTGATGACAAGCATAGAGAGCGCCAGCATCACCGTCTGATTGATGCCGAGCAGGATGGTCGGAAGTGCAAATGGGATGCGGATGCGGCGCAGGATCTGGCTTGGAGTGCACCCCATTGCCGTGCCCGCCTCGGTCAACATCACGGGCACCTGACGGATGCCATGAGCGGCGTAGCGGACGGCCGGCGTCAGCGCATAAAGCACGATGGCCAGCATGGCCGTGAAGTCGCCAACGCGGAACAGCATCACGGCCGGAATCAGGTAGACGAAACTCGGCAAGGTCTGCAGCGTATCCATGATCGGCTCGACAACGCGCCAAGCGCGCGGGTTGAGCCCTGCATAGATGCCGAGCGGGATGCCGATCAAAGCCGCGAAGACCACGGAGATCGCGCAGAGGTAGATCGTGATCATCGCGTACTCCCACTGCCCGTTCACGACGATGAACAGCGAGAGCCCTGCGACGAGGGCGGCAAGGCGGACGCCCCCAAGACACCACCCCGTGTAGGCCAGCGCCGCCACCACGAGCGGCCAGGGCTGCGCGAGCATGAAGCGCTTCACAGGCAGCAGGATATTGAGCAGCACGAAGTTTTTCACGGCGTCGAAGACGTCAAAGAGGTTGACGTTGATCCATTTCACCGCGTCGGCCCACCAGGGCGCCGTGGAAACTTGCAGTTCCTGCGGGTAAGTGGCGACGAAGGGAACAGCGAGGCCGAGCAGGTAGATGACGGCAACGAACCCAGCGAGCCCCAGCGAAAACTGCAGCCCGCCGCCCTTCGCCTCGCGAAGGCGCGCGCCTTCGGCGTAGGCCTGGCTCAAGCGATCGAGGGCGATCGCGAGAACGACGATCGCGACGCCGGCTTCGAGTCCACGGCCGATGTCGAGACGGCGTAAACTCGTGAGCACGTCAAAGCCAAGACCGCCTGCGCCAATCATCGAGGCGATGATGACCATGTTGAGGGACAGCATGATCACCTGGTTCACGCCGACGAGCAGTTGCGGGCGCGCGGCCGGTAGCATCACCTTGGTGATCATCTGACGCGGCGTGGTGCCCGCCATCGTGCCATATTCCACGATCTCACGCGGTACGGTCTCGAGAGCTGTCATGGTCACGCGCACCATCGGCGGCAGCGCGTAGATCATGGTCGCGATCATGGCCGCCACCGGCCCGAAGCCGAACAGGAACAGGATCGGCACCAGGTAGGCGAACGTCGGGACCGTCTGCATGAGATCGAGAATCGGCGTGATCAACTTCTTGAACAGCGACGCCTTGTAACCAGCGATACCCAGAAGCAATCCGGCAGCGATGCCGAGTGGGGCCGCAACGACGATCGACGAGAGCGTGAGCATGGCACTCGCCCATTGGCCGAACACCGCCAAATAGAGGAAGGCGCCGCCTGCCAGAAGCGCGAGACGCGTTCCGCCGAAGCGATAGCCCAAGGCGGCGACGCAGCCGACGACGGCAAGCCATGGCATCGGCGGCGCGATTTGCACGGCTGCGGAACCGCGACCATCCCGCAATCCGGTGGCGAGGACGGACGTTGCGAAGTCCAGCGGTACGTTCAGCAGATCGGCGAGGGCGCGCGTCAATTCCTTGAACGTGAAGAGACCGAAGCTCGCCTGCTCGACAAGCCACTTCATCGTGGCCGAGATCGCCGCGTCGAGCCCGATGCGCCAGCTCGGCGGGAGCTCCCGCATCCAGCTCGGAATACTATCCTTGAAGATGAAGGAGAGGAGTGCGAGCCCCGCAATAACGCCTACGGCGACGAGTGCAGGATTGGGCCGCGCTTCACCGACGGACGCGTTGCTGTCCACGGCCGCCACCGTCATGCCTGCGCCCCGGTGCCGACGAGCACGGCCATCACGGCGCGCCGATCAACGATGCCGATTTGCTGTCCGGCCTCGTCGGCGACGCCCAACGGAAGATCCGATCCTTCGATGCGTGCCGCGAACTCGCGGACTTTCGCGGTGGCTGGGACGAGCCCGGCGATGTTCTCACCGGGTACCGCATCACGCATGATGGCGCGGGCCGAGAGGATCTTGCTGCGCGGGGCGTCGCGCGTGAATTCGGCGACGTAGTCGTCGGCCGGCGCACGCACGAGGTCCTCGGGCGTTCCAACCTGGACGACGCGGCCGTCGCGCATGATCGCGATACGATCGCCGACGCGGACCGCTTCCTCGAAGTCGTGGGTGATAAAGACGATCGTCTTATGCAGCGCCTCCTGCAGGCGCATGAACTCGTTCTGCATCTCTCGCCGGATGAGAGGATCGAGCGCCGAGAACGGCTCGTCGAGAAACCAGATATCCGGATTCGTGATCAGCGAACGAGCAATGCCCACGCGCTGCTGCTGGCCGCCCGAAAGCTGGTAGGGAAGGTTTTGCTCGCGTCCGCCGAGCCCCACGAGATCGATCATCTCGCGCGCGGCCTTGTCCCGCTCGCGCCGCGGCGTGCCGCGGATCTCGAGCGGGAAGGCGACGTTGTCGAGCACGCTCAAATGAGGGAGCAGGGCGAAGTGCTGGAACACCATGCCCATCTTGTGCCGGCGCAGCTCGATCAATTCCGCGGGCGGGGCTGCGAGAAGGTCCACACCTTCAAACAGCACCGTACCGCTCGTGGGTTCGATGAGGCGCGAAAGGCAACGGACGAGTGTGGATTTTCCTGAGCCCGAGAGCCCCATGATGACGAAGATCTCGCCGCGCTCGATTTCGAGCGACGCGTCCGCGACGGCGGCAACATACCCCGCGGCCTTCAGCGCTGCGTCGGTTGGCGGCGCGTGTTTGGCCATGAAGCCCTGCGGGTCTGGCCCGTACAGCTTCCAAAGGTTGCGGCAAACGAGAGCGGCGCTGGTCATCGGCAAATCCGTTGATCCAAGGCGGAGGCAAAGTGCGTTTCAGGCCCTAGCTCGCAGACCTGAAACGCAGCGGTGTCGTGCGCAACGTCAGCCGCCGATCCACTTCTTCCAGCGCGGCTCGTTGTCTTTCATCCAGGCCGCAACGACGTCATCGAGCTTTTTGCCGTCGAGATCGATCTCGCCGACAAGCTTGCCCATTTCGTCATTGGTGAACTCGAAATTCTTGATCGCGCTGTGGGCGGTCGGCCATTTGTCTTTCAGGCCCGACCATGCGGCCTTCCAAATCGCCCCGCGCGGCTTTCCGCAATCGTAGGCTTTCTCTTTGTTGATGCCCCACGCAGGATCCGTGTAACAGGCGGACTCATATTTCGGGAATTCGACCCATTCGCCCTTGTATTTGATCGGCGCCCAGTGCGGCGCATAGACCCACAGCACGACCGGCGCCTGGCGCTGATAGGCGGATTCCAGCTCGGCAAAGAGGGCCGCGTCGGTTCCGGCGTGGACCACCTCGAACGGAAGATCGAGCGCTTCAACGCGCTCGTCATCAAAGCCGCCCCACGTGGCGGGTGCACCGACGTAGCGGCCCTTCGGCGCGGTTTCGGGGATGCTGAACTGCTCGGCGCACTTCTTGAGAGCCTGCCAGTCCGGAAGACCGGGACACTTCTCCTTCATGTAGAGCGGGTACCACCACTCCTCGATGGCGAGCATGCCCGTTTCGCCGAGGTTTTCGACTTTCTTGGTCGCGACGGCCTCTTCGAGCGCATCCTTGCCGGTGGTGGCCCAGATCTCCATGGCGACGTGGACGTCGCCGGTCTTGAGGCCCGCGAACTGCGCGAGATAGTCGGCCTGAACGTATTCGATATTGAGACCGGCCTTCTTCAGCACTTCGCCCATGATGTGGGCGCTGACGAGCTGACCCGTCCAGTCGTGAAGCGTGAGCTTAATGGGGTCTTTAGAGTCGTCCGCCAGAGCCGGCGGCGGCAACAGAGAGGCGAGCGCGAGAGCCGCCAGCGCGGCCGTGGAGCGAAGCTTCACCATTTTTCACCCGATGCGATTTGAGGTACCGACAAAACTCCCTGCGCAAAGTGGCGGCCGCTGCAAAAACGTTCGAGGCCGGCCTGCAAGCGCGGTCAAAGCGTCGCGCATAGTCCCACAAACTGTCAACACGTATTCAAATGATTTGTTGTCTTTTGTGGTTTTTGATCCGAAAATGGGCGCAAATGTACGTGAGATGCCCATGAATTTTCCAACGCGATGGCAGAGCGCAATTCTTGATGCACTGCGAGTGACCGGGCGCGAGTCGATTGCTTCGCTCGCCGAGCGCCTCAACGTGTCGGACGAAACCATTCGCCGACATGTGAAAGATCTCGTCGATCAAGGCGCGGTGCATCGCGTGCACGGCGGCGTCATTCTCGCAGGTGCGTTAGCGGAACCGCCTTTTTCGCGGCGCATCAAAGAACGCGTCGAAGCCAAGCGTGCAATTGCGAAGGCGGTCGCGGATCGCGTCTCCGACGGCATGACTCTGCTCATGGATTCCGGCTCGACGACGACCTACGTCGCGCACGCGCTCCTGCAGAAGACGGGCCTCACGATCGTGACAAACTCGATCGAGATCGCGCGCACCATGGTGGGCCGGGGAGACTGCACGGTGCATCTCGCTGGCGGTGCCTTGCGGGCCGATATCGGCGCCGCCGTCGGTCACGAGGCGATCGAGCTGATCCGCGAGTTCCGCGGCGACCTTGCCATTCTTTCCATAGGCGGCATCGATGCCAAGGACGGCTTCATGGATTTCGATATCGACGAAGCGCGTGTCGCGCGCACGATGATCGACCGGGCGGACCGGGTCATCGTGGCGGCCGATGCCTGGAAGTACACGGCCAAGGCGCGCGTACGCGTCTGCAGCTTCGAGCCGGTGTCGATGTTCGTTTGCGATGCGCCGCCACCGGCGGCGCTTCGGCAGAAATTCGAAGCCGCCGGAACGGAGGTCGTCCTCGCGGCAACCGACGAGGCCGAGGCGGCGGCCTCCTAAGCGTTTCCGCTTAGATATTCGAGTGTTTCCGCGTGCAGCGCCTTGCTGGCGGCCGCAGCCACGCGCCCGTCGGAATTGAAATCGAGCGGGCGCCCCTCCCAATCGGTGATGCATCCACCCGCACCTTCGACCACGGGCACAAGTGCCATGTAGTCGTACGGCATGAGGGAGGCTTCCACGACCACATCGCAGAAGCCGGACGCCAGGAGGCCATACTGGTAGCAGTCGCCGCCAAAGCGGCGGATCGCGGCCTGCCGGCTCATGCGCTCGTAGCGCTCCCAATCCTGCCCGGTGAAGATATCTGGCGACGCGGTATGCACGCGCGCGTCCGCCAGCGTCTTGCAGTCGCTTGTGCGGCAGGGACGGCCGGCAAACGCGGTCACGCCCTGCGAGGCCGACCACCGCTCCTTGAGCGCCGGCATCTCGATGATGCCGAGCTGTGGGCGGTCTTGCTCGACGAAGGCAATCAGGGCGCCGAACAGCGGCATGCCAGTAATAAAGCTCTTGGTGCCGTCGATGGGATCCAGCACCCAGATGCGCCCATCGCCTTCGGTCCGGCCTGTTTCCTCGCCGAAGATGCCGTGCTCGGGAAAGCGCTCCTCGATGTCAGCGCGGAGCGCGCGTTCGATGGCTTTGTCGGCGACCGTCACCGGGCTCGAATCCGCCTTGAGATCGAATGCGGTCGTGGAGCGGAAGTGCTCGCGCGCGATGCGCCGCGCGACGTCGGCAAGTTCCTCAGCGAAGGTGGAAATCGCTGCGTAGTCGTTCATTGTCGTCTCGTCCCTGGCCAGCCCTTGCGGCGGTTTGCGAGGGACCGTGCCCCATTATCCACGCCAAATCCATAAAATTATGGATTGATCAAAGCTTTGGCATCATCTTTGTTTGACTGAAGTGGAAAGTCGCGACACTTTGGCTGGATTGATATCGCGCGAGTGGCTTCATGCCGACTGCCTTCGACAAACACGCCCGTATCGTCATCGTTGGTGGCGGCGCCGTGGGGTGCTCTCTTGCCTACCATCTCGGTCGTCGCGGCGAGCGCGATGTCCTGGTCCTCGAAAAATCCCGCATCACGGATGGCTGCACGTGGCATGCAGCCGGTCTTGTCGGCCAGCTTCGCGGGCGGCGGAACCTCACGCGCCTGATGCAGAATTCGGTCGCAGTGTTCGATCGCCTGGAAACGGAATCTGGGCACGTCATCGACTGGCGCAAAGTGGGCTCTCTGCGGCTTGCATCGTCTCCAGAACGGTGGAGCGAAATTCGCCGCTCGATGACGCTGGCAAAGAGCTTTGGCTTTGAGTGTCATGCCCTTTCGGCCGCCGAAGCGCAGAAGCTCTTTCCATACATCGATCCGGAAGGTGTCGTCGGCGCCGCGTTCATTCCCTCGGACGGCTACGTCGATCCCTACGGTCTCACGCACGCCTACGCGGCGGCCGCGCGCAAGTCTGGTGTAACGATCCAGGAAGGCGTTTGTGTCACCGAGATCCTCAAGGACGGACGCCGCGTTGTCGGCGTCGCCACCGATCACGGCACGGTTAGCTGCGAGATTCTCGTCAATTGTGCCGGGCTCTGGGCGAAGCGGCTCGGCGAGATGGCGGGCGTGGCGCTTGCCGCGGGCGTCGTCGAACATCAGTACTTCCTGACAGAGAAGAAGCTCGAGCTGCCGAAAACTCTGCCGACGCTGCGTGATCCGGACAAGAATTTCTATCTGAAGCCGGACGTCGGGGCGTTCGCCATCGGCGGCTGGGAAGACGGAACAAGGGGCTGCTGGCGGTCGCGGCCGCCGTTTGCATTCGGGCGCGAACTGTTTCCCGAGAATTTTGAGCGGCTCGAACTTTTCGCGCTGCCGTGCGCCGAACGCCTGCCGGTGTTGAACGAAATCGGCATTCAGACCGTGATCAACGGCCCCATTCCCGTGTCTGCGGACGGCGAGCCAATCATGGGGCTCGCGCCTGAGCTCGACAATTTCTTCGTCGCCTGCGGATTCACGGCCGGCATCGCAGCGTCAGGTGGCGCAGGCGAGGCGATGGCCAACTGGATCCTCGATGGCGATCCCGGAATGGATCTTTGGGCCTTCGACGTGCGCCGCTTCGGCGTGCCGCACAACACCGGCCGTTATCTCGAAGATCGCGCGATCGAAGCTTATGGGAGCTACTACAAGATCCATTGGCCGGCCGAGGAAACCGTGGCCGGGCGCGGCCTGCGCCGCTCGCCGGTGCATGCTCACGTGGCGCAAGCCGGCGCCGTGTTCGGTGCGCGCTTCGGCTGGGAGCGGCCTCTGTGGTTTGCGGGTCCCGGCGTGTCGCGCGAGGAAGTTTCTAGCTTCGAAGAGAAGCCGAGTTGGTTCGAGCTTGTGGGCGCAGAACACCGCCACATTCGCGAATCTGTTGCACTGATCGACCAGACCTCGTTCTCCAAGTTCGAGATCGAGGGACCTGGAGCCACAGAGGCGCTCGAACGCATCTGCGCAAACCGCATCGACGGCGCGCCGGGCCGCTGCATCTATACGACGATGCTCAACGCCAAGGGCGGCGTTGAAGCCGAGGTGACGCTGCTGCATCTCGCCCCCGAGCGCTTCCTGATGATCTCCGGCTCCGCGTTCGGTGTGCGGGATGCGAGCTGGGTGCGCCGCAATCTTCCGGCGGATGGCTCCGTTTCGCTGCGCGACGTCACGTCGGCGTGGGCCGTGCTCAACATTTGCGGGCCGGCGTCGCGCGCGGTGTTGCAGTCTCTGTCGGACAACGATCTCTCCAATGAGGCGTTTCCGTTCCTTGCCGTGCGCGATATCGAGGTCGGGCACGTGCCGGTGCGCGCGGTCCGTGTGGGCTATGTGGGTGAACTCGGATACGAGCTTCACGTCCCGACGGAGTACGCGCCGGGGCTTTACGAAGCGCTCAAGGCCGCAGGTGCGGCGCACGGCATCCGCGACGTAGGCTATCGCGCCATCGAAACGTGTCGCCTGGAGAAGGGCTACGTCTATTGGTCGGCCGAGATCGGGCCCGACTACGATCCGCTGTCGGCCGGTCTGGAAAACACTGTCGACTTCGGCAAGGACTTCATTGGCCGCGCAGCGCTGGAGGCCGTGCACGCCAAGGGGCCCGCGCGCCGGCTCTGCACGTTGACGGTCGAGGGCTTTGCGCCCTTCCATGGTGGCGAGACGATATTGAAAGATGGCCGCGTGGTCGGCCAGACCGCGAGCTGCGGGTTCGGGAACACTGTCGGCAAGACCATCGCGTTCGCATGGCTGCCGGCGGAAGCGGCGCACGAGCAGACATTCGACATCGAGGCATTCGGCGTGACGTATCCCGCAAACCGCGTGGCGCGCACGATCTACGATCCGAAAAACGAGAGGCTACTTTCTTGATCTGACCCAAAAGGGGGGGACGATGAGCGCCACCGAGCAGGATGTCCGCGACGTTTGGGTCGCGCTGGATCGTCTCGGCTTTCACAACGCGGTCGACATCGCCCTCGCTTCGCCGCAACGCCTCGGCGGCCTCACCAATCGCGTTTTCCTGATCAAGACCGGACGTGGCGACCATGTGCTGCGCCTCCCGGGCCAAGGCACGGAAGAGTACATCAATCGCAAAGTGGAGGCCGTGGCCGCGCGTGCAGCCGCCCGGGCCGGTGTGAGCCCCACCGTGCTGGCGACGACTGATGACGGCTTGATGCTGACAGCGGCTATCGACGCCGCGGTGACCATGTCACCCGAGAATTTCGCCGCCATATCCGGTGCGCCGAGACGGGCCGCCGACGTGCTGCGCAAATTGCACACCAGCGGCGAACAATTCGATTTCCGCTTCGAGCTGTTCGCAATGATCGACGACTATCTCAATTTCCTGTCCGGCAAGGCGACGGACTTGCCGGAGGGCTATCACGACGTGCTCGCCTCGGCGGAGACGATCCGGAAGGCCCTCAACGCGCGGCCGTTGCCGCTCGCGCCGTGCCATTGCGATCCCCTTTCGGAAAACTTCCTCGATACGGGCGACCGCATGTGGCTTGTCGATTGGGAATACTCTGGCATGAACGATCCACTGTGGGATGTGGGCGACGTGATTATCGAGGCCAAGCTCCAACCGGATAAGGAAGCCGAGTTCATTCATGCCTATTTCGGCGGCACGCCGAGCGCTGCCGAGCATGGCCGCGTCGTGATTTATAAGGCCATGTGCGATCTCCTGTGGACTCTGTGGGGTCTGATCCAACACGCCAACAAGAACCCCGTCGATGACTTCTGGGCCTATGCGACGGGCCGGTTCGACCGTTGTAAAGC
The DNA here is from genome assembly GCF_036262015.1 of Hyphomicrobium sp. GTDB lineage: Bacteria > Pseudomonadota > Alphaproteobacteria > Rhizobiales > Hyphomicrobiaceae > Hyphomicrobium_C. The sequence continues at coordinate 137,729 of NZ_DATAJR010000006.1, read as the reverse complement.
GCTGATGGCGACTGCGGAGTTTCCCGCCCACGTCGCGGCGGTCTCCCGCGGCTGACATGCCGACCCAGCGTTCACGTGGGGACGCGGGTTCGAATTCACGGGTCGTCCACTCGGCATCGTGCCATAGTCGAGTGGATGTGATCTTGCCGGGAGAGGTCGACGTTGACCCATACTCCTCACGCGACTGTGGCGCGGTACTTGATCGAGCGTCTGAAGCAGGCGGGTCTAAAGCATGCGTTCGGGGTTCCCGGCGACTACGTGCTGACCTTCATGGATCGGCTCATCGAGCAGGGCATTGAATTCGTCGGAACCTGCAACGAGCTCAACGCTGGCTATGCGGCGGATGCTTATGCGCGGATCAACGGCATCGGCTGCGTTTGCGTGACCTGGGGCGTCGGCGGGTTCAGCGCCATGAATGCCGTCGCAGGTGCCTATGCGGAGCAGGTGCCGTTGGTGGTCCTCGTCGGCGGCCCCCGCACGACGCAGCGCCGCTCCTCCATGCTGCTGCACCACAGCGTTGGCGATTTCGCGACGATGCAGAAGGCGTATGCCCACATCACGGCCGCCTCCGTCCTGCTCGACGATCCCGCCGAGGTTCCGCAACGCATCGACGCGGCGCTGGCCCGTTGCATGGCTGAAAAACGCCCGATCATGATCGAGATTCCGGCCGACATGGTGGATCATCCGTGTCAGGCACCGGGCCCATTCGCTGCTCCCGACCGGCCGCCGTCGGATGCCTTGGCCCTTGCGGAAGCGCTCGACGAGGCCATGGGGCTGCTGTCGAAAGCGCGCCGCGCGGTGATCCTGGGCGGCGTCGAGCTGCATCGCTACGGCTTGATGAAAGAATTCTGTCGTCTGGTCGAGGCAAGTCGCCTGCCTGTCGCGACGACGCTGCTCGGCAAGACCGTCATTTCCGAGCACCACCGCCAGGCCGTGGGCGTGTACGAGGGATATCAATCGCGCCCGGACGTTCGCGATATCGTTGAGAATGCCGACGTTCTTCTGTGTCTCGGTGCATGGATGAGCGACATCAATCTTGGAATGCATGCGTCCGGCCTGGAAGGCCGGGGCATGATACTGGCCAATTCCGGTCGACTGAAGATCAGCCATCACGTTTACGAACAGGTCTGGATCGGCGATGTGGTATCGGGACTTGCGGATCGCATACCAAACAGCGGGCTTGCGCATCCGCATTTCCTCAGCGTCTCCGAGCAGTTCGATACCGATGTCACGGCCGAACCCGGGCGCGCCTTGACCATCAGCTACGTCATGAAGCGCATCAATTCCTTCATCGGTGACGACACGACCGTCGTAGCCGAGACTGGCGACTCGATCTTTGCAGCCGCCGACCTTGTCATGCATCACGACGTCGGCTTCATCGGGCAAGCGATCTATCTTTCGATCGGGTATGCGCTGCCCGCCACTCTGGGCGCCGCCCTGGCCGCGCCTTCGCGCCGCCCGGTCGCCTTGATCGGCGATGGAGCGTTTCAAATGACAGCCCAGGAGTTGTCGTCGCTCTGCCGTCGCAAGACCAACGCCATCATCCTTTTGATGAATAACGACGGATACACTACGGAACGTATCATCCACGAAGGCCCCTATAACGACATCCAACCTTGGGCATATCACCGCCTTCCGGAGGTGTTCGGGAGCGGTTGGGGCCGTCGCGTCACGACGGAAGACGAGTTCGAAGGCGCGCTTACGCAGGCTCATGGCACCAACGATGGGCCCGCGTTGATCGAGATCGTTCTCGATCGGTTCGATACGTCAGAAGCTCTGAAGCGGTTGTGTGCAGAACTGTCGCCAGACAAGCGCAAGACACACACCTGAGCTTACCACTCAACCGCACTCACTCGTTTTGCGCGCGAGGGCTTGCTTTTCGTTCGCTGGACAGTTCGCGGATCGCTTGGCGCAACGTGGGAAATAGGCGGATGCGCTGCTCCTCAAATCCGCGCCTCTCCGCCCAATTGCGCCATTCCGTGGCGCGCCCCGCCGCATTGAAATCGATTCCACGCGCGCGAAGCGCCTTCTCCACCTCCACGATCGTCAGGAGACCGGTCGAGTCGATGCTGGCAATCGGCAGCAAATCGAGCACGACGTGTTTGAGGTCTGGACCCGACGCCTCGACGGCCTTCATGACTTCACGTTTGAAGTAGGGAGCGTTGAAGAACGTTATTGGCGCATTGAACCGGAAGAGCAGAAGGCCGGGAATGGCTTGTCCCGCCTCATGCCGCTCAAGCGAATGCAGCCCCGGGAACCCATCAACCTTGCCCAAGACTTCGACACTTGGCCGCGACACGGCTTTAATGAACCGTACGAGCGCGAGCGCGACGGCGAGGAGGATTGCATTGACTGCACCCACCGCCACAACACCGAGCGTTGCAAGAATGGACAGCACCGCCTCCGTCCGGTCGATGCGGTAGATCAAGCGGACCGTCGCGATGTCGACGAGGGACAGCCCTGCAATGACGAGCACTGCGCCAAGAGCCGCGATGGGCACGTATTGCAAGGGCTCCGTCAAGAAGAGCAGGACGATGGTAATCGCGGCGGCGGTGACGAGACCGACGGCGCGCGTCCTTCCACCAGCCGCATCACTGATTGCGGTGCGCGAATCTGCTCCGCTGATCGCAAATCCTTGCGATAGAGCCGAGGCCACGTTCGCCGCACCAAGGGCTGCGAAGTCCTGATCCGCATCGACTTCGTAGCCGTTCTTCGAGGCGAAGCTGCGCGCGGTCAGCATCAGGCTCGAAAAGCTGACGAGGGCCAATCCCGCCGCGTCGGCCAGCAACGCCGGCCAGTGTCCCGGATCGACGTATGGAACCGCAAGTGCGGGTAGTCCGGCGGGCACAACTCCCAGGGTCTTCACACCTGCCGCCGTCAAACCGAATACGGGCACGGCCGCGCCGGCGAGACACAGTCCGGCGAGCGGTCCGGGGAGCCAGGGGAGAATACGCGGCACAAGCCAAATGATCACAAACGTACCAGCGGCTACGGCGAGCGTCGCAACATGGACCTGCCCGAGCTTGCTGAAAATCTCCAGCACTCTCGGAACGATCCCGGTTTCCTCAACCGAAAATCCAAAGATCTTGCTGGCTTGCCCCAGAACAATCGACAGAGCTACGCCGTTGAGGAAACCGACCAGGATTGGCTTGGACAGAAAGTCTGCGAGTACTCCCAGTCGCAAAAAACTTGCGGCAACACAGATCAGCCCGGTGAGAACCGCGAGCATTGCCGATAGAGACGCGTACGTTTCGGGATCACCCGCAGCCAACGGCGTTACAGCGGCGGCCACGACGGCGCACGTGGCGGCATCCGGGCCCACGATGAGCTGGCGCGACGTGCCGAAAATTGCGTAGGCGATCAGCGGAAGGATGCTGGAATATAAACCGACCTGCGGCGGGAAACCTGCCAACTCCGCGTAGGCGAGCGCTACGGGAATAGCAACCGCGGCGACCGATAGGCCTGCTCCAATGTCGGCCGAGATATCTGCGCGCTTGTAGTGGGACAGCTCGGCAAGGCCTGGCGCGAAACGGGCAAATGACGGCATCGCATACTCTCGCGCCTCAACAGCGGCAGATCACTGCATACCCCTGGCTTCTGCCAATCCCACGACGCTGGCCGTAGCGAGACGCACGACACTTCACAGGAAAGACCGAAAGGCCGGCATGATCGTGGTTCCTATCAATGGCCTTCAAAGAATATGAAGTTCTGCCAGCTTCGCATGCGCAGGAGGATGCGCCGGATGATTGCGAAGTGGTGGGCATAGGGTGTGTAGACGGCAACTTGTGCCGCGGAGCCGCCCGGTAGGTTGTAAGGCGACAGATCCTCTTCGATGTCGATCAGCGCGACCGCCCGGCCGCCCGGCAGCCGCTCACCCATATCCTGCAATGTTCCGGCTGCCTGCAGCTGCCCTGACGCGATCGCGTCCAGAACAGTTCTAACCTTTCCCTTGAATACCTTTCCCGGGACGCCATCGAAGGCGATTTCCGCCTCATCGCCCGGCCGAACTCTTTGCAGCGCGTTTTGCATGAAGCCGGCCGATAGCGTCCGGTCGTTCGCGTTCACAAACACCATGACCGGCCGCAACGGCATAGGCACTGTGTACATGCCGGGCCGCAGCGCCACCTGTGTCACGAAGCCGGGACCCGGCGCGCGGACTGTCGTCATCTCGAGGTCATACTCGGCGTCCGCGAGCGCGGCGCGGAGCTTCGCCACCTGCGTGTGTTCGTCCCCGATCCGCGACGTGTAGGCGAGACGTGCCTGCTCGGCCTTGTTGACCTCGACGTCAAGGTTCCCTTCCGCGGCTAAAGAAGTTTGACGCCGATTTTCGATCTGAGCTTCAGAGAACGGCCCGGCATTTCCTGCGTTACGCGCATTCTCGTTGGCCTGATTGTAGCGCTGAAACTCCTGCTTTGCGCGATCTCGCTGCGCCGTCGCCTCAGCAACGGATGACTGCGCGCTGTCGTAAGCTGCCTTGAGCTGAGAAACATTCTGCTCGGCCTCCGCAAGCGCGGCCCGCCTTTGGTCCACCTCGAACTGGTATGGCTTTGGGTCAATTCGAAATAGAACGTCTCCCTCCTTGAGTATCTCGTTAGGTTTCACCGGAACTTCAATCACGCGGCCTTTAACGTCGGGGATGATGGGCGTCGTCGTGAAATAGATGCGCCCGTTATCGGTGAACGGGTGATTGTAGTTCATGATGAGGAGGATGAAGCCGATCAGGAATATTCCGCCGAGGACGGCCGTCGGCAGCGTCCACTTGTTCACCGGGATCTTGAAGATCTTGAAAATTGCGACGCAGATCGCCGTGTAGGTCAGGATCAGCAAGAGCTCCATCAGCGAATCCTTTCATCGAGGCGCCGCTCGATGTTGGCGACGCGCTTGTTCAGCATCTCGACGCCATCCAAGCGCGTTTCGCCGTATGCTTTCGGCGGGACGTGCATGCCCCAACCGCGGTCGGGTCGATAGAGCATCGCCCAAATCCAGAGGAATGGCCAAATGGCGTGGAGTGTGAAAAGGCTCACCCAGCCGGCCGCGTGAATGGCGTCCTGGTGCGGGTGATCACGATGCTTTGCGATGTCATACGGGACGTCGTGGATCGCAATGATCCCGTAAAACAATGTAACAAAGACAAAAATCAGCAAGCCTAGAGCGAAGTAGTTCAGGAATGTATCGAAATCGATGCCGCTCGTTACGAGTGCGACAATCCCGATGAGGAGCAGCGCCGCCAATATGATCGACGCAACAACCCACTTGCTGAGCCAGAATCTCCGCGTACTCAGATTGGTTACAAAATCGCGAAACACAGTTGGCCTCCACTCACTTTGGAGCTGGCGAACCCTTGGCCGGAATAGCCATATAATACACCGTTGCGCCGGAAGTTTACACGTGCGAATGTACGCAAACTAATGATGATATTTTTTTAATGTTTCAGCGCGTCTATTGCGACTGGATAAGACGAACGACAGAACGCTAATAACGCCTTCCAAAGGGTTCGCCACACAGGCGATAGCGCGACTCGATCACTGCGTGCGTAACCAGTTTGGAGTTTCCGATGGAGACTCGAACGCTCATACTCACCTGCTTCGCCATTGCCGGCTCTGCGCCCCTCTGCTGTGCGGCGACGGGTGAATTGCTCTTCGCGCCGATCAAGGAAAAGTGTGCGACGGAGCAGTCTATGTACTGCAAGGCTGCAATGCCGACCGATGCGCGTCTGGCGCTCTGTCTCTACGCACACGAAGACAAGCTATCCGCGTCCTGCGCGCTTGCTGTCTATGACGGCATGGTGGCGCTGCGTTTCGCGCTCAGCACGCTCAGCGCCTACGTGAAGACGTGCAGACAGGATCTTTTGAAGTACTGCGCCACGACAAAATGGGGCGAAGGCCGGTTGTTCGCTTGCCTCGTCGAGAACCGTCAGACGCTCAAGCCCACGTGCCGGTCGGCTCTCGATGGAGCGAGACCGGATCTGCAAATGCTCGGTATCGTCAAGTAGGGAGTCGTTTAACAACGTTATTGAGCCGGACTGGATTTGTCCGCATGGATTTGCGCTCAATCAAGGCCAGACCGGCTGTCGATGGGTTAGTCGAAAGTAGAAGCGGTGTGCCCTTTGTCAGTAGAGGCCGCGCATGACCAGACAATCGCAGTACACATCCGCTAGCATGGCCTCGGGTTGGCCAGCATTTCGTCTCGGGCAAGATATCTGGGACTACTGGCTCGATGCCTGGCAGCGCGGCGTTCTCTATCTGGACGTTCAACAGCAGCGGAGTGCCGGATACGAAAAGCATGCCGCAAAGGTCGCTCCCCATGTATTGAAGTTCGACTGCGAACTCGTCATGGACGGACGAAATCTCGAGCGCCCTGTCAACTACATCCTGGCGCGCATTACACCGCCGCGAGATGTGGAGATAAACAGCAAGAAGCGTCCGTTCGTTGTTGTTGATCCGCGCGCCGGGCATGGCCCCGGAATTGGAGGCTTCAAAGCCGACAGCGAAATCGGCGTTGCATTGAAGGCTGGCCACCCCTGCTACTTCATTGGCTTTCTGCCGGAGCCAGTTCCGGGGCAGACGATCGAAGATATTGCACGGGCCGAGGCTGCGTTTCTGGAGCGCGTGATCTCACTTCACCCGCACGCCGAAGGCAAGCCGGCCGTCATCGGGAATTGCCAAGCCGGATGGGCGGTCATGATTGTGGCGGCGAGGAAGCCTGAGCTTTTCGGACCAATCATCATCGCCGGGTCCCCGCTCTCCTACTGGGCCGGTGTCCGCGGCACCAACCCGATGCGCTATACGGGCGGCCTGCTTGGCGGAAGTTGGCTTACGGCGCTCACCGGAGACCTGGGGAACGGCAAGTTCGATGGCGCCTGGCTGGTCTCAAACTTCGAGAACCTGAACCCATCCAACACGCTTTGGAGCAAGCAATACAATCTTTACTCCAAGATCGACAGCGAAGGGGCGCGCTATCTTGAATTCGAGCAGTGGTGGGGTGGACATGTTCTGCTGAACGCCGCGGAAATGCAGTTCATTGCGGACGAGCTGTTCATCGGCAACAAGCTTGTTTCCGGCGAACTCATTTCAAGCGACGGCGCACGCATCGACCTGCGGAACATCACGTCTCCGATCCTGGTCTTCTGCTCGAAGGCCGACAACATCACGCCGCCGCAGCAGGCCTTGGATTGGATCCTTGATCTCTACGACACCGTCGACGACATTCGAGCGCACGGGCAAACGATCGTCTACGCCGTGCACGAGTCGATCGGGCACCTCGGCATCTTCGTTTCGGGTTCCGTGGCCAAGAAGGAGCACGACGAGTTTGCGAGCAATATCGACCTGATCGACGTACTGCCTCCTGGACTCTACGAGGCGGTTCTGACGCCAAAGGACCCGAAAGGCCTGGCCGCCGATTTGATCACGGGCGACTACCTGGTGCGCTTCGAAGCGCGGACGCTCGATGACATCCGGGCTCTCGGTGGCAACGATGCCAATGATGAAAGGGAGTTTGCCGCCGTTGCGCGCGTCTCTGAAATCAATCTCAGCCTCTATCGCACATTCGTTCAACCATGGATGCGGATTTGGACCAACGAGGGCCTAGCCGAATGGATGCGCCGGATCCATCCGTTGCGACTCCAATATGAGACCTACGCGCTCCTGCCCACTCTCACCTCGGCGGCGGCCTACGTGCGCGAAACCCGAAAGCCGGTATCCCCCGAAAACCCGCTGTGGCAAGCGCAACAGAGATTCTCGCATTGGATCGCGTCGTCGTTGGACACTTATCGTGACGCACGGGATCAGACGTGCGAGGCGGTGTTTCATACCGTCTACGGATCTCCGGTCGTACAAGCGCTCACGGGCCTGAACGCGGCGGATCATGAACCGCGCAGCCGGCCAGGAGAGACAGCAGCACATTCCTTCCTCGTCAAGCGCCGGATCGAGGCGATCAAACGCAAACTGACCGAGGGTGGTGCCCGTGAAGCCGCGTTGCGGTCCCTCATCTACATTCGTATGCCCGACGGGGACATCGACGAGCGCAGCTTCAATTTCCTTCGGCAAATGCGCAAAGACGCCGGAAAGGGCCTTTCGCTTGGCGAATTCAAGACGTTGGTCCGTGAACAGTACTTGCTATTGCTGCTCGATGAGCGTCGCGCGGTGGCGGCAATCCCGACGCTGCTCTCGCGGGAGCCCGAGCTTGCGGGCCGCCTGAAATCTACGCTCCACCGGATGATCGACGTGGTCGGCCTGGAGAGCGACGTTGCGAAGTCGCGTCTCGCCGAAATCGACGCGCTCTTCGAAGGCGGTGTTCGCGCGCGTAGCGCTCCCAAACCGCCGGCGCGAGAGCATGCGTTGTTAGCGACTGTTCGTCCGATGAGGCGTGGTCACGTCAGCCGAACGCCGAAGCATCACTGACGAGACGCGCAAGCGTTGAACGTATTCTGACAAGGACCAAAAAGGAGAGGCTGTGTCATGCCGGGCCTACTGAACCCTTCAGACCTCAATCAAATCTCATCTGACGCCGAAATGGAGAAGATGAACGAAGAGCAGAAACTCAAGAAGAAGAAGAGCGAAAAAGCACTGGAACTGCGTGACGAGTTCATGTCGCGCGACGTCCATCCCGAGGTCATCGAGCGGATCAACGCCGCAGTATCAATTGCCGCCAAACAGGGTCGGCATCAAATCCAAGTCATGACCTTCCCCTGTACCTACTGCAGCGACGGCGGCCGTCGCATCAACATCGCAGATCCGGAATGGCCGAGCACGCTCCAGGGCTTCGCCAAGAAGGCCTACGACTTCTACGTCTCAGAGCTGAAACCTCACGGTTACAAACTGCATGCCGAGATCACCAGCTTTCCCGGCGGCATGCCCGGCGACGCAGCTCTCTTCCTGAAATGGTGACGGCGTTCTGAGCCGGCGCGGACGCATCCGGACTCGAGAGGGAAGGTGCCATGACAAAGAAGGCGGTCGTCTCGCAATTCCGGCAACGGCACGAGAAATATGAACGGCTGATTGAGGTCGCGAAGCGCATGGCCGCGCTGCCGACGGCTGTCGCGCATCCCTGCGACGAGACCTCCCTGCGCGGCACAATCGAAGCAGCGGAAGCCGGCCTGATCGTTCCCATCCTTGTCGGACCGCGGGAGAAGATCACCAAACTCTCCGCTTCGATGAAGTTGTCCATCTCCGATTACGAGATCGTCGATGCTGCCCATAGTCACGAGGCCGCTAGCAGGGCGGTCGAACTGGTCCGCTCTGGCAAAGCCGAACTCCTCATGAAAGGGAGCCTCCATTCGGACGAGCTTCTGAGCGCTGTCGCCAATCGCGATACAGGACTGCGCACCGGACGGCGCATCAGCCACGTCTTCGTGATGGATGTCCCAACCCATCCCCAGACGCTTTTCATAACGGATGCGGCGGTCAACATCGCGCCGGACCTGATGGCGAAGCGCGACATCATCCAAAATGCGATCGATCTCTATGCGGGACTTGGGCTCGGCACGCCCAAGGTCGCAATCCTCTCTGCTGTCGAGACGATCAACCCGAATATCCCTTCGACGATCGAGGCGGCGGCCCTTTGCAAGATGGCCGATCGCGGTCAGATCACGGGCGGAGAGCTCGACGGTCCACTGGCATTCGACAACGCCATCAGCCTCGAAGCTGCGCGCATCAAAGGCATCCGCTCACCAGTCGCCGGACAGGCCCAGATCCTGGTGGTTCCCGACCTGGAGGCCGGCAACATGCTGGCCAAGAACCTCTCGTTCCTCTCCCAGGCCGATGCTGCGGGAATCGTGCTCGGGGCGCGGGTTCCCATCATCCTCACGTCGCGCGCGGACAACGTTCGCACGCGCATGGCTTCGTGCGCCGTCGCGATGTTGCTGGCGCACAGCCGCAGAACTCAAGAGCCAATACGAGCGTGAGCCATGACCGAGTCCATTCTCGTCATCAACGCCGGCAGCTCGAGCATCAAGTTCCAGCTCTTCGCGATCGAGTCCGGCGATCGGCTGGAACGGCGCTTCAAGGGCCAGATCGAAGGAGTCGGCACACGCCCGCGCCTGTTCGCCGTGAACCCCAACAGAGAAATCCTGTCCGACGTTACCTGGTCAGCTCCCGATGTGCCCGATGTTCCAGCGGCTCTTGAGAAGGTCGTCGAATTCCTGCGCCCTCAAATCGGCGGCCGGTTGCCGTGTGCGGTCGGGCATCGCGTTGTGCATGGCGGTCCGATGTACAGCGATCCCGTCGTGATCAATGCTCGTGTCGTTGCGCAACTCGAGCGGCTCGTGCCGATGGCGCCGCTGCATCAGCCGAACAATCTTGCCCCAATACGGGCAGTCCTCGAACGCCGGCCGCACCTGCTGCAAGTGGCCTGCTTCGACACCGCGTTTCACCGCAGTCACTCGGAGCTCGCGGACCGCTTCGCTCTTCCAGAGCAGCTCTACGCGGAAGGCGTGCGCCGCTATGGCTTCCACGGTCTTTCCTATGAATACATCGCGATGCGGTTGCCGAGCGTGGCTCCGGATATCGCACAAGGACGAGTCGTCACGGCACATCTCGGCAGCGGGGCTTCGATGTGCGCCATGATCGATGGCCGAAGTGTCGAAAGCACCATGGGGTTCACCGCTCTCGACGGTCTCCCCATGGGCACGCGCTGCGGCCAACTCGATCCGGGCGTTATTCTCTACTTGATGATGGAGAAGGGGCAGTCGGCCAAGGCGATCGAGCACATGCTCTATCACGATTGCGGGCTCAAAGGCCTTTCCGGCATCAGCAACGATGTCCGCGAACTCCTTTCGAGCCAAGATCCGCGCGCAAAGCTGGCGCTCGACTACTTCTGTTATCGCATTGCCCTTGCCACAGGATCGCTCGCCGCAGCCATGGGCGGCATCGATGCCTTCGTCTTTACGGCCGGCATCGGCGAAAATGCGCCGGCGATCCGAGAGGCGGTTTTGCGCCGGATCGCATGGCTCGGCGCCGAGATATCCGTTCAGGCCAACAAAAAGAACGAGACGTGCATTTCCCGCAAGGGCTCGAAAGTGACGTGCCTCGTCATTCCGACCAATGAAGAACTTATGATCGCCACGCACACGCTGCGGCTGATGCGGGCCCACGCCCTCCAGGAGAAACGAGCATGATCGATCTCTCATCTCTCGCCCTTCTCAAGGGAAAGAAAGCTCTGGTCACCGGGATTGCCAATGATCAATCGATTGCCTGGGGATGTGCCAAGGCGTTTCACGCCTTTGGGGCAGAGATCGCCGTTACCTATCTCAACGAGAAGTCCAAGCGTTTTGTCGAGCCTCTCGCGAAGGAGATTCGGGCTCCCCTGCTGATGCCCCTCGATCTGCAGAAGCCAGGTGAGCTCGAGACTGTTTTCGAGACCGTACAGAAAAAGTGGGGCAAGCTGGACATCGTACTTCACTCTATCGCCTTCGCACCCAAGGACGATCTTCATGGCCGTGTTGTCGATTGCTCCAAGGAGGGCTTTCTTCTCGCGATGGAGCTGTCGTGCTGGTCGTACATGCGGATGGCGAAGCTGGCCGAACCGCTGATGAAGGACGGCGGCACGCTCTTCACGATGACCTACTACGGCTCGCAGATGGTCGTGGAAAATTACAACATCATGGGACCTGTGAAGGCCGCATTGGAATCCGCCACCCGCTATATGGCGGCCGAGCTTGGCCCCAAGGGTATCAGAGTTCACGCCATCTCACCCGGTCCGCTGAAGACGCGCGCGGCATCCGGCATCAGTGAGTTCGAAAAACTGCTGCAGAAGGCGCAATCGAAGGCCCCGAGCCGGAGCCTGGTCTCGATCGACGATGTCGGCGTGGCTGTGGCGTTCCTGGCCATGAACGGCGCCAAGCTCATCACGGGCGAGACGCTCTACATCGACGGTGGCTACCACATTATCGACTAGCCGCCGTTTCGAACGCAATCGCCGCAGTGCCGTAGCCCGGATGGGGCGAGCACATGAAGACGATACCTATAAACGACGTGGTCGCCATGATCCCCGACGGCGCTCGGATCATGATCGGCGGGTTCATGGGTGTCGGAACGCCAGAGCGTGTCGTCGACGAGATTGTTCACCAAGGCAAACGCGATCTCACGGTCATTGCCAACGATACGGCGAAGCCAGGAACCGGCATCGGAAAGCTGATCACGGCCAAGCTCGTGCGCACGGCGATCGTAAGCCACATTGGGCTCAACCCGGAAACGCAACAGCAGATGATGGCGGGCGAACTGACCGTCGAGCTGGTTCCACAGGGTACGCTCGTCGAGCGAATCCGCGCGGGTGGATTCGGTCTAGGAGGCGTTCTCACGCGCACAGGGGTCGGTACGGTCGTCGAGAAGGGAAAGCAAAAGATCGACGTGGATGGCGAGCTCTATCTCCTCGAGACTCCGCTCCGCGCGGACCTGGCTCTCGTGCATGCTTTCCTCGCAGACTATCTCGGTAATCTCTCCTACGCCCTGACGGCCCGCAACTTCAATCCTTTGATAGCAACCGCGGCTGCGACCGTCATAGCCAGCGCCGAGCACATCGTACCGGTCGGCTTGATCGCGCCCGACCACGTCGTCACACCAGCTCCGCTGGTTGACTATCTTGTCGCCAACGTGTGATCGCCATGGACGCGCAGACACTCATTGCAAAACGTATCGCTCGCGAGCTGCGGACGGGCATGCTCGTCAATCTCGGCATCGGCATTCCAACGCTGGTGGCCAACTTTGTTCCTTCGGATATGCACGTGTATTTTCAGTCCGAGAATGGATTGATCGGCACAGGACCTATTCCGGAAGCCGGCATGGCACATCCGACGCTGACCGACGCAGGCGGCCGCCCCGTCACCGCGCTTCCCGGCGCGTCCACCTTCGACAGCGCCGTCTCCTTTGGGCTGATCCGCGGCGGTCATGTGGACATGACTGTTCTCGGCGGGCTCCAAGTTGACGAGCATGGCCTGCTGGCCAACTGGATGATCCCGGGAAAGATGGTTCCCGGCATGGGCGGCGCGATGGACCTCGTGACTGGCGCCAAGCGGGTGGTCGTCGCCATGCAACATACTGCCAAGGGGAAGCCGAAACTCCTCAGGCAGTGCTCGCTTCCGTTGACCTCGGTCCGACCAGTCGACCTGGTGGTGACGGAATTGGCCGTGATCGCTTTTCCCAACGGAAGGGCGACGCTGACTGAAACCGCTCCGGGTATTTCGGTCTCACAAGTTCTCGAGGCCACTGAAGCCGAGCTCACCGTCCCAGAGCGGGTTCCGGAGATGACGCTTTAGTCGTCGACCGGCGTCTCCGATCTTAGTGTTTCTCAGGAACGGACTTGACGGCGTGGGAGGGCTCGCTCTCGCCGGTGGTGACACGCCGCTTCGGCAACTTCACTTTCGCACGCGGGACGCTCTTGTAAGGGATCTGGTCCAATATGTGTTCGATGATGTTGAGGCGTGCGCGCCTCTTGTCGTCGGACCGCGCAACATACCAGGGCGCCCAGGCCGTGTCCGTTGCCGCAAACATGTCATCGCGCGCTTTCGAATAGTCGTCCCAGCGCGTGTAGGACTTCAGATCCATGTCGGAGAGCTTCCAGGTCTTGCGACCGTCATCGATGCGTGCCTCCAGACGCTGTGTCTGCTCATCCGGGCTTACCTCCAGCCAATACTTGAGCAGGATGACGCCAGATTCGACGATGGCCTTCTCGACGTTGGGAACGATGTGGAGGAAGCGCTTGACCTGATCGGGCGTGCAGAAGCCCATGACGCGTTCAACACCCGCGCGATTGTACCAACTGCGGTCGAAGATCACGATCTCCCCGCCGGCTGGAAGGTGCGGAAGATAGCGCTGGATGTACATTTGCGATTTCTCGCGCTCGGTCGGAGCAGGGAGCGCGATGACACGGAAGACGCGCGGGCTGACGCGGGCCGTGATCGCTTTGATGGTGCCGCCTTTGCCCGCGCCATCGCGACCTTCGAACACGATGCAAATCTTTTTACCTTCGTGCCGCACCCATTCCTGCAACTTCACGAGTTCGATGTGGAGCCGCTTCAACTCCTTCTCGAACTCCTTGCGTTTCAGCTGCTGCGAACTTTCACCGTCGCCATCATCTTTCTCTGCTTCCGGCTTCTGCCGCTTTGCGATTCTGCGATCTGCCATTGTCGTCTCCTCCCTGTCGGAGCGGGCACGCCCAATCAGCGCCCCGTAAATTTCGGTGCGCGCTTCTCGCGGAACGCACGAATACCTTCCGCATAGTCGTCGCTGTCGTAAACGATGCGCCGCAAGCCCTGCACACGCTCAAACCGCCGCGGGCTCATGGGGTGTGCTCCGGCAAGCATCCGCAGCTGTTCTTTCATCACCGAAATCGCGAGGGGCGCATTGATGGAAATTTCTGTCGCGAGCGTATATGCAAACGCTTCGAGATCATCGGCCGGTACCATGTGATTGATGATGCCCAGGCTCTCCGCGCGCGCCGCCGATATGGGCTTTGCCGTGAACACCATTTCTTTCACGATGCGAAGCGAGCAGGCATTGAGGAATGTCAGCATTCCGGAAACGTTGTAGGGCACGCCTAGCTTCGCCGGGGTTACGGCGAACGTTGCATTCGGCGACGCGACGATGAGATCGCAGGCAAACGCGACCTCGCACGCGCCGCCCCACACACCGCCCTCGATCATGGCGATCACGGGTGCTGGACATTCCTCGATGGACCGGATGAGAGCGCGCAGAGGATCGTCCCAACCCAAGGGATCCCGCCGCCCTTCCGGCAGTTCGTCGACGTCGTGCCCTGCCGACCAGACTGCGGCGCCCGGCCTAGCCCGCAATACAATCGCGCGCGCTTTCTCTTGTGCGAAGCAGCCTAACGCTTCGACGATAGCATCGACGAGGTCTGTCGAAAGCGCATTGCGCCGTGACGGGCGATCAAGGATGATCGTGGCGACGGCGCCATCGCGCTTCGTCTCAACGAGAGGCATGTTGCCTCCGTATTCTCCGCCTCGAAGGCGGGCCGATGGAAGTTCATAGACTACCAAATCCGGACAAATGCGCCACGAGACGATTAGGTTAACTGGCGCTTTGTGACAGGGCCGCATCATGATCGATGCACGAAACTATAGCGTTTCAGGAGTACTTACCGACGGCACGCCCGTCACGGTTCGCGCGATCAGACCCGACGATCGACCCAGCATCCTCCAGTCCTTTGCCGGATTGGATCGCGAGTCCGTCTACACCCGCTTTTTCACCTACAAGAAGCAACTCACATCCAACGAACTGACGCACATCACTGACGTCGATTTCGACCGGGTCGTTGCGCTTGTCGCGACGACCGCCGCCGAGCACGGCGAAAAACTCCTGGGCGGCGGACGCTACGCCGTGTGTGAGGACGCACCTCCCTTCCAGACCGCGGAACTCGCGTTCACTACCGACAACGCCTATCGCGGTCGCGGACTTGCGCCTCTCCTTCTCAGACACCTGACCGATATCGGGCGGGCCCGAGGACTGATGCAGTTCACTGCAGAGGTTCTCGCTCAGAACGGTGCCATGCTGTCTGTCTTTCGACGGAGCGGGCTGCCTTACGAATTTCAAGTCGAATGCGATGTCGTTCACGTCAAGCTCGCACTCGTACCGGTGTCGTAGCGTGGGACGCACCATAGGGTGAATAAAGTCTAAATGAGTTGGCCACCCTAAAGCCATGATCGTGCACCAGGATTGTGTCTCTGCAGAAAGCGGGGTTCTGCTCACCAACTCCAAGACTGGTCTCAGGCGTCGACGTACGCATGTTGCCGGCTGTCGTGTGTATTTGTCGTGGTGGGTGACACAATGCTCCAAGCAAAAACGGAAGATGTTTCAGAGGCAGCGCCGGCCGAAGTGCGCGCCACTTATTGCCTCGCGGCGCTCAGCCGGTCTCACTGGCTCTCAACGCGCATGAGCGCGAAAGCCGTGCCGCTCTTCCAACCTATTCCAGTCGAGGACTTGCCGACGCCCGTTGAGGCCGCAGAAGAAATCGCGGCCGTCGAAGCCTCGGAGCCTGTAGACCAATCGGCCACTTCAGAATCCGACAATGACAACTCTCTGCCAACGGCTCTTGCTTTGGCAGAAGGTATCGACGGCAAGCCGGCAGAGCCGGCTGCCAGCGCCCCGAGCAGCGCGCGCGGATTTGGACCCGGAGCGCTTTTTGTGTCCGCGCTTGCCGGCGCGGCCACGGCGGTCGCCGCCATTTTGACATTCGGCATTTCACATGGGCGGTGGGAACGTGCGATCGACTTCCAAGCCTATGCAGACGTCATTGAGCCGCGTACAGCCGAACTGGAGACCTTCCCGATCAGCTTCGCAGAGGCTGCAATCGCTTACGAAACCGCCGAAACCGAGATCCCCGGTGTGCTGGCCACGCGTCCGGTGAATGCCCCCGTAGCCGGAGACGATCTCGAAGGGCCGAGCGAAGGCATGATCAATGACAAGGAGGAGGTGACTGATTTTTCGTCGTTGAACCTCGGCACGCCATTCGTACCCGGAGACACCTCCGTCGCGGGAACTGCCGTTGTGAGCCCCTCCCCCATCCTTGCCGGCCTGGATACCCCGGCAGCACAGGACGTCCCGTCTGAGACGGTTGAGGCGGTGACTGACTTTTCCTCGTGGAGCCTCGGCACGCCATTCGTATCCGGAGACACCTCCGTCGCGGGGACTGCCGTTGCAAGCGCCTCCTCCATCCTTGCCGATCTAGATGGCCCGGCAGCGGGGAGCGTCCCGTCTGAGGAAGAAACGGTCGCTCAGGCGGCGTCCTTCGGCTCCTATCAAATGGCCGGCCTTTTCCAGGCCTCGGATTCCCCGAGCGCCGGAGCAGTCCTGTCGGATGGATCTGGCGTGATGGGTGCCTCGCCTGTCCCGGCATCGGGAAAAATCGTCGTCGGCCGCGTTTCGACCGGCATGGGCAAGGCAACAGATGCGGAAACGACCGTTGTCAGTATTCCGGCCGGTGCCAAGAAAGTTGATGCCGTCCTACACGTGATCACGACCGACGGACGTCTGGCTCAGATCTCCAAACTCTCTGTCGTGGTTGGAGACAAGATCCGCGCGATGCCGGACCGGCCGGTTCGCAAGTCGGCCCAGCGCAAGACGAGCGCCCCAGCCGTTCGGGCGGTCGATGCTGCAAAGCTCGCAAACCGCAAAGCCCAATACAGGCCTCACGTCTCGCCACCGCCGCCTCCTGCCATTCTGCCTCCCCGCGGGCTTTTCAACTTCGGCAGTACGTACGGCCTGAAGAAAGACGGCTTCGCGGACGGCTCCAAGGGCGGGGCCGCCGGATAAGTGCCATTCTCCTTGATGCAGCGTGGGTACTAGGGGCGACGGCCACAATTGTCAGTCCGCCAAGGAGTGGGGGCAGGGATGCTCAGTCACCCTCGCAATCGGGCTAAAGCGGATGCGTGGAGGGTGAGTTTGTTTTGGTACCGCCTCCCCGGCTCGAACGGGGGACCTCTAGATCCACAATCTAGCGCTCTAACCAACTGAGCTAAGGCGGCTTACCATGTGTTTTCAATGGGTTGGCGTGGCCGCATACGGCTTTTACCGCCAACCGCCCGCGCGGCAGGAGCATGGCCCGACACCGACGGAGAAGATGGAGCTTATAGAAGCGCAGCCTGCCGGCCGCAACCCTCATCAAGCCCATTTTTCTGCGGCCCAGCGCGCATGTCGTGAGAACACCATTCTGGCGTGACTGAGACCGGCCGCCCGGCTCAGTATCGGTCCTTGAGCACAAGATTCACAGCTTTCTTCATCCACTTAGGCACTGAGCTTGACGGCAAAGGATAGGATGGCGGGCGATCTTGATCTAAGATTTCACCATGAGCCGCCGCCCTGTTGTGCAGTTCGACAAGGACCTTCCCGCTTCGGTCGTCGCTCCGCTCGAAGCCGACGGGCGTGCAGTGGTGTGCCTGATCGACGTTGGGGCTGGGCGGATCCTTGCCGCAAACGAGGAAGGGGCCGCGGCGTTGGGGCTTCATGCGACGTCGACGGAACCGATGCTCGACGCCGCCATGCCGGCTCTTGCTCAGCTGCGCGCGCTCGCACCTGCGCCTGCGGGCCGGCGCGTCTCGGAAACCCTCTTGTTCTGGACGCGAGACGGCACGCTGCGGCTTCCCTGCCAAATCCAGATCATCGAGACCGGTTCACGTGTCGTCGCGATCGTGGTGTCAGATAACGCACCAGCTCTCAAGGGACCCGAGCCTTCTTCGCCGCCCCGCGAACTCCTGGCCGGAGATGACGCGGCCAAGCTGCGCGAAATCGCACGGCGTATCCGCGAGGGGCAGACCGTCATGGGCCAGGGTCAGCGAGGAGATCCCGACGACACCACGGTGCAAACTGACCCGTATGCAATTGGCCGTGCGCACCCTGATCGCGCACCGTTGCAAACCCAGGAATCGCCCACGCTCCGCGCCAGCCTTGCGCATGAACTGAAAACCCCGCTCAGCGCCATTGCCACGGCAGCCGAAATCATGAAGGCCGAACGCTTCGGCCCGCTCGGCGCCGAGCGCTATGTCGGCTACGCGGCCGACATCTATGGCAGTGCCCAACACGTTCTCGGCGTCATCGATCGTATGCTCGCGGAAGGATCGGAAACGCTAGAGGGTCAGCTCGACTTCGCACAGATCGCTGTCGGCGATATTCTGAAAGCGTCGGCGTCTCAAATGGCGCCCCTCGCCGAGCGCGCAGGCATCGCGTTGGACCTCGACGTTCCTCAGCGGCTTCCTCACCTCATCGCCGATGCGACGAGCCTGCGTCAGATGGTGTTCAATCTTCTGACGAATGCCCTCAAGTTCACCGCGCGCGACGGACGCGTCGTGCTCTCTGCGCACCACAGCGGCGATGGCCCGCTCGAGATCTCGATTGCCGATACCGGCTGCGGAATGTCACCGCAGCAGATCGAGCGGCTACTTGGACGTGCGCAGGCTCCCCGGCGAAAGCCGCGCGCCGATGCCAACGACGGACCCGCAGGTCTCGGACTTGGACTGCCTCTCGTGCAAACGCTGGCCACCGCAAACGGGGCAGAACTCGTTCTCGAGAGTGAACCCGGCAAGGGCACCTCGGCCTCAATCGTCTTTCGCAAGGACCGCGTCGTCCCGGTCTGACGGACGCCTTCCCCTGCCGCATACGGACGTATCCCGGCCCGGTTCAATCGTCGCACAATTGTTGACTTTCTTGACGTACTTTAAGGCCGCTGCTTTATGGACAACGCATCTTGCGGGCCTTCCCAGCCTCACGCTGGCAGGCCAGCCGATAGCGGGCCTTGACCCCGATTATTGGAGAAATCGATCAATGAGCACGAGACGCCTTTCCCTGCGCGCCACTTTGCGCGCCTTCTCAATGCAAGCTTTCGCCGTGGCTGCGCTGGCCGGTCTTGGAGCACAGGCTCAGGCCGAAGAGACCATCAACGTCTACTCCTATCGCGAGCCCGGCCTCATCGATCCGATCCTCAAACAGTTCACAGCCGAGACCGGCATCAAGGTCAATGTCGTCTATTCCAAAGACGGTCTGATCGAGCGCATGGTTGCCGAGGGCCGCAACAGCCCGGCCGATCTTCTCATCACGCCTGAGTCCGGCTTGCTCATCCAGGCCGAAGCTGCGGGTGTCACGCAAGCGCTCAAATCGAAAGTGCTCGAAGATGCCATCGACGCCAAGCTGCGGGATCCCGAAGGCCATTGGTTCGCCCTGACACGGCGGGCGCGTGTGGTCTATGCCTCGAAGGATCGGGTCAAACAGGATGCGATCACGTATGAAGAGCTCGCGGACCCGAAGTGGAAGGGTAAGATCTGCATTCGCTCCGGCCAGCACACCTACAACATCGCGCTCATCGCCTCGATGATCGCGCATGACGGCGAGGAAAAGGCCGAGAAGTGGTTGATCGGTCTTCGGGACAATCTGGCCCGCAAACCGGCTGGCGGCGACCGCGAAGGCGTTCGCGACGTGCAGGCCGGGCTGTGCGATCTCGCAATCGGCAACACCTACTACATGGCGGCCATGCTCAAGAACCCGGAGCAGAAGCCTTGGGCCGACGCCGTCAAAATGCTGTTCCCGAACGCCAACGAGCGCGGCACGCACGTCAACATCTCGGGGGCCGCGCTTGCCGCCAACGCCCCGCATCGCGACAACGCCGTGAAGATGCTGGAATTCATGGTCTCCTCCGAAGCGCAGGAGATCTATGCGGAGGCCAACGGCGAATATCCGGTGATTGCCAATGCGAAGACGTCGGAACTCGTAAAGAGCTGGGGCGAACTCAAGGCGGACTCGGTCCCGCTGTCCGAAATCGCCAATTTGCGCAAGAAGGCGTCTGAGCTGGTCGACAAGGTCCGCTTCGACGCCGGCCCGAGCAGCTGACGCCCGGCACTGACCGAAATTTGCGCGGGGGCGGCTTAGCGGCCGTCCCCGTATTTACATTGCACCGTGCGGAGCGCTTGACGGGTCCAAGCTGGGACCGCAATGGTCGTGACCAATGAGCCTTACTCCTCCCACATCCGCCGGGGCCTCCCCCACCAGAGTGCTCGATAGCGTCCGGCGTCTTCGCGGCGCTCGGCGGGCGCAGTCCCACGCGCCCGGGTGGAGCCTGACGACAGCGGTTATCGTAGCCATCATCACTCTGCCCGTCGCCGCGGTTCTCTATCTCGCCCTCACGGCGACGCAAAACGATTGGCCGCACCTCGTCGGAACCGTTCTGCCCGAAGCATTGAACACCACGCTACTCTTGGGGCTGGGCACTGGGATCGTGACGGTGGTTGCGGGAACCAGTACAGCGTGGCTGGTCACCATGTACCGCTTTCCCGGCCGCGCCTTGCTCGACCGTCTGCTGGTGTTGCCGCTCGCGATTCCAACCTATATCGCAGCGTACTGCTATAGCGACCTGTTCGACTACGCGGGGCCGGTGCAAACCGAGCTCCGGGCTCTTTTCGGCTGGACGACGGCCGCGGACTACTGGTTTCCCTCCGTGCGCTCGCTTGGAGGCGCGGTGTTCATCATGTCGGCCGTGCTCTATCCCTATGTCTATCTCGCGGCACGCGCGACGTTCGTCCAGCAGTCTGTTTGTGCGTTGGAAGTGGCACGAACGCTGGGACGTACTTCCATGGGAGCGTTCTGGTCTGTTGCCCTTCCCCTGGCGCGCCCGGCTCTCGCAGCCGGCGTCGCCTTGGTCGTGATGGAAACGCTCAACGATCTCGGTGCGGTCCAGTATCTCGGTGTTGAAACGCTTTCGGCAAGCATCTACGCCACGTGGCTGCAGCGCTCGAACCTCGGCGGAGCAGCACAGCTTGCGGCGGTCATGCTCGCGTTGATCGTGATACTCCTCACGGTGGAGCGCTTTGCACGCGGCGGCGCAAAGATCCACCATACGACGGGCCGCTATCGCGCCATTCCGTTTCAAGACATCGAAGGCTGGCGCGGCTATGCGGCGGCCCTTCTCTGCTCGCTCCCGTTCGTCGTCGGCTTCATCGTGCCGTTCCTGCTGCTTGCCAAGTTCGCGATGGGGCATGTGTCCGTCGCCGTCGAGGGCGGCTTCCTGCGCGCCGCGTGGAACAGCATATTCCTGGCGACGCTCGCGGCGGCAGCGGCCGTGGGGTTGGCCCTCCTCATCAGCTACGCACCGCGCGTCGCGCGAACTGGCTTCACGCGCTTTGCCGCGCGGGCTTCGGGCTTCGGCTACGCTCTTCCCGGAACGGTCTTGGCAATCGGCGTGCTCATCCCGCTCGCGGGTCTCGACAACACTATCGACGCCTGGTTCAGGGAGGTCTTCGGCATCTCCACGGGCCTCATCATTTCCGGCTCGATCGCGGCGCTGGTTTACGCATACGTCATCCGCTTCCTCGCCGTGGCGCTCGGCGGCATCGAAGCAGGGCTCGAACGGATCTCACCCAACCTCGACGCGGCTGCCCGAACGCTCGGCGAGACAGCGTCCTCGGCTCTGTGGCGCATCCATCTCCCGCTCCTCCTCCCTGCGCTCGGCGCCGCGGGACTTCTCGTCTTCGTCGACGCCCTGAAGGAACTGCCCGCTACACTGCTGCTGCGTCCGTTCAACTTCGAAACGCTTGCAACGCACGTCTATGCCTTTGCCGCGCTGGAGCAGGTCGAGAGCGGCGCGCTCGGCGCGTTGAGCATCGTTCTCGCCGGCCTCGTCCCGCTCATTGTTCTGCACCACGCCATTGCCAGCGGACGCGCGGGTGGAGAGGGCTGACACAAAAACTTCGCCCCCAAGATCACTGATCTCGGGGGCGACGATTGGGCATGCAGTGCCGCCGGGGGAAGGGCTACTTCTGCACGCCTTCAACTTCCAACTGCAGCTCGACATCCTTCGAAGCCGGGCCGAGGTTGAAGTTGATGCCGTAGTCGGCAAGCGCGATTTTTGTCGTGCCGGTGAACCCCACGCGGTTGCCGCCCCACGGGTCCGCACCGCCGCCAACATAGGCAGCGTCAATCGTCACTTCCTTCGTCACGCCTCTGAGGGTGAGATCGCCCACGATCTTGGCCTTGCCGTCTCCGGCCGGCGAAACTGACTTGCTGACAAACGTCGCCTTCGGGAACTTCGCGACATCAAGGAAATCGGTGTTGCGGAGATGCTTGTCGCGCTCAGCATGGTTCGAGCTCACGCTCGCGGTGTCGATTTCGACGCTCACCTTGGAGGTTTCAGGCGCCTTCTCGTCGTAGCTGAAGGTGCCGTTGAACTGATCGAAGCGTCCAACCAGCCAGCTGAAGCCGAGATGCTTGATCCGGAAGTTGATCGATGCGTGCGCGCCCTTGGTGTCGATGGTGTAGTCCGCAGCCTGTGATGCGGCTGGCCAAGCAAGCGCGGCCACCAAAGCAAGCGGAGCAAGACGGAGTGTCATCAAACTGTCCTTTCAGGTGAGAATAAATCAGGAGGTGGGGGGACCGGACCACATGCGCGAAAGCGTCGGATGCCGGTCGAAAATGTGATGCTTCACGGCTGCGGCCGCATGGACCGCCGCCAGGACGATGACTGAATAGGCGATCCAGGCGTGGATCGCGCCCGCCGCGTCTTCGAGGCCCTTGTTCTCGCCGGGCGATGGAACGCTGAAGAAACCGAAGACGCTAATGGGCCGACCATCTGCGGTCGAAATCAGATATCCGCTCACCATCAATGCGAGAAGCAGAGCGTAAAAGCCCCAGTGGACGATGTGGGCTGCCGTTCTTTCGAGAGGCTTCAACTCATCATCGGACGGCTTCACGCTCGCCAAGCGCCAACCGAGACGCAAAGCAAGCACGATCAGCAAGAGGATGCCGACGCTCTTATGAAGGTCCGGTGCCGAATGATAGTAGGGGCTGTAGTAGTCGAGATCGACCATCCATAGGCCGAGCACAAACATTGCAACGATGGCGAGCGCCATCAGCCAATGAAAGCCGCGGCTCACAATGCCGTAACCCGTGACCGTATCGCGGACGTGCATACGCGTGTTGTCCCTCTCCGTTCCCCTGCTGCGCCTTAGATCAATTTGCGCAGAGTTCCTTTCAAGGCCGCGGGGCTGTTTTCATAGCTACGAAAGGGGAAGCAGACCGGTTCGCATCCGGCACCAAAGTTCGATAGCGCCCAACAAAAAACGGCCGCGAGCGGTAGGCTCGCGGCCGCAATTACGTAGGTAGTCGACAGCGTCAGTAGCCGAAGTAGAGGCGGATGCCCGGACGGCGATAGTACCGGTAGGGATAATACCCACCGTAGTAGCCGTAGTACCGCGGACCATAACCCCAGTGGCGATGACGCCAGTGCCGGTGACCATAGTGGCGGTGACGCCATCCACGATTGTAGTGCCGATGCTTCCAACGGCGACCGACTTCCTCAACGTTGCCAGCTGCGGGAACGGCCGATTTGGAGGCAATTCCGCTGCCAGCTGTCATAGCCTGAGCAGGAACCGTCGCGGAGAACAAGGCCGCGCTGGCTCCTAGCAAGGCCACGGCGATCAGTTTGCGCATGGCTCTCTTTCCTTTCTGCGTTGGTCCCGGCTAGTGGTCTCGAGTGGACATACGAAACTCTATGCGGAGTAGATCACGCAATTGCGCTTTCAATTGGGCGCCTGCTGATCAATCCGACAACGTGCTTTTTCTGCGCGGCAGGGGACTGATTCGCATCCCATCGAATCAGCTTTTCGAAGCGCCTATTTCCGATGCCCGATAAACGCCAATTGCCGTGTTTTTGTTCCTGCGATTGGCGCTCGAGACCCCGCGATTGTTGAAGCCTTGGCATGCGCATTCGATGATGCAGTGCGAACGGCCTTCTCGTGCTCTTTCCGAACACTTATTGATTCTCCGCACGTGGGCGGATCGATCCTCGGCGTTTCGAGCATCGCACCCCGCCCAGATGCGTCATCCGAAAATCGGTGTCTTTCTCGCTGTTTCCGGCCGCTTCGTTACATGGGAAATCAATCGAGAAATGAAGCCGGGATATTTTCCCTTTCGCGTTTCGCAGGTGCACGGAAAGGCTGCCCCATTGGACATCCTTTGTGACTCATTTCCGCTTGGCGATGTGGCGGTGCGATGTGCCGCTCATACTGCGGTTTCGGCGTAGGCTGAGGCGAGAGGCGCTTCGACAGCTCTTTGCTTCGGCTTCCTCAGCTCCACAATCAAGTTGTCATCGAAGAGCGACATCCGGTTCATCCAGCGGAACTCGTAGCCGATGCTCTGCGCCAACGCCTTGAGAGATCGCGGCGTGAAATAATTCACGTGGTCCGGGAAGCGAAAGCCACACCACTCGGAGCCCATGATGAAGCGATTGGCCGAGTTGTAGTTGGGCGAGCGCAGAAGAATGGTCCCGCCTGGCTTCAAACGACGAAAGGCGCGCTCGAGAATGAGACGCGGCTGCGCTTCGTGCTCGAGGTAGCTGCGCATGATGATGCTGTCGAAGAAGCTCTCGGGGAATTTCTCGATGCCCGTGGTCGCGGGCTCATGGTGGACAGCACCGCCGCGCGCTTCAAAAATCGGACGCGCCTTCTTGCTCAGGCCTTCGCTGATCTCGATTCCGTACGGCGTGGGGCCTTCCGGAATGCGGGTTGCACCGCCGCAGCCAATTTCGAGAACGCGGCCGCCAGCACCCACGGCGCGCGCGTGACGCACGCGATCGACGACCTTGCCGAACTTGAGACGGAAGCGCGTCAGAGCATCGAAGCGCGCAAGCTTATTCGTCTTCTTGCGACGCGCCTTCTCCTCGGCGTGCTGCTTCTCCCAAGCGAGGTTGACGGAGAGATCTTCATAATCTGGGACACGGCCCAGATAGACGAATCCGCACGTGTTGCACGCGACAACGGGCCAAGGACTGCGGGTGTATTTGGCGACAGTGGTGGCGCCAGATTTTTGGCACACCTCACACGTCGGCCGCTCGTGCGACCTGGTCTCCGACATCTGTGACCCCCAAAAATGGGCGCCCATCGTCAGTCGGTGACGCGCGGGCCCCGTTGCTCCTGAACGGGATCGACGTTATCGGGGCCACATAACTGCAACAAGACGATCCGAGCCCAACGCAGAAAGGCGAACCGTAAAGGTTCACCTTTTTCTTTACGTAGGTATTGCGCAGATTGTGTTTATGACGCCTGCAAACGGGAGCTACCCCAAGGGACCACTTCTCAAGGCGGCGATCTGGTCGTTCAACGTATCGCGCAGCACAGTCATGGCGGCCGTGCGGAGACCCTCTTCGTCCATTGTGCCCTTTACGGGAATTTCGACTGTCGCTTCCAGCCATTGCCGCGACACCGAGAGATCTTCCTGGTCGCCGATTATCAAATGAACAAGCACGGCTCGGCCGACGCCATGCATTTCGAACTGATGCAGCTTCACGCCCCACCCCTCCCACCGTCCCGCGCGATGGAAAAAGTAGGGTCGAGATAAGGCTGACTTGAGGCGATACTTTCTTCGAGCGTGAGCACAAGCGGGCTCATGTGCAGCATCGGATCGCGTGAGACGACTAGAGCGTGATTGTTTTTTGTTGGATCGAAATCACGCTCTAGGTCTTTGATGAGATCGTGTCCCGCGTCAGACTGTAGGGTCTGACGCGATCATGGCCTAAGCGTTCAACCGCCCGGCTTCGGCAAAATCCAACTTCGCACGGTCATGTTCGTCGCTCGCTTCATAGGCGAGCCGCCTGTTGCGGTACAGCGGTCCGAGCGTCGGCGACAGCCGGATCGCTTCCGTGAAATCGCCGATGGCGCGTTCGAGGTCTCCTGCCGCGTCGCATCAATAGCCGCGCTTGGCGGCCGCGATCTTTCGTTCCTGTAGGTCCAGGACCGCTTTCTTGCTCCTGCACATGTGGAGAACTGGATCCTCGGGACCAGCCCGAGGATGACAGTGTGTCGGTGTCGCCAGAAAAGCAAAAAGGGCGAACGGTTCGTTCGCCCTTTTCAAAGCTCGTATCAAACGCACCGCTCAAGAAGCGCCCGCTAGAGCGGGATGTTGTCGTGCTTCTTCCAGGGGTTCTCGAGGGTCTTATTGCGCAGCATGTTGAGCGCGCGGCAGATGCGCCGGCGCGTGCCGTGCGGCAGGATCACCTCGTCGATGTAGCCGCGCTCGGCGGCGACGAACGGGTTGGCGAAGCGCTTCTGATACTCGTCGATGCGGCCCTTGATCTTCTCCGCGTCGCTCAGCTCCGCGCGATAGAGAATCTCGGCCGCGCCCTTGGCGCCCATGACCGCGATCTCGGCGGACGGCCACGCGTAGTTCACGTCGCCGCGGATGTGCTTCGAGCTCATGACGTCGTAGGCACCGCCGTAAGCCTTGCGCGTGATGAGCGTGACTTTCGGCACGGTGGCTTCGGCATAGGCGAAGAGCAGCTTGGCGCCGTGCTTGATGAGGCCGCCGTATTCCTGCGCGGTGCCGGGTAGGAAGCCCGGAACGTCGACGAAGGTTACGATCGGAATCTCGAAGCAGTCGCAGAAGCGCACGAAGCGCGCGGCCTTGCGTGAGGCGTCGCTGTCGAGCACGCCCGCGAGCACCATCGGCTGGTTGGCGACGATGCCGATCGTGCGGCCTTCCATGCGCGCGAAACCGGTGACGATATTGCGGGCGTAGGCTTCCTGGATCTCGAGGAAGTCACCCTCGTCCACGACCTTCAGGATCAGCTCCTTGATGTCGTAGGGCTTGTTCGGGTTGTCCGGGATGAGCGTGTCGAGCGAGTAATCCGGACGGTCCGCGCTGTCGGAGGTCGGCAGCGCGGGAACGCCCGACTGATTGTTCGATGGCAGGAAGTCCATGAGGCGGCGCATCTGCAGCAGCGCTTCGACGTCATTCTCGTAAGCGCGGTCGGCGATCGACGACTTCGTGGTGTGGACCTTGGCACCGCCGAGTTCTTCCGCCGTCACCGTCTCGTTGGTCACCGTCTTCACGACGTCGGGACCAGTCACGAACATGTAGCTCGTGTCCTTCACCATGAAGATGAAGTCGGTCATAGCCGGCGAGTAGACGTCGCCGCCTGCGCAGGGGCCCATGATGACGGAGATCTGCGGGATGACACCAGAGGCGAGCACGTTGCGCTGGAACACCTCGCCATAGCCGCCGAGTGCGTCGACACCTTCCTGAATGCGCGCGCCGCCAGCATCAAAGAGACCGATGATCGGCGCCCGGTTCTTCAGCGCCATATCCTGGATCTTCATGATCTTCTGCGCGTGTGCCTGCGAGAGCGAGCCGCCGAACACGGTGAAGTCCTTGGCGAACACGTAGACGACGCGGCCGTTGATGGTGCCCCAACCGGTCACCACGCCATCGCCGGGGGTCTTCTGCTTCTCCATGCCGAACTCGGCGCAGCGGTGCTCGACGAAGGTGTCGAACTCCTCGAACGAGTTCTCGTCCATCAGAAGCTCGATGCGCTCGCGGGCCGTGAGCTTGCCCCGTTTGTGCTGCGCCTCGATGCGAGCGATGCCGCCACCCAGACGGGCGTTATCGCGCCGGCGCTCAAGCTCCTCGATGACTTCCTTCATTGAACCCAACCCCGTATATGAATGACCGGTGACATGCTGCCGTGGGAGATAGCACAGCCCTCAACGCGCAGCCAATGGACCGTTCACGGGGCAGCATGCGGCTTCGCGGCGCTTTTTCACGGCCCCCAGGGCAGCCGACAATAACCGGAGGAAGGACGTCTCATGGCGAAGGCAATCCACATGATGGTGCGCGTGCTGGAGGAGGCGCGCAGCGTCGCCTTTTACAGGCAAGCCTTCGGGCTCGAGATCGCCGACCGGGTCGACTTCGCGGACTTCACGCTCATCTATCTCCGCAACACGGAAGCAGACTTTGAGGTGGAGCTCACGGTTAACAAGGGCCGGACCGAGCCCTACGACCTCGGCAATGGCTACGGTCATTTGGCGTTCGTGGTCGACAACCTCGAAGCGGAGCGGGACCGGATCGCCGGCCTTGGATATTCGCCGAAAGATATCAAACAGATGACCCACGACGGCAAGCCGTTCGGCCGGTTCTTTTTCATCGAGGATCCGGACGGCTACAAGATCGAAGTGCTGGAGAAGGGCGGCCGTTTCCGCTGACGGTTTCCGATTCCTGCTGAGCGGGCTGCACCTCCCGGCGCAAGCCCCGCATCAGCAAATGCCACTAAACCTTTGACTCTACGTATCGTTTCATGCCTGACACTTGTCGATGCAGCCCTACTGCTGCGTCTGGTGCCAGCGTCTGCAACGCATCGTGCCGCGCGCGGCTGTCAAAGGCGGACTCATGCATCAAATTGTGCCCAAGGCACCAGATGTCGCAGACCTCTCGCACCATCTGGTGCCTGAGGCTCCGAGCCTGCGCGACGGGGCGCCTTCGACGCTGGCCTGTCGGCACACGGGCTTCACCTGCCCGGCGCTGGAAGCCATTTTCGGCGCCCTGGCCCCGAGTGGGGAGGAGGCGCGGGCTTGGGTGCAGAACCTCGCGCCTTGTTCCAAGTGCCGGGTCGCCTCTCAAAGCGGCCGCGACAAGCTTCGCCATCTGCGGCTCGGCCAGCGGGAACGTGAGATCCTGCTTGGCGCTGCGGCCTCGGACGCCTTCACCGTCACCGAACCCGGAATGTCCCGCTCGCTCAGTGCCGCCCGGCGGCGGGCGGCACTCTCGCTTGGGAAAGCCGGACTGGTCGTCTCGGTGGCCAAGGCGCCCGCATCCGAAAAAACGGGGCCTCGCGTGGCGTCTCGTGCCACTGTCGCGCTGACCGAGCTCGGCCAATACGTCATGGCCGCCTACGGGCGTTATCTTGAGACAGGCAAGCCCGTTCGCTGGACCCGCCCGGCGCGGGGGGTTGTGCTTCCCGGCCTGGAGCCGGCCGGCCTCGGCGATGAGACCCTCGCTCGCACCGAAACAGCCCTTCGAGACACCCTCGGTGAGCTCAAGGGCGTGCTGATCGCCGCCATCGCGCGGCCGCACACGGACCCTGGTCTTTTGGACAGCGTGACGCGCCATCTCGAGCGCAAAGCCACGGTGCTCAAGTCGGTCCTGGAGCCGCGCCGCCCGCGCTCCGGCGTCTAACCTCGGTGCACGTGATCCAAAGCGGACGCGGCAGCGTTTCCCTACATGTTGCAGTCGCAATGCAGCCGTTCGTCAACTTGAACGGCGACCGGCAAACACCATATCTGCATTATACAATCCCTCGGCGCCCGAAAGGGGCCGAACGGCAGCGACTCGAGAGGGTGCTGCCGGGTTTGAAGAAGGTCGCTTTTGAAAGGGCTTTCGTGTCCATGAGCAGGTTATCTGTACTGTCCAACCCGCTACTGCTGGGCTTCGAGGAGATCGAGCGTCTTATCGATCGAACCGGTAGAGGCGGCAACGAGGGCTATCCCCCGTACAACATCGAACGCGTCGCCGCGTCCAACGGAGCTAAAGAGAAGCTTCGAATTACGATCGCACTCGCGGGCTTTACCCGCGATCAGCTGGAGATCGTCGTCGAGGACAACCAGCTCACTGTGCGCGGACGGCAGCAAGATGACAAAACTCGCGAGTATCTCTATCGCGGGATTGCGACGCGTCAGTTTACCCGGACGTTCGTTCTGGCGGACGGCATTGAAGTTCAGTCCGCCGAGCTTTCGAATGGTCTGTTGGCCGTCGACCTTGTGCGCCACGAGCCGCACCGCTTGATCCGAAAGATCGAGATCGGTGCAGGACGGGAATGATGCGGCGATTCGACGCGAACCCGCGGCGAAAGTCATTTGATTCGCTTCGCCTAGGTGCCCGTCCGCTACAGCCAAACGTATCGAATCGTAGGATCATGGTGTGAGGTGGCGAAGGAATTTCGGTGCCTGCCTCGTTTCCATGACGTTGGAATACCTCGAGAGAGGAGGAGTTGCGTCATGAAAGAGAATACAACAAAGCGGCGCCGCAAGGCGCAGCCCGCAATTGCTCCCGTCATGAGCGAAATCGAGCTTGCACGGCTCGGCGGCGGGCAGGTTGCCTACATCAAAACATTGTCGTCCGACGAAGCGCTGAAGATGTTTCCGGCGATCGAGGATCTGCCGCGCGGCATCAATCTCTTTGCGCTTCATGCGGCAGACGGTACGCCGATTGCGCTCACCGATACCCGGCAGGCGGCGCTGAGCCACGCCATGGACGGCGAGCTCGAGATCGCGAGCCTGCACTGACAGCAGTGGAATTCTGAAACGCTAAGGGCGGTCTGCAATGCAGATCCGCCCTTTTCATTTTCTCGACAGGGATCAAGTTTCCCAGCGCGGCTGGACCCGACCGTCCATGCGGCGCATGGGTCCGGCATGACGCCAGGACTCACCAGAGGACGGGTCGCTATTTCGACTTGCAGGCGTCGAGCTGCTGCTTGCGCTTCTGAAGCTCGCTCTTCCACTGGTCGGGGCCAACCCCGCCGCACCAGGCAACGTGCGCCTTCAGATCCGGGCTCCATTCAGGCCCGGAGAAGCCGCACTTCTCAGCCACGTTCTCTTGCTGCTGCTGGATGGCGAGCTTGCCGTACGTTTCGCAATTGGCTTGCGCGTGCGCGCCGGTGGCTCCCCCCACGACGCCGAAAAGCGCAAAGCAGGCGGCCATGGAAAGACGCGGAGTAGGCATCGTTCGACCTCTCGTTGGTGAGCCCCCGTTCGAGCTCAATTGTTCACCGAACATTGCGGTTCCCCGCATGAACCGCGCCTGAATGTGGACCAACGTGAGCCCCAAGTTCAACCGGCATCGCATTGCCTGCCGCGCGGCAGCCGACAACTCAGAGCACGCAGCAATCAGCCGGCCATGCGGGCGGCGATCTCGTTCATGGCATTGCGCGTTGCGGGGGTCCACTCGGCGAGATTGGACGAAACGAGGTTCGCCTCCGAACGCAGCACCAGACCGTCGTCCAGAATGCGGAGCCCATTGGCCGCAAGCGTGGTGCCGGTGGTGGTGATGTCGACGATCAGCTCGGCCGTGCCCGCTGCAGGCGTACCCTCCGTGGCCCCCAGGCTCTCGACGATGCGATAGTCGGACAAGCCCTTGGTGGCGAAGAAGCGGCGCGTGAGGTTCAGGTACTTGGTCGCCACGCGATACCAGCGGCCGTGGGCGCGCCGGAACGGCAAGGCGATCTCCGCGAGATCGGCCATGGTGCGCACATCGATCCAGCAATCCGGCACGGCGACGACGACATCGGCATTGCCGAAGCCGAGCTTCTTCAGAAACGTGACACGCGAGGCGGCATCCGACATCTGCTCGCTGACGAGGTCCTCACCGGTGACACCCAGGTGCACGCGGCCGGTCTTTAGGTTCCATGCGATCTCCGACGCAGAGATGAAGGCGACGTCGATTTCCGGCAGCTCCGCGACCTCTCCGCGATAGCCGCGCTCGTTGCCGGTTTTGCGCAGCGTAAGCCCCGCTGCCGCGAAAGCCTCCTGGGTCTGCTCCATGAGGCGGCCCTTCGACGGAACGCCGAGGATCAGCTTCTCAGACATGGGCGCCTCCGTTTCCGTTCGTCACGGCGGCGAGAAGGCGGTCCGTGTGCACGGCGGCCCCCACGGCGGGAACATCCTGCGGTGCGCCGACGGCTTTAAGCAGGTGATCGTAGCGGCCACCGCCTGCAACCGGGCTTCTACGGCCGAGCCCCTGGGTCACGACCTCGAAGACGAAGCCCGTGTAATATTCGAGCTGGCGGCCGAAATCGGCAGAGAACTCTGCGCGATCGAGATCGACACCGGCTTGCGCCAACAGTTCCAGACGCCATTCGTGGGCGCCGACGGCCGCTTCGATGTTGACGCCCATCAGCGTCGCCAGCTCGCGGAGGCGCCGCCCGGAGGCCCGCGCAGGCGCGACGATCGCGACGTAGCTCGCGATGAGCTGCGCTGTCTTCGCCGACAGCGGTTCTGAGCGGGCGTCCGCCACGCGTCCGAGCAGATTGTCGGCGACTTCTGCCGTGCTCCGCAGACCGATGACTTCGATGCCCTTGTCTTCGAGATAGGTCGCGACGGCCGCTTCGGCAGCCTCTGGGTTGTCCGGATCGAGCGCGTCGGCAAGCGCTTTCGGGATGTGCGTGGAGGCGGAGCCCGGCTCAACGGTCAGGCGATTGAGCTCCGCCTTGAACGCAGCCGGGTGCCAGAACAGATGCATCAGGCGCTGACGCCAGCGCGACGGCATATCGGACGCGCGCAGAATTGCGCGCAGGAGCCCGAGATCGCCGAAGCGCAGTTGATAACCGGACAGCCCCGCAGCCTCGAGCCCCGAGACGATGGTCGCTACGACCTCGGCTTCGGCGCGCTCGCGATTGGCTTCGCCGAACGCTTCGATCCCGGTCTGGCGGAATTCGCGCGTGTGGGCGTGGCCGCTTCCGAGCGGCTGAAAACGAAAGGCCGGGCCGTTGTAGCTGTACTTCGCGGGTACGTCGGCGTCCGGGTGGCGTTCCAGGTGCAGGCGGCATGTGGGAACGGTGATGTCGGGCCGCATGCACAGCTCATCGCCATCCGGATCGGAAAAGACATACGTGCGTGCGCGCAGCTTCTCGCCGACCACGTCAAGGAAGACGCTGGCCGGCTGAATGATCGCCGGCGACACGGCTTCGAAGCCGCCCCGCGTGAAAACGGAGAGCAACGTTTGCGCGTTGGCTTCCAGCGCTTCGAATTGTTTCGCCGTCTCTGCGGGCATCTATCTCGTCGTGACTTTCGGTTTGTTCAGCTCCCCCGGACGGGGTCATCCGGTTCGTGGTGAGTTCCATACCTATGCCGTCTTGCAATTCGCTGACGGACGCAACTCCGATCTCGCGAGAGGGTTAGGAGGTGTGGCGGGCAAGAATTTCCCGGACGTGCTGGACCAGTTCCGCTTGAGGGACGGAGATCTGCGCCGGGCGGGCTTCCTTCCATTCCTTGTTGTCCTTGATCGCCTGGGCGGCCTTGGCGCCTTCGATCAGGTCCTTGAGGATCACCTGACCGGCCTCGCGCTCGTTCGAGCCCTGGATCACGACCACGGGCGAGCTGCGCTTGTCGGCGTACTCGAGCTGGCGGCCGAACTTCTTTGGGTTGCCGAGAAAGAGCTCGGCGCGGACGCCCGCCTCCCGAAGCGTTTGCACCATCTTCTGGTAAGCCGGGATCTGGTCCTTATCCATCACGGTGACAACGACGGGGCCTAGTTCAGGCGCGGGTGCGCGGCCGATGAGGTTCAGCGCGGCCTGCAGGCGCGAGACGCCGATCGAGAAGCCGGTGGCGGGGACCTTCTGGCCGGTGAAACGCGCGACGAGATCGTCATAGCGGCCGCCGCCGCCGACGGAGCCGAAGCGGACGGGATTACCTTTCTCGTCTTTTGCCGGGATCAGCAGCTCGGCCTCGAAGACGGGGCCGGTATAGTATTCGAGGCCACGGACGACGGACGGATCGACGAGAATGCGGTCCGGCCCATACCCAGCAGCCGTGACCAGCGCATTGATATCGCGAAGCTCGGAAAGCCCTTGCGAGCCGCCTTCACCGCCGCTGACGAGCGGCTCGATAGCTTCGAGAGTCGCGCAGCCATCCTTGGTGCCGGCCCCAACAAACGCGAGCACCTTTTCGATTGCGGGCGCCTCAAGTCCAGCGCCCTTCGTAAAGTCACCGCTCTCGTCCTTGCGCCCTTTGCCGAGCAGCTCGGCTACGCCTGTCGGTCCCAAGCGGTCCAACTTGTCAACGGCGCGCAGAACGGTCATGCGCTTTGTGGCGTCGGATGGGCTGGCGGGATCGATCCCAATGGACGACAGCACGCCATCCAGCACTTTCCGGTTGTTGACCTTGATGACGTACTGGCCGCGCGGGATGCCGAGGGCTTCGAGCGTGTCAGCAGCGAGCATGCACATCTCGGCGTCCGCCGCGACGCTCTCGGCGCCAACCGTATCGGCATCGAACTGCGTGAACTGGCGGAAGCGGCCGGGACCCGGCTTCTCATTGCGGTAGACCGAGCCCGTCGCATACCGGCGGAAGGGCTTCGGCAGATCCTGGAAGTTCTCCGCGACGTAGCGGGCGAGGGGAGCCGTCAGGTCGTAGCGCAGGGACAGCCATTGCTCGTCCTCGTCCTGGAACGAGAACACGCCTGCGTTCGGACGGTCCTGATCGGGCAGGAACTTGCCCAAGGCATCGGTGTACTCGAAGGCCGGGGTCTCCAGCGGCTCGAAGCCGTAACGTTCGTAAACCTTGCGGATCGTCTCCAGCATGGCGTGCGTCTGGCGCAGCTCCGCAGCCCCAATGTCGCGCATTCCTTTCGGTACGCGCGCCTCTGGTCGTCTCGGAGCATCTTTGTCGGGCTTGGCCATGCGTCGGGGATCTTTGGGCGAGAGTTGCTGATGCGCTGGAAATACGCCGTTCCGGCGTGCCGCCTTATAGCGGATCGGTCTACCCTCGGAAAGATTACCACTTTGCCGCTCGCCCCCGGACTTTCGCCGGAGGCCGGAAATCGTTAGAAGATGCGGTCATGACACTACTTCTGGATCAAACGCCGCCCAAAACGGGCCAAGGGACGGAGGGCGCGGTCGCTCCCTTCAAGCCGACGCTTGCCGGCATGAGCCGCGAGCGCCTGCGCGAGGCCATGGCTGCGGCCGGAGTGCCGGAGAAGCAACTCCGCATGCGCGTGACCCAGTTCTGGCGCTGGCTCTATATTTCGGGCGCGACGTCGTTCGACCAGATGACGGACGTTTCGAAGGAGCTGCGCCAGGAGCTTGAAGCCCGCTATACGCTCGACCGGCCCGAGATCGTGGCCGAGCAGGTCTCCGTGGACGGCACCCGCAAGTGGCTGCTCCGGCTGCCCAGGCGCGGGCATGAGGCGCGCGCGCCCGAGATCGAGACCGTCTACATCCCCGAAGCGGATCGCGGCACGCTCTGCATCTCCTCGCAGGTGGGCTGCACGCTGACGTGCAGCTTCTGCCACACCGGCACGCAGCGGCTCGTGCGCAACCTCGATGCGTCGGAAATCGTTGGCCAGATCTTGCTCGCGCGAGACAGGATCGGTGATTGGCCCGGCGCCGCACGGCCCGCGGACAACGGACTGCTTCCTTCGGGCGATCGCAAGATCACCAATGTCGTGCTGATGGGCATGGGCGAGCCGCTCTACAATTTCGACAACGTGCGGGAAGCGATGGACATCGCGTCCGATGGCGAGGGCATCTCGCTTTCGAAGCGGCGCATCACACTCTCGACGTCGGGCGTCGTTCCGGAGATCGCTCGCTGGGGCGAGCTGTCGGGCACGATGCTCGCCATCTCGCTGCACGCCACGCGCGACGACCTGCGCGACGAACTGGTCCCCATCAACAAGAAGTACCCGATCAAGGAGCTGCTGGACGCGTGCCGGAACTATCCCGGCGCGTCGAACGCCAAGCGCATCACCTTCGAATACGTCATGCTGAAGGGCGTGAACGACAGCCCGGCCGATGCCAAGGCACTGGTCCGCCTGCTGGCGGGTATTCCGGCCAAAATCAATCTCATTCCGTTCAATCCATGGCCCGGCTCGCGCTACGAATGCTCGGACTGGGAGACTATCGAGCGTTTTGCCGACATCGTGAACAAGGCGGGTTATGCGAGCCCGGTTCGTACGCCACGCGGCCGCGACATCCTCGCGGCCTGCGGTCAGCTCAAGAGCGAAAGCGTGAAGTTGCGCGCGCGCGAACGGCAGGAGCCGGCGTCTCCTTCGGCTGAGCCGGGAGCCTGACGCAACATGGTGCTCAAGACGATCGGGCGGCTGATCTGGATTCCGATCGCGTTTCTAATTGCGGCGTGCGCGACGCTGTTCGTGCTCGTGACGCTTGGCCTCGAGACATTCACGCAGGCGATCCATAGGCTCGATGAGGCCGACACCATC
Organism: Hyphomicrobium sp.; assembly: GCF_036262015.1. Lineage (GTDB taxonomy): Bacteria > Pseudomonadota > Alphaproteobacteria > Rhizobiales > Hyphomicrobiaceae > Hyphomicrobium_C. Next base: position 101,547 of record NZ_DATAJR010000006.1, on the reverse strand, counting down.
TCTGCCGCGTTCGATGTCGCCTGGCAGGGCTCGATCATCGCCTCGGGCGCGACGCTGATCCCGGCGCTGCTGGTCGTCATCGTCGGCGAGGTGGCGCGCATCCGGTCGTGGCTCTTCTATCTCGTCGGCGGCGGCGTTTCGCTGGCGATCATCCCGCTGCTCGCTCAAGTCGACCCCGGGACAATGACCTACGCGCTGCCAGCCCTTTGGCATGTGTTTGCAACGGCCGGATTTGCAGGCGGCTTCGTCTATTGGCTGCTCGCAGGCCGCAACGCTTGAGTGGGTGCAGCCGCTCCCTTACGCTAGGGCCGCTGAGGGGGCGCTGATGATCGTCGCGATAGTCAGGTTCATTCTAGGCTTTGTCGCCGCCGTGCTGGTGGCCGGGCTCGTGCAGGTTCTGTTCGTTGCTGGCGTCGACGGCCTTGCCTTTGCCGACGAAGCGCGTCTCGAGAGCCTCGGGATGCTTGCACTCCTGGCTGCCACGCAAGCGGCGGTGTTCGCCGGGCCATTCGCAATCGTTGCCGCGATAGTCTCGTCATGGCTCCCGGTGCGGTCCGTTCTGTTCTTTGGCGGAGCAGGCCTCGCCATCGCGTTGGCAGGATTTGCGGCTCAGTTCATCGGTGAGATGGGAGATGGCACAATCCTCAATCGCTATGCCCTGGCTGCCTACGCAGCCTCCGGCCTAGCTGCCGGTCTTGTCTATTGGCTGGTGGCTGTGCCGAAACGCCGGCCCGCGACCCCGCCTGCATCCCCCGCGTAAGGGTTTGTTCGCCTTTAGTTAATATGGGTGGATTCCGGTTGTCAGTCGGGGTCCATGCCCCTATGTTGTGCATTGCACAATCGCACCTGCAAAAGGCGCTGCTGACAGTCCGAGCGAGGCCGGCGATGAACCATTTCGACAGCGAACTCTCCCAGCGCTTTGCCAGAAGCTGCACCACGGCGGCTTTCGGATACGCGCGTGCCGCGTCGGCCGCGTATGCTGCTTTCGCCACTCAGGCCATTGATTTCTGGACTCAATCCTCCAAAGCAGGCGCGACAAGCGACGACTTCAAGCCCTCCACTCCCTATCTGGTGACCGGGCCGCGTCCCTACCGGTCGGCGGTCACATCATCGGCGGCCGCAGCACTGCCGACGGATTTCGGCCGCATGGTCGACCTGTGGGCGGATTCGCCGATGTTCGCGCCCGTCCGTGCTTGGTGGGGGCTTTTCCCGCTCGAGGGCAATCCGGCCAGTTGGCCGATGGCCTATTCGATGATGACAGCGGGTGTGCCGCGCGCCGTGGCGCTTCCGGCTGCTGAAGCCAACATGGCCGCCATGGATGCGGCGGAGGCCGCTTCCACCTCGATCAACCGCGCGTTTTCGAGCTACCAGTCCGAGAGCGGATTTGCCGTTTCACGCATCGTTTCGCCGAAAGCGCTCTACGGCGCGCTTTTCCTGGCGCCGTTTGCACAGTCCGTGAAACTTCCCTGGGCGTAGCAGCCGTTACTCGCCCGACGGGGGCACGGTGACGACAACCGCATTGCCATGGCCCGGCATGGCCGCCGAGAACGAGCCGAAGGACGGTGCCTGTCCGCCTGTATTGCTTGCGGTTGACGGCTGAGCCGGTGGCTTTACCACGATCGGCGACTTGGCCGGTTCTTCGGCCTTCTCGTCGGCCTTTTGCGGCTCGGTCGCTGCCGTTTCTTTCGGAGCCGGCTCGGCTACGGGCTCCGGCGCCTTGGCCTGAGCGGGCAGTTGTTCTTGCAGCTTTTCCGGCGCCGGCTCGTGTGCCGCTTCGACGGCTGCGGCCTTGGGCTTCTGCGGCTTCACGACGGCAGCTTTCGGCTCTTCGTCCTCGATCCTGGTCACCGCCGCCTTCACGGCCGGTGCAGCCGCGGCCGGGGCTTCGCTCGTTTTCTTTGGCTTGTTGGCAGGAACAGCCGCTTTTGCAGCCTTCTTTGGCGGTGCCGGCGGGCGTGCAACGCAGCGCGCGGGAACTGTGCTTCCGTCCTGGAGCGCCACATCGGCAATCCAGGCGCAGGTCTTGAGATCGCGGCAGGCAGCTTCGAACAAGGGGCTGCACTGGGCGGCCGCGGCGGCGACAGCTGGGTCAGCCGGTGCAGCCGGCACTTCGGCAACGGGCGCGGGAGCCGCGTTCTCCCAGGGGAGAACTTCTTTCTTTTTGTTGGCTGTTTTCGGAGGTGCCGGCGCGGCGGGAGGCGGCGTCGGGACGGCTGCGGCGGGCGGCGCGGCCGCGTCCTCAGACTGCGCGGCAGATGGGCCAGTGCCGAGGCTGAATCCCAAAGCCAAGCCTGCGATCAGCAGCGCGGTCGTTCTCATTGTCACAATCGTCCCCCGAACGTCTGGCTCTTACCGGCGCACTCCGTCCAGATTAGGCGCAATGAGCCAAAAAAACACGGCGAGATGATGGAGATTTTCCCGTCAGTATCCTAAAGCCTAGGCGCGGCTTGTAGAATTCCCTGTGGGTCGATGAGACGGAGTGCGCCTTGCAGGCTTCTTGGCGTGATTGTAAGGCAATCGCGCCCGTGAGCCCGGGCATAATAAAGATTCGAGAACAAGAGGTCGGGACGATGAGCGCGAAAGACGGCAAGCCGAACATCAAGAAGGTGGTGCTCGCGTATTCGGGCGGTCTCGACACGTCGATCATCTTGAAATGGTTGCAGGAGACCTACGGCTGCGAGGTCGTGACCTTCACCGCCGACCTCGGCCAGGGCGAGGAACTGGAGCCCGCCCGCAAGAAGGCCGAGATGCTCGGCATCAAGAAAGAGAACATCTTCATCGAGGACCTGCGCGAAGAATTCGTTCGCGACTACGTATTCCCGATGTTCCGCGCCAACGCGCTCTATGAGGGCATCTATCTGCTCGGCACCTCGATTGCCCGTCCGCTGATCGGCAAGAAGCAGATCGAGATCGCACGCCAGACCGGGGCCGACGCCGTCTGCCATGGGGCTACCGGCAAGGGCAACGACCAGGTGCGCTTCGAGCTGACTTATTACGCGCTCGAGCCCGGCATCAAGATCATCGCGCCCTGGCGCGAGTGGACGTTCAAGGGCCGCGAAGATCTCATCGAGTTCGCGCGCAAGAACCAGATCCCGGTGGCCAAGGACAAGGAGGGCGAGTCGCCGTTCTCGGTCGACGCCAACCTGCTGCACTCGTCGTCCGAGGGCAAGGTTCTGGAAGACCCGGCCAAGAAAGCGCCCGAGATCGTCTATCAGCGCACGATCTCGCCCATGGATGCGCCTGACAAGGTCACGACCATCAAGATCGGCTTTGAGAAAGGCGACGCCGTCTCACTCAATGGCCAGCGTATGAGCCCGGCGACGCTGCTCAAGGCGCTGAACGATCTCGGCCGCGATAACGGCATCGGCCGCATCGATCTGGTCGAGAACCGCTTCGTCGGCATGAAATCGCGCGGCGTGTACGAAACGCCGGGCGGCACGATCCTGCTGCAGGCACACCGCGCCATCGAGAGCCTGACGCTCGACCGCGGCGCGATGCATTTGAAGGACGAGTTGATGCCGCGCTACGCGGAGCTGGTCTACTTCGGCTTCTGGTTCAGCCCGGAGCGCGAGATGCTGCAGGCGGCTATCGACAAGTCGCAGGAGCACGTGGAAGGCGAAGTGACGCTCGAGCTCTACAAGGGCAACGTCATCGTTGTCGGCCGCGAGAGCCCCAAGTCGCTCTATTCGCCGACGCTCGTCACTTTCGAAGACGACAAGGGCGCCTACGACCAGAAGGACGCGCAGGGCTTCATCAAGCTCAACGCGCTGCGTCTGCGCACACTCGAGATGCGCAATCGCGGGAAGTAGGCCGCACGTACGGAGTTCAGGCCGCTGTAGCGGGAAACAGTTCGGTGTGTGTAAGGAGACCGAGAATGAACACGACGAAGATCATGGCGGCGCTTGCAATCGGCGTTGGCGCGCTCGCAGCGGCTGGAGCCGCGAATGCGTACAGCGGTCGCGTGAAGTCGGCCTGCAAACCGGACTTCTACAAGTTCTGCCCGTCGTACAAGCCCGATACGCCCGAGCTCCGCTCTTGCATGCGCTCGGCCGGTGGCAACATTTCCAGCCGCTGCCTCGATGCGCTCGCCGATGCCGGTGAGATTCCGCGCAAGTATCACAGCAGCCAGCGCGGGAAGAAGAAGTAGGTTCGCTTTCGGCGACCCCGACTATCAAACGCTCGGCTGTATGGCCGGGCGTTTTTTGTGCGAACTGCGATGCGCAGCGATAACGCAATGATCTCCGCCGACCGCGACCTCGCACCATGGGCGCTCGACGCTATTTTGCGAGCTAGCTGCGGTTCGCACTCCAAACGCCGGAGCAGAGACCGGACGGTCCGCGACCTGCCCATCTTCCGCTGCCCCGAAGCTGGGTGAAGCGCCCGGTTCCTTGAGCGACGCGCGGCCCGGCGACGGCTTTGATGTTGGCTTGCCCCGAACCGGCAACGCGGCCGCCCAAGCGGATCGAATAGAACGCGAAGGATCCGCCGGTCGCATAGATCCGGCCGCCCTTGATTCCGAGCCCCATCGGGATCGTGCCGCAATGACCACGGGTCGTCTGGGCAACCATGCTCCAGTTTCCATCGAAGCGGGCCGCGCTTGCGGGCAGAGCGGAGCAGGCAATTGCAGACGCGGATAGCAAAGCGAGAATACGCGTACGGGTGCCAATCATGGGAGGCCTCATGGCTGTGCTGGTACTGCTCGTCAATCCGGCTGTCCCGACGGGGCGGATATAGCTCCCGTTCGGCAGCCTCCCTCATCACCACGGACCGCCCCGTTCGCTCAGGCGCGTACTTTCGTGGGCTGAGCGGCAATCCAACTTCCGGCGCAACCAGCGGTTCCACGCAGCCAGCACGGTACGAACACTGGGTCGGCTGCTGGTCCGCGCGCTTCGTGCCGAGACGGGATATGGATTGTGATGAAGTGCGGCTAGGGTCTGCTTCTGACCCGGAGCGGACATCAGAATACGCGTGAGGCTTGCTGCCCCTCTAGCGTTCGTCGTCCTTCCAATCGGGGCTGAGGCCGCCTAGCGCCGGGTGATACATTTCATCGGCTGCGTGCTGCGTAAACTCAACGTTCAGCCGATCCTCTCGCAAGCCGAGGATATTCACGATGACGGCGCAGAGCGCCTTGGCGGCAGCGATCCTCATTTCGCCCGGACGACCTTCGCGGATATCGAGCATCAGCATTGAGACGGGGACGGGTTCCCCGCCAACTTCGGTTATTCTCCACAGCCCGCCTTCACCCAGCTCGCGGATGGCCACAGTTATTCGCCTGATGTCGACGGACATATGGCGCGCATAGGTCTCGCACATAGCTTTCGCGAGACGCTGCTTATCGTGAGGTGTGCAGTGCTCAGTCAGGTCAAGCTGCAGATAGGGCAAGGTCTCCTCCATCGGCAAAACGATTATGCCCGCCCGGCTTCTGTCGGACTTCCCTTTCGAGGCATACGCGAACCGCACAATCGGAGGTGCAAGTGCGGCCCTGTTTCAAGGGCCGTACCTACGACGCCAACGCCAAGAGCCGTTAGGCTGCTGACGACGACTTCACGCTGTACCGAGCGGCTGGCTTAGCGTTGCCGAACTTCTTCGAAAGCTCACGACGATCGGCTTCCCAGCGGGTCCACGCGTCTCCGTCGTGGAGACCGGGAATAGTCACCAGTTCACCGTCATCGAGCCCTGCTAGCGCCGCGTCGACGCAATCCTCGGCCGACATCGTGATCGAAGCGGTCTTCTGAGCGGCGTATCCGGCGACATCCCAGAACTCGGTCGCCGTGGCGCCGGGCAATACGCTCTGGATGCGGACGCCCTTATCCGCGAGGTCTTTCTGCAGCGAATGTCCGAAGCTGAGGACATACGATTTCGAGGCGCTGTAGACGCCATTCAACGCCTCGGCCGCAACGCCAACAACCGACGCGATATTGATGATGGTGCCGCTGCCGCGTGCAACGAATGCTGGCGCAACGGCGTACGTGAGCCGTGTCAGCGCGGTGATATTCAGATCAATCATGTCCTCGACGGTGTCGACGTCCGCCTGAAGGATAGATGCCACCGAACCGACGCCGGCATTGTTGACCAGCATGGTGATCGACTTGTCGTCGCGCAGGAGGGATTCGACCTTCGCGAGGTCTGTCTTGTCATTCAGGTTCGCCGGGAAAACCCTGACCTCTCGGCCGGTTTCGGCTTCGATGCGACCTGCAACCTTTTTGAGACGCTCTTCGTTGCGTGCCACCAAGATCACGTCATAGCCACGCTTGGCCAATCGGTCGGCGTAGACTGCGCCGATACCTGAAGAAGCGCCTGTAACAAGGGCGACGCCTTTGGATGTGCTGCTCATGGGATGTCCTCCACCTTCGTTGTTGCTGAGGCTTGTATACCCTTGCAGGCTCGCGGCCCAAATGTCATATATGCGTAAATTTGGGACACCATCTCATGCGACGCATCACATTTATCGTCTACCCAGACAATTCGGTCATCGCTCTGGCGGCGCTCTCGGTGTTCGAGACGGCAAACATGTTTGCCGAGGAGACGCCTTACGAATTCCGGTTTGTGTCCGAGACAGGCGGCCTCGTCCGGACTTCGCTCGGCATGCACCTTCAGACGGAACGTTTCAGTGAGGAGCCGGGCGATACTCTCCTGATCGGCGGGGGCGCTACGTCGCGGGAGTCGCCCAGCGCGGCGATGATCGACTTTGTGCGCGCGGCGGTGCCCACGCATCGGCGCATCGCTGCCATTTGCACAGGCGCATTCGTCTTGGCGGAGGCCGGCCTGTTGGATGGTCGCCGTGCCACCACCCACTGGTTCCACGCGCGTGAGCTGCAGAAGCGGTTTCCAAAGGCCAAGATCGACGAAGACCGAATTTTTATAAACGACGGTCCGGTCTGGACCTCAGCGGGCATGAGCGCAGGCATCGATCTCGCATTGGCCCTGGTCGAAGATGACCTTGGAGCAGAGATTGCGAAGTCGGTGGCGCGAAAGCTCGTCCTCTATCATCGGCGCGGCGGTGGCCAGTCTCAATTTTCTACCTTGCTCGAACTGTCGCCAAAATCCGACCGCATCCAAACGGCTCTCGCGTATGCGCGCGAAAATCTGCACACACCCCTTAGCGTCCCCCAACTTGCTGAAGCGGCGCACCTTAGCCCGAGACAGTTCAGTCGTGCGTTCCGGGCAGAGACCGGCCAGTCTCCCGCAAAGGCTGTCGAAAAGCTGCGTGTGGAGGCAGCGAGAGCGCTCATGGAGCAAAGCCGGCATCCAATTGATGTGGTCGCACAACAAGCCGGTTTCAGTGATCGTGACCAGATGCGTCGCGCTTTCTTACGTGCCTTCGGTCAGCCGCCCCAGGCCCTACGGCGGTTGGCGCGCAATGAAGCAGTTGATGCCCGGGGTGAGCCCTAGCCTGCTCCTTCCCCTCAGCGGACATCGCCCGTTTGCGTTTTCACCAACGCCGCTCACCTGCGATACTGCGCGTCGCTGACGTGCTCCAGCCATTCGACCAGCTTGCCATCGAGGGCTTCCTGAATGGCGATGTGCGTCATGGCGGTGGAGGGCGTGGCACCGTGCCAATGTCTCTCACCCGGCGCGAACCACACCACGTCGCCCGGGCGGATCTCCTCAACGGGACCGCCTTCGCGCTGCGCCCAGCCGCAGCCCGCCGTCACGATGAGCGTCTGTCCGAGCGGATGCGTGTGCCAAGCGGTGCGCGCGCCGGGCTCGAACGTGACGCTGGCACCGGCGACGCGGGCCGGGTTCGGGGCTTCGAACAGGCGATCAATGCGGACCTGCCCGGTGAAATAGTCTTCCGGGCCTTTGGCCGACGGCCGCGAACCGTTGCGCGTGATGTCCATGACGTTTTCCATCGTTCGTTGACGTTGTAGCTTCCTATATGCGCGTCAGCGGACGGCAATCAAAGGAGGCAGCCGGCTCGCGGGCCAACTTCCATCGTGAGACGCAAGCGCAACAGTGCCGGTGGACTTCGCGGACAGCGCGCAAAAGTGGGCATGCCATCGACGATCTCGTGGTAGCCAGATGGTCTCACGAGCGTTCACCCGGGAAGTGCTGTTCATGTTTTCACTGCGCGTAAAGTTCCATGTCCTTGCTTTCTCTTCACTTACCGTCTTTGGGCACGCCGCTTTCGCGGGCGATCTCGGGTTTGGTGGGACGGACTGGCAAGTGGGCGGCGTCGTGTTCGTGGCGCCGAAGTATGAAGGCGCGAAGGACTATGAAGTGCGCGGCGCGCCGTTCATTGCTCCCGCCGGTCTTGGCGAGACGAGCCGCGTTCAGTTCCGCGGACCGGATGATCTGCGCTTCCGCGCCATCGAATTCAACGGTTTCGAAGCCGGTCCGCTCGTCGGCTGGCGTTTCGATCGCGACCAGAGCGACGCTGCGCGCTTGCGCGGCCTCGGCGATGTGGACGGCGGTTTGGTCGCCGGTGGCTATGCCGCTTATCGTGCAGGGCCGATCACGCCGTTCGTTTCCTACCATCATCAATTGACCGGCGACGATACCGGCGCGCTGATCCGCTTCGGGGCGGAAACAAAAGCGCCGTTCGGATGGGGCTCGGTCACGGCAACCGCAGGCGCCACCTACGCCGATGACGACTACATGGACGCCTACTTCTCGGTGACGCAGGCGCAGAGTGCGTCATCGAAAGCGCATCTTGCCGCCTACGACGCGGACGCCGGCATCAAGGACGTGTTCCTTGGGCTGACGAGCGATGTGCCGTTGTCGGATGTTTGGACGCTCAAGCTCAGCGGTCGCTATTCGCGCCTGCTCGGCGATGCAGCCGACAGCCCGATCGTCGAGAGTGAGAACCAGTTCTTCGGCGGGCTCGGCCTCAGCTATCGATTCAGCCTCGGACAATAGGCGGCTCACAGAGCGAGCCTTGCGAGCGTATTACAAACGCTGCGCGATCGCGTCCGTATCGGAACTTCATCGTGTCCGACACGTTTCTCTTACTCACGCCGAAAAGTGAGAGGAGACAACCGTTGAAAATCGCCGCTCTAGCAGTTTCCGCAGCCTTGCTCGGAGTTCTGAGCATTTCTCCCGCAAGTGCCGTGCCGTCGTCCTCGGCGATCAAACACGCAACGGCGCAAGACGGTGGCGTGACTCAGGTTCAGTACAAATACAAAGGCCAGCGAGCCTATAGAAAGGGCTACCGCCAAGGCTATCGCTCGGGACGTCACTATCGCCATGCGCCGCCGGGCTGGCGCCGTTATTCGGCGCGTCCCTACGGCTGGCGCACGCGCGGCTGCATCGTGATCGGACCGGTCTGGTACTGCCCGTAACGGTGCGTTCCAATTCTCAACGACCCATGCCGGGGGACACTTCCCCGGCATTTCATTTGCCTGTTGCGGTGTGTGTTCCTTGTGGAGCAGCGGCCCCCCGTATTGCGAGCAGTATCCCTGCCGAATGCCGCAATGCGGCTTTGACAGGAGACGGGGCATGGGCTCGCTCAACGAAAAGCTCGACAATCTTCAGAGCACCCTCGAGAGGGAAAACGCGCGCCACGATGACATTCTGAGGCACCGCCCCGGATGGTGGCACGTCGGGAAGCTTGTTCTTGGCTGTGCGTTCATCGCCCGATCCGGGCATCTTGCGTTGCAAGCGGACAGCGTCGACGGGTATGCGATCGCGCTCTTGTTTTTCGCGGGCGGCGCCTTTTTCGCCTATGAGAGCGTCAGCATGCTGCGCGAACGCCGGTGCGACGCAACATCTTCGTGACGGGACGACGACACGCGCCGTCCTTGTGACCGAAACAGCCGTTCGACATTGCATATAGCGACGGTTAGTATCTGTACGGCTGGTTGGCGAGGGGAGACGGGACGTGAACCAGATCATCAATCAGATCGTGGAATTCCTGCAGCAGGGCATTGCCTGGATCTTCAACTTCTTCAAGCTGATCTGGACGTGGTCGTTCGGCCAGATCATCGCGATCTTCCAGTCGGATTGGCAGAGCCTGCCAATTTGGAAGATCGTCATCCTGGTGCTGGTCGTCATTGGGATCGTCTACGTGCTCTACAAAGCCGTTCGCGAGCTGTGGGACGCCGCCGAGAAGATCCTCAAGGCGTTTATTGGCCTGCTCGGCGTACTCGTGACCATTCTTCCCTACATTCTGGTCGCTGGGCTCATCGCATTCGGCGGCAGCTGGATCATCCAGAACGTCAACTTTTAGCAGGCTGGGCGGGATTACCGGCCCTTTGCTTTTGCGCTCGTTTCACGAGTCCGGCCTTCTCCGGATCGAACCCGTTTGGCCAGCGTGTGGCATCGTCATAGGTGACGCCGCTGAGATCGACGCCCTCCAACTTTGCGCCCGTCAGATCCGCGCCGCTCAAACGCGTCGGGCGGTCGGGCAGACATTCTAGGGCGCGCACGCCGCGCAGGTCGGCTCCGGTGAGACACGCCCCGATGAACTCCGCGCCGGACACATCTGCACCGCGCAAATCCGCGCCTTTGAGATTCGCGCCGTGCAATTCTGTCGTGCCTCCCAGATTGTCGAGGCCGAGCGACGCGCCGCGGAGGTCCGCACCTTCGAGATTGGCGCCATGGAGCATGGCTCCACGCAGATCGCAGTCGCGTAGAACCGCACCGGACAGGTTCGCGTCATGGAAGCTCGCCCAGTAGAAGTCGGTTCCCGTCATGTCCACTCCGGAAAGTTCGGCGAACATGAGATCGCGTCCTTCCTGCATGGTGCCAGCGAGTGACCGGTCACCGGGCGGCAATCGTACAAAGTCGAGATAAGTATCGCTCATGGTGGCGGCGCCCAATTGCAACGTCCAAAGCCCCAGCCAGCATAGCGCGTGCTATGCTTGTGGGTGTTCCGCAGGGAACAGCAGGCCAATCGCGCGAACCGCATAGCTTGTGGACAGATCGACTCTTCCCGTTCTCCGGAACCTCATTTGCTGGGATGAATTGAAATACTGTGGAACGTGCGCCGGTTTGGCGTGCAGCGCCGGAGGAAAGGAGAGATCCCGATGATCACTCTCTCGACCGCCACTTCGATGGTCGTATTGGCGGCTTCGCTCGGCGGCGCAATCCAGGACTGCAACGAAGCGCCGGACCCCAAGCGGCAAATTTCAGGCTGCTCGGCCTATATCGCGAGTGGCCAGGCCGAAGGGGAAAATCTCGTCACAGCTTACGTGAACCGCGCCGTCGCCCGCGCAGCGACACACGCGTACAAAGGCGCCCTTGCCGATTTCTCCGCCGCACTCAAGGTCGATCCGAAAAATTGGCTCGTGTTCTACAATCGCGGTAGCGTCTTCTTCGACCTCGGCAAGGACGATCTCGCGATCAAGGACTTTGCCTCCGCGATCGAAGCCGATCCCAATACGGCCATCGCCTACTACAATCGCGGCCTCGCCTACGAGCGGCGCGGTGACATGCAAAAGGCGCTCGAGGATTATCGGCGCGCCGTGGCGCTCGATCAGTCGGACGTCAATGCGAAGGAACACCTCGATCGCTTGACGGCACGCGAGCAGAATTTCTGAGGCGAGATCGCGCCGGGACGAAGGCCAGCCGCGCACCTCCTATGCCGCTTTTCTCAAGCGCTTTCGCGGGCTAACGGGATTGCCCTTGAATTGCCGCTGTGGGACGGTCACGGTTGCACGTCCGTCCGTTGCCGCCCTGTAGCAGAAACTCCTTCCTCCATGACCCGCGCCTCGCTCAACCGCACGCTCCGCCGCGCCTACTTCTGGCTGATCCTCGTGCTTGTCATTTCGCTGGCTTCAAAGTTCGCGGATCGCATTCCCTGGATTGCCGGGACGCCGATCGAAAGGGCGGCCCAGGATCTCTACGAGTATCTGAAAGACATGGCGCTCGTGTTCGTCACGGTGGTTGCGGCCTATCTCGCGAACGTGTTCCAGAAGCGTTCGAAATTCGTCGAGAGCCTGGAAGAGGAATGGCGCGGCATCGTGCGGACCAAGTCCGCGCTCTATACCTACTGCGAGAAGCCGTACGTCTCGACCGACGACTATTTGGCTGCGTTCTGCCGCATCTCCGAGACGATCGACAACATGCGCATCGTCTATGCGAACGCCGGTGAGACTGCGAGCCTCGTCGGCCTTTACCCCTACGCCCCGCTGCACGACATGCGGCGTGCCCTGCAGTCGATCGATCCCCGCCAGCGTCCGGACATCCCCCCCGAGGAGCGAAAGCTCGCTCGCGATGCCATCCTGCAGTCGTTCTATGCGCTCCGGGAAACCATGCTCGAGGAGCTCGATCTCGACGAGCCGTCGCATCCGCTGCTGATCGCGGGGGGGCGGCGCCTGAAACAGCCGGGCGCCACGCGGCAAGCCAGGGCCCGTCAGGAGCGCCAGCGGAACCGGCGGGACCACCTTCCGTCGCCAAAACCGGACGTCGATGCCTTCCTGGCCCAGCTTTATCAGGCCGAACAGGCGGGGGAGGCCGCCCCCCGGGGCGCCCCCCCTGCCTCATCAGCTTAATGGCCGCGCTACCTGTGACTGGCGGGAAAACGCGCGGTGTGCTACCTCCGCGCCAGATTATTGCGGCGCACACATTTCCATCTTGGGTTGCGCCGACACCTCATCGGGACACCCATGGATATTCGCAACATCGCGATCATCGCGCACGTCGACCACGGCAAAACGACCCTCGTCGACGAACTTCTGAAGCAGTCCGGCTCTTTCCGCGAGAACCAGAAGGTCGCCGAGCGGGCCATGGACTCGAACGACCTGGAGCGCGAGCGCGGCATCACCATTCTCGCGAAATGCACGAGCGTTGTCTGGAAAGATACGCGCATCAACATCATCGACACGCCCGGCCACGCCGACTTCGGCGGCGAGGTTGAGCGCATCCTCAACATGGTCGACGGCGTCGTGGTGCTCGTCGACGCTTCGGAAGGCCCCCTGCCGCAGACCAAGTTCGTCGTGTCGAAGGCGCTCAAGCGCGGCATCCGGCCGATCGTCGCCATCAACAAGATCGACCGTCCGGACGAGCGGCACCTCGACGTCTTGAACGAGATCTTCGATCTTTTCGCCAACCTCGATGCCACCGACGAGCAGCTGGATTTCCCGGTGCTCTATGGCTCGGGCCGCAATGGCTGGATGGCCCTCGATCCGGCCGGGCCCAAGGAAGACCTGGCGCCGATGTTCGATCTCATCGTGCGGCATGTTCCGGCGCCGACCGTGGAGCCGGGCCCGACACGCCTGCTCGCAACGACGCTCGAAGCCGACAACTTCCTTGGCCGCATCCTGACGGGGCGCATTTCGTCGGGCACCCTCAAGGCCAATCAGCAACTCAAAGCGCTGAACCGCGACGGCAAGCAACTTGAGACGTTTCGCGTTTCGAAAGTCCTCGCCTTCCGCGGTCTCGAGCGCATCCCGGTGGAAGAAGCGCACGCCGGCGAGATCGTGGCCGTGGCTGGCATGAGCGAAGCGACGGTGGCGGACACGCTCTGCGATCTCTCGGTCGAACAGCCGATCGAAGCGCAGCCGGTCGATCCGCCGACGCTGTCGATGACGTTCCGCGTCAATGACGGGCCGTTCGCCGGCCAGGAAGGCGACAAGGTACAGAGCCGCGTCATCCGCGACCGCCTGATGAAAGAAGCCGAGCGCAATATCGCGATCCGCGTCACGCCTTCGAACGATGGCGGCGAGAGCTTCGATGTGGCCGGCCGAGGCGAGTTGCAACTCGCCATTCTCCTGGAAAACATGCGCCGCGAGGGCTTCGAGCTGACCGTTTCGCGTCCCAAGGTGGTGTTCCGGACCGACGAGGCAGGCCAAAAGCTCGAACCAATCGAAGAGGTCATCATCGACGTCGACGACGGCCACACCGGCATCGTCGTCCAGAAGCTTTCCGAGCGCAAAGGTGCTCTGCTCGAGATGAGGCCTTCGGGCGGCGGTCGCACGCGCATGGTGTTTCACGTACCGACGCGCAGCCTGCTCGGCTATCAGGCGGAGCTCTTGTCCGACACGCGCGGTACCGCCGTGATGAACAAGCTGTTCCATGCCTACGAGGCGTACCGCGGCGAGATCGCCGGACGCCACACCGGCGTGCTGATCTCAAACTCGGACGGCGAGGCGGCAGCCTACGCCATCTTCAACCTGCAAGATCGCGGGCCGTTCTTCATTGGTCCGCAGACGAAGGTCTACGTTGGCATGATCGTCGGCGAGCATACGCGCGACAACGATCTCGAAGTGAATGTCGTCAAGGGCAAGAAGCTCACCAACGTCCGAGCGTCCGGCAAGGACGACGCCGTTCTCCTGACCCCGCCGATCAAGCTCACGCTGGAGCGGTCGATGAGCTACATCACCGACGACGAACTCGTCGAAGTTACACCCGAATCCATTCGTCTCAGGAAGCGCTGGCTCGATCCGAACGAGCGCAAGAAGCAGGAGCGTAAGCGCGAGGCGGAGCGCGAGGCCGTAGCCTAGAGTTGACACCTTTTCGCATTTGTTCGCGCTGTAGTTGGTATCGTTTAGATTCTACACTGTATTTTGAAGAAGCAGACTGGTAAAATAACCTGAGACTGCATTTGCGTTCCTTGTGATCATTTTTTTCTACGTCCCACGCGGGGGTGTCGGCCTTTGGCCGGCACCGGCAATTGGGGAACAGACATTGAAAAAGCTAGATGCGCATGCTGCGCGCGAAATTATTGATTCAAGTCACAACGCCTGGAGCCGGGGCGATATCGAGGCGATGTTGGCGCATTTTACCGACGACGTGATCTATTGGTGCAATGCTGGATCTCTAGACGGCATCCCGCACATTATCGAAGGCAAGCAGTCTCTCCGCACCTTCCTCAGATCAATCGTATCTGTCGCCGAAAGCGCGACGGCGACGGATCACTTTCAATTCGAGGACGGACTCGGCCGGGCTAGCGTCGAAGCCTATATCCGCCACCGTCGGACGGGACACGTGCTCTCCGGCACCTACCGGCAGATCGTGACCTATCGCGGGCGCAAGATTGCGCGCCTCGAAGAGTATCACGACGCAGCGAAGATGGCGGCGTTCTGGCGGATGGTGACGAGCGAAGAGACGGTCGAGCAGCAGAAGTAGGCGACGTCTGCCGCGTACAGCTTCACGCTTTGCGACCCCGAGCACCGGCAATCCCTTTCAGGGCCCCCGGGGCGCCTTTCAGGAATTTCGCCACGGTCAGCGCGACGAAACCGTCGATATCCGCGGTGACCTTAATGCCATACACCCAGCGCCGGATCGCGAGATAGAAGATCTCGCCATGCAAGCCCCACGACAACTCGACGGCCTCGTCCGAAGGCGTTTCCGCGCTGACGCCAGCGTCGACGAGGCGCTCTAGTTCGAGGGCGACCGGAAGTATCACTTTCCGCCGGACGAGTTTCAGATAGCGCTGGTTGATGTTGACGCCGGCAAGGCCGCCGTACACGAACGTCCTCACCCACTCCGGCCGGTCTACGGCGCGGAGGTAGTCCGAATAAAAACGGATGAGCCGTTCGGGGAAATTCAACGACCGGTCTTCGAGCATCGTGTCCCACGACGGGTTCCATCGCGCGAGATAGATCTGGTCATAAACCCGGTCGATCAGCAGGTCCTTTGTGGGGAAATAGCGGAAGAGCAGCGCGTGCGAGATGCCGAGGCGCGCAGCCAGATCTCTCATACTGCCGTCGAAACCCACCTCCGAGAAGTAGAGGACGGCCCCTTCGACAATCTCCTCTTCGCGGCGTTGCGGATCCAAACGTTTCCGCTTCGGCTTTGCCGGGCCTTCGTCTGCGTCGTGCATCGGCCATCTCCTGCCAAAGCGCGGGTGCGACTAGTTGACCATATGGTCATTATATTGATGTCACACGAGCGCAGCACCTATATATTGACCACATGGTCATTAGTCCAGTGCCATCCCGATCTACCCCGCAGGAGGATTCAAATGTCGAATGCCATCGTCGTTACCATGCGCCTCACGCCGTCGGACCCGAATGCGTTCCAGACCTTTCTGACCGACATCCTTCCCGATACGCGCAAGGCGCGGGGATGCAGATCCTGCACGACCCACACGGAAAAGGACAACGCCGGAAACTTCCTGCTGCTGCAGGAATGGGATTCGATCGAGGATCAGCAGGCCTACATGGCGTGGCGCGACTCGACCGGGGTGCTCAAGACGTTTCTGGGTCATCTCGCCAAGCCGGCTGAGGTCAACATCTGGCAGCTCAACAAGGCTTGATCCACGACGAGCTGCGGACGGCGTTCGCACACGCCGTCCGCCCATTTCATCGACAGAGACAGTCTTGCGCCGTCATTCGATTACGATCGTCGCAACGTAGTCCATCGTGCGGTTGACGTTATCGGGCGGCAGCAGTGTGTTCAGCAGGTACGAAGTGGGAGAGTAGTTCTCCGGAACTCCGACGTTGAAGGCCGTCCTGATCATTCGGGCCCGCGTGCGCTGGAGAACGTTGCCGCCCGTCACACCGAGATAATAGTCTTTCAAAGTCACGAATTTCGGCTGCATGGCTTCCGCAACTTTGCGGTGGCCTTCCGACATCTTCTTGAGGCCAGCCGGGTTCTCGACGAATACCGACTCGAGCAACGCCCGGCGCTCCGAGAGCGGAGCCTTGAGGCCGTCGATGACGGTCAGCGGCCCATCGGCGAGGCCGATGCGGGAGGAGCGGCCTTCGTTCGGTACGTTGTTGCCCGTTGCAACCAACGGCCGCATCGGCGGCTTGACACAGGAGGGCACACGGGTGCCCTTGAACTCCTCGGCCGTTGTGCCGGGATCGCAGTCCTTGAGCGCGAGCAGCGACCACGCGAACTCGGAGCAGTAGAGATCCAGCGTGCCCGCGGGGTTCTGCCCGAGCGCGATCTGCCCAAGGTGTTGAACGAAATTCAACGAGTGATTGGGTTTGAACTTCGGCGCGTTGTAGTTGTCGTTGAACTTGATCTGGCTCGGATAGACGCGCTTGGCGTTACTATTCAGGCGCGTGGCCCAGGCCAGGATGTTGGCGCGCTCGGCGTCGTTCAAGTCTCGCGGCCGCACCACGTGGATATAGTTCAGAGTCCGGTAGTGCTCGCTGGTGAGGTCCGCGCTCATGCCCTTGCCGAGGTATTCCTCGTTCATAGGGTTGTCGAGGTTTCGTAGCTTTCCGTCCTTGATGTAGGCGACGCCGGTGTGACTGATGCCCATCTGGATGTTGGGGTAGGCGCCGGCGCCTCCCCATTCGGAGCGGAACGTCAGCAGGATGTCGCCGGTCTGGAAGATTCCGCTCTTGGCAAGACGCTGAGCCATGCCGGCGCGCGGCGTCACGACCAAGCGCAGTCCCGCGTCGCTATTCGTCTTGATCGCATCGGGGTGCCTGAAGTCGAGCAGGACGTCTGTCGTATCGAATCCTGCATTACCGAGGGGTGCCCATGTGCTTTTGGGAAGCGTGAAAAAAATCGGGATGTTGAGTTTTTTCGCGAGGCGCTCGTTGGCCTTCTCGCTGAACGTGAATTGCTTCGGCGCCGACCAAGCGGGGGCAGCCGCCAGCGCAACACCCAAAGCCGCAATGATCGAAGCCTTTGCGTTCAGCTTTCTGCGTTTCGACATGTCCGGATGCTCCCCACCCCTACGTATTTGCATTGGTCTCACTCTCGCTTGACGAAGGCGCTCTAGGCAAGGCCGCACACGCACTTACCCGCCGGTGGCGCCACCCTATTCGGTTTACAATTTCCGTAAGGTTTGGCTTTTTTACATGCCGTGATCGCATTCATCGGTGACTTTACGAGCGCCTTTGAATCCCCGTTCCGATCCAGGAGGACCATGCCACACGATGTCTCGCTGATTGCCACGATCTCCATGGGTCTTGTGCTCGCCTTCATCGGCGGCATGATCGCAAACAAGCTGCGCCTGCCCCCTCTGGTGGGCTACCTGCTTGCGGGCGTCGCGCTTGGCCCTTTTACGCCCGGCCTCGTCGGCGACGCGCATATCGCCGGGCAGCTCGCCGAGATTGGCGTCATGTTGCTGATGTTCGGTGTCGGCCTCCATTTTTCGATCAATGACCTTCTCGCGGTCCGCGGCATCGCGGTGCCCGGCGCGATAGCTCAGATTGCGGTTGCCACGGGTTGCGGGATGGCACTCGCCCATTTCTGGGGGTGGGGTATCGGCGCGGGTATCGTGTTCGGTCTGGCTCTCTCCGTCGCCAGTACAGTCGTGCTGCTGCGCGCGCTCGAGCAACGCAACGCGGTCGACACGCTCAACGGTCAAATCGCCGTCGGCTGGCTCATCGTCGAGGATCTCGCGATGGTGCTCGCTCTCGTCCTGCTGCCCGCGCTCGCGGGCGTGCTGGGCGGTGAAGCAGCCGGACGCGGCGTCGCCAGCCACCTTTCCGGCGGGAGCGTCGGGATGACGCTCCTCCTCACGTTGGGGAAAGTGGCACTCTTCACGGCCCTGGTATTTATTGTCGGGACACGCGCCGTGCCGTGGGTTCTCCAGCTTGTCGCGCGCACGGGATCACGCGAGCTTTTCACGCTCGCCGTACTCGCGATCGCACTCGGCATCGCTTACGGCTCGGCTGAGCTGTTTGGTGTGTCGTTCGCGCTCGGCGCCTTCTTTGCCGGCGTCGTGCTCAGCGAATCCGATTTCAGCCACAAGGCGGCGGCCGATTCTCTGCCTCTGCAGGACGCGTTTGCAGTTCTCTTCTTTGTCTCGGTCGGCATGCTGTTCGATCCGAGCATTCTCGTCAAAGAACCGCTTGCGGTGCTCGCCGTCGTTTTTCTGATCGTGTTCGGAAAGTCGCTGGCTGCGTTCGCCATCGTGCTTTTGCGCGGGTATCCGATCAATACCGCGCTGACGGTGTCAGCAAGCCTGGCGCAGATCGGCGAGTTCTCGTTCATCCTTGTGGGACTGGGGGTCACGCTCGGCTTGCTGCCGACGGAAGGGCGCGATCTCATTCTTGCGGGCGCGATCCTGTCGATCATGCTCAACCCTCTCGTCTTTGCGTGCGTCGACCCCTTGACGGCATGGTTTCGCGCGAGACCGAAGCTGCTCTCCATGCTCGAAAGGCCCACTGGTTTTGAAACCCTGCCCGAAACGACCAAGTGCGCGGGGCTCAAGGACCATGCCGTCATCGTGGGGTACGGGCGCGTCGGCAGCGCCATTGGCGACATCCTGCAGGCCCAGGGCCTCCCCTTCGTCGTGATCGACGAGAACCGCAGGCGCGTGGAGGAGCTGCGCAGCAAGGGCATCCTGGCTGTCTATGGCGACGCCACGGCTACGGGCGTCATGGATGCCGCCTGCATCGCGAATGCCAAACTTCTGATCCTGGCCATCCCGCCGAGTTACCAGAAGCGGCAGATTTTGGAATTGGCGCGGGCTGCCAATCCGACCATCGACACGGCCGTACGGACGCATCGCGCGTCGGAACTCGCCTACCTCAAACAGCAAGGCATAGGGCTTGCGATCATGGGGACCCGGGAAGTGGCCCTTGGGCTTTTGGGGTACTCACTCACGAGCCTCGGGTACCCGCCAGACAAGGCCGAAGCCGTTGTTCGGCAGGCCCGGCGTTCGGGAGACGGTGCGGCTTTCGAGCAACCTTCGGATCTCGATCTGCCTGAAGCGAGCCCCGAACTTCGCGAGCACCGTGAAGGGCGGTGAGAGTAGCCGCCTTCGGGTCACACCCGGATCGGGAAGCCCTCATTTACCCTGCGGCCCCGTGACTCGGCGCGGCAGGGCCTCTAGAATGCTGGCCAACCAAAGACGGGTTTGGGGGAGTTCAGGGCAATGACGGACGCGGCGGTGAGCAGCGGGGAACATGCGCTTCCCGAGGTCAAGCATGAGCGGGACGTGTATGCCGTCGGAGGAGGGCGCAAGACGTTCTTCTCGTTCGTCTTCCTTCTGCTCCTCCCCTTCTTCGCCAGCCTGCCCGCCATGATCTACATGCGGGTGAAGAGCGGCTTGCTCTTCGACGCTATCGGCCTCGGCATCATGGCGACGGCCTTCACGATCCTGATGTTTCTTATCGTCGTGGAACTCTTGTTCTCATTGCTCGCGCGTGTGGAGCTGGGCGAGACGTCCGTGAAAATGACGCTGCCGTCGGGTCGCGGTCCGACGCCGATGCTGTTCTACAAGAGCTATGACATCCCATACGACCAGATCCAAACGGTCGAGACCCGTCGCGAGATCTATGGCGGCTCGCTCGTGCCGGTGCTGCTCAAAGGTGCCCGGATCATCACGAAGGACGAGAAGTCGATCCCGATCGGCTACGTGAGCGAAGCCAATGTCGACCCGTGCTTCCCCTATCCTGAAATCGCGAAGAAGATCGCAGATCGCGCGCGGCTCCCGCTCATCGACCGCGGCAACGTCCGCCGGTCGTTCCGCCGGAAGTTCTTCGGTATCAAGGGCAGCCGCGTGAACGAGGTCGATGCGGTCGACGAGGCGCAGATCACCGAGCTGAACAAATCGCACCACAACGTCGTGATGGGCCTGGTTGGTGCACTCGTGGTCCTGATCGCCATCGGCATCGTCGACGACTTCGCAAGCGAAACCCCGATCGGGCAGACCGCCTCCACGGCGTTCCCGGTCGTCAGCAAGATTGCGCCGACCGCGAAGACCAAACCTACGACGCCCGCCACGAAGCAGTAGATTTGCCGGGCCTAGGGTCGTTCAGGCGTTCGTTGAACCGAGGACCGATCCTCGTTCTTTGTTTTGTCGTGCTCCTTATCGGAAAACCGGTTCCCACTTTTCCGGAAGCACTCTAGTTGGCGCGCTCGTTGACGAAGATCGTCACGCTCCTGCGCCTGCGACCGGCGTAGCCGCTCATCAGCGCCAAAACGCCGAAAGTGACGAACGTCGGCACCTCGAGCAACGGCTCGACAAGTCCGTTCCAGAGCCAAGGTGCGGCCCCGGATATCGCTTTTTTGGCCGCGCCGAATGAGCTCGGGCCCAGATCCAGCCAGTGGGCCGCCAGCGACGTCGCCTTGAAGGCGCCAGCCCCGTAGATCGCGGGGGTGGCGTCGATCACGAGTGCCACGGTCGCGATCAGAAGAAACAGAGCGGACAGGAAGCGAAAAACGGGCATTTGAAGGTTCACCGGGGTTGGCGAAAGGGCTTGCGATTCACGCTAGGCGCCGCTCCCAAGCTCTAACATAGGTAACGGAAAAAGAAGACCGGATCGGGCCCGTTCGCGTGTTGCCTCCAAGGCGGTTATGAGTATAGTGCGCCGCTCCACATCGGAATTCGACGACCGATGATTTGCGCTCCGGACCGTTTGGTTTGGAGGCGATCGCGGTGGGCTTCAGGAGAGATGGCCGAGTGGTTGAAGGCGCACGCCTGGAACGCGTGTAGGCGGGCAACCGTCTCGTGGGTTCGAATCCCACTCTCTCCGCCACTCCGATATGGGCATAATCCCTGATATTTCAATCTACTACACGGCCGGTGCACGCAACCCGGTCGCCGTCAGCACGATGTCCGCGAGCGGATCGAGATAGTTCTCAGTTGACGGCTCGAGCGCAAGCGTCGCGGCAGCCAATGCGGCCGCATCGGTGCTCGCCAGCGGGAGTACGCGCAGCCGTTTCGCGGCGACAAAGCCCGCAACCGCTTCGTCATCGCGATGGGGCCCGACTTTTCGAGGGGCGAGGGCAATAGCCGGGCGCCGCGAGAGGGCGGCCTCGGTCATCATCGACATGGAATCGCTGGTGACCAGGATCAGGTCGCAATCGAAGGAGGCTTCGATGGAGCCAGCTCCCTTGATCCGATAATCGATCACGGACACACCGCCGCCGGGCCGCTTCACGAGCGGCATCAGCTTTTCGTATGCCTCATCGGGCGTGCGACGCGATGTGACGATCGTTACGAAGCAGCCTCGTTCAGACACCAACGTCTCGACGAGGTCTGCGAGGCGCGACCAATCCTGGCTCGCAAAGTGGGAGTACGGGGTCGGGCCGCCGATCAGCAGACTGATGCGGGCGTCGCGAAAGTCCTCCAGACTGCGCAATGGGCGAGGCGGCGGGATACCTTCGGGATTGAATGGCCCGGGCTTCGGTGCCGCCACGATTTTCGGGGGCTGGGCTACCGAGGCATACGGCGTGAGCACGAGGTGGAACCGCTTGAGCGGATAGCCGCGCGTCGATCCGCAAAATACGTTCGGCACGCCCCAGATCCGGGCCAGCGAGACGTTGGCACCAATCGTGGTGCCGGCCGTGGAAACGATCATGTCGGGCTTTTCGAGCTGATTGGCATCGAGCCCATAGAGCCAGCTCAGGTACCGCGGTGGAGGAAGCACCCGTCCCAACCTCGTCACGAGACCCTTGGCCAGGGGGACGCGCGGCACGAGCTGCAGCCGGTCGAGAGCGACCGGGCGACGCCTTTCAATGGCGGCCACTACGCCTTCGCTCTGCCGGAAGTGACCGGGCCGGCCGTCCGAAATGAGAAGCACGCGGATCGGAGGACCCTCCGGCCCCGGCTCTTGTCGCTGGTCTAGCAGGCTCATCCCCTCGTGTGGCTGGTGTCGAGGACGCATCTTCTTCAAGGCGGGTAGGCTTGTCTACTCCCGCCCGGGCCGGACCTTGCCACACTTTTGCCGCCCGCGGCGGGACATCTCCCCGAGCGTTCGGCGCAGCGCGGCATTGGGCCTCGGGCGTGGCCGGGAAACCCTAGGCGAAAGCGTGCCGATCAGCATACTGGCGGCCAAACTTCCCCATTCGGCAGGACCCGCTCATGTCATTCGGTGCGCGTGCGTTTGTGTTCATCGTCTACTTCGTGCTCGGGCTTTCGTTCCTGGCCGTTCCAGGCGTCTTGTTTTGGGAATTCGGTCCCGAGAAGGCGCTGACCTTTGCCGCTTTTGACAGCCACCTGTTTCTCTTCTTTCCGACGCTTGGGCTCGTCGCGCTGGCCGCGTTCTATGTGCCCTCGTGCGCGTTCGTCGACATGTATTGGCGCCATGTCTCGTTCGGGCGACTGAGATTTCTCATCGGGCTTGTCGTGCTCGGCGCTGTGGCGACGCAAATCGCGTTCGGCCTTTCGGCGAACCCGCACCGGTCGGTCTGGGACATCAAGCCTGCCACGCTTGTCACGGACAAGAGCGAACCCGCCGGATGCAGCGATGCCGGAAAGCCCTGCGAGCGTATCGCGTTGCTGGACGGCGTCACGAACCTCACGCATGTCAGCCAGCGCCGACTTGGCGTCCGCGAGTTCTTTCGCTCGTGCCAGGCCGAGCCGCTGATCGAAGCCGACACCGCCGAGGAGACCAAGCGCTTCTGTTTCGCATCAACGCCGTTGACTGATACTCCCCGTCTCAGCACGGACGCCGAATGCTGCCAGGCGCAGCGGCGCTATCAATCGGCCATCGACCGGCTCTACGTGGATCCGACGCAGCAATCGATCACAGGACGCATCCACAAGCTCCTGCTGCCGTCGAAGGTGTTCTTCCTCTTCATTCTGCTCGCCATCAGCGTTCTGCTGACGCTGAGGCATTCGGGCGTGAAGCGGCATTACCCCGACCAAATCAGCCGGATCGAGCTGAGCGTGATCGTCGGAGCTGTCGCCATGATCTTCTTCCCGCTCATGAGTCAGGGGTATGTGCAGTCGGCGGATGCGCTGTTCGGGGTGCAGCAAAAAGGCGGGTTCAGATCCATCGTCACGCTGATGAGTTTTCTGTTCGGCGCGTGGGCGATGCTGCTGCTCCTGTTCTCCTTCCGCCAGCATGACCAGGATCTCGAGCTGGCAGCGAAGCTCGCCGGTGTGGCGGTCAGTACCATTGCCGTCGTGAAGTATGATCTACTGGTGTCGATCGTTGTGCGCTTTCTCGGATCCGGCGCAGATACCCTCTCAATTGCGCTTCTGTGCGGACTCGCGCTTGCCGCCGTCCTCGTGCTGCTATCGCCCTTGGCGAGGCGCGTCGTTGTCGGATCGGAGAAACAGCCTCATCCCGGCCGCGCATAAGCGCGCCGGGCGTAAAGGCTGTCGGCATTCTCGAACGTCAGTGACGAATGTCCGCTTCAACTTCGTCCATGCGGGACTTCATCACGTTTGCCGTCTCATCGGCGAGCTTCTGATTCAGTCGCGCGAAGTATTGGAACTCAGCCTGGTACTGCTGCTGAGCACGCTGGATGAACTCCGAATAGGCGGTAAACAGGTCCTGCACCGTCTTGCATTCCATGAAGCGCTGCGAGGCGGCCATGTCCTCGTTGAGACGACGATTGACGAACCCCAACCATTCGTTGTTGGCCTTTGACATCTGTTCGAGGAAACGGCCGTTGAGTTCCGTCATGGCGGCAAACACTGGACGATTGAGACTGAGCCACGCTTCGAGCGGGGCCAGGCCGGGAGTCTTGTCCAAGCCCTGGTCTGCTAGCGATCTTGACGCATTTGCATTCATAGTACGCTCCTCCACCAGTGGTTCGACCGCAGCGAACGATCGGAACCTTCAAAAACCGAAGTTGCGGCCGGCATGGCTATCAAATGCGCACCCGGCTCCTATAGTTGCAGCGGTTATTGACGGCGCGCCGTAGTCTCGCTGTGACGGGCCTCTCCGCAGTCGGCGTCATGAGGTAGATGCATGACGTCCGCCCTTCGATCCTTGAGAGCCCTACTGTCGCGCTGCCCATGCAACGGGGCTCAAGTTCTTTCGCGGTTATCCACAAGATACCGGCGCATATGAGACCCATCTTTGCGCATGATCAAGGCCTCCAAAACCCGTCCGGTGGCTGCAATTTTGGGCTGCGTCATAAACTTTGTCCGCTTCATCAATGATTTGTCTGCTCGATTTTCACACTCAGAATGTTGAAAATCTCTCATCATATTAATTTGCACTTTGCATCTCAGCTCGGAGTGCGTGCATGTCGCGAATTCTCACGTCCGTTGCGGATCTTTGGATCGGTCGCTACGCGAAGCCGAACCCGGCCGCCTGGGTGCAGGTCCAGGCCCTCGCTCCCGCAGTGGTGGTGACGGGTGCATCCCGTGGTATTGGCCGCGCGCTCGCTCACCGCTTTGCCCGCGCAGGACGCGACATCGTTTTGATCGCTCGCGTGCGCGAAGCGCTCGACGTCGCCGCGCGCGACATCGCACGCGACACGGGCGTTTCGGTTCACTCCGTTGCGCTCGACGTTACCGACCAGGACGCGCCGCATCGTCTGGACGCGGCGCTTCGCGAAGCCGGAGTCTATGCTGATGTCCTCGTGAACAACGCCGGCATCGGCCTCGCCGGATTGTTCGCCGATCATTCGCAGGAGGACCTCGAGCGTCTGATCGCGATCAACATCACCGCCGCGACGCGACTCATGCGTCATGCTCTGGCGCCGATGCTTGCGCGCGGACGCGGCGGAATTCTCAATGTCGGATCGTTGGGCGGACTCGTGCCTGGTCCCCATCAAGCCGCTTACTACGCGACCAAAGCGTATCTCATATCGCTCACGGAAGCCGTCGCGCACGAAGTGCGGGGGCGTGGTGTGAGGATTGCCATCGTCGCACCCGGCCCGGTCGAAACGAGCTTCCATGGTGCGATGGGGGCCGAGGCAGCGCTCTACCGCACGATTATACCGTCGCTCACCGCGGATGCCGTTGCGCGGAGCGCGTACCGGGGATTTCAGGTCGGCCGGACCGTTATCATCCCGGGGGTACTTCCCAGCGTGGGCGCCCTTGGCGTGAAGCTCCTGCCTCACGCCATCACGGTTCCATTGGTTGGGCGGCTGCTTGCTCTCCCTCGACCCGCCGAGCAGCACGATGCACGCTGACCTGCGACGAAATGTACTTTGGTTCCAGGAGACGGCAAAAATCGAACGACGTTTGCAGAGTTGAAACGATTTCGGGGTTTAATCATACCCAAGCGCCAGGGATTTAGGTCCCGCGTACCTTGGCGCACGTCGCGGTGGCCTGGCGAGAGCATGCTCTCGATAGGCCGCCGCCATTGTTTTTGGACACTCTCAATCGATTGTGTATGCGGGTTGCTAAGCTGTGCCCCGCCGCCTTGCCACTTCCTGCGCGAGCCTGTCGACCAGAGCTTTGTCGATCCGGGCCGGCCTTCGGTCTGCCGGGCGATCTGGCGTGTCCGATGTTTCATCGCCGATTGCGACGGGATCGCTCGCGGGAAACGTGGCTTTCAACGCTTCATCAAGCTCTCTCTGAAGCTCGGCCTGAGACGCCCTTTTCTTAATGTCCATTCGGACTCCTCCCGAACGAAAGCAAAGAGGTAACGCCCGGATACCCGGCTAGTTCCCAGCCTCGCTATACCGCCAACAGAAATCCCGCCCGCAGTGTCGGCGGACGGGATTCCCAGCGTGGCAACGTGGCGAGACTAGAGACGACGGCGGAGGGCGCGGTAGCCGGGCTCCACATAGTCCGCGAGCCTATCCACCAGATCGGTGTTGCGACGCGCAGGAGCAAGTTTCCAAAGCACGCCAACGGCACACGCGAATGCAGCTACCGCCCCGATTGCCAGAAGCGGCTGGGACTGCACGAAGCGCCGCGTAGCCTCGATTGCCGACTCGGCCTGTTCGCCCGCGCTGCGCAACGCCCGACCGCCTTCGGTGGCCGCCGCATCCAACGCCTCTTCGGCCTTGCGTTTAAGCTGGTGGACGGCGTCGGGGCTTTCGCCTGGGCGGGTGCCCGAGGTGCTCTGATAGGAGGGGTTCGACTGGACCATGGCGACACTCCTTGATGCGTAACTGAACCGGCGATCTGCGACGATAGGAACTGGATCGCGGAAAAAACGCGAGAAGCAGCGCATTCGTTCCCGCGCAGATCAGGCACGAGCCGAAGGTTGCCGAACGGCGCGCTATTCACCGGAACGAGACAGGCCGAAGATCTGTCCCGGATTCCCTTCGGGCCGCCGTCTCGACTTGAAACCTCGAATCCCCGGATTCGCCGCTTCCTCTCCCGGCGGACTATCTCCCCGCAGCTGGGATTGCGCTCTGCTGTGGTTCTCCCGCACTAGAGGCAAGGACGATCGCTAGGGAACAATGAGGGCCTGATTCTATCGGGGGTCCCCATGCAAAAGAAAACCCTTTGCTTCCTCGTCCTGGGCGCAAGCCTCGGCATGCTCCTGCAAAACTTGGCCAAGCGACGCGCTCTTGCCGGCCCCCGGCCGGTTACCCGGTCGAGTTCCGGCGAAGTCATCGACTTCACCGCCTGGAAAGAGTCGCGAAATCGCAACCAACTCGCGGTTTAAAGACCCACGACGGCTACGTATGGATTTTGAAGTCGTGAGGCGTTTGAAATGGCTGGTGCCGCAAACAGGACTCGAACCTGTGACCCCGTCATTACGAATGACGTGCTCTACCAACTGAGCTATTGCGGCTGCGCCTTGGTGGGGCCTCGAGGGCCCGTAGGCGCGCCTTGATAGGCTGATTTCGTCCGGGGTTCAAGACCGACTTCGCACCTCAGCGCGCCCTTTGGGCCGCGGCGGGGTGCGGCATCCTTACGAAATCCCCTCGGCCGGAACCGGACCTGGGCTCTGGCGCGTTAACCTCCGAATACGCCGTCACCCCCCTGGGGAGGGAACCAGCCATGACGTCGCGGAACCCGGTTCTGGAGGATATGATCGCGCGCATGCGTCAGCCTATCCAGCTTGAGGATACGGCCGACGAAGAGGCGCTCCGGATCATGGTTCGATATGGTCTGTCCCATCCGGTCACGCTCGCGGCCGCGATGAAGATTGTCGCCTCGGAAATGAGGCACGGACGGCTGAAGGAAATCGAAGCGACAGCGCGTGCCTTGCACAGCAAACTCCTTCGCCGCCACACCGAGCCTGATACCTCTCAATAGGTCCGCGATCAGAGCTGCCACACGGACGTGCGTTTGATTTCGGCATCCTCAAGCTCGCGGGTGACCGGAACCTGATACTCCGCCGCAAGCGTGAACCGGCCTGCCGGAAAATAGCTGCGCTTTGGATCGCCGATCAGCACGCGCGCGCCCGCCGCCGCAGCCCACTCGATATACGCCGTAACGCGCTCCGCGAGTTCGCGCTCGTAAAACAGATCTCCGACCAAAACGACATCCGTTCGCGCCGGCGCACGCGCGAGCAGATCGTCGTCGGTGGTTTCGAGACCCACGTCGTTCAACGCCGCATTGAGCCGGACCGCCGCGAGCGCCAGGGCATCGATATCCGCCGCGAGCACATGCACCGCACCTGCCCGCTTGGACGCGATCGCGGTCAGTCCCGAGCCTGAGCCAAGGTCGAGCACCGTACGCCCCGCAACGAGCTCCGGGTTATCCAGCAAATAGCGGGCAAGGGCCTGTCCGCCGGCCCATGCAAAGGCCCAATACGGGGGCGGGACGTTCATCTCGCCCAGCTCCTCCTCGGTTTTCTGCCAGATCGGCACACTCTCCTCGGCGAGGTGAAGCTTTATCTCCGGCACCAACGGAGGCGAGAGCACACGCGTATTGGCTTCGATGAAGCTGCGCGCGGACACGTCGTCGTTGGGATCCAACGGCGTTTGAACTGTGGG
The DNA here is from genome assembly GCF_036262015.1 of Hyphomicrobium sp. Classification (GTDB taxonomy): domain Bacteria; phylum Pseudomonadota; class Alphaproteobacteria; order Rhizobiales; family Hyphomicrobiaceae; genus Hyphomicrobium_C. The sequence goes on along the minus strand of NZ_DATAJR010000006.1, from coordinate 73,215 downwards.
ATTGGTTCTGGTCATGCTTTCTTCGCGCGCTTCGTCGGCGCCAAGCCGCCCATCTTGCAGACTTCGGCCCATTCCTTCTCGGTCACGGGTTGAACCGACAGACGGAACGATGTCACGAGCGACATTTCGGCGAGGCGGGGGTTCAATTTCGCAGCTTCCAGTGTCACCGGACGTGGAAGGGGCTCGATCGCCTTCACGTCGACGCATTGCCATTTGCCGGTGTCGTCAGTCGGGTCCGGATGCGCCAGCGCGATCACCTCGCAGATGCCTACGACTTCCTTGCCGATGTTCGAATGGTAGAAGAAGCAGAGATCGCCGAGCTGCATGGCCTTCATGTTGTTGCGGGCGGTGAAATTGCGAACGCCCGACCAAGGTTCGCCTTTGGCGCCCTTGGCGACCAGGTCGTCCCACGAAAACGCATCGGGTTCAGATTTGAGCAGCCAGTAAGCCATTGCAGTCGTCTCGCACATCGGAACTCGGGTTCGCGTCGAACCTTACGCCATATTCGACGAGGCTCAAGACGCCAAGCCGAAGGGTTAGTCCTCGGCCTTGAAGGGGCGGCTCATGAGGCCGGCAATCGCGTCATCGACCGACACGCGGCCTTCGAGGATGGCATGCACCGCTTCGGTAATCGGCATTTCAATGCGCTTTTCCTCGGCTAGGCGAACGACGGCCGCAGCCGTGTAAACGCCCTCCGTCACCGAGACGCGCGAACCAAGCACGGCTGTCAGCGTCTCTCCGTGCCCCAGCGCGCGACCGAGGCTCATGTTGCGGGACTGAGGACTCCCGCAGGTCAACACCAGGTCACCGAGACCTGACAGACCCATCATGGTCTCGGGACGCGCGCCCAGCACGCGGCCAAGGCGGCGCAATTCGGCGAATCCGCGTGTGACCAGCGCCGCGTGTGCGCTAGCTCCGAGCCCTTTGCCATCGACGATGCCGGCTGCAATCGCGAGTACGTTCTTGAGTGCGCCGCCAAGCTCGACGCCGACAATATCGTCGGACCAATACAGGCGGAGCTGGCGATCACCGATGCACTCGGCGAGCACTTTTCCCAGACGCTCGTCGCGGCAGGCGATGGTGAGCGCTGCGGGAAGTCCGCGGGCCACGTCTGCGGCGAAGCTCGGACCTGACAGAACGGCCAGCGTCATGTCGGGGACGGTTTCGGCGACGACTTCCCCCAGGAGCTTGCCGGTCGTCTGCTCAATGCCCTTGGCGCAGACAATCAGCGGCTGACCGGGACGCGCGACTGCGGCGAGGGATTTTGTCACCGAGCGGACGTGCTGGGCCGGACAGACCAGCAGGATCGCATCCGCCGCTGCGCAGTCTGCGATCTTTTCCGTCGCCAAGATCCGCCGATCGAGCGAGACGCCCGGAAGAAACGCGCGGTTGACGCGGCGCGTGTTGATGTCGTCCACGGTTTCGGGCTCGCGCGCCCAGAGCACAACGTCGCGGCCGGAGAGCGCCAACGTCTGCGCGAGCGCTGTGCCCCAAGCGCCGCCGCCGATCACACCAATTCGATCCATGCTCATGACTGGCCCATCCCTTCGTTCCGTAGGCATAGCATGGCGCAGACCTGCGACGCTTCAATGGTCGTCGATATCAACTCACAACAGATCACGCCTTGACGCCCGCTCCGATGGCGGCCGGCGCACCGGGGTCGAGCGGCCATCGCGGCTTGGCAGCGAAGTCCAGCCCGTCGACGAGGCCGCGGGCAAGCCGCTCTGCGCCTGCCCATGCGATCATCGCGCCGTTGTCCGTGCAGAGCGCGGGGGGTGGAACGGCGAGGCTAAAGCCGTGCTCACCAGCAACCTTCGAGAGTGCAGCGGAGATGCTTTTGTTTGCCGCGACGCCGCCTGCTACCGTGAGCCAACGCGGCACACCGGGGCCGAAGGCCGGCTCGGCCAGTTCCATCGCACGCGCCACACGGTCAGCGATGACATCGCACACAGCGGCCTCGAACGCCGCGCAGAGATCGGCGATGTCGCGCTCGGAGAGGGGGGCCGCCGCCTCTGCGCGCTGGCGCAGCGCCGTCTTGAGACCGGCAAGGGAAAAGTGAGGCTCGGCGCGTCCGAGCATAGGTCGGGGCAACGGGAACCGGGCCGGATCGCCGGAGCGCGCAGCCCGCTCCACCTCCGGTCCACCGGGATAGCCGAGCCCGAGCAGCTTCGCCGTCTTGTCGAAGGCTTCTCCAACGGCGTCGTCGATGGTGGTGCCCAAGCGGCGATAGCGGCCCACATCCTCAACGAGCAACGTTTGCGTATGCCCGCCGGAGACCAGAAGCATAAGATAAGGCGGCGGGAGACCGTCGGTCAGACCAACCGTCAACGCGTGTGCTTCCAGGTGATTGATGGCAAGGAAGGGTTTTCCGCTCGCCAGCGCCAAGGCCTTGCCTGTCACAAGCCCCACAACCAGCCCGCCGTTGAGGCCGGGCCCAGCGGTCGCGGCTATGCCCGAAAGGTCAGCTAGGCTGACGCCGGCTTGGTCCAGGGCCGCCGCAATGATTGCGTCGAGGCAATCGACATGGGCGCGCGCAGCAATTTCCGGCACAACGCCCCCGTAAGGCCGGTGCTCGGCAAGCTGGGATCGGACCACATTCGACAGGATACGGCCCCGTGCCGCGCCGTCCCACGACACGACGGACGCGGCTGTTTCGTCGCAGCTCGTCTCAATGCCGAGCACGACGAGCGGAGATCCCGAAGGCTTCGATTTACTCTCTTCCGCCGGCACGTCCTGGTCCCGTTTGCGTTCGCAGCCGTGCGGGGGCATTAATGGCGCCGCGCGGCCGGTTAGGCCGTGGCCCTAACACTTGGAGCCCTCGACTTGCAAGCTCGCACCCTTCGTATCGGAACGCGCGGTTCGCCCCTCGCACTCGCCCAGGCCCACGAGGTCCGGGATCGGCTGATGGCGGCTCATGGTCTGAGCGAGGAGCAAATCGAGATCCGGGTCTACAAGACCACGGGCGACATGATCCTCGACCGGCCGCTCGCGGAGGTCGGCGGAAAAGGTCTCTTTACCAAAGAGATCGAGGAAGCGCTGATCGCGAACGAGATCGATCTCGCCGTGCATTCCATGAAAGACATGCAGACCGAGCTCCCCGAAGGCCTCGGTATCGGAGCGGTGCTTCCGCGTGAAGACGTGCGCGATGCCTTCATCTCCCTCAAGTACGCTTCGCTTGCGGACTTGCCGGAAGGGTCCGTGGTCGGCACGTCGAGCCTCAGGCGACAAGCGCAGGTGAAGCGTATCCGTCCAGACCTGACGGTGGTCGGGTTCCGTGGCAACGTGCAGACGCGCCTCAAAAAGCTCGCCGATGGAGTCGCGGACGCGACGCTGCTCGCGTGTGCGGGTTTGAAGCGCCTGGGCATGGCAGACCGCATTACGTCGGCGATCGCGACCGAGGAGATGCTGCCCGCCGTGGCGCAGGGCGCCATCGCCATCGAGATCCGTCAAGACGACAGCGCGACAAAAGGCTTCCTCGCGCCGCTCAATCATGAGCCGACGGCGTTGTGCGTTACAGCCGAGCGCGCGTTTCTCGCGCGGCTCGAAGGCTCATGCCGCACGCCGATTGCAGGGCTTGCGCGGCTGGAGGGCGAAACTCTCGTGTTCCGCGGCATGACCTTCTCGCCCGACGGAACGGCCTGCTTCGAAATCGATCGTGACGCACCTGCTTCTGAGGCCGCAGCTCTGGGAGCGGCGGCAGCCGACGTCCTGCTCGAGCGGGGAGCACAGGCCATCTTCACGCGGACGTCGTGATGCATCTCCTCCTCACAAGACCCGATCCGGGACCGGATGCGGATCCGCTCGCTTTGGCTTTGATAGCCGCGGGGCATCGCATCACGCACGCTCCGCTTCTTACGGTGCACACAGTGGGCAAGCTGCCCTCGCTCGCGGGCGTTCAGGGCTTCATTGCCACCAGCCGCAATGGCCTCAAGGCGGTTGCGCCGTTGCCCGAGCACGCACAATCGCTGCCGTTGCTGGCCGTCGGTCCGGGTACGGGAGAGCTTGGGCGCGAACTCGGCTTTCGCCAGGTCATCGAGGGACCGGGGACGGGGCGCGAGCTGGCAGAGATTATCCGTGAAACGATTGACCCCGGAGCCGGTGCCCTGGTTCATCTTGCAGCTGAAACGCTGGCGTTCGACCTCAAGGGCGCATTGGCTGGAGACGGATTTGAGGTGCGAACGGAGGTCGTTTACCGAACCGACCCGGTCAGCACGCTCCCAGCCGATGCGACAACGGCCCTCAGGGACCATCGCATCGACGGCGTCGTGCTGATGTCGCCCAGAACTGCCAGGGTTTACGCCAAATTAGCCGCCGATGGCGGACTTGTAGCCGAGACGCGGAAGGTCGTGCACTTCTGCCTGTCCGATGCGGTTGCCCGGGAGCTTTGTCCCTTGGGGACCGTTAAGACGGTGGTCGCCCGCTTGCCCAACTCTCAAGAAATGCTTGCCCTTATTGCCCGCGAGGCGTCAGACTCAGTCTAGGCCGCTCCCGCTCCCCCCGCGATGCGACCACAGCCCCTGGAGACCCTGCTCCCATGATCGACAAGCCCGATCCGAAGGTTGCTGGCCGGACCGACAGTCCTGGCGTCAAGCGCCCTCACGCAACGCTCGACCTGAAGGCAACGGAAGTGCGCGCGCCTGCTACGCCGTCGACCAGCGCAAGCGGCGCATCGCCATCGCAGCCGTCATCGAGCGCCTCAGCAGCCAGTTCATCGTCCGCTAGCCAATCCGCAGCGGGTGCGTCCACGGCGTCGACTGGCTCGAAACCGTCCGCGCCGTCGGCTCCTGCAGGTGCCGCCAAGCCATCAGACCCAGGAGCGGCGCCGAAGTCGACCGGGAGCAAGACAGAGCCTGCACCAGCTCCCACAGCGACGACCGGCGGCGGCGGGTTCTTCTCGCACCTTCTTGCCGGCCTCGTCGGTGGCGGATTGGTCTATGCCGGTACCGCATTCCTTCCCGAACCGCCGAACAGTCCCACGGCGCAACTCTCGGCCCGCATCGCCACGCTCGAAGCCGCACCGAAAGACGGCGCGGATATCGGCGCGCTCAATGCGAAGATCGACGATGCGGAACGCCAGCTCGCGAAGCTCCAGGAGCTAGAGCAAAACGTCATCGCGCTCCGCGACTCACAGAATTCGCTCCAGGCCGAGACGAAATCTCTGGTTGAGACCACCCAAAACAGTGGTGCCGCAGCCAGCGGCGAGCGGCTGGCGAAGCTCGAGGAACAGCTTGCGATGATCGCCGCCAGCGCGCCGGACTCCGAGGGCCGTTTGCCCCAGCTCGCGGCTGTTACGGGCAAGATCTCCGATCTCGAAACGTCGTTGGCCAATCAGATCGCAAGCCTGCGCAAGGGGCTGCCTGCCGACATCGAGCAACGCATCGCGGCCACCGCGGAAGCCAGCGAAGCCGCCAAGGCCGCCTCGTCTCGCCTGGACCGCGAACTGACGCAGGTGCGGACCGACCAGGCACGCGGCACACAGCAGGTTGAAGCACAGAAGGCCAGCACGGACCGGCTTTCGGCGGCTGTTGAGGCCGTACGGGAAGAGACCGCTCGGCTGTCGAGTGTCGTCGGAGAGCTTCGCAGCTCCGTCGAGTCTCAGCTCAAGTCCGTCACGCGTCCGGCAGACGTTTCCGCTGCCATCGGTCCGGTCAGCACCAAGATCGCCGAACTCGAGCAGAACGTACAGAATGTCGTGCAAAGCGAGCAGAGCCGTAAGCAGGATGCCGAGCGTATCGTGCTCTCGCTCGAGCTTTCGAACCTGAAGCGTGCGCTCGACCGCGGACAGGGGCAAGGCTATGCCGTCGAGCTCGAACAGGTGCGCAAGGCATCGGCCGGGCAACTCGATCTGGGCCCGCTCGATAAATTCAAGGACACCGGCGTCGCCACGCTCGCACAGCTGAAGGCCGATTTCCGCCCCGTGATGAATGCCGTCATCGACGCTGATCTCGAACCCGCCGACGGTTCCGTCATCGATCGTCTCTGGTCGGGCGCGAAGTCGGTCGTGCGCGTGCGCAAGGTCAGTCATGAGGCCGACGATACGAGCACCGAGGCTATCGTTGCGCGGATCGAGTCCGCTCTCAACGACGGCCAGCTGGGCGATGTAATCGCCCAGGCGAAAGCATTGCCGCAACGGGCACAGCCCGCGATCGAGGACTGGCTCCAAAAGGTCACCGCACGCCACTCGGTCGATCAGGCCATCGCCACGCTCGATGGCCGGCTCAAGGCGTCGCTCTCCGGTGCGGCGGATGTTTCTCCAGCGCCTGCGACGCCGGCGCCCGCACCTTCCAATCATTGAGAGGACAGTGACCGATGACGCGTCTCGTCCTGTTTCTCCTCGGTGTGATCCTGCTTGCGACGGGCCTGGCTTGGCTCGCGGATCGGCCTGGATCGCTCCTTATCACATGGCAAGGCTATGAGATCGAAACGAGCGTGTTCCGCGCGGTCGTCATCTTTGCCGCTCTGATCGGTCTTGCGCTGCTCATCTGGACGATCCTGACACAGATCTGGTCGAGCCCGGCGGCGGTCAGCCACTTCCTGACCCGGCGGCGTCAGCGGCGCGGTCTCGATGCGCTCTCGAGCGGCATGATCGCCATCGGCGCAGGCGACAAATCGATGGCCACTCGCTATGCACTCCAGGCGAGAAAGTCCCTGCCGAACGAGCCCCTGACGCACCTCTTGCGTGCGCAAGCGGCCCAGCTCTCCGGCGACAAAGCCACCGCACGGCGCATTTTCGAAGCCATGCTCGCTTCACCCGATACCGAACAGCTGGGTCTGAGAGGTCTTTTCCTCGAAGCCGGGCGCGAGGGGGAGCGTGAGGCGCAGCGCCAATTCGCCGAACGGGCGTTGCGGCTCAATCCGAAACTGTCGTGGCCCGTGGAGGCGCTCTTCGACCTTCAATGTCAGGCCGGCGACTGGAACGGGGCGCTTGCGACGCTTGCGCTGGCCAAACGGCACGGACAGGTGGATCGGCCGACCGCCGACCGGCGTCGTGCTATTCTTCTCACCGCCCAGGCGCAGGCGCTCGAGGAGGACGATCCCGAGAAGGCGCTCACACTCGCGCTTGAGGCACATGGCCTTGCTCCCTCACTCATTCCGTCCGCCGCAATCGCGGGACGGCTGCTTGCGGCGCGGGGCAACACGCCCCGCGCGGCGAAGGTCATCCAGAAGACATGGGTGAAGTCTCCGCATCCCGAGCTTGCGACGGCCTATGCCTACGCGCGCATCGGCGACAGCCCGCGCGACCGGCTCGACCGCGTGAAGCAGCTCTTCACGCTCAACCCGCATTCGATCGAAAGCTCGATCGCCGTGGCGCTAGCGGCCATCGAGGCTCATGACTACGCCGAGGCGCGGCGCATTCTGCAGCCATTCACCGAAAACGGCCTGACGCGGCGAATTGCGGCTCTCCTCGCGCGCATCGAAGCCGAGGAAAGCGGCGACAAGGGACGGGCGCGCGAGTGGCTCGCACGCGCCGTCACGGCACCCCGCGATGCGGCCTGGACCGCTGACGGCGTGACCTCCGACCGGTGGGCACCGACCTCTCCCGTAACGGGCCAGATCGACGCGTTCGAATGGCGCGTTCCAGTCGACGAACCGGATGGCAGCGAGGAGCGCATTCTCGGCGCGGACCTGACGGAGTTCATTGCGTCTGGCGAGCCGGAGACAGTCATCGTCAAGGCGGAGCCGGTGTCGATTTCGCGCGAAGACACGCAGCCTCCAAAGGCTGCTGCGCCAACCGCCGATGAGAAGGCGCCTGCGGCTCCTCCGCAGGAGGCTCACAAAGACGACGCTGCCGTCGTGGAACCGGAGCCGACTCCGGCCACGCGCCGGACCAATAGTCGTGGCAGCGACTCGGCGCACCGCTCCGCACCCACCAAGGTTTTCACTCCACCGCGCGCGCCTGACGACCCAGGTCCGGAGTCCGACGAGGATACTGCCGATGTTGTCAGCAGTAGACCAGCGGCCTTGAAGTCCGGATTAACCTAGCCGGTCTCTCTCGAGAGCACGTCCAGGTAGGCCGTATCGCCTTCGACCAAGGGGGAAGTTGTCGCTCGCGTCGCGAGTGCCCATAATGGCCGCTACAAGAAGAAGCCAGATTTCCGGGAGGAGTTAAGGATGTCAGATAAGGCGTATCCTGTTACGCCCGAGTGGGCGAGCCGCGCTTGGCTCGATGATGCGAAATACCGCGCCCTCTACGAACAGTCCGTCAAAGACCCCGAAGGGTTCTGGGCCGAGAATGGCCTCCGGATCGATTGGATCAAACCTTATACCAAAGTGAAGAATACGAACTTTGGACCGGGTGACGTCTCGATCAAGTGGTTCGAGGACGGCACGCTGAACTTGGCTGCCAACTGTATCGACCGCCATCTCGAAACGCGTGGCGATCAGGTCGCCATCATCTGGGAAGGTGACGACCCCACCGAAGATCAGACGATTACGTATCGCCAGCTTCACGAGCGCGTGTCGAAATTCGCCAACGTGCTCAAGGCTCATGGGGTCGCCAAAGGCGACCGCGTCACGCTCTATTTGCCGATGATCCCCGAGGCTGCGTACGCCATGTTGGCCTGCGCGCGCATCGGCGCCGTCCACTCGATCGTATTCGCTGGATTTTCTCCGGACAGCCTCGCGGATCGCATCGAGGACGCCGGGTCGAAAATCATCATCACATCCGACGAGGGCCTTCGCGGCGGCAAGCCCGTTCCGCTCAAAAAGAACACCGATGAAGCCTTAAAGAAACGCGCCAAGGGCGATGAAAAGGTGCTGGTCGTGCGCCGTACCGGCTCGCCCGTACCATGGACCGGCGGCCGCGATCTCTGGATGCACGAGGAACTCGAAAAGGTTTCAGCCGATTGTCCGCCGGTTGAAGTCAATGCCGAGGATCCGCTGTTTATCCTCTACACCTCCGGATCGACCGGAAAACCCAAAGGCGTCGTGCATACGACGGGCGGCTACCTCTTGTTCGCGTCGATGACGCATCAATACGTCTTCGACTATCACCAGGGCGATGTCTACTGGTGCACGGCGGACGTGGGCTGGGTCACGGGCCACAGCTACATCGTCTACGGGCCGCTCGCGAACGGCGCGACGACGCTCATGTTCGAGGGTGTACCGACCTATCCAAGCGCCTCGCGCTTCTGGGATGTCGTGGACAAGTGGAAGGTCAACACGTTCTACACGGCGCCGACGGCGATCCGCTCGCTCATGGGCGCCGGCGACGATTTCGTGAAACGGACCAACCGGTCCTCGCTGCGTCTTCTCGGCAGTGTCGGCGAGCCGATCAATCCAGAGGCCTGGGAATGGTATAACCGCGTGGTTGGTGAGCACCGGTGCCCGATCGTCGACACATGGTGGCAGACGGAGACCGGCGGCATTCTCATCACGCCTCTCCCCGGTGCGACCGCCTTGAAACCAGGATCGGCGACCCGGCCGTTTTTCGGCGTCCAGCCCGCTCTCGTCGACGACAAGGGCAATATTCTGGAAGGCGCCGAGCAAGGCAATCTCGTCATTCTGGACAGCTGGCCGGGCCAAGCCCGCACGCTGTTCGGAGACCACGAGCGCTTCGTGCAGACGTACTTCAGCACCTATCCGGGAACCTATTTCACCGGCGACGGCTGCCGGCGCGACGAGGACGGCTACTACTGGATCACCGGACGCGTCGACGACGTGATCAATGTGTCCGGCCATCGGATGGGGACGGCCGAAGTGGAGAGCGCTCTCGTGGGTCATCCCAAGGTCGCGGAAGCGGCCGTCGTCGGCTACCCGCACGATCTCAAGGGTCAGGGCATCTATTGCTACGTGACGCTGAATGCGGGCGAAGCTCCCTCGGACGAGCTGCGCAAGGAACTCGTGCAGCACGTGCGCCGCGAGATTGGGCCCATCGCATCCCCGGACGTCATCCAGTTCGCTCCGGGATTGCCGAAGACCCGCTCGGGCAAGATCATGCGCCGAATCCTGCGCAAGATCGCCGAGAACGAGTTCGGGAGCCTCGGTGACACATCAACGCTTGCCGATCCCTCGGTCGTGGATGACCTGATCCAGAACCGCAAGGCGGGGTAGACGCGGCACTCGCCTCTCAACATCACTGGATGGCCGGGTCAAGCCCGGCCATCACGTCGGTGGGGGACCACTATTCCAAGCCGCGCTTGCGGAGAAGCCCGTCGATCTCCGGCGCACGGCCCCGGAACGAGATGTAGGCGTCCAGCGCATCCTGCCGTCCACCTGCCGAATAGATGTGCGTCTTGAGCCTGTTTGCCGTCTTCTTGTCGAAGATGTTGCCCGTCTCCGTGAAGGCGGCGAAGGCGTCGGCGTCCATCACCTCGGACCAGAGGTAGCTGTAGTAGCCGGCCGCATAGCCACCGATGATGTGCTGGAAATGCGGGATGCGATGGCGTGGCACGATCTCGGCCGGCATCCCGATGCGGGCCAGCACCTCGCTTTCAAACGAGTCGACATCCAACCCCGACGCATCGTTGAGAGAATGCAGCTCAAGATCGAGCAGCGTGGAGGCCGTGTACTCCACCGTCTGGAAACCCTGATTGAACGTGCGCGCGGCTTCGAGCTGCTTGAGCAGGCGCTCGGGCATCGGCTTTCCGGTCTTTTCGTGGAGCGCAAAGCGCTTCAGTACCTCAGGCCGCGACAGCCAGTGCTCGTAAAGCTGGGATGGCAGCTCGACGAAATCGTGCAGCACATTCGTCATGGCAAGAGACGGGTAGGTAACATCCGACAACAGGCCATGCAGGCCGTGGCCCAACTCGTGGAACAGCGTGCGCGCATCATCGAACGACAGGAGCGTCGGCGTGCCGGTTGCGCCGCGCGCAACACTCATCACGTTGACGACGATGGGCCGGATGCTGCCGGTGAGCTTGTGCTGGCCGCGATAGGACGACATCCAGGCGCCCGAGCGCTTGGAAGGCCGTGCGTAGTAGTCGCCATAGAACAAGCCGACATGATCGCCCGCCTTCGTTTTCACCTCCCAGGCGCGCACGTCCGGATGGTAGACCGGCACATCCGGCCGCTCCTCGAATACGATTCCGAACAGCTTTCCTGCCGTGTCGAAGGCGGCTTCGAGCACATTTTCGAGCGCAAGGTAGGAGCGCACCTCACCCTCGTCGAGGTCGTAACGCGCCTTGCGCTCCTTCTCGGCGTAATAGCGCCAATCCCAGGCGGCGATCTTGAAGTTCTCACCGCCGGCGCGGGCACGTTTTTCGAGCGCATCCCGCTCAGCGCGGGCGCTGCGGAGGGCCGCGGGCCAGACCTTGTCGAGAAGCGTGCGGACGCCGGCTGGCGTCTTGGCCATAGTGTCCTCGAGCACATAGTCGGCGAAGGTCTCGAAGCCGAGGAGCCGCGCGAGCTCGCTCCGAAGCTTTATCATCTCGACGACGATCTTCCGGTTGTCGGTCTTGCCGCCGAGCTCGCCGCGTTTGATCCAGGCTTTCCAGGCCTCCTCACGCAAGTCGCGCCGGGCCGAGAACTGCAGGAACGACTCCACGCTGGAGCGGGCGAGCGTGATCGCATACTGGCCGGGCTTCCCGAGATCGGTGGCGGCCTGAGCTGCCGCGGCGCGAACGCTCTCCGGCAGGCCTTCTAGATCCCGTTCGCCATCCAGCATCATGTGCCACGCCTGCTCATCGGCGAGCACGTTCTGCGTGAAGGCCGTTCCCAGCTTGGCCAGCTCCGTATTGATTTCGGAAACGCGCTTGCGCGACTTGGCATCGAGCTTGGCGCCGGCGCGCACGAACCCTTTGTAGGTCCGCTCGAGAAGACGGACCGACTCGGCGTCGAGACCGAGCTCATCGCGCCGCTCGTGGAGGTCGGCGATGCGCAGGAACAGGCGCCGGTTGAGCAGGATTGCGCTTTGATGCTGCGCGAGGCGGGGAGAGATATCGCGTTCAATGGCCTGCAGCGCATCGTTGGTGTCGGCGCTCGCGAGATTGAAGAAGACATCCGCCACTTTGCTCAACAGTACGCCGCTTTTCTCGAGCGCAACGATCGTATTGGCAAACGTCGGCCTCTGCTCCTTGCCGGCGATTTCGGCGATTTCCTGCTTGTGAGTCTTCAGCGCGAGATCGAACGCAGGCTTGAAACGCTTCGGCTCAATCGCCTTGAAAGGCGGCGCCTTGAAGGGAGTGCGCCACGGGGCGAGCAGGGGATTTTGCGGGCGTTTTGCGGCTTCGCTTTTGGTTTTGCGTGCCTTCGTCGCCATATCCGGTCCTCTCTCGAAACTTTGGAGGGCGAATCGATAGCGGATTGTGCGGACAAAAACAAAGGGCCGACTTGGCGCCAGCCCTTTGCCGAGACGAGAGAGCAGTTTAGAGGCGTTGCCCACCCGGCTGCCGAGACCCAATCAGACTGGGGGCTCGGGAGGTCCGATCAGCCACGACAGCCGCGCAGGTGGTCAACGCGACAGAGTCTGGACGCGATTCTGGGCGGACGCGGGGCCGCATGGCGTCGCCAATCCGGCGGCACGAAGGAATTTCTGGGGGTGCTGGGATCGCGTCGTGTGGGAAAAGGAAATGGCCCGGTCCAGGGAGATTCGCTGCGGATGGGGGCTTGGGGCATTAATCCGAAGCGGGGGATGGACCGGGCCAGACGCTGAACATGATCCTACCCATCAATGGGGCTTGCCAAAGGACGCTTTGTGGCAGTGGTGTGAAATCTCGACGCGGAACGGCTTGAAAATCCGACGAACCAGCGCGATCATGCTTCCACGGCTGAAGGGAGGCGCGCTTTGAGCGAATCCGATCCGATACGTTTCCGCCCGCGTGAGGCCGGCTCTCATTCACGCACATCCACACACCTCAATTCCAATTCTGCTCGCATCGCTCCGGTCGTCGCGTTCAATCGCGCCGAGCTGGATGCCATTCTTGCCGTGTACGCCCGCAAGGTGGCAGCGGGCGAATGGCGCGACTACGCGCTGGAGATGGGACGCGACAAGGCCGTGTTCGCGATCTTCCAGCGGGCGTCCGAGTACCCACTGTTCCGCGTCGAGAAGTGCCCGCGGCTTGCACGTCGCCAGGGCGCCTACAGTGTTGTGCTCAGGAGCGGAGCAATCTTAAAGCGCGGGCACGAGCTGGCGCGCGTGCTGCTTGCCTGCGAGAGCGTGAAGTTCGGCCATTGAAGTTGAAGACGCGTCGCCAACAAATCGAAAGGGCCCCGCCTTGCAGCGGGGCCCTTCGCACGTTTAGGTCACGTCGGTGTTTCTGCCCTACTCGCGGCTACCCATAAGCTGGAGCAGGTTGACGAAGAGGCCAACGAAGTCCTGGTACAGCGACAGGGCGCCGAAGATCGAAGCCTTGGCAGCCGCTTCGGCGTTGCCGGCGACCTCGAAGTAGGTGTCCTTGATGCGCTGCGTGTCGTAGGCCGTGAAGCCCGCGAACACGAGCACGCCGATCACAGAGATCGCGAAGCTCATCGCGCTCGACTGCGTGAAGAGGTTCACGAGGCTGGCGATGATGACGCCGATCAAGCCCATAAAGAGGAACGAGCCCCAACCGGAGATGTCACGCTTCGTGGTGTAGCCCCAGATCGAGAGGCTCGCGAACGTTGCCGCCGAGATGAAGAAGACGTTGGCGATCGACGTGCTGGTGAAGACCAGCAGGATCGACGACAAAGACGCACCGACAAGAGCGGCGTAGATCCAGAACGAGGTCTGGGCAGCGCCAACGCTCATGCTGTTCGCCTTGAAAGCGAAGAAGAAGACAAAGGCGAGCGGCGCGAAGAACAGGACCCACTTCAGCGGGCTGGTGAAGATCGCGACGCCGAAGGACGTCAGCATCTTGCCGTTGGGTAGCGTTGCGGCGGCGGAGGCAGCGTCGTTGGTGACGGCCATCGAGAAAACGAGATAGGCGACGATGCCGGTCAGCGCGACGCCAGCCGCCATGTAATTATAGACGCCCAGCATGTATGCGCGCAGACCTTCGTCGACGTCGGCGCGGCCGACGGTCGTCGATTGCGTGTATCTGCTGTCAAACTGTGCCATCGTGTGTGAGTCCCCTTAAAGACTTCTAGCGCAAACTGAATTTGCCCCAGGCATATTGGGTCAGGACACCCTCCTTTCAAGGACGGGTTCCTGCATGCCGGGCACGTAATTCCATATATAAGCCAATTCGGCCAGAATGTTAATCTCGCCGCTCTGGTAAAACGTACCTCAATACTGATGTATATTTACGTATGGCTAAGATTAGCGAAGCCAAATTTCCTATTCAGATCTGAGGGTAGCCGCCGGCTTGGCGCGCAGCGCTGCCCACGTCCCTAAGGAACCGAACAGAAGGACGAGGCCGATCGCGAGGGCGAGCGCACGCAAGACCGCTTCGACGCTGAAGGTGAAGGGGATCTTCATCACCTCCGTGACACCGACCCAGGCGGCGAGGGCGCCGAGCACCGCAGCGAATAGTGCGGCCACGGTGGCAAGCAGCGTGTACTCGATGAAGTGCGTCATCAGAATCCTGCGTCGCGTCGCTCCGAGCACCTTCAGGACGACGGCTTCGAGAATGCGGCGGCGCTGAGCCGTGGCGAGGGCCCCGGCAAGAACAAGCGCACCGGCAATCAGTGTCACGGCGCCCGCAACGCGCACGGCCACCATGACCTTCGTCAGAATCTCGGTCGCGGCGTTGAGCGCATCCTTCACGCGGATGACCGTGACGGATGGAAACGCCTTGCCGACCGCGCGACCGATCCGGGCCTCCGTGTCGAGCGAGGTGCCTTCGGGCAGGCTGACCGTCGCCAGCAGCTTATGCGGGGCACTCTTCAACGCATTGGATGAAAAGACGAGGACGAAGTTGAGGGTCAGGCTTTCCCATTTCACCTCCCGCAGATTGGCGATGCGGGCCGTGAGATTGCGGCCCAGCACATTGACTGTGACCTGGTCTCCGATCTTGAGGCCAAGGTGGTGCGCAAGGTCGCGTTCGAAGGATACGAGGGGCTCGCCGGAATAGTCCGCCGGCCACCAGTCGCCCTCGACGAGGGTCGAGCCTTCGGGGAGCGTGTCGGAATAGGTGAGCCCTCGATCGCCATTCAGCACCCATTGCGCTTCGGGGGGCGGCTTGAATTCTTCGGCCTTTCGGCCCTTCAGCTCGACCAGCCGGCCGCGCAGCATCGGCGCGTTGACGAGGTGCGTGCCTGGCGCTTCGCGCTCCACGATCTTGGCGAGATCGTCGGCCTCGTTCTTCGGCACATCGAGCAAGAAATAGCTCGGTGCTTTCTGCGGGAGGCGGCCGGTCAGCTCTTGCACGAGCGACGCATCCGCGAGCGCCACGGCCACGAGCAAGGACAGGCCCGCACCGAGCGAGACAACAACGGAGCGTGTGAGACCACCGGGCGCTCCAATATTGCCGATGGCGAGCGCCAATTCCGGCCACTTGGGCCGCGCGATGCGACGCGCGCCCCACGTGACGACAGACCCGAGTGCCGTGAAAACCAGGAACACGAGAATGAGCGCGCCGCAGAAATAGAGCGCGATGCGCATGGACTCAGCCATCATCAGCACGAACCCGAGGAGCGCCGCGGCAATCACCGCGGTGAGCGCAATAATTCCACGGCGCGGCCAGACGCGTTCCGGTGCGATCTCATCACGGAAGAGAACGCTCGGCTTGATGAGCTCTGCGCGACCCAAGGGCCACAACGTAAAGAGAAGCGCGACAAGCAGGCCGTAGGTCGCGCTGGTCACGATACTGCCGAGCGAATAGGCGAGTTCCGCCTTGATAGGCAGCGCATCCCCGTAGAACGCAATCAAGAAGCGTGGCGCCGACAGGCCGATCGCCAAACCGACGACGACGCCGATCAGCGAAATGGCCAACACTTGTATCAGAAAGATGAGCAGAACCGTTCGGCTGGTCGCGCCCACCGTTTTCATCGTGGCGATAACGTTGCGGCGGCGATCGATGAACGTCGCGACTGCGCTGGCGATGCCGACGCCGCCGACGAGCAAGGCAGCTAGTCCCAGAAACGTCAGGAATTGGCGGAGCCGGTCAAGCGTGCGCGTAACCTGGGGAGACGGGTCACGGCGATCGGCAATGATGAAGCCCGACGTCTCGAGCTGCGATTTCGCCGTAGTGCGAAAGGCAGCCAGGTCGTCGCGCCCGGCGCCTACTTCCGGAGGAAGCTTCAGCGCGTAGCGCCAGCGAATAAGCGTGCCAGGCTGCACCAAACCAGTCTTGTCGAGCGTGGCCAGAGAGGCAAATACGCGCGGTCCATAGGTCAGCCGGTCGGCGACGGCATCGGGTTCGTTGATCAACGTCGCGCGGATGGTGGCTTCAGCGTCGCCGATGCGAATCTTATCGCCGACCTTCACGCCAAGCTGATTCAAGAGAACAGGTGTGACGACGACACCCCCATCGGACGTCATGGCGTCCGCGAACGGCATCCCCTCGACGTCCACGGTTCCGGCGAGCGGATAGGCGGCGTCAACGCCCTTGATCTCGATGAGCGCCTGCTCGTTGCCATCGAGCGTCCGCGCCATGGTGCGCATCGTGGCCGTTTCGCTAACGCGCCCGCGCGCTTGAAACCAGTTCCGTTCGGCATCCGTCGCGCGCGCGTGCATACGAGAGAACGTCACGTCGCCGCCGAGGATCATCTCGCCCTGGCGCTCGAATCCTGCGCGCAGCGCATCGGAGAGCGTACTCACGGTTGCAATCACAGCCACGCCGAGCGCGACGCAGGCCATGAAGATGTAGAAGCCATTGAGGCCCGCGCGCAACTCGCGCAAGGCAATGCCGAAGAGTCGCGGCAAGCGCAGACCTGTCCGCGCGACGGGCGCAGTTGTTGCCAGATCCGTTGCGGTCATGCGGCCACCACAGCCTGTTCATCCGCCACGATTTGTCCATCCGCCATGCGGATCGTGCGCTCGCACTCCCTGGCGAGCCGTTCGTCGTGTGTGACGAGAACCAGTGTCGCGCCACTCTTGCGCTTCATGCCGAAGAGAAGGTCAACGACCTGACGCCCGGTCCTGCCATCGAGATTGCCGGTGGGTTCATCCGCCAAGAGCAGCTTCGGCTGTGGTGCAAGCGCGCGCGCGAGCGCCACGCGCTGCTGCTCGCCGCCTGAAAGCTGCGCGGGAAAATGGTCGAGGCGTGGGGCGAGGCTGACATCGGACAGCAGGGTTCGCGCGCGCTCCCGCGCGTCACCAGCGCCCGCGAACTCCAGCGGAAGCGCTACGTTCTCGAGCGCCGTCATGGTCGGGATAAGATGGAATGATTGAAATACGATGCCGATGTCCTCGCCGCGCGCGAGTGCCATCTGATCCTCGTCGAGGGCATTGAAATCGCGGCCTGCAACGTGCACATCCCCACTGGTGGCTCGCTCGAGCCCGGCAAGGATCATGAGCAACGACGTTTTCCCAGACCCTGACGGTCCGACAATGGCCACTGACTGCCCGCGTGGGACTTCCAGAGAAATGCCCTTCAGGATCTCGACGACACCGGCCCTGCTCTCCAGGTTGAGGCGGACATCGGTCAGGCGAATGATCGGCTCGGGCACTTGGGGAGGCTCCATCAGGCTCGGTGTCTCTCGAATGCTAGAGAGATTCAACGGACCGGTAACTGTCGCGGTGAGGTGAGGCAAAAAAATGAAGGCAAAGCAAAGTGCTTCGACCTTCGTGGGTCAGATGGTGAGACTGATCGCGATCGTCAACCTCTGGCTCCTGGTCGGCTTCGGCGCCGCGCACGCGGCAGACGATGCGGCGCCGATCCGGATCGTGGCCTTGGGCGACAGCCTGACAGCCGGATACATGCTGAAGCCAGACGGCGCATTTCCAGTGCAACTCGCCGCGGCGCTCAAGGCCAAGGGCTATTCCGTCGACGTCTCGAACGCGGGCGTGTCCGGCGACACGACCGCTGCCGGGCTCGAACGGTTCGACTGGGCCATCCCTGAGGGAACAGAGGCCGTCATCGTCGAGCTCGGCGCGAACGACGCGCTGCGCGGAATCGATCCTGACGAAACGCGCGGCAACCTCGACACCATCCTCGCGAAGCTCCGGGGCCGGAACATCGTCGTGCTCATTGCGGGCATGGAGGCGCCTAAGAACTGGGGCAAAGAGTACGAAACACGCTTCGCAGCCATTTTCAGCGACCTCGCCGAAAAACACGGCGCGTTGCTTTATCCCTTCTTTCTCGACGGCGTAGCGCTCGATGCCAAACTCAATCTGCCGGACGGAATGCATCCGACCGAGGAAGGCATTGGCGTCATCGTCGCGCGCATTCTGCCCAAAGTCGAAGAGTTGATCACGCGTGTGCGCGAGCGCCGTTCGGCGCTTTCGAAGTCGTAAAAGCCCGGATCGTTGCCTATGCCTCGTCTCTTCACCGGCCTCGAACTGCCCGATGCACTGACCGAGCATCTCGCCGATCTCGCGAGGCCGCTCGCGGGCGCGAAATGGATCGAGCCGCAGGACATGCACCTGACGCTGCGCTTCGCGGGCGATATCGACAACCCGACAGCCAATGAATTCCACGCCGCGCTGTCGACCATCGACGAAGCAGCGTTCGAACTCACGATCTCAGGGTTCGGCGCATTCGGTGGGCAGCAGCCGCGCACCTTGTGGGCCGGCGTCGAGAGCAATCCCTGGCTCGATGCCTTGGCACGCGCCAACGAGCGGGCGGCACGGAGTGCCGGTCTACCGCCCGACAAGCATGGCTTCAAACCTCATGTGACGATGGCGCGGCTCAAAGGCACGCGGCCGGAGGCTGTCGCACGCGTGCTCGAGGAGCTCGGCGCATTCCGCAGCAAGCCGTTTCAGGTGGAGCGCTTCTTCCTGTTCTCCTCGCGGCCGAAAGTCGGAGGTGGGCCCTACGTTATCGAGGACGCATTCGAACTTCGCGGCGCCGAGTATGCCCAGCACTGGGCCGACCGCTAAAGAAGATGCCCCAATTCCACCGGCTGTTCTAAGATCGCGCCAACAGACCGGGGGACACCATGCTCAACACCGCTACCGCCGCAAACGTGCGCGCACCACGCCGGGCGCTCGTTTCATGGGTGCTCTTCGATTGGGCGGCCCAGCCTTACTACACCCTGGTTTTGACTTTTCTTTTCGCGCCGTACTTCGCCAACGCGGTGGCCTCCAATCCGACCCAAGGGCAGGCGCTCTGGGGGTACGCAGCGGCGGCCGCCGGCATCATCATCGCGCTCGGCAGCCCGTTTCTTGGCGCGGTCGCGGACGGCGGCGGGCGTCGCAAGCCCTGGATGGCGTTATTCTCGATCCTCTTCATCGGCGGGCTCGCGACGCTTTGGCTGGCGGCGCCGGGGGCCGACACGGCAACGATCGCCCTTGTCCTGGCCGCTTTCGTGGTGGCCACGGCCATGGCCGAGTTCACGACCGTATTCACCAATTCGATGATGCCGAGCCTGGTGCCACGGGGTGAACTCGGGCGCCTCTCCGGCATCGGATGGGCTGTCGGCTACGCGGGCGGGCTGTTGAGCCTCGCGATCATGGCCGGGCTTATTGTTGGGGACCCGACCACCGGTCGCACGCTGCTCGGACTCGAACCGCTGATCTCGCTCGACGCTGCGACGCGCGAGGGCGACCGGCTGGTCGGTCCGTTCTCCGCGATCTGGTATGCGTTGTTCATGATCCCGTTCTTCCTGTTCGTGCCGGACACGCGACGCGGTACGGATGCGGCGGGCACGCGCCCGGCCACCGAAGTCCTCTGGCAGACGCTGCGCGAATTGCCGTCGCATCGCGACATGCTGTTCTTCCTGATCGCGCGCATGATCTATACGGACGGCCTGGCGGCGATCTTCGCCTTCGGCGGGATCTACGGCGCGTCTGTGTTCGGATGGGGCGCGATGGAGCTGGGTCTATTCGGCATCGTGCTGACGCTGGCCGGTGTTTTCGGCGCGGTGATCGGCGGCGTGCTCGACGACAGAGTCGGATCGAAGACCGTCATCATCGTCTCATTGCTGCTGCTGCTCGCCGGGTCGCTCGGAATTCTCTCCGTCGACACAAACCACGTCCTCTACTTCAGCGAGGTGGTTCCCAAGGCGGCGGGCTCAGAGCCCTTCTCCTCGACGGGCGAGAAGGTGTTTCTGGCGTTCGCGGTGATCGTCGGCCTTGTCGCGGCGCCGGTCCAGGCCGCGAGCCGTGCGCTCCTCGCACGATTGGCTCCGCCGGACAAGATCACGCAGTACTTCGGCCTGTTCGCCTTCTCGGGAAAGGTCACGGCGTTCATGGCGCCCCTGATGGTCGCGGCCGTCACGCAGGCGACGGACAGCCAGCGTCTCGGCATGGCTTCGATTGCGATCTTCCTGATCGCCGGGTTTGTTCTGATGCTCGCGGTCCGCGCGCCGCATAAGGCCGCGACGTAAGCGCTACTCGGCTGCGATAACGTGCGGAAGCGTCACGACGCTTTCGTACGGGTCAAAACTATCCGCATTGGCGACAGACCATGCGTGCGCATAGCGGAGATCGTTCGTGCCCGAGAGCAGCTCGCCCGGTTTCAACGGGCGGTAGAGCTCGGCAAATGTCACGACGCGGTCGGGCGCGGCACGATGCATGAAGTGATGGGGCTTCAGATCATGCGGGTGGTTCAGTCCGGCCGCCGCGATGAGTTCAGCCAGCGCCTTCACCGTTTGCTTGTGGAACTGGGCAACACGTTCGGCCTTGCTCGGGACATCGATGCCGCGCTGGCGCGCGGGATCCTGCGTGGCGACACCTGTGGGGCAACGGTCCGTGTGGCACTGCTGAGCCTGGATGCATCCGACCGCGAACATGAACCCGCGCGCGGCATTGCACCAGTCCGCACCGAGGGCCATCACGCGCGCCAAGTCGAATGCGCTCGTGATCTTGCCCGACGCGCCGATCTTGATGCGGTCCCGGAGGTTGGCTCCGACGAGCGCCGAGTGGACGAACGCCAATCCGTCCCGCAGCGGCATTCCCATGTGGTCCATGAACTCGAGAGGCGCAGCTCCGGTGCCGCCCTCCTTGCCATCGACGACGATGAAATCCGGCGTGATGCCCGTCTCGAGCATCGCCTTGACCACGGCGAGGAATTCCCACGGATGGCCGATGCAGAGCTTGGTGCCGATCGGCTTGCCTGCCGACAATCTACGCAGCTCGGCGACGAAGCTCATCAGCTCGATGGGATTCGAAAAGGCGGGATGGCGTGCCGGAGAAATGCAATCGCGTCCCGGCTCGACGCCGCGGATGCGGGCGACTTCTTCCGTGACTTTCGCGGCCGGCAGCACACCGCCATGCCCCGGCTTAGCGCCTTGAGAGAGCTTGATCTCCACCATCTTGACCTGCGGATTGGCGGAGATCTGTGCGAATTTTTCCGGTGAGAACGAGCCGTCTGGATTGCGGCAGGCGAAGTAGCCAGACCCAATCTGAAGGATGATGTCACCGCCATTCTCGCGATGATAAGGCGTGAAGCCGCCCTCTCCCGTGTCGTGCGCGAAACCGCCCATCGCCGCACCCTTGTTGAGCGCGCGGATGGCATTGGCCGAAAGCGAGCCGTAGCTCATCGCGGAGATATTGAAGACGGACGCCGAATAAGGCTGCGCGCACTGAGGTCCGCCGATCAGAATGCGGAACGGAACGTGCGCCGGCTCCTTCGGCGCCATGGAATGATGCAGCCACTCGTAACGGTTCTCATAGACATCGTACATCGTGCCAAACGGGCGCTTGTCGAGTTCCTTCTTGGCGCGCTGATAGACGATAGCGCGCTTGTCGCGTGGGAACGGAGAGCCGTCCTTGTCCGCTTCGAAGAAGTACTGGCGCATCTCGGGGCGAATATTCTCGAGAATGAAGCGCAGGTGCGCTGCAATCGGATAGTTGCGCAGAATGGCATGCTTCGTCTGCATCACGTCGCGCACGCCAAGGGCGGCGAAGAACGAGAAGAACGCGAGCAGCGGAAGCGTGACGTAGAGGGTGTCGGACGGGGCCGCGAGAGCGGCGAGGGCGACCACGAGGGCGCCCGTTACGGCAACCGTTAACAAAAGGTAGCGCGGTGTGAGGGTCAGGAGCAGAAGGCGCATGATCGTACCCTTGGGGTATCCCGAGCGCCGCCGAAGGCGCGATTTGCCTCCAATTTAATCGAAATAATTATACGAACGTTTGACGTCGGAAGTACGAATGCGCTCCCGGTGCAGATTCAACGAACTGCGGACGCCTACGGCCGCCGCGCGACCATGAACCAAGCCGGTCCGGTTTGCGGATCGTGCCAGACCCGCTGCCAGCGAAAGCCAGCCTTCTCGTAAGCGCGCACAGCCCGCTCGTTCTTGACCGATGGGAAGACGCATACCGCAACGGCAAGCGTCGTTGCGAAGACCTCGTCGCGCAGCAGCGCAAGCGCGACTTGGCCTACGCCCTTGCCGCGATGCTCTTCGGCAGCGACGAAGAGATCGAGATCCCAGGTTCCGGGCTCGAGTTCGTCGGGAAGGTTGTCGCCCCACAGTGTCGCGTCGACGGCGTGAGCATAGCCGACGGGCCCGCCATCTGCTTCGATCAAGCGGCAGAGGGCGTGCTCCGAAGCGAGAGCCATGTTGACTTCGGCTTCGGTCGCGGAGACCGGCCCCCACCAGTCCTGAATGTCCGGCATGGCCAGCCAGCGTCGAATGAGGGCGAAGTCGGCCCGCGTCGCTGGCTTCAGGGTTATGCGGGCCGCCATCACATATCTTTATGGTCTAGTGCCGGAAATGACGCATGCCGGTCAGCACCATCGCGAGACCTTGCTCATCGGCAGCACGGATGACCTCCTCGTCGCGCATGGAGCCACCAGGCTGAATGACGGCCGTGGCGCCGGCTTCCGCTGCAGCAAGCAATCCATCCGCGAATGGGAAGAAGGCATCGGATGCAACCGCCGAGTCCTTGACGTCGAGACCGGCCATCTCCGCCTTGATGGCCGCGATGCGCGAGGAGTTCACCCGACTCATTTGGCCGGCGCCGATGCCAACCGTCGCGCCGCCCTTGGCATAGACGATGGCGTTCGACTTCACGAACTTGGCCACCTTCCAGGCAAACAGGAGATCGGCCATTTCTTCCGAAGTCGGCTGACGTTTGGTCACGATCCGCAAGCTGTCGTAGAGGGCAAGATCGGCGTCCTGCACCAGCAGACCGCCTGTCACCGTCTTGGTGTCAAAACGCTGCGCAGGAACAAGCGGCCAAGCTCCGGTGACCAGCAGCCGGACGTTCTTCTTCGCCGCAACCGCCTCTTTTGCTTGGTCCGTGACGGAGGGCGCGAGGATGACCTCGACGAACTGACGATCGACGATCTGCGCGGCGGTCTCGGCGTCCAGCTCACGATTGAACGCGATGATGCCGCCGAATGCGGACTCGGGATCGGTGCGATAGGCGCGATCGTATGCGGCAAGCAACGTATCGCCTTCCGCCACGCCGCATGGATTGGCGTGCTTGACGATGACGCAAGCCGGTTTGTCAGAAAACGCCTTCACGCACTCGAGCGCGGCGTCGCTGTCCGCCACGTTGTTGTACGACAGCTCTTTCCCGAGGATTTGCTTGGCACTTGCGACCGTTCCAACAGGCGCATTGGGGGATACGTAGAATGCGCCGCGCTGATGCGGATTCTCGCCATACCGCATGTCGATCGCTTTGCGGTATTGCGTGGTGTAGGTCGGCGGAAAGCCAGCCGCAGAGCCCTCGGAGCTTTCAGCCACCGCGCCGAGCCAATTGCCGATCGCTCCATCGTAGGCCGCCGTACGCGCGTAAGCCTTCGCCGCGAGCCGCTTCCGGAATTCCGGCGTCGTACGGCCGCCGTGGGCCGACATTTCCTTCAACAAGGGCTCGAAGTCGGCGCCATCGACGATGACCGTCACCGACGCGTGGTTCTTGGCGGCCGCGCGGATCATGGCCGGACCGCCGATGTCGATGTTCTCGACGCAATCGTCGAACGAAGCGCCGCTCGCAACCGTCTGCTCGAACGGGTACAGGTTCACGATCAGGAGATCGATCGGATCGATCTTGTGCTTCTCTGCCTGGCTCACGTGCTCGGCATTTCCGCGCACACCAAGCAGGCCGCCATGAATCTTCGGATGCAGCGTCTTTACGCGCCCATCCATGATCTCCGGAAACCCGGTCACTTCCGCCACGTCGGTGACCGCGAAACCCGCGCCTTTGAGTTTCGCCGCCGTGCCGCCCGTCGAGATCAGCTCGACATTGCGCTCGGCGAGCGCCTGGGCGAGGTGCTCGAGCCCCGTCTTGTCGGAAAGCGAGATGAGCGCGCGGCGAATCTTCGGGTTTGGGTCCTGCATCGGTCGTGACGTATCCTTGACGTTGCGTGTTTTAGAGTTTGAGCACCAAATCTACTGGCCTTCCACCACCCAGCGCACCTCTGTCTCTCCGAAGGTGGCGCCCCGCGCAACGATTTGCAGGGAGCGCCGTGGGCCAGCGGAATCGGCGAAGTACGTGCTTTCCTCGATGGCGAGGTGCGCGCCTTCGAGGCTGAACCACCAGGTATCGCCACTCGGGAGCTGGATGATGGCGACGTTCGGGTTGTCACTGCGCCGGCAGCGCACCGCCGGGTGAAGGTGGAAGTGGACGGCGAAAGGAATGTCCTGGCGTAGGCGCAGCGTACCTTGCCTGCCGGACAGGCGGTCGATACCCAACAAGCGGCGTCCGGAGCCGTTGAGCGCGAGTGTGCGCCGGTGCAACAGCTCGAAACGGCGGATGTAGCCGTTGTGCTGCGCTTCGATCTCAAGCGTGTCGTCGTGGGCTCGGATCCTCGCTTCAACCTCGTCGGGGTAGCGGATCGGGGGACCGCCCACCAGCTCTTCGAGCGTCTTATGCCGGATCAGTTTCGAGGACGACTTTTCGCGCAGACAGAGCGTGTTGTGGCTTGCCGTCGCGCGGGAGGCCGCGCGCCATTCGCTATTCGACGCCGACGGCGCGCCGCCATTGACGAGCATGAGCTCGGTGCCGACGCTGAATTCGAATGACAAACAGCCGGCATGCGCTTCTGCTGCCGCTTCGAGCGGTGGGGGAGAGCCGGCATCCATGATGAGCGTGGAGACGCCGCGTTCGATCCTCAAATAGCGCGAGGCGGGTGCCGCGGTCGGGATGGTGCCGGGGTTGTCGTCATAGACGAGCACGGTCGCGAGGCCCGCGGGTGAAGCGACACCCATCCCGTTGAAACGGGCGAGCATCCCATCGCCAAGGCGCATGTATTTCAGCATGGCCAGCATCGACCTCAGGACCGTGCCGAGCTCCGGCGGTGCCGTGCGGCTGCGTGCGACAAAGCACTGGCGGAGCGGCAAGAGGTCGAGGATCAGCTCCACGAGGATGCCGGGATTGCGGCTGATGTGACCGCCATCGGAGAGGATCTGACGATCCAGCTCCTGCACGAACATCTTCTCGGTTTCGGGGACCTGTCCTTCGTGCCCGGAGATGCAGAGCTGTGCGAGCAGCAACGCCAGAAGCGAAAGAAGCCGTGGATAGCCGCTCGGACTGTTGCGCCAGCTCGCGGCCAAGTGGACGAGCTGGATACCAAGGCTCTCGGTCAGGATATCGTACGTCTCTGCGTCGGCATCTTCGAGCAGCAGTGCCGAATGAGAGATCCAGGAGATGAGGCGGCGTCCAGTGACGTCCGGCTCCCACGCCAGCCCCCCGCCGCCCCCCCGATGGCGCAGTGCCCATTCGGCGGCGAGAAGGCGTGCCGTCTCACGGGCCTCGGGCCGGGCCGCGGCTGCGAGGTGACGCAACCAGCCAAAGCCGTGCAGCTCCTGCGCCCAGCCTTCACCCGGCGGCACGAGATCGAACGGCGAGATCTCGTCGGCCATCGCCACGGCACCGGCAAGGCCAAACTGTCCAACTTCGACTTCCGCCCAGAAACTCGGGTCGGCGGTGCGCAAATCCTGCGGGACGATCAGAAGCTGCTCGGAGGCGGTTGCACCGAACTGCCAGCGGAAGGGCGGCGAGTAGAGGACGGACGAAATCGCGCCGCGCCGCAGGCGATCTGCAGCGAGATGCGTAATTCTGATCCGCTCCGAAAGCTTGAGCCGCGCCATTCCACCCCTCAGGCCGCGCCAACAGCGATAGATCTAGGGTCGTTCCGGCTTTAGTTGAAACGCGGACCGACCCTAGTTCTTTGTTTTGTCGTGCTTCTTATCGGAAAACCGGTTCCCACTTTTCCGGAAGCACTCTAGCCGCAGATGCCGACTGGCTTCCGGCCGATGGTAGCATGCCGGTTTCCCTCCTCAATCTGCGGCGTGATTTCATGCGCAAGAACGGTGGGTAAATCTTAGGCTCAAGCCTGCTTTTGCAGGCGTGCGGCATAAAACCCGTCGAGCCCGGAAAGCCCCGGTTCGGCTCGTGAAAGATGGTTCGGCAAGGTGCGCAGATCACCGTCGGGCGTGAGCCAATCCGCAGGGATGCCGGCCTCTCCGGCCGCGACCGGGACGCGGACAAAATCCGCTTGATCGGCCAGGAAGCGCGCCACCTGGGCCGGGCCCTCTTCGGGTTCGAGCGAGCACGTGCAGTAGACCAGCCGTCCCCCCGGCCGCACGATCGAGGCCGCCTGATCGAGCAGACGCCGCTGGAGCGCGACACGCTCCGAAACGTCGTCCTTGCGCTTGAGGTGGAGAATATCCGGATGGCGCCGAATGGTTCCGGTGGCGCTGCAGGGCGCGTCGAGCAACACGGCATCAACGCTGTCAGCGGGCTTCCAGGTCGTAACGTCCGCCTCGACAATTTCCGCTTCGAGCGCAAGCCGCGCGAGGTTCTCCTTCAGCCGCCGGATCCGGGTCGCCGAGTGATCCACCGCCGTGACCTTCGCGCCCCATGCTGCGAGCTGCGCCGTCTTTCCGCCGGGAGCGGCGCAGAGATCGGCAACACGCAGACCCGAGACCGGGCCAAGCAGGCGTGCAGGCAGGGCCGCCGCTGCATCCTGAACCCACCAGGCCCCATCGACATAGCCTTCCAGATCCTCAACGCGTCCGGCGCGCGCGAGGCGCACGGATCCCGTTGAAAGCACCTCCCCGCCCAAGCGCGAGGCCCAGGCTTCGGCCTCCGACTTGACGGAGAGATCGAGCGGCGCCTCGCGCAACGAGGCGGCCGCGATCTCACGCGCCAACACGTCGCCGTACGCCTCGCTCCAGCGCGACATCAGCCAGGTCGGCACGTTGGCGGCGACGGGATCCGCGCGCGCCATGATCTCCTTGCCGGCCGTGGACACACGCCGCAGAACCGCATTGGTGAGCTTGTCGAAGCGTTGCGTCTTGCGATCTTCCCGGCACTGGTCGACCGCAATACTGATCGCTGCATGGGGCGGCGTATCGAGAAGCAGGAGCTGCGCTGCGGCGGATAGCAGGATGGGATGGAGGCGTCCGCAGTCCGCGGGCAGGGGTTTTTCCAAGAAGGAATTGATGACTGATTGCAGCTCCCCCTTGTGGCGGAGCACGGTCATGACGATCAGACGGGCCAGCGCCCTGTCACGCGGCTCGCGGACGCCGGAGCGCTCAACACCGGCTTCGAAGGCGTCCTCGAGGGGACGGCCCTTGTCCAGGATGGCAGCGAGAGCGCCAACGGCAAGCGCGCGCGCCGAATAGCCGGAGGGCTTCGGACGCTGCGCATGGTGTGGCGGAGAGGGCATCGAGGCGTTGGACCGAAGTTGCGCTGAAGGATCAAGTGCAGCCCGCGGCACGATCGCGGCGGCCTGCCTGCGCTTCCTTGGCGGGAGAGCGCAGGTCCGTCAAGCGGATGATTTCACCGTGCTCTTTAGCCCCAAGGACCGCCGGATTGCGACGGTCCCGACCATGGACCGGAGGAGCCGGTTTGGCCAGACGGGAGCCGGCCGCCAAGGTCGATGCCCGAGCGGCGCATCTCCTGCGCCAGCGCCTCAAGAGCAGCGATACGGTTCTCCGTATTCGGGTGGGTCGAGAACAGGTTGTCCATGCCCTGCCCGGTCAGCGGATTGATGATGAACATATGCGCAGCGGCGGGAACCTGTTCGGCTTCCTCATTCGGAATGCGGCGCGCAGCGGTATCGATCTTCATCAGCGCCGACGAGAGCCAAAGAGGGTTGCCGCAGATGAGCGCGCCCATGCGGTCGGCGCTGTACTCGCGCGACCGGCTGATCGCCATTTGCACCAGCATGGCGGCGAACGGCGCCACGAGCATGGCGAGGAGCGCGCCGATCATGCCGATGCCGCCTCCGCGCTCATCGCGATGGCCGCCGAACATCATGCCGAATTGCAGATACTGGGCGAGCATGGAGATTGCGCCGCCGATCGTCGCCGCCACCGTCATGGTCAGCGTGTCGCGGTTCTTGATGTGCGCAAGTTCGTGCGCGATGACGCCGGCGATCTCCTCGCGGGAGAGCATGTCGAGCAAGCCGGTGGACGCGGCGACGGCCGCGCGGGACGGGCTGCGGCCGGTCGCAAACGCATTCGGCTGCGGGTTCTCCATGACATAGACGCGCGGCATCGGCAGGCCGGCCCGCTGCGCCAGATCGCGAACGAGGCCGTAGTATTCGGGCGCGGACCGCTCGTCGACCTCATGGGCCCCGAACATCTTGAGGACCATGGTGTCCGAATTCCAGAAGCTGAACACGTTCATGGCGAGCGCCACAAAAAAAGCGATGATCATTCCCTGCTGGCCGCCGATCGCCGCGCCCAAAGCGACGAAAATCGCGGTCAAAGCCGCGAGAAGGGCAGCAGTCTTGGCGTAGTTCATCGGCATTCCGTCACTCCAACCCTGTACCGCCATTCGACGCTCGGGCCCAGATGCCCGCTACGCCGCATCGCGCGCACATTCGGTCCTGCTATATAGGAAAGACGTGAGCCGACGACCAGGATCCTTAGGGAGAGAGTTCGGGTATCCGATGACCCAGAGCCAAGACGAACCCACCGCAGCTCCGTCTTCCGACAATGCGGCACCGACCAGCGCCCTCTCTCCGGCGGCGCGGCGGGCGCTCGCCGAGGCAGCAGAGCGCCGTGCTGCGGCCGACCGCACCGCAGAGGACCGGCAGCCGGAGCTCGGCGGACCTGCAGGCCCCGAACCGACCCGCTACGGCGATTGGGAAAAGGGCGGGATCATCAGCGACTTCTGAGCCTCTCCGTAACCCTCGGGGTTTCGAGGCGGCGAGAAACCCACTAGGGTAAACGGCGGGGACACGCTCGAGTTGATTGCTCGTGTGCGCCATCGTTCGCGGATCTGGGGATCGGCGGATCGGCGCCCGAGGTGCAGGGGGAGCTATGCGGCAAAGGCCACGGCGTCTTTTTTCGAAGCTTCTTTTGCTTTTGGTTTTTTTCCTAGCCGCGGCAGGCGCTTTCTGGTTCGGCCTCGTTCCGCAGCGATTCAGCCCGTTCAGCCCGATTTCGCTCGAAAAAGGACGACCCTTTTTCGTCGATCCCAAACTGTCGTCGCTGCGCTTCGATCCCGACCTTTGCCTCGCAGTTCTCAAGGAACCGCACATCGACGCGACGCCGATCCCGGATCGCGTCTCGGACAACAATTGCGGCTGGACCAACGCGGTGAAGTTCACACAGACCGGCGGGGCGAAAATCGGCGTCGAGCCGCTCACCTGCGAGATGGCTGCGGCGCTCACGCTGTGGGTGGAGCACGAGGTTCAACCACTCGCCAAGGAGATGTTCGGCCAAGAGGTCGTGCGGCTCGGCGATATGGGGACCTACGATTGTCGCAACATCGTCGGCAATCCGTTCTGGAAAGGCGTGCGCAGCCAACATGCGAGTGCCAATGCCATCGATATCTCTGGCTTCACGCTCGCAGACGGGCGCTCGATCTCCGTTCTCAAGGACTGGAAACGCAAAGGCCCCGAAAGCGAATTCCTGCGTGAGGCGCATCGGCGCGCGTGCCGATATTTCCGGGTCGCGCTCGGTCCCGATTTCAATGCGGCGCACGCCAACCACTTCCATTTCGATCGCGGTCTGATGTGGAGCTGCAAGTAGCGGCTATTCGTTCAAGCTCGCGGCGCCGATGATCGGGCCCGCGTTGGCTTCCTGAATGAGGACAACCAGATCTTCCGTTTCGGGCCGCATGATCGCAGCACGGGAAAGACGGATCGTTGTCGGACGGCCGTTCCAAATGCCAACCGGCGTCAACTCGCGCACGACATTGTAGTAGGTCAGAGTCTTGCCGCGATTTTCGCCGCCCTTCACTTCGACCTCGACGACCTTCTGAACCACCGCCAGCCAGATAGTGGTCTCTTTTGGCTCGGAGCCCTGAGGCAGGCTGCCGGTCTCGATGATGATGTTGTTGCCGTAGTGCCAGAAATGCACGGGAATGCGGCTGCTTCCGAGCGCGGTTTCCGTGGCATTGAGAGCCCGTTCGATCTCCGACTCGCTCGAACCCAGAACTTCCGCTGCCCCGTTGACGACAGCCTGCGGCGTATAAACCGTGCCGATTCCGAACCGTTGCGCATATTCGCGCTGGCGCTCGGCGTTGCGAGGACCGGCGAGCGTGTCCTTCCATCCGAGATAGTCCCAATAGTCGACCGGCAAAGTCAGTCCGATTACGTCCTTCTTGTCGATGAACAGCTTCAAAAGCGCATCGGCGGCGGGACAGTCCGAGCAGCCTTGGCTCGTGAACATCTCGATGACAGGACGCGGCTCTCGGGCGCTCGGCGTTTGCGCCGGAGGCTCGACCGGCTCTGCGGGCGCCTGGGCCAGAGCGAGGGTCGCCGCGAGAACGACGCAAGCTGCGGCAGCAGCGGAGCGGCTCAGGGCACGGAGAACTCTCGACCTGGATCTATCTTGCATGCTTGCGCTTTATCGACGGGCGGCCTCGCGCCGGCCAATCCTGCGCGCCCCCGATCGTCAGCCGCGTGTCGCCCTGATTGATAGGATCTCAAGCGCCGATGGTCCAGGGCATCCCGCCTGATTTTGCCAGGCCGGATGCCCTACGTAGTTTCCGGATCGGGCCAGAGCGGCAACCCGCACCCCGAATTCCTTACGCTGCGAGATTGCGGAGCACGTACTGCAGAATGCCGCCGTTCTTGAAGTACTCGATCTCGTCGAGGGTATCGATCCGGCAGACGAGAGGCACGACCTGCTTGGATCCGTCCGCCTTGGTGATGAGCGCATCGACCGTCTGCCGCGGCTTGAGGCTCGCAAGACCTCTGAGAGTCACGGTTTCGCTGCCGTCGAGACCGAGGCTTTGCCAACTGGTTCCGCTTTCGAAGACGAACGGGACGATGCCCATGCCGACCAGATTCGAACGGTGGATGCGCTCGAAGGACTGCGCGATGACCGCCTTCACGCCGAGGAGGTTCGTTCCCTTGGCGGCCCAATCGCGCGATGAGCCGTTGCCATATTCGACACCCGCGAACACGACGAGCGGCACGCCTTCGGCCGCGTAGCGCTGCGCGGCATCGTATATCGCAAGCCTCTCGCCCGAGGGATGATGAACGGTGTATCCGCCCTCGACGACGTTGCCGGTGGCATCCTTCACCATGTGGTTCTTGATGCGGATATTGGCGAAGGTGCCGCGCATCATCACCTCGTGATTGCCGCGCCGCGTGCCGTACTGGTTGAAGTCTGCCGGCTGCACGCCTTCATCGAGAAGATACTTGCCTGCCGGAGATGCCGCCTTGATGGAGCCGGCGGGCGAGATGTGGTCGGTGGTGATCTTGTCGCCGAACAGAGCAAGGACGCGCGCGCCTTCGATATCCGTGACGGGACGGGCGGACTTGGTGATGCCTTTGAAGTAGGGCGGGTTCTGCACGTACGTGGATTTGTTGTCCCACCCGTAGGTCAAACCGGTGCCCGCCTTGATCGTGCGCCAGCGGTCATCGCCGCGGAACACGTCCTCGTATTTCGACTTGAAGAGATCGCGCGAGATGTTTTCGGCAATGAACCTCTGGACCTCCTGGTTCGACGGCCAGATGTCCTTGAGATAGACCGGATTGCCGTCCTTGCCGGTGCCCAGCGGCTCGCTGGCGAGATCCGTGCTCACCGAGCCTGCGAGAGCATACGCCACGACGAGCGGCGGCGAGGCGAGGTAGTTGGCCTGAACGTCGGGACTGACGCGGCCTTCGAAGTTGCGGTTTCCAGACAACACGGCCGCAGCGACAAGACCGTTGTCATTAATCGCTTTGGAAATCTCGGGCGGAAGAGGACCGGAGTTTCCGATGCAGGTCGTGCAGCCGAAACCAACGAGATTGAATCCGACCTTGTCGAGATACTTCTGCAGGCCTGCCTTCTCGAGATAGGCGGCGACAACCTGACTTCCCGGCGCAAGTGAAGTCTTCACCCACGGCTTAGCCTTGAGCCCCTTTTCGGCGGCGTTGCGCGCCAAGAGACCGGCGGCGATGAGTACCGACGGGTTCGACGTGTTCGTGCAGCTCGTAATGGCGGCAATGACGACGTCGCCGTGGCCAAGCTCATATCCATGGCCTTCGACCTTTACGCGCTTCGCCTCTTCGCCCGGCTTTTTGTACTCACCCTCAAGGGCCGTAGCGAAGCCAGATTTGACGTCGGACAGCGCGATGCGACCTTCGGGCCGCTTCGGTCCTGCGAGCGAGGGGCCGACGGTTTTGAGGTCGAGAGATAGCGTGTCGGTGAAAACGGGATCGCCGGCGTCCTTCGTGCGGAACAGCCCCTGTGCCTTGCAGTACTCCTCGACCAGCGCAATACGCGACGGGTCACGCCCGGAGATCGTAAGATAGTTCAGCGTCTCGTTGTCGACCGGAAAGAACCCGCAGGTGGCGCCGTACTCGGGCGCCATGTTGGCGATGGTCGCGCGGTCGGCGAGCGTAAGGTTGTCGAGGCCCGGACCGTAGAACTCGACGAACTTGTTGACCACGCCCTTCTTGCGCAGCATCTGCGTCACGGTCAGCACGAGGTCTGTCGCGGTGACGCCTTCCTTCAACGCACCGTCGAGCTTGAACCCGATCACCTCGGGAATAAGCATCGATTGCGGCTGACCCAGCATGGCTGCTTCGGCTTCGATGCCGCCCACGCCCCAGCCGAGCACCGCCAAACCATTCACCATCGTGGTGTGGCTGTCGGTTCCGACGAGCGTATCGGGGTAGGCGAGCGTTTCGCCATTCGGGGTCGTCGCAGTCCAGACCGTTTGTGCGAGGTACTCGAGGTTGACCTGGTGGCAAATGCCGGTGCCCGGCGGCACGACGCGGAAGTTCGCGAAGGCATCCTGTCCCCATTTGAGAAACAGATAGCGCTCGCCGTTGCGGTCATATTCGAGCTCGACGTTCTTGCTGAACGCGTCGGCATTGCCGAAGGCATCGACGATGACGGAATGATCGATGACGAGATCCACCGGGACGAGCGGATTAATCTTCTTCGCGTCGCCGCCGAGGGTCAGCATGCCGTCACGCATCGCGGCGAGGTCGACGACAGCCGGAACGCCGGTGAAGTCCTGCATCAACACGCGCGCGGGGCGGAAGCCAATCTCCTTTTCAGCCTTGCCCTTGTTCTGAAGCCATTCCGACATTGCCACGACGTCGGCTTTGGTGACGGTGCGCCCATCCTCATGGCGCAACAGGTTCTCGAGGAGAACCTTCATCGCGTAGGGCAGCTTTGAGATGCCTGCGAGACCGTTCTTCTCCGCATCGATGAGCGAGTAGTAGACGTAGGTTTTACCGCCTACGGAAAGCGTCTTGCGGCAGTTGAAGCTGTCGAGGGAGGTTGGCGCAGATGTGGTGGTCGTAGAAGCGCTCACGTTTCTTCTCCTCAGAACAGGATTTATTGGGCTGACGCTATACAGCCCGTCGGCATGACCACCTCGTAGGGCACGGGTGCGCCAACGGTATTTTTGCAGTGGCATACTATGAAGCAAGCAAATTATATAGGCACCAAAAGTCGAGAACCAGCACAGTTGTGCTCGTAAATTTTGCAAACCCCTCGCAGACGAACGCGCTTCGAGCGGAACTCCGGTCTGTCGCGTGATCCATCTTCAAGCCGATAATCTGACTGTCGAGCGCGGAACGCGCACCGTCATCTCGAACCTGTCCTTCACGGCGCAGGCCGGTGAAGCGTTGCTGCTCGTCGGGCCAAACGGAGCGGGGAAGACGACGCTGATCCGTACGCTCGCCGGTTTCATTGCGCCCGTTTCCGGGACCATTTCGCTCAAAGGCGACTCGGCAAATCGGGATGTCGCGGAGGTGTGCCACTATGTCGGCCACCTGACGGGCATCAAAGCCAACCTGACCGCCGAGCAGAACCTTGCCTTCTGGGGCGAATATCTCGGAGGAGACAGGGCGACACTCGCGGATCGCGTCGATGCGGCGCTCGGTGACTTTGGCCTCGCCGCCCTCGCCGATTTTCCGGCCGGCCTTCTGTCAGCGGGGCAGAAACGGCGGCTTGGACTCGCGCGCCTCAGCATCGCGACACGCCCGATCTGGCTCCTCGACGAGCCGACCGTTTCGCTGGACGCTGCTTCCACCGAGCTGCTTGCTCGCCTTATCCAACAGCACCTTGCGCGCGACGGTCTCGTGATCGCCGCGACACATCTGCCCCTCGGCCTCGAGCGGCCCGTCTATCTCCGGCTCGGGCCATCTCCCGGAACCTCGACAACCCAATCAGCGGGCCTTCCTCCGGTCGAGGGACAGCAGCCATGAGTGCCTTTCTAGCCCTTCTCAAACGCGATCTCCTCCTCGCCGTGCGTGAGGGCTCGGCGCTCGGGACGGCGCTTGGCTTCTATGTGGTCGTCGTCGCACTGCTGCCGCTTGGGCTCGGCCCCGATCTCAAACTTTTGTCGCGCATTGCGCCGGGCGTGCTGTGGATTGCGCTGCTGCTCGCGGCGTTGCTGTCTCTCCCGCGGTTGTTCGAAGCCGATCACGAGGACGGATCACTCGAAGTGATGGCGACCGCACCTCTTCCTCTGGAACTCGCCGTGACGGCCAAAGCGCTGGCACATTGGATTTCGACCGGCATCCCCCTTGCCCTGATGGCCCCCGTGCTCGGGCTCATGCTCAATCTTGATATCGCGCTGACGCCCGCACTGGTGGCAACCATGCTGGCGGGCACGCCGGCGATCAGCTTTCTCGGCAGTATCGGCGCGGCCTTGACGCTCAAGGCTCGTCGCGGGGGGCTGCTGCTCGCCTTGCTGGTGCTGCCGCTCTACATTCCGACCCTGATTTTCGGTATTTCGGCCATAGGCTTCGCGAGTGTCGGCCAGGACGGGTTCGGCGCCTCACTCCTCATCCTGCTCGCCATATCGGTTGCGTCGCTCGCGGCAGCACCGATTGCCTCGGCTGCGGCGTTGCGCCTTCAAATGTCGTAGGAGTGCGGCGGAGCCGCAAATTGCGGCCTTAGACCGGCCGCCTTAACGTTGTTTAACCTGCCTTCTCCGGGAAAACCGGTTCCCTGTCTTCCGGAAGCGCTTTACATGAAGCCCATGCAAACTCTGACCCAGCGCCTCGCCAACCCGACCCGCTTTATGGAGATCTCTCGCACGATCCTGCCTTGGGTCGCCGGAGGGGCCGTTCTTTTCATCGGGTACGCCATGTACCTCGTGTTCTTCGTCTCACCGCCCGACTATCAGCAGGGCGAAACGGTGAAGATCATGTACATCCACGTGCCGTCGGCCTGGTTGGCCATGATGGGCTATTCGATCGTCGCGGTTTCGAGCTTCGGCCTTCTCGTGTTCCGTCATCCCCTCGCCGACGTATCGGCCAAGGCGGCAGCGCCAATCGGTGCCGCCTTTACGCTCTGCGCGCTGATCACGGGCTCGCTGTGGGGTAAGCCCATGTGGGGCACCTATTGGGTGTGGGACGCCCGGCTGACCTCGGTGTTGATCCTGTTCTTCCTCTACCTCGGCCTGATCGCGCTTCGATCTTCGCTCGAGGACGAGGCACTGGCCGGCAAGCTTACGGCCGTTCTTGCTCTCGTTGGCGTTGCGATCCTTCCGGTGATCAAGTTCTCGGTCGATTGGTGGAACACGTTGCATCAGCCCTCCACCGGCTTCACTTCTACCGTGGACCCGAGTATGCGCACGCCGCTCCTTCTCTCTGCTGTCGGCTTCACGCTGCTGTTCATCGCGCTACATCTCAAGGGCATGCAGAACGAGATCCTGAGGCGACGCGTCAAGGCGATGCGGCTCGCGCAGGTCGAGCACGGCGATCAGTTGTTCTCAGTCCGCGCGGAGTAGACGCCATGGATCTCGGACCACACGCAGCCTTCATCTGGGGATCCTACGGCGCATTCGTCGTCATCGTCGGGCTCCTGATCGGATGGATCCTCTTCGACGGATGGCGACAGGCCAGCGCCCTTGCCGAGGCCGACCGGCGCGGCCTCAGGCGCCGATCCGCGAAAGAAGGCGGAGCTTGAACTGCCATGACCACTGACGCAAACGTCCGCCGCCGTGGCCGCGGCTGGGTGATGGCTCCGCTGCTGATCTTCATCGCACTCGCGGGATTGTTCGCATTCGGACTGACCGGCGATCCCAGCAAGCTACCCTCGGCGCTCATCGGCCGCCCGGTCCCGCAGACCAACTTCCCGCCGCTCGAAGGCCTCACAGACAATGGGCAGCCGGTTCCCGGCTTCCATGCCGCCGACCTCGCGAAGGGCAAGGTTTCGGTTGTGAACTTCTGGGCCTCCTGGTGCGGGCCGTGCATCGAGGAGCATCCTCTCCTCATCACGCTCCGGGAGCGCTCGGGCGTCGATATCTACGGCGTCAACTACAAGGACCAGGCGGAGGCCGGCCGACGCTTCATCGGCCGCTTCGGCAACCCCTTCACGGCCATCGGCACTGATCAAACCGGGCGCAGCGCCATCGAATGGGGTGTCTATGGAATGCCCGAGACGTTCGTCATCAACGGCCGTGGCGAGATCGCCTATAAGCACGTGGGGCCCATCTCCCAAAGCAGCCTGGAGAGCAAGCTGCTGCCCGAGATCGAAAAGGCGCGCACCGCAAGGCCGTGATATCGCTTATCAATTCTGCAGGTACAGCATCACGCGGCGCTGAATTATTTCCGGATCGCTTTCCCCGCGTGCCATCAGCATGATCAGGTTTGCAATGCGCTCCCTGACCGGAGCCCGGTCGACAGTCCAACCGATCTCAAGCCGATCGCAGGACTCGACGAATACCTGCCGGAGTTGAATCAAGTCTTCGTTTTCGAAGAAGGAACGGGGAGCGTACACCATGGGTCTCTGCCTCTTCCATGTCGCGAGACAGGCGGGAGCCCAATTGAAGGCGTCTCTCAGTCGGCATTGCCTGACATCTACTTCGCCGATGCGAGCACGTTAGGGGCGACGGCCGGATGCTGTCGGTAACGAAGCATACATTCCGGCCGCTGCCCAAAATTTGCTACAGCGCGAAGAACTCACCGCGCGAGTGGTTGAGGACACTCAGCTCGCCAGTCGCGATATCGAAGTAGGCGCCGTGAAGGGAAAGACGACCCTTATCCTCTTCCTTCTTCACGAACGGGAATGTTCGCAGATTGGCGATCGAGTTCTTGATGCCTTCCAGTTCGAGCGCCTTCAGCTTTTCGGCGGTCGGGGACATCTGGTGCGATGCCAGGACGCGAAGACGCGCTTCGTCGAGCATCGACATCCAGCGCGAGATGAACATGGCCTCGGT
Organism: Hyphomicrobium sp.; assembly: GCF_036262015.1. Taxonomy (GTDB): domain Bacteria; phylum Pseudomonadota; class Alphaproteobacteria; order Rhizobiales; family Hyphomicrobiaceae; genus Hyphomicrobium_C. The sequence goes on along the minus strand of NZ_DATAJR010000006.1, from coordinate 35,783 downwards.
CTGGATTGCAGCGCTTTGGTCGAGTGCCGCCTTGACGCCGCCGCAGCCGGAATGGCCCATGATGATCAAGTGCTTAACCCGGAGATTCATGACCGCGAATTCAATCGCGGTCGAAACGCCGTGGTATTTGCCGCCCGTCTCATAGGGTGGAACGAGGTTCGCGACGTTGCGGACCACAAACATCTCACCGGGCATGGCGGTGAAGATGGTTTCCGGGTCTACGCGGCTGTCACAGCACGAGATAACCATCACTTCCGGGCTTTGGCCGTATCGTGCCAGCTCTTCGTACTGATCGGCATTGGGAACGAAGTGGCGATGCTTGAAGCGGCGGAAGCGGTCGGTCAGGGTTTCGGGGAAGCTCGACATGCTCTATGGCCCAAAGGAAAAGTCAGGAATTTCCAGGTACACGCGGCGGGATCCGTGGCGTGTTACTAAGGTTTTTACCTCAAGCACCGCCGAGTGCGAGCCTGCAATCGTCGCACCCCACCTGCAAGCTGTGCACAGCCCCAGCACCCCTAGCTTGTGACCCTTCGCCGTAAGGCGTCTCACTTCCGGTTGCGGGTGTGACATCCAGCCGCTATCGTCCGCGGCGTTTGGGGAACGCTGCTTCGCAGCAAATAAGGGGCGCGCTGGACAACAACAAAGAAGGCCCGGCGCGATTATTCATGACGTCACAGTCTTCGTCGACCTCGACCCTCAGCAAGGACCTCCTTGCCTCAGTCGTCGTCTTCCTCGTCGCGCTGCCCCTCTGCATGGGCATCTCGATCGCCTCGGGCATGCCGCCGACGGCCGGCATCATTACCGGCATCATCGGCGGCATCATCGTCGGTTCGCTTGCCGGTTCCCCCCTTCAGGTAAGCGGCCCCGCGGCGGGCCTCAGCGTTCTCGTTCTTCAGTTCGTTCAGTCCAACGGTGCCGAGATGCTCGGCGTGGTCGTCCTGTTCGCCGGCCTTCTCCAGTTCGCCGCCGGCACGTTCAAGCTCGGCCAATGGTTCCGCGCCGTTTCACCGGCCGTCATTCACGGCATGCTTGCGGGTATCGGCGTCTTGATCCTCGTCGCACAGTTCCACGTCATGCTCGACGGCAAGCCGATCGGCACCGGCATCCAGAACCTCATCGGCATTCCCGGTGCGCTGCTGGCCGCCTTCCAAGCGGGTGACCACACGCTCAAGGCGGGCGCCATCGGCCTTCTCACGATCCTCGCCATTGCGGGCTGGTCGTTCGCCCCCAAGTCTTGGCGCATGATGCCCGCGCCGCTGGTCGGTGTGATCGTGGCTATGATTGCCGCAAGCGTTCTCCGCCTCACGGACATTCACTACGTCCAAGTGCCGGACAACATCTGGTCGACGGTCGTATTCCCGACGCCAGAAAATCTGATGCGCATCTTCGAAACACCGATCCTCATCGGCGCCATCTCAATCGCCTTCATCGCCAGCGCGGAAACACTGCTCTGTGCAACGGCTGTCGATCAGATGCACAGCGGCCCACGCACGAAGTACGACAAGGAACTCACGGCGCAGGGCGTCGGCAATACGCTTTGCGGCCTGCTCGGCGTGCTGCCGATGACCGGCGTCATCGTGCGCTCGGGCGCCAACGTCGATGCCGGAGCTGTGACGCGTGCCTCTGCGATCTTGCACGGCATCTGGCTGCTCCTATTCGCGAGCGTACTGCCGTTCACACTGACTTATATTCCAGTCTCCGCACTCGCGGCGGTGCTCGTCTATACCGGCTACAAGCTTGCGTATCCGAAGATCGTGCCGACCTTGCGGAAGTACGGCACGAGCGAGGTTGCGATCTATTTCATTACCATCGCGACAATCGTCGCCACCAACCTGCTCGCAGGCGTGGTCGTCGGCCTTGTGCTATCGCTCATCAAGCTGCTCTATGCGTTCTCGCACCTCGAGATCCGCAAGGAGGAGTCAGGCGACCGCGTTGATCTCCATCTTAAAGGCGCGGCGACGCTGATCCGTTTGCCGATACTCGCAAGCGAGCTGGAACGGCTCAAGCCCAACACGCATGTGCACGTCCATATCGGCGATCTCGACTACATCGATCATGCCTGCATCGACCTGCTGACGAACTGGGACCGCCAACACAAGACGACCGGCGGCTCGCTCGACATCGAGTGGGATGGGCTTACCGAGAAGTACAAGGCGCGGAGCAGCCTGCGCGCGCGTGCCGAAGCGACCGGCCGCTGACGACATCAGCTCCAGCGCACAACCATGATGCGGTTATGGCCGGGCTCGTCCCGGCCATATTTTTTGGCACCGTTCAACGCTTGGCTGAGGACGGTGGCGCGAGAGCTGGCTTGGCGCGTGTGAGGATCAGATATCCGATCAGGGCCGCGCAAATCGAGCCGGAGAGGACACCGATCCGAATGTCGGCGGCGTATTGCGGCTCCGGGAACGCGAGCATGCCGATGAACAAGCTCATGGTGAAACCGATGCCCGCCAATACGGACACCCCGAAGAGCTGAGTCCACGACGCACCTTCGGGCCGTGATCCTGCCCCAAATGCGATCGCCAGAGACGAGAAGCCGAAGACACCGATGGCCTTGCCAACCAATAGGCCGAGCGCGATTCCGAGCGGGATGGGGCTTACCAACTTCGCCAGTGTCAAACCCGCCAGAGAGACGCCCGCGTTGGCAAACGCGAACGCCGGCAGCACGCCGAAGTTCACCCATGGATGCAGGTTCTCCTGGAGCCGCGAGGCGAGCGATTCCGAGGTTTTGTGCCTGTCGCCGTTTACGATTGGGGTCAGGGGAATGGCGAACGCAGTAATGACACCAGCCAGCGTGGCGTGCACACCGGACTTCAGCACGCAAAGCCAGACAAAAAAGCCCATCAGCACATAGGCGGCCGTGCTGGTCACACCACGGCGATTGAGGACGACCAAGCCGACAACGCCGAGACCGGCGAGCAGCAACGCCATCATCGACAAATTGTAGGTGTAGAAGAACGCAATGATCAAAATCGCGCCGAGATCGTCGATAATGGCGAGCGCGAGAAGATAGATCTTCAACGCTGGCGGAATGCGCGAGCCGACGAGCGCCAGAACGCCGACCGCGAATGCAATGTCGGTTGCGGTCGGAATCGCCCAACCGGCAATAGCGTGCGGGTCATTGCGGTTGATCCCTATGTAGATGAGCGCCGGGACAATCATGCCACCCAGGGCGCCGAGCGCAGGCAGCGCGGCCTGCTTCACGGTCGAAAGCTCGCCTTCGACCAACTCACGTTTGATCTCGAGACCCACGTGAAAAAAGAAAATGGCCATCAGGCCGTCGTTGATCCAATGGAGCAGGTTCTTGTCAATGCCCCATTCGCCGATCTTGACCGAGAGGTGCGTATCGAGGAGTGCGCCATAGAGGGCCGCGAGCGGCGAGTTGGCTAACAGGAGAGCCAGCATTGCTGCCATGAGCAGCATGACGCCGCCGGACGCTTCATGATGAACGAACTTGAGCGCGCCGCGCAGCTTGCCAACCATCACAACTCTTTCCTAATGCGTTGATTTTCCATCTTTTGCGGGATGCCCTATCGCGGGTCAACTCTATTCGGCCGCGAGGTCGACCATGCTCAATGGGGCAGCACGGTGCCACTCGATCGGGCTCGCCAACTGCAGCTCATCGTGACCGCTGCTGGCTGCAATCGCTGCAGCAACGCCAGCGGCAGCAAAAGCCGCACTTGCAAGCGGATCCTTTCCTTCGAGCGCACGTGCCGTGAAGAGTGCCGTCAGAAGATCTCCGGTGCCAAGCGGAACATCACGTACTCGCGGCACGCTGCAAAGCCCGGCGCGTGTTTCGGTGACGATCACGTTCGCGAGCCGCTCGGGTCCATCATGAACGGAGCTTGCGAGTACGATCGCAGGCGGCAGCGCACGCGCCGCCTCGATGACATCAGCCAGCGTTTCAATCGTGCGATCCGAAAGAAACGCGAGCTCAAAGGGATTGGGTTTCACGTGGGTCGCACGCGGGAGCAAACGGTCGTGGACGGCGTGTGCGACGCTTTTCGGCACGTAGAGTCCGCCGGGATGATCGCCGAGCACAGGATCGCAGACGATCAACGCATCGGGCCTGACGGCGCGTACGCGCTCGATCATCGTCTCGACAAGGCGGACGTGATCAGGGCTCGGCAGGTATCCCGTCTGAATGCCGTCGACCTTCGCCAGCCACCCGTTCGCATCGAACGCCTCAAACATGGCGACGAGCGTTTCCGGAGGAACTGCCGCCCCGTCCGCGCGGGGATGCCCGAGGTGGTTTGAAAGGAGCGTGGTTGGGAACGCGATGACCTCGTGGCCCATGCGATCCAACGCGGGCATGATGGCACGCAGTCCTACGGTGCCGCGGGCCACAAACGAGGAGACTGCAAGAATGGTCGCCATTTTGATCCTTCGCTCTCAGCGCCATAAATCCGGTGGGCTGAGCATATAGTCGCGTTGGTCCACGCTGCGCTTTGCAGTATTTTTGCACTGCACCGTACGCGCCTCCCAAAAAAAACGAGACGAACCCGATGACTCTCATTCGTCCCCGACGCAGCGTCCTCTATATGCCCGGCGCGAACGACCGCGCGCTCGAAAAATCGCGATCCTTGCCCGCTGATGCGCTGATCCTGGACCTCGAGGACTCGGTCGCACCCGACGCAAAGGTTGAAGCGCGCAAAAAGGTTGTCGCGGCGGTGAAGGAGGGCGGCTACGGGCGGCGCGAGATCGTCATCCGCCCCAATGCGCTCGAAACGGCCTGGGGTACGGCCGACATCCTGGCTGCGGCCTCCGCCGCGCCGGATGCCATTCTCATTCCGAAGGTGCAGCATCCGGGCGACATCATCAGCGCGGCAAAAATCCTGAAGTCTGTCAACGCGCCCGAGAAGACGAAGCTCTGGGCGATGATGGAGACGCCGCTCTCAATCCTGCACGCGGCGCAGATCGCGGCCGTGGGTGCCGACCCCGAAAACCGGCTCGTTTGCCTCGTCATGGGCACGAACGATCTCTTGAAAGAAAGCCGGGCGCGCGCCTTGCACGACCGGTTCGCGGTGGTGCCGTGGCTGGCGCTGACCGTGGTGGCAGCTCGCGGGTACGGCCTCGACATCATCGACGGCGTCTACAACGACTTCAAGGACGAGACGGGTTTCCGCACAGAGTGCGAGCATGGGCGTACACTCGGCATGGACGGGAAGACGTTGATCCATCCCTCGCAAGTGACGCCGTGCAACGAGATCTTCGCGCCCACGGACGAAGAAATCCTGTGGTCGAAAAAGATCATCCGCGCGTTCGAGGAGCCGGAGAACGCCTCCAAGGGCGTCATTACAGTCGAGGGCAAGATGGTTGAGCGGCTGCACCTGGTGCAGGCCAAACGGACGGTTGCGATCGCCAACTCGGTTAAGGAAATCGAGGAGTGGTTCTAGGGCTTGGTCGGGATCAGCGTGCGGCTGCGTTCCGGTGGCGAAGGTCTATCTCTTCAGCCCCGGCCCTTCTCCCAACTTTCGCACATAAGTCTCACTCCAGGTGAGCGCTCGTCCATCGGATGCACGCAATTCGAGACGCCCCACCGGATCACCGTTCGTAGTATCGACCAGCACGGAATGCTCTTCGTCGGGTCCGCACAGCTGGTCTTCGCCCCATTGGCGTAAGGCGACGAGGACGAGGAAAAGGCCGCGCCCTTTTTCGGTCAGGATGTACTCCCGATAGGCGCTGCCGTCGGAAGCCGGCACGGTCTCCAGAATTCCGCGCTCCGTGAGGTCACGCAGACGGTTCGCCAGCATGCCCTTGGCAATGCCGAGCCCGGTCTGGAATTCGTTGAAACGCCGTATGCCGTCGAAGGCATCCCGGATAATCAGCAGTGACCACCAGTCGCCAATCACATCAAGCGCCCGTGCCACAGGACATCCCGCTCCCGCCAGGCTGACCCGCTTGACCATGTGTCCCGAACCTTTGCTCGCATCCAGATCCGGTTCTAAAATAGAACTAGATTTGCCGCCCCACAAGTGGTCTCGTCATAGGACTGGAACACTCAGGCGAGGGACGGTCCATGCACCGTGGCGGGGCGAACGAAGAAAAGCACATATCGGCCAACGGGTTGTCGAGGTCCACGGCATTGATTTTCGCAGCCGCGGCTGGTCTCAGCGTTGCGAACGTCTACTACGCCCAGCCGCTACTCGACGCGATCGCAGGTGATTTCGGGATTGCCCCGGCAGCGATCGGGCTTGTCGTAACCCTCACGCAGATCGGATACGCGCTCGGACTCTTCTTCATCGTGCCGCTCGGCGATCTTCTCGACCGGCGCCGACTCGTTGTTGCCCAAGGCCTCTTATCGGCGTTCGCTCTCGTTGCAGTCGCGACAGCCAGGACGGAGGGTGTCCTGTTTGCCGGCATGGCCGCGATCGGCCTCCTGGCGGTCGTGGCACAGGTGCTCGTCGCCTTTGCCGCGACGCTGGCCGCATCATCCGAGCGCGGCAGGGCTGTCGGACTGGTGACCAGCGGGATCGTGATCGGCATCCTCGCAGCCCGTTTCGTTGCCGGAGTTCTGGCCGATCTCGGGGGCTGGCGTGCCGTCTATCTCGTTTCGGCTGGCCTCACGCTCGCCATGACCTGTCTCCTCATCCGTATCCTGCCAAGGAGCCGGTCGCCGGAACAAACCGACGGCTACTTCGCCACGCTCCGCTCTATTCCAGTTTTGTTCCTACGGGAGCCCTTGCTCCTCATCCGTGGCGTCCTGGCGTTGTTTCTGTTCGCGGCATTCAGCACGTTCTGGACTGCGCTGGTGCTACCGCTGAGCGCTCCTCCGTTCTCTTTCTCCCATAGCGAGATCGGCCTTTTCGGCCTCGTCGGCCTTGCAGGTGCGGCGGCGGCAAGCCGCGCGGGCAGACTGGCGGATCGCGGCCTTGGCCAATGGACAACCGGCCTCTCGCTCGTGCTCCTCATTGCATCGTGGGGGCTGATCGCGCTGTTGCCGGTGTCGATCGCCGCACTCGTCATCGGCGTCGTGCTGCTCGACCTTGCGGTGCAGGCGATCCACGTCACCAATCAAAGCATCATCTTCGCGCGCCACCCCGAGGCGCGCAGCCGTCTCGTCGGCGGCTACATGGTGTTCTATTCGATCGGCAGTGCCATGGGTGCAACTGCATCCACGATGGCCTATGCCCATGCCGGCTGGATTGGCGTCTCGATGCTCGGGGTGGCATTTAGCAGCGCTGCATTGCTCGTCTGGGTTGGCACGCGCCGCAGAAGCTTGTCCTCCCCCTCCCAATCGTCCGCAGTATCGCTGCTGCGAATGGCGCAAAGGGTGCGGCAAGCGAGCAATATGGCGCACTCGCACAGAGCCGCCAAAAGTGGCATACGACCCCCCTACGACCCATTTCGACCGAGCGAGCGCGATGACCAAGACCAATCCGGGCAACTTCTTTGAAGATTACAGCGTTGGGCAGATTCTGAACCACGCTACGCCGCGCACGCTGACGGAAGGTGACGTGGCGCTCTACACCAGCCTTTATGGTCCCCGTTTCGCCGTTCAGTCCTCGGACCAGTTTGCCCGCGCCATCGGCTATCCCCGGTCACCGGTGGACGATCTCCTGCTATTCCACGTGGTGTTCGGAAAGACCGTTCCCGATGTCTCGCTGAACGCCATCGCCAACCTCGGCTACGCTGGCGGCCGCTTTCTGAAGCCGGCCTATCCGGGCGATACGCTCTCAACCGTCTCGGAAGTCATTGGACTCAAAGAAAATTCCAACCGGGAGACGGGCACCGTCTACGTCCGCTCGACGGGGCGCAATCAGAAGGGCGAGGTGGTGCTCGAGTACACCCGCTGGGTGATGGTGCGGAAACGCGACAAGGCTTCTCCGGCGCCGGACGCCGTGGTGCCTCAGCTTCCCGACCGCGTCGATCCCAAGGACATCGGCGGCGCAGTGCCGCCGCTCGACATCGCCGCCTATAACTTCGCCGAGGCTGGGGCTCCCTATCGCTGGGGCGACTACGAAGTCGGCGAGCGCATCGACCACGTCGACGGCATGACGCTCGAAGAAGCCGAGCACCAGATGGCGACGCGCCTCTACCAGAATACGGCCAAGGTGCACTTCAACCAGCACACGGAAGCCAAGGGCCGCTTTGGCAAGCGCATCGTCTACGGCGGTGTGACGATCTCGCTGGCGCGCGCGCTCTCGTTCAACGGCATGAACAACGCCTTCCACATCGCGGCGATCAACGGTGGCCGCCACGTGGCTCCGCTGTTTGCGGGTGATACCGTCTATTCCTGGTCGGAAGTGCTGGAAAAGGCGGAGCTTCCCGGCCGGACCGACGTCGGCGCGCTGCGGACCCGCCTGGTCGCGGTCAAGAACCAGGATGCGAGCAGCTTCCCCTTCAAGAAGGACAGCGGCGAATACGCGGAGGGCGTGATCCTCGATCTCGACATCTGGGTTGTGCTGCCGCGCTAAGCGGACGTTCTCGCGCAATGTTCTTCGTGCTTGAGGCAACTATCGTTTTCGGTAGTTGCCAATCATTCGCGATTCATCGCTTGTCTTCGAGATCGTTTTCACGCGAGACTTTCCAGCGGACTGCGCACGCGCCTGACCCACAAGAATGAGACCTGCTGTTTTCCGGGAGGGGCGACTGTCTCGCCAGCTAACTCTTGACGCATAAGGTGGCCGTCATCGGCGCCGGTTTGGCCGGGTTGTCTTGCTCGTCCTACCTCAGACGTGCGGGCTGCTTCGTGGAAGTGTTCGAGCAAGAGCGCGTGATTGGCGGTCGCGTGGCGACAGCTCGTAACGGGCTCGTGGCGTTCGATTCCGGCGCGCAGTACCTCACGGCCCGTTCGGACAAGTTTCGCGCCTACATCAACGAGCTCGTGTCGGCCGGCTATGCGGCCCGCTGGGATCCCAAGACGACATCGGGCGACACCAAAGGCGTCCAGCTTCACACATGGTATGTGGGCACGCCGGGCATGTCGTCCATCGTGCGCCCCCTCGCCGAGAGCATTCGCGTTCACACCGGAAAGAAGGTTCACACGTTGTCACGGACCGACAAGGGGTGGATGGTGTGGTTCGAGGACCAGACGAGCGTGGGACCCTTCGCGGCCGTGGCAGTGGCCATCCCGGCGCCAGCGGCGCGCCTGCTCCTTGGCCGGGTGGAAGGCATGGTGGAAGCCCTGTCGCGCGTTCGGATGCTGCCGACCTGGGCCGTGATGGTGCGGCTCGCCGAGCGCACGCTGCCGGATCAGGACGTTTATTCCGATATGTCCGAGGTGCTGCGCTGGATCGCGCGCAACAGCTCGAAGCCTGGCCGCAGCGCCACGGGCGGCGGCGAGACCATCGTCATCCATGCGTCTCCCAACTGGAGTCGCGAAACCGAGGATGCCGAACCCGAAGCCGTAGCCGAAGAGATCTGGGGCGAGGTGACCCGGCAGCTCGGCTTGCCACCCGTCACGCCGCAGCTCATGACCGCGCACCTCTGGCGGCATGGCCTCGTCGAGCAGTCGCTCGGCGAAAGCTTCATTTACTCGACCCACCACAGGCTCGGCACCGCCGGGGACTGGTGTCTCGGGCGTTTGGCCGAGCATGCCTACGAAAGCGGGCAGGGCCTCGGGAAGGCAATCGTCGGCTCTCTAACCTGAGTTGGTGAATCGTATTTTTACCGCTGCCGTCCGCGGCAGCAACGTAACAATTTGGCGAATTGCCCGGTTTGCCGGTGCGAGCTAAAAGGCCGACACGGTCTCAAGGCCGCCGCAGCCCGTGCATCCAAAGGGACGAATACCAATGGCTGATGCCAACGCGAAGCGAGGCTCGCAAGCGGCACGTCCGCTCTCGCCGCACCTGCAGATCTACAAAATGCCGATCAACATGCTGATGTCGATTGTGCATCGCATCACCGGAGGGGCGCTCTACGTCGGCACGATCCTGGTCGCTTGCGTTCTGGTTGCCGCGGCGAGCGGCGCGGATGCCTACAATACCGTGACGAGCTGGCTTGCCTGGTGGCCGGGTCAGATCGTCCTGATCGGTTACACCTGGGCATTGCTACATCACCTGGCAGGCGGTGTCCGCCATTTCATCTGGGATACCGGACACGGCTATGCGCTCGAAACGGTCGATCTCCTGTCCTGGGGGACGCTGGCCTTTTCCGCCACCGCGACGGTCTTGATTTGGGGCTATGTGCTCCTCTGCACTGGAGGCGCCGCGCCATGAGCATGCGTACCCCTCTCAAGAACGTCCGCTATCTCGGATCGGCCAAAGAAGGCGCGGACCATTTCTGGCTCCAGCGCGTGACCGCAGCGGCCAATCTCCTACTCTCGATCTTCGCGATCTGTTTGGTCCTCAGTCTGGTCGGTGCCGACCACGGGCAAGTCAAGGCAACGTTGGCGAACCCGCTCTATGCACTGCCGCTGTTGCTGTTCGTCGTGTCGGCGGCCATTCATATGCGCCTCGGGATGCAGGTCATCATCGAGGACTATGTGCACGGCGAAGCCGCCAAGATCGCGCTGCTGCTGCTCAATACGTTCTTTGCGATCGCGGTCGCTGGAGCGAGCACCCTTTCCATCCTCAAGCTCTCCTTCGGAGGCTAAGCGTACCCATGGCCGCCAAGACCAACGGCAAAGATCCCGCTTCGGTGAGCGCTCCCGCCATCAACGGGAAGGCCTATCCCACACAAGACCACACCTATGACGTGATCGTTGTCGGTGCTGGCGGCGCCGGATTGCGCGCGACGCTCGGCGCCGCGGAAGCCGGCCTCAAGACGGCCTGCATCACGAAGGTTTTCCCGACCCGCTCGCATACGGTCGCCGCACAAGGTGGCGTTGCCGCTTCGCTCGGCAACATGGGTCCGGACAACTGGCGCTGGCACATGTACGACACCGTCAAAGGGTCGGATTGGCTCGGCGACCAGGATGCCATCGAGTATCTCTGCCGCCACGCGCCGGATGCCGTTTACGAGCTCGAGCACTACGGCGTTCCGTTCTCGCGCACGGAAGACGGCAAGATCTATCAGCGTCCGTTCGGCGGCATGACGACCGAGTTCGGCTCGGGACCGCCCGCCCAGCGCACGTGCGCGGCGGCCGACCGCACCGGCCACGCCATGCTGCATACACTCTACGGCCAGTCGCTTCGTCACTCGGCCGAGTTCTTCATCGAGTACTTCGCGCTCGATCTCCTGATGGACGACGAGGGCGTCTGTCGCGGCGTGATCGCGCTCTCAATGGAAGACGGTACGATCCACCGCTTCCGCGCCAAGCGCACCATTCTCGCGACGGGCGGCTATGGGCGCGCGTATTTCTCGTGCACATCGGCACACACCTGCACCGGCGACGGCAACGCGATGGTGCTGCGCGCGGGCCTGCCGCTGCAGGACATGGAATTCGTGCAGTTCCATCCAACCGGCATCTACGGCGCGGGCGTTCTCATTACAGAGGGCGCGCGCGGCGAAGGCGGCTATCTCACGAACGCGCAGGGCGAGCGCTTCATGGAGCGCTATGCCCCCCACGCCAAGGATCTTGCCTCACGCGACGTCGTTTCGCGCTCGATGACGATCGAGATCCGCGAAGGCCGCGGCGTCGGCGGCGACAACGATCACATCTATCTGCACCTCGACCATCTAGATCCGAAAATCCTTCACGAGCGCCTGCCCGGCATCACGGAGAGCGCGAAGGTATTCGCGGGCGTGGATCTCACACGCCAGCCGATCCCCGTTCTGCCGACGGTGCACTACAACATGGGCGGCATCCCGACGAACTATCACGGCGAGGTGCTGACGCTGAAGGGCGGTAATCCGGATCACATCGTTCCGGGCCTCATGGCCATCGGCGAAGCGGCCTGCGTCTCGGTGCATGGCGCGAACCGTCTCGGCTCGAATTCGCTCATCGATCTCGTCGTGTTCGGACGGGCAGCGGCCTTGCGGTGCGAGTCGACGATCGAGACCGGCGCGTCGCAACCCGACTTCCACAAGGGAGCAACGGACGCTGCGCTCGCGCGCCTCGACCGCTATCGCTATGCGAAGGGCAAAGAGCCGACGGCGGCGCTGCGCCTCAAGATGCAGAAGGTCATGCAAGCCAACTGCGCCGTGTTCCGTGACGGGCCAGTGCTCAAGGAGGGCGTCGAGAAGATCACCGAGATCTGGAAGCAGACGCGCGACATTGGCGTGACCGACCGCTCCCTGATCTGGAATTCGGATCTGATCGAGACGCTCGAATACGACAACCTGATCGCGCAGGCAGCGGTGACGGTCGTCGGTGCCGAGAACCGTAAGGAGAGCCGCGGCGCGCACGCCCGTGAGGACTATCCGAACCGCGACGATGCCAACTGGATGAAGCACACGTTGGCATTTGCCGACTATGCGACGCAATCGGTGAAGATCGATTTCCGGCCTGTGCACACGCATACGTTGACCAACGAAATCAAGTACATCGAGCCGAAGGCGCGCGTGTATTAGGCTTTTTTGGCCGTTTTTTCACCTATCCCGGGACGGCTGCCGCCTTCTCGACAGAGTGGTGTGATGAAAGCGAGCCGGGGCCGCAAGTCTCCACGTGTCATGGGCGACCTCAGCGTAAATGTTGTCGCCTTTTTCGGCTGCGGCGCCGGTCTGCACAACAGTGAGCAGTCAACCTTTGGCTAAAGATTCCGGACCTTCGGCGCCCGACGATGGCGATTCAAGGATCGCTCCCGATCCCTTCGCTGCCGTTCTGCCGGCCATTGCGGCGCTCGGAACCATATCTTCCATCGCCACCATCAATTGGGCCGCGCGCGAGCGCGCCACCGATCGGATGCGGCCAAAGCGGAAGGCCGTGACGGCACTGCGGGAACTGGAGACCTGCTGCCTGCACCTCTGCGAGATCTTCCGGCGGTTTCAGCGCAACCCAAAGCTATTCGCAGGTGAGGGCGCGCAGGGGGGAACGCCTCTCAAATTCGGCGTGCACGGACCGCGCGTGGGACCCGACGCGGCCAAGATCTACCAACAGGCCATCAACGATGTCGCCTCGATGCTGGTGCTTGCCTCGCAGAGCGCATTCGAGGTGATGTGCGCCGTGGAAGACGGCACGGTTGAAGCTCCCGAGGAAATCTTCTTCGGCTTCGGCGAATGCCAGGACCGGCTCAACAAGCTGATCCAGAACCGGGCAACGCTCAAAGCGTCCGTGGACACCGGAGTGGAGGTTGCCGAGCGACTGGCATCGCTCGTGCGGGAGCTCAAAAAGTACCGGACGGACTAGCTGCGCGCTCCGCCGAGCTCGTCGAACAGGATCGAGAACGTCGAGCCTTTGCCGACAGCGCTCGAGATCCTGAGTTCGCCGCGGTGGCGGATGACGATGTGCTTCGCGATCGCCAATCCAAGACCAGTGCCGCCCTTCTCGCGGCTGGCGGCGGCATTGGCGCGATAGAAGCGCTCCGTCAGGCGGGGAATGTGCTCCGGCGCGATGCCCGGTCCATCGTCGGCGACGGCTACGAGCGCGCGCGGTTGAGGGGGCGATCCATCCATCACCCGCGAGATCGCAATCTCCACACGGCCGCCCTCGCGTCCATACTTGATGGCGTTGTGCACGAGATTCTGGATGACCTGCACAATCTCGTCGCGATCACCGCGGATGCGGAGCGGCGTGTCGCTTTTCGTAACGACGATCTTCATCTTGTTTCCGGCGGCGAGCGGATCGAGCGCCTGGGCCACGTAGGACGCCACTTCGTTCAGATCGAGCATGCCGCGCGGCGGAAGATGAACACGCATCTCGACACGGCTCAGCGACAGCAGATCGTCGATCAGCCGCGTCATGCGCGTCGCTTGGCTCGACATGATGGTAAGGAAGCGCGCACGCGCCTCGGGATCGTCCCGTGCCGGGCCCTGAAGCGTTTCGACGAACCCGCGCAGAGACGCGAGCGGCGTGCGAAGCTCGTGGCTTGCGTTGGCGATGAAGTCGGCGCGCATCTGCGCAAGCTTGTCCTGCTCGGTCAGATCGCGAAACGACACGATGAGGAGCGGAATACCGCGGCGGACTTCTCGGCCACCAATCCGGGATACAGTCGCCGAGATGCGCCGCTCAACGGGCACGCGCTCGAACAGATCGACGACCACGGCTTCGTTCGATGTCACCGCCTTTTCGACGGCGTCGTTGAGCTCGGGGTTGCGCGAAAGCTGACTTAGCTGCTGGCCGACGCGCACCTTGGGAAACAGCTCTTCGAGCCTGGCGTTGAAATGCAGAATGCTGAAGTTCTGATCCAGCGCGACGGCCGCATCAGGAACGGCATCGAGCAGCAGGCGCCAACTGTCGCCGTCCCGGTCGCCGGAGGAGTGCCCGCGGCGGGGCGGGGGCGGATCACGGAAATCCGCTATTCCGTCCTCGTCGTCAGCGCCCCCACCGGCGATGATCATTGCCATAGCGATGAACCCGGCCGCAGTCAGCCATCCGGGCAGACCACCCGCAAGTGCCAGGATCGCAACGACGGCTGCAGCAAAGAAAAGCGCGCGCGCATGCCGACGGAGCCGGAGCCGCACGGGCTGCAGCTTCGACACGAGAGAAGTCGCGAGCGATTTGATCGCTGCCAGGGGTTGGGTCGGCAGCCGGGGATCCGTCATGGGACCCCATATTGCCTCGATCTTAGCCGGTGTCTCAACCCTCACGGCGCACCGTTCCGGTCGGTTTGCATTTCATGGTATCCAAAGCTCGGACCCTCACGGCTCTCTGTTTGGCAGCCAGATAAACAACACTTGTGTGACAGTTCATCGAGGGTGCGCCGGGAATTCAGGACGAGGACCGAGGCCAGCATGGGCAAAGGGAAAGACGAGAAGGCCGCAAGCGGCGGAAAGGCCAAGCCGAGTCCGCCCTTCGACATCGACGATCCGACATTTCCGCCGGACCTCGAGGAGCGCGCCCTCCAATCCGGAGGGTTTCCGTATGACGACAAGATCAAGCGCAAGATCTACGAAGACCAGCTTCAGGAGCTGCAACTCGAGCTGATTAAGTTGCAGGATCACGCCGAGGCCCAGGGCGAGCGCATCGTCGTCGTCTTCGAGGGGCGCGACACCTCAGGCAAGGGCGGGTGCATTACCCGCATTCTCGAGCGGATCAATCCGCGACACTCGCGTTCGGTCGCCCTGTCGAAGCCGACTGAAGCCGAGCGGGGACAGTGGTACTTCCAGCGCTATATCAGTCACTTGCCGACAAAGGGCGATATGGTTCTGTTCGATCGGAGCTGGTACAACCGCGCGGGTGTCGAACGCGTCATGGGATTTTGCACCGAAGACGAAGTTGCCCGTTTCCTGCGCGACGCCCCCGAGTTCGAGGCGCTGCTCATTCGCGACAATATCCGCTTCTTCAAGATCTATTTGACGGTCGGCCGGGAGATGCAACTCAAGCGCTTTCACGAGCGCAGACATGATCCGTTCAAGAAGTGGAAGGTGACGGAAATCGATCTCGCGGCGATCGGGAAGTACGACGACTACACCCGGGCGGAGGTCGAAATGCTCCGTTACACGCACACAGCGACCAGCCCTTGGACGGTCATCAACGCCAACGATCAGCGGCGCGCACGGCTCGAAGCCATGCGGGTGATCCTGTCCGGGATCGACTACGCGGGTAAGGACAAGAATGCCATCGGTGAGATCGATCCCAAGATCACGATGAGCGGCGCGGCGTACCTCGCCAAACTCAACGGCCAGCCCTGAGGGCTATTCGTCGCTTCGGGCCTGATGGCCCGAAGCGATCGTGATCATCACAGTGGGACCGATGATTCACGCTTCGGGCTGATAGGGCCCGAAGCGATCATGGTCCGGATTCACGTGAAATCAGGGCAGCCGGCAGCCCGACGTGAGAAATCCGTAGAGCCAGGCCGTCGCCGCACCAAAGCCCGCAGCCGCCAGCAGCACCGGCCAGATCAAATTGACATCGTTGCCGAAGAACAGCGGCTCGTTCCGGATCAGCGGCAGAACAATCAAAACGCCGATCAATGCCGGGCCGATCAAACCGAGAATCGTCCCCCGCACCGTCATAGAGCCCTTAGGCGGGTTGCCGAGAATGAGAGCGAAAACCGCGCCCCAGACCCCGCCCCAAAGCGCGTCGGTAAGAAGCTGCGGATAGCCGGTCAAGGCCGATGGTTCCATCGACCAGGGCACGCGCGTGGCGTACCCCGAATTGTACAGCCACAAGCTAATGGCCTCGTGCGCTGTAAGCAGAGCCAGTACTCCGGCAATGAAGCCAAGTACGAGGCTCTTCAGTGAAGCTCCCTCCATCGTCCTCTCCCCTTCGTTGATGCGCCCCCGCGCTCCTTTTTGGTCAGTATTGACTGCTTCCCCGATGTTGCAAAGGGGCGAGTAGGCCTTCTCGAACCCCGTGCGCACGCTTTTCCCTCCAGAATTGCGCCGAACAAACATTCAACCTTTGATTGTTACACTTCATCCTATCAACTTTGGAGGATGCATCATGCCGGTTGTGAGCGTCGAACGGGTGCCGGTTCGAATGTGGAGCCTCGGCGTGCTCGGGTTCGACCATCTCCAGATCGTGTTTCAGCACGAGTTCTCCCGGCTCAAGCCGCGCCAAGACGAGTGGTTCGTGATCGAGGGGGTTCGCGATGTGGAAGGACCTCACGTCCGGCTCGGGGTCGAAGGCTGGGACGGCGCAACGACGCTGTCGGATGCCAACAGCGGTTTGGCCAACGAGGCGCTCGCTGAGCGGATTGGCACGAGCGGAAGCCGTGGAGCGCGCGTCGTGGCCGAGCATGCTTCGGCTCTCGACCTCTGGGCCACACTGACGTCGTTTGCGGCAGACGTCCACGCGCAACAGTTTCCCTACATTCCGTGGACGCTTCCGGGATCTGCGCTTCCAACTATCAACTCCTCATCCCTGGTTGCGTCGCTGCTGCATCATGCGGGTGTCGACGTGGACGCGGCCCTCCCATCGGGGCTGCGCTTCTCCCCGGGAACGACCACGCTGCTCGGAACGTCGCGCGGCGACACCCTCGAAGCGGACGCGAGGTTCACGACGCTCGTGGCGGGAGACGGGGACGACATTCTCGCTGGCGGCAACGAGCCCAGCCAGATCGAGAAGCTCTATGGCGGTCGCGGAAACGACACGCTGCGCTGGTCCCTCGGTTTCAACATTCTCCACGGCGGCCAACCCGGCCTGGCCTACGACCAGGATGGAACCGACGCCGTCGACTATACGGGAGCGGGCCCGGTGACGATCGAAGCGCCACCGCAGAGCGTTCCCCACCGTACCCCGGACTTCATCGCCGGTTTCAAAGGAGGGCTGGACCACCTGTACTCGATCGAAGAGATCACGTGGAACGGGACAGGCGACCGTGTCGTCATTGGCCGAGGGGTTGGCCTCACGTCCACGCCGCCCAAGTTCAAATTTTCTCCCGCGAACGAGACGACCGGTGGCGATGGGAATGTTCTCGATCTTTCCCAAGCCGAAGTTGGCTTCGATGTTTGGAGTTCAGCGAGCGGCGATCTTCGCCTTG
This sequence comes from Hyphomicrobium sp., assembly GCF_036262015.1. Classification (GTDB taxonomy): domain Bacteria; phylum Pseudomonadota; class Alphaproteobacteria; order Rhizobiales; family Hyphomicrobiaceae; genus Hyphomicrobium_C. The sequence goes on along the minus strand of NZ_DATAJR010000006.1, from coordinate 18,375 downwards.
TGGGGCGCCGGGATGGCGGCCACGCTGAGCTCGCGGTCTCGGGCCTCCCGCGCGTGGTCGCGTCGCCTCACGCGGATCGCTTCATCCTCGTAGAGGCTGGTTCCTCTCTCACCGTCGAGGACGCGTCAAAGGACGACCGCATCATCGTTCCATGGACACCATCGCGCATCGTCACGAGCTACGACACCGCTACCCGAGAAGCGGTGTTGCGGCTGTATGCTGACGAAGCGGAAACGCCGCCTGCAGAAATCAGCATCCGCCGTTTTGAGCCTGGCGATCTCGCGCTCGATCTCTCGCAACCGTTCAGGCTCGAGCCGGACGGAGAGCACGACTCGGTGCTGGTTTCTTGGGCGTCGCCGGTCGCCGGCGATGGTCCATGGGCGTTCGGCGATGCGCTGGCTGTCGACGCGTTGGGCTTCGGAAATCCTATGGGGGGCTTCTTCATGCCGAGCGTAGCCGATCTTGGAGCGGTGGTCCTTCCAGGCTTCGAGTAGTTCATGAGCTGGTCGACATGGCGGCCTCGTGTCATGGTCGCGCTGCTACCGGGGGCTTTCCATGGTCCGTACAACGTCTGTTTGCGGTTTCTGGGTGTTGTGCTGTGCTCTCGCTGCGGATGCACCTGCGTCCTGCGCCCCCGAAGGCGGATCGCCCCACGCGATGGCGCGTGTTCTGGACGGCGAAACACTTCTTCTCGAAGACGGCCGGGAAGTCCGCTTGATCGGCGCTCTGGCGCCTGCGAACGCACGCGAGGCTGCGCAAGCGCTCGAGGATATCACCGCCAGTCGTTCTGTTACCCTGCGCTATGAAGGCAGGCGTGAGGATCGCTATGGGCGCGTCCTGGCACAGGTTTTCGCCGCTCGTGAAGCCGGTGATCCGGTCTGGATCCAGGAACGGCTGGTCAGCGGCGGCTTTGCGCGCGCCTATGCCCTGCCCGGCAACACCTCGTGTCTTGCGACGCTCCTTGCTGCAGAGGACGCGGCGAGATCACATCGCCGCGGCTTTTGGAAGACAGGGTTCTTCCACGTCCTGAAAGCGGACGATACCGAGAGTCTGCTTACGCTCTCCGGACAATTCGCGATCGTTGAAGGCCATGTGTCCAGCGTCTCCAATACGCAGCGAACGACCTATTTAAATTTCGGGGCAGACTGGAAACGCGACTTCACCGCAAGCCTCTCTCGCGGCCTCGTCGAGGCCGCCAAAGACGGCACGGCACGTGTCTCAGCATTCGCAGGACATCGGATCCGCGTACGCGGATGGATCGAGCGGCGTAACGGTCCGATGGTGGTTCTCAACTCGCTCGACGAGATCGAGGTGCTCGAAGAAAATCGACCCTCTGCTGACGACAGCCTCGGGACGGAAAAGCAAACGGGCCCCCGCTGAGTTCAGCGGAGGCCCGTTGCCCATGAACGTATGAGCTAGCTGTTTACGCGGCCTTCATGTCGGCGTCGTCGCCACCTTCGGCAAGACGGCGGCCACGCGCGCTCTTCGAGAGCACATCGGTGATGCGCTGAACTGCGCCGCGCTCGTCAAGCTTCTCGACGGCAGCGATCTCACGGGCCATGCGATCGAGCGCGTCCTCGTAGAGCTGACGCTCGGAATAGGACTGCTCGGGCTGCGCTTCGGAGCGATAGAGATCGCGTACGACTTCAGCGATCGAGATCAGGTCGCCCGAGTTGATCTTCGCGACGTACTCCTGAGCGCGACGGCTCCACATGGTGCGCTTGACGCGGGCGCGGCCCTTCAGCGTTTCCATGGCCTTCTTGACGACGGCGTCGTCGGCCAGCTTACGCATGCCGACGCTATCGAGCTTGCCGGTAGGCACGCGGAGCGTCAGCTTCTCCTTGTCGAAAGTGATGACAAAGAGCTCAAGCGACATGCCCGCGATTTCCTGCTCCTCGATGCCGACGATACGGCCGACGCCATGCGCGGGATAAACGATAAACTCGTTGGTCTTAAAGCCGTGGCGCTGGCTCACAGACTTCTTCTGCGCGGCGAGGATCTGCTGAGCAGCAGCCGTCTTCTGAGCGATATCCTTGGGGGTCGTCGTCGGCTGTGCAGGCTGAACCGGCGCGGTCAACTTCTGACCGCCGGTCTTGGCGAGCGCAGCAGCAGCGCGAGCCGGGCTGACCGGCGTGTGCGCAGGACGCGCGGCGGCAGCAGGCGCGACGGTCGCCTTGGGCGCTGCAGCGGCCTTGGCCGGAGCAGACTGAGACGGAGCGGCGACCGGCTTCAAGGCGGGCTTCTTACCTGCGCTAGTTGCGGCAACCGCTTTCTTCATCTCGGGTCCTTTCACGACAGATTTTGCAACAGGTGACTTCTCAACGACAGCCTTGTTAACGGCAGGCTTGACAGCGGCCGGCTTCTTGGCATGAGTTGCGGGGGTGACGGTCTTTTTCGCGCCAGCCTTGGTGGCAGCGGACTTGATCTTACTAGTGGGCCGGGAAGTAGTTTTAGACGCGGCGGGCTTCGGCGTCCGAGCCTTCGCTTGCGCTTTATTCTTCTGAGCCATCGGCTTCTCACTCTCTCGTATTACACATAGGCCAACCCCGGCTTGGGCCGACCTCATCCGTCATTCTGCACACGGGCCTTACGTCAACCCGCAGGCAGTGCAGTCACGCGTAAACCCGGCTCGTCGGCACGTCACCTTTGCCGCCGCTCCAGGAGCTCCCCACATGTCGGGCTGCCAATCCGAAATAGCTACCCGCTTACCTATTCCCGGACGATAAGTCACAGTATTCAGACGGATACCTCCACGGAGGACACACCTTCAGTCACACGTACCTAGGATGTCGCCAGGGCCGCTGTGCTGCGTTAGTCCGTCGTATGTTCCTGCTCGGTTCTAATTTGTCCGTGGATTACTTGTAACACAAATTTCATGAAAATTGAAGCGGCGACCGGAATGTAGGTGTTCCAGGCCTTAAAGAAACTGATTAAGTCTTCATATTGGTGCGTTGCACACTCTGGCCATAAAGCTTCCAGAGTTGCAGTTGAATCTCAGTCGCCTTTGCCCGGCTCTGAAGAAAAATATTTATCGAACTTGCCCTCTTCATCCTTGTATTGCTCCGCTTCAGCCAAAGCTGGCTTCTTCGAAGTAATATTGGGCCACTTATCTGCGTATTCGCGGTTGACCTCCAACCAGCGCTCCAAACCGGGTTCCGTGTCGGGTTTGATGGCTTCGACCGGGCATTCCGGTTCACACACACCGCAATCAATGCACTCGTCCGGGTGGATGACCAACATATTCTCGCCCTCGTAGAAGCAATCGACAGGGCACACCTCGACGCAATCGGTGTACTTGCACTTGATGCACTTCTCGTTGACGACGTAGGTCATTGGGCGGGTCCGGATCTTCCTCGTGCGGGTTGCTCTGGTCTGTGCCAAATGCCAGACACCATAGCAAGCCCCGCAACGTCACATCGCTTTGGAGAGCGGCTTTCCTTAAGTTTTGCCCTTGAGTTCGTCGATCAAGCGCCGGTCGCGCTTGGTCGGACGGCCAGCGCCGGCGGTCCGCTCAGCCCAAGCAAGCGAAGGCGGGCTTTGCTCGGGATTCTGAGGCGGGGTCAGGTCCTCGTAGAGCTGGCGAGCCTCAGCGGCCGGTCCGCGACGCTCTCCCAGAGCAGCGACGCGCAAGACGCGCACATTCTTGTATAGGCGGGAGGTGATCACATCGCCGACCTTGACCGTCTGGCTGGCCTTTTCCGCCTTCACACGGTTGACCTTGATCTTGCCTTCCGTAACGGCCGTTGCCGCAAGCGTGCGGGACTTGGCGACGCGAGCAAACCAAAGCCACTTGTCCAGACGCTGCGACGTCTCCGGGCTCGGTTGGCCGGCCGGCTCTTTCGTCATGGCGAGTTCTTTTCTCGCGCCTGTTTGGCCAAGGCATCACGCAGCGCGCCCAGCGACGCGAACGGCGAATCCGGATCGATGGTGCCCTTTTTCGGCGGAGCGGCCGAGCGCATCACCGGGGCCTGCCGTTCCTCATGGCGGCGCCTGTCGTCACGCCGCTCATCGCGGCGGCGCTCAGTGCCAGGCCCAGCGTCCCGGCGCTGCGGCCGCTGTCGGTTGCGGTCATGCTCGCGCGGTGGCCGATCACGGTCGCGCTCGCGCCGCGGCGGCGGGCTGCCTGCGTCGGCTCTGGGCGCGGCTCCTTCGGCGGCCGGCACAGAGTTCTCTCCTGCGGCCGCTGCGGCCGGGGCTTCAGTTCCGCCACGCCGCTCGTCGCCGCGACGACGGCGGTTCTGATGACGTTCCCGGCGATTTTCCGGCCGATCCCCTTCGCGCCGAGCTGGGCGATCTTCACTGCGGTGGCGCCGCGGACGCCAGACATCGATAACGATGGTTTCGACGGCAGGCACATCTGCTACCGTTTCGGCCGCAACCTGCTCTGACGGCTCCGACGCGACCACTTCCTCCGCAACGGCGGTCGGCGCGTTCGCGGCTTCCGCCGTCACCAGCTCACCGTCCGCATTTGCGGCGTCGATCGCCGGTTCGGCCTCTACGCGTTCGGTCGCCGCTTGATTGGCAGGCTCCGCCGGACGTGTCACCGTCTTCCGGTCGAGCCTGAAGCCCAGCGCCTTGAGCACATTGCCAAGCTCATCGGGCGAGCACCCGAGGATCGACATCATCTCCGGGGTGACGATGAAACCGCCGTCGCCTGTTGAGCCCTTGGGCGGCGCCGTCGCAGCCTCGGGGTTCTGACGCCAAGCGAGAAGCGGACGGATCAGATCAGCAAGGCGCTCCAAGATGTCGAGACGCACGGCACGAGGTCCACAGACGTGGAACCCGTGCGCCCGATAGAGGGCCTCCGGGATGGCCGCATTGACAGCTGCGGATGTCAGGCCCGCCCGCGGAAGCTCCGGCAGCGTGTCGAGAGAAAGACCATGCGTCGTGGCGTGCTTCAGGGACCAGAGCGTGGCGGCAAGCTCTGCGGGGGCGGGTTTCAGCAGGGCCGGGAAGTAGATGTTGAAGGCCCCAAAACGAACGCCGTACTTGCGAAGCTGCGCACGCGCCTCCTGGTCGAGAGACTTCATCATATCGGTGATGAGTTCGCGCTTCAGCGCGCCGAAGCTTTCCGTGAGGCGGAAAGCGATGCCGCGCGCAAGGCCAGTGACGTCCTCCGCCTTCGCGATCTCAACCAACGGCTTCAGGCGATCGGCGATGACCTCGTCGCGCCACGCTTCAAGACGTGCCTGGACTTTCTCGCGATCCGGGCCGGACAGGTGCTCGTCGGCAAGCAGCGTCACCTGCGGCTTCAGCGGATCTTCAGCGGCTTCCAACACCGCGATCTCTTCGTCGCGCCACAGGATCCGCGCAGACCGGCTCAGCTTGAACGCATCGATCTTCGCCGCCGCGACACGGCGAGCGCGCATGCCGAGTTCGCGAGACAGGACTTGCGCCGCTGCGCTGCGGGCCGCTTTGCCGTGTATGCCTTCGCCCTGCGTCTCGGACGAGAAACGGAAGCCGCGCAGGCGACCGACAAAATGGTTCTCGACGTGAATGGCGCCGTCTTCGGCAATTTCCGCGTTGAGTTCTTCCTTATCGCGCAGTCCCTTCATGAGCGCGCTCGTCCGACGGTCGACGAAGCGCTGCGTGAGTTGTTCATGGAGCGCATCCGACAAAGCATCCTCGATGGCGCGGGTCCGACCCTGCCAGTGCGCGGGGTCTTTTAGCCAGTCCGCGCGGTTGGAGACAAAGGTCCACGTTCGAATATGTGCGATCCGGTTGGCGAGCGTGTCGATGTCGCCGTCCGTGCGATCCGCAAAAGCGACCTGCTTGGCAAACCAGTCTTCCGGCACGCGGCCTTCGGGACTCATCAGGTAGCTGTAGAGCGTTCCCACCAACTCGGCGTGGTTCTGCGACGAGATCTTGCGATAGTCCGGGATCTGGCAGACTTCCCAAAGGCGGGACACCGTGGCCGTGTTGGTCGCGAAGCGCGCGATCTCGCGATCGTTCGCGAGCGTTTCGAGCGCGAGCACGTCGTCAGCCATGCGGGCGCGCGCAAGGCGCGGCTCGTTCGGCATCTCACGCAGACTGTCGCGCAGGCGATCGAGGGTCGCGAAATCGAGGCGACGATTGCGCCATTGCAGGACGCGCACATTGTCGAACGTGTGCGTTTCAAGCCGCTCGATCAGATCGGCATCGAAGGGCTCGCAATTTCCTGTCACACCGAACGTGCCATCGTTCATGTGGCGGCCGGCGCGACCGGCGATCTGACCGATCTCGCCAGGCGTCAAATTGCGGAAGTTCTGGCCGTCGAATTTGCGATTGGCCGAGAACGCCACGTGGTCGACATCGAGATTGAGGCCCATGCCGATGGCGTCGGTCGCGACAAGGAAGTCGACGTCGCCCGACTGATAGAGCGCAACCTGCGCATTCCGCGTGCGCGGCGAGAGAGCGCCCAGGACAACGGCCGTGCCACCGCGCTGGCGGCGGATCAACTCGGCGATGGCGTAGACCTCGTTCGCGGAGAAGGCGACAACCGCCGAACGGCCCGGGAGCCGCGTGATCTTCTTTTCCCCGGCATAGGTGAGGCGCGAGAGCCGCGGGCGAGAAATGAAGTTCGCACCCGGGATCAGATCCTGGATCGCCTCGCGCATCGTCTGCGCGCCGAGCAGCAGCGTCTCGGCGCGACCGCGCGCATGGAGAAGGCGATCGGTGAAGACGTGTCCGCGCTCGGGATCCGCCGCAAGCTGGATCTCGTCAATGGCGAGAAAATCCACGTCGACGTCGCGCGGCATCGCTTCGACGGTCGCGACCCAGTACCGAGCGCGTTCGGGCTTGATCTTTTCCTCGCCCGTGATGAGCGCGACCTTGTCAGCCCCGATGCGTGCCGAGATCTTGTCATAGACCTCACGCGCCAAGAGCCGCAGCGGCAGGCCGATCATACCACTCTCGTGGCCTAGCATGCGCTCAATAGCGAGATGCGTCTTGCCGGTGTTGGTGGGGCCGAGGACCGCGGTTACATTGCGAATGCGCGCTTCCAGATCGCTGGCCATACGCGAGATCTCCTTTGAAGAGCCCCTGGCATTGCATTGGAGGGGATCGAGATCAAGCTTTTCGTGCGGCGCGATGCGCGCCACTCATTGCGGAAAATGCATGGCAGGCGAGGAAAAGTCACACCTGCCCACAAGGCCCCCACCCTCCAATCGAAAAAGAGCACCACGGCTCGCGGCCGCAGTGCTCTCGGAAAGACGGTGTATGTTCGCCGATCAGTCGACGGAAGCTAGCTGCCCCTGGGGAAGTTCGATATTCACGCGCTCGAGATTGATGCGTGCCTCCCCGGCAGCGGTCGGAACACCAACGGACTGCGGAAGCATCAACTTGGCCGACGGGATCATCCGGAAGGAAATTTCAATCCCGTTGGACGCCGCCAACTGGCGGGTTTCCTCGGTCGGACGATAGCCAGCGATCGGCGTATATTTGACGCGGCAAACTACGGCCGTCTCACCCGATACACCAGGAACCGCTTCCTGACGGGCATATCTCAGCTCGACATCGAAGCGCTGCTTGCCATCGAAGATCGCAACCTTTCGGCCGCAGGGCGTGGGTGCATCGGTATGCGTGATGGCCAAGATCGCGGTCAATGGATCGAGCACACCTTGGATATGCGTACGGGTGAGCGGCACCGTGTCCGGCGCGTCCATCATTGCCGGTAGAACTTTGAGGGACTCGACACCCTCTTGGCCGAAGCCCATGGACACGGACCCGCTCCGCACGGAGCTTTCATAGTCGAAACGGAAGTCGGAGGGCTTGGGGCTCTTGGCCTTCACAACGCCGGACGAATGCGTGACGCCCTTCCACTGAAACACACCGAGCAGAGCCGAAATCTGGACATCCGTCTCCAGGCTGTACTCACTGCGGCTGACGTTGGATTTGAAACGGAAGGACCCAAGATCGAACCCATTGAGAGTGATCTTATAGCTGGCGTCCACTTTGACCGGCGACACACCAGGCGCAACTGGGGCGGCCGTGGCGAATGGGGATAGTGGGGTCAACGCGGCGAGGGTAGCGGTACCCAGACCAATTACGCACGCAACAACGCGACGGGACTGTACTTGGCACATGATCATACTCACCACCCACACCTCGCGTAACTCTCGCGAGACCGGGCAAAAGCGGTTTACGATTTACATCCAGGGCTGCATTCTGCCGCCTAAGGCTTAACAATTCCCTCTCGGATGCGCCGGACTGACACGGGCCTCCAAGCCTGTTAATCCCCAAAACTTCTATTCCGTTCCGAAGAGCATTAATTTGGCGGTGTGACGTCTGCGGCGCATCGTGCATTTACAGCCTGTCTTGACGCCTCCAAGGCGGCTCGCGTATAGAAAGCGCCAACGGTCCCGCCGATCCCGGTCTGCGGGGCCATTCTCATTGATTTTCCCCGTGATTTCGGGTCCGCCTCTAGGCGGTCGGCCGGTCGTGGGGCGACCGAGCAAGGATTTGCCAGATGACCAGGCGCTGTGAGTTGACGGGCAAGCTGCCCCTTTCGGGCCAGCTCAGGAGCCACGCCGAAAACAAGACGAAGCGCAAGTTCCGTCCGAACCTCGTGAACGTCTCGCTGATCAGCGAGACGCTCGACCGTCAGGTGAAGCTCCGGATCACCGCGCATGCGCTCAAGTCCGTTGAGCATCGCGGCGGCCTCGATGCGTTCCTGGCCAAGGCTTCGAACGAGGAACTCTCGCCCGATTGCCTGAAGCTGAAGCGCGAGATCGCGAAGGCAAAGGCCGAAAAGGCCGCCTAAGGCTTTACTCAGCGGTTTGCTGTTTTATTCGCCCGCCGGTTCCCGACGGGCGAATATTTTTTGTCTGGCGGGTTTCTTTATTGTCCGGTGGTTTCAGGCCGCCACGAGGGCTTCGAGATCAAGGGGCGCCGTTGTCATGGCAAGCGCTCCGTCCGCCGTGCGTGGCCATTCCTCCTGCGGGCGGTCACGGTAAAGCTCGACGCCATTGCCATCAGGATCGCGCAGATAGACGGCTTCGCTTACGCCGTGGTCGCTCGCGCCATCGATCTCGATGCCTGCACGCACGACACGACGCAGCGCATCCGCCAGAGCCGCGCGGGTCGGGTACAGGATAGCAACGTGATATAAACCCGTCGTTCCGCGCGCCGGCGGCGATCCGCCTTTGCTCTCCCAGGTGTTGAGCGCAATGTGGTGATGATAGCCCCCGGCCGACAGGAACGCGGCCTGTGCGCCGTAGCGCTGCGTGATCTCGAAACCCAGCACGTCGCGATAGAAGGCCAGGGCGCGGTCGATATCGGCGACCTTGAGATGCACGTGTCCGATGCGTGTTCCGGGATCAACGGGTGGATTTGCTGCGGTCATCTGCGGCTCCTACCTGACACGCCGCAAATAGGTATCGGTGAGCTAGATTGCGATGGCTCCGCGCAAATGGGTGAGCTCATTCGACATGCGATTGGTTACCGCTTCACCCTGATCGGCAAGGCTCGTCATTTCCTGGGCGACGACACCGAAGCCGGACCCGTGCTCCAGGGCACGCGCCGCCTCGATCCGGGCATTCAGGGCGAGCAGCCGGAGAGTCTTGAGGGTGGTGCGTATGTCTGCTGCAGCACTGTCCACCTTGTCGAGGGCGGCAGAGCCCTGCGTCAGCCGCTCGGCTAGCCGGGACAGTGCGCCGGCCTCTAGGATGATTCCGTCGAGAAAGGCGGGTTGCCCGGTCTCGGGGTTGATGGTCGCCGACCCGCCTCCGGTCTCATGCACGTAGAGAATTTTGCCTGAGCTGTGGCGGATCCGGTAGCTGACCTGCCAATTGCCACCTCGCGCCAAGGCGTCGGCCACAGCAGCATCAACCTTGGCAAGATCCTCCTGCACGATGAGCGTCGCGAAACCCGTGCGGTTGCGAATGAAGGCGCTGCCATCATGACCGGTCAGCCGCGCGAAACCGTCCGACAGCCAGACCATCGCATAGTCGTTGCTGTTGTAGCCGCGGTACATGAAGCCATCGATGCGGACACCGATGCTCCTCAAGAAATCTTCGGCGGAGAAGGCAGACGCCTCTAGGGTGGTCACTGCGGTGGCTCCGTTTGCCCTTGCGGAAGTTCGCGGGATTTGAGCCGATTCGCGGATCAAATGGCACGCACAAGTTTGCGCATCTCGGCGATTTCCATGCCTGCGCTTTAAGCAGGGCGTCGGGCAGGATGGGCCGGATGTCGTGCCCTCACCAACGCCACTCTGTGAGGGCGACAGCCGGTCGGAACGGCGTGCCGATCAGCCCAGCCAAAGCCCGAATGGCTCGGCAGATATGCGTCGCGATCATCCCGAAGAAGTCTGGAGGGCATGGCGACCCCCCCCGGTTTCGCCATGCCCCTTGAGGATCAACGTCAGCGGGAAACGAGACTGACGATAAATATGACCAGAAGCGCGCCGATCGTGGCATTGATGATGTCACCCAGCAGGCCGCCACCGATGTAAAGGCCGAGCCGCGGCAAAAGCCATCCAGCCACCACTGCACCGACGATGCCGAGAACGATATTTCCGAGAAGGCCAAAGCCTCCGCCTTTGACAATCTGGCCCGCGAGCCAGCCCGCAATCGCACCAATAATCAGCCAAATAATGATGCCTTCCAAAGCCATGTGTCGTCCTCCGGTTTGGACTAACGCAGACCCGCGCTTCCAGGCGCGCCGAGCGGTTCCTGCCGTCGGCATCACGCCCACGAAGCTCATGAGACGTTACTTGTGTTCGGAACACTGCGAAACATAGCCGGTGTGCAGGTGCTCAGTGTCATGACGGCAGGAGACACGTTCCGATCTATTTCCTGCCATTCAAATACGGTCCATCCGGCTATTCTCCCAATGGCCTATTTCTTACGCAAATGTAAGAACGTTTGTGTGCAATACATAGTGCCGAATATTATTCGAAAGGCGACCGCGCTGAGATCGTCCGCATTCTGCTAAAGCATATTTTCTGATTTATTTTTCTCAACGCCATCGTCTATCTAGTTGATATATTTAATATTTTATCTCTTATTTTATTTGCTGAGCGCACGGCGTTCAACATGTCCTATAGAGTACAGGGTTAGACTCTTGACGGACATTTCTCCGTGCCTCGAAATCCACATTATAACCCACAGTTTTCTACAGTCAGTCGACTGCACTTTACGTCGCTATCGTTTATTCTATCCTTGTGAGTCGATGGTATCGGTGCCAGGCAAGTTTTGCTTTGTCAGCTTTCATTTTTGGAGCTTGCAATGCCATATCTTGATAATCGCCTCATGGCGCGCCCGCTGTATTTGCAGGTTCGAGACGTCCTTGTTCAAAGGATCGTCGTCGGCCAGTGGAAGCCGGGCGGAACGCTCCCAAACGAAACGCTTCTGGCTCAACAGCTCGGAATCAGCATCGGAACCGTGCGCAAGGCACTCGATCTGATGGAAAGCGAGCGCATCGTCACGCGCCGCCAGGGCCGCGGCACGTTCGTCAATGACTATGCCTCCGAGACGCTGTTCCCGTTCTCGACCTTCCATAACTTCGAAGGACAGAGGATCTCTGGGACCAAGCGCGCCAAATCGATCAGCCGTGTGCAAGCGGACGCCGAGGAAGCCTCGCGCCTTGGGCTACAGCGCGGTGAGGAGCTGATCAAAGTCGAAAGACTGCGGGAGCATCAAGGCCGCATCTTCATGACAGAAACCTGCCTTCTTCCGGCGCGGTACTTCAACCGGTTGCCGGATGACCTCGGACCCTACCGGCTCTCGGCTTTGGCTCAGCTCAACGGCATTCTGGTGGGGCCTGCCGACGAGCGTGTCGACGTTGCGCTGGCCACCGCCGAGGATGCGAAGGATTTGGATGTTGCCGACGGCACACCCTTGCTGCGCCTTGATCGGACGATCTTCTCGGATCAAGGGGACAGGCTCGAATGGCGTGTGGCGCGTTGCGCCCTGCGACATGAGCGGTATGTCGTGAGGTTCGTTTAGGGATCGGATGCCAGAGGGACTAGGGCGCTGACGCTGTACGTCGCCGCCACTCTGCTACAATTGCCGCTGACTGGCGCGCCCCACCGGGTGAAGATGACAACTACGTTTACTCCATAGCCCTATAAATCAGGGACCGAGAATCGACCGGAAACCAATGGTATTACAATGGGTTTCCGGTCGATACGTTTTCACCATGTGTTTCTGCGGACCCGGCGCTAAAGCGCCGGGGCTTTGTCACTGGCGGCTCTCCGGCTCTCTACAGCGCAATGTGGTAGCGCGTTCGCCTCCGGGCCGGCGCGGCTGCCGCCGCGTCTCATCTGATCGTTACGAAGAAAATTGCTAAGGGCGTTGCCCTCGCGCGGCGCAAGAAAACTCTCCGGCCTTTCGCGGCATAAACGGCCCGCTCCCCGCAAGCGGGTCCCCTCCATTTATTCCACGGTGCCAAAGACTTCTCCTGCGCCTTGCTACCCGTGGCTCGCCGCCGGGCAAGGGTTCAGGAGCGGCGCTGCGCTGCTCTGAACCCCAAACCCGAGGATCAGAGACATGACCAACCTTTCCGACAGCAATCCCCGCATCTATGTCGCCTGCCTTGCCGCCTACAATAACGGCTATCTGCATGGGGCTTGGATCGAGGCGGATCAGGACGCGGACGAAATCAGGGACGAGATTGCGGCCATGCTCGCACGGTCCCCCATCGAGCACGCGGAGGAATATGCCATCCATGATTATGAGGGCTTCGAGGGCGTCACGATCAGCGAATATGCCGGCATCGACACCGTGGCACGCATGGACGCTTTCATCGCCGAGCATGGCGCGCTAGGCGCTGGCCTGCTGGATCAGTGCGACGATGACATGGACCAAGCCGAAACCGCCTTGCGGGACTGCTATCACGGCCAGTTCGCCAGCCTTGCCGACTTCATGGAGGACTTGACCGCTGAAAGCGGCATGGCGATCCCCGAGGCGCTACGCTACTACATTGATTGGAAAGCAATGGCCCGCGACGCTGAAATGAACGGCGAGTTTTTCACAGTCGAAACCGCACATGACGAGGTGCATGTGTTTTCCAGCCAATGAAAGCCGGAGCGTCTTGCCCGCACTTTTGCGGGCGGGCGTCTCGCAGAATCATCGAAATAGTGTTAAGCAGAAAATAACCAAGAATGATCGGGCTGGCCGCTCAAGGTATCTGCTTTGAGCGGCTTCTATATTTCCAGCGATCTTTGAACCTCTAAGGGCTGGGCGCTGCCTTGCGCGCCCCGGCTTTGGGAGGTGACGCCATGCTTAGCATCGACTGGCGTTCGCCGGTGGCATACAGGCACGCGAAGCACATTTCGGCCGCCGGTTTCGCTTGGGAATATCTGCGCCGGAATGACGATTATCGTCAGGAGTTCCAGACCATCGCACTAACCGGAGGACCGTCCGGCCGTGACCTTGAAGCGTTCGCAGATCGCTGGGGGTTGCGATTTCCCGTGCGATCCCGACGCGCCGCATGACCGGCCGCCACCAATCTGGAGTCCGAGCCTTCAACCGCAAGCGGTGATGCTCTCGCCGGTCGAGCATAAGGACGGCGACACCGAACCGATATTGACGCTTGCCCATCTCGCCGGCCTCGATCTGCGCCGCGCTGCCGATGGCTGGCACGGCATCTGGCAGGTGGATGGCGTCGCACATCAATTCTGGCTTCCCGAGCCGGTGCCGGATGCCGCCGCCTTCTATGCCGTCACCCTGCCGATGGATTCCTTTCTGGAGCTTCGCGCACACGCTGCGCGCCGTTTCTGGCGGTCCCTCAACGGCCGCGCACCCGGTCCCGACTTCCGGGCCGTTCCCGCCCAGCTCCGGCAATGGCACACCCTTTCCCTCCGCGCGCTCGACGCCCGCCTACGCGACGAGAGCTATCGCACCGTCGCCGAAGTCCTGCTCGGCTTTCGCGGCACCAAGGAGGATTTCGAGAATGACCCGCGCAAGAACAAGGCCCGCCGCCTAGTTGCGCATGGCATCAAGATGATGCGCGGCGGCTATCGCCTGTTGCTTCATTACCCGATCAAACCCTGCAAGCGTTAATCGTCTGCGAGCCCTATCTGTCGAAAATCGTGTCGCAAATTTGTGCCACTTACGACAATGACATGCAACAGGCTCTGTTGCGCAAATCGCGTGTTGGCCGAGGTTCCCCTTTCCCCGGACAGACTTATCCCACGGCTTCCGTGACAGGTATGCCGAGCGCGGTGTAGCCGTTCAGGACGGCGATGCGGACCTGGAGCTCGGCGACCTGACGGTCGAAGTCCCGAGCCATGAGCCGCTGGCCCAGCAGCTTCACGCAATGCATCTTCGTCTCGACGCGGCTTCGGCGGTGATATCCGCTCCATCGTCGCCAGATCGCGCGGCCGAGGTATTTCGATGTCCGCAGTGCTTCGTTTCGTGCGACCGCACCGGCGGTGACCGTCTTCCACGGCTTGGCGTTCTTGCGGGGTGGGATGACTGCGTGGGCACCGCGATCGGCGATCGCGTCGTGGCACTTTCGAGTATCGTAGGCGCCATCCGCGGTGACGCTGCCGATCTGTTGGTGCGCGGGGATCTGACTGAGAAGATCGGGCAGCACCGGTGCATCTCCGATGTGGCTCGCGGTGACCTCGACGGCTCGAATTTCCAATGTTTCCTCATCGATCCCGAGGTGGATCTTGCGCCAGACGCGGCGTTTCGGGCCACCATGCTTGCGGGCGTGCCACTCGCCTTCGCCCTCGACCTTGATGCCCGTGCTGTCGATGAGCAGGTGCAGCGGGCCCTTCGACCCACGGTAGGGGATGTTGACGGCCAGGGTCTTCTGGCGGCGGGACAGCGTGCTGAAGTCGGGGACCGACCAGTCGAGGCCAACCAGCCGCAGCAGGCTCTCGACAAAACCGGTCGTCTGCCGAAGCGCCATGCCGAACAGCACTTTCATCGAAAGGCACATCTGGATGGCGGCATCGCTGTAGGTCTGCTGGCGGCCACGCCTGCCTGTCGGCGCAGCGTCCCAGCTCATCTCGGGGTCGAACCAGATCGTCAGCGAACCCCGGCGCTTGAGCGCATCGTTATAGGCTGGCCAGTTCCTGGTCCTGTAGGTCGGGGATGTGGGTCTGCTCATGCACCCCAGCTACCATGCTGGATTCACGAGATGAATCCCTCACGGGATTTGCGCAACAGAGCCCATGCAACACGGAAACCCCTTGCTTCTCCGAGACCGGCCGATCTGTTAGAGAATTTTAGAAATTGCGTGACGGTGATGGTATTTGCCGGTCAGATCGATAGGGGCCGTTAAAAATAGCACTTACGCTTCTCGCCCCCTATCTCGCAAGGGATGCAATTTCGAGAATGAAGGAGTTTGGTGGTTCTGCCACTGCCAGCCTGTGTTTCATTTGCCGTGGTAGCTGTCGTCTAATATCAAAAAAGCTCGTCCAACATCAGGTGGAATAGCAGCTTGCTTGGATCTGGCTTAGGAACGCCGTACCGGGCGAAAAACCTGTCCTGTAACGCCTCATCGAACTCTCCGAGACAGTTCCAGAGTATCGCCAAATCTTGGTAGCGGTCGGCAATACCGACACGGCCTGCGTCGATACAGCCGATTACCACACCATCCACCATAAGAAGGTTATCGAGCGAGAAGTCCCCATGTGTGACAACCTGATCGGCCATGAAAGGCAGGTGTCGATGCATTTCCTGCCAAACCTGTTCTGCTGTCCAGCCTTCGCGTTCCTCATCGAAATCGTCTTCTTCGACCAAGCCGGCGTCGATCCGTTTGCGCGCCAGTCCGAGTCGATAGCTATGATCGCTGGTAAATGGACATTCGCTGATCGGAATTGCATGTAGCGTCCGAAGGAAGTCCGCCAGCGCATCAACAATGGTCGTTCTCTCCTCTGGACGCGCTTCCAGAGCCTGATATGCGGTTTCACCTGCCAAGGCCGTCATAAGGAGCCAGGCTTCGTCGGTAGTGCTGACGAAATGCGTGACGGTGGGAACCGCGATGTGGTTGGCCATCCAACGCAGTCTAACCATCTCATCCACGAGATCATTGGCAACGGTATCGCGACCATGCTTCAGGAAGAGATCGGGTGCACCTGCCTTGCCGTAGAGCCGATATACCACTCCCCCGGACTCACCGACATTATTCCGCGCCCACGAATATCCCTTCACCTCTTCCGATAAACCCGCCGGCACTGGCATCGCCACGCAGTTTACTTCCCTATATTCATCCATAGCTTGCCTATATTCATCCATAGCTTGCGTAAATCTACTTGCGGGTAGTTGTCGCAACAATCCCGAAATCTGCGACAAGAAACAAGCTGAAATTGTCTCCGATCTTCATACCTTGTTGGCTACCGCCTGCTCCAGAATCTTCCGATAGCCTTCACGCGACAGCCATTGCGCGCGCTCCAGATGACTTTGCCAGCATCGGCGCGACCGAAGTTCCTCGGCGACGGGATCGCGGTGCAGCACGATCCGCGCGACCTCCTTCCAGTCCGCATCTTCGGCCTTCGCATCGAGAAGGCGCAGATACGTCACGAAATGCCGTTCGTCATAGACGGTTATGCTGTCGCCTGTCGGCGCGATGTCGTCCACATCGGGATCGAGTTCGACGGGAACCCGCATAGTCATTCCCCGTATCCGAGAGATTTTTGTCTGCGGTGCGCCCCCGCAAACGATTCTCTCTGACTCTTGGTGATCGGGGAGTTCGAAACCGTCACGAAACGGCCCCATGGCCTTTAGCTCGGAAAGCCTGTTGTATACGCCACAGGCTCCCCGACCATAGGTCAAGGAGTTGGTGCCGTTCTGGCCAGCACCAGCCATTCGTGAGGGGTTTCGACGCCCCAGAGCAGCGCGTCTGCTCCGCCTACATTCCTAGCCGAACCGTGCGCAAATGTCTTTGCCTATTCGGCATGGCAGGCGTTGAGCCGCTGAAATCCCTCATCATATTGGACGCGCGCCGCCCCGAAGGGGGGTGCCGTTAGCGCATAGGCGCAAATGCGGCACGCTACGCGCCGCCGATGCCTCGCCATGGTTCGCCACAGTCCGCTGCCGCCCCCGGCAGCCCAATCCCGACTGGAGGTGATCCATGCCCAACCCGCTTGCGGGCCTGCCGCCGCGCCTGTTGCGCACCAAGGAAGCCGCGCGCTTCCTCGGCATATCCATCCGCACCCTTGAGAAACATCGCACCTACGGCACCGGCCCGACCTATCGCAAGGTCGGCGGTCGCGTCCTCTACACCGTCCGCGATCTGGAAGACTGGAGCGCGGCCGGCGAGCGCAAATCCACCCGCGACAAGACCGCCGGCACCGTATTTCCCGCGCGTCCGCTCACCCCCGAAGAACGGGGCGACTGCTAGATGCTGCGCGAGGACGATCACGAGCCGGCGTTGCCGGGCGAGGACAGCGAGCGCAGCCGCCTAGACCCCTTCGTGGTTGCAACGGGCGACGCGCCGCCGCGCGACCAGCGCGATTTGATGGAACGGCCGTTCTTCTCGCTGGCGAAGACCCCGCGCACCAAGCCGATTCTCTACAAGACCGCCGACATAGAGGTGCAGGTGTTCGGGATGCCCGAGCACGGCATGGCGACCATATGGGACGCCGATGTGCTGATATGGGCGGCCTCGCAGATCGTCGCGGCCGAGAATGACGGCCTCACCACGTCGCGCTTTGTCCGGTTTACGCCTTACCATCTGTTGCGCGCCATCGGACGCCCGACCGGCAATCACCAATACCGGCTTCTGAAAGCCGCGCTGGCGCGGCTGCAATCGACCGTCATCGCCACCACCATCCGCAACGGCCCGCATTGGCGTCGCCGGCAATTCTCATGGATCAACGAGTGGGAGGAAATGACGACGCGCGCCGGCCGCGTCGAGGGCATGGAGTTCGTCCTGCCCGAATGGTTCTACAACAGCGTCATCGACCGCTCGCTGGTCCTGACAATCGACCCGGCCTATTTCCGGCTGACTGGCGGCATCGAGCGTTGGCTTTACCGCGTCGCCAGAAAGCACGCCGGGCACCAGCGCCACGGCTGGATTTTCGAGGTCGCGCACCTTCACCAGAAATCCGGGAGTCTCGCGCGGCCGTCCGACTTCGCGCTCGACCTGCGCCGGATCGCGGCCCGCCAGCAACTTCCCGGCTACCTGCTCCAGATCGAGCGGGAAGACGGCCGCGAGCTGCTGCGCATCCGCCCCGAAAACCTATCAACAGGCACTGTTGATAACCCTGTTAATGCCATCGGCAGATCAGGCGCACGGGGTATCGGCAGATCAGGCGCACCACTATCGGCAGATCAGGCGCACGAACCGCAGCTAACGCTTTGGCCTGAAAAGCGGAATCCGACCGCTAACTTATCTAACAGAGAATCTTCTTTAACTGTTTCTGTGGGTGCGGAGCACGCGCCCAGTGCCACCCGCGATCATCTTGCCAATGATCGTGCGCGTTCGCAACAAGCTGCGAAA
>NZ_DATAJR010000005.1:0-214955 GCF_036262015.1 Hyphomicrobium sp. | reverse complement strand
GGTCTCTCTCCATTCCGGTTGATGGTGGACCGGCATAAGCCAGCCAGATCACCGTTTACGGTATGGCAAGAGGCGCTTTCTCCACACGCGACGAGAACAGAAACAGTTACCCCAGCTAACTCTTTTTCTTTGACGCGCGCGAAGGCGAAGCGTGGTGCCGGTTCTGCCGGGAGCGGCGAGCCATGACGCCCGCCGTTGACGCAGCGCACGCGCGCGCACCCCACCAGCACATCGCCGGAGACGCACAATGACCCGCCGCGCCCACCGCAGCGCGCACGGCCGTCCGCTGCCGGACGGACCTGCGCCCTTTACCACATTGGTCGAGCTGACCTTCGAGAAACGCAAGGTCGAGCACTGGATACGCTTCGGCCGCAAGAGCTACGAGCAGATCATCGACCGCCGCCGCAGCGTCGTCGGCTTCGCGCCGGGCAGCGTCTTTGCCTTCGTGCGATGGGCGAGCGGCGAGCACGGCACTGTCGTTTCGCGCATCGACATTGTGCGCGCCATCGGCCGGGGCGAGCCGTTCCAGACATTGCCGTTCGTGCGCCCCGGCGGCGAAATCCTGTTGCGGCTCGATAGCTGGCCGAAGGTGCAGCGCGGTTTTGCCGCCATCGACGCCGTGGAATCGCTCGGCCTCGATCCGGCCGACGCCGCACCGGAGCACTGGCGGCACGTCCATAACCGTTTGACCGCCAATCTGGAGCCGCACGCCTACACGCCCGAGCGACATGCCGCGTGGCTTCACCGCCGAAGGATCGAGCCATGACGCGCCGCCGCACCCTTACGGTGACGGCGCTCGCCGCCATCGGCATCGCCGCCGCCAGCGCCGTCGATTGGCCCGTGAAACTCATCTGGAACGCCACGGCCAGCGCGCCAGTCGGGTTCTACACCGTCGAGCCGGCCGACCGGATCGACGTACCCGAGCTGGTCGCCATCATGCCGCCCGAACCGCTAGCCGCCTTCATGGTCGAGCGCGGCTATATCGCGCGAGGCGTCCCGCTTTTGAAGCGCGTCTTGGGCCTGCCCGGACAGGAGGTTTGTCGCACCGGCCGCACGATCACGGTGGACGGGATCGAGATGGGCGAGGCGCTGGAGCGCGACGGCCTCGGCCGCGATCTGCCCGTCTGGCAGGGCTGCCGCGTGATCGGCGACGACCAGCTTTTCCTCATGAATTGGGAAGTCCGCGACAGCCTCGACGGCCGGTATTTCGGACCCATCCCCGCAGCTTCCGTCATCGGCCGAGCGGTCCCGCTCTGGACCAATGAGGAAGGCGTCGGCCGCTACGAGTGGCGCGCGCCGACCCACTGAAACCACCCCCCGAAAATCAACCGCAGGAGATTTCCCATGGCAGAGATAGGCACCTTCACCCGCACCGAAACCGGCTATGCGGGCGAGCTTCATTCGTTCGGCCTCCACGAAAAGCTGTTCATCGTCCCGGCCAAGCCGAGCGACGTGAAGAACGCGCCCGACTATCGCGTGCGCCTCGATAGCGAGGACGGCCCGGACGCCGGCCCCGCATGGAAAGACTCCAGCGAGAACGCTGGCGAGTTCGTGTCGATGCGTTTGGAGGGGCCAATCTTCCCGTCCCCGATCCGCGCCAAACTGTTCCAGTCGAACGACGATCCTTCGGTCTGGACCCTGCGTTGGAAGCACGCGCGGAAGATCGAGGATGAGGAATGACGGCCGCGCGCGTCCGGCCCGCCATCCGGTCAAAGATCGGCATCCCTTTGTTCGCGAAAAAACCGTCTCATCCCTCCGTCCCGCTCGGCGACCAGACGGCCGGCGCGCGCAGCGAAGGTCAGGGGCGGCCATCGGCCGGCGCTTGCGCCTTGCCCTTGACCGCAGCGAGCACGCTGGCAGGCTGCCGTTGTTGCGGAGACAGGCCGGCATGGCATTATGCCGTCCTGCTGCTGGCCGGCGCGCTTTCCGTCTGCGCCGGATCGGGCGTCGCGGTCGCGCAATCCGTGCCGGTCGAGCGCCCGGCCGCCGCCCATCCTTACGCGGCGCACATCGCCGAGGCGTCGCAGCGTTTCGGCATCCCCGAGCACTGGATTCGCGCCGTGCTGCGCGCCGAGAGCGCGGGCGACGTGCGCGCGATTTCGTCGGCCGGGGCAATGGGATTGATGCAGGTGATGCCCGTGACATGGGCGGAACTGCGCGATCGCTATGGCCTCGGCCGCGATCCCTACGACCCCCGCGACAACATCTTGGCGGGCACCGCCTATCTGCGCGAAATGTTCGACCGCTACGGCAATGTCGCGGCGATGCTGGCGGCCCACAATGCCGGTCCCGGCCGCTATGACGAATACCTTGCGACCGGCCGCACGCTGCCGGCCGAAACGCGGGCGTATATCGCCGCGCTAGCGCCGATCCTCGGCGGCGCGGCTGCAACCGAACCGCCGTCATCGGCACCGCCACCGCCGCCCGATTGGCGCGAGGCACCGCTGTTCGTCATGCGTCCGGGCGACGCGCGGGCTGTCGCCGCGCCGCCGCCCGACGCACAATCCGGCGACGGCCGCGCGACCGTTCCGGCGCGCGATCCTGCCGGTGCGGAGCCGCAGGGCGACAGCATTTTCGTCGCCGACGCGAGCGGTTCGGGAACGCCATGAGGACGGCGTTCCCGCGCTCGGCGGCGCTCATTCCGGTGTCCAGTCGGGCAGGTTTTCGCCCGGCAGGCTTCCCGGCAGGAGGGGCAGAAAAGGCAGAAAGGGCGGAGGGCAAGATTAAAGAAGACGGCACCATATCGGGCCGCTTCTGGAAATTATTGTTGTCTGCACACTGGTTAGGTGGCCGGTTCCGGCACCATGGTTTTGAGGGGCCGCGTGCCGCGATTTTGCGCAAAGCCTTGGCTTTGCTGGGTTTCGAGCGGCACCATAGGCGCAGATCGGCCGGTTTCCGGGGGTTTTGGCCGGAGTCGCATCCTTGAGCGCCGACGACGAAAACCGCTTCCGTCCGAAGCCCGGCCGCATCCGATCCGACACGCCGAAGGCCGGCAAGACCAAGAGCTTTTTCACGCAGGTCAAGAAGATCACCCGGCAGCATCAGGCGGCAGCCTCCCGCGATCCTTCCATGCCGTCATCCGCCCGCCCGTCATCGCCGGGCCGGTCCCGTGCCGAGGTCGCCAGCGGCAAGGGCGTGAAGCGCGGCCGGGGCGCGAGCTTCGTGCGCGCTCGCAATATCTCCGGCCATTGGCATCATCGCCAGTCGGGCAGCCGCCGCGTGATCGTCAAGCAGCGCAGCGTCAGGGCCGCGTGGAAGGGCGGCCGTGCCCGCGCGCATCTGCGCTATGTCCAGCGTGACGGAACCTCACGCGTCGGCGAGCGCGGCCGGCTCTATTCGGCGACCGAGGACCGCGCCGATGGCGACGCCTTCCTTGATCGCGGCAAGGACGACCGCCACCAATTCAGATTCATCGTCTCGCCCGAGGACGGCGCGGAGCTATCGGACCTCACGGCCTACACCCGCGATTTCATGAAACAGGTGGAAGCCGACCTCGGCACGAAACTCGATTGGGTTGCCGTCAATCACTACAACACCGGCCATCCTCATGTGCATATCATCGTCAACGGCCGCGACGATACGGGCGTGGATCTAGTCATTAACGGCGACTACCTTTCCGCCGGCCTGCGCGAACGCGCCAGCGAGCTTGCCAGTCTGGAACTCGGCCCCGTCACCGAGATCGAGCAGACCCGCAAGCTGTCGGCCGAAATCGACCAAGATCGTTTCACCCGGATCGACCGCGCCATGACCGAGGAAGCCGATGCCCGTTTCCTCGACTTGCGCCATGAACCGGCAGAGCCGAGGCGGCAGTTCGAGCGGACGCTACGCCTGCGCCGTCTCGGCAAGCTGGAGAAGATGGGGCTGGCGACCGAGCACGCGCCCGCCGTTTGGGAATTGAGCAAGGACATGGAGCCAGCCCTGCGCGAGCTAGGCGAGCGCGGCGACATTATCCGCACCATGCAGAAGGCGCTCGGCCCGCAGGGCGGCGAACGCGATCCCATGAGCTTCCAAATCCATGACGGAGCGCCCGAGACGCCCATCATCGGCAGCGTCGTGGACAAGCACCTGTCCGACGAGTTGGGGGAGAACCTGACCGTTGTGGTGGACGGGATCGACGGCCGCACCCACCACATCGCGGGCATCGCGCCCGAGCGGCTGGAGGACGCCCGCATCGGCAGCGTCATCCAGATCGGCCCGGCCGAGGCAGCACCCCGGCCGTCCGACCGCACCATCACCGCCATCGCCGAGGACGGTATCTATCGGCCGAGCCGTCATCTGGAGCAGGCGAAATTCGAGGGCCGTGTTCCGGGCGGCGACTACGAGGGCTATGTCGATGCTCATGTGCGCCGGCTGGAGGCGTTACGCCGCGCCGGAATCGTCGAGCGCATCGACGCCGACCAGTGGCGCATTCCCGAAGATTTCGAGAGCCGCGCCGCCGCCTATGATGCCGGCCGCGACCGGCAGGCCAGCGTTCGCGTCGTCTCTCCCGTCAATCTGGACAGGCAGATCGGATCGGACGGCGCGACCTGGCTGGACCGGCGGCTGATCCATGGCGAGACGGCCGGCCCTGCGCCGACCGGCTTCGGCCAGCAGGTGCGCGAGGCGATGGAGCAGCGCCGCGAGCATCATGTCGAGCAGCGCGACGCCAGCCGAGCGCGGGACGGTCGCATCTTCTATCGGCGCAACCTTCTCGCTACGCTGCGCGAACGCGAGGTTGCTCGCATCGGCGCGGAGATGGCCGAGGGCAAGGGGTTGCCGTTCCGTGCCGCTACGGACGGCGAGAACGTCAGCGGCAAGTTCACCGGGACTGTTCAACTAACGAGCGGCAAGTTCGCCGTGGTGGAAAAGAGCCATGAGTTCACGCTTGTCCCGTGGCGGCCGGTCATCGACCGCCAGCTCGGCCGCGAGGTCGCGGGTATCATGCAGGGCGGTTCGGTGTCGTGGCAGTTGGGGCGGCAAAGGGGCATAAGCCTCTAATCTGTTGTAGATGAACGCAGCCGCTCGAAACCCGCGATGAGGCTGTTGAGTCCGAAGTTGAACGCAGCATCCATGCCGTCTGTTTCCAACTCGTGAAACAGATCGTGCAGGAAGGACGACGGTGCTTGCTCGGACACATCTGGCCTGTCCGGAACTCTCTCATCGGCATCAGATGCCTGCTGCTCGAGAACGGAACCGACCACATAGTGACTGACCGCCCGGAGCGCCCAAACAGCGTGCTTCGGACCAAAGCCCGCCGCGCAGAGAAAGCGTATTTGTGTCTCGGCAGCGCCAAAATTCGGTTCTGTCGGTCGAGTGCCGGCATGGATGCGCGCCCCGTCGCGATAATAGAGCAACGCCGTTCTGAAACTCTGGGCGTTCTCTTTCAGGAATAGCCGCCAGTCTTCGTTCTCTTCGGGTAGCGAGCGGGTGTGGCGTTCCGTCAGCATTGCCTCGGCCAGTGCGTCAAGCAGCGCGCGCTTGTTCTGGAAATGCCAGTAAAGCGCAGGCTGCTGAACCTTGAGGCGTTCAGCGAGCTTTCGCGTCGTCAGGTTGTCCATGCCAACCTCGTTCAGCAGCTCCAGCGCCGCTGCGATCACGGTGCCCTTGTCCAGTTTGGTCATTCACGTTCCTTCGCCAACGCTTGACAATTTATCACCGATAAGTTCTATGTCTATGTCCTTATCATTGATAAAGTCGCTCGCATTGAGCGGCGCTGGAGTTTCAGGTGCGCAGCTCTGCCATCATCGCCCTGCTGATCGTCAGTCTCGACGCCATGGGACTCGGCCTCATCATGCCGGTCCTTCCGACGCTTCTGCGCGAGCTTGTGCCGGCGGAGCAGGTCGCTGGTCACTATGGTGCCTTGCTGTCACTCTATGCGTTGATGCAGGTCATCTTCGCGCCCGTGCTTGGACAATTTTCAGATGCTTACGGTCGGCGTCCGGTGCTTCTGGCTTCCCTTGCGGGAGCCGCAGTCGATTACACGATTATGGCATCAGCGCCGGTCTTATGGGTGCTCTATATCGGCCGGCTCGTCTCCGGCATCACGGGCGCAACCGGAGCTGTAGCTGCCTCAACCATTGCGGATTCGACTGGGGAAGGTTCTCGCGCACGCTGGTTCGGCTACATGGGGGCCTGTTATGGGGCAGGCATGATTGCCGGGCCAGCACTTGGTGGTATGCTCGGTGGTATTTCTGCCCATACTCCGTTTATCGCCGCTGCCCTTCTCAACGGCTTCGCGTTCCTGCTTGCCTGCATTTTTCTCAAGGAGACTCATCGCAGCCATGGCGGGACCGGAAAGCCGGTTCGCATCAAACCATTCGTTCTGTTCCGGCTGGATGATACATTGCGCGGGCTAGCTGCGCTTTTCGCAGTTTTCTTCATCATTCAACTGATCGGCCAAGTGCCTGCGGCTCTATGGGTCATCTATGGCGAGGACCGTTTTCAGTGGGACACCACGACTGTTGGTTTGTCGCTTGCGGCGTTTGGAGCAACACATGCGATCTTCCAAGCGTTTGTTACCGGCCCGCTTTCAGGCCGGCTTGGAGAGCGGCGTACGCTACTCTTTGGCATGGCTGCGGATGCGACTGGCTTCATTCTTCTGGCTTTTGCCACGCAGGGATGGATGGTGTTCCCGATTTTGTTGCTGCTTGCCGCCGGAGGTGTTGGCATGCCGGCCTTGCAGGCAATGCTCTCAAACAATGTCAGCAGTAACAAGCAAGGAGCTTTACAGGGAACGCTTACAAGCCTCACCAATCTAAGCTCTATCGCGGGACCGCTTGGCTTCACGGCACTCTATTCTGCTACCATAGGAGCATGGAACGGTTGGGTTTGGATTGTCGGCGCGATTCTCTATTTAATATGTCTGCCAATACTACGCAGACCTTTCGCAACTTCATTGTGATTGAGTCATGGCGAATTGGTATGCGTAGACTTACGAGGAATGACGGATTAAATCCGTTGAGCCATCATCTCCTCTCGGGGCGAGTGCCGATGATGACCTTAGTTCACACTCTCGCCGTCGCCGAATATCTGAACTTCCGCCACGCCGCCAATGCGCTCGGCGTGGCGCAATCCAGCGTCAGCGCCCGCGTGAAGGCGCTGGAAGAAGACCTTGGCATCGTTCTGTTCGAGCGCCATGCGCGGGGTGTTCGGTTGACCGAGGCCGGACGCCACTTCGTCGAGCGGATAGCCGCAGGCATCGACCAACTCGACCATGCGGTGAAGACCGCCGGCATGGCGGCAGCCGGAGAAAGCGGCCGGCTTCGCATCGGTATCCATGCCCTGATCCCTCGCAGCTTCCTCGCAAAGCTGATCGGCCAATACCGCGAAGACCACCCCGGCGTTGAAGTCGAAATGACCGAAGGTACGGCCCGCGATGCGGTCATGCAGCTTCGCGCCGACCGGCTGGACGTGGTGTTCGTGGCCGGCACGCCCGAGCTGCCCGACTGCCATTCCCGCCACATATGGACCGAACCGCTCGTGGCGGTGTTACCGGAGCGGCATCCGTTCGCCGAGCGGTCGGCCGTTACATGGGCCGATCTGGCGGGCGAGACGTTTCTTGTTCGGCATGGCGGCACTGGCCCGCAAGTTCATAGCCATATCGTGCTGCGCCATGCCGGACTCTGGCCCGCGCCGTCGATCCTGCGCTTCGACGTGGGGCGCGGCGCGCTGCTGTCCATGGTCGGACAGGGCTTCGGTATCACCATCGTCAGTGCGGCCACGGCGCTGTTGCCGTCAACCGGCATTGTCTTCTTGCCCTTCGCCGACGAGCCGGAGCCGGTCGCCTTCTCGGCTGTCTGGTCGCCGTCCAACCGCAGCGCGGCGCTTCGTAACCTGCTCAGTCTCGCCAACGACATGGGCCGGCAGGTCTGCACGAATTCGGTACTGCCACGGATAGCGAGGGCGTGAGCCGAAGTGGTCGCGGAAGCACCGTCCGGGACTGTTATTGCCATCGCCGGAAAGCGACACTTGCATTAACGCCGCCAAAGCCGAATCCGTTGGAAATGGCATGTTCCATGAGAATGGGCCGCGCAGATTGGTGAACTAGGTCGATACCTGCGGCAACAGGATCGGGGTTTTCTAAGTTTCTCGTGGGGGGAGCGATTTGATCCCGTAGGGCGAGTATCGTGAAGATTGCCTCAATACCACCTGCGGCACCAAGTAGGTGCCCCGTCGCCGATTTCGTGGCGCTTACGGCCACATCATGATTGCCAAACACGGATTTTATCGCGGCAATTTCTCCTCGATCTCCTACGGGGGTGGAGGTCGAATGAGCGTTCAAATGTTGAATATCGATTGCCTTCAACCCGGCACTCTGGAGTGCAATTTCCATCGCACGGGCCGCGCCTCGGCCGTCCTCTGGACCGGCAGTCATATGATGTGCATCGGCGCTTGTGCCGTATCCCACCAATTCCGCT
Organism: Hyphomicrobium sp.; assembly: GCF_036262015.1. GTDB lineage: Bacteria > Pseudomonadota > Alphaproteobacteria > Rhizobiales > Hyphomicrobiaceae > Hyphomicrobium_C. The sequence goes on along the minus strand of NZ_DATAJR010000005.1, from coordinate 206,559 downwards.
ATGGGCTTGGCACCCCGAGCGAGGGCATGTTCTAATTCTTCTATGACGATCAGACCCGCCCCTTCAGACATTACGAAACCATCGCGCTCGGTGTCGAACGGCCTCGACGCCAGTTCCGGGGTAGTATTGTAGCCGGTGGATAGTGCTCGCGCGGCGGCAAATGCCCCGAGACTAACCTTGTCAATACAAGCTTCTGCTCCGCCGCACAGAGCGATATCCGCCTCGTTGGAGCGTATCAGCCGCGCGGCGTCGCCGATGGCCTGAACGCTGGCAGCGCAGGCGGTTACAGGCGTGCCAATTGGGCCTGTAAATCCATACCTAATGGTAGCCTGTCCTGCCGCGAGGTTGGCGAGGAACGATGGCACGGTAAAGGGTGAGAGCCTCCGTGCTCCCCGTGTATCCGTTATGCGAACTGCCGAAGCGATTGCAGGAAACCCGCCTATACCAGAGGCGATAATTGTCGCCGTGCGCTCACGTTCGTAGTCGCTTGTGGGATGCCATCCCGCCGTTTCAAGAGCCTCCTTCGCGGCCGCAAGTGCAAACAGAATGAAGCGATCCATTTTTCGTTGATCCTTTGCGTCAACGATCAAATCGGGATCGAAACCGGCTTCGGAATCTTCAATCTGGCTAGGAACGATTCCCCCGATTTTCACCGGCAGATCGTTGGAGATTTCATCGGGCAAACTCCTAATTCCCGATTTCCCGTCAAGGAGTCTTTTCCAGCTTATTTCAGCCCCGGAACCAAGGGGGCCGACTAAACCCATGCCGGTCACAACAATTCGACGCATTGGATTATTCCGCTCCTTTTTCTGAGCTTATCCGCTTCACGCGGTTTATGACGCGCATCGTTTCTTCCGTTGCCGCTGGGCCTGCTAGAAGAACCGTGTTTTCAGGAGTGATTTTTTCTCCAGTATCCGCATCGACTATGATGGCGTTTCGTTCCCTACCGGTTGCTCTGTCGCCAAGGCGCATGGCTATTTCATTGGGCGCAAGGTTCCGGTTTCCCCATGCAAACAGGGCGATTGCTACCGGATAGAAATCTCGCCCCTTGTCGGTAAGGACGTATTCAAATCGAGGCGGATGATCATTGTATCGTTGCCTTTCAAACAACCCTTCGGCTGTGAGATGTTTCAATCGCCTCGCCAAAATGTTCGCGGAAATACCGAGATTCCTCTCGAATTCATCGAATTTGCTCAACCCTTGGAAGGCGTCCCGCAGGATCAGGATGCTCCACCAGTCACCGACGCTTTCCAGCGCTCGGGCTGCGGGACACTCTAATGACAGAAAGCTTGTTCGTTGCATGACACATCCATAATGGTGTAACTTCCATCATGCAAGTCACTTGTGCGTAGTAGGCGACATAGAGGGAGGGGGCAATCCAATGCGTCATTCTAAGGAAGCCAAGCAACTGCGTCCGCTACGGCGTGCAATGAAGGACTGTAGTGGCATTTGAGCGATGCGACGGCGGCGATCAGCACCGATGAATGGTTGCCCATGGGGCGTGCCGACCACGCTCGGCTCGCGCATCCCCCTCGCATCGCTGATCCAGACGCTTGCCGTCGCTGAGTATCTGAACTTCCGCCACGCGGCCAATGCGCTCGGCGTAGCGCAATCCAGCGTCAGCGCCCGCGTGAAGGCGCTGGAAGAAGACCTTGGCGTCCTCCTGTTCGAGCGTCACGCGCGCGGCGTCCGACTGACCGAGGCCGGACACCACTTCGTCGAGCGGATAGCGGCAGGCGTCGATCAACTGGACCATGCGGTGAAGACGGCTGGCGTGGCGGCGGCGGGAGAATGTGGCCGCTTGCGCATCGGTGTCCATGCCCTGATTCCGGGTAGCTTCCCCGCCGAGCTGATCGGGCAGTATCGGGAAGACCATCCCGGCATCGAGGTTGAGATTGCCGAGGGCACGGCACGCGATGCGGTCATGCAGCTTCGCGCCAACCGACTGGACGTGGCGTTCGTAGCGGGTGCGCCCGAACTGCCGGACTGCCATTCCCGGCGCATATGGACCGAAACATTGATGGCCGTATTGCCGGAGGGGCATTGCCTTGCTGGACAGCAGGCAATTACTTGGGCCGATCTGACGGGCGAAACGTTCCTTGTTCGTCATGGTGGCACCGGTCCGCAGGTTCACGATCATATCGTGATGCGCTTTGCCGGGCGCTGGCCTTCGCCGTCAATCCAGCGTTTCGATGTGGGGCGCGGCACTCTGTTATCCATGATTGGACAGGGCTTTGGCATTACCCTCGCCGGAGCGGCCACGGCGCTATTGCCAACAACCGGCATCGTCTTCCTGCCCTTTGCCGATGAGCCAGAGCCGGTCGCCTTTACCGCCGTCTGGTCGCCATTCAGCCGCAGCGCCGCGTTGAAAAACCTGCTCAACCTTGCAAACAATATAAGGCGTTTCGGCGATTCGCCCGGCCAGTTGCGCAGCGGCGATCACCCGGCCGGGTGTCGGTGAAGGCAACCCGTCCTATTTGCCGCCGATAGTATCCGGCAGCCCTCCGGCAGCGTCTTTCCTGTTGCCCGTCCCGATTTTGCCTACTCTCTGATCGGCTCCGTCTCTTTTGCCGACTGGAGCCTGCATTGCGCGGAGGCCGAATCGTTTGGGGTCAGATCGCTGTCGTCTTCACCATCGTTCTGGTGATGACGTGGGCGGCGACGCAATGGGTAGCGTTCCGCCTTGGCTTCCAGCCCCAGCTTGGCAATCCATGGTTCGAGCTGGCGGGCCTGCCGATCTACTACCCGCCGGCCTTCTTCTGGTGGTGGTTTTCGTTCGACGCCTACGCGCCCACGATCTTCGTCGAGGGCGGCATCATCGCCGTATCGGGCGGCTTCCTCGCCATTGCCGCCGCCATCCTCATGTCGATCATCCGGGCACGGGAGGCGCGCAACGTTGCCACCTACGGCTCCGCACGATGGGCCGAGGACAAGGAAATCCGCGCAGCCGGATTACTCGGCCCCGATGGCGTCCTGCTCGGCCGATACCACCGGGACTATCTGCGCCATGACGGTCCCGAGCATGTCCTATGCTTCGCCCCGACGCGCAGCGGCAAAGGTGTCGGGCTGGTGGTGCCGACGCTGCTGACATGGCCGGCATCCGCCATCGTTCACGACATAAAGGGCGAGAACTGGACGCTGACAGCCGGCTTCCGCGCGAAGCATGGCCGCGTCCTGCTGTTCGATCCCACGAACGCCAGATCGTCCGCCTACAATCCGCTGCTCGAAGTGCGGCAGGGGGAATGGGAAGTCCGCGACGTGCAGAACATCGCGGATATTCTGGTCGATCCCGAAGGCAGTCTCGACAAGCGCAACCATTGGGAAAAGACCAGCCATTCGCTGCTGGTCGGCGCGATCCTGCATGTTCTCTATGCGGAGAAGGACAAGACCTTGGCGGGCGTCGCCAACTTCCTGTCCGATCCCCGCCGTCCGGTCGAGGCGACCTTGCGTGCCATGATGGATACGCCGCATCTTGGCGAGGCCGGCGTTCATCCCGTCATCGCGTCGTCGGCCCGCGAACTGCTGAACAAATCCGAGAACGAACGGTCGGGCGTATTGAGCACCGCCATGTCGTTTCTCGGCCTCTACCGCGATCCCGTGGTGGCGCGGGTGACGGCGCGATGCGATTGGCGCATTGCCGATCTGGTCGGCAGCCGCCAGCCCGTCACGCTCTATCTGGTCGTGCCGCCGTCCGACATAAACCGCACCAAGCCGCTTATCCGCCTGATCCTCAACCAGATCGGCAGGCGGTTAACGGAGGAATTGACCACCTCCGGCAAGCGGCATCGGTTGCTGTTGATGCTGGACGAGTTTCCGGCGCTTGGCCGGCTCGACTTCTTTGAATCGGCGCTCGCCTTCATGGCGGGTTACGGCATCAAAGGCTTTCTGATTGCGCAGAGCCTCAATCAAATCGAGCGCGCCTATGGCCCGAACAACGCGATCCTCGACAACTGCCACGTCCGCGTCAGCTTCGCCACGAACGACGAAAGGACGGCGAAGCGTGTTTCAGACGCATTAGGCACGGCGACCGAGCTGCGCGACTCCACCAACTACGCAGGGCACCGCCTAGCCCCGTGGTTAGGTCACTTGATGGTGTCGCGGCAGGAGACGGCCCGGCCGCTGCTCACGCCGGGCGAAATCATGCAGCTTCCACCCACCGACGAAATCGTCATGGTCGCGGGCACGCCGCCGATCCGCGCCATCAAGGCGCGCTATTTCGAGGATGCGCGATTGCAGGAACGCATCCTGACCCCGCCCGATCTGGTCGCCGCTCCGCTGGCGCCCAGCCCATCCGCCGATGATTGGTCCGGCCGCGTGGTCGCGGCGGAAAGCCGTTCCGCGACGTGCGGAAGCGAGGCCGAAGGTGATCCGGCCAATGCGGGCATCCGCCGCGAGCCGGAATTGCCCGAGCATGAGGAAATCGTCGCCCCGCCGCCATCCCCCGAACAGGAGTTCGAGTTTCTGGACGACGAGCCGGACGTTGACGCGGCCAAGGCCCGCGCCATGCGCCAGCGCATGAGGATGGTGGCGCGGCAGGTGGCGATGAACCCCGATGATGGAATCGACCTTTGAGGATACGCCCATGGCAACCAGAACCCGCCTGAATCTCTATTTCGACCCCGCGCTCATTCCACAGATCGAGGCGATGGCGCTGCGCCGCTCGGTGGCGCTGCGCCGCAATGTCTCGAAATCCGCCATCGTTGAGGCGGCGGTCATGTCCTACCTGTCCGGCGATTCCGCCGACCAGCTTGAAGCCGCCATGTCGCGCCGCTTGGACAAGCTCGGCCGCCAGATCGACACGCTCGACCTAGACCTCGCCGTCCTTGGCGAGGCGGTCGCGCAGTTCATCCATTTCTGGATGACCCTCACGCCGCCGCTTACGGGAGCCGCACAATCCGCTGCCCGCGCCAAAGGCGCGGAGCGGTTTGAGGGCTTCATGCAGAATCTCGGCCGGCGTCTGGCGACGGGCGACAGGTTCCTCAAAGAGCTGTCGCGTGACCTCGACTCACTTCCCGACGATCCGTTGCCGGACGAGTCCGAGAGCAACGGCGATCAAGAGTAAGTATTCGGACCCATCCTATTTACCGCCGTTCGCCGCCGATCACCGCACGCAGCTAGATACTTGTTGAACCGGCCAGATTTCGGCCTCTCTTAATCGACCCCGATCCGGGGATGGCCTGTCGCGTCCCCGCAAGAAGCCGGGGCCGACATGACCACCAACCACCAAAGACCGGAAGCCATTGCGCGCGGCGCACGCATGTTGCGCACCGCGCTCGGCCCCGCCATTGCCCGGCTGCTCGAAGACCCGGCCGTGGTCGAGGTGATGTTGAACCCGGACGGGCGGTTGTGGATCGACCGCCTGTCCGAAGGGCTTTCCGACACGGGCGAGCGCCTGTCCGCCGCCGATGGCGAACGCATCGTTCGGCTGGTCGCGCATCATGTCGGCGCGGAGGTTCATACCCGCAGCCCGCGCGTCTCGGCCGAGTTGCCGGAGTCTGGCGAAAGATTCGAGGGCCTGCTGCCACCCGTGGTCGCCGCCCCGACCTTCGCAATCCGCAAGCCCGCCGTCGCCGTGTTCAGCCTCGACGACTATGTGGCGGCGGGGATCATGTCCACCGATCAGGCCGCGACGTTACGCGCGGCCGTTTCCTCCCGCGCAAACATCCTCGTGGCGGGCGGCACCAGCACCGGCAAGACCACGCTGACCAATGCGCTGCTCGCCGAGGTGGCGAAGACGGCGGATCGCGTCGTCATCATCGAGGACACGCGCGAGCTGCAATGCGCCGCGCCCAACCTTGTCGCCATGCGGACGAAGGATGGCGTCGCCAGCCTGTCGGACCTTGTGCGGTCCTCGCTGCGCCTGCGCCCCGACCGCATCCCCATCGGCGAGGTGCGCGGCTCCGAAGCCCTCGACCTGCTCAAAGCGTGGGGCACCGGCCATCCGGGCGGGATCGGCACCATTCACGCCGGCACCGGCATCGGCGCGCTGCGCCGTCTTGAACAGCTCATCCAAGAGGCTGTCGTTACCGTCCCGCGCGCCCTGATCGCCGAGACTATCGACCTTGTTGCCGTCCTTTCCGGGCGCGGTTCCGCGCGCCGGCTTGCCGAGCTTGCCCGCGTCGAAGGGCTGGGGCCGGACGGCGACTATCGCATCACGCATCCCATCCCTTTGGCAATCCCCACCAGCACAGGAGAATCTTCATGATCCGCACGATTTCGCGCGGCTATCGCACTATGGCGACCGCCGCATCCGCCCTTGCCATCAGTCTCATGCTCGCCCCGGCCGCCCATGCGTCCGGTTCGTCGATGCCATGGGAACAGCCCTTGCAGCAAATCCTCCAGTCCATCGAGGGGCCGGTCGCCAAGATCATCGCCGTCATCATCATCATCGTGACCGGCCTGACCCTTGCGTTCGGCGATACCAGCGGTGGCTTCCGTCGTCTGATCCAGATCGTATTCGGCCTGTCCATCGCCTTCGCGGCGTCGAGCTTTTTCCTGTCGTTCTTCTCGTTCGGCGGCGGGGCGCTCATCTGATGGCGGGCGGCCTCGAACAGCTCGACGCGGTGCCGGGATTCACGGTCCCGGTCCATCGGGCGCTGACCGAGCATATCCTGCTCGGCGGCGCTCCGCGCGCCATCGCCATCATGAACGGGACGCTGGCCGGGGCCGTGGGCCTTGGCCTGCGTCTTTGGCTGGTCGGCCTCGCCATATGGGCCATCGGCCATTTCGCGGCCGTATGGGCGGCGAAGCGCGATTCCCAATTCGTCGAGGTCGGGCGACGGCATCTCCGCATCCCGGCTTTTCTGGCGGTGTGAGGGCGCGGCCATGATGAACCTTGCTGAATACCGCCGCACCGCCACCCGGCTCGCCGACTATCTGCCATGGGCCGCGCTGGTCGGTTCCGGCGTCGTCTTGAACAAGGACGGGAGTTTTCAGAGAACGGCGAAGTTTCGCGGTCCTGATCTGGATTCCGCCGTCGCGGCCGAGCTGGTCGCCGTCGCCGGCCGCATCAACAACGCCGTGCGCCGCCTCGGCTCCGGCTGGAGCATCTTCGTCGAGGCGCAGCGCAGCGAGGCGGCGACCTATCCCGACAGCATGTTTCCCGATCCCGCGTCGGCGCTGGTCGATGCCGAGCGCAAGGCCGGTTTCGAGGAAGCGGACGCGCATTTCGTGTCCGGCTATTTCCTCACCTTCCTCTGGCTACCACCCGCCGAGGAAGCGGCGCGGGCGGAAAGCTGGCTCTACGAGGGCCGAGAGAAAACGGGTATGGACCCGTGGGAAGTCCTGCGCGGCTTCATCGACCGCACCGACCGCGTGCTGGCCTTGCTCGACGGCTTCATGCCCGAGTGCCGTTGGATGGATGACGGCGCGACGCTGACCTATCTCCATTCCACCATCTCGACGAACCGGCATCGTGTGCGCGTGCCCGAGGTGCCCATGCACCTCGACGCGCTGCTCGCCGACCAGCCGTTGACCGGCGGGCTGGAGCCGCGCCTTGGCGACGCGCATCTGCGCGTTCTGACCATCGTGGGATTTCCGACCGCGACGACGCCCGGCCTGCTCGATGAAATGAACCGGCTGCCGTTCCCCTACAGGTGGAGCACGCGCGCGATCCTGCTCGACAAGACCGATGCGACCCGGCTGCTGACCCGCATCCGTCGCCAATGGTTCGCCAAGCGCAAGAGCGTCGCCGCGATTCTGAAAGAGGTGATGACCAACGAGGCGTCCGCCCTTGTGGACACCGATGCCGCGAACAAGGCGCTCGACGCCGACATGGCGTTGCAGGAGCTTGGGGCGGACGTGGCGGGCATGGCCTACGTCACGGCGACCGTCACCGTATGGGATGCCGACCCGCGCGTGGCGCAAGAGAAGCTGCGCCTGGTCGAGAAGATCATTCAGGGCCGCGACTTCACCGCCATGCCCGAGAGCGTCAACGCGGTTGACGCATGGCTCGGCAGCCTCCCCGGACACGCCTACGCGAATGTCCGCCAGCCGCCTATCAGCACTTTGAATCTCGCCCACATGATCCCGCTTTCGGCGGTGTGGGCGGGGCCGGAACGGGACGAGCATTTCGGTGCGCCCCCTTTGCTCTTTGGAAAGACTGAAGGCTCAACCCCGTTCCGGCTAAGTCTCCATGTCGGCGACGTAGGCCACACCCTTGTCGTCGGCCCCACGGGCGCGGGCAAATCCGTGTTGCTTGCCCTCATGGCCTTGCAGTTCCGGCGCTATGCGAGATCGCAGGTCTTCGCCTTCGACTTCGGCGGCAGCATCCGCGCCGCCGCGCTCGCCATGGGCGGTGACTGGCACGACCTTGGCGGCGGGCTGACAGAAGGGGACGAGGCGTCCGTTTCGCTCCAGCCGCTTGCCCGCATCCACGACACCTATGAGCGCGCATGGGCGGCGGACTGGATTGCCGCCATCCTCATGCGCGAAGGCATCGCCATCACGCCCGAGGTCAAGGAATATCTTTGGACGGCGCTGACTTCGCTCGCCTCGGCCCCGGTCGAGGAACGCACCATCACCGGCCTTGCGGTGCTGCTGCAATCCAACGATCTGAAACAGGCGCTCCGGCCGTTCTGCGTCGGCGGTGCCTATGGCCGGCTGCTCGACGCCGAGACAGAGCATTTGGGATCGGCGGACGTGCAGGCGTTCGAGATCGAGGGCCTTGTCGGGACCGGCGCGGCCCCGGCCGTGCTCGCCTATCTGTTCCATCGCATCGGCGACCGACTCGACGGGCGGCCGACGCTGCTCATCATCGACGAGGGTTGGCTTGCGCTGGACGACGAGGGTTTCGCCGGCCAGCTCCGCGAATGGCTGAAAACGCTGCGCAAGAAAAACGCCAGCGTCATCTTCGCCACGCAAAGCCTTTCCGACATCGACGGCAGCAACATCGCGCCCGCGATTATCGAGAGCTGCCCGACGCGGCTCCTGCTGCCGAACGAGCGGGCCATCGAGCCGCAGATCACGGCCATTTATCGCCGTTTCGGACTCAATGACAGGCAGATCGAAATCCTCGCACGGGCCACGCCCAAGCGGGATTACTACTGCCAAAGCCGCAGGGGCAATCGCCTGTTCGAGCTTGGCCTGTCCGAAGTCGGCCTCGCCCTCTGCGCCGCATCCGCCAAATCCGACCAGACGCTCATTGCGCAGATCGTCGCCGAACACGGTCGCGACGGCTTCCTCGCCGCATGGCTGCGTGAGCGCGGCGTCGATTGGGCTGCCGAACTGATCCCCAACCTCACCAATCTTGCCGACCGGCCGGAATCCGCCGTGCCGGCCCGGCTCGATACCGACCCCACACAGGAGATTCTTCCATGACCTATCCAAAAATCGTCGGGGCCTCGGCCCTCGCGCTGGCGCTCGCCGTGCCCGTCGCGCTTTCGCCCATGCTGGCAAGCCCGGCCCATGCGCAATTCGGCTTCGGCCGCATCGTCTATGACCCGAGCAACTATGCGCAGAACGTGCTCACGGCAGCGCGCACGCTCGAACAGATCAATAACCAGATCACCAGCCTCCAGAATGAGGCGCAGATGCTCATCAATCAGGCCCGTAATCTGGCGAGCCTGCCGTATTCGTCGCTCCAGCAGCTCCAGCAGAACGTCCAGCGCACGCAGCAGCTTCTCGGCCAAGCGCAGAACATCGCTTTCGAGGTCGGGCAGATCGACCAAGCGTTCCAGCAGCAATATGGCAATGTCTCGCTATCGGCGACCGACGCTCAGCTTGTCGCCGACGCGCGCGGCCGCTGGGAGAACACGGTCGGCGGTTTGCAGGACGCTATGCGCGTGCAGGCGGGCGCGGTCGGCAATATCGACACCAACCGCGCCGAGATGGCCGCGCTGGTCGGCCAGAGTCAGGGCGCGACCGGGGCGCTGCAAGCCACGCAGGCCGGCAACCAGCTTCTTGCCCTCCAGTCGCAGCAGCTTTCCGACCTGATCGCGGTCATCTCGGCGAACGGCCGCGCCGATGCGCTGACAGAAGCGGAGCGCGCGACCGCCGCCGAGCAGGGCCGCATCCAGCGCGAACGGTTCCTGACGCCGGGCAGCGGTTATCAGCCGGGCAATGCGCAGATGTTCAACAACGGCAACAACTGACCGGGAGGCTCGCCATGGACGGCAAGATGCTGGCGCGGCTTGCGGCCGTTGTGTTCATCGCTATCGCCGTCACGGCGACCGCAATCGACATGGCGCGGAAGGATGAACCTTCCGCGCCGCCCCCGGCCTCGGCCCTCCAGCCGCCGCCCGATCCCCTGCGCGACAGCCTGCGCCGTTGCCAGCAGCTCGGCGAGGCCGCCGCAAGCGATGCCGACTGCCTCGCCGCTTGGGCTGAATCCCGCGACCGCTTCCTCGGCCGTGACCGCAGCGAGGCGCGCTGACCATGGGCAACACGGGCGTCATCGACAATTTCCTCGGAGTCTTCACCTCCTACATCGACAGTGGTTTTGGGCTGCTCGGCGGCGAGGTCGCCTTCATCGCCACAACGCTGATCGTCATCGACGTGACGCTCGCCGCGCTCTTTTGGGCATGGGGCGCGGATGACGACATTATCGCGCGGCTGGTCAAAAAGACGCTGTTCATCGGCGTCTTCGCCTACATCATCGGCAATTGGAACAACCTCGCCCGCATCGTCTTCGAGAGTTTCGCCGGCCTCGGCCTCATGGCATCGGGGACGAGCTTTTCCGTTGCCGACCTTATGCGGCCGGGTCGCGTGGCGCAGACCGGCCTCGACGCCGGCCGTCCGCTGCTCGACTCCATTTCCGACCTGATGGGCTGGATCGCGTTCTTCGAGAACTTCATCCAGATCGCGTGCCTGCTGTTCGCATGGGCGCTGGTGGTGCTGGCCTTCTTCATCCTCGCCATCCAGCTTTTCGTGACGCTGATCGAGTTCAAGCTGACCACCTTAGCGGGGTTCGTGCTGATCCCCTTCGGCCTTTTCGGCAAGACCGCCTTCATGGCCGAAAAGGTGCTCGGCAACGTGGTGTCGTCCGGCATCAAGGTTCTGGTGCTCGCCGTCATCATCGGCATCGGCAGCACCCTGTTCTCGCAATTCACGGCCGGTTTCGGCGGGGCGACGCCGACCATCGACGACGCCATGGCGATTGTGCTCGCCGCTCTGTCGCTGCTCGGCCTCGGCATTTTCGGCCCCGGCATAGCAAACGGCATCGTCTCGGGCGGCCCGCAGCTCGGCGCGGGCGCAGCCGTGGGAACCGGGCTTGCGGTCGCAGGTGCAGGCGTCGCCGCTGGCGGCGGGGCCATGCTCGCCGCCAAGGGTGGTGCTGCTGCGCTGTCCGGCGGGGCCGCTGCCGTCCGCGGCGGGGCGACGGCCGCGGGCGCGGCAACCGCAGCCTATAGCGTCGGCGCGCTCGGCCAGTCCGGCGCGGCCGGTGTCGCTTCCGGCCTTGGCGGTGTTGCCCGCGCCGCAGGCTCGGCCGCCGTCTCTCCCTTGAAGCGCGCCGTCTCGAAAGCCACCGAAAGCGTCAAATCCAGCTTTTCCGGTGGCGCACGCGCCGCCTTCGGTGTGACCGGCGGCTCATCCACCGCAGGCACGGTCAGCGGCGGGAGCACCGCCCCCGCCACATCATCCGCATCGGCCGGCACCGCTCCCGCGTGGGCGCAACAGATGCGGCGCTCGCAGGCCATGAACCACGGCACCACCATGGCCGCCCATGCGGTGCGCTCCGGCGACAGCCACGGCTCCGGTTCTTCCATCAACCTTTCCGAAAGTGACCGCACATGAGCATATTCAAACGACCAGCCACCCATTACGGCAAATCGCCAGAACCCGAGACGCCCTATCAGAAGGCCGCGCAGGCGTGGGACGAGCGTATCGGCTCGGCCCGCGTGCAGGCGAGAAACTGGCGGCTCATGGCCTTTGGTTCCCTGATCCTGTCGGCGGGCTTCGCCTCGGCGCTGGTCTGGCAGTCTGCACGCGGGACCGTGGTGCCGTGGGTAGTGCAAGTCGATGATCTCGGTCAGGCGCAGACCGTCGCGCCCGCCAATGCCGACTATCGGCCGACCGATCCGCAGATTGCTTTCCATCTCGGCCGATTCATCGAGCAGGTCCGCGCGATCCCGGCCGACGCGATCATTGTCCGCCAGAACTGGCTTCGCGCCTATGAGTGGACCACGGATCGCGGCGCGGCGGCATTGAACGACTACGCCCGCGCCAATGACCCCTTCACCAAGGTTGGCCGCCAACAGGTCGCCATCGAAGTGTCATCGGTCATCCGGGCATCGCCGGATTCCTTCCGCGTGTCGTGGGTGGAGCGGCACTACGAGAACAGCCAGCTCTCCACGACCGAACGATGGACCGCCATCCTGACCATCGTGATCCAGACCCCGCGCGATGCCGAGCGACTGCGCGCCAATCCTCTTGGCATCTACGTCAATGCAATTTCGTGGTCGCGGGAGATGAGCCAATGAAAACTTCAGCTTGCATCAATCACCTCGCTGATCTTTCCCTCGGAGATCATGAAAAACGAGGTGCCCGTCATCTCGATCTCCTGCCCGGCCTTCCAGCCATTGGGCAGGTCGGTCTTGACCTTGGCGCGATAGCCGATGCGCACGGCTGCACGGTCGTCTATCGCGATACAGTCGAGGATCGTCTGTTCTCTTTCAGCAAACAACTGGACGCCCTGTTCCGCCAGCGCGCGGAATGCCTCGATCCCGTGCGTTTCGTTCGTCGTCTCTCCGTTCGATCTGTTGATAAACCGAACCTCGCCCGACAGGCAGTCGAGCATCGCCTGAACATTCATCCTGTTGTAGGCGTCGATATACCGGGCAACAATCGTCGGCACAGAATCCATTCTGTCGATTCCTCCTTACTGATCCTGAAGTCGCTAACCTATGCGATTTTTGCGACGGCGTTTGCAATTACTTTGGCGGGCTGCGCCACCAACCGGACGCCGCAATTCAGCTACGATGCAAGCGTGCCGCCGCTGCCGACCGTGCAGGCGGCAGCAGCCGACAACACGCCCCGGCCGTTGCATGTGCCCCCGGCATGGACCGTCGCACGCGGCGGCACGGCTGCCGGCACGCCGACCGGCCGCGTCGAGAACGCCAATGCAGCCGCTCGCGTCGAGCCGCGCCGCGAAGGTTACTACAACGCCATCCAGATTTATCCGTGGTCGGAAGGCGCGCTCTATCAGGTCTATGCCGCAGTCGGGCAGATCACGACGATCGCGCTGGAGCCGGGCGAGAGCCTGACAGGCGCGGGGCCGATTGCGGCGGGCGACACCGCCCGCTGGATCATCGGCGACACCGAGAGCGGCAGCGGCGCAAACCGCCGTGTCCATATTCTCGTGAAGCCGACGCGGCCGGACATTTCGACCAACCTTGTCGTCACCACCGACCGGCGCACCTACATGCTCGAACTGCGCGCGCGGGAATCGCTCTACATGCCCGCCGTGGCATGGGCCTATCCCGCAACGCCGGGCCAGCGCCAGACCGTTCCGGCCGCGCCGATCATCCCGGCCGAGGCGGCGCGGAACTATCGCTACGGATTGCAGGTGCAGGGCGACAGCCCGCCGTGGCGGCCCGTCTCCGTCTTCGACGATGGCCGCCGCGTCTATGTCGTCTTCCCGGCCGGGATCGTGCAGGGCGAAATGCCGCCGATCTTCGTGCTTGGCGCGAACGGCGAGCAGCAAATCGTCAATTCCCGCATCCACCAGAACGTCCTGATCGTGGACCGTCTGTTCGGCGCGGCCGAGCTGCGCCTTGGCAGCGGCAACCGCCAGCAGGTCGTCAGGATCGTCCGCACCAACCCGACGCAGGCCGCAGCAGAACCAGCCAGCACGACCACGGGAGGATCGTCCTAATGAGCGATACCAATATCGCAGCCCCCATGCGCCTGCGCGCTGAATCGCCCCGCGTCACCCGCCTGTCGCGCAAGATGCTGGCAGGCGTCGGCGCGGTCGCCTTGCTCGGCATCGGCGGCGCACTGATCTACGCGCTCCAGACCCGCGACGCAGGACCGGGCGACGAAGAACTCTATTCGACCAACAACCGGCAAACTGCCGATGGGCTGGCGGGCCTGCCGAGCGACTATAGCGGGCCGGTGCTCGGCCCCGCGCTGCCCGGAGATTTGGGCCGCCCCATTCTCGACGCGCAGAACCGGGGACAACCAGTCGCGCCGCCCGTTATGGCGACGCCCGCCGTCGATCCAGAGGAAGAACGCCGCCGCGCCGAGGAAGAAGCCGCGCGCTTGAGCAATGTGTTCTTCCAGTCCGGCCCGCGCACAGGTGCGCCGGCAGGAACGGCCATGCCCGGCCTTGCCGGGCTTGGCCTCGGCGGGCAGCCCGCGACACAGGATCGCCACGCGGCGTTTCTCAACGGGCCGGTGGATCGGCAGACCGTCGCGCCGGATCGCGTCACGCCGCCGGCCTCGCCCTACATCCTTCAGGCCGGGGCCGTGATCCCGGCCGCGCTCATCACCGGCATCCGTTCCGATCTGCCCGGCCAGATCACCGCGCAGGTGACAGAGAACGTCTATGACAGCCCAACCGGCTCGCTGCTCCTGATCCCGCAGGGAACGCGCATCATCGGTCAATACGATGACGGCGTGACCTTCGGCCAGCGCAGGGTGCTCTTGGTGTGGAATCGCCTGATCCTGCCGGGCGGCCGTTCCATAGTTCTGGAGCGCCTGCCGGGCGCGGATGCCAGCGGCTATGCCGGCCTTGAGGATGGCGTCGATTATCATTGGTGGGATCTGATGAAGGCCGCAGGGCTATCCACGCTGCTCGCAGTCGGCACGGAGCTGGCGACGAGCGACGAGGACCGGCTTATCCGGGCTATCCGCGACGGCGCGCAGGATACCGTCAATCAGGCGGGCCAGCAGATCGTCCAGCGCCAGTTGCAGGTTGCGCCGACGCTCACCATCCGGCCCGGCTTCCCGGTCAGGATCATCGTCACCCGCGATCTTGTGTTCGAGCCGGCAGGAGGTTGACCATGACGAAACTGAAACTCGGCCCGCTGCCCGACGACAAGCCTGTCAAGGTGACGGTGGAACTGCCCGCGCCGCTTCACCGCGATCTGATCGCCTATGCCGAGGTACTGGCCCGCGAGAGCGGCCAGCCCGTTGCCGATCCCGCCAAGCTCATCGTTCCGATGCTTCAACACTTCATCGCCACGGATCGCGGCTTCGCCAAGGCACGGCGAGCCGCCAACTGAGTCCCATCCCGGCAGGGGTGCCGCCAGCGCATAGGCGCAAATGCGGCACGCTACAGGCCGCCGACTGCCCTCCATGGTTCGCCTAATTCCGGGGCCTATAGCGCCCCGGAATCCACCAGAACCAAGGAGGATTCCATGTGCGCAGAGCGCCGCCGTGCCCGCAAAGGGCGACCGCGACAGTCGATCCCCGAACCACTTCCCGACGATCTTTTCGACTATGCCGACGATCCCACGCCGGACGGCCGAACGCGAGCCAGCGACGCGCCGCTTCTCGGCCCGGACGGACAGAGGATGCGCGTTATCGACGATTGGCCGGAGAACATTCCCGTCACCGAGGCTGAGATTGACGTGTTCGAGCGTTGGTTCGGCGATGTGTTCGACGAACTCCTGAACCCGAGAAAGCCGGATGATGGCTTGCATTTCCTATCTCAAACTGATAGGAAAAAGACTTGAGCGGGCATCGTGATCCGGGCCTCGATACGCTTCTGGACCTCGACGGACAGATGCTCTTTGTCGACCCCGAGGGCGGCCATTGGGTGAAGTTCATCGTCACCCGCGTTCCGGCCTCGCCGGAAAAGCCGCATGGCCTCGATTATTCGCTCACGCTTCACGGGCCTTCGGGCGAACGGCTGGTCGGCTTTGACAACGCCCACCCGGTCGGCCGGGGCAGACGCGGCGAGCCGATGGACCATCGGCACCGCCTCCAGACCGTGAAGCCTTACGCCTACGAGGATGCGGCCACGCTGCTGGCCGACTTCTGGCAGGCGGTGGACGCGGTGTTGAAGGAACGAGGTGCCCTATGACCACATTGAAAGTCGGGATTGCCGACTATGAAGAAATGAAGGCCCGCACCATGCGGATCGCGCGCGGCGAGGAAAAACCTGCGCCCAGCGATCCGAAGGTGTGGTTCACCTCGACCGAATCCTTTGCCAAGGTGCTGTCGGCCGGTAACCGCGAACTGCTGCGCATCATCGCCGAGAAAGCCCCGGCCTCACTGGAGGAACTGGCGGAAATCACCGGCCGGGCCGGCTCCAATCTGTCACGCACCCTGAAAACCATGGAGAGCTACGGTCTTGTGCGGCTTGAGCCGGGGCATGGGCGCAAGCTCGCACCCAAGGTAGTGCATGATCGCGTGGAACTGGCGTTGCCCCTTATCGACCGCCCCAAAGTGAAGAAAGCTATGGGAGGCCAAGCATGAACATGCACAGCCCAACCGTTACCGCCCGCGCCGCCCTCTACCTGCGCGTCTCGACCGCCCGGCAGGCCGAGCATGACATTTCTATTCCTGACCAGAAGCGGCAGGGCGAAGCCTATTGCGAGCAACGCGGCTACCAGCTCGTTGAGACTTACGTTGAACCGGGCGCAACCGCCACCAACGACAAGCGCCCCGAGTTCCAGCGCATGATCGAGGCGGGCACGTCCAAGCCTGCGCCTTTCGATATTGTCGTGGTGCATAGCTTCTCTCGTTTCTTCCGCGATCACTTCGAGATGGAGTTCTACGTCAGGAAGCTGGCGAAAAACGGCGTCAAGCTGGTGTCGATCACGCAGGAGATGGGCGACGATCCCATGCACCAGATGATGCGGCAGATCATGGCCCTTTTCGACGAATACCAGTCGAAGGAGAACGCCAAGCACGTCCTGCGCGCCATGAACGAGAACGCCCGGCAAGGCTTCTGGAATGGCGCGCGGCCGCCTATTGGCTATCGCATCGTTGCGGCCGAACAGCGGGGATCGAAGACCAAGAAGAAGCTGGAGATCGACCCGCTGCACGCCGACACCGTGCGGATGATCTATCGCCTGTTCCTTGAGGGCGACGGCACGCGCGGCGCGATGGGTGTCAAGGCCATCGCCACCTATCTCAACGAGCGCCGTTTCTTTACCCGCGACGGCGGCCGGTGGGGGCTGGCGCAAATCCACGCCATCCTGACCCGCACCACCTATATCGGCGAGCACAGGTTCAACACGCGGTCGCACAAGGACCGCCAGAAGAAGCCGGAGAGCGAGGTCGCCATCATGGCGGTGCCGCCCCTAATCGAGCGCGAGACGTTCGACGCGGTGCAAGCCCGCCTCAAGTCCCGCAATCCCATGGTGACGCCTGCACGTGTCTCCAGCGGCCCGACGCTCCTGACCGGCATTTGCTTCTGCGCCAAGTGCGGGGGAGCGATGACCCTTCGCACCGGCCAAGGCAGCACGGGCGCGACATACCGCTACTATACCTGCTCGACCAAGGCCCGGCAGGGCAAGACCGGCTGCAAGGGTCGCACAATCCCCATGGACAAGCTGGACCATACGGTCGCCGATTATATCGGGGACCGCCTGCTCCTGCCCAAGCGGTTGGAAACCGTCCTTGCCAGCGTCATCGACCGCCGACAGGAACGCACCGAACGCCGCCGCGAGCATCTTGCCGAGCTTCAAAGGCGAATCACGGAAGCCGACCAGCGGCTCGGCCGTCTCTTTGACGCCATCGAAGCCGGCATGGTGGACAAGGACGACGCCATGGCAAAGGAACGCATGGTGAGCCTCAAGGCATTGCGGGATCAAGCCGCCGCCGACGCGGAGCGCACGCAGCTCGCGCTCGATAGTTCAGGCAATCAGGGCGTCACCCCCGATATGCTCAAGGGGTTTGCCCGCAAAGCCCGTGAACGGATCAGGCTCAACGATGGCGGCTACCGCCGCGACCATCTACGCGCGCTGGCGCAGCGTGTCGAGGTTGCCGACGACGAGGTTCGCATCATGGGATCGAAGTCGGAACTGCTGCGAACGTTGGTCGCCGCTTCAAGCGTAGAAACGGCGGCGTTCGGCGTTCATAGTTCTGTTCTGAAATGGCGCACCCGGCAGGATTCGAACCTGCGACCTCTGCCTTCGGAGGGCAGCACTCTATCCAGCTGAGCTACGGGTGCATTCCATGACATCACCGGCGGCGTGAGGGCCGGGACGCCTCTGATAGCGCATTCCGGATGCCGGAGCAAACGGCGTCTGGCCGCCCTATTTCGCCCAATCGCTTATGACGCAACGAGGGGCTGACCTCGGGCCGCGGCGCCCCTATATTGCGCGGCCATGAGCACAAATTCTCCCGAGAAAAAGCCGAGACCGCCCGTTGCCTGCTCCGTGCCGGAGGGGGACCCGGTGCCGATTGTCAAAGGCAGCCACGTCTATCTTGTCGACGGGTCGGGCTACATCTTCCGCGCCTTCCACGCGCTGCCTCCGCTGACGCGCCCGTCGGACGGACTGCCGGTCGGTGCCGTGCACGGTTTCTCGGCGATGCTCTGGAAGCTCCTGGTGGAGACCAAGGCGTCCGAAGCGCCGACGCACCTCGCCGTTATCTTCGATGCGTCGGAGAAGACGTTCCGCAACGAGATCTACAAGGACTACAAGGCGCACCGGCCGCCGGCTCCGGAAGAGCTCGTCCCGCAGTTCCCGCTCATCCGCGACGCGGTCAAAGCCTTCAACGTGGCTTGCCTCGAGCAGCTCGGCTACGAGGCGGACGATCTGATCGCGACCTACGCCAAGCATATCGTGGATGCGGGCGGCGATGTGACGATCGTGTCGTCCGACAAGGACCTCATGCAACTCGTGCGGCCGGGCGTCGTCATGTACGACGGCATGAAGAACAAGAAGATCGGCCGTGACGAAGTGTTCGAGAAATTCGGCGTGGCGCCGGAGAAGGTCGTCGACGTGCAGTCGCTCGCAGGCGACTCGACGGACAACGTGCCGGGCGTGCCGGGCATTGGCGTGAAAACGGCGGCGGAGCTGATCACGGAATACGGCGATCTCGATGCGCTGCTGGCGGCGGCCGGCTCAATCAAGCAGCCGAAGCGGCGCGAGAAGCTGATTGAGTTCGCCGAGCAGGCGCGCATCTCGCGCGACCTCGTAAGGCTCAAGGAGGATGTGCCGGTCGAGATCCCGGTCGATCAGCTCGGCGTCCAGGATCCCAAGGCGGACGCGCTGCTCGGATTCCTGCGCAAAATGGAATTCACGACGCTGACGAAGCGCATTTCGGAGAAGCTTGGCGTGGAGCCTCCCGCCGCTTCGGCCGAGCCGGCGGAAAAGACTGCCACACGCGCGAGCAAGCCAGCGACCGGATCTGTTGCTGCTGACGCGCAAAGCGCGGACGTGGACGCCGGCCCGCAGGGAACGGGTACACCGGCGGCTGGCGCGGCTATCCATTCGACGCGCATCGCCAAGGTGCCGTTCGACCGCTCGGCCTATGAGACCGTGATCAGTCTCGACCGCCTCAAGTGGTGGATCGAAGCGGCCCGCGAAGCCCGCCGCTTCGCGTTCGATGTGGAAACGACGGCGCTCGACTGCATGACGTGCGATCTCGTTGGCTTCTCGCTCGCCGTGGCGCCAGGCAAGGCGTGCTACGTGCCCGTGGGGCATCGCCCGGCCGAAGGCGGGTTCGACTTCGGCGACGGCGCGAGCCTTCCGCAGGCGCCGCTGCGCGAGACGCTGGCGCTGATCAAACCGCTGCTCGAAGACGCGTCGGTGCTCAAGATCGGGCACAATATCAAGTTCGATTGCCTCGTGTTGAAGCGCTACGGCATCGCGGTCGCCCCGATCGACGACACGCTCCTCGTCTCCTACGTGCTCGACTGCGGGCGCGGTGCCCATGGCATGGATACGCTCGCCGAGCGCCACCTCGGCCACACCTGCATCTCCTTCGAAAAGGTTTTGGAGCTTGCGCCCGGCAAGAAGGGCGAGAAGAACTTCGCGCAGGTGCCGATCGAGAAGGCCGCCGAATACGCCGCCGAGGACGCGGACGTCACCCTGCGGCTGTGGCACAAGCTCAAGCCGCGGCTCGTGGCCGAACACCTGACGACAGTCTACGAAACACTTGAGCGCCCGCTGGTGCCCGTGATCGTGGGCATGGAGCACGCGGGCATCCTCGTCGACAAGGGCGTGCTGTCGAGGCTCTCGTCCTCGTTCGCGCAGTCGCTGACACGTCTCGAAGAGGAGATCAACGGACTCGTCGGCCACAAGTTCAATCTCGGCTCGCCGAAGCAGCTCGGCGAATTGCTGTTCGACCGGCTGCAGCTTCCCGGCGGCAAGCGCACGAAGAGCGGCCAGTGGGAGACCCGCGCGGGCCTCCTCGACGATCTCGCCGCAAACGAGGACGTTCCGGAGAGCGCACGCGGGCTGATCAACAAGATGCTCGAATGGCGGCAGCTTTCAAAGCTGGTCTCCACCTATACGGACTCGCTGCCGACCTACATTCATGGACAGACCGGCCGCATCCACACGAGCTACGCGCTCGCCTCCACGACGACGGGGCGGCTCGCGTCCTACGATCCCAACCTGCAGAACATCCCGATCCGCACCAAGGAAGGGCGCGCGATCCGCACCGCCTTCATCGCGGAGCCGGGCAACACGCTGGTCTCGGCGGACTATTCGCAGATCGAGCTGCGCGTGCTCGCGCACATCGCCGACATACCGCAGCTCAAGCGCGCGTTTGCGGAAGGGCTCGACATTCATGCCATGACGGCGTCGGAGATGTTCGGCGTGCCGGTGAAGGATATGCCCTCGGACGTGCGCCGCCGGGCGAAAGCAATCAACTTCGGAATCATCTACGGCATCTCGGCGTTCGGCCTCGCCAACCAGCTCGGCATCGCGCGCGAGGAAGCGGGCGCTTACATCAAAACCTACTTCGAGCGCTTCCCGGGCATCCGCGACTACATGGAGGCGACGAAGAAGCAGGCGCATGAGCGCGGGTTCGTGGAGACGATCTTCGGGCGCCGCATCCACTATCCCGAGATCAACACGAAGAACCCGGGCGTGCGCGGCAACCTCGAACGCGCGGCGATCAACGCGCCGATCCAGGGCAGCGCGGCGGACATCATCCGGCGCGCCATGATCCGCATGCCGGCCGCACTCGAAGCCGCAAAGCTCCAGACGGCGCGCATGCTGCTGCAGGTGCACGACGAGCTCGTGTTCGAGGTGTCAGAGACGGAAGCCGAGATTCTGATCAAGACGGCGCGCAGCGTCATGGAAGGCGCGGCTGAGCCGGCCGTGCAACTCGCCGTGCCGATCCACGTGGACGCGAAGGCGGCCGCGAACTGGGAAGCGGCGCATTAGAGGGAGCTGTTGGCGGGACCTTCGAGGATCTGCGTCAGGCGGTCCTTGATGACCTGCTGGCGGGTTTCGCTCTCGATCTTCTTCGAGGTGAGATCGGTGACGTAGAACACGTCGACGGCTTTCTCGCCGAAGGTCGTGACGTGCGCTGATGCGATGTCGAGCGAGAGATCCGACAGCGCATTGGTCAGCTCATACAGGAGGCCGGTGCGATCGCGGCCTGTGACCTCGATCACGGTGAACACGTCGGACAACGCGTTGTTGACGTAGACCTCCGGCGGAACGGTGAAGGCCTCGACGCGCGGAGGAGCAAAGCGACGCTTTTCGAGCAGGGCCGCGACCCACGTCTCGCCGCGCAGCAGGCGCTCAATCGTTTCTTCGATCCGCTTCGCGCGGCGCAACTCGTCCTCGTCCTCGGTGAATTCGCGTGCGAGCAGGAAGGTATCGAGCGCGAAGCCGTCGCGCGTTGTCGTGATGTGTGCGCCTAAAATGTTCGCGCTGTTTGCCGCGCAGGCGCCAGCGAACAGTGACAACAGGCGTGGATGGTTCGGCGCAAAGACCGTCAACTCGGTGATGGCGGTAAAAGCGTCTGTCGTGCGCTCGAAGGCATACGTGTTGCCATTGCTTTCGGCACGCCTTAGCAGGCGCGCGTGTTCAACCTGACGCTTCGGCTCAATACGAAGCCAGTAGTCCGGATAGTGGCGGCCGATAAAGCGATCCACCTCGGCTTCGGGCCAATCGCTGAGTGCCTTGCGGAGATCGGCTTGGGCGTCGGCGACGATCTGGTCGCGCGGGACTTGCGTATGACCGCCGGAGAGCAGAGGCTCGGTCTCGTAATAGAGCGTGCGCAGGAGCTGTCCCTTCCAGCCGTTCCACACACCAGGGCCGACGGCGCGGATGTCGGCGACCGACAAGAGCAGCAGCAGCTTCAAGCGTTCCGGGCTCTGCACGATGTCGGCGAAGTCGCGTACGGTCTTCGGATCCGATATGTCGCGGCTCTGGGCGACGTTGCTCATCGTCAGGTGCTGCTCTATCAGCCAGACCACCGTGTCTGTCTCGGCGGGCGTGAGGCCCAGCCGTGGGCACAGCTTCTTCGCGATCTTTGCGCCAACCTCCGAATGATCTTCGATACGACCCTTGCCGATATCGTGCAGGAACGCCGCAACGTAGAGGACGCGGCGGTTCTGGATCGTCTTGATCAGCTCAGTGGACAGCGGCAGCTCTCCTGCGGAGCCACCGCGCTCGATATCAGTCAACTTACCGACCGTGCGGATCAGATGCTCGTCGACGGTGTAGTGATGATACATGTTGAACTGCATCATCGCGACGACCCGGCCGAAATCCGTGATGAAGCGGCCGAGCACGCCCGCCTCGTTCATGCGGCGCAGAGTGGCCTCGGGACTGGTGTGACCCGTCAGCAGCTTCATAAAGATGCGGTTCGCCTCTGGATCCGTGCGCACCTTGTCGTCGATGAGCCGATGCGACCGGCGTAGCTGGCGAATGGCATTCGGATGCAGGAACGTGTTGGTGTTCTCGGCCTGCGCAAAGAAACGGATGAGGTTCGCGGGGTCGCGCTTGAAGACATCCGGGTCCGCAATGTTGAGGCGCCCGTTGTCGATGCGAAAATCGGTCTTCTCGCGGATCTGACGGCGCAGCCGCCAAGAAAGCGGATTGAAGATGCTGGCCGGTGATTTCAGCTGCTGCAGCTCGAGCGCGTTGCAGAGGATCGTCGTGAGATCACCCACGTCCTTCGCGACGAGGAAGTAGTGCTTCATGAAGCGCTCGACCGCGCGCAGACCGTGCTTGTCCCTGTAGTGCAGGCGATCGGCCAAGACCGGCTGGATTTCGAAGCTCAGAAGCTCCTCCGGGCGGCCGGTGTAGAAGTGCAGGAAACAGCGCACGGTCCAGAGGAAGTTCTCGCAGCGCCGGAACGTCGCGACCTCCTCCTGCGTGAAGACGCCCTTTGCGATGCTGTCGGGGCCGACCTCATGGCCCAGCAGATATTTCGACAGCCAGTGCAGCGTGTGCAGATCGCGCAGACCGCCCTTGCCGTCCTTGATGTTGGGCTCGACCTTATAGCGGCTTTCGCCGGCGCGGCGGTGGCGCTCGCTACGCTCGGCCATCTTGGCGTCGATGAAGGCGCGCTCGGAGCCACGGATGACCTCGTTGCGGAAACGCTGCTCCAGCACGGCGTAGAGCTGTGCGTCGCCGTGAATGAGCCACATGTCGAGGAGCGACGTGCGGATGGTCGTATCCGCCATGGCGAGCTTCAAGCACTGCTCGACGGTGCGCGTGGCATGGCCGACTTTGAAGCCGAGATCCCAAAGCAGATAGAGCATGTACTCGGCGACACTCTCGCCCCAGGGCGTCTGCTTGTACGGAAGCAGAAACAGGAGATCGATGTCGGACCCCGGCGCGAGCATCTCGCGGCCGTATCCGCCTGTCGCGACCACAGCCATGCGCTCGGCGTCGGACGGGTTCGTGGCGCGATAGACGTGCGTGACGGTGTAGTCATAGAGGAGGCGGACCAGCTCGTCCTGGAAACGCGCGAGACCCATGGCGCAGCGGCGGCCGTTGCCGTCGGCCTCAAGCTGGAGCCGCGCGGTGCCGCGTGCGGCTTTGACCAGGAGCTTCAAGCGGTCGAGTATTGCGGGCCGCGCATCCGGCGCGCTGCCGTGCACGTTGAACAAAGCCGTCAGCGAATGGCGCAGCTCGCTAGGATCGAAGTACGGCGCGGGCGGGAAAATCGACGTATCCATGAGTCCACCTTAGGACATTGCCGCGCCGGCTGCGAATGGGGTCATTTGACCGGGTTGCCTGCCCGGATCTGCTTCAGACGATAGAGCGCTTCGAGGGCCGCCTTGGGCGAAAGCTCATCTGGGTTAATGTCATCGAGAGCCGCTTCGACCGGGGCCGGACCGCTACGGGCCGTTTCACTTGTTGGCCGGGCGGCGGCGAATAGCGGAAGGTCCTCAAGCGGTCCTGAGCCCTGTCCGCGGCGGCGGTCGGCCTTCTCTAGCAGCGCCAGCACCTCACGGGCGCGGCCGATAACAAGCGACGGCAGGCCGGCAAGCTTTGCGACCTGGATGCCGTAGGAGCGGTCCGCCGCACCCGCCTTGACGCGATGCAGGAAGACGATGTCGTCCTGCCATTCCTTGACGTCCATGGTGACGTTGGCGACGGACTTCAGCCGCCCGGCGAGCGCGGTCAGTTCGTGATAGTGGGTCGCGAAGAGGACGCGCGCCTGGGTCTCCTCGTGCAGGTACTCGACAGCCGCCCAGGCAATGGAGAGGCCGTCGAACGTAGCCGTACCGCGGCCGATCTCGTCCAGAATGACGAGCGAGCGCGGCGTGGCCTGGTTCAGGATCGCCGCCGTTTCGACCATCTCGACCATGAACGTCGAGCGGCCGCGCGCGAGATCGTCGGCGGCGCCGACGCGGCTGAACAGGCGATCGACAACGCCGATATGGGCCGCGCCCGCGGGCACGAACGCGCCCATTTGCGCAAGGATGGCAATCAACGCATTCTGGCGCAGGTATGTGGATTTGCCAGCCATGTTCGGACCGGTGACAAGCCAGACGCGGGCGTCCGGCATGTTGTCGGCGTTGCGCGCTTCGTCGGTCGTGGCGCATCCAAGCGTGCAGTCGTTGGCGACAAAGGGTCCGCCCCGCGCGCGCTTCAGGGCTTGCTCGACGACGGGATGGCGGCCGTCGCGGATCTCGAAGGTCTGGCTCGCGTCGACAACGGGGCGCACGTAACGTTCGTGATGGGCCAGGTGGGCAAGCGCCGCCGTGTGGTCCAGCTCTGCCAGCGCAGCCGCGATTGCCGATAGCGATTGTTCTTCCGCCGCAACTGCTCCGGCAAGCTCGTTGAAAATTTCTTGCTCGATTGCGAGCGCGCGTTCACCCGCGGACGCAATACGCCCTTCGATTTCCGACAGCTCCACAGTCGTGAAGCGCATCGCATTCGACATGGTCTGGCGGTGACGGAACGTGTCGCTCAGCGGCGGCTCGATGAGCGGCTTGGCGTTCGTCTGCGTGACCTCGATGAAATATCCGAGGATGTTGTTGTGGCGAACTTTCAGCGTCTTCACGCCGGAAAGCTCCACGTAGCGCGCCTCAAGCTCCGCCATCACGCGGCGACTATCATCGCGAAGCGCGAGCGATTGGTCGAGACTCTCGCGGAAGCCGCGGCGCACGAAACCGCCGTCGCGGCGGAGATGGGGCGGGTCGTCGACGAGAGCGGCCGAGAGCAGTGCGAGCAGTTCAGCGCCTTTGCCATCGAGACGCTCGAGTAGGCGTGCGATTTCTGCCGGTCGGCCGATCGCGCTCCTTTTGCCGCGCAGAAGCGCGGCGGCGGCCTCGGCAGAGGACAAGCCTTGCGCGATCGCCGCCAGATCGCGCGGG
The DNA here is from genome assembly GCF_036262015.1 of Hyphomicrobium sp. Classification (GTDB taxonomy): domain Bacteria; phylum Pseudomonadota; class Alphaproteobacteria; order Rhizobiales; family Hyphomicrobiaceae; genus Hyphomicrobium_C. The sequence continues at coordinate 180,920 of NZ_DATAJR010000005.1, read as the reverse complement.
CCGCCGCGTCCGAAGGCGAGGCGCGAAACGGCCCGCGCGAGATCCGGTGCACCTTTCAGCGTCTCACGGACCGCTTCGCGCAGGGTCTCGTCCTCGACGAAGAATGCTACGGCATCGAGACGCGCATCGATGGCTCGTGGATCGGACAACGGCGCCGAGAGACGCGCGGCCAGCTCGCGCGCGCCGGCTCCGGTTACCGTTCGATCGATCGCATCGAGCAGGCTTCCCGATTTTTCGCCCGATGTGGAGCGCACCAACTCGAGACTCGCGCGGCTCGCGGCGTCGATGATGAGCGCCGCATCAGCACCCACGCGCCGCGGGGCTCGCACGACCGGTTTCTTGCCGATTTGCGTCAGGTCCACGTAGCGCAGGAGCGCGCCGATGGCTGCAAGCTCGGCGCGCGTGAACGTTCCGAAGGCGCCGAGGTCCTTGACGCCGAGGCGCGCCTTCAGCTCGCGCTCGCCAGCGAGACTGTCGAACGACGCGGAGGGCACCGGGGTCGCGGCTGCTCCGGCGCGTTCGATCCAGGCCGACAGATCGGCCTCTCCAAAGACGGTGTCCGCGGCAATGACTTCGCCGGGTGCGAGGCGAACCAGTTCCCCCGGCAGATCCTTGCCCCGCACCTCGCCGACCTCGAACTCGCCGGTCGAGATGTCAAGAGATGCGAGAGCGACGACTGTATCGGAAACGAGGAGCGCGCCTTCGGCGCCGCCGGGCACGCGCAACAGAGCCGTCAAATAGTTGCGTGCGCGTGCGTCGAGAAGCGTGTCCTCGGTCAGCGTGCCCGGCGTGACCAGACGGACCACGTCGCGCTTCACGACGGCCTTGGAGCCGCGCTTGCGGGCCTCGGCCGGGTCCTCGAGCTGCTCGCAGACAGCGACGCGATAACCTGCCTTGATCAGGCGCTGCAGATATTCGTCGGCGCGATGGATCGGAACGCCGCACATGGGAATATCCTGGCCCAGGTGCTTGCCGCGCTTGGTCAGCACGATGCCCAGCGCCCGCGAGGCGACGACCGCGTCGTCGAAGAACAGTTCGTAGAAGTCGCCCATCCGGTACCAGAGGATGCTGTCCGGATTGGCGGTCTTGATTTCGAGGAACTGGGCCATGGACGGCGTGGCTTCGCCGATCCCTGCGGGAGGTGTCCCGGTTGGCTGGGGTTCGGCCGACGTCGCGGGCGTGACGGCGGCGTCAGCCTCGTCTGCCTGCTCCGCTTCGTCTTGCCGATGCCGTCGCTGTCCCGCCATGCCGCGCCGTTTCTCCGTGTTTCCCGGCTCACGGATAGCCGGTCACGACGGGTATTGGAAACCCTCGCGGGGCTTCGCGACAAAATTGGCGGGGATCGTGTGGCCCTCGAGAGGGTTAGACTTCAGCCGCGATCCGGCTTTTCAGCTCGTCCGGCGCGCCGAAGTGGCCGAAATAACGGGGATCGATATTCTCCACCGGCAGGATGATCAGGACGTCGGTGGTGCCGAACTGGCGGTCGATGACCGCACCCTCGCCCACGAACGCGCCGAGGCGCAGATATCCTTTGATGAGCGGGGGCAGCGCCTTGAGGGCGGCCTTGGTGTCCACCTTCTCGCGGGGCAGACGATCCATCGGCACGTAGAGGTGCCGATGGGCCCGGCAGCGCCACTCAGGCGGGGCGAGCGCGTGGTGGTGCAGGAAGCTCAGCGCCATGGCGTGGGCTTCGGGGTCGGTGCCTTCGAAGCTCGCGCAGCCGATCATCACATCGACCTTGTGCTCGCGCACATAGGTCCAGAGGCCGTGCCACAGCAGTTCGACAGAGCGCTTCGTGCGGTAGGGCCGCAGCACGCACGAACGGCCGAGCTCCATGAAGCGATAGCGCGGCGACTTGGCGGCGATCAGGGGCGCGATGTCGTATTCGCTCTCGGTGTAGAACCCGAGGCTGCGCTGCGCGACCTCCTGACGAAGGACGCGATACGTGCCGACCACGTGCGGTTTGCGCGTGCGTGTCCAGGCCTCGGACACGGCCCCACCTTCAGGGCTGTGATCCTCAACCAGGAGATGGTCGCAGATCGCATCGTAAGGGTCCTGGTCGAGGCGGCGCATACCCGCGATGACGCTCGGGGTCGCCGACATCTCCTCGTAGAACACCTCGAAGCGCAGCCGCTGGGCGCTCAGCACGTCCTTGCGGCCATTGGCCAATCGGACCCTCAGGCTTCCAATACGCCCGTACACCTTGGCCGGCGGCTTCCTGACGAAGGGCAGGCCAGTTGCGGTGGCACGGGCTTTCTCGTTCAGCGCCTTCAACGCGAGAAGTCCCCGCGGGGCAGCGCTCAGAATTGAGTTGTGTTGCCAACGGCCGGCAATGCGCTTGGTCAAGCCACGCATCTTGGGATGCCGTTCGATGGTCATGAATTCCGTCCAGGGACACGAAACCGACGGGGCGTCGGCGAAGCGCAATCAATCACGAATCGGAGACAATTTTACGACGATTGTCGCCGGGAGCTCAGAGCGAGGGTCAAGCCGGTTCTGGTCGCGGCTCGTCCAGGGACCTGGCCGCTTCCACCGTCATTAGCGGCACGCCGTTGCGGATCGGGAAGGCCAGATTGGCTTTCGGACTGACCAGCTCCTTGGCGGCCTTGTCGTAAGTCAGCGGGCCCTTCGTCACCGGACACACGAGAAGTTCGAGCAGCTTGGGATCCGGCTCATCGCCGCCGACGACCGGAGGTGTTTTCTCAGACATTGTCATCTCACTGCAGCGTCCCGCCGGATCCTCCGCGCGTGGCGCTCTCCATCTGAGCCAACGCGATCAGAATCTCGGCGCGCGCCTTCAAATCTGCGGCTTCGAGCAACGCCTGCTTCTCTTCCGGGCCGTAGGGGCTCATCACGCAGAGTGCGTTGACGAGAAATTCGCTCGGCGCACGCTCGATCAGCGACCAATCAGTCTTGAGATTGTGCTCTTCGAGATAAGTGCGCAAGGTCTCAACGAGCCGGGGGCGATCAATCTGTTCCTCGCCGAGGCCGCGCGTAAAGTCTCCGGCAAACTTGTCGTAGCTGACAGTTGCCGCGCGATATGATTTTCCGGTCTCGGCTTCGCCGACGATTTCGAACCGAGAGATGCCCGTGAGTGCAATGCCGATACGCCCGTCGTCGAGCTCCTGATAGCTCGTGACGCGCCCAGCGCCACCAATGCGGCGCAGCTCAACCGATTTGCCGAGCGGGCTTTCATCGGCCTCCGCGCCGACCGGTTGAACCATGCCAAGCATACGCGATCCACTCATGACATCATCGATCATCTCGAGATAGCGCGGCTCGAAGATGTTCAGCGGCAGCGTCGATCCCGGAAGCAGAATCGCGCCCCGCAACGGAAACAACGGCAAGCGCGAGGGAAGGTCGGCAGGGCGCCGGTATTGGTCGGCAAAGGCCACGTCATGCTCCCAGAGGGTCTAGCTGAACAGGATGGATGATAGCCGGCGGCGGCCTTCGAGCGTGAATTCGTCCTTCGGACCCCAGGCATCGAAGAGCTGAACGAGCTGCTTGCGAGCGGCCTGATCGTTCCAATTCCGATCGAGCCGGACGAGATCCAATAAGTGATCGAGCGCTTGTTCCTTCTTGCCGCGCGCGGCAAGGGCCACGGCCAGATCGAAGCGTGCTTGATGGTCGGCCGGATTGGCGGTGACGCGTTGTTCGAGTTCGCTCGTATCGTCCGCCTTGTCGGCGAGCTTCGCGAGCTCAAGCGCGGCGCGAACACTCTGCACCGGCGCGATTGACTGCTTGTCGGGCGCTACGAGCGAGAGGGTTTGCTCGGCGCGGGCCACATCGCCGCTCTTCAAGTAGCAACGCGCGAGACCCGCGAGCGCGGCGACGTTCTGCTGGTCTTCCTGCAGCACGGCGGCAAACGCTTCGGCAGCGCTCTGCAGATCGCCTGCTTCAAGCGCGGCTTCGGCCGCTTCGATTACGCCAGCGAGATCGGCTTCTGTATCGTCACCCAGAAGTCGGTCGATGAAGGAGCGCACGGCGCTCTCGGGCTGGCCGCCCATGAAGCCGTCGAGCGGACGTCCGTCGCGGAAGGCATAGACCGTCGGCAGCGACTGAATGCGGAGCTGGCCGGCAATCCCAGGATGCTCGTCCGTGTTGATTTTGACGAGCCGCACCTTACCGCCGTAGGTGGACACCACCTTTTCGATGATCGGGGTGAGCTGTTTGCAGGGACCACACCACGGGGCCCAGAAGTCGACGAGCACAAGCGCTTGGCGAGAGGCCTCGATGACGTCCTTGGCGAAGCTGGCAGTTGTGCCGTCCTTGATCAAACCCTGCGCGGCCGGTGAAGCCCCACCGGGCTTCAGTCCTCCCAGATCCATCCCATCACTCCCTGAAATTCTGCTCGCGGCGCGAGCTTCGCAGCAGAGCTCCGCTCTGACAATATGGTAAGTGGGGCCGAGAGATGCGACCCCCAAGACACCACTCCGGCGGCGGACTGAACCGCAATCGGCCGCCGCGCGCAACGGCCTAAACGGCCAAGCGAAGGCGCCAAAAATTGGGCTGTTCACGATCCATGCGGGAAGGCGCTTGCAAAGGCGCTTCGGTTGGGCAATAAGACCGGGCGCGCCGCTTCGGCAGCGCGCTTACCCCAAATGGATGCGGGCGTAGCTCAGGGGTAGAGCATCACGTTGCCAACGTGAGGGTCGTGAGTTCGAATCTCATCGCCCGCTCCAACTCTCTCAAATATCTGGGTCACTCGACGACGGATCCCCTATGCGGCCGTCCGCGCTATGTGGCGGGCGCCTCGGCGGCCGGCTTGTCATCCGAGTTGCCGCTGTCCGGAGCGACGGCCGGGGCAGGCTGCTGCGACGTTTGCGCCGGGCCCGTCATGCGCGACAGCATTTCCTCGCAAAGCTGACGCAGGGCCTTGCCGGTATCGCCAGGATATTTGGCGAAGTATGAGCGATCCGGCGCATGAAACCTGGCCGCTTCCTGTAAAACGACCGATCGCGGCACGACCTGATTGAAACAGCGGTTGTCCGGGTTGCTCACGAGCCAGGCGTGATAGTCCTCCTCGGTGGGCGAACCAACGTCTTTCATGTTGACGAGGACGCCCATGTTCTCGGCGAAGCCCATCTCGGGATTCAGCGCCTTGAAGCGCCGGAACACCTCCAGACCGCAGACCGATACGTAGTCGGCTTTCGTCGGCGAGATATGATAGTCGGCCTCGCGCAGCCAGCATTCGGTCAGAACCGACAGCCCCGGCGGGCAATCGATGAGGATGATGTCGAATACTTTTCGCGCCTCGGCGAGCAGCGCGGCGATCACCGCGCGCAGTCGGCCGTGCAAGCTGCTTTTGGACACCTCGCGCTCGAACAGCGTGAGCTGCATATCGCTCGGGATGAGAAAAACCGTGCGGGCATCGTCGACGTCCGACACGTTGCGGACAACGAAGCGCGGCCAGTCCCCGGCCGCGTTCTGCAGCACACGGGCGACGAGAAAATCGACCATCGTCAGGCCGTTCTGCTGCAGGCGATGCAGGTTGGGGATGGTCATGAGCATGCTGGAGACGGACGCCTGCGCGTCGCTGTCGATCACGAGCACATTCTTGCCGTGATACGCCGAAAGGGTTTCGGCCAGAGCCAGCACAAGGGTCGATTTGCCCACGCCGCCCTTGGTATTCATCACAGCAATCGTATTTCGCATAGCGTTGCGAGGCCTCCCCTGCCCCGATAGTCGCGCGGCGCTGCCTGACGGGCCTTGGCCGATGCGCCTTGACCGATGTGCGTCGGGATTGTGGCAGCCTCGCGAAGCGCTGCCAACTTTCCATGTCACGGCTGCTCAGTGTGGCCGTGACATCAATGCCGTCACACGCTCATTCGGCGTGAAGTGCGGGGCTACCAACCGTAGCTGGTGCGCTCGGCGCGGACCCAGGCCGTTCCGCCGCGCCGGACGAGCACGCGTGCGCGCTCCTGCGCCACAACGGGCGGATAGTCGACCACATAGCGCCCAGCGGGACGCACCGCGACGGCACGCTCACGAACGGCATAGATCGGCGGCTGCACGACCCGGACCCGCCGGCCCGGACGCACCAGGACTTCGCGCGGAACGACCTTCACCTCTGCGGGCACAGGAACCTTGCAGCGCCGCTCGCCGTAAGGACCCCAGGTCGATGCCCAGCGGTAGCCCGCGGGCCGAACAACAATTTCCTGAAACACGGTACGCGTAACTGGCGGCGTCATCTCGTATGAAACGCGACCCGGCGCGACCATGACGCGCTCCGGCCGGACGACCACAACCGGCGGCCGATCCACGACCTCACGATAGCCGGGACGAACGATGACGGGCCGATCGACAGTACGGTAGACGTCCGGCAGGCGGACCTCGTCGTAGCATTCCACTCCGCGGCAGGCGAACGCCGGCGACGCGGCGCCAAGGACAACGACGGCGGCCGTGAGAACCGCAGAGGTACGCAATGACATGAGGACACAGACTCCAGGGCAGGGAGCGCCATCCTACGCCGGAGCGGTGCTCAAGGCGCGCATATCGTCGAGGTGTGGTTAAGCCCAACGCCCTGGAATCACGTATTTTTTAGAGACTTTGAAACGAAAGTGGTAACTTCCGGCCGTGTCCTGCCGATTTCCCGCAGCTGCGGCCTCTGCTAAACAGTTCGTGTTGCCCCCATGCCCTGAGGTTTCGTCATGATCCGAGCCCCCGCCCTTCGAATCCCCCACCCGCTCGCCCTGCTCGCCGTCGCATTCGCGGCGCTGTCGCTTGGCGGTTGCGGGGTGAACAATATCCCCACCTACGAGCAAAGTGCCAAGGCGGCGTGGTCCGAGGTGCTGAGCCAGTACAAGCGGCGTTCGGATCTCATTCCGAACCTCGTTGAGACCGTTAAAGGCTTCGCCGATCAGGAACGCAAAGTTTTGACGGACGTCACGGAGGCGCGCGCGAAGGCCGTCAGCGTGCAGGTTCCGGCGGACATCCTCACCAACCCGGACGCGATGAAGAAATTCCAGGACGCGCAGAACACGCTGGGTGGCGCGTTGCGCCAGCTGCTGGCGGTGGTGGAACGCTACCCCGACATCAAGTCCGGTCAGAACTTCCTCGCCCTGCAGAGCCAGATCGAGGGCACGGAAAACCGCATCGCCATTGCGCGGCGCGACTACATCCAGGCGGTCCGGCAGTACAACACCGAGATCACGACGTTCCCCGGACGCCTGTGGAAGACGGTCCTTTACCCTTCGGCGCAGGAGATGGCGACGTTCGACATTCCGGCCGAGGAGCAAAAGACGCCTAAGGTCGATTTCGGCACGAGCAAGTGAACGTAAGAGCGGCACGCGCTTTGAGGGTGTGGCTCGCGGCGGCGCTTGGTGCGCTCGCCGTCGCCGTGCTCTCGTGCGTGCCGGTGCTCGCTGCGCCGACGTTTCCGCAGCTTACGGGCCAGATCGTCGATGACGCGAACATCATCTCGGCGGAGGATCGCACCGCCATCCTCTCCGAGCTCCAGGCGCTGGAAGCAAAGTCCTCCGACCAGCTCGTCGTCGTGACGGTGCCGTCCCTGCAGGGCTACGAGATCGAGGACTACGGCTATCAGCTCGGCCGCCACTGGGGCATCGGTCAGAAGGACAAGAACAACGGCGTCCTGCTGATCGTCGCGCCAAACGAACGCAAGGTTCGCATCGAAGTCGGACGCGGCCTCGAGCCGATCGTCACCGATCTGATGAGCAAAATCATCATCGAGAATGCGATCCTGCCGGAGTTCCGCAAAGGCAACTTCGGCGCGGGCGTTCGGGCCGGTGTGCGCGATCTCAAGGACACCATGCTCGGAGATGCCGAGGAAGTGAAAGCGCGCGCGCGCGGCCTCGACCAAGGCGACGGGCCGGACTGGCTCGGCTTGCTTCTCATCGCGTTCTGGATCGCGATCTTCCTCTACATCATCTACGTGCAGACCCAGTACGCCACGCAACAGGCGCAGACCGTCGGCCGCGATGGACGCCGCCGGCGCGGGCGCGATGGCGGGATCGTTATCCTGCCTGGCGGCGCTTCGGACAACTGGGGCGGGGGAGGCTGGTCCGGCGGAGGGGGAGGCTGGTCGGGTGGCGGCGGCGACTTCGGCGGCGGTGGCGGTTCGGGAAGCTGGTAGGCACGTCAATGGCGGATCGAGAGATGTTTTCGGAAAGTGACGAGACCCTGATTTCAGAGGCCATCACCCGCGCCGAAAAGGCGACGTCGGGCGAGATTGTCGCCGTCGTTGCATCGGAAAGCAGTACCTACCTCTACGCGCCCTTTCTATGGGCGTCCGCGATCGCGCTGCTGGTTCCTTGGCCGCTCCTTGTCTGGACTTGGTGGCCCTCGGCATGGATCTATTTGGCCCAGCTCGCAGCTTTTGCGCTCGTGCTTGCCGTCACGCTGCCGCGTCCGATCCGCTATTGGCTCGTGCCACGAAGCATCAAACGCGCACGGGCACACCGGCGCGCGATGGAGCAGTTCGTCGCCCAAAACCTGCATACGACATCGAGCCGAACCGGCGTTCTGATCTTCATTTCGATCGCCGAGCATCACGCGGAAATCGTTGCTGACGCAGGGATCGAAGAGCGCGTCCCCAAGGGCACGTGGCAGGACATCGTGAACCGGCTCACTGCTGCTTTCAGTTCGGGCCGGCACACGGATGGATTCGTCGCCGCGATCGAAGAGGTTGGCGGACACCTCGCAGTGCATTTTCCCCCGGGCTCGCTCGACGCCAACGAGCTGCCCAATCACCTCATTGTGCTCGACGAAGGCTGAAACTTAGAGCGTGATGACGACTTTGCCGGTCGCTTCGCGGCGATCGAGCACCCCAATCGCGTCGCGGATCTCCGCGAGCGGGAACGTGCCGTGGATGCGCGGCGCGAGCTTGCCCTCCGCGACCCAGCGCAGGACCTCGATCATGTTGGCGCGATGACGTTCGGGATGACGGCGCACAGCCTCGCCCCAGAACACGCCGACAGCTTCCGCGCCTTTCAGCATGAGCAGATTGAGCGGAATCTTCGGGATGTCGCCCGCCGCGAAGCCGACGACAAGGAAACGGCCTTCCCAAGCCAATGCCCGCACGGCCGGCTCGGCGTACTTGCCCCCGACGCAGTCGTAGACGACGTCGACGCCGCGGCCGCCGGTGAGGCTCTTCAAGGTTTCCTTCAGGTCGGCGGTATCGTAGTCGACGAACTCGTCGGCGCCGGCCGCCATGCAGATGTCGCGCTTGTCGCCGGATGCCGCGGCGATGACACGCGCGCCTAAGAGCTTCGCGATCTCGACGGCCGCTTGTCCCGCACCGCCAGAGGCGCCAAGCACGGCGACCGTTTCGCCCGGCTCGACGTGGCCGCGGTCCTTCAAGCCATGGATCGCCGTGCCGAACGTGACGCTGACGCCGGAGGCCACCTCGTCGGAGACCCCGTCTGGGATCGGGATCAGGCTTGCGGCGGGTACGACGACCTTCTCGCGTGCGCCGCCGTAACCAACGGCGGCTGCGACACGATCGCCGACTTTGAGCCCGGTCACGCCCGCGCCGAAGCTTTCCACCACGCCGGCGACCTCGCCGGAGGGCGAGAAGGGCAGCTCGGGCTTCGTCTGGTATTTGCCGCGCGTAATCAGTGTATCGAAGAAATTCAGCGCGGCGGCGCGGACGCGGACGACCGCCTCGCCGGGACCGGCCACCGGGTCTGCAATCTCCTCGACAACCACGGCCTCAGGGCCATCGAGGCTCTTGCAAAGGGCCGCCTTCATGTGTGACCTCCCGGACATCGAATTCCTGCCGCTCCTCCTAAACGGAGCAGGCCCTCAATGCGAGCCCCTTCATGACCACCCCCGCCTGGCCTCCGAAATCGCGCGGCTACTTCGCTATCGGCGCAGAGCGCTCCTCCAAGGCGCTGAACCTCGGCAACCTCATGCGCTCGGCCCATGCGTTTGGCGCAAGCTTTACCTTCACCATCGGCGCGCAGTACCAGGCGCTCGAAGCCCGCGCGGATACGTCCAAGGGTCACTGGCATCTGCCACACTACAACTGGGTGGCGGCTGGAGACATGATCCTGCCCAAGGGCTGCAAGCTTGTGGGCATCGAGCTTCTGGACGACGCCATTGCGCTGCCGAGCTTCCGTCATCCCTTGCAAGCGGCATACGTCCTGGGGCCGGAGCGCGGTTCGCTATCGGATGACTTGCTCGCGCGCTGCGATTTCACCGTCAAGATCCCGACGAGCTTTTGCGTCAACGTCGCAATGGCTGGTGCCATCGTCATGTACGACCGGATAAAAAGCCTCGCTCCGTTCGCGGATCGGCCGATCTCGGAGGGCGGTCCGACCGAGACCTCCGGACTAGTGCGTGCGGATGGACACCGTAAGGGCCGGACGGACGGGTGACAGATTGGCAGTCAGCGCCGTATAAGAAACAGATTCGCCAGAACAGGGGGCTGACGAACTGCATGCGACCGCTCAAAACGATCCCGCTTCTGATCTCTGCCCTAGCCTCGCTTTACACCTCACCGCTTTCTGCGCAAACGGCCGAGCCCGGCTCCTTGAAGACAGGAACTGCGGGCGATTGGCTCATTCATCAGAACGCAAGTGACGGCCCGAAGACCTGCTTTGCTGCCACGCAGCCGAGGACAAAAGAGCCTGCCGGCGCCAATCGTGCGAAGGTGGTTCTCTATGTGTCGGCTTGGCCGAAGGACGGCGTGAAGTCCGAGTTCTCCGTGAAGCTCGGTTATCGCATCAAGCCCGACAGTCCCGTCACCGCAACGGTCGGATCCGAGGCGTTCAAACTGTTTGCCGAGGAAGATCGGGCCTACGTGGCTGACAACGCGGAAGAGCTGAAGCTGATCGAAGCCATGAAGCAGGGCTCCAAGCTCGTCGTTCAAGCGACATCCACACGCGGCACCGAGACGACGGACACGTATTCGCTCTCAGGTCTCGGCCAAGCGCTTCAGGCGATCGCAACGGCGTGCCCATAAGGCGTCTAGCGTGCTGGCTACTGTGATGGCGTGATAGCGCGCTAGCGCACGCGATCCGGGTTGCGTAGCTGGACGTAGAGCGCACCTTCACCGCCATGAGGGATGGCAGCCGTCGTGTAGCTCACGACGACCGCGCGCAATTCCGGCTCAGCGAGCCACATCGGAACGTTCTTGCGCAGAACCCCGCGCTCCGACATGCCGAAGTCGTCATCGTTGCGCGCGCGTTGCGGCGTGCCTTTGCCGGTGATCACGAGCACCCAGCGAAAACCACGCCCGAAGCACGACATCAAGAATCGTCTCAACGCCGCGTGGGCCTCATGCTGGCGCATGCCGTGCAGGTCTATGCGCGCCTCGATTTCGAACTGGCCTTGACGCAGCTTCCGCGCCGCCTTGCGTTCGAAGGCATTCAGATCCGGCACCGCACGGGATGCCGCTTGCGCGGGAAGCGGCGGCTTGGCGTGGGGCTTCCCTGTCCCGGTCGATCCCTCGGATTTCTTGCCGGATTTCGTCTGGGGTGCGAAAGGCTGCGCCGCTTCCAACTCCGACGCGCTGGCGTGGTGACGGCCCTTTTTGCCCTTCAAGGGTTTGAGGGTGGAGGCCGTGTGCTCCCAAAGTGCTTCGTCTTCGTTGGTCAGGTGCCGTCGGCGCGGGGGACCGGGCTTTTTGGTCATGACGCGCAGCTCATGGTGTCCCTGGCGCACGGGGAAGCAGCACATAGAAGCGGCCCGGGTGCTTGGTGCCGCCAGCCTGCCTGCCCGCCGTATCGCCCGACCCGAAATAGATGTCACCACGCTCGGGGCCGCGGATCGCGGACCCGACATCCTGGGCAATCATGAGGCGCTGGAAGCCCTGGGGCGTGACATCTGGCTTCAGCAAGGGTGCACTGACGTAAACCGGCGTGCCGATGGCATGAAAGCCCGTATCGACGGCAAGGCTGCGCCCCTCGGATAACGGGATTTCCAGCGCCCCGAGCGGCCCGTCGTCTTCGTTCTCGAGCTCGCGGAAGAAAATAAAGGAGCGGTTCTCCTGCATGACCTTGCGGCCGCGCACAGGATCTGCAGCAAGCCATGTCTTGAGTGCGCCGAGGGTCATTTCTTCAGGCGAAAAATAGCCCGCATCGATCAAATGGCGCCCAATCGACGTGTAGGGATGTCCGTTCTTTCCATCGTAGGTGATGCGAAGTGTCCCACCATCCGGCAGCCGGATGCGGCCGGAGCCCTGGATGTGCATGAAGAAGGTATCGACGGGATCGGGCAGCCAGAGCAGCTCAAGATCTTGACCGTCCAGCGCGCCATCCTCGATTTCAGCGCGCGTGGCGTACGGCTCGATCCCATCCGTGGTTCTGCGCGCATGCGTCAAGCCATCGGCAAGCGCTCCGCGCTCTTCCTCCCGCACGAGGTTCACGAGATCCGGCGGGCGACGATAGACCGGGATGCGAAACGGTCCTCCGGCTGCGCGCGCACCGGCGAGTACGGGTTCATAATAGCCCGTCAGCAAACCTTCGGCGCCCGTGTGCACCACGCGATGCGGTGTAAAATTGTCCTGAAAAAAAGCCCTTGCAGCCGCTCCCGTTGCAATCCGATCGGCCAGCTCGGCCCCACGTTGTACGGCGGTTCGGAGCCACGCGTCTGCGACCTGCGTTTTGCTTTCGGAGGCTGTGGCTTGGCCTAGCGCGCGCGCAGACCGTATGAACGCCTTGAACGCGGCGAGATGGTCGTCCGCCTGCCAGCCGGGGAGATCCGCGTATCTAACCTGCTCGAAGGCTACGTCGACCTTTGCCGACTCAGTCGTGCGGGCTCCAAGCGGCATGGCAAAGCGTTCGTCGGTCGGTGTTTCAGTTCGGCGCCTGAGTGCCGACGAGCTTCCAGTTCAGATTCCGTCGCGCATCCTTTGTGGAAATGTCACGCGAGAACGTCCAGATGTCGGTCACATCCTTGATGCGCGAGTCGTCGCCCTCGATGACGTTGCCGGCCTTGTCGCGGGTGGCGCTGATGAGCTGGCTGACGAAGCGCACCGTGATGCTGGCCACGCCCTTCGTGCTGACTTCGGCTTCCAGAATGTCCGCCTTGTTGATGCCGACAAAGCTCTGATCGATGACCTGCCCGCGCTGCTCGCGCTCGGCAATGGCCCGGCTGAAGCTGTCGAGAACATCCGCGCTCAGGAGATCGCGGAGCGTGCGGCGGTTGCCTTCGGCGAAGGCGGTGACGATCATCTCGTAGGCCTGACGGGCGCCGCGCAGGAAGCTATCCGGATCGAACTTCGAATCGAGCTTGAGGATGTCAGTCAGGCGCTCGGCGAGGGCCGTATCGTCACCGGCAAAAGACTTGATACGCGCTTCCACCTCGGCCACCGAAACGGCTGAGTCTGCGGGTTCCGGCTCCCGGTCGCGACGGGGCAGAGCCACAACCTTCTCCGACGGCGAAGCCGCCGTCCTTTGCATCTGCGCCTCGCGACGGCGTTGTTCGATCCGCGCGTCGTCATCGTTCGTCTTTCGCCCAAGGACGCTCCTGAGCTTCACGATTGCGACAACGGCAACGACAAGGGAAAGGAGCGTCAGTAGATTGATTTCGCCATTCATTATCGGCAGCTTCCTGGCAAGGCCCGCGCAAAACGGGGCATCTGCCCTGATGTAAGATCGCTCATGAAGTCCGTCCAGGCGCTCTGCGCCCTCGGCGACAAAGTTGCCGCATCCAGACACGCGCTCATCATGACCCTCAACTTAGGCCACAACGAGGGAGAAGCCAATATTCTAAAGACGTCAGGGCCGACGAGGGGTGCAATTTCAGGACATTGGCCGATTGCGACGGCGTCCGCTCCGTGATAGCCACCTGCCATTCACGACAGCCTGGTCTTCCGATGGTCCCTACGATCCGCTGGACAACCGGCGTCCGGGCCATCAACCGAGAGCATTCCTACGATGACAGACAAGTCCAAGACGAACCCCAAGGACTCCGACGGACAGGATCCGGCAGCTCAGCAGCCGGTTGAGGTTCAGATCATCGGGCAGTTCATCAAGGATCTGTCGTTCGAGAATCCGAGCGTCGGTAAGCTTCTCGAGGGGCCAAGCGACACCCCGAACATCAAGGTTGAGATCAATGTTGGCGCCAAACGGCTCCAGCAGGAGAATATTTACGAAAGCGCCATCGAGTTTAAGGCGGTCGCGACCAGCAGCGACGGCACAATTTACGATCTCGAGATCGTCTACGCGGGTCTCTTTCGCGTCAAGAACATCCCGGAACAGGCGCTCGAGCCGTTTTTGCTGATCAACTGCCCGACGCTGATTTTTCCCTTCCTGCGCCGCCTCGTGGCCGACATTACACGCGAGGGCGGTTTCCCGCCGCTGCTGCTCGACCCGATCGACTTTGCGCAGCTTTTCATGCGCCGCCTGAAGGACCAGGCTGCGGCCTCGAAGCCCAACTAAAGATCAGCTTCAGGCGGGGTCTTCGGGCGCAAAATAGCGTTTCCAGATCGCTTTCGGACCGAGCGTTTCAACAAACGCGCGGTGCGCCGCGATCAATTCGTCCGTCACACGGACAGGCAACGGCACGGGACGCGGACCGCGCGCAGCAACGCTTCCTGCAAGGGTCCGGTCGACTGCTCCGCCGCGCTCGGCCTGCAGACCCAGGCTTGCCTGACGCTCGCCCAATAGCTCGACGTAGACCTGCGCGAGCAGGAGCGAGTCCATCAGCGCGCCGTGCTTGATGCGCTTCGAATTGTCGATGCCGTAGCGTTTGCAGAGCGCATCGAGACTATTCGGGCCCGCGGGATGACGACGTCGCGCGAGCTGCAACGTGTCGACCACCCGGCTCATGGAGATGGCCTGATATTTCAGGCGCTCCAGCTCCATGTTGAGGAAGCCGACGTCGAAGACGGCATTGTGAATGACGAGCGTATCGCCGGCGATGAAGTCGACGAATTCTTGTGCAACCTCGTTGAAGAGAGGCTTGTCGTGCAAGAACGCCGTCGAAATGCCATGCACGGCCTCCGCTTCCGCCGGCACAGACCGTTCGGGATTGATGAAGCGATGAAACTCACGCCCCGTCGGAATACGATTGACGAGTTCGATGCACCCGATTTCGATCAACCGATCTCCTTTGCGGGGATCAAGGCCGGTTGTCTCGGTGTCGAGCACGATTTCGCGCAGCATGAAGGGCCTTCGTTTTGCGGAGGACGACAGAAACAACGCGATACGGGCAGGGGCTCCGTCGAACGCGAGGCTGGTCAGGGCAGTTGCCAGTCGCGGACAAACGCGTGGGCAGGCTTCGACTTGAGCGCAGTCAGAATAGCATCGACTTGCGCTTCGGTGTCCGCGAAGGTCCCTCCGGTATCCACAACGAAGTCAGCCCGTAGGCGCTTTTCTGCATCGGGAAGTTGCCGCGCGAGCAGGGCATCGAGGCGGTCGTCCGTCATGCCGGGGCGTTCCAGCACACGCGCACGCTGGTGGTGGGCCGGGGCGGAGACGACGACAACGACGTCTACGTGCTCGTTGCGTCCGACTTCCAGGAGCAGCGGAATCTCCAGGACCGCCACGGCGGTTCCACTGCGCTGGGCGTCATTCAGAAAACGCTGCTCCGCATCGTGAACCAGGGGATGCACGATTTCCTCAAGCTTGCGGAATTGGCCCTCATCCTTTGCCAATGCGGCAGCAAGCCTGGCGCGATCCACCTGCCCTGCCGACGTCGTTCCGGGAAACGCCTTTTCGATCAGTGGTGCGGCTTCCGCTGCATAAAGTCTGTGCACCTCGGCGTCGGCATCGAAAACAGGAACGCCACGGGCGCGGAGCAACCCCGCAACCGTCGACTTTCCCATGCCTATCGATCCAGTCAGGCCGACAATCAGCATCAGGCCGCCTCGATGTCGGCTGCGATCTTTTCGTAGAGCTCGTCGGTCACCTCGGGCCGGACTCCGAACCATTTCTCAAATCCGGGAACGGCCTGGTGCAGCAACATGCCCAGGCCATCGACCGTACGCAGACCGTGGCGCCGGGCTTCACGAATGAGTGGCGTCTCGAGCGGCACGTAGACAATATCGGACACGATGCAGTCCGGATGAAAGTCCGCGAAATCCATCTCGAGCGAGCCGACGCCCTTCAATCCCACCGATGTCGTGTTCACGAGCACGGAGGCTTCGGTCGAAGCGCGGGAGCGCTGGTCCCACTGCATAACCCTCAATCGCGGACCGAAGTCTTGTGCCATGGCTTCCGCGCGCTCGGCCGATCTGTTGAAGATACGGATCTCGGAAACGCCCGCTTCGAGAAAACCGTAGGCGATCGCGCGGGCGGCGCCTCCGGCTCCGAGAATCGCAACCGGTGCATCGCGGCGGCTCCAATCCTCGACCTTGCTCGCCAAGTACGTCATGTAGCCGTAGGTGTCGGTGTTCGCCGCACAAAGCTGGCCCTTCTCAAGCCAAAGCGTGTTGGCTGCTCCGACGGCGACGGCGGAGGGATCTCTCACATCTGCCGTGCGGAACGCGGCTTCCTTGTGGGGGATCGTCACGTTGCAGCCCGCCAAGCCTTCGGCATCGAGCGCGCGCAGGAAGGTTTCGATCTTGTCGACCGGAACGGCGCGCTTGGTATAGCTGCCCTCAATGCCATAGTGGGCGAGCCAATATCCATGAATTGCAGGCGAGCGCGAATGTTCGATGGGCCAACCGATAACGCATGCGCGCTTCATGACTCGAGGACCTCGCGGCGCCGGAGCTCGGCCAGGAGCGGCAGCAGAGGCAGGCCCAAAATCGTCGCGTGATCCCCGTCAATGGCTTCGAAGAGCTGCACGGCGGGGCCTTCGATCTGATAGGCGCCGACGGACGAAAGCACCTCATCGCCGGCGTGGTCGAGATAGCGATCGAGCGCGGTTTCGCTGAAGTTTCGCATGGTCAGTCGCGCGGTTTCGACATTCCGCCATTCGACGTTGCCGTTCTTCGAAAGCGCCACAGCGGAATGCAGCGCGTGCGTTTTTCCGCGAAGAGCAAGGAGGCAATCGCGCGCTTCGGACAGGGATTTCGGCTTTTCAAACAGGCGCCCTTCAAACGAAAGTACCTGATCGGCGCCGATGACGACGGCGCCGGGCTCGAGCGCGCTTACGGCCTTCGCCTTTTCGTCCGCTAACGTCTGCGCGATGGATTCATGTGAAACATGAGAATTCTCGGTGAGCAGGGCATCGCGAATCGCGGCTTCGTCCACGTCAGCAGGATAAATCCAGATCGCAATTCCTGCCGCTTCCAGCAGCGCACGCCGTGTTGCACTGCCCGAGGCCAGAATCAGCCGACCGCCTTCATTCGTCATGACTCGGCCCACCGGCAGCGTCCGCAGCTACCGCCTCCTCTTTGTCCGCCCTAAGATCATGCATCAACCGGATGATCGTCGCGGCCGTTTCCTCGACTGAGCGGCGCGTGACATCAATCACCGGCCAGCCGTGCTGCGCACAGATCTTCCGGGTAAAGGCAATCTCGGCGGCGATGCGGCTGCGGTCCACATAGTCGTCGAGATCCCGGTCGCCGATCAGAAGCGCCCGGTTGCGACGGACCTCCGCAATCCGGTCCGGGCTCGCGATGAGGCAGACGACAAACGCCGAATGCTGGCTCGCGATCTCTTCGGGAAACGGTAGGGACGGAACGATCGGAACGTTGGCAGTCTTGTAGCCGCGCTGGGCCAGATAAATGCTGGTCGGCGTCTTGGAGGTCCGGGAGATGCCGAGAAGAATGATGTCGGCTTCATTGAGATCTTGCGGCAGACGGCCGTCGTCGTGCGCCATCGTAAAATTCAGGGCATCGATGCGGCGAAAATAATCCGCGTCGAGAACGTGCTGTCCGGCCACGGTCGGTGTCTGCGGTGCGCCGAGATACGATTCGAACACCTGCATGATCGGCTGCAACACCGCAAGGCAGGGCACTTTCAACTCTTTGCAGCGCTGCTCCAACTCCGCGATCAGGTCGAGATTGACGATCGTATAGAGCACGATGCCGGGCGCCTGCTCGATCTCCTGAAGAACGCGCTTCAACTGGCGCGCGTTGCGAACGAGCGGATGCACGTGGTCGATTGGCCGGACCTGCGCATATTGCACGGCGGCTGCTTTGGCGATCGTCGTAAGGGTCTCGCCCGTGGAATCGGAGACGAGATGGAGATGGAAGTAGCTCGGCTGGCTGTGGGCCATCTGTGGATCAGGCGCCTTCTTTTGCACGGCCCTGGCCATCCATCCGGCGGACGGTGGGAAAGGTGTGCTGGTTATCCACGGGGATACCCATATTAGCTCCGAAGTGAACCAAATTTCTTAGCCGACGCCTGTCCCTGTTGATTGGTAAACACTCGACAGGCTCCCACGCACATTCAACACCATATCCCCAGCGCCTGCGACCGGACGTTCTCGCACAAGTGGTTGACTCTTCTGGCTTGCCCCGGTCCTAGTGGCGCGCGGCGAACGGGTACACCAAGTTTTGGCTGGGCTCCGTCCCGGAGTCCATAAGCATGGGACAAGCCAGGGATAGGACGGAAATTCCCGACATCCCCGCCCCTAATAACAATAATAACAACCTTAGAAGACTCTTTGATTATTGAAGGGAAGATAATGGGCGAGAGTGGAGAGCGCAGGACCGCGACGGCTACCGAACGGAGATTTCTGGAACCGTTCAGAGGCGAGGCGCTGGATGTGCCGCCGATCTGGCTTATGCGGCAGGCAGGACGTTACCTGCCGGAGTATCGTGCGACGCGCGCGGAAGCCGGGGGGTTTCTGAAGCTCTGCTACACGCCGGCTCTTGCCGCCGAGGTAACGCTGCAGCCGATCCGGCGCTACGGCTTCGATGCGGCCATTCTGTTCTCTGACATTCTGGTCGTGCCGGATGCGCTGGGGCAAGGCGTGCGGTTTGTCGAGGGTGAGGGACCGCGCCTCGATCCCATCCGCTCAAGCGCGGATTTGGCCCAGCTCGATCCCGACAAAACGGCGGAAAAATTCGGGCTCGTGTCGGAAACGGTCGCCCGGCTGCGCCAGGACCTGCCGACGGAAACAGCGTTGATCGGGTTTTGCGGGGCGCCGTGGACGGTTGCGACCTACATGGTTCAGGGGCAAGGGTCTCCGGACCAGGCCGAGGCTCGCCTTTGGGCGTATCGCGACCCCGACGGGTTTGGGCAGCTGATTGAGATGTTGGTCGAGACTTCGATCACCTATCTCGACCAGCAGGTGAAGGCAGGGGCAGATTGTCTGCAGATTTTCGACACTTGGGCCGGGTCTTTGCCGGATGATGAGTTCGATCGCTGGGTGGTGGCGCCGACGCGGGCGATCCGCGAGGCGATCAAGGACCTGCATCCGGATGTTCCGGTGATTGGATTCCCCCGCGGAGCCGGGGCGACCGCCGTTTGGTACGTTTCCGAGACGGGGGTGGATGGGATCGGTTGCGATACCGCGACGCCTCCGTTCGTCATGAGCGAGGCCTTCGAGGACGAGGACGTCGTCGTGCAGGGCAATCTCGACCCGCTGCTGCTGGTTGCAGGCGGCAGCCGGCTCGACGAGCGTGTGGATGAAATCCTCGATCTCATGCGGGGCAAAAGATTCATTTTCAACCTGGGGCATGGAATCGTGCCACAAACCCCGCCGGAGCACGTGGCGCAGCTGGTGAAACGAGTGCGCGCACGGTCATAATCATATTTATATCAAAGGCTTGATCGCGATTTATGGCCGACGCTGCCAAACAGGAGATGTCTGCGGCCAAGAGGGCCACAGTTGCGCTTGGCGTGACTGCCGTGCTGTGCGTTGCGGCCATGGTGCTTGTCGGGCCGGCGGCCTATCCCTGGCTCAAGGCCGTGCACGTCATTGCCGTTATTTCCTGGATGGCGGGAATGTTGTACCTGCCGCGCCTCTTCATCTACCACTGCGATGCGGCGCCAGGCTCGGAGATGTCCGAAACCTTCAAGGTCATGGAAGGGCGGTTGCTGCGGATCATCATCAATCCGGCGATGGTCGTGACCTGGGTTCTCGGCCTTTGGCTCGCTTGGCAGGGCGGGCATTTTGCCGCCGGATGGTTGCACGCAAAACTGGCATTGGTTTTGGCCCTGTCCGCAGTCCACGGCTACTTTTCGGCTTCAGTTCGCCGATTTGCCGAGGATCGGAATACGGTCGGCAGCCGTCAATGGCGGATGTGGAACGAAGTCCCGACCCTGCTTATGATCGGCATTGTCATTCTTGTGATCGTGAAACCCTTTTAGGAGTCTGGCGTTCTCGTCGAGACGCTTTCGCTGATCTGATTCGTTTGCTATAGAAGGGCTAGATGACCTCTGCCCCGGCCTCTCCGGCCAGGGCTTTGGCTGCGCGGCGTTTCGCCTTCGAGCCAAAACCGGCTGTCCAGCCATATCTGAAAATTCCCCACCTTCAGGCCCGGCACTTCCAACCTCCCACCTTGTCTGCCGAGGCCGCTATGGAGCGGTTTCATGACCGAAATGAAGCTCGAGGACCTCAAGCTTAAGTCCCCCACCGAGCTATTGAGTTTTGCCGAAGAAGTCGGCGTCGAGAATGCCAGCACAATGCGCAAGCAGGAGCTGATGTTTGCGACGCTGAAGCAGCTGGCGGCCAAGGATATCGAGATCACCGGCGTCGGCGTGGTCGAGGTTCTGCAGGATGGTTTTGGCTTCCTGCGCTCGCCGGACGCCAACTATCTTCCCGGTCCCGACGATATCTATATTTCACCCTCGCAGATCCGCCGCTTTGCCTTGCGCACGGGCGATACGGTCGAGGGACAGATCCGGAGCCCGAAAGAGGGCGAGCGCTACTTCGCTCTTCTCAAGGTGAACCGGATCAACTTCGAAGACCCCGAGAAGGTCAAACACAAGATCCACTTCGACAACCTGACGCCGCTCTATCCGACGAGCTGGCTCAAGATGGAAATCGAAGATCCAACCATCAAAGATCTCTCGGCCCGAGTCATCGATATCGTCGTGCCGCTCGGCAAGGGCCAGCGCGCGTTGATCGTCGCCCCGCCGCGCACCGGTAAGACGGTTCTGCTCCAGAACATTGCCCATTCGATCACGGCCAATCACCCCGAGTGCTACCTCATCGTGCTGCTCATCGACGAGCGCCCGGAGGAAGTCACGGACATGCAGCGGTCGGTGAAAGGGGAGGTGATCTCCTCGACGTTCGATGAGCCGGCGTCGCGGCACGTCCAGGTTTCGGAGATGGTGATCGAGAAGGCCAAGCGCCTCGTCGAGCACAAGCGTGACGTCGTGATTCTGCTCGACTCGATTACGCGTCTCGGCCGTGCGTACAACACTGTCGTGCCGTCCTCCGGCAAGGTGCTGACGGGCGGCGTTGACTCCAATGCTCTTCAGCGGCCGAAGCGGTTCTTCGGCGCAGCGCGCAACATCGAGGAAGGCGGATCGCTGACCATCATTGCGACGGCGCTGATCGAGACCGGCAGCCGCATGGACGAAGTGATCTTCGAAGAGTTCAAGGGCACCGGTAACTCGGAAATCATTCTCGACCGCAAGGTTTCGGACAAGCGCGTGTTCCCGTCGATCGACATCGCGCGCTCCGGTACCCGCAAGGAGGATCTCCTGGTGCCGAAGGACCAGCTCAAGAAGGTCTATGTGCTGCGGCGTATCCTCAATCCGATGGGCACCATGGATGCCATCGAGTTCCTCATCGACAAGCTGCGGTCGACAAAGACCAACGGCGAGTTCTATCAGTCGATGAACACCTGAGCGCCCACCATTCTGTCGAAAGAGGCCGCGGAAACGCGGCCTTTTTTGTTGGTCCTTATTCGTCGAACGGCCAAAAGGCGCGGACTTCCAGCCGTCCTGTCGTCGCCAAGGGATGCTTGGCCGCAATGGTGATCGCTTCCTCCAAGCTGTCGCAGTCGAGGATGTCGAAACCGACGATGACCTCTTTGGATTCCGCAAAGGGACCGTCGGTGACGACGATCTTACTATCTCGCACGTGGACGGTTTTGGCTTCGGCGGTCGGTCTCAGACGGTTGCCTGTGATGCGCCTCTTGCCTGCTTCTGCGACCCATTCATCCGCGCCGGCAGGCTTCTTGTGAATGATCTTCATTTCCGATTCGGTTGTGACGAACATCATGAATTTCATCGCGGTCCTCTCGATTGACTGCCTAGCGATAGGACGTTTGGCTTGGCCGAGGTCCGACAAATGGAGCCGGCCGACAAAAAAAGGGCCACCAATTTCTCGGTGGCCCTCAAATTACTCTTTGCGCATCCAAGTTTAACGCGCCGTTGGAAGTGTTCCGCGTGCGGGTTCTGGATCGTGCGCTGCGTCAGCCGCAGACGGAGAGACATAAGGCGTTCCGGGCTTGTAGTGGAACGGGAACGCGAGGTGCTCGCGATACGAGGTCGGGAACTGGGGCACGTCGTCGATGCCCATGTCCTTGGCCGTGATCGGACGCGGGGGCTCCGGCGCGAACGTGCCGAACATGCGATCCCACAGCGTCAGGAACAGGCCGAAGTTCACATCACCTTCCTTGCCCCAATTGACGTGGTGCAAGTGATGGATGCGGCCGATCGAGAGGTGATTGCGGAACGGTCCCAGGGCGGCGTTGACGTTCGAGTGCTGCACGATGAGCTGCACCGAGATGACGAAGCCGAGCAAAGCGGCGACTTCGACCGGCATGCCGAGCAGAGCCATCGGCGCGGTGCCGATCGCCATGTCGAGCGCCTGATGCAACGGATGGCGTACGAGGCCATTGAATCCATAGATGCGCGCGGCACCGTGATGAACGGCGTGCAGCTTCCACAGCGTTGCATAGCGATGGCTGAGGAAGTGAATGAGCGTGAACATGAAGTCCGCGACAAGCACAGCCAGGGCGAGCTGGCCAAGGATCGGCCAGTCGCGCGGCCAGACGTTCAGCAGCGACCCCTGCGGAATTTGCAGGATGTAGGCGACCAGCGGGATCATGAGAACGCCGGTTGCGCTCGTGCCCTCGTAGACGATGGTGTGCCAGAGGTTCACGTTGTCGTCGCCGTGCGACTGGTTCCATTCCTCGTGGAAGGGGAGCACGCGCTCGGCGAAGAAGGCGGTCGCGAAAGCGATCGCAAGGAGCGGAAGCAGCCAGGCATAGTGCCAGATGTGCGATTGACTGTGGGTCACGGCGTAGATCGCTGCGCCGTTGAGAACGATCAACATGAACGGGACGTACCCGTAGCGGACGATGGTACGTAGAAGTCCGGAATTCATGTCCACCTCAATTCTATAACTTCCAGCCGCTTCATACGCTTACACTGGTTCGCGTGGCACACAGGAAGTCTAACCGTGGTAAATGCAGTTTTCACTGCATAAATTGTCATCGTGCCCGCAAGAAAACTTGATCCTCCTCAAATGGATCGAAGGTCGGTCAACACTTGTCGCAGGTCTGTTCCTTGCGTAACAGGCGGTGAGCACTGAGGTCCGACGCAAGCATAAGCTGTTGTCCGTCCGCCGTCTGTCTTTTTGCCCCTCAGCACCTCTGGCCCGAGGTTCTGCACCTCGTCCGTGGTTTCAAGCTCGAGCGTACCCGGCATCGATACGCCGTGAAGGGCATTTCGGATGTCCGTGGCAGAATCATCCGTACCCTTTACTAGTACAACGAGTTGTGGAGACAAGAGATCGATTGCCGCGGCGAGGAGTCCAGTGTGACCGGTAAGGTTCCTGGATAAGTCCCCGGAGAAGGCGCGCGATATTGCCTCCGCCCGTTCGACGAAACGTTGCTCTCCGGTGAGGGTTCCGATGTTGACAAGGTTTGTAAGCATCGTGGCATTGGCGGAGGGCGTGGCATCGTCGGTGGCTGTTCTCAAGCGCACGATAACGTCGCGGGTGTCGTCGGCCGCCGTGCAGTAGCCGCCCGGCTCTTGCCAGTAGTGTGCGTCGAGGATCTCGACCCAACGGATGGCCTGCGCGAGGTAGCGTTGATCGGAGGTCGCCTGGTAAAGGCGGAGCGCGCCCCAGATCATATTGGCGTAATCGGTGGCCGTTGCCGGGGCTCGCCCCTTACTGTCACGGACAGAGTGAACGAGGCGATCACCTGCCATCATCTTTTCGGTGACGAAGGTGAAGGCTTCGCGCGCCATGGTCACCCAGGGTGAACGATTGAAAACGACACCGGCACGCGCGAGCGCACCGATCATCAACCCGTTCCAGTCGGCCAGCACCTTGTCGTCCCAACCCGGCCGGATGCGTTTCGCACGGACCTCGAGCAGTTTGGCGCGGAGCTCGGCGAGCCTTGCTTCCTCGTCGTCGCTGCCAAGACCCGGCGCCTTGAGGCGGTTCAGGATGGTGTGGCCTTCCCAGTTGCCATCGGGGGTGACGTCGTAGGCAGTCGCGAAGACGGCCGCGTCTTCGGCGCCGAGGACCTTTTCGATTTCGTCCGCTGTCCAGACGTAGAACTTTCCTTCCTCGCCTTCCGAGTCCGCATCGAGCGCGGCCGCGAACCCGCCACCGTCGACCACCATCTCGCGGGCGACCCAGTCGACCGTCTCGGCGATGCGCGTTTCGAGGAGCGGACTCCTGGTCTCGCGCCAGACCTCGGTCATGAGATCGATGAGGAGCGCGTTGTCGTAGAGCATCTTCTCGAAGTGCGGCACGAGCCAGAGCTCATCCACCGAGTAGCGCGAGAAGCCGCCGCCGAGGTGATCGTAGATGCCGCCCTGGCTCATGCGCTCGAGCGTCTTCGCCACGGCCGCCTTCGCGGGCTCCTGCCGATAGCGGATGGCGCCGCGCCAGAGCAGCCAGAAGAAACTCCACTGCGGAAACTTGGGAGCGCCGGTGATCCCGCCATGGATGGGATCGACCACCCGTGTCAGGCGCTGGGTGATCTCGTCCAACAATGTATCCGTCACCGTCGCGCCGGAGCCTTCACCGGCCTTCTCGGACAGGGCCGCGATCAGGGCCTCGGCGTTGCTGGCGACCTTCTCCGGCTCCTTGTGATAGATCGCCGAGATCCTCTCCAGCACGTCGACGAACGCGGGCCGCTCGTACATGCCGACCTTCGGAAAGTAAGTGCCGCCCCAGAACGGGCGTGCATCGCTGTCGAGGAACATGGTCAGCGGCCAGCCGCCCTGCTGCCCGAGACGGTGAAGGGCGCCCATGTAGATGGCATCGATGTCGGGCCGCTCCTCGCGATCGACTTTGATGTTCACGAAGTGATCGTTCATCACCCTTGCCGTCACCTCGTCCTCGAAGCTCTCGTGCGCCATCACGTGGCACCAGTGACAGGCGGAGTAGCCGATGGACAGCAGGATGGGCTTGCCGGTCCGCTTGGCTTCATCCAGGGCTTCGGGTCCCCAGGCCCACCAATGGACGGGGTTGTCCCGGTGCTGGATGAGGTAGGGGCTGCTCTCGTCGCCGAGGCGGTTGCGGCTCATGGCTTGTCCTGACGTTTTCGGCTGGGCGATCTCTGGTGTAAGACGCCGAGGGATAGAGACGTTCCGAGCAAAGTCCAGTCAGCAAAGTCTAGTCATGGTCCAGCTTCCCGCCCAGCCCATCGGGCCCACCATCTTCGCCCTGGCGAGTGCCCCCGGCCGCGCGGGCGTCGCCGTCATCCGTGTGTCGGGCGAGGGCGCGAGCCGCGTCCTCGATTACATGGCGGGTCCGCGTCCCCCTGCAAGGCGGGCCTCCGGGCGCTTCATTCGTCATCCCGAGAGCGGCGAGAAGCTCGACCATGGCGTTGTGCTCTGGTTCCCGGGCCCGAAGAGTTTCACGGGTGAAGATGTCGCTGAGCTTCATCTCCACGGTGGACGTGCGGTGGTGCAGGCGGTGCTCGGTGCGCTCGCGATCATGCCGGGGCTTCGGATGGCGGAGCCCGGCGAGTTCGCCCGGCGCGCCTTCGAAGCGGGGAAGCTCGATCTGGCGGAGGTCGAGGGCCTGGCCGATCTCATCGATGCCGAGACGGAAGGACAGCGGCGGCAAGCGCTGGCGCAGGCGTCGGGCGCGCTGTCAGATCTCTACGACGGATGGCGGGCGAGCCTGATCGAGGCGCTGGGTCTCATCGAAGCGGGGCTCGACTTTGCGGATGAAGGCGACATCGGCGCCAAGACCTTCACCGATGCGACAGCGGTCATCAAGGTGATGGCTCAAGCGGTGACCCATCACCTCGAGGATGGTCATCGCGGCGAGATCCTGCGCGACGGGTTTCGGGTGGCGCTCACCGGGCCGCCGAACGCCGGCAAGTCCAGTCTCCTGAATGCGCTGGCCCGGCGCGACGTGGCCATCGTCTCCGATGAGGCCGGGACGACGCGCGATGTGATCGAGGTGCGTCTCGATCTCGGCGGGGTACCGGTCATCGTCTCCGACACGGCGGGCTTTCGGGAAACCCAAGGTGCCGTTGAGCGGGAGGGGATGCGGCGCAGCCAGGCGGCTGCGGAGGCGGCCGATCTCGTGCTCTGGCTCACGGACGCGAGCGCGCCGCAGACGGTGCTGCCGCCAGAGCTGGCGGCTGTCGCCGACCGCACGCTGCTCGTGCTCAACAAGGTCGATCTGCTTTCCGACGGAGCGGCGCCCGCACTGCCCGACGACATGGTGCCACTGTCCGTGAAGACAGGTTCCGGCGTCGATGACCTCATGAAGCGTCTCGCGGTGATCGCTCATGAGCGCATCGGTCACCACGCGGAACCCGCCCTCACGCAGGTCCGTCACCGCAACTTGGTGGAAGGATGCCGCGCGGCCCTGCAGGCGTTTCTCGATGGCTCACCGGACGAGGTGGAGCTTCGCGCGGAGGATTTGCGGCGCGCGGCCGATGCGCTGGGCCGCATCACCGGCCGGGTGGATGTGGAGGATGTGCTGGATCACATCTTCGGCCGATTTTGTATCGGGAAGTAAGCGGCGCGCAATTCAGAATTCGGCACGTGATGTTTCACGTGAATCCAAAACGATCCGTCCGTCCGGGCGAATGCCGGACTGTTTGACAAGCGCATAGTCGAACGATCCGGCACGCGATGTTTCACGTGAATCCAATTTTCGGACGGATCGAAACAGTTCCGAATTGTTGGCCGCTCATGATGGCGATGGCACGTTATGTTTCACGTGAATCCATTTCGGAACCAGATTCGGCACCATTTGTTTCACGTGAATCCGAAAGTCCGGATTTGCCCAAGGTGTTCACTTGAAGAAGTCGTTTTCTCTCACAAGAACATCTCTGAGGTCTTGTTCTCCTGTCCAAGTGCCCATGAGCATGCTGCTGGCGTTGCCCGAGAGGATGGATCTTAGCGAGTCATCGTAGCCAATTTTTAGGTAGTCTAGCTTCTCGCGTACCCGAAAGACGAACTCGTCAAGAAGGCCTCGATAAGCTTGAAGCCACACCATTACGCCCTTCGTTTCGAACTCCTCTGTACTGGTTCGAAGAGGATCATGTTTTGCGGCAGCGCCATACCGGCCGACTTGGTCGAAGGCGTCAATTCGCCGGAGAAACTCTCGGGCATTGGAATCTATGAAAATCGGGTCGTATGGAGCGCAGGTGTCGGCAAGTTCGAGTAGGCTGTGGGTCTCGGTATATTTCTGAGCCTCCTGAACTGACAGCGCCTTCATGTACTTCTCGCACGCTTGTTGGGCTAGAAAGCCGGCCCGCGAATTGAACCCAGCCCCCAGAAAGCTCACCATACGCGCTAGCAGATAATCTTTGTCCGCTTCGACGGAGAAGACCGAGAAGGAAAGCTGGTCGTCACGACCCTTGGCACTTTGCTCGCCATCGGAGGCTCTCCGCTGTGAGATCTAGTCGTGGCTACACACTTGCAAACTGTTTCACGTGAATCCATTTCCGGCGGGAAACGGCATGACGTGTTTCACGTGAATCACCCCGACTAGTGGCTGACGAGGCTTGAGGTCAGTTCGGTCGACGAGACGACGGTGTCGGTGGGCATGCTGAGGGCGAGGGGGAAGCTGCTCGAGGTGGTGCGGGCGCTTGCGGTCTGCGTCGCGGGGCGGCAGCGGTCCATGGCCAGAGTGTTCAGGTATTCGTTTCGCTGCGACAGCGCGTGGGCCTCTTTGCCCGCCGCATTCTGGAGATCGAGGCCGAACCAGGCGGGCCAGACCATGAAGCCGACGACGCCGGCGACGGCGTTCTGGCCCATCTTCCAGTTCTGCTCCGTTGCGAGCTCGGAGATGCGCTGATTGTTGCTCTGGGTTTCGGTCTGGATTTGCGCGCAGGATATCTGCGTGTCCGCGACCTGGACCAGAGGTGCGATTTGCGGTGCGCGGCCCGCGCACCCGGATAACGCGACGGCGAGAACGCCTACGCCCACAACGAACTTGCACATAAACGACCATCCCCTGATGGATCCTACTCAGAGGCCGATACGCACAAGAACCTGAAGCGGCTGGGTTCAGGCTGACGAGCAATTGGGGTGGGCGTATGCGTCGATTGCGCCTATCCACATGAATCACTGCGTTTGCAGCGCTGCGGCGCCGCTTTGACCGGCGCGTGGGGGTCGAGTATTCCTCCGCGCAGGCGTGACCGAGACGTGCGGGTGACGGGCTGATGGCCGAACGGACTTTCGATGTGATCGTGGTGGGCGGCGGACATGCGGGCGTGGAAGCAGCCGCTGCGGCTGCGCGCATGGGTGCAGCCGTGGCGCTCGTCACGCATCGCTTCGAGACCATCGGCGAAATGTCCTGCAATCCGGCGATCGGAGGGCTCGGGAAGGGCCATTTGGTGCGCGAGATCGATGCGCTGGACGGCCTCATGGGGCGCGTGGCGGATGCGGCCGGCATTCAGTTCCGGCTGCTCAACCGCTCGAAGGGTCCGGCGGTGCAGGGGCCTCGCGCGCAGGCGGATCGGAAGCTCTACCGCGAGGCTATGCAGCAGGCCGTACGTGAGACGCCGGGGCTGACGGTGCTCGAAGGCGCAGTTGAGGATCTGATCGTCACCGGCGACGTAGTGGGCGGCGTCATCACGCAGGATGGCGCGCATATCCGGGCCGGAGCCGTGGTTTTGACCACTGGTACTTTTCTCAATGGTCTCATTCACTTAGGCGAACAAACTCATCCGGCAGGTCGCGTTGGCGACGCGCCCGCGCTGAAGCTGTCGGAACGGCTCTACGGGCTGGGCCTCAAGATGGGGCGGCTGAAGACGGGGACACCTGCGCGGCTCGATCGGAAGTCGATCGATTGGGACGCTCTCCCGCAGCAGGACGCGGACGCCGATCCGGTGCCATTCTCGTTCCTGACCGAGAAGATCACCAATCCTCAGGTGACGTGCGCCATCACGTCGACCAGCGAGGCCACGCACGACATCATCCGCGCCAATCTTGCGCGTTCGCCCATGTATTCGGGGCAGATCGCGTCGCGGGGGCCGCGCTATTGTCCGTCCATCGAGGACAAGGTGGTGCGGTTCGCCGACCGGACCGCGCACCAGGTGTTCCTGGAGCCCGAAGGTCTCGACGACGATACGGTCTATCCGAACGGCGTTTCGACGTCCCTTCCTGCCGATGTGCAAGAGGCTTTTCTCAAGACTCTTCCGGGGCTTGATCGTGTTGTCTTAAAGCGCCCTGGATACGCGATCGAGTACGACTACGTCGATCCGCGGGAGCTTCTGCCGACGCTCGAGACGAAGCTGCTCAAGCGCTTGTTCCTGGCCGGGCAGATCAACGGCACCACCGGGTATGAGGAAGCGGGCGCGCAGGGGCTCGCGGCTGGATTAAATGCGGCTTTGCGCGTGTCCGGCGGGGCTAAGACACTCGTTCTGTCACGTGCGGATGCCTATCTTGGAGTCATGATCGACGATCTCGTGACCCGCGGCGTCACCGAGCCTTATCGGATGTTCACGTCGCGCGCCGAATTTCGCTTGCGGTTACGGGCAGATAACGCAGATCAGCGCTTGAGTCCGATTGGAGAACAGATCGGCTGTTTGAGCCCGCTTCGTTCACGGTTGTATTCTAATAAAAACAACAAGTTATCCGAACTTGCTAATGTTCTTTCTCATAAATCGCTGACTCCGTCGGAAGCAGAACGAAACGGAATCGAAATCAACAAGGACGGCCGGCGCCGTTCCGCGTTCGAGCTTCTTTCCTATCCTGGTATCGACTTCCGCCGCTTGGCTCAGATTTGGCCTGAGCTCGGTTCGGCCGATCCCGCCATTGCTGCCCAGATCGAGATCGACGCGCGCTACGCGTCCTATGTGGAGCGGCAGGACATCGACGTGGCCGCGCTCCGGAAAGACGAGGCGATCGAGATTCCGGCCGATTTTGACTATGCAACTTTGCCAAGCCTCAAGGCGGAGCTGCGCCACAAGCTTTCCGAGCAGCGTCCGGCGACACTCGCTCAGGCCGGGCGTATCGAAGGCATGACGCCGGCGGCTCTCATGTTGATTTTGGCTACGGTGAAAAAGCTGGCGCCACGGAAGCGCGTTTCATGACGGCCGAACCGGGCCGTATCGCCTCGGCCGAGGCGTTCCAGGAGGCGTTCGGCGTTTCACGTGAAACGCTCGACCGGCTCAGGATTTACGAAGGCCTGCTCAGGACTTGGCAGCGCACAATTAACCTCGTTTCGCCGGCCACGCTGGACGAGGCATGGCACCGGCATTTCGCTGATTCCGCTCAGCTTTTGAAGTTTGCCCCGGAGGGAGGAAAATTCTGGCTGGATCTCGGGTCGGGGGGCGGATTTCCCGGGCTTGTCCTGGCGATTTTGCTCGCGGAGCGAAATCCCGACGCCCGCATGACCCTAGTCGAGAGCGATTCCCGCAAGGCGGCCTTCCTGGGCGAGGTGGCCCGAAAAACTGGGGTTGCTGTGGAGATTCGTGTTGAGCGGAGCGAAAAGGCCGCGACTCAGCTTAAGTCTCAGATAAAAGACGTGATCACGGCGCGTGCGTTGGCGCCTCTGCCGAAGCTTCTGGGGCTAGTTCAGCCGTTTTTTTCTCCCCAGACAGTGGCCCTTTTTCCGAAGGGGCGGGACGCAGAGGCTGAAATTCGTGAGGCGAGGGGCCAGTTTGAGTTCGATTGCTCGCTTGCTCCCAGCCTGACCGACGCCGAGGCGCGTATTGTGATCTTGCGGAATTTGGCTGGAAAGTCGGAGGGTTAGTCCCGTGACAGGCCTCACTACGAAACTCAGAACGCTGGCGATCGCCAATCAAAAGGGCGGCGTCGGCAAAACCACGACGGCAATCAATCTCGGGACCGCCTTGGCCGCGATCGGCGAGCGCGTTCTCGTTATCGACCTCGATCCGCAGGGCAACGCCTCGACGGGCCTTGGCGTGCCGCCGGAATCCCGCACGCGGACCTCCTACGATGCCGTCATGGGGACGGTTAGCCTCATGGAGGCGGCCGTTCAGACCGCCATTCCTGGGCTTTTGGTCGTCCCAGCCAACCAGGATCTGGTGGGACTGGAATCGGATCTCTCCGGCGAGGCGAGCCGGGCTTACAAGCTGCGGAACGCCGTAGCGGCTCTCGCGGCCCAGTCGGTGGGCAAGCCGGCCGATCAGGCCATCAAGTACGTCCTGATCGACTGCCCGCCGTCGCTCAATATTCTGACGCTCAATGCGCTGGCGGCTGCGGATGCGGTTTTGGTGCCGGTTCAGTGCGAATTCTTCGCGCTGGAAGGCATTTCGCAGCTCAAGGACTCTATCGATCAGATCCGAGCCACGCTCAATCCGACGCTGGAAATCCAGGGCGTCGTTCTGACCATGCATGACGCGCGGACGACGCTGTCGCGCGAAGTCGCGGACGAAGTCCGGGCCTTTTTCGGGCCCAAGGTCTACGAGTCCGTTATTCCGCGGAATACGCGCGTGGCGGAGGCGCCGTCGCATGGCAAGCCAATCCTGCTCTACGACTACGACTGTGCCGGAAGCCAGGCCTATATCCGCCTCGCGACCGAAATCATCCAGCGTGAGCGTCAAACCAAAGCTGCGTAACGGCCTATAAACTCACGAATAAACGGGTTACGTCATGAATGTTCCGCTACCCAAGAGCCGGCTTGGCCGGGGTCTCGCCTCGCTGATCGGAGACGCGCCGTCGCCGGGCCAGCCGCGTGTCCCCGCCGAAGGGGAGCAGCGGATGCTGGCGGTTAGCCAGCTGAGAAGCGGCCGGTTCAACCC
Organism: Hyphomicrobium sp.; assembly: GCF_036262015.1. Classification (GTDB taxonomy): domain Bacteria; phylum Pseudomonadota; class Alphaproteobacteria; order Rhizobiales; family Hyphomicrobiaceae; genus Hyphomicrobium_C. The sequence continues at coordinate 149,008 of NZ_DATAJR010000005.1, read as the reverse complement.
GCGCAAGGATTTTGCCGAGCAGGATCTGGCCGAATTGGCGGAGTCGATCCGCACCAAGGGTCTGGTCCAGCCGATCGTCGTCCGGCCGCATCCCGAGGAAGTTCAGGCTTACGAAATTGTTGCCGGCGAACGGCGGTGGCGCGCGTCGCAAAAGGCCGGGATCCACACGGTTCCGGTCATTGTTCGCGACCTGTCGGATCGCGAGGTTCTCGAGCTTGCTATCATTGAGAACGTCCAGCGCGCCGACCTCAACGCCATCGAAGAAGCTGGCGGCTATCGCGAACTGATCGAGCGGTTCGATTACAGCCAGGAGCAGGTGTCAGAGATTATCGGAAAAAGCCGCAGCCACGTGGCTAACACTTTGCGGTTGCTCAAGCTTCCAGAGCAGGTCCAGGCTTTCGTTCAGAGCGGAAAGCTCACGGCTGGGCATGCGCGAGCTCTCGTCGGCCGCGAGGATGCCGAGGCGCTGGCGCAGCGGATCATGGAGCAGGACCTCAACGTGCGAGAGGCCGAGGCGCTCGTTCAGGTGGGTGGGCCGATCGGCGTTGCGGGCTCGACCGGTGCGCGCAAGGTGCGGGACAAGGACCCGGATACGAAGGCCTTCGAGAAGGAGTTGGCGGATTCGCTGGGGCTCAAGGTCGAGGTGAAGCGCGGCTCAGGCGAGAGCGGCAATCTGGTCATCAAGTACGGCAACTTCGACCAGCTCGACTATATCCGCATGCGGCTTGCCGGTTCGCAAGACGGCTAAGCCTGACTGAGGCGCAGAATATTAAGATCTTGCGGTCTAAACGCTCGACAATGCGCGACCCTGGCGGCAGGGTCGCGCTCGATTTTTTGCATCTCCGGATGAACCGGCGCCCATGAACAGCGATGTCCTTTCTCGATTGGTTGAGACGATCAAGGCCCGGCGCACCGAGTCGGCGGAGAAGTCGTATACGCGCCAGCTGCTCGAGGCAGGTCCGGAGCGATGTGCCAAGAAGCTCGGCGAAGAAGCTGTTGAGACCGTGATCGCCGGCGTTAGCCAGAGTGACGATGCGCTGCGTGCGGAAGCAGCTGATTTGCTCTATCATCTGATGGTTTTGTTGGAAGCGCGCGGCGTTGCGTTCGACGATGTCCTGGCCGTTCTGGAGGCCCGCACTACGCAATCGGGGCTGGCTGAGAAGGCCGCCAGAAAGCTTTGAAGGAGAAGCCAAAATAGGCTTCCTGGTGATCCGCCATGAGTACGCTGCGGGATACGGTTGCTTCGCGCGAGGGCCTTCGCCTTGAACTGGTCAGTGGGCACGGCGCTGAGGTTCCGTTCTCGCCCTACCGGGTTTTTACGTGCGAGCAATGGGCCAAGTTGCGCGCCGATACGCCGATGACCCTCGAGCCGCATGAACTCGAGGTTCTGTCCGGTCTGTTGGAAGAATTGTCCATGGAAGAGGTCGAGACGATTTATCTCCCTCTGTCCCGCCTGCTCAATCTCTATGTGGCGGCCGCTCAGAAGCTCCACGCTGTCAGCTCCACCTTTCTCGGCCGCACGGATTGTAAAGTGCCGTTCATCATCGGTGTGGCGGGGTCGGTCGCGGTCGGTAAGAGTACGACAGCGCGTGTTTTGCGGGCGTTGCTCGCGCGGTGGCCGGACCATCCGCGCGTGGATTTGATCACGACGGACGGCTTTCTCTATCCGAACCGCGAACTCGAAGCCCGCAATCTCATGGACCGGAAGGGCTTCCCGGAGAGCTTCGACACGGCCCGGCTCCTAAGCTTCCTTGTCGACGTGAAGAGCGGCAAGGAACATATTGAAGCGCCAGTCTATTCTCATTTCCACTACGACATAATTCCCGGCCAGAAAGTGGTGATTGAACGGCCGGACATCCTGATCGTTGAAGGTCTCAACGTGCTGCAGCCGGCGACTTTCGACAAGGGCACCGAGTCCGGGCCGTTCGTCTCCGACTTCATCGACTTCTCGATCTTCATCGATGCGGATCCGGAGATCATCGAGACCTGGTATGTGGAGCGCTTCATGCGCCTGCGCAGCACGGCTTTCCGCGATCCGGCCGCTTTCTTTCATCGCTACGTGACGCTGACGCACGACAATGCAGTGGCCCGTGCGCTCGAACTGTGGCGCACGATCAATCTCAAGAACCTGATGGGGAACATTTTGCCGACCCGGGCGCGCGCGCGGCTGATCCTCCGCAAAGCGAAAGATCACCGGATCAGCACTGTTGCGCTGCGAAAGCTCTGAGCGAATCAGGGCACTTTCGGAACAAAATTCCGCATTCAGACGTTCAGGCGTACCACAACGGGCAAGGCGCGTCGCCTTGCCGCGCAGTTTTTTCTGCGTGAACGGAACGGTTTGCCTGTTCCCGACCTAAATCGGGAATTCGTCCCTCTAGACTTGGTGCAATGCAGCAAACAGAAATGGGAATTATTCCACGCTCACGCTTGCAATATGGAGATTCACTCATGATGCGCATGTTCGCTGTCGCTGCTGTCCTCGCCTTCTGCTCGACCGCAGCTCTCGCTGATGAAAAGCCGTCAGCTGACGAGGCCGCAAAAATCAAAGCTGCCGTTGCCGAGTGGGGCTGCGAGGGCGGCGAATACGAGAAGGAAGCAGAGGGGACCGGCGTGTTCGAGGCTGAGGACGTCAAGTGCAAGTCCGGCCAGTACGACTTCCGTCTCGACAAGGACTTCAAGGTCTTCGTGATCACGAAGGACTAAGCGCAACGGCGCGCAAGTTTGTGCGCAGTGATTTGGCGGCTCTCTTCCGAGAGCCGCCTTTTTTGTTCGTTCGTTTTTAGGCAGCGAGCTGTTCGAGCTTCGCCAGGATGGCGGACCCCATCTCGGTGGTGCCAACCTTCTTCATGCCGTCCTGCATGATGTCGCCCGTGCGATAACCGTCGGACAGAACGGCGGCGATGGCCTTGTCGATGAGATCGGCGTCGTCGCTCATGCCGCACGAGTAGCGGAGCGCCATGCCGAAGCTCGCGATGGTGGCGATCGGGTTTGCGAGACCCTTGCCGGCGATGTCCGGCGCCGAGCCATGGACCGGCTCATACAATGCGAGACGCTTGCCGGTCTTTTCGTCGGCTGCGCCAAGGGAAGCCGAGGGCAGCATGCCGAGCGAGCCGGTCATCATCGCGGCTTCGTCCGAGAGGACGTCGCCGAACAGGTTATCCGTGACGATGACGTCGAATTGCTTCGGATTGCGGATCAGCTGCATGGCGCAGTTGTCGGCCAGGATGTGCTGCAGCTCGACGTCGGGGGCGTAGGACGTGTGGGTCGCGGTGACGACCTCGTTCCAGAGCACGCCGGTCTTCATGACGTTGCGCTTCTCGGCCGAGTGGACCTTGTTGCCGCGCTTGCGGGCCAGATCGAAAGCGACCTTGGCGATGCGCTCGATCTCGCGCGTCGTGTAGAGCTGCGTGTCGATGGCGCGCTTCTGGCCGTCCTCCAAGGTGACGATTTCCTTCGGCTCGCCGAAGTACACACCGCCCGTCAGCTCGCGCACGATCATGATATCGAGGCCTTCGACCAGCTCGCGCTTGAGGGACGAGGCGTCGGCGAGGGCCGGATAGCAAATTGCGGGGCGCAGGTTGGCGAAGAGATCCAGGTCCTTACGCAGGCGGAGGAGGCCAGCTTCCGGGCGCACGGCATAGGGGACCTTGTCCCACTTGGGGCCGCCGACGGCGCCGAAGATGACGGCGTCGGCCTTCTTAGCTTTGGCGACGCACTCGTCGGTGACCGCCACACCATGCTTGTCATAAGCCGAGCCGCCGACCAGATCGCTGTCGGTCTCGAACTTGTGCTTGCTGCTCTTCTTGTTGAAGAAAGCGATGATGCGTTCGACTTCGGCCATGGTCTCGAGGCCGATGCCGTCGCCGGGCAGGAGAAGCAGCTTGTGCGTCGTCATGTGAGGGTTCCGTCACAGGAAAAGATATGCGCGGTGGTACCGCGACGTCCGCGTACTAGCGCGCTCGGGTCGATGCGGCAAGCTCCGCCGTGACGCGCCGGCCTCCAGCCAGCGCGTTAACCGATGAAGGGGATGTCGAATAGGAGGGTGAAGCCGTTGACCGTCATGAAGGTGCCGAGCACGCCCATGACGGCGCTTGTCGTCAGAAGCGCCGGGCCACCCGAGATGATGGCCACGCCGGCCAGCACGATGGCGATCTGCAGCAGGGCTTCGCCATAGTCGAAATAGGGGTCCTGGCGCATAGCGATGTCGCGCTCGGCTTCCAGGGCCTTACCGCGGTTGAAGAGCTCGTCGAGACCTTCGTTTGAGGTCGGATTGGAGGTCAACTCGGTGTCGAGCTTCTTATATTCGGCGATCTTGGTCTCGATGGCGGCGCGGTTCTCCGGCGAGAGAGACGGATCGCTCAGCGTGGTGAGCTCAAGTTCATCGACCTCGAGGCGCAAAACGTGGCGGCGCATGTTCTTGGCCTGGAAGAAGCCCCAGATGTTCGCTGCCTCGATGTTCTTCAGCGTGGCTTCCTTGGACGCGTTGCCGCCGCCCATCGAGCAGATCGCCAGGATCACGGCTAGAACGCCGATGTACACACCGATCCAGCGATCGCGGTCGCGCTGATTGTCGTCGTCGGCTTCGCGGCCGAGCTCATCCCAGACCACTGTCGCGGCCCTCCGAGCGCACGAGTTCGCGATACTCGGCGACGTCGCCTGTTTCGGTCAGGCGATAGAGCTGAGGGGCTGCCGTGGCGAGCTCGCGATCGAGGATCTGATCCTCGCTCAGCTTCTCGAGGAACATGATGAGGGCGCGCAGCGAATTGCCGTGTGCGGAGATGATGACGTTCTTGCCGGCAGCGACGTGCGGCCAGATGTGCTCCAGGTAGTAGGGCTGCACGCGGGCAGCCGTGTCCTTGAGGCTCTCGCCGCCGGGCGGGGGCACATCATAGCTGCGGCGCCAGGCCAGAACTTGCTCTTCGCCCCAACGTTCGCGCGCCTGATCCTTGTTGAGACCCGAGAGTTCGCCGTAGTCGCGCTCATTCAGCGCGGCGTCCTGGATCACATCCGGCATCTCGCCGCCGATCTCGCTGAGGATGATGTCGAGCGTGTGCTGGGCGCGCTTCAGCTTGCTGGTGAAGGCAATGTCGAAGCGAATTCCCTCGCTTTTCATGACGCGGCCCGCCCAGCAGGCTTCGATCACACCCTTGTCGGTCAGATCCGGGTTGCGAATGCCGGTGAAAATATTCTTTTTGTTCCACTCGCTTTCGCCATGGCGCACGAGCACAAGTCGGTTCGTCATGGCCGCAATCCGTTTTGTTCGCTGCATCGTCGACATTGAGTTCAAAGCCCTAATACATCGCCCATGTTGAAAAGGCCCGGTCCTTTGCCCTGGCCCCAGTGCGCCGCCTTGACGGCGCCACGCGCGAAAATGCTCCGGTCAGCGGCCCGATGCGTGATTTCGATCCGCTCGCCGTCCCCGGCGAAAACAACTGTATGGTCTCCGACAACCGTGCCGCCTCGCAGTGTGGCGAAACCAATGTCGCCCCGCTTGCGCGGTCCGGTGTGGCCGTCTCGTGTGTGGACGCTGTGTGTCTTGAGATCGATCCCTCGCCCTTCGGCTGCTGCTGCACCCAACATGAGTGCCGTGCCCGAGGGCGCGTCCACCTTCTGCCGATGATGCATCTCGACGACCTCAATATCGAAGGTTTCATCGAGAGCTTGGGCAATGCGCCGCGTAATGGCGGTGAGCAGGTTGACGCCGAGGCTCATGTTGCCCGCCTTGATGACCGTAGCGTGGCGGGCGGCAGCCTTTATTGCGGCTTCGTCGGTTTCCGTGAGGCCTGTGGTGCCGATGACATGGACGATGCGCGCATTGGCAGCGAGGCCGGCTATCTCCACGGTGGCGGCCGGACTCGTGAAGTCGATGATGGCGTCGCTCTTGGCAACGATCTCCAGTGGATCGGCGGAGATGGCAATGCCGAGTGGGGGAAGGCCGGCAACGGTTCCGATGTCGGCGCCGATATGCGGCGATCCCGGACTTTCCGTACCCCCGCTGACAATGCTGCCGGGGGTCTCCGAGATCACGCGGACAAGCTCGCGGCCCATACGGCCCGCAGCTCCCGTCACGGCGATTCTAATCTCGCTCATCATGACCTCAGGGGTTCAATTGCGGGCCGATATAGCAATGACGGGCGCTTAGAGGAAGTGCGGCTCTTGCGCTGTGTCAAGTTCTCAACTGCGGTAAGGTTTCGCACTGTACAACCCAGCGATTTGGAGCAGGCGGTTCAGCACAGGTTGGCCCCAGATTTTGGCCACGAAGGCGTGTAGAAGGAGGGAATCAACTCTGGGGCTGCCCGAGGAGCTTGGATGTCTATCCGCCCGGCTCGTCTGATCACACTCGTCATCGTACTTTGGTGCGGTGGGGCGGGAGCTGTTCAGCAGGTCAAAAGTCTCTACACGTCCCTCGACCTTTCGGCGTGCAAAGCGCTGGCGGACGGCCGGCGTGGGGGCGCGAGGCTTTGCGAGGGGCTACCGGGCTATCCCGTCTATGTGGCCGAGAGCGATCTCGGGACGTATCTCAGTGTCGGACCGGACGCGAACAAGCGGCGGGCGGCGCAGCAAACTCTAAAATCATTCAACACGTTGTTCGACAAGGGCGTTCGGCGGACGACCGTCGAGTGGCGGTTCGTCGTGCGTGATCAGCAGACCGTGCCCTATGCGACCATCGTGCGGTACTTCACTCAAAGTGCGACGGGAAACGGTGAGGTGCTCGTGGTCACACGCGTGACGGAAGACGAGACCTGCCATGTCGCCTACATCGATGCTCTGGCCAACGTCGATGCCATCGTGTTGGCGCGCAAGCTTGCGGACACGGTTGCCCGCTCAAAATCGTGTCCGACGGAACCGGAGGTTCAAGGCGCTGCCGGACGCAGTCCGATGTAGGGACTGTCCGGCCTGGTTTCGCAAGCCTAGGGGATTAGGACGGCCAGGCGAAAGCGACCTTCTCAAGCTTTTGGCCGCCGATGTTCTCGAACGCCCGCTTCACGGGGCGGCCACCGCGGCGCCAATAGAAGTCCGTCGCCATCGTGTTATCAGCCAGCGCCCAGACGATCAGCCCTTTGAGACGGCGCTGATCGAGCCCATGGCGGCAGGCTTCGAACAGATGCTCGCCAAGACCGAGTCCCTGATGCACGGGCGCAATGTAGAGCTCGTAGATTTCGCCTTGATAGGGGCCGCGTGTGCGCGAAAATCCGAGCGTGGCATAACCTACGATCGCTGCGCTCTTCTCGAGGACGATCAGACTATCGCCGCTGCGGATGACGCTGGCCCACCATTCGGAACCGCGCCGCTGAACCATGCCTTCGAGGTGCTGATGGGGAATGATGCCGCGATAGGCCTGCTGCCACGATTGGCGGAACGTCTCGGCGACGGACGCTGCGTCGGCGAGCCTGCCCTTGCGGATCTTGATATCGGAACGCGACCCTAACATTCCCCCACTATATCGCGAATTTTCGAGCGAGGAAGGCAGACTTCCGTATCGAGTCAAAAAAAAGCGCCACGCGAATACAACCGCGTGGCGCTTTTCACATCTCTGGCCGTGGCGGAGGCGGTCCGTTAGATGACTGCCTTCGCGCAGCGATTAGCTGGCCTTCTTGATCTGCTCGAAGGTCTTCGTCGCGGCGGCGTTCAAGCTCTCGAACGTTTGCTGCGCAACCTTGGTCGACAGCTCGAAGAGCTCCTTCGACTGCGCGCCGGCAACCGTAAACTGCTGCTGGACGAATGCGGTCTGGAGGCGGACGACTTCCGGAAGGGTCTTGGCGCGCGCAATTGCCTGGGCGGCGTCGAAGACGGCTTCGGTGGTTGCTTCGGCGTTCTTGAGAACCTTGTCGCCAATCGACTTGGCGCCGGCATGCGCGGTGACCATGACCTCTTCAAGAACCTTCACGCCATCCATGGCGGCGGTGTTGAACTTGCCGTAGGTCTCGCGCGCCTTCGTGACGCTGTCCTCGGCGATGGCCTGGACCTGGTCGGGAATGCGGGCTTCCTTGGCTGCGGAAAAGAACTCTTGGGTCTGACGGGCAAAATCGTTCACGGAATCGCTCCTATGGTGTGCCGATGACTTTCACTTTCGAGAAAGGGCGTAGCCTGGCGCTTGAACAGATAAGGCGCGTGCGACGTCCAAACCGTCGAGAGCGAACATAGCAGAGATATATTGCAGTGCAACATGAAAAAATGTTGCTGCGCATTAAACTGGCTTGTTCCTGATCAAATGGACCTTAGTTAACGTCATAAAGCGAGATAAGTATTGATTTGAGCTCTGATTATTTCGCATATGCGAAATACCACAGAGGGATCATTGTCTTATGGCTGAAGAACGGGGAACAGATCTCGGTACCCCATAGCCGCGCGATCGAACAGGATGTCCCTTGGTTCCAGCTTCCGGGCGAGCGCGAGGCCCTGTAGGGACCGGCACCGCGACAAAGCGACATAGGCCTGTCCGTGGGCGAACGTTCCCCGGCCCAGGTCGATGTAGACGTTATCGAGGGTCAGGCCCTGGGCCTTGTGAATGGTGAGCGCCCACGCCAACCGAACCGGATACTGTTTGAACGTTCCGGCCACCGTGCCCACGATCTTCTCCGCATCCTTGTCGTAGGCGTAGCGGCGCTGCTCCCAGCTCGCAGGTTCGAGCTCATGCTCGCGGCCTGCCACTTCGATGAAGACTTTTTTCTCCTCGAGGCGGGAGACGCGGGCGATGGTCCCGTTCACCCAGCGGCGGTCCGGGTCGTTGCGGAGGAGAATAATCTTGGCGCCGGCTTTGAGGGTCAGCGCGCTATCGGTCGGGTGTGAGGCGTTCGTGTAATCTCCTGTGATTCCAGCTTCATAGGTGCGTGCCTTGCCCGAAAGGGCATCGAGGTAAGCAGTATTGATGCGCTGGGCGGCGGCGTTGGTCGGTGTGAGGATGACGAATTTTTCTCCTTCGCCGAGAGTCCGGATCGGCGCCACACGCTGATTAAGCTCCGCGAGGTCGTCCTCGTCCGCCTCGCCGTCCCGAATGCGGTTCAGGACTGAGATCAATGTCTCGTCGCTCTGGCGGAACACCTGAGTGAGTTCGAGCCGAGTGGTTCCTGCTCCTTCGCCAAGCGCGGGCACGGAGAAGAAGAACGGACCGCCGAACTCGGATTCGAGATGCTGCGCTACTTCGGCCTCCTGAACCACGGGAGGGAGCTGATGCAAGTCGCCGAATAGAACGAGCCGAACGCCGCCGAAGGGTTCACGCGGCCGGCCGCGATTGATGCGCAGCGACTGGTCGATGGCCCACATCAGATCCGAGCGGACCATCGATACTTCGTCGATGACCAGGAATTTCATCTTGCGCATGACGGTGCCGTTGCGGCTCCGCCTGATATCGTCACTGCGCAGCAGGCGCGGCGGCAGCCCGAAGAAGGAGTGGATCGTCTGCCCCCCAACGTTCACACCGGCGAGGCCGGTCGGGGCCACGACGACGAGCTCGGATTCGATGAGATTGCGCAGCCCCCGCAGGAGGGTGGATTTACCGGTTCCGGCCCGGCCGGTCACGAAAAGGTGGCCTTCTTCTTCGCGCACGTAATCGAGGGCTGCGCGGTATTCCTCGGTGGGTGTAATGCCGTCGGGCCAAACGGCATCGGTTGATGAACCGGGCTCAAGCGATGTCGAGGGAGGTATTGGCAAGTGAGGCAACCCTTTGGTCAATTAGGGAGGCACGGGGTCACGAGGTAAGGTGATCTGGCTCCACCTGTCAAAGCCGGGCGGCGGATCTCCTCTGGCCGCCGTTCGACGAAAAGAGCCTTGAAAGGCGGGGCCTGCGCGCGTAAGTCAACGCCGCCCGGGATATTAATTCTGTGGAAGTTGTTTCAGTAGATTCCCGGTATTGGGCCGTGCGTGGCGGCCACTCCCTCTGCAAAAGGACCCTAGAGACCATGGGCTATAAAGTCGCTGTCGTCGGCGCGACCGGTAATGTCGGGCGCGAAATGATGAACGTGCTCACCGAGCGGCGCTTTCCCGCAGACGAGATCTTTGCGATCGCGTCTCGCCGTTCGCTCGGTACAGAGGTTTCTTGCGGAGATACGACGCTCAAATGCCAGGATCTCGAGCAGTTTGATTTCTCCAAGATTGATCTCTGTCTGATGTCGGCGGGTTCGTCGGTCTCGAAGGAGTGGAGCCCGAGGATCGGCGCCAAGGGTGCGATCGTCATCGATAACTCATCGGTCTGGCGTTACGACCAGGACGTGCCGCTCGTGGTGCCCGAAGTGAACGCTGCGGCCGTCGACGGCTTTGCCAAGAAGAACATCATTGCCAATCCCAACTGCTCGACCGCTCAGATGGTCGTGGCGTTGAAGCCGCTGCACGATGCGGCTGGCATCAAGCGCGTCGTCGTTTCGACTTATCAGTCGGTCTCAGGCGCCGGCAAGGAAGCCATGGACGAACTGTGGTCGCAGACGAAGGCCAAGTACGTTCCCGGCCAAGAGGTCGAGCCGAAGAAGTTCACGAAGCAGATTGCTTTCAACTGCATTCCTCAAATCGACGTCTTCATGGAAGACGGATTCACGAAAGAGGAATGGAAGATGCTGGCGGAGACCAAGAAGATCCTGGATCCGAAGATCAAGGTCACGGCAACATGCGTGCGCGTGCCGGTGTTTGTCGGCCATTCGGAATCCGTCAATATCGAGTTCGAGCGTCCGATCACGGCGGAGGAAGCGCGCGAAATTCTCCGCGCCGCGCCGGGCGTTCAGGTTGTCGACAAGCGCGAACCCGGCGGCTACGTCACGCCGGTCGAGGCGGCCGGTGAATACGCGACCTACGTTTCGCGCATTCGCGAGGACACCACGGTCGAGAACGGTCTCGCCATGTGGATCGTGTCCGACAATCTTCTGAAAGGCGCGGCGCTCAATACGGTGCAGATCGCTGAGACGCTGATTGAGCGCAATCTCTTGAAGGCCAAGGCTGCGGCGTAAGCGCAGCGGACTTCAGCAACAAAAAAACGGGACGCACAATCAAATGTGCGTCCCGTTTTTTGTTGCGGAGCCCCTATCGTGTCGCGCCGCTACTCGTCGGTAGGCGGAGCCAGCGCGTGGCGCTGCAGCAAGCCGACCTGGGAGATGGCGAACACCATCGTGATCGGCATGATGGCGAAGACCTTGAACGTGACCCACTGATCGGTGGAGAGGAAGCGCCATGCGCCTTCGTTCAAGAGCGCGAGACAGACGAAGAAGCAAGCCCAGCGGAACGTGAGCTTGCGCCAGCCTTCTTCGGTCAGGGCGAAGACGTCGCCAAAAAGATACTTGAGAAGCGATTTCTTGAAGGCCAGGCCGCCAAAAAGAACAGCGGCGAAGAGGCTGTTCACGATGGTGGGCTTCAGTTTGATGAACAGCTCGTCCTGCAGATAGAGCGTGAGACCGCCGAAAATCAGAACGACCGCACCCGAGATGAGCGGCATGATGGGGACGTGACCGAACAGCATGCGCGATGCAATCAGCGATGCGGTGGTCGCGGCGATGAAGAAGCCGGTGCCCCAGAAAATGCCGGCCCGTGCATTGACGAGGAAGAACACGACAAGCGGTCCGAGCTCGACAACGAACTTCAAGAGCTGCTGGGAGCCCGAGTCCTGGGCCGCTGTTCCCTTCGTCTCGTTCGAAACCATGCTTTTTCTTTCGTTCGGTCGCCGCAGCGCTGGGAACCGGCTCAGAGGTGGTGCTTGCTCATCCATTTCGTCATGAGCCAGGCATAGAGGCCGCTGAGCGGGAGGATGAAGAACAGCTTGAAGGCGATCCAGATATCGACGCCGTTCATGGCATGGCCAAGGATAGTGTAGACCTGATCATCCTTAAAGTAGAGGCGGACAGCTTCATTCAGAAGAGCCGTGAGAAGGAAGAAGTACGCGAAGCTGCGCGTGAAGGTGTTCCAGCCCTCCTTCGTATAGTGAAACGTCTTCTCGAAGACGTACTGGAAGAAGTTTCGGCCGGTCCAAAGTCCAAAAAACAGGAATGCCGCGAAGAGGGCATTGAAGATCGTCACCTTGATCTGCACCCACATGGGGTCGTGCGTGATCAGCGTGAGGGATCCGAAGACGATCGTGACCGTCGAGGCAATGAGCGGGAAGACCGGGGGGCGGTGGAACATGTAGAGCATGGCCACGATTGCCGCCACCGTGGTCAGGATCAGCGCCCAGGTGCCGGCGTTGATACCGTAGGCCGCGTTGACGACAAACATCGTCACCAGCGGCCCGAATTCGCTCAGAATGTTGACCGTCTGCTCGGCATTGAAGGGGTAGAGGCGCTTGCGGGGGCTCATGTTCGCTCAGTGACCCAGTTTTTTATCCGTAATGACTTGCAAGCAGGCGGCATCGTGCCGGTCCGCTTGGCCATCAGTGTTCGGCGATGGCTCGGGCATAATCCTTGGCAGAGAAAGATTGCAGGTCGTCGACGCCTTCCCCAACTCCGATGGCATGGACGGGCAATCCGTGCTTGGCAGCGATTGCCACCAGGATGCCGCCCCGGGCGGTGCCGTCGAGCTTGGTCATGACCAAGCCGGTGACGCCCGCGCGCTCGCGGAACACTTCCACCTGCTGCATGGCGTTCTGGCCGGTGGTCGCGTCCAGCACGAGCAGTGTGTCATGGGGCGCCGTCGGATCCACCTTACGAATGACGCGGACGACCTTTTCGAGCTCGGCCATCAGGCCTTCCTTGTTCTGGAGCCGGCCGGCGGTGTCGATCAGCAGGACGTCGTAGCCGCCGTCCTGTGCCTCCTTGATGGAGTCGAAGGCAAGGCCCGATGCGTCCGCGCCGACATCACGGGCCATGACCGGCACGCCGGTGCGCTCGCCCCAAACCTTGAGCTGATCGATGGCGGCGGCGCGGAACGTATCGCCGGCTGCGAGCATGACACGACGCCCCTCGCGGCTCAGCTTGGCTGCGAGCTTGCCGATGGTTGTCGTCTTGCCGCTGCCGTTCACGCCGAGCACGAGCACGACGTGCGGCTTACGCGTCTCGTCGATCATCAGCGGCCGCGCGACCGGTTCGAGGACGCGCGCGACTTCTTCGGCGAGTGTTTCGCGGATTTCTTCGCTTGAGATCGCTTTGTCGAAGCGGCCTTTTGCAAGCGCTGTCGTGATGCGCGACGATGTTTCGATGCCGAGGTCGGCCGCCAGCAGGACTTCTTCGAGTTCGTCGAGCGTGTCCTGATCGAGCTTCCGCTTGGTGACGAGACCGGCGATGCCTTCCGTAAGCCGGGACGAGGTTTTGGAGAGTCCGGATTTCAGCCGCTCGAACCAACCTTTGCGGACCGGCTCGGCCGCGGGTTCCGGTTCCGGTTCCGGTGCAGGCACAGGTGCAGGCGCAGGTGCGGGTGTTTCAGCGGAAGAAACGGCGGCTTCGGGTACTTCTTCGTTTGGCGCCGCTTCCGTCGCTTGTTCGACGGGATCAGGAGCTGGCGTCTCGGCAGGCTGGCTCGTTCCGAGCCAGCGGCCGAAAAATCCTTTGCGCTTTGGTTCGGTGCTCACGCTTCGACCATTCCGTTGAGGCGGTGTCCATCGCGATTTCCGAGCGTCGCCCATTGAATCGTTCCGACCGGCGCCTTGCGATCCAGCCGCACTTCGGCGAAATGCGGCGTGCGTCCGACGTCGTTGCCTTCCACTAGGACCTCTGAGCGCTGACCTGCAAGGCTATCGAGATAGCGCGCATGCGTGCGCTGTCCTGCTGCGCGCAAACGCGCGGCGCGTTCCTTGACGACAGCGCGGCTGACCTGCGGCATGCGCGAAGCGGGCGTACCCTTGCGCGGTGAATACGGGAAGACGTGGAGATAGGTCAGCCGGCACGTTTCGACGAGTGCGAGCGTGTTCTCGAACATGGCTTCGGTTTCCGTCGGGAAACCGGCGATGAGATCGGCGCCGAAGACGACGTCGGGACGCAAACGGCGAACCTCTTCACAGAAGCGAATGGCGTCGTCACGCAAATGGCGACGCTTCATGCGCTTCAGAATGATGTCGTCACCGGCTTGCATCGAAAGATGCAGATGCGGCATCAATCGGGATTCCGTCGCGATGGCATCGAGGAGATGTTCGTCGGCTTCGACCTGATCGATGGACGAGAGGCGCAGGCGGTGCAGCTCCGGGATGTGGACCAGCACTTGCTTCACGAGACGCCCGAGAGAGGTGCGTCCCGGAAGATCGCAGCCGTATGATGTGATGTCGACGCCGGTGAGCACGATTTCGGGGTAGCCTGCTTCGACGAGCTTGCGCACTTGGGCGACGACCTCGCCGGCCGGCACCGAGCGCGAGGGGCCGCGGCCCATCGGAATAATGCAGAAGGTGCAGCGATGATCGCAGCCATTTTGGATCTGCACGTACGCGCGTGCGGGTGAGCGCGCGTTGAAGCCGTCGATCAAGTGATGCGCGGTTTCCTTCACGCTCATGATGTCGTTGACGACAACCCTTTCGAGAGCGTCGGTCGCGAGCGAGAGAAATGTTGCGGGGTCGAGCTTCTCGCCGTTGCCGATGACATGATCGACGCCCTCGATCTCGGCAAAGAGTTCGGGTTCGATTTGGGCGGCGCAGCCGGTGACGATCAAGCGAGCGTGCGGTTGCTCGCGGCGCAGCTTGCGGATCGTCTGCCGCGCCTGACTCACGGCCTCTGCCGTGACGGCGCACGTGTTGACAATCACGCAGTCGTCGAGGCCCGCGGCAGTGGCATGACGGCGCATCACCTCGGATTCATAGGCGTTCAGCCGACAGCCAAGCGTGACAATGAGCGGTTCGGACATCACGTTGTTCGCGATATTGGCACGTGGGTTCACCGGGCTGATTAGGGCAAACGCTCTTGGGGAACAAGGCGGGACTGCTCCTTAGCCGCAGTGTCCGTTCCGATGGGCAGGTCCCCTCCGTGCTCAAGCTCTACTGGGCCGGCCATGAGAATATGGTTGTTTGCCAACCACTCAATGACCAGCGGTCCTCCCGGAAGCGAGACTGTGACCTTGCGGTCCGTCAAATTTTTGCGCATGGCCGAAACGGCCGCGGCGCAGGCCGCCGTTCCGCAGGCGCGTGTCAGCCCGGCGCCACGCTCCCAGGTGCGGATTTTTAAGGCCGTCCGGGACGTCACCTCGGCAATGGTCACGTTGACCCGCTCGGGAAACAGGGGGTGGTTCTCGATCAGAGGACCGAAGCGTCCGAGATCGTAGGTGTCGACGGGTCTGTCGGTCCAAAAGACGACGTGTGGATTGCCGACATTCACAACCGAAGGAGAGTGCAGGATGGGCTTGTCGATGGGCCCGATCTGCAGCTCGATCGCCCGGGTGTCGTAAAACTCCTCCGAGAGCGGAATGTCCTGCCAGTCGAAGCGCGGCTCGCCCATGTCGACGGTGATCGCATCCTTGTCCTTGACGCGAACCGCGAGAAGACCCGCGCGCGTTTCGAAGCGAAGGTCGGACTTGCCGGTCAGGTTCTGCTCCAGCCAGCCGATGCAGCGGGTGCCGTTGCCGCATGCCGACGATTCGGAGCCATCCGTATTGTAGATGAGGACGAAGGCTTCGGTGCCGGGTGTCTTTGGTGGATGCAGCACCATCATCTGGTCGAAACTGGTCGCGGGATTTTCGGCAATGGCCTTGACCTCGCCCGGGTTCAGCGGGCCTCCGCCCGCGCGCAAGTCGAGCACGACGATCTCGTTGCCGAGGCCGTTCATCTTGACATAGCGGAGGGGGGTAGCGGCGTTCATGACGCGACTATATGGGCGAAGCGTGGCCAAAAGACAATTGATGGCCGAAGACCTCATTTGGGCACGGCAAAATACTTAGGCCCCCTCGGCAATTGCACGTCGCGGCCTAAATAGTTCCGCGACACCTGCGATGAACGTGAATGAGGTTTTCATGAGCCGACGTATGGGTTTCGCAGCCCCTCTCCTGCTCCTTGCAGTCACGCCGGTTTCTGCCGCGCAGACCAACGCTCCCGAAACGCCGAAAACTGCGATCGAGCTGACGACGGTTGCGAAGGGGTTGGAGAATCCCTGGGCCCTCGAATTTCTGCCTGACGGGCGGATGCTTGTGACGGAGAAACCGGGGCGCCTGCGGATCGTCGAGACGGATGGCAAAATCGGCGCGCCGATCAAGGGCGTACCTGAGGTCATGTCGGAACGTCAGGGCGGTCTGCTCGACGTGGCGCTGGCCAATGATTTCGCCGAAAGCGGCCGGATCTTCCTGTCCTATTCGGAGCCGCGCGCGAAGGGAGAGAATGGCACGAGCGTAGCCAGCGCTAAGCTCGTGACGAATGCCGACGGCGCCGCGCTCGAAGACCTGAAGGTGATCTTCCGCCAGCAGCCGTCCTGCAATGGCAAACTGCATTTTGGGTCGCGGATCGTTGTGACACCGGACAACAAGCTCTTCGTGACGCTGGGAGAGCGAAGCGATGCCAAGACGCGGGTCGAGGCTCAGAATCCAAAGAATCATCTCGGCAAGATCGTCTACATCACGGCCGACGGCGCGCCTGGTGCGGACAAGCCTGCCCAGGAGGGCTGGGACCCCCTGATCTGGTCAATCGGGCACCGCAACGTTCAGGGGGCGGCACTGGATCCGGCGACGGGTCAGCTCTGGACTCTGGAGCACGGCCCGCAGGGCGGCGATGAACTCAACCATCCCGAGGCGGGCAAGAACTACGGCTGGCCGATCATTACCTACGGCAAGGAGTATTCGGGTGGCGTAGTGGGCCAGGGCATCTCGTCTCAGCCCGGGCTCGAGCAGCCGGTCTACTACTGGACACCTTCGATCGCAACGTCTGCGCTCCTGCTCTACACGGGCGATCTGTTCCCGGAGTGGAAAGGCAACTTCCTTGTCGGGGCGCTCAAGTACATGCAGGTGCAGCGCCTTGTCATGAAGGATGGCGCAGTCGTGGCCCATGAAGTTTTGGCTGACGACATCGGCGAGCGGGTCCGCGACGTGAAACAGGGGCCCGACGGCGCCGTCTATCTGGTGACGGACGACGCCAACGGGCGCATCGTTCGGATGGCGCCGAAGTAAGTGGAAGGCCGCGTTTATCGGCCCGGTATGGTCTGATCGATTTCTTTCGCCTTGACCTTGTCGACGCCGTGCACCTGGACGGCCTCGGTGCGGTCAATCTGGCAGTCGCCGTTCCGGTCGAGGAGCTTGAAGGCAATGTTCTGCTTGCCGGTCATTTCCTCGACCGTGACGCGGCCATCGCCATTGGCGTCGTAGTAGCTCAAGTTGGCGACCTCGAAGAGACGGTCATTGGCGACCAGCTTTTTCCATTCTTCGGCGTCGAGGGCGCCGTCGCCGTTCACGTCGGCTTCGCGAAATGACTGAGCGACGTACTGGGCCCACTCGTCACAGCTTACAGATCCGTTTTTGTCGAGGTCCCAGGTCTGGGCCGCGCTGATGAACGTGCGATCGAAATCGCTCGCCTTACCGAAGGGGGAACTGGAGGCGCAGCCGCCCGTCATGAGGCCGGCCCCAAGGGCCAGGCACGTCACCGTGCGAAGCACGCGCCGTTGCAGCATCAAGATGTCTCCCCCGTCGTCTTTGGCCGTTTGGCCCACGTTCCCTGGGCTTAGATCGGCGCAGAATTATGGTTCTTCGCGCTGGGGCGGGCAATGCGTGGGAGCGAGCCGCCCACATTTTTGGCAGAAACTTCGGCGACATGGCGTCGCGCCGGTTCAGCTTCCGGCTCGTTAACGTCTCCAGGCGCTTCGATTTCCTCGATTTTCGGCCCTAGACGTTGACAGGGGGCGGGCGATCGGAGATGGTGCCCGCAAATTCAGACGGCGCTGATCTTCAGAGCCGCCGCCCTGCGCATGGCCGGAAAATCGCGGCCGGGAGGCAGGGGGGTCCACATCCGACAGCGCGTAGCGCCCTCGGGTGCGTTCAGCGTTTGGCATAAGGGATTCGATGTTTCAATCGCTCTCAGACCGGCTGGGGCAAGTTTTCGATAAGCTCACCAAACGCGGTGCGCTGACTGAAAGCGAAGTTTCAGAAGCCATGCGTGAGGTGCGCCGTTCGCTGATCGAAGCGGACGTTGCGCTCGACGTGGTGCGCGACTTCATCGACCGGGTGAAGGCGAAGGCCGTCGGCCAGGACGTACTGCGGTCGGTCACGCCCGGCCAGATGGTCGTCAAGATCGTCAACGATGAACTGGTGCGGACGCTCGGGTCCGAGGCCGAACCGATCGATCTGCACGCCGCGCCTCCGGTTGCCATTCTGATGGCGGGCTTGCAGGGCTCCGGCAAGACGACGACCACGGCCAAGATCGCGTGGCGCCTCAAGACCCGCGACAAGAAGAAAGTGCTGATGGCGTCGCTCGACACGCGGCGTCCCGCAGCGCAGGAGCAGCTTCGCGTGCTCGGCGAGCAGACCGAAGTCGCGACGCTGCCGATCATCGCCGGGCAGACACCGCTCCAGATCGCCAAGCGTGCGATGGAAGCTGCGCGTCTCGGCGGCTACGACGTCGTGATGCTCGACACCGCCGGCCGCATCACGCTCGACGAAGAGTTGATGCACGAGGTGGCGGAGGTCAAGGCCGCGACGCAGCCGCACGAGGTGCTGCTCGTGCTCGACAGCCTCACCGGCCAGGACGCCGTCAACACCGCGAAGGCGTTCGATAGCCGGCTCAGCATCACCGGCACGGTTCTGACGCGCGCGGACGGCGATGGACGCGGCGGTGCTGCGCTTTCGATGCGCGCCGTCACCGGCAAGCCGATCAAGTTGCTCGGCACGGGCGAGAAGTGGGATGCGCTCGAGGATTTCGATCCGCAGCGCGTTGCGGGCCGCATTCTCGGCATGGGCGACATCGTCGGCCTCGTCGAAAAGGCTGCGCAGACGATCGACGTCGAGAAGGCGAAGTCGATCGCCCAGAAGATGAAGAAGGGCGAGTTCGACCTCGAGGATCTCGCTGAGCAGCTCAAGCAAATGGAGAAGATCGGCGGCATGGGCGGCGTGCTCGGCATGCTGCCAGGCGTCGGTAAGATCAAATCGCAGATCAACGAGGCCGGTCTCGAAAAGGATCTCAGAAAGCAGCGCGCGATCATTTCGTCGATGACGCCGAAGGAGCGCCGCGCGCCGAAGGTTCTGGATGCCAAGCGCAAGCGGCGCATCGCGGCCGGCTCCGGCACGCGGGTCGAGGACGTCAACAAGCTCATCAAGCAGCACCGGCAGATGGCCGACATGATGCGCGCGATGGGCAAGAACCGCGGAATGATGGCGCGCATGTTCGGCATGGGTGGCGGCGGCGGGCCGTCGGAAGCCGAGCTCGCGCAAATGCAGGGTGAGCTTGCGAAGCTCGATCCCAAGGCTTTGGAGCAGCTGCCGTCCGATCTCAAGGACGTGTTGCCGAAAGGTGGGCTGCCGAAAGGATTGCCGGGACTGGGAGGCGGCGGAGGTGTTCCCCGTCTTCCTGGGCTTGGCGGTGGTGGCTTGCCGGGTCTCGGCGGGTCATTCCCGAAATTCCCCGGATCTCCGGGGAAGAAGAAATAGCAAAACCAAACTCGAAAACAGGCGGCACGCCGCCAGACAACTTCAGATCAGAAAGGACTTCACCCGATGTCAGCCAGAATTCGTCTTTCGCGCGGTGGCGCCAAGAAGCGTCCCTATTACTACGTCGTCGTTGCGCACAGCGCTTCGCCCCGCGATGGCCGCTACATCGAGCAGATCGGCACCTTCAATCCGATGCTGCCGAAGGATAGTGCGGAGCGCGTGAAGCTCGACCTCGATCGCTGCAAGCACTGGCTCTCGGTCGGCGCCCAGCCGACGGACCGCGTGGAGCGCCTGTTCGACGGCGCCGGTCTCCTGAAGCGTGAAGCTCGCAACAATCCCGACAAGGCGAAGCCGAAGAAGAAGGCTCAGGAGCGGGCTGCTGCCAAGGCCAAGGCGGCTGAGGATGCTGCTGCCGCTGCCGCCGGCGGCGACGCATAAGGCACGCGATTTTCGCGGCGGTCTTTTTTCGAGCAGGCACCTGGCATTCTCCGGGTGCCTGCCGTCGTTTTGGATCGATGCTGCAAATCGGCATCATGGCGGAAACTTGTGCGGCGACGACCCCTGTGGCTGTCGAAGCTGTCGGCGAATTGTCATAGCTTTGAAGTGGTCGCTTCGTTCTTGGGGTGCGGCCAACTTTGGGGGGCAGGGGCAGTCGGTCAGCCGGTGCAGTCTGGAGGCCGCCGTCTCTGCGGAGAACGAGGGACGACTTCCATGCCATTGAGGACCAATCTCTCTCAGGCCGAAGCGGCTTGGTGGGATCGGCGCAGCGAGGTGCTGGTTCAGGGAACAGCCCTTATGAACGACAAGCCGGACACGGATACTTGGACCCGACGGGAGCGGCGGCTTTGGCTCTATGCCGTTGCCATCGGAAACCGGATTGAGCGCCTTCAATAAGGCTCGACCTTTCTGGGCTTTGGCAGGCCAAAATTTAAGGATGCGGAGCGACGCGCGATCTCGGATCTGCAATCCATGGTAGTATTATTTTTCTCAAGCTACCTCTGATCGCGCCATGCTCCCCGACGGCATTTACGGTCTTAACTTTGAAAGTGGTTGTCCCGCTTCAAACGAAGTGGACAAAACGCGCGGTGGCGCACTGGCTGTGCTGCGGGCTGGGCGCATTGTCGGCTCGGACCCGAACGGCGGGCTCTTCAAGGGACGCTATCGATACGATGCGGGTTGCGGCGAAGCCGTGATTCAGGTTCAGCTTGCCATTCCGCCGAACGGTGTGCTGCTTACAGGCCTTCAAGCGGGGCCGGAAGGCGCGCTCATCGATGTCTTCGGGCGCTTTCCGCCGCCTACGCCCGTTTCTTCGGCGGTTGTGGATGTAGGTGGAACGCCGCTAAGGGTCGAGCTTCGGTATGTGGGCCGGCTCGCAGGCTGATCAACACGACGTGGTTTTCTCATGACTCAGGACGGCGGCTCTGGATCTAGCGTTGCCGCAAAGCGCGTTTTGCTCGGGCATATCGTGGGCGCGCATGGCATCCGCGGGACTGTTCTCGTGCGGAGCTACACGGCGGATCCCGAACGCATCGCCGACTACGGGCCGCTCGCGAACGAAGGGGGCGATGTGGAATTCGTGCTTGCCGTCGAGGGCGGCACGGCAAAGGGCCTCATCTGCCGCGTCGAGGGTGTGCAGGACCGGACACAGGCCGAGAAGCTCAAGGGCGTGGCGCTTTATGTGGACCGCAGCCGGCTACCTCCGCCGGAGGAGGGAGAGTACTACCACGCCGATCTCATCGGCTTGCGTGTGGTGACGGAGGAGGGCACGGCGCTGGGCACCGTTGAAGCCGTGCAGAATTACGGGGCGGGTGACATCCTCGAGGTGCGGCCAGCGGGTGAGAAGCGCACCGTGCTCTATCCGATGATCGAAGACGTCGTCGTGCGAGTCGACGTGGCGGGCGGCGCGATCGTGCTGTCGCCACCCGAGGAAGTGGACGCGGGCGACAGAGACGCCGCCGAGCCGGATAACGACGCTTAGAGCTGTTCCGATTTGAAGAGGCGCGGAAGATCGCCCGTCAATCCCGCGGCCTCGGAGACGAAGCGGCGTTTCAGGCCAGGCAGGCGATCAACCAGCCCAAGGCCGAAGTCGCGCGCGGCGCGCACGAGCATCTGGTCGTTTGAAAAGAGCCGATTCAGGCCGTCGAAAGCAGCGGCTGAGAGCGCGGAGTCGAACCGGCGCCAGCGCTCGTAGCGGCCCAGGCTTTCAAGATTTCCAGGATCGAGACCAACACGCATCGTGTCGACGACGATCTCGCTCAGGGCGGCAACATCGCGGAATGCGAGATTCACACCCTGCCCGGCGATCGGATGCACGCCGTGGGCCGCGTCGCCCAGAATCGCGAAACGGGGCGCGATGTAGGCGCGGGCCAAATGCATTTCGAGCGGCCAGGATTGGCGCGGACCGACAACCTCCAACGCGCCGAGACGGCCTGCGACACGTGTTTCGACTTCGGCGAGAAACGTTGCGTCGTCGAGGGCGAGGATGCGGGTCGCCTCGCCGGCATCTTCGGTCCAGGTAAGGCACGAGCGGTTGCCGGGAAGCGGCAGAATGGCGAAAGGGCCTCCCGGGAGAAAGTGCTGGATGGCGCGCGCATTGTGCGGACGCTCGTGAGCGATCGTGGTGACGATCGCGGTTTGATCGTAGCGCCAGCCGATCGTTTTGATACCGGCCTCGTCGCGCGACGGCGAACGGCGGCCCTCCGCGCCGACGAGCAGCGAGGCCGTGAGTTCGGAGCCGTCGCGCAACGTGATGGAGACACCGGGCCCCGTGTCGACGAAACGGATAATTTCGGCCGGGGTGAGGAAGGTCACACCGGGGGCATCGGCAACGGACCGGTAGAGAGCTTGCTCGAGCTCCGGTGCCGGTACGATGGAGCTCGCGGGCTCGGCATCGGTTGCGCCCTCGTCTCCGAGGCGGTTGTCGTATTTCAGAAGGACGGGCCGGATACCGGCGTCGAGGCTCGAGTCGGTAATTTCGATCTCGGTGACGGGCTGAGCCGCATTCGAGATGGCTTGCCAGATGCCGAGTGTGTCCAGCATTCGCCGTGCACCGGCCGACAACGCGAAGGCTCTGGCGTCCGGTGCGGTGGTTTCCTTCCGGGGAGAGCGGTCGACGATCGCGATCCGGATGCCGTCACCGAGTGCCCAGGTGAGAGCGCGCGCGAAAGCCAAGCCCGCGAAGCTCCCGCCCGAGATCACAATGTCAAAGCGCTGCGTCATCGTCTGCTTCAGTTCGGAGCCTTGACCCGATTTCCGGCGCAGCCCATCGTCCACGCCGTTGATCGGGTAGCATCTTTTGCGAGGAATCTCCATGTCCGCTGGCCAAGAGCATCGCTGCGACGCGCTGGCGGGTCTGCTGGAGGTGCTCGACCTCGAACGGCTCGAGGTTAATCTGTTCAGGGGGATCAGCCCACAGAACGGCTGGCAGCGCGTGTATGGCGGCCAGGTGCTCGGCCAAGCCCTCGTTGCGGCGAGCCGGACCGTGGACGAGGGGCGTACGGCCCATTCCCTGCACGGCTATTTTCTGCTCGCAGGCGATCCGGCTCACCCGATCATCTACGACGTCGAGCGGATCCGCGATGGCGGCAGCTTCACGACCCGGCGGGTGAAGGCCATCCAGCATGGCCGAGCGATCTTCTCCATGAGCGCCTCGTTTCAGAAAGAGGAGGAAGGCTACGAGCATGCGTCTGCCATGCCGGACGTACCGCCCCCCGAGGCGTTGCCGTCGGCTGCCGAGCGGGTGGCCGAACTCATCGATGCGCTGCCAGAGGCCATGCGCAACTACTGGCAGCGAGAAAACCCCATTGAACTGCGTCCCGTGGATGTGAAGCGGTATTTGAGCCGCGAGCCGCATCCCCCTCAGCAATACATCTGGCTCCGGGCGAGCGGTCGATTGCCAGACGATCCGCGTCTGCATCAGTGCGTTCTCGCGTACGCGTCCGACTTTACGCTCCTGGACACGGCACTCATCGCTCATGGCAAGCTCTTGTTCGACCGGGATATCCAGCTTGCAAGCCTCGATCATGCCCTCTGGCTGCATCGCCCGTTCCGCGTGGACGACTGGGTGCTCTATGCGCAGGACAGCCCGAATGCGGCCGGCGCACGCGGGTTCTGCCGGGGAAGTTTTTTCACACGGGACGGCAAGCTGATCGCCTCGACGGCGCAAGAGGGCCTCATCCGCAAACGCCAGACGGCGTATCTGATCAAATAGCGAGCAATCACGGGCGACTGCATATTTTGTGTGCAGCCTGAGGAGGCGATGCTGCCTATTTGGCGGGCCTCCCTTGATAAATCGTGAACAATTTCAGTCCATTAGGCCGAACACTCAGACTTGGCACAGCTCTTGACTCTCCGTCGCTCGATTGTTGTCGGCCGTATGCCGGCGGCCGTCGGAGGCCTGTCCGCGCCACGCCACCGAGCGGGGGGACTAAACTCAAGGGGTGCTCTCCATGAAACTAATCACTGCCGTCATTAAGCCCTTCAAGCTCGAGGAGGTGCGGTCGAATCTAACCGACATCGGCCTCCAGGGCATGACCGTGACCGAGGTTAAGGGTTACGGCCGCCAGAAAGGTCACACAGAGGTCTATCGCGGTGCGGAATACGCCGTGAGCTTCCTGCCGAAGATCAAGATCGAGGTTGTCGTCTCAGACGCTCTCGTCAGCAAGGCCGTCGAGGCCATCGTCAAGGCCGCCAAGACCGGCCAGATCGGCGACGGAAAAATCTTCGTCTCTTCGATCGAGCACACCGTGCGCATCCGCACCGGTGAGTCCGACGACGCGGCACTCTGAGCATGCGGCCAGCCCACACGATTGAAAGACAGGGAGTTCACGACATGAAGTCAAGCCTACTTACGCGCGCAACGGGGGTCCTCGGGACCGCCGCAGCGCTGATGTTTACGGCGCTGCCCGCGTTCGCGCAGGATGCAGCTGCTGCGCCCACTGCCGACAAAGCCGACACGGGCTTTATGTTTCTTGCCACGGTCATCGTTCTCATGATGACGGTGCCGGGTCTCGCCCTTTTCTATGGCGGTCTCGTTCGCACCAAGAACATGCTCGCGGTGCTGATGCAGGTTCTGGCGATCACCTGCGTCGTCGCCCTGATCTGGGTCACCTACGGCTACAGCATGGCCTTCACCAACGGCGGTGCGCTCAACGACTACGTTGGCGGCTTCTCGAAGCTGTTCCTCGCAGGCGTCACGCCTTCGTCGCTCGCGGCGACCTTCTCCAACGGCGTCTACATCCCGGAACTCTCGTTCGTCGCCTTCCAGATGACGTTCGCCTGCATCACGCCCGCCCTCATCGTCGGCGCTATCGCCGAACGCGTGAAGTTCTCGGCGATCATGCTGTTCGTCATTCTCTGGGTGACGTTCGTCTACTTCCCGATGGCGCATATGGTCTGGTACTGGGGCGGCCCGGACGTCATGGCGGACGCTGCGCGCAAGGGCGGCGACGCACTGGCGGCTGCTTCTGCTGACGCGGGTCTCCTGTTCAAGTGGGGCGCGCTCGACTTCGCAGGCGGCACCGTCGTGCACATCAACGCCGGTATCGCGGGTCTCGTCGGTGCTCTCATCGCCGGCAAGCGCGTCGGCTTCGGCAAGGAGCACATGCCTCCGCACTCACTGACGCTGACCATGGTCGGCGCCGCGCTGCTGTGGGTCGGCTGGTTCGGCTTCAACTGCGGCTCGAACCTCGAGATCAGCGTCACCGCCGTGATCGCCATGATCAACACGTTCGTTGCCACCGCGGCTGCGGGCGTTGCCTGGATGCTTGCTGAGTGGGTCGTCAAGGGCAAGCCTTCGCTGCTCGGTCTCGCCTCGGGTGTTGTTGCCGGTCTCGTTGCGGTTACGCCTGCTGCCGGTTTTGCCGGCGCCATGGGCTCGATCGTGCTCGGCCTCGTTGCCGGCGTGATCTGCTTCATCTTCTGCACGGGTGTGAAGAACGCGTTTGGCTATGACGACAGCCTCGACGTGTTCGGCGTGCACGCTGTTGGCGGTATCGTCGGCGCCATCGCCACCGGCATCCTGGTCAGCCCAGATCTCGGCGGCTCGGGTCTGGCGGATTACGTCTCGAAGCCCGGTGAGCTCGTTGCCGGTTCCTATGACATGATCGCTCAGGTAACCGCACAGGCGAAGGCCGTCGGCTTCACGATCCTTTGGACGGGCATCATCTCGGCGATCCTGTTCAAGCTCGTCGACATCGTCATCGGTCTGCGCCCGACAACGGAAGGTGAGCGCGAAGGTCTCGACATCACCGACCATGGCGAGCGCGCTTACAACTACTAAGACGCTCTTGGCTCGCCGTCGGGAGATGGCGAGCCATTTTGATTTCCCTAGATCTGCTCACGAGCATGCGTCTCCACCCGCGTGTTCGAACTTCCACCCGGTGCCTCAAGCGCCGGGTTTTTTTTGTCCGTCCGGTGACGCGAGCGACGAGGCCTGCGCGAACCCCGAGCGGGGTGCGATGCATTTCTGTGCGAACTCATCCGGCACTACGGAATTCGCTGCCTACAAATTGATCTGCCCCCGAAGGCTCCTCTTTCGAAGAAGCAACGGATCATCGCGTGGTTTCAATCGGTTGTACGATCGCGAGCGGTTGGCACGAGATTTGATACGCACTTCGCGGTGCTCCGCTTTCCCGGGTGCGGAGCATTTCAGGGGCGCTCAATGATCACCTCACACGATGCAAAGGATCTCTCGATGCAGGCGATGCCCAGCCGGGCTTCGTGACTTCGTGCGCGCGGAGATGGCGGCCGGTTCATGCATGACGGCTGTGGGACGGCACTCGGGAAAGTCGGTGGGCGTGAGCCGCCGATGGGGCAACACGAGGGAGTTATGAGACATGACACTCGAACGACTTAAGCGCGTCGCGAGTCCGCTTGGCGCGGCCGCACTTCTGACGCTGACATCCGCGGGCGCTGCGCTGGCTCAGACGGCACCGACCGTGGACAAGGGCGACTCAACGTTCATGTTCCTCGCGACGATCGTCGTGCTTCTGATGACGGTGCCGGGGCTCGCGCTGTTCTACGGCGGACTCGTACGCTCAAAGAACATGCTGTCGATCTTGATGCAGGTTTTTGCCATCACCTGCATGGTGGCCATCATCTGGGTTACGTACGGCTACAGCATGGCGTTCACCAACGGTGGGGCGCTCAACGACTACGTCGGTGGTTTCTCGAAGATGTTTCTTGCGGGCGTAACACCCGCAAGTGTCGCGGCCACCTTCTCCAATGGCGTCTACATTCCGGAGCTCGCCTTCATCGCCTTCCAGATGACGTTCGCCTGCATCACGCCGGCGCTCATCGTGGGCTCGCTCGCCGAGCGCATGAAGTTCTCGGCGGTGTTGCTGTTCGTGGCGCTGTGGGTGACGTTCGTCTACTTCCCGATGGCGCACATGGTCTGGTACTGGGGCGGCCCCGACGTCTTCGCAGAAGCGGCGAAGGCCGGCGAGCCGAAGTTGTCGGAAGCTCTTGCTGATGCAGGTCTCCTCTTCAAGTGGGGCGCTCTCGACTTCGCGGGCGGCACAGTCGTGCACATCAACGCCGGTATCGCGGGGCTCGTCGGTGCTTTGATCGTTGGCCGGCGTATCGGTTTCGGCCGCGAGCAGATGGCACCGCATTCGTTGACGCTGACCATGGTCGGCGCCGCGCTGCTGTGGTTCGGCTGGTTCGGCTTCAACTGCGGTTCGAACCTCGAGGCGAGCGCGACCGCGTTCGTCGCGATGATCAACACGTTCGTTGCAACGGCTGCAGCCGGTCTCTCGTGGATGCTCGTCGAGTGGCTGTTCAAGGGTCGTCCGTCGTTGCTCGGGCTCGCGTCCGGCGTTGTTGCGGGCCTGGTTGCGGTTACGCCCGCTGCCGGTTTCTCCGGCCCGATGGGCGCAATTGTTCTCGGTCTCGTCGCCGGCGCGTTGTGCTTCTTCGCCTGCACCGGCATCAAGAACCTCTTCCGCTATGACGACAGCCTCGACGTGTTCGGCGTGCACGGCATAGGTGGCATCATCGGTGCGATCGCCACCGGCATCCTGGTGAGCCCGGATCTCGGCGGCTCTGGCCTTGCGGATTACATCTCGAAGCCAGGCGAATTGGTTGCCGGTTCCTATGACATGGCTGCACAGGTGATGATCCAGGCCAAGGCCGTGGCTTTCACGGTGCTCTGGACCGGCATCCTCTCGGCCATCCTGTTCAAGATCGTCGACATCCTGGTCGGTCTGCGTCCGAGCACCGACTACGAGCGTCAGGGTCTCGACCTCGTCGACCACGGCGAGCGGGCCTACAACCACTAAGGCTGCTTCGGTCCTGCCGGCTTCGCCCGGCAGGACTCCTGTCACGGAATTTTCTCCCGAGCACGCGTCTCCCCTTGACGTGCTCTAAACTTGACCCGGGGCCTTCGCGGCTCCGGGTTCTTTATTTTTGCGGCGGCCAGAACGGAAACGTCAGACGATGACAATCCTGGTGCGCGGCCCGATGTGGGCGAGCACCTTGAGCAGATCCCGGTGCGGAAGGGCGACGCACCCTTCCGTGGGCTTCAGCCCCTTTTCCGCGACGTGCATGAAGATCGCGCTGCCGCGACCGGCAATACGAGGCCGGCGGTTGTAGTCGATGACGGTTACGAGGTCGTAGAGGCTGTCCGCGCGCCAGATGTGCTCGGCGCTCGCGGGGTATGGGTGGCGCACGTAGCGGTTATAGTTTCGATCCTGTGTTGCATCGCACCATCCATCCAGCGGCCGCGATGCGCTGGTGCGGAGCCGCGTCGCGGGCCGCATGACCTTGTCGTGGCGATAGAAGACGTTTTCGAAGCGATAGCAGCCGCGTGGGGTGGCGCCGTCGCCTTCGCGCTTCGCGCTACGGATGCCGCTGCGGCCAAGGGCACATCGGAGGATCATGTTGCCGCAGGTCAGCCAGCCCTTGGTGTTTCGTGGATTGAGGCTTCTCACGACGATTTTACGGGCAATAATAGCGCATCCCCTTATCGATAACCCTTCGAGCGACGGCACCCTACCTCATGCACCGAGCAGATGCTAAGAGGGGGTGCTTCACGTTAACCGGAATTGGAGCCGCCCGACCATGAGCGCTGCACGCAGGATCCTGCTCGTCGACGATGACGAAGATCTCCGTGGATCCTTGCACGACCAATTGGCTCTGCACGACGAATTCGACGTTTCGGTTGCGGGCACGGCGAGCAAGGGCATTGAGGCGGCGAAGCAGGGGCATCACGACCTCGTGGTGTTCGATGTCGGCTTGCCGGATATGGATGGGCGCGAAGCCGTACGTCTTCTGAGGAAGACGGGCTTCAAGAGCCCCATCATCATGCTGACTGCTAACGACAGCGACGCCGATCAGATTCTCGGGCTCGACGCTGGCGCCAACGACTACGTGACGAAACCGTTCAAGTTCGCTGTGCTTCTGGCGCGCATTCGTGCGCAGCTTCGCCAGCATGAGCAGAGCGAGGACGCGGTCTTCACGATCGGACCCTATACGTTCAAACCTGCTTCCAAGCTTCTTCTCGACGAAAAGGGCGGCAAGATCCGACTCACCGAGAAGGAGACGGCGATCCTGAAGTATCTCTACCGGACCGGGGACAAGGTGGTTTCGCGCGAGACGCTGCTGCATGAAGTGTGGGGCTATAACGCGGGCGTCACGACCCATACGCTCGAGACGCACATCTACCGCTTGCGGCAGAAGATCGAGAAGGATCCCTCCAACGCCGAGATTCTGGTCACAGAGACCGGCGGCTACAAGCTGATGGCATAAACAGGTTATTCCTCGGCCATCAACAAGCGCTTTTCTTGCCCTGGACCGCCTAGCCCGAATCGCCCGACCCTTGGTCTCAACGCTAGGCGCAAGGGCAATCGTGCCATCATCTCGATCCGCCGTCCGCGCTGGCGTTTACCGGCATTGCGTGCGGCATGCCGTGTCTCGTGGCGGGGTTTTTGTCATGGCTATCGATGCGCTCGTTCGTCCACTTCTCAACGTTCCACTCTTTCAGGGATTGAAACCGCTTCAGCTGACCGAGATTGTGCGGCGCGCGGATCGCATCGTCTACAAGCCGGGCGATGTCATCATGGCTGCGCATGCCGAGGCCGATGCGGCTGTGCTTCTGATTTCCGGTGAAGCTGTGCGGACGGAGGGGCCCGGGTATGAGGCTGGGGAGGAGGCGCTTCCAGCCGGTGCGTTGATCTCGGAAATGACGATGCTCATCGAGACCGAATGCACGTCGACGGTCGTGGCGCGCACGTCGGTGCGCGCCCTGCGCATCACGCGCTCGGAGATGCTTGCGCATATGTCGGCAGATCCGTCGCTTGCCGATCATTTCATCAACAAGATCTCGGGACGTCTTTCGAGTTTCGTTGAAGGTTTGCGCGAAGTTGATCGCTCATTGGCGAGCTTCGGTCCGCCTCCGGTGGCGACGTCGCCTGCGCCTGCTGAGGTTGGCACGGCGCTGCACTAGCCTCGAATCGGTGGCCTGAATTGAAGCGGCCGGAGCTTTCGAGGCTCCGGCCGTTCTTGTTTTTTAAAGATGAGACGCGAGTTCTGCTCGGTACGTCAGCAGCAGCTAGCGTACGCGGCGCGGGTTCATGTAGAGATCCGCTTCCTGGCGATCGAGATCGGGTTTGATCTTGCCCGCGAGCATGCCTTTGTAGAGCCGCTTCATGTGGCGGCGGCAATCGCCGTTGAAAATCATCATGGCGCCAAAGAGCTTCATGACGGTCATCAGGCGCTTGTCGGCGCCGGCGCGGATCTGGCCTTTCCACTTTCCGCCGATCGAGAGCACCTTGCCGTCGAGATAGCCAACGGTCTCGCCGCGCTGGTTGATCAGCGCGTAGTCGCCGCCGAGATTGATGAAGGCGCGCTTCAGACGATAGAACTCGGGCTGGCCTTTGCCGTCGATGATGAAGAACGAGAAGTGCTCGGGCATGAACGGCCATTTGTTGGCCGAGCGTTCGAGGTAGATGATGTAGTTGTCGTCGTCGGTGTTGATGGAATAGGTCATCACCGGCAAGCCGCGCGCACCTATGGTCTGCTGCAGCGAGCGGCCGATCATCAGATCCATGGTGGCGCGCCAGCCGAGATTTGGCGTGAACAGCTTGAAGACCAGGCGCTTGTCCATCCCCTGGGCTTTCTTCCAAGCTTCCTCGCGATAGCCGAAGAGACCGGTGCGCTCGCCGTTCTCGATGATCTCGCCGAAGATATCCATGTCGGAGGTGAACTGGCGAGACTTGGCGCGGTTGCGCGTGCGTTTGTAGATGCCGAACTCGGTGAAGTTCAGGTCCGTGATCCAGATGTCGACGAGAAAGCGGTCCCAGCCGTCGGAGGCGCGCTTGGACGTTTTCTTGGTGCTCTTGCCCTTCGTCTTTGTTTCTGCGGCCGCTTGCTCGAGAGCCTCGGCGCGGGCGTCACGCGCGGCGTCGGCGGCCGCTGCGTCTGCACGGGTGTCGACCACCTTGAGGGCGGGTGCTGTCATGCCGGTCTCCCTTCGGTTCCACATCGTGATCGGGCACGCCGAATCACTCGGTTGCCGAAAGGCTAGCATCCGGGGGTGACGTACGCGGACGGCGGGTGGTGCGGCGCTGTGCGAAAGCTGTGCGTAAATGCGTGCTTACTGGGTCACAGCTCGCACCCGGGATTCAGCGTGCGCCGAAAATCGCGGAGCCGACGCGCACGTAGGTGGCGCCGAACTGTGCGGCAGCCTCGAAGTCGCTGCTCATGCCCATGCTGAGGTCGGGGAGGCCCAAGTCTCCGGCGAGCTTGGCGAGGAACGCGAAGTGGACCGCCGGCTCTTCCTCGACGGGTGGAATGCACATGAGGCCCGCGATTTCGAGGCCGAGATCGCGGCGGCAATGGGCGAGAAACGCTGCGGTCTCCTTGGGCGGGATCCCGGCCTTCTGCGGCTCCTCGCCGGTGTTGACCTCGATGAAGAGCTTGAGCGCCTTGCCCTGGCGCTGCTGCTCGTCGGCGATGGTCTTGGCAATCTTCGGCCGGTCCACGGTGTGGATGGCATCGAACAATTCGACGGCCTCGCGCGCCTTGTTCGACTGCAAGGGGCCGATGAGGTGGAGGGCGAGATCCGGGTAGAGCTGGCGCAGCCCAGGCCACTTCGCCTTCGATTCCTGGACCCGGTTTTCGCCAAAGAGGCGATGACCGGCTTCGAGAACGGGGAGGATGTCCTCCCGGCCGAAGGTTTTCGTAACGGCGATCAGGTGAACAGAGGCCGGGTCTCGGCCCGCGTCGCGGGCTGCCTCGGCAATCCGGGCCTTCACGTCGGCGAGGGCGGCTGCGGCCAAGTTGGGGGATGTCCGTTCGGTCATCGGTTCGGCTTGTCTCTGCGCGTATGCGCTCTGCAAGGACAAAAATCAGTGCATGTTTTGCAGACGCGCACTGGGCGAGGTAGGGCAGGAGGCTAGATCGCAAATTTGCGCACCGCCGGTTGGTCGGTCAGCGGTGGTATCGCAATTAGGTTTGAGGGCTCGTGTAGGGCTCGAACGTATGCTCGTCACTTGAAAGGAGATCGAGATACTTTCGGTGCAAGAAAATCTTGTCGCGCCCGACCTTCTCTTCCGTCAGCACGCCGATCCTCGCTAGCTCCTTGAGGTACACGGAGGCTGCTTGCCGTTTGGCGATCCCCCGATCTACCAAGTTCGCGATGCGGCTGTAAGGCTGAGTGAAAATCAGATCGATCAAGTCGCGCGAATAGGTTTTTGGGGCACGTTCGCGCACGATCGCGTTCGTAGCGTCCATGAGCGCGCGAATGGCTCTGATCTTCTGGGTTGTCCAGTTCGATGTCACCTCGACGGCCGTGAGCATGTAGAGGATCCAAGGCTCCCATTCGCCGTGAGTCGTTACCCGTTCGAGCAAGCGATAGTAGTCGCCCCGCGTACGCAGGATATGGCGGCTTAGGTAAAGTGTCGGCAGGTCGAGCAGCCGGCATTCTATCAGATAGAGCAGATTGAGGATGCGCCCGGTTCGGCCGTTGCCGTCGGAGAATGGGTGTATGGCCTCGAACTGGTAGTGCAGGATCGCCATCCGGATCAGCGGGTCGAGGCCGTCATCGGCTTTGTGCAGGTAGTCGGCCCAGTTTCCGAGCAGGCCGCGAAGCCTCTCCTGTTCCTGAGGCGGCGTGTAGATGATCTCGCCTGTGTGCTTGTTGGTGAGGCTCACAGGGATGTTTCTAACGTCCAGGTCTATGCCCGTGACCGTTTGGCAGATCTCGACCGCCGTCCGCGCGGACAACGGTGTAATCTTCAAGGCCTCCAGCCCCTTGTAGAGGGCCGTCCGGTATCGAAGGGCTTCCTTTGCCGTTGGATCGCCGTCGTCGTCGCCCAGGCTCGCCTCGCGAAACAGCGCATCGTTCGTCGTGACGATGTTCTCGATCTCGGAGCTGTCCTTGGCTTCGAGAAGGGGGATGGCGCTGATGAGCACGCTCTGGTCCGGGATAATCTGGCCGGCAAGCCGAAGCTCAGCGAGCGCAGTGCGGGCTAGGCCCCATTTTTTGAGGATCGCGCGTGTCTCGACATCCGTCACTGGCGGGAGCAGTGGAAGATCGTTGTAAGGTTGATTGGGCTGGAACACTGGTCTCCCCGACGAGCCTGCTCATATGTCGACGTTTTTTAAATTCATCGACATATTCCGAAAGATATGTCGATTTTATCGACAGGTCCAGATTATTATGTCGATAAAATGCAATTTAATCGACATATCTTGACGCGCGTGTCGATCGTATCGACATGCGAATGATTACGTGTCGATAGAAATGGAAAATATCGACATATTGGACGTGTCGTGTCGGTAGGATCGACATGATCGAAGCGTCATGTCGATTTTTTTCAGAAATATCGACATGATTCGGCCGAAGGCTTATCCCGTCAGCATTGGCCCCTATCGGGCGCCGGGTCGCCTTGACCGGCCCTCGCCTTTCGGGCTGAGTACGCGCCCAAATCCTTAACGCCGAAAGCACAACGACGACCCATGGCCACCGAACGGTACAACGCGCCCGCACGTGAGAAGCATTGGCAGAAGGTCTGGGAGGACGGAGAGATTTTCCGGGCTTCCGACGACCACTCGCAGCCCAAGAGCTATGTGCTCGAAATGTTTCCGTACCCGTCGGGCCGCATTCACATGGGCCACGTGCGCAACTACGCGATGGGCGACGTGGTCGCGCGCTTCAAGCGCGCCAAGGGCTTCAACGTGCTGCATCCGATGGGGTGGGATGCGTTCGGCATGCCGGCTGAGAACGCCGCCATCGAGCGCAAGACGCATCCGGCCAAGTGGACCTACGCCAACATCGACACGATGAAGGGCCAGCTCAAATCGATGGGCTTGTCGCTCGACTGGAGCCGCGAGCTCGCGACCTGTAGCCCGGATTACTACAAGCACCAGCAGAAGCTGTTTCTCGATCTGCTCGTGAAGGGGCTCGCCTACCGCAAGTCGTCGAAGGTCAACTGGGATCCGGTCGATCATACCGTGCTCGCCAACGAGCAGGTGATCGATGGGCGCGGCTGGCGCTCGGGGGCGCTCGTCGAGCAGCGCGAACTGACGCAGTGGTTCTTCAAGATCACCGCCTACTCGGACGAGCTGCTGGACGCGCTGTCGACGCTCGACAAGTGGCCGGAGAAAGTGCGCCTCATGCAGGCGAACTGGATCGGACGTTCGGAAGGCATGCTCGTGCGCTGGGCGCTCGACAAAGCGACCGCGCCGAAGGGGCATTCGGAGCTCGAAATCTATACGACGCGTCCTGACACGCTGTTCGGCGCTTCGTTCATGGCGATCGCGCCGGATCATCCGCTCGCCAAGGCCGCGGCCGAGACCAATTCGGAACTGGCGGCCTTCTCCGAGGAATGCCGGCGGATGGGAACGTCTGTCGCCGACTTGGAGTCGGCGGAGAAGCGCGGCTTCGATACGGGCATCCGCGCCGTGCATCCGCTGGACAAGGACTGGCTGGTGCCGGTCTACGTCGCGAACTTCGTTCTGATGGACTACGGCACGGGCGCGATTTTCGGCTGCCCCGCAGGCGACCAGCGGGACCTCGACTTTGCGCGCGCCTATGACCTGCCCGTCATTCCCGTCATCCTGCCGACCGGCGCGAAGGTCGAGGGCTTCACTGTCGGCGACACGGCTGTCGACGGCGACGGCACGATGATCAACTCGCGTTTTCTGGACGGTCTTTCGACCAAGGACGCGTTCGAAGCCGCGACCAAGAAACTCGAAGGTTTGACGCTCGGCGGCAAACCGGCCGGCCAGCGCAAGGTCAATTACCGCCTGCGCGACTGGGGCATCTCGCGCCAGCGCTATTGGGGTTGCCCGATCCCGATTATTCACTGCGACGATTGCGGGATCGTTCCCGTACCGGCGAAGGATCTGCCGGTGAAGCTTCCGGAAGATGCGACGTTCGATAAGCCGGGCAATCCGCTCGACCGGCATCCGACGTGGAAGCATGTCGATTGTCCCAAGTGCGCGAAGCCCGCGCGCCGGGAAACCGACACCATGGACACGTTCGTCGACAGCTCCTGGTACTACGTGCGCTTCACCGCGCCTCACGCCGACAAGCCGGTCGATACCGAGCAGGCGAACTACTGGCTGCCGGTCGATCAATACATCGGCGGCATCGAGCACGCGATCCTGCATCTTCTCTATTCGCGGTTTTTCTATCGGGCGATTTCGGATGCGGGCCACGGCACCAAGAACCTGCGCGAGCCGTTCGCGGCGCTGTTCACGCAGGGCATGGTGACCCACGAGACCTACAAGTCCGAGGCCGGAGCATGGCTGCTCCCGAGCGAGATCCGGTTCGAGGGCGAAGGAGACGGGCGCCGGGCGATTGAAATCGCGACCGGCAAACCGGCGACCATCGGTTCGATCGAGAAGATGTCGAAGTCGAAGAAGAACCTCGTCGACCCGGACGATATCATCGAAGGCTGGGGCGCGGACTGCGCGCGCTGGTTCATGCTGTCGGACAGCCCGCCCGAGCGCGACGTAACGTGGACGGAGGCCGGCATCCAGGGCGCGGGCCGGTTCATCCAGCGCGCGTGGCGTATCATCGACGACCTGGCGGAAAAGGCTGCGCCAAAGGAGACCGCTCAGCCGGCTGCCCTTTCGCCAGAAGCGCTGGATCTGCGGCGGGCCGCCCACAAGGCCACCTATTCGGTCGCCCAGAGCATCGACGCCTTGCGCTTCAATGTGGCTGTGGCCCAGATCTATGAATTTACCAATATTCTGTCGTCTGCATTGGCCAAATCCGGGGGCTCCGGGAAGACAAGCGAAGACTTCGCGTGGGTCTTACGGGAGGCCGGGGAACTATTCGTCCAGATGATCGGGCCGATGATGCCTCACCTCGCCGAGGAATGCTGGGCGCGGCTCGGATACAACACTTTGCTGGCCAATCAGCCCTGGCCGACGGTCGATGCGGCGTTGCTCGTTGACGATAAGATCACCATTGCCGTACAGGTGAATGGTAAGCGGAGGGACGAGCTTTTGATTGCTCGTGACGCAGCGGAAGACGAGGTCAAGGCAGCCGCGCTGAAGCTCGAACCGGTGGTTCGGGCTCTGGAAGGCCGACAGCCGAAGAAGATCATCGTCGTGCCGCAAAGAATTGTGAATGTCGTTGCCTAGAGCGTTTCAAGCTCCGGGTCGTTAAGTGGGGCCGTTGTTTGGGTTTCGGTTTATCCCGAAGCGATGATGGTCTAGGGGCGGGCGGGATCATGCGTTCGAGCGTCAGGACGGGGAGCGCGGTAAATCGGACGGGGAACGCCTTGCGTTCCGCCTCACGCCTTGCGCTCGCCGCTGCGATGGTTGCTCCGCTCTTGGCAGGATGCGGCAGCGGCGGCTTCCGGCCGCTGTACGGTTCGGCCTCCGTTGGCGGTGCTCAGGCGGACGCAAAGCTCGCTCAGCTTGCTGTGACGACCATTCCGGGCCGCGTGGGCCAGCAGATCCGCAATGAACTCATTTTCCAGGCCACCGGCGGTGGCGGCGAGGTGCAGAACCCCGCATATCGGCTCGATGTCGCAATCCGCGAGAGCGTGACGTCGACCCTGGTTCGTATCGACGGCGACTCTGGAAGCCAGATTTTCAACATAGAGGCAAAGTTCCAGCTCATCCGCGTTGCGGACAAGTCAGTCGTGCTCTCCGGTACAAGCTACGGTCGCGCGAGCTTCGAGCGCAACAGCTCGATCTTCTCGAACGTGCGGGCCCGCGAGGACGCCGAAAATCGTGCGGCGAAGTCTGTCGCCGAAGATCTCAAGTCGCGTATCACGGCCCACATGGGCAGCTCGGCTTGAGTTGAGCGTTTGTTTCGCCGGACCGGCGTTCCGCAGCATCCCTGAAGCACTCTGAGGCATCCTCCTATGGTTGCCATCAAGGCGCATCAAGCTCAGGCCTTCCTGAACTCGCCCGATCCCAAGGTCCGGGCGGTGCTTTTTTATGGATCAGACGCCGGGCTCGTGAGCGAGCGCGCACAGGTCCTCGCCAAGTCATCGGTGCCGCGCTTCAATCCGCCGGGCGAGCTTTTGCGCATCGACGATACCGATCTGGAAACGGATCCCGACCGTCTTGCCGTGGAGCTTGGGACGGTGCCGATGTTCGGCGGCCCCAAGATCATTCGAACGTCGGCCAGCCGCCGGGTTACAACGGCGGCGTTGAAGCCGCTTATAGAAGGGCACGCCCTCGAAGGCATGCTCATCGTCGAGGCCGGGAATCTGAAGCCGGACGAGTCTCTGCGCGTCCTGTTCGAAAAATCGCCCGTTGGGGCCGCGGTTGCTTGCTATGCCGACGCCGAACAGGATCTCGACGCGCTGATCCGCCAGATGGTGCAGGAGGCGGGTTCGACGATCACGGGCGACGCGCGCCATGCCCTTGTGAACAAGCTCGGGGCCGACCGGGCGCTGTCGCGCGGCGAGGTCGAGAAGCTTTTGATTTTTGTGGGTGGACCTCGCGAAATCGGCATTGAGGATGTCGAGGCCGTTGTGGGTGACGTTTCGGAACTGGCCCTCGAGCGCGTGACGTTTGCGGCGGCGTCGGGACAGGTGTCCCGCGCGATCAACGAATGCGGGCGTGCCGTGTCATCCGGAGAGAGCTCGCAGGGGATCATTGTCGCCATCCAGCGGCATTTTCAGCGGCTTCACCGGGTCCGCGCGGCGCTGGATCGAGGCAGCAGCCTCGACGATGCGTTGCGCCAGATGCGGCCCCCTTTGCATTTCAAGCAGAAAGACGCCTTTGCCGCTCAATGCCGGATTTGGACCACGCCGCGGCTCTCCGATGCGCTGGCGCGGATTTCGGGCGCCGCCAAGGCGGCACGTCTGGCTGGGCCTTTGGAGGACCCGCTCTGCGAGCGGCTGGTGCTGGGCCTGGCCATGATGGTCCGGGAGGACGGGCGCAGCGGCCGGTAAGGTGCTGCCCCAGGTCGCGCGTTGCGTTGAAACCGGCCATGCCTATAGTGCGCGGCTTTAGAAACGAGGGAGACTATTCGTCATGCCAGGCACGCAATTCGATGTGGTCGCGATCGGAAATGCGATCGTCGACATCATCGGCCGCTGTGACGACGGCTTTCTCGACCGGCATGGGGCGCCCAAGGGGCACATGCGCCTTGTGGACACCGGAACCATAAATAGTCTCTACAACGCCATGGGGCCTGGAATCGAGATTTCGGGTGGCTCGGCCGCGAATACGGTTGCCGGCGTTGCGTCGCTTGGCGGCAAAGCTGCGTTCATCGGCAAGGTCGCCGAAGATGAATTTGGGCGGATTTTCCGCCATGACATCGGTGCGGCAGGTGTTTCGTTCAAAACCCCTGCCGTGGTCGACTCTTCGCGGTCCACGTCCCGGTCGCTCATTCTCGTGACGCCCGACGGCCAGCGCACGATGAACACCTTCCTCGGCATCAGCACCGACCTCGACCAGGGAGAGGTCGACCCGGCCGTGATCCAGGCGTCTGGCATCGTCTACCTCGAAGGCTATCTCTTCGATCGCGACGAGGCGAAGGCGGCGTTCCGGCAGGCGGTCGACATCGCCAACAAGGCCGGGCGGCGGGTGGCGCTGACGCTCTCCGACTCGTTCTGCGTCAACCGGCACCGCGACGAGTTTCTGGCCCTGATCCGCTCGGGTATCGCCATTCTGTTCGCCAACGAGAGCGAGATTCTCTCGCTGTATCAAACGGACAGCTTCGACGAAGCCGCAAAAAGCGTTGCGCGCGATACCCGGCTCGCGGTGCTGACGCGCAGCGAAAAAGGCTCGATCATTGTCTCAGACGGCCAGCAGATTGTCGTTTCGGCCGATCCCATACGCAAGGTCGTCGATACCACCGGCGCCGGGGACCTATATGCGGCTGGTTTCCTGTTTGGACTGGCGCGGGACTACGACCTGGAAACGGCGGGTAAATTGGGAAGCTTTGCGGCGGCCGAAATCATCGGGCAGATGGGGGCGCGTCCGGAGGTGAAGCTCTCGCATCTGGCACGGATGCGCGGGCTGATCGGGTGAATTCGGTCGGAAATACGGGAATTGAGAAATACTCGTTTTGTTCGGCAGACATACAAGCTAGGGATTCATTTTCGCAACATTTCTCACCCTGAAGCCGCTTCTTATTGGCTTTGCTTATTTTTCTCCTTGGCAAATCGGGGTCGAATTCATCAAGGTTCAGTGAACTGAATCGCGATGGATGGAACGAGCCCGATGCCTTCCGACTACGCACGCCGCGGCCGACCCAGAGGCAGCGGTCTCGACGATCGTGGTCAGCTCCGGCAAATCGCTGAGATGCTGGACGCCGATCCGACGCTCAAGCCCACCACCGCCATCAAAGCTATCGGTGTGTCCGATCCGTCGACGATCCGGCGTTTGAGAGAAAAGCTCAAAGTGCTGCCGCATCCCGCCCGGTCGGGTGATACCGCTCTCGGGGGCGTGGCTCAAACGCTCGAGCCGCTCCTCGCCAGATCCCAATCCAAGCCGGTGTCTCCGGCCCCGGGTTCCTACGCCGGGCTCGCGGAGGTGCAGACCTCCGGGGCGCCCGACGCCAAACTTTCATTCTTCATGCAATGGTGTGCGTTGGGGCTGTCTGCCGTCTCGTCGACCGTCGAGGCGCAAATGGCCATGTTGGACGACTTACTCCAAGTTCCGCAGGTTGCATCCGCGTTGCGTCAGCAGCTTCTGTTCAACGAAGTGGCGAAAGCGTTTTGTCCGAAGCGTTCGGACGTCCGATCTACCCTTCACTGACACTGCCTAGAATCAAACACGACCTTGAGGCCGCCCCCAAGCGGCCTTTTTTCATGCCCGCATTTCTTAGAGGGTCAGCTAGGCTTCCGCCCAATCTGCAAGGCTGCCGAGGAAAGCGAGGCAGCGTTCCATTTCCGATACGGCGATCCATTCGTCGGCGGTGTGGGCCTGGGCGATGTCGCCGGGGCCGCACACAACGGCTGGCACGCCGGCTGTCTGAAACAATCCGGCTTCGGTGGCGTAGGACACGGCTCCGGTCTCGTTTTGACCGGCGAGCTTCAATGCCAGGGCGACGACTTCAGACATGCGATCGGCTCCGAACGGAGGCACGCGGTTGGTTTGGCGGATCACAATGTCTGCCTCGGGCGCGAGGCGCTGCATATCCGGTAGACATTGGTTTTGCGCGAAGGTGACGAGGCGCTGCTCGATGGCATCGACGTCGAGGCCTGGCATGGAGCGCACTTCGAAACCGAACCGGCAGATGGCCGGAACGATGTTCGAGGCAATGCCGCCCGTGACCTCGGTCACCTGTAGCGTTGGATAGGGCGGAACGAAGCGCGGGTCCGGCGGCAGGGCCGCCAGCTCTTTTTCGATGCGATCCAATTCGCCGATAAGACGCGCGGCAACTGAGATCGCGTTCACGCCGAGGTGCGCCATGCTGGAATGGGCGGCGCGGCCGATAACCTCCACGTGCCATCGCACGGGACCTTTATGTGCGTCGACGACGGCCATGGACGTGGGCTCGCCGACAATGACGGCGCGCGGTTTGGGCAGCCGGGCTCCCAACTCGGCGATCATCGGGCGCACGCCGGTGCATCCGACTTCCTCGTCGTAGGAGAAGACGATGTGGAGCGGCACTTTCAATTTGCGGCGCTTGAATTCGGGCACCATCGCTAGGACGCAGGCAAGATAGCCCTTCATGTCGGCGGTGCCGCGGCCATAGAGGCGGCCGCCGTCGCGACGCATCGTGAAGGGATCGCTGGTCCAGGCGGCCGGATCGGCCGGCACGACATCGGTGTGTCCGGAGAGGCCAATGCCGGGGACATCCGCCGGGCCAATGGTCGCGAAGAGCGACGCCTTCTCGCCGTCGGCAGTGGGAACGAGTTGCGACCCGATGCCGTGCCCAGCGAGGTAGTCCTCCACGAAGCTCACCAGCTCGCGGTTGGATTTGTGGCTCGTGGTGTCAAAGGAAACGAGGCGAGACAAAAGCTCGATCGCGGAAGGCGTGGGGATGTCGGCGCTCGGCATATCAGTTCAGGCTGCGGGTGGCGTAAGGGCTGTCGAGCGAAAAGGCCGGAATGGCAACATCAAACAACTGTCCGGCATGGTCGACCATTTGATAGCTGCCGACCATGATGCCAGACGGCGTCGAAAGAGGGCAGCCGGACGAGTAGGTGAAGGACTGGCCGGGCGGGATGACAGGCGTCTGTCCGACGACGCCCGGCCCGCGCACTTCCTCCGTCTTGCCACGTGCGTCCGTGATCCGCCACACGCGGCTCTTGAGCTGAACGGACTGCTCGCTCTCGTTGGCGATCTCGATGGTGTAGATCCAGAAGAAGTAGGCGTCATCCGGGGACGATTGATCCTCCGAATACTCGGGGGTCACGCGGATGCGGATGCCTTGCGTCACCTGCTCGTATGGAGTTTCGTCTGTCAAAAGGCGGCCCGTCCTTGGTTTTGCTCTGCATTACCATGGCCAAGCGCGGATACGTCAATGAGTTTGAACGGTGTGCGCGTTCTGGCTAGGCCTTGCGGGCAGTTTCGACGGCCGCTTCGAGGTCGGCCGCGAGATCGTCGGCGGCTTCGAGGCCCACGGAGAGACGAAGCATGCCGTCGGTGATCCCCAACTCAGCGCGTGCCTCGGGCCCGATCCGGAAATGCGTCGTTGTCGGCGGATGCGTGATGATGCTCTTCGCGTCGCCCAAGTTGTTGGAAATTTTCACGATCTTGAGCGCGTTCTGCAGCCGGAACGCCGCCTCCTTGCCGCCTTCGACCTCGAACGCGATCATCTGACCGCCGCCGGTCATCTGCCGCTTCGCGATCTCCGCCTGCGGATGATCCGCGCGGCCGCAATAGATGACGCGGCTGACGCCCTTCAGAGTCGCGAGGTGATCGGCGAGGGCCGCCGCCGTGTCACTCTGGGCCTTCACACGCAGCGGTAGTGTTTCGAGGCCCTTCAGCATGACCCAGGCGTTGAAGGGGCTCAGCGAGGGACCGGTCTGGCGGATGTAATCCTGCAGGTGGTCGGTCAGGAACTTGTTCGAGCAGAGCACCGCGCCGCCGAGGCAGCGGCCCTGGCCGTCGATGTGCTTGGTCGCGGAATAGACGACGACGTCGGCGCCGTGGGCAAGCGGACGCTGCAGCATC
The DNA here is from genome assembly GCF_036262015.1 of Hyphomicrobium sp. Classification (GTDB taxonomy): domain Bacteria; phylum Pseudomonadota; class Alphaproteobacteria; order Rhizobiales; family Hyphomicrobiaceae; genus Hyphomicrobium_C. The sequence goes on along the minus strand of NZ_DATAJR010000005.1, from coordinate 107,017 downwards.
GGCGTCGCGAAGACGTTGTCGACGATGGTGAGAATGCCGGACTTGCGCGCAATTTCGGCCACGCCCGCGATGTCCACCAGATCGAGCGTGGGGTTGGCGGGGGTCTCGAAGAAGAAGGCCTTCGTGTTCGGCTTGATGGCGGCCTTCCAGGCTTCCAGGTCACGGCCGTCGATCAGTGTCATGGCGATGCCGAAGCGCGGGCACAGCGTTTCGACGATGTAGCGGCAGGAGCCGAACATGGCGCGGGCGGCGACGATGTGGTCGCCAGCCTTTAGGTAGGCGAGGATCGCGGAGGAGACGGCGGCCATACCGGTGGCGGTCGCGCGGGCCACTTCGGCGCCTTCCAGGAGGCGGAGGCGCTCTTCGAACATGGAGACGGTGGGATTGCCAAAGCGCGAATACTGAAAGCCCGGGTCCTCGTTCTTGAAGCGGGCTTCGGCCTGTTCCGCGGAGTTGTAAACGAAGCCCTGGGTGAGGAAGAGCGCTTCTGCGGTCTCGCCGAATTGCGAGCGAAGCACGCCGCCATGCACGAGCTGAGTTTCCGGGCTCCAGCTTGCGGGGTCGGCGGAGATCTTCGTCTTCTTTGCCATGGACTTGTCCTTCGCGCGTTTCGGGCTCGCTCGCCCGAAAAATCCAAGACCGGCCCGCATGGGGTCATTCGGTCACAAAAAATCCGGCCGTCCTCCCCGCTTCCATGAGCCAGGGCGGACCTCAAGCCGGGTCTCGCGCATGGGCCCTTTTTAGCGAGTTCTTTTACGTGGCTGCAAGCCGGCCGGCCAAATCACCACGATCAGCAAGGCTGATAGGGCGGGATTAACGCCTCGGGCCTCTTGGCGTCAAGGGGCGCTTCGTCTAGAGCGAGCAGAGGGAGGAGTTAACCTGATGTCGCAAGCCCCGAAAACTGCAGCGTCTGAGACCGGTCCGCTCGGTGTGGCCGCGGCGGATGGAATCCTACCCGTGCAGGCCATTCGGGCGCTGATCTCGGCGGGCGCTCTCAAAGCCGCACAACCTCTCGATCCTGGGCAGCTTCAGCCGGCGAGCGTGGACCTGCGTCTCGGGCCGCGCGCCTATCGCGTGCGGGCAAGCTTCCTGCCCGGCCCTGGCGGACAGGTCGCCAGCAAGCTCGCGGATCTCAAGCTGCACGAGTTCGACATCGAGAACGGTGCGGTGCTGGAGACCGGCTGCGTTTACGTGGTGCCCCTGCTCGAAAGCCTGAACTTGCCGCAGGCGATCGCGGCGTCGGCCAATCCCAAAAGTTCGACAGGGCGGCTCGATGTGTTCACGCGCGTGATCGCGGATGGCGTATCGGCCTTCGATCTCGTGCCGGCCGGTTACCGAGGGCCGCTTTACGCAGAGATTTGTCCGCAGACGTTTCCGATCGTCGTCCGCAAGGGCTCGAAGCTGACGCAGCTTCGCTTCCGGCACGGCGATCCGCGGGAGACGGACGACGGCCTGCTGGCTTTGCATGCGTCGCAAACGCTCGTCTCTGGCGTCGGCTCGGATGCCGACATCCAGGATGGCATCGCGTTGTCGGTCGATCTCGCAGGCGACGGCCTGATCGGCTATCGCGCGAAACGACACACGGGTGTGGTGGATGTGGACGCGCCTGGCTCGTGTGCGATCGCCGACTACTGGGAGCCGGTGAAGGCCGATGCACAGCGCCGGCTCATTCTCGATCCCGATCAGTTCTACATTCTGGCTTCGAAGGAGGCCGTGCATATTCCGCCGACGCATGCCGCGGAGATGATGCCGTTCAATCCACTGGTCGGGGAATTCCGTGTGCACTACGCGGGCTTCATGGATCCCGGGTTTGGACACTCGGCTGCAGGTGGCACGGGATCGCGCGTGGTGCTCGAAGTGCGCTCGCACACCGTGCCCTTCATTCTGGAGGACGGACAGATTGTCGGGCGGCTGGTCTATGAGCGCATGATGGATGTGCCGGAGATGCTCTATGGCCGCGATCTCGGCAGCCATTATCAGGCTCAGGGTCTCAAGCTGTCGAAGCACTTCCGCTAGGGTTCCGTCGGTATCCGACTGGACAATAAGATCTGCGGAATTAGGAGTCCGTTAAGCTTGTCCCGGCGAGGGTGTCTGCATTCGCGCAGAGCGATTCACCCGTGGGATTTTCCGACATGCCTTCGATTTCATCCGTGAATTCGACCGCGGTTCTGATCCTGCAACAAACGACCTCCACTGCGTCCTCGACCGATACGACCAAGCAGCCAGGCAACACGCTGCTTGCTGTCGCCAACGGCGTTTACGACGTGGGGGCTGGTCCTCAGGCACAAGCGCGTAAGAAGGTCTCTGAGGCCTTGTTCGATGCGAGCAAGCCGAACGCCATGCAGATGAAGATCGATCTCATGCACCGGCTGGGTGACGAGTTCGGAATCTCGATGGACGATTTCGAGTCCGCCTCGCAGTTCGGTGCCGCGATCCGCGATGAGATCGGGAAGATCAAGCTGCAGGAAGGCGGTGCACTGGCGCTCGCTGCCATTGAGAAGAAGCTCGGCCTCGACAAGCTCGGCATTTCACTCGACGAGCTTGTCAGCGCCATCATCGATCCCGAAGGGGATGAGGCTGAGAAGCTCGATGCGGCGCTGACGAAGAAGTTGGGTGAAGACGCAAGGGACGGCACGAAGGACACTGCGCGTGTTAGCATTGCGCCGCTTCAACGCGATGAACTCGGTCTCTACGGGTTCTGAGATCGCCGTCTCAGGCGCCATCAGTTGGCGCGCTCGGTATCCGGGCACTTGAGCGGCTTGGCCGCTTTCAAAATGGCGGCGACCACGCCGGGAAACTTCTCGTCGATCTCGTGGATCCGTAACGAGTTCACGACCTCGGTGCCGCGCCGCTCGGACTGAATGAGTCCGGCTTCGCGCAAAACCTGGAAATGATGCGACTGCGTCGACTTCGGCAAGTGCGAGGGCGCTGCCGTCGAGCAATTGAGCGGGCAGTCTCCACTAATCAGACGGCGAACGATCTCCAGCCGCACAGGATCTGCGAGCGCATAGAGGATGCTCTCTAAGCGGATGGTTTCAGCCGGGGGATGTAGAAATGGTCTCTGCACGCCCACCAATATGGACCAGTCTCCCTGAAATTCAATAGTTCAATAATATTGAACTTCCGTATCTTCGTACATAAGTGAGCCTCAGCCGGCCCCACACGCGTGGACGGTTCGATCGATAAGTGGGGCTTAGAGCTATGAGAAATATGGAGAATGTTCCATGTCAGGTTCCCTTGAAGGCAAAATTGCGCTCGTTACAGGCGGCAGCCGCGGCATTGGCCGGGCGATCTCGGAGCGTTTGGCCGCTGACGGCGCGCTGGTCGCGGTTCACTACGGAAAGAACAAGTCGGCTGCCGACGAGGTGGTGGCGGGCATCGCGGCGAAAGGCGGTCAGGCGTTCGCAATCGGAGCGGACCTTGCCGCCAAGAATGGCGTGAAGGGTCTCTATGCGGCGCTTGATAAAGAGCTTCAGGCGCGCACGGGATCGACCAAGTTCGACATCCTCGTCAACAACGCGGGCATCGCCCCGTTCGTGGGTTTCGCGGAGACGACGGAAGACGTTCTGGACGAGATCTATGCCGTGAACGTGAGGGCCGTTTTCTTCTCGACGCAGGAAGCGTCGAAGCGTTTGCGCGATGGTGGCCGCGTCGTGAATCTGTCGAGCGAAGTTGCGCGCGCGCCAGCTCCGGCTCTTGCGGCCTATTCCGCGCTCAAGGCGCCGATCAATAACCTCACCAAGTCGCTCGCGGTCGTGTTGGGTGAGCGTTCGATCACCGTCAACGCCATTGCTCCTGGTGCCATCGATACCGACATGGCGGCGGCGCTCGTGAACGATCCTGCGACCGTCGAACATCTCAAATCGCAGCAGGCGCTGAAGCGGATCGGGCAGCCGCAGGATATTGCTGATGCGGTGGGCTTCCTCGCGGGTCCGGATGCCCGCTGGGTGACGGGCCAGACGGTCTACACGTCGGGTGGTGCGTTCCTGACCATATAGCTGTCGTTGATGAGACCGATGATTCACGCTTTGCGCTTCTTCTGCGCTGCCGATTCACGTCGCGCCTGATAGGCGGCGCGACGATCGGAGCGGCTAGGACCCAAAGCGATCATGGTCTTGAGATGCCTCGGCTCTCGCGCGGCATGATCCCCCGCATGTGCGCGTGACGGAATGATCGCGGTGCGCCCGGCTTCACCCCTGGGCCAAGAGGCGCCCGCGTCAAACTATGTCCCAAGACGTTCCGTCTTCGAGAGCCGGGGCTACATCGACTTGAAGTAGTCGGCAAGGAAGCGTTCGTAGATCGCGGTGAGGCGTTTGAGGTCTTCGATGGGAACGTGCTCGTCGACGGCGTGGATCGTCTTGTTGACGAGGCCGAACTCGACGACGGGGCAGAGATCCTTGATGAAGCGCGCGTCCGAGGTGCCGCCGCCCGTCGTGAGTGCGGGCGTGCGGCCCGTTTCAGCTTTGATCGCGGCGGAGAGTGTGTCGACGAGGATGCCGGGATCGGTGAGGAATACGTCGCCGGTGCCGGAGCATTCGATGTCGTAGTCGGCGGCGATTGTCGCTGCGGACGCCTTGCACTGTTCGCGCAGCCACTCTTCGATGGCTGGGCGGCGCCACGTGTCGTTGTAGCGGATGTTGAGTGTAGCGCGGGCTTCTGCGGGAATAACGTTCGACGCGCGGTTCGGCACCGAGAGCACGGTCACCTGCAAGTTCGAGGGCTCGAAGTGTTGCGTGCCATCGTCGATCTTCGCGGTGGTGAGCCGGTCCAGAATGCGGACGAGCTTCGGGATCGGGTTGTCCGCCTTCTGTGGGTAGGCGGCGTGACCTTGGCGGCCATGGACGACGATTTCTGCTGTGAGCGATCCGCGGCGTCCGATCTTGATCTCGTCGCCGAGCGCTTCGGGATTCGACGGTTCGCCGACGATGCACGCGTTCGCCCTCTCGCCACGCGTGCGCATCCAGTCGAGTAGTTTCATCGTGCCGTTGATGGACGGGCCTTCCTCGTCTCCCGTGATCAGGAACGAGATCGAGCCTTGCGGTGTGCCGCCATTGGGGAGGTAACGCAGGGCTGCGGCGACGAAACAGGCGACGCCGCCCTTCATATCCACGGCACCGCGGCCGTAGAGAATTCCGTCCCGGATCTCGCCTGCGAATGGTGGCACCGTCCACGCCTCAAGATTGCCGGGCGGAACGACGTCCGTGTGGCCGGCGAAGCAGAGGTTCGGCTGGTTCTCGCCGAGGCGCGCGTAGAGGTTTTCGACGTCGGGTGTGCCGGGCTCACTGAAGGTCATGCGGTGGCAGGTGAAGCCCGCAGGAGTCAGAATGTTTTCGAGCAGCGTGAGCGCGCCGCCTTCGTTGGGTGTCACGCTTTCGCAGCGGATCAGCGCCTGGGTGAGCGCCACCGGATCTTTCGGATCTAACGTCATGAATGCACTTTCGGAGCCAGCGCATCGCTCGCCGGACGAGACGGCATGCGCTCTTGCACGAGTTCGATCTTCTGCCAGATTTTCTGACTGAGGTTTGCGGTCAGACGCTCGATGTCGCCGACGGCATCGACGATGACGGGATCGCGCAGCTTGTCGGCATAAAGGGCCGCGACCTTTCCAGACAACGACAACAGCTCCGAGCAATATCCGAGGTAGCGCAAGAGCTGGTAGACGCTCATCGGCCGGTCCGGAGACGAAGACGTTCGTGGCGCGCCGAATGCGGACGGATCCTTCGTCAATTGGTGCATGTCGATGACATGCACGATCGAGCGGAACTCGTGCAGCGCCTTGAGCGCCTGGTCGCGCCGCCACCGGCTTTCGAGCGACACTAAGAAAAGTGCGGTTGCGCCGAGCACGATGAGGACGCTGACGCCCGCGTCGATGCCCTGGACGACTTCGGAAAGCTCGGTCGAGGCTGAGATGCTGAGCGCGTCCTTGGCGGAGATTACCAGCCAGATGATGAGCGCGGCCGCGCCGGCCAAGAGGAAGATCAACAGGGCGCGTAGGCCGAGGTACGGCCGTGCGATGCGGTCCACTTTCTCTTGTGTCTCTTTGGCGATGTTCGTCAGATCGGTGCTGACGCCCGCAAGCCCGGAGTTTGGAAAACGCTCGCAGATGCGCTTTGTCAGCGTCTCGAGCGTTGCGATAATCTGTTCGGGATTGAGCGTGCGATACATCTTTTGGGTGCGTATCTGACCGGGCGAGCCAATAGGTGGCGAACCCTAGCACAGAACCCGGCGGTTGCACGCGGCCCTATCGTGGGATGCGCCGCGTGCAGGCCGATGCTGGTCAGTCGCGCAGGAGCTCGTTGATCGAGGTCTTGGAGCGGGTCTTCTCGTCGACGCGCTTGACGATGACAGCGCAGTAAAGGTTCGGACCCGGTTCGCCGTTCGGCAGCGGCTTGCCCGGCATGGAGCCCGAGACGACAACCGAATAAGGCGGCACCTTGCCGAAATGCTTCTCGCCGGTGGAGCGGTCGATGATGGTGGTCGATGCGCCGAGATAGACGCCCATCGAGAGCACCGAACCCTCGCCGACGAGCACGCCTTCTGCCACTTCGGCGCGGGCGCCGATGAAGCAGTTGTCCTCGATGATCACGGGGCCGGCCTGGAGCGGCTCGAGCACGCCGCCGATGCCGGCGCCGCCCGAGATGTGGCAGTTCTTGCCGATCTGGGCGCACGATCCGACGGTGGCCCAGGTGTCGACCATGGTGCCGCTATCGACGCGGGCGCCGAGATTGACGAAAGAGGGAAGCAGCACGACGCCGGGGGCGATGTAGGCCGAGCGGCGGACGACGGCGCCGGGCAGCACGCGGAAGCCGCCCTTCTTGAAGTCGTCCTCGGTCCAGCCCTCGAACTTGGGAGGCACCTTGTCCCAGTAGAACGAGCCTGCGGGCCCACCCGGGATGAGACCCATGTCGTTAAGGCGGAAGGACAGGAGCACGGCCTTCTTCAGCCACTGGTTGACCGTCCATTCGCCGCTGGTTTTTTCTGCAACACGGGCTTCGCCCTTGTCCAGCAGGTTAAGCGCGGATTCGACGGCATCGCGAACCGGCCCCTTGGTGGCAGAGGTGACGCTGTCGCGCGTTTCCCAGGCTGCTTCGATGGTCTTCTGCAGGTCGCTCATGCGTCGTCACCCCATGGTCCGGTCTTGATCTTGGGGGCGTTCATGGCCGCTGCCGGCGGGGTCTGTCAATGCTCGGGCCGTTTTGCCTTGAAGTCCGGTACGGCAAACTTCGCGTTAACGGGATTGCGCTAATTTTACAGGACCGGGGTGGCCTGAAGCTCCTGTATGGCCGTCGGCGAGCGTATGCGTACCTGTAATGCGTGGGGAGGTTGGCGTGCTTGGTTCCCAGGAACTCGGGGCAAGAGGCCCGAGTGGTGTCGTGACGGCCGGTCCGTGGATCGCCCGCGACAGCTATGTTGCCGAGACGGCCGTCGCCATCGATCGGCTGACGGCGAAAATCGAACGTCTCGAGCGGCGCGAAGAAGCGCTCAAGGCGCAGGTCGCCGAGCTTATCGAGCATGCTCAACAGGCGTCACGATTGCAGTCTCTGGCGGAAAGCCTCAAGAATTCGCGAGATTTCAAGCTGGACGAAGTGGTCCGGCTGATCAAAGACGTGCGCGGCCGCGTTGAGGCCCTCGAAGGGCCGCGCACGGATTTTCACGCCGTCACGCACAAGTCCCTGGTGGCGATCGACCGTAAGCTCGCGGAGCTTTCATCGCTCGAAAGCCGCGACGCACGGCTGATTTCGCGATTGAAGCTGGCTGGCGTGACAGCCGTGGTGTCGCTTTCGGCTGTTGTGGCGTCGGTTGCGGCGTTCGCTCTCTAGTCGACCAATCCTGCTTACAGGCCGGCGGGTGGCGTCTGCATGGCTTCAGAGATGAGTCGCTTGGCGGCTTCGGAGTCCCATTCGGCAGGTCCAGGCAGGCGGCCGATTTCGCGGCCGTCCGCGTCGATCAGGATGGTAGTCGGCATTCCGACCGCTTTCAGGGCCGAGCCACTGCGGGTGGTCGGATCCGCATAGAGCTTGAGCGACTTCACGCCGGTTTCGTTCAGGAATTTTTTGGCTGCTTCGGCGCCCGTGCGATCCACGGCGAGGGCCACCACCTCGAATTTTTCCGAACCCAGCTCGGCCTGCAGACGGTCGAGGGACGGCATCTCCTCGCGGCACGGTGCACACCACGTCGCCCAGAGGTTCAACAGGATCATTTTGCCGCGAAAGTCCTTGAGTGTCTTGGCGGCTCCGGTGCCGTCGACAAAGTTAACATCGGCCAAGGGCTCCGGCGCGCTCTTGAAGACGAACGCCGGCATTCCTTCTGCCCGCCGGACGGCGCCCGCGGGCTTTTTGTCCGCGACTTGATCGCCGGATGGGGCAAGGGCGCTGTTGTCAGGCCGGCCAAGCGTGCCGTATACCGCCGCAAAGCCGATAAGAGCCGCTATGGCGGCCAGGGCCACTACGGCTGCGATGCTTTTCCTGGGCGCGCTGGTCGGGGTGGCGTCGTTCATTTGTTACTTCCGATCGTCAAGGTTCCATCGTGCTTCTTGGAAATCCGGTTCTCATTTTTCCGGAAGTACTCTTAGGGTCTCGCGGAGGGCCCGCTACGTGACAGAAAAAAGCGCCAACAAGATGTGGGGCGGCCGGTTCGCCGCTTCGCCCGCCGAGATCATGGAGGAGATAAATGTCTCCATCTCCTTCGACAAGGCGTTAGCTCCGCAAGACATCCGCGGCTCCAAGGCGCATGCCGCGATGCTGGCCGAGGTCGGCATCATTACCAAGAGCGATGCGCGCGAGATCCTGCGCGGTCTCGATCAGGTGGCAGCCGAAATCCAAGACGGTTCGTTCGAATTCAAGCGTGCGCTTGAAGACGTGCATATGAACGTCGAGAGTCGGCTCAAAGAGATCATCGGCCAGCCGGCCGGGCGCCTGCACACGGCGCGGTCGCGCAACGACCAGGTGGCGACCGATTTCCGGCTCTTCGTCCGGGATACTACGGACGCTATCATCCCGGCGATCGGCGAGCTGCAACGCGTGCTGGTCGAGAAGGCCGAAGCGCACGCCGCGACAGTCATGCCCGGCTTCACCCATCTTCAGCCCGCGCAACCGGTCACGTTCGGTCATCATCTCTTGGCGTACGTGGAGATGCTTGGGCGCGATCGCGGCCGGTTCGTCGATGCGCGCAAGCGCCTCAATGAATGCCCGCTGGGCTCGGCGGCGCTCGCCGGGACCTCGTTCCCGATCGACCGCAACAAGACGGCTGACGTTCTCGGCTTCGACCGGCCGATGGCGAATTCGCTCGATGGCGTCGCTGACCGCGATTTCGCGCTCGAAGTTTTGGCCGCGTCGTCGATTGCGGCCGTGCATCTGTCGCGGTTCGCCGAGGAAATCGTGATCTGGATGACGCCGCAGTTCGGCTTCATCACGCTGTCGGACCGGTTCACGACTGGCTCCTCGATCATGCCGCAGAAGCGGAACCCGGATGCGGCGGAACTCGTGCGCGCCAAGGTCGGCCGCATTGCGGCGGCGTTCCAGGGCCTGCTCATGGTGATGAAGGGTCTGCCGCTCGCCTACTCGAAGGACATGCAGGAGGACAAGGAGGCGACCTTCGATGCGTTGGCGTCGCTGCGTCTCGCCCTGCTTGCCATGACGGGGATGGTTCAGGACCTGGAACCGGTGAAGGAGACGATGCGGGCAGCTGCCGGGCGGGGTTATTCCACGGCGACCGATCTGGCCGATTGGCTGGTGCGGGAACTCAAGATGCCGTTCCGTGATGCCCACCATGTCACGGGCTCCATCGTGAAGGCGGCGGAAGACCGGGGGCTCGACCTGGAAAATGTTCCCCTGGACGTGATGCAGGCCATCGAACCGCGCATATCGAACAGCGTTTACTCTGTTCTTTCGGTGGAGAACTCCGTAAAGTCCCGGAAGAGCTATGGGGGAACTTCGCCACAGAACGTCACGAAAATGGCGCGGGCCTGGGCTCGGCGCTTGGAAAAGGAGAGCGCGGGGCGCTAAATTGGCCTCAGTTCTCCGCTAGGGGTGATGTTCGGGCGGGCTTTAGAGGGCTTGATCGGGATGACGGGTTTGCTTCGTGCATTTTTGGCCGTTTCGGCCCTGGCGTTTGCGCTGGGCGGCTGCGGCGTGCGCGGTGGCCTCGAAACCCCCTCGGAATCGAAGACCGAGACCACCGCAGAAGCTCCGTCGGGCGAGGGTAAGCCCGAGAACGCAGCTCCCAAGCCGCATAAAGGTTTTGTGCTCGACGGGCTGTTGCGCTAGCCGCGCTCCGGCTATACGTGCGTCGCCATTCCCTTCGGACGCACCGTTTCCATGCATCACTTCTCCTATAAGGACGGCGTGCTTCACGCCGAGGACGTTAGTCTGACCCGCATCGCCGCGGAGGTCGGAACGCCCTTCTATTGCTATTCCACCGCCACGCTCGAACGGCACTACAAGGTGCTGGCGCAGGCGTTCGCCGGGCAGGACGCGACAATCTGCTTCGCGGTCAAAGCCAACTCGAATCAGGCCGTGCTCGCAACCATGGCGCGGCTCGGCGCCGGTATGGACGTGGTCTCTGAAGGAGAGTTGAGACGCGCGCGCGCGGCTGGCGTTCCGGCGGACAAGATCATCTTCGCGGGAGTGGGTAAGTCGCCCGAGGAGATGGCCTATGCCCTGCAGGAGGGCATCTTCAGCTTCAACGTGGAGAGCGAGCCGGAGTTGGTGGCCCTGTCCGAGGTCGCTGCAAACCTCGGTGTGACGGCACGCGTGGCGCTTCGCGTCAATCCGGACGTCGATGCCAAGACGCACGCCAAGATCTCGACCGGCAAGTCCGAGAACAAGTTCGGCATTCCGTATCTCAAGGCGGTGGCGCTTTACAACGAGGCGAGGGAATTGCCGGGTCTCGCCGTGCAAGGCATTCACATGCACATTGGCAGCCAGATCACGGATCTGGCGCCGTTCCGCGATGCGTTCCGGCTGATGCGCGACCTCACATTGGAGCTGCGCCGCGAAGGTCACGACATCCATCATCTCGACATCGGCGGCGGTCTCGGCGTGCCCTATCGCGGCTCGAACGATGTGCCTCCCCATCCGGACGAGTATGCGGCCCTGGTCAAGGAGACGCTGGGGGACCTCGACGCGAAGCTCTATCTCGAGCCGGGTCGTATGATTGTCGGCAATGCGGGCATTCTGGTCGTTCGCACGCTGTTCGCAAAGGAGGGCGCGGGCAAGCGCTTTACGATCGTCGATGGGGCGATGAACGATCTCATCCGGCCGACGCTGTATGAGGCCTATCACGAGGTGTGGCCGGTGCAGGAAGCGCGAGCCTCCGAGCCGCCAGTGCTGCAGGATATCGTGGGGCCGGTATGCGAAACCGGGGATTATCTCGCGGTCGAGCGTAAGTTGCCGCCGTTCGAGGCTGGTGACGTGATGGCGGTGATGACGGCGGGCGCATACGGCGCGGTCATGTCATCGACCTACAATACGCGCCTATTGGTACCGGAAGTGCTGGTCAACGGTAGGGATTACGCCGTCGTGCGGCCACGGCCGAGCTATGATGACCTCATCGGCTTAGACCGGCTTCCCCCCTGGCTGGCCTGAACCCTTCCGGCTCGGTTTGCTCGCGGGATTGTTAGCGCTTTTTAATGAAGCGCCCCTGGGGTGCGTGCTAGGTTTTGACGCATGGAGATGGATCAGGGCACCCGAACGGCCGACCGTTCGTTCGAGCGTAAGATTTGGCGCGCGCAACTGGCCGGGGTTTTCGAGCAGGTTTGGCTCAAGCTCTGGTTTGTGCTGGCGGTTGTCGCGGCGTTCCTTCTCGTTTCCTATGCCGGCATCTGGCCGTTTCTCCCGACCGTCCTTCATGTTGTCCTGCTGGCGGCCTTCGGCATCGCGCTGATTGCGGCGCTTCTCTCCATCGCCCGCGTGCGTTGGCCGGGCCGCGACGAGACCATCCGCCGGATCGAACGCGTCTCGGGTGTGCCGCATCGGCCAGCGTCCTCGTACGAAGACACGCTGAGCGCATCGTCGTCCGATCCAGCGACCCAGGCGATCTGGGCCGCGCATAGGTCGCGCATGGCGGCGTTGCTGGCGAAGCTTCGGCCTGGTAAGCCGCGCCCCCGCACGGACCGTTTCGATCCCTTCGCGGTTCGCGCCGCGGTGTTTCTCGCACTCGTCGGTCTTACGGGACTGCTCGGGGACCGCGCCGTCGAGCGTGTGCGCTCGGCCTTCGTTCTCGGCTCGGCGAGCCAGCTCGCGGAAGCGCGGCTCGACGCGTGGCTGACACCGCCGTCCTACACCGGCAAGCCGCCCGTGATGCTGGCCGACGGTGCCGGTGGAGCCAAGCCGCAGTCCGATCCCGATGGCCGGGTGCCCATTCACGAGGTGCCGATCAAAAGCTTGCTGATCGTGCGCGCGGGCGGAATGGGAGATGCGCCGCTTGCGATCGAGGTTGTGCCGAGCGTCGCCGACGGCGAGAAGCCAATTGTCGAGACGGTCGAGGCCAAGACCGAAAAGAACACGGGCGACCTCAAAGAGGTGCGCCACGAGATGAAGCGCTCGGCGACGGTGCGAGCGCTGGCCAACGGGCGCGAGCTTGCGAGCTGGCACATTGCCATTACGCCGGATCAGATTCCCAAGATTTCTCTGTCTCGTCCGCCGGAACTTACGCCGCGCGGCTCGCTCAAGCTCACATACAAAGTTGAAGACGACTACGGCGTGGTTGGCGCCGGCGTGAAGCTGCAGCGCCTCAAGGATCCCTTGCCGGATCCGCGCAAGGCCTGGGCGCGGCCCGAAGTTCCAAGGGGTCCGCGCCAACCCTTGATCCGTCCGCCAAAGCTCGAGCTGAAGCTGCCGAAGGCGAATGCGACCTCGGCGGAAGCGCATACGTATTTCGAGATGGCTTCGCACCCCTGGGCGGGTCGCAAAGTAATCATGACGCTCGAAGCCAAGGATATGGCGGGCCAGATCGGTCGCAGCCCTGGCTTCGAGATGATCCTCCCGGAGCGCAAGTTCACGAAGCCTTTGGCGCGTGCCGTCGTGGAACAGCGCAAGAAGCTGCTCGATGATAGCCGCTATCGCCCGGTCGTGCTGACCGCGCTCGATGCGCTGACGCTGGAGCCCGACGGCTTCATTGAAGATCCGAAGATCTATCTCGGGCTGCGTACCGTTTATCACCGGCTGAAGAACGATCGCTCGCGCACTGCCTTCAAAAGCGTCATCGACCAGATGTGGCAGATCGCGCTCCGCATCGAGGACGGCAGTCTGTCCGACGCGGAGCGGGCGCTCAAGGATGCCCAGGACAAGCTGGCGAAGGCGCTCGAAAACGGTGCGTCCGAGGAAGAGATCAAGCAACTGATGCAGGAGCTGCGTCAGGCGCTCAACGAGTTCATGAAACAGCTCGCCCAGGAGAACCAGGACGGCCAGCCCCAGGAGGGCCAGAACCCAGACCAGCAAACGCTGGCGCAGGAAGATCTCGAGCGCATGATGCGCAATCTCGAGGACATGGCCAAGAGCGGCTCGCGCGAGCAGGCCCAGCAGCTACTTTCGGAAATGCAAGATCTCATGGAACGTCTGCAGTCGGGCCGGCAGGACCAGGCTCAGCAGCAGCGCAACCAAGAGATGATGAAGATGATGGAAGAGCTGGGCAACATGGTTGGTGACCAGCAGAAGCTCATGGACGACACCTACGGCGAACGCCGTGAAGGTGGCGACCAGCAGGGTCAGCAAGGTGGGCAGAAACAGAAGCCGCCACCGGGCATGAAGGGCATGGGTGGTGACGATGGCCAGGAGGGCGATGTGGGCGCTCCTCCGGGACAGGGCGGACAGCCGCAACGCGGACAGCGGGGCCGCGGTGGTCAGGACGGCGGGCAGGCACAGCAGGGCCAGGGCGGACAGCTCGGCCAGGGTGGCAATGAGCGCGGGGGCCTGGACAGCCTTTCACAGCGCCAGCGCGAATTGCGTGACCGGCTCGGGCGCCTGCAGGACGACATGCGCCGCAAGGGCGGCAACCCGAGCCAGCAGCTTCAGGATGCCCAAGGTGCCATGGAGAGCGCCGAGGATGCCCTGCAGCGCGGCGACCTCGAGGAAGCGACCGAGCAGCAGTCCCGCGCCCTCGACCAGATGCGCCAAGGTGCTCAGAACATGGCGCGGGAAATGATGCGGAACATGCCGCAGCGCTATGGCCAATCCGGTGACACGCCGCGAGATCCGCTGGGCCGTCCGCAGCGCTCGCAGGGGCCGGATCTCGGCACGTCGGTCAAAGTGCCGGATCAGATCGATATCCAGCGGGCCCGTGAAATTCTGGAAGAGCTGCGGCGGCGCCTCGGCGAAGCCACGCGCGCGCCGGTCGAGCTCGATTATCTCGAACGCCTGTTGCGGCGGTTCTAGCGAACTTTACGGTGCGGCGACCGGTGCGCTGCGCACGCCGAGGCCGAAGATGCCCTGGTGGCTCACGAGCGTGGTCGTCAGGCGGCCGCCGGGCGGTTCCTCACCCGATAGCCAGTTCTGGAACTGCCGCCAAAGATCAAGCGGCAGCAAGCTGCCGTCCTTCTCCGAGAGCGGCATCTGATATGGCGCGAACGTGAACTTGTATTCGAGGAAATAGGACATGCGCGCCGTGCGCAGCTCGATGCCGAAGAGCGCCTGACCGACGGGCCCCGCGACCTGGTACTCGTACGTGCGAGCGTCCGACTTTGCGAGCTGGACTTCCGAATGAGGCAGGGAAACACCAGCGCCGAGACCGACATACGGCTGGACGCGGACGCTGAAGCTCGGCAGGCGCAGCAGGCCGTTCAGTGTCAGCATGTTGTGGCCGTGGCTGGCTTCCAGCTTGCGAAAGATGTTGCGCAGGACCGCACGTTCGGGCGCAGGCGCGCCATCGAGCGTGCCGGTGAAGCTCTTTTCTTCGTCCAGCTTCGCAATTGTCTTGGAATGCGTGAAGTCGAGCATGGCGCCGGTGCGGCCGCCATAGCGAACGATGCGTGCGCCGTAGTAGATCGGATTGACGAAGGGTTTGCCTTCCCAGTCCACGTCCTTGACGGTGAAATCGTGCACGCCCGTCTTCCGGATCGTGACGTCGCTTGGGTAGGTGTAGGGCACGCCACCATAGCCGGCGAACATGATCTCGCGGCCGGGAGGTGCCAGTGTCGACGGCGAGGATGTGCTGGCCGATGCGCGGTCGGAGTCCGGTCCGCCGGCGACCTGCTCGATGATGGTCGGCGCGATAGCCACGGCGAGCGACGTCATGGCGAACAGGGCAAAGGTGACGTCCGTCAGGTTCGTCCGCTTGTCGGCCGGGGCCGCAGACGGATGATGTGCTGTTGTCCAAGCTGACCCTGTCAGGACTTGCATCATAGTTCCCCCGGAAGACATTGAGCGTGTCGAGTCCCGTCCCAAGTAACGGATCGGGACCGTCCGCTCAACAGGCAGCATGCACGGGCCGGACCCGGTGTGTTTGACCGCGATCAGGAACGGGGTTTTTCCAGCTGTTCCAGTATCTTGTAGACGATGCGAATTTGGGGGGCCTCGCGGGTGAGATAGTCGCGTCCGGTGTACCCCCACCAGTCCCAGCATCCTTGAGGGTTCACGGGAGACGCGGCGGCCTGCGGGAAGAGAATGATGAAGCCATTGTTGTCGGCCCAGTTGGCGTAGCCGGAGTCGCGAATAAAGGTTTCGCCCGTGTTCTCCCGATTCTGGGAGCAGCCGTGGAAGGCGACATGCACGCGGCACGCTTTGGCCGGAGATTGAGCCTCGGCACAGGCGGGTGGAATATAGACAACGCCACGGTCGTCCATGCCGTTATTGGGTATATCCGCGAAGAACGGAGTCTGGTCGAACTCCAAGAACTGTCCGGCGGGTGTGTCCACGCGCGGGTTCATCCGCCCGTAGATCCACGTCAGAACACTGCCGGCCTGATCGTAGTTGCAGTTGACGACGTAGGGCGTGCCGGTGTTCTCGCAGGCGAGCCCCTGGCTGTCGGTGACGAACGCGTGTCCGGCAGGGAGGTTCGAAACATAGGTGAGGTTGCTCTCGGGAACGCCGAGGCGCTTGTAGAAGTCGTAGGCCGCCGCGACGATAGCGGGAACCACCGTGCGGTCGTTCGATCCCGAAAAGAAGTAGACCCTGTCGTCCAGGAGGCTCGCGAGAGGGTCGATGCGTCCGGCGTCGGCGAGCTTGCGGGTTTTTTCGGCGAGCAACTCCGGATCGGGGACGCCCCACATGGCCAGCGCGTTCAGCATGCAGCCGTTGATGGCCTTCGACATGTTGAAGAACGCCAGTCCCGGTCCCGTCATCATGTCGGCGAAGGCGCTCTCGGCGCAGCCGTAGGGACCGCCTGCGATGATTGCGGCGCCCTTTACGATCTTGGAGTGGGCGATCTCGAACTGCCCGGCCATATAGGCGCCGGACGAGATGCCGGACACGGAGGTTTCCGAGATGTTCGCCGCAAGGGAGGGAAGCGCGGCGGCTTGTTTCTCGGCGGCGCCGGCCGGTGCAATGGCGAGCATCACTACGGCCGAGCCGAGGGTGATGCACGTCGCGATCGTTGCAGTCCGCAAGATGCTCACCCTCTCAGCCGTGCCAGCGACTATTCAAGGCGCCCCGTCTGCGCTCGCCAAGCATAGAGCCATTCTCGCGCCGAATGAAGCAACACGGTTGCGTTCTTTCCGATTTCTAGGCGCTGGGTTTCGCACTTTTGTGACGTCAGCGCAGGCGCACCGTCACGCGGTCCACGCGTCCCTTTGCGTCGATTACGGTGAGCTTCGAGAAGCCCCGCCCTTCCGGTTGCCAGGTGATCTCGCGCCGGAACGGATCGGACGTAACGGGATTGCCGTCGATCAGCCAAGTCAGCGGCAGCACGCCGCCTTCGGCCTTGAGAATCAGCGGCTCGGCCTCGCGCTCCTCCATGTCGAGCTCGGAGCGGTCGGGCGGGAATGAAATCAGAACAGGCGGATCGAGGAAGGGCCCCGTCGCAATCGCATCGTCTCCGGACTCGCGGAAGCGCTTCAGAGGCTGCGGGAGCTCGCTGCCGCTGGCCTTCATGACGCCTGACGGCGCGGAACGGAAGGCGGTGCGACGTTCGGAAATGCGCGTAAAGGTGTCGAACAGAATCGGCGCGGCGCTGAGGCGGCCCATGAGACCGGGCGTCGAGGCTCCATCGGGGCGGCCGACCCACACGGCAACGACATGTCGCCCGTCATAGCCCACGGCCCACGCGTCGCGGTATCCATACGACGTGCCGGTCTTGTAGGCGATGGCGCCGCCTTTGACGTTCGGGGGCGGCGGAGCGCCTTTCAGGATGTCGGTGACGTACCAGGAGGCGACGGGCGAGAGCAGCTTGCGGCGTTTCTTGGGATGCGTTGCCGGTTTCGGCTCGTCGCGAAGCCAGGAGAGCGCGATCGGTTCTCCGCCGCGGGCCAGTCCTGCGTAGAGCGCGGCGAGATCCTTCAGCGTCATGCCGAGACCGCCGAGTGCGACGGCGAGCGACGGCTGAGCATTGGCTGGAAGTGCAGGCGTGATGCCGGAGCGCCGGAAGCGGCCCAGCAGGCGACCGGGGCCGACGGCGGCCAGCACTTTGACGGCAGGAACGTTGAGCGAATTGCCGAGCGCTTCGCGGATCGTAACCGTGCCGTGGAAGTCCTCGTCGAAGTTCTCCGGTGTGTACGTGCCGAAGCGCGTCGGACGGTCTTCGATCAACGTTTCCGGGTGCGCGATCCCTTGCTCGAAGGCAAGCCCGTAGATGAAGGGCTTCAATGTGGATCCCGGCGAACGGATGGCGTCCGTCATGTCTATCGCACCGAGGCGATCGCTATCGAGATAGCCCGCTGAGCCGACGTGAGCCAGAACCTCACCGGTCGCATGATCGACGACGAGCACTGCGGCCGAAAGTTTCGGCCCGAGCAGCTTGGTCTGCTCAGCAGCGAGTTTCTCGACGGCGGCCTGGATGTCGCGATCCAGGGTCAGATGGTGGATCAGCTTTGCAGGGTGTGCGGCGACCTCGGATTCCGAAAGGTGAGGAGCCAGCTTCAGCACTTCGAGGCGCTGTTTCGGAATGCGCTCGTTTTTGGCACGGTCCGCTTCCGATTTCGGAAGAACACCCTCCTCCACGGCACGGTCGAGGACGCGATCGCGCGCGTGGCGTGCGGCCTCGCTGTTGCGATCCGGGCGGCGGCGCTCCGGCGACTGCGGCAGTGCGACGAGCAGCGCGGCTTCGCCGGCGGAGAGGTGGCGCGGCTCTTTGCCAAAATAGGCAAGGGACGCCGCGCGCACGCCTTCGATGTTGCCACCGAACGGCGCCAGCCGGAGATAGAGCCGCAGAATTTCCTGCTTGGAAAGTTGCTCTTCGAGCTGCAGGGCGCGCGCGATCTGGCGCAGCTTGCCGGCGCCGGTGCGCTCGTGCTTGCCTTCGAGGAGGCGCGCGACCTGCATGGTGAGAGTTGAACCGCCGGAGAGAATCTGGCCGTGCCGCGCGAGCAAGTAGCCTGCGCGCATGAACGCCAGGATGTCGATGCCGCTGTGCTCGTAGTAGCGCTTGTCCTCGTAAGCCATCAGCATGGCGAGGTAGCGCGGGTCGACTTCGCTCACATCCAGCGGCAAGCGCCAGCGCCCGTCCTTTGTCGTGAAGGCCCGCAGGAGGCGGTTTTCACGATCGAGCACTGTAACCGACGCCGCTTCGGCCGCATCCAGTGGGAGCGCACCGATCTCGCGCTTGGTGATTTCCAGAGTGAGGCCCGCGGCGGCGACCACGAGGGCCACCGCCGCGATCGAAAGGGCGGCGAACCGCAGAGGACGGGGGAAGAGTGGCCATCTCCATCGCGGTGCGCGACTGGGGGGAGTGGAGAGGGTTGCCTCTGCGGATCGCCGTTTCGTGGGGAACGAGAAGTGCATCCTCAGTCCCTAGCTCTTGGGTTTGACGACAAGCGTTCCGGCTCCGGAGCGAGCGTAACGCTCGGGGCGGTACATGTCCTCGATCGTCGCAGCCGGATGAATGAACGTTCCCGGCGTGACGGCGCGGACGATGTAGGCGACCGTTGCAGTTGCGGCCGCTTCCTTGACGGCAGGCGCTTTCGCGTTGCCGGTGTTGCTGTCGTCGGCGCTGTCGTTTGTCGTGTCGGAACTGTTGCCGTCGGACTCGCTGTCGCTGCTGCTGTTGCTCGACGACGTGTTGTCCCAGAGGTTGAAGGCCGCGACGAAGCGATCGTCACGGAACTCCGTGTGCTCGGGGCGCAGCGTCGTCTTCAGCCAGTCGAGGGTCTTGATGTCTCCGCTGTCAACGAGACGCGGGTTCTCGATCTCGAGCCCAGCCGGCAGGCGGTCAACAAGGAGCACGCGGCCGGCAGCTTCGTCGCTCTCGATCTTGAGCACAGCGACCAGACGCTCGTTCTGGCCGATCTCGCTCTTGCCGCCGGTTGCGCTCGCCAGGTCCACTTCCTTGCCGTCGAGCGTGTAGTAGCTGCGTGTGATCGTGAAGCCCTTCGATGCGGCAGGTTCGGTCGTCAGAGACGCGCCGATGACGCTCACGACCGCGTCGGTCGCAGCTTCTCCGCCGTTGGTGACGGTCACGCCCTTCTCAAGGTCTTCGGCGGAAAGCGAACGGATCAGCGAGCCGTCGACCGGCGTGCCGTTGATCGCCAGCTTCGCAGCTTTCGTCGGTTCACCAAGAGCGTGCGCAGCCAACAGCATCCAAGCCTGCTCCTGCGTCGAGGTGTAGTTGCGGGCAAGATAGGCCTTGGCGACCACGTTCACCAGGCGGGGGGTCTCCGGTTTCACGATGCCCGTTTCAGAGGCCAATGTGACCAGAGCTGCGCCGTCACGGATATCCGAACCATAGTCGGAGCGTGCGAGTCGCAGTTTGTCCTGCTCGGTAAAGGCCTCAAGAGCGGCCTTGAAGGCGGTCTCCGCGCGTTCCTTGTCGCCAACCATGGCAAGGGCTGCGCCAAGCTGCGCCTTACCAAGGGGTGTCGTGAAGCGGTCGAGACGAGTGTCGACGTAGTAGCGGAGTTCGCCAATCGGTGCCCGGCCATTGCGGGCCAGCACGTAGAGGGCGTATGCCCGCTCCTCGCCGCCTTCACTGAAGTCCTCGCCGTTGAGGGCGAAGTTCTGCAGGCGGTCGAGTGCCAGGTTGAAGGGAAGCTGGCGAACCTCGTAGCCCGCTTCCCGTGCACGGGTCAGGAAGTCCGTGACATAGCTCGTTAGCCAGAGGTTGGTGTTGCCGGGTCCCCAGCTTCCGAATGCGCCTGAGCTGTCCTGCATGTCGAAGACGCGGGCGATGGCGCCCTGCACGCGCTCCTTCAACTCCTTGTCGGCGGCAATACCGATGCGCGCGGCAACGGCGTTGGCGTATACGAGCGGCAAGGCGCGGGAGACGGTCTGCTCGGCACATCCGTAGGGATAGCGGTCGAGAGCCGTCAGAAGGCCGGGCACGTCCATCGTTGCAGCAGGACCAACCGAGAGGTTGACGCGCGTGCGGTTCTTGATCAGGCCCGCAAGCAAGTCTTTGGAGAGTGCAAGCTTGCCGCCGTTAGCCGAAAGCGAGGCCACGGTGGTGCGCTTGATGTCGCCCGCCGGTGGTTTCACGTCGAGTGTCAGGCGGCGCGAAATCGCGATGTTGTTCGGACCCGAGACGAGCACGTCATAGGTGCGGAGGCCAACGTCAGCAGGCTTGAAACTTACCTGCTGCGATTTCCGTTCGCCGTTCTTGAGGTCGACGGCTTTCTCCGCAAGCACGTTCTCGGTATCGGTCTGGTCGACAAGCTTGGCACTGTAGGTGCCTGCCGGACCGTCGACGTTGTGCAGCGACAGGTCAACCCGGGCGTCGTCGCCAAGCGTCAGGAAACGCGGCGCAGAAGCCGTGAGCGCAACCTCGTCGCGGACAATGACGTCGCTGGTGCCGTGGCCGAGCTTCGTTTTCGTCCAGGCCACGGCCATGACACGTACGCTGCCATTGAAGCTCGGAACCGCGAAGCTGACCTGGGCCGTTCCGTCGGCGCCGACGGTGACGATGCCCGAGTAGTACGAGACGGTTTCTTCGACGGGCGGGCTGCCCTGCAGTCCGCCGCCATCCATACCGTCACCACCCGAGCGCAGCTTGCCGCGTTCGGCGCGCATGCCGTCAATGAGGCGGCCGTAGAAGTCGCGCAGTTCGATCGCAAGTTTGCGCTGCGCGTAGAAGTGTGCTTCCGGGGCGGGCACCTGATAACGGGTGAGGTTCAGGATGCCGACGTCGACAGCTGCAACCGTAACACGGGCCTCTTCACCGGGTTCCAGACCCTCCACCTTGACCGGGATGGTAAGCTCCGAAGCGCCTTTGATCTTGGCTTCCGTCGCCACGCTCACCTTGAGGGTACGCTTCGACTGATCGACACCGATCCAGCGAACGCCGATGGCGCGACTCGGCATACGCTTCGCCGCTTCGTCCATCGGGCGATAGAGCAGCGCGGTCGCGTATGCGCCGGGACCCCAGTCGTCGCCGACCTTGATGTCGATGTCGCCGCCGCCTTTCGGAAGCTCGACTTCCTGGGTGGAGAGCAGGCCGCGGCCCAGCACGGTTATAAGCGCCTTACCGCCCTGCTTGGAGGCGATGCGGAGCTTGGCCGTCTCGCCTGGCTGATACGCGGCCTTGTCCAGCGCGACGTCCAATATCTCGGGGCTGTCTGCGGTTTCACCGCTCGTGTACCAGCCCGCGTTGAAGACAACACTCGAAAGCGTGCCGCCCGTGTCGGCCGAGCTAACCTCGAGGCGGTAGCGGCCGTAGTCGACGTTCGCTGAAATCGAGGCCGGTGCCGTGCCATTTGTTGCAATGGTGCCGTCCGCAACCTTGCGGGAGATGGTTTGGCTCTCGTACGTCCAGCTGCCTTCGCGGCGGTACCACTGCCACGAGCTGTCGAGGCGGACGAGGTTCCAATTGAGATTGGCCGCCGCTGGCTTGCCGTCGCTATCGAGCAGCACGACTTCGAAGTTCGCCTTCTCGCCTTCGCCCAGTGCGGTGGTGGAGAACAGCGGCTTGATGCCGATCTTGGGCTCGTCGAGGCTCACGGGAAGGGTGATGGAGCGCTCGATCGTACGGCCGCCGGCTTCACGAAGGCGCACGATCACATTGGCCTCGAGCGGCTTGGCGGTCTTGGTGACGGCCGGGAGCGCTACCGCGAGTGCGGCTTTGCCTTGCTCGTCGGTAAGAGGCAGATTCTCGAGGGGCTGGCGAACCGGGCTTACGGTCTCGTCGGCCTCGCCGAAGCGGTAGCCTGCGTAGCCGTCGAGATCGTTGGACGCCGGCTTCACAATGATGTCGCCCTCGATCGCCATGTCCGCAGCGGGCGGGCCATAGAGGAAGCGGCCCGTGACGTCGATGGTCTTCGTCTCCTCCGGAGCGAGCCTGCCTGTTCCTTCCGCAAGCGTCAGGTCGAGACGCTCGGGAACGTAGTCCTCGACGAGGAACGAGATTTGCGTAATGGCATCGGCATTGGGATCAGCGTGCAACTTGGCACGCCACGTCCCGGTCATAGCGCCGCCGCCGAGCGTGAGCCGGAGCGAACGGCCGCCGAGCTCGTTGTCGGCCAGCGCGTAGCGGCCGTGCTCGACGCCGTCGGGACGCACGATGATGACGGTAACGGGTAGCGTCGCTGCGGCGCCGGTGTTGTCGCGCACGAGGGCGGTAACGTTCACTTCCTCGCCGGGACGGTAGACGCCGCGTTCGGTGTAGAGATATCCGTCAAGTGGGCCGGGCGCGTCGCGGCCTTTCACGCCGCGGTCGGAAAGGTCGAAGGCGTTGGACGAGAGATCGAGGAAGGCATATTCGCCAGTGGCATTCTCCGCGACGAGGATGGCAGGCGCATTGCCGCCTTCACCCTTCGACTGGCCCGGCTCGAAGCGGACATAGCCATTCTTGTCGGCCGTGACGGTCGCGAGCACCTCGTTGTTACGGGCGACTAGGCGAACGTTGACGTCACCGACGGGGCTGGCGCTGGCCAGCGAGCGGACGAAGGCATGGATGCCGTCGTCGCCTGAGAACGCCGTGAGGCCCAAGTCCGAGACGATGAACCACTGCGTGGCCTGCTCGCGCCAGCTGTCCTGCTCGGATGCTTCCGCGGGACGCGCGATCATCGCGTAGGCGCCCGGCTTCAGTTCACCAATCGCTTCGCTTACAGGGAAGGCAGCCGTGATCTCGGCGTTGAGCTTGCTCGGGACTTCAAGCTCGCCCTTATAGACGAGGCTGCCTGTGCGGCTCTTGAGCTCGCCGAGCTGATAGCCCTGAAGCTGCCGATCGAGATCACCATTGTTGACGGCATTGGCGAGACTGCGGTCTCCGATGCGATAGACTTCGATCTCAACCTTGTTGGTGTTGATTGCGACGAGGGGGATACCCTGCTGACCCCGGCTCGGGAGCACGTAGCTCTTGCCCGTGAAGTGGACCATCGGCTTGCGGTCGGGAACATAGACGGCCAGCGTGATGGCCTTGGCGAGCTGCTCGTTGACGTCGGACGGCAAGCCGGCGCGGAGCTGCAGTTCGTAGCGCTGACCGTGTTCGACGCCATCGACGCAGAGCTGGCTGCCTTCGACAGAGACAGACTGCGGGTCGCGGCCGTTGATGGCAACGAACTTGGCGAAGTCGATCTGGCCACGCGAGAGGTTCTCGGAGAACTGGATGCAAATGCGGGGCGAAGCGGAATCGCCATCCGTCGAGTAATCCGTCATGCGGAAGCCGTGCTCGGCGCGGACCTTCTCGTAGGCTTCGCGGACATCGGCCGCTTCGACCAACGACAGGCTCGATTTCAGCGCTTCGATGGCCGGGCGCCAGTAGGAGCGGCGCTGCATCGCGTCACCGAGGACCGCGAGCGCGCGTGCCTTGAAGGCCTGGTCATTCGAGAGCTTGTAGGCACGGTAGGCGGCGCCGGACGCATTGACCGGGAGATCGTAGTTTTCGGACTTGTTCGGGTCCGGCTTGATGGCAAGGAGCGCCTTGGCGAGGCCGAGCCAGTTTTCCGGGCTCTTGTCGTCGGTCGCGACGGCAATGGCGTAAGTGCGCGAGGCGGCGCGCGGGTCAGGGCCTAATTGCCGTTCGGCGGCGAGCCTCAGGTCGCCGGATTTGCGGCCGTCAGCCTGCCAGGTGTCCTTGAGGTACGTCTCATAGCGTTCGGCGTCCTTGGCAATGCCCTTGTGGGCGAAGGGCCGCTCCTGGGCGCTCGCGACACCGAAGAACGAGAAGAGGAAAAGACCGAAAAGAATACTTCTGAGGCAGGGCATCGCCGATCACCTTCGACTGCGGAAATTGGTTGTCTCGAGGATAAAATTCGTATGCCGACAATAACATCGGGCGGGCTGGAGACGTGAGCCCATCAGACACGAATGATCAAACGTTGGCGGCAAGCAAAAATTTGCCGGCAAATTCCGCCGAATGCCGATGGTTCACTGTGGGCAAAAAACACAAGCGCGCCGCCCTGTTGTGGGGGCGGCGCGCTGGCAAGTCAGGAAGCTTTTAAGGCGCTAGTGGCGGAGCACGGCGGGGACCGGTGCCTGCTCGCCAGTCGCGATCAGCGAAGGGTCGAAAAGGTTCGGCTGGCGGGGCGTCCATTTGCGGGCTGCGGTCAGGCTTCCGGACGGGCCTGCGGCGCGCCAGATCTGCGCGAAAGAGCGGGCCGCATGGCGGGCTGTGACCGGGCTGGTGTCGGAATAGAGCTCGTAGACGTCGCGTTTCAGAGGATCGCGGCGCATGCAGTCGCCGATCCAGACCGTCGTGGAATCAAGCACGAGCTGTTCGTGGGCGTCGAGAAGGCGGTGGTCGGTGACGAACCGGCACTCGGCAATCTCAAGGGTTGTTGATGTGGAGCGGCGGGCCAGAACCGATTCGACCCGGATCCCGGCGGCCTCAAGCTCAGGTGCGAGCGCCTGGAGGGCTCGGGCGACGGGGCTCTCCGCGGACAGTGCGAGAAGGCGGTAGACAGTCTGGCCGGCTGGCGCGCCTGCAGCGCGCTGAATGTGCTGTCTAATGTAGTCCTTCAGCCGAGCTTCCTTCTCCTCCGTGGTGGTGACGTTCATGCGAGCTTTTGGGCCAAAGCGCATTTTGTTTTCCTTGTTTGGGAGGGGACTCGCGTCCGTCGCTTCCCGTCGTGCTGTCGAGGCCATTTAGGCGCCAAGACGGTTAAGCAAGTGTTGAGTGATAGCGCGTGCGCGGATCGACTTTCATGTTCTGTTACTCGCGACGCACGGCGGGCCGAAGGCGACCCGCCATTCTCGCCGCATCGTCTGTTGAAAAGTCCTCTGATCGGCCCGTGCCAACGTCTTCCACGGACTCGCGAACTTCGAAATTCTCCGAAGAGGGGGGGCCCCCGCCGTCGACGGACGACTTTTGCTCGTCAACGATTGAAAGGGGGAGCGAAAAATTTATTTCGGCTCTTGGATCGATCTCGGTCAGCGCGTGGCCGATTCGGCCGATCAATCCCTCCTGATCCCGTGCAGCTTCGACCGGCACGGAGACCGTCGCCGTCTCGCGTTTAAGAATGACGTCCACCCGCGGTGGGGCTGTCTCTGTGTCCGGTTTCGCAGGTCGGCGATGTGGAGCTGTGTTGGAGTTGGTTGCGCTCGCGCGATCGTTGTCATCGCTTTCGGGGAAGGCCGACGCCAGCTCCGCCTCGGCGCTTCTGGCATAAGGCCCGAAGACGTCCGAGTGCTGCGGTTTGGCCTGATAGGGTTTGCGGAGGGGGGCTCCCTCCTCTGTCGTTTGCAGGATAGGTTTCTGGAGCGGGGGCTCACCTCGGGGCTGCTGCGGTACGGTTCGCGGAGTTTCGAACGTGCGCGTTGTCTCCGGCCACGAAGCCCTCGAATCGAGGGTCGGTTCCGAGGAACGGAGGAGGTCGCGTTCGATGCGGCGGCGATGTGCTTCTGCTTCCGCGCGGCGGGCGGCACCCATGACGGCGCCGAGGATGATTTCAGACCACGCTCCGTCTCGGAACTTGTAGACGCGGAACGCTTCCGATCCGGCAAACTTCGATCCCTGCCGTTCCAACTTCTTTTGCACCGTTCCCGCGAACGGTGTCCACGTGCGGCGGAAAATCTTGTCTTTCTCGAAGCTCGTGAAAAGGTTGGCGAGAAGCTGGGCTTCTACGCGCAACTCCTCTCGCCGCTCCAGGCTCACGTGCGGCGGAGCGTCGAGTGGCACGGCAACGTAGTAGGCGCCATGGACGTCAAAGACGACATGGCGGAACAGCTCGAAGCTTTCGCGGACTTCCGGGTCGCGGTGGATGTCGTTGAAGCGGGAAAGAATTTCGATGACGGGGCCGCGCTCGGCTTCGCGCATCTTGGGCATGAGCCCCGACAGTCCGTGCGCCGGCCGGCCGATCGAGACCAGCAGGAGACAGATGTCGACGAACACGGCGACGGCGAGGGGCACGTAGTCCCGCTTCGAGAGGCCGCCCTCGCCGGGAGCAATCGCGGGGGCTGTGCCGCCCTCGACGGACTGCATGGCCTTCTTTTGAAGTTCGCGTAGCTCGTCGGCAGACGGCGGCAACTGGAACGCCAGCAGGCCATAGAACGTCGCCGTGAGACGGCGGAAGGCTTCGATGGTCGCTTCCGATCCTTCGACGGCGGCAATGGTCGGTTTTTCGAGCACCGGCAGCTCGCCGAGGGCGCGTACGGCGCCACGTAGAGCCTGGGTCAGTTCGGCATCGGGGCAGACGAACCCGCCGCCTCCGGCCTTGGAGTCGCCGAAGGTCGTGCGGTCGGCGCGCTCGGAGAGATCCTGGCGCATCTGCTTCAGTTGCGGATCGGTGCGCAGCGCATTGAAGCTCGACACGGTCATGTCCAGCTTGCGGCCGAGCGCCTTCATGAATTCGTTCCGCGTGCCGGACTTGGGATCTATGATCGATGGGTCTGCGCCTGCGATCTTGGCCAGGTCGCCGTCGAGTGCTGCCATGTCGGCTTTCACCGCAGTCACGCGGCCGGCCACAAATTCGGATGCAAATGAGAAGCGCGCAGCGTCCTCGTCGCGCATGCGCCGGCGCGGGCCGTCACCGGGCTTGCTGTTAGGGCAGGAGGTGCCTTTTGTGCGCTCTGTCTCGGCCTTGGACCGGGACAGCGTGGCAAGCTGCAGCAGCGTTGCGTTCAGTTGCTCGAGGCGCGTAGAGGCAGCATTGAGCGAGCTCTGGACAGCGGTGACGGCGGATTCGGCGGAGCGGGAGCTTTCTCCCCGGCTTTCCAGGACCTTCCAATAGAAGCCGAAGCCGAAGCCGACGGAGATGACGCTCAGAAAGATGTAGCCCGCGATATAGGCGAGGCGCGTGGCGGCGCCGACGGGTGCGAACATCTGGTCCAGAAGCCAGATGATCATCGTCATCAGCATTGCGACGGAGAAACCGATGATCAGCTTATGGATCAGCGGCAGATCGCCCATGTTGGCCTGGATCAGCTCCAGCATGCCGACATAGGTGGCGACCCAGGAGAGCGTGCCCAGTCCTATGATGAGGACGAGCTTTTTGATGTCGCGAGGAGGCGTGTAGTCCTCTACGCCGCCGGAAGCATCTGGCAGAAGCCCGAGCTTGAACGAGCGTACAAAAGGATTGCGCGAACGCCCCGAATCCGGCGCGTACACCATGGGTGTCGACCTGTCTTAGAGGTTCGGCGGAAGCTCTAACGGCTTCTCTCCGAGCCCAATACGCGAAAAAGCCGATCAACCCCCGGCATCTCGTGATCCAGGTCTTCAGTAAGCGCAGTTTTTGTCGCGAGTGCGGCCGAGGCGTGTCGTGCAGTAGGCGCGGCACGCGGCGGCGGTCGGGACGCAGCGGTTAGTTTCCGCTGCGCTCGCCGAAGACATAGCCGGAGCCACGCACCGTACGGATCGGGTCGCGTTCCTTGCCGCGAATGAGGGCCTTGCGCAGCCGGCCGACGTGGACGTCGACCGTGCGCTCGTCGACGTAAGCGTCGCGCCCCCAAACACCGTCGAGCAGCTGCGACCGCGACAGGACGCGGCCCGGGCTCTCCATAAGGAATTCGAGGAGGCGGAACTCGGTCGGGCCGAGGTGGACCTCGCGGAGGCCGCGCGTCACCTTGTGGGCCGGACGGTCGAGCTCGATGTCGGCGAAGCGGAGGACGTCGGCCATTCGGTCGGGGGACGCTCGGCGCAGGATCGCCTTAACGCGGGCCATCAGCTCGGGAAGCGAGAACGGCTTCACGACGTAGTCATCGGCGCCGGTCGAAAGGCCGCGAATGCGATCGCCTTCCTCGCCGCGGGCCGTGAGCATGACGATCGGAATGGATTTGGTTTCCATGCGTGCCCGCATGCGCCGGCAGATCTCGATGCCGGAGACTCCCGGGAGCATCCAGTCCAGGACGAGCAGATCGGGTTTCTCCTCGGCGACGAGGATCTCCGCTTCTTCTCCGTTCTCGGCATGAGCCACACGGAATCCTTCCGCTTCGAGATTGTAGCGGAGCATCTCAGCGAGAGGGGCCTCGTCCTCGATCAGAAGAATTTTCGCCGTCATGTTCAGTCGCTCATTTCCGATTCAGAGTGAAGTCTTGGATCCCGCCGAACCGGTTGTGCCCGGCGGGATCTTGGTTGTGCTTAGTCCTTCGAGAAAAGGGTCGAGCTGGTTTCGTCGCTCTTAGGGCGATCGTCCGTGATGTTCGTGCCCTTCACGAGGAAGTGGATCGTTTCGGCGATATTGGTCGTATGGTCGCCGACGCGTTCGATGTTTTTGGCGCCAAAGAGGAGATGGGTGGAGAGACCGATGTTGCGCGGGTCTTCCATCATGTACGTGAGCAGCTCGCGGAACAGAGAATTGTACATGGAGTCGATGTTCTCGTCCTCGCGCCAGACGGAGAGCGCGCGATCGGCGTTGCGCGCCGCGTATGCGTCGAGAACGTCCTTGAGCTGTGAGAGCGCCAGCTCGCCCATGTGACGCAGACCCGTCATCAGGGGCTTGGGGTGCGATTCATGGGCAATGGCGAGGGCGCGCTTGGCGATGTTCTTGGCAAGATCGCCGATGCGCTCCAGATCGCCCGTGATGCGTAGCGCGGCCATCACGTGGCGGAGGTCGTTGGCGAGCGGCTGACGGCGGGCGATCATGGAGATCACCTGCTCCTCGATGTCGCGTTCGAGCTGGTCGATCTGCTTGTCGGCTTTTACGACTTGCTCGGCGAGCTGCGGGTCGCGGCGCTCGAGGGCGTCGAACGACTGACCGAGGATATGCTCGGCCAAGCCGCCCATCTGGGCAATCTTCCTATCCAGGAGGGCAAACTCTTCTTCGTAGGATTTAACGATATGCTCGTTCATAGGCTCTCCTTTGGGCCTGGCGATCTCGGTTGTGCCGCCGGTGGACGGTTGTCCGCCGAACCAGGGCATGAAGCCGGCCAGCAGTGATTTCTTGGCGGTCGTCATCGGGCGTCACCCTCTCTGGGGCAGAGGTTCAGCCAAATCGGCCTGTGATGTAGTCCTGCGTGCGCTGATCCGTGGGGTTGGTGAAAATGTCGTTGGTCGCGCCTTCCTCGACAAGGACGCCGAGGTGGAAGAAGGCGGTGCGCTGCGATACGCGGGCGGCCTGCTGCATCGAGTGCGTGACGATGATGATGCAGAAGTTTTTCTTCAGCTCGTCGATCAACTCTTCGACCTTGGCGGTGGCGATCGGGTCGAGAGCCGAGCAGGGTTCGTCCATCAGAATGACTTCAGGGCTCACCGCAACGGCGCGAGCGATGCAAAGGCGCTGCTGCTGGCCACCGGAGAGACCCGTGCCCGGATCGTTCAGGCGATCCTTCACTTCCTTCCACAGAGCCGCCCTTTCGAGGCTGCTCTGCACGATCTGATCAAGTTCGGCCTTGGAGCCGGCGAGCCCATGGATGCGGGGGCCGTAGGCGACGTTCTCATAGATCGACTTGGGAAACGGGTTGGGCTTCTGGAACACCATGCCGACGCGCGCCCGGAGCTGCACGACGTCGAGAGACGGATCATAGATGTCCTCGCCATCGATGGTGATCTTGCCTGTGACGCGGCAGATCGGGATCGTGTCGTTCATGCGATTGATGCAGCGCAGGAAGGTGGATTTTCCGCAGCCGGACGGTCCGATGAACGCCATGACGCCGCGGTCAGGGATGTTGACCGACACGTTATGCAGCGCGTGTTTCTCGCCGTAGTAGACGTTGACGTCCTTCGCGACGACCTTGGTATCGGATGCACTGCCGATGTGGGCCGGGCGCTCAAGTTCGGGTGTCGTTACGTTCAGCATTGTTCACTCCAGAAAGTGACTGGTTCTACCAACGGCGCTCGTAGCGGCGGCGGAGAATGACGGCGGTGACGTTCATGCACACGAGGAAGGCGAGGAGGATCAGCGTTGCGCCAGCCGTGCGCTCGACGAAGCCGCGTTCCGCGGCCGTCGCCCACATATAGATCTGCACCGGGAGCGCCGTTGCCGAATCGAAGGGGGTCTTCGGAAAGTCGACGACGAAAGCAACCATGCCGATCATCAGCAGCGGTGCCGTCTCGCCCAGTGCTTTGGCCAGGCCGATGATGGTTCCGGTCAAGATGCCCGGGACGGCCAGAGGAAGCACATGGTGGGTAATCGATTGCATCTTCGAGGCGCCGACGCCGAGTGCCGCTTCGCGGATGGATGGTGGAACGGCGGCGACAGCCGCGCGCGTGGCGATGATGATCGTGGGCAATGTCATGAGCGCGAGCACGAGACCGCCGACGAGGGCGGCCGAGCGCGGAATACCCATGAAGTTGATGAAGATCGCGAGGCCGAGCAGACCGAACACGATGGACGGCACGGCGGCGAGGTTGTTGATGTTGACCTCGATGGTGTCGGTCAGCAGGTTCTTGGGGGCGAACTCCTCGAGGTAGACCGCCGCTGCGACGCCAAGCGGGACCGCCACCAGCAGCACAATCAGCATCATGTAGAGCGAGCCGACGAGTGCGACGCCAACGCCGGCGGTCTCGGGCTTGCTTGATGCCCCATACGTGAAGAGCCCGGTGTTGAAGTGCTTGGACAGGAAGCCCTGTTCGGCTGCCTTGTCGAGCCAGCCGAGCTGCTTGTCCGAGAGCTGTCGGCGGTTCTCCGGAACCGTGCGGTCGAAATGGCCCTTCATCAAGGTATCGACGTTGCCGTGGGCCAGAAGGTTGAAGTCTACCGTTTTGCCGATCAGCGACGGATCTGACTCCACCGCGCGGCGGATCTGTGTGTCGGCGTTCTGCGAGAGCAGCGCGCCGGCGGCCTTGGCTTCGGCCTTATTGGCCGGATCGACGCCCAGAGCCTGGAAGAGCGCGCGGTTGGCGAGCTTGGTGTAGTCCGCCATCTGGATATCGCTCTGCGATGGCGGCGTCGACGATCCGAAGGCGCTCGGGTCCAGATGCACAGGCAGCGTGAAGGCCGACTGCAGGAAGGCGGTGTAGCCGCGCACAAAGATCGTCGAGAAGAGCGCGACAAGGAACGCCAAGCCGAACAGGATTGCTGCGATGCCGTAGGCGCGGAAGCGGCGCTCGGCAGCATAGCGTTTGGCGATGAGCTTCTTGGCGCTTTCCTTCGATCGAGGAGCGGCAAGTGTTTCGGTTGCCATTGGAGCTGATTCCACCGTCATTATTCGTATTGCTCCCGATATTTGCGCACGATGTAGAGCGCGTAAATGTTGAGGGCGAGCGTGAAGACGAAGAGTGTGAGGCCGAGCGCGAACGCGACGAGCGTCTGCGGCGAGTTGAACTCGAGGTCGCCGGTCAGCTGGCTCACGATCTTGACGGTGATCGTGGTCACGGGCTCGAACGGGTTCAACGTGAGGTTCGGTGCGATGCCTGCGGCGAGCACGACGATCATCGTTTCGCCGATGGCGCGCGAGGCTGCGAGAAGGATGGCACCGACGATGCCGGGCAAAGCGGCCGGAAGAATAACGCGCTTGATGGTTTCCGACTGCGTCGCGCCGAGGCCGTAGGAGCCTTCACGCAGGGACTGCGGAACCGCGTTGATGATGTCGTCCGACAGAGACGACACGAACGGGATCAGCATGACGCCCATGATCAGGCCGGCGGTGAGCACGCTCGTCGCCGAGATCGAGAGACCGATATGCGCACCGAGATCGCGCAGGAGCGGGCCGAAGGTAATGAGCGCGAAGAAGCCGTACACGATGGTCGGAATGCCGGCCAATATTTCAAGCAACGGCTTGGCCGTCATGCGGACGGCTCGCGATGCATACTCCGACATGTAGACGGCGCTGAAGAGGCCCACGGGAACCGCGACAAGCAGTGCGACGAGGGAGATGTAGAGCGTGCCCCATAGCAGCGGGAGCAAGCCGAACGAGCCGCCCGCGTTGCCGCTGGACCCGGCCGACGAGAAGCGCGGATCCCACACGGTGCCGAAGAGGAATTCGGAAATCGGGACGATGCTGAAGAAGTGGATGCTCTCGAAGAGCATCGAGAGCACGATGCCGAGCGTGGTCAGGATCGCAACCATCGAGCAGCCGAGGAGGCCTGCCAGAGCGACGGTTTCGACGGCGTTGCGAGAGCGGAGCTTGGGGCCTACCTGGACGAGGCCAAAGGCCAAGCCGAGAATGGCCAATCCGATGGACGAAAGCGTGAGGAGAAGCCGGCTCGAATTCTTCAGGGTCAGCTGGTATCTGGCCGCTTCGACGGCGAAAGGCTCGGGATTGACGGCGAGGGGGACGCCTTTGCTGAGCAGCAGAGCCTTAACGTCGACCGATGGATCGGCGGTCTTCTCAAGCTCTTCGGGAGAGAGCATTGCGAGACCTTTTTCAACCAGATTGACGGTGGACATCGTCAGCGTGCGTGCCTGGGCCGGACCGTTCAGGATGTTCTCGGGCAGTTTCGCGTTGACGAGCGACGAGATGACCGTTGGTGAGATCGCCGACCAGGCGACAATGAGAAAGAAGGCTGGAAGCGTCGTCCAGAGGAGGACGTAGGCGCCATAGTAGCCGGGGCGGGAATGCAAGGCGGACGTTTTGCCTGCAACGGATGCGCGGGCGCGCCAGTTGCCAAGAAACCATCCGACAACGCCGAGGGCGATCACGATCAGAAGCAATAGGGCTGTCGACACGGGGGTACGTTCCTCGTTCGCAATATGTGTCCGCTCGATCCGCCAGCTGGACGGGACTTCGGGCAGCTCAATCAGTCTCGAAACAACGAGGAGGGAGAGCGGCTGGTCGTGGCCGGGCTCCCCCTCCTCTAACTCCTTTGGCAATCAAACAGTCAGAGCATCAAAGGCGAAGCAGTCAAATTACTTCGCAGCGGTTGCCAGCGTCTTGCCGGCCTTTACGAGCTCCTGGACTTCCTGGCGCTCAGCGTCGGGGAGCGGCACGAGGCCGTACTCGACGAGCGGGCCGTCAGCCGAGAGAACCTTGTCGCTGGTGAAGAAGTCCACGTACTCCTTGAGGCCGGGGATCACACCGAGGTGCGCCTTCTTGACGTAGAAGAAGAGCGGGCGCGAAACCGGGTACTTGCCGGAGGCAACGGTCTCGAGCGAGGGCTCGACGCCGCTGATGGTGGCGACCTTCAGCTTGTCCTTGTTGTTCTCGTAGAACGAGAGACCGAACACGCCGACGCCCTGCTTGTTCGACTCGATGCGAGCCAGCGTCTCGGTGTAGTCGCCGTCGATGTCGACAGCGGCGCCGTCCTTGCGAACTTTGTTGCAAGCCTTGTCGGCGTTCTTCTTTTTGTCGGCCTCATCCTTGCCCTCAGCCTTGGCAAGCTGGAGCTTGTCGCCGCCGGTGGCCTTGCAGCCCGCGTGCATGATCTTCTCTTCGAAGACTTCGCGGGTGCCGTGCTTCTCGCCAGGGATGAAGGCGACGATCGGCCACTCGGGGAGGCTCGGGTTCACGTCTTTCCAGGTCTTGGCGGCATTGGCAACGAGAGCGCCGTCCTTCGGAACTTCGGCAGCAAGAGCCAGGTAGATGTCCTTGGGCTCGAGCTTCCACTCGCCGGCGCCAGCGTCGACAGCGAACACGATGCCGTCGTAGCCGAACTTCACTTCGACGATGTCGGTTACGCCGTTCTTGGCGCAGTCGGCAATTTCAGTGTCCTTGATCTTGCGCGAGGAGTTGGCAACGTCGATCTTGTCCTCGCCCACGCCGGCGCAGAACTGCTTGATGCCGGCGCCCGAACCGCCCGACTCGATGATCGGGGTCTTGAGGTTGCCGAACGTCTTGCCGAACTGCTCGGCAACGATGTTGGCGTAGGGCAGAACCGTCGAGGACCCTGCAACCTTGACTTGGTCGCGCGCCAATGCCGCACAGGCGAACGCGGCCATGCCGACGGCGGTGGCCGTCGTGTAGGCGATGAACTTGGTGTTCACGCTAAATCTCCATTGTCTCGTGGACGATGCAACGAGCGCGGCCCTCCGCCTGCGCGTTGCTCCCGGCACAGGTGCGCCGGCGCCTTCGTTCTAGCGATTGGACGCTGTGGATTTATGACAGTGTACTAAATTGAAAACGCTTATGTAATTGTGATTTTTGAGTTTTGATGATTTTTTTGAATGTAAGCTGATGATCAGGGGTCGTTGATGCTACAATCCAAGGCCGGCAAATTGGTGGTTCGCGTTGATTCGCCTTGTGTTCCGGCAAGTCAAAAGCGCACATCGCACGGGCCGCGTCAGGGTAAACATTGACAGCGCCCGGCCTGCGGTTTCATGAGAGATGAGGCACGATTTTTTGCCTTTTCCCCTCGCGAGGCCGGTTCCCCATGGTTCAACTCACGCTTCCCAAGAATTCCAGAATTCAGCAGGGCAAGACGTGGAATGCCCCGGACATCAAGGGGCGGTGGCGGGAATTTCGGATCTATCGTTGGAACCCGGACGACGCTGAGAACCCGCGGCTCGACACTTACTGGGTGAACGAGGAGCAGTGCGGGCCGATGGTGCTCGACGCTCTCATCAAGATCAAAAACGAGATCGATCCGACCCTGACTTTCCGGCGCTCGTGCCGCGAGGGGATCTGCGGGTCGTGCGCCATGAACATCGACGGCACCAACGATCTGGCCTGTCTCAAGGGGCTCGAAGAGGTCAAGGGGCCGATCAAGGTCTATCCGCTTCCGCACATGAAAGTGGTCAAGGACCTGGTGCCGGATCTCACGAATTTCTATGCGCAGCATCGCTCGATCGAGCCTTGGCTCAAGACGGATACCGCCGCGCCGCCCAAGGAATGGAAACAATCGCGTGAAGACCGCGAGAAGCTCGACGGGCTTTACGAGTGCATTCTCTGCGCCTGTTGCTCGACGTCCTGCCCGAGCTATTGGTGGAACTCGGATCGCTATCTTGGCCCTGCGGCCCTGTTGCAAGCCTACCGCTGGGTCATCGACAGCCGTGACGAGGCGACCGGCGAGCGTCTCGACAATCTCGAGGATCCCTTCCGTCTCTATCGCTGCCATACGATCCTGAACTGCGCGAAGGCGTGTCCGAAGGGACTCAGCCCGGCGAAG
Source organism: Hyphomicrobium sp. (assembly GCF_036262015.1). Taxonomy (GTDB): domain Bacteria; phylum Pseudomonadota; class Alphaproteobacteria; order Rhizobiales; family Hyphomicrobiaceae; genus Hyphomicrobium_C. Next base: position 71,644 of record NZ_DATAJR010000005.1, on the reverse strand, counting down.
GCGATTGCCGAGCTCAAGAAGCTCATGGTGCAGCGGCGGGTGTAGGGCTCGACGTCCGACGTTACGTCTGCTGTCGGATGTTCGATGAGCCTTGGTGAGGGTCGTTATAGCTGCGCGTGAGAAGGAGAGAGTTTCCTATGCTCGACCATATTGGATTGCCCGTCTCCGACTTTGAACGTTCCAAGACCTTTTACGAGGCCATTCTGGCGCCTCTCGGAATCCAGCTGCTGATCAACATGGATCTGTCCGATGAAGGCGGTCCAGCGGGCTACGCGGGATTCGGCGCGACCCGCCCTCAGTTCTGGATTGGAACCGGAAAGCCATTTACCGGCCGCTTGCACGTTGCATTTGCCGCAACGGACCGGGCGCAAGTGCGTGCGTTCTACGAGAATGCCCTTTTGGCGGGTGCAAAGGACAATGGCCCCCCAGGCCTTCGGCCGCATTATCATGCGAATTATTACGGGGCTTTTGTGATTGATCCGGACGGCCATAATGTCGAAGCCGTCAGTCATCTGCCCGAAAACGACTAATTGGATTTCCGTTTTTTTGCCAGTTTTCGGTTCCCAGAAATGACAAGACCGATGGCGCGTCTCGCTGCCACCGGTCTTCAAGTTGGAACGTACTCTTAAGGCCGCCGACACCGCGCCTGTTGCCCAGACAGGAGCGGGTCCAGCGATCCGCGAGTTACGCGGCCTTCCGCTTCTTAGCAGCGGTCTTGCGAGCAGCCGGCTTGCGCGCAGCAGGCTTCGCAGCCTTGCGAGCGGCGGGCTTCGCAGCCTTACGAGCAGCCGGCTTCTTTGCCTTGCGAGCCGGGGCCTTCTTCACAGCAGTCTTAGCCATAGTAGTTCTCTCCCTCTAGAGTCCGAATCATTTCGGAAACAAAAAAATCATGAGCAAGTTCGATCATTTTGTTGACATGCAAAGTGGATTCAGCTCGACGATTTGTTCTCATTCAGGGGAAAGTGTTGCGTGAATTCAACAATTTCGTCGACTTTCTAAGCCTCTAGAGCGTCGCTCTCGACTCCGTGTCAGCTCAATTGCGCAAAGTCAGGACTCAAAAATGGGTTCCACGCGTCGCGAAAAGCGACGCGCACGGGAATACGGAGCGCCTTCTGGATGTTCTCAGGCCGCTTTGACGATGCGTCGCTGCAGCTCGAGCACGGCCATCATGAACCCGACGCGATCGTCGACCGCTTCCGCCAGGATCGAGAAGTAGTTCGGTTCCTGAGGGACGATCTCGCCCACGACCTCGCCCAGCTCGAACCGCAGATCGGCGTCATGCTTGCGAGCGATGGCCTGCATTTTCGCGTTCGACGCGAGACAGCTCATGTAGAGCCGGTGAACACCACGGTTGCGCGCTGCGCGGATTACGCGGCCCATCATCTCGCTGCCGAGGCCCTGCTCTTGATAGGCTGTCTCGACCGAGAAGGCGGCCTCCGCCTCGCGGCCCCAGACTTCGCCAAGCTTCTTCAGTTCGGCTGCGGCGCGAACCTCGCCGTCTTCGATGTAGGCAAAGACCGTTGAGCCCGCTTCCGACATGTGGCGCGCGTAGTCCTCAATGAAGGAGTCCGAAACGCCGTGGGCAAAACGCATGGTGCGGCTGGTCTTGTCGAGACGCAGCAAGTGGTCGCGAAACAAGCTCTGCTCCTGCGGCCAGAGCTTTCGCACGATGCCGTTGGGGTGAAGATGTTCGCTCATTTCTGACCCTCCAATCTCAGCCGCGGACCGAGCTATGACCCAGGGCGTGCGTTTCGCACGACGGTCACGCGGCTAGGCCCTCGCCGTGAGGAGAGTGCCTGACCCGATATAGGAATTATTTTGCATTGCACAATGCGCCAAATAAGTGGCCGAAAGTACGGTGTTTTGTCACCCTAGTTGCCTCTATTTGGTGTTTATTCTTGTTGCGGCGCAAAAATTGCCGGGCAGTGTTGCGCGAAACGCGCAGCATCTTTCCGGCTGCGCTGACGTGGCTGCATCGACGGCATCGCACACCAAACGCGATTCTGGCAGTTTCCTTCGCGACACGTATCGGCTGGGGCAGCAATGAGGGATTCAGTTCTCGAACTCTACGAGCGGCAGCTGGGGCTTGGCGTCATCGAAGCGGACGCGGCACAGAGGGAGGCTGCGCAGAGCCTCGACGCTCTCGCGCATTCCCTGAAGGTCTGGGGCTCCACGGGGAACGGGGGACTGCTATCCTCCTTCTTCCGGTCGCGGCGGACGCCGCCGCGCGGGATCTATCTCTACGGCGCGGTCGGTCGTGGCAAGACGATGCTGATGGACCTCTTCTTCGACGCCGTTGCGTTCAGCCCCAAGCGTCGCCTCCACTTTCACGAGTTCATGAGCGAGGTGCATGATCGCATTCAGCGGGGTCGGGCGACAACGGACGGCGATCCGATTCCGTTCGTTGCAGGTGAGATCGCTGCCGAAACCCGTCTCCTTTGTTTCGATGAACTTACTATCACCGACATCGCCGACGCGATGATCCTCGCCCGGTTGTTCAAAGCGCTCTTCGCACGCGACGTGGTCGTGGTCGCAACCTCGAATGCGCCACCGGATCGCCTCTATTGGAATGGGCTCAATCGGCAACTTTTCGTACCCTTCATCGATTTGCTCAAGGAGCGCATGGATGTCGTGGAGCTGAAGTCGGCCAAGGATTTCCGACTCGACAAGCTCTCGGGCCGGCAACTCTACTTCAGTCCCTGCGATTCCAAGGCGGAGGCGGGACTCGACGACCATTGGCGGCGGCTCACCGGCCAGCAACCGGCCGAGCCTGCGGAGCTCGACGTGAAGGGCCGGAAGGTGCGGGTGCCGCTCGCGGCCATGGGTGTAGCGCGCTTCAGTTTTGCGGACCTCTGCGAAGCCCCGCTCGGTGCGCTCGACTATCTCCATATTGCGCACGCCTACCATACGATCGTGCTCGACTGCGTTCCGGTTCTGACACCCGAGCGGCGGAACGCGGCGCGGCGGCTCATACACCTTATCGATACACTCTATGATCACCGCAATTGTCTGATCGTTTCTGCCGAAGCAGAGCCCGCCCTCCTCTATCCGGAAGGAGACGGCGCAGCACTTTTCGAGCGGACTGCTTCCCGTCTCATGGAGATGCGGAGCGAGGCCTATCTGGCGCGCAGCGTACTCCAAGGGCCGACGGGCGGCTAACGTGCGGTTTCCAGACCGTCGACTCGTTCCGTGTCCGCTCTTGAACCTCGTCGGAGTGCTTTGGTCGAATGCGCGCACTTCGAATGCGGACGGGCTTGAGCCCCTTCCCGTTTCGTCCTACCAAAGCCAATATTTCTTCATGCCGGGGGAGGGCCGGCCGCACTCATTGGGAGGAACCCCACCTCCACCACCTTAATCAGCACAAGGTCCGGTAAAGGGCCTCAGCCATCAGGGAGAATAGTCTAATGGCGCGGACGAAGATCGCGTTGATCGGCGGCGGAATGATCGGTGGCACGCTTGCGCACCTGATCGGCCTCAAGGAGCTTGGGGACGTCGTGATTTTCGATATCGCCGAGGGCGTACCGCAGGGCAAGGCGCTGGATATCGGTCAGTCGGGGGCGGTCGAAGGCTTCGATTGCACGCTCAAGGGCACCAACGCGTACGCCGACATCGAGGGGGCGAGCGTTTGCATCGTGACGGCGGGCGTGCCGCGCAAGCCGGGCATGAGCCGCGATGATCTGATTGGGATCAACCTGAAAGTCATGGAACAGGTGGGCGCGGGCATCCGCAAATATGCCCCCAACGCGTTCGTGATCTGCATCACCAACCCGCTCGATGCCATGGTATGGGCGCTCCAAAAGGCTTCGGGTCTGCCGCGCAACATGGTCGTCGGCATGGCCGGCGTTCTCGATACGGCCCGTTTCCGCCATTTCCTGGCCGAAGAATTCCACGTCTCCGTGGAAGATGTTTCTGCGTTCGTTCTGGGCGGCCACGGCGACGACATGGTTCCGCTCGTCCGCTACTCGTCCGTCGGTGGTATCCCGCTGCCCGATCTCGTGAAGATGGGTTGGATCCGCCAGGAGCGGCTGGACCAGATCGTCGACCGTACCCGTAAGGGGGGTGGTGAGATCGTCGCACTGCTGAAAACCGGATCGGCTTACTACGCGCCGGCGGCTTCCGCCATCGCGATGGCCGAGAGCTTCCTCAAGGATAAGAAGCGCGTGCTGCCATGCGCCGCGTACCTCAACGGGGAGTACGGTGTTAAAGGACTTTACGTCGGCGTGCCGACGATCATCGGCGAGGGCGGCACGGAGCGCGTGGTCGAAATCGACCTCAACTCCGCGGAACGCTCGATGCTCATGAAGTCGATCGAATCCGTGAAGGGTCTGGTCGATGCCTGCATCAAGATCAACCCGCAGCTCGGCGCCTGACCGCACAGAGCTGACAACGAGCCAAAAAGCGGGGGCCGCGGTCGAGACAGTCGTCTGTGCGGAGCGAACAGTGCTCCGTCTCATGTCTTTCTGTGTTCCGCGTTCCCGCCAATAATGATTACAATAGGGATCACGCGCAGCCATGAATATCCACGAACATCAGGCGAAAGATCTGCTTCGGCAGTACGGCGTACCGACGTCCGGCGGCGGCGTCGCTTTCACGCCCGAAGAGGCGGAGAAGATCGCGGCAACGATCGAGACGCCGGTTCGGGTGGTCAAGGCGCAGATTCATGCCGGAGGACGCGGCAAGGGCAAGTTCAAGGAGCCCGAAGCCGGCGATAAGGGCGGCGTCCGCTTCGCCAATTCGCCAGCCGAGGCGAAGCAACTCGCCGAGCAGATGCTGGGCAAGACGCTGGTGACGATCCAGACCGGAGCTGCAGGCCGCGTCGTGCGTCGCGTGTACCTCACGGAAGCCGCCAATATCGGACGTGAACTCTATCTCTCTGCTCTCGTGGATCGCGCGAGCTCGCGTGTCGCCTTCATCGCCTCGACCGAAGGCGGCATGGACATCGAGAAGGTTGCCCACGACACGCCGGAGAAGATCCTGACGCTCACGATCGATCCCGCGTCGGGGCTTCAGCCTTTCCATTCGCGCAAGATTGCCTTCGCGCTGGGCCTCAAGGGCGACCAGGTCAAGGAATGCGCGAAGATGATCGAGGGGCTTTATCGCTTGGTTCTCGAAAAGGACCTGAGCCTCCTCGAGATCAACCCGCTGATCGTGACGAAGGAAGGTCACCTCTCGGCGCTCGACGCCAAGATCAGCTTCGATAGCAACGCCCTGTTCCGGCATCCCGACATCGTCGCCCTGCGCGACGAGACCGAGGAAGATCCGATGGAGATCGAGGCGGCCAAGTATGAGCTGTCCTACATCAAGCTCGACGGTTCGATCGGCTGCATGGTCAATGGCGCTGGCCTTGCCATGGCAACGATGGACATCATCAAGCTTTACGGCGCGGAGCCTGCGAACTTCCTCGATGTCGGCGGCGGCGCTTCCAAGGAGAAGGTGCAGGCGGCGTTCAAGATCATTCTGTCCGATCCGTCGGTGAAGGGCATCCTGGTCAACATCTTCGGCGGCATTATGCGGTGTGACATCATCGCGGAAGGTATCGTCGCCGCTGCGCGTGAGATGGCGATCACCGTGCCGCTCGTCGTGCGCCTCGAAGGTACCAACGTCGATCTCGGCAAGGAAATCCTCGCCAAGAGCGGGCTCAAGATCGTGCCTGCCGACGACCTCGCCGATGCCGCTGCAAAGATCACATCCGCGATCAAAGCCGCCGCGTAAGGGTACGCCCGGCGTGCTCTCACCTCGTTTTTGAATTGCCTGATAAAGAGAACCACATGGCCATTCTCGTCGACGCGTCCACCATCACGATCTGCCAGGGTCTGACCGGCAGCCAAGGGACGTTCCATACCAAGCAAGCGCGTGCTTACGGTACCAAGGTTGCAGGCGGCGTTACGCCGGGCAAAGGCGGCACGAAGCCGTCCGATCCTGAGCTTGCGGACCTGCCGCTGTTCAATACGGTGCTCGAAGCCAAGCAGAAGACCGGTGCCACGGCGACAGCGATCTACGTGCCGCCGCCATTCGCCGCCGACGCGATCCTCGAGGCGATCGATGCCGAGATGCCGCTTATCGTGTGCATCACCGAAGGCATTCCGGTGCTCGACATGGTCAAGGTGAAGCGGGCGCTCGCAGGATCCAAGTCGCGGCTCATTGGGCCGAACTGCCCTGGTGTCCTGACGCCCAAGGCCTGCAAGATCGGCATCATGCCGGGCAACATTTTCCGCCAGGGCACGGTCGGTATCGTTTCGCGCTCCGGCACGCTCACTTACGAAGCGGTGAAGCAGACGACGGATGCCGGTCTTGGCCAGTCGACCGCGGTGGGTATCGGCGGCGATCCCGTCAAGGGTACCGAGCACATCGACGTGCTCGACCTGTTCCTGTCGGATCCTGACACCCATTCGATCATCATGATCGGCGAAATCGGCGGGTCGGCCGAGGAAGAAGCTGCCGAGTATTTGATCAAGGAAGCCAAGAAGGGCCGTAAGAAGCCGATGGCTGGCTTCATCGCTGGCATGACTGCGCCTCCGGGTCGACGCATGGGCCATGCCGGTGCCATTATTTCGGGCGGTCAGGGTCGCGCCGAGGACAAGGTGGAAGCTATGCGCCGCGCCGGAGTTGCGATTGCGGATAGCCCGGCTTCGCTCGGCACGACTTTGACCAAGGTTCTAAAGGGCTGATCCCGTCGCCCTACGTAAGGATGTCATCGGGAACGCCCATTGAAGGAAGCGCTGTGGTTTTACGCTCCCGACTGGGATCTGGTGCTCGTCTGGTACGTCCTATCGCTCGTCTCGTGCGTGCGCGTCCTCTGGATGGGCCGGCTATTCGGGCGGGCGTGTTTGTCACCGCGGCGGTCGTCGTGCCGCGGTGACGGTGCTGTTACTGTCGGCCGGTCTGACGAGGGGACTCACTCTCCTCTTTCTCACGGCCTTCTCGCTTCCGTTGTGCTTTGGCGCGCTGATCGGACTGGCGATGTGGTACGTGTGGTTGGGGCGGCGTCGCTGGAAGCGACTTTGACCAAAGTCTTAAAGGGTTGATTGGATCCCTACTGTAAAGAGTGTCACTGCAGCGCTGAGAATCGCCCAATTCGTGGAGAGTGATAGTCACCTCATCTCCGGCGCATGCCGGAAGAAATGGCGGGGTTTCGCATGTCACGGCACGCACTCAACGAGCAGTTTCTACGCACCTCCTTTCTGAACGGCGTCAACGCGCCTTACATCGAAGAGCTGCAGAGCCAGTACGAAAAGAATCCCGGATCCGTCAGCGACGAGTGGCGGATCTTTTTCGAAAGTCTCCGGGAGGAGCGGGGGAAGGTTGTTGCCGAGGACGATCGTAGTCTCGGCCTCAACTCTCGGGAACCCTCATGGGCTCTCCCGCTTTCGCAGCTTCAGGGGGCTCCGAGCGAACTCGTCTCGGCGCTGACCGGCGATTACGGCGAGGTCGAACGGGGGCTGCGCGACAAGATTCAAGCGAAAGCCTTCAGCGCCGGCGTCGAAATCACGCCGGCAGCGTCGATGCGCGCGATTCAGGACAGCGTGCGGGCGATCATGCTTATTCGCTCCTATCGCGTGATGGGCCATCTGGCGGCCGATCTCGATCCGCTGGGCATTGCAGAGCGCAAGGTGCACAAGGAGCTCAAGCCCGAGACCTACGGGTTCACGGATGCAGATCTCGATCGACCGATCTTCATGGATCGCTACCTCGGTCTCGACACGGCAACGATCCGGCAGCTGATGCGCATCCTGCGGCGAACCTACTGCCGCAAGATCGGCTACCAGTTCATGCACATTACATCGCCCGCGCAGAAGTCCTGGATCCAGCATCGGATCGAGGGCGAAGAGAAAGACATCCGCTTCACGGAGATGGGCAAGAAGGCCATCCTCCGCAAACTCATCGAAGCCGAGATGTTCGAGCGGTTTGCCGACATTAAATACACCGGTACGAAGCGGTTCGGTCTCGACGGCGGCGAGGCGATGATTCCGGCGCTCGAGCAGATCATCAAGCGCGGCGGGCAGCTCGGCGTCAAAGAGATCGTGATCGGCATGGCGCATCGCGGGCGCCTCAACGTGCTCTCGAACGTGATGGCCAAGCCGTTCCGCGCGATCTTCAACGAGTTCAAGGGCGGTTCCTGGAAGCCGGACGACGTTGAAGGCTCCGGCGACGTGAAGTACCACCTCGGCGCTTCGTCAGACCGGCAGTTCGACGGCAACAACGTGCATCTGTCGCTGACGGCGAACCCGTCGCATCTCGAGATCGTCGATCCCGTCGTGCTCGGCAAGGTGAGGGCGAAGCAGGATCAGCTCAACTGCGAGCCTGACGAACGTACGCCCGTGCTGCCTCTGCTCATCCACGGCGACGCGGCGTTCGCGGGACAAGGGGTTGTGGCGGAGTGCTTCGGCCTCTCGGGGCTCAAAGGCCACCGTACGGGCGGCTCCATCCATTTCATCATCAACAACCAGATCGGGTTCACGACAAACCCGCGCCATTCGCGCTCATCGCCCTATTGCTCCGACGTGGCGCGCATCGTCGAGGCGCCGATCTTCCATGTGAACGGCGACGATCCAGAAGCCGTCGTGCACGTCGCCAAGATCGCGACCGAGTTCCGGCAGAAGTTTCAGAAGCCGGTCGTTATCGACATGTTCTGCTATCGCCGGTTCGGCCACAACGAAACCGACGAGCCCGCTTTCACACAGCCGCTGATGTATGACCGGATCCGGAAGCATCCGACGGCGGTTGAGATTTACAGCAAGCAGCTCGTTGAGGAGGACGTTCTCAAGACCGAGGACGTCGATGCGATGAAGGGCGAGTTCCGCTCGTTCCTTGAGACGGAGCTCGCGGCCGCAGAAGCTTTCAAGCCGAACAAGGCGGACTGGCTCGACGGGCGCTGGAGCGGTTTTGCTTTGGCGGAAGGCGACGAGCGTCGCGGGAATACCGGAGTTTCGATGGAGCAGCTGCGTGAGGTCGGCAAGCGCCTCACCATGCTTCCTTCGGACTTCCATGCGCATAAGACGATCGTGAAGCTGCTCGAGCGGCGTCGCGACATGATTTCGAAGGGCGAGGGCATCGACTGGGCCATGGCCGAGCATCTCGCTTTCGGCACGCTCGTCACCGAGGGTTTCCCGGTCAGGCTCTCCGGGCAGGATTGCGAGCGCGGCACCTTCTCGCAGCGCCATTCCGTGATTATCGATCAAGAGACGGAACGCCGGTACACGCCTCTGCGCCACATCTCGCCCAACCAGGCTCGCTTCGAGGTCATCAACTCGATGCTGTCGGAAGAAGCCGTGCTTGGATTCGAGTACGGGTATTCGCTGGCGGAGCCCAACGCGTTCGTCGCATGGGAAGCGCAGTTCGGCGACTTCGCCAATGGCGCGCAGGTGGTGTTCGACCAGTTCATCTCGTCCGGCGAGCGCAAGTGGTTGCGCATGTCGGGCCTTGTTTGCCTGCTGCCGCATGGCTACGAAGGGCAGGGACCTGAGCACTCGTCCGCACGGCTCGAACGCTTTCTCCAGCTTTGCGCCGAGGACAACTGGCAGGTTGCGAACTGCACGACACCGGCCAACTACTTCCACATTCTGCGGCGGCAGCTGCACCGGAACTTCCGCAAACCGCTCATTCTCATGACGCCGAAGTCGCTCTTGAGGCACAAGCGTGTTGTCTCGCGTCTTGATGAGATGGGACCCGGAACGACCTTCCATCGCGTTCTGTGGGACGATCTACGCAAGACAGACGCCGAGATCACGCGCGTGGTTCTGTGCTCGGGCAAGGTGTACTACGATCTGGCGGACGCTCGTGACGCAGAAGAGTTGCACAACGTCTATATCTTGCGGGTGGAACAGCTCTATCCGTTCCCGGCACGCGCGCTGCTGCATGAGATTGGGCGTTTTCCGAACGCCGATATCGTTTGGTGCCAGGAGGAGCCCAAGAACATGGGGGCCTGGACGTTCATCGAGCCGAACATCAACTGGGTTTTGGATCGTCTCAACCCGGCAGGGCGGCGCGTGCGCTATGCGGGACGGGCGGCCTCCGCCTCAACGGCGACGGGGCTCATGAGCAAACATATTCACGAGCAGAAGGCTTTGGTGGCTGATGCGTTGAAGGGTTGAGGCCTCACTCTGAAGGTGCGGATGCCGGGCGCGTCGGCGGCCGGCGAGAAGAAGGCGGGACAACAATGACGATCGAAATCCGCGTGCCGACACTCGGCGAGTCGGTGTCCGAGGCGACGGTGGGAAAATGGCTGAAGAAGCCTGGCGACGCGGTCAAAGTGGACGAGCCGCTCGTCGAGCTGGAGACGGACAAAGTTACCGTCGAGGTTCCGGCGCCGGCAGCGGGGTTGCTGTCGGAAATTCGAGCCGAGCAGGGAGCAACTGTCGCCATCGGTGCGGTGCTCGGCGCCTTGGCTGAAGGAGGGGCGGCACAGGCTGCTCCAGCCCAGACGGCGCCCAAAAACGCTGCTGCCTCAGCGCCCAAGCAGGCCGCACCTCCGCCCTCAGCGCCCTCAGCGCCCGAACGCCCATCGTCTGGTATGCCGCCGAGCCCAGCGGCGCGGAAGCATCTTGCCGATGCGGATCTCGCTGTGGCGGACGTGACAGGATCAGGCCGGCGCGGCCAGGTTCTCAAAGAGGATGTTGTCGCGGCTATCGCGAAGGCTGCGACGCGCCAGAAAATTGATGCCGAACCCCGGCGCGAAGAGCCCGCGCCCCAGCCGCCCGCACGGCCGGCACAGGTTCCAGCGATGCAATCTCAGCGCGAGATCACGCCTCCCGACCTTCGCGTTCCAACGGGGATGAGCGATACCGGACGTGAAGAACGCGTGCGCATGACGCGGCTCCGGCAAACCATCGCGCTGCGCCTCAAGGAGGCGCAGAACACGGCCGCGATGCTGACGACGTTCAACGACGTCGATATGTCGGCCGTGATGGCGATGCGCGCGCAATACAAGGAGCTGTTCGAGCGCCGCCATGGTGTGAAGCTCGGCTTCATGGGCTTCTTCGTGAAGGCCTGTATCCAGGCGCTGCGCGAGATTCCGGCGGTGAATGCCGAGATCGATGGCGAGGACATCGTTTTCAAGAACTATTACCACATCGGCGTCGCGGTTGGCACCGACCGTGGCCTCGTCGTCCCGGTTCTGCGCGAAGCGGATCGTATGTCTATCGCGGAGATCGAGGCCAAGATCGTGGAGTTCGGCAAGCGCGCGCGCGAGGGCAAGCTCTCGATTGCGGAGATGCAGGGTGGAACGTTCACGATCTCGAACGGCGGCGTGTATGGCTCGATGCTCTCGACGCCCATTCTCAACGCGCCGCAGGCGGGCATTCTCGGGATGCATCGCATCGAGGAACGGCCCGTGGTCAAGAACGGACAGATCGTAGCGCGGCCGATGATGTATCTGGCGCTTTCGTACGATCACCGGCTCGTGGACGGCAAGGAAGCCGTGACGTTCCTGGTGCGCGTCAAGGAGTGCCTGGAGGATCCGCAGCGATTTATTCTGGAGCTTTAGAGCTCCGCGATCCTGTCGCCGTCGCGGCGATGAACAATGAAGGGCCGTCATCGGGAAGGTGCGGGGCATATGCCTGGACATTATGATCTCATCGTCATCGGCAGTGGGCCGGGTGGATATGTGTGTGCTATCCGTGCCGCACAGCTCGGTCTCAAGACGGCGATTGTCGAGAAGCGCGTGACGCACGGCGGCACGTGCCTCAACGTGGGCTGCATTCCGTCGAAGGCGTTGCTGCATGCCTCGGAACTTTATGAAGAGGCTGGGCACGGGTTTGGCCGCATGGGCATCAAGGTGTCGCCTGAGCTCGACCTCAAGCGCATGCTGGCCTTCAAGGACGAGGGCGTAAAGGGCAACGTCGATGGCGTCGCGTTCCTGCTCAAGAAGAACAAGATCGATACGTTCCACGGCTCCGGCCGCATTCTGAAAGCCGGTCAGGTCGAGGTCACCGATACGGGTGGCGGCCGGAAGGCGCTGGATACGCGAGCTATCGTGATCGCGACCGGATCGGACGTCGCGCGGCTGCCGGGCATCGAGATCGACGAGACTGACATCGTGTCGTCGACGGGTGCGCTCTCGCTGCCGGAAGTCCCCGAACGCCTGCTGGTCGTTGGCGCCGGTGTGATTGGGCTCGAGTTGGGCTCCGTGTGGCGCCGGCTCGGCTCGTCGGTCACGGTCGTGGAGTTTCTCGATCGCATTCTGCCGGGTATGGATGGCGACGTGGCGAAGTCGCTCGAACGCCTCTACACGAAGCAGGGGATCACGTTCCGGCTGGGTACGAAGGTGGTCGGCGTCGAGCGCACGGAAGCTGGACTCGATGTGACGCTGGAACCGTCCAACGGCGGCACGAAGGATCACGTTCAAGCGGATGTCGTGCTGGTCTCCATCGGGCGGGTGCCTTACACGGACGGGCTGGGGCTCGACGATGTCGGCGTCGTGCGCGACGCGAAGAAGCGCATTGTCGTGAACGGGCAATTCGAAACCAATGTCACCCGGATCTACGCGATCGGCGACGTGATCGCTGGCCCAATGCTGGCGCACAAGGCGGAAGATGAAGGCATCGCGGTTGCCGAAATCCTGGCAGGACAGGCCGGGCATGTGAATCACGATGTCATCCCGAACGTGATCTATACGTCGCCGGAGGTGGCTTCGGTCGGGAAAACCGAGGAAGAGTTGAAGGCCGCAGGCATCGCCTACACCGTCGGGAAGTTTCCCTTCCTCGCGAACGGTCGCGCCAAGGTCAACAAGACGACCGATGGCTTCGTGAAAGTGCTCGCAGATGCGGAGACGGATCGCATTCTGGGGGTGCATATCATCGGCGCAAATGCCAGCGAACTGATCGCCGAAGCTGCGGTCATCATGGAGTTCGGTGGATCCGCGGAAGATCTTGCGCGGACCTGTCATGCGCATCCGACGTTGTCGGAGTCGGTGAAAGAAGCCGCGCTCTCGGTTGCGAAACGCGCAATCCACATGTAGGCGCCGCGTCATTCGATGGCGGTGGCCGTGTAGCCGGCTTCTCGGAAGAGTTCGACCAGTCCCGTCTTGCCCGGGAGGTGGAGTGCGCCAACTGCGATGAAGGCGCCGCCTTTTTCCAGATGAGGCAGCGCGGCTTCGCGCATCTTGCGATTGCGGTCGACGATCAGCGTCTTCTGAAACGACGCATAGGCGCTGGCGGGGACGCCAGCTTTTTCGGCGAGGGCGAGCTGCAGATCCCAAAGCGCGCCGATGCGTCGTCGCAGGTAAAGCTGCACCATCGTCTCGCGCAGGTTCTCGTTTTCGTCGATCAGCGCGATGTTGGCGCGCAGAATGCCGAGCTGCTCGTCATCCGGGATCGAAGCGAGGGCCGTGAGCTGGTCCTCGGTCGTCTCGAGACCGCCGACAGGAATGCCGTTGACCTGAGCCCGTTCCGCGAGCGCCATGTCGAGCACGCGGTAGCCGCTTTGCACGCGGCGCCGTTCGCAATCCGAGGCGGCGATCATCAACGAGACGATCCACGGCCGGTAGAGACGGAGGGCGTCGGCCGGAACGCTTTCACCCGCCGATTTGCGGACTTGGTCGAACTCTTCCTTCGAAAGCAGGCTGTCGAGGGTGCGGCCGTCGGTGAAAACGGCCGATTCGGCGGCGGCGACATAGGCGCGTCCCGTGGCTTCGGGCGACAGGTTGGCGTTTTCGATCAGGAGGGTCTTGGACGCCCTGATCGCGTTCTTCGTCGTGTCCCTCAAGCGCTTGATGCGGTTGTCCGTCAAATGAACGGTGCCAAACAGGTAGGACGGCGGGCTGCCGGGGCGTTCGAGTTTCCAGAAGATGGCTTGTCCGTTCTCGAGCGCATTGGCGTTTTCCACGATGCGGGCGTGGAGGGCCGGATCGGTTGCGGACAGCTTGTCGAGAAGGTTCTTGCCGGTGCAGCGAGTTTGCGATGTTTCCGGCGCTTCTTGTGATGTTGCGGGTCGATGGGTGCTGGCGATGAAAAGGACCGCAATCAACCAGAGGCCGATCGATCGCCCGGAGCGAAACATGCACCGTCTCCCCACTCGATGTTTTTACGAGGAATAGCGAATTTCAGACGTGCGGCAAAGCTGTGGCGGGTCTCAGGCGCGGGGATGCGCCGTGTCGTAGACGGCCAGGATTCGCTCGCGGTCGACCTCGGTGTAGACCTGGGTCGTGGAGAGGGACGCGTGTCCCAGCAATTCCTGGATCTGGCGGAGGTCGGCGCCCGCCGCGAGTAAGTGCGTCGCGAAGGAATGGCGGAGCGCGTGCGGGGTTGCCGTCTCGGGCAGGGATAGCTCGTCGCGCATGCGGGCAATCGCGAGCTGGATCAGGCGCGGCGAGAGCGGACCGCCTTTTGCGCCAAGAAAAAGCGGTGTTGAAGCCTCAAGCGGGTAAGGGCAGAGCTTGAGGTAGCGTTCCACCGCGCGATGGGTGACGGGTAAGATCGGCACCAGACGTTCCTTGCCGCCCTTGCCGACGATGCGGATCACGTCGCGGCCGGAGACAGGAGCCTCACGCCGCGTCAGGCTCAAGGCTTCGGAGATGCGCAATCCCGCGCCGTAAAGCAGGAGCATCACGGCAACGTCACGCGCGCGGATCCAATCGTCGCCTGCCCCCTCGCCGTCGACCAGTGCGGAAGCCTTGTCTACGGTCAGCGGTTTCGGCAGCGTGTGGGGAATGCGCGGCATCGCCACTTGCGACAGCGCACGGTTCGTGACGAGACCCTCGTTCTCCAGCCACCGATAGAAGGTCCGCAGGGCCGAGATGCTACGCGCAAGGGACCGGCTGGTGGCCTCCTCACGGCGGCGCGAGGCCAGGAAGCGCCGAACGGCCTTCACGTCGAGGTTGGCTAGGTCCATCAGGCAGGGGGGATGGCCGAGATCGCTTTTCAGGAAGCGAATGAACTGGCGCAGGTCGCGCTCGTAGGAGGCCAGCGTGGCAGGTGAATGACCGCGCTCGTGCGTAAGATGATCGAACCACCGCCTGGTGGCACGAAGCAAGTCGTCGGCGAGCGGCAGCTCGCCATCCGCTTCGAGGAGGCCATCGATTGTGTCCCGAGTCATGACGGCAGCATCCCGCTCCATTGGTTAATCAATCGTAAACGATTTGCGGGCGGTTGGCTGGACCGCGCCGCCTGACGGTGCAGCGATTGCAGTTGCCGCCTGCCGTTTCCGGGGCGCAAACTTCGACGATGACCGAGGTTCAACCGAGAGAGCCAAATGCGCAAAGGGCTGCGAGATGGCTTGCCGCCATGGCGGAGCCGAGGGCCGCGCTGGGGTGGGTCCGCGCCAACGGCGCTGCGCTCGGTGCCAATGCGATTGCTGGTCTCGTCGCGTCGCTGCTGACGCTTGCCTATTGCCTTTCGTTCAGCGCGCTTTTGTTCCAGGGGGAGCTGGCGGGTGGATTGCCGATGGGGCTTTGGGCGTTCCTCATGGGATCGGCGGTTGCGGGACTCTATGTGTCGCTGACGACGTCGCTGCCGCCCGCCGAGGCCGGCCCCGACAATCCGGCTGTCGCCGTGCTCGCGGCCCTGGCTGCAACCGTCTCGGCTCCGGTGCTTCTGGCCGGTGGCAGTGCGAAGGCGGCGGTCGATACGGTGCTGCTGTCGTTTTCGCTCGCGACGCTTGTCACGGGGCTCGTGCTCTATCTCCTCGGGCGGCTCAAGCTCGGGGCGTTCGTCCGCTTCATTCCCTATCCGGTGATCGCGGGATTTCTCGGAGCGTCGGGCTTTTTTCTCGTGGTTGGCGGGTTCGAGGTGATGACCGGCGTGGACATCACGTTGGCGAACGTCCTGCATGCCGTTCCGCCTGATCGGATCCTGCTCGTCGTCATCGGCGCCGTGTTCGGTCTTGCGATCTTTGTCGCGAAGATGCTGTCCGGAAGCATCTATGTTCTTCCGGCAGCCTTTCTTGTCGGCACCGTGCTGCTCGATGCGGTGCTGTGGTGGCTCGGGGTTCCACGGGAGGGCAGCGGCTGGTTCATCGGCAGCGCGGCGCATCTGGAACCGTGGGTACCGATGCGTACACTTTTTGCCGAGCCGATCGATGCGCGCATTTATCTCGGAGCGGCCATTGAAGTTGCCGCTGTTGCGGGTGTCACCGTTGTCGCGCTTCTGCTCGACGTCACGGGCCTCGAGGTGGCTCGTGCGCAGTCGGCGGATCTCGATTGGGAATTTCGTACCAACGGCGCGGCCAACGTGATTGCGGCGCCGCTTGGCGGCATCATGGGGAATCTCTCGCTGAACGGGAGCCGTTTGCTCGAAGAGACCGGTGGGGTTGCGCGCGTCAGCGGCGTGTTTGCGTCGCTTGTCGTCGTGCTCGTCGTCGTGACAGGCGTCGATCTTCCGGGGCTCGTGCCGTCTCCCGTGCTCGCCGCCTTGCTGATCTATCTCGGGCTCGTCGTGCTGACGGAAGTTCTGCTGCGTTCGCCCGCACATCGCGCCTGGACGGACTTCTGCCTCGCGCTCGTGATCATGGCCGCCATCGTCGTGCAGGGCTATCTGGCCGGTATCATCTTCGGTGTCATCGCTGCGTGCCTGATGTTTGCGGTGAGCTACGGGCGCATTTCTGTGATCCGCAGGCATCTCACGCGGAGCGTCGTTGCGTCGAACATGGATCGCTCGGCGGCTGCTTCATCGCATCTCAAGGAACAGGGCGAGCGCATCCACGTCTTCTGGCTCGCAGGATATATCTTCTTCGGTTCATCGAATGGGCTCTACGAGAAGCTCGTCGCGACCATGGCACGGGATGGCATCGGTGCACGGCGCTTCGCCGTTCTCGATTTCGGCGACGTGACGGGATTCGATACGTCGGCCGTGATGTCGCTCAAGAAGCTCTCGAACTATGCGGCCGTTCACAACGTGACGCTGGTGTTCGCGGGGCTCTCGCAACAGATGGCGCACTCTCTTTCGCGCGTCTCTGTCATCGCCGAACAGGATGACGCGACCGTTTTTCCCTCGCGCAACGCAGCCCTCGAGTGGTGCGAAGATGAAGTTCTCGCCGAGCGAAAAGATGCCGGTTTTGTTGGCCCGGAGGCGGATTTCGAACATTGGCTTGCAGCGGAAGTTGGCGGGTTGACGGCGGCGCGGCGGCTCGCGCCTTACTTCGAGCGGCGCGATATCGAGCCCGGCACGGTGATCTATGTGGAGGGATCGCCATCGCAGTCGATCGATCTCATCGTGTCGGGCACCGTCTCGGTGACGGTGCGTCGCGGCGCAGCGGACACCCATCTTTTGCGGAGGATGTCACGGCGCACGGTTGTTGGAGAAATGGGCTTTTTCAGAGTTCTGCCGCGCGGCGCCACGATTTCGGCCGTTGACGCTGCGACACTTTATGCGCTTTCGGCCGACAGCTTTCTGCGGCTCAAAAGCGACGATCCTGACATCGCTGCGGCGTTTCTCGAATTCATTGTGCGGGCGCTGTCGGATCGATTGGATTTCGCGAATCAGGGACTCGCAGCGTTGAGTTGATTGCGCCAGAAAGCGCGCTGGTGCTATGCAACTTGATGGTCGCCCCTGGCGTCTTCGCTTCTCAAGAGCGAGGCGCGCGCGGAAATAACTGCACCGTTGCGCTTGCAAGCGTGACCTAAACTCCAATCCAGGGCAAAAAAGCGCAGTCTTTCTAAATCCATAGCCGCGGGAATTCATTCTTATTGTATGTTTTCGCGGTCATTGATTCTTTTTTTGGGGAAACACTCATGGCTAAAACCGTCACCAAGGCTGCCCCTAAGGCGGCAGCCAAATCCGCATCCAAGGGCGCTGCCAAGGCCCAGAACACCGTCACGCTCCGTCACCTCGGCACCGCCCTCTCCGAGGCTCACGACCTTCCGAAGAAGCAGGCCAACGCCGTGCTCGAGGACATGGTCGCGATGATCGCGAAGCACCTCAAGAAGGGCGACCGCATCCGCATCGGCGGCCTCGGCATCCTTCAGGTTCGCAAGCGTCCGGCTCGCATGGGCCGCAACCCGGCAACGGGCGAAGCCATCAAGATCAAGGCCAGCAAGAAGGTTGCCTTCCGTGCGGCCAAGGATCTGAAAGAGCAGATCTAAGACTTTTACGCGAGCGAGAAGGACGGCGGGCCGGATGTACGGCCGCCTTCCTTACGCTTCGCGAATGTTTCCGGTGCGAACGGCAAACGGCGGCTGAGACATCAGCCGCTTTTTTGTTGGCTTAAATGGTTTGGCCAGTCTTCTTCCAGTCGGCCACGAACTGCGCAAGGCCCGCGTCCGTCAGCGGATGCTTCACGAGGGCCTTGAGAATTGCGGGCGGAACGGTCGCGACGTCAGCGCCGATGAGGGCCGCTTCCTTGACGTGATTCACAGTGCGGATCGATGCCGCGAGGATGTCCGTCTCGAGATCCTGGTAGTTGTCGTAGATGGCGCGGATCTCGCGAATGAGGTCCATGCCGTTCAGGCCGATATCGTCGAGACGGCCGATGAATGGCGAGACGAACGTGGCGCCGGCTTTCGCCGCGAGAAGGGCCTGATTGGCGGAGAAGCAGAGCGTCACGTTGACCATCGTGCCATCAGACGTCAGTGCTTTGCAGGCCTTGAGACCGTCGAGCGTCAGCGGCACTTTGATGGTGACGTTCTTGGCGATCTTCCGAAGCACATGTGCTTCTTTCATCATTCCGTCATATTCAGTTGACGCGACTTCGGCCGAAACGGGGCCTTGAACGATGTCGCAGATCTCCGCGATCGTCTGCTTGAAGTCGCGGCCAGATTTTGCAATCAGCGACGGGTTGGTGGTCACGCCATCGAGCAAACCGGTCGCGGCCAGCTCCTTGATTTCGTTCACGTCGGCAGTGTCGACAAAAAACTTCATTCCTGGTCCTTTGTGCTCCCCGGCGCGGGGCAATCTCGACAGTAGGATGGGACGCGGCGGCCGTCAGCTCGCCATGTCCTTCCGCCTGAGCTATCGCTGAAGTTCGATTGGTAGCTTCTAATCCGGTATCGGCCCACTTGGATAGCCTTCTTGGCCTTAATGAAAATGGTGAAAGCGCGGCGCGAGCTCTCGCGCCGGTGCTGATGCCTGGTGCGCCGCTCAACCAGACGTATGATTACCTCGTGCCTCCGGGGCTCGAGGTCGAGCCCGGGGCCTTCGTCCTGGTGCCGTTCGGTGCGCAAACCCGCATCGGTATCGTGTGGGATGCGCCGCTCGGCGGCTCCGACAAGCCTATAGATCCCAAGAAAATAAAGGCTCTGACGGAGCGGCTCGATGTTCCGTCCCTTCCGGCGGCGTCCCTCCGGTTCGCGGAGTGGATCGCGGGCTACACGCTGGCGCCACTCGGCATGGTCGCGCGCATGATGATGAGCGCGCAAGCTGCGTTTGAACCGGTGAAACCTCGGTTCGGCGTGCGGATCGTGCCCGACGCGATCGATCCGCCGCGCATGACGCCCGCGCGCAAACGCGCTCTCGATCTTGCTCGCGACGGGCTGATCCGCGCGAAATCGGCCCTCGCCGCGGAATCCCAATGCAGCACCGGAGTCGTCGATGGGCTCGTGGCTTCAGGCAATCTGGTTGAGGTCGTCATCCCGGAGCGCCGGTTTCCCGAACCCGATCCGGACCATCGCGTCACCGATTTCACGCCTGAGCAGGCGCGGGCGGTGCATGGGCTCGTCTCGGCTGTGGACGGGCGGAATTTCTCTGTCTCGCTGCTCGACGGTGTCACGGGTTCGGGCAAGACGGAAGTCTATTACGAAGCGGTTGCGCAAACGCTGCGGCAGGGCAAGCAGGCGCTGATCATGCTGCCGGAGATCGCGCTCACCGGACAGTTCATGAGCCGCTTCGTCGCGCGTTTCGGCTGTCAGCCGGCCGAGTGGCATTCGGCACTCTCAGGCGCGGAACGCGGGCGTGTGTGGCGGGCGACGGCAACCGGCGAGGCGCGGGTTGTCGTGGGAGCACGTTCGGGCCTCTTCCTGCCGTATCGCGATCTCGGTCTCGTTGTGGTCGATGAAGAGCACGACGCAGGTTTCAAGCAGGACGATCGCGTGCATTACCAGGCGCGCGACATGAGCGTCGTGCGCGGCAGCCTGGGCAAGTTTCCCGTCATTCTCGCGTCTGCGACGCCGTCGATCGAAAGTCATGTCAATGCGCGGACGGGCCGCTATCGGCACATCATCCTGCCGGGCCGTTTCACAGGCGCCGAGCTGCCCGAAGTCAAGCCGATCGACTTGCGCGCGCATCCGCCTGAGAAAGGGCAGTGGCTCTCGCCGGTGCTCGTCGATTCCGTGGCGGCTACGCTCGGAGAACACCAGCAATCGCTGCTCTTTCTCAACCGGCGCGGCTATGCGCCGTTGACGCTCTGCCGGAGCTGCGGTCATCGCTTCGAATGTCCGCAGTGTACGGCGTGGCTTGTCGAGCATCGATTCCGGCGGCGTCTCAATTGTCATCACTGCGGGTTTTCACTGCCGATGCCCGAGACCTGCCCGAAGTGCGGGGAGCAAGGCTCTCTCGTGGCGTGCGGCCCGGGTGTCGAGCGCGTTGCGGAAGAAGTGAAGGAGCGCTTTCCAGAAGCGCGCGTGGCGCTGCTGTCGTCCGATCTCATCCCCGGGCTCGAAGAGATGCGCAGCATTATCGGGTCGATCGAGAGCGGCGAGGTCGACATCATCATCGGCACGCAGATCGTGGCCAAGGGGCACAACTTTCCGCTGCTGGCGACCGTCGGCATCGTCGATGGCGATCTCGGGCTTTCGATGGGGGCCGATCCGCGCGCGGGCGAGCGGACGTTCCAACTTCTGCATCAGGTGACGGGACGTGCCGGGCGCGCGCTGACCAAAGGGCGCGGCTTCATTCAGACGCACATGCCCGAACATCCGGTGATGGAAGCGATCATCTCAGGTGACCGGGAGGCGTTCCTCGACCGGGAGATCGACATGCGCCGGCGGGGTCTGCTGCCGCCGTTCGGGCGTCTCGCCGCGATTGTCATTTCCGCACGAGACAAGGATTTGGCGGAAACGTTTGCGCGCGAGGTGGCCAAGCGTGCGCCGCGTGTGGATCAGATCGAAGTGCTGGGTCCGGCGGAAGCGCCGATCTCAATCGTGCGCGGGCGCCATCGCTGGCGGCTGCTGGTCAAGGCGCCGCGGGACAAGAACATCCAGGGCTATCTCAGGATGTGGGGTGAGGCGCTGCCCAAGATTGGGGGTGATTTGCGCCTCACCGTCGATATCGATCCCTACAACTTTCTCTAGGCTTCAGTCAGGTCTAGCGATGGGCAGAGGAGAGGATCGTTCCCACTGCGAGGATGCCGAGGCCGATGGCAACGCCCTTTGCGATGTCTTTCCCGTGGCGGTCGCGCTTGTAGCCGTAGCGATGGCGCGGGCCATGGTAATGGCGTGGGCCGTCGTAGTGGCGGTCGTAGCCACGGTCATAGTCCCTGCGCCAGCCATCGCGCGCGTTGGCTGCTGTCGTGAGCGGGCCAAGGTTTGCAGCGAGCAGGCCGGCAATTACCGCAGCCGAGGTGGTGAATTTCTTGAGCGTCATGTCAGGCTCCCCTTCGTCTGATCCGAGCGCCGGAACTGTCCCGGCACGTTGGGGACATTGGTAGTGGGGACCGGCTGAACTCACCTTGAACAAGGCTTGCAGCTGCCGTTCATGTTTGTTTGGAAAGGATAAGCGTCGCGCCGGACAGCCTTTTTGGGCTGCCGGCGCGGTTGCATCGTGCGGTTGGTCTGACGGTTGCGCTATCTCAGATACGGGCAGAGTTTGCGTTTGCCGTCGTTGCTCAGGAACGTTCCCGACGCGCGGTCAAACGACCGATAGCGGGCTGCGCAGCGTGCCACGGCGTCGCCACTGTCCGCATAGACAGCGGCATCGTCATCATAGTCGTCGTAATAGTAGGCGTCCGGATAGTAACCACCGTAGTAGTACGGCGCCCCGTACCAGCGCGGATAGTAGTGGTGGTGATGACCGTGGTGATGGTGACCGCCACCGGGTTTCCAGCCGCCTCCACCGCCGCCGGGCTTCCAGGGACCTGGGCGACCCGGGACATAGTTGACGCCGCCTCTCGGGCCTCCACGGAAGCCCGCTACGCGCGGACCGCCGCCTCCGCCCACAACGCGCGGACCTCCCCCACCTCCTGCGGCAAAGCGTGGTCCGCCGCCCCCGCCGCGCATACCGGCAGATCCCATGCGAAACGAACCGCCGCTAACGCCCCCACCGCCCTTTCTGACATCGATGATCATCGACGGGGCTTCGGTTTTCGACATGGCTCCCGCAGCCTGCATCGCCGCTGGGGCAGCCAAGGCTGCACCTCCCAACGGCAAGCTCACGATGGCAGCAAGAGCCAACAAATGCGTGCTCCTCATTTGTTGTGCTCCGATTTTTGGTATTGATTCTAAATACTGTTCTGCGTGATCCACCACACTTGTGTGTGCGGAAAGATGTGGGGTCTCCTCGGTAGGATTCCTACCGGTTCGGAGTCAGGTTTTGGTTCTCTGAAACCAGCATTGGTGCCAGGTCTGGTGTGGAGTGATGAAAAGCCGCGGAATATGGGCGCTGCTGTCTCGTAAGGCAGGTTGATGCGTCGTGACGCACATGATACAGAACCGCGGGTTTTCAGTCGGGGGACAGCGCTTTAGGCGGTGCGGTCCCATTCGCCTGCACGACCTCTCTTCATGAATGGGCTGTGGCTTCGGCCGCGGGGCTCTTCCAACCCCTTGAGCACGCGAGATTTCTTGACGTGGCGACAGAAGAACCAATCGTAGCCGGTGTGGCTGGCCGATATGCGACGGCCTTGTTCGATCTTGCTGTCGAGCAGAACAAGGTTTCCGAGGTCGAGCAGGATCTCGTCAAATTCCAGCAACTTTACGACATGAGCCCGGATCTTCAGCGGCTCGTCAAAAGCCCTGTGATCGCAGCGGAGGATCAGGTCCGCGCGCTCGGCAGTGTGCTGAGCAAGGCTGCTGTGAGCGACCTCACGAAGAATTTTTTCAATGTCGTCTCGCGCAATCGCCGCCTGTTCTCGGCTCCTGAGATGGCTCGCGCATTCCAGGCGCTGGCCGCCAAATCACGCGGTGAGGTGACGGCTCAGGTTTCGAGCGCACACCCGCTGACGGATGCGCAGGCCGAGGAACTCAAGGCGGTGCTCAAAGCGACCGTCGGCAAGGATGTGAAGCTGGCGACGAAGGTCGATTCGGCCTTGATTGGCGGTTTGATCGTCAAGCTCGGTAGCCGCATGGTCGATTCGTCGATCAAGACGAAGCTTTCGAACCTCAGCCTTTCGCTCAAGGGAGGCAACTGACGCCGGGCCCTTTAGCCCGGCGCTGCGCTTCCTGCCTTCGAATAACGTGAGCGAGCCTGCTGGCTCGTTCGCAACGTCAGAAATACATAGAGAAAACGCCCCAAGAGACGAGGTCAAGTGATGGACATCCGGGCTGCAGAGATCACCTCGATCCTGAAAGATCAGATCAAGAATTTCGGCAAGGAAGCCGAGGTTTCCGAAATTGGCCAGGTGCTGTCGGTCGGCGACGGCATTGCGCGCGTCTACGGCCTCGACAACGTTCAGGCCGGTGAGATGGTCGAGTTCCCCGGCGGCATCCGTGGCATGGCTCTGAACCTTGAAGCCGACAACGTCGGCGTCGTCGTATTCGGTGACGACCGCACCATCAAGGAAGGCGACACCGTCAAGCGGACCGGCGCCATCGTGGAAGTTCCGGTCGGCAAGGGTCTTCTCGGCCGCGTTGTCGACGGTCTCGGCAATCCGATCGACGGCAAGGGCCCGATCAAGTCCGACAAGAAGATGCGTGTCGACGTCAAGGCGCCCGGCATTCTGCCCCGCAAGTCGGTGCACGAGCCGATGGCAACCGGCCTGAAGGCCGTCGACGCCCTGATCCCGATTGGCCGCGGTCAGCGCGAGCTCATCATCGGTGACCGCCAGACCGGCAAGACCGCCATCATTCTCGACACGTTCCTCAACCAGAAGCCGATCAACGCCGGCAACGACGAAGGCGCCAAGCTCTACTGCGTGTACGTCGCCGTTGGCCAGAAGCGCTCGACTGTCGCCCAGTTCGTGAAGGTTCTCGAAGAGCGTGGTGCACTCGAATACTCGATCGTCGTCGCCGCGACCGCTTCCGACCCGGCTCCGATGCAGTACCTCGCCCCGTTCACGGGCTGCACCATGGGCGAGTACTTCCGCGACAACGGCATGCACGCTGTTATCGCCTATGACGACCTCTCGAAGCAGGCCGTCGCCTACCGTCAGATGTCGCTCCTGCTCCGCCGCCCGCCGGGCCGCGAAGCCTACCCGGGCGACGTTTTCTATCTCCACTCTCGTCTTCTCGAGCGCGCTGCAAAGCTCGGCGACGCTGCCGGCAAGGGCTCGCTCACGGCGCTTCCGGTCATCGAGACGCAGGCCAACGACGTGTCGGCCTACATTCCGACGAACGTGATTTCGATCACCGACGGCCAGATCTTCCTCGAGACGGACCTCTTCTACCAGGGCATCCGTCCGGCCGTGAACGTCGGCCTCTCGGTGTCGCGCGTCGGCTCGTCGGCGCAGACGAAGGCGATGAAGCAGGTCGCCGGCAAGATCAAGGGCGAGCTCGCGCAGTACCGCGAAATGGCTGCGTTCGCTCAGTTCGGCTCGGACCTCGACGCAGCGACGCAGAAGCTGCTCGCACGCGGCGCACGTCTCACGGAGCTTCTGAAGCAGCCGCAGTTCTCGCCGCTCAAGATGGAAGAGCAGGTCGCTGTGATCTTCGCGGGTACCCGCGGCTATCTCGATCCGCTGCCGGTCTCGGCCGTCGGCAAGTTCGAGGCTGGCCTTCTCACGGCGCTCCGCGACGAGAAGTCTATTCTCAGTGCCATCGCGGCAGACAAGGCCATGTCGGATGATACCGAGAAGAAGCTCGTCGGCTTCCTCGACACGTTCGCCAAGAACTTCGTCGCCTAAGTCCACTCATTGCTGCTCCGGATCCCGGCGTGTAGCGCTCGAGCGCTTCGGCCGGGATGCGGAGGGAAGCCAGATCTAGCAAGGAAGCTAAGGCGCCATGCCGAGCTTAAAAGATCTCAGGAACCGCATCTCGTCCGTCAAGGCGACGCGGAAAATTACCAAGGCCATGCAGATGGTCGCCGCCGCTAAGCTGCGCCGCGCTCAGGAAGCTGCGCATGCCGCGCGTCCCTACGCTGAGCGTATGGACGCCGTGCTTGCCGCGCTGAACCAGCGTGCGAGCCGCGAAGGTGCTTCGCCGCTGCTGGTCGGAACGGGCCGGGACCAGACGCATCTCCTGATCGTGATGACGGCCGAGCGCGGCCTTTGCGGCGGCTTCAACTCGAACATCTCGAAGCTCGCTCGCGCCGATGCGAACAAGCTTCTCGCTGCCGGCAAAACGGTGAAGATCCTGACAGTGGGCCGCAAGGGCGCGGACAACCTGCGTCGCGATCTCGGCCGTAACATCGTCGAGCGGATCGAGCTCAAGGGCATTCGTCAGCTGGGGTTCACTAACGCCGAGGACGTTGCGAACAAGGTGCTCGCGATGTTCGATGCGGGCGAGTTCGACGTCGCGACGCTCTACTTCTCGGAGTTCAAGAGCGTGATCGCGCAGAAGCCGACCGCGCTGCAGCTCATCCCCGCGAAGCTTCCCGAGACCGGCGCCGCGGCCACACAGGCCAACGACGCTCAGTCGGTCGTCGAGTATGAGCCCGACGAGGACGCGATCCTCGGCTACCTGCTCGGCCGCAATATCGCGACGCAGATCTTCCGCGGCCTGCTTGAGAACGCAGCGTCCGAGCAGGGCGCGCGCATGAGCGCCATGGACAGCGCGACACGCAACGCCGGCGAGATGATCAACAAGCTGACGGTGAAGTACAACCGCCAGCGTCAGGCAAACATCACGAAGGAACTCATCGAAATCATCTCGGGCGCGGAAGCGCTCTAGTTCAGAGTCGAGGAGTAGACGATGGCCTACAAGACGACAGCAACGACGAAAGGTGGCCGCGACGGCCGCTCGATCCTCGAAGGCGGCAAGCTTGCGCTCGCAATGGCGCTGCCGAAGGATCTCGGCGGCTCGGGCGAGGGACACAATCCGGAGCAGCTTTTCGCACTCGGTTATTCGTCGTGCTTCGGCCAGGCCATCCTCGTGCTCGCCAAGAAGCATGGCCTTGACGGCCAGGCTGCCAAGGTGACGTGCGATGTGACGCTCAACACGACCGACGGCTTCTCGCTCGCCGTCGATCTCAAGGTTTCGCTTCCCGGCGCAGATCCGGCCGCACTCAAGGCCCTCGTCGACGAAGCGCACACGATCTGTCCGTATTCGAAGGCGACGCGCGGCAACATCCCCGTGACGCTGACTGTCGCCTAGGCAAATTTGACTGGAGAGGAAAATGGCAAGCAAGGTTGGTAAGGTTCGCCAGGTTATGGGCGCAGTCGTCGACGTGCAGTTCGACGATCATCTGCCTGAGATTTTGAACTCGCTCGAGACCAAGAACCACGGCAACCGCCTCGTTCTCGAGGTCGCGCAGCACCTCGGCGAGAACACGGTTCGCACCATCGCCATGGACTCCACCGAAGGCCTCGTTCGCGGCCAGGAAGTTTCCGATACGGGCGCGCCGATCTCGGTGCCGGTCGGCGAGGAGACGCTGGGCCGCATCATCAACGTCATCGGCGAGCCGGTGGACGAAGCCGGCCCCGTAAACACCAACGCGGTTCGCGCCATTCACCAGCCCGCGCCGACCTTCGCCGATCAGGCGACAGAAGCGCAGATCCTCGTGACGGGCATCAAGGTCGTCGACCTCTTGGCTCCCTATGCCAAGGGCGGCAAGATCGGCCTGTTCGGCGGCGCCGGCGTCGGCAAGACCGTTCTCATCATGGAGCTCATCAACAACATCGCGAAGGCACACGGCGGCTACTCCGTGTTCGCGGGCGTCGGCGAGCGTACGCGTGAGGGCAACGACCTTTATCACGAGATGATCGAGTCTAAGGTCAACATCGACCCGAAGAAGAACAACGGTTCGACGAAGGGCTCCAAGTGCGCCCTCGTGTACGGCCAGATGAACGAGCCGCCGGGTGCTCGTATGCGCGTCGCGCTCTCGGGCCTCACCGTCGCCGAGGACTTCCGCGACAAGGGCCAGGACGTTCTCTTCTTCGTCGACAACATTTTCCGCTTCACGCAGGCAGGCTCGGAAGTGTCGGCACTGCTCGGCCGTATTCCTTCGGCGGTCGGTTATCAGCCGACGCTTGCGACCGACATGGGTGCTCTCCAGGAGCGCATCACCACGACCCAGAAGGGCTCGATCACCTCGGTTCAGGCCATTTACGTTCCGGCCGACGACTTGACCGACCCGGCGCCTGCAGCGTCGTTCGCGCATCTCGACGCGACCACGGTGTTGTCGCGCGCGATTGCCGAAAAGGGCATCTACCCGGCCGTCGACCCGCTCGACTCCACGTCGCGTATGCTCGATCCGCGCATCGTCGGCGAGGAGCACTATCAGGTCGCACGCCGCGTGCAGTCGATCCTTCAGCGCTACAAGGCGCTCCAGGACATCATCGCCATTCTCGGCATGGACGAGCTCTCGGAAGAGGACAAGCTCACGGTTGCTCGCGCCCGCAAGATCGAGCGCTTCATGTCGCAGCCGTTCACGGTCGCAGAAGTGTTCACGGGCTCGCCTGGCAAGCTCGTGTCGCTCGCCGACACGATCAAGGGCTTCAAGGGTCTTTGCGACGGCGACTACGATCATCTGCCGGAACCGGCATTCTACATGGTGGGTTCGATGGACGAAGCCATCGCCAAGGCCGAGAAGCTGGCCGAGGCTGCCTAAAAAACGAGAGACTAGAAACCGTTTGTGAGGCCCCCCGAGCGGTGGCGGGCCGGGAGATCAAATGGCTGATAAATTCGGCTCATGCTGTGACGAGCTAAAGGACGCAATGAGTGGCGAGGAGTTCGAGCCGCTTATCACAGTCGGCGACGATGGCGTTCTCTACATGTCTGTCGGGCTCGTCGAGCTTGAGGACGAAGAACCCGGCATGGTCGACCACCCGGTCTTCTTCTGCCCGTTCTGCGGCAAGGGCCTGCAGACCCCGGATGAGGTCAAGGCCAAGACCGGCGACGAAGACGACGCGTGATGCGCACCGCAGGCCAACCGGCGATCTCGCCGGCATTGGTCAGGTGAGGAATTGAGGACAGGAAGTCGATGGCTCAGACGTTCACTTTCGAGCTGGTCAGCCCGGAAAAGGTTCTTCTCGCTGGAGAAGCCGAGCAGGTGCTTTTGCCGGGCGCCGAGGGCGACATGACCATTCTTCCTGGTCATTCGCCGCTGATCTCGACATTGCGCCCGGGTGTAATCGACGTTGTGCTCAACGGTGCGAAGTCGCGCATCTATGTGCGCCAGGCTTTCGCGCAGGTTGAGCCGGACCGGCTGACGGTGCTCGCTGAGAAGGCGGTCGACGTTGCGGAGTTGAGCAGCGCAGCGATCGCTGTCGAGCTTTCGACTGCAGAGACGGAACTGGCTCAAGCCAAGACCGACGAGCAACGTCTTACCGCCAATCAGGCGATCGCGACGCTGTCGGCCCTCAAGGGCTAAGCGGCGGTCCATCGAGAGAAACAAAAAAGCGCCCGTTTCGCGGGCGCTTTTTTATTGGATGGATGGCAAGGGCTTACTTCTGCTCGGCCATGTCGAGCTTGCGGCCCATGCGACGCAGAAGCTGGCCGACGTTGGCGAGCAGGTTGTGCTCGATTGCAAAGTAAATGCGCTCGCCCTTGAACTTCTTCTTCACCGGGTCCCAGGGGAACAGCAACACGACGTCGAACTCGATCGGCTGTCCGGTCGAGGGCAGACCCATCAGGTCGCCATGATGGACGCCGTTGAAGTGGGCTTCCTCGACGACGCCCTGGGGGCCCACGAAGACGTTGACCACCGAGAAGCAGTTCTCCGGGAACGCTTTGAGAAATCCGTCGTAGAATTTGGCCGCGCCTTCGTGGCCGTGCCAGATCTTGCCGTTGTTCAGGATCGTGTAGACGCAATCCTCGGTCAGGGTGGCGAGAAGCCCGGGGATATCGCCACGGTGTTCCGCTGCGATGTGGTCCAGCCAAAGTTCCTTAATGCGATTGTACTCTTCCGCATCAAACGCCTGTCCAGACTGGTAGTCGGCGCCATCATTGAAGGGCGGCAGCGTTCTCGTCAAAGTGCGTGTCGACATAGAAAGGACTCTGCTACTGGCGGGGAGGCGCCGCAAGAAAGGGTGGCGGGCGGAGTGCTTTCATTTCAGTTTTGCGCGAGATAAGCAAATCTCTCGACGATGGTTTGGTAAACGTGCCGCTTGAAAGGCACGATGAGCTCGGGAAGCTCTGCCATGTCGCGCCAGCTCCACCGGTCGAATTCGGCTTTGCCGCTGCGGGGGCGGATATCGATTTCGCTGTCATCTCCCCAGAACCGCATTGCAAACCATTTTTGGCGCTGGCCGCGGTACTTGCCCTTGAGGGCGACACCCAGCAAGGGCTCGGGTAGGTCATAGCTCAGCCATTCGGGAATCTCGGCGACGATGTCGGCGCTCGTGATGCCCGTTTCCTCCCTCAGCTCCCGGTAGGCTGCTTCGACCGGGTCTTCGCCCTTGAGCAGGCCGCCTTGCGGCATCTGCCAGATGTATGCGGATTTATCGCCGGTCCACTTGGGCAGGCGGCGGCCGGTCCAGACGCGGCCATCCTTGTTCAGGAGCATAATGCCGACGCACTGCCGGTAGGGCAGATCGAGGGGCGTGGCACCGGATGTCAAAGTTGCGTGGTTCATGAGGCGACCGATCAGGTACGTGGCCGAGACGCGATCCTCGCGCAGAAGCGGACCGAATCAAATCAATATCTTACGCCTGAAAATAACGGCTTTTTGACGCCTCGTCTGTCCCGCGAGGAATATCGTTGGATGCCTAGGGACGCGTGCTTTTGTTTGCCAAAAGCGGCTGGAAGATCCGCAAGACCTCGACGTACACATCCCGCTTGAAGGGGACGATAGCCGCCGCGAGATCTTCCGGCTGGCACCAGCGCCAGGCGATGAACTCCGCGTTCGGGGTTCCCGGGACGCCCAGATCAATCTCCGAATCTTCGCCGAGGAACCGCACGGCGAACCATTTTTGGCGCTGTCCGCGATAGCGGCCGCCCCAGGCCTTGCCGATCAGATGAGGCGGCAGGTCGTAGTACAGCCAGTCAGGCGTTTCGCTAATTATTTCAACGGACCTAATCGCGGTTTCCTCGCGCAGCTCGCGGAGGGCCGCCTTGCTCGGGTCTTCGTTCTCGTCGATGCCGCCTTGCGGCATCTGCCACCAGGTCCCACGACCTTCGGCATCACCCGGGGTGTCGGCGCGCTGACCGACCCAGATCCGTCCCACCTGGTTCAGGACCATGATCCCGACGCAGGGGCGGTAGCCTAGTGTGGCAGGGTCGACAGAATGGCTCATGGGACGGGCTTCTCGGTTTGCAGGCTGTTCACAAAAAGTGATGGGCGCCTGTTCAGCGCCCATCGCAACGATCAGGTCAAAGGTCCTGGTCCGGTCCTCAGTTCGGGACGGGGTTCTTTTCCGCCGTGGTCGAATTGGACGGCGGTTGGACCGCTGGCTTGGCGATGTTCTCGCCGGTCGCCGTGCCGCGGAGGAAGCTCAGCGCATACTGGAGCTGAGTGTCCTTCTCCGGCTCCTTCGGCACGTAGGCCGACGAGCCAGACTCTTCCTTTGGTTCTTCCTTCGGCTCTTCCTTGTTGGCGTCTGCCGGCTGTTCGCCCTCTTTGGCCGGTTCGGCAGCTTTGCTGGTGTCGCCGGCGGCCTTCTCGTTCTCACCCCTCAAGTGGCCACGCAGACTGGCCTCGCCGCGGGGCTTCTCAGGCGACTTGCTCTTCAGCTCATCGGGCAGCTCCTGCTCGATGACGATATCCGGATCGATGCCCTTGGCCTGGATCGAGCGGTTGGACGGCGTGTAGTAACGGGCCGTGGTCAACCGGATCGCGCCGTTTGCGCCGAGCGGGATGATGGTCTGCACCGAGCCCTTGCCGAACGAGCGCGTGCCGATGATGGTCGCGCGCTTGTGGTCCTTGAGGGCACCGGCGACGATTTCCGAGGCCGAGGCCGAGCCGCCGTTGATCAGGATCACGATCGGTTTGCCGTCAGCAGTGTCGCCCGGGCGAGCCTGAGCGCGTTGTGTTTCCTCGTTGTTGCGCCCCTTGGTCAGAACGATGGCGCCCTTGTCGAGGAAGTCGTCGGAGACGGCGATGGCCTGATCGAGCAGACCGCCGGGGTTGTTGCGCAGGTCGATGATGATGCCTTTGAGCTTGGGCCCGATCTCCTTCTTCATGCTATCCATCGCCTTCACCAGGTTGGCGTGGGTCTGCTCGTTGAAGGTCGTCACTTTGACGTAGGCGATGTCGTCTTCGACGCGTGCCTTCACCGCGTTGATGCGGATGAAATCGCGGACGATCTTGACGTCGAAGGCCTCGTCCTTGCCCTTGCGGACGACGGTCAGTGTGATCGGAGTATTTACCGGGCCGCGCATCTTCTCGACGGCCTGCTCGAGGGTCAGGCCCGAGATCTGCTCGTTGTCCAGATGCGTGATGAGGTCGTTGGCCTGGATACCAGCTTTCGAGGCCGGCGTATCGTCGATGGGCGAAACCACCTTGACGACGCCGTTCTCCATCGTGACCTCGATGCCGAGACCGCCGAACTCGCCGCGGGTCTGCACCTGCATGTCGCGGTAGTTCTTCGGGCTCATATAGGACGAGTGGGGATCGAGAGCCGCCAGCATGCCGTTGATCGCGGACTCGATCAGCATGGTGTCGTCGGGCTTCTCGACGTAATCGGAGCGAACCCGTTCGAACACGTCGCCGAACAGATCAAGCTGCCGGTAGAGCTCCGAATTGGGCGAATTCGCCGAATAGGTCTGCGTCACGTTCAGCACGGTCGTGGCGCCAGCGAGCCCCGTCATCGTCAGAAATGTCCAGAACACGAAGTCGGTCTTGCGCATTATTCCTGTACCTTCTCATGAGAAGCGACCCACCACGGATCGGAGTTTATGGGTTGCCCGTCCTTACGGAATTCAATGTAGAGAACTGGCGCGCCAGATGGTGGCGACTGGCCAGTCCCCGCCCTATCGGATGCCAATTGTGCTGTTCGCGGCGCGCCACTCATTGTTCCGATCGGTTCGGCAGCCAGGACGAACTGGCCCGGTCCCACGTCCATCTGCGACAGTCCGGCAATAAGAACATGATATCCGCCGCCGGCGTTGATGATCAAGAGTTGCCCGTAGCTGCGGAATTCTCCAGCGTAGACAACCCACCCGTCACACGGCGACGTCACCCGTGCTCCGTAGCGGGTTTCGAGCACGAGACCCTTTGACGTGCCACCATATTGTGTTTTTTCGCCGAAACCCAAGGCCCGGCGGCCGCGCGCCGGCATCAGGAGTTTTCCTTTTGCAAGCTGAAACGGCACGGCTGGCGCAATTCTATCCGGTTTTCCAGAGCCTAGGGCCGTGGTGGCGGGCGCAAGCTCGACGATGGAGGGTGGAGTTTCCCGAGGCGTGGCGGAGGGCGTCAGCATGGCCACTTCCTCCGTCCGTTGCGGGGTGACGGCGACCGGAGAGGCTTTGACGGCAACCGGCTCGGCGCCCGCAATCGGTGCGGCCGTCGCGGCCGGCGGAAGGACCGCTACGACCTCCTCCTTGGGTTGCTCGACCGGTGCTGCCGCAGGCGTGGTGTTCACCTGTTGACTCAGCTTGGCGATGAGCTCGCTCAAATCCGTTACGTTTTTCGAGATCTCCGCGGTGGCATCGCGAACCTGCTTCAGCTCCACCTGGCGGTCGGCGAGCGATTGCTTCTTGGTTTCGAGCAGGCTCGCAAGTCGCGTCTGGGTGGTGTTCAGCCGCTCGCGCTCGGCCCGGAGGTTGTCTCCTTCGCGGCGGATGCTGGTCATGATGCCAACCAGCTCGGTGAGTTTGCCGGAGAGTTCCTGCGCCTCCTTCCTCAGGCCGGGAAAGGCAACTCCGAGCAACATGGCGCTGCGCACCATCTGAAGGGCGTCTTCGCGGCGCGTAATGATGACCGGGGGCGGGTTGCGGCCCATGCGTTGAAGGGCGGCCAGAATTCCCGAGATTTTTGCGTGCTCTTTCGCGAGGGATCCGCGGAGATCCCGTTCCTGCTTATCAAGACCAGCGAGCCGCGTTTCGATCGCGGTCATCTGTTCTTCGCTCTTTTGCACGAGCGCAGCAGTCTCGACGAGGCGCGCATTGATCTCGCGGCGCTCGTCGGCGATGCTGGCCATATCCTTTTGCAGCTCTTGGCTGCGTGTTTCTTTAGCGGCGAGTGCGTCCCGCTCTTGCTGCAGCTTGTTGGCTGCTTCATCGGCTGATTGCGGAGTATTCGCGCGGGCCTGCTGGGCCAGCGCAGGGGGGCCACCGGACGAAGTCGATGCCGCAGCCGCAATCACGAGCGCCGCCGCCAAGAGGCGCGCCCGTCTGCGATCATTAGCATTGGATGTTGTGGTTCGACTCACACCCTCGCCCATCTGGCCCGACTGCCACGTCTTACGCCGGACACCGCACCCCCGACCCGCTTCGTCATTCTCTCAATCACTCCAGGATCTTGATGGACGCAGACTTGCGGTCCATCCTCCCTCGTTTGCCGTTCGCTCCCGGCGCTGGACGTTCAGCGTTCCGTCCCCGCGGCGCGCATTGCAACCTGGAGTCCCTTATGCCACGTCCGCGGCGGAACCCAAGGATCCGGCGCCGGCTCTCCACATTCGTCCACGGCTGGCGTTGCGGCGCGAGCGGCGCTCCGTACGTACCACGCCTCGATAAGTGGTTAGAATTAGGGCACGAAGGTTACGAAACGCGTAGGACCTCACACTCTGTCGCGGGAGCTATGGTCGCCGGGACAGCTGCGTCGTGGTATTCCACCCCGTAGATCCTATATTTTCAAAGACTCAGCTCTTCAAACTCAAGGCCGAATGCCAATGGAAACTTCGTTGCACTACCTGTCGACCGGGACGATGCTCGCCGTCGTTTTGGTGCTCCTCGCCGGCCTGTGGGTCATGATGCGTGGCCAGAGCCCGAACCTCAGCCAGAAGCTGATGCGTTGGCGCGTTGGACTGCAGGCTCTCGCCATCGTGTTGCTTGTGGCTTACGCCTACGTTCAGCATATGTGACCCGACCGTGCCGGCGGGGCTCGCGTCTCGTTCCAACCGGCTCTAGGGTGCGTGCTGACGCGGGGGTGAGATGGTCAAACTCAACAAGATCTATACCAAGACGGGCGACGCCGGGACGACAGGGCTCGGCACGGGCGAGCGCGTGAGGAAAGATGCGCTCCGAATTACGGCGTACGGGACGGTCGATGAGACCAACGCGGCCATCGGCATGGCACGGATCCACCTGGGCGGACACTCGGGCGTCGATGCCAAGCTGGCGCGGATTCAGAATGACCTCTTCGATCTCGGGGCGGATCTGTGCGTGCCGGATCGTGGAAAGAAACCGGAGTTCGAGCCGCTGCGGGTCTCAGACGATCAGGTGGCGCGGCTCGAGACAGAAATCGACGAAATGAACTCCGAGCTGAAGCCGCTCAAGTCTTTCGTTCTTCCGGGCGGGTCCCCGGCATCGGCAGCGCTTCACGTGGCGCGTACGGTGTGCCGCCGCGCCGAGCGCGACATGGTGGCCCTTGCAGCCCAGGACAACGAGCCGGTGAGTGCAGCTGCGCTCAAGTATATCAATCGTTTGTCGGATTTCCTTTTTGTTGCCGGACGCTACGTCAATGATCGTGGCAAGAGCGATGTCCTGTGGGTTCCAGGGCAGAACCGCTGATATGGGGGAAGATCGAACCTGGGGGGAATGGCATGTTCGTGCCGCTGCATGACGAAAATACGCTGAAATCAATCCGGTTTCAGTGGATTACCCTGGCGTTGATCGTGGTCAATATCGTTGTCTACTTCTTCGAGACGGTGCGTCTCGACGAGGTCGCTATTGCCAGCTTTGCGATCATCCCCAAAGAGTTGTTCGACACCAGCCTGCTGCCAATTCCGGTCGATGCAACCGGTCCCGCCTATCCCGAGCAGCTGACACTCCTCACCTACATGTTCTTCCACGGCGATATCTTGCATCTCGCGGGCAACATGCTCTTCCTCTGGGTGTTCGGCGACAATGTCGAAGATGCGATGGGGCACTTCCGGTTCTTGATCTTTTATCTCGCGTGCGGGGTGTTTGCCGGTCTCGTCCATGCCTGGATCGATCCGTCATCAGATGTTCCGCTCATCGGGGCCAGCGGCGCGGTGGCCGGCGTGATCGCGGCCTATCTCATGCTGCATCCCCGCGTCCGGGTGTGGGTGCTGGCCCTCAAGGCCATCCCGCTCCGGATTTCGGCCGCCTTTGCGCTGGGCGTCTGGATTCTCATCCAGGTCGTCATGGTCTTTCTGCCCCAGATGGGGCCGGTGGCTTGGTGGGCGCACATCGGGGGGCTGATCGCAGGCGCCGTTCTGGTCCTGTTCCTGCGTCGACCAGGTGTGCCCCTCTTCGATCGGGGGCTGGGGTACGGGAGTTGAATTCCGCGTGGGTCGGCCTGCTCCAAACGGGGGGAGGGTGCGGTTGCCCGCATTGACTTGCACTCGGACGGCTCGTAATTTCGGCTCTCGCACTTGCGAAGGGCTCGAGTGTCACGTGCCATGCAGTTGGCTCAGATGACATGGAAGGGAGACGGGCGGCGCATTCGGGGCGCGACTTTGGTCTCCTGCGGGCAAATTTCGGGACGTCACAAACCAGGACAACAATGAACATAACAAGGCAGTGCACCGGGGAGCGCCGCGCATCATGAAGATACTCGTCGCGGTGAAGC
Organism: Hyphomicrobium sp.; assembly: GCF_036262015.1. Lineage (GTDB taxonomy): Bacteria > Pseudomonadota > Alphaproteobacteria > Rhizobiales > Hyphomicrobiaceae > Hyphomicrobium_C. Next base: position 35,900 of record NZ_DATAJR010000005.1, on the reverse strand, counting down.
GCGTCGTTGACTATGCGGTCAAGATCCGCGTCAAGGCGGATGGTTCGGGGATCGAGCTGGCCAACGTCAAAATGAGCATGAACCCCTTCGACGAAATTGCTGTCGAGGAGGCCGTCCGTCTCAAGGAAAAAGATCCGGCTACCGAAGTTGTTGCCGTATCGATCGGCACCACAAAGTCTCAAGAGACGCTGCGTACGGCCCTCGCGATCGGCGCAGACCGTGCGCTCCTCATCGAGACGGCAGACGAAGTCGAGCCTCTTGCTGTTGCCAAGCTTCTCAAAGCGGTCGTGGAACAGGAGAAACCTGATCTCGTCGTGCTCGGCAAGCAGGCTATCGATGACGATTGCAACCAGACGGGCCAGATGCTCGCAGCGTTGCTCGGCTGGCCACAAGGGACGTTCGCGTCCAAGGTCGCTCCTGAGGGCGCCGCCGTGCAGGTCACGCGCGAAGTCGACGGCGGTCTCGAGACGGTGAAGCTCAATCTGCCGGCCGTGGTCACCACGGACCTGCGTCTCAACGAGCCGCGCTATCCGTCGCTGCCCAACATCATGAAGGCGAAGAAGAAGCCCCTCGACGTTAAGAAGCCTACGGACTTCGGAGTCGATGTCAGTCCGCGTCTCAAAGTGGTCAAGACGGCAGAACCGCCGGTGCGCAAGGGCGGCGTTAAAGTAGCCGATGTGGCGGAGCTCGTGCGCCGTCTCAAGACCGAGGCGGGGGTGATCTGATGGCCATTCTTCTTATTGCTGAGCACAACAACTCGACGCTCAACGTTGCAACCGCAAAGGCGCTGACGGCCGCAAAGGAAATCGGCGGCGATGTGCACGTGCTCGTCGCTGGCCAGTCATGCGGTCCGGCTGCAGATGCCGCGAGCAAGCTGTCCGGCGTTGCGAAGGTTCTGGTCGCAGACGCTCCGCAACTTGCCAATGGGCTCGCCGAGGAAGTCGCCGCGACCGTTGTCTCGCTCGCCGGCAACTACGATACGATCATTGCGCCTGCGACAGCAGCCGGAAAGAACACCCTGCCGCGTGTCGCTGCATTGCTCGACGTGATGCAGATCTCGGACATCATCAAGGTTGTCTCGCCCGATACGTTTGAGCGTCCCATCTATGCGGGCAATGCCATTCAGACCGTGCAGTCGCCCGAGGCAAAGAAGGTGATCACCGTCCGCACGGCGGCCTTCGCTGCGCAGCCGGACGGCGGCTCAGCGCCGATCGAGAGCGTTTCAGCAGCTCAGGCTGTCGGCATCTCTTCGTTTGTCGGCGCAGAGCTCACCAAGTCCGACCGGCCCGAACTGACCGCAGCGAAGATTGTCATCTCGGGCGGCCGCGGCATGGGCAATGGCGAGAACTTCAAGACGTACATCGAGCCCGTGGCGGAGCGCCTCGGTGCGGCGATGGGCGCTTCGCGTGCCGCTGTCGATGCCGGGTTCGTGCCCAACGATCTGCAGGTCGGTCAGACGGGCAAGGTGGTTGCGCCCGACCTCTATGTGGCGGTCGGTATCTCGGGAGCCATTCAGCACCTCGCGGGCATGAAGGACTCGAAGGTTATCGTTGCCATCAACAAAGATGCGGAAGCGCCGATTTTCCAGGTCGCCGATTATGGTCTCGTGGCCGATCTCTTCCAAGCTTTGCCGGAACTTGACGCTGAACTTGGCAAAGCCGGACTTTAATAAATGGCCGGGCCGGGACAAGAAGGACATTCACCATGGATGTTGCAGTGAAATCCGAAGCCAAGGCTAAATCCGCCAATCGTCCGGCCCCGGAGATCAAGCAGGTCGGCATCATCGGTGCCGGCCAGATGGGCAGCGGCATCGCCCATGTGATCGCGCTCGGAAAGTACGATGTGCTTTTGAACGACGTCCGTAAGGAGGCCGTCGATCACGCGCTGGCGACCATCGAGAAGAACATGGGACGCCAAGTCGCCAAGGGCGTCGTCAACGAAGCCGACATGAAGTCGGCTCTTTCGCGCATCAAGGTCGCGCCCAACCTCGACGCCTTTGCAATGTGCGACATGGTTATCGAGGCGGCGACAGAGGACGAAGCGACCAAGCGGCGCATTTTCCAGGAGCTGTGTCCGAAGTTGAAACCTTCGGCGTTGCTGGCCACCAACACGTCATCGCTGTCGATCACGCGACTTGCGTCGACGACCGACCGGCCCGAGCACTTCATCGGCATGCACTTCATGAATCCGGTGCCGTTGATGGAGCTCGTCGAACTGATCCGCGGCATCGCGACCGATGATCAAGTGTTCGGCGTGGCGCGGGCCTTCGTCGAAAGCCTTGGCAAGACGACGGCTGTTTCCGAAGACTTCCCGGCCTTCATCGTCAATCGCATCCTGCTGCCGATGATCAATGAAGCTGTCTACACGCTCTACGAGGGTGTCGGTACGGTCGAGGGGATCGACAAAGCGATGCGGCTCGGTGCTCATCATCCGATGGGACCGCTCGAACTCGCGGATTTCATCGGCCTCGATACCTGTCTTGCGGTCATGCAGGTTCTCTACGAAGGCCTTTCGGACTCCAAGTATCGGCCGTGTCCGCTGCTCGTGAAGTATGTCGAGGCTGGCTGGCTCGGCCGCAAGACGAACCGCGGCTTCTATGACTATCGCGGCGAGAAGCCTGTTCCGACGCGCTAGTCGCAGTATGTCCTCTCAAAGCAGGGTTGCCGTTGTGACGGGTGCCGGAAGCGGCATCGGCCGCGCGGTGTCCATTGCGTTGTTCGATGCCGGCTTCGATCTCGTGCTCGCGGGGCGTCGCCAAGGGCCGCTCGACGAGACGGCCGCAGCCTGCTCATCGCGAAGCGGGCGCGCGATTGCGATCGCGACCGATGTCGCAGATCAGGTTTCTGTGGCGCGCTTGTTCGAGGCGACGCAAGGCCAGTTCGGCCGCATCGACGTTCTGTTCAATAACGCCGGGCTCGCCGCGCCTGCTGTCACAATCGACGAGCTTCCGGTCGAGACCTGGAAGGCGGTCGTTGATGTCAATCTCACGGGTGCGTTTCTCTGCGCTCAGGGTGCATTCCGTATAATGCGATCGCAGCGCCCGATGGGCGGGCGGATCATCAACAATGGTTCGATCTCGGCTGCCGTGCCTCGGCCGTTCTCGGCGCCCTATACGGCGACCAAGCACGCGATTTCCGGGCTCACCAAGGCTCTCTCGCTCGACGGGCGGGCGTTCGACATCGCCTGTTCACAGATAGACATCGGGAATGCCGCAACGGACATGACGGAGCCAATGGCACGTGGTGTCTATCAGGCCGATGGCAGCAAGAAGCCTGAGCCGCGTATGGATGTCGCTCACGTCGCAGAGGCTGTTGTTTACATGGCGACTTTGCCACTCTGTGCAAATGTTCAGTTCATGACGCTTATGGCCACGAAGATGCCTTTTATCGGAAGAGGATAGGACTGTGGCCGTCACGCCGTTGCGCGAGTGTGACGCTTCACTTACTTTCTGAATTGTTTTTTTGAGAGACTACGTGATCGGTTGGTCGATTTCGAGGCGCGGGCGGGGCCGTAATGCTCTCGGGTGTTAGCAAGATTTTCTTGGGTGGGTTTGTGGTGCCTGCACTGGTCGCGCTCGGCGGTTGCGCGACCATGCAGGATATGGCCGGCATTCCGCGCTCCGGCTACCAAGCCAACGGGACGTACGTTGTGGGTGAAAACGACGAGAAGATGGCGTGCCGGCAGATCAAGGACCGGCTCGATATTCTCAGTCGCGAAATCAAACTTGCTCCCCAAAAGGCTGCCTTCGAGCAAGCCAATAGGCCGTCGACGCTCGGTTCTGCGCTGGGGCGTGCGTTCGGTCAGCCCGGCGATGGGCTGCAATCCACCAAGGATTTCCAGCGGGCCACAGCGGAAAGCGACGCGCTCAACGCGCTGATGATCAAGAAGCAGTGCGTTTGAGCCAGGCCAATGTTCGGAGGGGTGGAGCTGTTTCCGCCCGTCCCCTGTATGTCGGCTGTTCTAAGGCTGGATGAGGTCATTCGGGTTTGCGTTTGACGATCCGATCGCCGCGGATATCGAGAGTTTCCACGCGACCGCTCACGTGACGGGCTGCGTACGCCTCGAACTTGTGATCCCGCATATTGAACTCGATTTTCTTCCAGGACGTATAGCCGTTGGCTCTCAGCAGGTTTGCGATCTGCGCGCGCTCAGCTGTCGTGGCGGGACGTCCGTCTGCGAATGCCGTGGTGGCAAGGATGATCGCCGCGAGAGCGGATGCGCTGAAAGTCAGCATGATCTTGTTCATTTACGGCCCTTTCAGTTGATGCCCAAAATGGATTGCCGACGACGGTAACCGCATTGAGGGCCGCTAGTGCGTGTTGTGATCAGCGGCAGGGAGCGGCAAGCGCAGCGTGGCGATGAGACCGGTCTCGCCATTGCCGAGCGTCAATGAACCACCCCAGGATTCGACGATATCCGTGACAATCGCGAGGCCGAGTCCCGCCCCGGATCCGCGTTCGTCGAGGCGGCCGCCACGGCGAAGCGCCTCCGCTAGCAGATCTGTTGGGATGCCTGGGCCATCGTCACACACCTCCAGTATGGCCCACGTTCCGTTCTTGCGGCCCGTGATCGTAACCGTGTGGCGTGCGTGGCGCGCTGCATTCTCGATCAGGTTTCCGACGGCCTCAGAGAGGTCGTCCCGGTCTATCGGTGCGATGAGATCCGCCGGAACGTCGACGATCCAGTCGAGGCGCTCTCCGTCTGGCGTCTTCTGGATGACGCGGATTATCTTATCGATCGCAGTAGCGACGTTCGCCCGGGATTCGGGATGGGGAGATGCGAGGCGCACGCGGGCCAGTTCGCGCTCGACGGTGCGCTGCATCGTACGGGTGACGGTCGACAGGCTGAGCGCCACATCTGCATGGCCCTGCTGTGCGAGGGATTCGATTTCGGACTGGAGTACCTGCAGCGGCGTGCGAAGTCCATGCGCGAGGTCGCCGGCGCGGGCTTTAGCCCGCTGCAACTCGGCGTCACGTGCATCGATCAGCCCGTCGATCTCTTGCACCAGAGGGCGGATCTCGTCGGGGAAGTCCGAGCCGAGGCGGCTGATCTTGCCGGAGCGGATTGCCGCGAGCTTGGTTCGTACCTCTTTGAGAGGCCTCAAGCCAATGGTGACTTGAATCCACGCCGCCGCAAGAAGCAACGCGCCTATCACGGCAAGGAGCGGCGTCAGGTCGATTGCGAACTCACGTACCGCATTGGCAATCTCCGCCGTGTCGCAGGCGACGGCGATGCGGGCGGTTCCGCCGCCCATTCTGGCGGGCAACTCTATCCGGCGCTGTAGGAGATAGAGCTCAGTGTTTCCGGGGCCGCGCACACGATGATGATGGATCGTATCGTCGACAGCGGGCTCATGCGGCAGCTCGATCTCGGAATCCCACAGGGACCGGGACCTCAATACGGTGCCTTTCTGCTCGTCTACGATTTGCCAGTAGAGACCGGACAGAGGCACGCCGAAGCGCGGATCGGCGGGCTGATTGGCGAGCGTGAGCTGTCCGGATGCCGAGGGCTCCAAGTGCGCCGTGATCTGGTTCAGATAGATACTGAGCTCGGCGTCGAGGCGGCGTTCCACGTGGCGCTCGAACAACAGCGCCAATCCGTAGGCGGCGAGGGCGAGGGCGGCGACGGTTGAGGCGACGCCGGCAAGCAAAAGTCTCAGACGCAGGGAATTGCGCGTCATTCGAGTTTGTCCGCGACGAGGTAACCGAAGCCACGACGGGTTTGGATGACGTCAGCTCCGAGTTTTTTGCGCAGCCGCGTGACAACAGCTTCAAGTGCGTTGGCGTCGCGGGCATCGTCGTCGCCGTAGAGATGCTCGATCAGCTCGCCCGGTGGGACAACGCGGTTCTTGTGATGGAGCAGATAGGCGACGAGACGGTACTCAAGCGGAGAAACCGCTACATTGGCCTTGTCGATCATGACGCGCATCTGGCGCGTGTCGATCGAAATCGGCCCCGCTTCGATAACGGGCGAGCCGTGCCCTGCGGAACGTCGGATCAATGCGCGTATGCGCGCGATCAGTTCTTCGATTTGAAACGGCTTCGCGAGGTAATCGTCGGCGCCTGCGTCGATGCCTTCGACACGCTCGGGCCATGCGCCGCGAGCGGTCAGGATGAGAACGGGCATTTGTCGGCCTGCGGTGCGCCAGCGTTTGAGGACACTGAGGCCGTCCATCTTCGGCAGTCCGAGGTCGAGAACGACGAGGTCGAAATCCTCGGTGTCGCCGAGGAACCACGCCTTCTCTCCGTCTGTCGCGAGGCGCGTCTGATAGCCCGATGCGGCAAGGGCGGTGGAAATGCCGGAGGATATGACCGGCTCGTCTTCAACGATAAGAATGCGCATCAGTCGTCATCCTCGATGCTGACGATTTCCGCTGTGGCTGCATCGACCTCCACTTCCATCAGTTTGCCAGACGGATCAACGACCTTGAACTCGTAGACGATACGTCCGTAGTCTTCGACTTCGAGTTCGACGGCGAGGATCGTTCCCGGCAGCTTCGTTTTTACCTGCTCCGTGATGTCTGACAGTGCGCGGATGCGGCCTTCTTGCAGGGCCTTGCGCGCGAGGGCCTGATCCGCATCGTCATTGCCGCTGTGGACGGCCGTGGCCATCATCAGTGCAGCGCCGGTCAAAGCGAGGAAGCGCATCGATGTCAGGGAGCGTTTTGTCATTCTGGAGTGGTGCACTTTCGGACCTGACAAACCGCTGACGCCCCTCATCAGCGAACGATCAGGGTGGGTCAGCAAATATGCGGACATCCGAGCGTCGTCCTGGCTCGGCCGCATTAACACTATACGGAGATGACCTTCATGAAAAAGCTTTTGGCTGCAACGCTTTTGTCGGTTGGCTTGGCTGCGCCTGCTTTCGCCGGAAATGATGACTATGTGGGCATTCTCAACGTGCCACGGGATCAGTGGCTGTCGACGTCTGAGATCCTGCAGAAGATCGAAAGCAAGGGCTATAAGGTCCACGAAATCGAAGTGGACGATGGAGCCTACGAGTTCGAGGCCACCAACTCGGCCGGGGCCCGCGTCGAAGGGCATGCTCATCCGGCTACGGGTGAGATCCTGAGCACGCGTCCTGACAACGACTAGAGCCCGCGAAGGCTACAAGGGGGGCGCGGTTCGACCGCAATCGCGCCTCCGCCACCAATCTTGATACCAAGTCTCTTGATACTAAGGGCGTCTATTGCTCATGACGCGCGGTGCTTGCGCGTTGCGGCGGCCTTCTCCGCGGACGCCGATCGGGCGGCTGCGGAACGCGAGGCCGAAGCGCGACCGCCGAGCTTGCCGCCTTTGTGGGCCGCAGGCCGGCCCGTGCGTTTCCCGCGTCCAGATCCGCCAGGGTTCTTGCCCCCGCCGTCGTCCTTGTTGACCGTTGCCCAAGCCCGGCGCTCGGCCTCTTTGCTGCCTACGCCACGCTTCTCGTAGCCTTCCGCAATGTGGTCAGCTTTGCGGTCCTGCTTGGCGGTGTACTTGCTCTTGTCGCCTCGTGGCATGTTGTCCTCCATCGCGATGAGCCTATTCAACAACGGCTGTTGCAGCGGGTTCCTTCAGGCTGCGTATTCGTAAGGCACGCCTGCATCATTCTGCTTTGGTCGATGTGGCGAATTTGACCTTGCTCTCTCCGCCTTCGGTGGCGAAGCTAGTGCTGGCGCGCCGGGACGAGGGCGTCGGGAACCGGGCACGAGGCGGCCGCATGACCGAAACCTTTCGCATCCTTATTGCGGATCCAATCCACGAAGACGGGCGCAAATTGCTCGAAGGAAACGGGGCGTTCGCCGTCGATGTGGCGACCGGTCTGGACGAAGCGGGATTGATTAAGCGCATTTCGGGCTACGATGCCTTGATCGTGCGTTCCAAGACGCGCGTGACGGCGCCCGTCATTGCCGCGGGCGTTTCACTGAAGGCCATCGGTCGCGCGGGGATCGGCGTCGACAATATCGACGTTCCGGCGGCGACCGAACGGGGCATCGTCGTTTTCAATACGCCCGACGCCAATGCGACAACGACCGCCGAGCTCACGATCGCACACTTGCTCTCTCTTAGCCGTCACCTGCCGCAAGCGGACCGCTCTGTGCGCAGCGGAGATTGGAAGCCAGCTCAGTTCGTCGGCTCCGAGTTGGCCGGGAAGACGATTGGCATTATCGGGTTCGGCACCATCGGGCGTCTCGTGGCCGTGCGCTGTGCCGGGCTTAGAATGCGTGTGCTCGCGTTTGATCCTTTCGTTACGCCCGAGATCATGGCGCAATCGGCGGCCGAGCCGCAGGATCTCGATTCCCTTCTCGAGGTGGCTGACTATGTGACGATGCATTGCCCATTAATTGACAAGACGCGCAATCTGATCGATGCGGCGCGGATCGCAAAGATGAAGCCAGGCGCGCGTCTCATCAACTGCGCACGCGGCGGCTTGGTCGACGAAGCCGCATTGCTCGCAGCGCTGAAGAGCGGTCACCTTGCCGGGGCTGCACTCGACGTGTTCGCGCAGGAGCCTCCCAAGGGCTCGCCGCTTCTCGATCAGGACAATATCGTGCTGACGCCACATCTCGGCGCGTCCACCGAGGAAGCGCAGCAAGCGGTGAGTGTGAAGATCGCGGAGGACATCGCGCTATTTCTGACTACCGGTGCAGCGGAATCCGCCGTCAATCTTCCGCGCATTTCCAGCGAGCAACTGAGCCGTACGCGGCCCTATCAGGAGCTTGCGCGCGCGCTCGGCCGACTGGTCGATTCCTTGAGCGGCGGGCCGATCCGCGAACTCGTCGTCCGCCTTTTCGGCGGCGTTGCCGGGCTCGATGCGCGGCCCATCACGGCGGAGGCGCTCGTCGGTCTGCTCGACAAGCGCCTTGCCGAGCGCGTTAACCGGGTCAATGCCGCGCATCTCGCACGGGCGCAGGGTATCGAGGTGCGCGAGTCACGCTCCGAGCATGCACGGGATTACATTTCTCTGATCGAGATCAGCGCCGTGACGGAGCGAACAACGACGACGGTAGCCGGGACATTGCTCGGCGGACGTCTGCCGCGCTTGGTGCGGATCGACGCCTATGAGGTGGAAGCCGTGCCGAAGGGGCATTTCCTGTTCACGAGCCACGCGGATCAGCCGGGCGTGGTGGGGGCGCTGGGCGGGCTCCTGGCCCGGGAGGCGATCAACATCTCCCGCATGCAAGTCGCTATCGACGGCAACAACGGCGGTAGCGGGAAGGCCATTGCGCTGATCAGCATTTCCGACGCGTTGCCGGAGCGCTCTCTGGCGGAAATTCAGAACATGCCTGCTGTAGAGCGAGCGGTCACGTTCGAGCTCTGACGCCGGTTTCCACACCGACATTCCCCTCCGATTGGCCAGATTGTTCTTTCCATGACATCCAAACCGACACGACTTCCCTCCAATCCGCGCTTTTCATCCGGCCCGTGTGCCAAGCGTCCAGGGTGGACTCCGGACGCGCTCGGGAGCGCGTTTCTCGGACGTTCGCACCGGTCCAAGGAAGGGAAAGCGCGGCTCAAACTGGCGATCACGAAGACGCGCGAGCTCTTGGGCCTGCCGGAGGGATTTCACGTGGGTATCGTCCCAGGCTCGGATACGGGGGCCTTCGAGGGCGCCATGTGGTCGCTTCTCGGGGCACGCGGTGTCGATGTTCTGGCCTGGGAAAGCTTCGGCAAGGGCTGGGTGACGGACATCGTCAAGCATCTCAAGATCGCCGATGCTCGGATTCACGAAGCGGACTACGGCGCTCTGCCGGATCTCAAGTTCGTCGATTTTACGCGTGACGTGGTGTTCACCTGGAACGGCACGACCTCCGGCGTGAAGGTTCCGAATTCCGAGTGGATTCCCGGCGATCGGGAAGGGCTAACCTTCATCGATGCGACCAGCGCGATCTTTGCGCAGCCGATCGATTGGTCAAAGGCGGATGTGGTGACCTACTCCTGGCAGAAGGTGCTGGGCGGGGAGGGCGCGCACGGGATGTTGATCCTCAGCCCCCGCGCGGTCGCTCGTCTCGAGACCTATACCCCGCCGTGGCCGCTGCCGAAGCTGTTTCGCTTGGCTAAAAAGGGCCAGCTCGATGCGGCGATTTTCGAGGGCGAGACCATCAACACGCCGTCGATGCTGTGTGTGGAGGACTATCTCGATGCGCTTTCTTGGGCGGAGCGTTCCGGTGGCCTGAAGGGGTTGATGGCGCGGGCCGATGCGAATGCGCGCGTGCTGTTCGATTGGATTGACCGGACAGACTGGATTGCGAATCTCGCGCTCGATCCGGCGACGCGATCGAATACGTCGGTCTGTCTCAAGATTGTCGATCCCGATATTCTCGCTTTGTCGGCGGCCGAACAGGCTGCCTTCGTCAAGACGCTGGTCGCCCGCCTCGAGGCGGAAGGTGCTGCGTACGACATTGGATCGTACCGGGACGCGCCCGCTGGACTCAGGATCTGGACGGGAGCGACGGTTGAGGCGAGCGATCTCGACGCTCTGACGACGTGGCTTGATTGGGCTTTCCGTGAAGGCAAGGCGAGCTTGCGGACGTAGGACCGCCTGCCGGCTCTAGGTCAGCGCAACGATGAAAGCTGCGGTCGCACCAAGCGAGGCAACGGTTCGCACGGAGTTCCACCACGTCCACTCGGAGAGATATTGCGCCCAGACGCTACCACCTTGGGAACTCGAGGGGTCAACGTCCGCAAGCGAGTTGTTGAGCGGTACGTTGCAAACGAGGGTCAGCGCGAAGGTCCCCAGGACGTACAAAAGAGCTCCCGCCAGCCAGAAGAGTGCGCGGGTGTCTTGCAAGCTCGCGAGTGCGATCAATGCCAAGACGCTTGATGTGACGGCTGTCGCGAGGAAGACGACGATAAATCCGGATCTCACGACCACGATGTTGATGGCCTGCATGGCGGAGATGCCTTCGGCGGCCGGTCGTTTTGCAAGTGCCCGCATGACGAACGTCGAAAACGCGAAGAAAACGCCGGCAATGAGCGCAGCGCCCAGGGCCGAGATCCAAGTCAGAGTGGTCAGCACGCTTTCCGGCATCCGCATCTCCGCGCGTGGCGTGGGTTCACCGTCTGAACGGGCGTCTCTCGTCATCATTTCTAGCGTTTATTTTTCGTGAAATCCCCTCCGTAACTCTACGGAAGCGGCATTTGCAAAAAGTATTTTACGCGCCGGTTTGGTGCGCCGGATGTCGCGTAATAATTTTGTATTTTGCACTTTACAGGCAGAGAGTATTGTGGATTCCGTTCGTCATGAAATCAAAGTAGACCCATAAATTTGGCGCGATTTCAATGCATTATGCGACCAGATCTTCAGTTGGTTTGTGGCGTCGCTGTGGTTGGCCGGTTTCCTTAGGGGAGCAGGCAGCTACGTGCGTGCGTTCGATTTGTTGACGTCGAGAGTTGAGTATTGCTTTTCTCAAAAGCAGCGCTGTTTCGCGGGGAAGCTTTTGGGGGAAGTCTTATGAGTGACAATCGGACGTTTGTTTATTTGCCAAATTCCGAAAATTCTGCCGCGTCTTTTTCTGACGGAAGTGAGCGCAAAGACCCCACCGCGACGCGACTATTGTCCGCCTTCTGTGTTCTCGCGGCCGCGCCGGTGACCGCTGCCAATGCGCAGCAGGCTGCCGAACCCGCCGATCAGCTGCCGCCGCTTGTTGTCGAAACGACGAGCAAGAAAAAGAAGTCCGCGCCTGTCAAGAAGGCGGCTGCACCCTCGTCGCCGGTCCCTCAGGCCCCCTCGCCTCAACCTGCTGCCCAGGAACCTACAAGCCCGCCGCTGCCGGGCGAGGCCGGTCCGGTTGCCGCGGGCGAGTACAAGGCCGATTACGTCACTTCGAACAAGATCACAGGGCCATTGCTCGACACTCCGCAGACGGTGACTGTCGTTCCGGGTACTGTCATTCAGGAGCGCGGAGCGACGAACTTGACCCAGGTTCTGCGCAACACGCCCGGCATCACGTTCGATGCCGGCGAGAACGGCTTCGCGACTTCGATCAACAACTTCAAGCTGCGTGGGTTCGACACGAGCGGCAGCATCTTTACGGACGGCGTGCGCAGCTCCGGCAGCTTTGCGCGCGATATGTTCAACGTCGCGCAAGTGGAAGTCGTAAAGGGCGCTGCCGCCGACAACGGGCGCGGAGGTGCCGCCGGTTATGTGAACATCGTCACCAAGACGCCGACGACCGAGAACTTCGTGCGCGGCGAATCCAGCTTGGCTTTTGACGACTACGGAACCGATCCGCTCTTCCGTTCGACGCTCGACGTCAACCAGCGAATTGGCACCGTCGCGGTCCGTATGAACGGCATGTACGAGACCGGCGGTGTGATGGGCCGCGATGTTGCAGAGGCGGATGCTTACGGCCTCGCTCCCTCGATCGCGTTCGGTCTCGGCACGGAGACGCGGGCCATCTTCTCCTATGAGCGCCTCAAGCGCGATGATCTGCCGGATTGGGGCGTGCCCGGTGCAATGGTGAAAGGGACGTTCAACTACGATCCGGCTGCCGGACGGGCATCGCGCGACAATTTTTATGGGCTGAGATCAGACTACGACGAGGTGCAGGGCGATCGCGTGCTGGCTCGCTTCGAGCACGATTTGTCCAGCAACTTCACATTGTCCAATCAGACCGTGTGGGAACGTGCAGAGCGCGACGCTCGCTACACCCTTCCGACAGGCTACAATGCGGGACCGCAAACGGTGACGGGTCAGCGGCAGTACTATGACCGAGTCAACGAAACGTGGAGCAATCAAACTAATCTTGCCGGCACGTTCGTCGCGGGCGGCTTTAAGCAGACGATCTCGACAGGGGTCGAGTATACAAACGAAAGATCCGACGCAAATCAGTTCGGAACCCAGAATCCCGGCAACACGAACGTGTTCGATCCGGACCCCGATCGATATAATGCTGCACCGCTTGCCCCGAATGGGCGCAACGGCGTCGAGATCGAGACGGTTGCGGCTTACTTCTACGATACCATTCAACTTACACGACAGCTCGATCTGGTCGGCGGCTTGCGCGTGGAGCACTACGACTACGAAATCGCGAGCAAGGCACTCCCGAGCGGAGTGCCAGGTACTTTCGACGGCGTGGAAGGCAGTGAGACGACGCTGGGTGGCAAGATCGGTCTTGTTTATAAGCCGGTGCAAAACGGGTCGCTCTATGCCGCGTATGGGTTCTCATCGTTGCCGCCAGGTTCCTATCTCTCCAACTCGGACATTTCGCGAGCAGGTGACGATGCTCTCCCGGGGTTCGCTCCGGAGGCCGATCCCGTCGAAATGCGCAACTATGAGGTCGGCGTGAAGTGGGACTGGCTGGGAGGCAAGCTCTCGACCACTGCTGCGTTGTTCCGCACCGAGAAGCACGGTGTGCCTCACAAGGTGAGGCCCAACGTTTCGACCGATGTGTTCTACGAAGAGCAAGTGGTGCAGGGCCTCGAGCTTGGCATCGCCGGCAACGTGACCGAGAGATGGAAGGTTTTCGGCGGCCTGTTGTTGCTCGACAGCGAGCGCAACAATAGTGAAGCTTTCAACAGAGCGGCCTGCCAAGACAGGCCGGGTGACTACGGCCTTCCAAACGCTGCGGCCTGCGTCGATGGCAACAACAAGCTCGTAAGAACAACGGACGGCGACGAGCTGGCGTTCACGCCGAATTTCTCGGCCACCCTATGGATGACCTATGATGTAACCGACAAGTTCACCTTTGGTGGTGGCGTTCAGTATGTCGGCGACTCGTGGCTTGGCCGTCCCGATGATGCATTCCGTGTCATCAAGAATGGGACTTATGACAAGTTGCCGAGCTATTTCCTGGTCAACCTGATGGCCTCCTACGAGCTGACGGACAACGTTGATCTGCAGCTCAACGTCGACAACGTGTTCGACGAGGATTACGCGGTGTCGACAAATTGGAGCGGGACGCGTGCCACGCTTGGAGCGCCCCGGACCTATCGTATCGGCACGACATTTGATTTTTGACAAAAAAAATAAAGAATATTTGACCGGGCGCATTCCGTCCGCCTAGCTAATACCCTAAAAGGCTGGATTGCCGGGGAGGTTCCCCGGCAATCTTGCGTTTGAGGAGACGTATATGCTCGTAACCATTCCTGACCTGCTCAAGCCCGAGGAAGTGGCCCACATCCGCGGCGTGCTCGACGCCACGCAGTGGGTGGACGGACGGACCACGGCGGGCGATCAGGCGGGGAAGGTGAAGAACAATCTGCAAGTGCCGATCGATTCCCCGGCGGCGCAGGAGCTCGGACAGATTGTCCTGCGGGCGCTGGCAGCGAGCCCGGCATTTACGACCGCCGCGCTGCCGCTGCGCGTGCTGCCGCCGATGTTCAATCGCTATGACGTCGGCATGACCTTCGGCGCGCATGTGGATGGCTCGATCCGCGCGCTGCCTGGCGGGCAACGCATGCGCACGGATGTGTCGTCGACGCTTTTCCTCACGCCGCCCGAAGATTATGACGGTGGTGAGCTCGTCGTTCACGACACGTACGGCACGCATACGGTCAAGCTGCCGGCGGGCCACCTCGTCGTCTATCCTGCGACGAGCATGCACAGCGTCACACCGGTCACGCGCGGCAGCCGCTGGGCGTCGTTCTTCTGGACCCAGTCTTTGGTCAAGGATGACTGGCAGCGCCACATGCTCTACGATCTCGACATGTCGATCATGAGCATCAGGTCGCGACTGCCGGACGACGATCCCGCCGTGGTGGGATTGGCGGCGCACTATCACAACCTGATCCGGCACTGGTCGGAGACGTGAATCTGTGGAGGCGCGCGTCACAGGTCCCGCTCCGGTTTGCCTCGCCGACTACGAGCGCCTTGCCGAGCAACGTCTGAGCGCGAACGCGTGGGCCTATTTTTCCGGCGGCGCGGCGGACGAGATCACGCTGCGCTGGAACCGCCAAGGGTTCGACAAGCTCGCGCTTCTGCCGCGCGTTTTGGCGGGTGGTGGGGGCGGTAACACGCGGCTGACGCTGTTCGGGCGCAACTACGCTCATCCGATCTTCGTCGCACCGATCGCTTATCAGAAGCTTGCCGACGATGACGGGGAGAAGGCCACGGCGGCTGCAGCGGCGGCGCAAGAGGCGTGCATGGTGCTGAGCACGCAGGCGAGCGTTGCGCTTGAAGAGGCTGCGCTCTCCGGTGCGACGTGCCGCTGGTTTCAGCTCTACATGCAGCCCGTGCGCGACGCGACGTTGAAACTCGTGCGCCGCGCGGAGACGGCTGGCTACGAGGTCCTCGTCGTCACGGTGGATGCGCCGATCAACGGTGTGCGCAACCGCGAGCACCGTGTCGGATTTCATCTTCCGCCCGGG
This sequence comes from Hyphomicrobium sp., assembly GCF_036262015.1. Lineage (GTDB taxonomy): Bacteria > Pseudomonadota > Alphaproteobacteria > Rhizobiales > Hyphomicrobiaceae > Hyphomicrobium_C. Next base: position 20,610 of record NZ_DATAJR010000005.1, on the reverse strand, counting down.
GTCACGGCGGTCAACCTCCGCGATCTTCCTGCGCTGGCCGCAAAGCCGCTGGGTAAGGGCGCAAGCATCATTTTCGACCGGTTTGTCGCGGCGGCTCCGACGTGGGACGATCTCATCTGGCTGCAGGGGCAGACGACACTTCCTATCGTCGTCAAAGGTATTCTCACTGCAGCCGATGGGCGGCGCGCTGTTGAGGCAGGAGCTGCAGGAATTATTGTCTCAAATCACGGTGGCCGGACATTGGATACACTGCCGGCCACCATCGACGTTCTGCCAGCCGTCGCCGAGGCCGTATCGGGCCGCGTGCCGCTGCTGCTCGATGGCGGCATTCGGCGCGGAACCGATGTGCTGAAGGCCTTAGCGCTCGGCGCTTCGGCAGTTCTCATTGGACGACCGGTCATCTATGGGCTTGCGGTTTCCGGGGCCTATGGCGTCGCACATGTCCTGCGACTGCTGCGCGACGAATTCGAATGCGCGATGGCGCTCAGCGGCTGCCGCACATTGCAAGACATCGGCCCGGACCTCGTCCCGCTCCGCCGTTCTTCCACTTAAGATCTATCCGTCAATACTCCGGAGTTCGAGCGTGTGTGTGTGCTGTGCGATTTTTAGTTTAATAGTTCAAATATTATTGTAATATTGAATCATGGAAATCAAATCGGCTGCGTTGGCCTTGGCCGCGCTCGGCAACGAACAACGTCTCAGGATCTTCAGGCTTCTCGTCGTGCAGGGACCGAGCGGGCTGGCGGCAGGAGAGATTGCTGACGCTGTGGACGCAGGTCCGACGGCTGCGTCCTTCCATCTGAAAGAGTTGGAAAGGGCGGGGCTCATCCGGTCGACGCGCGACGGACGATACATCCGCTATGCGGTTCATGTTGAAGGGATGCGCCGGCTGCTCGGCTACCTGACAGAGGATTGCTGTAAGGGCCACCCGGAGCTGTGCGGGGGAACAATCAAGCGAACAAAGGTCACATGTGTTGGTAAGGGAGGATAACAATGACTGCCGCGCAGCCGCTCAACGTCCTGTTTCTCTGTACGCACAATTCGGCGCGCTCCATCATCGCGGAGGCGGTTTTGGCTCGGCTCGGAATGGGCAAGTTCAAAGCCTTTAGTGCCGGTAGCCAGCCGAGCGGCAAAGTGCACCCCTACGCGCTCGATCTCCTTCAACACCTCAACTACGATACGAGCAGGCTGCGCTCGAAATCTTGGGAAGAATTTTCCGAGCCGGGCGCGCCGGAGCTCGATTTCGTCTTTACCGTTTGCGACAACGCTGCGAACGAAGCCTGTCCTTACTGGCCCGGTCAGCCGATCAGCGCACATTGGGGGTTGCCGGACCCCTCGGCCGCGCAAGGGAGTGAAGCGGAGCGGCGTTTCGCCTTTGCGGATACCCACCGCATGCTCTACCAGCGCATCAGCATCTTCACGAGCCTGCCACTTGCCTCGTTGGACAAGGTCGCGCTGAAGCGACATCTCGACGATATCGGCCGGACCACCGTTCGCGACATTGCGGAAAAAGCCTGATGGTGGGATCGAAACTCGCCCAAGCTTTGAGCGCGGAGGCGCTCGGCACCGGCTTTCTGTTGGCTGCTGTCGTCGGTTCCGGTGTGATGGCTGGGCGTCTGAGCGGGGGCAATGAAGCGCTTGCCTTGCTCGGCAACACATTGCCGACGGGCGCCATCCTGATCGTTTTGATCACGATGTTGGCGCCGTTCTCAGGCGCGCACTTCAATCCGGCCGTGACGCTTGTGTTTGCGCTCAAGCGGGACTTGGCTCCGGGTGTCGCAGCTGGATATGTGCTCGCGCAGATCGCGGGTGCTTTTGTCGGCGTGCTTGCGGCGCATGCGATGTTCGATCTGCCGTTGCTTCAGATGTCTGCGAAGGTTCGTGCGGGCTCGGCGTTCGCGTTTTCGGAATGGGTCGCGGCGTTCGGCCTGATGCTGACCATCTTGCTAACGCTGCGCGCCAGACCGGAGGCTGTTGCTACGTCTGTGGGGCTCTATATCGTGGCGGCTTACTGGTTTACGGCGTCGACGTCGTTCGCCAATCCGGCGGTGACACTCGCGCGGGCTTTTTCCGACACCTTTGCGGGCATTCGCCTCGTGGATGTGCCGCTTTTTGTCTTCGCGCAATGTGCGGGTGTGATCTGCGCGCTGGCGGTCGCCGTTTTTTTGAGTCAGAGCGAGCCGCAACCTGCGGAGCAACCTCTGCAATCGTCCGAGAGTAGGCCATGACCATCACGATCTATCACAATCCGGCATGCGGGACGTCGCGCAATACCCTCGCGATGATCCGGCAATCGGGCGAGGAGCCGGAGATCATCAAATACCTCGAGATGCCGCCGACGCGGGAGCGGATCGTCGAGCTGATCGCTGCGATGGGGTTGACGCCCCGCGATCTTTTGCGGCGTAAGGGGACGCCGTATGACGCGCTCGGGCTGGATGATCCCAAATGGAGCGACGATGCGTTGATCGATCTGATGATCGCGCAGCCGATCCTGATCGAACGTCCGATCGTGGTGACGCCGCACGGTGTGCGGCTATGCCGGCCTTCCGAAGTTGTGCTCGAAATTCTACCCAACCCCGAAATCGGGTCGTTCACGAAGGAAGATGGAGAGGTCGTGACTTTCAAGGGAAGGCCAAGTGGGGCTGGAGCATGAGGGAAGTGGATGTGAAGCGTCTTTCCGATCTGCCCAATGTGGTATCTGATGTCTTCCGCTTGCCCGCCAATCGCGACTTCGACGGAGCAGCGCAATCGACGCACAAGCCGCGGATCCTGCTTCTCTACGGCTCGTTGCGTGCGCGGTCGTACAGCCGCTTCTTAAGCTTCGAGGCGCAGCGCTTGCTTGAGGCTTTTGGGGCCGAGACGCGTATCTTCGATCCGTCCGGGTTGCCGCTGCCGGACGATGCGCCGGAGTCGCACGCTAAGGTTCAGGAGCTGCGCTCTCTCGCGGCTTGGTCGGAGGGCCAAGTCTGGTGCTCGCCCGAACGCCACGGCGCCATGACCGGCATCATGAAGGCGCAGATCGATTGGATTCCCTTGTCGGTCGGCGCCGTTCGACCCACTCAAGGCAAGACCTTGGCCTTGATGCAGGTCAGCGGTGGGTCGCAGTCGTTCAACGCGGTTAATCAGATGCGCATTCTGGGACGCTGGATGCGGATGCTGACGATCCCCAATCAGTCGTCTGTGGCCAAGGCGTTTCAAGAATTCGATGAGGACGGCCGCATGAAGCCATCGCCGTTTTACGAACGTGTGGTTGATGTGATGGAAGAACTCGTGAAGTTCACGCTGCTCACACGCGATGTCGCGCCGTATTTGACCGATCGATACAGCGAACGCGTGGAGAAGAAAGCGGAGCTTGAAAAGCGTGTATCGCTGGAAAGGGCGGTCGGTCCCCGCTAGGCAGGCGGGCCGTCGAACGGGTGCGTGCAGCTTCCTCTGGATCACGAGGCGCAGGCCTGTTTAAGATGGCCCGTGGGGGAGAGGCCGAAATGGGGGGTGACAACCGATGGAGTGTCCCCTTGTCGATACCGAGCAAAGCGGAACGTGCCCTTCTCAGTCATGACGAGCTCAAGGCCGTCGCGGCGACCCACCATCCCGCCATCTACGATTTGGACAGGTCCGAGTTGCGCGATTTGCAAAAGCAGTTGCGCAGCGAGCGCGGCAAGGCGCGGACGCTGGCGAGGCAAAAGCGTCGAGAAGTCCGTGGGAAATCCGACGCGAGAGGCAAGAGTTTTCCGGGGACCGCCGAACAGCCGCTCAAACGCAAGCAGGTCTTCGCCAATGCGCTCAAGCGGGTGAACCGTGAGATTGAGCGGCTTGAAACCGTGGAAGCGAGGACGGCACACGTGGAGGCCGCGCATCGTGCGCTGGCCAAGCTTCGCGCGGCAAAGTTTGCGAGCCCGCCGTCGGACAAGACGGCCAGTCAAGGCATGCAACTCCGCGAGAGCACAAAGCGGCGGCAGACGCTGCCACGAAGCAAAGTGGGAAGCGTGCTCAAGGCCAACAACGTCGCCCAAGCAATCCGTGACGCCCGGCCGAATTGAGGCTGGCGATCGGCGTGAGTCAGCGAGGCTCGTTAGGCTTGCGGGAGGGATGGGCCCGTTTCGGGTCGGTGCGCGCCTTGCAGCCTCGCAGTTCGCGACCCGCATGTTGCCGCGGTTTGGACTAGAGAGCGTCGGTCCATTCGGCGAACGCGGCGGCTTGACCGACAGCTTCGCCAATGGCGTTCGTGAGGGTCCACACACACGCGTTCGAGATGTGGAATCGTCTCCCGGTCGCCGATATGCGGACGCCGGCGTAGTCCTCGATGATGCCGTCGCGCGCCACGCGGGCGAGGAGGCGTGCGCGCTCCTCGCGCCGCAGCGGTTCGGCAGAAAAGCGCGAAGGCAGCTGCGTGAAGGCGGCGAAGTCCATTTCAAAAAGTGTCAAAGCAGTCCGGTTGCCGAAATAGAAGATCGGATCAGACTCCGTTCCGTGGGCTACGATCGCGAGCGGCGCGTGCCATAGCGCTTCCACCAGGTTTCCTTCGGGCGCAACGAGCGGCCGGCCTGCAAGGCGCTCAAAGCTCTCGGCGATACACGCGATACGACCGCGTTGTTCCTTGGTCAGCTCCGGGATGTCCATTGTGCCGCCTATCGATTGGGCAAACTTGAAAGAGCCTGCACGAGTCGGCTGTCACGCGTCAGCAGCGACGTCGTGGTCCTCTCGACAGGAGAGCAGAATTCCGAGGCGTGGGCGGGCCGAGCCGGAACGTCCAACCCCTCGATGGCGTTCTGTTTGGTGCTCTCAGGGTCCCGAAACGGTGTTGAGGAGACTCCCATGAAACTCATGTTGGCCGTTCTAGCGGCTTTCGCGGTTCTGGTTACAGGAGCGTCAGCCGTCGACATTCCCAAAAAGACCCGAGATTTCATCGACAAGGCCACGGTGGCGAACAAGTTCGAAATCGACACGAGCAAGCTCGCACAGAAATTCGGCCAGAACGCTGAGGTCAAGACGTTCGCTGATCAGATGATCGCTGATCATACGAAGGCCGGGCAAGACTTCCACGCTGCGCTGAAGGAAGCCTCGATCGAGCCACCCAGCGAGATGCTGGATGCTGCGCATATGGCAAAGTACGTAAAGCTTCGGGTCTTCACAACCGAGCGTGGGTTCGATTCAGCGTACGTCGACGAGCAACTCGGTGCCCATGAGCAAGCCATAGATCTTTTCAAGGACTATGCTGCGACTGGACCCACGCCGGCGTTGAAGGACTTCGCATCCAAGACGCTTCCAACACTCGAACATCATCTGGCGATGATCAAGGACATCGATAAAAACCTGCGCCAGGAGAGCGCCGCGACGGGTGCTTCCACGGGAAACGCGGGACGCCAATAGCCGAGTTGGCAGACCTACGGGACCCCACTGTTGCCGATCTCGACGTGATGCCGGCCGCGCGAAAGCGCAGACCTGCGACGTGGCAGACGCTATTGGCATCTCCCGTCAGCATTGACCGGACAAAACGAGGCTGTTCCCCACGGAGGAGTGTCGGCTCTGCCTTCACTGGGCAGACCACTAGGTCCCTGCTGAGTTTCGAGAATTTTGGCGCGCCCGAAAGGACGACGATGGCAATATCGAATCAGATAGTTGGCGCGCCAAATTCTACTTTCTTAGTAGCTATGTTTTTTTATAGCTTTCTGTGGCGGATTCCCAAACTCAGTTGCGGCCCAATCTAGCTTGGTCGATGTCGGAGAAGCCGAGCGTGCGGACATTACTGGACCTGAGGTTCTAGTCCGGCACGTGCGGCGAGCAATGACGGCAATACCTCAGGCGGCGGACGTGGGTGCTGGACCAAGAGCGTTCGCCAGCCGACGCGACATTGACATTTGCATCACTCTGTCCGGCGGAAGAGAATCGAAAGGTTGTTGGCCGGCATCTGTGCGATAGCGGGCGGACCAAAGCCTGCTTGGCCAGCGAGATCGGCAACGCCTTCGAGATTGCGCACGCCCCACTCAGGGTTGCGCCGACGCAAATCCTGATCGAACGCCTCGTTGCTCGGGGTCATGTGCCGCCCCTCGCGCCGGTAAGGACCATAAAGAAAAAGCAGGCCGCCCGCTGGCAGCACGCGCCCCGCGCCGCGCATCAGCCCCACAGCGGACGACCACGGCGATATGTGGATCATATTGATGCAGACCACGACATCGACGCACTCGATCGGCCAGACGTCAGCGGCAGCATCGAGCGCAATGGACGGCCGGATATTCGCCAGCCCTGAGGCCGCTGCCCAAGCATCAATGCTGGCGCGCGCCAGGGGATCGGGGTCACTCGGCTGGTAGACGAGTTCGGAGTCGCTTGCCCGCGCGAAATGCACCGTGTGCTCGCCCGAGCCGCTCGCCACCTCCAGCACGAGCCCGCGCGCTGGCAGATGAGGTCGCAGGACCTCCCATATCGGATCGCGATTACGTGCCGCCGATGGCGCGTATTGGCGTGCATCATTGCCCATCTGCTAACACCTCCGCGCGATAGAGTTCACTATATACTTGAGGGTGAGCGCGGCGACGATCAGAATCAGATGGAAGGTTGACCTCTGACGGCAGCATTGCACCTATCAGCGGACCTAGTCGGCGAGCGCACGGGGGCGCCGACCACGGCGGGGCGGAAGTCGGCTTTTGGGACGAACCTGCCATCACGTTTCACCGGAATGTCCCAACAACGGGGCAAGCGAGCTGACCACGCTAGAGCTTGGTCCCGTCATCGAGATCGAGCAGAGCCGCAAGCTCTCGGCCGAAATCGATCAGGACCGTTTAACCCACATCGGCCGCGCCATAGCCGAGGAAGCCGATGAACGATTCCTCGACCTGCCCGTGTCGGCGGCGAGTTGGCCGCGAGCAAGGGGCTGCCGTTCCGAGCTGCCGCTGATGGCGAGACAGTCGCCGGAAGGTTAACCGGGACCGTCCAGCTATCGAGTGGCAAATTCGCCCTGGTCGAGCAGAGCCACGAATTCACGATGGTCCCGTGGCGCCCTGTTATCGACCGTCAGCTCGGGCGAGCGGTCAGCGGCGTCATTCATGGCGGATCGATGTCGTGGCAGTTGGCGCGGCAAAGAGTACTTGGGGTGTAACCCATACCTATCGCGCGTGCCGTAGCCCCCCGAAACGCGAAGGTTTCAACTGCGACATAGAGGGGAAGTAGAGAGCAGCGCTCTCTTCCACTATTTGCGTGTATCGCCAAGGGGGACTTGCGGCAAGCCCACCCTCCCAGCGTATGAGCGCTGCCCTAAACCTGAACCATAGGAATAGGGAAATCGCAAATGCGTATATTGTTAGCGACTTACGGCTCGCGGGGAGACGTCGAACGTCTCCTGAGTACTTCATGAAACAGTCTCTCGACGGCTCCCAGGCATCCGGCAACGTCGCCTTCCATCACGGATTCTCCGCGTCCTGAAAGCGGGGCAGACACGAGATGCGTAAAGAGCTGCCGGATGCTCTTCGTTCTGAAGGCATCCGAGACAAAGGGATTAAATCAGTTGAGTGAGACCGATCTTGAAGTAGGCCTTGCGTCTTGCCTGGAGCACATGTCTCCCAGTGTGACGTTGCATTTCATCCCTTAGGCAAAACTGCTGAAGTGCTGACAGTAGAAATGTGGGGCGCCCCGATGGGCAACCTTTGACTTGGCTCAACTGCACTCCATGGCATCATCCTAATATTGTTTCTGGAAGCTAGAGGCGAGCTGCGAGAGCCACGGAGACTGAGCCACGATGAAGAAGATCCTTTGTGCCGTTGACGATAGCGAACACAGTAAGAAGGCCGCTCACATAGCTGGGGCCTTTGCCAGCGCGATGAGCGCGAGCCTTACGTTGCTCGCCGTGAACGAGCGTATCGGCGGTTATACCCGCAAAGACGCCGCCGCGATGCTCTGGACCCCTGCCGCACTGGAACGGCTCCTCGCCGATGCGGAGCAGGAAGCTAGATCCGCAGGTGCCAAAGAGGTCGCGACCATTGTGACCGAAAGCTACGACGTGGCGCGTACCATCTCTCATACGGCCGAAGCGCAGGGGTTTGACCATATCGTCATCGGCTCGGGCGGCAAGGGCGCTGTAATGCGCCTCGTGCTCGGGTCGGTTTCCGGCGACGTCGCAAACCGCGCGCCGTGTTCGGTGACCATCGCGCGCTAAACCGCACTCATGGCATTCAGTCCGCTCAAAAACCGAGTTGAAAGGAGGAAGGCGATGCCGATCCGCAAACCCCAATCCGCCGTTATCGTTCGGGGCGGCGTCCATCGCGGCATGCAATCCTCGCACTGGATACTGAAAATAGCGGCTATTCTCTTGGTCGCGCTAGCACTCCTCGCAAGCCTTAACCGCATCGCGGCTGCAGGCTCCACCACATGGACCAAGGTCGTCGAGGAAGGTGCCGAGGACTTCAAGGAGAGTTGCGCAGCTTGTCATGGCGCGGACGCAAGAGGTGGGGGCGATCTCGGCGGAAAGCTATTCAAGAAGCCTGCTGACCTCACGACAATGTCCGAGCGGAATGGCGGCGTGTTTCCGTTCCGGCGCACTTTCGACATTATTGCTGGCGACGTTCCCGTCGAGGGCCACGACACCATGCATATGCCGAAGTACGCGGAGCGGATGAGGCGCGAGGATTTCGAGCCCGGCTACCACCGCGCCCACCTGCGCATCCTTGAGCTTACCCACTATCTCGATAGCATTCAGGGCAAGTCGGAATGAGCCTTTCATTCGCTGACTGCAACCTAATCTCTGACCATCGTGCCGAGTAGCTAAAAAATACCGTTACGGATGCAATTAGCCGAAGCCCATGCTCTGCCCGTCGAAGCGTGTTTCCTGGCTCTCGACGCTCGATCCGAAGGCCTGACGGCCACAGAGGCTGCTCGACGCCTTGAGGCACACGGGCGAAATGAGTTGGCGCAGTATCGGGCGCGTCGCCCACTGCTGCGGTTTCTCGCGCAGTTTCACAACGTCCTCATCTACGTGCTTTTGGGAGCTGCCACGGTGACGGCGGCCCTTCAGCACTGGGTTGATACCGGTGTGATCCTGGCCGTGGTCCTGGCTAACGCGATGATCGGCTTTCTGCAGGAAGGCAAAGCCGAAGCGGCGATGGCCGCGATCCGCCGCATGCTTGCCCCTCGCGCCGCCGTGTTGCGCGATGGCAGGCGTGTGACCGCTGACGGTGCCGATCTTGTGCCTGGAGACATCGTGCTTCTGGAAGCGGGCGACAAGGTGCCTGCGGATCTGAGGGTCTTCGAGGCGAGGGGGCTGGCCGCGCAAGAGGCGATCCTGACCGGGGAGTCGGTTCCGGTGGAAAAGGCCGTGGATTCAGTTGCAGCCGATGCTGCCCTGGCGGACCGGCGGTCGATGCTGTGGTCGGGTACACTCGTCACGCAAGGGACCGCGCGCGGGTTGGTCGTGGCGACCGGCCATGCCACCGAGATCGGACGGATCGGCGGTCTACTGGCCGGAGTGGAGCAACTCACCACGCCGCTGGTCGCGCAGATGGATCATTTCGCGCGTTGGCTTTCGTTCTTCATACTGCTCGTGGCGGCCCTGCTGCTCGTTTACGGCTACTTCGTCGGGCATCACGATTTCTCGGTTCTGTTCATGGTCGTTGTCGGGGTCACCGTGGCGGCGATTCCGGAAGGTCTCCCAGCGGTGATGACGATCACATTGGCAATCGGCGTGCAGGCGATGGCCCGGCGCAACGCCATCGTCCGCCGCCTGCCTGCGATCGAGGCGATCGGCTCGGTCTCGGTGATCTGCACCGACAAAACCGGAACTCTGACTCGAAACGAAATGCTCGTCGCCGCCGCCGAGACGCCGGATGGAGCGTTCGAGATCGCAGGCGGAGGCTATGCCCCCGAAGGAACGATCACGCCCGCAGGCGACCTGTCGCGCCTCGCCCGTGCCGCAGCCCTGTGCAACGACGCTGCTCTTCATTGCCGCGATAGACAGTGGACGGTTGAGGGCGACCCGATGGAGGGAGCGCTTCTGGCCTTTGCGCGCAAGGTGGGTGGCGATCATCAGGCGCGGCGGCTTGACTCCATTCCTTTTGACAGTCGCCACCGCTTCATGGCCGTGCTGACCCAGGGGCCAATGGGCCGCGCTACCTATGTGAAAGGCGCACCAGAGCGCGTGCTAAAGATGTGCGGTGGCATCGATCCGGACCACTGGCACGACCGAGCTGAGGCGTTGGCGCGGCGGGGCCTTCGGGTGCTGGCGCTGGCCGAACGGATCGAGGATGGCGACCGCATTGTCGAACACGCACTGACAGAGGGGATGACCTTCCTCGGTCTTGTCGGTCTGATCGACCCGCCTCGGCCCGAGGCCGTCGCGGCGGTGGCCGAGTGCCGCGCGGCGGGCATAAGAGTGAAGATGATCACCGGTGACCATGCGGGCACGGCGGTCGCCATCGCCGAACAGATCGGGTTTGCGACACCCGTTCGGGTGCTGACCGGCGCCGATCTCGACAAGCTCGACGACGCGCAGCTTGCACTCGAAGTCGCGTCGGTCGACGTCTTCGCTCGCACCAGCCCCGAACACAAGCTGCGCCTTGTAACGGCCCTGCAGGCGGAGGGCTTAGCGGTGGCGATGACCGGCGATGGCGTGAACGATGCCCCTGCGCTTAAACGCGCAGATGCAGGTATCGCCATGGGGCTGAGAGGGTCAGAGGCCGCCAAGGAGGCCGCCGATCTCGTGCTTGCCGATGATAACTTCGCCTCAATCGCGGCCGCCGTGCGCGAGGGACGCACGGTCTATGACAACCTCAAGAAGGTGATTAGCTGGACGCTGCCGACCAGCGCAGGCGAGTCGATGGTGGTGGTGCTGGCGCTGCTGGCGGGCTTGTCCTTGCCGGTAACAGCGGTGCAGATCCTCTGGGTCAATCTCATTACCGCGATCACATTGGGCATGGCGCTCGCCTTCGAGCCGACCGAGGCGGGCACCATGGCCCGCCCACCTCGCCGCCGCAACGCACCAATCCTGTCGGGGGAACTGGTCTGGCACGTCGTGATGGTGGCGCTGCTGTTCCTAGCGGCAGTCTTCTCCATCTTCAATTATGCGATTGATAAAGGTCATTCGCTAGCGCTCGCGCAGACCATGGCAATGAACACGCTTGTGGTCCTGGAAATCTTCCACCTCTTCTTCATCCGGAACATCCATGGCACATCTCTAACCTGGGGTGGGGTTCGCGGGACAAAGGTGGTCTGGACCGTGGTCCTCGTCATCACCGCCGCGCAAATTGCGGTCACGTATCTTACGCCGCTGCAGAGCATGCTTGGAACACAACCCATACCACTTGCTGATGGCGTCCTCATCGTCGCCGTCGGTGCCGCGTTCTTTGCACTGATAGAGATCGAGAAGCAGATAAGGGTCGGACTCAGCCGATAGAAATTCGGACACCGTTTCAGGTGGCGGATCCCGAAGTGGCGATCGCGCATTCGGCCTGTCGGAAGTCCCGAGTGCGACATCTGCCCGATCATCGCATGCGCATTCTGCTCTGTCTCTCAAGCAAAGGAGTCAGACCGTGGAAGACCATCCTACCACTACCGCATCGACTGTTGCTGATCCGGCGCTGAACAGAAGCGGCTGGCACGGGCGGCGATTGATCGCCTCACCGGTGCGCCACGCACGATCAAAGTCCCAAACCGGTTTGGCGGTTTGGGAAAAACTGGAATAGTTCCCAATCGATTCAATGCTGAAAATGAAGAATGGCGCGCCGGGGAGGATGAAGATGAGAACTTCAGTTTCGCTGTACCGTTAGCGTAGCCTGCTAGCTCAGTCGTCTGCTTTGCCGAGAAAGCAGACCAGAGCCTTGCAGGTCAGTGAGCCACAATTGGCCCCCGATTGGCGTCCGCTTCGATTTCGGTAGCGGACGTCTGACCACCGTCTGCCCAGGGCCAAAAGCCGACGCGCGCGTGGCCTCCGCGAAGACATACGATGCCCGTGCTGCGCAGATTGCATGCGCGCAATCAGGGAATTCGCGGGCCGCCCTTGAAGTTTTCGAGTGTCCAATCATAGACAGCGGCGCCGGTTCGAATTGAGCCAACTCTCGGAGCGCTAATGTCAAGGATGACGACGATGACGGCGGTCCAAACGGCGATCAAGGTGCCAACAAGAACATAGGTCTTCTGACCCTTCAGACCGAATTGATAGCCGAGCGCCGAAATTGAGATCAGGGCCAGTCCGATCAGGAGCCAGAACATTTGTGGTGGGTACCTGGCTTCAAACGCAAATCGTTGTGCCGTGCTCATATCGAAGGTTTCATTGAGTGCTTGCATCAGTGCCACAACGACTGGATCAGTGCGTTCGTGTGAGATAGCGGCCATCCGTGTCCAAATCTCAGTCTGAAGACGTGACGTGCTGTTGTTGATTTCTTCAAGATCGGTGGATCGCCGGTGCCCCTGGACAAAGAGCTGGCGCTGTCGCGTGTAATCTTCAAGCAGTTTGGCGATCTCTCGCGAACGCACATCATCGAGGGCATGCGCTCGGAGCCATGCTGTTCCTATGGCGTTTGCCTCCTCCAGGGCGGCGTGGCGCCGTTCCATGAAACGGGCATTTGAATAAGACAGCGTGAGGGCCAGGACGAAAGTGAGGAGGCCCAGAATGCCGCTGGCCATCAGGCCGATACTCTCGACCTCCGTGCCGCGCTTTATCCGCCAACGCTGGCCAAGCCAGTAGCCAGCCGCGTAGCCGGCGACTTCGACCACGAATAGGACCAGAGCGAAAGTGAGCAAGCTCCAATCGGCGATCTCAGCGAAGAATTCCATGTGTGCCACCGGTGACTAGCGGACCTGCCTGTTCAGCCGCCAGAAGCATATACTGCGTGACAAGGCTTCCGCCCGAGATCGCGTCGGCATGGAAAACAACAGGACGACGGATACCAAGGTCGCGTCTGCGACTTCATCCGCCAGTCGGAAAAAGGAAGGTTAGAATGGCGCGAGCACCCCAGCCTTCGGGGCCGCTATCTGGAGTTTCGGCCCAATATCGAACGCCGCCGCCGAGGCTGACAGGCTGATCCCCAATCTTGATGAGCTTCGTTGCCGTGAAGTTGATGGGTACCGACCACGCTTCAGCTGTCCAGTCGTAAGTCGACTCTGTGTTGAGCGTTATGGTCCATGCATCCTTCGTGGTGTAGGCAACGAAGGGCTGAAGGAACGTCGAATTGACATCAACGCGATCGTCAGCTCCGGCAAATGACCACAAGTGATTTGAAAGGAAGCCGACCGTCCACGAGCCTGTTTGCTGGAGCACAACGATCGTTGGTCCGGCCGCCCACTTTTCGGTGCTCAAGAGCTCATCCGTCCCCGCGGGGTAAAGCAACGCGGGTCCCAAGCCCCATACGAAGCCACCCGGCGCGCTCCGCGGCGTGAAGAAGAAGCTCTGCGTGATGTCGCTCAGTCCAAACTGATCACCGGACCCGGGAAAAATCTCGTCTTGCGCAACGACCGGCATGATGGTGCGTACGACCACGTTCCAGTCCGCGTTGAGCTTCACGGGCACGACGGGTTGAATGTTGACGTAATGCTTATGGCCGCCGTTTACCGGCCCGATGTTGTCGTCAAAATTGTACTGGAAGGGCACGCTGATCAGCGACGAGACAGGGTTTGAGAGTTCCTTGGACAAGTTTTGAGCATCATCGCCGCGCGCGGTCGGCGCGCCGAGCAACAAGGCACCCGACATCACCATCCCTGCAATGCCAAAGGCGTTCTTCATCGTAGAATTCCCCCCAAATAACGGTCGAATCCTAGTCGCCGAGCGGCACCGGCATCGAAGCTAGTGCCCAGGCATCGAGAGGGGCATGGTCAGCGTAAAAAATCCGCTGTCCCCCTCGAGGCGGTTCTTGACGTCGAATTCGTGGAAGTATCGCAGCGTCGTGCTGACGGGAATTTTGCCGATCTCGAAATTCCAGTTGAGGACCGGGCCAAGCGCGGCCGTCCGCCCTTTGAACGGCCCTAACCGCGCGCCATCTCCGCTGTCGCCGCTGACTTGGTCGTAGAAATAGCCATTGACGCCAATGGCAACTTTCTTAGTGACGCTTTGGACAATCGCGCCCTCTAGGTGAAATTCCGTCCCCGTTTTGTAGTTCGTATCGGGGTTCTCACCGTTGAACGTGAAGCCCGCGGCAGCGGAGACTTCAAGCCCTGTGGATGTGTCGAGGTAGGTCACGGCACCGCTGATATCGAAGCCCCAGCGATTGAAACCGATGTTCGCCAAATTACCCTTTTCCCAGAATCCGATCGGCACGTTGAGCAATGTCGCAACATTGTAGTGCCACTTTCCCTCGTGCCATCCGAGGGCCGCTCCAAGAACCGGATCGCCAAAGGCGGCATTCTCGTCGGCGAGATTGACAGATACTGCGCCATTCGCTGCTACGCCGGCTTCCACGTCCTTCCAGCCGATGGGAGCCATCGCGCTCAAGGCAATATTTCCGCCCAATACCTTCCCAGGCGCTACCCACGTGACGGTCGGAATATTGTAATACACGTCCGCGTCGACGCCGCCGGAGATTGTCAATCCCGCGAACTGCAGCTGCACATCCGTGCTGCCGGAATAGTAAAAGTTGACGTCCGAGAGGTAGGTGCCTGGCGGCGGAATGACCCCTGCCATGCTTGTCTTCGAGCCAAGCAGATAGAACCCAGCCGCACCTTCTGCTGCATTCGCCGTGATTGGCACCGCACAATGGGCGATGAGTCCAGCACCCAAAATGGCGAGCGATTTTCGCATCGCATATGCCCCCCGAAATGAGTCCGGCCAGAACGGCCAATTGCTCAAGAGCAGCACAAGAAATATCAATGAGTTCAAAACTAGAAGTTACTCACGCTGACAATTTCTATACGTCTAAATCCTCGTATATTCGTAGATATCGATATTTCCATCGTCCCGATTCGCCATGCAAGCGCAAGGCCGCTGAGTGCGAGCGGCAGATTGCGCAACATCGCAATGCTTCACTTTTCCCCTTGATCCAATACGTAGGAATAATGCCGTAGGGCGCTCTTGTGCATGGGAATTTCGTCTAGCAAGAAATCCGAGAGTGAGCTAATCGTTGCTCGGGGGGCTCTTACGGAGAGCCCGCATGCGAGAAGCAGCCGTCTTTGAAATCGGCCTCGGTGCCGCAGTGCGCAGCTACTATGCCGTACGCGATCGGCCGCATTTCTCCTTCTCGCTCATACCAGCAGCTTCCCCAAAAGAGCGCGAAGCTCTAAGCGGCGCCGCCTCTCATTATGGCTCTACCGATCGATTTCTGCCTTCCAGCCCAGTACGCGCAGCCAGTCCGCAGCCCGACATGCGGCGCAAGCGTCCGCAGCGATTAATGCTGCCGACAGTCAACGGCAGTCTTCCGAATAAGTCGAATTGCGAATGCGCCCGTGCAGATAGAAACGCGCGATCGGCAAGTTGGGGGAATAGCAAACCCTGCGCTGCCGATCGAAGGTCCAACAAAGACCCTTTGCTTCGTAGCATCGAGCAAACAAGCCGTTCGGGGAGACCATGCAGACCGAAGGAGTAGACGCCATGAAGATCAGCAAAACTGCTTGCGTTCTGACCCTCAGTGTCATCCTGCCATTCAGTTCGCCTGTGACAACGTCGGCGCGTGCTGATGACAATGAAAAAGAGCATGGCCTGGTGAAGGGCGCTGCCACTGGCGCCGCGGTCGGCACCATATTGCCCGGCGTGAGCGCAAAAACGGGAGCCGCCGTAGTCGCAGTGACGGGCGGCATCAAAGCGAACAACGACAAGAAAGACGAAGCTAAGGAAGAGAAGAATTCAGATCAAAAAGACAAATAACACTTCACAGGCCTTGCTGAGTTGTCTTGCGGGCCTCGGCAAGGTCGTGCGGATCAGAGCAGCAGCCGGGCGTAGGGGGTACGCCGTTTGGTGCTGCGAATTGGGAGCTGGCCACGAGTACAAAACGTGACGGGAGAATTTGAGAAAGAGGATTATCCAATGCTTCATTCAGTCGATGCGAGAGAAATTCCCTCAGCTGCATTTGATCTTGATCGTAGAAGCATTCTCCTGAGTGGCAGCTCGTTATTTGCGCTCGCCGCGATTGGATCGAGCCCGGCTTCCGCGCAGGAGCCAAAGCCGGCAGGGAAGTCCGCCGGTGGCGATAGACCGAACATCCTCATTATCTGGGGTGACGATGTCGGCATGTGGAACATCAGCGCCTACCACCGCGGTATGATGGGCGGCGCTACACCCAACATCGACCGCATTGCCAAAGAAGGCATGTTGTTCATGGATCACTACGCCCAGGCGTCCTGCACCGCCGGGCGCGCTGCATTCATCACTGGGCAGTATCCCATCCGTGTCGGGCTTGCGACAGTCGGCCTGCCGGGCGCCGAGCAGGGCCTGAGCGCCAAGGATCCGACGATCGCCACACTGCTCAAGCCCTTGGGCTACGCCACGGGACAGTTCGGCAAGAACCATCTCGGCGACAGGGATGAGCACCTCCCCACAGCGCACGGCTTCGACGAGTTCTTCGGCATCCTCTACCACCTCAACGCCGGCCAATATGTCGAGCTCTACGACTACCCGAAAGATCCTGCGATGCAGGAGAAACTCGGGCTCAAGCAGCGCGGCGTCATCCACTCCTGGGCACAGCCGAACGGTACCCAGAAGATCGAGGACACCGGGCCGTTCGGCAAGGAACGCCAGCGTAACCTCGAAGGGGAAATCCTGAAAGAATCGAAGCGGTTCATCACCGATGCCGTGAATAACAAGAAGCCCTTCTTCGTGTGGCACAACACGACACGGACGCACTTGCACACGAACCTTTCGGAGAAATACGACGGCAAGACCGGCTACGGTCTCTACGCGGATGCCATGGCCGAGATGGACGATGTCGTCGGTGAACTGCTGAAGCTGGTCGACGATCTCGGCGTGGCCGACAACACGATGATCATGTTCGCGACCGACAATGGCGCCTATGTCCACACCTGGCCCGATGGCGGCAACACTCCGTTCCACGGCGAAAAGGGCGTGGGCGGCTGGGAGGGCGGCTTCCGCATACCAGCGATGGTCAAGTGGCCCGGCGTCATAGCTCCCGGGACGACCTCGGGTGAAATGATAAGCATGGAAGACTGGCTGCCGACGATCATGGCCCAGTTGGGACAGCCTGACGTCAAGGAGAAGCTGCTCGATAGCTACAAGGCTGGCGACATCACCTACGAGAAAATCCATCTGGACGGCTATGACCAGACTCCGTTGATTACCGGCAAGGGTCCGAGCAGCCGACCTGAGTTTTTCTTCTTCACCGAAACGACGCTGCACGGCGTTCGCCTGGGGGACTGGAAGTTCCTCTTCAAGAAGCAGGACAAGTGGTTCAACGGCGTTCAGGAGAACATGGTGATCCCGTACGTCATCAATCTGAAGCTAGATCCATTCGAGCGTTTCATCGATTCCCGTGGCTATAACGAGTGGCTTGAGGATCGAGCCTTTATCTTTCCCCTAGCGGCGGGCAGCATCACCGGATTTGTGAAAACACTGCAGGACTACCCGCCCCGCATGACGAGCTTCGACCTCAATATCGACGAGATGATGCGGGCGCTCACCCCGGCCGGAGGAAAATGATGGCGAAGTGTTTGCGATGAGAACGAGTTCGCCGCAGCGAGGAACGCTCGGCTCCTCAAAGCTCTAGGGAGAAAACGATCATGCAAAGGTATCTCTATGTATTGATGGCCTTGTCGCTTCTCGCTTTGATTGGCGAGCCTGTTCGCGCGGCAGACACCGAACCCGCGCCCCGCCGTTGGTTGGATACAAAAAACTATCTGCCGGGACCGAGAGTCTACGGGTGGAGCTATCAGCCTGACAAGAACGTCTACGCTACGCGCAGCTGCGGCATGTACCGCTACTGGGACGGCAAGCAGTGCGTTGATGCGCGCGATGTTCCGCCTCCGATGTAGTTCCTTTTGAAGGAGCGTGTGATGGGTGGAAGAGCCAACTTCGCAGCCGCGCTAGCGGCAGGTCTGGCGGTTTCGAGCTTTCAGGTCGCAATCGCGCAAACTTCAAACACATCCAATCTGCCAGTTCCGGACCCCGCCTTCAAAGGCACGATTGGCAAGAGCTTCGAGGACTCGCGGCCGGACTTTCCCCAGCCTATCCATCCTCCAAAGGGTGCTCCAAACATCGTCGTTGTCCTGCTCGACGATCTTGGTTTTGGCCAACCGGGTACCTTCGGCGGCCCGGTTCCGACTCCCGCTCTCGACAAGCTAGCTGCCCAGGGGTTGCGCTATAACCGGTTTCACACCACCGCGATCTGCTCTCCGACGCGGGCCGCATTGCTGACTGGCCGCAACCATCATCAGGTCGCGTTCGGGACGATCACCGAGCTCGCCACCGGCTATCCCGGATACAACACGGTTTGGCCGCGCAGCACCGCCAGCGTTGCTCGCGTGCTGACCGAGAATGGTTACAGCACCGCCGCGTTTGGCAAGTGGCACAACACGCCGGACTGGGAGACTTCTCCCATCGGGCCATTCAACCATTGGCCGACGGGACTGGGTTTCCAATACTGGTATGGCTTCCAGGGCGGCGAGACCAGCCAATGGGAACCGCAGCTATTTCGGAATACCACCGCCGTTGAGCCTTCCAGGCGCCCGGAAGAAGGATACCATCTCACCGAAGACCTCGTGGACGATGCAATAACGTGGGTCAATCGGCAGCAATCGCTAGCGCCGGACAGGCCCTACTTCGTCTACTTCGCTCCCGGCGCGGTACATGCACCGCTGCATGCTCCCAAGGAATGGATCGACAAGTTCAAAGGCAAGTTCGATCAAGGCTGGGACGCGGTGCGGCAAGAAACGTTCGAGCGCCAGAAGAAGCTCGGCGTCGTGCCAGCCGATGCGCAGCTCACGTCACGCCCCAAGGAGATCGAGGCTTGGAACTCCCTTTCTCCAGACGCAAAAAAGCTTTATGCGCGCCATCAAGAAGCATTCGCTGGCTTCTTGGCGCACACCGACTATCATGTCGGACGCTTGCTTGAAGCGATTGCAAAACTACCGAACGCCGACAACACGCTGATCTTTTATATTGCCGGCGACAACGGTCCGAGCGCAGAAGGCAGCGTCACCGGCACACTTAACAACGTTATGACGCAGAACGGAATACCGGACAGCGTTGAGGCACAGCTGCCAAAACGGGATGAGATCGGCGGGCCTCTGCACGAGAACCACTATCCGGTCGGCTGGGCCTGGGCGGGCTCATCTCCCTTCCAATGGATGAAGCGCGTCCCGTCTCATTTTGGCGGCACGCGCAATGGCATGGTTGTTTCGTGGCCATCGCACATCAAGGCCCATGGCGAGGTGCGGAGCCAGTTTCATCATGTCGTCGACATCGTGCCGACGATTTACCAGGCGGTCGGTATCAAGGCCCCTGACCGTGTCGACGGCATCGAACAGATGACCATCGCGGGTGTCGACATGTCGTACAGCTTCGACAATGCCGGCGCCACCGGTATGCGGACCGCGCAATATTTCGAGACCGGCGGACACCGCGCAATCTATCAAGATGGCTGGGTCGCGGCGTCCTTCCATGGCGTCCCGTGGCAGCTGACCGGCTCAGTCGGCTTCAAGGACAACAAGTGGGAGCTTTATAATATCGACGCGGACTTCGCGGAAGCACACGATCTTGCCGCCGCTCACCCCGACAAGCTAGCGGAGCTTCAGAAACGCTTCGACGAAGAGGCGGCGAAGTTCGAAGTCTTCCCGCTCGATGATCGATTTGCGGAACGTGCCAGCGGCGCGGATCGCCCTTCGTTGACTGTGGGCAAGACCCGCTTCCTCTATTCCGCGGGAGTTACGCGCGTCCCCGAAGGTAGTGCGCCGTCGATCTATCAACGCTCCCACAAGATCATAGCGAAGGTGACGGTTCCTGATAGCGGAGCCGAGGGCGTGATCGTAGCAGAAGGCGGCGGATCGGGGGGCTATGCTCTCTACATGAAGGAGGGACGGCTCCACTACGGCTACAACTTTTTCGGAAAAGAGATCTACGACGTGAGCTCTAGTGAGCCCTTGCCCACCGGAGACGTAGAGATCGAAGTCGACTACCAGCAGCAGCCCTTCAAGCCACTCGTAGAAACGAATGGTGGCGTCGCTGATCTTCGCGTCAACGGCAAGTCAGTAGCAAAGGGCAATATCGACAATGTCGTCGGGGTGCGCTTCTCAGCGACTGAGACGCTAGACATCGGAATGGACCTCGGCGCGCCAGCTGTTCCGACCTACCGCGAGAAGCTTCCGTTTGCGTTCACCGGAGAGATCAATTCCGTAGAGTTTGAGCTGGCGAAGGAGCAGCCCATCTTGAAGGAGAACGGCGCAACTGTGGGTCCCGGCTCCGGCGAGGGTGGCTTCGAACGGTAGTCCAGAATGGCAGGTAGCTGCAGTTCAGCTCGTTACATCAGGACCAACGATCTGGGATGAGCGGACAAACAGCGTAGTGCTCCCTACTCGCGGAGAAGGTTACGTTCGCTGTGGGCCAGAAGCGGCCGTGATGCGAGAGCTACCCGGGTAAGGTCACGACGAGAGGTCCTTTACGCGTCGCGACGACGGTGTGCTCGTATTGCACGGTCGGCGCTCTGGGGCTACTGAAGAGCGTCCACGAATCTCCACTTTCGCCCCCATCTTCCGCCCACT
>NZ_DATAJR010000004.1:0-765612 GCF_036262015.1 Hyphomicrobium sp. | reverse complement strand
GACCTCTGCAATGTTGCGCACCTGGCCGGTGAGATTACCGGCCATCGAGTTCACAGAGTCTGTCAGCGTCTTCCACGTACCTGCGACACCCGGCACGTCGGCCTGACCGCCGAGCTTGCCCTCGGTGCCCACCTCGCGCGCGACGCGCGTCACCTCCGCTGCGAACGACGACAGCTGGTCCACCATCGTATTGATGGTGACTTTCAGCTCCAGGATTTCGCCTTTCACGTCGACCGCGATCTTCTTCGAGAGGTCACCGCCGGCGACGGCCGTCGTGACTTCCGCGATGTTGCGCACTTGGGCCGTCAGGTTGCCGGCCATCGAGTTCACGGAGTCCGTCAGGTCTTTCCACGTGCCGGCCACACCGCGAACGTCGGCCTGGCCGCCGAGCTTGCCTTCGGTTCCCACCTCGCGCGCGACGCGCGTCACCTCGGAGGCGAAGGACGACAGCTGATCCACCATCGTGTTGATGGTGCTCTTGAGCTCCAGCAGCTCTCCTTTGACGTCGACCGTAATCTTCTTCGACAAGTCGCCCATGGCGACGGCCGTCGTCACGTCGGCAATGTTGCGCACCTGGGCCGTGAGGTTACCGGCCATGAGGTTCACATTTTCGGTGAGGTCACGCCACGTCCCCGAAACACCCTGCACGTCGGCCTGGCCGCCGAGCTTGCCTTCGGTGCCAACCTCGCGCGCAACGCGCGTCACCTCGGCCGCGAACGAACGTAGCTGATCCACCATCGTGTTGATGGTGTTCTTGAGCTCCAGAAGCTCGCCTTTGACGTCGACCGTAATCTTCTTGGACAAATCGCCGCGAGCGACGGCCGTCGTCACGTCGGCGATGTTGCGCACCTGGGCCGTCAGGTTGCCGGCCATGAAGTTCACGCTGTCGGTCAGGTCGCGCCACGTCCCCGAGACGCCCTGTACGTCAGCCTGACCACCGAGCTTGCCTTCGGTGCCCACCTCGCGCGCAACGCGCGTCACTTCCGCCGCGAAGGAGCGAAGCTGATCCACCATCGTGTTGATCGTCTTGGCTGTGCGGAGAAATTCGCCTTCGAGGGGGCGCCCTTCCACTTCGAGCGCCATGCTCTTGGTGAGGTCGCCCTGGGCGACGGCGCCGATGACGCGCGCCACCTCGCTCGAGGGGTGAACAAGATCCTCGATCAACGAGTTGACGGCCTCGATAGACGAACGCCAGAACCCGGTCGCAGCGCCCGGATGGACGCGCTCCCGCAATTGCCCCTTCTTGCCGGCGACTTGGCTCAGCCGCTCAAGCTCGTGCTGAAGGTGGTCGTTCAGCTCGACAATATCATTGAACGTTTCAGCGATTTTGCCTGAGAGCCCCGGCCAGTCCACCGGCAAGCGGACGGTTGCATCACCTTTCCTTACGGCCAGCAGAGCGCCGAGAAGCGCAGGCGCTTCGTCGGCCAAATGCGCATGCGGATGCGCGCCGGCGTCACCGTTCAGCGAACGTGTTCCGAGCAAGCGGATGCGGCCGCCGTTGCGCGCTCGTCGCATGTTGTCGTTGGACGGAGCATGAAGCCCGTTGGCATCTTCGGCCACGGCATTGAATGCGCGCGCGACATCACCCGCAACGCCGGACCAGTCGCTCGGCAACCTGACGGATTTGTCCCCGTTGCCCAATGCCTCAAGGGCGGCAAGTACCGTTCGCAATGCCTGATCCTGGCCCGCGCTCTCAGCTGAAAGCACCCTACCCTCCACGCGCTACCAGACCTGCCGAAACGTCGTCCGGCAGGAAAGGTTCCAAGAATTTATCCCGCGGAGGCTCGTAGCCTTAAAAACCCCTTACGCTATTTGCCGAGCGGCATATTCAGCTGAAGACGTCCCGACCACGTGTCGGAGGCGGACTGGCCACCCGATTCAACGCCGCCGGTCGCCTGCAGGTTCATGCTGTCCTTGACGCCGACAGCAACCCCGGCCTCGGCCTTCCACCGCAGATCAGGCGACTGCGAGACGCCGCCAAGCTGGGAGACGTTGTCGAAGGGCACAAAACCTCCGGCGGCAATGCGAGGCTCGATAAACGCCTCGCTGTTCAATTCAAACCGGCGCTTCATCTCCGGAAGGACGTCGAGCCTACCCGTTCCCGTGGGTGACGTCGAAGCCCCTTCAAACGAACTCTCCTGCAAGGCGGGGGTGTCCTGCACGTAGCTCAGCCCCACGCTCGGCGCCACCGTCCATCCGCTGACCTGACGCGTTCCCCGAAGCGTGCCACGGAGAAGGCTGCGATCCGCCGGCGTCGTGTCGATGGCCACGCCGTTCGGGAGACTTTCGGCGACGCCCCAAGCCGCACGGCCGTCGAACACGACCCCGGGGCCGAAGCGGACGCTCATGTAGGGCCCTGCCATCCACCCGCTTGCCGAGGCCCCATCGCCGTAGCGGCTCACCTCGTCGGTCTGATCGAACTGGGCGAGATAGCCGAGCATGATATCTGGGCCGAGCATGTACTTGCTGCCGAGATACATGACGCTGTAGCTGCCGTCGCGCTGGCGTGCATTGAGGTCGAGCGCGTCGTAGGTAAGGTGACGTCCCTCGAACCAGAAGTCGAGAATGCCCGGCTCGGGCTTCGAACCCGGCTTCATCGCCGCTGCCAGCTCGGAGAGGCTTACTGAGGCGGTGACCTCGCGCGGTACTTCACCGTTTCTTGTGGTCTGCGCCTCGGGATCGATCGGCTTCACTTCAGCCGGCGGCCGATCAATACGAATTCGGTCCGGTTCACGGCTGGTGAGGAATGCCTTGCGCCGATCCAACAGCGCTCGTTCAGCCGCCGACCTGGCGACCGATGTGCAGCTCACGGATAGCGCAACGCGTTCGGTCTGCCCGGCATCGAGGCGAAAATCATAGGCGGCGGAGCTTGGCGCGACAAAAACAATGGCAGACGCGCGTCCATTGTGAAGGGTCCGCGTTACGCCGTCGCTGCCGGAAACCGTCACCACAGCTGTGCCGCGGGTCGAAACATTGAGGGTCAGTATCTCGCCCTCTTCGAGAGACGCCTGCTTCGCGGCACTTCCTGCCGCCGAGACGCTAAAGTTCATGCTGCCACGATTTGCGGCCTCACAACCGGCGCTTGCGTTGACCGCGGCAGTCGCGGGGGCGCTTCCAAGTAAGCCTACGCAAGAAACTATGCACGCCGCTCCCCACACGGAACGGTGCTGAACGATTTGCTGCATCGTTCGAGGACCTCCTTTGATCGCCAAATGTCGTTGCTGATCAATGTGATCTATGGCGGGGAATATCGGCCAAAGCATGACTTCGCTGCAGTGCATCCGAAGCCGGCACGCTGCCTTCACTCCAAGTGGCTGCCGTGGTCGTTCAAAATAAATGTTCGCTCGCGCGATCTTTCTGTCGGCGTACGGCGTTTAGTTCCCGGTCCAGATTCCGGACCGAGGTCTTTTCGAGTGTCCTCCCAAAAATTCATCCTTCAAAGGTGAGCGATTGCCAGTCATTACCGAACACGGCGCGCGGACGCTTCCGAGTGTGGACGTCGATAGCTACAACCTCGAGATCCGTGACGAGGACGGTTTCGTCGGAGATCGCGCGAGCCACGGTGCGTTCAAGGCCATCATCGATGAATGGCGCGAGCCCTTGCGCAAACTTGGAGATGACCCGCTCGGCGATCAGCCCACCAAGGAAGTCAGCAAGAAGGAGCTCGATGCCATTCTGGCAGAAGGCGCCCCCGAAGCCGGCGGTCTCATTCACAGCGCCATCGAAGCGTTCGCCAAGGAACTCGAGCATGTCATCCGCCGCTTTCTCAAGACTGCAAGCTGGCGCGATACGGAAGCCATCGTCATCGGCGGTGGTTTTCGCCAGAGCCGCGTCGGCGAGCTTGCAATCGGGCGCACCGGAGTGTTGCTCAAGTCAGGCGGCACCAATATCGAGCTTGAACTCATCAGCAATCACCCGGATGAGGCAGGGCTGATTGGGTGTGCGCACCTCATGCCGGCATGGACGCTCGAGGGCTTCGACGGACTTATGGCTGTCGACATCGGAGGAACCAACATCCGCGCTGGCGTTGTCGAGACCAATCTCAAGAAGTCCAGCAAACTCGACAAAGCGGGCGTCTGGAAATCGGAGCTATGGAGACATGGCGACGAAAAGACCAAGCGGGATGAAGCCGTGGACCGGCTGATCGATATGCTGAAGGATTTGATCAAAGCTGCGGGCAAGTCGAAACTCAATCTCGCACCTGTCATCGGCATTGGATGCCCCGGCCTCATCCGGGAAGACGGCTCGATCGAAACCGGGGCGCAGAACCTACCGGGCAACTGGGAAAGCAAGACCTTCAATCTGCCCAATTGCATCATCGACGCCATCCCCGAGATCGGTAAGCACGAGACGGCGGTCGCCATGCACAACGATGCCGTGGTTCAGGGGCTCAGCGAGCTGCCCCGTATGAGGGAGTATGATCGCTGGGGTGTCCTGACGATCGGTACGGGCTTGGGAAACGCTCGTTTCACTACGCGGCGGAAAAAGAGTTGAAGTGCGCCACGCATCGCTCAATTCGCCATGCGACGGCTCAGTTTACGACGCCTCGCAACCAGCTGACGCCCGGACGGAACCCAAATTCTCAAAGGCGCGTTATCCGTGGCGATATTGCAGCGCGAGAGGTAGGCGGCCATATGCAGGATTTTGAGCGCGTCTACATGCGCACACTGCGCCACATCTATGACACCGAAAAGCAGCTCCAGGCGTCAGCCTTGGTGATCGCGGCAACGGTGAAGGACCTGCGACTTGCCCAAGCACTCCGCGAGATCGGAGGCCAATCAAGTGCACAGCTTCGACGCATCGAGGACATCTTTCGGGTTCTCTACTTGGAACCGACAAGTGAAGCAGCATGGCCGACCACAGCGCTCCTGCGAGAGGCCCTGGATACGGTATCGAGTAGCCGGAATGGCGGAACGCAAGGCTGCGCGGCCGCACTGCTCGCAATAAAGCGGTATGAAATTACTCTCTACGAAGCTCTTCTTCGCTGGTCGGAGCAGTGCGAACTGGATGAAGCCATCCCGGACATCCGCCGAAGCATCGCTGAGGAGTTGGTGCAAGCCAGCATACTTTCAGAACTCGCTTTCGAAGCGGAGCCGGCCGAAGTGCCCGCCCTGACCGCTGAAGACGTCAACGCGCTTCTTCATTGAGGCCATCTCTTCTCCGCAAAAAAAGCCGACCCATGAAGGTCGGCTTTTTTTGCTGCGATCTCTCTGTCGCCTGCTCAGATCATCCCGAGCAGATGCAGCACAATAAGACCCGAGATCGGGACCCCGAGGGCCCAGAGTACAATGTAGCGCATGGCTTTCGCTTTCTCGTGGAATGGAGCGCTCAGCCTTCTGGCCGAGCGGCCTGTTATGCTTCCATAAACACGCCGCTCGCGCGGAAAGTTCCGCGGCATCAACGTGTGTCGCCGCGATGTAAGTCATCATCTTGGAGGTATGCGATCCTGAAAGCGGCGAGCGTATTGCCCTCCAAAGCAAAAGGGCGGGCCCGTAAAGAGCCCGCCCTCATCCAAACCAATATCGCTCGATGTTACGCCTTGGGGTCCTGAGGCAGGAAGGCGCTGACCTTGCGGACAAGGTCGGCAACGTTCTGTGCGCCGATCCGCTCCATCACCCAGGCGCGGTAGGTTTCTACGGTGCGCGGGCTGATCGAGAGCTTGGCGGCAATCTGCTTGTTGGACATGCCGGAGGCCACGAACTCAAGCACTTCGCGCTGGCGCGGCGACAGAGCCTTGAGGCGCTCGGCGATGTCGATGCGCTCGCTATTCTCGGAGCTCTGGCGCCGGCCCTTTTGCACGGCATCGTTGACGCTCGAAGCGAGGCGCTCGCCGTCGTAGGGTTTCTCGAAGAAGTCGAACGCGCCCTCCTTCAGGGCTTCCACCGCCATGGACACGTCGGCGTGTCCGCTGATGAGAATGAGCGGCGCTTCGTGATTTCTCTGCTTGAGCACGCGCTGGAGCTCGAGGCCCGACATGCCCGGCATGCGCACGTCCGCTACGACGCACGACGGCTTGGTTTCGGGCAGATCTTCAAGAAAGGCCTCGGCGGATTCATAGCAAGCCACGGGGAGCTCGCGGCTTTCGATCAGAAGCCGCATGGAATGCAGCACGGCAGAATCGTCGTCGATCAAAGCTACTGTCACTTCGGGCATCCTCTAGGTCGTTCTCTCTATTGGTGTCACACCGGCGACGGCTGTCGGTAGAGTAAAGGAAACAGCGGCTCCACCACCAGCGCTTTCCACCACGAGCTTGCCGCCGTGCGTTTCGGCGGTCGAATGGGCGAGCGCCAAGCCGAGGCCGAGCCCTTCTCCCTTGGTCGTGGTAAACGGCATCACCGCTCGATCCAGAATATCCGGATCAAATCCTGGACCATTGTCGCGAACGGTGACGATCACACGTCCAGCGTCGGTCATATCTGCTTCTACGACAATGCGGCCATCCGGCCTACCGCTTCCGGAGATGGATTCGGCTCCGTTGCGGATCAGGTTGATCAAAACTTGTTGAATCTGAAGCCCGTCACAAACTACCGAGGGAAGATTGCGTGCGTATCGCATCTCGATCGAGACGTGGCTGGCCTGTGCGTCGAAGCGGCAGTGCGAGATCGCCTCGCGGATCAAATCAACTGCCGCATGCGGACGCATCTCATTGCGGCCGAGCTGAATGAAATCCCGCAATCTGCGCACCACCTCGGCCGCGCGATCCACCTGGACCACCGCATGCCCAGCGGCGGTCCGCGCGGCATCATTGTCCGGCGGATTCTTCTCGACGGCCATCTTCGCAATGCGGGTGTAGTTGGCGATCGCTGTCAGCGGTTGATTGATCTCGTGCGCAAGCGCTGCCGCGAACGCACCCATCGTATCGAGACGGGCGGCACGTTCGAGCGCCTCCTGGTTGCGGCGGAGCTGAGCTTGGGTTCGCAACTGCTCGTTGACCACTGCGCCGATGGTCAATCCGGTCAACGCAAGCACGATCATCAGCGCCTGGTAGGCCGTGACTTCGTTGGGTTGGACGCCTGCATACTGCATCGCGGCCATCAGCCCGACTTGCGTGAGAACGAGACCGGCCGTCACGCCTTCCAGGCCGAACCGCACCGCCGTCCACATCACCGGAAGGAAGAAGAGATAGAACTGCTTGACGCGAAAGGTGTCCGATAGCCCGAAGACCGCCGCCAACGTCGCCATCAACACGAGTACAAGCGCCACTAGCTCGAGCGAGGGAACGAGGATGCGGCGGCGCGTGAAGAGGATCAACAGGAAGGGCGTCATCACGGTGACGCCGATCATGTCGCCGATCCAAAGCTGCGCGGTCGTGAACACCACATCCGGCGACGCGACGAGACCGTAGGCAACGAGAAGAGCGACATAAGTTACGGCCACGAGGCCCGTGCTCACCGCGGCGACGGCTATCAAGAGCATCAAGGACCGCTTCGTGCTCAGGGTCCGGTCAAACTTCCAGCGCGGCATCGTGAGAAAGCTCGCCGCGGCCCCGTAGCCCGCTCCGACGATCAACGAGCCAAAGATGTGGACGCCCATGGGGACCGGCAGATCCAACACGAAAGCGTTGACGATCAACGGCGCAACGAAGAGCCAAGGCACGTAGTCGCGGCCAAGCAGCAGGATCAGCGCGAAGCTAAGGCCTGTCGCGGGATTCCATGGGGTCACGCCGATGGGCGCAATGGGGCTGATGTAGCTCAGCCAATCCAACAGCGCGTAACTCATCAGATAGGCGAGTCCGATGGTCAAGTGCGACCATCTGAGCAGTGCCGCCACAGGTAGGTTCCTTGCCGCCGCTTCGCTGCCCCACTCATACATCTGGTGCCCCCTCACGGGCGTCTCCGGCAAACTACTCAGTAGGACCTCCTGATCGATACTACCGCCCGGGCGCATCACGAATTGCCAAGAGCCCCGGAGCGGTCGATCGTGCGATTTGATATACGGTTCGAGCGCCGTCATCCACAGACTGCAACTCTATACCAATTTGGGTTGCGCGTGACACGCGCGGCATATTGTTGGCTAAACGCCAAGCTCGCTGGACGCATTTGCGGTAGCAAGCACCTGCCACCACTACGCTCAACCCACTGACGCTTATGACCTTTTACACACGGAAAAATCCCCGAGCTCGCGACGAGCTCGGGGATTTTGGCATCTTCAAGATGTCGCAGGGCTAGGCGGCCGCAGTCTCTTTCAAGTAATGGTCGAGTCTGACCAGAAGGCCGGCGCAACCGTTCTTGCGGGATCCCGACTTGTCGATGCCATCGAAGAAGGCGTCGTGCTCGGTGAAGACAAGCTTCGTGCCCGTACCCTCCGGCACGAACTCGGCGGTGCCGAGCGATGCCGACATCGGTGTTCCCGCGATCACCATGGTGTAAGCGAACACGATGCGCTTCTCCGGTACGATATCGAGGTAGGTCGTGTCGTTGCTGATCACGTCGCCGCCCTTGAACCTGAATGAGCTCGTCTCTTTCCCCCCGACGCGAAAGTCCTGGTCGTAGCCAAACAGTTCCCACCCATCACCTTCTGCAAACCACACACGCTTTGCGGCAGGATCGGCCCATGCAGCGAAGACACGTGCGGGTGAGGCTGCATAGGTGCGCTCGATGGTGAACGTGTCGTGCGTCACAGTGCGCTCGGACATCAGTACTCTCCTTGTTCGACTTCATTTCCGTGCAATATGGAGCGGCTTTCTCAGCCGCCCTTTTCCTTGGCGTCAATCTCGGCGAGATAAGCGTCCAAGCGGTCGAGACGCTTTTCCCAAATCGATTTCTGGCGCGAGATCCAATGCTCGGCGCGCATGAGCGCCTTCGGCTCGATCCGGCAGGTCCGCACGCGGCCGACCTTTTCCGAACGGATCAGGCCGCTCTCTTCCAGAATTTGAAGATGCTGAAGCACCGACGGCAGAGACATCTTGAGCGGCTTTGCGAGCTCGCTGACTGTCGCCGAGCCGCGGCCCAGTTGCTCCACCACGCGCCGCCGCGTCGGGTCGGCGAGTGCGTGGAACATGCGATCGAGTGCGTCCGAATGGTTAAGCATATGCCTTAGTATCATCGCGCAACAAGACGCGCAAGAGATACTTTGGCACTTGCCTAACTAATGGAAAGTAGCGCTATGCGCGTATGAGGGTCGGCTTGCGAGGGGCGAAGCGCTCGACGACGATGTCGGCGGGTATCGCATGTCCGTAGAGATAGCCCTGCCCCGCATCGCAACCGATGGCACGCAGGAACTCGTACTGACCTTCAGTTTCTACACCTTCCGCGACGACCTGCATTCCCAGGTTATGCGCGAGATCGACGATCGCCTTGACGATAACAGTACTGTTGCCGCCGGATGTGAGATCCAGAACGAAAGACTTGTCGATCTTGATGTTGTTGATCGGGAAGTCACGGAGATGGGTCAGCGACGCGTAGCCCGTGCCAAAATCGTCCAGCGAGATCTGGCAACCTGCGGCCTTGAGAGTCCGGAGTGCCGCCTCGACCATTTTTGCGCTTTCGCCGAGAAACACTGTCTCAGTAATTTCGATCTCGAACTTCTGCGGCGGGATGCCCATGTGGTGGAGCCGAGCCAGGATCCGATCTGCGTAGTCACCATCCTGGAAACAAAACTCGGACGCATTGATGCTGACGAGGCCGGGGTCGTAACCCGACTGCAACCAGTCCGACATATTCTCCGTGATCGCCTTCAGCATGTGCTGACTGATCATGCGGCTACACTCGGCATCACTGAATGCGTGCCAGAATTCTCCCGGCGCCGAGAACGTCCCGTCGACGTTCTTCAGGCGGACGAGAGCCTCGAAGCCGAACATTTGCCGGGAACCGAGCCAGACCTTGGGCTGATAAAATGGAATGATCTTGCGCCCGATGCCTGCGCGCTTCACCATATCGATTGCGTAGCGCCGCGCGTCGAAGATGCCGCCGATATGGGGGCTGAAAATTCCGACAGACCCAGCGCCCGCTTTCTTCGCTTGATAGAGTGCCATATCCGCGGACTTGAGCAGATCCGAGGTCGTCGTTGCGTCTTGGGGATAGTTGGCGATGCCAATCGAAGCGGAGACGAATGCGTGCTGTTCTCCGGTCGGGATAGGCTTGCCGACTGCGGTCAAGATCCGCTCGGCCAGCTTTTTGCAACTCTCGGGCGACTTGCTCGCGACCAGAACGGCGAACTCGTCGCCGCCAAGCCGCGCGCAGAAGGCCTTCTTTCCTGACGTGGCGGCGATCCTTCCAGCCACAGCCTTGATCACCTCGTCGCCTGCGAGGTGGCCTCTCGTATCATTGACTTCCTTGAAGCCGTCGAGATCGAGCAACATCAAAGAAAGCTGAGCTTTGTTTTGCTCAGCCTCGGTTATCTTGCTTGCAAAGTGCTGCTGAAACCGTGCGCGGTTGGCGATCCCGGTCAGCGAATCCATATACGCTAACTTCGACAACTGCTGTTCGATCTCATACCGGTCGGTGATGTCTTCAAACACGCCAAGCAGGCGCGTGGGCTTGCCATCCTTTGTTTCCACCTCACCCATGGATCGAACCCGTCTCATGCGGCCTTTCGCAGTCACGAAGTCCGCTTCGAAGGTGTAGGGTTCACCAGTGACGATGGTGTTTTCTAGATATCTCTTGACCATGTCCCGGTTCGCACCTGGATAGAAGTCCAGGGCCTGCTCCAGATCCGGCGCTTGGCCGACCGGAAGATCATGCAAACGAAAGATCTCGTCCGACCAGGTCAGATGCTCCGTTTCGAAGTCAAACTGCCAAGCGCCGACAGACGACATTTGCTCGATTTGAAGCAGAAGACGATTGCGCGTTTCGGCGGTTCGGGTCTGCTCCCTAGAAATGGCTGCCGCCTCGACGGCTTTGTTTTCAGTCCGATGCGCCTTGACCAATCCCTCGACGGCGCGCGCCAACTGCGAGAGCTGATCCTTCTGACGTTGTGACAAACGGCGCGGCTTTCGGTCAGCAATGCAGAGCGTGCCGATAAAATGCTTGCCGTCTATCGTAATGGGACAGCCCGCGTAAAACACGATGCCGCCTTCGCCCGTGACATACGGATTGGTCTTGAAGCGTTTGTCTCGCCTCGCATCGCTGACGACAAATATGCCTTTGCTCGAAATCGCGTAGTTGCAGAACGCATACTCACGTGGCGTCGACGAAGTCTTTACTCCGGCGCGCGCCTTGAACCACTGCGTATCCTTCTCAAGAAAAGAAACAATCGCGATTGGGCAATCAAATATCGAACAGGCCAATTGGACGAGCGCATCGAACTCCGGACACGATTCCGTTCCGACGATTTTCAGCTCGCGAAGTGCTGCGAGCCTGCTTGGCTCGTCTTCTGGTATTGGAAAGGCCTGCATTGGATTTGCCGTTGAGACATATGTTTTGCAATGAAGGTAGCAATTGATTTGCTTCCAACATGTAAAAGTACGTCCACGGACGTCTTGTTTTAAACTTTCCTCCTAGAAAATTTGGCAATTTCTTGAATCATTTCACGGCGTCAGGCCGAGTTGCCGGTCAAAGCGCGCCATTGTTATTATGGCTCTTTGACCGGCGCCCGATCCATCTTTGGGGAAGAAATTGGCTCGAACTCTAGGTTGCAGCGGCCGCAAGCGCCTGATCGAGGTCCGCAAGAATGTCGTCGATGTGCTCGAGCCCAATCGACAAGCGGACGTACCCATCGGTTACGCCAGTCGCGCGCAGCTCCTCGCCTGAAAGCTGAGAATGCGTCGTCGAAGCGGGATGGATGGCTAGGCTCCGCGCATCTCCGATGTTGGCGACGTGGTAGAACATCTTCAGCGCGTCGATGAAACGCCTGCCGGCGTCGCGGCCCTTTGCAAGTTCGAAGCCGACTAACCCGCCCTGTCCTCCGCGCAGGTAGCGCTCGGCGCGTGCGCGCTGCTCACCGGTCTGTTCCGACGGATGGATGACCCGCGTCACAGCCGGATGCTTGGCAAGCCAAGCCGCGACCACTGCTGTGTTCTCGCAATGCCGGGCCATGCGGAGCGGCAGCGTTTCGATACCCTGTAGCAACAGGAACGCATTGAACGGCGAGAGTGCGGCGCCGAGATCGCGCAGAAGGGTCACCCTCGCCTTGATGATGTAGGCGATCGGACCGAGCGGCTTTACAGCCTCGTTCCAAATTGCCCCATGGTAGCTCGGGTCCGGTGTTGCCAGCGCAGGCTGACGAACAGGATGCGCAGCCCAATCGAAGTTGCCACTATCGACGATAACGCCGCCGATCGAGGTACCGTGACCGCCGAGGTACTTTGTCGATGAGTAAACGACGACGGCGGCGCCGTGCTCGAGCGGACGGCACAATACCGGTGCAGCAGTGTTGTCAACTATGAGCGGAATGCCGAGTGGGCGGCCGATCTCTGCCACTTCGGCGATTGGAAATACGCTGAGTTTCGGGTTCGGCAACGTCTCCGCGTAGTAGGCGCGGGTGCGATCGTCGGTGGCCCTGCGAAAATTTTCAGGGTCGGACGGATCAACGAAGCGAACTTCCAGGCCTTGATCCTTCAGCGTGTTGGCGAAGAGGTTCCAGGTGCCGCCGTAAAGATCGGTCGAGCTGACAATGTTGTCGCCCGCGCGCGCGAGGTTCTGCAGAGCGAAGGCGGAGGCTGCCTGTCCCGACGCCACGGCAAGCGCTGCAACGCCGCCTTCCAGAGCAGCGACGCGCTTTTCAAGCACATCGACCGTGGGGTTCATGATGCGCGTGTAGATGTTGCCGAGCTCTTTCAGAGCAAAAAGGTTTTCGGCGTGTTCCGTGTCCCGAAACTGATACGAGGTTGTCTGGTAGATCGGGACAGCGACGGCCCCCGTCGCGGGATCTGCGCGCCAACCGGCGTGAAGCACTAGGGTTTCGGGGCGAGGTTTCTTGCTCGCTTCATTATCGCTCGACACGGTGTTTCTCCTGCTAGACCGCACGCTGTGAGATGCCAGCTTTTAGCCTAGCGCGAGCGTCGCGTCATGTGGATGACACGCAGCAGAGACAATTCCGATATATCAGCGGTGGCACGCGGGACGCCGCGCTTCAGGGAGCTATCCACAGCAAGCGCCGGACGCGCCTCAAAAGGGAGAACATCTTGTTGCCTACTTGGTCAAAATCAGCCGACCATTGGCTGTAATGCGCAAACAATACTCGGCCCCGTCGTGCACGAGTATCGCTTCACGTCCGCCACGCAGCAGGTCGGCCAGATCATAACGAATGGGCTGGCCGGCTTCTCCAAATGCCGCCTTGTTGGACATACAGTTGTCGCCCTCGTCGGACTCGCTGTGAACCATCGTCTCGCCCAGTTTGGAACCGTTGCAATCAGCGACCGCGAGCGGAAACCCTATTCTGATCGTCTTTATTTGTTGACTATGTAATTCAAGATTACTACCGTGTGCAAGTCCGCAGTCGAGTTCGCGGATATTTCACTCACGAGTTTGCGGCTGTACCGACGCAAAGCGCACGCAATCGAGCGATGAGACGCAATGATATTTGCAGCGGGATGCCGAGGCGGAAGCCGGACAAAGGATATCCGGTGATCCGCTCTGAAAGTCTTGGGGCCTAGTAACTCCTCCCGCACTGCCTAGGACCCCCAAGTTGGCGGCAGCGTGCTCCTCCGGTCGTTCTTCCGAGACCGGACTAGGCGCTGCCGCCCCTTTTCGCTTGTTTGGCCACGGTCACTCCTGAAGACCGAACAAAGGAGCATCGCATGTTCATTGCCATGAACCGCTTCAAGGTCATCAAAGGCACAGAAGCAGATTTCGAGCAGCTCTGGCTCTCCCGCGAAACGCACCTCAACGAGGTGGCCGGCTTCGTGGAGTTTCATCTGCTCAAGGGACCGGAACGCGAAGACCACACGCTCTATGCGTCTCACACGATCTGGAACTCGCATGCCCACTTCGAGGCGTGGACCAAATCGGAGCAATTTCGCAAAGCCCATGCCGGCGCAGGAACGAGTAAGCCTCTGTACCTCGGGCATCCAGAATTCGAAGGTTTTGAAGTTTTGCAGACCGTCACACGCGACGGAAAACGACTTGCAGCTGCGGAGTAGCGGACAGACCGGAGGGTTCCTTCCATGACCATCGCGACACAACAGCGAGACGTATTCCTGCCACTCGAGCAGCGACTGGCGGCCAATCAGGACGGCATTCTGGAGGATATCGCGCGCACCTATTGCGTCAGCACGCTTGACGTTGTCCACGCCCTTCCCGAGGCCACGCGCAAGATCGTTTTGGGCGACCGGCTTGAAATGATCCTCGAGGAGGTCGCGGACTGGGGACCAATCCTCTTCATCGTGCACACTCCCGACCTCGTACTCGAATGCGAGGGACCGCTTCCGCCAGGCAGCTACGGCCGCGGCTTTTACAATATTCACGGCGCGAGCCCGATCGGCGGACATATCCGCGCCTCCCGCTGCCGAGAGATCGCGTTCGTCACGCGCCTTTTCATGGGGCGCGAGTCGCGCTCCATCCAATTCTTCAATTTCGACGGCGATACGATGTTCAAGATCTTCGTGCGCCGGGACGAGAACCGCAACCTCGTCGCCAGCCAAGTCGCGCGCTTCGACTCGCTACGGGCCGGCCTCTAAGGGGTCGTCAGCGAATTGATGCGGAGTTTTTGGAGACCCCTTTATGTGCACGAAAGAAGCTCCCGATCTTCGGGACATCAAGTCCACCGGGTTCGGTGAGATGGAACGCGAGTGGCTGCACCTCGTGCGACTTCACTGTATGAGCTACGAGCACAATCATGCCGAAGGCTGGGATCGCGCAATCAGTCACGCCGAAATGCGCTACGGCGCCGAGAACGGTCCGAGCATCGCGTCACGGGTCGCCGTTCTCATCCGGGCGATGCGTGCCGAGCGTCGTGGAGGATTTGGCTACCTTTCGCCGTACTGTCCGTCGTGCTGTCAACGCGTAACGGATGACGAGTGGGAGCTCGTCACGCTCATGCAGGCCGGCTACCGCGGCGAACCGTTCAATATCGAAGAGGCTGCTGCTGAATTCGCGCGACGGAACGAGGCGCCGAGCCTCGCGGCGGCGGCGGCCCGGTTCGGAAAAACGATTGTCGCTGCGGTTGGTGCCCGAAGGCCCGCCCCGTCGCACGACGCGACGTTGCACTAATATCCAATACCTAAAGGACAGCGATCGCTAGAGCGTATCGTCCCGTAGCGTGTCAGGTTCCCGTAAGGACCGGCCGCCATACGACTTGTCATGCAACCTGCCGCATACAGCGTCGACCCTCCCGCGTTCTCATCACGCCGCACCACTCAGCTCACTGAGCGTGGGGAGGGTGCTGGCGCTTTTCGCCCACCCGGCGCGTCAGCCGCTTTTGTGCTCAGCCATCCCCCTTTTCGCCATGATTTGTACGAGTTGCCCTCGTATGGAGATTCAGCTTCGCTTCGACGCGCGTTGCGTTTCGGAGGGGAGAACAGAGCGTAGCGGAGCCTTCCGCTCGTTGGCCAACCTGGCGGCCTCATATGCCGTCCGGCAACATTGGATATTTCATGACTCTACGCGCCCTTCCTGCCGCCCTCCTTCTCTCGACCGGTGCCATACTCTCCGGCTCGCCGGGCGCTCGCTCAGAGGTACTGCCGCTCGACCCAGCGGTGACGGCACCGTCGACCGCCGCTCCATCCGTCCAGCTCGCCCAGAACTTCACCGTCCAGCCCGTCGACAAGAACAAAGACAAGGACGGAAAAGGCAAGAAGCCTCCCGAGAAAAAGCCGCCTCAGAAAGAGGGCGCTCCGCCTCCCAACGCCGGGCAGCAGTATCAGATGCAGCAGGGCAAGGAGAACGCCCAGAAGCAAAAGCAGCTTCAAATCCAACAGGCCAAGGAAAGAGCTCAGCAGCAGAAGCAGCAGGCCGACCAGGCGCGCCAGAATGCGATCAAGCAGAAGCAGCTTGAGATGCAGCAGGCCAAGGACAGGGCTCAAAAGGCGAAGCAGGATGCTGATGCCGCGCGCCAGAACGCGCTGAAGCAGAAGCAGTTCGACATGCAGCAGGCCAAGGACAAGGCACAGAAGGCGAAGCAGGACGCTGATGCCGCGCGTGACAACGCGGTGAAGCAGAAGCAGTTCGACGTGCAGCAAGCCAGGGACAAGGCCCTCAAGCAGAAGCAGGACGCCGACGCTGCGCGTGACAACGCACTGAAGCAGCAGCAGTTCGAAGCACAGCAGGCCAGGGACAGGGCTCTCAAGCAAAAGCAGGACGCCGACGCCGCGCGTGACAACGCGTTGAAGCAGAAGCAGTTCGATTTGCAGCAGGCCAAAGACAGAGAGCAGAAGCAGAAACAGTTCGATCTTCAGCGCAGGGATGCGGCCGGCGCTGCGCCCCGCGGTGGGATCCAGTTCAATCGTGCCAAGACCGATCAGGAGTTCCAGAGAGCACGCGAGCGCGCCCAGCGCGAGCAGGCCGGCCGCGACGGACGCGGCGGCGATTTCGAGAAGTGGCGCTCGGGATCAGACAAAAAGTTCGAGGCTCTGCGCAAAGAACGCAAGACTCGCGAAGTCGGCAACCGCAACTTCATCATCGAACCGGACAAGCGCGTCATTGTCCGCAAGGACAACCGCACGTACATCCGGCACGATGAAAGCCAGCGCCTCAATCGCGTTGGACGCGAGCTTCGCCGCGAGCGGCGCAAGAACGGCACTCTGATGGTCGTCACGATGGGCCTTGCCGGCGCCCTCATCTACTCGTTGCAGGATGACGAAGGCCGTGTTCTGCGCCGTACGCGCAGGGACCACGACGGGCGCGAGATCGTCCTGCTCGACAACCGCCGCTACTACGGCCGGGGCGACTATTCGCCGTTCGGGCCCGAGCGGTACTATGACAGCTACGTTGACCTGCCGCCGCCGCGCATCCACATTCCGCGCGAGAAGTACATCGTCGAGTACGATCAGGCTTCCCCGGACGACATCTACGATGCGCTCAACGCGCCCCCGGTCGATGACATCGGCCGCGGTTACTCTCTCGACGAAGTGCGGCGCAGCTATCCCGTCCTCGAACGCATGCGCCGCGTCGACCTCGACTCGATCAATTTCGACTTTGGCTCTTGGGATGTCGGACCTGACCAGTACAGGAAGCTCGAGCGCATCGCGCGCGCGATGCAGCGGATCCTCGACCGCTCGCCAGGCGAGATCTTCCTGATCGAAGGCCACACGGATGCTGTA
The DNA here is from genome assembly GCF_036262015.1 of Hyphomicrobium sp. GTDB lineage: Bacteria > Pseudomonadota > Alphaproteobacteria > Rhizobiales > Hyphomicrobiaceae > Hyphomicrobium_C. The sequence continues at coordinate 748,475 of NZ_DATAJR010000004.1, read as the reverse complement.
GGCTCGGAGATCGACAATCTTTCACTCTCCGACCGGCGCGCGGAGTCCGTCGCCGTGATCCTGTCGGAATCGTTCAGCATCCCGCCGGAGAACCTGACCACTCAGGGCTATGGCGAGGAACATCTCAAAGTGCTGACCGAAGATCCGTCGCGCATCAACCGGCGCGTTTCGGTGCGGCGCATCACTCCTCTTCTCTCGCGCGAGGGTTGGAACGACCCGGATTGAGGGACTTCGCGAGAAAAGGCCCCGGAACCGATCGGTTCCGGGGCCTTTTTTGTTTGGTGGCTAGGATCGTACTGCGGCCTACACGGGCCCTGCACTGCTCTCAGCGGGCTTCCGGCCTTCGCGCATCCGCTGAAACACCACGTAGAGCATCGGAATGATGAAGATGCCGAACACGGATGCGAAGAGCATACCGGCCAACACCGGAATGCCGACGGCAATCATGCTGTCCGCGCCAGGGCCCGTTGCAATGACGAGTGGGATGAGACCCATGATGAAGGCGATGCTGGTCATCATGACAGGCCTGAACCGGAGGCGGGCTCCATCCACCGCGGATTCGAGGAGCGTGTCACCGGCGGCGCGCCTCTCGATCGAGAACGCCACGATCAGAATGGCGTTCTTCGCCGCAAGCGCGATCAGCACGACGATACCGATCTGCACATAGAGCGTAAAGCTCTCGCCTAGCACCCAGAGCGTTCCCACAGCGCCCATGATCGACACGAGCACCGACAGCAGAACCGGGATCGGAATGTTCCAGCTTTCATAGAGCGCCACGAGGAAGAGGTAGGCGAACAACAGTGCGAGGCCGATGACAATTGGCGTCTGGCCCGCTGACTGGATCTGCTCCAGCGCCTGACCGGTCCATTCGTAGGCGTAGCCCGCGGGGAGCGTTGTCTTGGAAACATCTTCCATTGCCACGATGGCCTCGCTCGGTCCGCGTCCTGGGCCGGGCGAGCCGTTGATCGCGACGGCTCGATAGTTGTTGTAGCGGGTGAGCGTTCGCGGACCGACTTCGAGACGGGTGGTTGCGATGCTCGAGAGAGGTGTCATCTCTCCCGCCCCGTTCTTGACGTAGATTCCGGAGATGTCGTTGACCGAACCACGGAAGGCTTGTTCCGCCTGCATCTGGACGGTCCAGGTGCGGCCGAAAAGGTTGAAGTCGTTCACGTAGTATCCGCCGAGCGTCGCCTGCAGCGCCGTGAAGACATCGGACAGATTGATGTTAAGGGCGCGCGTCTTGTCCCGATCGATTTCGAGACGGATCTGTGGAGTTTCGGCCTCGAAGGTCGAGAACACGCCGGACAGCTCCGGCCGCTGATTGGCCGCCACGATGAGGCCGCGCATGACGGCCGCCATTTCGGATGCTTCCTGACCGCGCAAGCCTTCCAGCATGAACTCGAACCCGCCAACCTGGCCGATACCCGAAATAGCCGGCGGGTTGAGCGGGATGAAGCTGCCATCGGGGATCGCCGCCAGAGCACCGTAGAGGCGACGAACCACGCTCGTCGAATGCATGTCGCGCGCCGTGCGGACGTCGTACGGTTTGAGACGCACGAACATCACGCCGGCATTCGAGGCCGCGCCGCCGCCGAGGAAGTCGAGTCCGAGAACGGTCGTCACTGCGTCGACGGCAGGCTCGTTACGGATGATCTCCTCAGCCTTGCGCGCGGCATCGGATGTTCTGTTCAGCGATGCACCGGCAGGCAAGTTCACAACCGTCAGGATAAAGCCTTTGTCCTCGTCGGGAAGGAATCCCGACGGCGTACGGGCGAATACAAAGTAGGTGATGCCGGCGATGACGACCAACGCGAGAAGGCTCATGGACGCGTAGGTCACCAAACGCCGCACGATTGCGGCGTAACCTTCCGCGACGCCGTCGATCCCCTTCGTGATTTTGCCCATGATGCCGGTTGGATGGCCGGGCTTGAGCAGCACCGCGCAGAGCGCGGGCGTCAACGTCAGGGCGTTGATGGCCGAGATCACCATGGCCGCCGAAATGGTGACGGCGAATTGACGGAACAGCACGCCGGACGATCCGGGAAGAAACGCAATCGGCACGAAGACCGAGAGCAGAACCAGCGTGATGGCGATAACGGGTCCGGCGATTTCCGTCATCGCCTTGTGCGTCGCTTCCGCCGGAGTGAGGTTGGGCTCCTCGTGCATGACGCGCTCGACGTTCTCGACGACGATGATGGCGTCGTCGACCACAATGCCGATGGCGAGCACGAGCGCAAGCAGCGAGATGGTATTCGCCGAATAACCAAGTGCCAGCAGCACAGCGAAGGCGCCTATAATCGCCACGGGCACCGCGATGAGCGGGATGAACGTCGGCCGGAAGCGGCCCAGGAACACGAAAACCACGATCGCGACCAGGGCAAAGGCCTCGAACAGTGTGTGGATGACCTTCTCGATCATCGCATCCACGAACTCTGCCGTGTTGTACACGTAGGCGAATTCAACGCCCTCGGGAAAGCGGCTTCTCAGCTCTTCCAGCCGCTTCGAGACCGCTTCGGCGACACTGACGGCGTTGGCGCCGGGCGACAGGTAGACACCAATCGGAGCTGCGGGCTTACCTTCGTAGCGCGCCTCCGAGTCGAAGGTTTCGGCCGACAACTCCACGCGGGCGACATCCTTCACCCGAACGAACGAGCCGTCACCGCTTGCGCGTACGATGATGTCTCCGAATTCCTCGGCCGTGACCAAACGGCCCTTGGTCGTCACGGTGAGCTGGAGGCGCTGATCCACCGAGAGCGGCGCGGCACCGATGCGTCCGGCGGCAGCCTGCACGTTCTGCGACTGGATCGCGGCGATCACATCCTGGGCCGAAAGCCCAAAGTTGCCGAGCTTCGTTGGATCGAGCCAGATGCGCATCGCATAGTCGCGGGCGCCGAAGATCGAGGCGTCGCCGACACCCGGCACGCGCTTGATCTCGTCGAGCACGTTGATCGTTACGAAGTTGGACAGGAAGAGCTGATCCTTGTCGCCCTTGGGCGAGTAGAACAGGAACACCTGCAATAGATCGGTCGAACGCTTGGCGATGGTAAGGCCGGTGCGACGCACTTCCTCGGGCAGCTTGGCGGTCGCGAGGTTGGCGCGGTTCTGGACGTTAACGGTATCGATGTCGGGGTCGGTGCCGAGCAGAAACGAAACGGTCAGCGAATAGGAGCCATCGTTGGCCGAGGTCGACCGCATGTACCGCATGCCCGAGACGCCGTTGATGGCGTTCTCCAGCGGCTGGGCGATACTTTCCTCGACGGTCTTTGCGTCGGCACCGGCATAGGATGCGCTGACGCTGACCGTCGGCGGAGCGATCTCTGGGTACTGCGCGACCGGTATGACCGTAATGGCAATCAAGCCCGCCAGGGTCATCACGATCGAGATCACCATTGCGAGCCGCGGACGGCGAATGAACGTATCAAAGATCATGGTGTTGCCGGAGATGTCGAGGTGAGGGTATCGGTGGCGACTTGCGCGTCGACGGCAATGCCGGGTCGCACTTTCTGCTGACCGCTCACGATCACACGATCGCCTTCCTTGAGGCCTTCCTGGACAATGATCTCCGGCCCCCGCTGATCGCCCAGCTTGACGCGTCTTTGCTCGACCTTGTTGTCCTTGTCGACGACGAGAACATAGGCGCCTTGCTGGTCGAGGATGACAGCCGATTGCGAGATGACGAGCCTTTCCTCGGGCTCCCTCGCCTCAACCTGCACGCCCACGATCTGCTGATCGACGAGCAGGCGCTTCGGGTTGGGAAACGTCGCCCTGACGGTCACGGTATCGGTCTGCGGATTGGTCTCAACGTCCGAGAAGGCAATCGTACCATCCTGGTCATACATGGTTCCGTCCGGCAGCTTCAGGCGGACGACGACGCTTTCCTTCGAAACGCCCTCGCGGCGCACTTGCAGGAAAATCCGCTGAGGAACCGGGAAGGCCACGTAAATGGGATCCTGCCGAACGATCGTTACGAGCGGGTCGCTGCTCGGTCCGACATACTCGCCAACGGAATAAGTGGCGCGTCCAGCTGCGCCAGCTAGCGGTGAGCGGATTTCGGTGTAGCCCAGATTGAGCTTGGCCGTTTGGACGTTGGCTTCCTGTGCCTTGATGGCAGCCTTTGCCTGATCCAGCTGGGAAACGGCTTGATCCAAGGCAGCCTGAGAAGAGGTGCCCCGCTCTGCGAGCGGCTTTGTGCGATTGTAGGTCGCCTCGGCAAGCTCGAGTGCCGCCTGCGCATTTGCGTGATTTGCTTCCGCCAGCGCCAGCGCTGCCTCATAGGGCTCTTTTTCGAGCTGGAACAGGAGCTGGCCTTCGTCGACCTCCGTTCCCTCTTCGAAGCCGCGCTTCTTGATGAAGCCCGCTACGCGTGCGCGGATGGTCACCTTGTCGATCGCCTGGACCCGTCCGGTGAAGACCGATTGATCGGCAACATTGCGTTTGCGCGCGAGCTCGACGATGACGCTCGGCGGCGGCGCAGCCCCGGCGGGGGCTTGTGCATGTGTGGGAGACGCGAGGCTGGCAGCCAACCACATTGGGAGGGCGAGCCTACCAAGCCGCCAAGGAATCAGGCTGTCGAGTCGCAAGCGGAGATCTCTCATGAGGCTGTCATCAGGCTTCTGAAAAACATGTCAAAATTCGACGAACGCCCATTGTGCATTTGCTCGGGCACGAAGCAAGCGACAGTGTCATCGCCTTGATGACCGGGCACGGAGCAATGGCGGAGCAAGCCCTTGCAGTCTCGCGTCGGACGTTGGGTGGAACCCAGCGCAGTTGAGACCGTGTTGGCGTTCCGCGATAGATCAGCTTGCTGGAACACGCTAAATTTGAGCGCGTTCTCGGACTACCCGGAGACGCATTCCTTCCTCTGGAGGGTAAAACAGGAGCCTCGGACATGCATCGTAAAATCGTTGCACTCGCCTTCCTCGCCACTTCTTTTTACTGCGGCGGCGCGCTGGCGGATGGGCGTCACCCCAATGCGGACGAACGCACGGCAATAGAAAGTGCGCTCAAGGCAGCGGGCTATGCGAGCTGGGGCAAAATCGAGCTCGACGACAAGGGGCACTGGGACGTTGACGATGCGGTCGGCTCCGACGGCAAGAAGTATGAACTTGATCTCGCGGCTTCTGATCTCAAGATCATCAAAAAGGAGCTGGACAACGACTAGCGCATCTGCGCTCTGGCGCCAGCACCTTGAGCACAGTTGTCTTCGCTCATTTGGCAATGGCAATGCCCGGCGGCGCGCCTACAGTAGCGGCGTCGCCGAATTGCCGCGCTCACCCCAAACCACGAAACGAAAAACGTAATGACAAATGAAGGGTCTCAGTTCCCGTCAGCGTCGGCGGCCCAGGACCACAGTCTCGATGGAAGGCCGGTTCTGAAAGTCGGCTTCCTCGCACCGCTGACAGGCAAGCTCAAGTCCTGGGCGGAGCCTGGCCTCAATGGCAGCATGATCTGGTGCGACCGCGTCAATGCGTCCGGCGGCATCAAGGTGGGGATGCGCCGCTACACGGTCGAGATCGTTTCGTTCGACACCAAATACGACCCCGACCTCGCGCTCGCCGGCGTGCGTCAGTTGATCAACGAGGATGGGGTGAAACTCATCCTGATGATCGGCGGCAACGATCTGACCGAGCGGGTGCGGGAGATCATCAACAAGCATCGCATGCTGGTCACGACCACGTTGCCGAGCGACCTCTCCCCCGACACGCCGACGCTGGTTGCGCCAAGCGAGGTCCATCCGATTTACAATGTGACGGGCGTCGATTGGCTCAAGCGGCAGCATCCGGAACTCAAAACGGCGGCCATCTGCGCGCAGGACGACTTGCATGGACTTCCCTCCATCGCGACGTATCGCGCTGCTTTCGAAGTCGCCGGGATCAATCTCGTCGAAGAGCACCTCTTCCCCGCAAGCACGACGGATTTCGGACCGATCGTCGACAAGCTGCTGGCCAAGAACCCCGACATCCTCTGCTGGGACACCTGCTATCAGCCGTTCCTGCACGCGCTGACGCGCGAAGCGTTCCGGAGAGGGTTCAAAGGCCGGCTTATCTCCTGCACCTGTGACAACTACGAGGAGCTCGTCGCACACACCAGCGTTGAGTTCATGGAGGGCTTTGTCTTCCAATTCCCCGATTTCGACGACCCGCGCCTCAACGACTCTCAGGTCAACTTCGAAGATCCGACCGCGTTCTACTCCGAGTTTTGCGGGCGCTATCCAAACAATTGGAGCGCGGTGTCGTGGGAATACGCATCCTCACTCGAGCTCTGGAAGAATGCCGTTCAGCGTGCGCGCACCTTCGAGCCCTTTCCCGTACTAGCCATGATGAAATTCGGCGGCGTCGGCCATCACGCATTCGGAGAGGCCTTCTGGTGGGGGCGGGAGCTGTTCGGGATCGACAACGCCCTTGTCGGTGACTGGCCAGTGGTCGTGATCAAGAATGGACGCGCGCGAATTCAAGAATTCGCGTCCATTCCTGCGTGGTGGAACAAGCACAAACAGGTTCTGCTCCGGCACATGCGAGAGATGAACCTGATGTGGGACCAGCGTCAAGGCGCGCCCATCCGGCTGGCCCTGGAGTTCACGACAGACTAACCCCCGACAGAGCCGCGGCCAGCACCTCAGGGCGAAGCGTGATGCATACCTTCCTGGGCGCTCGACAGGTAAAGCCTCATGCATTCGACGGCGGTATCGACATCCCGGCGCTCCAGCGCCGCGAACAGCGAGCGCAAGCCACGCTGAGCTTCGCGAATACGCGCCGGCGTGAGGGCCCGCCTCTTAATTGCACACCACTGGGGCTGTCGACGGACTTCGTGCAGCACGCGATACATGCAGACGATCGGCGAATTGTGGGTCCCCTCGCAGATTGTCATCATGAACTGCTTCTCAAGAAGAGCGAACTGCTCCGCGTCGGCGACAATGCTATCGAGCCGCTCGAGCTGTGACCTGAGCTTCGCCAGATCGCGAATGGACATATAGACGGTCGCGAGCCGAACGATCTCCGGCTCGAGGATCGATTCCGCGATGTTCATTTCGAAGGGCGAGACGGTCTCGGCAATGGCCGCGACGTTGATGTAGCCGGACGACTCGCTTGGGCTCCGCTTCGCGGTGCGATGAGCCACGAAGGTTCCGCCACCCGGCCTCCGGGCAAGCGTTCCATAGGAAACCAGAAAGTCCAGCGCCTGGCGAACCGCATTGCGCGTTTCCCCAAATCCGGCCGCGAGTTCACGTTCCGCAGGAATGCGCGTGCCGAACGGATACTCGCCCGTGACGATGCGCTCGAAAACCCGGGTTGCGATCGTTTTCACCGATTGCCTGACGATGGGGTGAGGGGAAGCTTCCTTTTCCCAAGGCGGCGTGTCCGCGGATTCACCCGCTATTTCTTCAACCGTTTCCATTCAGCGGCCTGTCCTACTGGCTGAATCGTTCCCTTCTGTGCGCCCGTGGCGCGTGTCGCCTGGCTCAAACGAGCGTTGTTGGCGGGCAAACCGACCCTAGCAGCAGCTGAAAACTACTTCAACCATATCCAACCATTTTTGGCCAATAGTTGGTTTTTGCGGCTATTTCGTCGCATTTTTCAGTGAGGGTGGCTCCTTTTTATTCCGCGTCGCAGCATTTTTGATGCGACGCGGAATGAAAAAGTTTCCTTACAGTCAATAATTTCGCTTGCGCGCTATGTCGCATGATCTAAATTCAGCCGTCCGCGGCTATTTATGGTCATTTTTGGGCTATTTGTGGTTGATTTTGGTTGAACAAGCTCACCACGCACATTTCGGTTTCCCAAGCTCAAGGCCAGCATCCGAGGGCGCACAAAAAAGAAAACGACTTAATGACAATTGGGGAAAACGCACATGAGTTCGGAGGCACTTTCTAGTTCCGCCTTAGGGCACTCAAGTTCAAAAGAGCTCGTAAGAGCCATTGATTGGACCGGCGCATTCTGGGTCGCGAGTGGCGTCCCCGCATTGGTCCTATTTTCTATCGGCGGCATTGCAGGCACGGCAGGCAAGGTCGCGTTTCTTGTCTGGATCTGCTCAATGATCATGGGCTTCATCCAGTCCTTCACATACGCCGAGATCGCGGGGCTGTTTCCCAGCAAGTCCGGCGGCGCGTCGGTCTACGGCGCGGCGGCCTGGGTTCGGTATTCCAAAATCATCGCGCCGCTGTCGGTGTGGTGCAATTGGGTCGCTTGGTCACCCGTTCTGTCTCTCGGCTGCTCCATCGCTGCCGCTTACATCCTGAACGCACTCACCCCTATCCCTGCGGCTGACCATCCGGAAGTCCTGGCCTGGATCAAGGCTCATGCCAGCACGATCACGGCTGACAGCCCACGCGTTGCCGAGTGGCTGGCCGCGAACGCCGGCAAGGGCGCAAGCGATGCCGTCTCCGCACTGCTATCGGCCGATGCGGTTGCGGCGCTGACGCCGGCCATTCGTAGCTGGTCGCTTCATACCGGAACGCTTGGACCGGTCTCGTACTCGCTCAACGCGGCGTTCTTCATCGGCGCGGCACTGATGCTCCTCACCTTCGCCATCCAGCACCGGGGCATCCTCGGCACCGCTAACGTGCAGAAGTTCATCGGCCTGCTCGTCATCATTCCGATGTTGATCGTCGGCATCGTGCCGATCCTTACGGGGCAGATCGAGTGGTCGAACTATACGCCGCTCGCGCCTCTCAAGGCGGCATACGTCCCGGAAATGGGTGAATGGAATGTCGGCGGCTGGACACTCGTTCTCGGCGGCATGTTCATCGCGGCGTGGTCGACCTACGCGTTCGAAACCGCCATCTGCTACACGAGCGAATTCAAGAACCCGAAGACGGACACGTTCAAGGCCATTCTCTTCTCGGGTCTGCTCTGTCTCGTACTGTTCTCGCTCGTTCCGTTCGCCTTCCAGGGCGTGCTCGGCCTCGACGGCATGCTTGCCACGCCAATCGTGGACGGCTCCGGTGTAGCCGAGGCTATGGGCAACATGATCAGCGGCGGCACGAGCGGCTGGCTGACGAACGCATTCGTCATGCTCATGATCCTAGCGCTCATGCTGTCGATCATGACTGCCATGGCGGGCTCTTCGCGGACGCTCTACCAAGGTTCATACGACGGCTGGCTGCCCAAGTACTTGAGCCACGTCAACGAGCACGGCGCTCCGACGCGCGCCATGTGGACTGACCTGATCGTCAACCTCGTCGTACTGGCGATTGCCTGCGCCGACGCCACCAGCTTCTTCTTCATCCTGGCGGTGTCGAACGTCGGCTACATCATCTTCAACTTCCTCAACCTCAACTCCGGTTGGATTCATCGCATCGACAACGCCGAAGCCGTCCGCCCGTGGCGCGCACCCACTTGGCTCATGGGCCTCGGCGTCATGTTCGCCTACGTCAACGCGATGTTCCTCGGAGCTGGCGCCAAAGTGTGGAACCCCCAAGCCCTTTGGGCCGGGTTGATCACGGCCGCGATGATCGTGCCGGTGTTCTGGTTCCGTCACTACGTCCAGGATGGCGGCAAGTTCCCCGAGCACATGTTCAAGGATCTCGGCCTGACCACCGCCGAGGTGAAGAACAGGCGTGCGGGCATCCTGCCGTACATCGCGCTTATCGCAGGCGCCACCATCGTTCTGGTCTCCAACTGGTTCTTCCAACTCCCCGGCTAGTCGGCGTCGTGGAGCTGTAAACCAGGAGACCGAATCCCCCGGGGGCCCCTGTTCCCCTCCGCCCCCGGGGGAAACCAACGATCCAAACACAAACAAGCGAATGGGCAATTGGACATGCTTGTGAGCGATATCAAAAGCAGACCCATATATCCGGGTCTCGAGCCCGATCTTTACGCACTCTCGAACCTCATTGTCTGCGATCGGGCCGGCGCGGAAGCCGTTTCCGACATGATGAGGCGCGCCGATGCGCGCTTCGCGGAACGATCGGCCATTTTGATCTGTGCCGAAGATTTCGATCAGTGGAAGGCCATCGATGAAGCCATTCAAGGCTTCAAGCCGGCGGTCGCCACGACATTCCCAAGTCTCAACGACACGATTCTCGAACTGGACGCGCTCCTGGGCGGAGCCAAGATGGGCGTTTGCGTCTATGCGGCGGGGAGCGAACCTCTCATCGGATCTGTGGTCCAAACCGCGATGCGGCACCACATCGATCATCGTTCGGTGCGGACGGAGCATCGGGGCTCGCTCAAGCGGCGCGTGCAGTGCGTGCACTGCAAGGCTTTGACCGAGAACGTCACCACCAATCCCGTGAAATGCAGCGGCTGCGGTCTCATGCTGCTCGTTCGCGATCACTATTCGCGCCGCTTCGCAGCGTTTCAAGGCGTCTGCATCGACGCCGAAGTTCCAGGAGAAATCCCCGAACAGAAGGCAGAATTCCTATGACCTCATCCTCAACGCGACGCGTGCGCGTCGTTGAAGTCGAACCCGTCGCCGACCGCATCAAGCGCTTCCGCTTCGTCGATGTTTCCGGAGAGAAGCTGCCGACGTTTTCTGGCGGTTCGCATGTCGTGGTGACCATGCGCGCTCCCGACGGGCATCTCTGGCGGAACCCCTATTCTCTTATGGGCTCGCCGGCTGATGCGAGCAGCTATCAGATCAGCGTTTGCCGCGCCGACGATTCCCGCGGCGGCTCCGACTACATGCACGACAACGTGCGTGTAGGCAGCGAACTCGACGTGACAAATCCGATCAACCTGTTTTCCATCGCGCGCAAGGCCCGTAAGCACCTTCTGATTGCGGGCGGCATCGGCATCACGCCCTTCATGTCAATGATGCACGAACTCGCCGCCGCAAACGCGAACTTCGAGCTGCACTACAAGGTGCGATCGCAAACGCGCGGCGCTTTCTGCAATGACCTCGTGCGCCAGTACGGATCGCGCGTGCACACCTACCGGTCCGATGCCGGGCACGCGCTCCCCCTCGGTACACTGCTCCGCGATCAACCCGTCGGCACGCACCTCTACGTCTGCGGTCCCCAAGCGATGATCGACTGGGCGCTGGAGTCTGGGCGCGCCGCCGGATGGCCTCACGAGAACCTGCATTCGGAGCACTTCAGCGCACCACGGCCGGGTAGCCCGTTCACCGTGAAACTCGCCCGTTCCGAATGCGAGATCCAGGTCGGTCCGCAGCAGAGCATTCTCGAAGCGCTCGAACAGAACGGCATTGACCCGCCTTCCCTATGCCGCGGCGGCGCGTGCGGCCAATGCGAAACCCGCGTGCTCGCACGGACCGGCGCATTGCAACACAACGATCACTACCTGACCGAGGAGGAGAAGCTCGGCGGCGAGAAGATCATGATCTGCGTGTCTCGCACAGCGGGCAACTGCCTCACGCTGGATCTTTGAGAACCTAACGAGAATTTGGAGAAACCCCATGAACTTGGTTTTCAAGAATGAGACGTTTCGAGACGATTTTACGTTCTCGAACAGTCCGGCCGCCATCCGGCGCTTTCCCTTTCCGTTCCACGAAGACAAGTACATGTACTCGGTGAACATCGAGCCACATGTGCCGGGGCCGAAGGGTTCCCCTTTTGAGTTCCCCATCGACATCGATGAGCACTACGTGTCCGAGATGGCCGACCGCGCCAAGGTCCTCGAGCAGGACCCCAAGCGCTGTCAGGCGCTCCCGCACATGATGACCGCGCAGTGGGACATGCTCGAGCTGCTGATGACGTCGATGGCCGCGAGCTATCCTGAGCATTTCACGCTCAACCGCGACGGCGACCGCTGGCACTGGATCAACCGGCCGCTCAAGATCGAGCAGAAGTTCGTCTTCGGCGACGCCAGCACTTTGCCTGTCGGGCCGATGGAATTCATCGGCCGCCAGTGCCAGGGCGATTTCTCGCTGCAAGATCAGCGTGACAACCAGCTCTGGATGGACGCCGGCATCATCACGACGCAGGCCGACTGGTCGCTCGATTTCGACGTCGGCATGAATTTCACGGAGTGGCACGGACCGGTTCCGCTCGCTCACCAAGCGCGCGTTTTCGAGCGTGCGCTGAAGTTCCTGCTCAACCTGCAGAACGGCCATCCTGTGCGCCGACTGAACTGGACGATGACGATCAATCCGCGGCTCGATACGAGTCCGGAGAACTTCCACAAGTGGGGCTCCGACCGCATGACGGTGACGCCTGAGAACGTCGGCGACAAGGTACACCTGCGCGTCGAGTTGCAAGGACTTTGGCGCCTACCCCGCTCGAACGCGGTCCTTTTCTCGATCCGTTGCTACCTCATCAAGCTGCGGGAACTCGTCACGGTTCCGAAGTGGGGCCGCCGCCTCCCTCGGGTGCTGCAATCGCTTCCGCCGGAGCTGATCGACTACAAGGGCATCACCCGTTACCGCGACACCACTCTCGAGTGGCTGTCGAAGTACGACGACGGCGCGCCAACTTCACCCGGCACCCTGCCCGACTGATTTCAAGCGACAGCCTATTCCAACTTCGTAGCCCTAATCTGGAGACACGCCAATGACTGCCGCTCAGTATCAACGTCAATCGGTCCTCAACGACCGCCATACCGCACTCGGATCGGATCTCTCGAGCGCATGGAACGACATGCCGATCCCGCAGAACTACGCGACCAACCCGTACGACGAGGTCGCCGCAACGCGCCACAAGGCCGGTCTCATCGAAGTGACTGCGCTCAAGATCGTCAACGTGTCGGGCCCGCAGGCAACCGAATTCCTGAACTACCTGCTGACCACCGACATCTCAAAGATCTCGGCTGGCGACTCCCACATTTCGAACATCGTGAACGATCAAGGCGGACTGATCGACGACGTGCTCGTCTACTGCGATGGCCCGAACCAGTTCCGCGTCTCCCACGGCGGTGGCGCGTTCGAAGAAGCTGTCGCCGAGTTCGCCGGCAAGTTCAAAGTCACCGCTGCGCGCGACAACGACATCCACATTCTTTCTCTGCAAGGACCGGTTGCGCTCGAGGTTCTTTCCGCTCATACCCCCGCTGATCTGAGCAAGATCGGATACTTCAAGCACCAGAAGGCGACGCTGTTCGGGCGCGACGTTTCCATCGCCCGCGGCGGCTATTCGGGTGAGCGCGGATATGAGGTGTTCTGCTCGAGCACGGATGCGCCTTTCCTGTGGGACTCGATCCTGAATGCTGGAAAGGCGAATGGCGTGATTCCGGTCTCGTGGACCTGCCTTGACACCGTGCGCGTCGAAGCGGGGCTTCTCTTCTTCCCCTTCGACATGCCGCACAAGGACACGACGCCGTGGGAAGTGCGGGCTGACTGGACCGTCGATCTGAATAAGGCCGACTTCCGCGGCAAGGCCGCTTTGGCCGCGAGCAAGGGCAAGGAGCGCTCGTTCATCACCGGGCTCGAAGTCGATACGTCCGATGCCGTCACGCCGGGTGCCAAGGTGCTCGTAGGCGGCAAGGAAGTCGGCGTCGTGACGAGCACGGCCTACAGTCAACATCTGATGAAGTCGCTCGCGTTGGCCCAGATCGCTCCTTCGCATACCGCGTTGGGCACGGCCGTCGAAATCAACGACGGTGGAAAGGTTCTGAAGGGCACTGTCGTCCGGATGCCGTTCTACGATCCGCTCAGACTTCGCACCCACCCCCAGGCCTAAGCACTCCCTTCCTCCTCCCAGGAGTGCACCTTGCCGGGAGCTTTTTGCTCCCGGCTTTTTTGTGGCCGATGCGATGCCCGACCGAGATGCGTCAGAGTTTTGCGTAAGCCTCGATCTCCACCTTCTGCCACGGGCGCAACATCGACGTGACCTGCACCAATGTGCTGGCCGGGCGGACGTCGTCGAAAGATTCGAGATGCGCACGGGCAACATCGTCCGCATCGTTGATGTCACGCACATAAACGACCGTGCGCACGACATCCTGGAGATTAGCTCCGGCTTCATTCAAAGCCTTTTCGATGATCGCGAGCGCGGCACGCGCCTGCGCGTAGGCGTCGCTCTTCTCATGCCCGGCGGGCGCGCAGGTGCCGGAGACATGGACGTCGTTGCCCGCGCGAACGGCTCGCGAATAGCCGAAAATGCCCTCGTAGGCACCGCCTGAGGAAATGTTGGTGCGATCCACAATGGTCGGCTTCGGCATTCGAATGGTCTCCCTTCAGGGTTTTCGTTGATCAGAGTTTCGTGGCGTCGCGGAAGCGGTACCAGGTCTCGACGACTGGTACGGCGCGCTTGGCAATCGGGTGTACAGGGAAGCTCGGGAAAGCGAGGTCGTCGAAGGCCGTCTTGCCGTCCCGATGTCCGATGACTTGAAGGGCAATCTTGTGCCCGAAGTAGGTGGCTCGCGAGACGCCCGTGCCGCAGTAGCCGATGGCGTAGTGCAGACCCATCGCGGTGCGGCCGAGATGGGGAACCTCATCGTATGTGTATCCGATCATGCCATCCCATCCGTGCGTGACCGGTACGTCTGCCAAATCCGGAAAGACATGGAGCATGTCTCGCGCGAGGTGGCGGAACGCAAGTGGCGAGGTGTTGTTGGCGATACGCCCAACGCGCCCTCCCCAGATGACGCGACGCTCTCCCGGTGCCGCGCGGAAATAGTAGAATACGCGATTGGTGTTTCCGTAGACGCGGTTCTTCGGCATCAGGCGGGAGAATGTCGCCTCGGGTATTTCACCCGTTGCGATGAGGCCCGATCCGATCGGAACGATACGGCGGCCGAGCTCCGGCACCAGACCGTCCGTATATCCGTTCGTTGCGATAATGACGTCGTTGCACGCCACCGTGCCCCGCGGCGTCTTGACGGTGAAGCCAGCGCCTGTCGAGACGATGGCTTCGGCAGCCGCGTTGCCGGCAACCTGCCCTCCGAGTTCCTCGATCCGGCTTGCGAGACCGGCATGATAGAGTGCCGGATGTAACGATGCGTCTCCAGGAAGAACCGAGCCGCCGTAGAATGCGTCCGATCCAATCTCGCTGTGCTGCTCCGCGCGCGGCACCATGAAGCTCTCGACGCCGGCAATTTCGCGAAGATCGTCCATGTCGCGTGCCATGGCATCGTAGTGCTCGGGCCTGACTGCGGCCCGAAAGCGGCCGCAGCGGCGAAAGTGGCAGTCGATCTTTTCTGTCGAAACGAGTTGCTCGATGTAGTCGAGCATGCGAACGCCCTCGCGCAGCATCGCCTCGGCCTTCTTGCGTCCTCGCAACTCGATCAGGCGTTTGACGCGGAATTTCTGATTACCACTGCCGATCTGTCCGCCGTTGCGCGTGCTTGCGCCGAAACCCGGCACGTTGCGCTCCAGGACCAGTGCCGAGCGGCCATTGCGGAGCAAAGTGAGGGCAGCGGACAGGCCTGTGAATCCGGATCCTACAATCACGACATCTGCCGTCTGCGGCAGTGCGGCGGAGGAGCCTTGCCGGCGCGGAGCGGCGTCCCACCAATAGGGTTGATATGAGAGACCTGTTGTCTTGGCGCGGCCCTCCGCGAGCTGCGAGGCCATTGAGAGGCCCTCCTCGTTCTTTGTCACGCCCTCTTCCTTCTCGACGGGATTTCGCGCCTCACGGCCCGAGTCCATGTTTCATTCCATACAAACAAGTTGCATGACATGCAAGTTTGTTGTAGGCAATTCTTGCAAGCAACCGCAGCAATCAGATGACGACAATTGCCGTCGTCTGCATCCGACAGGATGACAATCGTTGCGGTCCTCGCGATTGGATGCCTCGTCCATGACACGGGAGCTTACCCGACTGTCTCGTTTGTCGTGAACCGAGCTTCAGTTGCACGCGTACTCCCCCGACTTTCCCCGGGAGCGAAAGCTCCCGGCTTTTTTCGGGCGATCCGAAGCGCATCCGCGCGCTATTCCGCATAGATGATGATTGATAAGAATTTTGCGTGGTCGTCGAGCAAGCGCTCCGGCCCGTGCACCACATCACCGGAAAACGTGAAGGCATCGCCCGGCTCCAGCAGATACGTGAACTCACCAAACCGGTATTCCACACGCCCCTGAAGCACATAGATGAACTCGGTGCCCGGGTGGGAGAAGCGTGGATAGGATTGGCTCTTCTTGTCCATCTCGATGAAGAAGGGATCGAACAGCTTCTTCGGGCCTTTGTCGTAGGAGAGCAGCTTGTAGGTGTAGCCGTACTTCGTACCGACGCGCACGACCTCCATCTGCTCGTCGCGCTTGACCAGCTGAGCCGTCCCCTGCTTCCTGTCGATCCGCTTGAATAGATCCGAAAGCCCGATACCGAGCGCAAGGCAAAGGCGCTCCAGCGTGTCGAGGCTCGCCGTTGCCATGCCATTCTCAATACGGCTCAACATGGCGCTGGAAACTCCGGCCCCTGCACTCAAATCCGCGAGGGTGAGGTTGGCCGCCAAGCGGAGCTGCTTGAAGACTTCGCCGATTCGTTTCTCCAGCGGAACGTTCGCCGTGTCGGACGTGGTGTCCGGCTGCACTTGAACTTTCGTCTGATGCTTGGCCTTGTGCCGGGGGCGACGCGCCGGGGCTCTCCGCACTTTCGATCTCACCATGGACCTTCCTTGCTATCATCTTCTGCCAATTGAAACTTCAGAAGCGACATTCCGCAATCCTTCGCCTACTTTTTTCTCTCGCGCGACGCCCTTTCCAGCTCCCCCCGCATGATCTCAATCATTACCTGAGCTGCAATTTATATGCATGCAGGTGATGCAAGTATATTGCATGACAGGCAACTGTGCGGCAGTATGCCTCGCGGTAGGACCTACGCAAATAGCTTCCCAACCAAGGGAAGCGCAGGGAGCGAAGCATGCAGGAAGTGGTGGATAGGAAGCCGGAGGGCGACGCCTTTCCGGGAGACGAATTCGGCGGGTTGCACCGCACGATCGACTGGAAGGGCGCGTTCTGGATTGCGAGCGGTGTTCCCGCTCTTGTTCTGATTTCGATCGGGGGCATGGGCGCAACGGCGGGAAAGCTCGCGTTTCTCGTGTGGTCCATCTCGGTCGTCATCGGTCTGTTTCAGGCCTATAGCTACGCGGAAATCGCGGGACTCTTCAAAAACAAGTCGGGCGGCGCCGCCGTGTACGGCTCGGCTGCCTGGCTCCGCTACAGCAAATTCATCGCGCCGCTGTCCGTCTGGTGCAACTGGTACGCGTGGACGCCCGTTCTCTCGCTCGGCTGCGCGATTGCCGCCGGCTACATCTTGAACGCGGTTGCTCCCATTCCCGTATTCGGCCCCGAGTCTCCGGAAGTCGTGGCTTGGCTAAAGAGCGCGGCAAACGCCGCTGCCATCGATGGCAAATCCGCGGAAGAAGCGGCGAAGCTCGCGATTGCCGCTGTAACCCAGGCTGCAACGCCCGCGCTGCGCACGATGACTCTTGCGAGCTTTTCGTTCTTCGGTCTCGCGAACATCGAGATCGGACCGACATTCTTCATCGGCGCCGCGCTGATGCTGATCACGTTTGCGATCCAGCATCGCGGCATTCTCGGAACGGCGCGCGTGCAGACCGTCATCGGCCTGTTTGTCGTTGTCCCGATGCTCATCGTCGGCATCGTTCCGTTTTTTAACGGCGGTGTGAACTACGCGAACTATACGCCACTCGTTCCTCCAAATGGAGAATGGAACAACGGCGGCTGGACCTATTTCCTTGGCGCGCTGTTTATTGCGGGCTGGTCGACATACGCCTTCGAAACGGCCGTCTGCTATACGCGCGAATTCAAGAACCCGGCCTCCGATACCAAGAAGTCCATCATCGCGGCCGGTATTCTTTGCGTGGTGCTTTACACGCTCGTCGCTGCGGCTTTCCAAGGGTATCTCGGCCTGGAAGGCATGACGCAGCCCGGCATCGTCGACGGTACAGGCGTTGCGGCCGCCATGGGCAACATGGTCGGCGGCGGATCAAAGATCGTCACGCATCTGCTCGAAATGATGATGATCCTCGCCCTGATCCTTGCGATTCAGATGGCGATGGCCGGCTCTTCCCGCACCCTCTATCAGGGCGGTGTCGATGGCTGGCTGCCGAAGTATCTCGCGCACACGAACGAGCACGGCGCGCCCACGCGGGCCATGTGGACGGATCTCATTTTCAATCTCGGTCTGCTGACGTTCGCCGCCTCCGATGCCACGGCGTACTACCTGATCCTGTCGATCTCGAACGTCGGCTACATGATCTTCATCTTCCTCAATCTCCAATCGACGTGGATCCACCGCATCGACAGTCCGCATATCCCTCGGCCGTATCGCACGCCGAACTGGCTCGTGGGCGTCAACGCCGGGCTAGGCTTCTTCAACCTGTTCCTGATGGGCGTGGGCGCGAAGGTGTGGGGCAATCCGAACGCGCTCTGGTATGGGCTTATGTTCGGCCTGCTCATCATCCCTGTGTTCGTCTTCCGACATTACGTGCAGGACAAGGGACGGTTTCCGGATCACATGCTGATCGACCTGGATCTCAAGAGCCAGGATCTAGGCGAGCGGCGGGCCGGCATTCTCCCCTATCTTGCGCTCGCGGCCGGCGCAGCGATTACACTCTTCGGCCACTTCTACTTCCAGCTTCCGTCCTGAGAGCACAGACCTGGGGCCGGCCGTGGCAGCGGCCGGCCCCAGGTGGCCCAGTACTCTGCATTTCTCAATAGACGAGCGTTGCGGCGAGCACCGCCACAACCGCCAACAGGCCTGCGGACGCGACACGCCAGCCTCTCAAAACCTGGTCCGCGTTCGACAGAATGGCCCCTCTCGTCATCATGGCTCGCGCGCCGGCTTCATAAGCGACGACGATGTCGCCCACCGGCAGCTCGCGCATCAGCACGCGACGCGCGCGTAAAAGCCAGGCCAACGCTCCGCCCAGAAGTACGGGCCACACGCCATCCCAAAGACCGGCAAGAGACAGTGCGTTTGCGTATCCATCCTGTACCGCCGTCGGATAGAGCGCCCAGGGTACGACAACGGACGCCAGCGCCACCGCGAGCCATGGCAGGAGAAGCCCGGCAGGCGCGGGCACCGGCTGCGCGGTTCGCGGCAGCGCGGTGACGCATCGTAGAAAGTGCAGCATCAGAAGCGTGCTTCCGGCGGCTGCGAGAGCTGCGAAGGTTCCGATCCACCCCGCTCCCAGCGTGGGTTTGACTGCAAGTTTGGCAAGCCACCCGCCGGTGAACGGCAATCCTGCAAGGCTGAGGGCCAAGACTGTAGCGGGAACAAGAACCGCCCACGTCGGGCGCGAGCCGCTCGAAAGCCCTATCCCTACCGCGAGGAAAAGGCCGCCCTTCACGAGCACATGATGGGCCGCATAGAAGCTCACGGCCGACGCGGTCGTGCCGTCGCCGCTGGCAAGCCCCATGCCGAGGACAGCCGCGATCAAGCCCATCTGGCTGATGCTCGAATAGGCCAGAACTGTTTTTGGATTGCTCTGGGTGATGCCGACGGCAACGCCGTAGAAAGCTGAGATGATCCCGAATCCCGCGAGCACCGAGCCCCATTCCGGCGATGCGGCGTCGAACGGAAGGAACCGCAGAAATCCGATCACGCCCGCCTTCACCGCCGCGCCGCTGAGCACGGCCGCCGCTGGTATGGGCGCGGCCGTATAGGCGAGCGGCATCCACACGTGCAACGGGACGAGCGCAATCTTCAGCCCGAGCCCCGCAATCACGAGGGCCAAGATGATATCGCGCGATGGCGACTGAGAGAGAACGGCAACTGCATCGCGGATGAGGATGGTCCGCTCTGGGGCGGTTGCAGACAGCAATACGAGCGCCATCAGCAGAAGGGCTTCGCCGAGCAACGCGAAGGCTATGTACATGATCCCGGCGCGGCGTGACGTTGATGTTCCATCGTGCGCAATGAGACCATAGGCCGACAGCCCGCCTACAGCGAAGAAGAGATAGAAGCTCGCGAGGTCGGCGACCATGAATACGCCGAGGTTTCCGACGAGCGCCAGAAGCCACCAAACGGCAAAGGCACCGCGATCGGTATCTGCTCGCATGAACGTAGCGGCATAGATACCGGCCGCGATCCACAAAAGAGCGGCCGTGCCGAGCAACATCGCACCTGGTTTATCGATGACGAACGTCGCTCCGAGCAGCGCCGGTGGAAGGGCGAGCGAGGCGTCACACTTCGACAGAATCGCCGCGAGAAGGGCCGGGATGGGCGCCAATGGCAACAGCTCCGTCATGCGCGCTCGCATCGGCGCCGAAAGGCATGCAACCAGCAAGGCGAGCAGCCCAAGCAGCGCAGCGGCAATCAGAACGCCTCCGCTCGTCATGGCGCGGCCCCCTGCAAACTTGCGGGCCGGCCGATCTGCAGCAGCTCCATAGGTTGCAGCGGAACGAGCCCGAGCAGCAGCGCGACAACCGCGAGCGCGAGCGGAACCATCTCCCGGTGCCGTAAGACGGAAGCTTGCAAGGCGGCGCGCGGCTCGGCCATCGCGGGCACGAGAATTCGAAACATGTATGCGCCTGCCAGCAGACCGCCCGTCAGAATGACCAGGGCCCACCACCACTGCCCCTCCATCGCGGATGCTGTGAGCAACATCCATTTGGCGACAAACCCACCGGTCGGGGGAATGCCCATCAGGGAGAGACCCGCCAGCGCGAAGGCGATGGTCGTCATCGGCAGCGCGCGGCCGATACCCCCAAGGTCCGCGATGCGGTCATGCCCCAGAGCCTCCGCGATCAAGCCTGCCGCGAGAAACATCGCGGCCTTGGCGAACGCATGTGAAAAGAGTTGCATCCACCCGCCCGTCCAGGCATCGCCGGTCCACGGCATTCCGCTGGCGGTTCCGATGATCAGTGGAAACATCAGGAACAGGTATCCGATCTGCGCGACCGTCGAATAGGCGACGACCATTTTCAGTCGCGGCTGCTGGAGCGCGAGCAGGCTGCCAAAGATGATGGCGCCAGCGCCCAGCGCTCCCAGCACCTGCGCAGACGCTGCATTAAAAATTCCCGGCAGGGCATCGAACCAAATCCGGACCACCAGGAAGAACGATCCCTTCACGACGAGGGCCGAGAGCACGGCGCTGGCGGCGGCTGGTGCACCGGCGTGGGCAGGCGGCAGCCAAAGATAGAGCGGAAAGAGCGCCGTCTTGGCCAACAATCCCGCCGTCATCAAAACGCCTGCCGCATAGACGGCTGGCTCGGGCCGTACGCGTGACGCGAGGAGGCCGATGTCGAGGGTCCCGTAGGTGCCATAGAGAAGCGCTGCGCCAAGCAGATAAAACATCGAGCCAACCAGGGCAAAGAGCAGATAGCGCAGTGCGGCCGTTAGCGTCTCCGCGCGACCGTCGAGGCTGACCAGCGGGACGGCTCCGAAGGTCAAAAGCTCCAAGGCGACGTATAGGTTGAAAAGGTCGTAGCCTAAGACCACCGCATTGAGCGCGGCCCACACGGCGAGGAGCAAGGTCCAGAACGCGAGGGGCGCCCTCTCGTCGTTCGTGTCTCGCGGGGTGGAGAATTTGGCGCGGGCAAAAAAGGCGGCCGCCGCGATGATGATCGCCGTCGTTACCAGCATCGCGGCCGACAGGCCGTCAGCGCGTAGCATGATGCCGAGCGGCGGTGTCCAGCCTCCCAGGACGTAAGTCAGTGCTTTTCCTGAGCGCCAAACGTCGGCGAGAATGACACCGGCAATCCCCATGCCGAGCGGAAGAAGGCACAGAACGATCCGTTCCGCCTGACGGCTGCCCAGCAGGAACGACAGCAGCACTCCGCCGACAGGCAAGATGATCGCGAGAACAAGCAGATAAGCTTCAGCGTTCCCCGCTCCAGTGGCGGCGGCCGTCTCGATCATCGGGGGGCTGCCTCTTTGTCCGGTCGTGGCGTTTCCACGCCGAGATCTGCAGTACCAGACACTTCATAAAGCCGCAGCACGAGCGCAACGGCCAAGGCCGTGGCGGAAAACGCGACGACGATGCCGGTGATGACCATCGCGTGCGGGACAGGATCTCCGGCAAAGCCGTTCCCCGCACCTCGGTTTGCAATCACGCCGAAGAATAGGAAGACACCGCTGCTCAATAGGTTGGACGCCAGTATTTTCCGCAGGGGGTGCGGATGCGTCATGAGCCCGTACAGGCCAAGCGCGATCAGGGCGGCGCTGCACAATCCGAAGAGGGCGGCAGTGCTCATCGCCGTTCTCCTGCTTGAGGCGGCCCAGCGACGAGCAACGCGAGCGTTGCCGCGACCGACCACACCATCCCGGCCTCGATCGCGATGATCAGTGCCTTCGCGAAATCGGGTGGATAGGCGAGGAACGCCCCGGCGATGTGAACACCGGCAATGCCGACGACGAGGAAGATGGCGGCTCCAGCAACGAGCGACAGGCGCAGAGCCGGTGAGCCAGTTGCGGGCAAGCGGGCAAGTCCCGCCATGACGACGATCAGCCAGATGGCCGCCAGAACTGCGCTCGCCTGAAAGGCTCCGCCTGGAACGTCAGCCCCGGCCCAGAAGGTGTAGATCGCGAACACGATCCCCACTGGTGCCAGCACCTGCGCGAAGAAGCGGAGCACGCCATCGCGACGGGATGCGGTCCACAGCTCCGGGGGGCGCCCCCAGGCTCGGTCCGCCGCGACCGACCAGACGCCGAGCAAGGCGAGCATCAGAACGACCTTCTCGAGCAGCGTGTCGAACGCGCGGTACGCCAGCAAGACAGCCGTCACAGGATTACCGAGCCCGGTGAGCGGCAGGCTCTCGGCAACCTGAGGCGCGAGCGTGGGGCCTGGTCCGGTGGCAAGCAGCACAACGGCGGCGAGGACAACAAAAACCACGCCACAAAGTGCGCCTGCTATGATGCTTGTGGTTCGATTGACGGGCTTGACTGGCGCATCAAATTTTCTGGCCTGCGCGCCTGCCCGGAGCAGTAGCATCCCCGTCACGCCACTTCCGATGGCCACTTCCGTCAGCGCGATATCGACTGCGGCCAAGCGCACCCACGCGAACGCTATCAGCAAACCCCACACGACAAAGCCGATGACGGCGGCGATGGTATCGCGCACGGCGAGCGTCCAGACGGTGACGCCGAGGATCAGCGCAATCAAGGCTGCATCGAACAGCAGCGTCTCGGTCATGGGGCACCGGCCTTTCTCAAGGCGCTTCGCGCGATGAGCTGCGAGACGGTTGCGCTTGCGAACAAGACAAGCAGCCAAATGCAAACGAGCTTGAGAGCGACGAAGACGCCAACGAGAGGCATGAGCCCGAGTACGACAAACCCTAGTCCCAGGTTGTCAGCTTTCGTCAGGGCATGAAGGCGGGTCAACGTATCGGGAAAGCGGAGCAACCCGACCGTGCCGGCGAGGAAGAACATAGCCGCTATCCCAACCGCGATAATGACGAAAAGGTTGGCGACGCTGCTCATGGATTGGTCCCCTCCTCGGAGTTTTCGTCGTCGGCGGCGGTAACGAAGGCCGCGGAGGCAAACGCCGAGAGCAGCGCGAGCAGGATGGCCACGTCGAGCAACGCCGGCGCATCCGTGGCCACGGACAAAAGCAAGAGAGCGGCGATACCACCGCTTCCCAGCAGTTGGGCCGACATCATGCGATCCGCCGCAGACGGCCCACGCAAAACGCGAAACAGGCCAATCGCCACCATCGCGAGGACGAAGATCGCCGCAGAGATCAGAAAGCTAGTCATGGCTCCTCCTCGCCCCGACCGCCTCTGTAAACAGCGCCTCGTCCTTGCCCATGTCGGCCGTCACGGGTTCATCGACATCGAGGCAGTGAATGACGATTGCGTCGCGGCGATCCGTGCTGGCCGGAAGCGTGCCGGGCAGCAAGCTTGCCAACGTCGAGAACGCGTTTAGTGCGACCCCATCCACCAGATGCGACCGGTAGGTCACTAGGCCCGTCTTCAACGGCAAACGGGGATTGAGCGCGCGAAGGGCGACGTCAATCCCGGCCAGGACCGACTGGCTAAAGAAGCGGACGGAAAGCGCGGCGATACCGCCCGGCGAAATCCGAGCGTTTTGAGGCGGCATCAGGCGCAGGCTCACCCAGGTTGCAAGGCCAGCAGCCGCAATTCCTACCGGAAGATCGGACAAATCGCCGAGCGTCAGTGCAAGCCACAGGCCCAGCAGTAGCGCACCTCTGCCAATCGCTGCACGCGGGAGTGCGGAGACTGATCCGACCGGGCTGTCCATCTCGGAAGCTCCGAAAGTGAGTTCCACCTAAATGAAACAATGGCTTCGGCGAAAACCAAACGTATTATTCATGCGACGAAGTTCGAAACTCAGTCGATGATGTCGCCTTTTGATCCGTTCGGCGACAAATTTTGCCATGATTCAGCGGAAAACTTTTCCTGTAATGTTTAAGAAGAGACGAAGCGACCGGAGGCGCGAGTGTTAACCGCACGCCAATTTGTCGTCGCTGGAACCGCATTGCTGAGCGCTTGCGCGCTTTTCGGCTCGACGGCGTTCTCCCAATCCAAAGCTTCATCCGGCCCGTGCGACGAGTCGGCGGGATTTTCCGTCCTTTCGTCGCCTGTGGTGCCGTGGAAGGGCGCACCGTTGCGCATTGTTTTCACGGCCGAGAAGCCACTCGACGGCGAGTTCACGTTGACTGGGCCGGACGGAAAGGTCGCCGTCTCATCGCGCGACCGGCGTGGCGGACCGCCCTACTTCTGGTTCGCCGAAATCGCTGCGCCGGCGGCTGGCACATGGCAAGCAAAGCTTGCCCGCGACGGGTCGGCGGGCGAATGCAGCACCATCTCGCGCGAGATCACAGTTCAGCGCAAACAGGGCTCCGTAGGTGGCGGGACTGCAAAGAGCGTCTGGCCCGTGCGGAACTCCTGGAACCGAGCGACCGAGAACCTCTACTCGGCGTGGATCGAGAAGCTCTTCGATGCACCCCTCGAAGAAGCACCCTCTTGGCCCGCCCTGCATGACGTGTTGCGGGACAAATCGCGCAACTTCCTGTTCAACCACCTCGGGCTCGGCGAAGACCAGAAAGGTCTCGTCATTCGACCGGATTGTGCCGACCTGCCATATTTCCTGCGCGCGTACTTCGCCTTCAAGATGGGCCTGCCGTTCGGCTACTCCAAATGTACCCGTGGCGGCGGCGGACAGCCGCCGAAATGCGGGCAGTGGTGGAATATCCAGAAGGAAGAGCCGCCGCCTGCTCCGCCCGAACAGAAATATGCGTCGGAGGGGCTCTTCGGGATGTTCGGCGGCCCTCCCCCGCCGGCCGCCTCCAAAATTCCTCAGAGACCACCAGGGCTCGTTCCGGGCTTCGGCTTCTATTTGCGCACGACCGTCGCCAATTCCGTGCACTCCGGCAACGGGCGTACGGCAGCAGACGACGACAACACGGATTACTACCCCGTACCGCTCAAGGAAGAGACTCTGCGGCCGGGAACCATCTACGCCGATCCTTACGGGCATGTGCTGGTGATCGCCAAACGCGTGGCTCAAACCGGGGACGGCGCAGGCGTATTCCTTGCGGTCGACGGACAGCCCGACGGGACGGTCGCGCGCAAGCGGTTCTGGCGCGGGAATTTTCTGTTCGCGCAGGATCCTGCGCTCGGCAGCCCTGGCTTCAAGCGGTTCCGGCCGATTGTCGTTGCCAAGGGCGGTGCGCTGAGGCGTCTCAGCGACGATGAGATCGCGAAGGATCCGCAATACGGAGACTTCTCGGTCGAGCAGTCGAAGCTCGTGATCGAAGACTTCTATGACCGCATGGATGACGTGATGTCTCCCGCGCCGCTCGATCCTTCGCGCGCCTTGAAAGAAGCCATCACGGCACTCGAAGAGCAGGTAAAAGCCCGCGTGACCTCAGTCGAGAATGGCCGAAAGTACCAGGTTGGTGGAGGCGGCGAAGTCGCCATGCCTGCCGGGGCGTCCATCTTCGAGACAACCGGGGCTTGGGAGGATTTCGCCACGCCATCCCGCGATCTGCGCCTTCTGATCGCGATCGATGTGGTGCGAGGTTTTCCGGATCGCGTCGCGCGGCGGCCCGATCGCTACGCGATGCCCAAGGACAAGAGCGTCACCGATGTCAAAGCCGATTTGGACAGCATCCTCGCGACGGAATTAGCCGCGCGCAAGTTTTCCTATTCGCGCAGCGACGGGTCGGAATGGACGCTCGCGCTCAAGGATGTCGTCGATCGCATTGCGGCGCTCGAAATGGCCTACAACGTGAACGACTGCGTCGAGCTCAGATGGGGCGCCGCCGAGAGCAGCGAAGAAGCGTCGACGTGCAAACGGCGCGCGTCCACGGCGCAGCGTGGAAAGATGACAGAGTACCGCTCGTGGTTCACCGAGCGGCGTCGCCCGCCGCGCGGATAACACCCCCTCACCCGCTGTAGGGACTGGAACTCTGAGCAACGCGTCGTTGGGCCATTGCTCCCGTTGCCTGCGGACGAAGCCATTCCTGCACGTGCGCTCGACACGAGTTGCATCAAAAATCTCACCAGCTCCGGAATAATAGCGTTTTACCTTAATCCTTTGCGGGTCGATCTTTCGACACATTCTCCGCAGCATTTGCTTGGCTGTAGATGCAGCCCATGCGACAGACCCAACCGGCCGGACGCTCATATCCATCACACCGTCTGGCTTTGTGGGAGTTCTTGTATTGGCGTTTTTGAGCGAGGGGGACTGCCATGCAAATCATCGTTGTTCTATTCGCTTCGGTCGTCGTCGCCTTTGTGCTCACTCAGATGCTCAACGACGATAGACCGGCGAACCCGAAGAAGCCGAAACGGCGCGCCTGACGCTCCAAGGCCGTCAAACCCAATCAGCTCCAGCCCGGATAAATCACGACAATGAGTGAAACGCCTTCGACTTTGCCGCCGCTTGTCATTCCCCGTAAGGCGACCCTCGAAGGTAACCTTGAGTATCCAGGGAACATCGTTGTCGAGGGCACACTGCTCGGAGACGTTCGATGCACGAGCATTCTTATCACCGAGCGCGGCGCCTTGGAGGGCACGATCTTGGCAAGCGCCGCAACGATCATGGGCGAGGCCTCCGGCGCCATCTACGCCAATCACGTCACGCTGAAGACGGCGTGCTCGGTCACGGCGGAGGTGTTTCATCAAAAGCTCACGCTGGAAAATGGTTGCTTCTTCGAAGGGAAGTCGAGGCGCGTGGCGAACCCATTGAGCCTCACCGATTGGATCCCTGCAGAACGCCACGCGTCTGATGAGTACGTTCGTTAAGGGAGGAAAAGCATGACGCCAAGTCATCAGCATTATCCTCGCGATCTCTATTTTGAGACCTTCACGTTAGACGTCGAGCCTACCGACCGCGTGGGCGCTCCCTTGAGGAACAGGCACAAAGCCAAGCTTCGGGGGATATTTTTGGGCGCTGTGGCGGCCGCGTTCATTTGGCCCTTTGTCGCTGGCGGCCAGGGCACCGACACTCTGATCGAGTCCGCCACGTCGCTTATTAATTTTGTTGTCTCGAATGCACGGGATATTGCTCTGCGGGCGGCCCAGAACAGCGCGCCAACTCCCGCACCCCCGCCGTCAGCATCTGCCGCTTCTCCGGAATTCCTGCAGCCGCTCGAAACAGCTCAGACCGAAACCACGAGCCCTTCTGCTTCTGAAGAACAGACGACCGCTTCGATGGGAGCGGCCTACTCGGAAACGCCGGAACCTGCGGAGGATGCTGTTGAGCAGAGCCCCAAGAGAGCGCACGCCATCGCGGCGGGCCTGAGTCCGGATTTGCCAAATGTTCTCCTGACGCGGCTGAGCGACTCCGATCTAAAAAATGCGGCTTATGCCATCAAGACGGCCCTGGCGAAGACACCGGACGATGGGACCTTCTCCTGGCCCCTGACGCCGACGCGCCAACAGGCCCTCTTCGAAGTGCGCTTCGTTACGGGCGCGTCAGAAGGGTGCCGCAGATATATTGTGTCGGTTACCAAAGACCGCTGGTCCTCAACGTCTGCGGCACTGGAGAAATGCGGCGACGCAAAGCCGACAGGGTGATGCACCGCATCGCGGTGATGCGCGTTCCAAGACTTGTCGGAACGCGCATGCCGGTTACTTCACCTTCGAGAGCGCCTCTAGGATGCCATCCTTGATCTGAATGCGCCGCTTCCGCAGCTTCTCTTCCTCAAACTGATCCATCGGCTTCACGTTCGTCTCGGCGAGGTGCACTTCGTCGTTCACGGCATCGTACTCGGTGAGCAGGCGCGCAAAGTGCGCATCGGACACCTTCAGCTTGTGGATCGCCTCGGCCATCCCCGGAAAGTCCTCGGAAAGTGTATGGGGTGTGTTCGACATTCGTCTGTCTCCTATCGTGAAGAGGGGCCGGCCTGTCACAAGGGCAGTAGCCGGATCTCCGGCCGTCGGTTTTGACAGCGATCAAAACGAAACAACCGGGTCGACAGATACGGCTTGATCTTATCTGCTGCAGCTGGACTGGGGAGCGGTGGCGCCTGAGACGTATGCGCTATCGAACCAGATGAAATGTGCAATTGGTAGAGGGAGACGACGTTACTCACTTCCAGCCTGGCCGCCATGTCTCCGCCGATAGTCAGCGGGCGTGACGCCAACCCTCCGCTGAAACGCACGGCGCAGCACGTCTACATCGGCAAATCCGCAGCGCGCAGCAACCTTCTTGGGCGCATCCTGTCCATCTTCGAGTATCCGGCGGGCCGCTTCGACACGGGCAACCTCAACCCATGCCGCCGGAGTCATACCAACCTCGGCCCGGAACATCCGCGAGAAATGCCGGGGGCTGACGTTCACACGCTTTGCCAGCTTGGCGACGCTGTGGTCGAGCGACGGATTTGCCGCTACCCAGCGCTGGACTTCCTGTAGCGCCGATCGCCCAACCGGTCCGGCCTCGCCTTTACGGCTGAACTGCAACTGCCCGCCCGGCCGCTTAAAGAACATGACGAGCTGGCTCGCGACCCGCATGGCAATGTCGCGGCCGAGATCTTCCTCGACCAGCGCAAGGGCCAAATCGAGGCCCGCCGTCACACCCGCCGCTGTGCGGACCTTGCCGTCGCGGACGTGGATGGCATCCTCGTCCACCGTCACCTCGGGAAACGCCTCCGCCAATGCCTTGGCAACCGCCCAGTGCGTGGTGACGCGAACGTCGTTGAGCAGACCGGCGGCGGCGAGTGCGAAGGCTCCGCTGCACACTGATCCGAAGCGCCGGCTCTTCGCTGCCGTACGTCGCAACCAGCCCAGCGCGGACGGATTCAGTGTAATCTCGGTGGCATTCGGACAGCCCGCAACGAGCAAAGTGTCGATCCGCATGTTTGCGCCTTCACCGACCACGAAGTCAGGTATCAGGCGCAAGCCGGAAGAACTGATCAGCGACCCCGGCGAGCAAGCGCCGACGATCAGGCGGTACGCAACTGCCCCCGCCTGCACGTTCGCCTCGGCAAACACATCCAGCGGCCCGGAAACATCGAGAAGCTGAACGCCGGGCATGGCGAGGATCGCAACGGTGCGAGTCATCGTCGGAAATCCACCTGTGTCCGTCCCAAACGGAACTTGTCTTATTTCGACGTATTACGTCGATTGCTGACACACTCGCACAAGACTTACCCTCCTTGCAATCGGAGCCAGCAAGGAGAAAACCATGGGCAAGATCGTCGAAACCGCCGCCATTCCCGACAGCAAGCTTGCGCGCGCGATCACTGAATATATCCGCGACAACGAGACGGAACTGCTCTTCAACCATTCGAGCCGCGTCTATCATTTCGGCGCGATTGCTGGCGTTCATCGTGGCCTAAAGTTCGACCGCGAGCTGCTCTACGCGGGCGCGATGTTCCACGATATCGGTTTGATGGCCAATCATGCGAGTCAGAACGAGCGGTTCGAGGTCGATGGCGCCCATGCTGCGCGCGACTTCCTGCGCAGCCACGGCATCCCCGAAGAGGACGCCTACACGGTTTGGACGGCGATAGCGCTCCACACTACGCCGGGCGTACCGCAGCATATGCATCCGGTCGTCGCGCTCGTGACGGCAGGCGTCGAGATGGACGTGCTGGGGCTGACCTACACTCAATATTCCGACGCCGAGCGCGAGGCGGTCGTCAGCGCCTTTCCACGCACGCCGAAGTTCAAGGAAGACATCATCCAGGCTTTCTACGACGGCATCAAGCACAGGCCGGACACCACCTTCGGCAACGTCAAGGCCGATGTCATCGCCGATAAGGATCCGCATTTCCATCGCGGCAACTTTTGCAGCGTGATCCGTTGCTCGCACTGGCACAGCTGACGCTCAACCGGCATCCAGCGCTCCGGCCTCCACGCGTCTCGGACGGTGCTACTGTCCAGAACGCGTGGAGACGGGATGCGGCTAGCGCACGGCGATCATATGCACAGCGGTCGGCGGGGCGGCGCCACGATGCAGCTTTGCGATCTCGTCCTGGAGCACGCGATCGGCGCCGCTCACACGCTCATGATGGCGCAAATGCTGTAGCCAGGATGCCTCCTGCCAGCATTCTACGAACCGCGTCGGCGAAGCAGCATCTTCCATGATTGACCATCCATAGGCTCCGTTACGGCGGCGGGCCTCGGCGAGATGGGTCATGAGGTCGAGGAAGCGTTCCTTGTCCGCGGCGTCAATCTCATAAGCGATTTGGATCGCGACGGGTCCGCGGTCGTTGGGCAGCTCGCTGTCCACGATCGGCGTTGGCCAGTGAAGCGACGGCGTGAGGTCAAGAGTTTCGCCCTGATTCAGCTTGGCGCGGCTGGTCAGTGGAATAGCGACAAGCGCGCCGGCGGCGGCGATGATAAGCGTTGTGGAAATACCTACGAGCGAGGCCAGATTGCCCCAGGTGAGACTGCCCACCGTCATGGAGCCGAAGAACACCATCATGAAGATCGACAGGCCGCGGGCGCGCACCCAGTTCGGCAGCGCCACCTGAGCCGACACGTTCAGCGTTGACACGACAGAGATCCAGCACACACCGGCGAGCAGCGTGGCAACGCCTGCCAGATAAGCATTTGGTGCCAGCGCGATGAGGATGATGACGCCAGCGAGCCCCACGGTGGCGGCTTTCACCGTCGCATCGGCGCCGAGCCGGGCTTTGATCTTCGGCAGCAGCACGGCGCCCCCCACGGCACCGACGCCAAGGCAGGCGAGGAGTACACCGTAGAGCGCCGCCCCACCTTGCAGCACGTGCCGAGCGATCAGTGGCAGCAGCGACCAGAATGCGCTCGCGAACAGGAAGAAGGCGACAGCCCGAAGAAGCGTGGCCTTGAGCGGCGCACTATGCAGCGCATAGCGTACGCCTGCGATCATGGCCGGCACGATGGTTTCGGCCGGAAGCGTGCTCTGCTTGGCTTCAGGCACACGCCACCAGAGCAGCGCTGCCACGATGCCGAGCACGCTCAGCGCATTGATGGCGAACGGCACAGTCAGCCCATAGGCGACGATCAGGAATCCCGCGAGTGCGGGACCGATGGCGCGGCTGACGTTGATACCCATCGAGTTCAGCGCGACCGCGGATATCAACTGCTCCCGCGGTACGAGCTGCGGCACGACGGCCTGCCACGCCGGCGCCATGAAGGCGGCTCCGGTTCCCATCGCGAAGGTGATGAGCAGCAGCAGCGTCGGTGTCACGGCGGAAAGGCTGACGAGGACCGCGAGCAGAGCCGCAACCGCTCCGAGAAAAATGTTGACGGTGATAAGAAGGCGGCGCCGGTCGACGATATCGGCCAGCGCCCCTGCGGGAAGCGCAAACAGAAACACGGGCAGCGTCGTGGCCGCTTGAACCGCCGCGACGACGGCTGGCGATGGCGAAAGCTCCGTCATGAGCCAGCCGGCGCCCACATCGTGCATCCAGGTGCCGATGTTGGAGACGAGCGTCGCGCCCCAAAGGACTGCGAAGGCGGGATGCTTGAACGGTTCCCAGGCGCCAGATTTTGCTGCGGGAAGAACGGATGCTACTTTCTGGTCGGTCACTTTTGCTCTCCCGAAGCCGTCGATGCGGCCGCGATTTCTGAGATTACCTTGACGTTCAGGCCCGGCACGAGCACGCCGTCGGGATTGGGGAACTCGGCCCAGGTGGTAAGATCACCCGTCTCGCGATCGATTTCTGCGCTTTCGAACTTCGGCTTGCCGCGATGCGCGTAGGTCGAGCCATTTGGCAGGACTAGCGTAAGAGTAACGTTGTCGAACAAGGCTCGCGCTGTCTTAGTCTGCGCCTTGTCGAGCGACCGTTGGCGGTCTTCGTAAGGCACGCGGTAGCCGACCAGGATCGGATCGATCTGAACGATCTCGCCTAGAACGGTGCCACCTTCAGCCTCGACAAAGGCGCCTGGCGCAACTTTTGTTTTGCCGACCGTGCCCGAGATCGGGGCCACGATGCGCGTACGCTCGAGTGCTAGTTCCGCGCGAGCGAGTGCGCTTTCCTGGCGGGCGACGACGGCTCGGGCAACTTCGACCTCGATCTCTGACTGGGTCGCACGGGCTTCGGCGCCGCTGCCGCGTTCGGCAAGACGGCCTTGGCGCGCAGCGACATCTTCCGCGAGGCGCAAGCGCGCGCGGGCTTCATTGAGCTCGGCCTTGGCTGTCGCAACGTCGATCTTGAACGGTTCGGAGTCGAGCTCGAAAAGGGCATCACCCCGTTCGACGTGTTGACCGGCCACGACAAGCACGCGGCTGACGACACCGGTGATCTGATTGGCGATCGCTACGCGCTCGCGAGGTTCGACGACGCCGCTGAGGTTCAATGTCAGAGGGTCTGCACCGAGGGCTGCTACTGGAAGAAGGGCCGTGAAAGCGAGGCCTGTGAAAAGAGAGGCCTGCCAATTTTTGCGTTTCATCTCGACTTCCATGGCTACACCGCAAAGCAAGAGCAGCCGAGGGCACCCCAGAAGGATCCCTTGTCGGCAACCGGAATAGGTTTGTTCCAGGCGATGGCGTGATCGTGTCCATGCACGCCGCACTGGTTGCCGCACGCGTTATGGCAGGCTCGCGCGTAGCGAATCTCGCCTCCCATGTCGACGCGCTTAGCCGGGCTCGGCATTTCGTTGACCGGGCTCCAGGATGGAGAGGCAGGCGGGAGCGGCGGGGAGAGATCGGCGTAGGCGTCTTCGCCGTAGACCACTTTTCCGCCGACCATCGTCATCACGGAATTGATGCGGCGGATTTCCTGTGGCGGCACCGTCATGTAGTCGGCCGACAGCACGGCGAGATCGGCGTACTTGCCTGGCGAGAGCGTCCCTTTGACGTCGGCTTCCCCCGAGAACCAGGCCGAGCCTGCCGTCCAGAGCCGAAGCGCCGTCTCGCGGTCGAGCACGTTCTCCTCGCCATAGAGGGGAAGCCCGCCCACTGTCTGACCGGTGGTGAGCCAGAAGAGCCCAACCCACGGGTCGTAGGAGGATACGCGTGTCGCATCCGAGCCGGCGCCGACCGGCAGGCCAGCCTTCAGCATCTTCGTGACGGGAGGAGTCTGGCGGGCGGCCTCTTTGCCGTAGCGATCGACGAAGTATTCACCCTGGAACGCCATGCGGTGCTGTATCGCAATACCGCCGCCAAGGGCTGAGATGCGGTCGATATTGCGGTCGCTGATGGTCTCCGCATGATCGATGATGAAGCGCGTCTCGAAGGGCGTCTTTCCGTTCACGCGTTCGAACACGCTCAAGAAGCGATCGATCGTTTCGTCGTAGGTAGCATGAATGCGGAACGGCCACTTGTTGGCGGCGAGCAGCTCCACGATTGGCTCAAGCTCACTTTCCATGGTGGGCGCCAGGTCTGGACGCGGTTCGAGGAAGTTTTCAAAGTCGGCAGCCGACCAAGTGAGGTTTTCACCGCCGCCGTTCATGCGCAGCATGCTCGAGCCGGCGCCGGGCTTGGTTATGGCGATCCAACGCTCGTAGTCGCTTTTCTCGGCGCCCGCCTTCTGAGCGAACAGATTGTAGGCGATGCGGACGGTGAGATCCCCCGCATCGTGCAGCTTCTGAATGACGTTGTAGTCGTCGGGGTAGTTCTGACCGCCGCCGCCCGCGTCGATCACCGACGTGATGCCAAGGCGGTTCATCTCGCGCATGTAGTGGCGGGTGGAATTGATCTGATCTTCCACGGGCAGCTTCGGTCCGCGCGCCAGCGTGGAATAGAGAATGAGCGCCGATGGCTTGGCGACGAGAAGACCCGTCGGATTGCCGTTTGCGTCTTTTTCAATCACGCCGCCCGGCGGGTTGGGTGTCGTCTTGTCGAAGCCCAGCGCATTGAGCGCGGCCTTGTTCAAAAGCGCCCGGCCGTAAAGATGGAGAATGAAAACCGGCGTATCGGGTGCCGCCTGATTGATCTCGTCGAGGGTCGGCATGCGCCGCTCCGCGAACTGGAACTCGCTCCAGCCGCCGACAACGCGCACCCATTGGGGAGCCGGTGTGCGGGCCGCCTGCTTCTTGAGCAAACGCAATGCGTCGGCGACCGAGGGCACACCTTCCCACCGCAGTTCCATGTTGAAGTTCAAGCCGCCCCGGATCAAGTGCGTATGGCTGTCGTTGAGGCCTGGAACAACCCGACGTCCGCCGAGCTCGATCAGCTTCGTCGCTGGGCCTGCCGTTTTCATCACCTCCTCGGTCGTGCCGATCGCCTGTACGAGACCATTCTTGATGGCGATAGCCTCGGCATCGGGTGTCGTCGTGTCGAGCGTGGTGATGCGCCCGTTGCGTAGAATGAGGTCCGGTGCGTCGGTCATCGTTTGCCCCCAGGCGAGAGGTGAAGTCATGGTGGCCAGCGCGCCGGTAGACGCAAGGCCCTGAACGAATGTACGGCGGCGTATCGTCATGGCAGGCTCCTGTTTCGAACCGGCGGCCTTATCGGGCCGCCGGTTGGATGTCGTGCAAGGGTCGATTCAGTTGGCAGGAACCGGCTTGAGGCGAGCGCCGTGGGTCACGCGTTCGGGCGCCTTGTGAACCATGGTGTATGCATAGTCGATGCCCATACCGTAGGCGCCGGAGTGGTCCTTCACGATCGCGGTGACGGCTTCGTAGGTTCCACGACGCGCCCAATCTCGCTGCCACTCGAGAAGGACCTGCTGCCAGGTCACCGGCACGACGCCTGCCTGGATCATGCGCTGCATGGCATAGTTGTGGGCGTCGAGCGAGGTGCCGCCGGAGGCGTCGGCCACCATGTAGATCTCATAGTCGGCATCGTGCATGGCCGAGAGCGCGAAGGTGGTGTTGCACACTTCCGTCCAGAGGCCCGAAACGATGATCTTGCGGCGGCCGTTCTGCACGAGTGCGTCGCGGACTTTCTGGTCATCCCAGGAGTTCATCGAGGTGCGCTCAAGAAGCGGGGCGTCGGGGAACACGGCCAGCAGCTCGGGATAGGTATGGCCGGAGAAGGAGTCCGTCTCGACGGTGGTGATGACGGTCGGGATGTTAAACGCCTTAGCGGCTTTGGCGAGACCGACGACGTTGTTCTTCAGCGTCTGGCGATCGATGGACTGCACGCCGAAGGCCATCTGCGGCTGTTGGTCGATGAAGATAAGCTGAGAATTTTGCGGGGTCAGGACTTCGAGCTTCTCTTTGGACACGGCGTGATCTCCGATGGGTTTGTTTGTAAGGCCATCATTGGCCGAAACGGCACTTGGCGACAATCCATGCAGCACAACGCACACTGTCGATGATTTTTCGCCAATTGTTTTTCGCGTCTGCACGGCGGAGCTGTACCGACGACAATCTGAAGTCGGCAAACCCCGGCTAGCTGCGTTTCGCGTGACAACGGAATCCGCGCAGGCCATAGCAAGCCGCCGAGCCGCGTGCTCGGTGCTCGCAATTCCCATGTCAGGCGTATTGTTTAGGAGGTTGGAAACGGCAAGCGGGTGAAGCTGCTCAACGTTCTGGGCACGACGAAATCAAGTGTTCGTATCAAGATGGCCTCCAGGTGCTACGTACGAGGCCGAGTCTATTTGCAAATATCCAAATGATAAGGAGGCACTTTTCAGTGACCAGGTTACGTCGCGGATACCGGGGCGCCGATCGCCTAAAGGAACTTCTCGAGTCTTGGCGTGCTCTGAAGTTTGATCCCGATAAATGCCCGGTTCGCAGTTTGCTTGCCCAGCTTGGAGACAAATGGACAATCCTTGTCTTGATCATTCTCTCGGAGCAGCCACGCCGGTTCAGTGAGATCGGCCGGGAAATTCCGGACATCTCGAAGAGGATGTTGACCGAGACCCTCAGAGAGCTCGAAAGGAACGGCCTCGTCGCTCGCACCGTCTTTCCGACGAAGCCGCCGAGCGTCGAGTATTGCTTGACGGATCTTGGTGGATCGCTGCTGCAGCCCCTTGTTGGGCTCGTCGTTTGGGCCAACGAGAACCTAGACAGAGTCGAGGCAACACGCTCGCAGTTCGATCAGGCATAAAGCGCGACGAAATTCGGCCTTCTGCTCTGGTGAGCTGCTCGTCGGCAAAGTGCGCGGATTCCTTGTAGAAGATTTCGACGCCGTCCGTTGAGGTGATCGTAGACATGGCTCAGCTCTCCCGTTTTTGGTTGGAGTTTGAGGTCGTTGATTGGATGCCCTTGGGTCGCAACGCCTCATCCGGCGGCCGTTCTATTTGAAAGAGGTCGTGCGTCGCGGCGTACCAGCCGCGCCCGTGCATACGTCCGATGAGATCGAGCTTGGGCGTGTCGATGTAGAACTTCTCCGGATCGAGCATCGCTTCATCGGCGATGTGCGCATACACGACTTCCCCGAGCACGATTAGATGATTTGGTGACACCTCGAGGTGGGTATGCAGCCGGCATTCGAACGCGACCGGGCTCAGTGCGATGCGGGGTGGCCGCACCACAACCGACGCTGTCGTCTCGATGTCCGCGGCTTCGAGTTCATCGACCTCCGAAGGCGCTTCGTAAGACGTGAAGCTCATCGGCTCTGCCAAGGCGTGTGGTACGAGGTTGACGACGAATTCCCCCGTGTCGAGTATGTTTCGACCGGTGTCCTTCATATCTCCGCGCGTGTTCGCCTGAACGCCGAGCGCCACCAACGGCGGATCTTTGCTCATCGCATTGAAGAAGCTAAAGGGTGCCGCATTGCGCGCACCTCCCCGCGAGAGCGTGGTGACCCACGCGATCGGGCGCGGCACGACGGTGCCGATCAGGATCTTGTAGCGCTCGGCTGCCGTCAATGTTCGAAAGTCAAACTGCATGGTGGCGCTCCTTCTCGCCCCCTGCAATAGCGGCGAGCATCGCTCGTATAGCGCGTATTTCATCGTCGACAACGGTATGACCCATGCCGGGGTAGATCCGCTTGGTGACGTTCGCCCCAAGCCGCTGCACAACCGCAGCACTCTCGTTCACCCTCTCCAGCGGGATGTGAGAGTCGACATCGCTGCAGCCGATGAAAACCGGCGTGCCGGCGAGCGAGCCCCGATAGTCGCGGGGCGTGCCGTCCTGCCCGATCAGACCGCCGCTCAGGGCTGCGACGCCCCCGAACCGTTCGGCGTTACGCGCCGCAAACTCGAGGGCGAGACATGCGCCTTGGGAGAACCCAATCAGTGCGATGCGTTCTGAGGACAGACCCGCGGACTTCAAGCTGCGGACAGCCTCGCCAACAGCCGCCAGAGAGTGGGTCAAATGTGGCTCGTTCTGAGAGATCGGAGCAAGGAACGAGTGCGGGTACCAGGTCCGGCTCGGCGCCTGCAGAGCCACATACGAGATGTCGCGTTGAGCGAACGCCTCAGACAGCGCGAGCATATCCTCGGCCATTCCGCCACGGCCATGCAGGAGGATGACGGCGCCGCGCGCTTTGTCGAGCGGCGCACCTGATCTTGCAATCTCATATCCATTTTTCGTCATGATACGACCTCCAACGATGGCAGCCTCGCTTCGATCTGAGTTCTGCGGCCTTCGAGAAAGTGGGGGAGCTTGAGATCCTGCCCCAACCGCTCCACAGGCTCGTCAACCGCGAAGCCCGGCTGGTCGGTTGCGACCTCGAAGATGATGCCGCCGGGCTCACGGAAATAAATGGAACGGAAGTAGTTGCGGTCCATCTGTTCAGTGGCCTGCAGCCGATGCGTTTCCGCGAGCTTGAGCCGCATCTCAGCCTGCTCCGCATCGCTCTCGGCACGGAAGGCGATGTGATGCACGGAGCCGCGCCCCATCCGCCCTTCCTCCTGGCCGGCTTCCTCGTGGATATCGACGACGCCTCCGTGCACAGCGCCAGCCGCCTCGAAACGGGTGACCGATCCTTCCTTGGCCACCTGCGTGAAACCGAGGACGCCGGTGAGGATGGCAGCCGTTCGCTCCGCCTTCCGGATGAGCAGCGTGATGCCATGAAAGCCTCGGATCGCATGGTCGGCCTCTACCTCGCCGCCCGTCCACGCCTCGCCGTTCTCGGCGCCGGCGACGCCGACGAGTGCGAGGCTCATTCCATCGGGATCTTTGAAGGCAAGAACGCGTTGGCCAAACCGGCGCGCGATGGCCTCATGGACAACGCCTTTGTCGGCGAAGCGGTGCGCCCAGTAGTCCAAAGACTTGTCGGGAACACGGAACGAGGTCGTTTCGGCAAGCCCAATCCCATTACGTCCGCGAGCCGCATGGGCCCACGGGAAGAACGTGAGGATCGTACCGGGGCGCCCACTCTCATCACCGAAATAGAGGTGATAGGTGCCCGGGTCGTCGAAGTTGACGGTTTTCTTGACCAACCGAAGTCCGAGCACGCGTGTGTAGAAGTCCAAGTTGCGGGCAGCGTTGCCGGCTATGGCTGTAACGTGATGAATGCCTGGCATAGATCGGGCCTTTCGTTTTGCGCTGCTCTCAGGGGCATCCCGGAATTGGGGCTTACTGAAGGGCAGCGTGATGCGTCTGGCCCTTATTTCTGTCGTTGACGATAATTTCTCAATCCATAGACTTACGCGCACACTGCATCCAAAAAGGATACAAATGGATAAGTTCGACGCCATGGGCGCATTCGTGAAAGTCGTCGCGAGTGGAAGCTATGCCGAGGCCGCACGACGGCTCGGGCTTACTCGGTCAGCCGTGAGCAAAGGTGTCATCGAGCTCGAGCACGACCTCGGTGTACGTCTCCTGGACCGGACGACACGGAGAGTCACACCAACCGAAGCCGGCCTCGCCTACTACGAGCGGTGCCTCTCGATCCTCGCTCAGATGGAAGAGACGGAGGAGCAGATATCGCGCCTCCATGACGAGCCGAAGGGTGTCCTAAAAATTAACGGACCGCTTTCGTTCGGGACGCTCTATCTCGGCAGGATGGTGGCCGAGTTCATGGCTCTCTACCGGGATTTGAGAGTCGAACTGTCTCTGACGGATCGCTACATCGATCCGCTTGAAGAGGGGGTCGATGTCACCGTCCGCATCGGATCTTTGAAAGACTCGAGTCTGATTGCCAGACGAATTTGTTCGACACGCATGATGATCGTTGCGTCGCCGGACTACCTGAAAGCTCACGGCACGCCGAAATCTCCGGCCGACCTCTCCGCGCATCGCTGTCTGACCTACGGACACACTACCTCCATGCAGAAATGGACGCTCGTCGACGGCGGAAAGGTGACAACCAGGGCTGTCGCAAGCTGCATGGCGTCAACCAATGGCGACGTTCTGTGCGACGCAGCCGTGGCTGGCGTCGGCATCACTCTTCTTCCGGAATTCATCGTGGGGCCCGATGTCGCTGCGGGTCGCCTCCGATCCCTTATGCCGAAACACGTTCCAGCTGATCTCGAAATCTATGCCCTCTATGCCCCGAACCGCTATCTCGCGGCGAAGACACGCGTGTTCATCGACTTTCTCGTGCAGAAGTTTGGAAAGAAGGCTGATTGGAGTGGTTTGGCGAAGTCGCGTTCTTAGGTGTCTGCTCACCCACATCGCCACGTCTTCAAGGACAGGCTCAGGAAGAGCTTTGTTATCGCATTTCGATTGATGCTTCGCGAGCCATCACATCGCCCTAGCCCCAGTGCGAACGTGCCTGCTCTCCTGCTTTCGTGATTGCATGCGCGCGCCAGCCAAACTGTGCGCGCGGGCTCTGTCCTCGGTGCCGTGCGGACGCAGAATGTCCGTAAACTTCCGCGACGAATTGTTCGATTGAA
Source organism: Hyphomicrobium sp. (assembly GCF_036262015.1). GTDB lineage: Bacteria > Pseudomonadota > Alphaproteobacteria > Rhizobiales > Hyphomicrobiaceae > Hyphomicrobium_C. The sequence goes on along the minus strand of NZ_DATAJR010000004.1, from coordinate 708,663 downwards.
GATCCCGGATGCCTAAGTTACGAGACGGCCGCTTGGCAAATATTTGGGCGCTCGATCCAGGTCTTCGGACAAGAAACGAGCGCCTTCCGCAGCACGGAAAACCGTGACGCTGTGAGAAGTGTGCGATCGCGTCGCGTGCGTGGCGCGATCGTCCTGAAAGTCCGTTTTCACGACGACACAACGGTAGCAGCCGCAGATCGCCGCACCATCAGGCAAACGAATTGCGCCCACGCCAGAATCAAAAGATTTCAGGATAGCCGATTGGTCAGCCACGACAACTGGCCGCCGCGGCAGTTCTCAATCATCGAATATCGTGGCTGAAATGACATTTCACTATGTAGCGTGGCACGAAAGGCATTTGGCCCTGGGCGCATATTTTCTTACGCCTACAACACGGCTTGTGAATGTGAGGGGCACTCACCGGTAAAGCCATAGCTACCCAACCACTTAAGCGTCTCGATACACCGAGATGCCACGTCTAATATTCGTGATCGAAACTCTTCTTCTTGGCCAAAAGAACCAGATAGTTCGTCGGGTTGATCTCGCGGCTGTTTCCGCGGGGGGAATATTTAGAGCAACCGGGAGTTGCGCATGAGCGGCGAAAGCACGGCAAAAGCACGCCTGTCGTACAATCAGATCGACGAGGCGACAGCAGAGATGCTGCGTAAAAATAAAGAACTTGTTTTGCGTGAAATGCCCGAGGTCCTCGATCGGTTTTATGAACACTTGGGTAGATACTCAGAAACGGCAGCGTTCTTTAGTGACCGCGCCCACATGACCAAAGCGAGGGACGCGCAACTTCGCCACTGGTCCATGATCCTGGATGGCCGCTTCGACGAGGCCTATGAAGCCTCGATAAAAAGGATTGGCGAAACTCATCACCGTATTGGTCTTGAACCGCGGTGGTACATTGGCGGTTACAACGCGCTGGTGACGGGTCTTGTCCGTGCTATCTCGACCAAAGTCTCCGCTCACTCTGTAGACAAGCGCCGCAAGCTGCTGGGATCAACTTCTGAGCCGTCCAACAATAGTGAAGCAACAGAACTGCAGGTGGCCATCATCAAGGCCGCGATGTTGGACATGGATCTGGCGATATCCGTCTACCTCGACGCAGGAAAGCGCGATCTCAATGCCCTATCGGGTTCAGTGATCGAGATGGCGAAGTCGGTCTCTCTGACCGCAAGCGAACTTCAGACATCCGCTGAGGCCTTGGCAGACGTGGCCAAGAAGACCTCCGATCAGACTGCAAATGTGGCGGCAGCAGCCGAGCAAGCTTCGACAAATGTGGATGTTGTCGCAACGGCTGCCAATGAGCTCTCAGCGTCCGTTAGGGAAATTGGCCGCCAGGTTGCGATGTCGACGGAAATCGTCTCCAAAGCTGTCGCAACCGCCGATGAAACATCGAAAAAGGTGCGCGAGCTCTCTCGGTCGTCTCAGAAAGTTGGCGACGTCGTGGAACTCATCAGCAACATCGCTCGTCAAACCAACCTTCTAGCCCTCAATGCCACGATTGAAGCCGCACGCGCCGGTGAATCGGGCAAAGGCTTTGCCGTCGTCGCGCAGGAAGTGAAGTCGCTGGCCAGCCAAACGTCGAAGGCAACCGCCGAGATCGGAACGCAGATAAACGACATTCAGGGGTCAACCGCCGATGCCGTGGGCTCCATCGGAACGATCGGCGAAGTGATCCAAGCCATCGACCGGATAGCGAGCACAATCGCCACAGCCGTAGACCAGCAAGGCGCGGCGACGGTTGAGATTGCGCGTAATGTCGAGGAAGCAGCTCGAGGCACGTCCGACGTCGCCCAGAATGCGATGGGGCTGCAAACTTCGGCAGGCTTGACGGGCACTGCGGCGAGCACGTTGCTGGCATCAGCCCGAACGCTTGGGCAAAAGGCGGACGAATTGCGTCGGACCGCAGAAGGGTTCAAGATTGATACACATGCAGCTTAGACGTCATAGAACAATGTAAGAGAATATTTGTTTGAGCAGCAAGATCTTAGAAATCCTCTCCGGCGCAACGACGTCAATCTGCGGAGTGCAGACCAAGAGCGAACTCACGCAGTCAATGGAAGCGGGCTTTTCCGCTCTCGGCTTCGGTAGTTTTAGCCTAAGCTGCTATAAGGCGAACAAGCACGATCTGGCGCTCAATCCGACGCTCAGCACTTGGCCAGATTGGTTCATGGCCGAGTACGAACACCGGAACTGGGCCGACTGGAACCCCAATCTTGAACGCGCCGCTACCTCCAACGAAGCCTTTAGCTGGAATCTCGACCAGCGCTATAGTAATCGCAACGAACAGAGCTACATCGACTTCCTAATGAGCACTCCGATGAAGGGGGGCCTTTCGATCCCGCTGTCTCGCCGACCAGGCACGATTAGCGGCGTTTCCGTAGAATCCCATAAGGCCAAGCACTTCACCCCGGCAATCGTGAGTGCGGTCACCGTTATCGCCCACGCCGCGCAGATGAAGGCGGAAATGCTTGGTCTTTGTCCGGAGATATCGGCTGACGAGAGTTGGCACCTACGCGCACTTTCGGCGTCACAGCTGGAGATTCTGAAATGGCTCTCCGAGGGCAAATCCTACGCTGATATCGCCACAATCATGCAACTTTCGGAGCGTGCCATCAAATACCACGTCGGCGAAATTCTCCGCAAATTTGGTGTCGCCACACGCTCGCAGGCTGTTGCGATGTACGCCAACGGCAGCTACTTGAGACAGATGCCTAAGCCACGGCGATGAGCCCCTTTGCAACGTTACCGCGTGCCGCCAAATCGCGGGCACTGGGCTCCCGCCACGTCTATCAAAACGCCCCTCTCTATCTACCTGCAGTCGAGATCGGCTCGACGTTCCATTCTTCGTCAAAAAGAGAACAATGCGAAAGCAAGTCGGCGCACTGCCTATCCGCCCAACGAATGAGGGCCGTCTGGAGGTTCTGTTGGTGTCGTCGCGCGAGACGCGCCGTTGGGTGATCCCGAAAGGCTGGCCGTCCAAGAAACTTGCCGACCACAAGGCCGCCGCACGAGAGGCCAACGAGGAGGCCGGCGTCACCGGCACGATATCGCCACACTGCATTGGCTCCTATGTCTATCGGAAGACGACAGGCAAGGGGGCGTATCTGGTCGAGGTTTCAGTCTATCCCCTCACCGTTAGCAGACAGAGAAAAAGCTGGGCGGAGAAACGCGAAAGGGTCCGCGGCTGGTTCGATACCAAGACTGCGAGCCGCATGGTGCGCGAGCCGAAGCTGCGCAAAATGATTGCCGACCTTCCGAAAATCTACTCACACCCCGACAGCGATCGCGCCGCTTCGCCACGTCCGGCAAAGAGTTCCGTCTAAGCACTCCGTCCGTGATGCCAGGGGAGTTGCAGCCACGAGCCCAGCCAAGCTGGTGGCCATTGTGGATTTCGAGACGCCTCTGTTGTCGTTCCGGCTTTGACAAGACGCTGCCTGATCGGCGGCATCGCCTCGAGGACGTCAACCAATCGCTCCACCTCGCACGCTTTGCCGAAATACCAGCCCTGCAGCAGGTCGCAGTTCATCTGCGACAGGAGCTCGACCTGCTCCAGTGTCTCAACACCTTCCGCGGTCACGGCCTTTCCCAGGCTGTGTGCGATTTCTATGATCCCCCGCGCGATCGCCTGGTCCTCCTTGGAGGTGACCATGTTTGCGACGAAGCTGCGATCGATTTTCAATCGGTCGATCGGAAGCTGGCGCAAGTGCGTCAGCGATGCATATCCCGTTCCGAAATCGTCCAACGCGACTTCAACGCCGGCATCGTGCAATCGATGAAGCCCCTCCTCGACACGCTTCTGATTAAGGCCGAGGAACATGCCTTCCGTGACCTCGACGCAGAAGCACTGGGGGCCCACACCGGTCTCATTGGACAGTTCGAAGAACCGATCCAGAAATGAATCGGAACGAAAATCCGAATTGGTCAGGTTGATCGCCACGCGATTCAAGGGGACGCCTTTTTTGCGCAGCTGACCAACGTCGCGGAACACGCGCTCCAGCATGAACTGACCCAGCGTCGCCCGGACCGCCGGATCTGAAAAGCCCTCCTGAAAAACGGCCGGGGTCAGCAACCCGCGCTGCGGATGCCGCCAGCGCATGAGGGCCTCCAACGACATGTTCCTATCTGACGCGACCGGAACGATCGGCTGGTAGTGCAGTTCGAAAGCGTTCAGCTGCAGACCCTGTTCAATCTCTGCCAGAACCTCCGACTTTCTCTCCGCAACCTCCTTGAGCCTCGGCTGGAAGACTTCAACACGATCGCGGCCGAGAGATTTCGCATGGTAGAGTGCAAGGTCTGCCGCCGTTAAAAGACTATCGAGATCCCTCCCGTGTCCTGGGAAATTGGCGACACCCAGGCTCGCCGAGCAGCGGCGCGATGTTCCGGCGATTTGGGTCGGCTGTCGAATGGCCTCCAAGGCATGCTCGAAGAGCGCATTCGCTTCCTCGCTTGTTCCCTCGACGAAGATCAAACCAAACTCATCGCCTCCGAGCCGGAAGATCAGCATGCGCTCATCGGCGACCGAGCGCAGACGCGAAGCCACGGTTTGAAGGAACGCGTCACCAGCGGGATGGCCAAAGGAATCGTTGATTTCTTTGAACGTATCCACGTCGAGGAGCGCCAAATGAAACTCACGCCCGCTGTGGGCATGTTCGGCGACCAAAGAGGTGATGTATTCCTGGAACCGCCGACGGTTTGGAAGATCGGTCAACGGGTCGATATTGGCTATTCGCCTCAAATGCTCCTTGCTCGCCCGCAGCTCGTCCTCGAGAAGCTTGCGCGCTGTAATATCGAAACGGATTGAGGTGTAGCTGTCGATTTTTCCCCGTGCGGAAGTATGGGGGACAATGGTCGTGTCCACCCAGTAACGCGATCCGTCTTTGCGTCGATTGCAAATTTCGCCATGCCAGACGCGACCACGCGCAATTTCTCGATACATGGCACGGAAGAACTCCATGCCGTGCTCGCCGGACTTGAGCATCCGATGGTTGGAGCCAATCAGCTCAGCCTCGGAATACCCGCTAATTTCGCAGAACTTGCTGTTGACATAAGTGATCGTGCCTCGCACGTCGGTCGTTGCGACGATAGCTGCGCTGTCGAGGGCGTAGCGTACGAAGTCATCTTCCGGATTGAGCTGGGAAGGAATGCGAAGCTTCGCTGCGGCCTTCATAAGCGCGAGCACTAGTGACGATGGATCTTCTTCATCCAATTTTTGGGTCGCCAGATTCGTCATCTCAGTCTACTCGCCGCCAATATTCTCTATCCGGACTATAAAGCAGCGACTCGAAGATATCACCAGCGCACGTAGACAGTTGTTAAAGTATCTATGCTTCAATAAACGTGCGAAATTCCGTAAACTGTTTCTTAGAGTTTTCTAATGCGATGCAGAGTGGCGGCTGCTGTTTCTGCAAGCGCTATCGTTGCGAAACATGACGCGCCGACTGGTGCTCTCCAAGATTTGCGCACGCAGACAAAATGATCATGCTTCTCGCGTGGACCGTTTCATGTCGGGCCGATCAACGAATACCTCATCATCGGGGCGGATATGCGCGTTGATGCGCAGCCTGCCGCCTTCGTCGCGCGTCCGCATATGGCGATGGGTGTCGCCAAGGCCGTGGGTGATGCCTTTCGCGCTGCGCGATGCCTTGAGCATAGCGAAATCGCAACGGCGCTTACGGCCTATGAGCCCGATCGCGTACGGCCGGAAAGGCGATTGTCTCGTATGGGCAGAGGCTGGGACAGTCGCTCAACCTACACTAGCCTCAGCGGAGAAGGTCCGTTGAAAGGAATGCCATCACCCCCTCGCGGAATTCTTCTGGCGATTGCTTGTGCAAGTCCCCGCTCCGCCCCGAAGGTAAGCGGCGTTCTTTGAACAATTTCAGCGGTGTGAAATCAAAGGGATTGGTGGAGGGGGCTGGATTCGAACCAGCGTAGGCGAAGCCAACGGATTTACAGTCCGTCCCCTTTAGCCACTCGGGCACCCCTCCGTGACCAATCCTTGAGCTGCCGGCAACCCGATCCGGCCCCTCGACAGGGGCGGCCGATCCCGGCATGTCAAACGAAATCGCCCTGCGCTCGCCGAGCGGCAGGGCAATGTCCGTCCTTATCGTAATCCGCCTCCCCGATGTCAATTGGAAAAGCGCGCGAAAACCCGTATGGGTTCGGGCAGAGGCGGCTCGGCCGCATAGTTTATTCGGAAGGCACGATGAAAGACGGCTGGGCCGACAAAAAGGGACCGAAAAAACGGGGGTTTGGCGGTCCGAAGGGCGGTGCAGGACATCATCGGCGTCCGCACAAACCGGCCTCCCAGGTGCGCGGGCCAGCGATTGACGACGGCCTGGTGCGGCTGTTCGGCAGCCACGCCGTCGAGGCGGCACTGAAGAACCCCCGCAGGCGGGTCATTCGGCTCCTGGCCACCGAAAATGCCGAGCGGCGGCTGGCGGACGTGATAGCGGCCAAGGGCGTGCTCATCGATCGCGCGACACCCGGAGACCTCGACCACCTCCTGGGTGAGGACACGGTCCACCAGGGACTGCTGCTCGAAGCCGAACCCCTTCCCGAGCCGAGCTTCGATGAACTCGTGAAGCGCGCATCGGACGTGGGGCCGCTTGTGCTGCTCGATCACGTTACCGATCCGCACAACGCGGGCGCGGTGCTGCGGTCCGCGGCCGCCTTCGGTGCGGCTGGCCTCATCATGACGCGGCGGCACAGCCCGCCCCTCAATGGCGTGCTGGCCAAGTCGGCGTCCGGTGCGCTCGATCTCATTCCGGTGCTGCCAGTTCAGAACCTCGCCAAGACGATGCTCGAACTCCAGGCACTCGGCTTCCGGCTCATTGGCCTCGAGGGGACGTCGCCCGCGCGCCTCGAGGACGAGACCTTCAACGGTCCGACAGGGATTGTGCTCGGGGCGGAAGGCAAAGGGCTGCGCGAACTCACGGCCCAGACCTGCGACAGCCTGGTGTCCATCACCACCGCTGATACGCTTGCGAGCCTCAACGTCTCGAATGCTGCAGCCGTAGCACTGCACTGGGCCGCGCTGTCGCGGAGAAAGACGGCAGGAAAATAGAAAGGCGGTACCGATTGCCGGCACCGCCTTCCATTCCAAATCTATGCGACCGACTTAATCGCAGTACGTGGGACGCCAGCAGGTCCAGCGGCCGCCGCGGCAGACGGTGTCACCCCAGCTGTTGGTGAAGCAGCGGCGGTTCTTCCAGCCGCACTCCTCGGGGCCGGGATAGCAGCGCTCGCGAGATTCATAATAATAGTCGCGATCACGCGCGTTGGCGTAAGCACCGAGAATACCGAGGCCGATGATGCCAGCGGCAACGCCGGCTGCAACGCCGCGTCCTCGTCCATGTGCCTCTGCAGGCTGCACCGATGTGACGGCAACGCCGGCAATCAAGGCAAGCGCCATCAGCGAATTGATCAACTTCTTCATCATGGGTTAGCTCCCCCAGTCTCGATAGCTCGCGTTCGGCGCCGACGACGCAGATCGCGCAGGAAAGGTCATTTTCGGAACAAACCATATGGCGCATGAATAGGGCATGAACGCGGAGTTCTGGTGCCCGAAAAAAGCCAAAAGCCGCGTCGAGCGCGGCTTTCAGCATCATGCGGGAGCGAAGCCTACCAGCGGCGATAGCTGCGGTAGTGGCTGTTCCACCTCTTATAGCGCTTCGGGTAACCCCAAGCCTGATAGTACGGCGGCAGCTCCGCGAATGGCCGGCAGCAGGCGGCGCGACGGCGCAGCTCCGACGTCGGGCGCCAGTAGCCGGAGTTGTAGTAGGGATAATATCTGCGCGGCTCGTACCGGTAGCGGTGGGGATCCAGGTACCCGTCGGACCGAAGGTGACGATGGTAGTACGGAGAATACACATCCTGCCAACCGCGGCGGCCCGCTTCGGCGGCGACGGGGATCATGGCGATGCCGATTGCGGCCGCCAGCAGGGCAATAACCCGTGAACGCATGACAAACTCCTCGAGCTCAAACTGAGCAAACTTCTCCAACACCCTAACTCAGAACGGATAATATTGCTTTAACTTTGGATCATTGCTCTGATCGTCCGTCCCGCTGCTCCGTTCAAGGAGCCTTCCCGCTGCAAGACCGTTTGTAAACGAATTCATGGTAAGCGCCTCTTATGAGCATTCTTGTAACAGGCGGCGCCGGGTACATCGGCAGCCATATGGTGCTGGCGCTTCTCGACGCCGGTGAAAAAGTTGTCGTCGTCGACAATCTGTCGACGGGTTTCCGCTCGGCTGTTCCGCCACCCGCGATCCTCATCGAGGGCAACGTCGGGGATCAGGATCTCGTGCGGCGCGTTGTTGGCGAGCATGACGTTCGCGCCATCATCCATTTTGCAGGATCGATCGTCGTTCCGGACTCTGTTGCCGATCCGCTAGGGTACTACCTCAACAACACGTCGAACTCGCGCAACCTGATCGAAGTCGCGGTGAAGACGGGCGTCAAAGCCTTCATCTTCTCATCGACGGCCGCCGTGTACGGCAACCCGCAAGAGATTCCCGTCAAGGAAACAGCGGAGCTGAGACCGGTTTCGCCCTACGGCACATCGAAGCTCATGACGGAGCTGATGCTGGCGGACACCGCTTTCGCACACGATTTCCGTTACGTCGCCCTGCGCTACTTCAACGTCGCTGGCGCGGATCCGAAAGGCCGCACCGGACAATCGACTCCGCGCGCCACACATCTCATCAAGGTTGCGTGCGAGACCGCACTCGGCAAACGCGCTTCGATGGATGTCTTCGGCACCGACTATCCGACCGCAGATGGAACCTGCATCCGCGACTACATCCACGTTACGGATCTCGTCGCCGCGCATATGGTCGCCCTCAAGCACCTGCTCGCCGGTGGCAAGTCGGATGTGTTCAACTGCGGCTACTCGTCCGGCTATTCGGTTCTTCAAGTCATCGACGCCGTTACGCGGGCCTCGGGCGGCGCGTTTCCGGTCAAACTCGCGCCGCGCAGACCAGGCGACGCGGAGGCCATCGTGGCGGATTCGTCCAAAATCCGCAGCCAGCTCGGCTGGGAACCGCGCCTTGCAGATCTCGACCTGATCGTCAACCACGCGCTGGCCTGGGAGCGGTCGCTCAAGGCCTAGGTGCGGGGGCCGTGTCTTGGGGCCGCGTCACGAAGGGTCTTTTTCCGCGCCGCGGACTTCTATAAAAGGAGCGCACTGCTTCGTACCGGCCGATAGTCGTCGGCCCGTCGCCAGTTCGCCGGCTTAGCTCAGTGGTAGAGCAGCGGTTTTGTAAACCGTTGGTCGGGAGTTCAAATCTCTCAGCCGGCACCAGCCTTAAAGCTGTTTCTCCTTCCTGGCCTCCCCCAATCCCTATTGTCGGCCTGCTCTTTCCTCCGCGCCCGTATGGCAACGCCGGGAGCGACGTCAGTCCATGTCTACTGTCAGCCGCATTAAGCCCATGGATATCGAGCGACGCTATTGCTTCTCCGTTTCAGGGTTCGGTCTCACCACGATCTCGACGTCCTCTGACTTTAGAGCTTCGTCAATCGATGAGAATGGTCCGAGGCCCCCTGCGGGTTGAATGCATATCGTCCACTGGGTCGCGCATTCGTTGGGATTGGTACTGTCGCTCTTAGTGAGGATTTTATCTGGCTGATTTGGCTGGCGGACCGTGAGTGCTGCGAAAAGAGCTCCCACGCAGCCGCTAGGGTCGTCACTCTGCAAAGCGTCTGTTTGGCCCGGCGATAGGTTTACCGATTTCGAAGTCTGATAGTCGCGAATAATGCTTCCGTCGGCTCTCTTAAAGAAGAACTTTGCGCCGATCTGAACCAGCTTGACTTGCCACCAGTCCGGGGTTCGGTTTTCGAAAACTACTCTGCACTCGGGCATAGACAATTCCTCCGCACGCTGAACCATACCAGCTGCGTTTACCATGTTTTGTCCGTCGACGGAATAGACGATCCGGCCGCACGACCATTCAAAATCTTGAATGGCTTGTCGGGTTCAAAATGATGCTCACAAGAGGTAAGGGCCGCTCTTTTGAGTGCAGCCCTTGTCCTTCAAGTAGTTCGGGGATTTTGTCTTCCAGCGGTCTTGGCAGGGCCGGGGCGTCCGAGCGGCCAGCGCACAGTCATGTCTCTCGACGTGACATTCACACATCCAGAACAGGCATGAACCCACCGAGGATCATTCGCTTGCCATCGAAGGGCATGGTCGCGCCCATTTCCTTCATGCGGGGGTCAGACATCATCTTTTTGTTCGCCGCATCGCGGACGTCCTTGGACGGATACTCGATCCAGCTGAAGACAACGATCTCGCCCTCCTCGGCTTTTACTGCACCGCGGAAGTCCGTGAGCTTGCCCTCCGGCACATCGTCACCCCAGCATTCGACGACGCGCGTCGCGCCGAGCTCCTTGAACAAAGGGGCTGCCTTGGCAGCGTGCTTCTTAAAAGCCTCTTTGTTGGACGCAGGAACGGCAGCAATAAATCCTTCTACGTAGGTCATGTGCGTTCTCCTGTGCGGTTGAGCTTGGAACCGAAGACTGTCGCATTGCGGCACCGTCCGGGCCGGAAGCTTGTGCAGAGGACGAACCGCGGACCCCAAAGCCGACATTGGTTCGGCACCTCTTTTCGGCCGACCTTTCGGCAATCACCTTGGCCAAACGTGCGCCTCCAGGGCGCAGTTCCCCCAGGGTTAGCGACCAGATCGTTTCAAGCTTTCCGTTCTACTGCTCGATCCTTGCCAGATGGGGACGCGCGGTCGTTTTACCCACCTGGGGGCCAAGCCCTAACCAGGATTGCAGGCGAACCAGCGTTTCCGGCAACAGCACGAGGTTGAGGAACGTTGCCGACGTGAGGCCGCCCAGGATCGTGATGGCCATCGGGGCTTCGATCTCGTGGCCCGGGCGGCCGAGGCCCAAGGCCAGCGGCACGAGACCCAGCGCGGCCATCAACGCGGTCATGAACACGGGAGCAAATCGCTCCGCTGCCGCGAGATGGATGGTCTCGGCTGACCAGGGATGCCCTTCCTTGTCGACCAGGTGCTCCACATGGGCGAGCATCATCACGGAGTTGCGCGCGCCGATGCCGAACACGGTGACAAGACCGACGAGACTTCCGAGCGTCAGGCCGATGCCGCTGGCGACAATCGCCGCCATGCCGCCGATAAGACAGAAGGGAACATTGACCAGCAATACGGCGGCCATCGCCCGGCGCTTGAACGCAAGAGCGAGCACGATGACCACGAGGCCGATGCTGAGAGCGGTGAGGAGCGCCAAGCGGATCTGACCCGCCCGCTCTTCCTCGGCCTGACCTGCGTAGGACACGTAGACGTTTGCAGGTAGGGCGAGCGCGGAGACCCGCTCCTTCACATCCGCAACGGCATCGCGCAGCGAGCGCTCCGCCGAGCCGTTGAAATTGACGGTGACGCGGCGCTGTGCGCCCTGGTGCTGAATGTTGGAACGGCCATCTGTCACTGTGATGGACGCGACGTTGCCGAGCAGCACGCGTGTCTTTGCGTTGCCAATCAGCAAGTTGGAGAGCTGCTCGACCCGGTCGCGCTCGTTCGGCGCCAGAATAACAACAACGTCCACGGTCTGCGCGCCGACGTAGGTCTGCCCGATCGTGGTGCCTGCGAACGCCGTCTGCATGGCGTCAAGGGCGTCCTGTGCCGTGAGGCCGTAGCGCGCGAGGGCGGAGTGATCCAGCTTGACCGAAATGGTCGGCACCTTGGCGGCCCTCGGGATACGCAGATCCTCGACACCTTCGATCGGCGCAATCGCTTTCTGGACTTGCTCCGCTGCCGTCTCGAGCGCTTCGAGTTGCGGACCGGTGAGGTTGATCACCATTTGCGCGGTCTCGCCGCTGAGGCTCTCGCTAATGCGGTCACCGAGGAAGGTCATTGCCTCCGTGCGGACTTCCGGGAAACTCTCGAGGACCTCTCGGATCTTGTCCTGCGCCTCCGTCTCAGTCTCCTCGTGCTCGCCGGTCAGCTCGACGTGGAACTCGCTCTTGTCAGGGCTCCAGGTGTCTTCGCCCGCTTCCGCCCGGCCAATCTGGTGTCCGACGGCGCGGATGAACGGCAGCTTCAGAAGCTCGTTGGAGATGCGCACGCCGGTCGCGACGACATCGGCCACCGAAGTGCCTTGCGCCGCCGTCGACATCTGAATGACGAAGTGACCTTCGCGGAATTGCGGGATGAGCTCGCTGTGGAGATAGGGGGCAACGGCGATGGCGGCGGCGGAAGCGGCGACAAGCATCGCCACCGTGACGCGCCAGCTCCTGCGCACTCTGTCCATGCACCAGGCCTGAATCGCCTTCATGCGCTCAAGCAGTCGCGGCGTTTCCTTGGTTTCCTCGCCGGTAAGGAGAAGCGCGCAGAGGGCCGGGGTCACCGTGAGGGCCACCACCATCGATGCGATGACGGCAATGATGAATGTGAGGGCCATCGGTCCGATGAAGCGGCCCTGGACACCACCCGCAAACAGGATCGGCAGGAAGACGAAGATGACAGCAAGGGTGCCGTACAGCATCGATCCTCTGATCTCGATCGAGGCTTCCTCTATCGTCGCGAGGTCGTCGGTGCGGCCTTCCGCCTTGGCGAGGCGAAGGCGGCGCATGATGTTCTCGATATCGATGATGGCGTCGTCCACCAAGACACCCAACGCCAGCGCGAAGCCACCGAGCGTCATCGTATTGAGCGTCTGGCCGAATTCGGCCAGCACGACGATGGCTGCGAGCAGCGAAAGCGGAATGGCAAGGAACGAGATCAGCGCAGCCTTCCAGCTTCGCAGGAAGGCGTAGAGCACACCAAGAATGAGCGTGGACCCGAGCGCAAGGGCATGCTCCAGGTTTCCGAGCGCGCGCTCGATAAACGATGCGGGCCGATGGAGGAGGATGACGTCGATGCCGCGCTTGGCGAGCCCGGGCTTGAGATCCATCAGCGCGTTTTCGACCGCGGCCGTGGCCTTGAGCGTATTGGCACCGAACTGGCTCGAAACCGTCACCAGCACGCCGGGCTTGCCCATGATGGTGGCATCGCCGATTGGAACCTGGGGTCCGATCGTCACGTTGGCGACCTGGCCGATCGTGATCGGCACATTGTCTTGCATGGTAACGAGCGCCTGAGAAATCGTCTCGGGGTCGGGCGCCGGGGGCGGGGCGTCGAGGGTGATCCGCTGCGATGGGGTGTCGATCGTTCCGCCGCCACGGAGCGCAACCGCGGCCTTTCCGGCCTCCATCAGTTCGGTCAGCGAGATGCCCAAGCCCGTCAGCCGGTCGAGGTCGGGCTGGATCTGCACCTGGCGGACGGCACCGCCGTAAACGGTGACGCGGGCGATGCCCGGAAGCGCAAGCAAATGCGGATTGATGGTCCAGTCCGCGATGTCCCGGAGCGTGTAGGCGTCGACGACATTCGAAACCAGGCCGAACTTGAGCACGTCCATGGTGCTCGACGTCAGCGGCGTGAGCTTCGGTTGGGACACCCCTTCGGGCAACTCGCCCGTGAGTGTTGCGAGCCGCTCGGAAATTCCCTGACGGATCGTGAGGGGATCGACGTCATCGGAGAAGGTGATGAGGACGACGGAAAGCCCGTAGACCGATTCCGATCGCATGGACTCGACGCCTGGTGCGCCGTTGACCGCTGCCTCGATGGGGCGCGTGATGATCTGCTCCACATGCTCGGGAGCGAAGCCTGGTGCTTCCGTCTGGATGGTGACTTGGGGCGGTACGAACTCAGGAAAGACGTCGAGCGGCGCATTGAGCGCGAAAAACACGCCGGCGACGAGCCAGACCACGGACATCGCCGCAACGGCCACACGATAACGGATTGACCATCGGATCAGTGCATCCATTGGCGGGCTCTAGTCGGGGTCCGAGCTGGCGAGAGGGGGGCCGCTCTCCTGATGCTCCGGCTCTTCCTGCGTCTTCCGCGCAGGCTTCTTGGCGCGCGGCGCGTCGTCATCGTCGTCCTCGAAGGCACTCGGATCCGCCTCGCGCGACAGAAGCGCGGAGGCACCGTCGACAACGACTTTTGTGCCGGGAGTGAACTCCTTTGTGACGTAACCATCGGCGACGGGGGTGGAGAGCGAGATGCGCTTGCGTTCGAACTCGCCCGGCTCCGTCTCGACGTAGCACCAGGAGTCGCCGGCCGATACCACGACTGCCGACGCGGGGACAATGACGCCTGCAGTCGTCGTGCTGCGCTCCGCGTTGAGTTTCGCACGATCGCCCGGCCGCAGGCCCGGTCCGGTCGGCATGATGCCGAAGAACGAGGTTCCTGGCATCGCCAGGTTGCCGGAAGGCGCAGGCCAGACGGACGTCAGAGCCGTTTCCTCACCACCGCCGAGCGCCACGATCCGCACGTTCTTCGGATCTCGCTCGTCCGAGCGGGGGAAGTCCAAACGGACCAGTGTCGTCTTGCCCGACGATAGCTCGTCGACCAGCTTCTGGCGGTTCTCTGCTGCCAGGAAAGGGGCCTCTTCTCCCCAGGAGTTGCGAAGCTTCAGCTCGAGCAGCGCGACTTGTGTTGCGTCCGTTGCCGCTTGGCGCTCGGCATTGTCGAGACGATGCTCGCCGAGCGAGGTCGTTCCCTTGAAGCGCTCGACAGTCCGACGGCTGAATCCCAGAGCGATTTCGGCGGCGCGGATCTCGGCGTTGAGCTGCGTGAGGGGGTCGGGGCTCAGCAGCGTGGCGATACCCGTGATTTTCGCGGCCATCTCAGCCGGAACCACGGCAGCGGTTACGGGCTTGAACTTATTGCCTTCTTCCGGGCTGTAAGCTTCCGAGCGCGGCTCATCGCACGCTCCGAGGCCAAGGAGCGCGGCAAGAGCAACACAACGCAGACTGATCTTAACGGCTTCCACCCGGGAATTTTTCCTTATGTTTTTTAGGAAGAATGCCTCATCGGGGTCCACTTTGCCAGTGCGGACCTTCCCTACCCTGTGTTCCGGCTAGAACGGTTAAGACCGGCGGCTTTGAAAACGGCAATCTACCAAAAAAAAGAACACCCCACGGAGTGAGGTGTTCAGGTATCCGCGGGCACACACCGCGGAGGGGGAGAGGGAAGGTGACGTGATGCTGGTTTACATGCGGACGCGCTTCTTCTCCGGATCGTAGAAGGGGAACGGAATGACAGTCGCCTTGAGGCGCTTCTGCATGCCGTCCAGGCGGCCGACTTCGAGCGCTGTTTCGAGCGCAGAATGCGTGACGTCCACTCGCGCGAAGGCCAGCGTCTTCTTGAGCAGGGGCGAACGCATCGCCGATGTCACGATGCCAACCTGCGCCCGCCCGACGAACACCGGATCGCCGTGCGACGGCTTTTCGTTGCCCTTGATCTCGAGACCCACAAGCTTGCGGAGCGGATTGGCCCGGCGCTTCTCAACAGCGGCGCGGCCGATATAGTCCTCCTCCTTCTTCGTCGGCACCGTGAATGCGATGCCTGCTTCGAAGGGGTCGGTGGTGCTGTCGAAGTCGTGGCCGCCGAAGACGAGACCCGCCTCGATGCGGACGAGATCGAGAGCTTCAAAGCCGAACGGCTGCAAGCCGAGCGGTTTGCCGACCTCCATGATCGCATCCCAAACCGCGGGCGCGTCCTTGGGATGGCAGAAGACCTCGTAGCCGAGTTCACCCGTGTAACCGGTACGCGAAACGAGCACGGGAATTCCCGCTGTCCCGCCGATGCGTCCGACCGTGAAGCGGAACACACCCACCTCTTCGACGGTGGGGCGGCCCGGAGGTGTTCCGACGATCTGTTTCAGGATGTCGCGAGACTTCGGACCCTGGACTGCGACGTTGTGAATTTCCGACGTCGCAGTCTTGAGGTTGATGTTGTAGTTGGACTTCGCGGCCTGCTCCTTGAGCCAGATGAGGCTCGCGTCATCGCCACCGATCCAGCGGAAATTGTTCTCGCCGAGACGGAACAGCGTGCCGTCGTCGACCATGCCGCCGTGCTCGTAGCACATGGTCGTGTAGAACACCTGGCCGACGGAGAGCTTGCGCACGTCGCGCGTAACGATGCCCTGCAGGAACTGCTCGGCGTCAGGGCCCAGCACCTCCATCTTGCGCAACGGCGAAAGGTCCATGATGACTGCCTTCTCGCGGCAGGCCCAGTATTCCTCGATCGCGCCCGCATTGGCGAAGTGATGCGGCACCCAGAAGCCGCGGTATTCGCCGAAGGCGCGGGTGAGCGCGGACGTGCGCGGATGGAAACCGCTTTCGCGCGTGAGCTGAAGGGGGGCGTCTGGTGACATTCTGTATCCGATCGAGCGTTTGAAAGGCGTGTCCTTGGGATAGACCCGCACCTGTATTTCGGTGAGGCGCCAGCCGTTGGAGGCGTCGATGTCCGAGGGACAAGAGGAAGCCGCGCACACGAGGTCCGACAGGGCGCGCATAACGACGTAGTCGCCCGGTCGCGACCAGGGTTCGTCGGACCAGATGTGGTTATGGCAATCGACGTTCGTGTTGTAGAAGAAGTTGATGGCTGGCCAGCCGCTTAGTGAGTCGATAGGCGTGTATTCTTTCAGCACGGTGTTGAAGTTGTCCGTGCAGTTCGGATGGCCGAAGTAGCCCATGTCCTCGTAGTAGCGGGTGGTGCACGCGAGGTTGAAGGTGTCGTGGCGGCCGACCGTATCCTGCACGATCTCGACCAGTGCATTGCGATCTTTGTCGAAGAACTTGGCGTGCAAGCCCGGGACTGGATACGCGGCTCCGTTCATCGTGCGCGTCGTCGTGGAGTCGAGGCCCTGCTCTTTTCCTTCGTCGAGCGCCTTGCGATTGAAGGCCAGGAAGTCCGAGCATTGGCGTCCCTGGACGTCGACGATCTGGATGTACTCACCCTCGTAGACCTCGAACTTCTCGGCACTCGCAACATTGACGCGGATGTCCAGTCGCGGCTCGGCGAGCGGATCGGGAAGCCTGGCCGTGTTGAGCAGGCGCGGGTTCGCGCGCTGAATGAAGATGAGAATGTCGCTCGGGGGTGTCTGATCCCAGATCACCATCGGCTCCGCAGGCGCGCCGAACACGATGAATGCACTGCGCTCGGCTTCGAGCGCGATCATCTCACCCGGTCCGGCGTCGCGCGTCAGAAGGCGCGCGGCCTTCACGCGACCCAGATCGAGCCCGCGGCGGTAGAGGCCGAAGCGGACGCGCCCGGCATCCTCGGTATTGGCTACCAGCGCCTGCTGGATTCCCTCGGGCTTTGCCGAACCCTTGAGGCCCAGCGCGCCGAGATCGCTCTCGCCCTTGCTGCCGAAGACCGCAACCTCAACAGGTTGCCCGCCTTCCAAAGAAGCCAGCTCGATGCGATCTCCTGCGTCTATTTCAAAGGCCGCTGTGCCGCCGCCTTTCAAGACATATCGCTCGATACCCGGTTCGAGCGACGCCTGGCCCGGCACGAAAAGCTTCGGCCGCACGGGCGAAGTCAGAATTGTAGCGCTCATGAATTCCTCGCGTTCCGATCAACGGCGGTGTGCTGACCGCGCGCCCTCTGGCACGGCCAGCACGTTCTTTGCCGATGTTCGCCTTACTCCGCAGCCACCTTGGTTTCGGGCTGGTTGAGGAAGGCTTCCATCGAGTCGTCGAGCGCCCGCATCCACGGCGTGTGATGCACCGGCGCCACCGTTCCAGTCAGCAAAGACCGGTGCGACTGATCGCGATAGGTCAAGATGTTATCCATCTTGTGGTGCTCCCACTCCTTGAACATCTTGGCGACACCGTCGACGTCGAGGCGCGAATAGTCCGTCGGGGCGATCAGATCGCGCACGTACTCCGTCTGGAAGTCGATGGCCTGTGAGGGATCCTCTACTGCCTCTTCCAACGCGATCCATTTCTGGATGTCGGCGGCCATCTCGTCATACTTCGGCAGCTTGATGCGGCCGAGAACGACGTCGCGCGCATACCATGCCTGCGCGTCGAACATGTTGAAGGTGTAGAACTGATCCTGCATGCCGATGAACATCAGCTTCGGATTGCCCCACCAGAAGATGCCCTTGTAGATGCTCGGCGGATAGAGACGGTTACGCGTCTTGAGCCGCAGGCTGTCCTCAAGGAACGGGTGATGATGCAGGTAACCCGTGCAGAGGATGATGGCATCGATTTCCTTCTGGGTGCCATCCTTGAAGTAGCACGTCTTGCCTTCAACCTTCTCGAGCAGAGGACGCTCCGAAAAGTTCTCGGGCCAATTGAAGCCCATGGGTCGCGTGCGGTAGGAGAACGTCACCGACTTGGCGCCATACTTGTAGCACTGAATGCCGATGTCTTCCGACGAGTAGCTCGCGCCGACGCACAGCACGTCCTTGCCGGCGAACTCGTCGGCCGAGCGGAAATCGTGCGAGTGCAGAACGCGTCCCGGAAATTTGGCGAGGCCGGGGAATTCCGGGATTTGCGGCACCGAGAAATGGCCGCTCGCGCAGAACACATAGTCGAACTCTTCGGACGTCAGGGTGTCCTGAACCAAGTCCTTTACGGTGACGGTGAACTTCTCGGTCTTGGCATCGTAGGAGATCCAACGGACCGCGTGGTTCAGCTTGATATAGTGCGAGATGCCGTTCCGCTCGATGCGGCCCTTGATGTAATCATGCAGCACGGCGCGCGGCGGGAACGATGGAATGGGGCGGCCGAAGTGCTCCTCGAACGAGTAGTCGGCGAACTCGAGGCACTCCTTCGGGCCGTTCGACCACAGATAGCGATACATGCTGGCATGCACCGGCTCGCCGTACTCGTCCGTGCCCGTGCGCCACGTGTAGTTCCAAATGCCGCCGCTGTCCTTCTGGCGCTCGTAGCAGACAATATCAGGAATGGCTGCTCCCTTGCGCCGGGCACTTTCGAAAGCTCTCAAAACGGCCAAACCGCTGGGCCCGGCTCCAATAACCGCAATGCGCTGTGTCATATTTCTTCCTTTCACGTTTGGATATGTCGGGGATGGCCCGCGCAAGCCGGGGCGACGACCGACTCGATGAGCCGGCCTCACACGACGAAAACGGGCAGTGCGTTGTCTTACTTCGTGGGATGCGTACGGAGCCGCATCGGGTCGTAGAACGGCATCTTCACCACCACGGCCGGCCACTCGCCCTTGTCGTGAATTACGAGTTCCGTTCCGAGCTTGGTGGACCCTGGCTCGATCTGTGCCATCGCGAGCGACTTCATCAGATGCTTACTGTAGGTCGTGCTCGTTACGACACCGACTTCCTTGCCGTTGGCGGTGATCTTGGACAGGGGCTCGATTGCGCGATCGCACTCGACCTCAAGGCCCGTGATGAATGAACGCTCCTTGCCCTTGCTCGCCTGCACGGCCTTCTTGCCGATGAAGTCCGGCTTCGAAAGATCGATGGTCCAGTCGGCCTTGACCTCCCACGGCGTGGTATCGCCGTGCGTCATGTCGAACGGGAAGAACAGCAGGCCGCCTTCCACGCGCACGATGTCGAGCGACGACCAGGAGACCGGGATTACACCCTTGTCCTTTCCGGCTTCGAGGATCTTGTCCCAAATGAAGTGCGCATCCGCAGCCGAGCAGAAGACTTCATAGCCGCGCTCGGCAGAGTAACCGCCGCGTGCAATGCTGACCGGCTTGCCGAACAACGTCGTCTTCTGGTGCTGGAAGTACGGGAGACCCGCAAGATTCATCTGCGTGTGCGGAGCGAGCACGTCGAGCGCTACCGGACCCTGCAACGACAGAATGTGCACGTCGTTATCGCGCTTGACGCTGACGTCAAACTTCGACGCCACCGCCGGCAGGGCCTCCTCCAAAGCGCCGCCGCCGTGAGACAGGCGGAACTCATTCGGGCCATCGACGTACACGAGGACGTCGTCGATCAGAGCGCCTTCCTCGTTGACGATGTTCGAGATGTGAGAGTCGCCCGTCTTGGCCTTCGAAACATCGGACGTGAGGAAATAGTTCAGGAACTTGAGCGCATCCGGCCCCGAGACGTTCAGCATCTTGAGCGCCGTCACCTCGATCAAGCCGGCGCGGTAGCGGATCGCCGCAACCTCGTCATAGGGATCGGTGCTGTAGTTCTGCGGAATCGGCATATCGTTCCATGACGTGCTCGTCATGTCCGCGCCGAGCGCGATGTGCCGATCATTGAGAACAGACTGTCTTGTTTCCTTGCTCAGTCCCATGGGACGCTCCTCATTATTGGTTCTGTTTCTTTGTGATTGGTTTTGGTTCGTCGTGTTGTTTTCAGTCTGGCCCTCCGCCGGGCGACGTCGGCGCACCGTCGTCGTACTTGGAGAGCCAATCGAGCGTGGTCTGGCGGTAGCGCGTCAGGCCCTTGTATTCGGCAAGCTCGTTCGGCAGCGTTTGCAGGACGCGCGGGAAGCGACGCCCCCACTTCGGCACCGTTACGAGCTCTCTCATCTTTATGAGGTAGCAGCGGATCGAGAACAGAATGGCGTTCGACCGCGGCAGGCGGAACAGCCCCTGCAGCTCGACGCGCAGATGAACCTTGTCGCCGACGTTCTCGGGGGTGACCGTCAGGCGGTCGGTGCCCCACTTGTGATAGTTCTCCGGGCTCGTATCGAGGCGCGAATTAATGGTCATGGTCCAGTTGAGGCGCCGGACCGGATGGCCGACCTGGAGGTTGAGAAGGAACTTGAGTGCGCGATCAAAGACCCCCTTTTCGTGCGCAAGCGGGACGGGTCCGTGCCACTCGAAGAAGTTCATGCCAATGTCGAAATCCAGCGACCAGTCTGCCTGTGTGGTGATGATGCCCGCATCCATATAGAGCTGGCCGTCGCGCTGATCCTGGATCGAGAAGTCGCCCTGACACTGACGGCCGATGTACTCCATCGGCTGGTAGGGAAGCGTCGACACATCGCCGAACGTAAACTTCTGATCGATTCCGAGCGGACGGTTGATCCAGTGCCAATGGGCGCCATCGCGCGTCAGTGTGAAATGCTCAGGATAGCTCGCCGCCATCGACGTCATGAGCAGCTCAAGCATATCCCACTGCGCCGTCATCATATGGGGCAGTGCCTGACAGCGGCCGGGGTCGGCATCGAGAACCATCGCTCTGTCGCGCATCTCGGACACGTAATGCTCGTCGATGTCGATAGGGAATTCGTAGACCGAGCCCTTCGGACCAGCGGTATGCGGCTCGATGTTCACCGCATACATGTACTTGTCTTCGTGGAACGGGAACGGAAAGCGGCTAATGGCCGCCAGGCTGTTCGAGAACGTGAAGTCGTCCCGGAACGTCTCATTTTTAAATGCCAGAACCATTTCGGATCTCCTGGAGAGATGCTTCGGAGTTGCTGCTCAGAGGTCGAGCGTTATGGAGTCGCCGGAGATGCGCGAAAGGCAGATCATGATCTTTCGCCCTGACGCCTTCTCCGCTTCGCTCAGAAAATGGTCGTTGTGCTCGATGAAGCCGTCACAGGCGATGACGGTCTGCTCGCATTGCCCGCACGCCCCGCCGCGGCACAGGAACGGCGGATTGACGTCAGCCTGCTCCAGCGCCTCGAGGATGCTCTGGTGACTTCCGACTGCAATTTCGCGCACCGACCGCGCGAGCTTAACTTTGAACGGCTTGCCCGCAGGCGGCGCAGAAAACTGCTCTGAGTGGACGTTCTCCGTTGGCCATCCGGCCAGCGATGCCGTGCGCAACACCCACTCGATCATGGCCTTGGGACCGCAGACGTAGACATGAGAGCCGAGCGGCTGATTGCTCAACACGCGCTCCAGCGGCACGAACTGCCCCTTGTCCTGGAGGTAGATGTGGATGCGGGATCCGTAGCGCTGCTCGAGCAGCTTGCAGTAGGCGCCGTCCTCGAGCGAGCGCACGCCGTAATGCAGTTCGAAGTCCACATTGAGCTTCTCGAGCTCGCTCATCATCGACATGAACGGCGTAATGCCGATACCGCCAGCCACCAGGACGTGCTTGCGCGCGAGCTTGACCGGCGGAAACAGATTCAGCGGATCGCCGATTTCCAGCTCCGTGCCGACGGAAACGTTGTCATGCATGAAATTGGAGCCGCCGCGCGACGGGTCGCACTTCAAAACGCTGATCTGATAGCTCGAGGTGTCGGCCGGGGATCCCATCAGCGAATAGGGATTGCGGATCGTTCGATCCCTGGCGTGCATCGCAACCGTAATGTGCGAGCCGCCGGAAAACTCCGACAAAGGCGTGCTGTCAGCGCTGACGAGGCGAAATCGCTTGATGCGGCTTGTAACCGGCTCGACTTCAGCCACGCGAACACGGCGCATAGACGATGCGGTCATTGAAATTCTACCTTCGGTTCTGGGCTTTCATGCGGATCTTCGGCGTTGATGCAGACGCCCTGGAAGGCGGCGAGGCGCTTGGAATAATGGTCACGAACGAGCAGGAGCAGTCCGCAATGGGCGCACTTCACCGGGTTCGTAGTGACGTTCTCGATCATTCCTTTGCAATGCACGCACTGAACGCGCCGCATCAGCGAGCCCCGATGCTCGGTATAGACAGACAGAGGATCGATAGAATTCTCGATGCCGGCCTGGACGACCGAGCCGATCAGTGGCTCTGTGCCAGCCGCGTAGAGCCGCATCCCCATCGAGGCCGACGCCAACGTTGCTTTCAGCCGTTCGATTGCAGCAGGAAGATCGGCCTTTACCTCGACAGTCGCCGGCTGCAGCCGTTGAAGAAGACCGCTGCTTTCAGCGCTGCGCGCATCATCCGCGAGTATGACTGTGCTGCACTTGGCGAACTTCTCGTCCGCGCGCGCGAACAGCTCGACAACCGCTTCGGCTCCGTCACGATCGCACACAATCAAATTGATGCGGGCGTTCGGATCTGGCCTCAGACCTGGATAGATCGGCCTGCTTTTGATGCCGCTGTACATGTCACCTCAATTCCGAGAAGGCGTAGTTGTCGGGATTGATGGGAGCGGCCAGGGCAAGGAGGAACCCCCGGCCGCTCCCGCTCTGCTTAGCCGGGCAGCTGGAAGATCCAGTTGGACACCAGGACAACGGCTAGACCCGCCGCCAGCGTGATGTACGGCAGCATGCCGGCCTTGCGCTGCTTGAGGTCCGCCTGCGTGAGGCCGAGATCGCTCAGCATCTGCGCAGGGAACACACCCTTGTCCTGGACGTAGTGGCGGAACCAGAACACGGGGATGATCAAGAACGCGGTGAAGAGACCGGCCCAGAGAGCGATCGGGTTCCACACCTTGGCGCCTGCGCCCATAAACACAGCGTTGACGAAGGCCAACAGCGTACCCACCGCGATCACCCACGTGGGGGCGCGCCAGGGACGATGGACGTCCGCGTTATCGATGCGGTGGATCCAGCCCGAGTTCAGGTTGAGGAAGTTGAAGATGATGTAACCGCAGTTGGACACGGCGAGGATGAAGAAGAAGCTCGTCGCGTCGGCGCAGGCGATCGCCAGCAAGGCAAGGTTCACGCAGAGGTCCGTCCACATGGCCGCCGTCGGCGCGCCGTGCGAGTTGACGTGACTCAGGTAGCGCGGCAGCCAGCCGTCGCGCGAGCCCTGGTAGAGCGTACGCGAGGAGCCTGCCATTGCCGTCATGAGGCACAGCATGAGAGCAAGGATCATCATCATGACCAGCAGGCTGGTGACCCAGCCGCCATGCCCAACCATCTGACCCATGGCCTCCGCCACACCGGAGCCATCGACGATGGACGGTGCCAGCATTCCGTCAAGACCGAGCACGCCCTGGAACGTGAACGGCACAAGCGTGAAGAGTACGAGGCAGAGAAGGCCGGAGTAAAAAATGGCCTTGAACGTGTCGCGACCGGGATCGCGGAACTCGCTCGTGTAGCAGACGGCCGTCTCAAAGCCGTACGTCGACCACGCGGCGATGAACATGGCACCGAGGATCAGCGTCCAGCCCGGAATGTCCCATGCGCCCATTTCGGGAGCGTAGGCCGCTTTCAAAGGCTGAATCGGCGTGTAGTTCGACCAGTCGATCTGGCCGGTGATGATCGGAATGACACCGACGATAAACATCGGAACGATGACGGCCAGTCCGATGAACTTCTGTACGTTGGCAGTGCCGAGAATGCCGCGATGCTGAATGGCAAAGGTGATCAGCATCAGGATCGCGCCGATGAAGAACGCGGCGTTGAACGAGAAGGAAACCGGACCGAGCGTGCCGTGGAAGAGCGCCCAGTTGCGGATGGCAGGAGTGAGCGCTGCGACCGCATCGGCGGACAGGAGTGCCTGGACGGCATCAACCGCCGACTTACCCTGGTTCGCCGCCAACCACTCGACGACACGGGGTGAGTCCTGCGCGATGGACGATGCGTTTGCGCTCATCCAGGCGACCACTTGCGGTGCATCAGCCGGCGGAATGGGCGCGAGAGAGTTCAGGATATAGGCCGCTGCGATCGAGCAGCCGAGGGAGAGCACGGGGGTCCAGGCGAACCAGTTGCACCAAACCGAAAGCGGGGCGATCAATTTGGAATAGCGAACCCATGCCGCGGCACCATAAACGGATGCGCCGCCAGACTTGTTCGGAAAGAGGCCTGCGATTTCAGCGTATGTAAACGACTGAATAAGGCCCATGACCATTGAGACGGTCCATACAAGAAAGGCGACTTTACCGGCCACGCCGGCAATGCCGCCAATCGAAAACAAAACCAGAGCTGGAACGCCACTTGCGACCCAAAATGCCCCTTTCCAGTCGATAGCCCTTACGAGTTGACCGGATGAGGCATCTAGCCCATCCGCCGTCAAAGTTCCCTGCACCATCGTTGCCTCCAAGCCAGTTTCAGTTCACGTCCCATTCCCTTTTTCTTGGTTCCGCCCCCTGCGGTCCGCTCTTGAAGGGGCGGAGCCGTAAGCAGGAGAACGGGTGCTGGACTGAGTGGCCTGCGCCTTTTGAAGCGCTTATTTTTTCAACGACCAATTAAAACCAATTTATACCACTAAGGCCCAACGCTGATCATCTTATGACCGCAATTTTCTCTCGCAAGCCCAAAAATTGAAATTTCAGAAATGTTGTTCGTTCTTTGTGCAACTGCACAATGGCTAATCATGTGGACTTTCTTGGCCTTATGGCGAATGCTGCACCTGCAAAGCTACATTGGGCACAATTGGTCATTATTGGTTGAAAATTTTCATTGTTTTCTATATGGTCATTGAAAAACTGAATGACGTACACGCGCTAAGGCTCAGAGATGATGGGCAAGACAGCCGATTGGGAGGCCGAGACAATCGCTGGATTTCAGGCGATTGGCGCTTCGCGGTTTCAGGAGACGGCCAGGCATTGGATTCGGGCCGCGGACCGCCTCGCAGCCGAATGTCCCTCAGATCCACGGAACGGAACCGCTCGCTCAAACGCAGGGGTAGCTCATCTGCTGCTCAGTCAGCGACGCGCTGCGGACCAGGCTTTTCAAACGGCAGAGCAGGCCTGGATTGCCTTGGACGAGCGTATCCCGACCCTCGATGTTCCGCTCGTCGGAACGAGTTCGTCGTTTCACTTCCGGTTGGCGTCAGGGAATGTCACGTCTTTCACAGAGGCGCGCCGGAAGCGTTACGCGCGGCTGTGCGATGCAGCACTGGCGATCACTCGCTTCAATCGGCTCTTCACCCGCGACGAGCGGCCAAGTTCGGCGGCAATCGAAGCTGCCCGGCAGGCGCTCGCGTCCGTGCTGGCCGACGTCCTTGGCGCAGGGGCCCCTGAGATCCGCTTGCTCGCCTGGGCTGCCGACGACGATGGGGCACCTGCATACGCGGTGGAGAAGGTCGCGGATTTCAAGCAGCGTCGTCCTTCGATGTCGGAGGCCTTGTCGGAAGACTGCCACCGCATGGAAACGGCGTTTGCGCTCACGGCTCTTTTCAGCCCCGGACTACTGCGCCACGAAGCAAATTCGAACGGCTACAATCACGTTCCCGACTCATCGTCCAGGCACAAGGCACCTCAATGAACCAAACTCTAGAGATGGATGTTCCGCCCTGGATCAGCGATGTCTCGCGCCATCCCCTCGTGACGCCGCAGGTGAAGGAGATCGCCACGCGCATCTTCGCGCGTATTTCCGCCGGCCAGTATCCCTTTGGCACGCGCATTCCGGCTGAGCGGGACCTCGCGGTCGAGTTCAAGGGAACACGCGCTACAATCCGTCAAGCGCTGGACTTCCTAGCAGTTTACGAGATCGTTTCACGACGAGCCGGCAGCGGAACCTTCGTTTCCTATCGCAAGCCTGCAAACGCGCTGCCGCAGACCCGCCCCCCTGCCCAGACCGGCCCGATCAATATCGATCAGATCGCCGAGACCGCCTCCCCGTTTGCCATGAACATCGCCGAATCCATTCTGGAGCCGGAGATGGTGCGCCTCGCGACACTCTACATGTCGACGCGAGATCTCGCCGAACTCAGCCGCCAATTGGCGGGCCTCGAATCCATCGTCACGGAAGCCGATGAGTTTGCCGCGCTCGAAGATGAATTCATGATGGTCATCGCGCGTGGAACGCACAATTCGCTGATCGTCGCCATGTACGCGATCTTGAACGAGGTTCGCCGCCAGCCTCAATGGGCCGCAGGGCGCCGACAGATGTTCACGCCCGGAAAGATACGTGACGTGCAGCTCCTGCTGCGCTCCCTTCACGATGCCATCGCACGCCGGGACGTGGAGACGGCCGTGGAGCTTATCAAGCTGCACATCGCGAGCACGCACGAGGACATGATCGCCGAGTCGTGACTTTTGGTAGTGGTGACTACGACGAGGCGGCCGCTTGGTGCTCGCGCTGGTCCCACATCAGGTCAAGCGCGCGCATGTGCTTGATGAGCACGGACTTATGGCTGTTCCACCAGTCGATGATCGAGCCGTATTCCTGTATGCGCGCACGCCCATCGACGATGGCAACCACCGGCCAATCGCCCACGAGCGCATTGTCGATGCCGAACAGGTCTTTGCCCCACCAGATCGCCTCTCCAAAGGCGTGATGACCGACGCCACCCACACGCATGAAGGCGAGAACGGCGAACGGTTCGAACGTACGCGCGCGCTGTACGGCGTTCTTCCACAGCTCAAGCGTTGAGGCGTACTCCCAGGACACGGCGCTCCACTCGCCCGGGAAGCGTCTGCAGAACTCATCGTAGAATTCGCCGGGGTCCTCGAAATTCACCTGCGGCTCGTTGAGCTTGGGATCATCGAAATCCGGGAACTGGAAGACGAATCCTTCCATGAATTCCGGGCTCGTGCGCCGGATTAGCTCCTGATAGTTGTCGCACGTGCAGGACAGGAGCTGCCCCTTGAACCCGCGCTTGAAGGCCTCGACCGTCAGCTCATGCACAAACGGCTCATAGGCCGTATCCCAGCACAAGATATCGGGGTTCCGGGCCATCATCTCCTCGACGACCTGGCCAAAGTCCACGCTGTCGGGCTCGAACAGCTTCTCGGCCACCAGCTCGATACCCGCAGCCTCGAAAGCGGCGCGGTAGGTCGCCATCGATGGCAGACCAAGGAGGTCCTTCTGAGCGCACATGGCCGCCGTCTTGAGATGCGGCTTGTTTCGCCTTAGCCATTCGACTCCCGTGACGTTGTAGATTGGATGCACCTCGCTCGGCGCGACCAACGTAGGTGCATCGGGCGTGAGGTCGCTCGGCAGCAAAGTCGAGACAAGCATGCGCTGCTGGCTGATGAGCCGGCGCAATTCGGGACTGAGGTCGTCGCCACCGATCATCAGGATGAGCTTGACGTCGTCCTCGACAATGAGCTTCCGGGCGCCGCGCAAAGCCAGATCCGGCTGATACTTGGTGTCGTACTGGACCAGTTCGAGCATGTACCGCCGATTGCCGACCTTGACGCCGCCAGCGGCGTTCACGCGATCGATCCAGATGCTGCTTCCGTTCAGCCCCGGCGCCGCCCATGCCTTAAGCGGGCCCGTCAAGGGAGCCAAAAAGCCGATCTTGAGATCCGTTCGGGATTCAATGCCGAAATTGCGCAGGGCAACCGCAAGTGCGCTACCAACTGGACTTTTTGCTCGACCGCCCATCGATAGGCTTCTTCTCGTGGTTCCAAGCTCTCAATACGGGACAAGCCTCCCACTGGCTGCAACACTGATGAAATCAGTTCGAGCTTACCCGGCACTTATCATAGCCCGTATGCAAGCCTGCGTCTGTCGCCGACACGATGCTCATGCCATGAGCCGACGCGCGCGTCCATCGCACCTTGGATCAACGACTGTTGCAAGCGCATTCTACAGATTCTGCGTGTCGCGCGCATCCAAGGCCAATACCGGAGGCGAACACCCTTTTTTGTTCAGGCGGCGAGACCGTAACCGCTCAACTCTCGTGCATGCCGCGGCGGAGCGCGGCTTCGATCGGCTGCCAGAGGTACTGCAGCAACGTCCGCTCCTCCGCGACGATGACAATCTCAGCCGCCATACCCGGGATGAGCTCGACGTTCGGGGCGTCCTTCTTGAGCTTTTCCCGATCAACCTCAACCCGAGCCAGATAGTAGGCCTGCTGGCCACTGGGGTCGGTGACGCGATCCGGCGACACCGACTTGACACGGCCTTCAATGCGGGGAAGCACGCGGCTCGAATAGGCCGAGAGGTGGATCTGCGCCACGAGACCGGGGTGCACGCGGTTAATGTCGTTCGGATAGACGTGCGCGTCGATGATCAGCGCATCGTCAGTGGGCACGATCTCGAGAATGGACTCGCCACGCTGGACGACTCCCCCAAGGGTCTTGGCCCGCATGTTGATGACGGTGCCGCCTGTGGGCGCAGTGATGACAGTCCGCTTCAGCACGTCTGCGCTTGCGCGCAGGCGTTCTCCGAGATCGGCCAGATCGAGGCGCACCTTGTCGGACTCGGCCGTCACCTCGTCCAGCCGCTCGGCGTCCAGACTCAAACTCTGCAGCTCGGTCTCGGCAATCTGCTGACGCACCCTGCCGATTTCCGACATGTACTCACTGTGCCGTCCCACCAGCGCGCTTTCCTCGCGCTGCAGCCTCAGTGCTTCCGGCTTGGCGAGCAGACCCTTGTTCACGAGAGCGATCTTTCCTGCTGCTTCCTCGCGAATGAAGCCCAACTGGGTCTGCGTGCTCTCGGCCTGAGCCGTCAAGCCTGCCACTTGCTCGTTGAGTTGCTCGACTTTTTTGGCGAGCACATTCTTGCGTGCCTGATGGGTGGCGCGACGAGACAGGAAGATCTGCTGCTGGGACGCAGCGACCGCACTCAAATGGCCGTCGACTTGTAGCTCAGACGGAAATTGCAGCTTTTCCGCACCACTCTTCTCTGCATCGAGTCTTGCACTGCGCGCGAGCAGAGACTGACGCTGGCCCATGAGAGCTTCGTAGGTCGCGCTCGACTGAATGGGGTCGAGAACGATGAGAGGCTGCCCGGCGGCGACGGTCTCACCCTCGCGCACTTTCAATTCGCGGACGATGCCGCCTTCCAGATGCTGCACCGTCTTGCGGTTGCTCGTCGGGCTTACGATGCCCGGAGCGACTGCGCCACCGGCCAGCGGCGCGGTTGCCGCCCAAGCGCCAAATCCGAAGACAAAGAGGAAGATCAGCGCGTAGCCGGTTCGCGCCGGGCGTCCCACGTACTCGGAAAGGCTCGGCGTTTCCGCAGCCGGACTCCAATCGGGTGCCTCGATCAGTGCTTTGCCCTGGTCGCCGGAAATGACCGTGAGTGCGTTCATGACGCGCCCGCCTCGATTTGATGATCTGCAGATCGCGTTAGCGCGTTTGCCAAACTGCCGGGACGACGCATCGGCACGGCGTCGGCATTCCCTGTGTTGGCGGATGCTTCGCTCCAAGCCTTCAGGACCGTGTCGCGGCTTCCATACATGGCCATGGCCCCGTTGTTCAAAACCAGGACCTTGTCGGCCTGCGCCAGCGTCGAGGGCCGGTGCCCGACGATGACGAGCGTGCATCCGCGGCGCTTCAAATCCTTCAGCGTATCGGCGAGGGCGGATTCGCCGGCCTGATCGAGATTGGCGTTTGGCTCATCGAGGACGATGACACGCGCCTCACCAAACACCGCCCGCGCCAGGCCGATGCGTTGCCGCTGCCCGCCCGAAAGGCGGATGCCACCATCGCCAATCCACGTAGCGTATCCGTTGGGGAGCCGCTGAATCAGAGGATGCACACGCGCGCGGACTGCCGCATCGACAACGGCCTCGTCGTCACCCGCCCACATGCGCGCGATGTTGTCCTGCACTGTGCCGGGGAACAGCTCCACATCCTGAGGCAGGAAGCCGATGTAGCGCCCCAGCTCATCCGACTGCCAATGCCGGAGGTCGGACCCGTCAAGGCGCACGGCACCTTCTGCGGGCATCGTGAGACCGACGAGGAGCCGGCAAAGCGTGCTCTTACCCGCACCGGATGGGCCGATGATAGCGAGAGCTTCACCTGGCCGGATGTCGAACGAGATGTCCTTGAGCAGCATCGGGCCGTTGTTCGGCGCGGCATAGCTCAGGCCCTCGACGCTCACGTGCCCCTCCGGTTGCGGCAAGGCCGGATGGCGAACCTCGGGCGGATACTCTGTCAAATGCTCGCAGAGACGGCCGTAAGCGAGACGCGCGGATACGAATGTTTTCCAGCCGCCGATCGCCATCTCCACAGGGGCCAAGGCGCGGCCGAGCAGAATTGCCGCCGCAATCATGGCGCCGGTCGTGATGGCATTCTGAACCACGAGCCACGCGCCAACGCCAAGAATCGCGACCTGAACGAACGACCGCACGAACTTCGTCAGAGACAGGATACGTCCAGCCGTTTCGCCGGCCATCTGGTAAGCGGCCGTCACATCCGCGTTGACGATGCGCCAGCGTGCCATCATGGCAGGCAAAAGCGCCATCGCGCGCACCACCTCGGCGTTGCGCATGGTGACATCCGCCAACTGCATGGCCT
The DNA here is from genome assembly GCF_036262015.1 of Hyphomicrobium sp. Classification (GTDB taxonomy): domain Bacteria; phylum Pseudomonadota; class Alphaproteobacteria; order Rhizobiales; family Hyphomicrobiaceae; genus Hyphomicrobium_C. The sequence goes on along the minus strand of NZ_DATAJR010000004.1, from coordinate 677,887 downwards.
CTGTCTGCGCCGTGTGGGCTGCCTGCGTCGGCGCTCGTGTCATCCATTCGTTGGCGAGGCTGAGCGCGAACAGTGCAAGCGCCGAAAGCAGCGCGACCGTGCCGAGATAGGGATGCAGGAACCAAATGAACCCGACAAAGATCGGCACCCACGGGGAATCAAAGAACGCTGACATGCCTTGCGTGGCGATGAAGCTCTGGATCTCACCAAGGTCGCGCAGTGCTTCCGCGCCGCCATGATCTCCCTTGAGGGCGGCCCGCACGCCGGTTTCGATGAAGACAGGGCTCAGCTGCTCATTGATCCAAGCTCCGGTCCGCATGGCAATCGAAGCGCGCAGCGTGTCCAGCACACTCATCACCAAGATCGCCACGCAGGTGATGAGAGCAAGAAGAACAAGGGTCTCGACTCGCCCCGAACGCAAAACGCGGTCCATGACCTGGAGCATGAAAAGCGGGGTCGCCAGCATGAGAATATTGATGACGAAACTGAAGGCCGCCACCGTCCGAAATGCGGAGCGGCACTCCCTCAGAACCGCAGCCATCTGCGGGGGAGTTGGGCGAACTCCGGAAATTTTTCTATTTGACATAGCTGGCACCGAGCCTCGGGCTCATTCGACGAAATGCCTTCAGCAAATTCCGCGCCATATTTTATTTTATACGCGCACCGCCACAGCCAAATGTCGTGACACTTCTATTTACTTTATGGCTAGCCTATTTTTCCATTATGCGAGCATATCTTTCACTCACTCGCATTTATGAACCCGCGCCAATTTTCATTTGGCGCGGGCCGTAATCGTGGCGCCGTCCCATCGCTCAGCTAGATGATTGGATCGGCTATTGGTGCGCTCAATTAAGCCGGCTGACCGTCCATTGAGGGGTGGCAGGGAATCTTTACCTCGCAGCCGTAATCCGGCTTGTAACCGCAGTCGGTCTTGACTTCGCACTTGGGTGGCTTGCATTCCTGCGGCGGTTTGCAATCCTTCGGGGGCTTGCAATCTTTTGGCGGCTTGCAGGGCTTCGGCGGGGGTTTCGGTTTAACTTTCGTGCATTTCCAGAAGGCCATATCGTACTCTCCAGCTAAGATCTTAGCCCCTAGGTATCGTATGGATACTTCCGCATATCCTTTTCGTCAGTACCGAAACGTTACACTGGTAAAGACCAAAGCTAGCATACGCCCATTTTTCGCGCCCCATTTCCGAACGGTTGGCAAAATTATGCAGCCCCGCCCGAATGTTCCCCAAACACGGAAACCAAAAAACAAAAAGGGAGCCCAAGGGCTCCCTTTTCCAGCCTTTGCGCTGGAAGATATCTATTTCAGAGGGGCAACCTCTTCGCGGGCGCCGAATTTGTATGCGATGCCCACTCTCGCAACCCAGAAGTCGTCTTCCCATTTTGCAGTCGCCCGGCAAACCTGCGAGCAACCATATGAACTGTCCGACGAGACTTTGTAGTTCTCGGTCTCGCTCCCCAGATCGACCCAGAGGCTTTCGGCCCGCACCGTCCAGTTGCCGGCGTGGATGAACTCGACGCCACCGCCAATGGTCCATCCCCATTGCGTGTCGTCGTCCTTTCTCGAGAAGGAGAAGAACGAGTCGCTAAAGCGATGGTCGACGGTGGCATAGGCCAAGCCGCCTGTGGCGTAGAAGAGAACACGGTCGCTGGAGACCAGGCCGAGCCGAACCCGTGAGGTTCCGTACCAGTCGATGTCGCTCTTCAGCGAGATCGTATCGACGTGGTCTTCGGACGACGAGTTCAGGAAGTTGATGTCGGATTCATAGCCGATCAGCCAGCGGTCACATTGATAGTTGTAGCCCCAGAAGGCGCCGCCGGTGAAATTGCTGTCGTCGTCACCGTACTTCCCGCCGTAAATCTTGTCCGTAATATCGGCGTCGTGCCGGCCGTAGCCGAGACCGGCGCCGACATAGAAGCCGTTGAACGGCCCTGTTCCGCAGCCAGTCGCCGCGGCAGCCACAGGCGCTGCGTTCATGCCATCCGCAGAGGCGCTGCCTGACCAGGTCAACGCCGTTACCACCAACAAAAGTGCCAATTTGCGCGTCATTGGTTCCATTCCCTTGCCAGGTAAGTCAGCCGTCAGCATCACCCCTAGGGGTATTCCGACTCTTGAATGCGCGTCGAAATGTGTGCCAAGCGAACAGTGATTCGCCCTCGCACGTCGAGGAGGTCACTCCACGGATCATGTGATTCAGAGCTAGGGTTGCAGGAAGAACACGTCCTCTATCCTGCGCAGGATTCACCCTTTTCCGGCCTAATCAGAACGCGCTGCGCGCTTCTAAAGTGAAGCATTCGAGCGGGCATATGCAGGTGAAATCAAACGGGGGCTGCCGTAGCTAGCCCCCGCCTATCCCCCATCGGCGTTCTGCGTCGAAATTAGTTTGGAGAGGATCCAAGACCCAGCGTCAGACGAAGACCTGAGCGTAGCTCCCAGAGATCGTCGGACTGGACGTGAGAGACGAGCCCGCCGCTCGGGTCGTTGCTTGTCAGATGCGCCGTCGGAACATCCGAAAAGTAGTCTGCCTCGGCGAAACCTTCGAGCTGGGCCGTCGACGAAATCTTGAACTTCAGACCGGCGCCAAGCAATCCACGAAAACCGACGCCAGAGTCGCCGTCGGATACGTGCGCCGCGAAGAGGTCAGGCGCCACTGCCGTAGAACTCGAGCGGAATTTGCCGTCGGCATCGTAGCCGTAGATGCCAGCGCCCAGGCGCGCGACAAGAGCAAAGTTGGACGTGAGCCATGTCTCGGGCTCCGCGGCGACATAGACGCCGTAGAGCCACGAATCTACGTCGGCGCCACGCCGGAATTCGCAACATCCTCCGCAGCACGTTGCCGTGGTCACGAGCGTGTCCGTGTCCTCGTCAAAGTTGCGAATGAAAGGTGACAGGACCCACGTGACAGTCGTGGTGCTGTTGATGGTGTCGTCATCCTCTAGGCGGAATCCGAACTCCCAGGACTTCCGCTCGACAGTCGTCCTACCAGTCAGGCCGCCGCCGCTGCCAAGAATGGCGCCATCGACCGTCTTCAGAACGATGTCGGACAGGGGCGGAGCCCGATCGCGCTCGCTGTCGTCGGCCTCACCGTAGAGCAGAAAGAGCTCCACGCGGTGGAAGCCGAAAAGATAAGGCGTGCCGTTGTCGTAGCCGACCATGCCCCCGACGAAGTAGCCATCTTCCGGAGACACCTTGACGTCGTGCGTGGAGCCGCCCGGCGAGAGAACGATGCCGTGGCCAGTGACTTCGGGGCCATCCTGAAAGAGATATCCACCTTCGAAGCCGAGGATGTAGCCTTTCGCGCCTACGGGCGCCTTGCCCATATCGGCCCAAGAGGACGCAGGAAATGCGAACAGCCCGGCTGCGAGCATCACGAGAGCCACGCGCCACTTCGTCATTTCGATCCCCCACCTGCTTCGTCGGCTGCACGTGTGCGAGCGCAAACGTATACGCTCCCTCGACCTGAAATAGGCGCGCCGACGACGGATAATCCCCAGCAATGCGCGATTCGTGAGCGAATCGCGACTGGCCTCGTGCAGCTCAGCCACAGGCAAGAAAAAGCCGGCAGCCGATTTGTCAGCCACCGACTTTTGATTGCAAAGCATTTCGCACTGTTTAGGCGGTCACAACCCAGTTCTGACCTTCGAAGAAGACCTTCACAGGATCCTGGCCCGCCGTGTTGGAGTCTTCCAGCGTCGCGACCTGCTGGAAGTTTTGGCCACCGGCAGTGCCGTTGGTGTCAACTTCGACGACGATGTTCGATCCGGACACCGTGAGACGTACGAAATCTGCCAGGTTGCTTCCCGACCCGAACGAGGCATCCAGCAATGCGCTGAGGTCGACGACGTCGCCTTCGACATAGCTGTAGTCGACGATGACGTCCGCGTTCGCAGAGCCCGGCGTTTCGGCAAAGACGAAGGTGTCGGCCCCGCGTCCGCCGGACAGCACGTCGTTCCCGGTTCCGCCCTTCAAGATATCGTTGCCGTCTCCGCCCAGCAGCAAGTCGTTGCCAGCGCCGCCGGCAAGCGTGTCGTTGCCCGCGAGTCCCACCAGGACGTCGTTGCCGTTGCTGCCGCTTGCGCCACCGAGCGCCGTATCGTTGCCGCTCGTTCCGATGATCAGATCGGCGTTGGCCGTCGGCGCCTGGCTGGGCGGCGTGGGCATCAGAATATTGCTGATATTGAGGATGCCGTTGCCGTAGCCCGTGGCCAGCGAGACCGTCGCGGTCTCGAATCCCGTCGCGTTCGCGTTCCAAGACGAGTCTTGCAGCGTGAGCGTGCCCGGTGTGCCGTCGAGATAGCCTCGCAGGTTGCCCTGCCACGTGGAGTTGGCGAGAATTTCCGCGAGCTGGTCGGGGGTGAACACGAGATTGATCGTGTCCGTGCCGCTGCCGCCCTCATAGACGACGGCGCTGGAGTTCTGGTGCCACCACGACGTGGTGATCACATCATTTCCGTTGCCGGCGTTCGGATCGGACGTGATGTCGTTGAGGTTGATGCCGGAGAAGTCGATCGTGTTGGTGCTACCCGTGAACTGCGGATTGATCTCCGAAATCGAGATGGTGGTGGAGACTTGGTTGCCGCCAGCCGCCGTCCCGTTGTCGTCAATCGTGACAGTCAGCGCGCCGGTGGCGCCGTTGCCGGACCCATCCGGGTTCCATTGTACAGCCCCCGCGTAAAGGAAGGCGTTGATGGCCGCAATCGTGCCGTCCAGGGTGATTTCACGCGAGCCGCTTCCGCCAACCGTCACGCCAGATCCTGACGTGGCCGTCAGTGCATCGTCGGCATCGTCCATGCGCAGCGTGACGCGGACCGTACTGCTCGCCGAATCCTCATCCTGGAAGCTGATGCGGTTGATCGCAGTCTGATCTCCGCTTCCGGTGCCCGACCAGTAGAGCAGGTTGGGCGCATTGATGATCGGTGCGAGCTCCGGCTTGAAGAGATCGAGCGTCACCGTGTCGATATCGGTCTTTACGCCGCCCGTTCCCGTTGCGCCGCCGTCGCTCGAGGTGACGGTCAGCGTCACATCGGCCACGGAGTTGCTGATGGGCGTAAAGGTGACACCCTGCGCAGCGTTGACGAGGAAGGCGTTGATTGCCGTCTGCGTGCCCGTGAGCGTCAGCGCCGACGACGTACCGCCAACCGTGACGCCTGCCGCACTGGTGGCGGACAGCGCTCCAGATCCGCCCGGGATCGACAGCGTAACCGTCAGATTGGACGAGCCGATGTCCGCGTCGGCAAACGAGATGCCCGAGAGCTTCGTCGGCGTATTCTGGAGAACCGAGATCGACGACGGCACGGTGTTGACCGGAGCGTCGTTCACGCCTGTGATGTTGATCGAAACGCTCTCGCTATCCGTCAGCGCACCGCCTGCGCCCGTGTCTCCGGTGTCGTCAACGAGCAGTGTCAGCGTGGTGGACGCCGGTGGCGCGTCGCTGTTGGCGTTGAAGAAGACCGTGCCGGTGGACGACCCGGACAAGAGGCTGTTGATCTGCGCCTGGCTGCCCGTAATCGTAACGCTCGACGTGCCGCTACCGCTCACCGAGGCGCCGCCGTTGCCGGCGGCGATGGTCAGGATTCCGGCTCCGACGGACAGTGTCACGGAGATGCTGTTGTTGCCGGCGTCGACGTCGGACACCGAGAGGCCGGTGCCATGCAACGCGAGGTTCGTCTGCTCCGTTGCCGAGTAGCTCGCCTGCGTGATGCTTGCGACCGGTGCGTCGTTCACGGACGAGATGTTCAGTGTGATCGTGTCCGTATCGCTCTTCGCGCCACCGGCACCCGTTGCACCGCCGTCGTTCGAGGTGACGGTGAGCGTGACCGCGCCGTTGGCATTGGCCGCCGGCGTATAGAACGCGCCGGAGCCCGACGACAGGAAGGTATTGATTGCGGCAAGCGTGCCCGTGAGGGTCAGCGCGCCGGTTCCGGAGCCACCGACCGTCACGCCCGCGCCCGATGTGGCCGACAGCAGACCGGCCGGGACCGACAGCGTCACGATGAGCGTCGAGCCGGCGATGTCCGAATCCGCGAAGGAAATGCCCGTCAGCTTCGTCTGCGTATCCTCGACAACCGCAATCGAGGCCGGCACCGTGTTCAACGGCGCGTCGTTGGTCGCCTGAACATTGACCTGCAGTGTGGCGGTGGATGCGTCGCCATCACGATCGACGATCGAGTAGGCAAACGACTCCGTCACATTGTTGGTGATACCGGTCGGAGCGGTATAGCTCCAGGCGCCTGTCACGAAGTTGAACGACAGCTTGCCGCCATTTCCGGTGACAATGCCAGAAAGAAGCGTGCCGGAGATCGGCGAGCCAACGCTCGGCGTGATCGTGCCGGCGCCGTTATACGCATAGGTCACGCCGTTGATGGCGATGGATGCGACGTGGCCTGCGCCATCCGCTCCGAACGCATCGTCATCGCCACCGCCGACGGCGTTGTCGTTGCCGAGCAGGACATTGCCCGAGATGTCGCCACCGATGCCCGCGCCGAGCAGCGCATTGATCACGTCGGCGAAGTTCGAGACGAGCACCGGCGAGCCCGAGCCGTCCACGTCGACGTCCTGCAGGCGGGCGTTGTTAATGCCGTCGCCGACACCGATCGTGGTGACGTTGACCGGGTTTGCCCCATTGACGAAGTTGGTCCACGCCGTCCGCGTGGCGTCCGCGAGCGAATTGCCGTTGCTGCCGGTCTGCTCGTTGGGATTGCCATCGCTGATGAAGAAGACTTGGTTGCTCCAGCCAGCCGTCGGCGTGTAGCTCGACATCGTCTTAATAATGGCGTCTGTGAAATCGGTCGCGCTGCTGAGCGGTCGCGAACCACCCGTTGCCGGGTTCAGACTGTCGATCAGCGTGGCGAGTGCGGCATACGACGTCACCGGTGTATAGGCGATGGCGTCGCTCGCAAAGGCAACGACCGTAACCTTCACATCGCCGCTCGTGCCGTTGAACAGCTCGGCCGCCGCGCCCTTGACGGCGGTCAGCATCTGGTTCAGCTCACTGCTGTCGATGCTGCCGCTGAAATCGAGCACGAAGGCGGCGTTGAAGTCCTTGCCTTCGCCTTCGACCACGCTGGCCACATCATTCTTTGCGAGCGGCGCGTCGTCGATCACCGTGATCGATGCATTGAGTCCGACATTGGTGTCGCCGGCCGGACCACCGGAGTCCGTGACGGTGACACGGCCGTTCAGATTAATAGCGATCGTGTTCTCGCCATTGCCGGACGGATGATCGATGGGGGCGAGCAGCGTGAACGTATAGTCGCCGGTCGAAGAGTTGACCGAGAGCTCGAACACCTTGGTGTCGCCTGCGCCATACGATCCATTGCCGCCGTCGCTGTTGGTGTAACCAATCAGGTTGGCGCCGTCCTTGGCGAAATAGACGGCCTTGCCGCCCGCGAACAGCGCGCCATTGGCGACCGTCGTGACCTGCGTACCCGCCGACACCGTGGGGATAGCGAACGACAGCGTGCCGTCGACGCCACCGGTTACGAGCGAGTGGAAGCTGCCCGTTGAAACGTTGGTGACCGTGTTGAGGCTGCCGGCCGTATCGGTATCGAGTGCGGGAACGCCTGCGTCATCGATCCCGTTCGGAAGCTGTTCCTCCTCGACGACGCCAGCAACGGCACCGTTGATCACCAGCGGCTGGTTGACGTTCACGACCTGGATCGCATGCGTGTCCGTGTCGCTGTCGCCATCCTTGTCGGTCAGCGTGATCGAAATGTTGACGTTCGCCGTGGCGTTGACTGCCGTGGGCGTGAATGTCCAGGTGCCATTGCCGTTTGCGGCGGGCGCAGAGAGCTGCAGCGTGCCCGCCGATGTGACGATGGTTTCTCCGTCGGCAAGCTGGGCCGCCGTGAACGACACGGGGTTTGCCCCGTCGATGTTCACAGTCAGCCCGCCCGACAGAAGCCCATCGGCGCCGGGCTGGAACTCGTAGGTTCCGTTTACCGCAGCGCCATTCTCGTTGACTGTGGTCGCACCGGCGAAATCGACATTCGGCGCGTCATCCTTGAACGAGATGGCATTGCCGAGGTTGATGGTGGCCGAGTCCGTATCGCCGTCCTTGTCGGTGATGGTCGCAGTGAGCTTGATCAGATCATCCGCGGACAGCGACGTCTCTTGATCGGGACCGCTGTTGGGCGAGTGCATGATCGCCCGCTGCTGATCGAGCGTCACCATGCCCGTCGACGTGTCGATGCTGATCAGGAAAACCTTGTCGCCGCCGGGGCCGCCGATGCGGCCGGTGACGTTGGTGCCTTCCAAGTAGAGCAGAATGGGCTGCCCCGTCTCGCTATCGACGAGACCCGAGTCCGCGCCGGTTTGGCTGATGTTCAGTGCATAGCTCACCGAGCCGGGGCCGTCGGCGCCGAAGGCGGACGTAAAGAGCGACGCAAAGTTTGCCGCGCCGTTGGTGTCGAGATCGGTCTCGTCGACCCGCAGGCTATCGGCCGGCACCGCGTTGGCGGAGATGCTCGGCGCGCTGTCCTTGAAGGAGATGGCGTTGCCGAGGTTGACGGTGGCTGAGTTCGTATCGCCGTCCTTATCGGTGATGGTCGCGGTGAGCTTGATGAGGTCATCCGCCGACAGCGATGTTTCTTGATCGGGACCGGTGTTCGGCAAATGCATGATCGCGCGCTGCTGATCGAGCGTCACCATGCCCGTCGATGTGTCGATGCTGATCAGGAAAACCTTGTCGCCGCCGGGGCCGCCGATGCGGCCGGTGACGTTGGTGCCTTCAAAATAGAGCAGAACGGGTTGTCCCGTCTCGCTATCGACGAGACCCGAGTCCGCGCCGGTCTGGCTGATGCTCAGTGCATAGGTCACCGAGCCGGGGCCGTCGGCGCCGAAGGCGGACGTAAAGAGCGACGCAAAGTTTGCCGTACCGTTGGTGTCGAGATCGGTTTCGTCGACTTGCAGGCTATCGGCCGGCACCGCGTTGGCGGAGATGCTCGGCGCGCTGTCCTCGAACTTGATCGCGCCGGTGATGTTGACGCTCGCGGTATCCGTATCGGCGTCGCCATCCGTGATCGTGGCAACGATGGAGATCAATCCAGCGCCTGAGAGCGAAACGGATTCGTCGGCGTTGGCAGGGTCGGGGTGCATGACGGCACGCTGCTGGTCGAGCGCGATGTGGCCCGTCGAATCGACAGAAAGCGCGAAGACAACGTGCTCCGTGCCGTCGTTCACGACGCCAAAGACCACACCATTGTCAATCTTCAGGGTGACGTCGAGGCCGGTTTCCGAGTCCTTCAGTCCCGTTGTGCCGTCGCCGCTGAGCGCGAGCGCATAGGCGACGGTTGCGCCATCTGCACCGGAGACGCTCGTGAAAGCTCCGGAGAAATCCCCGGTTGCATTCGTGTCGAGATCGCTCTCATCGACGATCAAGCAGGGGAGCGGCTTGTCGCTGGCGGCAATCGACGGCACGTCGTCCTTGATCTTGATGTCGATCGAGGCCGAGGCACAGCTGCCGTCCTTGTCGGTTACGGTGACGAGGGCGCTATCGGTATAGCTGTCCTCTCCCGGCGCGTTGATGACGTTGTCGAGCAGCGTGTAGGTGAAGCTGACGACGCCGTTGCTGAAACCGGTGACGGTGATCTTGCCGTGCGCTGTCGCGATCTCGGTCGTTGCCGTCAGGACGCCATTGGCGATGACGGTGACGCCGCCGATCTTGACGGTATTGAGCCCATCCGGCGCATCGATGCTGAAGGTGCCAGTTTTCACGAGGCCGGCCGCATCCGGCGACGAGCCGTCTGCCTCGCCTTGACCGCGTGAAGCCGAGAGATCGTTCTCATAGACGCAGAGATCAGCGCCTTCAGCATCAAGACCGGAGATCTTCACGCCATCGTCGGTGCCGCAAATGACGATGGTGATCGTCGTGGTGGCCGTGCCGCCGTGGCCATCCGAGATCGTGACCTTGTAGACCTGTGTCAGGGTCTGGCCGGGGGCCAGGTAGTCGATATCCGCGTCGTTGACCTTGAACGTCCAATCGACCTTGTCATTCGCCTGGTCGAGGGCGCCGAGAACAAGCGAACCGAGATAACCTTGGCCGACCGCTTCTACCTTGACCGTGTGGGTGTCTTTCTTGTCGACATCCTTGAAGGTGATGACACCACCCTGGACGTGATCGACGGTGTTCTCACCCTCGGCGCCGCTGTCGCTCGGGCCGCAACCGCAATCGCCGTCCTTGTCCTGCTGGCCCTCGCCACCTTCCGTACGCTCAGAGACAGCCGGTCCTTCGCCACCCTCGTCGCACCCCTTCGACGGTGCGCACTCGGAAATCTCCGTGACTTTGCCGATCTGAGGTCCCGACGTGATGACGGGAGCGTCGTTGGTCCCGACGATCTTCACGGTGACGGTGGTCGTTACCTTCTTTCCGCAGCCGTCGGTGATGGTGATCTTATAGTTCTGAATGAGCGTCTCGCCGCAGGCGAGATAGTCGAGATCGGCATCGTTGACCTTGAATGTCCAGGTGAGCGTATCCGCCGTCTGGTTGATCGCGCTCAGAACGAAGCTGCCGACGTAGTCGGTGCCACAGGGCGTGAACGATGCGACGTGCTTGTCGCCGGCCGTGTCCTTGAACTTCAACAGCGCCGACTTGGTGTGAGTGTAATTGTTCTCGAACTTGTCGCGGTCGGGGAGCTCGGCGACGCAGGCCGACTGGTTCGGCGTAAGGACGGTGGGGGCGGCAATCTTGCAAAGCTGAGCAAACGTAAGAATCTTCGGCTTAACTTTTTTCGCCACGGCGAATGCTCCACGAAAACTCGCAAGCCTTCGGCCCGACGGGGATAGCGGGGAGGCTTTGCGGAATAAAAAAGACCCCTTGAATTGGGACGCTTTTAAACCCCTCCGTAACTTCACTGAATGGTTTCGCCGATTTATCGTTAATGGGCATTAATTTTATTTCCAATTTCATTAAATTGGAAAAATCGAATAAACGAATTTTTATCCATAAAAAGTCTGCCCACACCGCGACCTAGCCGCGTCGACACGTCTGTGGACATGAGTCGCCGCTTGCTATTCGATCGCGCGCACAACAACTCGGACGATCCATGACTCCTGGACCCAAAGGCGGCACAAGCGCCCCTCCCATACTCACAAACGCAGCCCCGCTACTCGGGCGCTACACCGTGCTTTTCTGCGACGTTTGGGGCGTTATTCACGATGGCGTACGCGCATACCCGGCCGCGACCGATGCCCTCTTGCGATTCCGCTCACGCGGCGGGGTCGTGATCCTCGTGACCAATGCACCCGTGCCGATCCACCGGGTGGAAGCGATGCTCGAAGCGCGGCATGTTCCGCCAGAGGCCTATGATGGCATCGTTTCTTCAGGAGAAATCGCGCTCGCCCATTTGCGAAAAGAAAAATACGCGAATGTCTATTTCATTGGCCCACGACAGCGCGATGCCGCGTTTTTCGAAAAAGCTGGAGCAATGGACGTTTCGCTCGAAAAAGCAGAAGCCGTCGTTTGCACGGGCCTCAACGATGATGTGAATGAAACGGTCGAGAGCTACCGTGACGTTCTCTCGCAAGCTCGCGCCCGCGATTTACCCTTTGTGTGCGCCAATCCGGACCTCGTGGTCGATGTCGGAGGGCGCCTGTTTCTATGCGCCGGCGCCTTGGCCGACGCATACGCGCATATGGGCGGCGAAGTGTTCTGGGCCGGAAAACCACACGCCTCCGCATACGATGCCGCGCGGGCGATGGCCGAGGGCATCAGAGGAGCCAAGATCGACACAAGCGAAATCCTCGTCGTCGGAGACGCCGTTCGCACAGATCTCGCCGGCGCCCGGGGTGCCGGTCTCGATGCCCTCTTCATCGCGGGCGGCATTCATCGCCACGAAACCATGACGGGACACGCGCTCGCGCCGGAAAAGCTCGGGACGCTCTTTCCGGGCGACGGCCCCCCTGCGATCGCAGCCATGGCTGCGCTCGCCTGGTAGCGCGTTGCAGGCTAGATCTCGTGTGACATCCGGCGGCGCTTGGTTTCGAGATAGCGCTCGTTGTGCGTACCCGGCCTGACAACGAGTGGAATGCGGTCGACCACCTCGATTCCAGCCACCTCCAGAGCTTCCACCTTGGCCGGATTGTTCGTCATGAGGCGGATCTTCGGAAAGCCGAGATCGATCAGGATCTCCGTCGCAAGCTCGTAGTCGCGTGCATCGATCGGCGCGCCGATCTCGATGTTGGCATCGACAGTGTCGAGCCCCTGATCCTGCAGCGCGTAGGCCTGTATCTTCTTGAACAACCCAATGCCGCGGCCCTCTTGATAAGGCAAATATACGAGGACCCCGTTCGGAGTGACCGCGATGCGCCGCAGGGCACATTCGAGTTGCGCACGGCAATCGCAGCGCAGCGAATGAAAAATGTCACCCGTGACGCAGCCGGAATGCACGCGGACGAGTGGAATTTCGCCAGCCTCCTTGCCCTCGCCCCGGTTGATCAGGGCCATGGCCTGGGTGTGCTCGTCCTTGCCCTGATAGGCGCGGGCCTCCAGCACAACTTCCATGCCGTCGAGCTCGATCGGCAGCAACGTTCTCGCACAGCGATCGACGTCGAGCTTCATTGTTTGGACGCCGCTTGCCGGCATCTGGCACTCCTCGTTCTTTTCCGGCTCAGGGCGGGATTGACCGGTGGGGTTCACCCTTACGGCCGGTGGACATGTTGTAGCATAGGCCCCATTTCACAAGATGCGAATTGGACGCGGGCTGCCCTGCCCGTATAGCATGCCATCCTCGTTAACGGACAGAGCGGCTATTCGATGAGATTCGGCCTTTTTCTCTTTACCGTCATTGCGTCCCTCGTACCGCCTGCTGCCCATTCCACCCCCTCAACCCGCCCCCCCCTGGCGCGCGCGATCGAAGCCGAGATCGAAGCCAAAGTAACGGCGCTTCTTGGCCAGATGACGCTTGAGGAGAAAGTCGGGCAGCTCAATTTTCCCTCCTATGCCTTTCCAAGCGAGCCACAGATCGAGGCTGTGAAGAAGGGGCGGATCGGATCCCTGCTGAACGTGGCGCACCCGGATCACGTGCGTCTCTTCGAAGAGGCCGCGCAGGCCTCGCGGCTCAAGATTCCGCTGCTTTTCGCGATCGACTCCATTCACTCCTTCCACGTTGCATTTCCTACCCCTATCGCGTGGGCTGCAACCTGGCGCCCTGAGCTTGCGGAGCGCGCCACGGAGGCAATCGCCCAGGAGACGGCCCAGGTGGGCGTCAATCTGACGTTTGCGCCGATGATCGACATCTCCCGCGATCCACGATGGGGACGCGTGATCGAGGGCGCCGGGGAAGACCCCTACCTCGCGTCCGCCTTTTCCGCTGCGCGCGTCCGGGGCTACCACAAGGGCGGGCTCGCAACCTCGGCGAAGCATTTCGTCGGGTACGGCGCGCCAGAAGGCGGGCGCGAATACAATGGCGCGCAGATCTCGATGCCCGAGCTGTTCGACCGCTACATACCGCCCTTCCAGGCGGCGGTGGAAGCCGGGACCGAGACGGTGATGGCATCGTTCAACACCGTCAACGGCGTACCGGTGACCGCGAACCGGCTACTCATCACGGATGTGCTCAAAGGACGTCTCGGTTTCGACGGGCTCGTGATGTCGGACTTCGCTGCGATCAAGGAACTCGTCAATCACGGCGTGGCGGGGGACCTCAGCGAAGCGGCTGCGAAGGCCATCCGCGCGGGTATCGACCTCGATATGGAGGGCAAGGCCTACGACACCCATCTCGCCGAGAACGTGCACGCCGGCCGTGTGGCGATGGCGGACATCGATGCCGCGGTGCGCCGCGTGCTCCGCGTGAAGTACCGGATGGGATTGTTTCCCGACTCACCGGGCGGCGCACGTAAAGTGCCGCCGCCGATCGCTGAAGCGGCCGTGCGGAAGACCGCCCGGACCGTCGCCCGCGAAAGCTTCGTACTTCTCAAGAACAGCGGGGCAACGCTGCCGATCACGCCGCAATCCGGCACGATCGCGCTCATCGGTGCTGCCGCGCTCTCCACAAACGATCATTCCTGGTATGGCCCTGCGGGGCTCGAGAAGCCGGTGACGGAGAACCTGCGCGACGCGCTCCAGGCCCGCATCGGCAAATCGCAAAAGCTTCTGTTTGCGGACGCGTTCGCCGACCCTTGTGGCCAAGCTTTCGCAGATAAGGACAAGGCCGTCGAAACAGCGAAGGCCGCGGATCTCATCGTGCTGGTCTTAGCGGAAGATTGCGCGGTTTCGGGCGAAGGCGCCTCGCGGACAGATCTCCGGCTCTCGAGCGTTCACACCGAAATGCTGGATGCCCTCGCCAAAGCGGGCAAGCCGATTGCGCTCGTGCTCGAGACCGGACGCCCCCTCGCCCTGACGGGGGCGTCGGAAAAAGTGGCCTCCCTTCTTATTGCGTGGCATCCCGGCACTGAGGGCCGTACGGCGCTGGCAGAAGTGCTGACCGGTGAAATTGCGCCATCGGGCAAACTGCCAATGACGTTTCCGCGCTCTGTGGGCCAAGTGCCGATCTCCTACAACGACCTGCCGACCAGCCGCCCTTCAACGGGCGATCGGTTCACAACAGGCTATGTGGACGAGAAGCCGACCCCGCTCTACCCCTTCGGGCACGGACTGAGCTACACGACATTCCGCTACTCGGGACTGAAAATCAGCGCTCCGGAGATGGGGCGAGATGGGCAAGTCGAGATCCGTGTCGACGTCCAGAACACAGGCTCCCGTGCAGGGCAGGAAGTGGCGCAGCTCTACACGCACCAGCTCGTCGCGTCGCGGTCGCGGCCGTTGCAGGAACTGAAGGGATTCAAAAAAATCGGGCTCGCGCCGGGCGAGAAGGAGACCGTGCGCTTTATGCTAAAGGCGTCCGATCTCGCGTATCATGACGACGAAGGAAAGCCCGTCATCGAGCCCGGCCGCTTCAAAGTCTTCGTCGGCGGAAGCTCGGCTGCGGAGCTGGAGGGCGCGTTTCAGATCTCCGGGCCGTAGGGGGTATTACCCCCCGACAAGCCGCGCGTATTCGATCTTCGGGCAGCGATCCATCACAACCGCGAGGCCTGCCGCCTGCGCTTCCGAAGCGGCCGTTTCGTTGACGACGCCGATCTGCATCCAGATCGTCTTGATTGTGAGGCGATCCTTCTCGCGGATGGCGGAGCGGACCACTTCGAGCGCCGCGTCCGGCTGGCGGAAGATGTCGACGACGTCAATCGGAGTGTCGAGAGCGGAAAGATCCGGGGCAACGTGCTCGCCAAGGAGCGTGCTTCCTGCAAGAGCGGGATTTACCGGCACGACCTGATAACCCTTGGCTTGCAGGTACGCCATGACTCCATAGCTCGGGCGGCTCGCGTTGCTGGATGCTCCAACCACGGCGAACGTACGCGATGTCCGCAGAATGTCTGCGATTACGGCGTCACTGGGCGGCGTGTATGTCATGAGTTTCCGTACGGCAACACAAGGCGACCCGCATCATCGAAAGGAAAGAAGGGATTGTAGGCGACTTCCCAAACGTGCCCCTCGGGATCGGAGAAGTATCCTGAGTAGCCGCCCCAGAAGGCACGCTGCGCAGGCTTGATGATGGTGGCGCCAGCCGCCTTAGCTTCGAGCAAAACGGCTTCGACGGCTTCCTCCGACTGGACATTGTGCGCCAGAGCGACACCAGAGAACCCTGGCTTGCTGTCTGGCACGTGCGCGTCATCGGCGAGAGCCTTGCGGCCGAACAGAGCCAACACCACGCCGCCAGCGTCGAAGAAGGTTACGTTTTCGTTCGAATCTGAAGAGGCTTTGAAGCCCAGCGCCTCGTAAAACGCGCGCGCTCGGGCGATGTCCGCCACACCAAGGGTCACAAGGGAGAGGCGCGGCTCCACGGTTCAACAGTCCTTCCACACCGGCTGGCGCTTCTCTACGAACGCGCCGATGCCTTCGGCGGCGTCGCGCGCCATCATGTTTTCAACCATTACAGCGGCTGCGAAAGTGTACGCCTCGGCGAGCGGCTGCTCAATCTGGCGGTAAAACGCTTCCTTGCCGATGGCTACGGTCACCTTCGACTTGGACGCTATCGTGCGCGCCATGGCCAGCGCCTCCTCACGGACACGCTCGGGCGGCACGGCGCGGTTGATCAGTCCGTAGCCAGCGGCATCTTCGGCCGACAGCATCTCGCCGAGCAACAGCATCTCCATGGCTCGCTTTCGCGAGATGTTGCGAGACAGCGCAACCATCGGCGTGGAGCAGAAAAGACCGATGTTCACGCCGGGCGTCGCAAACGTTGCTGACATTGAGGCCACGGCAAGATCGCAGCTCGCCACGAGCTGGCAACCGGCGGCGGTCGCAACGCCTTCGATGGCGGCGATCACCGGCTTCGGCGAGCGCACGATGCTCTGCATCAACTCAGAACAGGCGTGCATCGTCTCCTCGAAGAACGCGCGTCCGCCGTCCGCGTCGGCGCGGTGAGCCGTCAACTCCTTCAAATCATGTCCGGACGAGAAGGCGGGCCCTTCGGCTGCCAGTACGATCGCCGCCACGCTAGGCTCGGCCGAGAGAGCGGCGATCGCCGAGTGGAGCGCCGTCATCATTGCCCGCGACAAGCAATTCCGCGTGCGCGGCGCGTTAAGTGTGACCAGCGCGAGGCCCGGCTCGGGCCGTGCGACGAGGACGGGCTCTTGAGAGGTGTCTGACCCGCGGGGCGATGCCGCCGCGGGTGTTTCGGTGTGTGTCGTGGTCACGGGGTCAATCCCCAAAGAATGCTGCCCGGCTTGCGCGGCAGTCTCACGGAGCCGGACCTTCTCCTGCCGGCGTTTCGCCGTCAGCGGCTCCGCTTTCACCTGCCTCTTCCGGAATCAGCGCCTCGATCTCGGCAATGTGCTTCTTCACCACCTCGATGTTGCTCTTATGCTCAAGCGGCTTGGCTGCGGCAATTTCCTGCGTCAGATCATCGACGGCCAGCTTCTTGTCCTCCGGCGGGATCGAGCCGTCAGCTTTGATCTCTTCGAGTTCCTTCTTCATCTTCTCGACGGGATCGGTGTAGGTGCCGGACGAGCGATCGAGCCCGTCAAGAATGATGGTGATGTTGGCGCCGACGTCCTCAAATTCAGCGAAGCTCGCGAAGCCGTGCTTCTTGGCGATGTCCTCGAGCTCTTTCGTCAGCGCGGCATCGGGGGTCTCCCCGCCCTCAGCGAGCTTGCCGGCCAGCGGGGCAAAATCCTTCTGGGCCGCGATGAACGAGGCTACCATTTTGTCGGTCAGTTCGATCTGCTTGAATTCCTGCGCCGAAGCCGTGTGCGCGCCGACGGCGGCTACGCCCGCGCTCAAGGCCATGATCACGGCCAGCGACTTGAGGCGTGAAATGAACGTCTTCATTAGGCGTAACCTCCATTCCCAAAAGCAGAATCGCGATCGTAGTTTCCCCAGCGCATCGCGTAGATGCCGTACTTAGAGATCACAACTGAGACGGATCTAAGAACGGGTGGCCGGAGCATGATGTTCGGCTTCACATTTCCCCCGAATCCCGCCCGCCTTGAGGTCCGTGAGCTCCAGGCATCCGCAGATGGGCTACACCTGGGCCTGACCCTCGGCAAGACGCGATCACAAGGTGCGGACAGGATTCAACACAGCAATTGAGGTATTCAGTAACCACATATGTGGTTATATTTTACCACATTATTTAATGTATTGATTTTCAATAGAATTTATATTTCTGTTGGCAATTGACGGATAGTGCCGCCTCGCGTAGAAAACGCGCTTCGCAACGGCGGCATGAATTGCTGCCTATCATCCAACTCTAGGCAGGAGCTGTTCCCGCCATGAAGACTTTCGTCGCCAAACCTGGCGAGGTGGACAAGAAGTGGGTGCTAATCGACGCCGAGGGTCTCGTCGTCGGCCGTCTCGCCACGCTCATTGCCACGCGCCTCAAGGGCAAGCACAAGGCCCTTTATACGCCGCACGTTGATTGCGGCGACAACGTCATTGTCGTCAACGCTGAGAAGGCCGTGTTCACCGGCAAGAAGTACAGCGACAAGGTCTACTTCCGCCACTCGGGCTACCCGGGCGGCATCAAGGAGACCACACCTAAGCGGATCATCGAGGGCAAGTTCCCCGAGCGGGTTATCGAGCTGGCTGTCGAGCGCATGCTCGCCCGCGGCCCGCTTCAGCGCAAGCTGATGAAGAATCTCAAGATCTACAAGGGTGCCGAGCATCCGCACGCGGCCCAGGCGCCGTCCACGCTCGACATCGCGAAGCTCAATCGCAAGAACTCGAGGGCATAAGCAGCCATGGTACAGGAAACGAAGACCCTGGATGATCTCGGCGCCCTCAAGGGTGCTGTCGCCGCGGAAGCTCCAGTACACGTCCAGAAGCTCGACTCGCTCGGCCGCGCCTATGCGACCGGCAAGCGCAAGGACGCGGTCGCCCGCGTCTGGATCAAGCCGGGCCGCGGCCAGATCACCGTAAACAAGAAAGACTTCAAAGCCTATTTCGCACGCCCCGTGCTGCAGATGCTGCTTCAGCAGCCGCTCGCAGCGGCAAACCGCGCGACGCAGTTTGACATTATCGTGACGGTTGCGGGCGGCGGGCTTTCGGGTCAGGCCGGCGCCGTGCGTCACGGCATCTCCAAGGCTCTGACCTATTACGAGCCGGAGCTGCGCGGCGTGCTCAAGAAGGGCGGCTTCCTGACGCGCGACAGCCGTACCGTCGAGCGCAAAAAGTACGGCCGTGCAAAGGCACGCCGCAGCTTCCAGTTCTCGAAGCGCTAGAAACGCCTCACTCCCTACGGAATTTCTCGCAACGGCCCGCTCTCGCGGGCCGTTGTTTTTTTTCTAAATATGGTGTTGTTCTTCGCTGCCCAAAAAATGGGGGACGCCACTTCGGCGGCGCTATCCAGCCCGGAAAGGCACTTTGATGCTCGAAGCTTTATTGACCGAGATCGGCCACCTCACGAGTCCCGAATGGTGGCATCAGAACGCCATTCCGCTGTTCAACATTCTCATGATCGACCTGACGCTCGCCGGAGACAACGCGATCGTTGTCGGCATGGCGGCGTCGCGCGTTCATCCGTCCATGCGCGCCAAAGTGATTTTCTGGGGCATCGCCGGCGCGGTTGTGCTTCGAATTCTTTTCTCGGGCGTCGCACAGCAGATGCTGCAGGTCATTGGCCTGACGCTCGCAGGCGGCCTGCTGCTCCTGTTCGTCTCGTGGAAAATGTACCGCCAGATCGTAGAAGGCTCCGAGCATTCGATTGACGAAATCGAAAATCAGCTCGCCTCCACGACCACACCCCACAACGAAACGAACTTCTGGTCGGCGCTTTGGACGATCATTCTAGCCGACGTGTCGATGTCTCTCGACAACGTGCTCGCCGTCGCAGGTGCTGCGGGTGAATCGACGCTCGTGCTCGTCATTGGCCTCGCTATCGCAATCATCCTGATGGCCGTCGCCTCGACCTATATCGCCAAGCTGCTGGCACGCTATCCTTGGATTGCGTGGATCGGATTGATCATCATCCTCTACGTCGCCCTCGACATGATCTATCGCGACAGCCACAAGATCGTGTGCGCCGCCTACGGCGTCGGCTGCTCCGAAACCATCTTCCAGGGCATTCTGCATCGGCTAGGGCTGAACTGATGGGTGCACGCGTCTTCATCGACGGCGAAGCGGGCACGACCGGACTCGAGATCCGGGAGCGGCTCGCTTCCGAGCCCTCCATTCAAGTCGCCAGTATCGCGCCGGAGGCCCGCAAGGATCCCGAGGCGCGGAAGGCGCTGATGGCGGACGTCGATCTCGTTGTGCTGTGCCTCCCGGATGCAGCCGCCATCGAGGCCGTGGCGCTTGCCGATGCTCTCGGCGAGAAGGCCCCCAAGATCGTCGACGCTTCGACGGCGCATCGCGTCGCCGAGGGCTGGGTCTATGGCTTCCCAGAGCTCGGCAGGGGGCAAGCGGATGCAATCCGGACGGCCCGCCGCGTGGCCAATCCCGGGTGCTATCCGACCGGCGGCATCGCGCTCATCCGTCCGCTCGTCGACGCCGGCATGATCCCGCACGACTTCCCCATCACCGTGAACGCGGTGTCCGGGTATTCGGGCGGTGGCAAGTCGATGATCGAGTCCTACGAGGTGGCGGGGACCGCGCCGGCATTCGAGCTTTATGGCCTCGGCTTCGAGCATAAGCACGTGCCGGAGCTGCAGCGGTACAGCGGCCTCTCGCGGCGTCCGATCTTCATTCCCTCGGTTGGCAACTTCCGGCAGGGGATGCTCGTCAGCGTGCCGCTCCATCTCGACGCGCTGCCGAGCAAGCCGACGGCCGGCGATCTCGAAGCGACACTTGCCGCCCACTACCAAGGGTCTCACCTGGTTCGCGTGGTGCCGCACGCGGAAACGGCCAAGCTCAATGGGCGGCTCGATGCCCTGATGCTCAATGGGTCGGACAAGCTGGAGATCTATGTCTTTGCCAACGACAAGCTCGGCCAGGCCGTTCTCGTCGCCCGGCTCGATAACCTCGGCAAGGGTGCAGCCGGCGCGGCCGTGCAGAACATCCGCCTGATGCTCGGTCTTTAAAAGACTACCCTGTTCCCCGCGGAACAGCGGCCCCTTGGATTATCTCCCAATATCGGGAATGTCCTCGTGGGAGGTCTCGCTATGGTCCTGCTATTCCTGATTGTTTTGATCGGAGGCGCATTCGCGATCGCTGTGCTTGCTTCCGATCTCCACTCGTCGCTGCCCGGACAGAAGAAGGCCAAGCCGCGCAAGCCTTCCGACGACTCCGGCTGAGCGTTCGCAGCTTCAGACGCCACGCCTCGCGACATGGAGGTGGCGCACGGCCAGTATCAGAAGGATGGCCGCGCACGACTGATGCGCGATGCCGAGGCTGAGCGGAACCGCTTCCAGCAGCGTCCAGATTCCGAGCGCGACCTGCCCAAGGACGCCGACCACCAAGAGCGCGACAGACGCCTTCGCCTTGTCGCTGGCGCCTGAGGCAAAGGTGCGCCACGCCTCCAAGGCCACGAGCAGGACCACCGTGTAAGCGACGAGGCGGTGATTGAACTGCGCCATCACCGGGTTTTCGAACGGGTTGTGATACCAGGGCTCGATAGCCATCAGGTCGTGCGGGAACAACGTACCGCCCATTGTCGGCCAGGTGTTGTAGACAAGGCCACCCTTGAGGCTTGCGACGAACGCACCCAGCACGACCTGCAGAAAAATGGCCCCTACGATCAGCCATGCCAGCGTCGCACTCCGATTTTGCGGCGATGTGTTCGTGCGCTCCGCATTGCCAACGTCAAGCGCCAGCCAAACGACAAGCGCAAGGATGAGGAAGGCAACGGTCAGGTGCAGGGCGAGCCGGTACTGGCTCACGTCCACACGATCGACGAGACCGGATTTGACCATGTACCAGCCGATGGCCCCCTGGAGGCCGCCGAGCGCCAGAACGCCTAGGAACTTGAGTCCATAGCCCGGCCTCAACGCCCCCGCGAACCAGAAGATCGCGAGGGGAAGCGCGAAGGCGAGGCCGATCATGCGACCCAAGAAACGGTGACCCCACTCCCACCAATAGATGGCCTTGAACGCCTCAAGGGACATGCCCTTGTTGACGAGGTGGTATTCCGGGATCTGCTTGTACTTGGCGAAGGCTTCGAGCCAGTGTGCTTCGGTCAGCGGCGGAATGGCACCGAGCAGGGGTTGCCACTCTGTTATCGAGAGGCCGGAGTCCGTCAGGCGTGTTGCGCCGCCGACGGTGATCATTGCCAGGACGAGCCCGGCCACCGTGTAGAGCCAAATCCGCACGGCGCGATCCCACGCAGCCGAGCCCGCGCGATCCGCCGGTTGGTTCTTCATCGTTCCGATGGCCGTCATGCGCTCAAATCCCTAGATTTTTTCCAGGGTTTGATAGGCCGAAGCGGCGCTCCGATCAATGCGATGATCGGGCGCTGGACGCCTTGCCGCTTCTCGGCTCTAAGTGGCCCCCGATGTTCAGGATTTAGGACGAACCCATGACCCTTCGGACGCGCAAGTTCGTCGGCGCCATCGCGCTTCTGGTGTTTCTTACCGTCTATGCGCTGGCGGCGATGATGGTCGCCATCGTGCTTCAGGTGAGCGCCAGCAAGCTTACGGAGCTTCTTTACTACCCGATCGCGGGCCTGCTTTGGGTGCTGCCCGCCATGTGGCTCGTCAAATGGATGCAGCGCCCGGACGTGTAGGCGCCGGAACGACTGCTGACGGAGCCTCTTTCCTGCCGCGGAGGTTGCTGAGGCGGCGGGCCATGGCCTTCGCCGTGTCGAAGAGCAGGAACGGAACGCCCGTCATCATGGCCGCGACGTAGCGCGGCTCTTGAAAATCCCCGTTGAGAGACACGCGCGGAAGACCGCTCATCGGATATTTGTCTCGTAGGACGTCCTTATGGGTCGTCACGGCAGTTTCGAGCCCGAGGGACTTCGCAATGGCGAAGTCCCGCTCTCCAGCGCTGCCGGCATCGCCATAAGGAAAGCTGAAATGGCGGCAGGGGCGGCTGAGCTCTCGCTCGATGCGCGCGACGCTCTCCGCAATTTCTGCGCGGGCCTCGTCCTCCGGGAGCTTCGCAACGGCGAAGTGGTTAAGTGTGTGTGCGCCAATGGTGACGAGCGGATCGGCGGCGAGTGCCCGGAGTTCATCCCAATCCATGATGAGATCGCGGCTCAGCGCGGACGGATCGTATCCAACGGTCTCCGCAATCCTGTGAACAGTCGCGCGCAACTCGCTCTCGGGCTTCTGTCGCAGCGGCCAGTAGATTTCTGAAAACGCGCGATCCTTGGCTTCGGGGGTCCTCGTGTCGAAAACGCGCGCGACGCCATCGAGCGTCACCGAAAGCCGGTCGGTTTTGCGGATGGCGGTCTCGAGTACGAACCACCACAGATCGCCCTCGCCGTCGGCGTAGGCGGTCGGCACATAGATGGCGAATGGAAGATTGTGCTTTTTGAAGATCGGATAGGCGAAGTCACGATTGTCGCGATAACCGTCATCGAAGGTGAAGCAGGCGAAGGGGCGTGTGAGCTCCGGTGACTTCAAGCGCCGCGCGGCTTCGTCGAGCGAGACGATGTCGTAGCCCGCCTTCTGGACCACCTCGATCGTTGTTTCGAGGAAGGACGGTGTCACTTTCAGGATCCGGTTCGGCTCGAACGCTTGAGGCGGTTCTGGCCGGACGTTGTGCAGCGTGAATATAATGCCCTTTCCACGCGTCAGAGGAGCCAACAGCGTACCGAGACCGGATCGGTCAAGCGCAGACAGCCCTATCTGCATCAGTTTGGTGCTCGTGGCGCCCATCGTCCGCACCTATCCCAGTGTGTGCAAAGAATACGAGCTAACGTCACGTATCGTTCAGATGGCGTTAGCCGCTGCGGATCTCCACCTGCTTAGGGTTAGTGACCGATTAACGACCGGCGCAGTCAGCCGGCGCGCGCGATCCTCTGCCGGCTCCGCGCTTCGCCTTGTGACTTGTCCAGGGTGAACAGCGCGATCCCCTCAACCTCGAAGCCAAGGAACGACCCGCCTTCGGCGAGCACCCGTGTCTTCTGGCGTTGGTCTGCGACCAGTGTGACGCCGCAATCGAAGCGACCCTGGATCGCCTCGAACAACGGTCGAGCCGCCTCCGTGCGGGCAACCACAACGATGTGCTCGTAGACATCATCCAACGCGTCGAGCACGAAGCTAATGCTGTTGCCATCGAGCTCATCACGCTTTGCAAGCGCGCGCCCCGACGCAATGATGTGGACGTCGCTGTCCTTCAACGAGTGTACGACGCCTTCGAAGCCAGCCTTACCTTCAACCAGCTCGGTGAACCCTGGCCAAGCGGATTGCCCCAAAGGTTCGGCAACGCCTTTGCCGTCGACACTCCAGTCGACCATGATCACGGTCAGGCCTTTGGACGCGAGATGACGGCAGACGGCGGCTGCTTCCGCTGAGAGAGACGCCACATCAGCCGAACTCGTGAAAAGCGTGCGCGTGCCGGAGAGCCCGACCTTGCGAAGCGCTTCAAGCTTCTCAGCTAGAGCCTCGGGCGTCGCGACATTGGACGACGCCACGGTTTGCTGTGCGGGCGGTTTCTCCGCTGCGGGCTCGGGCATCTCAGGTTCTGGGCGCGGCTCCTCACGCTTTGCGGGCGGCACCCAGCGCGATGGGGCGGGAGGACGTGGAGGCTCCGCGGTCGATGCCTCCGGTGTCAGTGCCGAAGGTCCCGTAGTATGAATCGGTTCGGGAAGGACCGGCACGGTTATTTCTTTCCGACCATGCGCCTTTGGCGCGCGCTGCCGCGGCACGCGGGCGCCCGTGAGAAGGCCGCGCGTAATCACGAGTGCCAGACCAATCAGGATCGACGCAACGGCGACAAGCAGGGCCGTGGATGTTTTCTTCGGGAACACGGGCGTGCTGTTGGGCCGTGCGCTCGATACGATCTTCGCTTCGACGGGGATCGCTCGAGTGTCGTCGGCCCGCACGCGATTGGCCTCGTATTGCGCACGCAGGCGATCGAGCTCAGCGCGCTTCGACTTGGCGTCCGCTTCGAGGCTCCGGAGCTTTGCTTCCTCCGGTCCGGAGGTCACGATGCGGTCCTTGATTTCGCTGACGCTCTTCTGGATGGCCTCCTCGCGCAGAGCCGCGACCTTGGCTTCCTTACCGATCCCGTCAACGATCTTGGCCACCTCGGCGGCGATCTGACCTTTGAGACCCTTCAGATCCGCATTCAGCTGGCGCATACGTGGATGGCCTGGCAGCAGTGTCGCGGACAGCTCCGAGAGCTGGCGCTCGACGCGGACCCGGCTCTGCACCAAGTTTTGGATCAATGGTGACTTCTGGACGTCGGCGAGCGTTTCCGCGCTGCCGAGATCCTGCATTTCACGCGCCTGCTTCGCCCGCGCCTCGGCCTCGCTGCGCGCCGCTTTGACTTTCGAGAGCTCGGCATTCAGCTCGGCGAGCTGCTGCTCGTTGAGACCCGTTGCTTGCTGACCGCCCTTGAAGATGTTCGCTCGGCCGCGGAACTTCTCGACCTCTGCTTCAGACGCGGCCGCTTCGTCGGCGAGCTTGGCGATCTTGGGCTCGAGCGCCTTCTGCACCTCGTCCGTCTGCGTAAGGCTCTGATGGGCGAGATTCTCGCGATAGGTCTCCGCGATGCGGTTGGCGACGGCTGCGGCCAGGTCCGGATCTATCGACGTAAAACGCACGCCGATGAAACGGCTTTCCTTTGGCGAGTACACCTCAAGCCGCTGGAAATAAGCCGCGAGCGCGCGTGCCTCGTCGGTTTCGGTCGCTCTGGGGGCTCCTATGCCGACAAGGCGCAGAAGCGCGGATAGCTTGTCCGGCGAACCGCGTGCGCTGTTGAACTCGGGCAGGTCCGCAAGCTTCATGTCCCGGACGATCGTTTCGCCGAGGTCCGCCGACATCAGGGCCCGCACGTGCGTATTGATCGCTTCCTTGTCCATGCGGACGGAGACGCTGTCGCCCGAGTCCGTGCGCGACGGGTCGGCGAACGGGTTATTGCCGCTCTTCGATTCGATGGCGAGTTGCGTCTCCGACACGTAGCGCGGAGCCACCAACGTGAGAACGCCATAGGTTGCCGCCGCCATTGCAATCGCAATCACGATAAGACGCGGCAAGCTGCCGATCGCTGCTTGCCACAGCGAACGCAGGTCGATGTCGTCGGAGCGCTGATACCTGTCTGAAGCCATTTCGCTTTCATGCCACTCGTGGCCAGACTTCGAGGGATACACGGGCGCCCGTTAGAATTTCCTTAAGATTCCCAGAATTGGGACAGTCCCTCAGATTTTGTTAACCCCGCGTCCCTAACACTGATCGCACCTTAGTGTCCCGATTCCGAAGTTCGCCAGAGTTCGTTGCTGGGTTCGGCACGAACTTCGGAATCATAAGGGCCACTAGAATCATTGGCTTACTAGTGTGATTCAGATCGAGAAATTCGCTCGGTCCCTCGTCGCTGATGATGGCGAATTTCTCGATCATCACACTAGTTGGTAAGCGGCTCATCATGCGCGCAGGCGTCAAAGCTTGGGTTTGGTTTTTCTCGTGCGCGGCGGCGCTCGGGTCGGCAGGGTGTGCCCATGATCCTGACGCTGTAATTTCGGGTGCGGTTGCAAACATCGAGGGCCAATCTGGCCGCGTGGTCTATGGCACGCCTCCTGAGCCGGTAGAGCCGGTGACTTGGGGTGCCGCAGTCGTCGAACCCGCCGGATACGCTCCGGCCATGGTTGCAGATGCCGAGAGGCCATACCTGCTCGACACCGGCGATCGCCTCCGCGTCTTCGTCTACGGACAGCCCAATCTTTCGCGCGCCTATACGGTCGACCAGGAGGGCAAGATTACGGTCCCGCTGATCAACGAGGTGAGGGCGCGCGGGCGCACGACACGCGACCTCGAGGCGGCGATACGTCATCGCCTCGGCTCCGAATTCGTGCGCGATCCGCAGGTGACCGTTGATATCCTGCAGAACCGTCCCTTCTTCATCTACGGCGAGGTGAAGGCCGGCGGGCAATATCCCTATGTCTCCGGCATGACCATCGAGACGGCGATCGCGATCGCAGGCGGCTATACCGAGCGGGCCAGCAGTCGAAGCTACCGCATCACCCGGCGCATCAACGGCTTTGCCGATCAGATCGAGGCGCCCGGCGATTATCCGGTGCAGCCGGGCGACATCGTCTACGTCAACGAACGCTTTTTCTAGAGGGCTGCTCGACAGGTGACAGAGACGCGCGCCGACGTCCCTCTCCGCATCCTTCACGTCATGCGGGCCCCCGTTGGCGGGCTATTCCGGCATGTCCTGGATTTGGCGGGAGAACAGGCGCAGCGCGGGCACTACGTCGGCATCGTGGCCGACCGCACGTCTGCCGATGCGCTCACGGTCCAGCGCCTGTCCGCTATCGAGCCGAAACTCAAGCTCGGCCTCTATCTCATTCCCATGAGCCGCCGGCCAGGATTGGGCGACTTGGGGGCACTGCGCTCGGTCGTGAAAATCGCGCGAGCGCTCGATCTCGATGTGCTGCACGGACATGGCGCCAAGGGCGGCGCCTACGCGCGTCTTGCGAAGCCCTGGCTCTCGTTCCGCGGCGGACGTGTCGCGGTCTTCTACACCCCCCATGGCGGCAGCCTGCACTACAAGCCCGGAACAGCGGCGGGCACGGCGTTCATGGTGCTTGAGCGGATCATGGGGATGATGACCGACGGTCTCATTTTCGAATCCGACTTCGCACGTTCGGCCTACGCGCGACTCGCCGGCACCGGGGGGGCGCCGCGGCGCGTCATTCCCAACGGGTTGCGGCCCTCGGATTTCGATGTGCGGCCGCCCAATCCCGACGCCGCCAACTTCCTGTTCATCGGCGAGCTGCGCGCGCTCAAGGGTGTCGACATCCTGCTCGATGCGCTGGCTCGCATCGTGCCGACCCATCCTGTCCGTGCTGTCATCGTGGGTGGCGGCCCTGATGCGGAAACGTTCAAGGCACAAGCGAAGTCGCTCAAGCTCGACCTTCACGTGACATTTCCAGGCGCGATGCCAGCGCTCGATGCTTTTCCGCTGGGCCACTGCCTCGTCGTGCCGTCGAGGGCTGAGAGCTTTCCCTATGTGGTGCTGGAAGCCGGTGCCGCCGGCAAACCGCTGATCGCAACGAACGTCGGGGGCATTCCTGAGATCGTTGCAGGGACTCAGACCGGGCTTATTCCGGCCGGGTCTGTCGAGGCGCTGGCTCGTGCCATGGAAGGCGTGCTCGCGGATCCGGACGGAGCACAGGCACGCGCGGCGGAACTTCGGGCTGCCGTGCAGAACAAATTCACGGTCGCCGCGATGACCGATGGCGTGCTCGACTTCTATCGGACGGCGCTCGCTGATCGCTCCGATAGCTGACTTAACTTGTTGTTTGTATTATCTTAACCGTATCGAAGCCTCCCATCTTCGATCGAAGCCGCTGGCATAGCGGCTGCACCTTCTGGCTCATCCAACCGGCCATCGCCGGGCCTTCGTCTCAAAGTGAGCCAAATTCATGCTTTCGCATGCTCCGACCCCTGTTGCCTTGACCCTTTCCGGTGCGCCATCTCCGGCGCGCCCCTCCTCCATCAAAGCGACAGCAGGCAAAATCTCGCCGCTCTCGCCCGTCGTGCTCGTCGGGTTGGTGCGTTTCGCTGACTTCACGATTGCCGTCGTGAGCGGCTTCGTCATGGCCGTGCTCTATCATGGGGCTCCGGACGTTATGGCGGATCTCTTGTACGGTGCGATGATCGTGCTCGCCGGCGCGAGCACCGTCATCGCCCTCGATCTTTTGGGCCTCTATTCATCGCGTCAGCTTTCCGCCTTTCACCTCAACGTCCCATGCCTGCTTCTCGGCTGGTCGGCCGCGTTCGCGGTGGTCGGGGTCATCGTGTTCTTTCTCAAGGCGGGGGCTGATCTCTCGCGCGGATGGCTCGCTCTCTGGTTCGTCGCAGGCGGCATTGCGCTGATCGCCGCGCGGGGTGGCGTTAGCCTATCCCTGCGCCGTCTCGCCAAGTCCGGGCGACTGCAGCGCCGTGCAGTCATCTATGGAACAGGTCGTCTCACCGACGATCTCATCCAATCGCTCGAGCACGATGAAGGCTCCGAAATCCAAATCGTCGGTGTGTTTGACGACCGGGGCGATGAACGGGCCCGCGGCCCGGACGGCTATCCTCGGCTTGGCGGCTTGAACGACCTGCTGGACGTCGCACGCGCCATGCGCGTGGATCTGGTCATTGTTGCGCTGCCCGTGGCAGGCGAGCAAAGGCTGCACGACATCGCAACGCGGCTTTCGGTTCTTCCGGCCGATATTCGTCTGCCAGCACAGGCGACGCAGATCCGCTTGTCCCAGCGCCTCTATTCGCATGTAGGCCCCGTCGCGATGATCGACCTCTACGATCGCCCGATCGCGGACTGGGATCATGTCATCAAGTCCACATTCGACAAGGCGATTGGTTTCCTTGCATTGGTTGCTCTCTCCCCCGTCATGCTGGCTGTGGCGATCGCGATCAAGCTCGACTCGCGCGGCCCCGTCCTGTTCCGCCAGAAGCGCTACGGCTTCAACAACGAGCTGATCGAGGTTCTGAAGTTTCGCTCGATGCATACCGACATGTGCGACGCCAACGCGAACAAGCTGGTCACGAAGGCGGACCCTCGCGTCACACGCGTCGGCCGCTTCATCCGCAAGACGAGCCTCGACGAGCTTCCACAGCTCCTCAACGTTCTCAAGGGCGATCTGTCGCTGGTCGGCCCGCGCCCCCACGCGGTCGCAGCGAAGGCGGCAGACCGGCTCTATAACGAGATCGTTGCGCGATACTATGCGCGTCACAAGGTCAAACCCGGGATCACCGGCTGGGCACAGATCTCGGGCTGGCGCGGCGAAACCGACACGGACGAGAAGATCGAGAAGCGCGTCGAACACGATCTCCACTACATCGAGAACTGGTCGGTGTTCTTCGACCTCTACATTCTCGCCATGACGCCAACGGCGCTTCTCAAGACGGAGAACGCTTATTGAGACCGGGAGCGGCTGCAATCCAATCCGGCCGCTCCGCACTTTCCATCGCGGCGAGCGTATCGCATGTCCAGCGATACGCCGTGTCGAATAGCTCGCGGTGGCGGTGCCAGTCGAGAAAGCCCATCCCGACTGGAATGGGAGGCGTCAACGACAGGTCGTCGTCCTCCAGCTCACGCATGAAGTCCCGGCGGTTCACCATCAGCGCCCGCATCAGAACCGCCACGAGCCCCGGGGCGTCCGGCAGCCTGTCACGCCGGAGCGGGTTGAGGACCAAACGCATGAGAGCGGCGCGCGAGGGCAGTGCTTCATAGTCAACATCGAACCGGTCCAGCTCCGGCGGTTTAAAGCTGACTACGACATTCGGGCCGGCCTTCAGCTCGCGCATGACGCGTACTGGCACGTTGTCGAGCAGGCATCCGTCGACCAGCATTTCCCCCTCGTTCGTATAGACCGGCGGCAGCATCACCGGGATGGACGCGGACGCGCGGATCGCGCGCCACAGCGGTCCCGTCCGATGACACATGATGGCGAACCGGGAGAGGTTCGTTGATACGGCGAAAAACGGGAGCCACAGGTCCTCAATTTCCGTGGTGCCATAGAGGCGCCTCAGCTCGTCATCGAAGAGGGTGTGGTCGAGGAGAGAGTACCGTGGCAGCGTGTACCGGCGCATGGCGCGATTTGTGACGAACATCTCGCCGACTTTCGCGTCGATCTCGTCGGGCGGTGCATCGAGCAAAAGGGCGGCCACCAATGCGGCGCCCGCCGACGTGCCTCCCATGATGTCGAACGTGATCCCGCCCTCACAGAGAGCCTTAAAAACTCCCGTGTGAGCCGCTGCAAGCGCGCCGCCGCCGGCGGCAACGAGACCGACCGCACGGCCCTGGATGAAGCGCACGAGCCGATCAACATCGCCGCAGCCGTCGAGCGCCACATGATGATGCATGGCGAT
This sequence comes from Hyphomicrobium sp., assembly GCF_036262015.1. Taxonomy (GTDB): domain Bacteria; phylum Pseudomonadota; class Alphaproteobacteria; order Rhizobiales; family Hyphomicrobiaceae; genus Hyphomicrobium_C. The sequence goes on along the minus strand of NZ_DATAJR010000004.1, from coordinate 647,464 downwards.
CTGGCGCGGCGAAACCCAACGAGACGTGCCTGAAAGCTTTCTTTTGCGGGGATGCAACAGCACGAGCCGCGTGGCCTCAGGACCGACAAATCGCGCGGAGAATTGCTCGATAGCATTTGGCGCAATGTCTTGTTCCTCGTAGTGCGCAACGGCCAAGACGAGATCGGCGTGACGGATGGCCTTTTCCGTCCAAGGCGAGGGCGTGCCATCCGCAACGAGAAGAACATGATCGTGCGTGGTTTCGAGGGTATTCAACCTTGACGTGATCTCGGGCGTGTCGACTGTCTCCGATGACCCCAAAAGATCTCGCGCCGTGTCACGCGTGATCACCACACTGCGCCCTTCGCGGCTGAGCGCGTCTCCGAGCTTCCTGACAAAATCTGCACTGACGCGCGACCCGCCCGCCGGAATCACACAAAGCGTGCGTGGCCGGGCGGTCACCGGACGCGTGGCAGCGGACCGTGAGGTCGTGGCCGCCAGACGGCGCGCCAAGGTCGCCGTGAGCGCGCCCCAAATCCCAGGGTGCTCCCCGACGAGGCGGTCGAACTCCTCACGCGACAAGGCCATGACCAGACTGTCGCGCATGGCTGTGACGGTTGCCGTCCGATGCCCGCCTGTGAGGAATGCGATTTCTCCGACAGGCTGTCCGGCGCCGATCTCGCTGATGGGATCGCGCCGGTCCTCGAGCGTGACGGCGAGACGGCCCGACACCAGCACATAAAGGGCGTCGGCTTCGTCGCCTTGCTTCATCAGGACGTCGCTTCGCCGAAGCGTGCGGAGTGTGAGACGCGCCGCGAGCGCGGCCCGCTCCGTCTCGGACAAACCCGAGAAGAGGTCGATGTCGGGAACGCCGTGGGCAAGACCGTTGGCAGGTTTCATAGCGCCCAATCAGCTTGCAGCCGCCTACCCGATTATAGTCCGGATGAGCGCTCTCTGAACGGGCGTCTTTGGAGGGAGTTAATCAAAGCGGGGGCAATGGCCGGCACCTACTGGTCACGCTCACGCGCAAGTCCAGTGAGGCCCGCGACCAGCAGGCCCAATGCGGGCACGAACACCGCGACATAGCTGAGGACAAGTAAAAACGCCATGCCACCGATATGGGTACGCATGGCGTTCGGATCAGCGGGCTTGCCGAAAATTAAGCAGCGGCAGTTTGTCCTTCGGGGACCAGGGTCTCCGCGGCGGCGGCCAGAGCCTCGCTCATGGCCCGCGCCATCTTGTGCGGATTGAAGCCCCACTTCGCATTGAGACGCATCTTGGCCGCGGCTTCGAGGGCGATAACCAGCGCAGCTTGGCCGTGACGAGCAATCAGCTCGTTGACGTGGCGCGTCTGGCAGGCGGCGAGGAAACTGCGGAAGCGGAGAAGGACTGCCACCTTGCGAACGCGCGCGCGGGGCGAAATCATCCAGAAATCCTGCTCGACGCGACGCAGGTCCTCATCCGAGAGCGTGACGTTGGGCAGCAAGAGACCATTGCCGGCGGACAGGATCTTCAGCGCGAGCGCCAATTCACGTGCGCCAACCCGCGGCACATCACTGGTATCTACCGCGGACTCGACCTGGGCCTGGTTCATGACATTCGACATGGCGTTCAACTCCGCTTCAGGGCCGGACTTGCGCGGCCAAATACGGTCCAAGGAGATCCATGCAACAGAATGATGTCTCTCGGACTACGCGATTCGACGACAAAATCCACATCGAGACCGACCAGCCGGCCATTCGGATTGCGGATATCTGCCTCGGCGAAACGATATCTCCGGCCATCGGCGGCACTGATGACGCCAAATCCGATGCCCTCGTGAAACTTTGTGATCTGACCTTGCATAACACGCTCCATCTCGTCGGATCGCGACCGCTAGGCGGTGCCTGGCAGAACCATGACGAATATGGACAGCGCGCGCTGTTACGGCAGTTACATTCCTCAATCTTTTCAAATGAGTCAACCGAAGGGCTGACGCTTTAAACATAGAAAAGAGCCGCCTTTTCAGGCGGCTCCCAATTCGTCGCAGCTGTGTTGTATCTCTGCCTATGCGATCCGTGTGCGGCGTTTCCCTCAGAGGATCTCTTTCAGGACTGCCAGAGCCACTGGCCTCCGGCCGCTTGGCGTGTAGGGCGTCGCCGGCTTAGCCTTTACGAAAAAAGGCGTCTACCCGCATGCCCGGCTTCAACGCCGAGGACGTCCCCTGTAGTTCGATGGTTACTTCCATGACTTCCACATCGTTCGGACGCAGCGGACCGCGAGGGCCGATGCGAGCGGATCCAAGCGTCGGCGCGATGCTCGTCACCTTGCCCTCGAACTTCTGATCCGGAACCGAAATGCTTTTCACATAGGCGGTCTGATTGAGCGTGATCTTGCCGACATCGCCCTCGTCCACCTCGGCTTTGACGCGGACGACCGACATGTCACCCATCACGACGAGCGCCTGCTCGGGCGAAGGGGCCACGATCTCGCCCTGCTTGGCGTTCACCTGCAGGATCGTGCCGGCTGACGGAGCACGGATGCGCGTCTTGTCGAGCAGGGCTTCCGCCATCCTCACCTCGGCGCGCGCGGCGCTCACGGCGGACTCGGCGCGGCTCGGGGCGGGAAGGTTCGGTTTGGACTGTGCCTTCACATAGGCAATGCGTTCGCGCTCGAGACGTTCGTTGGCGTCTTTGAGGCGGCGGCGCGCATCCGCAACGGCCGCGTCGCTGCCACTGCCGCTGCGCTTCGCGGAGATCGCGTAGTCCAGCTCGATGCGAGCGCCCGTAACGGCACGCTCGGCGGAATAGATGGCGTCTTCGGCCTTGCGGACGTCCTCACGGCCGGAAGCGAACGCCTTCTCGCGGTCTTCGCGGAGGGCTTCAGCCTCGGTTTCGGCGGACGCGAGCTTGGCGCGCGCCTCGGCATCGTCGAGACGCAGCAGGAGCTCACCCTCCTCGACTTTGTCGTCGACGCTCACGAGCACTTCCTCGACGCGGCCGAGATAAGTCGCGCCAAGCCGGATCTCGCCCGACTTGGGCTCGACGCGTCCCGGAGCGGCCACTTCATAGTCTTTGACTTCGATCGCGACCTCTTCGACCGGTTGGCTGGCCTTGAATTTATCGTAGGCGAGATAACCGCCGACACCGGCAAGGCCGAGCAGGAGGACGAGGTTAAGGGGCTTCAACATGGCGCGTGGTCTTCCTTAGGCTGCAACGTTCTTGTTCTTGGACGCGCCGTTGCCGGGCCCACCCTTGTTGGGTGCGCGCTCGTCAGAGACAATGCGTCCGTCCTCAATGGTGATGATACGATCGGCATAGTGCAGAGTGCGGTGGTCGTGGGTCACGGCCATGACGGCACGGGTCGGATCCCTCGCGACTTCCTTCAAGAGTTCCATGACGGCCTTGCCATTCTCGCTGTCGAGGGCGGCCGTGGGCTCGTCGGCGAGCACGACCGACGGGCGGCCTGCCAGCGAACGAGCGATTGCGACGCGTTGCTTCTCGCCGCCCGAAAGTTTCGAGGGGTAGGCGTGCATGCGATGGCTGAGTCCGACAGCCTTCAAGGCTTCGGCAGCCGTTTCCATCGGGTCAGCGGAGCGAGCGTCACGTACGTCGAGTGCAACGAGCACGTTCTCGATGGCCGTCAACGTCGGGAACAGATTGTAGCTCTGGAACACGAAGCCGATATGCTGGCGGCGAATCTCGGCCAGCGCCTCCGAGGATTGGCCAACGGCCTGGTGGCCGGCCAGATGCAGCTCGCCATTTGTGGCCGTCAAGATGCAGCCCAAGATCGAAAGCAGCGTGGTCTTGCCGCTACCCGACGGGCCCATGAGCAGCGTCAGCTCGCCAGGGCGCAAATCCATGCTCACGCCCTTCAGAATGTGGAGTTCACCCGCGCCGGTATTAATCGATTTGACGATGTTGCGCGCTTCTAGCAGCGGACGCAGCCCGTTCGACGCTTTTCCAGGCTTGGACATTTTCACGAAGTCTCCCGAAACCAAAGGCGAGCACTCATCGCGGCGAAGATGGCATCAACGGTTTGCCGCGTCTGTTACGCCTGTCACATCACGTGTCGAAATCGAGCCAAAAGCGGAAATCGCTCCCACAACGGATCCTACACGCCCAAGGTCCGAAGCGGTATCTCAACGCAGGATCCGGAAAGCCTTTCGAGCTTTCCGGATCCTTGTATTCGAACTTTCTCCTGCCGCACCTTACCGATTGAACACACCGGCCGGGTCGATACGGGTCACTTTTCGGATCGCCGTGATCGCGGCGAAGATGCACATACCTACCGTCAAGGCGAACAGGTAGGCCGCGATCTTCGGCGTCATGACGATGGTGAGTGTTGGGACTCGTACGGACAATCTGTAGATCGCCAGCATCGCGAGCAGCATACCGGCCGCATACCCGAGCACTGCGCTCAGCAGCGCCTGGATGAGAATGACGGCGTGGATATAGCTGGCTGAAGCGCCCAGCGCTCGCAGCGTCGCAAATTCGTTCAAGTGATCCTTGGTGCTGGCGTAGAGCGTCTGCGCCACGATCACGATGCCCACGATCGCACCAAGCACCATACCGGTGATGAGGGCCAAGCCGGCGCCGGTGCTGAACATCCAGTAGTTGATACTGCGGCGCGTGAACTCGTCGTGCGTCAACACCTCGACGCCCTGCAGGCGATCCTCGAGCGACTTGCGTACGGCCTCGAGATCCGCGCCCTTCTGAAGCTTGACCAGGACGTAGGTGGACTGCGACGCATTTGCTCCGACGAACTTTCGCGCCGTCGTGATGGGCATGAAGCCATACGGCAAGGTCGTGAACGAGCGGATGCCTTTCGTCACGGCGGTGACTTGCGCGCGCGTATTGTTGATCTCGGCGTAGTCGCCGCGTTTCTCGATACCGAGATCCTTGAAGTACGATCTGTCGACAGCAAGGGCGTTCGGGGCGTTGAGGTCTTCGACCGTGCCTTCGTCGATGGCCCAAGGACGCGTGCCGCCATTGGCCCAATCAAGTCCTACGAGAATGAACGTCTTCTTGCCGCCCTCGGGCTTTCGCCAGGACGAGAAGCTGACGATCATGTCCTCGGCGCTGAGAACACCGGGCGTGGAGAGCGCGGCGTACTTTTCGTGACCGATCAGGAGCGACGGATCGTCGAAGCTCTTGGTGCCGAACGGCACGATCCAGAGATCGGCCGGCGCCTTGTCGAGCACGGTCGCGATCTTGTTCTCTGATCCCTTGTAGAGACCAACTTCGATCGCCACGAGCACGACGGAGAAGACAATGCCGACCAGCGTAACGATCAAGCTCATGCGGTCGTGGAAGAGGTTTCGATAGGCGATCTTGGGCGCCATCCTGATGATCTTGCCCTGACCGGCCGGCGCCGCTGACCCGGTGTCGGCTGCGTTCCTCTTCATCATCTCAGTCTCCAATACGGCAACGGGAGAGTTGTGCGCTGAACTCGTTGCCACGTCCAGCATCTGACCAATTTCAAGCGAGCTTTTATTCCATTGCGGCGTGCCGTGTCAGACCGATTTTTCTGATCCGATACGAACGCGTCACATTCAGGGCGTCGGAGGCCCGAGCCGTTGGCTATTCGTCGCAGCCGACGGAAACCGTCATACCGATCGCGGGGATGAACTTTTTGCAATGTTTGGATGCGTCGGCGGCCGACGTCGCTGTCGATGACGTATCGGCAGGCTTGGTCTCGGCCTTCGCTTCGGCGGCCGTCACGGCCGTCGTCTTGTTGTCCGTATCCTGTGCCGGGATCGAATGCTGGATCAGCGCCGTGCTGCCTGTCACTGACGCTTTCGTATCGGCGGCCTCGGCGGTGCTATCTGCTGTCCCGTTCGTGACGGACTCGGTCTTTTCCGTTTTCGGGCTGGCGCCCTTTGCCGGCTGCACCCTTACGACATGAGCGGGTTTATCAGGCTTGCGAGTTGCGTGCTGCACGACCGCGGCCCGCTTAGGTCTTGTCGCGCGATACGAACCGCCGCCACCACCGCCTTGTGCGGGCGTGGCCGTGAACGATCCAAGTGGGAAACCGAATCCCAAGCGGACACCACCGCCTGCTTCTGCCGCCGAGGCCAGTGTCGCGGTCGCTACGAATGCTGACGCGATGGCAATGAGCTTCGTGTTCATGGCTGTATCCCATCGGAGTTCGCAGAACGTCTGAGCCGTTCCGCTTCAAATTCTGATCGGACAATGCGCCGGAGCCAGCGCCGCCGCTGTTCCAGGCGAGACAAAGCGCAGGTTTCTTTTTGTAGCGCACCTTGGCCGTTCCCGCGCCCTCAAAACAAAAAAGCCGGCCCTACGCGGGCCGGCTTGGTCGCCGATAGCCAGATTGGTGTTTTTAGCAGCCGACCGAGACAGCCACGCCAAGGGCCGGAACGTAGCGCTTGCAGGTGTCGGTGGCCGGAGCCTCGTCCTTCGCTTCAGTGGTGGACGTGGCCGAAGCGGTATCGGCGGTAGCGGCTACCGTCGTTTCCGTGGCCGGCGGCGGCTCCTTGGCAGCGTTGGCCGCGTTCACGTCAACCTGAGTCAGAGCAGCAGAGCTCGAGGCCGCCGGGACATACGTGCTCGGAGTGGACTTGTTGTTCGTCGTGGTCTCCTCGGCGACGTCATCCTGGCCGTTCTCCGCAGCATTTGCCTTGGCCTTCTCGGCGGCGGCGGTTTCCTGCTGACGCTTGGCGGCGGCGGCCTGAGCTTGTGCCTGGGCGCGGGCCTGAGCCTGTGCTTTTGCCCGAGCCTGGGCCTGAGCCTTGGCGCGAGCCTGGGCCTGGGCTTGAGCGCGTGCGCGCGCCCTTGCGGCTTCAGCCTGCTTAGCCTGGTGGGCCATAGCGCCGACGGCGAGGACGCCGAGGCCTATGCCGAGACCAACGCCACGTCCGCCGGCGTTTGCCGAAGGGGTAATCGCCAAGCTGGCGGCCGTTAGTGCGGCGATGACGGTGATGCTGAGCTTCGGGGCCATGTTCGTCTCCATCTGGCTATCCATCAGAGCGAACGGGGCGTGCCGCCATCGCTCTCGTGAAGCAGAGAATGCAGGAAGCGGGGACCTATTTCTGTTCCGAGGGTAACACGGCGCGCCGCGCTTGGAAAAAAATCGTTCGAGACAGGATTATCAGCAAGCTGGCGCCGGTCGTCTTTCCAGCGGCGCGACGCGATGGATTTGTTAATTTCCATGTCGCTTCAGGCTGCTGCGGTGCTCAATCCACCCACGACGCGAAGCTGGGCGGCCGGCTTGACACCAATGCTACCGGCAATCGACCCGGCGATGCGGGAGATGAAGTCGGCGGTCCGCTCGAGAACTACGTGACGCTGCCGGTCGACGGTAACCATGTGATAGCTGTCCTCGAGAACGACGAGGTCCACGGGGCCTCCGAGCTCACGCTGCAGATAGGCGGCATTGTCGAGGCCGGCATAGTCGTCCTCACGGGCGTGCAGGATGAGCACCGGCTGGTTTACGGCGCCGAGGTTCTGCATCACCTGCTTGGCGAGGCGCCGGCGTTCCAAAACCGCTCCGCCGGGCGTGCAGACCTGGGCCATTTTGGACCCTTCGGTCGCCATGGCGTTGCAGATGAAATCGCGGACGCGCTTGTCCTTGATGCCGACGTGCAGCGGCACCGGGAAACGGAAGAGGTTCGCAACCCACTTGCTATTGACCATGCGAAACAGCGGCAAATACCAAGGGATGTGGCGCCCGCTGAGCCAAAGCGTGGGAGAATACAGGGCTACGGCGTGCACCTTGTCGGGGTGACGCTGTGCCAGCATGAGGCTCAAAACGGCGCCCGTCGAAAGGCCGCCGACAATGACCGTTTCGCAGGTGGCGGCGAGTTCCTCGAGGCCTTTTTCGGCGCTCTCGTACCAATCCCGCCAAGTGGCGGCCATGAGGTCTGCCTCGGTGCCTCCGTGACCGGCGAGCTGCGGGCAAAGAACCGTATAGCCGCTCCGGGTCAGGCCGTTGGCAACAAAGCGAATTTCGCTTGGCGAGCCGCAAAGACCATGAATGAGCAGCACGCCGATGCGGCCGTTCTTGCTCCCAGTGGTCTTTTCGATCGTCTGCATGGCCAACCCCAATTGCTTGCCGTGTTCGATGACCGGCAAAGTACGTGAGCAAGAAGGGTGCCGCTGTTCCGGGGGGCACACAGAAATCAAAGGGTATTTGGTGACGCGGCCTTGAAAGTTTTCGCGCCGCTGGTGAAAAGCTATCGTTGACGACGGTTAACGTGCGCAGGTCATTGACCTCGCCGCCCGCTCGGACTAGTTTTAGAATTATTCTAAATTAAGTGAGCACGGGTAACGCTCCGCTATCGGATGTTTGCTTCGCTCATTTGGCCATAGGGAGGTCCCATGAAAGGGAAACGCGAAGTCATCGACATCCTGAACGAGGCGCTGAAACTCGAACTCGGTGCGGTGAACCAGTACTGGCTGCACTTCCGAATGCTCGAAAACTGGGGCTTCACGAAGCTGGCCAAGAAAGAGCGGGCCGAGTCGATCGAGGAAATGCACCACGCCGACAAGCTCGTTCACCGCATCATTTTCCTTGAGGGCCTGCCGAACCTTCAGCACGTCGCCCCACTCATGATCGGCGAGAACCTCAAGGAGGTCCTCGAGTGCGACCTCAAGGGCGAGAAGATCGCGCATGAAACCTACATCCGCGGCCGCGACATCTGCAAAGTGGCCAAGGACTACGTGACCATGGAGCTGTTCGAGGAGCTCATCGAGGACGAGGAAGGGCACATCGATTTCATCGAGACGCAGCTCGATCTCATCGACAAGATCGGAATCGAAAACTACGGGCTCCTCCAGTCCGACCCGGCCAATGAGGCCGAAGGCCACTGACCTTGCTGACGCGGGCGGATCCCTCGCCCGCGTCCTTCATTCCGGCCTCTCCCCCCGTGCGCTCAGCCGGATCCCTTGTCGCGGCGGCAAGGTTGCATCGGAAATCTTGAGTTTGATACCCTGGCCTCGCGCCGAGTATCGCTTCACGGCGCAATCGGGAACCCGCCGTCTTCGCCTGCGTTGCAAAGCAGGTGAATCTCATGGCCTTGACGCATCTTAGTCCCATTTCCCCAGACAGACCGGTCGCTACCGTTCTGATCGTCGAAGACGACCCGATCCTGCGCTTCTCGCTGGCGATGGAAGTCAGCGAGGCGGGTTTTTGCGTGCGGGAGGCTGCCAGCGCCGATGAGGCAGAGACGGTGCTGGAGTCCGGCGTTACGATCCACGTCGTCGTGACCGACGTCGAGATGCCGGGCTCGCGCGATGGACTGGCGCTGGCAAAAACCGTGCGCGCATTTCATCCGCATATGAAAGTGATCGTCGCGTCGGGCGTCGTACCACCCGCCGACATCGTGGGGATCGCAGATGCGTTTTTCGGCAAACCCTACGATACGGATCGTGTGATTTTCAGGATCCGCTCGCTCCTTGGCGCCCCGCACGAGAAACAGGCCGAGCACCGCTGACGGGGCCTATCGCCCTATCCCTTTGCCAAGACACGGCCGGCGACCGCATCAAGCTTGCGGACAAGCGACGCATCGCGCGCTTCGGGCGCAGTGATAAGGGCGACGTCGAGAGCCCGGTCAGAGCCGATCGGGCAGGCCGGGTGCTCGCGCGGGAAATCCCGGGCCAGGCGGCCGACGAGGCGCTGCGCCTTCTCAGTGTTGTCCTTCATGACGGCGATGATCGACGCGACGTCGACGTCCGCGTGATCGTCGTGCCAACAGTCGTAGTCCGTCACCATGGCGACGGTCGCATAGCAAATCTCGGCTTCGCGCGCGAGCTTGGCCTCCGGCATGTTCGTCATGCCGATGACGTCCATACCCCAGCTTCTGTAGAGATTGCTTTCGGCCCGCGTCGAGAACTGTGGACCTTCCATCACGAGGTAGGTCCCGCCGCGCGTGTAGGTAATGCCCTCAGCCTGCGCGGCCTTCTCAACCGCGTCGACCAGGAGCGGGCTCACGGGATCGGCGACCGAGACGTGTGCCACGAGCCCAGGGCCGAAGAAGCTTTTCTCACGGGCGAAGGTGCGATCGACGAACTGATCGACAAGTACGAAGTGGCCCGGCGCCAAGTGCTCACGCAGCGAGCCACAGGCGGAAATCGAGACCAGATCCGTGACGCCGGAGCGCTTCAACGCATCGATGTTGGCGCGGAAGTTGATTGCCGAAGGCGGGACGGGGTGCCCCCGGCCGTGACGGGGAAGAAAGCGGATAGGCAAGCCGCCGATCTCGGCGAAGAGGATTTCGTCGGACGGTGCCCCCCAGGGCGTCATCACCTTTTCCCAATGGGCGTTCTCGAGCCCGGGCAGGTTGTAAAAACCGCTCCCCCCGATGATGCCGAGCACAGACTTTGTCATCCCGATTACCCTCGTCCCATCCTGCCGCACGTGTCAGGCATCTCATCACACACGCCGGCCAAAAGAAAAGGCCCGCGAACGGGCCCTTTCCAATTCATCGATCTGTCATCTCCGCTCAGTGCGGGATCTTCGACCAGAGCAACCGCTTGCCGGCATAAAGCAGGCCCGTCGTAACGACGAGATACAGCATCACCAGCCAGCCAATGCCCTTACGGCTGTTCAGGTGCGGGTCGGCTGCCCAGGCCAGGAAGGCCGAGACGTCCGCCGCGTTCTGTTCGAGCGAACCTTTGCCGTCCTGATAGGTAATGAAGTTGTCCTTAGCCAGCGGCTGCGGCATGGCAATCTGATGTCCAGGGAACACCGCGTTGTAATGCATGCCTTCGGCAAGTTTCACGTCGGCAGGTGCTTCCGCATAGCCGATCAGCAGCGCGTAAAGATAATCGGCGCCGCCCTCCTGATAACCGGTCGCGATGTCCCGCAGCATGGAGAACGGATGGGCCCACCAGGAGCCGGTGTATTCCACGTTGCGGGCCTTCACGACGAGCGAAAGGTCCGGCGGCAAGGCGCCGTTCTGTGCCGAACGTGCCTCTTTGTCGTTCTTGAACGGGCCGAGAATCGGGTCGAACGCCTTGGGCTCGCGCTCGAACATCTTGCCCTCGTCGTCCGGGCCGTCGACGATCTTGTTCGGCCAATCGTGAGCCAGTGCCTTCACGGCGTCCTCGGGAAACTCGGGACCACCGGGCTCAAAGAGGTTGCGGAAGCGTACCCGCTTCAGCCCGTGACAGGCCGAGCAGACTTCCTTGTAGATCTGGAACCCGCGCTGAAGCTGCGCGGGATCGTACTGGCCGGTGAAGCCACCGAAGGTCCAGGTCTGGCGATCGATATGAACGCCGTGTCCGCCTTCGCTCGCTGCGTTGGCGTTTGTTACTGCTAGACCCAATGCCAGCGTCAGCGCAGCAAGAGATCCTGTCAGGATGCGTATCATTGCAGTTCTCCCGCTCAGCGTGTCTCTGGGGCTGCGGTGGCGCCTCGCGGCGCTCCAGAGCCACTGGGCAGGACGGACGCCGATATGGATTTCGGCAGCGCAGTCGGCGTCTCGATCAGGCCGAGGATCGGCATAACGAGCAGGAAATGCGCGAAGTAGTAGAACGTAAAGATACGCGACCAAATCACGTAAGCGCCTTCGGCCGGTTTCGCTCCGAGGTAACCGAGCGCGACGCTGGAAATGACGAGCAGCCAGAAGAACCACCTGTAGAGCGGGCGGTACTTGGCCGAGCGAACGCGGCTGGTGTCGAGCCAGGGCACGAAGACGAGAACGGCAATTGCCGAGAACATGGCGATCACGCCGCCGAGCTTCGACGGGATGGCGCGCAGGATCGCGTAGAACGGCAGGAAGTACCACTCCGGGACGATGTGCGGCGGCGTCACCAGCGGGTTCGCCTCGGTGTAATTGTCGGCGTGACCCAGGTAGTCCGGCAGGAAGAACACGAACCACGCGAAGAGGATCAAGAAGGCGAAAAGGCCGACGGCATCCTTTGCGACCGCGTAGGGGAACATCGGAACGGCATCCGACTTGGTCTTGATGTCGAGGCCCGTGGGATTGTTCTGACCCGCGACGTGCAGCGCCCAGATGTGCAGCACGACGATGCCGAACAGTACGAACGGCAGCAGGTAGTGCAGCGCGAAGAAGCGGTTCAGTGTGGTGCCGGAGACCGAGTATCCGCCCCACAGCCATTCGACGATCGCGGTGCCGACGCCGGGGATGATCTCATTCAGCGACGAGAAGAGGTTGGTGATAACGGTCACGCCCCAGAAGCTCATCTGGCCCCAGGGGAGTGCGTAGCCCATGAAGGCCGTCGCCATCATGACGAGGAAGATGATGACGCCGAGGATCCAGAGCACCTCGCGGGGGGCCTTGTAGGAGCCGTAGTAGAGGCCGCGGAAGATGTGGATGTAGACGGCGATGAAGAACATCGAGGCGCCGACGGCGTGGAAGTTTCTCAGCATCCAGCCAAAGTTCACGTCGCGGCGGATCGCTTCCACCGAGTTGAAGGCCTCGGCCGCGCTCGGCTGATAGTGCATCGCAAGCACGATACCCGTCACGATCTGCGCGACGAGGCAGAACGTCAGGATGCCGCCGAACGTCCAGAGATAGTTGAGGTTGCGGGGGGTCGGGAAGTCGACGAACTGCCCGTGCATGAGGCGCGCGATCGGAAGGCGATCATCCCACCACTTTGCGAACGACGATTTCGGCTCGTAGCTCGACGTGTGCTCCATCGAATGCGCCCCTCTCAACCGATCTTGATCTTGGTGTCGGAGACGAACTCGTAGGGCGGCACCTCAAGGTTGCGTGGTGCGGGGCCTTTGCGGATTCGGCCAGACGTGTCGTAGTGCGAGCCGTGGCAGGGGCAGAACCAGCCGCCGAAGTCACCGCGCGAGTCGCCCATGGACTGTCCCTTCGGGATGCAGCCCAAGTGCGTGCAGATGCCGATGAGGACCAGCCAGTTATCTTTGCCCGACTTAATACGGTTATCGTCAATCGCCGGCGCCGACTCCGGCAGGAGATCGTTGCGGGCGGACTGATCGGGAAGGTCGGCGAGCGGAACGGCTTCGGCCGTCTTGATCTCCTCGGGCGTGCGGTTGCGAATGAAGATCGGCTTACCGCGCCACATGGCCGTGATCGCCTGACCTTCCTTGACCGGCGAGAGATCGATCTCGACCGAGGCCAAGGCTTGAGCGCCAGCGTCCGGGTTCATCTGGGAGATGAAAGGCCACAGCGTCGCTGCGGCTCCAACCGCGACGAATGCATTACCGGCGATGATGAGGAAATCTCGGCGATTCGGCTCTTCGGCTTCGACTGCCACGTACCCCTCCAATTTCGAGGATTTTTTTAATTCGCGCGACGCGACCATGCAGCGAGCACTACAGGTCCAACCTCAATCGTTCGCGTGGCCTCCCCGAATTTTCGGTCACGCCACCGAACGCACTATCAGCAGACTCGCAGCACTAACTTAGGCTCGCCCCAGGCGCAAGGATTGCACCCAAGACCGACGCACGAATCCCGCGCTTTTGCGCGACATTCTGCCCGGCATGTTCTGGCACCGTTTGCAGGGTGGCTCAAGACGACTTGACCTGAACCCCTACGGGTCATAGTGGCGCACACATCTTAATCCGACAGGACCGCTCTGAAATGCGTCTCGCGCTCTACCAACCCGACATTCCACAGAACACCGGAACCATCCTACGGCTGGCGGCCTGCCTCGGCGTCCCGGTCGATGTCATCGGCCCGGCCGGGTTCGATTTTTCCGACCGTTCGCTGAAACGTGCGGGCCTCGATTATCTCGAGCACGTCGAGATCGTCCGTCATGACAGTTTCGCCGCGTTCGAGGCGTGGCGCGGGGCGGCTGCGTGTCCACCACCGCGGCTTGTCCTGCTCACCACCCACGCGGCGGAGTCGCACGCCGCGTTTTCATTCCACCCGGACGACGTGCTGCTGCTCGGCCGCGAAAGCGCCGGTGTGCCCGACAGCGTTCATCAGCTGGCGGACGCCCGTGTCCGGATTCCGATCCGGGCGGGCTTGCGTTCGCTGAACATCGCTGTGGCGGCGGCGATGGTCCTCGGGGAAGCGTTGCGGCAGACGAACGGGTATCCGGAGTAAAAGTGCGGTCTCAGCCCTTATTGAGGAGCAGCGTCAGTCCGATCAGCGTCTCGCTGAAGAACTGAATCTCGACCATCTGCTTCGCGTCTTTGACAATGATGTCCATGTTGGCGGAGAGGGTCGTGCCATTGGTGCCCTTGATGGACACGCGGAAGCCGCGCGGCGTCACCGCGCCATCGAGAACGCCGGTGACGTTGTAGACCGTCTCCGTCCAATCGCCGCTGAGCTTGCCATCCGCATGGCGGACGATCCCCTTCACCTCGATCTTGCCGCTCCCCGAGGCGCAGCGAATCGTCTGCTTGAGATCGTTTCCGCCGCCTTCAATGATATAGGTGGCGCGGCATTTGACGTTTTCCTGCTTGCCATCCTTGAAGCGGAGGCGCCCCTCGCCTCCCCACCACCCGTCGAGGCTGGCGAACGGACCTACGGCTTGCGGCGCCGCATCTACCGCCGGCGCGGTGGTCACCGCCACCGTCATAGCCAACGTGGCAAGCAGCGCCTGCGCCGCGCGGCGCTTGATCATCACCCAAGCCAGTTTCATGAGGTCCCCTCGGAAGTGTCCGCGATTCCCTGGCTCCTCAGGTTGCCGAGACGTACTCGTCTTGCAACAGGCCGCACTCCCAGGTCCGTCAATAATTGACGGCCTGTGTCAACAACGCCGCAGCCTGAGCATCGATCCCGTCGGGATGGTCAGAGACCGAGCTTCTTCTTCAGGATGTCGTTCACGGCCGCGGGGTTCGCCTTGCCGCCCGTGCTCTTCATGACCTGACCGACGAACCAGCCCAGCATCGACGGCTTGGCCTTCGCCTGCTCCACCTTGTCGGGGTTGGCGGCGATGATCTCGTCGACGGCCTTCTCGATGGCGCCGGTGTCGGTCACCTGCTTCATGCCGCGGGCTTCTACGATCTCTGCCGGATCGCCGCCCTCGGTCCAGAGGATCTCGAAGAGGTCCTTGGCGATCTTGCCCGAGATGGTGCCGCCGGCGATGAGGTCGACAAGGCCGCCGAGCTGACCCGCCGAGACCGGCGAATGCTCGATGTCCTTGCCCTCTTTGTTGAGGCGTCCGAACAGCTCGTTGATGACCCAGTTGGCCGCGAGTTTGCCGTCCCGCCCCTTGGCAACCGCTTCGAAATAGTCGGCGTTGTCGCGCTCGGCGACGAGCACACTCGCATCGTAGGCGGAGAGGCCGTAGTCCTTGACGAAGCGGGCGCGCTTCTCGTCCGGCAGCTCAGGCAGATGCCGGTTCAGATCGTCGACGTAAGCCTGCTCGAACTCGAGCGGCATCAGGTCCGGGTCCGGGAAATAGCGATAGTCGTGCGCTTCTTCCTTCGAGCGCATGGAGCGCGTCTCGCCCTTCACCGGATCGAAAAGACGCGTTTCCTGGTCGATGGAGCCGCCATCCTCGATGATGTCGATCTGGCGGCGTGCTTCCACTTCCACCGCCTGACCGATGAAGCGGATCGAGTTGACGTTCTTGATCTCGCAGCGTGTGCCAAGCTTGTCGCCGGGCTTGCGCACGGACACGTTCACGTCGGCGCGGAGATTCCCTTTCTCCATGTCGCCGTCGCAGGTGCCGAGATAGCGCAAGATTGTGCGCAGCTTCGTCACGTACGCCTGCGCTTCCTTCGATGAGCGCAAGTCGGGCTTGGAGACGATTTCCATCAGCGCGACGCCTGAGCGATTCAAATCGACGAAGGAGTATTCCGGACTCTGGTCGTGAATCGACTTGCCGGCGTCCTGCTCGAGATGCAGGCGCTCGATGCCGACGCGCTTGGCCTCGCCGTCGACGTCGATCTCGATTTCGCCCTCGCCGACGATCGGCTGCTTGTACTGGCTGATCTGATAGCCCTGCGGCAGATCCGGGTAGAAGTAGTTCTTCCGGTCGAACACGCTCTTGAGATTAATCGCCGCCTTGAGGCCCAGGCCGGTGCGGATCGCCTGCGCGATGCATTCCTCATTGATGACAGGCAGCATGCCGGGCATGGCCGCATCAACGAGCGACACGTGGCTGTTCGGCTCGGCGCCGAACGCGGTGGACGATCCCGAAAACAGCTTCGATGCGGATGCGACCTGGGCGTGTACCTCCATGCCGATCACGACCTCCCAATCCCCGGTCGCTCCTGGGATCAGGTTGCTCGATTTGGCCTTGCCGCCGCTCTTAGACGTGTCCTGCATGTCATCCATCTCCTGCCCGCGAGCTTAGCGCGGACGAAACCAATAGCCCAGCGCAGCCCAGACCAGTCCAAAGAGGAACTGGAGCAGGAACATCGCTGCCTCGCCGCCGACCGCATGGATGGCAAAGAAGCCTACCTGGCCGCCCACCCAGTACAGGAGGAAGCCAGCTGCCGCCGCCGCAAAGGCGGCTATAGGCAGCTTCTGCCACTGGTCCGCGCTCCGCCCCATACAGACGGCCACGGCGATGACCGCGGGATTGACCAGGGAGAGCAGCACCAGCGTCAGGGGATCAAACGAGTTGATCGCGATCATGCCCGAGGTCCGCCGCTGCTCGCTTCCTGCTTGCGAAGTTTCTCTTCCTCGTACTGGACGAACCAGCCGATCATGTTGCGCCACTGGGCGCCAACCATCTCGATCATCTCTGACGGTAGACCGCGCTGGCGTGCCTGGGTCTTGACCTTGTCGATGACCTGCTGAATTCGCCAGGGCACATTTGCCTCGCTCGGATCTTTCTTGAGCTGCCAGGCGCGCTCCACGTAGCCGAAGCGCTCGGCAATGAGGTCGACCAACGCGGCATCAATGCGGTCGATCTCGGCGCGGACCTGGTTCATGTCAGCGCATTCCCAAGGACGCTTCGGATCCATTTTACTTGCCTCCCGGCTTCTTGGCAGCCGCGGCCCCGGCCCACCACTGGTCATTCACGGTGAAACGGCCCGCAGCATCCTCAATGGCCTGGGCGGCGCGGAACAGCGTTCCCTCGTCGAAGGGTTTGCCGATGAGCTGGAGCCCAAGCGGTGTTCCTTCGGACGAAAGACCCGCGGGCACCGAGACGCCCGGTAGGCCCGCCATGTTCACCGTCACGGTGAAGATGTCCTCCAGGTACATGGCCAGCGGATCGCCCGTTTTCTCTCCGAACGCGAAAGCGGGTGACGGCGTGGTCGGCGTGAAGACGACGTCGACCTTGTTCCAGGCCTCATCGAAATCGTGCTTGATCAACGTGCGGACCTTCTGCGCCTTCAGGTAATAGGCATCGTAGTAGCCGGCCGAGAGCACGTAGGTGCCGATCAGAATGCGGCGGCGAACTTCCTTGCCAAAGCCAGCGGCGCGCGTGTTCTCGTAGGTGTCGATCACGTCCTTGCCGGGCACGCGCAGACCGTAGCGGACGCCGTCGTAGCGGGCGAGGTTCGAAGAGGCCTCGGCGGGCGCGACGATGTAATACGCCGGTAGCGCATACTTCGTATGCGGCAGGCTGATCTCGTGGATCGTGGCGCCGGCGGCCTTGAGCCACTCGATGCCCTTCGTCCAAAGGGCGTCGATCTCCTTCGACATGCCTTCGACGCGATACTCCTTCGGCACGCCGACCCTGAGGCCTTTTACGCCCTTGGCGAGGGCTGCCTCATAGTCCGGCACCGGCGCATCGACGGAGGTCGAATCCTTAGGATCATGACCAGCCATGTTGCCGAGCATGATGGCGGCATCGCGCACCGTCTTTGCAATTGGCCCCGCCTGATCGAGCGAAGACGCGAAGGCCACGATCCCCCAGCGCGAGCAACGTCCATAGGTCGGCTTGATGCCGACCGTGCCGGTCAAAGCTGCCGGCTGGCGGATCGAGCCGCCCGTGTCGGTGGCAGTGGCGGCGAGGCAAAGGCTCGCAGCAACAGCCGCTGACGAGCCGCCGGACGAGCCGCCC
This sequence comes from Hyphomicrobium sp., assembly GCF_036262015.1. Classification (GTDB taxonomy): domain Bacteria; phylum Pseudomonadota; class Alphaproteobacteria; order Rhizobiales; family Hyphomicrobiaceae; genus Hyphomicrobium_C. The sequence continues at coordinate 629,636 of NZ_DATAJR010000004.1, read as the reverse complement.
GGCACCAGCTTGTCCGTCTTCCCATTGCGGCGCCACGGCGACACCACGGGGCCGAAGGCGCTCGTCTCGTTTGACGAGCCCATGGCGAACTCGTCGTTGTTGAGCTTGCCGAGCATGACGGCACCGGCGTTCCAGAGGTTGGCGCCGACCGTCGATTCATAGGTCGGCGTAAACCCGTCGAGGATTTTCGAGCAAGCCGTCGTGCGTATACCTTCCGTCGAGAAAAGATCCTTGTTGCCTAGGGGCAGACCTTCCAAGGGACGTGCGTCGCCCTTGGCAAGCCGCGCATCTGCGGCCTTTGCCTGCGCGAGTGCATGATCGGGCGTCACGAGCACATAGGCATTGAGAGCCGGATTCGCGGCTGCGATGGCGTCCAAATGGGCCCTGGTCAGCTCCTCGGCCGAGAAGGTCTTGGCTTTCAGTCCGTCGCGCGCTTCGGCCAGCGTCAGGCGCGTTAAATCGCTCACGTTAATGGGTTCCCTTCTTGGAATCGCACCGCGTGTAGGACTCGGGGCCGTCTTCATCGCCAGCGCGAGAGACCTCGAAGCTGTCGTCCGTCTCGTGCTTTGAGAACACGTACATCTCGGGGGTCATCGAGTTGCCCTCCGAGCAAATCATGAGGCCGACCCACACCTTGCCCGTGTCATGCTCCATGACCTTCGTAAACTCACAGCCGCCCTCCCAGCTATGAAATCCGTCCGGATCGAGCAGCTCAGGAGCCGTTCCGACGTTCTTCGGACCGCCATCCTCGACCTTGCGCAGTTTCTGGCATTGGGCGGCGGTCGCGTATTGCCCGTTGAGGAACGTGGCACGGTCCTTGGCAACGGCGGCAGTCGACGCGATGAGCGCCAGGGCGATCAGGAAAGAGCGCATTGAAACTCCTCGGGATGGGCTAAACGGTGCGGCCACGCTCGGTTTCGGCACGGGCCTTGTTGATGTGATACGAGCGACGTGAGTAGTAGAGGCTCACAAGACCGAACAGGATGGAGAGCGGCGCGTTGACCTGCTCGGCGAGGTCTCTCGCCTTCAAGAGATAAGCGGGTGTTTCGCTGACGCTCTGCGGAGAAAGCGACCGGGCGCCCTCGCTCCCCTCTTCGCGCGGAACAGCGAGCACGAGAAGGCCGGTCGCAATCAATGCAACCGCCAGCAGCGCAAAAATCTTGGACATTTCCGGTCTCCGATTTCGTTCGCGTGCTTCAACTACTCGACGACCTTGGGAACGACGAAGTAGTGGTCATCGACCATCGGGGCATTCTTGAGGATGTCGTCGGCGATTTCGCCGTCGGTCACCTTGTCCTCTCGCTTCTTGAGTTGCTGATCCACGACACGGGTCATGGGCTCGACATTTGTCGTGTCGATCTCTCCTAACTGCTCAACCCAGTTCAGAATTCCCGACAGCTCGCCTTCGAGGCTCTTGGCCTCGTCGTCCGTGATCTTGATGCGCGCCAGGCGCGCGATGCGCCGCACGGTCTTCTCGTCAACCTGCATGGAACCCGCTCTAATTATTAAGAGACGGCGGCCGAGGCGCCGCGTGTCCCTCATAGCGGGCTCGCTCCGCGCGTGCAACTGCGCCAGCGCCCCAAAGCGGGCGGCGGCGGCCTACCACCGGTGCTTGTGGTACTGGGACATGAACGGCCCCAAAACGTCGGAGGCGTCGTCCGTCCAGGGCCTGACATGGGGTTCGGGCAGGTTTCGTGCGCCCGGGAAGGTCCGGAACTGATCGATGACCTGCCAGTTCTTCGCCACCACCACCACGGTCGACCCTGTCACCGCATATCCGTCGTCGTTGCTATCCTCAATGGTGAGGGCGTGGAGCCCCCCAATCTGCGGGATTGTCGCGGCGAGCACCTGCTCGAGGTCCAGGTAGCGGTTCGAAATGTGCAATACGAACGCGCCCTCCGGTTTGATTTTCGAGGCGTAGAGGCGGATTGCCTCGGCCGTCATCAGGTGCACGGGGACTGCGTCGGACGAGAAAGCGTCGACGATCAAGAGATCGTAGCTTTCGTCCGGCTCCTTCGCGAACGTCTGGCGCGCATCGCCCAGTACGATATCGGCGTTCGGCTGGCAGTTGGCCAGAAACGTAAATTTCTTGGACTTGGCGATCCCCACGACGACGGGATCGATCTCAAAGAAGCGCCACTTTTCGCCCGAGGCTGAATGGCAGGCGAGCGAGCCGGCTCCGAGCCCGATGACGCCGAACTTAGCTTCTTTCCGCGTGATCGCACTGATCATCCCCGTGAGGCGAACGGCCGAGGCCATCGGTCCGTGCGCATGATAGTACGTTGCAGGCGTCGTACTGGCGACCGTGTTGCCGTGCTTGTCGCGAATGCGCTGCGCGCCGTGAAGCGTGGTCCCATGCTGGAGCACGTTGAATTGACCGTCGCTCGACTGGATGACGCGATAAACGCCGAAGTAGCTGCGTTCGGCATTTCCGCGGTGAACGCCCGAGGGGAGCAGCACAACTGTCAAGTAGAGGCAGGCGGCCGCAGCCAGCATGTGCGGCGGATAGCGCCAGGCCGCGAGCGCCAGCAGTGCAAAGCCAGCTGCAATACCCGCCGTCGCGCCCCATCCACCGAATCCGATCTGATACTCATAGGCGACGGTTGGCCCCCAATAGAGAACGGCGGCGCCGGCGAAGAGCAGCGCCACGAGGGCCGCAAGTGACTTCGTGCTCTGCGTTCTCAGGTCCAGCGCGCCAGGGCGGCACGCAAAGCTCAGCGCGAGCAGTAGAGGATACTCAAACACCTCCGAGAAGACTTGCGGGGCGATCAGGGCGGCGAAAATTCCACCAAGGACGCCGCCAAAGGACATCCACAAGTAGAACTCGGTGAGATGGCGGGTGTCGGGCCGCGCTTCGTAGAGGGTTCGATGGGCGACCAGTGTCGCGGTCACGAACGCCGCGACACCGAACCCGGCCGCATAGAACCACGTCTCCTTTTCGGTCTGCGCGAGTTGCAGAAGCGCGAGGAGCGTCGCGACCGCGTGCAGGGTTAGGAGAACGGGGCGCGGAATGAGCGCGCGTTCGCGGAACACGACGACGAACGTCGCGAGATAGAGTGTCAGCGGGATCACCCAGATCAGCGGCGCGGACGCCACGTCCGTCGCGACGTGGGTGGTGAAGGCGGTGAGGAGGGCCGACGGCACAAATGCCAGCCCGACCCAGCCGATACGCGCCCGCCAATCGGGCTCAGGCCGGGATGATGCGGCTGTTCGCGTCTCCAGTTGTGAAACGGCTGTTGCCGCCGTCTTTCTGACAACCCAGAAACAGGACGCGAGCGCCGTCACGAGGGCTACAAAACCGGCTGTCCAAATCGTCGCCAGTGCCTTGAGGCCGAAGGCCGGTTCGAAGAGGAAGGGGTATCCGAGCAATGCGAGAAGGCTGCCCAAATTGGACGCTGCATAGAGGAAGTAGGGATCGGCGCTGTCTCGTTGTCCGGTTTTCGAGAACCAAGCCTGAAGCAGCGGCGCGTTGGCCGAGACGGCAACAAACGGCAGCCCAATGGCCACGGCAAAGAGCCCGAGCTGCCAAAGGTAGGGATCGCCCGGCGGGGGTTCAGACCAACCTTGCGGTATCGCGATCGGCAAGGCCGCGAATGCGAGCGCGGAAACCGCAAGATGAACAATGCCCGTCGATGCCGTCGGCACATAGCGCACGAGCAGATGGGCGTAGCTATAGCCGACGAGGAGAGCGCCCTGGAAAAAAAGGAGCGCGACCGCCCACACAGATGGCGCTCCGCCCAGCAGGGGCAGAACCATCTTCGCGAACATCGGCTGGATGAGGAACAGGAGGAACGCCGATAGAAAGCTTGTTGCCGTGAAAAGCCAACGAACGCTTGCAGACCGATTTCCCAACTCTGCATCCGTGGCCAAGGTGTCCATCTCGTAAGGTGCCGTCACGGTTCCCCCAATTTCGCCGCTCCTGCATTCGCCGAATGCGGGCGGATCTCTTTGTCGCGGCGACCATAAACGCGAAGCCATGCTCTGTCAGGCGCTTCGGTCACCCAGGGAAATGACAGAGGAGCCGACACGGTTAACCTCGTGTTTGCGGCTCGCGCGTAAAGCGCGTAACCGGTCTCGCGTCCCATGCGCCAACCGATATAGTGCCAATATGATTGAAACCGGAGACCTGCTTCCATGACCGACGACAGCAAAGCCTCGCCGAGGGGCGTCACGGTCGGAGACGCAGAAGCGTTCGCCAAACTTCTCGGACCGGGACGTCTCATCGGCATTGATGCCGGGACGAAGACACTTGGACTTGCGCTCAGCGACGTAACCCGCGCCATCGGTTCCGCACTCGAAACCATTCAGCGCACCAAGTTTTCCGTTGACGCAAAACGGCTTCTCGACATTACCGCCAAGCATTCCGTGCAAGGATTTGTGCTTGGTCTGCCATCCAACCTCGACGGAACGGAAGGTCCGCGTGCGCAGGCCACGCGTGCTTTCGCGCGCAACCTCAACGCGCTCACTCCGCTGCCGGTTCTGCTTTGGGATGAACGGCTCACCACAGTCGAAGCCGAGCGCATGCTGATCCAGGCGGATGCCAGTCGCAAACGGCGTGCGGAAGTGATCGATAAGCTTGCGGCCACCCTCATCCTGCAAGGCGCGCTCGACCGGATGCGTCTGCTCAACCGCTGATCACCGCTTGGCAGCGGTGCGAGCGCTTCCTATCTCACGTTGGACAAACTGGGGTCGCATGCACGCCGCATTAATTGCGGAGGCTCGAGGCGATACTGGTTGTGCGCGTTTCGCGCATCGTCTTTCGACCGGGTGGTTGCCGATGCGCAGCAGAGCCAACACCATGGACGCCGAGCGCAGCGCGCCTTCCAATCGCGAGACGCGCGATCTGGAGACGCTCATCAAACGCTTCGATCCGGCGCGCCGGGCGAACGTGCGGCGCCTCGCTTCCTCTTCCTCACGGGTTGCTGACCTGGCGATCGCTTTTCCTGGTGCGCTTTACACGATTGCGTGCCGACAGAGCCCGCTGCGCCAGCGCCAAAAAGCGCTCGAACTTATCGAAACCGGCGCGCCACTGCGGGAGGTTGCCGCCACCCTCGGATTGCCGTTGTGGCTAAGGCGTCTTCCACCGGAAGCCTTCGCGGGGCACCTCGCCAGCCTGCCTCGATCCGACATCTTTACACGCCGGATCGCGAACCACCTGCCGACATCAGCCGAGAACAGTGCCTTTTGGCTGCGTTCCGTAATGTTCGGAGCGAATGCTTGCGACGAGTACTTCGCGCTCTGGCTCGCACAGCAGGCCATCTTCCTGGAACCGGGCGATCCGGAACGCTTGTTCGGACTGCTCGCCGCCTATGCCTGGTTCTCAAATACCGACCTTTCACGCGCGCACGGTCTCATCGTCGTGCCATGGCGCCCGGAAATGGCAATCGATACCGCGGTTTGTGCGGCGAAGAGCTGGCTCAATCGGATGCGCCTGGTGCTGCAGCTGCCAAAAGGCGCCATCACCGACTCCTGGCTCGAACCCGGAGAAGCGCGGGGCTACACGTTCTTACCGCTGCTCGATCACGCGTCGATCCTTGCAGAAGCGCACGCCATGCAGAATTGCGCCGACCAGTACGCAGACCGTCTGGCTCGCGACAAATGCCGTTTGTTTTCCATAAGACGGCGTGGCGTAAGGATTGCGACGCTGGAAATCGGCCCCCATCCGCGAGAAGCGGGCGTGCTTGCAATTTCGCAGCTCAAGGCGCGTCACAATCTTCCGGCCAGTTCCGATATCTGGCAGGCAGCTCACACCTGGCTCGGCGCGCAAAGCGAGATCAAGCGCGCGAGCAACGGTGTTCAGCCGGAGCGGCAGTTCGACACAGAAGCGTGGAGCGCACTGATGGCGACATATCGAGCAAAAAAGGCCGGTGCGGCTTGGATTCCGGAACAGGCGGACAAAGAAACTTTCTCGGTTCTTGAAGGCGGTATCGCGGAACTTGCACGCCGAGCAGGCATTACTTCGTGGCTCTTCACATGACGCGCGCGCGCCGATCGGAAAGGCTTCGGCACAACATTACAAATGCATGGCGTGACCACTCGCCGCGCAGACAAACTCCGCAAACAAATGTCTTCAGGGGCCGGCAACGCTTGCAAAATTGGGTGCGGCAAGCACTCAATCAACCGCGACTGCAGGTGCAGGTCTGCTTTCCCCTGATCTTTCGTACTATTCAAGTTCCGATACTGCGGGAGCATATTCAGGTTAGTGAGTTTCCACGTACGTCTGATGTGCACGATCCAATCCTGCGGTTGAGCGGATTTTTCGACATACGTACCCCCCGGAACTCGCTACCCCGGCAAGAGGACGAGACCCATGAAACATGATGCTGGAGACGACAGAATGTCGTCGGCGCTCCACCTTCTGCATAGGGCTGGACAATGCGCCGATGAAATGTTCGCGATCAGCGTAGGCGAAGCGGGGCTCACGCCGCGTCAGTTCGCCGTGATGGCTGCAATCGCCGATAGCGAGGAACCGAGCCAGACAACGCTTGTCGAGCGTACGGGTATCGACCGTTCCACGATGGCCGATATCGTTCGCCGTTTGACTTCGCGCGGGCTCGTACAGCGCCGCCGGACGCGACGCGACGCGCGCCGTTACGCCGTGCGCTTGACGGACAAGGGCGAAGGAGCGCTGCGTACGGCAGAGCCTGCAGCGCGCACCACCGACGAGAAGATCCTCGCAGCGCTTCCCCCGACGCAGAGAGATGCGTTTCTCCGCTCGCTGTCGCGGATCGTGCTCGCTGTCGAGCCCGAGAGCGCGGCACGCGGCGGCCGCTGATAACCGCTTCGCTCCGGCGATCTCGTCAGTTGCCGGAGCTCAAAACTCCCTCTAGCCTTGAGACCGTGCTCAAGGTTGTGGGATTCGACGTTATGCCTCTCAGCGTGCTGTTTGCCGCTCTATTGATTGCCGCGCCTCTGGCGGCGTTTGCTGCCACGGGCGATCTAACCCTCGCCCCTACTCCGCTGTCGCCCTCAGAGAGCGCCGTCGCGTACCTCGCGCCGATTGCCCTGGGCTACCTCCTCGGTTCCATCCCCTTCGGGCTTCTGCTCACGCGTCTTGCTGGTCTCGGGGATATCCGCGCCTTGGGATCCGGCAACATCGGAGCGACGAACGTCTTAAGGACTGGCCGAAAGGGTCTTGCCGCGCTTACGCTTTTGCTGGACGGGCTCAAGGGAACGCTCGCCGTGTTCCTCGGCTACACGGTCGGAGCGCAGTTCGGATTGGCCATCGATGGCGCACTTCTCGCGGGGCTCGCTGCATTTCTCGGCCACATCTTCCCTGTCTGGCTCGGTTTCAAAGGCGGCAAGGGTGTCGCGACGTACATCGGCGTTCTTGCCGGGCTCGTGTGGCCTGGGGCGCTGATTTTCTGCGCGCTTTGGCTCGGAACCGCGTTCCTTACGCGTTACTCGTCCGCGTCGGCCATCGCCGCCAGCATCCTGACTCCGGTCGCGCTCCTCATCCTCGGATACGTTCCGGAAAGCCTGCTAGCCGCTCTCATGACGCTGCTTCTGCTGTGGAAGCACTCCGCCAACATCAGCCGGCTTCTCAAGGGTGAGGAGCCCAAGATCGGTGCCAAAGCGTGATTCAACGCTCTTCACGGCTGCGCCGCTTCCCGTCTCGCCGCTCGACGATGGGGAACGCCTTGCCTGCTTGCGCCTGATCCGGTCGACACACGTTGGCCCCGTCACGTTTCGAGATTTGATCAATCACTACGGCGGAGCAAGGGCGGCGCTCGATGTGTTGCCAGATCTCTCGCGCCGCGCTGGACGTTCGATCCGCATCTGCCCGGCAAGCGAGGCCGAAGCGGAACTCGACGCCGCGCGCAGCATCGGCGCCAATCCGGTGTTCACGATTGAACCGGGATATCCCGCACTGCTTGCCGTCATCGACGCGCCGCCGCCGTTGCTTTACGTGAAAGGCCGTACGGAGCTCTTTCGACGCCCCGCAGTTGCGATCGTCGGATCGCGGCTAGCGTCGGCTGCAGGCCTCAAGCTGGCGCGTCAATTTGCAAGTGAGCTGTCCGCGAGTGGCGTGGTCATTGTGTCGGGATTAGCGCGCGGCATCGATGGCGCTGCCCATCATGCCAGCCTCGATCGCGGCACCGTTGCCGTGCTCGCCGGAGGATTGGATATCGTCTATCCGCCCGAGCACGACGCGCTGCAGGCTCGTATCGGCGTGGAAGGCTGCCTCGTCTCAGAACAACCGCCGGGGTTTACTCCACGCGCCAAGGATTTTCCGCGTCGCAATCGTTTGGTATCGGGACTTTCCCTTGGCGTGCTGGTTGTCGAAGCCGCACATCGGTCGGGCACGCTGGTGACTGCGCGGTTCGCGGGAGAGCAGGGACGCGAGATTTTTGCCGTCCCGGGGCACCCCTTGGATCCACGCGCCGAAGGAACCAATCAACTCTTGAAGTCGGGCGCGACATTGGTGACGCAAGCAGGGGATGTTCTCGAGACCTTGGGTCCGCAGCTTTCGCCAGCGACAATCGGACTGCCGGAAAACCTCGACGTTCAACCTCTGGCCCCCGTTTCCCGCGAACGGATCGCCGAGCCGGGCGACTGCGAACGGGCTCGTGTCCTTGCCGCGCTCGGCCCGCACCCTATCGATATCGACGAGGTCGTGCGGGCAACGGAGCTCGACGTCCGAGACGTTCGTATCCTGCTCATGGAATTGGATCTTGCCGGTGAAATCACACGACACGGGCGGCAATTGGTTTCGCGCTCACCCCGCTGAGGCAATATCTCAGTCGCGTGCGCGCTGGCGGGCTTCTGCGTAGGCTAAATCGAGCAATCCGGCCAAAGTGGTTAGGTGACTATCGTGTGCCATTTGGCGAAGCTGTCCAATGAGATCCGCCATATACTCAATTTGGTCCCGCGCCGACGGAGGTTTGGTGTCTTCGTTTGAATGCACTGTCGCTTCCCCGCTTAATTTCCGTGTTTTGCCAGACGTGCTTAGGCAGATTAGAGACGCCCTGTTAAAGTTGCAATAATGTTCTAAACACACCCTTCGGTTGTTATTCCAGACACGCTCAATGCTCGGAGTCTTTGATCGGCGGGTTGCCTTGACACTCCAGAGCTTGGCCTTCTAGAACCCCACATCGGACTGGCACTCAATGCCTGCTAGTGCCAACCCCGAAGCTCGCGCGGATACACCCGCAGAGCCCTCCCCAGAGCCCCAAATGGAGTAAATTTCTTCCATGAAGTTTCGCCCCCTGCACGATCGCGTCGTCGTCAAGCGCGTGGACAACGAGACCAAGACCGCCGGCGGAATCATCATTCCGGACACCGCCGCCGAAAAGCCCCAGCAGGGCGAAGTGCTCGCTGTGGGTCCCGGCTCGCGCGACGAAACGGGCAAGCTCGTGCCGCTCGACATCAAGAAGGGCGACAAGGTGCTGTTCGGCAAGTGGAGCGGCACGGAAGTGAAGGTCGATGGCACCGATGTCCTCATCATGAAGGAGAGCGACATCATGGGCGTGATCGAGAAATAGATCAGCCACTCCAGAGATTCTAAACGGGTGACGACGATACACGTCGGTCCCCTCGGTCCTTCTGCTCATAATGGAGCCCGCCACCATGGCTGCCAAAGACGTTCGCTTTTCCTCCGACGCGCGCGACAAGATCCTCCGCGGCGTCGATATTCTCGCCAATGCCGTCAAAGTCACGCTCGGTCCCAAGGGCCGGAACGTCGTGATCGAAAAGAGCTTCGGAGCTCCCCGCACCACCAAGGACGGCGTCTCGGTCGCCAAAGAGATCGAGCTCGAGGACAGGCTCGAGAATATGGGCGCGCAAATGGTGCGTGAAGCCGCACAAAAGACCAATGATCTCGCTGGCGATGGCACCACAACCGCCTGCGTGCTCACACAGGCCATCGTGCGTGAAGGCCTCAAGGCTGTGGCCGCCGGCATGAACCCGATGGACCTCAAGCGCGGCATCGAGAAGGCCGTCGGACAGGTCGTCGAGGAGATCGGCAAGAAGGCCAAAAAGGTCAAGAACTCGGGTGAAATCGCGCAGGTCGGCACCATCTCGGCGAACGGTGAGAAGGCCATCGGCGAGATGATCGCCGAAGCCATGCAGAAGGTCGGCAACGAGGGCGTGATCACGGTCGAGGAGGCCAAGAGCCTCGAGTCCGAGCTAACCGTCGTCGAAGGCATGCAGTTCGACCGCGGCTACCTCTCGCCGTACTTCATCACCAACGCCGAGAAGATGATCGCCGAACTCGACGAGCCCTATATCCTCATCCACGAAAAGAAGCTCTCGGGTCTGCAGCCGCTGCTGCCGGTGCTCGAAGCCGTCGTTCAGACCGGCAAGCCGCTTCTCATCATCGCCGAAGAAGTCGAGGGCGAGGCGCTCGCAACCCTCGTCGTCAACAAGCTGCGTGGCGGCCTCAAGATCGCGGCCGTCAAGGCTCCGGGCTTCGGCGATCGCCGCAAGGCCATGCTTGAGGACATCGCCGTTCTGACCAAGGGACAGACCATCAGCGAAGATCTCGGCATCAAGCTTGAGAACGTCACGATCGACATGCTGGGCCGCGCCAAGCGCGTCACCATCAGCAAGGAAGACACCGTGATCGTTGACGGCGCCGGCAAGAAGAAGGAAATCGAAGCGCGCGTCAGCCAGATCAAGGCGCAGATCGAGGAGACCTCCTCGGACTACGACCGTGAGAAGCTGCAGGAGCGTCTCGCAAAGCTCGCGGGCGGCGTGGCTGTGATCAAGGTCGGCGGCGTGACCGAAGTGGAAGTGAAGGAGCGCAAGGATCGCGTCGACGACGCGCTCAACGCGACCCGCGCGGCCGTCGAAGAAGGCGTGGTTCCGGGCGGCGGCGTTGCCCTGCTCAAGGCTTCGAACGCCATCACCGTCAAGGGCGACAACGAAGATCAGAACGCAGGCATCGCCATCGTGAAGCGCGCGCTGCAGGCACCGATCCGCCAGATCGCCGAGAACGCCGGAACGGAAGGCTCGATTGTCGTCGGCAAGGTGCTCGAGACCAAGGGCGCGAACTTCGGCTACGACGCACAGGCTGACGAGTACGGCGACCTGATCGAGAAGGGCATCATCGACCCGGCGAAGGTCGTCCGCACTGCCCTCCAGGACGCGGCCTCCATCGCGGCTCTTCTGATCACGACGGAAGCCGCCATTGCTGAGGCGCCGAAGAAGGACGCGGGAGTCGGTGGCCCCGCCGGAATGGGCGGTATGGGCGGTATGGATATGTAGGCGGCGCCCACCCGTTCACGGATCACGACAATCAAAGCGCCCGCGGGAGGTGACCTCTTCCGCGGGCGCTTATATATTCTGAGCGTGCGCCATCATAAGAAATTCCTATCGCAATTATCTGATAATTATATTTGCTCTTATCGCTTGATCTCGTTAAGACCCTGGAATTCCTCTAAACAGCACCAGTGGTGAGTTCGTTATCAGCGCTTACATTTGAAGAACTACAGGACGGCACTGCCGACAGGCGCGCGAACCTCTGCTTCACCCCCATCGGGCGTGCAGCGGATGATGCGCAAAGCGATACGCACTTTCGCGGACGCCGAGAGCGGGGCCGAAACCCGGAACAATCCGAACAGAATTACCGGACACGATCGGAGAAGAAAAATGGATGCAAAAACCGATGACCAAGGCCCGGGCAAATGCCCGTTTTCCGGCCGCGAACGCACGAACCGCGACTGGTGGCCGAGCCAGTTGCGCGTCGACCTTTTGAACCAGCATTCGTCCAAGTCCGATCCGCTGGGACAGACCTTCGACTATCGGGACGAGTTCCAGAAGCTCGACTACGAAGCTCTGAAGAACGACCTGCGTAAGCTGATGACGGACTCGCAGGATTGGTGGCCGGCCGATTTCGGCCACTACGGTCCGCAGTTCATCCGCATGTCGTGGCATGCCGCTGGCACCTACCGCCTCTCCGACGGACGCGGCGGCGGCGGCCGCGGACAGCAGCGTTTCGCTCCGCTCAACTCCTGGCCGGACAACGTCAACATCGACAAGTCGCGCCGCCTGCTGTGGCCGATCAAGCAGAAGTACGGTCAAAAGATCTCCTGGGGAGACCTCTTGATCCTCACCGGCAACGTTGCTCTCGAGACGATGGGCTTCCGCACCTTCGGCTTCGCCGGCGGGCGAGAGGATACCTGGGAGCCCGATCAGGACATCAACTGGGGCGAGGAGGGCCAGTGGCTCGCCCATCGGCAGCTCGAGCAATTCGCAAACCCACTCGGCGCGACCGAGATGGGTCTCATCTACGTCAATCCGGAAGGCCCCAACGCCAGCGGCGATCCGCTCGAAGCGGCCGCCTTCATCCGCGAGACCTTCGCGCGCATGGCGATGGACGACGAGGAGACCGTCGCTCTGATCGCAGGCGGTCATACCTTCGGAAAAACGCACGGCGCGGGCGCGGGCACCCTTCTGGGCCCGGATCCCGAAGGAGCCGACCTCGAAGCGCAAGGCCTCGGCTGGGCGAGCAGCTACGGCTCCGGCAAGGCCGGCGACGCGATCACGAGCGGCATCGAGGTGACCTGGACGCAGCTGCCCACCCAGTGGACCAACCTCTTCTTCGAGAACCTGTTCAAGTACGAGTGGGTGCAAACGCGTAGCCCCGGCGGAGCGATCCAGTGGGAAGCCAAGGACGCGCCGGAAGACATCCCGCTCGCGCATAATTCGTCGAAGAAGCAGAAGCCGCGCATGCTGACGACGGACCTGTCGCTGCGCGTCGATCCGGCCTACGAGAAGATCTCGCGCCGCTTCCACGAAAACCCTCAAGCCTTTGCCGAAGCTTTCGCTCGCGCCTGGTTCAAGCTGACCCATCGCGATCTCGGCCCGCGCTCGCGCTATCTTGGCCCCGAAGTGCCCAAGGAAGTGTTGGTCTGGCAGGATCCAGTTCCTGCTGTCGATCATCCCTTGATCGATGACAAGGACGCCGCCGCCCTCAAGGCCAAGGTGCTGGCCGCGGGCCTGACCGTATCGGAACTGGTCGGCACGGCCTGGGCTTCGGCTTCGACCTTCCGCGGGGGCGACATGCGCGGCGGAGCCAACGGCGCGCGTGTCCGTCTGGAGCCGCAGAAGGACTGGGAGGTCAACCAGCCGGCCCAGCTCGCCAAGGTTCTTGCCGTTCTGGAAAAGATCCGCTCTGAGTTCAACAAAGCCGCGGCCGGCGACAAGAAGGTTTCGCTCGCCGATCTGATCGTGCTCGCCGGCAATGCGGGCGTCGAGCAGGCGGCGAAGGCCGACGGCCATGCGGTGACGGTGCCGTTCACGCCTGGCCGCACGGATGCTTCGCAGGCGCAGACCGACGTCCATGCCTTCGACGTCATGGAGCCCAAAGCAGACGGCTTCCGCAACTACCAGACCGCCACACTCACGGTGCCGGCCGAGGTGGCCTTGATCGACAAGGCGCAGTTGCTGACGCTGACCGCGCCGGAGATGACCGCACTGATTGGCGGTCTGCGCGCGATCAACATCAATGTGGACGGCTCCGCACACGGCGTCCTGACCGAGCGGCCGGGCACGCTGACGAACGACTTCTTCGTCAATCTCCTGGACATGGGCACGGAATGGAAGGCCGTTTCCGAGGACAAGAAAGTGTTCGAGGGACGCGACCGCAAGACAGGCGATGTCAAGTGGACCGGTACGCGCGTCGACCTCGTGTTCGGGTCGAACGCGGTGCTTCGCGCGCTGGCCGAGGTCTACGCCAGCTCGGACGCGAAGGAAAAGTTCGTTCGCGATTTCGTGGCGGCATGGGCCAAGGTCATGAACGCGGACCGTTTCGACCTCGCGTAATTTCTACCGGACTGCTTTAAAAAACGGGGCGGCGCTGAGTTCCAGCGCTGCCTCGTTTTCTTTTTTGCCCATTGCGACTTTCGGCATCCGGCCCTGCGGTCCGCACCTACTGCCAAAACCCGCCGAAGCTGATATGATGACGCCGTCATTGGAAAAGAGCGCCATGCTGCACGCTGCCGTCCCACCTCGGGACCTCAACCCAGGCCGTCTCATCGCAGGTGCTTAGCCCTGGCCGGGCCATTGCGCGCCAAGGCCAGGGCTCCTCCTCCCATCATCGATCGTTCCACCATTTCCGGCCGGACTTCGCGTCCAGGCCCGATTGAGGTCATCCATGACAAGCCTGCAACTGACGGCCAAAGACCACCTTTTCCTCGAATCCCTCCTGCACGGGAACCACGACGACCTCTACCACTCGCTCTTGAAGAGGAAGCTCGAAAACGCCGATGTCGTGCTTCCGGAATTGCTCGATGCCCGGACCGCGACGATTGAAAGCTGCATTGAATTCAGTGTGGGAGGCGGATCATCGGAGCGGCGCGTCCTCACGCGCCACGAAAAGGACGCGACGCGCGACCCTCCTCTGCCCGTAACGACGCTGCGCGGCCTCGCCTTGCTGGGACTGAAGGCGGGAGACGTGTTCGCGCTCCGCACCGCGAGCGGCATCATCGAACCTCTTCGGCTCGAGGTGGTCGTCCATCCGCCCAACTGGGCGTCGTCCAGCAAGAGCCACGGCAAGACCGTTGTTGCTCTCCGCGCTTTCGAGAAGGCCCCGCGCATCACGTCGTCGCCCGCCGGCGACGACGATGACCCGGGCCCGCGTGCCGCATAACAAAAAGCCCGCGGCCTCCGAGTGGGGCCGCGGGCTTTTGCTTTTTGGACGCAGCGAAATAGCCACGGGGCGCGATTACTCGGCCGCCGCCTCCGTGAGGAAGCCACCCGACTGGCGAGCCCAAAGCGCGGCGTAGAGCCCGCCCTTGCGCAGCAACTCGCCGTGCGAGCCCTGCTCGACGATACGGCCGCCGTCCATGATGATCAGCCGATCCATGGCGGCGATGGTCGAAAGCCGATGCGCGATAGCGATGACGGTCTTTCCCGCCATCAGCGTCTGGAGGCTCTCCTGAATGGCCGCCTCGACCTCGCTGTCGAGGGCGCTCGTCGCCTCGTCAAGCACGAGAATGGGCGCGTTCTTCAACAGCACGCGCGCGATGGCGATGCGCTGGCGCTGTCCGCCGGACAACTTCACGCCGCGCTCGCCGACATGGGCCGCGTAGCCAAGCCGGCCGCTCATATCCTCGAGACCTCCGATGAAGTCGTGAGCATGGGCGCGTTTGGCAGCGGCAATGACCTCGCTCTCGCTTGCTTCAGGGCGGCCATAGAGGATGTTGTCCATCACCGAACGGTGCAGCAGTGATGTGTCTTGCGTCACCAGGCCGATGTTGGCGCGCAGGCTTTCCTGCGTCACGTGCGAGATATCTTGGCCGTCGATCAGGATGCGACCGGCTTCGACGTCATAGAAGCGCAGCAGCAGATTGACCAGCGTCGACTTGCCTGCTCCGGAGCGGCCGACGATGCCGACCTTCTCGCCGGGCTTGATCGTCAGCGTAAGCTCTTCGATGACGCTTTTGACCTTGCCATAGTGGAAGCGGAGGTTTTCGAAGCGGATCTCACCGTGCGGGACGGCCAGCGGCGGTGCATTCGGACGATCGACGACCTCGTAGTCGCGCGAGATCGTTTGCATGCCCTCATGCACGACGCCGATGTTCTCGAAGATGCCGGCGACGGTGAAGAGGATCCAACCGGACATGGCAATGATGCGGATGACGAGCGTCATGGCGACCGTGATGGCGCCCATGGACACCGCGTCATGGCTCCAGAGCCACAACGCGAGACCGGCGACCGACACCAGCAACGCGCCGTTCAGCGTGTACAGCACGAATTCCATGACGGTGAGGTTGCGTACCGACGCTTGATGGCGCTCGAGATGCGCCTGCATGGCTTCGCGCGCGTAGGCCTCCTCGCGTTCGGCATGGGCGAAGAGCTTGACGGTCAGGATGTTCGTGAAACTGTCGACCACGCGGCCCGTCAGCCAGGAGCGCGCTTCGGACGCTTCGGTCGAGAGCTTCTGGATCCGCGGTACGAAAAAGCGCAGGACGACGCCATAGAGCGCGATCCAGCAGAGCAGCGGCACGACGAGGCGCGCATCCGCCTCCCAGAAAATGAAGAG
This sequence comes from Hyphomicrobium sp., assembly GCF_036262015.1. GTDB lineage: Bacteria > Pseudomonadota > Alphaproteobacteria > Rhizobiales > Hyphomicrobiaceae > Hyphomicrobium_C. Next base: position 613,648 of record NZ_DATAJR010000004.1, on the reverse strand, counting down.
CGCGCCAGCAACGTGCACGGCCATGTACCAGATGGCATCGACCGCTTGCACGACGGAGTCGCGCAGGGACGCACCCGTCTGCATGATGCGCGTCGAGATGCGGCCTGCGAAATCGTTCTGGAAGAAGGCCAGCGACTGGCGCAGGACATAGGTATGCGTCTGCCAGCGGATGCGCGTGGTCACCGATGGTGAGATCATCTGGTTCTTGACCAGATCGTGCATCGTGGAGACGGCGGGGCGGGCGATCAATGCCACGAAGGACATCAGCAAAAGTGTGCCGGCGTACTCCGAAAAGAAGTCTTGGGCCGAGGATGCGGCTCGCATCATGTCGACGAGATTGCCGACAAAGGCCATCAGCCAGACTTCGATGAGCGAACCGACCAGACCGATCGCCAGCAACACCGCAAACGGGCGCCAGACCGGCTTTATGTAAAACCAGTAGAAGGCCGCCACGCTGTCGGGCGGGCGTCCCGGCGGAGCGGGCGCAAACGGATCTATTCGGGTCTCAAACCAGCGGAACATCAGGCTCTTTCTGTTGCATAAGCGTTTGTCGCGAGCCCGCGACCGCTCCGCGCAAACCCCTTCTCGTTTCCCGTGGATCGGGGTATGCGCTACCCACCCATGGTGCCCAAACGATGGCACCCGGCCGACAGATGGGCAAGGAACGAGGAAAAGACAACCATGACCGACGCGGCAGCCGACATCGAGACCAAGAAAACTGCTGCCGAGACCTGGTTTCAGCAGCTTCGCGACGAAATCTGCGCAAGCTTCGAGAGGCTCGAAGCCGACCTTCCGCCGACCGCTCAACTGGGCGGCGAGGAGCCTGGCCACTTCGTGCAGACGCCGTGGTCGCGCACGGACCATACGGGCGCGCCGGGCGGTGGCGGCAAGATGAGCCTGATGAAAGGCCGCGTGTTCGAGAAGGTCGGCGTGCACACCTCGACGGTGTTCGGCGAATTCGCGCCCGAGTTCCGCAAGCAGATCCCCGGCACGGACGAAGACCCGAGGTTCTGGGCTTCCGGAATCTCGCTGATCGCGCACCCGCAAAACCCGAACGTTCCCGCCGTGCACATGAACACGCGCATGGTCGTTACCAGCAAGTGGTGGTTCGGCGGCGGCGCCGACCTGACACCCGTGCTCGACCGGCGGCGCAAGGAGGAGGACGCGGACAGCCTCGCCTTCCATGCCTCCATGTACGGAGCCTGCGCCGCCCACGAAGCCATCGCCGACTACGCGAAGCTGCGCAAATGGTGTGACGACTACTTCTACCTTCCGCATCGCAAGGAAGCGCGCGGCGTGGGCGGCATCTTCTATGACTATCTGACGCCGACCGAGGAACAGGGCGGCTGGAATGCGGCCTTCGCGTTCACGCAGGACGTGGGACGCGCTTTCCAGCGCGTTTATCCGATGCTCGTGCGTGGTAACTATTCTATGCCGTGGACGGACGCTGACCGCGAGGAGCAACTCATCCGGCGCGGTCGATACGTGGAGTACAACCTGCTCTACGACCGCGGCACGGTGTTCGGCCTAAAAACAGGCGGCAACGTGGACAGTATCCTGTCCTCGCTGCCGCCCGTCGTGAAATGGCCTTGAGGCACGGCCTCGCTTAGGCTGCGCGTACCGTCGACAGGAAGCGCTCGACCTCGCGGCGGAGCCGCGTGCTGTCGGACGAGAGCTGCTGCGCGGACGACAGCACCTGCGAGGAGGCGGTTCCCGTCTCCGACGCACCCTTGCTGACGTCAGTGATGCTGGCTGCTACCTCGGACGTACCCTTGGCGGCTTCGAGCACGTTGCGGCTGATCTCCTGCGTGGTCACGCCCTGCTCCTCGACGGCGGCGGCGATTGCGCCGCAGATCTCGGACATCCTGTTGATGGTGGACGTGATCTCCTCGATGGCACCGACGGCTTCCTGGGTCGCCTGCTGCATGCCAGCGATTTGAGCGGCGATATCGCTGGTCGCCTTGCCGGTCTGCGCAGCGAGGGCCTTGACCTCCTGCGCGACGACCGCGAAGCCCTTGCCAGCATCGCCCGCGCGGGCCGCCTCGATGGTCGCGTTGAGCGCTAGCAAGTTGGTTTGGCCGGCGATGGTGTTGATCAAGCCAATGACGTCACCGATGCGGTCAGCCGACTGCGAGAGCTGTGCAACGCGCTCGTTGGTATTCGAAGCCTGCTGCACGGCCTTGTCGGCGATGGTGCTGCTTTGCTGGACCTGGCGGCCGATCTCGCTCACCGTAGCGGAGAGCTGCTCGGACGCGGCAGCAACGCCCTGCACGTTGACCGAGGTCTGCTCCGATGCCGTAGCGACAACGCCGGAAAGCTCCTGTGTCGTCTCCGCCGTCCGGGTCAACGATCCGGCCGCGGTTTCGAGCTGAGTCGAGGCGCTCGAGACCGCATCCACGATACCGCCCACGGAGTTCTGGAATTCGTCCGCGAGACGGCGCATCTCGGCCTTGCGCGCGGCCTCGACGCGTTCCTCGGACGCCTCCTGCTCAGCGCGCAGCCGCTCGGTCTCGATCATGGCATCCTTGAAGATGCACACGGCGCGTGCCATATCGCCAATCTCATCGTGGCGCGACGCATGGGGAATGTCTGATTTCTTGTCGCCACCGGCCAGTGCCAGCATCGCAGCCTGCAGCGACTTGATCGGGGCAACGACGCGACGCAAGAGAACAACGCCCGACGTAAGCAGCGAGAAGAGCAACACGCCCAGCGAGCCCTGCATCCAGAGACCAGCCGTTGCTGCCTGCGATCGCGCATCCTCGACCTGACGGGCGGTACGTCCCTCAATCATCCCGTAGAATTCTTCGACCGGCCGATTGATGCCGGCAATGTACCCTTGATATTGATCCGAATAGAGGAGGCCGAGGGCCATTGTCGTATCCGGTTCCTTTTTCAGCGTGTAGCCGCCAGAACCATCATCGAAGAAACCTTTGACGGCATTCATCGCCTTGGTTTCGAGCGCGACAAGCGCGTCGGAAGCCTTTTTCGATTCCTGGAGTTTACCCAACTCTTCGGCGGTGAATCCTTCCTCGCGCATTTCATCGAGGAGGGATTTTTTCTGGCCATCGGGACGCGGGCGCTTATCGTCGCGCAGCACGAGCTCCCAATAGAGGCGATGCGGATCGACCGCGCGTGCATGGCTGCCGTCGCTGCGGGCAATCACTTCGTTGTATCGATCCTCGTAAATCTTATCGCCACCGGTCGCGACGAAGGTGCGCGCAAAGCTGCTGAGATCCGCCGAGTTCTGGCGCGCTTCGTCCGCGAGCAGATAAGAGCGATAGCGTGTCGTGTGCGCCTGCTCCAGTGCATCGACGGCCGCCGAACGCATCTGATAGCTCCACAAGACGATTGCGAAAGCCAACACGTTCAACACGGTCAGCCCAATTGAGGTGGTCCGAATATTAGGAGTGGCAAGCAATCGCATGTCCGGCTCTCGTTTCGTTGCGCGTAGCGCCGATTGGATTTTCGCCGGCCAGATTAAAATGCATCTATAAAATAGACGTAAACCTACAATATATTCTCAATTATTGAATTCGCAACCGTTGCATATGAATCGCGAAAAAACTTCAAAAGAACGGAATTCATTCTTTCAAGTACAACAGCGCGAAACGATCGAACGTTGAATGAGACTACCGGGCACTGCGGCGCTCGGGGGCGATTTCGCGAAACGCATCGGCGAATTCAATGGCGCCAGCGTTGGTGAGGTTCTGATCCATGCGCTTATCGAGCGCAACGAGCAGCTCGGCACTCGTCTTGTCACGCACAATCGTGTTGCGGAAGTAAGCGCTTCGCTCGAAGAAATTCGTCGTCGGCGCCTTCTGGGCGGCCGGCCGCATCATCTCAAGTCCCGTGGCGGGGCCCGCCAGGTTCATGAGCTCGATCTCCGCACCGGTCAGGGCCGCGATTCCGGCTTTCTCGGCCATTTCCTTCAGGCCATGCAGCTTGACGACTTGCAGCCAGGGACCGATGTCGCCATCGAGGTTGATGGCGTGAATACCCATGCCACGTTGAGTGCGCGCAAAGGCAACGTGCGCATCCCAGCGGTGCGGAATGGAGCGCGCGGCTTTGAGCATGGTGGCAAGCTTCTCGTGCTTCTCAGCGAGCGCACGGCGGCGGGCAGGATCGTAGCTTCGATCATTGGCCATCGACTTGAGGCGGGCCAGGAACTTGGGGCCGTGCTTCACCAGCTCGTCCGTCGTGTTGGCGACGAGAAGCTGTGCGTAGCCGATGGCCGTCGAGATCGGCGTTCCGGTTTTCTTGATCGGGTGAATGCCCGACACCATGTCGGCGGTGCCGAGCCCGCTGGTCTCGAGCGCGTACACGCGCACGACTTGATCGCCGGTTAAACCGTGCGACATCGCCTCTCGAGCGTAGCGCAGCTTGAACTCGCGCTCGGGAATTTGCTCGGGTTTGAAGTCGTATTCCTCTTGGGCATACGCCAAGAACTCGGCAATGCCCGGCTTGGGCTTTGGTGGCTCCTTGTCTTTCTTCTTGTCGTCCTGCTCCTGGAACTCGGCCCAGCGCTTCGCCAGCGCCGCGGACAACTCAGGCCCGGCGTACTTCGGCGGAAACGTTTTCACATAGTCCTCGGACGTAATCGGCTCGCCACGTCCCCGCTTGCCCCGGCGCAACGCACGCTTGTCCGTCACGCTGCGCCAGTAGGCATCGCTCTTGAAATCGAACGTCGCCTTCGCGGACAGATAGTCCTCGAAGAGCTTCCGCTCGGCTGGAGGCAGCGCTCTGGCAAACTGTTCGGAGCTGCGCGCAACGGCGCCCGTGCTGGCCGACACGACACCCCAAAGTCCGGCAAGAGCAATCACCGCGCATCGCAGTGCATTCCCGGCGAATCTGGTCAGGTGGGCTGTCGTCATCGAAATCGTCCTTCGGCGTCGAATCGTATTGGCTTACTGACAGCAGAATGGGGCGTTTCCAGGGGGCGGGCAGCTGATTTTGCTCAAGTGCTCGCATCTCCTGCGATCTCGCCCTATGACAGGATCATGATGCTTTCACCGCTCGCCAGCGATCCTGACTTCAGCCCCTCCGGATTTCGGGAGATGGTGTATCGTGCGCTGTCGAAATCCCCTCCGGCACAACCCGCAAGTCCAAGTGACTACGATCTGAATCCGGAGATGATCGCGGCACGGCAGCGGGCCGATGCGTTCCAATCGGCGCGCCCTGCGGCTGTCCTCATTCCGGCTATCGCGCGTCCGGTGGTCACGCTGCTTTTCACCCAGCGGACCGAGCACCTCGCCGCTCACGCGGGACAGATCGCATTCCCCGGGGGAAAGACCGAGCCCTCCGACGCCAGCCCGCTCGCCACGGCACTCCGCGAGGCACACGAGGAGATCGGATTGGACGCAGCGCTCGTCGAGCCACTCGGCACACTCGATCTCTACCTTACGGGAACCGGCTATCGGATCACGCCCGTTATTGCGCTCGTGGACCCCAACGCACAGCTCGCGCTCGATACCAACGAGGTTGCCGATACGTTCGAGGTTCCGCTGCCGTTTCTAATGGATCCACGCAACTATCAGCGACATTCAAGAACGATCGGCGATGCTGAGCGCCATTTCTATGCCGTTCCGTTCGGTGACCGCTTCATCTGGGGCGCGACAGCCGGTATTCTGCGCAACATGCATGAAAGGCTCTTCGGTCCATGATCCGAACGGTTATCGAGAACTTCCTGCTATTTCTGCTGCCGACGCTGCTCTATCTGGCTTGGGCCCTCTTCCAACGCACGCGGGCAGAAGCGCGCGGCGAGAGCACGTCCGAAGACAGGATCACAGCCGGCCTGCTCGACGACGCGCCTTTCCTGTGGCTGTTTGTCGGCGGCGCGCTGCTGGTGATCGTCACACTCGCGGCCTTCGGGAGCTCGTCGGGCGGCAAGCCGGGCCAACACTATCAACCGTCCGTCCTGAAGGACGGGCAGATCCAGCCCAGCCACATCGAATAGGTAGGGGATGACGCGCGAGGTTGGCGATCCACGGCCGCCGAGCCTTGCCGGTGCTCCATGGCTGGGGCACGCGAACACGCGTGCCGTTCTCAGCGCGCTCGAAAGCGGCGGGTTTCAGGCCCGCATCGTCGGCGGCGCCGTACGCAATGCGTTACTCGGACGCGCCGTCAAAGACATCGACATCGCGACGACGGCGCTGCCCGAGGATGTTCTGCGGCTGGCGAAAGCCGCGGGGCTCGGCGCAATCCCGACGGGACTTGCCCACGGGACGGTGACGGTTGTCGTGCATCATCAGCCGTTTGAGGTTACGACCCTCCGGCGCGACGTCGAGACGTTCGGGCGACACGCACGCGTGACGTTCACAACTGACTGGGTGGAGGACGCCCAACGCCGCGATTTCACACTCAACGCTCTCTATTGCGACGCGGCGGGTACGGTTCATGATCCGCTCGGCGGTTATCCGGATCTCGTCGCACGCCGCGTGAGATTTATTGGAGAGGCGCGCGACCGCATTCGGGAAGATTTCCTGCGCATTCTCCGCTTTTTCCGGTTTACCGCCGAGTACTCTCCCGGTCCTCTCGATGCGGACGGCCTGGATGCGTCGGTCGAGCTGGCCTCCGGGATGGCGCAACTTTCCGCGGAACGGGTCCGTGCAGAACTTTTGCGACTGCTTCGAGCTCCACACGCGGTGGAGACCGTCGCCGTCATGGCCAAGGCGCGCCTTCTGGACGGTCTGATCGGGTCACCGGGCGACATCGGCTTACTGACCCGGCTCGTTGCTGTAGAAGCTGCGCTCGGCCGAGACGGAGACCCGCTCCTCAGGCTTGCCGCACTGGCGGGGCAGCAACCTGGTCGGCCGCTCATGACGCTCGCCGCCCGCCTCAGGCTGTCGAATGCCGAAGGAGAACGGCTTGCGCGGCTTGCGTTGCCCGATCCGGCGTTCGATCCCGTGAATGGCGAGCCAGAAGCGCGCGCCTTTCTTTACCGGTTTGGGATCGAAGCATTTCGCGATGGCGTGCTTCTGGCGTGGGCGAGCAGCGAGGCCGCGACAGACTCCGCGCCGTGGCGCGACCGGTTCACGCTTCCCGAGCGATGGAAGATACCGACGCTACCCGTGCGCGGCTCCGATCTCCTCGACCGAGGACTGGCGGAAGGGCCAGCCATCGGCCGTATCGTGCGCGCTTTCGAAGACTGGTGGATCTCCGAAGATTTTCCGACCGACGAGCTTCGTCTCGCGCATGCGTTGTCGGATCTCGTCAAATCCAATCGGACCTGAACTTACTTCGAGCGCGGCCCCTGAAGACGAAGCATCGCGGCTTCGATCCTGCGCCACGTTGCAGCCTGCTCCGCGGCTCCCTCCTCCTCGAAGGAACGGGCCTTCTGTGCGGCTTCGGCAATGGCCTTCGAACCCTGGACTTCCATGAGTTTACGAGCGTGCTCTTCGATCTCGATAGCGAGCATCTGTCCTGCCTCCTTTGCTCGTTTCCGTGACCCTCTGGTGTTTGCATTTGGGGCGCGTGTGCCGAATGGCAAGAGTGCTCGTAAAAGCAAAAAGGCCGGAGCATGCGCTCCGGCCTTTCATTTGGTTGCAGTGGCCGGGACTTAGAAGTCCATGCCGCCCATGCCACCCATGCCGCCGCCCATCGGCATTGCGGGAGCGTCCTTCTTCGGCTTGTCCGCGACCATCGCTTCGGTCGTGATCAAGAGGCCGGCAACGGAGGCTGCGTCCTGCAGTGCGCAACGCACGACCTTTGCGGGGTCGATGACACCGGACGAGACGAGATCGACGTACTCGCCCGACTGAGCGTTGAAGCCGAAGTTGTACTTCGAGCTTTCGAGGATCTTGCCGACGACGACAGATCCATCCTCACCAGCGTTCTGGAAGATCTGGCGAGCCGGAGACTGGAGCGCGCGGCGAACGATGTTGATGCCGACCTTCTGGTCTTCATCATCGGTCTTCAGCGAGTCGAGAGCCTTGATGGCGCGAAGCAGAGCAACGCCGCCGCCCGGAACGATGCCTTCCTCGACGGCAGCACGCGTGGCGTGCAGAGCGTCGTCGACGCGGTCCTTGCGCTCCTTGACTTCAACCTCGGTAGCGCCGCCGACCTTGATGACGGCTACGCCGCCAGCGAGCTTCGCAAGGCGCTCCTGCAGCTTCTCGCGATCGTAGTCCGAGGAGGTCTCCTCGATCTGCGCCTTGATCTGCTTCACGCGAGCTTCGATGTCAGCCTTCTTGCCGGCGCCGTCGACAATGGTGGTGTTTTCCTTGTCGATGGTCACGCGCTTGGCGCGGCCGAGCATGTCGAGGGTCACGGTCTCGAGCTTGATGCCGACGTCCTCGGAGATCACGGTACCGCCCGTGAGAACAGCGATGTCCTCGAGCATGGCCTTGCGGCGATCGCCGAAGCCCGGAGCCTTGACAGCCGCGACTTTCAGGCCGCCGCGAAGCTTGTTGACGACTAGGGTTGCGAGAGCCTCGCCTTCGACGTCCTCAGCGATGATGAGGAGCGGCTTGCCGGTCTGAACGACGGCTTCGAGCACCGGCAGCATGGCCTGGAGACCCGAAAGCTTCTTCTCGTGGATCAGGATGTAGGGGCTATCCAGTTCCGCGATCATCTTGTCGGCGTTGGTGATGAAGTAGGGCGAGAGATAGCCGCGATCGAACTGCATGCCCTCGACGACGTCGAGCTCGGTCTCGAGACTCTTCGACTCTTCGACGGTGATGACACCTTCGTTGCCGACCTTCTTCATGGCCTCGGCGATCTTGGCGCCGATCTCGGTGTCGCCGTTGGCGGAAATGGTGCCAACCTGAGCGATCTCGTCGTTGGAGGTGACCTTCTTGGCCTTGGTCTTCAGCTCGTCGACGACGGCCTGGACAGCGAGGTCGATGCCGCGCTTGAGGTCCATCGGGTTGGCGCCGGCTGCAACCGACTTGGCGCCTTCCTTGACGATGGCCTGTGCGAGAACCGTGGCCGTCGTGGTGCCGTCACCGGCGAGATCGGCGGTCTTCGAGGCGACTTCGCGCAGCATCTGCGCGCCCATGTTCTCGAACTTGTCCTCGAGCTCGATCTCCTTAGCGACCGTCACGCCGTCCTTGGTGATGCGGGGGGCGCCGAAGCTCTTCTCGATAACCACGTTACGACCCTTCGGGCCGAGCGTAACCTTGACTGCGTTGGCGAGGATGTCGACGCCGCGGAGCATGCGCTCGCGAGCATCCTGCGAAAACTTTACGTCCTTAGCTGCCATGTGTGGCACTCCGTTGGATTAAATGGGGGGCTTCTGAAAAAGGAGGCTTAGGCAGCCTTTTTGGCCGACGCCTTGCCTTCGAGAATGCCGAGGATGTCGCTCTCCTTCATGATGAGGAGGTCCTCGCCGTCGATCTTCACCTCGGTGCCGGACCACTTGCCGAAAAGCACGCGATCGCCGGGCTTCACTTCGAGGGCAACGACCTTGCCCTGCTCGTCGCGGGCGCCGGGGCCGACAGCAACGACTTCACCCTGCTGGGGCTTCTCCTTGGCGGTGTCGGGGATGATGATGCCGCCAGCGGTCTTGGTGTCCTCCTCGACGCGCTTTACGACAACGCGGTCATGCAAGGGACGGAACTTCATGGGTAAACCCTCATGATGCTTAGGTGGTTGAATTTGGGGTCATTTCTTCCTGGCCAGCCGTAGCGACGCCAGGTTGCACAGCCCGCCAATCTCAAGGAGACGGGTCCGTGCAGCGCCTATATGTGAGGCGCTGCTAGCAGTGTCAAGGCGTGAGTGCCAATTGTATGGGGTGCGGACTTGAGACAGGCGGTCCGAGCTGGCGACACGTCGACCGCGAAAGCCATTACGCCGTAGGCGGCGCATCCGTCGCAGAGCGCGATGACCAGGGTCGTTTCCAAAAACCCTTGCCACAAATCCGAAGACGGATACTGCGAAAGCGGACACAAGCGCTTCGAAAAGCGTTTGATTTGATCATGAGGTTTGCTGCGCAATTCAGCAGAACACCGCGATCCATTTGGGATGAGACAGTGCCCGATTACCTGTCGCACGCGATCGTTGAGGATCTATGAAACGGCGACGGTGTGCGTCCAATCGCCGCGAAGCAATGCGCTCCGCATAAAGAGTGCGCCGCCAGCATCTGGAGATGCACGGCGGCGCAAAAAAACAACTTAGGGGTTTGAGTAGGATCAAACGGCGAAATCGGTAATTTTCGCACCCTTGCTCAGCCTGGCGACAAGCCAATTCGGCTTTCTGCCGCGCCCTGTCCAAGTTTCCGTGCGATTGTCCGGGTTCATATACTTTACCGCAACAGCCTTGCCCCGCTTACCGCCACCGAAAAGTTCGCCAACGGAAAAACCAGCATTTTCGGCCAGCGATGCAATCTTGTGCTTCAGCTCGGCCCGTTCGCGATCCTTCGCTGCGTTGAGCGCCTTTTGCGCACGCGCGATGTGATCCATCAGCTCCTTTACCGACATCTTATCGTAGTTGATACTTGCCATTATTAACTCCGTTGGTGCGTCGTCCGGTTTATCGGGGCCGAGCCATGCTGCTTCTATAAGCCCTCAAATTCCTCAGCGCATGTAATTTCTTCGAAATGGATAAAGTGCCAATCGAAAAACACTACGCTCACAAACAATCTCAACTTCCGCGAGAGGTCGGCGCCTCCCAGCGACAAGCCGGGCTCAGTAAATTCTTTTCGTGGGGAACGTCAAGGCGGGAGCGAAAGTAAACTCGCCGTTTTATTCGCTTCGCAGAGCATCAATGGGATTTAGGTGCGCTGCACGACGAGCGGGAAATAATCCGAAACAAATTCCGGTTGCCGCCGCGGCAGCCAGCGCGCCACCCAACACCGATGGCGAGACGAGGACCGGCCAGTCCGCTGCATAGGCAATGATTGTCGAGGCTGAAACGCCGATCGTAATGCCGATCAGGCCACCCAGCAGGCACAAGGAAACCGCTTCTACAAGGAATTGCAGCATGATATCGCGCCGCCGGCCTCCGACCGCCATCCGGAGCCCGATTTCGCGCGTCCGCTCTGTCACGGACACAAGCATGATGTTCATGATGCCGATGCCGCCGACAATCAACGAGATGACCGATGTCGCGGCCAGGAGGTAGCTGAGCGTCGTGAGGACCTCGCTCCTCGCTTTCATGGTTTCCGCGAGGTTCCGAACCGAGAAGCTGTCCTCGCCGCCAGACCGGGACTTTCGGCGCTGCCGCAGAAAATTTTCTATGTCTTCCTGCACCTCGGCCATATCCGCCGCCGCGTCGACCTTCACGTAGATGCGTCCGATCCGGTCGTTTTGGACCTGGCTCTTGCCGGACACCCGCATGCGCGCGGTCGTAATCGGCATCAGAACGATGTCGTCTTGATCGCGGCCCATGACCGACTGTCCCTTCGGGGCCAGCACGCCGACCACTTCAAAGGGCACGTTCTTAATTCGGATAGAGGCGCCGACAGGATCCTCGCCAGCGAAGACCTCCTTCGCGACGGTTGCTCCAACGACGGCGACTTTCGCCCCCGTCCGTACATCTTGCAGGGTCAAATCGCGCCCCGACGCGATCGGCCAATCCCGCACCATCGCGTATTCCGCGTGCACGCCGCTGAGGCTCGAGGTCCAGTTGGAGTTTCCGCGCACAACGGGACCAGAATCTTCGATCTGTCCGGATACGGCAGTCACACCGCTAACCTTATCGCGTATTCCAGCGAGGTCGATCTCACTCAATGGAATGTCGGTTCCTGCGCCACCGGCGCGTCCCATGACGCGCATCGATCCTGGAAAGACGACCAGCATGTTCGTGCCGAGCGCTTTGATCTGGCGATCGACTTCGCTCGAGGCGCCGGTGCCTACCGCAACGAGAATAATGACCGACGCGACGCCGATGACGATGCCGAGGGTCGTCAGGACCGAGCGCAAGAGGTTGATCCGCAGAGCGCGGATGGCAATCAGGATGCTGTCCCACACGGTCATGGCGCCTGCCCACTCTGTGTTTGCGGCTGGCTTTGTGTGATGGGAGTCTGACGCACGTCATCGACGATATGTCCGTCTCGGAACGTGATACGGCGTCCGGCCCAAAGCGCGACTTCCGGCTCGTGCGTTACGACGACGATGGTGATGCCTTCGCGGTTCAGGTCGGTAAAGACCTGCATGATCTCTTCAGACGTTCGGCTGTCGAGCGCACCGGTCGGTTCGTCTGCCAGAAGCAGCTTCGGATTGTTAACCAGCGCGCGGGCGATGGCGACACGCTGCTGCTGACCGCCAGAAAGTTGACGGGGGGTATGGTCCATGCGGTTTGCAAGGCCGACCTGCTCCAGCCGCCGGCGCGCCATGGCTTCGCTCTCGACGGGCCTCGGGTGGGCATAGAGAAGCGGGAGCATCACCTGCTGCAAGGCCGACGTCCGCGGCAATAAGTTGAACTGCTGGAAAACGAACCCGATCGTGCGATTGCGAAGAGCGGCAAGCTCGTCGACCGACATCGTGCCGATGTCCCGGCCGTCGAGAATGAGTTTTCCGGACGACGGAACATCGAGCGCGCCGATGAGATTCATCATGGTGGACTTGCCTGAGCCGGACGGCCCCATGATGGCCACGAAATCACCGGTTGCGATTTCGAGCGACACGTGATCGAGCGCGACCAGATCTTGCTCTCCGACGCGGTACACCTTGGTCAGGTCGCGCGCGGAAATGAGCGGGGGGCCCAGCGCTGCGGATGCGCGCGGCTGATCGGATTCAGACTGTCGCTCGATCACGGTCATGACTTGGCGTCGCGCGCGCGCACGATGACGGCTTCTCCTTCCACGAGATCACCGCCGACGACTTCGGTGAACTGGTCATCGGACAGTCCGGTGCGGATGCTGCGCCGCTCAGGCATTCCGGTCTTGCCAAGCACCCAGACACTGGCCGGACGAACGGCCTCGCGACCCTCCTTCCAGCGCTGGAATGCGGTTTTCTGAGCGTCCGTGAGCAACGGGCTCAGCGCCTGCTCCAGACGCGCCGTGAATCGCTGGCGCATGGCGCTGCGATCTCCGCCGCCGGGGCCTCCGCCCATAAAGCTCGACTGGCCCGCGCCTTCGCGCATCTCGCGGCCGAGTTTTTCCATGGCCTCTCGCGCGGCTTTCACTTGGTCGTCCGTGAGGCCGACCTCGGTTTTGATGCGCTCAATCATCTGGGCGCCGCGGTCAGCACCTCGCCCTTCTCCCGCGCTCTGGCCGCCGGCATTGGCGGTATCGATCTTCGGCTTGAAGCGCAGGGCATCGTTCGGAATGCGCAGTGCGCCATCCCGCGTCGCGGAGACGATGGTCACGTTGGCCGTCATACCGGGAAACAGCTTCCGGCCTTCGTTCGCTGCTTCAACGATAACCGTGTACGTAACGACGCTGTTCAGCTCTGTTGCGGCAAGACGCACTTGAGTGACGGCACCTTCGAACTGGCGGTCCGGATAAGCATCGACCGTGAAGGATGCCGGGTTGCCTTCGGATACCGACCCGACGTCGGCTTCGTTGACTTGTGCCTCGATGCGAATGCGCGAGAGGTCTTGGGCGATTTTGAACAACTCGGGAGCCTGCAGGCTCGCGGCAACAGTCTGTCCGGGATCGACGGTTCGCGAGATGACTGTGCCTTCGATTGGCGAGCGGATCTCGGCGCGATCCAGATCGATGGCAGCCTGATCGAGTGCCGCCTTGCGCTGCTCGATCGTGGCTGCGGCGCTCTTGACCTGCGCCTGGGCCACGGCAATTTCGGCCTTGGCCACGTCACGATCGCGCAAAGCCGTTTCGAAGGTGAGCTGCGTCGACAATCGCTTCTCGGCCAAGCCCTCTTGACGCGTGACGTTGGTTTCGGCCGCCTGCAGCATGGCCTTGGCCTTGTTCATCGCCGCTTCCTGGTTGGCCAGAGCAGCGTCGGCGGCCGCAAGATCGGCCTTTGCCTGCTCGACCTTGGCAGCGAAGGTTTTGGCGTCGATGGTGGCCAGGATGTCGCCCGGCTTCACCTCACTGTTGAAGTCAACTTTGACCGCATCGACCTGGCCGGACAGCTGCGAGCCGACGCTGACGGTCACCAGGGCCCGAACCGGCCCGGAGGTGGAGACGATCTTGCGGATCTGCCCCTTCGAAACCCCAACGGTGTCATAAACTACGCCTCCGCCCGATTGCGACGGCGACCCCAGCAGCCACAGGGCGGCAAGGCCGGCCGCGCCCACGGGCACCGCTAGGGTAAAAAGGGAACTCATACGTCTTTTCATCGATGTTCAGCCGATCGCCAAGCTCTCTGCGCAGTTACTCGCATTAGAAGACGGAACAACGGCACGGTTCCGTCGCTTTTTCGGAACCCGAGTAACAGCTTTAGCCGAGAGGCGCAAAATGGCCACAACGATGAATGGCAGGTGAACGCGCCGTTCAGAACGCATTCAGGGGGCGGGGACTAGGGTCATATCACCCTGAGATCCTATCTTCCCCGGCGTGATCCACGGGGGTGTACCGCTCAGGGTCGGTGCACCCCCATCCCCCCTGCCCACAATTTCGGGCCAACGCCGGATCGGTCGCCTTCCTGACAAAGCTTGAATGGAACCTCCCGAGCCGGTAGGCATTGGGCGAAATGATGTTTTCCTCAAGCGGAGTAATGCCGGTGACCTTCAAACTCCCTGAACTTCCTTATGCTTATGACGCCCTCGCGCCGTACATGTCGGCCGAGACGCTGCAGTTCCATCATGACAAGCACCATCAGGCCTACGTCGATAACGGCAACAAGCTGATCGTGGGGTCAGGCCTCGAGGGCAAGTCCCTCGAAGAGATCTGCAAGGCTGCTTACTCCGGCAAGAACCAGCCGATCGTGAACAACGTCGGCCAGCACTACAATCACATCCACTTCTGGAAATGGATGAAGAAGGGCGGCGGCGGCAACAAGCTTCCGGGCTCCGTTCAGAAGCTCGTCGACGGCTACGGCGGCTTCGACAAGATGCGCGCCGACTTCATCAATGCCGGTGTCACGCAGTTCGGGTCGGGCTGGGCTTGGCTCGCGATCAAGGACGGCAAGCTGGAAGTCACCAAGACGCCCAACGGCGAGAACCCGCTGATGCACGGCGCGCAGCCGATCCTCGGCGTCGACGTGTGGGAGCACAGCTACTACATCGACTACCGCAACGCGCGCCCGAAGTACCTCGAGGCCTGGTTCGACAATCTCGTCAATTGGGAGCACGTCGAGGAGCTAGCCGCACAAGCCTAACTTGGGGCGCTAGCTGACGAAATTGGCGCGGGACTTCACGGTCCTGCGCTTTTTTGTTTAGCGGCGGCGCCAGCCGGCCAGCGCGGAAATGAGGCTTTCCCCTTCCGGCGCTTGGATCTCGACTGAAAAGCGGCGATCGGGCAGCGCGACCGGAGCGGGCACGCCGCGGCGATCCCGAAGCAGAGCGGAAATGCGGACCACCAGATCCTGAGGCCCGAGCGCTCTTGGGGTCACGAGCCAGGCCCACCGTCCGACGGTTGCAGGATCGCGCGCCTGCATCATGTGTTTGGCCGTTACGAATTGTGTACGCTCGGACTGGCGCTCGATCTCGAACACTTCGGAGGCACCGTAGAGGCTGATGGACAAGGTCTCCACGCTCTGGCCAACCTCAGGCTGCGAGAGCCCGGCTAAAACGTCCCGATCAAGCGTCAGCTCAACTGTTGTCAGCGATCCCAGCCCCATCGCCTCGGGGATGTGATGCAGGAGAAGTCCCGCCTCGACGGCCTTGGTCAGGTCTTCCGCGGTGATTACGCCCACAGAGGGCCGATCGAACCCGGAGGCGCGATATTGTCCTCTGTCGCCCGGGGCGCCCGGATCGAACGGACCTTGCGGCGAGAGCGTTGGTTCCCGCCGTTCGAACGGACCTGCTTCGACTTCCGGCAGATCCGAGAGTGGGCGGACGCGAATGTTTGTCTTGGCTTCAAGTGTCGGTTCGGGCTGGGCGCCTCCTGGCGCGGATCGCTTCGCGACCGGCGTCTGAGCTGGTTTGCGCGCCGCAACGGGCGAATTCGCAACTGGAGCAGCACCCGTTCTTCGTTGCGTTTCGGCGTTCTCGCGCGAAGACGCCGCAAACTCCCGCAGTGACGATGCAGCCGCGCTCAGCCGGCCAATCATCCGCGCGATGCCATCGATATCCCGCGGTGGGAACATGTTGAGCTTGCGGAACATCAGCGGGAGGCGGCCGGCGTCCAGCTCGGATGGGCGCACGGGTACGAGCAAATTCAGAGGCAGCGCCTCGCGGGCAATCTCCGTAAGCCCTGGGTTTTGAGCCGACGATTCACTCCAGAGCACGATCACGGCCTCGAATTGGCGCAGACGGGACGAACGATCGGGACGCGGCGTATCGGGTTCTCCGTCGAACGAGACGAAATGGCCGCGCCCCATGAGCGTGGCGCCAAGGTCTCTCGCCGTACCGCCGTCCTTGGGCACATGACAGATCAGAATACGTGCCATGCCTGTTTCCCCGAGCTTTGGCCGGTCCTGATGGCCGGCCTAGCCGTCGCCTTCTTCGCAGCCGGACGGCCGCGATCAACCTATTACGCCACGTCTCCGGGCACCTCCCTCAGCGGCTCCTGCCCGTAATGGACTTCACGATGATGTTCTTGATCGTCGTCGCGATCGTGCGGGAGATCGAGCGCTGAAGATCCTTGCCGATCATCTCACCCATACCTTGGCTCGGACGGCCGCCCTTGCCTTTCGCGCCACCGGACGAGCCGCCGCCGAAGATGATATCGCCCCAGCCGCCGCCACCTGCGCCGGCCTCTTCGGTTGCCTGATTGGCGCGCTTGGTGAGGATCTCGTGCGCGCTCTCGCGATCGACCGTTTGTTCGTATTTGCCGTAAACCGGGCTGTACTCGATCACGCTCTGGCGTTCGTCAGCCGAAACCGGCCCCACGCGGCCCTCCGGCGGACGGATGAGCGTACGCTGAACCATGGACGGCTCGCCCTTGTTCTCCAACATGGAGACCAGCGCCTCGCCGACCTTGAGCTCCATGATCACGCGCTCGGTGTCGAGATCCGGGTTCTTGCGGAAGGTCTCGGCGGCCGCTCGGACGGCCTTCTGTTCCTGCGGGGTGAAGGCGCGCAGCGCGTGCTGGACGCGGTTGCCGAGCTGGGCCGAAACGGAGTTCGGCACGTCGAGCGGGCTCTGCGTGATGAAGTAGACGCCGACGCCCTTGGAACGGATCAAGCGGGCGATCTGCTCGATGCGCTCAAGCAGGGCCTTGGGCGCCTCATTGAACAGAAGATGCGCTTCGTCGAAGAAGAATACGAGCTTGGGCTTCGGCAAATCGCCGGCCTCGGGCAGCGTCTGCCAGAGCTTGGTCAGCATCCAGAGCAGGAACGTGGTGTAGAGGCGCGGCTTCTCCATCAGCTTGTCGGCCGCGAGAATGCTGACGACGCCGCGCCCGTCCGGAGCGATGCGCATGAAGTCATTGATGTCGAGCGACGGCTCGCCAAAGAACTGGTCGGCGCCCTGCTCCTCGAGCACGAGCAGGCGGCGCTGGATGGCGCCTACCGACGTGGTCGCCACGTTGCCGTACTTGGCGACGAGTTCCTTGGAACGTTCGGCAACGTTGGAAATGATCGAACGCAGATCCTTGAGATCGAGGATCGGGATCTTCTCGTCGGCGGCGACGCGGAAGGCGATGTTGAGCACGCCCTCCTGCACCTCGTTCAACTCAAGCATACGCGAGAGCAGCAGAGGTCCCATGTCGAGCACGGTGGCACGGATGGGGTGGCCTTCCTTGCCGAAAACATCCCAGAAGATGGTCGGGAACGCCTGCTGCTTCCAGTCGGAGTCGAGGCCCACTTCCTCAGCGCGCTTGACGAGGAAATCCTTCGGTTCGCCGACGGCGGCAAGGCCCGACAAGTCACCCTTGATGTCAGCCGCGAAAACCGGAACGCCAGCCGCCGAAAATCCTTCGGCCACCCCTTGAAGGGTCACCGTTTTGCCGGTGCCCGTCGCACCGGTGATGAGGCCGTGGCGGTTGGCGAAGCGCAGCTCGAGGTATTCCGGCTTCGTGCTCTTGCCGATGAAGATCTTGCCGTCCTGAAGCACCGACTGGCTCATTCCACTCTCCGAATTAACCCAAAAGGCGGCGCTTCCACACGCGCCCGCAACCGGACGGCCACCGCCGACTCGGCCTTGCGCACCCCCTAGCCCTCTTTGCATGGCGCCAAGCCTATTGCAAATTCAGTTGCATGGCCCTCTCCGTCAAGCTGGGGAAATGTTTTTCGCCTCTCGGAAGGCCTTGTGCGAAAGCGCAATTCCGCCGCCCGACATGCGTGTCGTCCAACTGTCGCAGAACACGATTTCCGCGTGCGCAAAGGCGCCATTTTCCTTATAGAGCAGAGCGAAAGTCCGGCGCCCGACGGGGGGCCTCCGACACACCAATCCGATCGACAGGGTTTGAAGGCAACCATGACGGCCGCTGGCACATCCCAAGGCGTTTCCACGACACCCCTCGCTGCCGATTTCGAAGCGGCAACGCGCGAGCAGTGGCTCAAACTCGTCGACAAGGCGATCAAGGGCGCTGATTTCGAGAAAAAGCTCGTCACGCGGACGCAGGACGGCATTCGGGTCGAGCCGCTCTACCGCCGCGAAACAAGCGTCCCGGCGCTGCAGGGCGCGCTTCCGGGGCATGCACCCTTCACGCGCGGCGCCCGTTCCACGGTCGAGGGCCTCGGCTGGGAAATCCGCCAGCGGATCGGTGCGCTCGACCCCGACCGCGCCAACCGCGAGATCCTCGTCGAGCTGGATGGCGGCGCCAACGGCATCATCCTCGACATTGAGGCTCCGGGCCAGACCGGCTGCCGGATCTCGAGCGCCGCCGACATGGCGACCGCGCTTGCCGGGATGCGCCTCGACCTCGCGCCGCTGGAGTTGCGTGCAGGGCTCGGTGCAGCAGATGCGGCCCGTCACCTCATCGCCGCCCTGCCGGGTCTCGATATTCCCTCGAAATCCGCGCAGGTGTTCCTGGGCCTCGATCCGATCGGCTCGCTGGCCCGCTGGGGTACCCTTCCGCTTGCCGTCGACAAGGCGCTCGTCGAGACGATGGCGCTCGCCCGCGAGGCCCGCGCAGAGGTGCCGTCCGTGCGCAGCGTTCGCGTCGACGCGACGGTCTATCATGAGGCCGGGGCGACGGAGGCTTTCGAGCTGGCCGCGCTCGGCTCGACGCTGATTGCCTATCTCCGCATGTTCGAGGCAGCCGGCATCGCACCCGCCGACGCACTTGGACAGATCTCGTTCGCGCTCTCCTCCGATACGGATCTCTTCTCGACGGTAGCCAAGCTGCGTGCTGCGCGTCGCCTCATCTGGCGGATCGCGGAAGCTTCAGGCGCCGGCGATGCCGCAGCAAATCTGCATCTGTCGGCTCACGCCTCGTTCCGGATCATGGCCAAGCGCGATCCCTGGACCAACATGCTGCGCTCGACGCTCGCGTGCGCGGGTGCTGTGCTCGGCGGGGCGGATGCGATTACCGTGCTTCCTTTCACGGCCGCGCTCGGCGAAGCGGACGACTTCGCGCGCCGCTGCGCCCGCAACATCCAGATCGTGCTTCAGGAAGAATCCTGGCTCGGACGCGTCGTCGATCCGATGGGCGGCTCCTGGTACATCGAGAGCCTGACGGACGAAACGGCCAAGGCCGCCTGGGCGCTTCTCCAGGAGATCGAAGGCAAGGGCGGCATCATCGCCGCGCTCGATCAGGGCTTCATTCAGGATCGCGTTGCTGCCGATGCGGCGACGCGGGCCAATGCCATCGCAACAGGCCGCAAAGATCTGACGGGCGTTTCGGCCTTTCCGCTGCTCGGGGACGACGGCGTGAAGGTGAAACCGCTGCGTGCCGCACCCGCCGTACGCTGCAAGGAATTGGTGCGCCCGCTCACACCGCATCGTCTGGCCGAGCCGTTCGAAAAGTTGCGCGATGCAGCCGATGCCCATGCCGAGAAGACCGGCGACGAGCTGCGCGTGTTCCTCGCCAGCATCGGTCAGGTGATCGACCACACGGCGCGCTCGACCTGGATCAAGAACTACCTCGCGGCTGGTGGCATCGCTTCGCTGACGTCGGACGGCTATGCCTCGGCGGATGAAGCCGCCAAGGCCTTCAAGGCCTCGGGCGCCACGGCGGCCTGCATCTGCTCGTCGGATGCGCTCAATGCCGAGCACGCGGAAGCGACGGCCAAGGCGCTCAAGGCCGCAGGCGCGAAGCTCGTACTGATGGCTGGCCGGCCCGGCGACAAGGAAGCCGACCTCAAGGCAGCGGGCGTGGATCGGTTCCTGTTCGCGGGCGCCGATGCGGTCGCGACCCTCAAGGGCCTTCAGGAAAAACTCGGAATTTCGTAAGCTTCGCCCTTCGTGGCCGGCATTCACCATTCAAGGGCGCTGCCCAACAAAAAATGGCTCAAGGCATGACCAGCATTCCGGATTTCACCAAGATCTCGCTCGAAGCCGCGCGCAAGGCCAATGGACTGGCCCATGATGCCCCTTCGGCCAGCGCCGAGGACGAGGTGTTCACGACGCCGGAAGGCATTGCCGTGAAGCAGGTCTACGGCGAGAGCGACACGGCGGGGCTCGACTTCCTCGACACATACCCCGGCATCGCGCCGTTCGTGCGCGGCCCGTATCCGACGATGTACGTCACGCAGCCCTGGACGATCCGCCAGTACGCAGGCTTCTCGACAGCCGAGGACTCCAACGCGTTCTACCGCCGCAACATCGCGGCCGGTCAGAAGGGCCTCTCGGTGGCGTTCGATCTCGCGACGCACCGCGGCTACGACAGCGACCATCCACGTGTGCGCGGCGACGTCGGCATGGCGGGCGTCGCCATCGACAGCATCTACGACATGCGCACGCTATTCGACGGCATTCCCCTGCAGGAAATGACCGTCTCCATGACCATGAACGGCGCCGTGCTGCCGGTGCTCGCGCTCTTCATCGTCGCGGGCGAGGAGCAGGGCGTTCCGGCCGCGAAGCTCGCGGGAACCATTCAGAATGACATTCTGAAAGAGTTCATGGTGCGCAACACCTACATCTATCCGCCCGAGCCTTCGATGCGGATCGTGTCGGACATCTTCGCCTACACCTCGGCCAACATGCCGAAGTTCAACTCGATCTCGATTTCCGGCTATCACATGCAGGAAGCGGGTGCGACGGCGGACCTGGAACTCGGCTACACCATCGCCGACGGCATCGAGTATGCGCGCGCGGGTGTGGCAGGCGGCCTCGACATCGACAAGTTCGCGCCGCGCCTGTCGTTCTTCTGGGCAATCGGCATGAACTACTTCATGGAGATCGCCAAGATGCGCGCCGCGCGTCTGCTCTGGGCGACGCTCATCAAGAAGGAGTTCGCACCGAAGGACGACCGCTCGCTCTCGCTGCGCACGCACAGCCAGACGTCCGGCTGGAGCCTCACGGCGCAGGACATCTTCAACAACGCGACGCGCACCTGCATTGAGGCCATGGCGGCCACGCAGGGCCATACGCAGAGCCTGCACACGAACGGCATCGATGAGGCCATCGCGCTGCCGACCGACTTCTCAGCGCGCATCGCCCGTAACACGCAGCTTGTGCTGCAGCAGGAAAGCGGCACCACGCGCCCGATCGATCCGTGGGGCGGCAGCCATTTCATCGAACGGTTGACCTACGAGCTTGCGCTCAAGGCCATGAAGCACATCGACGAGGTCGAGAAGCTGGGCGGCATGGCCAAGGCCATCGCGGCGGGCATTCCGAAGATCCGCATCGAGGAAGCCGCCGCCCGCACGCAGGCGCGCATCGACAGCGGCCGACAGACCATCGTCGGTATCAACAAGCTGCGCGTAACTGACGATCTGCCGATCAACTTCCTCAAGGTCGACAACGCGTCGGTCCGCGAGCAGCAGATCGCCAAGCTCAAGCGGTTGCGCGGCGAGCGCAACGAGGCGGAGGTGCAGGCCGCCCTCAATGCGCTGACGGAAGGCGCAAGAGGCAACGCAAACCTGCTCGACCTTGGCGTCAAGGCGGCGCGCGCGATGGCAACCGTCGGCGAAATGTCGGAAGCCATGGAAAAGGTATTCACGCGGCACCGCGCCGAGGTCCGCGCCATCTCGGGCGTTTACAGATCGGAGGCGGGTTCCATGAACGACGACGTCGGCACGGTCATCCAGATGGCTGCTGCGTTCGAGAAGGTTGACGGACGCCGTCCGCGCATCCTGATTGCCAAGATGGGCCAGGACGGCCACGATCGCGGCCAGAAAGTGATCGCGTCCGCGTTCGCCGACCTTGGCTTCGACGTCGACATCGGACCTCTGTTCGCGACGCCGGACGAGGCGGCGCGGCAGGCGGTCGAGAACGACGTGCACGTGATCGGCGTCTCGACCATGACGGCCGGGCATCTTACACTGGTGCCGGATCTCAAGGCGGCGCTCGGCAAGGACGGCCGCGACGACATCATGGTCGTCGTCGGCGGCGTGATCCCGCCGCACGACTACGAGGCGCTCTACGCGGCAGGCGCGTCGGCCATCTTCGGCCCGGGCACGAACATCCCGAAGGCGGCCGCGGATCTGATCAACAAGCTCAACGAAAAGTTCGGGTACACGAAGGCGGCGGCGGAGTAATACCCCGGCACCTTCCCTCTGTTTTTGGGCCCCCTAACCTTGAGCGCCGCTCGCGATTGTACGCCGCGGCGACTGGAGGAGGGCCAGCTGTGTGCACGCCATCAGGTTCCATCGATCTTTGGTGCGGGTAGCCGAAGCGTTGCGTGTGGCCTAGGTTTGCTCTCCAAGATCCATTCGCAAAAGCAGAGCTCCCAACAATGAAAGCCATCAAACTCTCGCGGCCGCCAGGCCTCGCCACTCTGCAGGTCGCCGAGACCGACGATCCCGGCGCACCCGGCCCAGGCCAGATCCGCGTGCGGTTGTATGCGAACTCGCTCAACTATCACGACTACGCCGTAGCCATCGGCGCCATTCCGACCGCAAACGGACGTATCCCGTTGTCGGACGGCGCCGGTGTCGTCGAAGCCGTGGGTGACGGCGTGACCGAGTTTGCCGCGGGCGATCACGTGGTCTCGTGCTTCTTTCCCTATTGGCAGGACGGCACGGAGCCGCACGGCAACTTCAGCCATGTGCCGGGCGACGGCATCGACGGGTACGCGCGGGAGGCGGTCGTCACGCCGGCGCATTGGTTCACCCACGCGCCCAAGGGCTGGAGCCACACGGAGGCGGCGACGCTGCCGTGCGCGGCGCTCACGGCATGGCGTTCGCTCGTCGTGGATGGCTGCCTGAAGGCGGGCGACAGCGTGCTGATCCTCGGCACCGGCGGCGTCGCGATCTTCGCGCTGCAAATGGCAAAGGCGATGGGCGCGACGGCCATTGTTACCTCGTCGTCGGATGCAAAGCTCGAGCGGGCGCGCGCGATGGGCGCCGACTTCACCGTCAATTACAAGACTGATCCCGAGTGGGGCCGAACCGTTCGCACCTGGACAGGCAAGCGCGGCGTCGATCACGTGCTCGAGATCGGCGGGCCCGGCACGCTGGCACAGTCGATCGTCGCGTCGCGCATCGGCGGACACATTTCGATGATCGGCATTCTGACCGGTATCAAGGGCGAGGTACCCACCCTCGCGTTGATGGCGAAGCAGATCAAGCTGCAGGGCATCATCGTCGGCAGCCGGGCGCATCAGCTCGACATGATCCGCGGCCTCGAAGCGACGGGCATCCGCCCGGTGATCGACAAGACGTTCCCGCTCGTGGACCTCGCCGACGCGTTCCGCTACGAGGAGGCGGCTCAGCACTTCGGCAAGATCTGCGTGGAGACGTAGCAGCAGATGAGGGTCCCTCCCCTGCCGATCAACGACGTGGTCGCGCTCGCGTGCTTCCTGATTTGCTGGCTCGGCTACGGTGCCATTGCGAAGTGGCAGAGCACGCGGCGGCCGAGCCTGATCTCCACCGTTAACATCTTCCGGGCGCGCTGGATGCGGCGCATCTGCCAGCGCGAGTCGCATATCGCCGATGCCACGCTGCTCGGAAATCTGTTGAGGGGCGCTTTGTTCTTTGCGTCCACGACCGTGTTCATTCTCGGCGGGCTCATTGCGCTCCTGGGACCGACCATGGGGGATGTCATTTCCCGGCTGCCCTACTCGACGCCGGCCGAGCCTTGGCTGCTGGAGGTGAAGGCGCTCACTCTGATCGCCGTATTCGTCTACGCGTTCTTCAAATTCACGTGGTCGGCGTGGCAGTACAATGTGGTGTCCATCATCGTCGGCGCGTCGCCGAGGGCGGCCGACACCGACGCGACGGAGGTGGCGCACTATGTCGAGAGCGCCGCGCATATCGCCGGTCTGGCGGGCGATAGCTACAACAAGGGCATTCGGGCTTACTATTTCGCCATCCCGCTGCTGGCGTGGTTCGTCGACCCGCTGATGTTCCTGGGCGTGACGCTGGTGGTGACCTTGGTGCTCTACCGGCGCGAGTTCTCCTCGCCCATGCTCGACAGCTTGAGGCGTGTCGCGCCCGACGGCCTTTGAACCGAAACGCCGCGAACTGTTTCGCGGCGTTTCTCGTTGACGCAAGAGGGCCGCGACGGCGCCCCCCATCTCCGCAGAGGTTTGGGCGCGCATCTGCGTTGACTTTTGACAATCAGAAGAGCCTCGCCGTGCGTTCCCCGAACGCGCGGCGTTTGTATGTCTTTGCGGACAAAGCCATTCCCGCGACTTTCGCGCGCGCCGCACGCAAACCGTCCGTGTTTTAGTTGCAACAGTGTTGGACATATCGCCAGTCGTCCGACGGGGAACGAATGGCGGAGCGGTTAGTAAATTGTTAATTGTCTGTGGACGGCTTGTTGTGCGTATTGGGGGTAAGTATGCGTAAGTTATTTATTATATTGACTATTTTCTGTTCGGCAACGGTGTCCGGCGTTGCTTCTGCCCAGAATTGGTCCGGTCTCTACGTTGGCGTCCACGGTGGCTACGCCACGGGCGACTGGGATGTAGACTTGTCCAAGACAACCGGAGCGCTGATTTATAGCGACCCTTTCGTTCCGGATCAGAGAAGCCTCAGCGATGACGGCGGCTGGCTCGGCGGCTTTCAGGTTGGTGGCAACTATCAGACTGGCAATCTCGTAATTGGCATCGAAGCCGATGCTTCTTGGACGAATGCGGAAGCCAGCGGCCAGTTCGAAACGACCACCGCCGGTCCGTGTGCGCCGAATTCCTGTACACAGTGGAACATCGATTCCGAGCTCGAGGTGTTCGGCACCGTTCGCGGGCGGCTCGGGTTCGTCGCCGGCAACGCGCTCCTCTACGGAACAGCGGGCCTCGCTTGGGGTGTTACGGACTCCCGCGAAGCGTCGCAACACAATGGCCCCACCTTCCCAGACGCGGGCGGCAGGACATCCGGGGACACCAACCACATCGGCTGGACGGCGGGTGTCGGCGCGGAGTGGAAATTTGATCCCAACTGGTCCCTCAAGGGCGAATATCTGTACGTCGATCTCGGCAAGGAGAACTACAGCCTCACCGGTACGGTCTCTCCGACGTCCTCGACACCTTGGGAAGAGCACTATGCACAGAAGCTTGAGCTTCACACTTTCAGGGTGGGTTTGAACTACGCACTTAACAACTGACCAAGTTCGACTGCATCAAAACAGAACGCCGCGAAGCTTGCTTCGCGGCGTTCTCATTTTTCGGTTCAGAAGCGGCCTAAAGCCTACTCTTCCTTCTTGCGTGGCACACTCGGAACAGCACTCGAGGAGCGTGTCGACTTCTCCTTCTTGTCCTTCGGGCCCGGGAGAGCCTTGCGGGGCGCTGTTGCCTCGACAAGAGCAGCCTCAGCCCCCTCGACATCATCGTCCTCGTCGTCCTCATCCTTCGCTCGCGGCTTCTTGGACGGATCGCCGGGAATGATCTCGAGGGTAAGCGCGCTGTCCTCGCCTTTGCCCTGGACCAGCACCTTGACGGTGCCGCCATGCTCTAGCTTGCCGAACAGCAGCTCATCCGCGAGCGGCTTCTTGATGTGCTCCTGGATGACGCGCGCCAGCGGCCGGGCGCCGAACTTCTCGTCGTAGCCCTTCTCGCCGATCCACTTCTGTGCACCTTCCGAAAGCTCGATGGTGACGCCGCGGTCTGCGAGCTGGGCCTCGAGCTGGAAGATGAACTTCTCGACGACCTTGGCAATGACCTCCGGCGGCAGGCCCGAGAAGGCGATGACCGCGTCGAGACGGTTGCGGAACTCCGGCGTGAACAGACGGTTCACGGCCTCGGTATCCTCGCCTTCCCGCTTCTCGCGGTTGAAGCCCATCGGCGGACGCGCCATGTCGCTCGCACCCGCGTTGGTCGTCATGATCAGGATGACGTTGCGGAAGTCGACTTGCTTGCCGTTGTGATCGGTGAGCTTGCCGTGGTCCATCACCTGCAGAAGGATGTTGAACAGATCCGGATGCGCTTTCTCGATCTCGTCGAGGAGCAGCACGCAATGCGGATGCTGGTCGATACCGTCCGTCAGGAGGCCGCCCTGGTCGAAGCCGACATAGCCCGGAGGCGCGCCGATGAGGCGCGAGACTGTGTGCTTCTCCATGTACTCGGACATGTCGAAGCGCAGCAGCTCGACACCCATGAGAGCAGCCAACTGCTTGGCAACCTCGGTCTTGCCGACGCCGGTCGGACCTGAGAACAGGTAGCAGCCGATCGGCTTCTCCGGCTCGCGGAGGCCCGCGCGCGCGAGCTTGATCGCGGCGGAGAGCGCCTCGATGGCCTTGTTCTGACCGAACACAAGCCGCTTCAGGTCCTTATCGAGGTTACCGAGAACCTCGGCGTCGGACTTGGTCACCGTCTTCGGCGGGATGCGCGCCATCGTGGCGACGGTCGCCTCGACCTCCTTCACGGTGATCTTCTTCTTGCGCTTGCCTTCCGGCACTAGCATCTGCGACGCGCCCGTTTCGTCGATCACGTCGATCGCCTTGTCGGGCAGCTTGCGGTCATGGATGTACTTCGCGGACAGCTCCACAGCGGCCTTGATGGCCTCGCCCGTGTACTTGAGCTTGTGGAACTCCTCGAAGTAGGGCTTGAGGCCCTTGAGGATCGCGATCGAGTCCTCGACCGTCGGCTCCTTGACGTCGATCTTCTGGAAGCGACGGACGAGTGCGCGGTCCTTCTCGAAGTGCTGACGATATTCCTTGTAGGTCGTCGAGCCGATGCAGCGCACCGTTCCCGACTGAAGCGCGGGCTTCAGCAGGTTGGACGCGTCCATCGCGCCGCCGGACGTGGCGCCGGCGCCGATCACGGTGTGAATCTCGTCGATGAAGAGGATCGCGCCGGGATAGTTCTCGATCTCCTTCATAACGGCCTTGAGGCGCTCCTCAAAGTCACCGCGATAGCGCGTACCGGCGAGCAGCGCGCCCATGTCGAGCGCGAAGATCGTGGCGTGCTTCAGCACTTCGGGAACCTCGCCGCGCAGGATCTTGCGCGCAAGGCCTTCGGCAATGGCGGTCTTGCCGACGCCGGGATCGCCGACGAAGAGCGGGTTGTTCTTCTGGCGGCGGCAGAGCACCTGGATGGTGCGCAGCACTTCCTGCTCGCGCCCGATCAACGGATCGATGCGGCCATCGCGCGCCTTCTTGTTGAGGTTCACGCAGTAGGTATTGAGCGCGTCCTGGCCAGGTTTCTTCTCCTCGCCTGCCTCGCTCGCCTGCTCGTCGTCCACGCCGCGCACTCCCTTGGGCTCCGACATGCCCGCTCGTTTGGCAATGCCGTGGCTGATGTACTGGACTGCATCGAAGCGCGTCATCTCCTGCTCCTGCAGGAAAAACGCGGCATGGCTCTCGCGCTCGGCGAAAATCGCGACAAGCACGTTGGCGCCCGTCACTTCTTCACGGCCCGAAGACTGCACGTGGACAACTGCGCGATGAATGACACGCTGAAAGCCGGTGGTCGGCTGAGCTTCGGCCGTGCCTTTGTGAACGAGATTCCCGAGCTCGGTATCGAGATACTCTCCGACACGCGCGCGGAGCTGGTCGAGATCCACATTGCAAGCGCGCATGACGGCGGCCGCGTCACGGTCGTCGATCAGCGCTGCGAGCAGATGCTCGAGCGTCGCAAATTCATGATTGCGCTCGTTCGCAAATTCGAGCGCACGGTGAAGTGAAGATTCAAGGCTCTTCGAGAAGGATGGCACGTCTGACCTACTCTTTCTCCATGGTGCATTGTAGAGGATGGCCATGCTGCCGCGAGAAGTCCATAACCTGCGTCACCTTTGTTTCTGCGACCTCATAGGTGAACACTCCGCAGATGCCGACTCCCTTGTGGTGTACGTGCAGCATGATGCGCGTGGCTTCCTCGCGCCCCTTGCTGAAATATTTCTCCAGCACGAGCACAACGAATTCCATCGGCGTGTAGTCGTCGTTGAGAAGCAGCACTTTGTAGAGTGACGGCTTCTTAGTCTTCGGGCGTGTCTTGGTAACGAGGCCCGTCTTGCCTTCCTCGCCCCCGCGGTCGTTTCCGCCGCCGTTTTTGCCCGCCATTCTCAGTCCCAGTGTCATCTTACCCGTCGTAGATCGAACTGACGCCGTCGCGAGGAAAGCGCCCTTGGTGTCCCTGCCATGTTTACGCAGCTAGCTTGCGCCAGCAATGCCCTTTGCAAACCTGGGCTGCGACCCATGGCGACAAGTGAACAAACCAATCGGGCGAAATGAAAGTGGGATCTCCCGCCAGATAAAAAAGGCCCGGGCGAGCGCCCGGGCCAAATCTCTGTCAAAGCTGAGCGTCTTTCCCCGTCACAGAGCAATGCTCAGCGCTCATGGCGCGACTACCTGCCGTTCTGGAAAGCCTTTTCGACCGGCTTGTAAGCGTCCTTAGCCAGGTTCGAGTACATGCCGCCGATCTTGGTCAGCTGATGGACGTAGTCGTCGTAGGCGCGCTTTGCGAAGCTGGCCTGGATTTCAAAGGCCTGGTCGATCGACTTGGCGGAAGCGAGCTTTTCGAAGGTCGAGGTGCCGTCTTCGAATGCGCGCTTCGAGTAGTCGGTCATTTCAGCCGCGATCGCCTGCCAACCTTTGTTCCAATCACCGAACAATTTCAACACAGTATCGACGTTGGTCTGGCCGAATTTCTGGAAGTCCTGGAAGCCGTTGATCATGGGATGCCTGCCTGCTGCTAGCGGTTGGAGAAGACCCTACTATCGGCACGGGATGCCTAGGCCTTTAGTTCTAGGCGCAGCGCACCATTTTTTCAAGTGTTATGCTGCATCGCAGCAATGCGACCCAGACTGGTGACCGATCTGTTAACTCAATGGCAGGACGCGTCGGCTAGCGTATCGGTCGCTTTCCCCTTTCGGGTGGCCCCAAAGTGGCCCAGATGAATAGGCATGGAGAGCCGGTTCGGGTTATGGTTGACGGTCTGCGCAAGGGTGGGCCGAACTTCGCTTTTTCGGCTATGCGCGCATACGCTACAGGGGGTCCATTGGCCACTGCCTTCTCGCGATCGATGCTGCTCCTGCTCGCGCTCTGTGCAGCGATGCTGGCGCCGCGGGAAGCCGCGAGCGCGGAGGTCAAGCAATCCGCTATGGTCATCGACGCGAACACCGGCAAGGTGTTGCACGCGCAATTTGCAGACGAACCCCGGTTTCCCGCGTCGCTCACGAAAATGATGACGCTCTACATGCTCTTCGGCGAGATCGAGGCTGGGCGTCTCTCCTACGACAGCATGATCAAGATCAGCGCCAGAGCCAACGGCATGGCGCCTTCGAAGCTGGGTCTCGACGTTGGCGAGGAAATTTCGGTGCTCGACGCCATCAAGGCGCTGGTCACCAAATCGGCCAATGACGTCGCAGTCGCGATCGCCGAGCATATCGGAGGAAGCGAATATCAGTTCGCCAGCCTGATGACGGAACGTGCGCGGCAGATCGGCATGACGTCGACCACGTTCCGCAATGCATCCGGGCTGCCGAACCCGAACCAGAAGTCCACCGCGCGCGACATGTGCACCCTGGCGCTCAGGCTCCAGGACGACTTCCCCAAGCACTATCGCCTGTTCGCCATGAACTCATTTACGTTCCGTGGAAAAACCTACAAGACGCACAACACGCTGATGCTGGGCTTTCCCGGCATGGACGGCATCAAGACCGGATACACGCGGGCTTCCGGCTTCAATCTGGTTTCGTCCGTCCGTACGGAGAACAAGCATCTCGTAGCGGCCGTCTTCGGCGGCAAAACCGCCAGATCGCGCAATGCCCATATGCGTATGCTGCTCTTCCGTGCGCTCGAAAACGCATCCACGCAAAAAACACGCAAGCCGGCGCAACAGCTGATCGCGCTGCCGAAACCCGCGGCGCGTCCACCGAGCGCTCCCGCGCCGACCGAAGTCGCCTGGGCGACGGAAACGAAGCAAGCGCCTGCGCCCGCAAAGCCGGTCAAAACCGTCACCGTCAAGACGACCCCGGTCAAAACTGCGCCGCCCCAGGCTCCGGCGCCCGTGCCGGCCCCGGCTCCGACACCCGCCGTTCGCCCCACGCACGATCCGATTTCTCAGGTTCTCGCGCAGGGTAACACTCAAACTGACGCGCCTCTGGTCGTCGCTGATGCTACGCCCGCCGCGCCTTCGGCACACCCTCCCCGCCTTGACCTGCAGGCCCTCAGAGCCGCGATGTCTGAAGGCGATCCCGAACCCGGCGCCGCACAGACCCGCTCTCTCCAGGCGTCTGCCGCCGCAGGCCCGCAGGACATCGCAGCGCTCATCAGAAATTCGATCGTCGACGGGGCTCCTCAAGGCGCCGTTCGTCAGCCGTCAACGCTCGACTCGCAAGCGAGCGCCCTGATGACGGCCTCCACGTCCCAGGGGGAGACGCGGATCAGCGATGCGAGCGACACGGCCCAGCCTTCGGCGCCCAAGTCCGACGTTCCGCCGTCCTATCTCAAGGGACCGGTTCCGTCAGGAAAACCGTTTTCTGCTGCTCCGCTGGGCCAAGGTTATGAGATCCAGATCGGCGCATATGGCTCGGTTCAGGAGGCCCAGTCCAAGCTTGAGCTCGTCCGCGGCCGTGCTGTCGGCCTGCTCGAGGGCCATAGCAGCGTGACACTGCCCGTCCAGCGCGAGAACCGGCAGATCTTCCGCGCGCGCTTCGTGCACTTCAACGAACAGGGCGCCTCGAACACCTGCCTCGAGCTGCGCCGTCTCGCCATCGACTGTTTCGTCATGAAGGCCGAGTAGACCTTCCCAACAATTCGCGTTGTGGACCGACCCATGCTGCAGGACTGGCTTTCGACCGGCGGGATCGCGCTCGATTTCCTCGGCTTCATCCTGCTGTTGCGCGAATGGTGGCTCGCCTTCTTCCATGAGTCCGCTGTCATCGAATACGAAAAGCAGCGCGCTTGGCAACAATCGCTCCGCCATCAGCAGCGCACGCACGCCTCCGATCACTTGCGCGCCCATCTCGACGTTTCGTCCCGGATCCAGGACGAAATGGCCGACAGGAGCGCCCGCGACCGGCATCTCGCGACGCTGAAGTCGCGCAAGCGCATGTTCATGCTGGCGAC
Source organism: Hyphomicrobium sp. (assembly GCF_036262015.1). Classification (GTDB taxonomy): domain Bacteria; phylum Pseudomonadota; class Alphaproteobacteria; order Rhizobiales; family Hyphomicrobiaceae; genus Hyphomicrobium_C. The sequence goes on along the minus strand of NZ_DATAJR010000004.1, from coordinate 582,208 downwards.
GGTTCTGATCGTGACCGGATCCCTGCTGCAGCTCGCGGGGGCGCTACCGGAGAGCATCTTTTCGCTCGTCAGCGCTGGTTGAGCAGCACGTCCTTGGCTTCATTCACCTGAGCGGCGAGATAGGTCGAGCCTCCCCGATCGGGGTGCAGCTTGAGCATCAGGTCGCGGTGCGCGCGTCGGATTTCCTCATCACTCGCGCCCGGCGATAGTCCCAGGATCTCATAGGCCTCATCCGGCTGCATGCGGCCGTCGTGGTCGCGCATTTCGCGCTCGCCGCGCGAGACGTCCTCGCGCCAGCTCGGATGAATGCGATCGAGGTACGCTTCGAGGAGTTGCGCCGACTGCGGATCGACGAAGCGGCAGTCATGCCAGAGTAGCGCCACTTCAGCAGGCTTCAAGCTGTCGAGGTTGCGGCCCGCAAACATGCCTTTCAGCACGCGGCCCGACATCGCGCCACTGTCGTGGTCGAGCTCCATCGCGAGATGCTCGGTAGTGACCGTCGACGTCTGGCCGGACGATTTGGGGGACGATCCACCCCAGCCCGCAGGCGCTCTGCCGCTCCATCCCAAGAGCCAGGACCCCAGCATGCCGAGCAGCGCGGCTGGACCAGCCATCCCGCGCACGAGGAAGATCGCGGATGCGCCCAGCGCGAGTGCGCCGCCTGCGAGCCGCATCTGCCGCGCCATTGCCGCGGGGTTTGCGCGTGTGAACCCGCTGATTGCGAACAACGCCAGCACGAGGGCGGCAAGGCCGAGGAGGAAGAATTGCATCAGCGCGTCACTCTCGGCAGATCCATATCCAGCACATGGGATCGGCGGTTCAAGCCTTCCGAATCCTGCGTAGCACACCGAAGTGCACTATACTCATTGCGTTTCCTGGCGGAAAACCCGCTTGTCGCGCGGCATCTATCGCATTTGCCCCAAGAGGCGGCGCGCCCCTTCGCCGCCTGGCTTCGCAAGCAGCGCCTCAAGGGCCTTCTGGCCGCCCGCCGCATAGACCGCCACCGCCTTCAGTAACGCGCGGAGCTCGGCCGCCGACCCCGGACCGAACCGACAGTGCGCCCCCTTCGTGAGGCGCGCGATTTCCCGGAAGGCTCGCGTCGCATTGGCATCGTCGCCCTCCTGGAACAAGAACGCCGGAACACCCAGCAAGGCCAGCTCACCAGCGCGGCCCGCCAGATCGTCGATCGGCTCCTCGACGGCATCGCCGACATAGACGAGCGCGCTGATTTTCGCCTTCTCGGACTCGCGACGTGCCTGGGTCAGAACCTTGCCGATCTGCGTATAGCCTCCTTGGCATGCGACCTGTCGCATCAGGGCGGCGAGCGCGTCCGCGTTCGTTACCCAGCGGGAGGCCCGGGCCTCACCAGCACCGCGGAAGTACATGAGTTGCACTTCCAGCGTGCCGATCTCCTTCACGGCCTGAAACATCTCGGACTGGAGCGCCAGCGCCATATCCCAGGTGGGCGCCCGGCTCATGGTGGCATCCATGGCGAACAGCAGCCGGCCGCGCGACGTGCCGGTGGAAGGTGCCAACGCTTTCACTTTCGCGAGGAAGTCCGACACCTCCGCACTGGACGTTTCCGCACGGGCTGCCTCGCGTCCGGTTTGCTTGTCGGAGGCGGCATCTCCCTGCACGATGTCGGACGGCTTGGTTTCGCGCGCCATACAGGCTCCCTGCCAGAGATCTCTTGGACCCTAACATGGCGAGCCTTCGTCGCTGGGACAATCGGCATTCCGAGCTGTCGTCACTCCAGGGCAGGCGATAACGCGAACCGCTAATTCCCTTCGGCGACAGGTTTGTCTAGAAATCATCGTGCTGAGATCCGTGCCCCGAAGGAGAATTATGTGCCGTACTGTCAATCTTTGCTTCGGTTCACCTTCATTGCGATGACTGCGGCCCTTGTTGCTGGGCCATCGGCGGTGGCAGCAGACACGCCTTCCGGCACTGCGCAAAACGCCCCCCTAACACAAGCGACTGTCGACAACGTTATCAATGCGGTCGTCGTCGAGTTGCGCGATGGATATGTGTTCCCCGACAAGGGAACGCGGGCTGCCGATGCCCTGGAAGGGGGATTGGCGGAGGGAACCTACGCCAGTGTAAAGGACCCGGTTCAGTTCGCGCAGATGGTTACGGACCAGCTTCGAGCAGTCACCAATGACAACCATATGCGTTTGATCTTCGGCTCGCCTTTCGCCGATCAGCCGCCGCCGGCCATGCCGCAGGACGCAGGTTTCGAGGTGAAAAGGCTTGAGAAGGATATCGGATATCTTCGTCTGGCGAGGTTCGTACCACCAGACGAGTTCAATCCAGCAGCCGACAAAGCGATGCGCAGCCTTGCCGATACCAGGGGGCTGATTGTCGACATGCGCGGAAACGGCGGCGGACATCCTGCATCTGTTGCCTATCTCGCTAGCTTCTTTTTCGACCCGAAACAGCCCGTCCAGATGAGCAGTCTGGTCTGGAGAAACCGCGGGACGACAACCTTTCGGACCGAGACATTTCAGACATCGCCGACCTCGGTTCGTTATGCCGATAAGCCGCTTTACATACTTGTCGACGCAAGAACATATTCTGCCGCCGAAGCCTTTGCTTATGACCTACAAGCGCTGAAGCGTGCGACGATTGTCGGGACGAAGACGCGCGGGGGAGCCAATGCAGGCGGGCTGAAGGATCTTGGCTCTAACCTGTTTGTCGTCGTTCCTGTAGGCCGAGCGGAGAACCCAATTACTCGCAGCAATTGGGATGGTATCGGCGTTCTCCCCGATGTCCCGGCCGCGACAGAAGTCGCAGAAGCCACAGCCATCGCTCTGGCAGATAGCCGATCGACACACTCGCTACGAGACTAGGCTCACCGAAAGAATACGTTCATAGCTGCTTGTCGGTCGGCGACCAGCGAGCAGCCGACCGAAATGCGCGCTGCGCTTCGGCGAAAGTCGCGGGCGAAACAGCTTAGTCCGTTCCGGAGGCGCCGTCTGTCAGGAGCCCGACGTTGCCGCCGGTGGCGGTGATGTCGGTCGTGCGTACCCGCTCGGTCGCGAAGCGCACGAGGTAGTTCGGACCGCCCGCCTTGGGGCCGGTGCCGGACAGCCCCTCGCCGCCAAAGGGCTGAACGCCAGGCACGGCGCCGATCTGGTTGCGGTTCACGTACAGGTTTCCGACGCGCGCGTGCTCGGCCACATAGTCGGCCACGTAGCCGATGCGGCTGTGCACTCCGAGCGTCAGGCCGTAGCCCGAGGCATTCACAGCTTCGATCACTTTCGGCAAGTGCCCGCCTGCGAAGCGCACGACGTGCAGGATCGGTCCGAACACCTCACGCTCGAGCATGCTCATGCGGTCAATCTCGTAGCAGGCGGGTGTGACGTAGGTGCCCGCGCGGCAGTCCGTCGGAAGCCGGAGATCGATCAGCTCGCGCGCGTCACGCTGCATTCGAATCTTGTGCGCTTCGAGCGTGTCCTGGGCGGCCTCGTCGATTACTGGGCCGATATCGGTCGCGTAGTCGAAAGGATCGCCGACATCGAGCGCTTCGATGGCGCCGGTCAACATGCGGATGGTGCGCGTCGCGATCTCTTCCTGGACGAAGAGCACGCGAAGGGCCGAGCAGCGCTGGCCCGCGCTGTCGAACGCGGACCGCACAGCATCGCGCACGACCTGCTCGGGCAGCGCGCTACTATCGGCGATCATCGCGTTCAGGCCACCGGTTTCGGCGATGAAGGGCACCATGTCGGACTTGCGCTCGGCGAGCGTCTTCTGGATGGACCAGGCTGCTTCGTTGCCGCCTGTGAACGCAATGCCCTTGACCTTGGGCGACTTGACGAGGGCCGCACCGACCGCGCCCGTGCCCGTCAGCAAATGCAGCACATCCTTCGGCACACCGGCTTCATGCAGAATGCGGATCGCGAGCATGGCGGAGACGGGGGTCTGCTCGGCCGGCTTGGCGAGCACCGGATTGCCCGCCGCAAGAGCCGCTGCGATCTGGCCGACGAAGATCGCGAGCGGGAAATTCCACGGCGCGATGCAGGCGAACGGCCCGCGCCCGCGCAGATCCAACGTGTTAGCCTCGCCGGTCGGTCCCTTGAGCGTGACAGGTGCACTCATCAGGCGGCGCGCCTCGACGGCGTAATAGCGCAGCAGATCCGCCGTCTCGCGCACTTCGGCGAGCGCGGCGGGCAGCGTCTTGCCCGCTTCGCGCACCAGCACAGCCATCAGCCGCGCGCGATCGCGTTCGAACATGTCGGCCGCAAGATCGAGAATGCGGGCCCGCGCCGGACCACCGAGCTTGTCCCAGCCATGAGCCGCCCGCTCGGCGCTCGCAATGGCGGCATCAACCTCGCGCGGTGTCGCAATTCGGACGGAACCGAGCCGTTCGCGCCGATCGTGCGGACACGTAAGAAGCGCGGCTTGCGGCCCACCGACAGTTTCCACACCGTCGACGATGGGGCCTGCATCGAACGGACGTCCGAGTGCGGCATCCATATCGGCGATCAACACCTGGCGCGCCGTGCGGTCTGTCAGGGCCACGCCGAACGAGTTCTTGCGCTCGGGCCAGAAAATGTCGCGCGGGCGCGGCATGAGCTTTGCGCTGCCCGGCTCGGCGCGCTCGCGCTCGGCTGTCTCTACAGGATCGCGGATGATCTGGCCGATCGGCGCCTCTTCGTCGGCGAGGCGGTTGACGAACGATGTGTTGGCACCGTTTTCGAGGAGGCGGCGCACGAGATACGAGAGAAGATCCTCGTGTTCACCTACCGGCGCGTAGATGCGGCAGGGATGGCGCATCTTGCCGGGTGCCGAGACCTCTTCGTAAAGCGCCTCGCCCATGCCGTGCAGACGCTGGAACTCGAACGCCGTTTGGCCCGCCGCGACGAGCGCAGAGGCGACCGTGTGGGCATTGTGGGTTGCGAACTGCGGATAGAACGCCTTCGAGTCCGAGAGCAGCAGGCGCATGCACGCGAGATACGAGACGTCGGTGTGCAGCTTGCGAGTCAAAACCGGATAATCCGCGAGGCCACGCTCCTGCGCCCATTTGACCTCGCTGTCCCAGTAGGCACCTTTGACAAGGCGCACCGGGATACGCTTGCCGTGCTGCTCGGACAGGCGGCGGAGCCAACGGATGGTCGGGATCGCACGCTTGCCGTAGGCCTGCACGGCAAGTCCGAGCCCGGTCCAGCGATCGAGCGCGGGCTCGGCGTAGGCGCGGGCGAAAAAGTCGAGCATGATCTCGTGGCGATCCTGCTCTTCCGCATCGATGGTCACAGCGAGGCCGCGCGATTCTGCGCTTTTCAGCAACTCAAGCACGCGCGGATAGAGTTCCGCGGCGAGACGCTCCTCCTTGCCGGGCTCGTAACGGGGATGCAGCGCGGAGAGCTTGATCGAAATGCTGGGGCGAGCAAGCAACGCGTCCGGATGCGAAAGCGGGTTGGGACCTGCCGCATTGCCGACGGCATCAATGGCCGCCATGTAGCGTTCGTAGTAGCGCTCGGCGTCCTTATCAGTTTTGGCTGCCTCGCCGAGCATGTCATAGGAGAAGCGGAAGCCGCGCGCCTCATAGGGCGCCGAACGGGCAATCGCTTCGCGGATCGAACGGCCGAGGACAAATTGGTCGCCGAGCAGCTTGACCGCCTGCCGCACAGCCTGACGAATGAACGGCTCGCCCGAACGAGCCGCGAGGCGCTTCAACGCCTCCCACGGATTGGCGCCGCGCGCTTCCTTGAGCTTTACAATGCGGCCGGTGAGCATCAGCGCCCAGGTCGAGGCGTTGACGAGCGTGCTGTCGGAATGGCCGCGATGGCGCTCCCACTGTCCGCCCGCGATCTTCTCGGCGATGAAGCGATCGGCCGTTTCGGAATCCGGAATACGCAGCAGGGCCTCGGCGAGGCACATCAGAATGATGCCTTCCTCGCTCGACAGGCCGTATTCGCGCATGAAGGCATCGACACCGCCATGGTTGGCGGCATCCGCACGGGCGGCTTCGACAAGCGAACGGGCGATTTCGGACGCGCGGCGGCGTTCATCCTCGGTGAAGACGGCGCGCTCCACCAATCCCCCGACCAGTCGTGTCTCATCCGAAAACAGGTGAGCGGCGATCTCGTCACGCGGCGGACCCTCAGCCTCGCCGCCGGAGTCAACGGCGAACTCGGATTTTCTCAGCGCGACCATGGAGTCCCCTCTTCTCAGCGAGAGCACACCTGATTCTCCGGGCCTTTGCACTCCGGAGCCCAGGGCCTGCTGTTGGAATCGCGCCACAGGCGGCTCTCGGGGCGTCTCTAGACATGGGCCTTCTGCTGCCGGTGTACAACGTCGGCTCGCATCCGATCGGTCGCTGCAGCGCGGCCGGAAATGCTGTGCAGTGCGGTGGCTTGTGCACGGAGTTGATGAGGGTGATCTAGGAGGGCGGAGTAGGTTATGTGAGTCTCAAACCGGTTGTTCTTTTTTTGTTCAGTCGTACCCGAAAAACCGCATCAGCCTGTTGATAACTTGTGGAATTCTTCTCGCAACCATCTGATTTTACGGTGTGTTCTCCTTCATGTTGCCCCATGAGAACACCTGTGGATTTCTCGCGTGGATGACGTGGCATTATGGCGACGACTGACGTCGAAAGCGTTGTGATTGGAGCGGGCGTCGTCGGCCTCGGGATCGCGCGCGCGCTCGCTGCTGCAGGGCACGATGTGCTTGTGCTCGAACGACATGACGGGATCGGCCAGGAGACCAGCAGCCGGTCCAGCGAAGTGATTCACGCCGGTCTCTACTACCCCCGCGGGAGCCTCAAGGCGAAGCTGTGCGTCGCGGGCCGCGACTTGCTTTACGCCTTCGCCGCCGAGAACGGCGTGCCCCACAGACGCGTCGGCAAACTCGTCGTTGCGACCGACCCGAGCGAACTGGATCGCCTCGATGCGCTCGCCCGCACCGCGCTCGACAATGGCGTTTCAGATCTCACGCGTCTCACGGCGGCCGAGGTCCGGGCGCTCGAACCAGAGATCGCCAGTGTCGGCGCCCTGCTCTCACCCTCGACAGGTGTTATCGACAGCCATGCTCTGATGGTAGCGCTCGAGGGGCACCTGAGCGCGGCCGGTGGAAGTATCGTCCTCAATACCGCGGTCGATGGGATCCTAGCCGGCGACGTGTTTCGATTGATCACCACCAGTGATGGACAACGGTCGGAGCTTTCGGCGCGCAATCTCGTCATTGCGGCGGGGCTCGGCGCGTCGCGGCTAGGCCGGATGGTTGCGCGCGAACGGTATGAACCGCCGCAGGTGTACGCCTCGCGGGGGCACTACTTCACTCTCGATGGGCGCGCGCCGTTTCACCACCTCGTCTATCCGCTGCCGCAGCCGGGCTTCCTCGGCGTGCACCTCACGCTCGATGTCGCGGGCCAAGCCCGGTTCGGACCGGATCTCGAATGGAGCGACGCGCCGAACGAGCGGGCGGATTACACGTTCGACGATGGCGGCGGGGCGCGATTGGCCTGCTTCGAAGCCGACATTCGCCGCTATTGGCCGGACTTACCCGAAGGACGGCTGTCGCCCGGCTACGTCGGCGTCCGGCCCAAGATCTACCGGCGCGGCGATGCTGTGCCCGACTTTGCGATCCACGATACGCGCGTTCACGGCGTCCCTCGGCTCGTTGCGCTCTATGGCATCGAGAGCCCCGGGCTCACGTCGTCGCTGGCGATCGGCGACTACGTGGCGGAGATGCTTGCGAAGTAGCCAAATAAAAAAGGGTGGCCGCGAAGCCACCCTTTCGAAGTTCTGCGCTCGAACGCGACTAGGGCGCGGGCGTCGGAGCCGGCGCGGGAACGGTCACGGTCGGAACCTCGATGCCTTCCTTCTTGGCAACGTAGGTGAGGCCACCGAAGATCGCGGCGAACACAATCGCCGTGACGAGCGCGTTCACGAAGCGGTTCGAGAACGACAGCACGTTGCCGATCAGGTCGATGACGAACACAACAGCCGATGCGATCAGCACGGGTTCGAGCCATGAGTAGTCCGGCGGCAGGAACTGCACTGGGCTTACCGGCGCCTGAGCCTTCGAGAGGAACGTGAGAACACCGAAGATCACAGCAAAGACAATTGCCGTGACGAGCGCATTCACGAAGCGGTTCGAGAAAGACAGAACGTTGCCGATCAGTCCTACGACAAAGACCACACCGGCAGCGATGAGAACTGGCTCAAGCCAGTTATATTCGGCTGGTAAAAACATTGTATTCCCCCAATTTCGCGCCACCGGATTCTGTTTTTGATGGCGTTTCATCCTTATACCAGCGGGGTTGGCTTGTCATGCCGCAATGTCGGGAAAGCCTAGCATCCACTGTCGTGCGGACGTCATGAACGCGCGCGATTCTGAAGCTTCGACTCGAGCGCGGCGGAGTAGCGCGACATCGCAAAGCAAAAGATCCAAAATATTATTCCTGCGAAGAAATATCCTGTAGCCGCAGTTTGTGGTGAGACCCATTTCGCATCCGCTTGAACGGACTGCTCGACAATGCCGAGCAGATCGAAAAGGCCAATGATGAGTACAAGGCTCGTGTCCTTGAATAAGGAAATGAACGAGTTCACGAGACCGGGAATCACCAATCGAATGGCCTGCGGAAGTACGACCAAGCCCATCTTCCGCCAATAGCCCAATCCCAATGCGTCGGCCGCTTCATACTGACCGCGTGGAATCGCCTGCAGACCACCGCGGATCACCTCGGCGAGATAAGCGGCAGAGAAAAGCGCCACGCCGACAAGTGCGCGCAGAAGCTTATCGATGGTCACGTCCGGCGGCAGAAACAGCGGCAGCATAACGGAGGCCATGAACAGCACTGTGACAAGCGGCACGCCCCGAACGAGCTCGATGTAGCCGACCGCCACCCAACGCACGATGGGCAGCTCCGAACGGCGGGCCAGCGCCAGCAGAATGCCGAGCGGGAACGATGCCGCGATGCCGACGCTCGCGATGACGAGCGTGAGCATGAGGCCGCCCCAAAGATCCGTGCCGACGACAGGAAGCCCGAGCGGGCCGCCGCGCAGAAGGATGAAGGCGAGCACAGGAAACACCAGCAGCATGTAGAGCGAGAGGGCGAGCTTTCGCGGTACCCGCGGCGTCATAAGCGGCACGAGCCCCGCAAGGGCCAATACGTAGGTGAGGTTGACGCGCCAAATCTCTCCCTCCGGGTATCGGCCATAGAGAAACACGCCCATCTTGTGCGTGATGAACGGCCAGCAGGCGCCGACGCCGGGGGCGCGGCAGGCCGTGCCGTCCTGCCCATGAAAGACAGCGCCGAAGAGGGCCCAATCGGCAAATGCGAAGGCTACCTTCGCCAAGAGCCAAAGCAGAACGAGCGACAGGATCGCCTGTCCCGGCGAGGCGAACAGTGCGTCTCGGATCGTGCGCAGCGCAGGCGGGAGGTCGCGGCCTCCGGACTCCTGCGGGCCGCCCCACCGCCATGCCGAGAGAATGCGGGATACGTTCATCACCCTCACCTCTCGGCCCACGCGGCGCGAGCGTTGAACCAATTCATCAAGAGCGACGTGGCGAGGCTGATGAGCAGATAGACAGCCATGGTGATGACGATCACCTCAACGGCTTGTCCTGTCTGATTGAGTACTGTGCCGGCGAAGACCGACACCAAATCCGGGTAGCCGATGGCGACGGCGAGCGAGGAGTTCTTCGTGAGATTCAGATACTGGTTCGTGAGCGGCGGGATGATGATCCGCATCGCCTGAGGCAGGATGACGAGACGGAGGGCCTGACGGCGGCTGAGACCGAGCGCTGCGGCCGCTTCCCGTTGGCCTTTCGGCACGCCGAGTAGTCCAGCGCGCACGATTTCGGCAATGAACGCCGCCGTGTACGTCGAGAGACCGAGCAGCAGGGCCATGAATTCGGGTTCTATCGACACACCACCGTCGAAGTTAAACCGTCCGAGCTCCGGATATGTGATGTGCATGTCGACGCCTAGTGTCGCGACGAGCACGGGCAGCATCAATACAAGGGCCCACGCGGCGCTCGATAGACCCGGCCATCGCGCTTCGAAGGATTTTCCGTGCCGCCAGAGCCACGCCGCCGCGATCAGCGAGATGGCGATAGCGGCGAACAGCAAGCCGCCGCCGTGCTCGAAGGAAACGCGTGGAAGATGCAGGCCTCGCGTATCGAAATACGCACTGCCGATCAACGGACGTGCCTCGGCGGGCGCCGGGAGCGCACGCAAGACCGCCACGTACCAGACGAAGAGCTGAAGCAGCAGCGGCACATTGCGGATGACCTCAACGTAGGCGAGCGCGAGGCGTGAGGCGAGCCAGTTCGGCGAGAGGCGGGCGATGCCGAGGGTGAAACCGATGACGGTGGCGAGCACGATGCCGAGGGCCGCCACAAGCAGCGTGTTCGTCAGGCCGACGAAGAAGGCCTGTAGGTAGCTGCTCTTGCTCGAATACGGGATGAGGGATTGCGAGACATCGAAACCCGCCGTGCGGGCCAGAAAGTCGAAGCCCGACGCGACGTTCTGCTTTTCGAGATTGGCGGCCGTGTTGAGTACGATCTCGACAACGAGAAAAACGAGCGCGACGACCAGCAGCACCTGAAACGCGACGGCGCGGACGTTCGGATCGTAGGCAGCGTCGGTCCAAGCCTTCGGATCCCGCCAACGCTTGATCAAGGGCTCAACGCGCATCGGCGCCTCACCGGACCGGCGGGGCATACATCAGCCCGCCGTCCTTCCAGAGTGCGTTGCGACCACGCGCGATCTTGAGCGGCGAGCCTTGGCCGAGGTTGCGTTCAAAGCATTCGCCGTAGTTTCCGACGGCCTTAAGCACGGATACGGCCCAGTCGTCGGCCAACCCAATTCCCTTGCCGTACTCACCCTCGGCGCCCAGCAACCGGCGGATCTCCGGGTTCGCGGCGTCGCGCATGGATTCCACATTATGTTGCGTGATGCCCAACTCCTCGGCGTTGATCATCGCGAACAAAGTCCAGCGGACGATGTTGGCCCAGGCGGCATCGCCCTGGCGCACGGCGGGGCCGAGCGGCTCTTTCGAGATGAGGTCGGGCAGGATTTCGTGCGCATCGGGATCGGGTAACCGCGTGCGCTCCGCCACGAGCTGAGAGCTGTCGGTCGTGAAAGAGTCGCAGCGGCCGCTGTTGTAAGCGCCGAGCACCTCAACGAGACGTTCGAATACCACGGGCCGGTATGGCAGCCCGCGGGTCGCGAAGAAGTCGGCAAGGTTCAACTCGTTCGTCGTGCCGGACTGCACGCAGATGCTGGAGCCTTTCAGGTCCGCCGCGGACTTCAGACCCAGCGCCTTGCGCGTCATGAAGGCTTGTCCGTCGTAGAAAATGACGCCGGTGAAGTTGAGCCCCAAAGACGTGTCGCGGCTCATGGTCCACGTCGTGTTGCGCGAGAGAACGTCCACTTCGCCAGACTGCAGCGCGGTGAAGCGCTCCTTCGCATTCAACGGAACGAAGCGCACTTTGTTGCGGTCGCCAAAGATTGCGGCCGCGACGGCGCGGCAGAAGTCGGCATCGATGCCGGTCCATTGGCCGCGGTCGTCCGGAACGCTGAAGCCCGCGAGCCCGGTGTTGACACCGCAGACGAGCTGACCGCGACGCTTCACATTGTCCAGCGTCGGCGATTGGGCTGCAGCCAGTGGGATGAGCCCGCACAGAATAACGAGGGCAGCTACGGCGCTCTTGGCGACACGGATGAGGGATTGTTTGCCCAGCATCTCAATGATCCAGAATTTGAGACAGGAAGGCGCGCGTCCGCTCGTGACGGGGCGCAGCGAACATCTCTTTCGGCTTGCCCGTCTCGACGATCTCGCCCTTGTCCATGAACACGACGCGATCGGCGACCGCGCGGGCAAATCCCATCTCATGGGTGACGACGAGCATCGTCATGCCTTGGCCCGCGAGCTCGGTCATCACGTCGAGGACCTCCTTCACCATTTCGGGATCGAGCGCGGATGTGGGCTCGTCGAACAGCATGATGCGCGGCGTCATGGCGAGCGCGCGCGCAATTGCGACACGCTGCTGCTGCCCGCCCGAGAGTTGGGCCGGAAACTTGTCCGCCTGATCTGCAATGCGAACGCGCTCGAGCAAGGCTCGCGCCACCTGTTCGACCTGGGCACGCTTCACGCCGCGCACCCACTGCGGCGCGAGGCACAGATTGTCCAAGACCGAGAGGTGAGGAAAAAGGTTGAAGCTCTGAAAGACCATTCCGACATCGGAGCGGATTTTCTCGAGCGTGCGTAGATCGCGCGTCAACACGGTGCCGTCGATGACGATGCGCCCCGCATCGTAGATCTCGAGACCGTTGAGGCAGCGGATCAGTGTCGATTTGCCCGATCCCGAGGGTCCGCAGATGACGATTTTTTCGCCTTGCGCAACGTCGAGGGAAATATCCTTCAAGACATGGAAGTCGCCGAACCACTTCTGGACGCCTTCAAGGATCACAGCACCGGCTCCACCCGGATTGGTGCCGTTTGCTCCTCCGGTCGGGTTCGAAGCTGCAGCGTTCATCGACCCTCGGCAAGTTGCGGACGAATCTCTGAATTATGCGCGGAAGTCGCTCCGCATCTCAAGGGCGAGCGGCCGAAGGGCGATGCCGCACGCCCTCTGCCACTGGTCAGAGATGGTGCTCCATAGCAGTGATAATCCAACGCCATTCCGATCCTGCGGCGCTGGTGGCGTTCTCGCCTTGCAGAATTGTCATCAGCTCCTGATAGCGCACCGCGCGCGAGTGGTATCTGCGATACTGGTCAAGATGCCAGTCGAGAAAAGATGCGTTCGGCTCTCGCTTCATCGCCGTCGCAGAGGCTTCGAGCCAATCCCTGGCAATCGCCTTGCCGATACCTGATTGAGGTGCATGGCCCTCTTTGATCGCCGCTCGGACTTGATCGAACGTCTGGTTCGATGCCTCCGCATAAGCGAAGGCATCGAACTCCTGCGTCCACATCTTGGACATGCTCGCACGCACCTCCTGGATGTAATCCTTGTCGGATAGAAGGGCGGCGAGCTCCGTCCAAGCATCGAGCTGCTCCGGCGTCGGGTCGTCCGGAAGCTCCGGTGTGCTGATGTCGATCATCTTCTGACGCCAAGACGGATCTATCTTTGTGCCTTCGGCGGCCTCGTCGAAAAAGCGTTCGACGGCTGTGCGGAATTCCAACTGCGATAGGTGGGTCACGGTCCAGAGTCTCCTGAGATCCTGAGGGGTTGGTTCGGAAAGTTTCAGGACCGACCGCAAGGCCGCTGCGACGCGACGCTTGGACACAATTTCCGCTTCGAGCGTTTTGAGACGGAGGGCGAGCACGTCTGCGAGAGCGAGGCGCCGAGACAGGATCTTGCGAATTTCGCCGAGACTTACGCCAGCGTTACGCAACGCCACGATGAGATCAAGACGAGCGAGATCTGCTTCGGAGTACATCCGATACCCGCTGGCGGCGCGCGCCGTCGGAGGCAGCAAAGCCTTGTCGGAATAGAAACGAAGCCTCCGAACGGAAACACCGCTCATCTTCGAGAGTTCGCCAATCGTGTAGATGCGGTCGGTCATGTGATGCCTTGTGCGGGCTCCACCAAGTGGAGAGTCAACGGGCAAAGTTACCTGCGCGCTGCCCGCCGTCAGAGATCGCGGCCAAGAAACAGAAGCTCGCGACCATCGACCACCGTCACGCCCCGTTCCACGAACTCATTTGAGAGGTAGAAACCGACGTTCCGCATCCCCCGAACCGTAACCACATGGACGCCCGGAGCTCCGGCCCTGCGCGCCAGGTCGGCAAACGCGTTGACGAGGCGTGCGCCCACTCCTTGGCCACGCCATGCCGCATCGAGATTGACGTGAAGTTGCGCGGGATAGCGCTGTGTGAGGGCACTGAAGGTTTGGAGAACGGCGATGTCGGCAAAGAGGGGATCGCGCGCCGGATCGTTCATACTGCCGATGACGTAGCCTACGACGCGACACTGTTCATCCAGCGCCAGCAAGGCGTAATCCGGAAAGTGACGTAAGTAGCGGCCGAGCCAGCGCTCCCGAAACCCGGCACGCTCCTCGGCGCTCGCGAAAGTCTGTTTGGCACTCGACGAAAAAAATACGAGGTCGAGCTCCTTGATCAGGCGTTCGACCTCGGGTTCGGCAGTCAGCTCATTCCAGCGGCAGATTTGGACTTTGGGCATGAGCACGTCGTAGAAAAGCCGCTGCGGCGACTTTCGCCCAGCTATTCTGCAGCCGCGCGCACCGTCTCCGGATTGGCCGTAGAGAGCGCGGCAGCCGCTGCCGACCAATAACGTGCCTCTGCCTCGGCAGCGAGCCTTTCCTTGCGGAACGCTTCGATCCACTCCCAAATGAGCATGGGGTTGGTTTCCGCGAGCGCGGCGAGGTCATCGGGGGTTTTGGAGAGGACCGTGCTGGCCAAGCGCCGGAGCTGGGCCGCTTCGATCAAATCGGGACCGGGCATATGTTCCGTTTCGCGTACCTGGCCGCCCTTCTGAGAGATGGTGAGCCGGTGATGACGCATTGTTATCGCCTCCTGTACAAGGAGACAGTAGCGCCGCGACCGCCTGGAAATTGGGCAGCCAGCGGCGCTATCCACAGCTACATCATGCTGCAACGCCATATTTGCTTGACATTGCGTTGTGCGATGCAATCCGGAGGCAAGCTGCAATTTGCGGGAATGCGCCGCGTAGATTCGCGTTCAACCCTCTCGACGGCCAACAAAAATCACCTTCCGCCCACCGCAGAGAAGCCTGCAAAGCAGCGCAACAGAGAACGGAAGATCAGGCGAGCGGCTTATTCGTTTGCAGCTTTCACGGGACGCGGCGGCTTGCGCAGGAAGGCCGGCACATTCCCCTGAAACGCGCTGAGAGCCGCCTTCGAAGGCTGGTCACCTTCAGCCGGCCGCGGTCTCTGGCGCGGGGCTGGCGCCTTGGGACGCTCGTGCTCGCGGGGTTGCGGTTTTGCCTCTGAACGCGGCGCCTTTGGCTGCTGCTTGCCAGCACGGCCCTCGGGGCGCCGTTGCTCACTCGCTCCATCGCGCGGACTCGCGTTGCGGGCTTCCGCTTCACCGTGCACTGAAGGCTGCTCGCCCATTCCGGGCGCCTGACGACGTTCCCTGCGGTCGGGTCCACCGGAAGCACGGCGGGGCTCCTTATGCCCGTTGTCCCCGCGCCTGCCTTCGCCTCCGCGTGAGCTCTCGCCCCGGCCGCTTTCACGCTGCGCGCCGGGTTTGCCGCGTCCACGGCCCCTGCGGCGCTTGCCGGCATCCGCAAAGTCCTGCTCGCCTGGCGGTTCGCCGATCCAGACGATGGTCTCGCCGATGATCTTCTCGATTTCCTTGAAGGACTTCAGCTCATCCGGCGTGACGATCGACTGCGCGGTGCCTTCGCGACCGGCGCGGCCCGTGCGGCCGATGCGGTGCACGTAGTCGTCGGATTGCCAGGGCAAATCGAAGTTGAAGACGTGCGACACGTCGGGGATGTCGAGACCGCGAGCAGCCACGTCGCTCGCCGCGAGAATGTTGATCTCGCCGTTGCGGAACTTGTCGAGCGTCTCCATGCGGTTCTTCTGATCCATGTCGCCGTGAAGGGCGCCGGCGTTGAAGCCGTGCTTCAGGAGCGACTTGAGAAGGATCGCCACATCGCGTTTGCGGTTGCAGAAAATGATCGCGTTCTTGACGTTTTCGGTGCGGATCATGTCGCGCAGGATCTCGCGCTTGACCCAGTCCTCGCCGTCTGCCGTGAAACGGAAGTGCTGCGTGATCGTCTTCGCGGTCGTGGCCGGACGAGCGACCTCGATGCGCTCTGGGTCGCGCAGGAATTGGTTGACCAGCCGCGTGATCTCGGGGGGCATCGTGGCCGAGAAGAAAAGCGTCTGCCGGCGCGGGGGCAGCAGGTTGCAGATCTTTTCGATGTCGGGGATGAAGCCCATGTCGAGCATCCGATCCGCCTCGTCGATGACGAGGATCTCGACGCCCATCAGCATGAGCCGGCCACGCTGGAAGTGATCGAGCAGGCGGCCGGGGGTGGCTATCAAAACGTCGACACCGCGGTCGAGCTTGCGGACCTGATCGTCCATCGACACGCCGCCGATGAGCAGTGCCACGCTCAGCTTGTGATTGATGCCGTATTTCTCGAAACTCTGCGCAACCTGGGCCGCCAGCTCGCGGGTCGGTGCGAGAATGAGCGAGCGCGGCATGCGAGCCCGCGCGCGGCCCGTCTCCAGACGGGCGATCATCGGCAGCACGAACGATGCCGTCTTGCCGGTGCCGGTCTGAGCGATGCCGAGAACGTCGCGGCCTGTTACCGCAACGGGAATGGCTGCTGCTTGAATGGGTGTCGGCGAGGAATAGCCGGCTGCCTCGATGGCGGCCTGCACTTTCTGGCTGAGCCCAAGCTCAGCGAACGTCTTCGTTTCCAAAAAACCAAATCTCCATCAACGATCTCAAGGCCCCGAGCGCGCACTCCGGAATCCCAAGTGGGTTTCCGGGCGCAGCTTCAAGACGACGAGAGCGCAGGGGAATGGCGAAAGCCGCAAGCGGGCAAATACAGAATTCGGGGCTCGAAAAGGGACAAATGACATCGCATGAGATCGAAGCCCCTGCGCCCGAGCCGATCGGGAAATGGCATACAGGCCCATAAAAATCAAGAAAAAACAGGGACTTTTGCGCGACATAAAAGCCGCATGCCGGGATTTTCGTACGGATATTGAGATGACACCCGGAAATTGCCCGTTATTTCAAGCGGTCGAGCCGCATTGGAATTGTCCAAGCTGTATTTTTCCAGCGTTAGCAACCTCCAGACGCGCGACCGTCCGACCGCCCACGAAAAACGGGCGCACCCATTTCGGAGTGCGCCCGGGCCTGCCTCCGTGGGAGGTCAAGCAAGTACAGTTACCACGTCCACTGGATACCGGCACGACCGCCGATTACGTTGCCGGCGCTGTAGGTCTTATATTCCGCCCAGCCGGCACCGACGGAGCCATCGATCGCGACACGGTCTCCAGATGTGAAGCAGCCGCGGCACAAAACGCCGATCGCGCTCGCGGCGACCGCGTTGCCATCGCCGTTGAAATTGCCCCAGCCAATTCTGAAACCAAACTGCTCGGACGAGGTGAGCGACGGCGCCTCCGCCGCGAGGGCGATCGATACACCGGCTTGGAGTTCGGCAATCGTCTTGAACGTGCTGCCGTTGTCCGAGGCGAGGTTGCCATTGGCATCCGTCGTCACGAGCTCCAACGGTCCGGACTGACGGGCCTGGCTCTGGTTCGATGTGATGCCGCCCATCGTATAGGTGTTGTCCTTGGTGCCGAACGACTGCTGATTTTCGAGTGTCGCAACGGCGTTGTTACCGAACGCGGCAGACCCGTTCGGAGTCGCGCTCGCATTGGGACCGATCGCGGTGGAGTTCAGGCCCGTTGCCGTGCTGCCATTGCCGTAGGCTGCGCCGCCGTTTGCGGCAACCGCGCTGCTACCGGTTGCGACGGAGCCGGCATCGGCCGCCACAGCTCCGGTGCCGATCGCGATCGCGTTCGTGGCTGTGGCATCGGCGTCGCCGATGGCAATCGAGCCTTCGCCCGAGGCGTTGGAACCGGCGCCGTAAGCCGACGCACCATCAGCACCCGCGCTCGAGAACGCGCCGCTCGCCGTGCCGCCGATGGTGCCGGCTGCTACCGTGGCCGCGTAGCCGTTGGCGGTACCGAACGCCGTCCCAGCGACCATCGAGAACGCGCCCGTCGCAGACGACCCGAAGCTAAAGCTGCTGTTGGAGCTGAAGCCGTCCGCGACCGAGAAGGAGCTGAAGTCGGTGTTGGACAGGGCGCCGGTCGCGGTCGAAGCGAACGTGAAGAGGGCCGAAGCGCCTGCGCCGGTCGCCGTCGAGAATGCACCATCAACCGAGGCGTCTTGTCCAAGCGCGGTCGCATTGAAACCGTCCGCCGATGCCCCCTGACCGACAGCTGTGCTGTCGATGCCTGTTGCCACGGCGTTCTGTCCAACTGCCGTCGCACGGAACGCACTTGCCTCGGCGTTTTGACCGACCGCGCTGGAATTGATCGCGCTCGCCTCAGCACCCTGCCCCACAGCGCTGGCGTTCAGGGCGCTGGCTTCTGCATCCTGTCCAACGGCGCTTGAATTGATCCCGTTCGCCGTGGCGTTCTGGCCGATGGCGCTGGCATTGATGGCGCTGGCCTCGGCACTCTGACCCACTGCGGTCGTCCGAGTCGCGGTCGCTTGAGAATTGGCGCCCACTGCGGAGGAGTTGGCTCCACTTGCATTCGAAGACAGGCCGATCGCGACGTTGCCATTGCTTGACGCGGAGGCGCTTGTGCCGATTGCAACCGTGTCGTTGCCCGTCGACGTGGTGCCCTGACCGACTGCAACGTTGCGCGCACCATTCACCGTCGCATTGTCGGCGAGTACATTGTTCTCCGTGCCACCGCCCACGGTGTTGTTGTCGCCAATGACATTGTTGTCGTTGCTTGTGATCGCGGTGTTGTTGTCACCGACAACCAGGTTGTTGCTGGTCGCGCCGATGCTGTTGCCGTTGCCGACGAGGATGTTGCCATCTCCCGTCGTCGAGTTCTGACTGCCGCCGACGAAGTTGTCATCGCTTCCCGGCCCGAGGTTATTCGTGTTGCCGGTTACCTGGTTGCTGTTGCCGGCTACGTTATTGGAGCTACCGACGACAGAGTTGTTGTCACCTTGAATGCCACCGGTTTCGTCGCCGTCAATGGATCCCGCAACTGCACCCAGATTTCCGTTGTTGTTTCCGAGAACCTGGTTGTTGTTGCCGTTGACGTAGTTGTCGTTGCCCGTGATCGCGTTGTCATTGCCAACAGTCTCATTCGGATCGCCGGCCACGAAATTGTTGTCGCCGTCGACCGCATGGCCACTGCCAAGCACGGTATTGTTCTCGCCACCATTCAAAATAGTGATGCCATGGCCGAGCACGCTGTTGTCAGCGCCAGCCGCGCTCAGGTCATTGTCATGGCCGACAGCCGTATTGCCACCTGCCGCGCTGGTCTGGTTTCTGGTGCCGATGACAGTATCGTCATCACCGCGCGCAATGGAGCCTTCGCCCATGGCGACGGAATCGTCGCCGAGAGCATCGGCATTGCCAACTGCCACCGAGCGGTCGCCTTCCGCATTTGCGCCTGCGCCGAGCGCCGTTGCGCCGTTTCCTGTCGCCGACGCGCCGGCGCCGATGGCCGTGGCGTTCGTTCCTCCAGGGCCGCTGCTCGCCACTGCACCCGTGCCGAGCGCCGTGTCTCCGGCATTCGAGGCCTCTGCGCCATTGCCGATCGCGATTGCGTCGCGGTCGCCCGTCTGCGCTTGGGCTCCGCCTGTGCCTGCGCCAGCGAGCGAGCCACCGCCGAGGTTGATACCCTGCTCATAGCTGAGGCCACCGGGGTTGCCGATCGTGATGGCATCCTGGAATGCGGAAATGCCTTGGCCCGCGGCGATATTGGCCCGGGCTGTCACCGTGCCCGTGAACTCGGCATTGCAGTTCGGCAAGCCGTTCTGGACGCCGGTGACCACGAGCGATCCAATGTTAAGACCGACGCCTACAGATTGTATGACGATGCCGGGTATTTCCGCGCCAAATGCCCCGACGATGCCACCAACGGCCTCGACGATCGTGCCAGCAAGATCGGTAGCGGCGGATGCGGAGTCCAGTCCGAGCGCTAGATCGTCGAGTTGCTCCGCGCAGGCCGCGGTCCCGGCACCTGTGGTGGAGACGTTAGCATTAATAAGCGCTTGAATTTGCGTCTGTTTTTCTGATTCAGAGAGAGTGGTATCCCTGACAATGACCTCGATTTGGTCCGCGAGCGCGTCGGTATCTATGCTGGGCGCCCCGCCGAGAGACGTGTCGGTCTCGAGATTGTAGAGAGGTGTGAATGACCCATAGGTCGGGGTGACAGTCTGCGCGAACGCGGTGCCGCCGGACGGAGTTATTGCAATACTCATCGCGAGGGCGCTGATCGAGCTGAGCAAACGGTTTGCAAGTGTCCCCCGGCGCGACGCCGGAACCCGATTTCTCGAACGCATTACTACCCCCAACACACTCCACAACCCCTACTGAACCTGGTATTTTTGGTTCCTTGTGCGCTGAGCTCCCCCCAAGGAAACCGGCGAAGGTTTTCCCTTCGTCCTACGCACGTGAGTCCACAACTTATCCACAGGCTTTCCCCAGATTGCGCATAAGCACGTATGCGCATCAACAGTCCACCGACCGTCCAGGCATTAATCGGCTGTTAACTGTTGCGGGAAGGAAACAGAAAGAATGCGCTCCAGAAATGCGGGGGACTTCTAAAGGCGCCTCTGTTTTCGGCTATTGCCTCATCGGCGCATCGGGTTGTTTCGGCTGCGGCGGTGCGGGGCCTTGCCCGTTGGTTGCGGGAGCCGGCTGCGTTGCAATATTGATCCCATAAAGCTGCCATTCGCCTTTGACGTCCTCGAACAGGAGATCGAAAGCGACGCGTTGAGGCCGCGTATCGAAAAATCCGGTCAGTCCGAGCATGCCGCTGTCCTCGATCGTCGGAGGACGAAGAAGCTTCGGCGTGAAGAACAGAACCGGCGAGAGGTCGAACTTGGCGTTTCGCAAGCTCTCGAAAATTCGCGCCAACCGCTCCGGGGTGTTCCCCTCCCGAAAGCGAGGCGAACCAAGATCGCGGAGCACAGTATAGTTGTTGGTTTTGTTGGCCTGATTGACGGCGATGATCGTCGTCCGGATCAGCATGTTGAGCCTAAACTCGTCCGGAATCGACGGCTTCGCGGCCGGAGGGGGTTCGGCTTTCGGAGCTGCGTCTCGCTTTGCCGGAGGCGCGCCGGCGGGGGCATTGGGCGCCTGCGGGGTTTCTCCTTTTCCTTTCTTCGTGTCTTGCGCTGCACCAAGTGAGCTGCCGACAAAGAGAAATACAAAAATTAACCAACGCAGACCTGAAAACATTCTGGGACCCGTTTGAAGCGACAGCAGAGGCGCATGGCCGCGGACCATCTATTCCGCATTCATATGCTTCTAAAGACACAGAAAAATGCAGCAACTAGAAAACAGAATGGCGATCGCTACACGCCGCAGCGATCGCCAGGGTCGACAACCAGAGCCTACGCCTCAAGGCCCCGCTTGGGCGGGTGCCGGCTCTTCCTCTTCGCGCGCGCCCTCTCCGAGCCCGGACCAGTCGATGTGGAGGGTAGTGAACATCACAGCCGTGAGAGCCGCGAAGCCGAGCAGCGCACCCGCGAGGAGCGCATAGTCCTCGAGGCGCAAGATGAAGTACAGGAAGCCGTACAGCAGCACGAACAAGGCGGCCATGATCAGGCCACTGCGGGAGCTCGCAAGGGCCTTGCCGACATAAAGCGCGAGCATGCCGCCGGTCGCGGCCGAGGCGATGGCGTAGGCCTTGGCAAAGCCGAGATGCTCGGCGAGCGACAAGAGCAGCACGTAGAAGAACACCATGGCGATGCCCACGAACAGGTATTGCACGGGGTGCACGCGCTTGCCGGAGAGCAGCTCGAGCACAAACACACCCATGAAGCCGACCGCCAGGAACAAGACGCCGTACTTCACCGCGCGCATGACGAGATCGTAGAAGTCGACCGGCTGGTAGAACGTCACGCCAAACTGATGCGCCGAGAAGCGCTCCAGGCCGCCATCGGACAGCATCCACGCGTTGGGTACGCTGCGCGCCAGATGCGGCACGCGCCATTTGGCGGAAAAGCCGTCTGGCCGGACCTCGCGGTCGACCGGCAGGAACGCGCCGGTAAAGCTGGGGTGCGGCCAATCCGATGCCATCTCGATCCGGGTCTCCCGGGCTGCGGGTGCGAAGCTCAACGAGGTGGAGCCGGTGAACACCAGGTCTGCGTGGAAGCGGAACGCTTTGGGCGCCGTGTCTCCCTCAATGACCGACGGCGCGCCCGACAGTTTCGTATGCATGCCGTTCGTGTAGCTTCCGGGTACGCCGACACTCGGCGAGAAGGGCAACGTCTCCCGTTCGTTGATCTTGAGCGTTGCTGCCTCCTTGAGGCCGCCAACATCGCTCAAGGCGAGGACGAATATCGCATCGCGCCAACGCACCGAAACCGCATTCGGATCGACCTCAGCGATATCCGGCACAGCGAAGCTGCCGTCGATGGCGAGCGAGGCGGTGTAGACGTTGACGTCGAAAATGGAACGGTGAAGCACATTCGACTTGCCGTTGCCTTTGACAGTCAGCTCTTCGGGAAGAAAGACGGCCCGACGCTCCTGGGTCTGCTGGATGACCTTGTCGCCTTCCTTGCTTTCTATGCGAACCAGGTAGGGAACAACGATGAAGGGCCCCGCGAGGTACTGCGCGCCGCCCCAAGTCCGCGCCACCTCGCCCATCACCTCGCGGGAGCGGCCTTCGCGTTCCGAGACTAGCCCGCCGACGATCAGGAGCGGGATGAGCAGGAGGAGGATGAGAAACGCAATGAGGAAGAATTTGAATGCAGGGCTTCGGGCTACCCGTCCTGCCGATGTCATCACGTCCGACATGTCCGCTCCTCGTTCTGTATGCGCCTTAATTCCCTCGACGTGCGGGGCGGATTTGAGGCGGAACGGCGCTGCGAAGTGGGCACAAGCGCTATCGACGGATAGTTTGCCGAAGTGCCGTTTCCGGAAATTGGATGAAAATTTCGCTCGGCTTCGCCGCGACGCCGCTTTGCGTCCAAATCTGTGGTAGTTTGGTTGGCCGATGGTTGGGATCCTGTTCCGCTGTGAGGAGCACCACACATGACGCGGCGCGCTGTCAGGATCGCTTGGGTCGGCGTCGGCCTTTGCCTGCTCATCGGCGCGATCGCGAGCTTCCTCACGCTGGTGGGGCCGCCGGATCAGCCCTGGAAGAAGAGCCTGCGCGAGCTATCGACGCTGATGGACGTCGCCGCCCTGTTGTTCTGGATCGCGGTGTTCGCCATCTATTGGGCGCGCAAGCAGCGACGCGGAGACTAGAACGATCGCCGCGCTCGAAATCAGCAGTCCGTTTACCTCTTGCAGGTGCTTTGACGTGCGCCCTCGCGCGCGGGCAGAGTAGTATTCTTCGCGTTCGTAGAAGGATTGGGGCGGCGCCCCGACCAAAAACCGGGGCTCTCAATGGCCGACCCGTACAAAACTCTGGGTGTGAGCAAGGATGCGACGCAGGACGAGATCCGGAAGGCATACCGGAAGCTCGCAAAGGATACGCACCCTGACCTCAACCCCGGCGATGCCGAAGCCGAGCGCCGCTTCAAGGAAATCTCAGGCGCCAACGACATTCTCGGGGATCCCGAGAAGCGCAAAAAGTTCGACGCCGGCGAAATCGACGAAACAGGCGCCGAGACTCCTCAGCGGCGGTACTATCGAGAGTACGCGGAAGCCGATCCCAACATGCGCTATGGAAGCCGGACCTATTCCAGCGGCGCGGGCGATACGTTTGACGCCGAGGACTTGTTCGCCGACCTCTTCCGCAATCGTGGCACGGGCCGCGGCGGAGGCGGTGGCACCAGTTTCCGCATGCCCGGCGGAGACGTGCGCTACACGCTTCCGGTCGATTTTCTCGACGCCGTCAATGGCGCACGCAAGACGGTCGCGATGCCGGACGGCAAGACGCTCGACATCGAAATTCCCGCCGGATTTCGCGAGGGACAGGTCCTGCGGCTCAAGGGCCAGGGCTTACCTGGACATGGCGGAGAGCCCGCGGGCGATGCCTATGTTGAGGTTCATATCCTGCCACACGAGAGTTTCAGCCGGAATGACTACGATATTCATTCGAAGCTTCCTATCAGCCTCGGCGAGGCGCTGAACGGCGCCAGCGTGCGGGCGGAGACGGTCGATGGGGCCGTGGACGTCAAAGTCCCGAAAGGCGCTAAGAATGGAACGACGCTGCGCCTTCGCGGCAAGGGTGTGCGGCGTGACAAGGCTGGCGCGCGGGGCGATCACCTGCTGGAGCTCGTCATCGTTCCGCCTGAGAATCCTGACGATGAGCTCGCCGACTTCATGGCCGCCTGGGAGGCGAAGAACCCGCAGCATCCCCGGCAGAAACGCGGAGGCCGAGCATGATCAGCGAACAACAACTCATCGAGCGCATGCACTGCCTGAAGGCCGAGGTTCTTCATCGCTGGATCGAACTCGGGCTTGTTCAACCGCAACAGACCATGAGCGGTCTTCAGTTCGACGACCTCGACGAGGCCCGCGTCGCGCTCGTTTGCGATCTGCACTACCGGATGGGGCTCGACCACGAGAGCTTGCCGATCATTCTGTCTCTTGTTGATCAGTTGCATCACACCCGACATTCCCTGCGCGCGATCACGACGGCCGTATCCGAGCAACCCGACGAGGTTCGAGTCGCCATCACAACGCGCACGCGCATCGTGCTGGGGCGCGATCCGTCAGCAAAGCCCTGAATGGAAACGGCCGCGCTGGCAAAGCCGCGCGGCCGTTCCAATCACTGTCAATTGCCGGTGGGCCTTACGACGGGTTTGCGAACTCGAGAGCGGGCGGCGTCAGATTGGGCTTGAAGGGCGCGACGCGAAGGGTCTTCGCATCGAGATCGAAGCTCATGAGATCGATCGACCGCAGAACCTGATCCTTGTAGCCCTTGATGTAGTACTTCTTGGCGCGCAAGTCCGCGACCGAGCTCCACTGCGTGTACTCCAGCTCGCCACCCTTCGCAGCCGAGTCGATGAAGCCGAGCGGGATGTCGAAGTTGTTGAGGATATGCTCGGCAAGACGCACCGTCTGCGGACCGTCGGGGAGCTGCTTGGCCGACGCGACATAGCCCAATGCGCGGATGAAGCGCGACGGCGGCGTCGGATCGCCCGGGATACCGAGCAGTCCGGATCCCTGACCGAAGGGCGCAAACGTATGGCCGGAGATCTTCAGCGGATCGGCCGCGACCGGCGACATCTTCACGTAGTTACGCACGTTGTTCATGTGCCAATCGAAGCTCGGAGAGTTGGTGAGGACGCCGAGCGGGTTGTCGTAGACCTTGAACTTTCCATCCACGGGCTCGATGACGATCGAAGCACCGCTGGCGTCGTGGATCGGGAAGTGGAACGGCAGCGTGAAATTGACGACGGGGGCCGGCAAATCGATGATCGCTACGTTGTCGAGCCCAGCCTTCACTTCCTCGACGGTTGCGAAGTTCGTCAGCACCCAGGTCAGAAATTCCCACGGCGCAAGCGCAGTGCGTGTGCCGGCTTGGGCCGGCGGCGTGTAGCCAGCGAAGCCAGGAAAGTAGAGCGCGCCACCTGCGAGGCCCTTCTCGTTCACGCCATCGGAGACAAACGGCTGGCCGAGGTTCATGACGCCGACGAGGCCGTAACGCGATGTCCACTTGACGCCCGGAGCATCGGCCGGACGCGTTCCGACGTATTCGTAGTTGCGCGGAACGACGACGACGTCCGGCTGAGTCTCCAGCGCGTACTCCATCGTGCGGCCGTAGATCGGCGTGCCGTCAGCCGCTTTCAGGAGGAAGTTCGTGCAGGCCTGCACCGGCAAGGCACCGGCGGTCAGACCCATCAAAGAAAGCGCAACGATCCTA
The DNA here is from genome assembly GCF_036262015.1 of Hyphomicrobium sp. Taxonomy (GTDB): domain Bacteria; phylum Pseudomonadota; class Alphaproteobacteria; order Rhizobiales; family Hyphomicrobiaceae; genus Hyphomicrobium_C. The sequence continues at coordinate 556,719 of NZ_DATAJR010000004.1, read as the reverse complement.
TGGCCGAGACCGCGACGACGCTGGTGCATATCAGGCTTCTCCGTTCTTGATTTGGCATCAGGCCTATCAAGGAGATCTGCACCAAACATGAATGCGGCAGCCCCAATTGCTGCCAACCCGGAGGCGTTCCGGAACCGGTTTATCGGCTCCTAATCCGGATCGTTCAATTTGAAGCAAGCTGTGTGCGAGCACCGACGCTCGTCGTATGCGTCTTCGACCACGCCCCTCCCGCGCCTTGCCTAGCGGCATGGCGTACGCGCGAATTCTTCATGAAAGTCGTCTCGAACGGCAGCACTGAGCTATGCAAATAGGTCATGAACTGCGACGCCTTGCGCATTGATGATGACGCCATAGTGGCCGGTAATGCCGCGATTGACGGAAAAGCTGAGGTGGCATGACACTGGAAGTCCTTCGCGCGCGCGGCAGCGGCACACCCAGGACAACCGACATCCTTCTCGTGCACGGCATCTTCGTCGGCGCGTGGGTGTGGGAGAAGACGTTCATGCCGTATCTGGCGAACGCCGGATACACGGTGCATTCCGTCAGCCTCAGCGGTCACGGAGCAAGCTGCGGACACGAGCGCATCGGCGCGCTCACACTCGCCGACTATTCCGCCGATGTGATCGAAGCCGCGGCGAGTATCGGACGGCCGGTCGTGGCCGTCGGGCATTCGATGGGCGGCGCGGCGGTGCAGGATGCTGTTCGGAGAGGCGCCAGATTTGCGGGTGCGGCCCTGCTCGCCTCCGTTCCGCCCGGCGGGTTGATGGCTGCCAACTTTTCCATGATGTGGTCACGGCCTCGGCTCTGGCGCGAGCTTTCTCTCATGTTCAGCACCGGCCTCGGCGGGATCGACATGGATGTGCTGCGCGATGGGTTGTTTTCGAATCGCATCGACGCCGCGAGCTTTGCGCACTTCGCCGCGCGCGGAGGCCAAGAAAGTTCGCTCGTGGGCTACGAGCTTCAAGGCTTGCGGCCGTTTGCACCGATGCCGTGGCAAGCGCCGCCGATGCTCGTCATGGGCGGCACGGAAGATCGGCTCATTCGCAAAGAAGACCTTTGGGCGACGGCCGCCTGGTACGGCGTGCAGGCGCAGTTCCTGCCGGGGCTTTCCCATTCCCTCATGCTCGACCCCGACTGGCAACTCGCGGCCGACTGCCTTTTGCACTGGCTCGACGCTGTAGCCCCCTTGGAGGACGACGGCCCGCGCATGCCGCCGACCGGCGCAACCTTAGATACATCCGCGCTCTAAAGCGCAATTATTCTCTCCGGCCAAGAAAACGCATCTTGCGCTGAGCCGCGCTGCGCTTCTTAAGTAGCGGCGCCGACATCTTGAACTCAGCATTGAACTGAAAGGATTACACACTATGGACATCTGGTTCCGCGCCGGCGAGGCGACGGTTTTGGCACGCGAAGGTCAGGTCACCGACGCTATGCCGGAAGTCGTCATCGGTTCCGTCAAAGGCCCGGTGGGCACGGCTTTCGCTTCCATGATGGGGCAGACCGTCGGTCACACGCGCTTCTTCGTCATCCGCAACCTCAATCAGATGGTGCGCCCCGCGACGATGATGACGTCCAAGGTCACCATCTCGAGCGCAGCCTACGTCGACCTTTTCGGCGGTGTCGTTCAGGCGGCTATCGGCGACGCCATCGTCGATTGCCTCAAGGACAATGTCATCCCGCACGAGATCGCCAACGAGGTCTGCATGATCATCACGGTGTGGCTCGACCCGCGCTGCCCGGACGATCCGAATCTCGATAAGAAAGATCTCTATCGCACGAACTACGAGGCAACGAAGATCGCCATCGGCCGCGCCATGAAGAACGAGCCGACAGTCGGGGAGTTGATCGCAAACCGCGACAAGATCCGCCACTACGCGCTCGAAGGCGTGCTCGACTAGTTTGAATAGAACGGGCTGATGCGCTTTCTTCGCGGATCAGCCCGTTTTTTTCGTAAGAACGCGGGAAACGGCATCGCGCCATCCCGCCCATTTGCGCGCCCGCGTGGCGTCATCCATCCGCGGCTCGAAACGCCGATCCAGTCTCCAGGTCTCAGCGAAGCCGCGGGGATCGGGACAGACGCCAGCCCGATGTCCGGCGAGGAAGGCTGCGCCCAGCGCCGTCGTTTCCATCACCACCGGACGGTCGACGGGCGCTCCCAGAATGTCGGCGAGGAACTGCATTGTGACCTCGCTCGCTGTCATGCCGCCGTCGACGCGCAGCACGGTCTCGCAGGCGCCGGGCCAATCGGCGTGCATCGCTTCGAGCATATCTCGCGTCTGATAGCCCACCGCCTCGAGCGCCGCCTGTGCAATTTCGGCGGGTCCTGAGTTGCGTGTCAGGCCCAGGAGCGCACCGCGCGCCTCGGCATCCCAGTAGGGCGCGCCGAGACCAACGAATGCCGGCACGAGGTAGACCTGCTCGCTGGCGTCTGCCTTCTGTGCGAGCGCATTCACCTCGGACGCTTTGCTGACGAGATGCAGGCCGTCACGTAGCCATTGGACAGCCGCGCCCGCGATGAAGATCGCGCCTTCGAGCGCATACGTGCGCTGGCCGTCGAGCTGGTAGGCAATGGTGGTGAGAAGCCGATGGCGAGAGCGGATCGGTTCCGGTCCCGTGTTGAGCAGCGCGAAGCAACCAGTTCCGTAGGTGGACTTCATCATGCCGGGCGTGAAGCAGCCCTGCCCGATGGTCGCCGCCTGCTGATCGCCCGCGACACCGAGGATGCGGATCGCGCCGCCGAATAATTCTGGGAGCGTTTCGCCGAAGTCTGCGGCGCAGTCTCGGACCTCTGGCAGCATGGCGGTCGGAACATTCAGGAGCGCTGCCAGCTCGTCGTCCCAATGGCCGCCCCTGATGTTGAACAGCAGCGTGCGCGAGGCATTCGTCGCATCGGTTGCGTGGGTGCGGCCGCCCGTCAGGCGCCAGAGCAAGAATGCATCGACGGTGCCGAAAGCAAGGCGTCCCGCTTTGGCAGCCGCCCGTGCTCCCTCGACGTTGTCGAGCAGCCAGCCGATCTTGGTTCCGGAAAAATAGGGATCGAGAATGAGGCCGGTCTTTTCGGCAACGTTCGCCTCGTGGCCTGCGGCGTGCAAGGTTGCACAGGTGTCGGCCGTGCGGCGGTCCTGCCAGACGATGGCGTTGTGGATCGGCTTTCCGCTCGCGCGATCCCAAACGAGCGTCGTTTCGCGCTGGTTGGTGATGCCGATTCCCGCGACATCCTTCGCCGCGACACCGGCTCTCGCCATCGCCTCGCGCACCGTGGCAATGACTGCGGCCCAGATCTCCTCCGGATCGTGCTCAACCCATCCGGGCGCCGGATAGATCTGCCGCAACTCCTGCTGCGCAACGGCGATCAGATTGAGCGCGGCGTCGAAGACGATCGCGCGTGTGGAGGTTGTGCCCTGATCGATCGCAATGAGGTGGGTCATCGCTCAGGGCCGCTCCCGTTAGATATTGAGATCTTTCTCGAATGCGGTGGTTGCCTAAGGGGCTTGTTTGGGCGCCGTCTCATACCTGAAACCCAAACTGAAAACGTGTGGCCCTTCGCCGATTTCCATTGGAGGAACTGGAAATGGAGCGGCTCGCCTGACGCGCTCCAACGCCATTTCGTCAAGAGCATGATAGCCTGAGCCGCGGTTTAGTTTGCTGCCGAGAAGCTCCCCGCTCTTGTTGACGACAACAGCGATATCGATGTTGGCGGCGATGTCAGGGGCGTCCTTCGGCAGAGGCTCGATTTGAACGGCCGTTATGCGCGCCAAAAGGCTCTTGCGATAAGTCCTGCGAAACTCTGCGCTGCGAGATGAAATCGGCCCCGCGCGAACTTGGCCGAGAGCCCAATCAAATCCACCCTTTGGTACAAACTCCCAGACGATGGTTTTCCAGCTAGCATAGCGATCTTTAGGCAGTTTGAGGGGTGAACAGCGATTTACAGCCCGTTTTGCGGCGTCCACCGCGATTTCGAATGAAGTACTCTTGATCGGAGGCGGATCCATCACATCTATGGAGCCCGACACGCGGCCATCGGACTCCAGGTTCCATTTCAACGTAACCGTAGGAACTTCGTGGTCATCGCTCTGCGGTAGCACCCAGCATTTGTTTAGTTGAGCACTGAGCATCCTCACGAGCTCAGCTTGATCACCGCTGTCGCCTCCCCAAACGCTCGAAGGAAAAAGTGGGGCAATCGCGACAACCAAGGCGCTGCTAAATTTAGTTGTAGCGCTCGGCATCTTAAGCCACCTGCACCTAAGTCTGAGCGACTACGACCTAAATATCCAGATCCTTCGCGAAGGCGGCGCGGTCTTGGATGAAGCGGAAGCGGGCCTCTGGCTTCGAGCCCATCAGCGCATTGACCGCTTCGCCGATTTCGGTCCGGTCGCCCTCACCGATCTCGACCTTGAGCAGGATCCGCTTCCTGGGATCCATGGTCGTTTCCTTGAGCTGCTGAGCATTCATCTCGCCCAGGCCTTTGAAGCGGCTGATCTCGACCTTTGCGTTGGCCGCAAACTCGCTCTTCAGAAGCCGGTCGCGCTGCGCCTCGGTCGTCGCGTAGAACGACTTGGCGCCATGCGTGAGTTTGTAGAGCGGCGGCACGGCCAGGAACAAATGTCCGTTTTCGATCAGCTCCGGCATCTCCTGGTAGAAGAAGGTGATCAGGAGCGAAGCGATGTGCGCGCCGTCCACGTCGGCGTCCGTCATCACGATCACGCGCTCGTAGCGCAGGTCGTCGTCGCGATACTTGGCGCCGGTGCCAACGCCGAGTGCCTGAATGAGATCGGCGAGCAACTGGTTCTGCGAGAGCTTCGCCGACGAGGCATTGGCCACGTTCAGAATCTTGCCGCGCAGGGGCAGGATGGCCTGGGTCTCGCGGTCGCGCGCGCTCTTGGCCGAACCGCCGGCCGAGTCGCCCTCGACGATGAAGATCTCGGTGCCGGCCGCCTGCTGGATCGAGCAGTCGGCGAGCTTACCCGGAAGGCGCAGCTTGCGCGTCGCGGACTGGCGTCCGACTTCCTTTTCGCGCTTCCTCTTGAGGCGCTCCTCGGCCTGGTCGATGGACCATTCGAGGAGGCGTGTGGCCTGCTGCGGGCTATCGGTCAGCCAGTGGTCGAAGGCGTCCTTTACGGCGGACTCGACGATGCGGCTCGCTTCCTGCGTCGCGAGCTTGTCCTTGGTCTGCCCTTGGAACTCAGGCTCGCGGATGAAGACGGAGAGCATGGCGGCGGCCGTGCCCATTACGTCATCGGCCGTGATCTGCGCGGCCTTGCGGTTGCCGACGCGCTCGCCGAACTCGCGCAGGCTCTTGGAGAGCGCCGAGCGGAAGCCGTTCTCGTGCGTGCCGCCCTCGCCGGTCGGGATCGTATTGCAATAGGAGCGGCAGAAGCCGTCCTCGTCGGACACCCACGCGACGGCCCACTCGACGGAGCCGTGCTTGCCTTCGCGCTCGACGTTGCCGGCGAAGAGATCCTTCGTGACCAGGGTCTGGCCCGCAATCTCAGAGGCGAGATAGTCCTTCAAGCCGCCCGGGAAATGGAACACTGCTTCCGGCAGCGTGTCGTCCTTGATCAGCTCGGGCGCGCAGCTCCAGCGGATTTCGACGCCGCCGAAGAGGTAGGCTTTCGAGCGCGCCATCTTGAACAGGCGGGCCGGCTTGAAATGGGCGCCTTTGCCGAAGATCGTCTCGTCGGGATGGAAGCGCACCTTGGTGCCGCGCCGATTCATCACCGGGCCGAGCTTTTCGAGCTTGCCCTGCGGGATGCCGCGCGAGAACGTCATGCGGTAAAGCTGCTGGGCGCGCGCAATCTCGACCTCGCAGGTATCGGACAACGCGTTGACGACGGACACACCCACGCCGTGCAGACCGCCCGAGGTGTTGTAGGCCTTGCCGTCGAACTTGCCGCCCGAGTGGAGCGTGCACATGATGACTTCGAGCGCGCTCTTGTTCTTGAACTTGGGATGCGGATCTACAGGAATGCCGCGACCATTGTCAGTCACCGACAAAAAGCCGTCCGCATCGAGACGCACATCGATCCACGTCGCGTGACCAGCGACGGCCTCGTCCATCGAGTTGTCGATGACTTCCGCGAAGAGGTGGTGCAGCGCCTTTTCGTCCGTGCCACCGATGTACATGCCGGGGCGACGCCGGACAGGCTCGAGGCCTTCCAGAACTTCGATATCCGCGGCGGTGTAGTTTTCGGACGCATCCGCCTTGCGGGCTCGGTTGGTCTTGTCGGTCATGCTACTCGTAAGGCTCGAGAATAGATCACGGATCGATTGGGCCATGCGCCGTCACTCCTTGCCTCTCTCGAAGGCGTGGCCCGGCGGCTGGACGCGGGACGGACACGAGCGCAGAGCCCGAATCTACGATGGTTATCGTTCGTGGCGACACGTGGCACGGAGCGCTGTGGATTGGCAAGGCCAGGGTGCCAACCCGCCACAGTTGAACGCATTTTCCGCAGCTTGTTTGGGTCCAAAGTGCGTTGAAACGCCGCCCAGGGCCACAATATCTGATCCGCGCAACGCCGGCTCTGGTATCAGCCATAGGTCACAAGGTTGGCCCCCTCCAAGGCAAGAAGGGCACTCGAAAAAAATGAATATTCAAGACGGTGCGCCGAAGCCTCGCGCCAAGGGGCTGCTGAGTCTCGCCGATCAGCCGCTGTTCCTGATGCTGGTGCCCGGACTGTTCTGGGCCGGGAATGCCATCCTCGCACGAGGTTTGGCGGGCGAGGTGCCGCCGGTCGGTCTCGCTTTCTGGCGCTGGACGCTGGCTGCAATTCTTATTCTGCCGCTCGCGTGGCGGTACCTGGGGCGCGATCTGGCCGTCATGGCGCGAAGCTGGCCGATCATGCTGGTTCTCTCCGCTCTCGGCATCAGCGTGTACAATACGTTCCTTTATTTCGGCGCGCAGACGACGACGGCCATCAACCTCGTCATGCTGCAGACCTTGATGCCGGTATTGGTGGTCATCGGAACCTTTCTCGTCTTTCGCGAGATGGTGACACCACGACAGGGCGCGGGGATCATCGCGTCGCTGGCGGGTGCGCTGACGCTGATCTCGCACGGCGATCCGGCCGTCCTTGCGCACCTCGATTTCAAAACCGGGGATCTCTGGATGCTGGCGGCCGTCGTCTGCTATGCGGCCTACACTGTGCTCTTGCGGCTTCGTCCTGTCGTGCATGGATTCAGCTTTGCATTTGCCACTTTCGCGTTGGGCGCGACACTTCTGCTGCCGTTCTATCTCGCGGAAACGCATGGGGGATGGCCCATGCCGCTCACACTGCATGCGGCTTTTGCGGTGGGATATGTGTCGGTGCTCGCGTCAATCCTGGCCTATCTCGCCTTCAACCGCGTTGTCGAACTGGTCGGCGCCAACACGGCGGGACTTGCCGTGCATCTCGTCCCGGTGTTCGGGACGATCCTCGCGGTGCTGCTGTTGGGAGAGAGTTTGCATCCGTATCACGGGATGGGTATCGCCCTGATCGCAACGGGAATCTGGCTCGCGACACGCAAACCTGCTGCTAGCTGAAAGGCTTGGCGATGAGTAACTTTGAGACATTGTTTTTGGAGAGGCTTGGCCCTGAGCATCATGCAACAAGCAAGACCAAACATCTCCTCGGGGCTTTGCTGCTACCGCGGGCAACAACGCTGACCATCGCTAAAATATCCGAACGATGAAGGCTCTTTTTCATCTCGACGAAGAGGGGAATGAATTCGCCGATACGTATCATGATAGTACTTTAGCGGCGATGGATCAGGCGACATGGGAATACGGCGTCAAGACAGACGAATGGAAGGCCCAAATTCGTTGAGCTGGTTGGAGCGCAGACAATCAATACTCTCTGGCGCCGTTCAACGTTTGTCTGTTGAGTTTTGAGAACCTCAATTCAGGTTTTCACTCAACCTGTAGCCACGTTGTCGATCAGGCGGGTCTTGCCGAGCCAAACGGCCGCGAGAACGCGGCCCGGGCGGCCGGAGCCTCGGACGAACGGCACCAGCGTTTCCGCATCGCGGACTTCGACGTAGTCAACCTTCGTGAAACCGGCAGCCAGCAGCGCCTCTGACGCTTCCGCCGGATCGCGTCCGCGCGCCACCTCCGAGATCACCTTGTAAAGCATGGGCGCGATGTAGCGTTCGTCGGCGCTGAGATAGGCGTTACGTGACGACAGGGCGAGCCCGTCGTCCTCTCGAACCGTCGCGATACCTCTGATGGTGACGGGAAGCGCGAGATCCCGAACCATCTGCCGGATCACGGCCAGCTGCTGAAAATCCTTTTCGCCAAACAACGCGAGATCCGGCGTGACTGCCGACAGGAGCTTGCAGACGACCGTCGCCACGCCGCCGAAGTGGTGCGGACGGAACGCCCCTTCGAGAGGTAACGCAGCGCCTTCGACAACGATGCGCGTGGCGAACCCCTCAGGGTACATTTCTGAAACGGTCGGCGCCCACACCAGATGGGCACCGGCGCCCGCCAGCTTTGCCACGTCGCCGGCCTCGTCGCGCGGATAGCGCGCCAGATCCTCGTTCGGGGCGAACTGCGTCGGATTGACGAAAATCGAGACGACAGCACGGTCGGCCAGCGCGAGCGCTGCACCGACGAGCGCGATGTGTCCGGCGTGGAGCGCTCCCATTGTCGGAACGAGCGCCACGCTTTGCCCAGCTGCCCGCCAGTCGGCGATCTGCTGGCGCAACTCTGCAATTGTTCGGACCGTCTTCACGCCCTGTTCCTTCCCTTAACCGTCCGCGATCTTACCGACGGCCGCAGGAAGTGACGACTGGAGAAGCCCGGCGTCAAGATATTGCTTGGTGTTGAGACCGGACACCCAAGACGACTGCGCGATGGCCGCGATCACTCCTCCGACGACGCATCCGGAAGCGGCGGAGGAGGAGGTGACATGGCTTCGGGTGTGCGTTCCGAGCGATTGAGACCCGAGAGAGGATCATCGGTCCGCCGGGACTTGCCCTCAAAGAACGCACCCTGCTCAATCGCCATCGTCTGGTGATAGATGTCACCCTCTACGTGGCTCGATCCCTGCAGAAGTACGCGGCGGCCGCGAACCGTGCCGAGCAAATGGCCGCGAATGATGCACTCCTCGGCGATGACGCCGCCCGTAACGCGCGCGCGCTCGCCAATGACCACGTGCGTGCCATAGATGTCGCCCTGCACCTCGCCCTCGATCTGGACTTCGCCCTTCGAGGTGAGATTGCCGTGAATGACCAAATCCGGGCCAATGACGGAGGTGATCGACGAACCGCCGGGCCGGAACTGCGCGATGCCGGGTCTCGGCCCGAGCGTCGAGGTCGGAGCAAGTTGCGGTGGCGAAGCTGGGTTGAGATTTTGCATTTGGGGCTGGGACCTGGTGCTATCGGTTTCCGGCTTCCGGAATTGGGGCAGCATCCGTGTAAAACTCCGCGTTTACGCTCAACGTTGCGCGAAATCTGGTCGCCTTTTAGGCTTTTGTGACGTGAATTCGCTTTTAGCTAGCCCCCGATCGGCGTGCAGTACGGCAGCGTCCGCTCGGCATTCTTCCCCGAGATTTCTGCTAGCACGTTTCCAACCGTGGGTCAGTACTTGTCGCACGGCGGTTGCCATCGCGTCCACTGACTCACGGGTTGATTGTCCCCAGGAATTTTGCCTGGCATTTGCTCATTTTGCTGATTTATTTTCGAGCGCCGCGAGCACCTCGGCCGCATGGCCCTTGGCGGATACTTTGCGCCAAATCCGCGCGATCCTGCCGCTGGGAGAGATCAAGAACGTCGCGCGTTCCACGCCCATGAACGTCCTGCCGTACATCGATTTTTCGACCCACACACCGTAGGCGACGGCGGCGGTTTTCTCCTGATCTGACGCGAGCCGCAGGTCCAATTCGTACTTGCATTTGAAATTGTGATGACGCCTGGGACTGTCGGGCGAAACGCCGACAACGACGGCGCCCGCTCGCTTGAAGTCTCGGTTAAGAGCACTGAACTCCTGGGCCTCGAGCGTGCAGGCCTCCGTATCATCCTTGGGATAGAAGTAGACGACCACGGATTGTCCGCGAAACGCCTTCAGGCTGATGTTTTCGCCGCCATCCGATGGGAGATCGAAATCTGGCGCCATATCGCCTTCGGCAAGCATGGTCCGTGCCTTTCTTTTGTCGCTTTTGGTGAGCCTCATCCCGGGTTCGGGGGCGGTGGGGCCCACGCGTGACAGGTTCAGGATCTCTCGTGCGAAACCGGCGCTTGCCAGGGTTCGCGCTCCTGCCTTGTTCGCATGGTTTTATCGTCCGGGTCCAGGCTCGCGCGTCGTCGGTTGCCGGCGATCAAGAAGCGAGCCGGACCCGTTGCAAACCGCCGCATGTCTTCGCGCTTGATAAGCCGGCAGGGAGACCGCAAAACGTCGAGCGATACACCCTGGCGAAGCCGGTGGCACACGCCTCACCGAGCAACCGGTGTTCTATCCAATCTCATCGGCCGGAGAACGTTTGGGGATGACGACGCAACGCTCCGGCAATCCATGGCCCCGGACAGGCTCTCCTCCCAGGCTTCCTGGCGAGCCGCCCCATACGTCGGGACGCCGTCCGCAGAAGCCTCAAGCAACCTCGCGTCGCCGCATCTACAGAGTGGCGCACCTCGTGACGCTCGTCCTCGCGCCGGTGGTGCTGCTTTCGCTCGCGGCTGCCATCATCATCTATGTGCGGCTGTTGCATGGCCCGGTTTCGCTCAAGTCGTTCGGGAGCAACATCGAGGCCAGCATCAATGCCGATCTCGACGGGTTCACTGCCGATATCGACGACGCCGTCATCACTCTGGCGGACGACTATCGAGTCGAGCTTCGATTGATCAATCTGCGGGTCAGCGATCTTGACGGCGATCTCGTTGCGTCCGCGCCGATGGCGTCTGTCGAACTCGACAAATCAGCCTTATGGCGTCTCTCCGCTGCCCCGGAGCGCGTTTTTCTCATCGAGCCGCGGCTAGCCGTTACCTACACGGAAGCGCAGGGATTTGCGCTCAGCATCTCGGACACAAGTGGTTCCACCGAGGCTTCCCCTAGCGACACTCCAAAAGCGCCTGCTCCCGTTCCGGCCTCGCGCGCACAGCTACCAGCCGCCGGCGCTCCGCTTCCTCCCTCGTTCCACCGCATCGACGTGGCCCGGATCTTCGCTGAGAGCACTGCGCGCGCCCGGCGGGGCGGCACGAGCTCGCGGATCCGCGAATTTGGTGTTCGCAACGCTACGGTTTCGGTCGCCTATGACGGCCAGACGAGCGACATCAGCGTTACGGAGGCATCGGTCGATCTCGAGCATCTCAAGCGGCGCAGCGTCATCTCCGGCTCAGCGACGATCGCGTCGGAGAAAGGGCCGTGGTCGATCTCATTCCGCACCGAAGAGACGGACCGGCGCAATCTGCTCAAGGTTACGACCACAGTGCACGACTTCGTGCCGAGCACACTTGCGAAGATCTCGCCCGCTCTTGGGCTGCTCGGCGTATTCGACACTCCGATGACCGGGGAGCTTGCGCTGGATCTTACGAGCGCGGGCGACCTCAAGACCGCCACCCTGGGTCTGGATCTCGCGCGCGGCTTTGTTCGTCTGCCGTCCGTTTCCGATACTCCCCTCCTGCTCGATGGCGGACGCCTGGCAGCCGTTTACGACGCCGATGCGCAGCATCTTACCATTTCCCCGTCCACGCTCGACTGGGGCGGCAGCCGCATAACCGTAGAGGGCGCCTTGTCGAGCGACCCTGCCGCGGCTGGGGAGCCGCAATGGCACTTTGGCTTGAAATCGATCAATGGCGTCTTGTCGGCGGAAGACTTCGGCATAGCTCCGATACCGATCGAGAGTTTCAAGGCATCCGGACGGATCATCCCCGGCGAGGGACTGGTCCAGCTCGCAGAATTCTTCCTCAAGGCGGGCGGCGGAGAAGTGCGCGTCAACGGCGAGATCATTACGGGCAACGGCGCTCCCAGCACGCGTGTCGATGCTTCGGTTACTCCCATGCCGCTCGCGACCCTGAAGGCCATGTGGCCGCGAGCCGTTGCTCCGGCCGCCCGGACTTGGGTCGGAACTCAGGTCACCAACGCAAGCCTTCAATCTGCTTCGCTGAAGCTGCTGTCCGGACGCTTCCTCGATACTGATCACGCAACAGACGGAACTGCGAGCGCCGAAGGCGGCGAACGTCTGTCGGCCAGCATCGAGATTTCCGATCTCAGGATGCATCCGTTACCGAAGAGCCTGCCCATTCAGGCTCCGCGCGCTACGATCAGGCTCGAGAACAGTACGCTGGAGGTGACTGTTCCCGAGGCCGCGATCATCGCAAGCGAGACGCGGCAGCTCCCATTGAAGGAAGGCCGTCTCACCATCGTGGACGTGCGGCATGACGCACCTATCGCGGAGCTCGCGCTGAAGTCGCAAGCGCCGCTTGCCGCATTGATCGACACGCTCAACCACAGCGAACTGCACCTCACGGGTCAGGGGCCGCTTCCCATCGACGGCGTCGACGGAAAGGTCGACGGCGAGATCAAGATCTCGATGCCCCTCGTCAGCGGCTCGCACGTCGTCAAGGCCGAAGGCAAGGCGCGGATCACGGACCTCAAAGGCAAGAGCAAGGAGCACAAGCTCGACCTGCAGGGCGGCACGATCGACATCAGCGTTTCGGACATCGGCGTCATTGCCAAGGGCGACATGATCGTCAACGGCGTGCTGACCCGCTTTCAGTTGCATCGCATCCTGGATGCGCCGCCCGACATGCAGCCGCCGATCCGAATTTCGGCCACACTCGACAATTCCGACCGCACGCAGCTCGGGCTTGATCTCAACCACATGGTGCAGGGCCCCATGGCGGTGGAAGTCACGTTCGCGCAAAAGGCCGATGCTCCTCCGGCCATCCATCTTCGCGCGGATCTGACAAACGCGGAGTTGCTTTTTCCAGATCTCGCATGGCGGAAAGCGCCCGGTCGTATTGCCTCGCTCGAATTCGACGTCGAGGCTCCGTCTCCCAATCTGATCGACCTGAAAAATTTCCGCCTGGTGGGCGACACGATCGCTATTGACGGCTGGCTCAAGGTCGATGACAGCCGCGAGGTCAGCGAATTCTACTTCCCGAATTTCTCGATCAACGTCGTCTCCCGGCTCGAGGTGAAGGGCAAGATCAACGCCAACAAAGTATGGGCCATCTCGGCCAAGGGGTCGACCTTCGATGCGCGAGACCTGTTCACGTCCCTGCTCTCGCTCAATGGGTCCGATGCCCGGATCAAGCCGCTTCATCCCTCGGCGGGTGTCGATCTCACGGCCGAGATCGATACCGTGATCGGTCACGGCGATGTCTCGCTTCGAAACTACAAGATGAAAACATCGGAGCGCAGCGATCGGCTCGTGGCGCACGACGGGCGCGGCACACTCGACGGCGGGAAGCCGCTTGCTGTTCTGTTGAAGGCGGATGGGCCGCGCAAGCTTTACGCGGAGTCGGCCGACGCTGGACAGGCGTTCAAGCTGTCAGGGTTCTACCCGAACATGCTAGGCGGGCGCGTCAAACTCGAAGTCGATCTCGAAGGGCGGGGCGCCGCCGAGAAGAGCGGAATACTCTGGGTCGAGGACTTCCGCGTCCTCGGCGATCCCATCATCTCGGAAGTGTATTCGAGCGCCGAGACGAGCGGCCCAGGTGACAACTCTCAGCCTAAGCGCAAGAAGCAAGTCGAGCGCGAGGCGTTTGATTTCCAGCGCATGAAAGTGCCGTTCTCGATCGGGCACGGGCAATTCGTCTTGGACGATTCCTACATCCGCGGCCCTCTCCTCGGCGCGTCGATCCGCGGCAAGGTTGACTACAACAACAAGCGTATCAGCCTCGGCGGTACGTATGTTCCGCTGCAGGGTATCAACGCCGCGGTTTGCGACATCCCGCTCGTCGGGCCGCTCGTTGCGGGTTTCGACTGCCAGGGCGTGTTCGGCATCACGTATGCGATTCAAGGGTCGATGGCGCAGCCGCAGGTTCTCGTGAACCCGCTTTCGATGTTCACGCCAGGCATCCTGCGCGGCATCATGGAGATGACAAGCCCTAATCCGCAGGTGCAGCCGCTGCGCGAACAGCAGCGGGCGCCCGCCGACCAGCGCGTACGCGCCTCAAGCTCATCCGCCGCTGACGGCGACGGATCGAGCGCGATCGACGGCTGGTCGTCTGAGACGACGCCGGCCGGGAAGAAGAAATAGGCGATCCGAAGCCGTCGTAACCGCGCTTAAACAGGCTTCAGAAGAACGTGCTTCTTCTTGCCGAGCGAAAGCTTGATCACGCCTTCCGGCGTGAGATCGGCTTCCGACAGCTTCGCCTTCTCGTCAGTCACGACCGTGTCGTTGACTTTGAGACCGCCGCCCTTGATCTGGCGGCGCGCTTCACTCGTCGATGCCACGAGGCCCGCGTCGACGAACTGGCTCAGCAGGCCGAGCGTGTCCTTCAAGCCGGCAGCACTGATCTCGACTGTCGGGAGGCCGGCGGCCGTGGCGCCCTGCTCGAACGTTTCCTTGGCGGTCTGCGCGGCGGCTTCGGCCTTTTCCCGGCCGTGCACGAGCGCGGCCGCCTCGGTGGCGAGCACCTTCTTGGCCTCGTTGATCTCGGCGCCACCCAGCGCGGCGAGCTTTGCAATCTCGTCGAGCGGCAGCGTCGTGAAGAGCTTCAGGAAGCGGCCGACGTCGGCATCCTCGGTGTTGCGCCAGAACTGCCAGTAATCATACGCGGAGAGTTGCGCTTCGTTGAGCCAAACGGCGCCGGCGGCGGTCTTGCCCATCTTGGCGCCGGACGCGGTCGTCAGCAGGTTGCAGGTCAGCCCGTAAAGCTGGTGCGGCACGCCCATGCGCCGGCCAAGGTCGATGCCGGTGACGATGTTGCCCCACTGGTCCGAGCCGCCCATCTGCAGGTTCGTGCCGTAGCGGCGCGCGAGCTCCGCGTAATCGTAGGCCTGTAGCAGCATGTAGTTGAATTCGATGAAGGAGAGCTCCTGCTCGCGGTCGAGGCGCAGCTTGACCGAGTCCATCGATAGCATGCGGTTGACCGACATGTGCCGACCGACATCGCGCAGGAACTCGATGTAATTCAGCTTCGCCAGCCACTCGGCGTTGTCGAGCATCAACGCGTCGGTCTTGCCGTCGCCGAATGCGAGGAACTTCGAGAAGACCGTCTTGATCTGGTTCTTGTTGTCCTCAATCGTTTCGAGGGTCAGGATCTTACGCGTCTCGTCGCGACCGGACGGATCGCCGACACGGGTGGTGCCGCCGCCCATAAGCGCGATCGGCTTGCCGGCGCCGGTCTTCTGCAACCAGTGGAGCATCACGATCGAAAGAAGGTGTCCGACGTGGAGCGACGGCGCCGTGCAATCGTAGCCGATATAGGCCACCAGCTTGCCGTCGCGAGCGAGCGCATCAATGCCTTGCGCGTCCGAGGTCTGGTGGATAAAGCCGCGTTCGGTCAGGATATTGAGAAAATCGGATCGGAAATTCGTCATGATGGGTTGCGAGGACCTTTCTCGCCCTCGGCGCCTTTGGGGCGCGGGGCTTTTGTTTCGGCAGGACCATGCATGAGGAGGGGCGAGTGAGCAAGCGACAGGGCGACACTTGGCGCGCTTTGGGCCTCATGAGCGGGACTTCGCTCGACGGTATCGACGTCGCCGTCATCGAAACCGACGGGGAGCGGGTCCTTCGGCGGGGCTTTGCCGCGACCTATCCCTATTCCGAGGCGTTCCGCGAAAAGTTGCATGCCGGATTGGCCGAGGCGACCACTTTGCGAACCCGCACCGAGCGGCCGGGGCGCCTGATGCTGCTCGAACAATACCTGACAGAACTTCATGCCGAGGCCATCGGCCATTATTGCGCGGATCACGAGATCGAGCCGGACAGCATCGATTTGATCGGGTTTCACGGACAGACGGTTCTGCACCGGCCCGAGGCGAAACTTACGGTCCAGCTCGGAGACGGCCCCCTGCTCTCGCGGCTTTCCGGACGGCCGGTTGTCTATGACCTTCGTGCGGCCGATGTGGCCGCAGGCGGACAGGGCGCTCCCCTCGCTCCGGCCTATCATCGCGCGCTCGCGGCCGAGATCGCCGAACGTCCCCTCGTGGTGCTCAATCTCGGGGGCGTGGCCAACGTGACGTGGATCGGCGCAGACGGCACGCTGCTCGCGTTCGACACGGGCCCGGCCTCGGCCATGATCGACGATTGGGTGAAGAAGACACTTGGAAAGCCCTACGATGCCGACGGCGCGCTCGCAGCATCCGGTACCATTCACGCCGACATCGTCGCCCGATGGTTGAACCATCCCTACTTCAAAACCCCGCCGCCGAAGTCGCTTGACCGGAATGCGTTCGACATGGAGGCGCTCGCGCACCTTTCACCCGAGGATGGCGCGGCCACCCTGACCGCTTTCTCCGCGGCAGCGGCGGGTGCAGCGCTCGAGCACTTTCCCGAAAAGCCGACGCTGTGGGTTGCGTCCGGCGGCGGGCGGCGGAACGCCACGCTGATGACCATGATCGCGAACCGCGTGGGCACGGCCGTTCGCCCGGCGGAAGCGTTCGACATCGATGGCGACGGCGTCGAGGCCGAGGCGTGGGCCTTCCTCGCCGTGCGCTCGCGGCTCGGCCTGCCGATCACGTATCCGGGCACGACGGGTGTGCCGCAACCGCTGACAGGGGGCGTGGTCGCAGAGGCGGGCTAGGGTCGTTCCGGTTTTAGTTGAATCGCGGGCCGACCCTAGTTCTTTGTTTTATCGTGCTTCTTATCGGAAAACCGGTTCCCATCCCGGCCTTCGCCGGGACAGGCTTTTTCCGGAAGCACTCTAGGTCGTGTACGCATAACCCGCGCGGGACGTGACAGGCGGGTTCTGCGGCCGTCGACCGAGGCCAGCTGAGGGCCAGGAGCCGACGTCGACAATTCGCCCGAATCGCTCGCGCCTATGGAATGCGCAATACGTGGCTGCTAGAGGTGACCGCTAGTGCGCCTTTACAAGTTCACTCCCACATTATCCATCGCTGAACAAGTCTCGAGCGGAGTGTACCGGTTCTACGAGTTGATCAAGTACAAAAAATTGGAGGAAGACACCGGGCGCTCTGACAATTCTGAGGGCACTCTCACCTTCGCCGAGAATGAAATTCAACTCTTTCCAGAGAAACTACCAAAAGCGAGTTTTAACGGTGTCGAGTTTCACTGCGCCAGCGTCGCCCCTGATGATCAATACCTTCAACAGTATTTCGTATTCTGCATGTGCGTGCAGAGCGATGCATCGCCAATTGGCGACTGTCGGTACGCTGCTGAACTAGACACTGATATTTTTGAGATGATTGAATTGTTGTTGCCGACTCCTGGTGGCAATCAAAACGCGAGCGATGGCGCTAAATTTTTTAGTCACGGGCGGGTGGAGTACTTCGATATTCATAACCATCCAGCGCCAATCAGAGGCGACCGGTGGAGAGAGGTGTACAAAAAGCACTCGAAGTTTTCCCAACAGAATGAGTATCGGGCCGTTTTGTTTGCTTCGGACCACTTCTTTGAAAGAACCCGCAAGACGCCAATGCTCGCCAAGCGAAATATCTACGACGCCAACAACTGCAAGATGGATTTCGATCTCAAGCTCAGAGTTCGTTCGAGCATAGACAACGCCGGTTGGCGGTACGTTGAGTTTGATATTTCGGAATTCCAGGCCAACCTACTCCGTGAGCCGTGCCCCGTGCTGACGTTAGGCAGTTAGCCAACCTGCAGGTGCCCTCCGCATTGTTCATGGCGTCTATGCGCAATGTCCGCTCTGGGTCAAACGGCGAAATCACCCATCTTCATGGCTATATCCGTTTCGGCTCGGAGACCGGACGCCAGCTAAACCCCACTTCAATGCTCTCCGTCGGAGGCTTCCGTCCGGCATTGGGGCACCTTGCGCGGGCGTTCCAGATCTGATCAATCTCAGATCGTTCAGGACGATGCATTTGCGACCGATGATCCACGTTTCGGACATTTCCTGCTCTGCCGATCCACGCCGCGCCCGATAGGCGGCGCGCAGATTGCAGCGACCAGGGTCCGAAGCGATCATGGTCTGTATAGGGAACGGGGACGATGAGCGGCGGCCTTCTGGCACTTTTGGATGACGTGGTGGCGCTGACAAAGGTCGCGGCCGCGAGCCTCGACGACGCAGCGGCGCAGGCCGTCAAAGTGGGATCGAAAACCGCCGGCGTCGTGATCGACGATGCCGCGGTGACACCCCGCTACGTCACAGGCATTGCCGCGGGACGCGAGTTGCCGATCGTCGGGCGTATCGCCTACGGATCGCTCAAGAACAAGCTTCTGTTCCTGCTGCCAGCCGCCTTGCTGCTGACGATCTTTCTGCCGCAGGCGATCACGCCGCTGCTGATGATCGGCGGCCTCTATCTCGCCTATGAAGGCTTCGAGAAGGTTCTGCATTGGGTCACGCCGGCGCATCCCACCACCCTCGTCGACGCCGCTGGATCAGGCTTGGACGAGAAGGCGCTCGAAGACCAGCGCGTGGCGGGGGCGATCCGAACGGACTTCATCCTCTCGGCGGAAATCATGGCGATCGCGCTCGCGAACATCACCGCGCCCGAGCTCCATACCAAGGCGCTCATCCTAACCGTTGTCGCCTTGCTCGTTACGGGTGGCGTCTATGGCGCGGTGGCGCTGATCGTGAAAGCCGACGACTTCGGTGTGGTGCTCGCGCGACGCAACGGTTTCATTTCCGGCCCCATCGGCCGCGGGCTCGTTTACGGCATGCCGCCGTTCCTGCAGCTGCTCAGCGTAATCGGAACAATCGCCATGCTTTGGGTCGGCGGCGGGATTCTCGTGCATGGGCTTCAGGAATACGGCGTCGGTGCCCCCGAGCACATCATCCACGGGTTCGCCGAAGCGGTTCGCGCGGCTGTTCCGGTTGCGAGCGATGTCTTCGCGTGGGTTGCCAGCGCGTTCGGAGCGGCGATCGTGGGCCTCGTCGCCGGCGCTGTCACTGCTCTCGTCGTCAAGATCGTGACGCTGCCGTTCGCAAAGGCTTAAGGCGCGGAGCTTATCGCTCGCGTTGCAAAGCCGCGGCCGGTCCCTCGACGAAGGCAGACACGACGACAAGCGCGACGAAAAGGACATGGCCTAAGATTTCGAGGTTTTCCTCGAACAAGTCGCGCGAAAGGCTGCCGGTCATGTGGGCGTCCCAGAAGTGCTGGTCGAACGATTTCGAGACGAGATAGGTCCAGATCAGAGACATCAGTAGCGTCACAATCGTCCTGTTCGAGATGAAGGGCTCGAAGCGATCACGCGCGTAGGATGCCCAGCCGATCAGCAGAACAAAGGCGATGTAAAATCCGGTATTGGTACCGCGAAAATGCAGCTCGCGGAGAAGCAGACACACGGCGAACACAGCGAGCCACTTGTAGTAGATCTCCGGCCGCGTGACCGCCAGCCAAGCGGCGATCGCGACGCCCACCGCCAGAACGATTGGCGAAAGGAATTCCGCGCTGTCCTTGGTCAGGTAAGGCGAAGCTCCGGGCATCGTGTTCAGGAAGTAGATGATCACGATGCCGAGCGCCGGCACCAGCAAGACCCAGTACGGCGTTAGGCGCAGGATTATTGCTGCGGTCGTAGTGTGCCATGACAGCGCCGCACTCAGCGCATCCCTCATCGATTGTCCCGTCGCAGTGTCACTAGACGGATGTAATCGATATGCGCGAGGAGGCGTCAAGCGGAGGGCCGGCCGTTTCGCCTTACAAGTTCCTTACAAATAAGGGTTTTGCGCACGGCGGCTGGTTCAGCGCCGCCACCACCAGGATATCCAGCGCATCCAAAGGTTCCACGGCCACATAGCCGAATGCGTGGCGGCTTGGGCGTCTTCGACGGGGTTCGCGACGGGCGCGAGGCGCGGCAGTAACAGCCAGCCCGTGACGAAACCGCCGATATGGGCCCACCACGCGACGCCTCCTCCGCCTGCAGGAACAGCCAGGGAGCCTGCGGCTTGGAAGAACTGGGTTGCGAACCAGAACCCGGCGAACAGCAGTGCCGGCATCATGAAGAACACCGGCAAGAACACGATCGGCTGCAGGATGTTCACCCACGCATAGGGGAACCGCCGCGCGTAGGCCGCGATGACGCCAGCGATGGCACCGGACGCGCCAAGCGCGGGAACGGTCGACGACCAATTGAAAACAATGTGCAGTGCTGTCGCCGCCAAGCCCGAGAGACCATAGATCAGCAGGAAGCGGCCAGGCCCCAGACGATCCTCGAGAGCGGGCCCGAAGACCCACAGCGTCCACATGTTCGCGATGATGTGGAGCCACCCGCCGTGCAGGAACATGCTGGTGATGACGGGCGTCAAGTCGGCGCGACTCAAGCCATTGGCCGCCGCCCAGGCGCCGTCGGTGTAGCGCGCGGGCACGAGCGCGTAGTGCACGATGAACGCCTGCTCCCCGGCCGAGGACAAGCTCAGCTGATAGAGGAAGGCGGCCACGCACAGGCCGATGATCGACCCGGTGGCATAGGGCTTCGCAGTATAGGGAATCGTGTTGTTGGCAGGGATCACGGGCGGCCTCGCACAGCGAACTCCAAACGCTCAGCGCGAATGCTAAGCGAGTGCGATGCCACCCTCAACGGTTTGCGGTGACCCGGTCTGCAAGTGATTGCGTCGCCGCGCGGCTACTCGTCGTCGCCGTCGTCCGCGTCCGGCGCGCCGCTCGCGGCCTCTTCGCGCTCGCGCTCGCGCTCACGCTCACGTGCCGCCTCGCGCTCCTTCTCGCGCTCCTTCTGGCTCTCACGGTCGGCAAGAGCCTTGGCGAGGCGCATATCGAGATAGCCGCCGACGACCTGCTCGAGCTCCGGCGTCTTGTCCTCGAAGAAGTGGTTGGCGCCGGGGATGATCTCGTGATCGATCTTGATGCCGCGCTGCGTCTTGAGCTTTCCGGTCAACTCAGCGACGGAGTTCGACGGGACAACGCGATCCTTATCGCCATTGACCATCAGACCCGACGAGGGGCACGGGGCGAGGAACGAGAAATCGTAAAGGTTCGAAGGCGGGGCGACGCAGATGAAGCCGTCGATTTCCGGACGGCGCATCAGAAGCTGCATTGCGATCCAGGTGCCGAACGAGACGCCCGCGATCCAGCAGTACTTGGCGTCCGGCTTCACCATCTGGAGCCAGTCGAGCGCGGACGCGGCGTCTGCAAGCTCACCCGGTCCGCCGTCCCAGAAGCCCTGGCTGCGGCCGACGCCGCGGAAGTTGAAGCGCAGGACTGAGAAGCCGCGCTGCGCGAAGGTGTAGTAGAGACTGTAAACCACCTGGTTGTTCATCGTCCCGCCGAACTGCGGGTGGGGGTGGAGGATGAGCGCGATCGGACTGTCGCTCGCGGGCTCGTGGTGGTAGCGGGCTTCGATGCGGCCCGCGGGCCCATTGATGATCAGCTCGGGCATGAAATCCTGCTCGCTTAAGTGTCCGGGTCAGATTGGTTTTGCTGGTCTCGAAGCGGGGCGCTCAGGGCGGCAGATGGTCGCTATCTAAAGTTCACGACATCGTGCCCAAGAGAATGCTTGATTTCCCCGCTCGGAATTTTCATATTCCGGTTGTAAGTTTAGAACTCTTCGAAAGAGACCGCACATTTGGCCGCCTTCGCGCGTCGTCCAGCGTGTGAAGCGTCTCCTTAGCACACGAAGGGTGGTCAGTTGCAAGCGCTATGCGCCTCCGCGGGGCGTGCGCAATCAGGATGGTGAGGCCATGGAGCTCAATACACGCGGTCGCTATGCGGTCATGGCGATGGCCGATCTGGCCAAACACGGCGACGGTGGCTCGGTGCCGCTGTCGGCGGTCGCGCAGAGGCAACAAATTTCACTCGATTATCTCGAGCAGCTGTTCCTGAAGCTCCGGCGCGCAGGATTGGTGGAAAGCGTGCGGGGGCGTCACGGCGGCTACAAGCTCGGCCGGCCGGCGAATGAGATTTTCGTCGCCGAGGTCATGTCCGCAGTCGAGGAAGGCACGCGCATGACCCGCTGCTTCGGCGACGGCGCAGCCGGCTGCATGGGGGAAACCCGCTGCCTCACACACGACCTTTGGACGGCGCTCGGCGAACGCATTGAGAGCTTCCTGGCCGGCGTGAGCCTCAGGGACGTCGTCGATGGCATCAAGCGTTCGCCGTCTCAGCCGGGTGTCCGGCCCTCGTCCGTTGCCAGTCACTCCGTATCAACCCTGGAGGGCCCGGCGCAGTGAGCGTTGCGCGCACATATCTCGACTACAACGCTTCGGCGCCGCTTCGTCCTGAAGCGCGCGATGCCGTCGTTGCAGCGCTCGATGTGTTCGGGAACGCCTCCTCCGTGCATACCGAAGGCCGGCGCGCGCGTGCGCTTGTCGATGAGGCACGGGCATCCATCGCGGAACTCGTCAATGCCGATCCGGCTGAGATTGTTTTCACGAGTGGCGCGACGGAGGCCAACACCTGGGCGCTGACAGCGCCGTGGGATCGCATCGCGGTGGCGGGCATCGAACATGACTCCGTTCGCGCACCCGCTGCGCAGACCGCCGCCGAGCGCGGCGTTAAGACGATCGAGTTGCCGGCCACACCGGATGGAACGGTGGATTATAAGACCGTGGGTTTGGGCGCCGGGACGCTGATGGTGCTCCAGCGCGCCAACAACGAGACCGGCGTACTTCAGGATGTGGAAGCCGCCGGACTCTGGGCCACGGAAAACGGCGTTCGCATTCATTGCGATGCGGTGCAGGCACCGGGACGCATTCCGATCAATTTCCGGACGCTCGGCGCGACCACGCTCAGCCTATCGGCGCACAAGATCGGCGGCCCAAAAGGCATCGGAGCGCTCGTCATCAGCGGCAATGCTCCTCTCCCTCCACTCTTCACGGGCGGCGGGCAGGAGGTGCGGCGGCGAGCCGGCACAGAGAACGTTGCGGGAATCGCTGGCTTCGGCGCCGCCGCACGCGCGGCCCTTCGGGATCTTGCCGATACGCCGCGAGTCGCAGCCCTTCGCGACCAGCTCGAAGCGGAGGTCCTGCGTGCGACGCCCGAGGCCGTAGTGCTCGGCGCAAACGCGCCCCGGCTGCCCAATACGTCGTCGATTGCATTACCAGGGCATTCTGCGGAGACGCTGGTGATCAAGTTCGACCTCGCGGGCATCGCGATCAGCGCAGGCGCGGCGTGCTCGTCCGGCAAGGTCGGACAGAGCCACGTGCTTACCGCCATGGGGCTTGCGCCCGAGGTCGCGCGCAGCGCGATCCGCGTCAGCCTCGGGACGCAAACGACGGAGCAGGACATCGCAGCGTTTCTCGCTGCGTGGAAACGGATTTGTGGCAGCGCATCGCTCGCCGCGTAGTTTGACCAATGCAAAGCGCGGCCTCGGCGGGCCGCACGAAAAGGTGGAAGTAGATGGCTGCAGTTCAGGAGACGATCGACCAGGTCAAGAAGATCGACGTCGATCAGTACAAATACGGCTTCGAGACCAACATCGAGTCGATCAAGGCGCCGAAGGGCCTCAGTGAGGACATCGTCCGCTTCATCTCCGAGAAGAAGGGCGAGCCGCAATGGATGCTCGATTGGCGGCTGGAGGCCTATGCGCGCTGGCGCAACATGGTCGAGCCGTCGTGGGCCAAGGTCAGCTATCCGAAGATCGATTTCGAGAACCTCTATTACTACGCCGCTCCGAAAGGCACTGAAGGCCCAAAGAGCCTCGCCGACGTCGATCCGGAGCTGCTCGAGACCTATGCCAAGCTCGGCATTCCGCTCAAGGAGCAGGAAGTGCTGGCGGGCGTGCAGGGTGCGCGCGTCGCGGTCGACGCCGTGTTCGACAGCGTCTCGGTGGTCACGACCTTCAAGGACGAACTCAAGAAGGCCGGAGTCATCTTCTGCTCGATCTCTGAGGCCGTTCGCGAGCATCCCGAGCTCATCAAGAAGTACCTGGGCTCGGTCGTGCCGCAGGGTGACAACTTCTACGCGGCGCTCAACGCGGCGGTGTTCTCCGACGGCTCGTTCGTCTACGTGCCGGAGGGCGTGCGCTGCCCGATGGAGCTTTCGACGTATTTCCGCATCAACGAGAAGAACACCGGTCAGTTCGAGCGCACGCTCATCATCGCCGAGAAGGGCGCGTATGTATCCTATCTCGAAGGCTGCACGGCGCCGATGCGCGACGAGCACCAGCTCCATGCGGCCGTGGTCGAGCTCGTTGCGATGGACGACGCCGAGATCAAGTACTCGACGGTGCAGAACTGGTACCCGGGCGACAAGGACGGCAAGGGCGGCATCTATAACTTCGTGACCAAGCGGGGTGACTGCCGCGGCCATCACTCGAAGATTTCGTGGACGCAGGTGGAAACCGGCTCGGCGATCACGTGGAAGTATCCCTCGTGCATCCTGCGCGGCGACTACAGCCGCGGCGAGTTCTACTCGATCGCCATCTCGAACGGCCGCCAGCAGGTCGACAGCGGAACCAAGATGATCCATCTCGGCAAGAACTCGTCCTCCCGCATCATCTCGAAGGGTATTGCGGCCGGTCACTCCCAGAACACCTATCGCGGGCTCGTCTCGGCGCACCGCAAGGCGACCGGGGCCCGCAACTTCACCAACTGCGACTCGCTGCTCATCGGCGACAAGTGCGGCGCGCATACGGTGCCGTATATCGAAGCCAAGAACTCGAGCGCGCATTTCGAGCACGAGGCGACGACGTCGAAGATCTCGGACGACATGCTGTTCTATTGCCAGCAGCGCGGACTTTCTGCGGAAGAGGCAGTGGCGCTGGTCGTGAACGGCTTCGTGCGCGACGTGCTGCAGCAGCTCCCGATGGAATTCATGGCGGAGACGCAGAAGCTGATCGGCGTGAGCCTGGAAGGAAGCGTGGGCTAAGCACGAAGCTTCACACAAAAACAGATTTGACAGCGGCCGACGGCAGGCCGAACCAGAATTCAGAGGTAAGTAAATGCTCGAGATCAAGAACCTGCATGTGAAGCTCGAAGACGAGGACAAGCAGATCCTCAAGGGGCTCACGCTCACGGTGCCGAAGGGCGAAGTGCACGCCATCATGGGGCCGAACGGCTCCGGTAAATCGACGCTCGCGCACGTGCTCGCGGGCCGTGACGGTTACGTGGTCACCGATGGCGAACTCAACTGGAACGGCGAGAGCCTGATCGACATGGAGCCCGACGAACGCGCCGCGAAAGGCGTGTTCCTGGCGTTCCAGTATCCGATGGAGATCCCGGGCGTGGCCGGCCTCACGTTCCTGCGCACGGCCGCCAACGCAGTGCGCAAGAAGCGGGGTGAAGCGGAACTTTCGACGCCCGAGTTCTTGAAGCTGGTGCGTGAGAAGGCGGGCAAGCTCAACATCGACATGGAGATGCTGAAGCGTCCCGTGAACGTCGGCTTCTCCGGCGGCGAGAAGAAGCGGGCAGAAATCCTGCAGATGGCCGTACTCGAGCCGTCGCTTTGCGTGCTCGACGAGACCGACAGCGGTCTTGATATCGACGCTCTCAAGATCGTGGCCGAGGGCGTGAACGCGCTGCGCGGCCCGGATCGCGCCATGCTCGTCATCACGCACTATCAGCGGCTCCTGAACTATATCGTACCGGATCGCGTACACGTTCTGGCTGACGGCAAGATCCAGGCGTCCGGCGGAAAGGAACTCGCACTCGAACTCGAAAAGTCCGGGTACGCGGGCTACCAGGGCAAGGCAGCGTAACGATGAGCCAGGTGCAAGCAATCAAGCCACAGGCCGCGGGGCGGCCCAGCTCCGTGCAGCCGCTAAAGACCAAGGCGGAAACGGCGCTCGCCGAAGCTTTCACGCAGGTTGAGCGGCAGCTTCCGGGCGGCGACTGGCTGCGCCAGCTTCGCCGCGCCGCCGCCGGCGCCTTCACTGCCGAGGGGCTGCCGCACCGTCGCGTCGAGGAGTGGAAGTTCACCGACCTCCGTGCGTTCCTGCGCGAGGCGTTCCCGATCGCGGGCGACGCCGAGCCGCCGAAGTCCGCCACCATCGAGGCCATGGTCCGCGATGCGCTGCCCGGCGCCAAGCTTTCCAAAGCATTCGCCGCATTCGTCGACGGGCGGGGCGTGGCCGAGGCCGGTCTGGGTTCGATCTCCGAGCTCGACGGCGCCTTCGTTTCGCGCTTTCTCGATCATCCTCCGGCTTGGCTCGAAAACGAGGTGAGCGAGGTCAGCGGTCATGTGGGCGACGGCGTTCTCGCGCTCAACACGGCGCTGTTTTCCGATGGTGCCGTGCTCGATATCGCCAATGGCCGCTCGATCGACACGCCGATCGCTCTAGTCTTCGGCAGCGGCGACGGCGCAGCGCAGACCGTCGTAACGCGCAACGTCGTGCGCGTGGGCAAGAATGCCAAGGTCGTGCTGGTGGAATGCCACCTGGAACCCGCGGCTCCGCGCCAGGTCAACACGCTGACACAGATCGTGCTCGGCGATGGCGCCGAAGTGGTCCACATCAAGCTCGTCGCCAGCCGCGAGGGCTCGATTCATCTGGGCCGCACGGTTGCCAAGCTGGGGGCGAACGCCACCTATCGTCCGTTCCAGATGGTGAGCGGCAACGGGATCGTGCGCAACGATCTCGCGATCACCTTCAAGGGTCAGCACTCGACGTTCGACCTTGGATCTGCGCTGCTGGTCTCGGGTCACGGGCATACCGACACGACGCTCGTCGTCGATCATGCGGTGCCGCACTGCACGAGCCGCGAGCTTGTGAAGTGCGTGCTCGCCGATACATCGCGCGGTGTGTTCCAGGGCAAGGTGATCGTGCGGCCGGACGCTCAAAAGACGGACGGCAAGCAGATGGCGCAGGCGCTCATGCTCTCGCCGGATGCGGAGTTCGACAGCAAGCCGGAGCTCGAGATCTACGCCGACGACGTGGTCTGCGGACACGGCAGCACGTCGGCGGAGATAGATCCGGATCTGGTTTTCTACCTGCAGTCACGCGGCATTCCGCGCGACGAAGCCCACGCCATGCTCGTCGAGAGCTTCATCGGGGAGGCCATCGACAAGGTTGAGCCAGAGGATGTGCAGGAGGCGCTTCGCGGCCTCACACGCCAGTGGCTTCAGCGGGAAACTCCGCGCAAGCAGGCTTAGGGCTCGGCCAGCAAAGGGACGGGAAGATGACAACTGCCACACGCAAACAGACTGAGAAGGTACAAAGCCCTTCGACGCTGCCATTTGATGTCGAGCGCGTGCGTACCGACTTCCCGGCCCTTTATCGCGACATCTACGGGAAGCCGCTCGTCTATCTCGACAACGGCGCCTCGGCGCAGAAGCCGCTGTCGGTGATCGAGGCGATGGATCACGCCTATCGCTTCGAGTACGCGAACGTGCATCGTGGGTTGCACTATCTCTCGAATACCGCCACGCAGCGCTTCGAGGAGGCGCGGGAGACGGTGCGCCGCTTCCTCAACGCGCCCTCCGCCGACGAGATCATCTTCACGCGTAACGCGACGGAGGCGATCAACCTCGTGGCCTCGTCGTTCGGGGCGTTGGAGATCGGCGAAGGCGATGAAATCGTGCTCTCCATCATGGAGCACCACTCGAACATCGTGCCGTGGCATTTCCACCGCGAGCGCAAGGGCGCCGTGCTCAAATGGGCGCCGATCTCGGACACGGGCGAGTTCCTGATCGACGAGTTCGAACGGTTGCTGACGCCGCGCACGAAGATCGTGGCGCTCACGCACATGTCGAACGTGCTCGGCACCATCGTGCCGATCAAGCAGGTGATCGAGATCGCGCACGCGCGCGGCATTCCGGTGCTGGTGGACGGCAGTCAGGCAGCGGTGCACCTGCCCGTCGACGTGCAGGATCTGGATGCGGACTTCTACGTCTTCACCGGACACAAGACGTACGGTCCGTCGGGCATTGGTGTGCTCTACGGCAAGAAGAAGTACCTCGACATCATGCCGCCCTACCAGGGCGGCGGCGAGATGATCGAGGTCGTGCAGGTGGACCGCATCACCTATGGCAAGATCCCGCACCGTTTCGAAGCCGGCACGCCCGCCATCGTGGAAGCGGTCGGATTGGGCGCCGCGCTGTCCTACATGATGCAAATCGGCCGCGACCGTATCGCGCGGCACGAGGCGGAAATCGGCGCCTATGCCGCCGAGCGGCTAGCAGCGATCCCGGGCCTGACGCTGCACGGGACGGCCAAGGGCAAGGGCGCGATCCATTCCTTCTCGATGGACGGTCTTCATCCGCACGACGTGTCGACAATCATCGACCGCTCGGGCATCGCGATCCGCGCCGGCCATCATTGCGCACAACCGCTGATGGAGCGGCTCGGAGTGACGGCGACCTGCCGGGCCTCGTTTGCAATGTACAATACGAAGGCGGAAGTGGACGCCCTGGCGGATGCATTGATCCGCGCCAAGGACCTGTTCGCATAGTGACTGGAAGAGCCATGACGGAGCTTGATCAGAACGAGACGGTGCCCGACGCGGCTCCCAAGCAGGACGTTGCTCCGGATCCGGCGCCGTCCCAGGCTTCAGCGCTGCCGCAGGAAGAGCTTGACCGCTTGACCAGCGACATCGTGGCCGCACTCAAGACCGTCTACGATCCCGAGATCCCGGCCGACATCTACGAGTTGGGGCTGATCTACAAGATCGACATCAACGACGACCGCGAGGTTGCCGTCGAGATGACGCTCACGGCGCCCGGTTGCCCCGTGGCCGGCGAAATGCCGAAGTGGGTGGAGGATGCGGTAAACACTGTGCCGGGCATCAGCGGCACCAAGGTCACCCTCACCTTTGATCCGCCGTGGGACCAGAGCCGTATGTCCGACGAGGCGCGGCTCGCGCTCAATATGTTCTGAACCCTGGGTTGCGCCGCCCTTCTCGCAAACTGATCTATGTCACGCTATATTAAGCGCACGACTTGGCCTTGACCCAAGGACAGCTGCACGCAATGACCGACCAGACCACGACAGCATCCCGCAGACCTCGCCCGAAGGTCATGACACTCACGCCTCGCGCGGCAGAGCGCGTGCGCGCGATCATGACGTCCAAGGGGCCCGAGGTGGCTGGTCTCAAGATCGGCGTAAAGAAAGGCGGCTGCGCGGGCATGGAATACACCATGACCTGGGCGGACAGCGTCGGGAAGTTCGACGAGGTGATCGAACAGGACGGCGCGCGTGTGATCGTCGATCCGCAAGCCGTGTTGTACCTGCTCGGCACAGAGATGGACTTCAAGACCGACAAGCTCTCGTCCACGTTCGTGTTCAACAACCCAAACCAGACGAGCGCCTGCGGCTGCGGCGAGAGCGTGAACCTCGTACCGGCCGGAAAACCCGATCTCGAGGCGCTGAAAGACTAACCAACCGCTAAGAAATCCAGCAGCATACGCCGGAATCTTTTTTCACTTTCGTCGAGTATATAACTGACCCAGGATATTCTGGGTCAGTTGTATGCGTGTACTTTCTTGTATTGTGACCGAGCATAATTTGCTCCTGGTTGCGCTAGCCGCCCTCATTTGCGCCCTCGGTGCCTGGATGACCATCCGGCTTCTGGCGCGCGCACGCACACAGGAGGGAGGCACCTCGGCGGCCTGGATTTTCCTCGGCGGTGTCGCAGCCGGATCGAGCATCTGGTGCACGCATTTCGTGGCCATGCTGGCTTACGAGTCCCCAACGCCCGTGACCTACGAGCCCGAATTGACCGCGTTGTCGCTCGCGATCGTGATAGCGACCAGCATCGCGAGCCTGTGGATCGCATCGCGGCGGGCACCGCTTTGTACCGAGGTGGGAGGCGCCACCTTCGGCGGCGGTGTTACGGCCATGCACTACGTCGGCATGGCGGCCTTCTCGGTCGACGCAGCGATCAGTTGGAACAGCTCCTATCTCGTCGCGTCGATGGTCTGCGCAACGGCTATTTCCGGTGTCGCATTCCGATTTGCCAATTCCGGCCGCCCCGGCTGGAGCACCTACGGCGCCATCGCCATTCTCGTGCTTGCCGTGGTCAGTCTGCATTTCACCGGCATGGCGGCCATGACCATCATGCCGTATGCCCCCTTGGATGACGCAGTTACAGGCACCTTGGCCCGCGAGATGCTGGCTTTTGCTGTCACCGGCGTCGGGCTCCTCGTCGTCGGAATCGTGGGGGTGTGCTACTTCATCGACACGCAAATGCGCGAGCAGTCGACCAACAGGCTCCGGCATCTCGCGGAAAGCTCTGCGGATGGAATGCTCATCGAGCACAACAAAGGAATCATCATCGTCAACGCCGCCTTCGAGACGCTGAGCGGTTTTACACGGGCAGATTTGATCGGCCGTGCCATGGACGCAGCAGGCTTCAGTGTAGATGCCCTCTCCGAGGGCGGGATCGTGCGTGCGACGTTGACGCCGAAGCAAGGGGACAACATTCCGGTCGAGATTGCCGCTCATAGCGAAGATGGCGGGACTGGCGAGGCTGACTTGCGCGTTTACGCCCTGCGCGACATCCGTCCTCGACTGGAGCAGGAACGCAAAATTGCGGATCTTGCCCGGATCGACAGCCTCACCGGCCTCCCGAACCGCATGGCGTTTCTCGAGCACCTGCATCGCGTGATCGATCTTGCGGGAGCCACGAGATGTGTCTCGCTCGTCGCCATCGATCTGAACCGCTTCAAGGAAGTCAACGACCTCTATGGTCACGCGGCGGGCGATACCGTTCTCCAGGTATTGAGCGCGCGCATGCGTGCGGTGCTAAGGGACGGCGAGGTCTTGGCGCGCCTCGGCGGAGACGAATTCGTCGCCGTGCAGACAGCATCCGACCGCGATAAGGCCGCGGATCTCGCGAGCCGGCTCGAAACGATTTTATACTCGCTCGTGTCACTCGAGCTTTCGGACGTCTCCTGCGGAGGCAGCCTCGGCATCGCGATCTATCCCGCGCATGCTTCGAATGCGACCGCGCTGATGAACAACGCCGATCTCGCCATGTATCGCGCGAAAGCATCGCACTCCGACAACATCTGCTTCTACGAAGAGGACATGGACGAGGCGATGCGCGCACGGCGGCGTACGGTGCAGGAGTTACGGGGGGCCATCACCCGTAACGAGTTCGAACTGCGCTTCCAGGTCCAGGTCTCTGCCTCGACGGAGGAGATTAGCGGTTACGAGGTGCTCCTGCGCTGGAAGCATCCGGAGCGCGGCTACGTTTCACCCGTCGAATTCATTCCTATTGCCGAAGAGTCCGGCCTCATCGTGCAGATCGGCGAGTGGGTTCTGCGTGAGGCCTGCCGAGAGGCCGCCAATTGGCCGATACCGCACAAGATCGCCGTGAATCTTTCGGCCGTGCAGCTTGGCCAGCCCAACTTGCCCGACGTAGTGGGCCAGATACTCACCGAAACCGGGCTCCCGCCGTCGCGGCTCGAGTTCGAGGTTACCGAAACGTCGCTGATCCAGGACATGGAGCGCACCGTTCATATCCTGGCCCGTCTCAAGGCTCTCGGCATCACGATCGCGATGGACGACTTCGGCACGGGCTACTCGTCGCTCTCGACGCTGCGCGCGTTCCGGTTCGACAAGATCAAGCTCGACAAATCATTCGTAGACGACATCGAAACCGAGCCTCAAGCGCGCGCGGTCATGCTGGCCGTGATGGCGCTTGCCGCGGGACTTGATATCCCGGTTCTCGCCGAAGGCGTGGAATCCCGCGAGCAGTTCACCTTCGTGCGCGCCAGCGGGTGCAAAGAGGTGCAGGGCTTCCTGTTCGGCCGTCCCACGCCAACGATCGAAACCGAACGCGCTCGGGAAGAGGCGGCCTGACAGGCTTGCCTAGATCGCAACCTGGGTTCCGACTTCGACCACGCGATCGGTCGGAATCTTGAAGTATGTAGTTGCGTCCTCGGCCGTTCGCGCGAGCCAGATGAACAGCTTTTCCTGCCAGCGCGGCATTTCCGAACGCGTGGTGGTTCGTAGCGACCGCCGCGAGAGGAAGAACGATGTCGCCCCGATGTCGATGTTCAGGTCCTTGCGCCGGCAGCTCTCGAGGATCTTCGGAATACTCGGCGTTTCCATGAAGCCATACGACGCGATGACGCGAATGAATGTCTCGTTGGAGCGGTCTATTTCGACGCGCTCGTGACGCGGCACGCGCGGCGTTTCCTCGGTCCGGATCGAAAGCACGAGATTTCGCTCGTGCAAGACACGGTTGTGTTTCAAGTTGTGCATCAGTGCCGTCGGCGCCGCGTTGACGTCCGATGTCAGGAAGATGGCGGTGCCGGGAACACGTGTCGGTGGTTTGGCCTCCAGCTTGCGGACAAGCCAGTCGAGATCGGCCTCGTTGCGGCGGGTGATCTTGGCGAGAATTCCGTACCCCCTCACCCAGGTGAACATGATCAGGCTCAGCACGCCGGCGATAGCCAGCGGCACCCACGCTCCCTCGAAAAGCTTCAGGATGTTGGCCGCAAAGAACGTCTGCTCGATGATAAGCAGCGGAATCATGAGACCGGCGGCCTTCCAGAGCGGCCAGCGCCAGTATTTCCAGACAACGAAGAACGCCATCAGCGTATCGATGACAAGCGCGGCGGTGACGGAAATGCCATATGCGCTTGCGAGGTGGGATGAGCTCTTAAAGCTCACAATGGCGATGACGACGCCGACGAGCAGCAGCCAGTTGACCCGCGGCAGGTAGATCTGGCCAGCCATGCTTTCCGAGGTATGCCGGATTGCAAAGCGCGGCAAGATTCCGAGCTGAATCGCTTGCCGCGCCAGCGAGAACGCTCCGGTGATGACGGCCTGGCTTGCGATCACCGTCGCGCAGGTGGCGAGGATCACCATCGGCACCAGCGCCCACTCGGGATAAAGCAGATAGAACGGGTTCTGCAGCGCCTCGGCGTTCGACAGCACGAGAGCCCCTTGTCCGAGATAGTTCAACATCAGGGCGGGTAGAACAAAGGTGAACCAGGCGGCTTGGATCGGGCGGCGGCCGAAATGGCCGAGGTCAGCATAGAGGGCTTCCGCACCCGTCACGGCCAGAAAGGTAAGCCCCAAGACGGTGAGCCCGAGCATGCCGTGCGTCAGCAAGAAGCGCACGCCGTACCACGGATTGAGCGCGCTGATCACGCTCGGATTGTCGAAAATGTGGAGCAGCCCGCCAACCGCAAGTGCCAGGAACCACAGCATGGTGAGAGGCCCAAAGAACTGGGCAACCCTGGCGGTGCCATGCGACTGAACGGCGAACAACCCCACTATGATAACTAGCGCAATAGGAACGACCCATTGCGTGAAGGCCGGAGAGACAAGCTTCAAACCTTCAACGGCGGACAACACCGAGATCGCCGGCGTGATGACCGCATCGCCATAGAAAAATGAGGCGCCGGCAATACCCAGAGCCAGGATCAGCGGAGAACTTCGCTTGGCGACCGACTGGCCGAGCGCCATGAGGGCGAATGTACCGCCCTCACCCTTATTGTCCGCTCTCAGAAGCACGAGCACGTACTTCAGGGTGACGATGAGGATCAGCGACCAGAAGATGAGGGAGAGGACACCGAAGACCGCTTCGGAGTTGGCAGGACTCCCGTGGCTCGCCGCGTGCACCGCTTCGCGAAAAGCGTATAGGGGGCTCGTACCGATGTCACCGAAGACAACGCCCACAGATCCGACGACGAGCGTCCAAAATTGAGCATCGCGCGACGTTTCGCCGATCTCGCCACCGACATCGGCGGCCTTGGGGCGTGCCACGATTAGGCCTCTTCAACTGCGCTGCTTTGAGCAGCAATTTTCGGCGCTTATACGCCTGTTCCATAACGCCTGTAAGCGGGCAAATTAGAGGGACGTGGCACGGTTTCGTCTTGACTTCGGCTCGGACAGGTCCGCAGCCGGCCCACGCGAAACGTCACGTTGTCACAAATTGGTCGCTGTGGACTCCCCCCCGTTGGTCACGCAAAGGCGGCGCCGCAGGTTTCTGCAACGCCGCCTTGAACGTTTGAACGGGCGGGTGAGTTGCCTCAGGCCACCGACTTTTCCATGGCCTCCAGTTCGTCGATCATGCCCTCGATCACCTTGAGGCCCTTGGACCAGAAGGCAGGGTCCGTTGCGTCGAGGCCGAAGGGCGCCAACAGCTCCGAGTGATGCTTGGAGCCGCCGGCCTTCAGAAGATCGAAGTACTTGGTGACGAAGCCCGGATGCGCCTCCTGGTAGAGCCCATAGAGCGAGTTCACCAGGCAGTCGCCGAATGCATAGGCGTAGACGTAGAACGGCGAATTGATGAAGTGCGGAATGTAGGTCCAGAACACTTCGTAGCCGGGCTTCAGGTCAATTGCCGGACCGAGGCTCTCGCGCTGGACCTCAAGCCAGAAGGTATTGATCTGCTCGCTCGTCAACTCACCCTGGCGGCGTGCCTCGTGCACCTTACGCTCGAAGAGGTAGAACGCGATCTGGCGCACGACCGTGTTCAGCATGTCTTCGACCTTGGCGGCGATCATCGCCTTCTTCTCGCGCGGGCTCTTGGTCTTGGCGAGAAGCGCACGGAACGTCAGCATTTCACCGAACACGGAGGCCGTTTCAGCGAGCGTCAACGGTGTCGGCGCCAGCAGCGGACCCTGGGCGCGCGCCAGCATCTGATGCACACCATGGCCCAGTTCATGTGCGAGCGTCATCACATCGCGCGGCTTGCCCTGGTAGTTCATCAGCACGTACGGATGAACTGACGGCACGGTAGCGGCAGAGAACGCACCCTGCGTCTTCCCCTCGCGCAGAGGCGCATCGATCCAACGCTTGTCGAAGAACTCCTTGGCGAGGTTCGCCATGTCAGGCGCGAATGCGCCATATGCTTCGAGCACGACGCCCTCGGCCTCGGCCCATGTGAAAATCTGCTCCGGCTTGTCCGGCAGCGGCGCGTTGCGGTCCCAGTGGGACAGCCGATCCATGCCGAGCCACTTGGCCTTCATGGCGTAGTAGCGATGCGACAGCTTCGGATAGGCCGCGCGCACACTCTCGACCAGCGCATCGACTACCGGCGCCTCGACGCGGTTCGCGAGATGACGGCTATCGGCGACATCCTTGAAACCGCGCCAGCGGTCGGAGATCTCCTTGTCCTTAGCAAGCGTGTTGGTGATCAGCGTGAAGAGGCGAATGTTGTCTTTGAAGACCTTGGCGAGCGCATCCGCCGCGGCGTGACGGCGCGGCTCGGCCGGATCCGATAGAAGGTTCAGTGTCGCTTCGAGAGCCTGCGGCTGTTCCTCGCCGTCGACGGTGAAGCGCAGGCCCGTCATGGTCTCACTGAAGAGACGATTGAAGGCACCGCGACCCGTCTGTCCCTTTTCGGTAAACAGCTGCTCGAGCTTCTCGTCGAGCTGGTAGGGCTTCTCCTTGCGAAGATCCTCGAGCCAGGGCTTGAAGCGCGCGAGTTTGGCGTTGCCCACCGTGGCCTTCTCGAGCGCTGCTTCATCGATCTGATTGAGCTCCAGCTCCACAAAGATCAGATCGGTCGAAATCTTGGTCAGCTTCTCCGAAAGATCGCCATAGAATTTTGCGCGCGCAGGGTCGGCCTGATTGGCGGCGTAAAGCAAGCCGGCATAGGAGCCGAGCTTGCCCATCAGATCCGACAGCCGCTCGTATGCCGCGATGGCGTCTGCGAGCTTGGCGCCGTCGTTCGTCAAGCTTGCGAGTTTGCCCTGATAGCTTTCCTTGATCCGCTTCGCTTCGGCCGCGGCGCGATCGAGGTCGCGCTGGACGTTAGGGTCGTCCATGCCCTTGTAGAGATCGGACAGATCCCATTCGGGAATGGGGCCGAGATCGCGTGCCTCGGCGCTTGCTCCTCCCTGGGACTTTGCCCAGACAAAGTTCGAAAACGAGGGGGCGCGCGAGATCGGCGTCATCAGTAACTCCAGTGGATATGGGAGAGATCGTTCCTAATTTGCGGGCTCCCGCGCCCAAGTTCAAGCGGCAATGGTTGGGCGGCTTTTAGCGCTCGACACCTGCAAACGCGTCCAAATCGTGAGCGCTGCGGCACATATGACCAAAAAAGGTTCAAGGTGAGCGGCTTGGAAAGAGCTTGTTTACCGTTGTGGGGCAATCTTGGCGCGAGTTGAGTTGCCGGTCGACCTCGCCCATCCGGTTGAGCGTTTCGCGTCGAAGGCCGGCATTTTGTTCCAGTTCGTGTTGTGTACGAGTGCTTCATGGCCAAGCGTATCCTTATCGTCGATGACGATCCTGCCCAGCGCCGCATTCTCGAAGAGACCGTCAAGCGGTTCGGTTTCGAAACCCGGTCGACAAACTCCGGCGAGCAAGCGCTCGAGGTCCTAGAGGGATCCGACCGCAACAGCATCTCTCTCGTTCTTCTCGATCTCGTCATGCCCGGCATCGGCGGCATGGCCGTTCTCGAACGATTGAAGGGCAAAGCCTCTCCGCCTGTCATCGTATTGACCGCCAATGGTTCCGTTGACACGGCTATCAGTGCCATCCGGCTCGGTGCCGTCGACTTCGTGATCAAGCCGGCGTCTCCCGAGCGTCTCGAAGTCTCCATGAAGAGCGCGATGAAGATCGAGGCGCTCTCCGAAGAGATCACACGCATCAAAAAGAAGAGCGAAGGTACGCTGACCTTCAACGATCTCATTATTCGCGGCGATGGCATGCAGCGGGTGATCGGGCTCGGCAAGCGTGCGGCGACCTCGTCCATCCCTGTGTTGATCGAAGGTGAGAGCGGCGTCGGCAAGGAGCTGATCGCTCGCGCCGTCCAGGGTGAGAGCGAGCGGGCCGGACGTCCCTTCGTTACCGTCAACTGTGGCGCCATCCCCGAGAACCTGGTTGAAAGCATCCTGTTCGGACACGAAAAGGGTGCATTCACGGGCGCCGTCGAGCGCCGCGTCGGCAAGTTCCAGGAAGCGGACGGCGGAACGCTCTTCCTCGACGAGATCGGCGAGCTTCCGCTTGACGCTCAGGTCAAGCTTCTGCGTGCGCTGCAGGAAGGCGAGATCGATCCGGTCGGCTCGAAGAAGCCGATCAAGGTCAACTTCCGCCTCGTGTCGGCGACTAACCGCGACATGATCCAGCTCGTCAAAGAGGGCAAGTTCCGCGAGGATCTTTACTACCGCCTCAACGTGTTCCCGATCTGGGTGCCGCCTTTGCGCGAGCGCCGTGAGGACGTTCCGGAGCTGGCCCAGCACTTCCTCGCCCGCTTCAGTGCTGAGGAAGGCAAGCGCATCAGCGGCTTCACCGACGACGCGATGCGGATGCTGACGACCTATGACTGGCCGGGCAACGTGCGCCAGCTCGAGAACGCAATCTTCCGTGCCGTCGTGCTGGCGGACGGGTCCGAACTTTCGGTCGCCGAGTTCCCTCAGATCGCGAGCCAGGTCGAAGGTTACTTCGCCGAGATCCCGCCTGCGCCGGCCAGCCTGCAAAAGCCGCCGGCCTACACGGGCCCCGCTCTCCTAGGTGCTGAGGATACCATTCCCCAGACGGTCGAGGTGCGCCCGGGCAACAGCGGCGCATCGTCCCTCGGCATTCCGGCCGTCACGGAGAGCGGCGAGATCCGCGCGCTCGAAGACATCGAGGCCGACATGATCCGTCTCGCTCTCGGCCGCTACCGCGGTCACATGACGGAAGTGGCCAAGCGTCTCAAGATCGGCCGGTCGACGCTCTACCGGAAGATGCAGGAGTACGGTCTCGAACCGCGTGTGAACTGATCAATCGGGGTTTCCCCTCCCCCGACCCGCGGCGGCGCCTTCGTCCAGACGGATGACGGCGCCGCTGTGTTTTCGGCCGTCAATCACAATTCCACAACAGTCCTCGGCCAAAGTTTCGCGCGACGGAGTGTGACGGCGTTCCCGACTTCTCATCCTGCGACGCCTCAGCTAGCTTCGCGCCGGGGATTGACGCACGGGGGAACAGGTCATGCGTTACGGGTCCAAGATCGCCGGTTCGTTCGGCGCGCTTTGTCTTGCGGCTGTCATGATGTCCGGCGTGGGCCACGCCGATCCCTCCGAACAACCCGCCGCCCAACCGCCGCCTGCTCCCGTCACGGCGACGCCTGCTCCTTCGGCCGACGTACCTGCGGCTGCTCCTGCTCCGCAGACACCACCTGCTGCCGTGGCTCCTGCCGAGACGGCACCGGCGCCTGTCGCCGCTCCGGCCCCTCCCGTTGCCCCCTCATCGCCCGAGATCGCTGCGCCTCAGGCGGCTCAGCCCGCACCTCCGGCGAAGCCCCTGCTCGGTGCCCTCGTCCGCTCGCGCATCGACGCACTTCCTGGCGACCGCTCCGAGATCGAGCGGCAGGAGGCGACGGTCCTCAAAGCCTTCTACGAGGCTCGCGGCGACAAGCCGTTGTGGATCGCGGACAGCGCGCTCAACGATCAGGCCGTTTTGGCCATTGCTGAAATCAAAAAGGCGAACGACTGGGGGCTGGACGCGAAGGTGTTCGCGCTGCCGGATGCGACTAATGTCAAGTCGGAAGAGACAGCGGCCGAAGCAGAGCTCACGCTATCGATCGCGGCTCTCACCTATGCGCGCCATGCGCGAGGCGGGCGCATCGAGGATCCGGCGACGCAGCTGTCGTCGTATCTTGATCGCAAGCCGCAGCTTCTCGATCCCAAGGCCGTGCTCGACAAGCTCGCTCAGTCCACCGCCCCCGATGCGACCCTGCGCAGCTTTCATCCGCAGCATCCGCAGTTCGAAAAGCTGCGCCAGCACTACCTCGCACTCTTGAAGTCGGCCGATGCCGCGGCGGAGATCGTGCGGCTGCCAAAGGGTCCGGCGCTGTCGCCCGGGCAGCGTCACCCGCACGTCGCCCTCCTTCGTCAGCGGCTTAAGGTTGCCGCTCAAGACGCCGCCAGCGAAGACCTCTACGACGAGCCGCTAGCCGTCGCGGTCAAAGCCTTCCAAAGCGAAAAGGGCCTTTCGCCCGATGGCATCGTCGGCGCGGGATCGCGTGCGGCGCTCAACGATATCGACATGCCGAACCCCGAGAAAGTCCGCGCCAACATGGAAATGTGGCGCTGGATTCCGGATGACCTCGGCGCCAATCATGTCTGGGTCAACATTCCCGAGTTCACGTTCCAGTTCGTGCATGATGGCAAGATCGTGCACGAGGAGCGCATCATCTCCGGTCTCGTCGACAAGCAGACGCCGACCTTCACCGCGGACATGGATATGGTGACGTTTCACCCGCGGTGGAACGTGCCGGACTCGATCAAAGTGCGGGAGCTCTATCCGAGCCTCGCACGCGGCGGCACCTACTTCGAAAAGCAAGGACTGCGCATGACGCGCAACGGACGTCCGGTCGATCCGTCCTACGTCGACTGGGGTTCAACGGATATCCGCCAG
Organism: Hyphomicrobium sp.; assembly: GCF_036262015.1. Taxonomy (GTDB): domain Bacteria; phylum Pseudomonadota; class Alphaproteobacteria; order Rhizobiales; family Hyphomicrobiaceae; genus Hyphomicrobium_C. The sequence continues at coordinate 517,525 of NZ_DATAJR010000004.1, read as the reverse complement.
TACGATGTGCAGCAGCCGCCTGGCCCCACCAATGTGCTCGGCAAGTTCAAGTTCACGTTCCACAACAAGCACATCGTCTACATGCACGATACGACGACGAAGACCCTCTTCGACAAGACGAGCCGGGCGTTCAGCCATGGCTGCGTGCGCGTTCGCAATCCGCAGAGGTTCGCCGAGCTGGTGCTTGCCGCCGACAAGGGCTGGACGCCGGAGCAGGTCGCCGAAATCGCCGGCGGGCCGGCGATCGAGAACCCGATTCCGCTTCAATCCAAGATCCCTGTGCACATCGTGTACTTCACCGAACGCGTGACCGACACCGGCGAGGTGATGCGCTTCAAGGATGTTTACGGGCATGAGGAGCGCGTGGTGCTGGCGCTGCAGGGCCGTTTCGATGCGATTGCACGCGGGGCTGACCATCTGGCCCCCGTCAGCTATCCGAAGCCGCAGTACGCGGCCGGCAACCCGCTCGAAACTTTCATGAATAATCTGTTCGGCGGATTTTAAGATTTAGCCAGTCAAATTAACCCTAGGCCCGGACTTCACGTTCGGGCCAGGGCAATTGCCCTTTTTATGCCGCGGGCAAGCCCTCTTCATCGCGCATTCCAGGGTTACCAACCGTTAATCAACGGGGGCGTAAAGCCTTAACCTTGGCAATCTCGACGGGGGATTTCTATTGGGCGTATGGGCGGGACACACCTGCCGGTTTCTCGGACTCGGCGCGGCGCTCTTCATGACCGCGGCCTCGCAGGTCGCGAGCGCGTGGGCCGGCGATGACCGCACGATCTCCTTCTTCCACATCCATACGAAGGAAACGCTGACCATCCAATACAAAAGGGATGGGCGCTTCCTACCGGAGGCCATGGAGAAGATCAATTGGATCATGCGCGACTGGCGCGAGAACAAGTCCATCGCGATCGACCCCAACACCGTCGACATCATCTGGGAAATGCACCGCGAGCTCGGCTCGCGAGAACCCGTCAGCATCATCTGCGGCTATCGCTCGCAGGGAACGAACGAGATGCTGCGCAAGACGCGCGGCGGACAGGCGAGCCAGAGCCAGCACATCACCGGCAAGGCGATCGACATCGCGTTTCCCGACGTTCCCGTGCGGCGCCTGCGCTACTCGGCGATGATCCGCGAGCGCGGTGGCGTCGGTTACTATCCGACTTCCGGCATTCCGTTTGTCCATGTCGATACAGCACGCGTGCGCCACTGGCCGCGCATGGTGCGTGACGAGCTGGCTTTGTTGTTTCCGTCCGGCCGCTCCAAGCATGAGCCCTCGGACGGGCGCCCCATTTCGCCTGCAGACGTCAAGTCTGCCCGCGAGCGCCGCAAGGATCTCGTGCAGGAAGTCACCGCGTTCTATGCGCTTCGGGATGCGCCGAAGGGCGATATCCAGGTCGCGGAAGCGGTCGCGAAGTTGCCTGCTCCGCCGAAGCCCGCGCTCGCCGTGCGCCCGCCGCCGCCAGCCGCGAGCCAGCGCATGGCCGTTGGCGCACCGCTGCCGCCGGCCGCTGACGTTGCACCGGACGCGATGCCGTCAGTCGTAGCCGTGGCCGAGCCGAAACCCACGCTCGTCTCGGCGCCGAAGCCCGTCGACCGGCCGTCGAAGTTCGTCGCCAGACTTCCGGATTCTGACCGTTCACGGCTCGACATGCTGGTTCAGCTTGCGTCGCTTGAGGCCAAACCCGAACCGGCACCGCCAGCGCAACCGGCCAAGCTGATCACCGGATCGACGACAATGAAGACAGCGTCGATGACGCCGGACTGGCCATTCACGAAGGGCAAAGCGGTCACCGAGGCGCCTACAGCGGCACCTGCCTCCGCTCATCCCTTTGGAGATGGGACAACCGACTGGCGAAGCGGCTGGATGGCGGCGCCGGAATATGACGAAGATCATCCAGACGAGCTGTCGTATCGCCCGTTCGAGCTGGCGCCGTTGCTGACTGAGACGGCGTCGTTCGACGACCCTGCGCTTGCCACCATGGAGGCGCTCGACCCGTCAACGACGCTCGACGTGCTGGACGATGAAGGGACGGCGCTGCCGCTCCGTTTCGGAGCCGAGCACCAGCAAACTGCGATGGCGTGGGCACAGGAGTTCAGCGGCGAAGCCGTTCACCTCGACGCGATGACCGCAGCAGTTGAAGCACCGCTGCCTGCGCCGGATGCCCGCCTCGTCTCGCGCGCGGTCAAGACCCAGGCGCGCTGACCGGCCTGCGCGATCGCGTTCCAGAGCGCGCGACGACGAGCGGCCCTTCCTTCCATGCCTTGGTCACAAGACGCCCGAGTTCCTCGAAGTCCTGCGTTCTTGGCGATGTCGAACGCCAGACCAGGCCGATCGTGCGCGACGGCTCCGGTTCGACGAAGCGAACCAGCGTGATATCGCGTCCGCGTTCCTCGATGCAGATCGACAGTTCCGGAAGCAGGGTGATGCCGTAGCCAGCCGAGACCATCTCGACGATGGTGGCAAGGCTCGAAGCGCCGAATGTGTTGACCGCGTCGACCTGCTGCAGGTTGCAGTACGTCAGCGCCTGGTCGCGCAGACAATGCCCCTCCTCCAGCAACAAAAGCCGCTCGTGCTCGATCAGCTCCTTGGTTGCACGCACGCGCCCGGAAAGTTTCCGCTCCTTGGGAGCGGCGAGGAGGAACTTGTCCTCGAACAAAACCCGATTGGTGAGATCCGGATGCTTGACCGGAAGCGCGAGCAGAAGCACGTCGAGTTTGCCTTCCAGCAACTCGTCGGTCAGCACCTGCGTCTGAGTCTCGCGCACGTGGAGCTCGAGTTCAGGATACGCTTCGCGCAGCAACGGAAGCAGCGGTGGCAGCAGATATGGCGCGACAGAGGGGATGACTCCGAGCCTGAGCGTTCCGGCAAGGATGCTATTGGCGTGCTGGGCATAAGCCACGAGATCGCGGACGTCGCCGAGAATGCGCGAACAGCGCGCGGCGATCTCTTGTCCCTTCCCGGTCAGTTGAACGCCCGAGCGCGTACGCTCGACCAGCGCAAGCCCCAGGTTCTGTTCCATCTCGTGAATCTGCATGGAGAGCGCGGGCTGCGTCACGGCGCAAGCGTCGGCCGCGCGGCCGAAGTGCAGCTCACGCGCGAGCGCATCGAAATAGCGGATCTGTTTGAGTGTGACCTGCGTCATAAGGCGACCTGATCAGGAGAGAAACAAATAACGATTAGCCCTGATCTCTGCCGAGGTCTATGGTCGCAGAGTACAAACGATCGTGAACAGCGCGATTGTTGGAAAACATTCCCGGATACGGCAGGAGAAACTCAGGTTTCACCTCGTCGTTAGCGTCTCGGGCCGTGCGCCGAAGCGGCCCGAGACGTTTTATTTCCCTCAATATTGCGTTCGCGCGCGGGTTTTACTCGGCGGCGATCATGCGATCTGCTGCCGCCTCTGCGTCCGCCGACATGCCGCCCTCCAGCATGCCCAGCGCGTGCAGATAGACTTCGAGCACGCTTTCCTCTTCCTCCCGCTCGGTCTGGCTCTTCTTGCGCAGCCGAACGACCTGTCGAAGAATCTTCACGTCGAAACCGAGGCCTTTGGCTTCGAGATACTTGTCGCGAATGTCGCCCGACAGAGCCTTCTTCTCTTCCTCAAGACGCTCGATGCTCTCGATCATCTGCCGAAGCTGCTTCTGCGCAGAAGCCTGAAGCGTCGTCATGCCTTTACCCCCACTTCATCCTCATCGTGGATCCACCGGTTGCAGATCCCGTATGAAGCGGAGGCTAGGCTCCGGACGGCACAGCGGCAAGGCGAGGGGCGGCTTCATCCAGAGAGATTATTTCCTGTGGATGAGAATGGAGCGCGGGCGCGACTCACTCTTTCGCGTGCGGCGTGTTCTTTGCGAAGGCTGCCGCGGCCTGAGGCGAAGCTTCCGTCTGATATTTTGCCTGCCATTCCTTGTACGGCATACCGTAGACAATCTCGCGGGCATCGTCTTTCGTGAGCGCGATACCGCGTTCGTCCGCTGCTTCCTTGTACCAGTTGGAGAGGCAGTTCCGGCAGAAGCCGGCGAGATTCATCAGATCGATGTTCTGGACGTCCGTGCGCTCCCGCAAATGCGCGACGAGGCGGCGATAGGCGGCGGCTTCCAGCTCGACGGTCGTCTTTGGGTCAATGTCGGCCATCCGCTCTTCCTTTCAATCGGTGTGAGATCCGTAGTGCTGAACCCGCCTTAAATCGGCATTTGTATTGGCCTGTGCAAGGATGTTCCGCAGCGCTTCCGCGAGTCTTTGCGCCCATTCGGCTTGTCCCTCTTCGGAAACGATGAGGTCTTGGCGGATTTCGACGATGGCGTGAGCAAGGCCGCGCGAAGTTCCGTGGCGCCAGAGGCAGTCCCCCTTGAGACGTCCCGAGTAGGGCTCGTTGTCTCCAACGACCGATGTCGGATCCTTTCTCAACTCCTGGAGCAGCGGGACGGCAAGGCGCGGGTCCTTGTCCCAGAGCACCGCCGCATGCCAGGGTCGCGCGACCCCGCGCCAGCCCGGCGTGAAGCTATGAACCGAGAGGAGGATCGGGATCACGCCTTTGTTCAACGTATGATCTATGAGGTTCGCGATTTCGGCGTGATAGGGACGGTAGTAGCGCCCTATGCGTTTTGCGCGCTCCTCGGTGCTCAACACGCGATTGCCGGGGACGATCGCGCCATCCGAAAAGCGCATGATGAGCGTAGGGTCATCCTCGCCACGATTGCAGTCTATCAGGAGGCGGGACAGCCGTGTCATGACGGCGGGTGCCCCCAGCGAAGCCGCCAGCCGTTCGGTCACACCTTTCGCACCGATGTCGTAAGCGATGTGGCGCTGAAGCTCGGATGGGGGCAAACCCAATGCGCCGTATTCTCCCGGCAACGTGTTTTCCGCATGATCGCACAGCAGAACAACTCCCACGTCCAGCCGGCCCGGCAAGCGGTTCAGCCCTTCGGCCAAACGGGGCTGGGCTTCGTCAAACGCCATTTCGGGTCGCATCGACACCTTTCCCTTTCCGTGGCTGCGCCCTCCAACAGGGGTTGCACAAAGTCACGTCCCGGCATTGAATGGCGCGGCCTTCGGGGGGCTCGCCCTCTCCAACCTCAAAGCTGCCGCTTTCATTGCCAACGTTTCGCCTTCCCAGCAAGGCGGTCGCGCCGGGTTCCTATGCGCGTCTCAGCGACACCCGTGAAACCATGATACGCAAAGCCCTCCCCCTGCCGATCGCAGCGGCCATCCTACTGTCCGTCTCGCCCCGGCTTGCCATGGCAGACCTCAAGTTCTGCAATGCCACGCACGGCCGTGTGGGGGTGTCGATCGGCTATCAGGACCCGGACGGTTGGGCGACCGAGGGGTGGTGGAACATCGCGTCGCAGTCCTGCGAAACCCTCTTGAAAGGGGCGGTGCCGAGCCGGTTTATCTACGTGCACGCCGTTGATTACGATCGCGGCGGTGAATGGGCGGGTACCAACTTCATGTGCACCGCCGACAAGTCTTTCTCCATCCGGGGTGTTCAGGATTGCCCGAAACGCGGCTATAAGCGCACGGGCTTTTTTGAAGTCGACACCGGAGAGGCAAAAGAGTGGACGGTCCGCCTCACCGATCCGGATAATAAAGAGGCAAAAGACAAATGAGACGCAAAAGGCGGGTCAAGATCGTCGCGACGCTAGGACCCGCGTCTTCCGCTCCCGAGGTGATCGAACGCCTCTTTCTTGCGGGAGCCGACGTTTTTCGCATCAACATGAGCCACTCGAGCCCGGAAACGGCCCATACGCTGGTCCGTGCGATCCGCGATGTCGCGGCTAAGCACCGCTGCTCGATCGGCGTTCTGTGCGACCTTCAGGGGCCCAAGTTTCGCCTCGGAGAGTTCGTCGACGGACGAGCCCTCGTCCAGGCGGGCGAGCATTTCCGGTTCGACCAGACGGGCGTGCCGGGCACATCCCAGCGCGTGAGCCTGCCCCATCCCGCCATCTTCGACGCGGTCAAACCGGGGCACATGCTCCTGATTGACGACGGCAAGTTGCGTATGCGCGTCGTTGAGGTCGACGGAAAAAGCATCGTTGCCGAGGTCGTGACCGGCGGCATCATGTCGAGCCGCAAGGGCATCAGCATGCCCGACACCGTGCTGCCCATCAGCCCGCTGACCGAGAAAGACCGCAAGGATCTCGATCTGGCGCTGAAGCTCGGCGCGGATTGGATCGCGCTTTCGTTCGTCCAGCGCGCCGAGGACATCATCGAGGCCAAAGCCATTATCGACGGCCGGGCCGCCGTGCTGGCCAAGATCGAGAAGCCCTCTGCGATCGACGAGATCGACGACATCATCGCAGCCGGCGACGCCTTCATGGTGGCTCGTGGCGATCTCGGTGTCGAACTGCCTGTCGAGCGTGTGCCCGGTTTGCAGAAGTACATCACGCGCAAAGCCCGTGCTGCAGGCAAACCGATCGTCGTTGCGACGCAGATGCTCGAAAGCATGACGTCGTCGCCGATGCCGACGCGCGCAGAAGTGTCCGACGTCGCAACGGCCGTGTTCGACGGCGCGGACGCGATCATGCTCTCGGGTGAATCCGCTGTCGGCCAGTATCCGGTCGAAACGATCGAGATGATGAGCCGTATCGCGCACGAGGTCGAACGCGACCCGAGCTACGATGCATTCATTCACGCCATCGAGTTTCCGCCCATGCCGACCGGCGCCGACGCCATCGCGGCGGCTGCGCATGCGATCTCGCAGACAGTCAAAGTCGCCGCGATCCTGTGCTACACGGCCACTGGCTCGACGGCGCTTCGCGTTGCGCGCGAGCGTCCGAACCTGCCGGTTATCGGCCTAACACCGATCGCGCGCACGGCGCAGCGGCTTGCCTTGGTGTGGGGCATCGAGACGGTTCTCACAGGCGATCCGGAAGATCTCGCGGACATGGTGCGCAAAGCGACGCGCATTGCCTACGAAGGGGGCTTCGTGAAGCCGGGCCAGGGTGTGGTCATCACCTGCGGCGTGCCGCTCGGTTCGCCTGGCGCGACCAATATGATCCGCCTTGCCTTCGTCGACGAGCATGGCCTCCCCGACGGCCACAGCCCGGACTATGTGCCGACGGGCGGCAAGGTGCCGGTCGAGCGGCGCACACCGCCGAAGATCGCGCCTTAGCGGATTTGCTTGCGCACCGCTGTCGTGATTATCCCGGAGCGCTTCCTGCGCGTCCGGGATTTTCATTTGTGGCTCTGGACGGCGCTAGATCCCCTGCCCCTCGACCTCGATCTTGAGCTCGTCGCGCGCCTTCTTGGCACCCGGCATGTTCGGATTCACTTTGAGCAGGCTTTCGTAAGCTTCCAGTGCGGCTTTCTTCTCACCGAGATGCTGCAGGATGTTGGCCAGCCCTTCGAGCGCCTTATAGTGGTGCGGCTCAAGCGCCAGGACGCGGCGCAGGTCGCCGAGGGCGCGTTTGTAGTCATTCTGCAGGTAAAAGAGATAAGCGCGCCGGTTCCAAGCCTCAGCGTAATCCGGCTGCAGCTCGACAGCCGCATTCAGGAGCTGCATCGCGAGGTCACGGCGCTGCACTTCGGTGGCTGCGGTCGCGCGCGCAACCAAGAGATCCGCTGTTGCACTTCCCGAATGCTGCCAGAGCTGTTCAACGGCGGCAGCGATTTCAGCTGCGGTCGTCTCGTCGGGCGCGGTCGCCAGGCGCGCGTAAAGCTCATCGAGAAGCTTGGTACGCTGCGCGGGCGTGTCTTCCTGGGCTTCCTTCTGAGGAGCGCCCTTCTGGCCCTGCGGAAGACCGCGAGACTCCGGAGCCGGGCTTGGAGCCGGCGCAGGAACCGGTGCCGGAACGGCACGTGGCTCGTCCGGCAAAGTAAGACCCGTTTGGGCCCATACGTTCGCCGGAGCCGCTGCAGTTACCAGCGCCACGGAGATAAGGCCGCTTACGCGGCGTCGAGTGTTCGAAGATGTCATGCGCCGAAGATAGGGACCTAGGGCTCATGCGTCAAAGGCGCCGAATGCCAAATCGAAATTGGCAAGCAAAACCGCCCGCACACCTCACTCGGTGCCGGGCGGATATTCCATTCGCTAACTTTGGAATCGCGCGTGACTAGCCCTGGCGCGCCTTGAAGCGACGCTGGGTCTTGTTGATCACGTAGATGCGACCCTTGCGGCGCACAAGGCGGTTGTCGCGATGACGCGACCGCAGGGACTTGAGAGAGTTTCTTACTTTCATTGTCGTACACCGTTTGCGGGCCAGGCGGATGGTGGGCACTAGAGGGATCGAACCTCTGACCCCTACCATGTCAAGGTAGTGCTCTACCGCTGAGCTAAGTGCCCATCCGTGCCGGGAAAGTCATTCGGAAGCGCCTCCTATACTGGCATTGCCTCTAGGAGGCAAGGGAGGAAACCAATTATCCGCGAAGGCGTCGCAGCCGGGGGCGGATTCCCCTGAAAAGCCTGGATTTCAGGCGGCTAGCAGCCGCTCGACCTCACGCACAAGGTCCTTGAGGTGGAAGGGTTTCGAGAGCACGCGCGCCTCCTTGGGCGCGGTGGTCTCGTTATTCAGGATCACGGCCGCGAAACCTGTGATGAACATGATCTTGAGCTCGGGATCAATCTCCGCAGCCCTTCTGGCGAGCTCGATGCCATCCATGCGCGGCATGACAATGTCGGTCAGCAGCAGGGTGAACGGCTCCTGCTGGATGCGCTCATAGGCCTCTTCGCCGTTTGCAAACGAGATGACCTCGTAACCGGCCTTGCCCAATGCACGCTCAAGAAAGCCGCGCATGGAGTCATCGTCCTCAGCCAGCAAAATTCTGCACATCGGCACACGAGAGGGCTTGGCGGTCATTGGATTTTATACTCGGAATGTCTACTTATCGATGGAAGCGCCAGAGCGCACATGAATCTGACGCCAGTTTGGTAAACGTAAGGTGAAGCCACAGCTCAACTGTGCGCTACTGCGAAAGTAGAGCAAGAGCTGGGCCAGGAGAGGCTGAAAACCCAGTTTAAAGCACTTTTTCCAGGGACGGGCACGAGAAATGGCGCACGCGCCGTGGACAGCAATGTTCGAGGTTGGCACACTGCTCCATTCCTGCCGCGTCTCTGCGTCGTCGGGCCGCTTCGGCAAATATGGAGAGCGGCGCGTTAGACGTGCCAACATGAGACACGCAGGATGCGATGAGGCCCTTGTCGTAAACAGGATCAGATGACCGCGCCCAACTTCTCCCCTATCAGCGCCGAACTCGAGCCGCCGTTCACTATCCTCGCTCCACAGGCTCAGAGTGCCCCATTCGTGCTGTGCTCTCCTCATTCGGGCCGCATCTATCCGCGCGCATTTCTCGACCAGTCTCGTCTGGATCCGATGACATTGCGGAAATCCGAGGATTGTTTCGTCGACGAACTGTTCCTGGGCGCCGCCGAGTTGGGTGTGCCCCTCATCTCTGCGCGTTTTCCGCGCGCGTATCTCGACGTCAACCGCGAGCCGTACGAGCTCGATCCGGAGCTGTTCGCCGATCCCCTGCCCGACTATGCAAACAGCCAATCCGTGCGCGTCGTCGGCGGTCTCGGCACGATCGCGCGCATCGTCGCTGACGGGGAAGAAATCTATCGCTCGCGGATCGCCGTCAACGAAGCGCTCGAGCGTATCGATCAGTTGTACTTCCCCTTCCACGAAGCGCTACAGGGCTTGATTGCCCAGACCAAGGCGCAATTCGGCTACGCCATTCTTATCGATTGCCACTCGATGCCGTCGGCGCAGATGACCCAGAGCAGCGGTCCGCGTCCCGACTTCGTCTTGGGCGATCGTTTTGGTGCTGCGTGCGATCCGAAGCTGACACGCTATCTGCGAGATACGCTTGTCGCCGAGGGATATGACGTGCAGCTCAACCGTCCCTATGCCGGCGGCTACATCACGGAGCACTACGGGCGACCGTATCGCGGTGTACAGGCGGTGCAAATCGAGATTAACCGCGCACTGTACCTGGACGAGGCTCGACTGACCCCCACGCGCGGCTTCGGTCCTCTCAAACACGACTTGACGCGGATCGCCGGCATGCTGTTCGCGTCGCTTCCCGCGCTCCTCGAACAGCGCGCCGCCGCGGAATAGGTCCGCCGGAAAGCCGCTCTCCGAAGCTCGCAAAAAAAAGGCCGCCCAAATGGACGGCCCAAGTCTAGGGAGGAAACGCCCAAGGAGGGCTCGTGATCCCGGGGACGACCGCTTGGCCATGCCCGATCTCACGATCCAAACTTATGTTGCAATGCCGCAAACTACAAGGTGGTGATTCTATATTATTGCTGCGGCGCGCTAAGTTGTTGAGATACTAGTACCGATCGGTAACACTGAACCGGCCACCGGCAGCCGCGCCAAGGTGCGTCGAAATTTCTCTTTTGTTTCTGTGCGTTGAAGCGTCGCACGTCCCGCCAGGACAAAAAAAGGGCCGTCCAGGTACGGACGGCCCAAGTCTAGGGAGGAAACGCCCAAGGAGGGCTGCGACAGGTCGAGCCCAGCTCGACTGATGTCGCACTGCAAAATATCGGATGTACGTTTCAGAAAGGAAAGTGCAAAAACTGCAGAGCTGCCATTACAAGCGCGAAGATCAGCGCACGGGCACGGCCCCGGCAGCTCGACATATAGGCAGTTTGCTTGAGGTGATGAGGCTTCCTCCAAAAAGAGGCCGTTCGAGCGAGCGAACGGCCCAAGTCTAGGGAGGAAACGCCCGTATTGGGCTGCGGTGGCGAAGAAGTGCTCCTTCGAAACCGCACAATCGGTATGCGCCTGTTCGTCTCTTGCGGCAACTTACGGATGTTCTGCGTCAGTATTTGCAGTGAATATGATGCGGACCCGCAACAGGAAACGTTCAAGCAACACTTCTACTCGGAATAGATGTAATTCTCATTCGGGTTGCTTCCTGCCGTAACTCGGTTACATACGCCTCAACTTAAGCCTTGGATAATAATCGTGACTTTCCCGACCGGTTCGCGGTTTTCACCTCTTCTCGCCCTCGCCCATGATTTGGCCGATAGGTCGGGCGCAGTGATACGGCCGCAATTTCGCAAAACGATCGCAGTCGCCAACAAGGCATCGGCCGATGCGTTCGATCCGGTCACGAAAGCCGATCAGGGCGCTGAGCGGGCCATCTCGCGCTTGATTCGCCAACGCGCTCCGGGGCACGGCATCGTCGGGGAAGAGTTCGGGAGCGAGCGCCCCGACTCGCCTTTGCAATGGATCATTGATCCCATCGACGGAACGCGCTCGTTCATCACGGGCACGCCGATGTGGGGCACGCTGATCGGTCTGCTGCACGAGGGCACGCCTGTGCTCGGCATGATGGACCAGCCGTTCACTCGCGAACGCTACTGGTCGGCAGAGAAGGCTTCCTACCTCCGCGAAGCATCAGGCAAGCCGCGCAAGCTGCGGACGCGAGCCTGTCCGCAACTCTCGGACGCGCTGATGATGACGACGAGCCCGGATCTCTTTGAACGTGGCGCAGAGGAAGACGGCTTCGGGCGCGTCAAGCGGGCTGTCCGCATGACCCGCTATGGCGGGGACTGCTACGCCTATTGCTTGCTCGCAGCGGGTTTCGTCGATCTCGTCGTGGAAGCAGGGTTGAAGAGCTATGACGTGGTCGCGCTGATCCCCATCGTCGAACGCGCCGGCGGCCGCATCACGACGTGGGACGGTCGTCCCGCTACAGCCGGCGGGCGTATCGTTGCGTCGGGCGACCCGGCGCTGCATGCCCGCGCGCTCAAGCTGCTCAATCGCTGAAGCGTTAGGCGACGCGTTCGTCGAGCCCCATGTAGGCGTCGAACGCGGCCCAGAAACGCAGGCGGATCGAATCCGCCTCCTGCAGGATTTCGTGGCGCGCAGACGGAAGCAGCACATGCGTTCCGACCTTGAGGCCGACGGCGAAATCCTCAATGGCGCGCGAGGACACGATCTCGTCCTTTCCGGCAACGAAGATCATCATGGGGACCCGAACGGAGCCCGCATAGTCCGGCGCGGAAACAAGCCCCATGGACCGATAGGCCGCGCGGAGCCAACCAACTGTCGGCGAGCCAAGTCCCAGTGCAGGATTGGTATCGAGCACCGATTTGTTGCGATACCAGCGTTCACGATCGGAGGTCAGCTGATTGCCTTCGAACGGGCCCTGCTCGACCACAACGTCGGATCCCCCTTTGACGTAGCTGCGACCGAACCCCAGCAGACAGCCCGCTTCCGCGTAAGCGCGCGCAATCGACTGCGGATAGCCAACCTTGTTGTCAGCAAAGGCGATCATCGGCGCGGACAGAATCATGCGCTCGAACCACGAACCCGGACGGCCGGCATTGCGCAGGAGAATGTTGGCGCCCATGGAATGCCCCAGCGCCATAAAGGGCGGCGGACAATCCGGCAACACGATCTCCTTCATGAAGAGCGTGAGGTCGCGATCGTATTCGCTGAAGGAGTTGACGTGCCCCTTGCGAGGATCGGCAAGCGGGCGAGAGGAACCGCCCTGTCCGCGCCAGTCCATTGTGGCGACGGCAAAGCCACGCCGGCGCAGATCGGCGACCACTTCGAAATATTTTTCGGCGAACTCGCCGCGCCCGCCGAACAGGCAGACTGTCCCGCGTCGCGGGCCGCGCGTCGCGTCCCAGCGCACGAACCGCAAGCGCGTGCCGTCACTGGCTTTGAGCTCGCCGGGGACGGCACCGCCTGGCACCGGATTCTTGGCCAGCGCTACGAGCTTCATGCTTCAGACCCCGCTTCGCAAATCACTCCCGGAAGATAGCACCGGGAGCGGCACGCGGCATCTGGAGCGTGATTGTTTCTGATTGAATCGAAATCACGCTCCAGGTCATTGATGAGACCGATGATTCACGCTTCGGACTTTTCCTGCGCCGCCAATTCACGCCGCGCCTGATAGGCGGCGCGGCGATCGGGGCGACTAGGGTCCAAAGCGATCATGGTCTTGCATGCAAGAGAAGAGCCGAGAACACGTCGGGGCTCCGGCCCAGTTCTGGTTCTAGGGGTTCAGGCTAGTAGCCGCGGTCCCAGCGCCAGTCGCGATAGGCGAACGTTCTCAAGTACTGAGGTCGCGCGGCAAGGACCGAGCCGGAGCAGCGGTCGACGCGAAGCTGAAATACGCGCCCTGAGTCAAAACGACGCGCTCGAATGCTTACGATTCCGCCTTCCCCGCCCATAGGACGGATGTCGACCCAGCCATCGCGCCGAAGTTGCTGTCTGATCTGCCAGCGATCGAGGCACGCATAACGCTCAGGACGCGCCGGTACATAACGCTCCGGTGCGCGCTCACCGTAGCGCGGCGGAGGGACGGGCACGGGATAGCCGTCCTTGATCGATCCAGGCAGAGACTCGCCCGGTCCGCGCCGATAGGGAGCTTCGCCATAGCGGTCCTGCGGCGGCGGCTCGCGGTCGTCGTAGCCCTCGTCCCCATATTGTCCGCCGTCATCATAGGGGGGCTCCGCATAGCTTTCTCCATAGAGATCGGCAGCAGACGCGACGCGTGCCAGCGGCAGCGCAGAGATCACGACGGCCGCCGTTACGAGGCAAGCCTTCATGGGTGACGCTTTCATGGCTAACTCCGATGTCGATGCGGACTTGAACGTCTGGGAAGGACGCCAAAAGTGCCTCTCAATTTCGGCGCCCGCACATGAACGCCAGATGAAGGCATTTGGTTTTCGCGAACATTTTCGGCGGGGTGGCCAATCGGCCTCGTGCTCTCAAACTTGTCGCTAAGTCCCCCCTTGAAGCCCTCTCGACTGCACCTAAATCCTCTGGTGCGCACGCCCCATGCGGGTGCGCTTCACTGAGAGATCCGGCCCACGACGGGCGGATCCCAACCAGTCGCTTCTTTAGGAGGACTAACGTCATGCGACATTTCGATTTGGCCCCCCTCTATCGCTCCACCGTCGGTTTCGACCGCTTTGCGCAGCTTCTCGACAGCGTCACGGGCGGAGACGTCGATGCGCCCTACCCGCCCTACAACATCGAGCGCCTCGGCGATAACGAGTATCGCATCACCATGGCTGTCGCCGGCTTCGCATCCGACGAAATCAAAGTCGACGTGAAGGAAAGTACGCTTACGGTCCGCGGCGAGAAGAAGCCCGAGCCGGCAGAAGGCAGCGAGCGCCGCTATCTGCATCGCGGGATTGCGAGCCGAAGCTTCGAGCGCCGGTTCCAGCTCGCCGACTATGTGGAGGTGAAGGGCGCTGATCTCAAAGATGGTCTTCTCAATGTTGACCTCGTGCGGAACATCCCGGAGCGCATGCGCCCGCGGACGATCCCCATCGGTTCAAGCGTCACCCCGAAACACCTCGAGGCACAGACTTCCTAAGGCGGATACCAGACACCTCCCAGGATGGTTCCCGTCCCACTGGGCGGCGGCATTTTTGCCGCCGCCTTTTTTTGACGTCTTGCCGTCTTCAATGCCGCTTGTGTTGCAGGGAAAAATCTGCAACATTCCTTTAAAAGGTCAGCATTGCTGTCCTTTGTGCGGATCTTGGCTCCTACGTTAAGTTGGACGTGGGCAGTCTTTTTGCCCTTTCGGCATCGAACGGCGCTTGGCCCATGCGGTTGCCAGCGTTGGCGGAGATTGATTGCGGTGGTCGCGAAACTGTCACGTCTCGTGAGCGGTTGCCCCCCGGATGACCGGGCGGCCTATCCTGTGCAGGATATCGTCTAGCGCCGTCGACTCGGCGCGGGCACACGTACGAAGCATCGCGAGCGCACAGATTTGCGCCGATGCCACAAAGCCGGCGCCAGATGCTGCCGGATTGCCTTGATCACCCGAGGACTACGCCTATGACCAACGTCACGCCCATGAACGGCAGCTTCGAGCGTCCGGAAGCTCAGGGCCTTTTCGACCCTGCCTTCGAACGTGATGCCTGCGGCGTCGGTTTCATTGCCAATCTCAAGGGCGAGAAGTCGCATCGCGTGATTTCCGACGCGATCAAAATGCTGTGCAATCTCGAGCATCGCGGCGCTGTTGGAGCCGACCCGCTGGCAGGTGACGGCGCTGGCATGCTCATTCAGATCCCGCACGCGTTCTTCAGCGAGGAATGCGCGAAGATCGGTTTCAAGCTTCCCGAGCCGCAGCACTACGCGGTCGGTCAGGTCTTCATGCCTCAGGATGAGCGCCTCGACTTGCATTGTCAGGGCGTGTGGACGCGCATCCTGCGCGAAGAAGGCCTCGAACTTCTTGGCTGGCGCGCGGTGCCGGTCGACAACTCCTGCCTCTCTGAACTCGTCCGTGCGACAGAACCTGTTCACCGTCAGATTTTCATCGCTCGCCCCAAGGGCATGAGCGAGACGGAGTTCGAGCGCCGCCTTTATCTCGTGCGCAAGATCGTCTCGAACGCGACCCACAACACCTACAAGGGCCGCGACATCGGCCACTACACGGTGAGCCTGTCGAGCCGTACGGTTGTCTATAAGGGGATGTTCCTCTCCTATCAGGTTGGCTCGTACTACAAGGACCTTGCGGACTCGCGCGTCATCTCCGCGATGGCGCTCGTGCATCAGCGCTTCTCGACGAACACCTTCCCGTCCTGGAGGCTCGCACACCCCTACCGGATGGTTGCGCACAACGGTGAAATCAACACGCTGCGCGGCAACGTCAACTGGATGGCGGCACGCCAGGCGTCCGTGTCTTCGCCGCTGTTCGGCGACGACATCAGCAAGCTGTGGCCCATTTCCTACGAGGGCCAGTCCGACACCGCGTGCTTCGACAACGCACTCGAATTCCTGGTCATGGGCGGCTACAGCCTCGCGCATGCCGCCATGATGCTGATCCCCGAGGCGTGGGCCGGCAACCCGCAAATGGACGCCAAGCGGCGTGCCTTCTATGAATATCATGCGTGCCTCATGGAGCCGTGGGACGGCCCGGCCGCGATGGCGTTTACCGATGGCCGCCAAATCGGCGCCACGCTCGACCGCAACGGACTACGACCGGCGCGCTATGTCGTCACCAAGGACGGCATGGTGGTCATGAGCTCGGAAGCCGGCGTGCTCGTCGTGCCGGAACAGGACATCGTCAAGAAGTGGCGCTTGCAGCCCGGCAAGATGCTGCTGATCGACCTTGAGAAGGGCTGCATCGTCTCGGACGAGGAGCTGAAGGCCGAACTCTCGGCAAAGCACCCCTACGAGAGCTGGGTGAAGCGCACGCAGATCATGGTCTCCGACCTTCCGCTCTCCAACAAGAAGAGCGAGGCCCGGCGCAGCAATATCGCTTTGCTCGATCTGCAGCAGACCTTCGGCTACACGCAGGAAAGCCTCAAGTTTCTCCTGACCCCGATGGGCGCCAAGGGCGAGGAAGCCATCGGCTCCATGGGTAACGACTCGCCGATCTCGGCGCTGTCCAACAAGTCGAAACTGCTTCACACCTATTTCAAGCAGAACTTCGCGCAGGTGACGAACCCGCCGATCGACTCGATCCGCGAGGAGCTCGTCATGAGCCTCGTGTCGTTCATCGGCCCGCGCCCCAACATTCTCAATCTCGAGGGCACCTCGAAGGTGAAGCGCCTCGAGGTGACGCAGCCCATCCTCACCAACGAGGACCTGGAGCGCATCCGCCAGATCGGCGAGGTGAAAGACAATCACTTCGCATCCATCACGATCGACATCACGTATCCGGTCGAGAAGGGCCCGTCGGGAATGGCACCGGCCGTCGACGTCATTTGTGCCGAGGCCGAAGAGGCCGTGCGGTCCGGTGGTTACAACATCATCATTCTCTCGGACCGCGCGACGGGACCGAACCGGATTCCGATCCCGTCATTGCTGGCGACGAGTGCCGTGCATCATCACCTGATCCGTCAGGGCTTGCGTACGTCGGTGGGCCTGGTCGTGGAAACGGGCGAGGCACACGAGGTGCATCAGTTCTGCACGCTCGCCGGCTACGGCGCCGAAGCGATCAACCCGTACCTTGCCTTCGATACGCTCGCCGTCATGGCACCGGAGCTTGGCGCGGATCTCACTCCCGAGGACGTGAAAAAGAAGTACATCAAGGCCATTGGCAAAGCACTGCTGAAGGTCATGGCCAAGATGGGCATCTCGACCTATCAGTCCTACTGCGGCGCACAGATCTTCGACGCCGTGGGTCTCAGGACCCCGTTCGTACGCAAGTACTTCACAGGCACGCATACCCAGATCGAGGGGATCGGCATGCGTGAAATCGCGGGCGAGACATTCGACCGCCATGCGGCGGCGTTCGGCAACGTGCCGGTGCTCGCAAACGCGCTCGATGTGGGTGGCGACTACGCCTACCGCGTGCGCGGCGAAGCCCACGTCTGGCGGCCGAATGTGGTCGCCGATCTGCAGCATGCGGTTCGCTCGACCGATCCGGCCGATGCCAAGGATGGCAAGATTCCGCAGAAATTCCGCGACTTTTCGCGTGCCATCAACGAGCAGTCCGAACAGCTGTTCACGATCCGCGGCATGTTCCGCATTCGCTCGGCCGACAGCATGGGGCGCAAACCCGTTCCGCTGGACGAGGTCGAATCCGCTTCCGAGATCGTGAAGCGGTTCGCAACCGGTGCGATGAGTTTCGGCTCGATCTCGCGCGAAGCGCACACCACGCTCGCGATCGCCATGAACCGCATCGGCGGCAAGTCCAACACGGGCGAAGGCGGAGAAGAGGCGGACCGGTTCAAGCCGCTCCCGAACGGCGACAGCATGCGCTCGGCAATCAAGCAGGTCGCGTCGGGCCGCTTCGGTGTTACCGCCGAGTACCTCGTCAACTCGGACATGATGCAGATCAAGATGGCGCAAGGCGCGAAGCCTGGCGAAGGTGGCCAGCTGCCTGGGCACAAGGTCGATGCGACCATCGCCAAGGTGCGCCACTCGACGCCGGGCGTCGGACTCATCTCGCCGCCTCCGCATCATGACATCTATTCGATCGAAGACCTCGCGCAGCTGATCTTCGATCTCAAGAACACCAATCCCGACGGCCTGGTGTCGGTGAAGCTCGTGTCGGAAGTCGGTGTGGGCACTGTCGCCGCCGGCGTTGCCAAGGCGCGCGCCGATCACGTGACGATCTCCGGCTTCGAAGGCGGCACGGGCGCTTCTCCGCTCACCTCGCTGAAGCACGCCGGTAGCCCATGGGAAATCGGCCTCGCCGAGACACATCAGACGCTGGTCGTGAACCGTCTGCGCGGCCGCATCGCCGTTCAGGTGGACGGCGGTCTGCGCACGGGCCGTGACGTCATCGTCGGCGCGCTGCTCGGTGCCGACGAGTTCGGTTTCTCGACGGCGCCGCTGATCGCCGCCGGCTGCATCATGATGCGCAAGTGCCACCTGAACACGTGCCCGGTCGGTGTCGCGACACAGGACCCGGTTCTTCGCGCCCGCTTTACCGGTCAACCCGAGCACGTCATCAACTACTTCTTCTTCGTCGCCGAAGAGGTACGGGAGATCATGGCGGCGATGGGCTACCGCAAATTCAGCGACATGGTCGGCCAGACCGACTGGCTCAACAAGGATCGCGCCATCGATCATTGGAAGGCGCGCGGCCTCGACTTCTCGAAGGTCTTCCACAAACCGCACCCTGCCAAGGGCGTGGCGATCTATCATTGCGAAGAGCAAAATCACGGCCTCGAAAAGGTGCTCGACAACGAGCTCATCAAGGTCGCGATGCCGGCGCTCGACGCAAAGAAGCCGGTGAAGCAAGAGTTCACGATTAAGAACACCGATCGCACGGCCGGCACCATGCTTTCCGGTCAGATCGCCAAGCGCTTCGGCCATGCTGGCCTGCCTGAGGATACGATCTGGCTGACGTTCAAGGGCACCGCCGGACAGAGCTTCGGCGCTTGGGCCGCGCGCGGCCTCACGCTCGATCTCGTCGGTGAAGGCAACGACTACGTCGGCAAGGGCCTCTCTGGCGGCAAGATCATCGTCCGGCCTAGCGCACTCTCGGGCATCGTTCCTGAGCAGAGCATCATCATCGGCAATACGGTGATGTACGGCGCGATCACCGGCGAGTGCTACTTCCGCGGTGTCGCCGGTGAACGCTTCGCCGTGCGCAACTCTGGCGCCTATGCGGTCGTCGAGGGTACGGGCGATCATGGCTGCGAGTACATGACTGGCGGCGTGGTCGTCGTGCTCGGTCCGACGGGACGCAATTTCGCGGCCGGTATGTCGGGTGGCGTCGCCTACGTCCTGGACGAGGCCGGCGACCTCGATACGCGTCTCAACAAAGAGATGGTCGAGATCGAGTCTCTCGCGATCGACGTGGCGATGATCGAGAAGCTGGCCAAGAGCAACGGTGAAGTGACCCGTCAGCTTGCCGAGGTCATGCTCGACATGCGCGAGCAGGATCTTGAGCGGCTGCACGCGCTCATCGTGCGCCACGCGCACTACACCAACTCGACCAAGGCAAAGACGATCCTTGCCGACTGGGCGAACTACGTGCCGAAGTTCAAGAAGGTCATGCCTTTCGAATACCGGCGTGCGCTCACCGAGCTTGCGAAAGCGCAAGCAGCGGCTACGACTGTACCCGCGCAGGCTTGAAATCAGAAAGAAGAGTCGACGACTATGGGAAAACCGACCGGATTTCTTGAGTTCCAGCGTGCGGATCGTACGTACGAGCCTGTCGAGCAGCGCGTAAAGCACTGGCACGAATTCGTCGTGCCGCTCGCAGACACGAACGTCAAAACGCAAGCGTCGCGGTGCATGGACTGTGGCATCCCTTTTTGCCATAGCGGATGCCCCGTCAATAACCAGATCCCTGACTGGAACGACCTCGTCTATCGTGGCGACTGGAAAGTCGCTGCCGAGAACCTGCACTCGACGAACAACTTTCCCGAGGTGACGGGACGCATCTGTCCGGCGCCGTGCGAAGCGGCCTGCACGCTCAACATCGACGACGTGCCGGTGACCATCAAGTCGATCGAATACTCGATCGCTGATCGTGCATTCGAGAACGGCTGGATCACGCCGCAACCTCCGGAGACGAAAACAGGCAAGAAGGTCGCGATTATCGGATCTGGCCCCGCAGGCCTCGCGGCTGCACAACAGCTCGCTCGCGCAGGCCACGACGTGCACGTCTACGAAAAGAATGCGCGTCCCGGCGGGTTGCTGACCTACGGCATTCCAGACTTCAAAATGGAAAAGCACATCGTCGCGCGCCGTCAGGCGCAGATGGAAGCCGAGGGCGTGGTCTTCCACTGCAACGTCAATGTGGGCAAAGACATCTCCGCGCGAGATCTCGAAGCACAGCACGATGCCGTGCTGCTGGCGATGGGATCGGAAACTCCGTTCGACTTCTTTGCGAAGTCCCCCGGACGCGATCTCGACGGCATTCACTACGCGATGAATTTCCTGACGCAGCAGAACCGCCGCGTCGCCGACGAAGCGCAGCTTCCCGGCACGAAGGAAATCTCGGCGAAGGGCAAGCATGTGGTCGTGATCGGCGGCGGCGATACCGGCTCGGACTGCATCGGCACGTCATTCCGGCAAGGTGCGAAATCGGTCACACAGCTCGAGATCATGCCGAAGCCGCCGGTGAAGGAGAATAAAACGCTCTCCTGGCCGAACTGGCCACTGAAGCTTCGCATCTCGTCGTCGCAGGCCGAGGGCGCTGTCGTCGAGTACTCTGTCTCGACCACGGGCTTCTCGGGCGAAGGCGGCAAGGTGAAGAAGCTGCACTATGTGCAGGTTGACTCAAAGATGCAGCCCATTCCGGGAACGGACGCAACGCTCGAAGCGGAGCTCGTGTTGTTCGCGATGGGCTTCTCGGGTCCGGCCGACGGCGGCGTGCTTTCCGGACTCGCCCTCGAAGAGGTGGCTCGCGGGCGCTTCAAGGGTGTGGATGCGAACGAACGCGACTATCGCCTTCCCGGTAGCGGCAAGCTCTTCGCAGCCGGCGACGTCCGGCGCGGACAATCGCTTGTCGTGTGGGCCATCCGCGAAGGCCGTCAGGCGGCAAGTTCTATCGACAAGTACCTGATGGGTAACACGACGCTGCCGCGCTGAAGCGCTGTAGCTCCTCTTTACCTACGGGCTAAAGTTGCACCCATTCTCTCCTTGATGCGGCCAAGTCGAGGTCTAATATCAAGTGTGTGACGCTTTTGTTTCGTCACCCAACTTGAAGGGATCTTCACATGGACACTCCGCTTGAAATCTCGTTCAAAGGGCTCGACAAGAGTCCCGCAATCGAAACAAAGATCGCGGAGCGAGCGGCCAAGCTCGAGAAACACTTCGACCGCATGACACACTGCCGCGTCGTCGTTGCGGCTCCTCATAAGCACTCCCACAAAGGCAAGACCTACGAGATCAAGATCGACATCGGCATTCCCGGCGCAGCGCCGCTCATCGTCACGCATGAGTCCGCCGTCGGACAGGCGCAAGAGGATCTCAAGATCGCATTGAGAGATGCTTTCGATGCCGCAGACCGCCGTCTGGACGAGTTGGTCGACAAGAAGAACGGTGCTGCACGCGCTGAACGCAGCCGCCGGCGCCCTGCAAAGATTTCCGACGAAGAATGACAAGAGCGCGCCGGGACGGGGAGCCAAGCGGGCTCCCGTCCCGGTCGCGAAAATTGACGCGAGCTATTCGCGCGCTTTGCGGCGCTGTGCTGCGTTCGGTTTGGCCGGCTTCTCGTCCACAGCCGTCGCGCCAGTTTCCACTGGATCTGCCGCGGGGAAGTATGCTGCTTCCGGCGGCGGAGCCGGACGCGGCCAGGATGCGTCGTCTGCGCGTCCCGGCTTCGGCGGCAACCGCTCGCCTTTGAACAGCACACGGAAATACGGCGCCTGAGAGGGCGCGAGCCGACGGCGACCATCGCGGCCCGCTCCCGTGGCCAATGCGACGGTGCTCATGACGGTGAGGCCGCCCGAAATCTGGTCGGTTACGGATTCACCGAGCTGGGACGCGCGATCTGAGCTTTCGCGGCGCGTGACGAGCGCGATGACCGATGCCGGAATTGCCGGACGCACGATATCGAGCGCAACGATTTCCTCGCGTCCCCCTTCGCTCACGATACGCAAATTGATCCGGCCGTTATCGGCCTTCTGATCGCCTGCGCCACTCGCGTCCTGCTTGGCGCCCGCCGCGCCAGCGGGACCTTCTGCTCCCGGGGCGGCCGCAGATGGGCTCGCGCCCGGTGCCGGATTGGCGTTTTTCGCAGCCTCAGGATTGACCTTTTGCTGTTCGGCCTCGTTGCCATCTAGTGGAATCGCGCGATCGGCCTTGGCTTGCGTGATATCGCGGCGCAGCTCGCGGTCGACGAAGTAAGCGAGCTTGCGATTGCCTTCCCAAGTGAAGTAAACGCCGTCACCTGAACGCAGCAGACGGATCTTACCGGTAATGTCGGGGCCGTAGGCGCTGTAGCCGCCGTTCTCGTCGGCGAAACCGGCGTAGCTGTCGATATACTTTGCGCCATTCAGATAGACGCGTTCGCGCAGCAGGCTGTTCATCGTCTGCACGTCTTCGTTCGCGTCATAGCGGCGAACGTTTGGAAGGCCGACCCAGTAGACCGAGATGTTGCGCTTACGAAGCGCCTTCAACAGGCGGTCGCTGCGCGCGGCGTATTCCCGGCGCCAGCCATCTGTGCCGACCATTAAGCGCTTGCCCGTTGCCGGATCGCGCACGGAAACGCGGTCCCAGGCTCCAAGCATCAAAATGGCGATCTGCGGCGCCGCATCTTTCAACTGGCTATCGAGGTCTTGGAGCTTCTGGTCGAAGTCCGGCCGCATCAACCCGTTGATGGAGAGATGCGTGTTGCGGACGATGAGACGCGGATCCTTCTGGAAGACTTCAACGGCGCCAGCGAGAAGGCCCTCCGCCAGATCATCGCCGATCATCACCAGGTTGTAGGTGTCTCCGGGCGGAAACGGCGTAATGAAGCTTGCGCCGGCCGGGTCTTCCTGAGCCGCAGCCGGAATCGCCGCCGCGAGCAGCGCTGCGAGCAGGACCATCAGCGAAAACGTGAAGCGCGCGTGCATGCCTTCCCGGCTATTTTTCAGTCTTCCGGCCCACTGCCGCTCGCCGCGGCCTTCGCACACCTTACCGCGAAGCGGATCTTCGCATGTGATCAAGAACGGTATCAGACGGCCAACAGTCAACCTTCAAGTTGTTGGCGCGTTCGTAGAGACCGATGACCTTGCGGGTGTTCGAGCCAACCTTGCCGTCGATCTTTTCGACATCATAGCCCAAGGCCCTGAGTCGTTCCTGGATTTCCTCGATGTTACGGGTTTTCTGGGGACCCGTTCCGCCCCAAGGCGTTGCGAAGTCCCCACCACCCGCAATGCGATCCGCGAGGTTGCCGACGAACACGGCGTAGAGATCCGACATGTTGTAGCGGCGAATGACCTTGTAATTTTCCAGCACAAGAAAGGATGGGCCGTATCCGCCCGCCGGACTCATCATGTAGGCGCTGAGCGCGAGCTGATCCTGAGTCCAGGGGCGGCCGTTGGCGCGCTTCAAGCCGAGTTTTGCCCATTCGGCGATGGTGCGTTCCTGCGTAGGGCCTTCAAAGGCGCAGTCCGCTTGCGGCGCGAGCTTGACCTCATAGCCCCAGGTCTGCCCCGCGACCCAGCCCTTGCCCTTGAGCTGACTCGCTGCGGACGCCAGCGCATCGGGGACGGAATTCCAAATGTCGGTCTTGCCATCGCCGTCCAGATCGTGCGCATGCTTGAAATATTCGCTCGGCATGAACTGCGTCAGGCCCATGGCGCCGGCCCATGAGGCGCGCATCATCGCGCGCGGCACTCCGGACTCGAGCATCTTGAGCGCCGCGATCAACTCGATGCGGAAGACATCTTTCCGCTTTCCGAGATAGGCGAGCGTCGCCACGACGTTGATGGCGTCGTGGGGAAGCTTGTGGCTGCCGAAGGCCGTCTCCCGGCCCCATATGGCGAGGACCGAGTAGCGATCGACGCCAAGCTCGCGCTCAATCTTTTCCAGTGTGGCCTGATGCTTGACGAGCAGGTCCTTGCCGGTCGTCGCAAGGCGCAAGAGATAGGCGCGGTCGAGATACTCGGAAGGCGCGCGCGTGAACTCCGCCTGCCCAGTGGCATCGTTCGAAGGACGGCCGGGAAGGTCGAGATCCGGAATTTTCAGATTCGGCGTGAAACCTTTGAGCGCCTTATCGAAGGTTGCACGCGAAACGCCGGCCGCCTCGGCCTCGGGCCAAAGCCCCTCGATCCACGCGTCAAGTTTCGCATCGGCCGACGCGGACCTGGAGGCAAAAATGGCCGCCATCACAACCAGCATGCCTGCGAGCGCGATGGTAAAAATCCTCGAACCGATCGATGCGGAACGAGCACGAGGTTGAATGTTCATGCGCAAACTATACTTCCTGCAGGCGCTTTCGTCGCCGGAGCGAACGAGCCCACTCCGTGTCTGCGATTCCGGGCTTTTTTGAGACCCGTTTGAGGGGCTACCGTCCTATCATTTTTCAAAACGGCCTCACTTTTGCGCCAACTGGTGGAACACTTTAACCTCCTTGATATTCCCTCTCGGGACTGCCACCCCCGGGGCTTGCCCGCCACCCCCGCAACATTGGATATAGTCTCAGTTCCCTCCCCTCCAGGGCGGTTCCGTGCCGCTCGCGTTTTCCCAGCAATTTTCTCGGTGACCTGATGTCCAAACCTAAGCGCATTCGCAAAGCCGTATTTCCCGTGGCCGGACTTGGAACGCGTTTCCTGCCCGCCACCAAGGCGGTGCCAAAGGAAATGCTTACGGTCGTCGATCGCCCTGTCATCCAGCACGTCGTCAACGAAGCCCGCGCGGCCGGCATCGAACATTTCGTCTTCGTGACGGGGCGCGGCAAAGCCTGCATCGAGGATCACTTCGATCACCAGTTCGAACTCGAGTCGACTCTCTCAGGGAAGAAGAAGACCCGGGAGCTGGAGGAGCTTCTCGCCGAACTTCCGGACGCAGGCCGCACCAGCTTCACACGCCAACAGGCGCCCCGCGGTCTCGGTCATGCCGTGTGGTGCGCCCGTGACATCGTCGGAGACGAGCCGTTCGCGCTGTTGCTGCCCGACATGCTTCACCATGGTCCGCCGTGCCTTGCGGAGATGATCGACGCCTATGAGCAGACGGGCGGCGGCAACCTCGTGGCCGTATCCCCCGTCCCGGACGACCAGACCCATCAGTACGGCATCGTGGGCGTCGAGGACGCTAAGGCCAAAGTGAGCCGCATCACCACAATGGTCGAGAAGCCGCCCAAGGGAACTGCTCCTTCGAACCTACACATCACCGGCCGCTATGTGCTCGAACCAGAAATCTTCCCAATTCTGGCCCGACAAGAGGCTGGCGCGGGCGGAGAAATTCAGCTTACGGATGCAATGATCGAACTCAGCCGGGACAAGAAGCATCCGTTCCATGCCGTGCGCTTCGACGGCACGATCTATGACTGTGGCTCAAAGATCGGCTTCCTGCTCGCCAATGTCGCTTACGGCCTCGATCGCGAGGATCTCGCTCCTCAGCTCCGGGCTGCACTCCGCGATCTCATCTGAACCCTGATCGTCGGGGGCGGCCGCGCTTTCTGCCTCAAAACGGCCCTAATGACAGGGCCGTGGGCACGATGTTGCCCGTTTCCGGTGGCATGGGGTTCAGCTATTGTCGGACGTTTTTTTTCGAGTGCAGGGGCCGGAGACTGGAATGGCACGCAAACGACCCGAAGTGGCTGCGGCCTCAATGCACAAGAGCTTGACGCCGCCCGGCGTTTTTCTGGTGCGCATGCTCGTGTTTCTGACGCTGGTCGCTTTCCTGGGTGCGATCCTCCATGAGCAACTCATGGTTTCGTTGATGACAAACCCGGGGCTCAATGGGCTCATCATCGGCGTCCTGTTCATCGGTATCATCTACGCCTTCCGGCAAGTCGTCCGGCTCTACCCTGAAATTCGCTTCGTCAACGCGTTCCGGGTTTCCGACCCCGGTCTTGCCAGCTCGCATCAGCCGGTGCTGCTCGCCCCGATGGCAACGATGCTCCGCGACCGCACGGGCTCTCTTTCATTGTCGACCGTCTCGATGCGCACGATCATGGACAGCATCGGCTCGCGGCTCGACGAAGCGCGCGACACCGGACGCTACATGGTGGGCCTGCTCGTTTTTCTCGGCCTTCTGGGTACGTTCTGGGGCCTTCTCGAGACGATCCAGTCGGTGGGAGGCGCGATCAGTGCCCTCGATACGTCGGGCAATGGAACGGTCGCCGTTTTCGACGAGCTCAAGGCGGGTCTCGCTGCTCCGCTCAAGGGCATGGGCACCGCGTTCTCGTCCTCACTGCTCGGCCTTTCGGGATCTCTCATCATCGGCTTCATGGAGCTCCAGGCGAGCCACGCGCAGAACCGCTTCTACAACGAACTCGAAGAATGGCTCTCGGGCATTACCGAGCTGACGCCAGGATCTTCGAGCGCCGCTGAGCTTGCGAGCCGGCAACTCCTCACCGCGGTGTACGAAATGCAGCGAGCCGTGGAAGACCTCACGACGCGGATGGCAGGCGGCGGCGCGCCCTTTCTTCCCTCGTCGCCCCCCGGCAGTGCAGCTCCTGGATCGGAAGAGACCGTGCGGGACCTCGCACGCGGCGTGAACCAGCTCGTGACCCAAATGCGCGCCGAGCAGAAGGTTGTCCGCGAGTGGGTTGACGAGCAGGCGTCACAGCAGTCGGAGGTGACGAACGTGCTGCGCGAGCTCCAGAACGTGCTCAAGAGAGGCGGCTAGTGCGATGATCGAGAAATTCGCCACCGATTGCTGCAAGGTTCAGAGCGAATTTCTCAATCTGAATCACACGAGCAAGTCTACGAGCGTAGTGCTCCTTTTGAGTCCGAAGTTCGCTTCCGAACCTGGACGCGAAGTCGGGCGAACTTCGGAATTGGAGCACTAGCATGGCGCGTGGGCGTTCACGGCGCGGCGGCGAATACGGTGAGTTCTGGCCAGCCTATGTGGACGTGTTGTCCACGCTGCTGCTCGTCGTCACGTTCCTGATGTCGATTTTCATGATCTCGCAGTATTTCGCGACGCAGGAATCGGCCGGGAAAGACACTGCGCTGCAACGCCTGACGCGGCAGATTTCCGAACTCACCAATCTGCTGTCGCTCGAAAAGGGAAAATCCCGTAACGCCGAGGACGAGTTGGCCTCGCTGCAAGCGACGCTCTCAGACCTCAAGCAAGAGAAAGACAAGCTCTCCGGCTTTGCGCTTAGTGGCGACGAGCGTGCCAAGGCCGCGGAGGGGCGCATTCAATCGCTTACCGCTGACCTCGACGCCCAAAAGCAGATCTCCAACGAGGCCCTGGCGAAGGTCGATCTTCTCAACCAACAGATGCTCGCGTTGCGCCGCCAGCTTGCAGCGCTGAACGATGCGCTCGAAGCCTCCGAAAGGAAGGACAAGGACAGCCAGGATCGGATCAAGGATCTGGGTGCACGCCTCAATGCGGCGCTCGCGCGTCAAGTTCAGGAGCTGCAGCGTTACCGGTCAGACTTCTTCGGGCGGTTGCGCGAGCTCTTGAAGGATCGCAAGGACATTCGCGTCGTAGGCGATCGGTTCGTATTCGAATCCGAGGTGCTGTTCCCGTCCGGTCAGGCGACGCTGACGCCGGAGGGGCTCGCCGCCATGGATCAGCTGGCCGTTGCGGTTGCCGACCTTGCAAAGACGATCCCGCCCGAGATTCCGTGGGCACTCCAAGTGGACGGCCATACCGATATCCGGCCGATTGCGAGTGCTACCTTCCCGTCCAACTGGGAGCTTTCGACGGCGCGCGCGGTGTCTGTCGTGAAGTATCTTGCCTCGCGCGGTGTGCCGGCCGAGCATCTGGTCGCCGCGGGGCACGGCGAGTTTCAGCCGCTTGAACAGGGCGTCGACGAAGGGAGCCTGCGCAAGAACCGCCGCATTGAGCTCAAGTTGACGAACCGATAGTCCGTTATGGGATGAAACGGCGCCCGTGATATCAACTGATCGCCGGGTCGGCCGTTTGTGTCAGCAGCCGCCCTTCGAGGTGCACCTCGACGACGGGGCTGCCTTTTCGCCTTTCAAAACTCACAACGCCCATTCTTACGAATTCAGCGCCCTGTATTTATTCAGTCGAGCCGCCGCCCGAATTGAGTTTATTGGTTACGGTCAAGCCGCTTTCTCAGCCAATACTTCTGAGACTATATAACACCGAGAATTCGAAGGACTGGGGAGAAGTCAGTCCGCGTTTCGCAATGTTTCCACACGGCTCAGATCTTTGCGTAACGGCCTGCCGGGCGGCAGCTCCACTTCTTGGCGTACCATTTCGGATTTGCTTCGGCCCACTTAGCGATCTCGGCCGGGCTCTGCATCATGCACTGCATCGGCGTGACGCTTTCAGCCATATAGGTGAGAGAGACGTCCTTGCACCGGGCGTGGTCTTCAAGGAGGCAAACAGAGACGATCAGCTCCAGCATTTTGCAAACCCCAAGCCATAGAGTTACCCGCTTTTGGCGGACCACAACCCTCGGGGCGCGTCGTCCCTTTCTTTTCTTCTTGAAGCCAAGGTTGGCGGCGAATCAGGGCTCGCACAAGAAACAAACCCGGGCAGCAATTGCTAATGTTTTGAGCTGAGACGTTTGAGCATCATTGTGCAAAACCCATCAATTTCCAGCAAACCACTTAGTATCACGCAATTTTTCGGAATAAGGGCCGGACGATAGACGTTTCCGTCAGCTCATTTTTTAGGCATGGGGCGAGTTGTCTCATCGGCACTGTGGCTTTTGGGTTCACTGGACAACGTGTTCAAAAATGCGACCAACGCCGCCTTTTCCTCGTCGGAAAGCTTCAAATCCCGAACAACCGTCGCGGCCACCGATGGGCGATTGATGACGCCTCCAGCATAGTGATCGACCACGTCGCGAAGAGTCGCCAGCGAGCCATCGTGCATGTATGGCGCCGTTCGGCCGACTTCCCTGAGAGACGGCGTCTTGAACTCGGGGAGGCCCGGAGCGCCGCCCCTTATTGCACCCCGACCGGGGTCCGAACCGGGAAGGCCGATGTCGTGGAAGGCATCATCGGTAAAGCGCCATCCGCCGTGGCAGGAGACGCATCCCGCCTTGCCGACGAAGATGTCGAAACCCTGAAATTCTTGTTCACTCAAAGCGGTATCGTCGCCCTCGACCCACTGGTCGAAACGAGATTTTGGCGAAATAAGCGATCGCTCGTATGCCGCGAGGGCTTCCAGGATGGAACTCTCTGTCACCCCCTCGTTCGTGCCGGGGAACGCTGCCGCAAACCGCGCGCTCATTTGCGGATCGTCCGATAAGCGCCGGGAGATCGTCGGGAAATCGCCCGCGAGCTCATTCACGTTCTCAATCGGAAACTTGGCTTGATCGACCAGGCTCGCTGATCGGCCATCCCAGAAGAACGATGTGGCCCAGGCCAAGTTGTAGAGGGCTGGCGCATTGCGGCTCAGAACGTCTCCGCCAGGTCCGATCGCGGTCTTCCGTCCGTCCGTGAATGCGCGCTCGGGATCGTGGCAGCTTGTGCACGACGCTGTTCCGCCTCCCGACAAGCGAACGTCCCGGAAGAGTTCGCTGCCGAGGGCAATCTTCGCCTGCTCTTGGAGATTTGGGGCAGGTATCTCGGGACGTGCAAAAATTGCCCGCCAGACCGCCTCACGCGTGATCTCTTTCGCGATCGCAACCCGGCCCGTCGCCGCTCCGACCAGCGCCAAGCCGGCGCCGAGCGTCGTAAAGGCGAGGGTCGCTACGCCCACACCGAGACGGCGGGTGGCTCGTTTCGTCTGTCGTTTCAATCCTTGTTCTTTCCGGGTGATCCGGGCGCAAACACCCCCGGAATCTGCCCTTTGCGGGAGGAAAGCGTGGCACCGGCAGCACGCAGAGAATACGGAACGCGCGCCGCCTCACGGGCCCCCTTGACCGCAGACCCAACCTCTTTCATCCAAGACGATATAAAACTTTTCGGCGCGCCATGGGAATGCCCTCATGGCCGTGTGTGTATTGCGTTGGGGGCGGCTCGATGTCTTCGACCGCTTTTGGGGGAAATACATGACAATCGGTGTCGAGGATGCATCCACGGTGCAGGGCGCGCCTGTGCAGCAGGTGACCCTTGGGTGGTTTCTCAGGCGCTCTCTCCTCGGCCTCGTCATTCTTGCCGTTGCGATGGGCGGACTGGCCTGGCTGACCTACGCGTCGATTGATCCCGATCTCGACGGCGATCTTTCCACCAAAGCCCGGCATGGCGCCCTGCCGGCTGCGCGTGTGGTGCCCGTCGATCTGTAAGATAATCAGATTGCTGCAACGCATCATCCGGTTGCGTAAGGCACATGGATTGAATTAGCCTGCGACTCGTATCGGCTGAATATCGCCCCCGCCACTTCGGGTTGCACAGATGTCTGCCAACGATCTCATCCTTCTCATTCTGGTCGCTGCCGGCGCATTTTACGCTGGCTATCAGGCTGGGCGCCTCAAGGCCTTGAGCGAACGAGGCCCCCCTCGTGAAACTGGCGATGCGAGCCCATTGCCGGGCCCGCTCGATGGGCCGTCCGCTCCGAGTTCCCCTCCGCCTCGCCGCGGAGCACCGCCGCCCGTTTCGGCAGGCAACGACGAGGGAAGCTCATGGTCTCAGGGCAGCGCCGCGGGGACCGGTCCGGCACGCCGCTCGACCAAGCCGCCGCCGGCCGCTGCCGGCCTGATGAGCACGGGGGACAAGACCGACAAGGGTCAAAAATAACGCGCAATTGCCCGGCCAGCCTCCGGCCGCTTTGCCTGCAACAGCTCATCCCGACAGGCCCATTCCATGCGTCTCGCCATGCTGGCCCGCAACCCGGGACTCTACTCGCACAAACGCCTGGTCGAGGCGGCGCAAGCGCGCGGGCACACCCTGGACGTGATCAACACGCTCCAGGTTCACATGAACATCACCTCGAACCGGCCCGGCTTACGCTACGGCGGCAAGTCGCTGCCCCTTTACGATGCCGTGATCCCGCGTATTGGCGCCTCGATCACCCACTTCGGCCTCGCGGTGCTGAGGCAGTTCGAGATGCAGGGCGTCTTTCCGCTCAATGAGAGCGTCGCGATCGGGCGCTCGCGCGACAAGCTGCGCGCGCTTCAGCTTCTCGCTCGTGCCGGCATCGGATTGCCGGTCACCGCCTTCGCGCATGGTCCCAAAAAGGTCGAGGAGGTCATCAAGGAGGTCGGAGGCGCTCCCGTGGTGATCAAGCTCGTCGAGGGAACGCAAGGGATGGGTGTCGTCCTCGCCGAGACCGAGGCATCGGCAAAGTCGATCGTCGAGGCGTTCAGCGCCGCCAACATCAATATCCTTGTCCAGGAGTACATCGCGGAGGCCGAAGGCAGCGATGTGCGCGCCCTGGTGGTGGGTGGGCGTGTGGTTGCTGCGATGCGGCGCGTCGGCAAGACTGGCGAGTTCCGCTCCAATTTACACCGCGGCGGCGTGGCCGAGGAAACGGCGGTGAGCGAAGAGGAGAACGCGACGGCGGTTCGCGCGGCTGCGGTGCTCGGCCTTAACGTTGCCGGTGTCGACATGCTGCGCTCGAACCGAGGGCCGGTTGTCCTTGAGGTTAATTCCTCGCCCGGACTCAAGGGAATTGAACGCGCGACCAAAGTCGATGTTGCAGGTGAGATTATTGCCTTCATCGAGAGCGCAGCCGTGCACGGGGGCACGGAAACCAAGGGCAAGGGATAATATTTTTTGCAACGGTGCCGGGTTGCACCCGCACTCAGCTGTTGCGCTTGATCGCGAGAGCCCGGCTCGCTTATCCTGGTCACTCGACAGCGACGACTGTCTCGCCGGCTCAAGCGTAAGCGGCCGGGCACCACTGCCGCTCTGCCCCGACTTCTTGAGTTCGTCGGATGTCCGGAGCCAGCGGCGATGATACAGGCCTCGGATGACGGAACAGCAAAAGCACTTTCCGGAATTCTACGTCACCACGCCCCAACCGTGCCCCTACTTGCCGGGCAAGCTTGAGCGCAAGCTCTTCACACATCTCACGCACGACAAACCCCTCGCCCTGATCGACAACCTGCTCAAGGGCGGTTTCCGTCGCAGCCAGAACATCGCCTACATGCCCTACTGCGAGGGCTGCCATGCATGCGTCTCGGTGCGCATTCTGGTCGACGAGTTCGAACCCAAGCGCACGATGCGCCGCACGCTGGAGCGCAATAGAGATATCGTATCGCGACGGGTCTCTGCCATTCCGACGTCCGAGCAGTTCTCGCTCTTCCGTAGCTATATCGATGCGCGACACTCGGATGGCGGCATGGCGGACATGAGCGTGCTCGACTACGCCATGATGGTCGAAGATAGCGTGGTGCGGACTTTTCTCACCGAGTACCGGGCCAAGCCTGAGAATCCGCTCGAAGATCACTTCGATACGTGGCCGCTCGCGGCCGTCGCGCTTTGCGATCGTCTCTCGGACGGAATTTCGATGGTCTACAGTTTCTACGAGCCGCTCGAGGAAGAACGCAGCCTCGGCACCTACATGATCCTGGAGCACGTCGATTATGCCCGCAGGCTCGGCCTGCCCTACCTCTATCTCGGCTATTGGATCGAGGGCTCACGCAAGATGAGCTACAAGACGCGCTATCAGCCTCAGGAGCATCTGGGTCCGAACGGCTGGGTGCGTGTGCCGGCGCGGTAGGATTCTGGGGGGATTTCGGCTGGGTCCCGGATCTGAGCGGCTTTCGCCGCTTGGCCGGGACAAGACGTTACTTCGCGAGCTCGTCGTCGAGCTTCTTGAACATGTAGGTCCACTTCGTGCCCTGGGTGTCGATCAACACCTGCATGAGGCCGCGCAATTCGGCCAACACCGTGCAATTGGGGTCCTTTGCGTTGGCACCTTCCTGGCCCATGGACGAGATGGACGCCAATAGATCGTTCGTCTTGGCGTCGTAAATCGCGATCTGGTCGTCCTTCACGTAGGGCGCCGCTTCCTTCAGGAACTGATCATCGTTCCACGCCCGCTTTTCCTTCAGCTTGCGCAGCTTGGCCTGAAACTCCGGACGATTGCGATTGTTGAGATCGCGCAGAGCCTCCGCAGCATGATCGACGGCGCTCTCGAACTCGGATCTGGCGCAGGTCGCCGGCACAGCGGCCGACGGCGCGGCTTCAGCGTTCGGAGGAGCGGGCGGCGTTTCCTGGGCGGCTACCGGGCCGACCCATCCAGGCGCCAGTGCCTGTGCGGCGACCGCGAGCATCAGCCCCAAGCCCCCTGCCGCCACCACACCCGTTATTCTCATTTTCCGCCCCATGAGACTTGTCCTACCGGGGCTCTTGGCGCGACGCAAGACAAGCACGCGCACAGGCAGCCCAACCTACGGATTTTTCACGGAAAGCGTGTCTTTTAGCGGAACGGCGGACCGAATTTGTTGGAACGTGGGAAGCCCTTAGGGGCGACCCTGCCCGCCTGCGACCGCTGGCCGGCCCATTCCTTGACCTCGGACCATTCGAGCGTGAAGGTCCGGCCCGCAGTATCCAGCCACGTCAGCCCTTCCTTCTTGAAGAACACGCGCGCATCGGCGAGGACGCCGTCCTTGAACCGCTGCAGGATCGTGCCCTTGCCGCGGGTCATCTCGTTCACCTCTGCGAGCGGGAAGACCAGCATTTTGCGGTTTTCGCCAATGGTCGCGACCTGGTCGCCATCGACGGGCACGCAAACGCGCGCCTCTTCGTCGGCGGCGACGTTCAAGATCTGCTTGCCCTTGCGGGTCGACGCGACGACCTCGTCCTCGGGCACCACGAATCCGTAGCCTCCGGTGCTCGCGACGAGCAACTTGCGGCCCGGCTCGTGGACGAAGCATTCGGCGAAGTCCTGGTTCTCTTCGAGATCCACCATCAGACGCACGGGCTCGCCGTGGCCGCGTCCGCCCGGAAGCTGGCTCGCCTCGAGCGTGAAGAACCTTCCGTTGGTGGCGAAGAGAATGAGCTTGTCGGTCGTCTGCGCCTTGATGGCGCGTTTCAGGCTGTCGCCCTGTTTGAAGTCGAGCTTCGACAGGTCGTCCTGATGGCCTTTGAGGGCGCGGATCCACCCCTTGTCGGACAGGATAACCGTAATGGGCTCCTTCTCGACGAGTGCGGCGTCGAGGTCGACGTCGATCTCGGGGGCGTCGGCGAACGTCGTGCGGCGGCGCCCCAGAACGGTCTTCTTGGAATAGCGCTCGCGGGTCTCGCGCACCTCTTCCGAGATGCGCTCCCACTGCAGCTCGTCCGACTTCAGGAGTTGTTTGAGCTCACGGCGCTCCTTCGAGAGCCTGTCGTGCTCGGCCTTGATCTCGACCTCTTCGAGCTTCGACAGGCTCCTCAAGCGCAGGTTCAGGATGGCGTCCGCCTGAACCTCGGAGAGCTTGAAACGCGCGATCAGTTTGGCCTTCGGATCCTCCTCGAAGCGGACGATCCGGATCACCTCGTCGATATTGAGGTAGGCGATCAGATAACCGTCGAGCACTTCCAGACGGTGCTCGATCTTTTTCAAGCGGAACTCGGAGCGGCGCACCAGAACGTCAATGCGGTGTTCCAGCCACTGGCGCAGCACGTCGCGCAGCGAGAGCACGTTCGGGATCTGGCCTGCCGAAAGCACGTTCATGTTGAGGCCGAAACGCACTTCCAGCTCTGTGATCCGGAAGAGGCTCTCCATCAGAATGAGAGGATCGACCGTGCGCGTCTTGGGTTCGAGGATCAGGCGCACTTCTTCGGCCGACTCGTCCCGGATATCGCCCAGAAGCGGGAGCTTCTTCTCGGTCATGAGCTCCGCGATCTTCTCGATGAGCTTGGCCTTCTGGACCTGATACGGGATTTCCGTCACGACGATCTGATAGCCGCCGCGGCCGGTTTCCTCCTTCTCCCACTTGGCGCGCAAGCGGAAGCCGCCGCGGCCCGTCTTATAGGCTTCCAGGATGTTCTCGCGCGGCTCGACCAAGACGCCGCCGGTCGGAAAGTCCGGGCCCGGGACCATCTCGACGATCTTCTCGATGGTCGCATTCGGGTGCTTGATGAGATGCAGCAGCGCCGCGCACAGCTCATCGACGTTGTGCGGGGGAATGTTCGTCGCCATGCCGACTGCGATGCCGGCTGCGCCGTTCGCGAGAAGGTTCGGAAACGCGGCGGGAAGGACGGTTGGCTCCTGCTCGCGCCCGTCGTAGTTCGGGCGGAAGGCGACGGTGTCCTCGTCGATGCCGTCGAGGAGTTCCGCTGCGACGGTGGTCAGGCGGGCTTCCGTGTAGCGATCGGCCGCCGGGTTGTCGCCGTCGATGTTGCCGAAGTTGCCTTGGCCATCGACGAGCGGATAGCGCACGGCGAAATCCTGCGCCAGTCGCGCCAGCGCATCGTAGATCGCCTGGTTGCCGTGCGGGTGATAGTTGCCCATCGTCTCGCCGACGATCTTGGCGCACTTGCGATAGCCCTTGTCGGGATCGAGGCCCAGTTCGCGCATGGCGTAGAGAATACGGCGGTGCACCGGCTTCAGGCCGTCGCGCACGTCGGGCAGCGCGCGGTGCATGATGGTGGAAAGGGCATACGCCAGGTAGCGCTCCTCGAGCGCATCCTTGAGCATGACCGGTTCGATGGGTCCGGGTCCCGGCAGAATCGGTTTTTCTGTCATGGCCGTTGGTTACTTCTCCGGAGGGCGCTGCTCAAGTGCCGCAGCGCCACAGGTTGCAACAACACACAATTGATTGCACAGCGCAATTCGACCGGAATTCCTCAGAAAATTCGCGTTGATCGTCATGGGCGCCGCCTTGCCTTTGCCGCCGTGGAGCCCGATCCTCACCCGCAACGTACCTCAACAGCCCATAGCCCATGCCTGCCGTACTCCCCGACACACCGACCGTTGAAGCCGCCATCATCGAGATGACCAACGCCTACCGGGGCAAGCAAAAACTCGGTGCGTTGACCGCCAATGCGGACCTGACGAAGGCGGCGCGGGCCTATGCGGCCTATCTCGCCAAGAACGGGCAATTCTCTCATACGGCGGACGGGCGCCAAGCGGGCGACCGGATCGCGTCGGCGGGGTACGTCTGGTGCCAGGTCGGCGAGAACCTTGCGCTCCACGTGGACAGCCGGGGCTTCGAATCCCGCGTGCTGGCCCAGAAGTCCGTCGAGGGATGGATCAACTCGCCGCCCCATCGCGCGAACATGGTCGCGCCGTACATGACGGATATCGGCGTGGGCGTCGCGCGGGCAAATAACAAGGACCCGAAGTTCATTTCCGTGCAGTTGTTCGGACGACCTCAGTCGCTGCAGTACGAGTTTCAGGTCTCGAACACGACGAAGCAGAGTGTCAGCTATTCCTTCGCCGGCGAAGAGCACGAGGTGCAGCCGTCCTATGCCGTGACGCATTCCGCCTGCAATCCGAGCGAGATTTCCTTCGACACGTTCGGAAGCAAGCGTCTCTCCATGCGTTACGAGGCGCTGGACGGGCTGGTCTACAAGCTGAAGCCGGATCCGGCGTCCGGCGTACGGGTCGAGATCACGCCTTTGGAGCGCCTCAGATAGCGTGGCCCGCTTCACGAAGGCGGCTCAGCAAGCCGAGCATGCGCGCTCGTGACTCCGGCATTTCCTCGTCGCGGGCCCGGATAACGCGCGTTTCCAGAAAATGGCCGGTGAGGGCAAACCCGCTCTCGATATCGCCGGGTGCGAGCGGCGCTTTGCGACCGGGGAGTAAGAATGGCGGCAACTTGAGGAGCTTGTCCCGATAGGGCTCGCCGGCAGACGCTGAAACGGCGCGTCCGGTTTTCGGCGAGACGTAGATCAAGTCGTCATTGATACCCGTGGCGGCGCATTGGGTCAGATCCAGGCCGAAGCCGAGTTCATCGAGCAGCGCCAGCTCCCAGCGCGCGAGGAGTGCAGGCCAGACGCTCGCGTCATCGAGATAGGCGAGCACGAAGAGGGTGACCTCGTAGAGGTTGGGATGGGGATCGCGCTCGGGCATCAGCCGGGCGAGCGAGCAGAGGGACGTCAGGCCCGCCAGCGCCGCAGCGTCGTCCATAGCGGCGGCCGCATAGCCGCGGATCAGCTCGACGTTCATGTGGCCGAGATGCTCGACGAGGCGTCCTTTCCATGTGACGCCGACGTGATTTCCGATCTGCAGCACGGGGCGCGTCTTGCGCGAGCGTCCGCCATGCACGAGGCCGAGGTGACGACCGTGCGCGCGGGTGAAGATCTCGGCCACCGCCGCCGTCTCGCCGTGCGGACGCACCGAGAGAATCACACCTTCGTCAGACCAGTTCATGGGGGAAGACTAAGCCAATCGGCGTCTCAGGCCGTATCTCAAAATGCGCGAAGGTTCCGGAGCGCCTTTGCCCGAGCTAATTTTTCTACCGTGCTGAATTTGCTCGTTTTCCTATTATCCGCTGGCGCACCATGCGCTAGCGACACTTCAGAGCCTTCATGCCGACCTATCTAATCCAGCCCATTCGCGAGAGCCACCATGCAGAGACGAGGTCATGATAGCGAGCGCCGAGTGCGACCGGTACGCCTGGCGGTGAGATTTTCGCTCCTTGCCTTGTGCCTCGTTTCGCTCCCTATGCCGGCGCGCGCATGCTGGGAGGCGCCGGAGCCGCGCACAATAGAGGAGCTCGCACACGTTGCCGAGAACCAACAGAGACGCGCATCTTCAGCACAGAGTCCCAACTCGGCGCCCCGCCTGCTTGCCCTGTCCGACGGCGATCTCAGGACCGCATACGGCGCAGGTTTGCTCGTCGGATGGAGCGAGACCGGCAAAAGACCGAACTTCACATCCGTAACGGCTGTGGGCCTGAGTGCGCTTGTTGCGCCGTTCGCGTTTCTCGGCACCGAACACGACCGCAAAATTGCAGACATCTATACGTGTGGCGCCAGTAGCGTCGCAGATATGGCGGAAAGGGCGGCCTCCTATATCGACGCGCCAATACTCGAGGCGATCGCGCGCAAACACGAAAGCGGCGGTAGGCTGGTGGTCGCGTTACCCGGCTCTGCCGCGCGTCGGGAGAGCATCTGGGATCTCGGCGCGATCGCCGCGAGCCGGCATCCGCAGGCCAATCGCTATATCCGGAATATTCTTCTCGCGGCGGTCGACCTCACAACGGGTATCGATCCCGCAACGGTGCCGATTGCGGCCGGAACGCTCACTGAGCGAAATCGAACATTCCGAAACGTTGGAGCGGGTGAACGCTTTCTTTTCGTGGGCGGCTCGTCTCCGCCAAATCCAGCATTTTATTTGATCCATAACGGCGTCCTCTTTCCGGATGAAGGGGAGGCCTACACGACTGCCAGAGATGCTGTTTCCTCGTCGCCACCACTCCAGACGACGCGCCCGCTCGTGGTGCCTGCCTACGATTTTTTTCTCGCCGCGCGAGGCACCCGGACGTCGGTGCGCATAGCATCGCCACGACCGAAGCTCCCCTTCCTGCCCGCTTCCGAGTTCGACATTTCTTTCATTCGCGCGCTCTTCAGTGATGCCTATCGCCAAGCCCGCATGGGCCGCGAATGGCGCCGCACGTTTCCGGACCGAACACGCACCTACGGTCCGTGAAACTGCTCGTTAAACGCCAAGGCGCGTCTTGCGTAAGCGTCTGCCATCCGTCTCGCCGTGCGGACGCACCGAGAGACTCACACCTTCATCGGACCAGTTCATGGGGGGAGTTTAAAGGAAGTGGAGCGCGCAGAAAGTGGGCCGGAAAACGAGGGGGCGGTAGTTCAAATTGAGGTCCGGTTAGGAACAACAAGAAGGTCTCAATGCCGAAGTTTGCTCCTTCTTAGGAGCAAGGAAACAGTAGCAATCGTCAATAGAAATGGCCACAATCCATACGCAAAGCCGATAGCAAGCTGGTCGGCATCCCATCCCTCAACTGTATAGTTGTAATCAGGGCCGCAAGCAGAGCCACCAAGAAGAAGTGTCCGTTTCCAGACCTCGACGTTGGAAACAACGACTATGAGTGATGCGGCAGCCAGCATTGCCAGACCCGTTGTCTCGCCAGGGCTCACGGCACTGCGCCACAACAAAACAAGACACACGGATACCATTGCCAATATTGGACCGCTCAGAATTGTGCCGGTCATGAGCGGACCTACGCTACCTTGGGTACATGTTCCCGTGAGCGCCCCAAGTCTTTGGAAAATGAGCACGAGAAGCATCATCAGTACGGACAGGAATAGAATGAGACTTCTCAAAACGCGTGTCTCCTTTGATCTTTCCCATTCATAGTACTGAGAATGGGGAAATCGGAAGGTCCACTAGGATCAAGGGCGTCATCGAAGGCTTATTTTACCGGTCGAGCGGCCGGGCGTGGGTAGCTCAAACACCAAGGCGCTTCTGGCGCAGCTCGCGGCGGGCGGGGGCCTGCTCGAT
This sequence comes from Hyphomicrobium sp., assembly GCF_036262015.1. Taxonomy (GTDB): domain Bacteria; phylum Pseudomonadota; class Alphaproteobacteria; order Rhizobiales; family Hyphomicrobiaceae; genus Hyphomicrobium_C. Next base: position 478,321 of record NZ_DATAJR010000004.1, on the reverse strand, counting down.
CGTGCAGGGGTTCCCCCGGGCCAGACATTCGAAGCCGCCTTCTTTCCGGGGCAGACAAGTGAACAACTTGTCGGCTGCGAGACGCCAGCTCCCATAGGGCTCGCCGTGCTGCAGGGCTTTGAACTTCCAGCTATCGAGCGCCTTCTTGCGCGCCTCCTGCTCGGTCGAGCCAATAACGGGGCCGCTGGACACTGGGGCCTCGCAGATGCGCACGGCCGCTTTGGCTGGCGCGTAAGCGACGGCAGAAACGAGGACGAGAGCAACGGCGCCCATCGCTTTTCCGATCGTGAGCGCCGTGTCCGACATCAGTCCTCCGTGGGGAATTCCAACCCCATCTCGCGATAGCGCTCGGGATCGCGGTCCCACCCTTCCCGTACTTTCACGAACAAGAACAGATGGACGGGTGCACCGACGATTTCGGTCAGCCCGGTGCGGGACGCCTGCGAGATCTTCTTGATCGTCTGGCCGCCCTTGCCGAGCACGATGCTCTTGTGCCCATCGCGGGTGACGTAGATGACCTGCTCGACCCGAACCGACTTGTCGCGCAGCGTCTTCCAGGATTCCGTTTCGACGGTGATCTGATACGGGAGCTCATCGTGCAGGTAGTTGTAGATCTTCTCGCGCGTCACTTCGGCGGCGAGCTGGCGAATAGGAATGTCAGACAGCTCGTCCTCAGGATAGAGCCATGGACCTTCCGGCACACGGCCGGCGAGGAAGCGCTTCAGATCGGCCACGCCATCGCCGGTCAGCGCAGCAACCATGAACACTTGCTCGAAGGGGAGCCGAGCCGAGAGATCCTGGACGAGCGTAAACAGGTGGCTCTTGTCCTCGACGCGATCAACCTTGTTCAGGACGAGGATCGCCTTTGCCCCTTGCTCCGCGAGGCGCGCAAGCAGACGCTCGACATCCTCGTCGACGCCCTTTGCGGCGTCGATCAGGACCAGCACCTGATCCGCATCGGCCGCGCCCGCCCACGCACTTGCAACCATCGCCTTATCGAGACGGCGCTTCGGGGCGAAAATGCCGGGCGTGTCGATCAGCACAAGCTGGCTCGCACCCTCCATGGCGATGCCGCGGATCTGAATGCGCGTGGTCTGGACCTTGCGAGAGATGATCGTGACCTTTGCGCCGACGAGCGCATTGACCAGGGTCGACTTGCCTGCATTCGGTGCGCCAATAATGGCGATCACGCCGCAACGTTGCGGACCCTGGGATCCGGCAATCGCTTCGTCTGTAGGGGCATTAGCCAACGTGGCGCTTCTCCATCACACCTTCACGTTCGAGCAGCGCGGTGGCCGCGGCCTGCTCGGCAGCCCGTTTTGAGGCCCCCTCGCCGCGTGCCGGCGCCTTGCCCTTGATCCGGACCTCAGCGGTGAAGCGCGGGGCGTGATCGGGGCCCGTGCGCTCGACTTCAACATAATTCGGAAGCGCCAGTCCCTGACCCTGGGCCCACTCCTGGAGAGCAGACTTCGGGTCGGCGGCGGCATTGCCGAACGAAACCTCCTCATTCTCCCAGAGCTTTCGGACGACGTCTCGCGCTTTGTTGAAGCCTGCCTCAAGAAAAATAGCGCCAAGTACAGCTTCGACCGCATCGGCCAGAATGGTCGCCTTGAGGCGGCCGCCGCTCCCGGCTTCGCTTTCGGATAGCATCAGATATTCGCCGAGATCGAGCTCGCGGCCCACCTTGGCGCAGGTTTCGCCGCGCACAAGCCGGTTCAGGTGCCGCGCCAATTCGCCTTCGGTCGCCGTGGGATAGGTTTCGGCCAAGAGTTCGACGATGGCGAGCCCGAGCACGCGGTCGCCCACGAACTCCAGCCGCTCGTTATCCTCGCGTGCCTTCTTGGCGCCACGCAGGCTCGAGTGCGTTAAGGCACGCGTCAGCAGCGCTTCGTTCTTGAAGCGATAGCCTAGCTTCTGCTCGAGCCCCTTATATTTACGAGCCTTAAACATCGGGCCGGTATCGGGCTCAGATTCCCGAGCCGCGCCTCTCAAAAACGACCTAGCGAACAAGCGTAAAGAAACGGCTCCAGCGAATATCGAAGGGCCACGTCCAAGGCGCGAGCCAACGCATGCGGTCCGGCTCGTCCACAGCGGCAGAGAAGAAAATGATCTCAGCCCGGCCGATTAAATTCTCGAACGGCACGAAGCCGACCGAGGCCCGGCTGTCAGACGAATTGTCCCGGTTGTCGCCCATCATGAAATAATGGCCGGCCGGAACCTTGAAGACCTCCGTGTTGTCGAACTCACCTTCGGGTTCGAGGTCGAGGACGTTGTAAGTCACGCCCTCCGGAAGCGTCTCCTGGTACCGCTTGTAAACAACACGGCGGCAATGGCGGAAGTACGGGTCGCATTCAACGTTGGCGAAGTCGTCCTTGTACACCTTCGGGACGCCCTTGCCGTTGATGTAAAGGACGCCGTCCTTCATCTGAATCTCATCGCCCGGAAGACCGACAACGCGCTTGATGTAGTCGAGCGACTGGTCTTGCGGCAGACGGAATACGACGACATCGCCGCGTTTCGGCTCGGCCGCGAAGATGCGGCCCGAGAAGAGGTCAGGGCTGAAGGGGAACGAGAAGCGGCTGTAGCCGTACGCCAGCTTGGAGACAAATAGATAGTCTCCAATCAGCAGCGTCGACTTCATCGAGCCCGAGGGGATGTTGAATGGCTGAAAGAAGAACACACGCACCACCATTGCGATGGCGAGCGCCTGCACGACGATCTTCGCGGTCTCCGACCAGCTCGATCCCGCCTTGGCCTTGGAGTTCGTGTCCAGGCTCATCTCCTGCTCCTTAGCCAACCCGGGGACCGGGGGCTCGTTCCGAAACACTGCCCGCTATAACGATTTAGCGCACCTGGTGCAAACCCGGGTGCGGCCGGGCGTCGCTGTCGTTGCTGCTATATACCGGACCCCAAATTGCCGAAGGAGCCGAGTGAATCCGCCTCCCTCGAAGGGCATGATTTCCCTATTTAAGGTTAGGTTGTTGCTTACGAAATTCCTCGTCAGCCTCGCCCCATTCCCGTCAGAGTCGTTTGTCCCGACGGCGGATTGATGACACCAGCAACAATCAAGCGCTGACGCGGCCAGCCACTTTTAGCCGCGCCTCATCCATCAGGGCCCGCATGCGCCGGACTGCAGCGTGGAGCCCGCCGAAGATGGCCTCGCCGATGAGGAAATGGCCAATGTTCAGCTCAACGACTTCCGGCATTCGGGCGAGCGGCGCGACCGTGTTGAAGGTCAAGCCATGGCCGGCATGGACCTCGAGGCCGGCAGCCGCAGCTTCGGCCGCCGCCTTTGCCAGCCGTGACACCTCGTGGGCTACACCTTTGGCATCGTCGGCAGCCGCATACTCGCAGTAGGCGCCCGTATGCAGTTCGACAATATCGGCGTGGAGTGCGGCGGCGACTTCGATCGCGCGGACGTCCGGTTCAATGAACAGTGAGACACGGATGCCGGCCGACTTGAGGTCGGCAATAATCGGGACCAACGATTGACGCTGTCCGACCACATCCAGTCCGCCTTCGGTCGTGCGTTCTTCACGCCGTTCGGGAACGAGGCAGCACGCATTCGGAACATGGCGAAGTGCAATCGCCAGCATCTCGGGCGTTGCCGCCATTTCGAGATTGAGCGGGCGCGTCAGCTCGGACTTCAAGCGCGCGATGTCGGTATCGGAGATGTGGCGGCGGTCTTCCCGCAGATGCGCGGTGATCCCGTCGGCGCCAGCTTCGACGGCAAGATGGGCCGCGCGCAGGGGGTCAGGATGGCGCCCGCCGCGCGCGTTGCGAATTGTTGCAACGTGGTCGATGTTCACGCCGAGCCGAATGTGGTGTTCGAAGCTGCGAGTCATTTCAGTTTACCCTGACTTTCTGCCGGCTGCCGCTGTGCCTCATTCAAACACACGCTCCACCCTGCTGACCACGGCCTTTGCCCTGAGGCCGTTAATGATCTGGTTCAAGTGCGCCAGATCCCAGACTTCGAGGCCGATGCGTAGCTCGGTAAAGTCCGAGGCTCGGCGGAGCATCTTGAGATTGTCGATATTGCCCCCGGCCTGGCCGATGACATCTGCAATTTCAGCCAATGCGCCCGGCCGGTTTGGCGTCGTCACGCTGATCAGGGCGGGAAACCGCTCCGGGTTCTCCGGATCGACATCCCAGGCCACGTCAATCCAGCGCTCGTGCTCGAACTCCTGAAGGCGGGGCGAATGGATCTGGAACACGCGGATTCCTTCGCCCGGCTGGAGGACGCCCACGATGCGGTCGCCGGGCACTGCGCCGCCTGCTTCGAAGAGCACGGGCATGTCGTTCGACACGCCGCGAATGGGGATGCCGCGAACTCGGGCCGCAGGCGCCGTTCCGACAGCGGTCTCTACCTCTGACGCACTACCGAGGCGGAGTTTGTTGGTGGCCGCGCGCGTCAAACGCATCCAGCCCTTCGCCGGCTTGTTCGTCTCTTCGGGCCGTGGTGCGCGGGCTGCGGCCGCCAACTCCGGCGCCACTGCGCGGAGCACGTCCTCGATCTTGAATTCGTTGCGTGCGACCGCGGCCAGAAGATCATCGAGGCTCTTTTGGGCGAGACGCGGCAGAACCTTCTTGATGCGCTCGTCGGAGTAGCCTTCGCCGATGCGCTCGAAGGCAGAGATCAGCAGGCGGCGGCCAAGCTCCGCATATTGGCGCCGGATCGCGTCGCGCGCCGCGCGACGAATGGCCGAACGCGCGCGCCCAGTGACGACAAGGCTTTCCCAGGCGGCGGGCGGCGTGTGCGTCTTCGAGGTCTTGATCTCGACTTCGTCGCCGTTGCGGAGACGCGTGTCGATCGGCACGTGGCGACCGTTGACGTAGGCGCTGACGGCAGCGTTGCCGACGTCGGTATGCACGGCATAGGCGAAATCCAGCGGCGTCGCCCCGCGCGGCAGCGCGATCAGGCGGCCCTTGGGCGTGAAGCAGAATACCTGATCCTGGAACAGCTCAAGCTTCGTGTGCTCCAGGAACTCTTCAGGATTGCTTCCCTCGAGCAGCGTTTCGACCAGGCGGCGCAGCCACTGATAGGGCCCGCTCTCCTTGTCGGTGAAGACAAGGGTCTTCGACGTGGCGCCATTCGCCCCGCCGTTCCCTTTATGCGTGTCCTTGTAGAGCGCGTGGGCGGCAACGCCGTACTCGGCGACGGAGTGCATGGCACGGGTGCGGATCTGCAGCTCGACGCGTTGATGGCGCGGGCCTACGACGGTGGTGTGGATCGACTGGTAGTTGTTCTGCTTCGGCGTCGAGATGTAGTCCTTGAAGCGGCCAGGCACGGTGCGCCACGTCTGGTGCGCAACGCCGAGCACGCGATAGCAGTCGTCTATGGTGTCGACGACGACGCGAAATGCGTAGATGTCAGATAGCTGCTCCAGGCTGATCTGCTTGTTGGCCATCTTGCTCCAGACGGAGTAGGCTTTCTTCTCGCGCCCGGAGACTTCGGCTTTGATACCGACATCGGCTAGCATCTTGTTGAGATCGCCGGCGATCTCCTCGACGAGACCGACGTTTTTCTCACGAAGCTCACCGAGCTTTTCCGTCACGGTCTTGTAGGCGTCGGGGTTCAACCAGCGGAACGCGTGTTCCTCGAGCTCGTCGCGCAGCGCCTGCATGCCCATGCGGCCGGCTAAGGGAGCGTAGATCTCGAGGGTTTCCTCGGATACGCGCTTGCGGCTCTCGGGCTTCATGTGCTCGAGCGTGCGCATGTTATGGAGGCGATCCGCCAGCTTCACGAGCAGCACGCGGATATCGCTCGAGATGGCGATCAGGAGCTTGCGGAAGTTCTCGGCCTGCTCCGCCTTCTTCGATACGAGATCGAGACGCTTGATCTTGGTGAGGCCATCGACAAGAGCGCCGATCTCGGGGCCGAAGAGTTGATCAATCTCCGCGCGGGTCGAGTCCGTGTCCTCGATGACGTCGTGCAGAAGCGCGGTGACGATGGTCGCGTCATCGAGCTTGAGGTCGGTCAGGATCGCCGCGACCTCAAGGGGGTGCGAGAAATAGGGAGCCCCGGACGCGCGTTTCTGCGAGCCATGCGCGCGCATCGCATAAACGTAGGCGCGATTGAGAAGCGCTTCGTCTGCTGTTGGATCGTATTTCTGTACTCGCTCAACGAGCTCGTACTGCCGCATCATAGGCCGCACACACTCCCGGCGCCGACCACATCCGCGCTCCGCATACGACGCCTCCGGAGCGCCCCTTCAGGGGAAAGGCGCCGTTAGAAGCCGGTGCTCGACGCACCGGCTGGAAACAACGCTTTAACGTCCGCGCTCGCGCGGGCCGCCGCTGCCACCGTTGGAGGACGGCTCGGACGGCGTCATGCTCTCCAGGCCGCGCAAAAGCTGCTCTTCGGTGAGAACGTCGACGTGGGTATCGGACGCTTGATCGTCCCGGCCCAACATCGGGCTGCGCCGCTCCTGAGGCAGCACGGGCGCCGCAGCCGCTTCCGGCTCGTCGACCTCGACGTTCTTCTGGATCGAATGGATCAGGGATTCGCGCATGTCCTCCGGCGGAATCGTGCGCTCGGCGATCTCGCGCAGGGCGATCACCGGGTTCTTGTCGTTGTCGGGGTCGACGGTCATTGCGCTGCCATTGGCAATCGACCGGGCCCGATGTGCCGCCAGGAGCACCAGCTCGAAGCGGTTCGGAACCTTATCGACGCAATCCTCGACTGTGACGCGTGCCATTCGCTAGCACCCCTCTCTCGTCTCGCAGATGATGCGGAATGAAAAACTTGCTGCCGCGGCCGAGTTTGCCCGACACGCCGCACGGTCCGCTTAAGTGGCACGAAACGAGCGCGTGAGCAAGCCGACGGCCACAAAATGGGCCTGCGACCTCCCAGACATGCAAAAAGCGAATTAAAGAATTGCAAAAACCGAAGACGCTATAGTCCGACAGCCCCCCATATAGACCTCAACCCGGCGCCGTGCCAGTGGCCGGCCGCGCCTTATGAGCGGAAGAGGTAATTTTTTTCCCTCTCCGGATCTCATTCGTGCAAAAGTGCGTCCATTCTTGAATCCAGGACGATGTGCTGCCCGAGGAGCCGGCGAGGGCAGCTTTATTCGCCTATGCGCGCCCATTGGCTGCCGCTCGGGCTTCACTCAAGGAAGAAGAAAATGCACTTTTATCAAGGCGAACGCGTCGCACTCTTTATTGACGGCGCTAATCTCTATGCCACGTCGAAGGCCTTGGGATTCGATGTTGATTATAAGCGCCTGCTCGCTCTTTTCCGTCAAAAGGCGCATCTCGTCCGGGCCCTTTACTATACCGCCCTCTCCGAAGATCAGGAATATTCGTCGATCCGCCCCCTCATCGACTGGCTCGATTACAACGGCTTTACCATGGTGACCAAGCCCACCAAGGAGTTCACGGACGCATCGGGCCGGCGAAAGGTTAAGGGCAACATGGACATCGAGCTGGCCGTGGATGCCATGCGGCTTGCCGATACGCTGGATCACATCGTGCTGTTTTCGGGCGATGGTGATTTCCGGGGCCTCGTCGCAGCCCTTCAGCAGAAGGGCAAGCGCGTCAGCGTCGTCTCGACGCTTCAGACCCAGCCGGCCATGGTTGCCGACGAACTTCGGCGTCAGGCCGATCAGTTCATCGATCTGGCCGATCTCGAGCAGCAGATCGGACGCGATGCCTCCTCGCGCTCAAACCGCGACACGCGGTCGGGCCGCGGCTTGGGCCATGGGCACCGTGACCATGCCTACGACGCGGACGACGTCTCGCAGGAAGAGGTCTAGGTACCTCCTTGGGTCAATTTCCGACAAAAAAGAGCGCGAGCCTGAGGCTCGCGCCGTCCGCCTAACGGCCGCTTTTCACTCCTCCTCCGCTCCCGTATTGAGGCTCGATGGGAAACGCGTCTGCCCCGTCCGTTGCCGCCTATCCGCCCGAAGCACCGCGGGATTGTCCGCTGTGCCCGCGGCTGGTTGCGTTCCGGGAAAATTCGGCAAGGGCTCAGCCCTCCTGGTTCAACGGGGCGGTGCCATCCTTTGGCGACGCAAATGCGCGTCTGCTGATCGTAGGTCTCGCACCCGGGCTCCGCGGTGCCAATCGCACCGGGCGCCCCTTTACCGGCGACTATGCCGGCGACCTTCTCTACTCGACCCTACTCGCCTTCGGTTTCGCGACGGGCACCTATAAGGCCGACCCGAAAGATGGGCTCAAGCTCGTCGACTGCATGATCACGAACGCCGTGCGCTGCGTTCCTCCCGAAAACAAACCTTTGCCGCAGGAGATCACGACCTGCCGCGGTTTCTTCTCAGCTCGTCTGAACGCCCTTCCAAATCTCAGGGCGCTTGTCGTTCTCGGCCGCGTCGCGCACGATCAGACCCTCTCGACACTTGCGCTCAAGAAAGCTCAGTTCCCGTTTCGTCACGGTGCCCGTCATCCGGTGGGGCCGGTCACGATGTTCGATAGCCTGCATTGCTCACGCCTCAACACCAATACGGGGCGTCTCTCGACAGAAATGTTCCACTCCGTCTTCCGAGACGTGCGGCAGTTCCTCGATACCTCCTCTCCTTCGAACAGACGATAGCGTTTCCTCTTCAATGGCGACGGCTTGCCGCCTATCATTGGCGGCGCAGGCGAGCCGCCGCCGTTTCTCGCTTGACGACTGTTGCCCGGAGGACCCTCGATGGCCGCCACGCCTGCGCTGGAGATCGCACCCGAGAAGGTCGCTCACGTCATCATCAAGGCGCGCGAGTACGGCGCCAAGGTCGGAGCGTGGAACGCATCGACCGAGGAAGGCGATGCCGATGAAGATCCCAGTGCCATTCTCGAAGATTTCGCCAGCGATCCGACCCTGGGCGAAATTGCAGGTTTCATCGACGCCTTGAACGACGACGAGCAGGCGAATCTGGTTGCACTCGCCTGGATCGGGCGCGGCACCTTCGAGCCGGAGGAGTTCGACGAGGCCGTCGATACGGCGCGTTCGGAGCAGGGCAATTCCACAGCAAGCTATCTGCTCGGGCTTCCCCTGCTCTCGGACTATCTTGAAGAAGGGCTCGAGAAGCTCGGCTTCTCCGCAAACGATGTAGAGAGTGACGTGCTCTAAGCCTTACGCGGTCAGCGCGGCGAGCAGATCGTGCGCGTGAGTGTGCGGAGGATGAACGGGGTAAACCGCGCGCTCGATCGTTCCGTTGCTGAGCACGAGCGTCAGCCGCTTCAGATAGGTCACGCCTCCGGTTTCGAACACCGGGAGATTGAGCGCGGTTTTCAGTGACGCGTCGGCATCCGACAGCAACGGAAATGTCAGACGAACGCGGGCTGCAAACTCCTGCTGATCAGCCGTTGCCTGCCCGCTGATACCCAGGATCTCGCATCCTGCGGCGCGATACGCCTCATGACTGTCGCGAAACCCTTCAGCCTCCGGCGTCGAGCCATGAGCGCCTGCGATATCGTCCCAGTTGGGCGGATTGGAAAGCCCCAGGCGACCGGTCCACGGATAGATGAAAACAATCCATCGCCCGGCGAGGCGCGCAAGGCTCAAAGCGCCACCCGCCGTCGATGGCAACGAGATGTCGGGAAGCGTCAGCCCAGGCGCGAGGTGTTGGGCCGCGCCGTCGTCTTCGGGTGCCGGATAGGGCCAGCCGCTCATCGGGGATTTGCCATGAAGCCGGCGCTCATCAGCCCTTCTCGCGCATGATGCGCGCCTTCTGGCGATTCCAGTCGCGCTTCGCAGCCGTCTCGCGCTTGTCGTGCAGCTTCTTGCCTTCCGCGAGCGCAAGCTTCAGCTTCGCGCGGCCCTTCTCGTTGAAGTAGAGCTCGAGCGGAACGATCGTCATGCCCTTCCGCTCGACGGCCTGAAACAGCTTGGCAAGCTCGCTCTTGTGCAGGAGCAGGCGACGCTTGCGGCGCGGCTCGTGCTGGAAAAAGCGACCCGCGTCCTGGTATTCCGGAATGTACGCGTTGATCAGGCAAAAGCTGCCATCATCCTCGAACGACGCGTAGCTCTCGGCAATGTTGGCCTGACCGGTCCGCAGGCTTTTCACCTCGGTACCCTTGAGCTCGATCCCGGCCTCCCAGGAGTCCGTGATGAAATATTCGTGCCGGGCCTTCCGGTTCTCGGAGATGATCCGCCGGCCGTCGTCCTTCTTGGCGGACATTGGTTCCTATCCCGCTCGCCTATTCGGCAGCCGCCGCTTTCAGCAGGCCCACTTGTGTCAGCACCGGATCCACAGCCTTCTTCGTCTGCTCGCAAACCGGCGTGAGCGGCAGGCGCATTTCGGCTGAGCAAATGCCGAGGCGAGACGCCGCGTACTTGACGGGACCTGGATTGGTCTCGACGAACATCACGTCGTGGAGCGGCATGAGCCGGTCCTGAAGTGCGAGAGCGGCTGCAAAGTCGCCCTTCATGCACGCGGTCTGGAACTCAGAACAGAGACGCGGTGCGACATTCGAGGCCACAGAGATGCAGCCATGCCCGCCGTGCGCCATGAAGCCGAGCGCAGTCGCATCCTCACCCGAAAGCTGGATGAACTCGGGTCCCATGGCGGCGCGCTGCTGCGAGACGCGGGCAATGTTGGCGGTCGCATCCTTCACGCCGACAACGTTCTTCAGCTCGTACACGCGCGCCATGGTCTGCACCGACATGTCGACGTTAGTGCGGCCCGGAATGTTGTAGATCAAGATCGGAATGCCGACCTTGTCGTTGATGGCCTTGAAGTGCTGGTAGAGGCCTTCCTGCGTCGGCTTGTTGTAGTAGGGGTTCACGATCAGGAGGCCGTCGGAACCGACCTTCTCGGCGTAGATCGACAGCTCGATGGCTTCGTCGGTCGAGTTGGAGCCCGTGCCCGCGATCACCGGCACGCGTCCCCGCGCCGCCTCTACGGTGATCTCGATCACACGCTTGTGCTCGTCGAAGTTTAAAGTGGGACTTTCGCCGGTGGTGCCAGTCGGAACCAATCCGTGCGTACCCTCGGTAATCTGCCAGTCAACGAAGCGACGCAACGCCTCCTCGTCTACCAGACCGTTCTTGAACGGCGTAATAAGCGCCGTGATGGAGCCCTTGAACATTCGCTCTCGATGTCCTTCATTTTTCAACGGTGCGTTTGCACGCAACCGTGGCCGTGCCGCACCCGTTCGCCCATAGCGAGCGGGGGTACCTTGAACGCGTACGCTCGAGTTTGTACCCTCTGGCCACGGCCTCAATACGGCTGGGATGCAGGACATTATGCGTTCAGGCGGCAGCCTGCAAGCCGAGGCGATTTCCGGGGTCTATACGGTTACAAAAGTTATAAATTTCGCTAGGGCCGCCCAAACGAATCTGCCTAGCGCCTTCACTCTTGGAACGAACGAGCGCTCCATTCCGCCGCGAGGAACAGTGTGACGGGAAAACCTTCGAATTGGATGGCCGTGAGCGGCTCTATGCGCGCAAGTCGCATCGGTGGCGGAGCCGTTCTGGCTCTTCTGGTCGCATTTGCCGTCCCCCTGACGACAGGCGGTTTCGCGGCCCCGCTGGGGGAGATCCCCAAGCCTGATAAGCCCTCGAAAGCGGAACGGGAGTACACGGCAAAGCTCGATAAGGCGATCGCGCCGCTCAGCTCCTCCAAGCTCAGCTCAGGTGACGCACAGCGGCTGCGCGACGCGTTCAAGGCGCTCGCCTCGGCAAAAAGCGATGTCGCGCAGGCCAACACGCTCAAGGGCGAGATCGAGGATCCGGTCGCGCGTAAACTCGTGGACTGGTATCGGTTGCGTCGAGGTCTGGGCCCGGCTGCGGAGATCCGCGCGTTTCTCGATGCGAACCCCGCTTGGGGCGATCGGACCACACTGATCCAGAAACTCGAGGAGGCTCTCTTTACCGACGGCGGGAGCTCGACCGAGATCAAATCTTACTTCGCAACGCGCGAGCCGGTGAACGGCGTGGGTTTCGCCGCGTTGGCTTCGGCCCATCTCGCCGAGGGCAACAAGGACGAAGCGCGCCGCATGGCGGCAAAGGCTTGGCGCGAAAAAGCGCTTCCGGCAAACCTCGAAGCCGGCTTCCTCGCCCGCTTCAGCTCGTTGCTGACACCGGCCGATCATAAGTGGCGGCTCGACCGGCTCCTCATCGAAGATATCCGCTGGGCCGGCGAGAAGGCCCAAAGGGCGGCCATCGTCCGCCGCGTGATCCCGCTGCTTCCGGCCGCCGAGCAGAAGAAGGCCAACGTCCGCTTGTCGGCGTTCCTCGGCTCCAAGACGGCGCGCAAGGACATCGAGGCTCTCCCTGCCGAGCGCGTGCCGGATTGGGGACTGGTGTTCCATCGTGTGCAGGCGTTGCGCCGCGCGGGCAAGACCGATGAAGCGGCCAAGATATTGCTCGGTGCCCCAACGGAAGAGGCGCTCATCGTCGCGCCGGACGAATGGTGGGTCGAACGGCGCGCGAACGCCTATGAAGCCCTTAAAGACGGCAACCCGAAGCTGGCCTACTCGCTGGTGCGGGATGCTGGCCCCCTCGGCGAAAATCCGCTCAAAGAGCAGGCCTTCATGGCCGGGTGGATCGCTCTTCGCTACCTCAAGGACCCGAAGACCGCGGACAAGCATTTCCAAACAATGCGCAAAGTGGCCGATGGTCCGCTAAGCCGCGCCAAGGCCAGCTACTGGCTCGGCCGCACTGCCGAAGCCCGGAACGACAAAGCTGCGGCGAATGAATTCTACCGGCAGGCGCTCCAGGATCCCGACACCTTCCATGCATTGCTGGCGCGCCAAAAGCTCGAACCGGGCCGCCTTGCGATCACGACTTCCCCACCTGCTGTACCCTCCGCAGAGGAAGTCGAGCGCTTTCTCAATCTCGATGCCGCGAAGGCCGTCGTGATCGCCAAGAACGCCGGACTCGACGTCAGCATCATGCGCTCCTTCTTCGTTCAGCTTCGGCAGAACGTGAAGACCGAGGCCGAGAGCGCAATGGTGGCGCATCTGGCCGAAGCGGTAGGCGATACGCAGTCGGCCGTGCGAACCGCCAAGTATGCCATCGCGCGGGGGCAGAACCTCTATTACTACGCCTATCCGGTGCATCCCTTCCCGGCCTACACACCCTTGCGCAAGCCGCCGGAGACGGCATTGCTGCTCGGACTCGCGCGGCAGGAGACGGAATTCAATACGCTGATCGTGTCGGGCGCAGGCGCAAAGGGTCTCCTCCAGGTGATGACCGTGACGGCCAAGCACGTCTGCCACGACTACAAAATCAAGTGTGATATCGATAGGCTCCTCAAAGACCCGTCGTACAACGCGATGATGGCGTCGGCCTATGTCGGTGACCGTATGGACGATTTCTCCGGCTCGTACGTGCTGACGCTCGCGGGCTACAATGCGGGGCCAGGACGTGCGCGGCAGTGGATCCGCGAATTCGGAGATCCCCGCAATCCCAAGGTGGATCCCATTGACTGGATCGAGCGCATTCCGATCCAGGAGACGCGCGAATACGTGGCGAAGGTGCTGGCCAACACGCAAATCTACCGGGCCCGGCTCGGAGAGGAGCAGGCCGCACTGAGACTGGAAGAAGATCTGAACAGGGCGCGCATGGCAGCGCGCCAACCGGGAGAGAATTCCGACGGCTAATATCGAGTAGCGTTTCCGGATGGTGCTGGGCGGCACTAGGCGGACACAATGAGCGGGGTCGATCTATGACGCGTACGTACCAGACGTATCGAGACATCTATTTCACGTCGCGCGACGGACTGCGGCTGTATGGCCGCCACTATCCCGCGATGTTCCGAGACGGTACCGAGCGCCGGCCGTTGCTGTGCCTCGCAGGCCTCACGCGCAACGGGCGCGATTTCCACGTCCTTGCTGAAGACATTGCGCGGCGTGCCGATGCCCCGCGCGATGTCTACACGTTCGACTATCGCGGGCGGGGTTTCTCGGAGTCCGATCCCGAGTGGCAGAACTATACAGTGCCGCTCGAGATGCTCGATGTGCTCGATTTCATGACCGTCACGGGGCTTTCTCAACCCGCCATCATCGGCACCTCCCGTGGCGGCCTGATCGCGATGGTCATGGCTGCGGCCCAGCCGCGTTCGGTGGGCCCCGTGGTGCTCAACGACATCGGGCCCGTCATCGAACAGAAGGGACTGGGGCGCATTTCGGCTTACGTCGGCCGCATCCCGCTGCCCGGGTCTTGGAAGGAAGCGGGTGCGCTCGTCCATGACATGGGACGGCGCGCGTTCCCCGGCATTTCTGCAGAGGAATGGGTCGAGGTCGCCAAACAGTGGTTCAACGAGCATAAGGGACGGCCCGCTCCGGGCTATGATGCGGCGCTCTCCAATGCGCTGTCCGTGCTCGATGGCCCTATCCCAAAGCTCTGGCCGCAGTTCGAAGCGCTGAAGCGTGTCCCGGTCCTCGTACTGCGCGGCGAGACCTCCGACATTCTCTCCGCTGCGACGGTCGAGGAGATGGGGCGCCGTCATCCGGCATTCTCGTCATTCGTCGTTCGTGGACAGGGGCACGCGCCTCTGCTTCGCGATGCGGAGACGATCGATGTCGTCGCGCGCTTCCTCGTCGCGACCGAAGCCTCCGAACGGCAGCCGCGCCTTGCGTACGGCTAAGGACAGCCGACGGCTATTCGGCGCGCTGCCTTCGCCTCGTCATGAGGCTCACCAGAATGAGGGTCAGAATTCCTACTGGTGCACCAAAGACCGCGCCCGACGCGCTGTCGATGCCGGCCCAGTTGGCTAGGCCATGGCGCGTCGGCGTTCCACGCGCGAGGTCATCAAGTGCAATCAATGCAGTCGCCTTGGCGTCCGCGTCTTCTGCCGAGACCACCGCCTCCTCGCCGGCATTGAATTCCTCGATCGCCATCTCACCTGCGTCCGAGAACCCTTGCCAGGTTTTGTAAAACGCTGCGGGAAAGACTTGGATGCCAATGTCGTAGTAGAGGGTCACGCCCGCTCCCACGACGATCGCCGCAATCGCCCCCGCGGCCGTCGCCCGTTTCCAGGCCAAACCGAGACCGAGTGCGGGAAACAAGCCGGCAGCGGCCAACGAAAGCGCTGAGACACAGATCGTCACCAACTCGCCGGGCCGGAGCGTTGCAAAGCCTGCGGCCAACAGGGCGATCACCAGCGCCAATCCCGCCGACGCCCACTTGGTCTTGGCGGCCGCGTGCTCGCCGGACAACGACATCAGGCTGCGCATGAACGCCGCCGCCATGACGACACCCACGCTAATGACGCCGACGGCCATCGCAAGCGCAAGCCAGCTCGGGGCGCTTGCGAGCTCCGGAAGCGCGAGCAGCAAGCCTGCGGGGTCAAGAACCAATGCAGCTTGCGAAAGGATACCGGCTTCGTTGCCCGCCGCAGAGGCGGCCGCGGGCAACACACTTCCGGTGTAGGCCCGCCAAACTTCATCAGATGTCGCGTTGGCCGATAGTGATTTGGCCGCCTCGATTACGGCCAGCTTCACACTCTCGTCGAGAGTCCGCCAGCTCTGCTCGATCGCCAGCGCATGGATGGCAAGTTGATCGCCGATAGCGGAAGGGTCCGCCGCGCCTCCTCTCACTGCGCTTGCCACCTCCTTCAGCATCGCGATGGACGTGCCGTGGATTTGCGCGAGACCCGCCCCGAGTGGTGCTTCGAGCCAAGACGGCAAAGCCGATAGCGGCGTCCCCTTGGCAATCGCGCCGTAAATCTCGAGCTTGGCGTAAGCGGCCAACGCCGGTGCTGCGATCAGCACAATCATGACGAACAGCGCGGTCCATGCTCCCGCGAGGCGCGTGGCCGCCGGGCGCCGGCCAAATGTGAGCGCACTGACCAGTTGCGGCAGGACCGCCGTGCCGAGCGCCAGTGCAAAGACCAGGGCCGCGACGTCGCGTTGGCTCAGGCGTAAAAACGGAGTGACGTGCACGCTGAAGGTCTCGAAATCCACCAACTGGTTTTCGAGAAGGCGTTCTTCGAGTTCTCCAACAGCCGTGAGAGCCGATCCGTACGCCAATTCTGGCGCGAGCCTTCCGGCCGACTTGGCCGCCATCATGACCAGGAGGAGGACGATGCTCGCCGCAAACGCGAAGTAGACCGCCGCTGCCGCATATCCAAAGGCGCGCTCGCCGAACGCAACGGAGGCTATCGCGGCAACCGTCAGCGCTGCGAGCACTGCGGCCAGATAAGGGCTACCGAACGCGGATTGGGCAACGGTTGCCACGGTGACAAAGTCAGCCGCAAGCAGGGGCAGGACGACGAGTACGACGACGATCCCTGCCAGGATGGCGGCGGCGCGCCCGAACCTCCGGTGCAAGGCCCCGGTTATCGTGGCGACACCCTCCTTTGCGACCCGGGGGGCAATCAGGAGCCCTGCAAGAACAACACCGGCGAGCAGCCCAAGCCCGAACGCAAGATTGTCGAAGCCAGCCAGGACTACGAGCCCGGGCAGCGCGACGAGCAAGGATGCGGGGAGTGCACGGCCCGCCGCCGACAGACCTCCGCCCACTATCGACTGAGTCGGATTGCTCGCCGCCGCGAGCGTCGACGCATCACTCATCGCTCTGTCCCTCGGCATCGATCGCGTTCTGCCGGCCAGCCCATGCGAAGGCCAGAATCACGTGCCAGATCAAAGCTCCCTGCGCCGCGAGATAATACCCGAGAGGAAAGCCATCGATCCGCACGACATTCAGAGGTCCCGCAACGAGCGGAACAGCGAGTGACAGCGCTGCGGCCCCAAGGCAACCCCCGTACGTCAAGCGGGCCGTGCGCAAGTCGTGGCGTGTCTCTCCGGAGTGGCGTGCGATGGCGCGGCGCATGAAGCCCGCTGCAATCAGAAGAAGTCCTACGGCAAGAAGGAGGCAAATACCGCCATAGCCAAGGAGCGGCAGAGGATCGAACCCCGCGGACCCGGGGAGCATCCCACCGACGCCGGCCAACATCGCCAGCACGCCAACGATCACGACGAGCCCGAGTACGATCTCGAACATACAGTTCCCTTCCCCGCCCGTGGGCGCCCATCCACGCAGAGAAAGGTCGAGGCTGTCAACGTGGGATCGGCTGCCCCCTCTGGAGGCACGCCCCTCAAACAGTTCGGGGCGGCGCCTTCCGGCTCCACCCCGAATGTCTTCTCCCTAGACTTGGGCTCTATTCTGTTTTTTTACCGGCGTAAATCGGCCCCTCTTCACCCGGATCGTGCGCACAATGAGAGCCGGTCCCCCGACTGTCAAGAAGTCCAGATCAAGCAACGGGCTTTTCTGCCCGGGTAATTCTCTCGATGAGGCTTGCCCGGCGTTCCGGAGCCTTAGGCGCCGCCTCGCCATTGGCGACAGGGGCTCCTGATGCGGCTCCATTATTTGCCTCGCTCCCGTTGGCGGGATCCTTTGGTGGAGCGGCTGGATCCAAGGCGCGCAAAAAGCCGCTGACGCGGGCTTGATCCCCGGGGTCCCGCCGGGGCGCTGCGGGGGCCGCCTCCTGCCGGAATGGACGGGGTGCATTAATGCGCTCGACCAGGGGCTGCTTCGGCCGTGCCGTCGTCTCGCGGCGGGCGGCGCCCGACGTTTGCAGCGTCCCGGCACCAAGGCGGCGCATTTCGTCCATGAAGTGGGCGGCCTGACGGGCGAGCTTCTCGTTGGCCGATGCGATTTCCGCACGCAGCCGCTGGATGGTGCTGGTGTGCTCGTCGGCCTGCGCCTGAAGCGCGGAAACGCGGGCGCGCAAGGCGACCTTACTCTCCTTTAGAGCGCGGTCGTCGGCATCCTCCGCTTCGTACGTCCCGAGCGCCGCTTTGAGTTTGGCAACCTCAGCAGCCCGATCCTCAACTGCAACCTTGAGGGCGCGGATCTCAGCCTCAAGGGTGGCTTGGCCGGCGTGTCCGGCTTCTGCCATTCCGCGCGCCGAACGGAGCGCGTTTTCCGCCTCCACGAGATCCTTGCGCAGGCGCGCAATTTCGTTCGACAGGTCCACGCTCGGCCCACCTGCCGCGGCAGGTGCCGCCGGTTGATCCCCCGGCGTCTTCGCTGGCGCGGCTGCATTGCCGCTGGACAGTGCGGACTGAAGCCGGCTGATGACGGCGGATTGATCGCGCGCCTTCGAACGCAGGGCTTCGATCTCGGCGCGAAGTGCGACCTCGCCGTCGAAGCGGGGGTCGGCCAGGGTCTCCCGATTGCGCGCCGCGCGCGCTGTAAGCGTCGCGTTCAAGCGGTGAATTTCATCGCGCTGCTGGGCGTTGATTTGGGTCGCTTCCTCCAGCGCTTCCATTTGCTTCTTGGAGGATTGCGTCAGGCCGCCGATCTCGCGATCGCGATTGTGCAGCAGCTTCTTTGCTTCGTTCAGGCGGTATTCGACCTTCGGCATCCGCTCGGCAATGGTTTGCTCAAGCACGCGCCGCGCATTCTCATGTTCCTCAAGCGACCCTCGCAGGCGCTCGATTTCGCCTTCCAGTTCGCTGATACCTGCATCGCGGCGGTTCAGTTCGACGCGCTGGCGTGCTGCCGAATAGTTGGCCTTTTCAACCTTTTGCTCCAGCTTGTGAATCGTGAGCGCATAAGTTGCGCGCAATCGGTCTTTGTCAGCCGCAATTTCTGCCGAACTCAAAGGCATCGTCGCGCGCAGCTTGTCGGTCGCGATGCGCGCTGAGCGGCGGCCATAAAACGGCGCCAGCAGAAAGCCTATCAGGCCTGCCGCGAAAAAACCCAAAGCGACCAGCATGGCCGACTGGATGGTGATCACCGGCGCATCCCCGGACCACTCCTTTTTTCTCCACCTCCGCAGGCCCCCCTCATTGGAGATGAGGTGCGATGGCCGCAGACGCAAGCGTTTGACGCGGGCGACTAAAGCCGCCCCCGATGTCCGGCGCAAGAGTGTTGCTCCGGAACCGAGTGCATCACCTTCTTATAAAGGATTCCATGTCGGCGCGCGGGTATACTTCAAGTATCCGACATTGGCGCCGAGACGGACACCGACACCGGACCGAATCACCGCGAGGGTTACATCATCGTACTTCTGGAATTGCACGCTCAAGCCGCCGATGAGGTAGGCCGAGCCCTGTACGCCGCCAAATCTGTTATAGATTTCCGAGGGATCGCGAAGATTGTACACGAGTACCATCGCTTTCGAGCCTTCGGCGCCGGCGTCATAGCCGAGTGACGGGCCCTGCCAGAACACTTTGTGGTCACCGGCGTCCTTCGTGTAGAGACGTCCTTCGCCGTATCGAAGCCCCACGACAAACGCGCCGCCTGCATCCTCGCCCAAAATGTAGCCGTTCGGACGGCCCTGACTCTTGAAGGCGTACTCTACGGCCTGCGCGAGATTTTGGCTGATGGCGCCAAAGAATCCGTGCCCGGCTGCGATGATCTCGTTTTGCTCGTAGTGACTGGGCCCGCCATTTGGAGGCGGTGCGTCGGCGTAGGGTGGCGCGCCATCGGCTGGCGGCGGCGCGTAGGGCGCGCCATAGCCGCCAGGATCGGTCGGCTGCCCGGGTTCGGTATAGCGATCTCCTCCACCGCTGTGGCGTGTGGGCGAATAGGCGTCGCCGCCCGCACCGTACCCGTTGTTGGCAGAGGGCGAGTATGCGTCTTCATTGCCGTAGCTATTTCGGCTCGGCGCGTAGGCATCGTTGCCGCCGTAATTGTTCCGGTTCGGGGAATGGGCGTCGCCGCTGTTGCTCCCGTAGCTGTTCCGGCTTTGCGTGTAGGCGTCATTGGAGCCGTAGTTGCCGCCGTTCTGCGAATACCCAGCGCTGCCGCCATAGCCGCCGCTGCTTGAGGGATAACCGCCGCCGCCAGAGTTTCCGCTGCTGCCGTTATTTCCGTATGAGTCATTGGGCGCGGGATAAGAGCCGCCTCCGCCCCCGCCGTAACTTCCACCGCTGTTCGAATAGCTGTTGCCGCCGGAGCGGTAGTCCTGGGGGTTCCAAGACGGATTTTCCTGTGCCGCCGCAGGAAGGGCGGCGAGGGACAGAAGCGCCGCGGCCGCAATCATAGAACGGCGCGGGCGAATTATCGTGATCATGGGTTTCTGAAATCCTTGGGTCCTACCGGGCGGGCAAGACGCAAATACGTGCAGAGCCGAAACAAACCCCAGTGTTCTGGCAGTGCCTCTGATCCCCGTCATCCTCGAAGCACACGCGCATTCCCTTGCCTCCGACAACGGAAGCATTCCAAGAGATCCTTCTCTTAAAGTGTTACCAAAGTGTGGCCATTCCGACGCCGGGCTGCAGTGCACCGCATACGAAACGTCGGCAAACCTCCGAGATGACTCGCGAATTTTCAGACACACAAATTGTTGGCTGTCCGTGGCGCGATAGGCTTCCGCCCCCACGCAACAAAGTGCGGATTGAAGTAATCGGCGTCGGCGTTGCCACACGTGAGCGGAACACCCTCCAGCGTCGTCACCGTTCCGCCTGCGGCCTCGAGAATGGCCTGGCCTGCTGCCGTATCCCATTCCTTCGTCGGTCCAAGGCGGACATAGAAATCGGCGTCGCCGCGCGCGATGCGGCAGAACTTGAGTGAAGACCCCGCACGCTTCACCTCGGTGACGGCATATCGCTTGAGAAAGTCCTCAGTTTCCGCCGTTCTATGCGATCGGCTTTCGAGAACCGTGAGGGCCTCGATATCGGGAGAACGTGTGCGAAGCTCTCGAAGCGGCGTCTGCGAGAGTTTCAGGTTCGTGCTCTGCAAAGGGATGTGCGCCTCGACGGCGTACCCTTTTCCCATCGTGACATAGAGCGCCCCGAGCGCCGGGGCATAGATCATTCCGAAGACCGGAGCTGTGCCCACCACCAGACCGATGTTGATCGTGAACTCGCCGTTGCGGGCCAAGAACTCGCGGGTACCATCCAACGGATCGACGAGGAAGAATGTGGAGCCGCGCGGCGGGACCTCTCCCAGCGCCATACTTTCCTCGGCCACCACCGGCACCCCTCGCGCCGTGTGCCATAGTCCGTCAAGGATCAAGGCCTCGGCTTCCCGGTCCGCGGCGGTGACGGGGGACGAATCGGCCTTCTCGGTCACCTTCACGCCGCGGTCGTAGAGGCGCATCTGAGCGACGCCTGCTGCAATCACCGCGGGCAGTAGATTTTCGGCTAATGTCGGAAAATCGATGGTCCGCATCGGACGGCGCCTCGATTCGCTTGTTTTGCGTGCTGACCCTGGGAGAGTCCCCAACCTGCCGTTGCCGTCAAGACTCATTCGCGTCCCAAAATCCAGGCTGGCCCCTCGACCCTGGCACGCAGACTTTGCAGATCCGCGGGGCGCGTGTATCAGAAGCTTAAGCGGCAAGAATACCGTTTTGCGTAAGAACCGGCGTGACAACGCCGTCGTTAGGGGGCCTACTTTCATGACTGAGCTTACGCAGCGCGTCCATCCGACGGACCTTGAGCTTGCCGCGTTGATCTCGAGCAAGATCTGCCATGACGTGATCGGTCCCGTCGGCGCCATCTACAATGGCCTCGAAATCCTCAACGAGGACGACGACGCAGAAGCAAAGTCCTACGCCCTCAGCGTGATCCGGAACGTGACGGAACAAGCGTCAGCCCGCTTGCAGTTTGCGCGTTTCGCCTTCGGTGCGGCGGGATCGGCTGGTTCCCTCATCGATCTCGGAACGGCCGAGCAGATCTCGCGGGGCTTCATTGGCAACAACAAGCACAAGCTGCATTGGCAGGGCTTGGCCGGCCACATGGCCAAGGACAAAGTGAAACTGCTGCTCAATCTGATTGCCGTCTCCGTCACAGCCCTTCCGCGCGGCGGCGATATCGAAGTCATCATGTCGGGCACAACTGAGGTGCCCAACTTCGTGTTGCGTTGCAAAGGCACCGGAGCACGCGCGCCTCAGCATCTCACCGAATTCATCACCGGAGAGGGCATTCCTCCTCTCGATGCCATGACGATCCAGGCCTACTACACGTGGCGCCTTGCCCAGTCGGCCGGGATGCCGCTCTCGATCGTCAAGGATGGAAACGACGTGCTGCTCTCGGCGCTCAGCTAAGGCGTTCCAGGATAGAGCGCCTCAACTAGTCATTAACTCCTTTGACGCACAAATGACTTTCCAGTACGTGCCGCACGTGCGCCTGCTCGAGGCCGTGCTGTGCAATGGTCGCTCTGTGCCGCCTCGGAGAAGTCGACGTTCATGAAACGCTGCCTGGTCGCCGATCCGTCCGAGATCATTCGCAAGATTGCGCGCCACTATCTCGAGAAGCTGGAGATCGAGGTCGTCGAAGCGGATGCTGCCGACAGCGCGCTGGCGCTGTGCCAGGAAATGCCGGTCGACGCGATCATTCTGGACTGGCGCCTCCCCGGCAAAACGACGGTCGAGTTTCTCTCGGCGTTGCGCTTTGCGAGCGGCGCGCAACGCCCGCTCGTGATCTACGCCACGACCGAGAACGATCCCGCTGACATTTCACGGGCTTTCACGGCTGGGGCCGATACGTACATGATGAAGCCCTTCGACGGCGCCTCGTTCCTGGAAACACTCAGCAACGCTGGCCTGGCTCACTGATATCGCCTCGTCGCACCGGTCTCTGACGCCACAGTACTGGCCTCTCCCTTCCGGAGTTGATAAGCGTCCCTATCCTCGTTTCGATCATAGGATAGAGACTTCGCTTGCTGCGCGTTGAACACCTCAGAATCGGCTCGCTTCCCCCGCTGTCCTTCGCCGTCGCCGACGGCGAGTGTCTCGCTATCGAGGGACCTTCGGGCTCGGGCAAGACCCGCATCCTGCGGGCCATCGCGGACCTCGATCCTGCGGAAGGTCAGATCTTTCTCGACGGCACCGAGCGGCAGGAAATGCGGGCTACGCAATGGCGCCAGCAGGCCCGCTATGCGGCGGCCGAACCTGGCTGGTGGACCGATACGCCACGCGGGTGTCTGACGTCGGATCCGGCGATGCAGCCTCGCATCGTCCGTCTTCTTGCGGCACTCAATCTCAACGAGGATATTCTCGATCGGCCGGTGAGCCTGCTTTCGACGGGCGAGCGCCAGCGGATCGCTCTCGTGCGCGCTCTGATCGACGAGCCCAAGGTGTTGCTTCTCGACGAGCCCACGGGTGCCCTCGACGTCGGCTCAACGGCGCTCGTGGAAGAGTTGATCCGTTTCCAGCTTCTCGCGGGGCGCTGCGTTCTGCTGGCAAGTCATGACGGAGCACTGGTGGGGCGTCTCGCCCATGCGCGTCTTCAACTCGCGCCCTCAGTCCGTTCTCCGAATACGTCCAGGATGCCTTCGCCATGACCTATGTCCAACTCAGCTACGGGGACCTTGCTCTCGCCGCCCTCCTGCTGATCGCCAATGGGATCGTCTCGTTCTGGTTTCAGCTCGGGCTCGAGCGCACGATCGCGATCTCGGCTGTGCGCATGGTGGTCCAGCTTTCGGTGGTGGCGCTTGCTCTCAAGTTCATTTTTTCGCTCGATGCGCCGCTTTGGACGGTTCTGTTCGGGCTCTTCATGACTGCAGCCGCCGCCTATGAAGTGGTCTCGCGGCAGGAGCGTCGGATCAAGGGACCCATCGCTCTTGCGCTTGGAACAGGGGCGCCCTTCTTCTCCGGCTTCATCGCGACGATGTTCGCCACCATGGTCGTGATCGGCCCCGACCCTTGGTATGCGCCGCGCTACGTGCTGCCGATCTTTGGCATGATGCTCGGCAATGCTCTTTCGGGAACGAGCCTCGTGCTCGATGGCATGACATCCGCCGCCGTGCGCGACCGGTCAGCAATCGAGGCGCGGCTGGCTCTCGGCGCAGGCCGCTACGAAGCGTTCGATAAGATCCTGCGGCGCGCCCTTACGACAGGACTGATGCCCATTCTTACCGCGATGGCCGCGACGGGCGTCGTCTCGCTTCCCGGCATGATGACCGGCCAGATCCTGGCAGGTATCGATCCCGTTTCGGCAGCGAAGTATCAGGTAATGATCATGTTCCTGATCGCGGGCGCGACGGGCGTGGCCGTGGTTGCGGCCGGTCTCGGCGCGGTGCTCTTGCTGACCGATGAGCGCCATCGGCTTCGGCTCGACAGGCTGAGCAAGGCCTGACACTCGAAACAAGAAAGCCCGGCCACGCATTGCGCGTTGGCCGGGCTTTTTCTTGTCTTGGTCTATGCCTCAGGGCGTCGGCGTGATCGGTGCGACTGGGGTTGAGGCTGCTGACGTATCCGCCGGCGGTGTCGCCGCGGGAGGCGTCGTCGTTGCGGCGGGAGGCTGTGCTGCGGCGGCTGCAGCCTGCTGCGTGAGTGCGGCTGCGGCGCGCTCGGCAGCCTGAGCTGCGCGCTCGGCGGCGGCGGCGGCGCGCTCTGCGGCTGCGGCAGCGGCCTCTGCGGCTGCGGCCGAAGCTCTATGCGCTGCATCAGGTTCGGTGGCAGCAGGTTCAGCCTTCACGGATTCGACGCCCGCTGCCGCGGCCGTCGCTGCTGCGGCGGGGGAAACCGGAATAGTGCCGGTCTCTACTACCGGCGTTGCGTCCGTCGCGGTCGCGGCGGGCTTCGCGTCAGCGGCCTTCTGCTCGGGCTTGGCTTCTTCCGGTTTTGCCTCAGCGGCAGCCGTGCTTGCTGCCGGGGTATCCGCAGGTTTGGTCTCCGCAGTCTTCTCTTCGGCCTTGGCCGGGGCAGATGTCCCGGCAGACGCGCTATCGGACTTGGTTTTTTCGCCAGACGTCGAAGCGGCTGCAGCCTCCTTCTTCTCCGGCGTAGACTTGTTCTCAGGCTTCGCCTTGGCGTCCTGCTGTTTCGGCATCTTCTGCATGTCCGGACCCCAGCAGACGGTCGCGGAGGCGGTGCAGGTATGCTCGTCGACAACAATGAGATTCAGGAAGAGCTCGCAGCTCACATCCTTCTTGCCGACTGAATATTTCTCGATGCCCTGCTCAGTCGCCCAAGTGGCGATGTGCTTGTCGAGAAGGTTCTGCGCGTCGCGCGTGGGGCCGTCTTTGCCGTAGTCGTTGACCGTGAAGCCCATGCGTTTGCAGCCCGCGATGGCCGGGTGGGCGAAAGCGAGCGCACCGGTCAGCGCAGTGGCAAGAGCAATCCTGGACACGAAACTCATCAAGTTTCTCCGTAACGGCGAAAAGCGTTTGTCTTCGTGCTGCTATAGCGAGGTCTAGCCATCATGCCTAGGCCGATTGGCAAGATTATGCGCAGCTTTACTAATAGAGCAAAACACTTACCCGGCCGGGGCATATGCCACACGCGGTGGTAAATGCGCCCCAGATTTCGTCACAATTCTACTTCGAGTCTTCGTCCTTCGGCTCAGGCGTCCACAAGAAAACACCGCGCTTTCGTAGAAAGCGCGGTGTGAATTCCCGTCAGTAGCCCGACTTAGAGCTTACAGATCGTGGCGGCGCCGCGGCAAGTCCAGCCCCAAGAGCCACCCTGCTTGCAGCTGTAGGTGCGCGGCCCGTAGGAGTAGCCGGGCAGATTTGCAGCCGCCCCGACCTTATTGTTCGAGCCCATCCACGCAGCCCAGGCGCCCCAGTCGACAGCCTGAAGAAGCGCTTCGTCGACCTGCAGCTTCGCGTCCTGCTGGCTGCCGGCCTCGCCGACCGCGCCCTTGCGGACGCAGGACTTGGCATCAGCCGTCCCAGCCGTCACCACGGCCGCGAGACCCGCGACGGCGGCAAATGCCGTCATCGAACGCAGAGCTTTGTGCATCGATCTTCTCCCCTAGCAAAATGAACGCGGCAGTTCGTGCGCGCGGCAGAACCGAGGGGGACTCTGCCCGAGATAGTGAACGCCCACCATCCGTCATTCACAGGTAATGCGATCGTTGCGTGCGATTTTGGATTTCTCGTTGCCGAGCAACAACGGCTCACATGGCCTGCTGCAAATTCACGGCTTTTGGGCCTTTCCCGCGCTTGTCGGGCTCCGTGTCGAAGGAAATACGTGTGCCTTCCGCGATTGCGCTAACTCCCGAGCGTTCAACAGCTGTCACGTGTACAAATACGTCCTTGCCCCCGTCATCCGGAGTGATGAAGCCGTAACCCTTCTGCTCATTGTAGAATTTGACGGTTCCAACTTGGCGCATTTCTTCTCTCCAGAAGCCCGCGTCAGTTCAGGGATGCCAGCAGGAAAGCGGGCGATGCTCCGGCCAGCAGGCCATCATCGCCTTCGGTTCTTGAGAGACGTTTCGTTCGTCGAGAGAACGGTCATGCGCAGGGCAAGTCCACTCGAACCTCGGGCCACTCCCACTCGGCACGCATACCGGCCAAGGAGAGAGAAGTATTTCCAAAACGGCCCCGAGGCGCAACCCTCAGCCCTATTTGATAGGGCGCAAAATATCGGGCTTCACGAGGATGTTACGCGTTCGCCCGCGAGCCACTCGAGGCGACCGTTTGCACCCTGGGCGCGCGCAAGTTTGGAAGCGAGGTACGGCAAAAGACTTGCGAGCTTTGCTTCAAGCGTGAAGGGAGGATTGAGAATAAGCAGACCCGTTCCCGCGAGTTCTCCCTCGCTGTACGGTGGACGTACGAACAGCTCGGCAACAAGGAGCTTCGGGATGCCAAGGGCTACCGCTTCCCGATAGAACGACTGCACAACGCGGACGTCCTTTATCGGGTACCACAGGATCACGGTGCCGGTCGCGAAGCGGCGGTGTGCAGCTTCGAGCCCCTCTACGAGACGTTGAAACTCGCCGGGCTCTTCGAACGGCGGATCAATGAGCACGATGCCCCGGCGCTCCTTCGGCGGCAGCACGGCCTTGAGAGCGCTCCAACCATCGATGGTCAGGACTTTCGTAGCGGGATCTTTGGCGAAGACCTCTTTCAGAGTGGCGGCATCCTCGGGGTGGGCTTCATTGACAACCAATCGGTCGCCGCGGCGCATCAAGCGCCGAGCGATCAACGGACTGCCGGGATAACTCCGGACTTCGGATCCGGAATTCTCGCCGCGGATCACATCGAGATAGGGCGCGAGACTTGCCGCAATCTCTGCGGGCGGGGTGTCGTCGAGCAACCGGCCGATGCCGTCGCGCCACTCGCCGGTTTTCTGAGCCTTTTCGCTCGCCAGATCGTAGCGGCCCGTCCCGGCGTGCGTATCGATGACGCGGAAGGGCGCGTCCTTGAGCTTCAGGTGTTCGATGACGAGCGCAAGCACGGCGTGCTTCAGCACATCCGCAAAATTGCCGGCGTGGTAGATGTGGCGATAGTTCATGCGAGGCCCAAGCGATCCGGGGGCCGGACCTGAAGGTCCGCCCCCGAAGCCTGTTAGCATATCGGCATGGGCCGTGGGACTTTTCAGCCCGCCATGTTTTGCGTGTAGCTCGGAACTGCGGGTGGCGTGCTGCGACCTTGCGCATTGGCGGGTTGGTTCGGGCTTTCGAGCTGCGGCGCGATTTCCGACGGATCGCGAACGCGGCGAGAGCGGCCGTCGAATGCGGCGCCCTGCTCAATCGAAAGTAGATGGCTGTGAATGTCGCCTTCGACCTCGGCGCCCGCATGAAGGATGACGTGGGTGCCCATGATGGCGCCGTTGACCCGGCCGAACACGTCGATCGTTTCGGCGGCGATGGCCCCCTGGATGACGGCCTCCTTACCGACTTCGAGTTGACGGCTGTGGAGATCCGCCTGGATGTTGCCGAGCACCTTGAGCGATCCCTTGCAGCGGATCGTGATAGTCTGGCCCTCGATGGAGAGATCGTTTCCGATTACGGATTGGGTGGGGGCGCCTGCGGATTGGACAGCATGAAGATGCTGCTTTTCGACGCCGAGCCCACGGTCCATGCGACGCAACTGCGGTGCGGGTGCTTCGGCTGGAACGGGTTCGGGCTTACGATTGAAAACCATGCTCACTCTCCCTGACGCATAAACTGATCCGCACGTTCCCTCCATGACGCGCGAGTTCGTCGAATTGATGTCATGGCTAACAAGGGACTAATACGGAATTTGTGCTCGCGGCGAGCCCATGCTCGGGACCAATCATGCCCCGTCCCACGTTTGGGTCTTTGTCCGCGCTCCCTACTCCGAATTGTCAGCTTGGCATGCGACGCTGACCGAATGACGGATAGTCGAGGTCCACATGTCCGCACTCGAAGAGCAGTTGGCCACATCACGTGAGCGGATGGTGCACGAGATCAAGCGCTCCATGGCGAGCCTCGGCCCGAGGCTCGGGCGAGCCGCGATATCGCCTCGCGTCCTGCATGTCATGGGGGACATCCCGCGACATCTGTTTGTCGCGCCGGACCATATGGCTGAAGCCTATTTGAACCGTCCTGTCGCAATCGGGTACAAGCAGACGATCTCGCAGCCGTTCATCGTTGCGCTGATGACTGACCTTCTGGATCTCAAACCGGAGGACTCAGTGCTCGAGATCGGAACGGGCTCCGGCTACCAGACGGCCATTCTTTCCCGACTCACGAAGGAAGTTTTCACGATCGAGCTTTGCGAGCCCCTTGCGGAGCGAGCCGCCGAGGCTTTCAAAAAGCTTGGACTGACGAACATCAAGGGACGTGTCGGAGATGGCCACCTTGGCTGGCCCGAAGCCGCGCCATTCGACGCGATCGTTGTGACAGCGTCGCCCTCCACCATCCCCCCGCCCCTCATCGATCAACTCAAACCCGGAGGGCGCCTTGTCATGCCTTTGGGGGAAATTGCCCAACAACTCATTGTTGTCGAAAAGCGGAGTGATCTATCGACTACCTTGAGAGAGATCATTCCAGTGTGCTTTGTTCCGCTGACACGGCGGGGCACCCCTCCAGACCAAGATTGAGTGGGCACGACCGGGATGACGGGGTGGATTGAGGAGACTGTGGAATGGACGATCTCGACAGGTTCGAACCGGGGATTCAGACCTACAGCGGGACAGTCCGGATCTGGGCCACGAGCACGGCCGAGATCATCACGGACAGCGGGCTAGTGCTGTTTCTCGATACGCGCGGACAACCGCCGCTGCCGGCCGGCACGCGCGTCACCATCGACGCCAGGAAGTATCGCCCGTGTCATTTTGTGACCCGCGTCACGCCGGGCTGAAAGGCTAGAAGGGCGCGACGAAGCTATCAACGACGCGCTTCTTGCCCGCGTGGTCGAACTCGATCGTGAGCTTGTTGCCGTCCACCTCGGTGACCGTGCCTGGCCCGAACTTCTGATGACGCACGCGTGCGCCGACGCGATAGCCAGCGCCCTCAGCCGACGACGACGCGATGAGTTGGCCTTCGATGGTGATCGTCGGCTTCATCGGGCGCATGTTGGTCTGCCGCTTGCGGTCCGCATCGCGCGACCAGTTGCTCCCTGCTCGCTCGTCCGATCTCGACTTTTCGTAGGACTTTGTTTTCTCGTAAGACTGGGCGCGCTGCCAGCCCGGCGTGTCGTAGTTCGATCCGAAACGTGAGGGGGCTTCATCGAAGCGGCTCTTGCCGTAGGGATTTCGCCCGAAGCCGCCGGTCTCGAACGGGTTACCGAAGTTCTGGTAGGCGCCGCCGAACGGGCTCTTGGTCTCGATGACGTCGACATCGCCCTCCGGCAGGTCGTCGACGAAGCGCGAGGGAATTGCCGACTGATAGAGGCCGCGCGTGCGGCGGTTTTGCGCGAACGAGACTTTGGCGAGCCGGCGCGCGCGCGTGATGCCCACGTAGGCGAGGCGCCGTTCCTCCTCCAACCCGGCTTCGCCGCTCTCGTCGAGCGAGCGCTGATGGGGGAACAGACCCTCCTCCCATCCCGGAAGAAACACGGTGTTGAACTCCAGGCCCTTGGCAGCGTGCAGCGTCATGAGGCTCACGCGTTCCCCGTCGTCGCCTTGCTCGACGTCCATGACGAGGCTCACGTGCTCAAGAAACGCTTCGAGCGTTTCGAACTCGTGCATGAAGCGCACGAGCTCCTTCAAGTTCTCCAGCCTGGACTGGGCCTGGGGGCTCTTGTCCGCCTGCCAGTGGGCTGTGTAGCCGCTTTCGTCGAGGATCAGCTCGGCGAGCTCCGTGTGCTTCATCCCCTCGACGAGGCCGCGCCAGCGTTCGAAGGCATTGACGAGATCCGAAAGCGATTTGCGCGCCTTGCCGCCCAGCTCCTCGGTTTCGACGATCTCACGGGCAGCGCGGAACAGCGGCACCTCGCGGGCACGGGCGAGGGCGTGGATGCGCTCGACGCTGGTGTCGCCGAGGCCGCGTTTCGGCACGTTGATGATGCGCTCGAACTTGAGGTCATTGGCCGGGTTGTGTGTGACCTCGAGATAGGCGAGCGCGTCCTTCACTTCCGCCCGCTCATAGAAGCGCGGGCCGCCGATGACCCGGTACGGCACCCCGGTCGAGACGAAGCGATCTTCGAAGGCGCGCATCTGGAATGACGCCCGCACGAGGATGGCGATCTCGTTCAGCCGGTGGCCGTTCTTGCGCAGCTCCTCGATGTCGCGCGTGATCGAGCGGGCTTCCTCCTCGTCGTCCCAGACGCCCATCACGGTGACTTTGTCGCCCTTCTCCCCGTCGGTGAAAAGCGTCTTGCCAAGACGGCCTTTGTTCTGAGCGATGAGTCCTGAGGCCGCCGATAGGATGTGTCCCGTGGAGCGGTAATTGCGTTCCAGGCGGATGATGCGGGCGCCCGGGAAGTCCAACTCGAAGCGCAGGATGTTGTCCACCTCCGCGCCGCGCCAGCCGTAGATCGACTGATCGTCGTCACCGACGCAGCAGACGTTGGGCGAACCCTGGGCGAGCAGGCGCAACCAGAGGTACTGGGCGACGTTGGTGTCTTGATACTCGTCGACGAGGATGTAGCGGAAGCGGCGATGATAGTCGGCGAGCACGTCCGGATGTTCGAGGAAGAGCCTCAGCGTTTCGAGCAGGAGATCGCCGAAATCGGCGGCGTTCAGTTCCTTGAGCCGCTTCTGATACGCAGCATAGAGCTTCGCGCCCTTGCCGCCTGCAAACGCGAAGGCTTCGCCGGCCGGGACCTTTGCCGGCGTCAGGCCACGGTTCTTCCAGTCGTCGATGACGCCCGCGAGCTGGCGGGCGGGCCAGCGATCCTTGTCGAGGCCTTCGGCTTCGATCACCTGCTTCAAGAGGCGAAGCTGGTCGTCCGTATCGAGGATCGTGAAGCCTGACTTGAGGTCTACCAGTTCTGCATGGCGGCGTAGGATCTTGACGCCGATGGAGTGGAATGTGCCGAGCCACGGCATCGCCTCCACGGCGCCGCCGACCAAGCCGCCAATGCGCGCTTTCATCTCGCGCGCGGCCTTGTTGGTGAAGGTCACCGCCAGAATCTGGTTCCCGTAGGCGCGGCCGGTCGCGAGGATGTGGGCGATGCGGGTGGTAAGAACACGCGTCTTGCCGGTGCCGGCGCCCGCCAGCACCAGCACAGGGCCATCGAGCGCTTCGACGGCCTCGCGCTGCTCGGGATTGAGGCCATCTAGATACGGGGGCGCCGCGGCGGCACGCGCGCGCTCAGAAATGGACCTACGGGCGGAAGCGGATTCAGCCGTGGGCTCGGCGGCAGCCTTTCCAGGCGCCATCGGCAAGTCGAACGGCGGAACGTCATCGTCCCCGTGTCCAGGCCCGTGGCCCAAGTCGCCGCCCGCCGCGGCGCCTTGCCGGGCAGGTCGTTTGTCGTCGTGCGGCATCAGTTCGCTCTACAGCATGCCCTTCGGAGAGACCAGTGGTTCGACCCGCGCGAACGGGGAGCATGGTCACTTTAGTGAGACCGATGATTCACGCTTCCGGCTGGTAGGGCCCGAAGCGACCATGGTCTTTTTTAGTGAGACCGATGATTCACGCTTCGGCCGGTAGGGGCCGAAGCGATCATGGTCTATGCAGCATCAATCGGGCCCGAAAAACGGCCCGTACGACAAAAATATAAGGTGCGTCGTGGGTTCCGCGAGCGGGACAGATGATCCTCCCCAGGAAAATGCCCTAATTGGGGGTCACACTTGTCATCACTGTTGGGGTATGGTGGGGCACGCGTCGGCCGTCGCGCCTTGCGACGGCATTGTTTCCAATCGGCTTCCCTCGGCCCCGGCTATCGGTGGCGCGTTTGCGATGGGTTGGCCGCGCGGCGCGTTCCCTATGCGGAAAAATGCTTGGGCTTTCGGGCCTTTGCGTGCGCCGCAGGTGCGATTGGATTTTGAGCAGATAGACGCGGATGAACAACGCCCTCCTTTATCTCGGCGGCATTCTGATCTCGGTCCTGGCGGTTCTGTTTGCTGTCCCCCGATTCGTCGATTGGAATAGCTATCGCGGCATCTTCGAAGAGGAAGCCACTCGCGTCCTGGGACGTGAGGTTCGCGTCGGCGGGAGCGTGAACGTGCGTCTGCTGCCGGCCCCCTATGTCAGCTTCGAGCGGCTTCGAATCGCCGATGTGGGCGACGAGGGAGGGAACTCGATCATCCGCGTCGAGAGCTTCACGATGTGGCTGTCGGTCCCTCCGCTGCTTCGCGGCGTGCTCGAAGCCCATCGCGTCGAAGTCCGCCGGCCGATCGTGAACCTGGCGATCAATGCCCAGGGCGGCGGCAACTGGCGGACGCTGGCCCTGACGCCCGGCACGCTTTCGTTCGCACCCAAGGACGTCGCGCTACAGTCCGTGCAAATCCACGACGGCGCAATCATCGTCAGCGGACCATCTCGGGGGGAGCTCGCGCGGTTCGACACCATCAACGGCGAGCTGACGGCCGAGGCCCTCGAAGGGCCCTACAAATTCAAGGGGCAAGTCAATTGGGGCGACACGACGCGCAACGTCCGGCTGGCGACAGCCAAAGTCGACCCCAACGGTGATCTTCGCTTCAAGGCAGCCATCGATGTCCTCGACAGCACAAACTCCTATGTCCTCGACGGCCGCCTCAAGAACATCCGGGAAACCCCAACGCTTGAAGGCGATTTGACGGCCAAGCTCGCGCTTGGAGCTCACCCACCGCTCAGCCCGTCAACCGCAGACCCGGTTTTGGACGTCCCCCCGCAGGCTCATCCTGACGCGCAGGGTGCTCCGGGCGCCCCCTCAGCCCATGTCGCCTCTCCGCCGGCGCCTGTTGTACCCGCGGTTCCAGCGCAAACCGGTCACAAAGCCTTCGAGCTCAAAGCCAAGGTGCTCGGCACGACGCAGAGCGTCGCGCTTCAGGATATTGCCGTCTCTCTGGAGGCGGGCACGACACCGCAGCTCATTACCGGCGAAGGCAAGGCGGATTGGTCCGACAAGATGCGCCTCGACGTGACGCTTGCGTCGCGCTGGCTCGACCTCGATCAGCTGACCGACACATCGTCCGCCAAGACACCGCTCGAAGCTGGCCGCAGCTACTTCGAGGTGCTCGCGGCGGCGCTGCCTGCAGAGGCTGATACGAATGCGCGACTCGAATTCGATCAACTGACGCTCGGCGGGGAGCCGATCAGCAACGTTCGGCTTGCCGCTTCGCGCACGGGCGGGCCACTCGAACTCAAAGGTGTGCGCGCAGATTTGCCCGGCGGGGTTCGTCTGGAACTCGACGGTGTTCTGACGCCGTCGTCCAAGACGACGAAGGTTCCGCGTCTCGATGGCACCCTGTTCGTTTCCGGCAAGAGCCTCATGCGCTTTTTGGCCTGGGGGCTCAACAATGCAAACGTGGGACGGGAGCGCAACGACGGTCCGTTTACGCTCGACGGCCGTTTCGGCCTCGGCGACGGAACACTCGCGCTGACCGATGCCTCGTTCGCGTTCGCGGGCACGCCTCTCAATGGCGACCTCAAGCTCGATCTCGGGGAACGCAAGAAACTCGTCATGGCCATCGAAGGCCCGCGGGTCGACGTGGCTCATATCGGTTCGGGCCTTGTTGGCCTCAATGTGCTCCGCGGCCTGTTCGGTAAGGACGCCGTTGCGACGGACGCAGCGTCTCCCGCTTCATCCTCCC
Organism: Hyphomicrobium sp.; assembly: GCF_036262015.1. Classification (GTDB taxonomy): domain Bacteria; phylum Pseudomonadota; class Alphaproteobacteria; order Rhizobiales; family Hyphomicrobiaceae; genus Hyphomicrobium_C. The sequence goes on along the minus strand of NZ_DATAJR010000004.1, from coordinate 444,659 downwards.
AATTCTTCGATCCCGCCAATGCCGACCTGTCGCTGGCCTTCAAGGTGGCGGAGTTGGTCGACGGCGACCGCGTCCTGACAAACGTCGACACCGAGATTCGGCTCGATCGCGGTACGCTCACCATCCCTCGCCTTCGCTTCTCGACGCGCGAAGGTCTTCAGGTCGATGCGGACGGTGAGGCCAAGAATGTTCCCGCACAGCCGGAGGGCTCCATCCGGGGGTTGATCTCGGCCCCCAATGCGGAGGCGGCACGCGCGTTCGTGTCATTGCTCGACCTCGATGACACCCCGGCTGCCGATCTTGACCGCCTTGCTCGTCTGGCGCCGCTTCGTTTGGCCGGAACACTGCAGCTCAAAGGCGGCCCGAGCAACGCCACCGAGCTCACACTTGACGGCTCGCTCGGAGGGGGACGGATGTCCGCCGCGCTACGTCTGGACAGGGGGCAGGGGCAATGGCGGTCCGCCCCGCTCGACATCCAGGCTACGCTCGACAACCCCGATGTGGCCGGTCTCATGGCGACGCTGTTCGATGCGAAACTGAATACCGCGGCCGGCGACGCGCCGAAGGCGGGGCGTGTTGTCGTGAAAGCAGCTGGCGTCCCTGCCGATGGACTTCTGTCGCTGGCGGACGTGACGTCCGACGGCCTTTCTCTGAGCTATCGCGGCAAGGTTCGCCTCCCGGCACCTAGCGATATCGGGCTCGACGGAGACCTGCAGATTGCCGCGCCGGATGCACGCGTTGCGCTTGCTCTGGCGGGGCTCTCGACAGGGGACGGCGCGGCGGGCGTTCCTGTCAACGGCACGATCCAAGTGCGCCGCGACGCGGGGAGCCTGCGGCTCGGGTCGCAATCCATCACGCTCGGAGAGAGCACGCTTTCAGGAGACTTGTCTGTGGCTGCTCGGGATAGCGGCGGCAAGACGATCCAGGCGACGCTCACGACCAACAAGGCTTCGTTCGCGACACTCCTCTCACCCATTCTCAGCGCGACCGACGCCTCAGCTCAGATCCTCGGTACGTCTCCTGCCGCGCAGGCGCCTCAGGCACGACAGGTTCGTCAGCCGGACGCGCCGAATGCAGCTGTGCCGGAGACGATCCTTTGGCCGGAGCAGTCCTTCGATCTTTCTGTTCTCGACCGCCTCGATGGCAAGATCGATCTCAGCATCGGAGCCCTTGTCGTCGAACCGGGTCTGACAATGCGCAATGCGCGCCTTGTGACCGAGCTGTCGCCGGGAGGCATCAAGGTCGCGTCGCTCGAAGGCGATGCGGTGGGGGGGCGGATGACCTCTCAGCTCAACATCGCGAAGGCTCCGGCCGGCATCGACCTCACCGGCGCGCTCAGGATCGATATTTCGAGCAAGCCGCAGCCTGCCGGTGGCCAAGTTTCGCCACCGCCTGGCGATGCGGTAGCCTTCAACGTGAGTTTCTCCAGCCGCGCTCTGAGTCCCGCCGCGGCGATGGCGGCCGTAACGGGCAAGGGTGAATTGACCATCGGCGATGCGACCCTCAACGGCAATTCTCCTGCAGCCGTCGCGGGAGTCGTGCGTGAGGCTCTGACTGGGCAAGGCCCGAGCAGCGGCAACGGTTTGACGGAGGCCATCAGGACCTCGCTCAGGCAAGGCGAGGTCAAGCTCGGCAAACTTGCAGTTCCCGTCGATATCAGCGATGGCGCGCTCAAACTCGAGAAGGTGCGGATCGAGATGGCGGACGGACGCTCGACCTTCGCAACGGCTGTCGAGCTTGCCACCATGAAGGTCGATAGCGAATGGCAGATCGAGCCCAAGCTCGAAAAAGGCGTTCCCGCAAATCCGGCGCGCGCCTTCCTGCCACCCGTAACCGTTGTTTACACGGGCAAGCTCAGCGAATTCTCGACGCTCGTGCCCACAGTCTCGGCTGGCGCGCTCGAACGCGAACTCGTCGTGCGCAAAATGGAGCTCGACGTGGGCGAGTTGGAACGCCTGCGCAAGCTCGATCAGGAGCGCGCACGTCAGGACGCAGAACGGCGCAAGGCGCTCGAAGAGGATCAAGCGGCAACGCCGCCACCGGTGCCAGTTCCGGTCCCTGCCCCCGCGGCCGCCCCCCAAAATAATCCTTCACCGCCAGCTGCGGCGCCTCAGGCCTTCGAACCAGGCGCCTGGGATACGTTCGACGGGGAGAGCAACCAGGCCAACGGTGCTCACCCCAGCGGCAATCAGGAAGCTGGGGCGTCTCAGACCCAGCCTCCCACCGTTGCGCCTTCACCTGCAGCCGAACGCCCGCGCCCGCAGCGCCGCAAGCGGCCGGCTGAGGAGGAGTGGCGGCCGTTCCAGACGCCCTACTGAGCACGGGAATTTTCAGTCGCGATTGCCGCCGTCGTAGCTCTCGATAGCGCCGGCTTGGCGGACATAGTCCAAGATCCAGACGCGGACGGCACTCGACAGGCCGGCCTCGCCACGGCGTTCGTCGATACGGGCGATGAGGGCCGCGAGAGAGATGCGCTCGCGCGCCGCGGACTGCTTGAGCGCCTCCCAAAATGGCTGTTCCAGCGAGATCGACGTGCGGTGCCCGCGGATCGAGAACGAGCGCTTGACCGGACGGACCGCACCCCCGCTCATGAGTTGTCGCCGTCCTCGCCGGTGTCGCGCTTGTGCGCCTCAAGGCGACGCCCGGCGAGTTCGTTGTTTGCGTCGAGCTGCTCCCGCTCCGCCTTGGTGCGGCCGAACTTGATGCGGTTCTCCTCAGCCCGCTTTTCCTTCTCAATCCGATCGCGCGCCTTGCGGGCCTTGCGCAGATTGACGATCTCGGCGGCCATCGGCGTCTCCGTTCGGTCTATTCCGGCCCGATCATCTTCTCCGGCCTGACAATCTCGTCAAACTCCTTGTCAGTGACGTAGCCGCCGCCCACAGCTTCCTCGCGCAACGTCGTGCCCTTCTTGTGGGCGGTCTTGGCGATCTTGGCCGCGTTGTCGTAGCCGATCTTCGGCGCAAGCGCTGTGACCAGCATCAGAGACCGGTCGAGGCCAGCCTTGATGTTGTCCTCGCGCGGCTCGATGCCGACGACGCAATTATCGGTGAAGGACATCGCGGCGTCCGACATCAGGCGCACGGACTGCAGGAAGTTGTAGGCCATGACGGGGTTGAAGACGTTCAGCTCGAAGTGGCCCTGGCTGCCAGCAAAGGTCAGCGCTGCGTTGTTGCCGAAGATCTGAACGCAGACCTGGGTCATCGCTTCGCATTGGGTCGGGTTGACCTTGCCCGGCATGATGGACGAGCCCGGCTCGTTCTCCGGCAGGGCCAGCTCACCAAGGCCGGAGCGCGGCCCCGATCCCAAGAACCGAATGTCGTTCGCGATCTTGAAGAGCGACGCGGCGACGGTGTTGATGGCTCCGTGCGAGAAGACCATGGCATCGTGAGCGGCCAGCGCTTCGAACTTGTTCGGCGCGGACGTAAAAGGTAGCTGCGTGATGGCGGCGATGCGCTGCGCGACCATCTCCGCAAAGCCCTTCGGCGCGTTGAGACCGGTGCCGACGGCTGTGCCACCCTGCGCAAGCTGCATCAGAGCGGGAAGCGTCTGCTCGATGCGCTTAATGCCGTTCTCGACCTGCTGGGTGTAGCCGGAGAACTCCTGGCCCAGCGTCAGCGGCGTGGCATCCTGAGTGTGTGTGCGGCCGATCTTGATGATGTGCTTCCACGCGTGCGCCTTGTCGTTCAGCGCATTGCGCAGGTACTGCAGCGCGGGCAGAAGGCGGTGGTGGATTTCCTCCGCGCAGGCGATGTGCATGGCGGTCGGATAGGTGTCGTTCGACGACTGCGCCATGTTGACGTGGTCGTTCGGATGCACGGGTTTCTTGGAGCCGACAACGCCGCCGAGCATCTCGATGGCGCGGTTCGAGATCACCTCGTTCGCGTTCATGTTCGACTGCGTGCCGGACCCCGTCTGCCAGACGACGAGCGGGAAGTGATCGTCAAGCTTGCCCTCGATCACTTCCTGGGCCGCCTTGACGATGGTTTCGCCGATCTCGGGATCGAGCTTTCCCAGCGCCATGTTCGTCTCGGCAGCCGCCCGCTTCACGATGCCGAGAGCGCGTATGACGGGCGCGGGTTGCTTTTCCCAGCCGATCTTGAAGTTGCCGAGGCTACGCTGAGCCTGGGCCCCCCAATAGGTGTGGGCCGGCACGTGGATCTCGCCGAACGTGTCGGACTCGACGCGGTGAGCGGGCTTGGCGGAAGGCTTCTTGTCGGTCATGGCGCTGATCCGTACCTGGAATGCATGGGATTGGCCGTCGCCATAGCACGGGCGGTTCGAGGGTCCAAGATCACGCTGCCGCGCAGGTTCCAAAGCACCGGACTGCCGATTCGACCTGCTATCCGCGCTTGGAACGGCCGCACTGAACCGAACGGCGGGTTCATGGTCTGCTGGCGGACGTTCTTCGAATATTTACAGCACTGTGGTTCCATCCCTGACCCGCCAGTGTCGCGAGACATTTGGCCGTTCGAGTATGAGTCATGGCGTCAAGATTCTTTAATCCCTTTGTATCGGATCGCCATGATCGGCTGGTCGGATTTGTCATTTGGCTGCTGATTGCCGCGATTTTTCTCGCGGCTGGCGCCTGGTTCTGGCGCAATCAGATCGAAGAGACTCTGGCGCGCGATGCGCGTGCCGAGCTTGCGCAGTTCGATAAGTTGCATGCCAACGTCACCACCGCCTTCGACGAGCTGCAGCGGACGGCTACGTCCACACCATGCTCGAACGAATTCATCCGGGAACTGCGCCGCGTCGCCTTCAAGCCCGATGGTTTGAATGAATTCATGTACGCGCCCCAAGGCATCGTGACGTGCTCGACCAGCATGGCATCTCGCGTTGCCGTGCCGCTCGGGCCACCGGACATCGATCGCCCGGGCAAAGGCGACATCGATCTTTGGGTCAACAAGCGCCTCGATATGATCGGGCTTTCCGGCGTTGTCGGAAGCGTCGTGCTCCAGGAGCCCTTCGCCCTCGTGATCCCGCCACAGGCGTCTTGGTCCGATGCCTCCTCCTGGCTGCGCAAAGAGTTCGTCGTCGCAACGGGAGGCCGCGTATGGCACCTGAGCGGTGAGAGCGGGACTTTCGCAGCTGCTTCGGCACAGCGGACCGAGGGCGAGTCAATGTGGGCCATCCACGGCACCGCATGCAGCGACGCCCATCCCTTCTGCGTGGCCCTCGAAACCAACCTCGCGCAGATCGCTTTCGACTGGCGCGCGGAACTTATTCTCGCGGTGGGCGTCGTGGGCTTCTATGCGTACTGGCCGGCTTCTGTCGCGCATCGATCGCTCAAAAAATATTGGTCGCTGGAATCGCGGTTCCGCCGCAACCTCGACGCGGCCTCGATCGTTTGCGCCTATCAGCCGATCCTGGATCTCCGGACGGGAGCCATCTCGAGCTGCGAAGTTCTGGCGCGCTGGCGCGACGTTGACGGCTCCATCGTGCCGCCTGACAAGTTCATCGATCTTGTCGCCTCCGCCGGGCAGACGCTCGAGTTCACGAAGATGGTCGCAGATCGTGCCTACGCCGAACTCTCGGCTAATCTTCCTCAAGGCACCAAACTACAAGTCAACTTCAATATCTTCCCGCGCGATCTCGACTGCGAAAAGCTTCGGCACGTATTCAGCGCGTTCGAAGCGGATCGAGATCGCTTCCCGTTGGCGCTCGAAATCGTTGAAAACGACGAGGTGCTCGACAACGTTCACGGCGAGATCGAAGCGCTGGCACGGCATGGTATTCGCACCTACATCGACGATTTCGGCAACGGGTATTCGAGCATTCACCGCGTGGCCTCGCTTGCGATCCACGGCGTCAAGCTCGACCGTTCGTTCGCCATGGCCCCGAACGAAAGCCTGATGGCACGTATGCTCGTTCATGCCTTGGACATGATCGGCTCGTCAGGCCGAGAAATCGTGGTCGAGGGCGTCGAAACCCAAGACAGGCTCGACCTTCTCCTTGAGTCCGAACGCGTGGCGTATGCCCAGGGCTATCTCATTTCCAAGCCGCTCCCCATCGGGCGTCTCGTTGAGTTCTTGGCCAACCACGATGCCAAGGCCGTTCTTGCGCGCGCTTCGCGCGCCGCTGCAGCCTGACAGGCCTCTGCGCGGAGGAATACATGCTCAAGGGCCGCGCATTGCGCGGCCCTTTTCATGATCCCAACCTACACCGTCGGCTCACCTATGAGCGGTACGCGCGTGCTACGAGCGCGGCGTGGCGGCGTTCGGCGTTGCGAAGCTGCATGCGTTCAACGAACGTGACCTTGCCGTCCGCCCACACGCGCCGCTTCAGAGCCGCAAGATTGGCTGCACTGCGCGCGATGGCTGCGCGCTCGAACCCGTTCACGCCGCGATGTTTCGCGACGTTGGTGTAGCCGGGCTTGCCGTAGCCATGGGTATAGGCCTTGGCCGGAGCCGCAACGGACACACCGGCGGTCATCATGAGAGCAGCGGCAGTCAGAAAGGCGGTCTTTAGCTTCGTCGTCATTTGGATCATCTCCACTTTGTTGCGGCCCTTAATCACGCTGCGAGCAGCTCTGTGGGCCTTACATGAGGAGAACGATGCCTCGCTCGCACTTCCGTTGCTGAAAACGTAAAAAAATTCAGTCACTTAGCGTTCATGTAGCTGAACAATCATTCATCCGGAACGCCGTCTTTTTTGGAACCCTTACGAGCGCGCGCCGCTTCTATGAGCAAGCCTGCTCCGGAAGAGAACGGGCCAAATAACGGAGTACGAGATGATGAGCATGTTGAAGACGTACACGTCGGTGGCCGCGTCGGCTGCGATCCTGATCGGTGCTGGCGCCGCGGTTGATACAGCCGCAGCCACTCCCCTTTCCCAAGCGGGCGTCAGAACCGCAGACGCAAGCGGAACCGTGCAGGACGTGAGATATCGCCGATGGGGCGGCGTCGGCATCTACATCGGGCCGAGCTACGGCTATTATCCGCGCTATGGCGATGGCGGATACTATAGCGACTATGGCTACTATCCGCGTTACCGCTCTAGCTATTACGGCGACCGGTACGATCGCGGCTACCCCAAATATAGCCGCCGCTGGACAAAGGAGCGCTTCGAGCACCCGCTTGGGCGGCGATAGACATCGTCCAATTACTTTTTGCGGAATTTATCGAGGCTGACGATTTCGGCTCCACCCGGCTTGATCGGCGCTTCCGCGTCGTTCGAGCTGGGGGCGGCTTCATCCGAATTTGAGCGCTTGCTGCCGGATTTCGCGGCCAGAGGCGTCGGCGCCGAGGCGTCCTCAGCCGCGGGCTCGATGGATGGAGCCGCGCCGCTCTCGCCTGAAGCTGACGCTTTGTCGTTCGCGTCATCCAGCGTTTGAGTTTTGCGCGTGCGGGCAGCTTTACGTGTGCGCGTCGCGCCAGCACGGGCTGTCATACTCTCGAACGTGCCACCATCGGATTGCGTGCGCCCTTCCGGACCCGCGTTTGGATCCTCAAACTGCAGTCCGAACCGAACGGATGGATCGAAGAAAACCTTGATGGCATCGAATGGCACGACCAAACGCTCCGGAATGCCATCGAAGGTGAGCTTGACCTCGAAGCGATCCTCGGTCACCGCGAGATCCCAGAACCGATGCTGGAGCACGATCGTCATCTCACGCGGATACTTCTCCTTGAGACGCTTCGAAAGCGTCACACCTGGAGCCTCGGTATCAAAGGAGATGTAGAAATGGTGATCGCCGGCCAAGCCTGACTTAGCCGTGCTGGCGAGAACCTTGCGTACGACTCCGCGCATCGCCTCTTGCGCAAGTCCCTCATAGTCGATCGTCGACTCAACCGTCATGCCGTGCCGCTTCGTCTCGCGCCTCAATTCCCCCAGCGACGCAGATGAGTGGGAGGCTTCTGTTGCCCGGTGCCCCCCAGACCGCGCCTTGCTCGGCTAGGAGCGAGGACTTTAGTATTTAGGCATTTCGCGCTGCATTACGCAGCGAGAGCAGCCTCAGCATAGTTGTCATTGGCAACTATTCTGAATGACCCGATGACGGCGGTATCATGCCGAGCAAAAGCTAAATCCTTTACACCCTCGTCGATCCTAGTTCGCCCCCATCACCAACTCACTGAACCCTGTGACAGGTCCGCAATCAATGAACTGATGGTGGAGGCGCCGGGTACTGCCCCCGGGTCCGAACGGCTTATTACGATCGCGTTTATCGCCATAGCCGGACGAATCCGGCGCGCTAAATATATGCTGGAAGGAATTGAAATAAAAGTGCCTCACGGGAACCCGTCCTGCGGCGAAGGATCAGACCGGCCCGCCTTGCTTCCAGCCCTCATCTTCAAGGAAATTGTCCATGTCTGACGCCACGAGCGCGAATGCGAGCTCCGACGCCTATCGCGCGGAAACACCCTGGGGACCAACTGCCGCACTTGCCGTTGCCCTGCTGGCCAGTCTGGCGCCGGTGCTGGTCGGGATTGCCGGCCTGATGGCCGAAACGTCGGGTCTCATCAGTCCGGAAGGCCAAACCCAGCTCGACGGCGCCCCGTCGCTGGCCTCGCCGTTCATGCTTGCCCAAATGATCCTCGGGCAACTTCTTTCGTTGTCGATCATCTGGCTGGCCGCGGGTTGGAGGGGGGCCAGGGTGCAGACCCTTCGCCTCGCATCTCCGCAAACTGGCTGGGTCGAAGCTGCAGGGCTTGGTGTCCTGCTGATCGTTGCAATCGGGCCGATCGAGCTTCTGCTCTATCGGATTGCCGGCCTCGACCTTTTCACCGATGGCCGCTGGCTCCTCGAGGGATTGCGGTCACCAATCTGGCTCGGAATTGTGGTGGCGGCTGTCATCCTGGCTCCGCTTTGGGAGGAGATCACGTTCCGAGGCTTTCTGCTGTCCGCATTGGCGAAAAGTTCACTCGGATTCTGGCCGGCCGCCGTTCTTTCATCCAGCTTGTGGACACTTTTGCATTGGGGTTACTCGTGGCCAGGCCTTTCGAGCGTATTTCTCGCGGGCATTGGCCTTTCCTGGATAATGCAACGAACAGGCTCCATGCGTGCCGTTGTGGTGGCTCATGGCGTCGTTAATGCCTTTTCGCTGACAGTCACCTATCTGTTCGCTCCTCAGCCCTAGCGACGATGCAGCGTTTGGCTCGCGAAAAAGAATCGCTATCCTCCCGACCATGCAGCAGTACCTCCACCTTCTCCGTCGCGTGCGCGACGAGGGCGTTCACAAGACCGACCGCACCGGAACCGGGACCCTCTCGGTTTTCGGCCACCAGATGCGGTTCGATCTCGCCGATGGTTTTCCGCTGGTCACGACCAAGAAGCTGCACCTCAAATCGATCATCCATGAGCTAATCTGGTTTCTCGCGGGCGACACCAACGTCGGGTATCTCCAGGCCAACGGCGTGCGCATCTGGGACGAGTGGGCCCGCGCCGACGGCAGTCTAGGCCCCGTCTACGGAAAGCAGTGGCGGAGCTGGTCGGCTCCGGACGGACGCGTCATCGATCAGATCTCCGATGCGGTCAACACGCTGAAAACCAATCCAGACAGCCGGCGCATCATCGTTTCCGCCTGGAACCCCGCGGACATTCCCGACATGGCGCTGGCACCTTGCCATTGCCTGTTCCAGTTCTACGTGGCCGAAGGGCGGCTCTCGTGCCAACTCTATCAACGCTCAGCCGACGTCTTTCTCGGCGTCCCGTTCAACATCGCGAGCTATGCCCTGCTCACCCTGATGATGGCTCAAGTCACGGGGCTCAAGCCGGGCGAGTTCGTACACACGTTTGGCGATGCTCATCTCTACGTCAATCATTTGGAGCAGGCAGACTTGCAACTTACGCGCGCACCGCGCGTGCTGCCACAAATGACCATCAATCCGGACGTCCATTCGATCTTCGCGTTCCGCTACGAGGACTTCATGCTCGAAGGCTACGACCCCCATCCCCACATCGCAGCACCTGTGGCCGTTTGAAAACAGTTCGGCGTTTAGCGCAAAATTTGCGATCGAGATGGGAATATTCCTTCGCTTGCAAATTTTCGCTCTGGAACGGAATAAACGCAAACTCACCCCTACAGACCCGACAAGACTTCTGAAGACATGCAAATTTCACTCATCGTTGCGGTTGCCGAAAACGGCGTCATTGGCGCAAATGGCAAGCTGCCCTGGAAGCTTTCGTCGGACCTCAAGACGTTCCGCCGTATCACGATGGGCAAGCCCGTCATCATGGGCCGCAAGACGTTCCAGTCGCTCAAGGGGCCACTCGACGGACGCGATAACATCGTGCTGACGCGAGACCCCCACTTCGAAGCCCCCAGCGTGAGCACGGTCGACTCATTCGCCGACGCGTTGACGCTCGCCCGCACCCTCGCTGCGACGCGCGGGGCCGACGAGATCATGGTCATCGGGGGGGCCGATGTGTTCCGTGCTGCGCTTCCGCACGCGACCCGACTCTACTGGACGGTTGTGCATGCCCGACCAGAGGGCGACGTCCACTTCCCGTATCTGGACCTTTCAAGCTGGACCGCCGTGGAAAGTGCCGAATTGCCCGCGAGCGAAAAAGATAACGTGACGGCAACCTTCAAGGTGCTCGATCGTAAATAAATTCCCCTAAGGGTGCGAAAAACACCCCTAACCGTCTTGACCGGCTCTCTCCGCGAACCACATTCCACCCGGCGGGTTTGCGTCTCCCCTGGTCCTCCCCTATAAGCGAAGCGCAATTGCCTTCTGGGACTTACGCGATCCCGGGCTCCCGCTTGGGCCCCTCCTGACGCGGTTCCCGTCCATCATTCACAATCGAAGGGCTGAGATCACTATGCCTTGGAGCAATCAGAGCGGCGGCGGCGGAAACGGCGGCGGCTGGAAAGGTGGCGGAGGCGGCGGCGGGCCGTGGGGGCAAGGGCCGGGTTCCCAGCCTCCCGATCTCGAGGAGATGCTCAAGCGCAGCCAGGACCGCATGAAGCAGGTCATGCACGGCGGTGGCATTCCGGGCCCTCTCGCGTTTCTCGCCGCTCTCGTCGCAGCTGCCGTGGTTGCCTGGTACGCCTTCTTCTTCCGCGTCGATCCCGACGAACTGGGCGTCGTCATGCGCTTCGGCGAGTTTGTCCGCCAGGAACCACCGGGCCTGCACTTCCGGTATCCGTATCCGATCGAAGAGGTCATCCGCCCCAAGGTCACGACCCAGAATATCATCGAGATCGGCATGCGCTCGGCGAACTTCGAGCGCGGCTTCGGCGGCGGCGGCGTGCAGGACGTCAAAGAAGAGAGCCTGATGCTGACCGGTGACGAGAACACCGTCGACATCGACTTCGTGGTCTATTGGCGCATCAAGGACGCGGCCCAGTATCTGTTCAACATTCAAAACCCCAACAACACCGTGAAGGAAGTGGCCGAGAGCGCCATGCGCGAAGTCGTGGGCCAGTCCGAAATTCAGCCGCTCCTCACGCAAGCACGGCAGAAGACCGAAGCGGCGGTCTTGAAGCTGATGCAAGACACGCTCAACGGCTATGGCGCAGGCATCCAGATCGATCAGGTGACGCTGCAGAAGGTCGACCCGCCGAGCGAGGTGATCGACGCCTTCCGCGACGTCCAGGCGGCACGCGCCGACAAGGAGCGCCTGCAGAACGAAGCGTTCGCCTATGCCAACAAGGTGGTTCCGGAAGCGCGCGGCGAAGCCGAACGCATCCTACAGGGCGCCGAAGGCTTCAAACAGCAGACCGTTGCCGAGGCGCAAGGCCAGACGGTCCGCTTCCTCAAGGTCTACGACGAGTACAAGAAGGCACCCGAGGTCACGCGCAAACGCATCTTCCTCGAGACCATGGAACGCGTCTTCGGCGGCACCGACAAGGTCATCATCGACAGCAAGAGCGGCCAGGGCGTCGTGCCCTATCTTCCGCTGGATCAGCTCCAGCAGCGCCGCCAGCCCAGCGAGGGAGGCAACTAATATGCGTGCATTTCTCGCATTCGTAATCATCCTGCTCGGCGCTGCTGCCGCAGCTGTCTATGCGTCAGCCTATATCGTGCATCAGAACGAGCAGGCGCTCGTACTCGAGTTCGGCAAGCCAAAGCGCGTCGTGCAACAGCCCGGCCTGCATTGGAAACTGCCGTTGGTCGAGACAGTGGATATCTTCGACAAGCGTATTCTCGATATCGATACGTCGACACAGGAAGTCACCGCATCCGATCAGAAGCGTCTGCTCGTGGACGCCTTCGCGCGCTACAAGATCGTCGATCCGTTGAAGTTCTATCAGACGTTGCGCCTCGAAAGTAACGTACGCTCGCGCCTTGGACCGATCGTGGAATCGGCTCTGCGCCGCGCGCTCGGCGGAGCGACCTTCCAGGACCTGGTTCGCGACAAGCGTGAGGCGCTGATGAAGCAGATCGCCGCCAACGTGAACGAGGAAGGCAAGGACTTCGGTCTCGAAGTGGTGGACGTGCGCATCAAGCGGGCCGACCTGCCGGACCAGAACCTGAAGAGCGTGTTCGACCGCATGCGGGCAGAGCGTCTGCGTGAAGCGGCCGAGTTCCGCGCCCAGGGCACGGGCGAGGCCAACCGCATCAAGGCGACCGCCGATCGCGAGGTCACGGTCATCAAGGCGGAGGCGACCCGCAAGGGCGAAGAGCTGCGCGGCGCCGGCGAAGCCGAGCGCAACAAGATCTTCGCCGATGCGTTTGGGCGTGATCCGGACTTCTTTGCCTTCTACCGTTCGATGCAAGCCTACGAGCAGGGTCTCAAGCCCGGCGATACGCGGTTGGTGATCTCGCCGGATTCCGACTTCTTCAAGTATTTCTCGAACCCACAAGGGACGGAGCCCGCTCCTACGCCGCCTAAACCATGAGCGATCTCGCCGTCGCCCTAGGACTGGTGCTCGTCATCGAGGGATTGCTCTGGGCGCTTTCCCCTGATCTCGGACGCCGTCTTCTGGCGGCGGCGGCGGCTACCCCGGAACAGAGTTTGAGACGTTCCGGCTGGATTGCGGTCGCGGTCGGCGCCCTCATCATCTGGTTGGTTCGGGGATAGAGGAGGCGGCCGGAGCCTCCTCACCTTGGGCCCAAAATTTCCTGGCCCCAGCCGCGTTGACAGCCCCCGGGCGATCTCACACTTTGGCAGGTAGGCCCCTAGGGATTATTGCTCCTAGGATGGCGGCTGGCAGACCGAACCGGCGGTAACCGGCGGGTGAGCAAGGAGATCCTGATGATCACGACCAACGGACCACGCGCGGCGGTTTTTTCCGGCCGGCTCTCGGTCCCTCTCCTGCTTGCGCTCGTTGCGGGGATGCTGGCCGCTGGGCCGGCTGCTGCACAGCAGCGTGGTCCCCAGTCCGTCGCTCCCATAGCGGAAAAGCTAATCGACGCGGTCGTCAACATTTCGACCAGCCAGGTCGCCAAAGGACCGGAAGGCGTTCCGCTTCCGAAGGTTCCGAAAGGTTCTCCCTTCGAGGATTTCTTCGAGGACTTCTTCAATAAAAAAGGTGGCCGCGCTCCGCAGGCCGAACGCAAGGTTTCCTCTCTCGGCTCCGGCTTCGTGATCGATGGAAAAGAGGGCCTGGTCGTCACAAACAATCATGTCATCGAGGGTGCGGACGAGATCGTCGTCAATTTTCATGATGGTTCGAAGCTCAAGGTCGACAAGGTGCTCGGCCGCGACACCAAAACCGATCTGGCACTCCTGAAAGTGACGCCTAAGAAGCCGCTGGTCTCTGTCGGGTTCGGCTCTTCCTCCGATCTCAGGGTCGGCGATTGGGTGATGGCAATCGGCAACCCATTCGGCCTGGGCGGCTCCGTCACCGTCGGCATCATCTCGGCCAAACAGCGGGACATCAACGCTGGCCCCTACGATGATTTCCTGCAGACCGATGCGGCTATCAACAAGGGCAATTCCGGCGGACCGCTGTTCAACATGGACGGACAGGTCGTCGGCGTAAACACAGCCATCATCTCCCCGACCGGCGGTTCGATCGGCATCGGCTTCGCCGTGCCCGCAGACACGGTTACTCAGGTCGTTTCGCAGCTCAAGGAGTTTGGCGCCGTCAAGCGTGGCTGGCTCGGCGTCAAGATCCAGTCGATCAGCGAAGACATTGCCGAGAGCCTCGGCGTTCCGGAGAACACCGGCGCGCTAGTAGCGGGCGTGACCCCGGATTCGCCAGCCGCGAAGGCGGGCATCGAGGCTGGCGACGTCATCATGAAATTCGACGGCAAGGACGTCACAACGATGCGCGGCCTGCCGAAGCTCGTCGCGCAGGCGCCGATCGGCAAAACGGTCGACGTGGAGGTGTTGCGTCAGGGCCAAAAGAAGACACTGCCCGTGGCGGTCGGTATGCTCAACGACGAAGAGAGCGCACCCGAACCCGCAGCCGCGGAGAAAAAGGAAGAAGCACCTCAGCCTTCGACGTCGATCCTGGGCCTCACAGTCATTCCCTTGACCGATGACTTGCGGAGCCGTTTCGGCTTCGACGCCAAGGTCAATGGCATCATCGTCACCGAGATCGATCCTTCGAGCCAAGCCGCTTCGAAGAACATCCGTCCAGGAGACGTTATTACAGAGGCTCAGCAGGAGCCGGTGGCCGCGCCGAAGGATCTCGAGGCCGCAATAGAAAAGGTCCAAAAGTCCGGCGGCAAGAGCGTCTTGCTTCTGGTCGAGGATGCGAAGGGGGACACGCGGTTCGTCGCCATTCCGTTCTAAAAACGGAATACCCACAACGAACGGACACCCAATTCGGCGCCTTGTGTTAAGTTCGTGCGCGGACGAGTACCGCGCACTCCGTTATTTTCGTTCAGGAGGACACCTTGTCCGATCATTCCTTGCTCGACACCATCACCGACACCCTCGCGCCGGTGCACCGGGACGGGCACAAGTTCATTGCCATCGGGCTCGGCGTAACGCTGATCCTTTTCCTGATCTGGCCGGTCCTCGGCTGGATTGCGGCACTCATCACCGCGTGGGTGATCTATTTCTTCCGCGATCCGGACCGCGTTACGCCGCTGCGCGAAGGGCTCATTATCGCACCGGCTGACGGCAAGGTGTCGCTCATCGAGAAGGTGCGTCCCCCGGCAGAGCTCGGCCTCGGCGACGAGGAGCGCACCCGAATTTCGATCTTCCTCTCCGTCTTCGACGTTCATATCCAGCGCGCGCCGATGGCCGGCCGGATCATCCGCTCTCTCTACATGCCCGGCGCGTTTCTCAATGCCGCGCTCGACAAGGCATCCGAAGAGAACGAGCGCCGTACTATCGTGATCGAAACCGCGAACGGAACCAAGATTGCCGTCGTACAAATCGCAGGCCTCGTCGCCCGCCGCATCCTGACGCTGGCTGCGGAAGGAGACACGCTCGGCGTTGGCGAACGGTTCGGCCTGATCCGGTTCGGCTCGCGCGTCGATACATACCTGCCGCCCGGCGCCTTCCCGGCCGTCGCGATCGGTCAGCGCGCGATCGGGGGCGAGACAATTCTTTCGGACCTGAGATCGACCGAGCCGGAACGCGAAGCCCGGCGTCACTGAGAAGCAGACTGGTCACTGAGCACGCGCTGAGGAGGGCTCTCATGGACCCGATCGTACCGCAACTCGAGAAGGAAACGCGCCGTCGCCGCCGGCGGCGCATGTTCAGCCATTCACGCATTCCGGTGCGCATGATGGTGCCGAACTTCTTTACTCTGCTAGGACTTTGCGCGGGTCTCACCTCGATCCGCATGTCAATCGAAGGCCGCTACGACTTCGCGCTCGCGGCGATCGTGTTCGCAGCCCTGCTGGACGGTCTCGACGGGCGTATCGCGCGGCTTCTCAAGGCCTCCTCACGCTTCGGCGCAGAGCTCGACAGTCTTGCCGATTTCGTGAACTTCGGCGTGGCGCCCGCCATCCTGATCTTCACGTGGGGTCTCGGCGACCACAAGAGCCTCGGCTGGATTGCCGTCATGCTATTCGCGTTGGCTTCCGCGCTGAGGCTCGCGCGGTTCAACACGCTGATCGACGATGAGCGGCCGAAGTGGCAATCGGACTTCTTCATGGGAGTTCCGACGCCGGCTGCGGCGATCCTCGTGCTGCTGCCGGTGTATCTCGCCCATCTCGGGCTCGATCTCCGGTCGTCCCCGATCCTGCTCAACATCGTGCTGGCCTATACGATGCTGATCGGGCTCATGATGGTTTCGATTGTCCCGACCTATTCGGGAAAGCTGCTCGGCGAGCGGATCGGCCGCGAGTGGGTGCTGCCGATCTTCATTCTCTCGATGCTGGCCGTTGCGTGTCTGCTGACCTACCCGCACGCGACGCTGGCGATTGCTTCGATCGCCTATCTCGCCGCCCTGCCCTACACCTGGAAGCGGTTCCGCAAGCTCGAGCAGCTCCATGCTCCCGCCATGGCCGGCGCGCCTAGCGCATCTGCTCCGGCGGCACCTGATCCATCCCCTGCGAACGAGCCCTCAGCTCAACCGAGCGAAGCCGCCAAGCCCGAAGATGTGCCGCAGCGCACGTCTCAAGAACCACCATCGGCGCGAATTGTCGAAATTCGGCCGGGCGAACAAAAGCGCTAGCCGACGAGCCGCGACCGGCGTTGCTCGGATGCATCGCCCGTGTGTCCGCGTGCGGACGTTCGCGGAACCGCAGGAGGACATGCGGAGCGATTTCCCCTAATGTTCCCTTCAGGGAGCATTGTCTCGTTTCGCCGGGGGTGTCGCGTCATGGCCGAAGCTGCTTCGAAGCCGTCCAAAGTCTGGCGGCGGCGTCTCGATTACATTTTCGGACGCAACACGCTTATCGGCGTCGCCTCCCTGATGCTGCTCTTCCTGTCCGGGTACGCCACTTGGCACGGAATGCGAGATTTCATCATCGGCGTTTCGGCCGCACCCACGGGCTCCGATCCCGGGCCGATGTCGATCCCGAACGACATTCTCGTCATCGGCGTCGTGGTCGCACTCACATTCCTGATGTGGCTCGCTTTGCGCGAGACATTCGGCGCGGGACGTGACTTCAGCGACCGCATCATCATGTTCGTGCTCTACGTCTTCCTCGCCATCTGGTCGATCGGTTTCGGCTACGGCTTCTGGTGGAGCCTCATCTCCGGCCAGGAAGCGACACGGACCGGCCTTTCGGGTCTCCAGGAGGATGCACGCGACGCGAGCGCGGTGGTCGCCGCGCGTCTCGATGCCGTGCGGTCTCAACTCGACAATGTCGTCTCGTGGTCCGAAAGCCAGATGGCCCGCGAGGAGACGAGCGGCGGCAGCTGCGGCACGGCCTCCGGTGCCGGGCGCGGGCCGCTCTATAACGCACGGCGCGGCGTACGCGATTCCGTCGCGACGCTACGCGACGGAATGGTGAAAAGCTGGCTCGAGCCGGTGCAGGCCGAAGTCGAGCAGCTGCGGCAGAGCGCGCAATCACTAGCCGGCGCAAGCGTCGAGGAACGCCAGCGCAATTTCGAGACGATGGCCTCGCAGATCCGAGGCTCGGCACGCAACATCGCTGCGCGGTCGAACGAACTCGGCAAGTCGACGGCCGCCGAGATGCGGGCGCTGTCGGAGACCGTTTCGGTAGCTCCCGGACAGCCCGGCTTCTCCTGCTACGACCCGACCCTCGCCCAGCGCCTGACGCAGGCGGCCGAGCAGGCCGACCAACCCGCCGAGGTGAAGCTGCGCGACGCGGCCTTCAGCGAAGGACCGGCCGGTGTCGCGAATGCGGTCAAGAACCTCTGGAAGAATATTGGCGCCTACTCCTACAGCCTCGGGCATTTCGTCGTGACGGGAGGCTCGGAGCCGGCAACGCACACGGAAGCGGGCGATCCGATTACGGGGCGTGACCTCATCGCGCTCCTGGCTTCGGTCGGCATCGACTTCGGCCTGCTGGTGCTGGCGATCCTCAATCCGCCTGCGCGGCGCCCGGAGATGGCGGGCGACAAGAGACGCGAGATCCAAACCGCCATAGCAACGGCCATCGCCAGGGCTCCCGACGCCGATATCGAGTGGGTCCGGCGGCATTTCATCTATCACCGCTCTCACTCCTATCTCGTCATTCCCAATCTCTACAGTTGCGACTCCGAGAAGGAGGGCGCGAAGGCGCTGGCCATGAACCAGCTTGCCGGCGTGCTTGACGATCTCAGTCTCGTGGAGTGGCCCAAGAAGGCGTGGATGGGGATCGGCAAGAGCGAGCTGCAGAAGCTCAAGGCCGAAGAAGGCCAGGCGAGCGACACCGATCTCACCGCTATTCGAAAGGCCTGGCTCGACAAGGAGGGGCACACGGACGGGCCCGACGCGGCAAAGCGCGACGAGGACGTGCGCAACTCAGCCGCGCTCAGAAATCACGGGCTCTTCTCCAAGGCGGAGAAGGCACTGACCATCGCCGGATGGAGCGAGCCCGCGCGGCGGGACGTGGAAGTCTATCGCCTCGTCGACACCGAAGGATTGACGCCGATCCTCGACGTGCTCAACGATTGGAGCGACGGTCCCAGCAAGCCCGCGGAGGCGAGCAAAGAAAGCGCTTAGAGCCCATTGGAGCTCAGCGTTGTGCTGACGGCTTCAAAAGGCGCTCGCGCAGAGCCAGACGGGGATTGCCCGAGGCCGGCGTCGCATCGCCGGAGCTTTGGGGGGCGGACGGCGGCGCGGCCTCGCCACCACGCACGAGGCCCGGCGGCGGTTGCGGCCGCCCCTGGTATCCGGCCGCGCGGAATGTCCGCCGACGCAAGCGGCCGGCGCAGGATCGAAGGCTCGCTGCGGGACACATGCATGGGCGGCATGGCATTGCGCTGCGCGTCGGCATGGAGGGGGCGGGCATCTGACGTCGGGTCTGGCTGAGCCCCGTCGCCAGCGGTGCGATCCAGAAACGCGGCATCAAACCCGACCGACGTTTCTGCATGCCGTGGCACGCTAGCCGATGCGGGAAGGCTGATCGTCTCGGCGAACATTTGGGCCTGTGTCGCGGTATCGAGCTGCCCGGTGACGCCAGCGGCGCGCCAGCGTTCAACGACCGCTTCGAGGAAACTCTCGTCACCGAGCGACTCCTGCCACTTCTCGGAGAACCGAGCAGTCGTCGAGCGCGGCAACGCGTGTGCGGGCATCTCGTCGAACTTGATGCGCACTGGAATGGGAACGCCATCGCCAAAGGCAATCGCTTCGCGCGCGCCGAGCGCTGGCAGGAACTCGATAAGACCCGTGCCGGTATCGGTGACGGCCGAGGCGACGATCGCCTGGTCGCGATCGTTCGACATGCGCAGCGCGAACACAGTATTACACTGCGATAGAATGGTAGGATCGATTTCAGCCGGCCGCTGCGTCACGATGCAGAGTGAAGCGCCATACTTGCGGCCTTCCTTGGCGATTTTTGCAATCGCCCGCTTGCACGGCTCGAAACCCATCTCTGGGTTCAGTGGCACATAGCGATGGGCCTCTTCACACACCACCGTAACAGGGATCTTTCCTTCGCCCCACAAAGCGAAATCGAACGCCATGCGGCAGAGCACCGACACGACGACATTGACGACTTCGGGCGGAAGCCCCGTAAGCTCCAGAATCGTGATCGGCTTGCCGTTCACAGGGACACGGAAGATGCGTGAGAGCACCTGTGTCATGCCGTCATAAACGGTGACCGAGCCGAACATGAAGGCGTATCGGCCGTCCTGTGAGAAGGTCTCGATACGGGTCTTGAGCTGTCGATAGGGCGCGAGATCCCTGCGGTTCTCAAGCTTGCCCATCCGCTCATCAATGAGATTGGTGAGGTCCGAAATGCGGTAGGGAACCGGCGTGTCGACCGTAAAGCGCGAGCCGTCGAGCCCGGATTTGCGAATTTTCTGCGAGTCCTGTGCGCGGCCGGCGCTGTAGCGTGCCTTGGCGAGCGGGATAATATCCTGCAGGATTTCGATCTCCGCCTTGCGCTCCGCGTCGCCGACGAGCACTTCAACGGCTTCCTCGAAGTTCAGGAGCCACAGCGGAAGCTGCAGCGTGCGAGGCGAAATCACTTCGGCGCGCTCGCCGAAGGCTGTCGCATATTCGTTGTGCGGATCGAGAAGAACGATATGAGCGTTCGGATTGCGCTCCAGGATCGCCCGCAGGATGAGGGCGGTCGAGCAGGACTTGCCAGTTCCGGTCGTCCCCAAAATCGCGAAATGCTTGCCCAGCAGTTCGTCGACCCGGATCATGGCGGGGATGGAGCTGTCCTGGCGGATCGATCCGATACGGACCGTATCCTGATCGCAGGCCGTGTATGTGAGCTGCAGCTCGTATTTCGTGGCGAACCGCACGCGATCTCCGAGCGTCGGATAGGTCGTGGTGCCACGATGGAATGTGAGCGGCTTGCCGTCATCGTTCTTGGTCAGCTCGCCAACGAGGCCGAGCTCGGCAATGCGTATTTCCTGCTCCGTACCATGGGCTGGCACTGGCACGCTCAAGGCTGAGACGATGGCGAGAACTGTCGCCTGTCCTGTGTCGATCGCCAGAAGCGTGCCCATCTCGGGGCGATCCGCTCTGCTTTTTGGATCGTTCTCGTGCGAGACATCGAGCAACAGGATCGCCTTCGAACCCGTCACCGAAGCAATTCGGCCGATGGATCTTGGCAGCACGTGGTGCTGGGGCTCTTTTATGGTCGGGCCAGTTTGCATGGCTATGCTCAATCCACATCCAGACGCCGGCCAGTGCCGAACATCGCATCACGGGCACCGACCGCAGACACCTGATGAGCCGGCGGCAGGGTGATCGTCACATCAGTGCCCTTGTTCTTCGCGCTCGTGATCATCAGCTCGCCGCCGTGCAGATCGACGAGGGACTTGGCGATCGTCAGTCCGAGGCCTGCTCCCTCGCGCCAGCGCGTGCGAACGGCATCGACCTGACCGAATGGCTCGAGCGCAACGCGGATTTCATCGGGCGTCATGCCGATGCCCGTATCGCGCACCGAAATCATCACGCCGCCGTCGCCCTGCTCCAGGACCTCAACGCTGACGCTTCCACCCTCTCCTGTGAACTTCACGGCATTGGAGATGAGGTTGGTGAATATCTGCGCGAGCTTCGTGTCATCGCCGCGAACGAGCGGGACGGAAAACGCCGTGCGAAGCGTCAGGTCGACACCGGCTTGAAGCGCCGTTGGCTTTGCGGCCTCGACACAGTCGCGGATAACGGCGGCGATATCCACCTCGAAGGCGTCGAGCGCATACGTCCCGCTCTGCATTTTCGAGATGTCGAGAATATCATTGATGACCGCCAGGAGATGGTCGGCGGAGTCCTTGATGAGGCTGGCGTACTGGACGATGTCCTCATCGGACAGCCGGCGCTCGCCGTGCTCCTTCAGAAGCTTGGAGAAGCCGAGAACCGTGTTCAGCGGCGTGCGCAGCTCGTGGCTCATGTTGGCGATGAATTCGGATTTTACCCGGTTGGCCAGCTCGGCTTCCAGCCGGGCCTGGCGTTCGGCCATGCGGGTACGCTGGCGCAGAACGGCATCACCGATCCGCGCGGAGTACTCCTGCATCAGAGTATTCGATTTACTCTTACTCAATCCGCCAGAAAGCATGTGGACGCAACGCCGAGACTTTTACTCCGATCTCCCACCGTAGTATCGATTGGATAAGACGTGGTTAAACTGCATCAGTTGCCCGATAGAGACCTCGCCGGGCCCGGGCCCGACCTCCGGTGGCCGTTGTTTTCGGGGCAGGGTTGGGCTTTGATGCGGGCCGGTTGCCGCCTGGGGAGGGCCAGCAGATGGATCGTCGCGAGTTCCTGATCACCAGCGGTGGTGCCGCAGTTGCAGCAACATCGGCTGTTGCCGCCCATGCGACGGAACCCGGCGAGGCATCCCAGACTGCCCGCGAAACGGGCGCTCGCGTGCTCAGGCTTTCGATGCCCTGGGCTGATACCCCGCAGGGTCCTGCCGATAGCGTTCGGCGCCTCGTACGCCGCTTCGAAATCATGACAGAGGGCCGCTACCGGATCGAAATCTCGAGCCAGGCTCAAGATGTTGCCGCGGACGCCGATCTCGTCCACGGCACCGCTCATGATTTTGCCGGACTACATCCGGCCTTCGCCTATTTCGCAGGCCTCCCCGGCTCGTCGGGGCTTGGCGCGCAAGACTTCGCCCATTGGATCGCGGTCGGCGGCGGTCAAATGCTGTGGGATGATCTGGCCGGGCAGCATGGCTGGAAGCCGCTGCTTGTCGGCCACTCCGGCGAGGCGCCACCCCTTTGGTCGCGTCAGGCGATTGGCGGGCTCGGCGATCTTGCCGGCCAGCGCATTTCGGCACCCGGACTGGGGGCTGATGTGGCGCGGGCGCTCGGCGCGGAAGCCATACCCGTGGCTCCGGACGACATTGCTGCCGCGATCCAGGACGGTCGGATTTTTGCGGCGGAGACCGGGCTCTTGACCGCCCTCGCCGGCGGCGTTGCACGAAGCGCCCATTTCGCAACGGGGACCGGGCTCAACGGCCGCGGTACAGCCCTTTCGCTCACCGTGCGCCTTTCGGTTTGGGAAAGCCTGCCCGAGCACGATCGCGCGATCCTGACGGCTGCGGCCATGGAGGAGTATCAAGCCTCGCTCGCCGAAGGGCGTGCTCACGAGCACGTGGCCTGCCGCGCCCTCGCCGCTACGTTCGGCATCACGTTCGCGCCCTGGCCCTCGGACGTTGCCGAGGCGATCGATCGCGTGGCGGAGGCCACGATCGCCCACGTCGCAGGACAGGACGCGCTCGCGGCGCGCATCGACCAAAGCTATATGGCGTTCAGAAGTGCGCTGCAGGGGGCAACGCCTCCCAAGCGCGTGCCAGGATCTGTAGCCCTTTCGTAAGACGCATCCGCCGACCTTGAATGCGGCCAGTCCCCGGCAGGCTGACCGCATTCCGTGGCGACCGAGCCGCTATTTCTTGACGAGCGCGTCGCGAATTTCCCGCAGGTAGATCTCCGATTGCGAGGGCGGCGGCGGTGCCTCGGCGGCTTTCGGCTTCTGGAACTTGTTGATGGCCCGGATCAATAGGAAGATCGCCAGCGCCGTAATCAGGAACTTCAGGAGGGCGTTGAGAAACAGACCATATTTGATCAGCACGCCGTCGCCGGTCGGAGTCGGAAGCGTGATCGCCAGAGCACTGAAGTCAATCCCCGCGAGAATGTATCCAATCGGCGGCATGATGATATTCTCGACCAGCGTCGAGACGATTGGTGCGAAGGCGGCGCCGATGATGACACCGACCGCGAGGTCGATGACATTGCCCCGCATTGCAAAATCCTTGAATTCGGACAGTATCTTCATGTCAGGCTCCCTTACGCCGTTCTCGGTCCCGACTCGCTTGGAGCCGTCCGTATCAATGCTAGGGGAGGCTCCGGCCCGGAGCAAACTGCTCGTTGGCCAGGCTTTTGAGGGGGCCAGCTAGCTTGCCTCAAAGGAACCACATCTCGAACGCACGTCAGTGCGAGCATCCGGCTCTTGGCGGACAGGGACCTTCATGATCGAACGGCGCGAGCGAAAGCCTTACTGGCGGCATACAAAGTGGCAGATGCTGGCGAGCCTGGTGCCGTTTATGCTCGTCATCCTCGTGTTGCCGCTCTATGCCGACCGCCTGAATTCAAGCCGGTTCATGGGCTTCCCGCTAGGCTACTTCCTTTGCCTCCATGGCCTGGTCCTGATCGCCGTGATCACAGTTGCGAGCTTCGTCAACCGGCAGGATGCCATCGACCACTGGCATGGTGCGCATGAGGATGCGTGACGCCTGCCTTCCTCCTCGTTGTGGCGCGGAGCGCTGAGCCATGCCGTTTTCGCACCGCACCGGCTACGTCAATCCCCGCCTTGGGACGTACTTCGGAATCTTCATAAGTGCCTTCCTGGCGCTCGCACTGATGACGCTGATCCTCGAAGGTCTTGGTGTCAGCAGCGAGGCGCTCCGCCTCACCATGTTTCTCGGGCCGATCGCGCTTTACGCCATCATCGGACTGGCCGCCTTCACCCGGGAACCGATCGACTACTTCGCGGCGGGACGCCGCGTGCCTGCGTTTTACACGGGACTTGCCTTGGCTCAGACGGCGCTCGGAGCGACGGGGCTCGTCGCCCTGACCGGAGCCTTTTTTCTGATCGGTTTCGATGCCCTGTGCATCGTCATCGGCGGGCTCGCGGGCTTTGTCGTGATGGCCGTTCTGCTCGCGCCTTTCTTCCGCAAGTTCGGCGCCTACACCGTGCCGACGTATCTTGGCAAACGCTTCGATAGCCGTGCGCTGCGTCTCGTCGCGGGCGCGGTCCTTTCCGTTCCGATGCTGCTCGTGATGGCCGCGGAACTCAGGATCGGCGCGCATGCCGCGGCGTGGTTCCATCCGATGGCGCCTGCCGCGATCGTGATGCTTCTGGTCGCCGCGGTCGTCGTGACGGTCGCTGCGGGCGGCATGCGCTCGCTGGCGTGGACTTCGGCGGCGCAGAGCATCGCCGCGCTCATCGCGCTTCTCGTGCCCGTGGCTATCGTTGGCATTATCGTCACCAATCTGCCGCTGCCGCAGTTCTCGGCCGGGCCGGTGTTGCGCACAATCGCACGGGCGGAGGCCGCGCAAGGGCTCCCAATCATTCTGCCGCCGCTCCTCGCCTTCGACATGCCCGGCGAAGGACTTGAACCCATCGCGAAACGGTTTTCCGATCCGTTCGGCAGTGTAGGGCCACTGGCCTTCGTCATCATGATCCTGTCGCTGCTGTCCGGCATCGCGAGCGCGCCCTGGTTGTTGCCGCGCGTCGCCGGCACGCCCGGCGTCTACGAGGCGCGTAAATCGCTCGGCTGGGCTACTCTGCTCTTTGGTGTCGCCATGCTGACTGTCGCATCGGTCGGCATTTTCATGCGCGACTACCTTACCGATAT
This sequence comes from Hyphomicrobium sp., assembly GCF_036262015.1. GTDB lineage: Bacteria > Pseudomonadota > Alphaproteobacteria > Rhizobiales > Hyphomicrobiaceae > Hyphomicrobium_C. The sequence goes on along the minus strand of NZ_DATAJR010000004.1, from coordinate 419,934 downwards.
CGTCACGGCAGCCGGCGCCATCCGCTTTCCGCCGTGGTTTGAGACGCTTCAGGCGCAGGGAATCCTGGCGGTGGCTGGCGAAGGACGGCCGACGCTCGCCAGCTTCAGCATCAGCCGCGACGATGTTCTGCTCAGTCTTCCTGTCGCCGCCGAGATGCCGTCAGCGGTCGTCTATCTGGCGGCGGGCGGCGTCGTGGCCGCTGCCTTGGCAACAGCCGGAGCCGTGGCGCTCGCGCTCGGGAACATCCTTGCAGAGGACATCGTCTATGGGCTGAGCTGGTCTCCGGCCAGGTCCGGACCGCGTCTCATCGTTTCTCGCCTCGCGCTCGGCATGGCGGCTTCCATCGCGGGCCTGATCGCGCTCGCGGCGCCGACCGATCCGCTCCAACTCGTGCTCTGGGCGATCGCGCTTACGGGGGCTTCGACCTTCCCTGTGCTGGTGCTTTCGATCTGGTGGAAGCGGCTCAACGCATTCGGCGCCATGGCCGGAATGCTCACCGGTTTCGGCGTCACCGTTCTCGCCATCATCGCCGGCGAGGCCGGGCTCACGGGAACCGATGGCGCGCTCGCCGCGGCCATCGGGTTGCCAGCAGGAGCCGCGGCCACGATTGCCGTCGCTCTCGCGACGCCGGGACCGCACCGCAATCTGCTCGAGCTCGTGCGCGACATCCGCGTGCCGGGCGGCGAGATCCTTCATGATCGCGAGATGCGCTTCCATCGCCGGAAGAAGGTTTAGGTATGTCCTCTCGCGAGCGATTGACGCTCTACCCACCGCGCGAGCTGTTCAACGAGGGCTTCCTCGATACCGGCGACGGCCACAGGCTCTACTTTGCCGAGTGCGGCAACCCGAAGGGCGCGCCGGTCTTGATCGTACACGGCGGGCCGGGCGGCGGTTGCAATCCGGCGATGCGGCGCTTCCACGACCCTCAGCACTACCGGATCATTCTGCTGGACCAGCGTGGGTGCGGAAAGTCGTTGCCCAATGCCTCCATCGAGAACAATACGACCTGGCACCTCGTGGAAGACATGGAGCGGCTGAGAACGCACCTGGGCGTCTCTCGCTGGCAGCTCTTCGGCGGCTCATGGGGGTCGACGCTGGCACTCGCCTACGCCGAAACATACCCTGACCGGGTCGCCTCATTGGTCTTGCGGGGGATCTTCCTTCTGCGCCGAAGCGAGCTGGTCTGGTTCTATCAGAACGGATGCAGCTCGCTCTTTCCGGAGGCTTGGGAAACCTTCGAGCGTGTCATTCCGCCCGAAGAGCGCGGCGACATGATCCGAGCCTACTACAAGCGGCTGACGGACCCCGACCCCCGCGTTCATATCCCGGCCGCGGAGGCCTGGAGCGTCTGGGAGGGAACGACACTTTCGCTGATCGAAGACCCGATCCGCGTACGTTCGTTCGCCAATCCGTCCTATGCGCTGGCGTTTGCGCGTATCGAATGCCACTACTTCATCAATAACGGCTTCTTCAAAGCCGATGGCGCTCTGCTCGACGAGGCGCACCGGCTGGCGAACATCCCGGGCATTATCGTGCATGGCCGTTATGATGTAGTAACACCTATCCGCAATGCGTGGGATCTCAAGAAGGTGTGGCCATCCGCCGAGTTGCGTATCGTCCCCGATGCGGGGCACGCAATGACGGAACCCGGTATCGTCCACGAGCTCGTTCGAGCCACTGCGGCGTTCCGCGACCGGAACCAGGCCGCCGGTTGAGATCAATTCGCCATATCCTGCGATGATGCTACGCGGGCGCGGCCTCGCCAGATACAGTAAATTCCTTACGGAGGCCGCTATGGGTCGCCTTCCAATGAGACTACCGATTGATGCCGACCGATAATCGCCGCCGCATTGCCATTGCCGATAAGAACCCGGTGGTCCGTACCGGGCTGGTCGACATCATCACGCGCGATGGCCGCTTCGATGTGGTCGAGGCGGTTTCGACTGGCACCGCGTTTCTGAACCTGCTCGAGAGCCGAGAGATCGATATCGCGATCATTGGTTGGGCCATGCCGGACATGACGGGTGGGGACATCCTGGCCGAACTCAGGAAGCGCCGTTCCCCGGTTCGCGTCATCGTCTACACCGGCGAGCCCGGCTCTGATGTGTTGCGGCGCACGATCAAGGCCGGCGCATGGGGCTTCATGTCGAAGAGCGACGAACCCGAGGTGCTGCTCGAGACCATCTCGTCCGTCTCGCACGGACGTGTCTCATTTCCGTACGTCGACATGGAGGCTGCGAGCCATGATCCGCTCGACGTGCTGACGACGCGAGAACGGGAGTTGCTCGGCGCGCTCGCGGACGGCTGGACCAATCTTCAAATAGCGGCCCGTATCGGTATTTCGCGCAACACAGTGAAATATCATCTCAAAAATCTCTACGACAAGCTGGACGTGAACAATCGCGCTATGGCAGTGAAGCTGTTCATGTCATGGCAAGCTCAGCACAACGGACGCTGACCTCCAGCAGGCTCCGGCTACGTCCTATTACGCTGACGCTAAGCCGCAGGGTGGGTAGGCCATAAACTACCCAACTGGGCAATACCCAGCGCGATCAACACCGCTCATAAGCCTACCCAAGAGATTTTCTGCCGTCGCCCTTGCGGGTGTTGCGCACGAGAACGGAGCTGATACGAGTGGTCCCGTTAAGGGACTTCAAAATCAACTTCCGCCACTCGCATCCGGGGCCTTTCACGACGCGCAGCAAACTCAAACGCCCACGCAGCAAGGATTGACCTTTTTGCGCGGGGCGAGGGCAGTTTTGGCTGACGCTTCGCAGTCGAAACGCTAAGGTTGGGCAAAAAAACTCGAAGCTCTATTCTTGAGGAGACGCACATGACCAATATGGTGAAGCCGCACCTGTTCATCCCTGGCCCGACCAACGTTCCCGATGCCGTCCGCATGGCGATGAACATCCCCATGGAGGACATGCGCAGCCCCGAATTCCCGAAGTTCACTCTGCCGATCTTTGAAGACCTCAAGAAGGTCTTCAAGATGAAGGACGGCCGCGTTTTCATTTTCCCGTCGTCGGGCACCGGCGCGTGGGAATCGGCGATCTCCAATACGCTTGCGGTTGGCGATAAGGTTCTGATGAGCCGCTTCGGCCAGTTCTCGCTGCTCTGGGTCGACATGGCCGAGCGTCTCGGCCTCAAGGTCGAGCTCTGCGACGAAGAGTGGGGCACGGGCGTTCCGCTGGAGAAGTACGCCGACATTCTCGCCAAGGACAAGAACCACGAGATCAAGGCCGTGTTCGCCACGCACAACGAGACGGCAACGGGCGTTTCGTCCGATATCGCCGGCGTGCGTAAGGCTCTCGATGCCGCCAAGCACCCCGCACTGCTGTTCGTCGACGGCGTGTCCTCGGTCGGCTCGCTCGAGATGCGCATGGGCGAGTGGGGCGTTGACGCGTGCGTCTCCGGTTCGCAGAAGGGCTTCATGCTTCCGACCGGCCTCGGCATCCTCGCCGTCAGCCAGAAGGCGCTCGACGCCAACAAGAGCCTCAACGGCCGCATGAACCGTTGCTTCTTCTCCTGGGAAGACATGATCAAGACGAACGATCTTGGCTACTTCCCCTACACGCCGGCTACGCAGCTCATTCGCGGCCTGCGCGCTTCGCTCGACCTGATCGCCGCGGAAGGTCTCGATAACGTCGTTGCTCGCCACACGCGTCTCGCTTCGGGCGTGCGCGCTGCGGTCGATGCCTGGGGCCTCAAGCTCTGCGCAAAGGAGCCGAAGTGGCACTCGGACACGGTGTCCGCAATCGTCGTGCCTGAGGGCATCGATGCCAACAACGTGCTCAAGACGGCGTACTATCGCTACAATACCTCGCTCGGAACCGGCCTCAACAAGCTCAACGGCCGGGTGTTCCGCATCGGTCACCTCGGTGCCCTCGACGAGGGCATGATCGGCGGCGTCCTGTTCAACGTCGAAATGACGCTCAAGGATTGCGGCGTGCCGATCAAGTTCGGCTCGGGCACTGGCGCTGCTGCCGAGTACTTCAGCAAGACAGCGACCAAGCCCGCCCTCTCGAAGGCTGCTTGATCAAATAGGCGGCGCGCACCTTGCGCGCCGCCTTTTCCCTTCCCTGCGCCACTTCGATAATCCACGATCGTGACCGGTCGGGACTGGCCGCAAATCTTTCAAAAACACGCGTAGACCAAAGGAAACGCCCCCATGAGCTACACTCTCTATCCGATCCGCAAGCAGCGCCTGCAGCGGTCGTATTTGGCCGTGCCCGGATCGAACCCGACGATGATCGACCGCGCCCACAAGAGCGCCGCCGATTATGTCTTCCTCGATTGCGAGGACGCCGTTGCTCCGCCGGACAAGGAGCAGGCGCGCAAGAACATCATTCAGGCTCTCAACGACCTCGACTGGAAGGGCGTCGGCAAGAGCGTCTCGGTGCGCATCAACGGCCTCGACACGCATTACATGTACCGCGATGTCGTCGACATCGTTGAGCAGGCAGGCGCCAAGCTCGACACCATCCTCGTGCCGAAGGTCGGCGTTCCGGCCGACGTGTACACGGTCGAGACGATCGTCAGCCAGATCGAAGTCGCGAAGGGCCTGCCCCACAAGATCGGCATGGAAGCCCTGATCGAGACCCCGCTCGGCATGGCCAACGTCGAAGCCATCGCTTCCGCCAACAGCCGCCTCGAGTCGATGCACTTCGGCGTCGCCGACTACTCTGCCTTCAACAAGGCCCGCACCGTCGTCATCGGCGGCCTCAACCCCGACTATCCGGGCGACCAGTGGCACTTCCCGCTTTCGCGCATGACGGTTGCCTGCCGCGCGTTCGGCCTGCGTCCGATCGACGGCCCGTTCGGCGGCATCGACGATCCGGATGGCTACCGGGCTGCTTGCCGTCGCGGCGCCGCGCTCGGCATGGAAGGCAAATGGGCCATTCACCCGTCGCAGATCGAGCTCGCCAACGAGATCTACTCGCCGACGGCAGCCGAGGTCACCAAGGCAGAGAAAATTCTCGTCGCTCTTAAGGAAGCCGCAGCTCAGGGCAAGGGTGCCGCATCGCTCGACGGCAAGATGATCGACGCCGCCTCCGAGAAGATGGCCAACCACATCCTGGCCACGGCAGCCGCGATCAAGGCTGGCGAAGCCGCGCGCGCAAAATAAGAAAAGAAGCAGCCGGCAGGAATCAGTTCCCCCCAAGGAGGTCCAAATGGACATTCACGAGTACCAGGCCAAGGAGCTTCTCGCGAAGTTCAATGTGCCCGTCCCTCGCGGCGGACTCGCCTACAGCCCTGAGCAGGCCGTTTACCGTGCGCACGAGATCGGCGGCGCACGTTGGGTGGTGAAGGCTCAGGTGCACTCGGGTGCGCGCGGAAAGGCGGGAGGCATCAAGGTCTGCAAGACAGACAACGAGATCGAGGCCGCGTCCGAAGGCTTGCTCGGGAAGAAGCTGGTCACGATCCAGACCGGTCCTGCCGGCAAGCTCGTGTCGCGGCTTTACATCGAGGAAGCGACCGACATCGACAAGGAGATCTATCTCTCCTTCGTGATGGACCGCGCAGCCGAGCGTATCGTCGTCGTCTCGTCTGCGGCGGGCGGCATGGATATCGAGGAAATCTCGCATAGCCAGCCGGACACGATCATCAAGGTCGTGGTCGATCCTGCCGTCGGCATGCAGGCCTTCCAGGCCCGCGAGGTTGCTTTCGGTCTCGGTGCAGAACCCGAGATCATCAGCAAGCTCGAGCGCGTTATCCTTGGCTGCTACCGTGCATTCCGTGACCTCGACTCGTCGATGCTCGAAATCAATCCGCTCGTCATCACCAAGCAGAAGCAGGTGGTGGCGCTCGATGCGAAGATGAGCTTCGACGAGAACGCTCTGTTCCGCCGTCCGCAAATCGCGGAACTGCGTGACAAGAGCCAGGAAGATCCGCGTGAGACCTACGCCAACGACCGTGGTCTGTCGTACGTCGGCCTCGACGGTGACATCGGCTGCATCGTGAACGGCGCGGGCCTCGCCATGGCGACGCTCGACATGATCAAGCTCGCGGGCGGCGAGCCCGCGAACTTCCTCGACATCGGCGGCGGCGCAAGCCCCGAGCGCGTGACGAAGTCGTTCAAGGCCGTGCTTCGCGACAAGAACGTGAAGGCGATCCTCGTCAACGTGTTCGCCGGCATCAACCGCTGCGACTGGGTGGCGAAGGGCGTCGTCGACGCGATCAAGGAACTCGACATCAAGGTTCCGATCGTCGTGCGCTTGGCAGGCACCAACGTCGAAGAAGGCCGCAAGATCATCGATCAGAGCGGCCTCACCATGATCAGCGCTGAAACGCTGGCAGATGCGGCAAACAAGGCCGTGGCCGCGGCCAAGAAGGCTGCATAAGGAGGAACCCAATGGCTATCTTCATTAACGAGAATACGCCGATCCTCGTGCAGGGCTTCACCGGCCGCATCGGCACGTTCCATGCCCAGGAGATGATCGACTACGGCACCAACGTGGTCGGCGGCGTCACGCCCGGCAAGGGCGGCACTACGCATCTCGGCCGTCCCGTATTCAACACCATGAAGGGCGCGGTCGACGAGACGAAGGCGGAAGCCTCTATCGTGTTCGTGCCACCGCCGTTCGCGGCAGACGCGATCATGGAAGCCGCTGACGCCGGGATCAAATACTGCGTCTGCATCACGGACGGTATCCCGACGCAGGATATGATCCGCGTGAAGCGCTACATGCGCCGCTACAAGAAAGAGAACCGCATGGTTCTCACGGGGCCGAACTGCGCCGGCACGATCTCGCCCGGCAAGGCCATGCTCGGCATCATGCCCGGACACATCTACATGCCGGGTCGCGTCGGCATCGTCGGCCGCTCGGGCACGCTCGGTTATGAAGCCGCTTCGCAGCTCAAGTCTCTCGGCATCGGCGTCTCGACCTCGGTCGGCATCGGCGGTGACCCGATCAACGGTTCGTCCTTCAAGGACGTCCTCGAGCACTTCGCCGAGGATCCGGAGACCGATGCCGTCATGATGATCGGCGAAATCGGCGGTCCGCAGGAGGCTGAAGCCGGCGAATACATCCGCGACCACTTCAAGAAGCCGGTCGTTGCCTACATCGCAGGCCTTTCGGCTCCGAAAGGCCGCCGCATGGGCCACGCGGGCGCCATCGTGTCCGCCTTCGGCGAATCGGCTTCAGAGAAGGTTGACATCCTGACGACGTGCGGCGTGGTCATCGCGCCCACTCCCTCGGAGATGGGGGCGACCCTTCAGAAAGTTCTGGCTGCCCGCAAGGCAGCTTAGCGGACGTGCGTGTGCCGGGAAAAGCGGTTCCCACTTTTCCCGAAGCACTTTAGGTCAGAACTGGCCCTGCGCCCGATGGCAGTGCCGGTTCGACGACCCGGCGGTCGCAAGATCGCCGGGCCCCTCCCTGCCTGGGACTCACGTCATGCGAGCCCCGACCTTCCGGGGCGGTCGAGGAGAACAAGATGTCTAATATGCCGTCGCCCGGCAGCACGAAGCTCGACGAGAAAGCACTGCGGGCCGAACTCAAGTCGCTCCGGTCGCAAATTCCCGACCAGCCGACTCTCAATCCTATTTTCGCCGTCGCATTCAATCTGTCCCGACGCCTGGAATCCGGTGAGATCAGCTTCGAGGACCTGAAGTCCCTCTCCACCCGCCTGATGGATAGCGCATGCGTCCATCGCGCGCTGCTGCTCAAGGAGCAGATCGGCGTCGAGAGCGAGGCTGCGACCCGCAAGGAATTCTCGAATTTCGTTGCCGATTACGTGACCGGCAAGGACGACGCCGCATTCGAGGCGTTCAAGGCCCGCTTTGCCCGTCCTCGCAACGGCATCGTGTTCACCGCCCATCCGACCTTCGGCCTTTCGGAGGCGCTGTCGAACCGCATTGCGGAGATCGCCGTTTCCGGCAATGTGCAATCTATCGGCCTGCCGCACCGCCCCGATCCGGACCTTACGCTCGGATACGAACATGGGCGCGTCCAGAGCGCGATCCGGAATCTTCGCGACGCCTATTGCAATCTGCTCGGTGACTTCTTCACGACCGCGCACAAGACCTTCGGCGATCGCGCTTTCAAGACCAATCCTCAGCTCTGCACCTTTGCCTCGTGGGTCGGGTACGACCTCGACGGGCGCACGGACATCAAGTGGACGTTCTCGTTCATCATTCGCCTCAAGGAAAAGATGGCGAGCCTGGCCGACATCCGCCAGCGCTTCCTGGCCCTCAAGGACATCCTGGGAGACGACCCTGAAATGGTGCGGCTGTCGCGCCAGGTCACGGGCAAGCTCGACCTCGCAATCGCTGCCGCCGAAGGGCACATCAAGGCTCTCGAGGCCGTCGGCAAGGACGGGTTCACCCTGTCGCAGGCCGCGAACATCATCACTCAGAGCGATGGCCACAACCTGACGAGCGCCGAGCCTATCCTTGCGCTGCTCGATCAGGTCGTCGACACTACGCGGGATATCAAGAGCAAAACGGCGGTTGCCGAAATCGCTGGCCTCCTGCGCGCGACCGGCCTCGGCATGAGCCACATCCACGTGCGCGTCAATGCCGTGCAGATCAACAACGCGTTCCGTGCCTTCGTGCACGAAAGCTGGACGAAAAATCTCACGGAGCGCCAGGCAATGGCGCGCATCGTCGAGATGATCAACATGGCGAAGCCGGAGACGGTCAACTTCGAGACGCTCGATCTCGAAAACGCGACGGCCATCCGCCAGTTCGCGCTCGTCGCGCAGATCGCCAAGCACATCGATCGCGACACGCCGATCCGCTACCTCATCGCCGAATGCGAGAGCCCGGCGACAATCCTGATCGCGGTCTACTTCGCCAAGCTGTTCGGCGTCTCCGATATCGTCGACATCTCGCCTCTGTTCGAGACGCCGGAAGCGCTCGAGACCGGCCCGCGTCTCGTCGAACGCCTGCTCGCGGAGAAGGCCTATCGCGACTACGTCTCGAAGCGCGGCCGCCTTGCCGTGCAGACCGGCTATTCGGACGCCGGCCGCTTCATCGGCCAGATCGCTGCCGGTCTCGCGCACGAACGCCTGCACCATGGCCTCGCGGAAGTCGTACGCAAGGCCAAGCTCAAGAACGTCGAGACGCTGATCTTCTCGACGCACGGCGAGAGCATGGGCCGCGGCGCGCATCCGGGACCGCTGCGGCGGCGCCTGCGCTACGTCTTCCCCGGTGAATCGCGCTGGCGGTTCTTCCGCTACGATCTGCCCGTGAAGCACGAAACCAGCTTCCAGGGTGGCGACGGCTATCTCTACTTCGCCAACCGCGAGTTCGCACAGCGCGCGCTTGCCACGGTCGTCATGAGCGGCAAGGACCCTGGAGAGGGCGAGGATCCCTTCTATCAGGACACCAACCTCACGCTCGACTTCCAGCTGCGCCTGCGCGACTATCAGCAGGAGCTGTTCGCGCATCCCGGTTACCGGGCGCTGCTCGGCGCATTCGGGGCGAACCTGCTATTCAAAACCGGCTCGCGGCCGGTCAAGCGGCAGGGCGACCATCATTCAGATCGCGGCGATCCGGCCCGGATGCGCGCCATTCCGAACAACGCTATCCTTCAGCAGTTCGGCTACGTCGCGAACGTTGTGGCAGGTCTTGGCGCAGCGGTCGGCACGGAGCGCGAACGCTTCGTCGACATGGCGAAGAAATCGCAGCGCCTGCGTCCGCTGATCGAAATGATCGCGCGCGCCAAACAGATGTCGAGCCTCAACGCCGTCGGCGCGAACGCATTGATCTTCGACCCGGGCTTCTGGGCGCAGCGCGCCTCCTGGGCACGCGAGCCTCACCTTGACAGCGCGTTCAAGTTCCTTGCCGAGCAGCTGCTCGATGATGACCGGGCACAGAAGATCATCGGCCTCGCACATTATCTTCGCCTCGACGCCATCGAGTTGCATGGCATTCTGGAGGAGATCGGTCTCGAGGGCGGAAAAATCCCGGACGATCACCGCATGGAGCTGGACCTGCTGCAGGCCATCCGCGCGGCGCTGATCATGCGTATCTTCATCCTGACGGCACAGCTTCCGCGCTTCACGCCGACCAACGAGGTGACGCATGCGGAACTCGTCGGCAAGGCCCTGAGCCTCGAGATCCCGGAGGTCATCAAGGTCATGCGCGAAGCCTTCCCGCTGCGCTCGACCAGCAAGCACGATCACGCGGCCTTCGAGGAATCCGCATCGTACCTGCCGAAAGGCATCGACGACTACGGCCGGATCGAAACCGAGATCCTCGCGCCGATGGAGCAAGCCTACGAGTTCGTCCGCGAGATCGGCACCGGAATCTCGCACCACTGGGGCGCCTTCGGTTAAGGCGCTATCGCGCTCTAACCTTTGTTTGGACCGATGATTCGCGCCTCGGGCTAGAGCCTGAAGCGATCATGGTCGGAGATCCTGCAGGGAGGGAGCAAGCCGCGGGTACAAGCGGCTGCCCCTCATCCTAACCCTCTCCCCGTAACGACGGGGGGAGGGAATTTTCTTTCACATCATGCCAAGCCAACGCGGCAGGGCGAGCGACAGCTCGGGCCAGTAGGTCACCACCATCAAAAACCCGAGCATGGTCAGCAGCCAGGGCATCACCGCGCGCGACATGGTGGTGAGACCCAAGCGGGAAATTCCGCTCGCGACATAGAGGTTGAGGCCAACGGGCGGGGTCAGCATGCCGACCTCCATGTTGACGACCATGATGATGCCGAAGTGCACGGGGTCGATGCCCAGCGCCGCCGCCACCGGAAACAGGATCGGCGCCAGGATCAGCGTGACGGACGCCGGCTCCATAAAGCAGCCCGCTATCAGCAGCACGATGTTGACCACGGCGAGAAACGCGATCTTGCCGAACCCCTGATGCACCAGCCAATCGGCAATGGCCTGCGGGATCTGCTCATGGGTGAGCAGGAACGAGAACAGGACCGCGTTGGTGATGATGTAGAGCAGCATCGCGCTCATGCTCGCCGAGGCGAGGAGGACACGGGGCACAGCCGAGAGCGGCAGATCGCGATAGATGTAAACCGCGACGATGAAGGCGTAGACCGCGCTCACGGCGGCTGCCTCGGTGGGTGTAAAAATGCCCCCGTAGATGCCGCCCATCACGATGACGATCAGTGCCAGACCCCAGCCACAGTCGGCCAGCGCAGCAAGCCGCTCAGACCAAGATTGCCGTTCGGTCTTCGGATAGCCGCGGCTCCAGGCGATCCAAAAGGTCGTCAACCCCAGCAAAGCCGCCAGCACAAGGCCCGGGATCACGCCGGCCATAAAAAGATCGTCGACGGAGGCGGCGTGCACGCGCTCCCCGTTCGGTCCTTTGACGTTCATGCCCGCGGTCGCCACCGAGTAGAGCACCATGACAATCGAAGGCGGGATCAGGATGCCCAGTGCGCCAGAAGACGCCACAACGCCTGCGCCGAAGCTCTTTGGATAGCCGCGCGAGACCATGGCGGGAATCATGATCGAGCCGATGGCAACGACGGTAGCGGGCGATGACCCCGAGACGGCGGCGAAGATTGCGCAGGCCACGACGGCGGCCAGGCCGAGTCCTCCCGGCCAATGACCGGTCATGGCGGTGGCAAAGCGGATCATGCGCTTGGCCACGCCACCGTGGGTCATGAAGTTGCCGGCCAGGATGAAGAACGGGACGCACATCAGCTCGAAGCTCTCGATGCCGGTGAAGAGCTTGAGAGCCACCGCGTCGAGGGGCACGTCCGTCAGGAAAAAGAGAACCGTCAGTACCGTCAGGCCGAGCGCGATCGAGACGGGCATGCCGACGAGAAGGAACGCGATGAGGACCAAGAAGATGAAGGCCGCCGTCATCGCGCGCCCTCCGAACCGGCCACGGGCTCGATGCCTTCGACTGCGCCGGGATCGTGATGCGGCCGCTCACCCGTCTTCCAGAAGTGCCAGGCGACTTCGAGAAAGCGGTAGCACATGAGGTAAGAGCCCAACGGAACCGCGAGGTAGACCAACCACATCGGCAGCTCGAGCACTGCGGAGGTCTGTCCGGTATCGTAGATGTGCCAGACGAGTTGTGCGCCGAGCGTGCCGATGATCACCGTAAAAAGCGCACCGGCGAGCAAGCCAGCGACAATCAGAACTCGCTGGGACGTACCCTTCAGATTCTCGACCAGAATATCGACGCCGACATGGATGCCGGTGCGCACGCCATAGGCCGCGCCGAATTTGGCCATCCAGACGACCATGAAGATGCAGAGCTCTTGCGCCCATGTCAGGCGCACGGAGGCGATCGCGAAGAACAGGCTTTTGGCTAGGCTCGTCAGCCAGGGTAGATCCTCGACGCGAGACCACCTGTAGACAGAGGCCACGCCCGAAAGACCGTACCGCTGCGCGACCGCGACAAAGATCAGGAGCGTCGCCGCAGCCAGCAACGTCGCGATGATGATCTCCTCGAGGTGGTCGAGGATGCGCGCAGCTTTCGCTCTCTCTTCCCCCATGTCTCCCCCTGCGGCCGGCGGGACGGTGCCCGGCGGCTCATTCTTGGACCGCTATCGCACGGGAACGTTCCGCCGTCACATATTTGTTCCGCATCCCTATGTATTTCGTTGTCCTGGTTATGCGGTGACCAGCCGCCTAGGTTGGGATGACAACAAGAAACGCTCGAAAGGAGAGGTGATGGCTTACGTTGATGGGTTTCTACTGGTGGTTCCGAAAGACAAGCTCGAGGACTATCGCAAGCTTTCTAAAAAAGCCGGCAAGGTCTGGCGCGAACACGGGGCACTCGAATACCGGGAATGCGCGGGCGATGACCTCGATATGCCGTTCGGCCGTCCCTTTCCGAAGCTCCTAAAACTCAAGCCATCGGAAACAGCCGTGTTCTCCTGGATCGTCTACAAATCGAAAGCGCACCGCAATCAGATCAATGCGAAGGTCATGAAGGACGAAAGGCTTACAGATATGATGGACCCGAAGTCTATGCCGTTCGACACGAAGAAGATGTCGATGGGCGGCTTTTCAGTGATCGTCGACGCGTAAAGGCTCTATTGGGTGGCCGGCTTGTGACCTGTCGCGGCGTAGATGCGGTCGATGAGGTCACGGCCCACCCTATTCGCCATCTCGTCGTGGACAGGCAGCAAGGCTGCCCTCCATGCCGCAATCTCCTCCGGTGTCGGCTCATGGAACACCGTACGACCTGAGGCCTTCATTTCCGCCATCGCCGTCTCGTTTTCATCGCGCGCGAGTTTGTTGGCGACTGGTGTGGTCTCGGCAATCGCGCGTTCGAGAGCCGCGCGGATGTCGGGTGGCAGTCCTTTCCAGAACTTGGCGTTCGAGATCACGGCGTAGCCGAGATAACCGTGATTGGTGAGTGTCGCGTGCTTTTGGACCTCGAACATTTTCTGATTGTACATGTTCGCCGGCGTGTTCTCGGTGCCGTCCACCACGCCCGATGAAAGCGCCTGATAGGCCTCAGAGAAGGCCATCACCTGCGGCAACGCGCCCAGCGCCCACATCTGGGCTTCGATCACTTTCGAAGCCTGAATCCGCATCTTTAGACCCAGCACATCATCGGGACCGAGCAACTGGCTGTTCGCGGAGAGGATCTTGAAGCCGTTGTTCCAATAGGCGAGTCCGATCAGGCCCTTCGACTCGAGCTTGCCGAGAAGCTCCCGTCCGACGTCGCCTTCCGTCACCTTCGCCAGCTCGTCATAGCCCGCAAAGATGTAGGGAAGATCGAAAACCTCGAAGGCTTTAATGCCGAGCGGTCCGAATTTCGACACCGAAGGGGCCAGCATCTGCACGGCACCGAGTTGCAGAGCTTCGAGCTCCTCCTTGTCCTTGTAGAGCTGCGAGTTCGGATAAAGTTCGATCCTGACGCGGCCCTGCGTGTACGCCTCGGCGAGCTTCTTGAAATGCTCACTGGCCAGGCTCTTATGCGCCTGTGGCGCCGCGACGTGACTGAACTTGATAACGATCTGGGGTTCGGCCGCCGAGACGGGCAATGCGGCGAGCCCGAGGGCGGCCATGGCCAATAGAATTGCGCGCATCTCGCCACCCTCGTTTCCGGACTAGTTTTCGATCGCGGCCTTGTCGGTCTCGCGTCTTTCGGTCTCCCACGCTCGTATCACCCGGCGGGTCAGACGGAACACGCGCCTTGCGCGGCGACGATCTTCTATCGGAATGCAAACGCAGCAACAGCAGAATCCCGGCCGCCGGGCCACCTTGAGCATCAGCTCTCGGTGCTTCCAGGCTACGTCCCCCGGCACCTGATCGGTCATGCGGGCCTCGTGAGTCAGCTTTCCAATTGGCGTAGTGCTTGAGCGGGCAGAGCGAACAGCTCGCCCTCACTTTGCTCCGTATCGAGCCAGAGAAACGGCAAATCAGGATATTCGGTTTCAAGCGTATCACGCGCCATCCCGACTTCGACGACGAGCACTCCGTCGGTATTCAGATGAACGGCGGCGTTGGACAGAATGCGCCGCACCAAATCCATGCCGTCCGATCCGCCCAGATGGGCAAGCTCTGGCTCGGCCTTATACTCAGGCGGAAACGCGGCCACTGCAGCGGCGGTGACGTAGGGCGGGTTCGAGATGATGAGATCGTATTTGGTGGACCCAAGCGCAGCGAACAGATCCGATTTGCGAAGGGTGACCCGATCTTGGAGGCCGTAGTCGGCAACATTCCGCGCGGCGACTTCGAGGGCTGCCGCGGAGATATCGACGGCGTCGACGTCCGCATTCGGGAATGCCAGCGCCGCGAGAACCGCGAGGCAACCTGACCCCGTGCAGAGATCGAGGACGCGCTCCACCGCTTCTGGTTCGGCAACGACTGCCGAAAGGCCGTCTTCAAGCAGCTCGCCGATGTAAGAGCGCGGTACGATCACCCGCTCGTCGACATAGAACTTGTGGCCCTTGATCCAGGCCGCGTTCACAAGATACGGGGCAGGCTTGCGTGTTTCGATGCGCATCTCGACGAGGCCGGCGAGATGGGCGCGCTCATCGTGCGTCAGGCGGGCTTCCAGCCAAGGCTCCAGCTGATCGATCGGCAGGTGCAGCGCCGAAAGGATGAGAAAGGCGGCCTCGTCGAGAGCCGTCGCAGTGCCATGGCCGAAGACCAGTCGCTCCTCCGAAAACCGGCTGGTCGCATAGCGGAGCCAGTCGCGAATTGTCACGAGGTCATCGAGAATGTCGGGAGTTTTACTCATAGTCCTGCCGCGCGGGTGGGTTTGGCTTGTCCCTAGCCCATCGACCGGGCGGTGCCAATGGCTGGTGGGGGGGCGGTTGCGGCGGCAATTGCAGGCAGATTCACCGGTGGCAAATCTCGCATGTGCGAAATAATCGTCGCGTCATCGTGTCCATTTTTTAGTGACCCGCTTGGCGAACCACGTACAAAAAGCCAATATCGCTGCCAGCTCAGGCCCGTGTGGAATTGGGTCTGACCACAGAAACGTCCATTCGGAGGGACCCCCGTGACGGTTAAATCAGATATCGAGATCGCGCGCGAAGCCAAGATGAAGCCAATCACCGAGGTGGCGGCCAAACTCGGCATTCCGGCAGACGCGATCATCCCTTACGGGTCGACCAAGGCCAAGCTGTCGTTCGATTTCATCAACGCGCTCAATACGAGACCCGACGGCAAGCTGATTCTGGTTACCGCCATCAGCCCTACGCCTGCCGGCGAAGGAAAGACGACAACTACGGTCGGTCTTTCCGACGGCCTCAATCGTATCGGCAAGAAGGCAATGTGCTGCCTGCGCGAGCCCTCCCTCGGCCCGTGCTTCGGCGTAAAGGGCGGCGCGGCAGGCGGCGGCTATGCGCAGGTCGTGCCGATGGAGGACATCAACCTCCACTTCACCGGCGACTTCCATGCCATCACCAGCGCTCACAACCTGCTGTCCGCGCTGATCGACAACCACATTTACTGGGGCAATGCCCTCGGCCTCGATAGCCGCCGCGTGGAGTGGCGCCGCGTGCTCGACATGAACGATCGTGCGCTGCGCTCGATCGTCAACTCGCTCGGTGGCGTTTCGAACGGCTTCCCGCGTGAGGATGGATTCGACATCACTGTCGCCTCCGAAGTGATGGCGATCCTCTGCCTCGCCTCGGATCTCAAGGACCTCGAGACCCGCCTCGGCAACATCATCATCGGCTACACGCGCGACAAGAAGCCGATACGCGCCCGCGACGTGAAGGGCGACGGCGCGATGACCGTTCTGCTCAAGGACGCGCTGATGCCGAACATGGTGCAGACGCTCGAGAACAACCCCGTGTTCATTCACGGCGGCCCGTTCGCGAACATCGCGCATGGCTGCAACTCGGTGCTCGCAACCAAGAGCGCGCTCAAGGTTTCCGACTACGTCGTGACGGAAGCGGGCTTCGGCGCCGATCTCGGCGCCGAAAAGTTCTTCGACATCAAGTGCCGCAAGGCTGGTCTGCAGCCGGCTGCCGCCGTGATCGTTGCTACCGTTCGCGCGCTCAAGATGCACGGCGGCGTGGCAAAGGAAGATCTCAAGCACGAGAACGCAGCTGCAGTGGCAAAAGGCTGCGAGAACCTCAAACGCCACATCGAGAACGTCGGCAAGTTCGGCGTGCCGGCCGTGGTTGCCATCAACCGCTTCATCACCGATACGGACGCCGAGATCCAGGAGGTGATGAAGGCCGCCGAGAGCATGGGCACCCGCGCTTTCATGTGCACGCACTGGGCCGACGGCGGCAAGGGTACGGAGGCGCTGGCGCATCATGTGGTTGAGGTCGCGAACTCGGGCAAGGCTCAGTTCAAGCCGCTCTATCCGGACAACATGAGCCTGCGCGACAAGGTCAAGACGATCGCAACCGAGATCTACCGGGCCGCCGACATCTCGTGCGATTCCGCGGTCGAGACCCGCTTCAAGGAACTCGAGGCGATGGGCTTCGGCCATCTGCCGGTTTGCATGGCGAAGACGCAGTACTCGTTCTCGACCGATCCGACGAAGCGCGGTGCACCGACGGGCCACATCGTTCCGGTGCGGGAGCTGCGCCTCTCGGCTGGCGCCGAGTTCGTGGTCGTTATCACGGGCGAGATCATGACCATGCCGGGCCTGCCGAGGGTTCCCTCCGCGGATACGATCCGTCTCAATGAACGGGGGCAGATCGAGGGGCTGTTCTAAGCGTCACTCGGCGAGTACGGCAATAAAATGGGCGCCGGATCATCGATCCGGCGCCCATTCTTTTTTGCAAGCTCGTGCCTAGAGTGGCTTGCCAGCCTCGTCGCTGGAAGCGGCTGCGGGCGCTGCTTCTGCGGCGGCGGCGGCTTTCCGCTTCTCACGCGCGCGGCGCAGCTCGCGGATCTTATGCTCCTCTTGAGGCTTCTTCACGAAGATCCGATAGGCGTGAAAGGCGATTCCGAGCCCCCAGCCGAGCACTACCCATTGGATCCAGAAGCTGTCTCCGGAAATGAGGTTGACGAGTGCGAGCCCCGCAATGACCGCGAGGAAGACGATGAAGTGCGTGTAAAAACCATTGATGGCCTTATCACGTTCACTTTCCATGAGTTGTTCGAAGAGGTCATCCATGGCGAGCCTCCTGGTTGCCGGCCCTTATTCTGGATCATCATCTTACACCCGTCACGCCGTTAGGACATGCCTCCTACGGAACAGCTTAAAAATGCCTGCACAGGTTATACTGTGAGATCGAGGGCTTGGGTGGCGGGGCGCATCTCCTCGAAACCTTGAGCCACGAGGCGCCCTTCGCTTGCATCGGAAACCATGACGATGCGCGTAGTCGGATTCAGAATAGGTGGCGCGAGCCAGGAAAAGTCGGGAATCAGCTCCGGGATGATGCGGTGCATCATCGATGCGCGCTCGGCGCTCTGATTGCCACGTGAGCGGCCGCGCCAACCCGGCGCTTCCCAATGGTTGGCAGCGACGTTCGGGCCAACATGCACCCGCGCATCGGTTTCCGTGCGCTCTATCACGATAGTCTCGCTCGCCTTGATGCCCGCCAGCGAAAATATGGCCGGCGTCGAAATGGGCTCGCGCGTCAGCCGATCCCGGGCATCCGAATAATTCGCGGCATTCTCGAAGACGGACCGAAGCAAGTGCGCCGGCGTTGGATGGGGCATCGTCCACACCCGCCTGCGGCTCACGGCCCAGTCGAGCGCATAGAACCCAACCGCCTTTCGCATCGGCGCTTGATTCAGGGCTGCCGAGAAGCGGCCGGGAGCCATGCCGGTCAGCACGCCCGTGTAGCCAGGCCAAGTCAGGGTGACGAAGCGACCACGCGGACCTTGCACACGCGCCGCGATCACGTGACGGCCAAGCCCCGGTGTCCGCCAGTCCAGCACACGCACAAGCCGCGCGCTGTTGCGCGTGGGGCTTGGTGCGACACGGCAGGTACACGCCCATTCATAGTTCACGGACAAGAAGTATGCGCCCGGCCGTGCGAGACGCGCGGCGATTGCGTCGATTTCGGGCAAATGCGCGTTTTTCCACTTCGCGAGCCAGCGGCGCGAGACCTTGTCGAGCTGACGCAGTGCAGCTGACGGCAGTGGGTTCGTCGCCTGATCCAGCAAGGCGTGTGCGCGCGCCTCGTGCGCGATCAACGTCTCCATCGGAAACGATGGACCCGTGTCGAGAACCGAAATGGGCTCGAGCTGTGCAGAGGCCGGTGTGTGGGAAAGCATGAAGCGGCGGCCCTCCAGCCGCGTCCGTTCCACGAAGACGAAGCTTAGACGTAGGCCGGAATCACGCCACGTCAAGCGGACGAGAAATCGTGTCCCGCTTGCATAGGTCGTGATCGTGATCGCGGCAGTGCGGTCGATCTCTGACCTGGCTCAGACATTGGGAGTCTTTTCGACAATTCCTCCGATTGTTGTTGCATTGGACGCGATGGACCGCCGCACTTTTCTCAGTTTCTGGTTCGCGCGCGAACACGTTCCTGTTTGCTCTCGACTTCAAGGTCCAGACTGTTCGTTAGGCACGCAAGACGCTCTGCGCTTGGCCCTGGTGAGCTCATCTCGAAGGTTTGTCTCTGTCGCTGGAGCGCGCAACTCGTACGTCCGCACCGCGAGCCCCAATTTACCAATCGTTTACCTTGACGTCGTTAGCTGTCATGGATGCGACGCAATTGCGCTTGGGTACGTACATGGTCAATGCGGTAGCGCCGAATGTTCGGAGGGCGCGCGGTCGGATTGGTTCAATCCCCTCTAAGCAAACAGCCCGGGACTGCAGGCCTAGCATACGCGTCGGCATGATCTTCGAAGCGCCGCTCGAGGCCTTGCGGCCTACTCAGATGGCCGTCGGAATGCGCTCCGTCACGCGCAAACTGCAGAAGATCGAAAAACGCGCGGATAAGCCGAAAAAAATCGAGAAGACACTTTTCAATCGGCCGATACCCGCAGTGTATGGCCCGGATGGCGGCCTATTCATGGTCGATCATCATCACTTCGGCATGGCGCTGTGTCTCGCAGATCTGGAAATCGCGTATGTCCGCGTGATCGCCGACGCCTCCGAGTTGTCACGGACGGCATTCTGGAAGCGCATGGAAGCGGACGGGCGCCTCTATCTCTACGATGAATATGGCGAGCGTGTTTCGCCTTCTCGCCTGCCCACCTCACTCAGCGGCCTTCGGCACGATCCATTCCGCGATCTCGCTTGGGACGTGCGCGAGGCCGACGGCTTCCGCAAGGTCACACGCCCTTACGCCGAATTCGAGTGGGCAAATTTCTTCCGCGCGCACATTCCGCTCACGTCTTTGCGGCGCGATCCGAAATCCATGCTCCGCGAAGCGCTGAAGCTCTGCCGGTCACGCGCTGCGGCGCACTTGCCGGGCTTTGCGCACTAACGAATTGTCGAGCCCGCATCGACGCTTGGAGCGCCGCGGAACGGCTCACCCAGGTTACTGCGAGCGCTTCGGCCGGTTCGTTCATTAGCCATCGCGCGATGAAAAGTTGGCACGTCTTTCATCGCGCGCCTATTTAACTTTTCGCGGTGGACGCCCGAGCACTATTCTCACAACGGCTCGATGGCACGCGATGAAACAGTCGGCAAAACTCTATTGCACAGCACTGGGGCTCATTTTTTCCAGCTCTGCGTGGGCTCTTGCAGGTTGTCACGTTCCAGCCGACGTGGTCGCGGGCCAGGAGCTGTTCGAGACATTCAAGGCGCCGTTGAATGAATGCGTCTGGACTAAAGTCCAGTCCAACTGGGGTGGCCTGACGGCAACCGGCGATTACAGCGGAGGCGTGCTCCTCGACAACATTCAGGAAGGCACATGGCCGCTTGTCCTGCATGCCTACGGCAATCGCTACAATGGGCCGATCCGCGGATTGAACAGCGATGACTCGGTGCGTCCGGATGGGAGGAGGACCGGTGCCGCGATCATGACACGCCAGCGCTTCCTGGGTGGCCGCTTCGAAGTCAGGGCGACGGTTCCAGATGCTCTTGGAGTCGTCTCGGCGTTCTGGACATACAATAACTTCACCACGCGCGATGGCGTTGAGCACAATCACGAAATCGATATCGAATTTCCAGGACGCCCGCGGACCAACGCCCCGCCCAGCCTCAAATACGTGATGCTGACCACCTGGACGGGCCTGAAGGACGGGCAGTCTACCTCCGCCCTCGAGCGCTTGCCCGCATCAGTCACGGACGGCAAATATCACGTCCTGCGCTTCGACTGGCTACCGCCAAGCGACGGCGGAGCCGGCTACGTCAAGTTCTTCATCGACGGCGCCCTGCTCACGACGACGACCACCAACGTCCCGAGCGAACCCGGCAACGTTTGGCTAGGGTTGTGGTTTCCGCCTGAATGGGCGGGAACACCCGACTTCGACAGCGTCGAAATGAAGGTGGATTGGGTCCGCATCTCGCCGCTGCAAGCGCCGTGAAGCGGGCACCGGCCCGGCATATTCACCATAAATAATCTATTAATATCTGACCTGAACCCGTAAGGTCTAATACTTAGGGGGACAGCATATTTTGTATTTTGCTCGGCCCTCTCTTTTGGCCCCATTCCCATGCAACGAAACTCCGTATTGCACGATCCAAGCGGATGGCGGCGGCGTTTTGTGAACGTCGGCGGCTTGGTCATTGCAGTGGCCGCAATCACCCTGGTGATCGTGGGCTACAGGAGCTTCGCCAACGCCCCTCACCTCGAACGCGACGGCGATCTCTGGCGCATGCCACGCACGCTGATTGCCGCCGTGAGCGACAACAGCAAGTCGAACCTGTCGCCGACGCTCAACGGTACCTTGTCTCGCGCGGTCTCGCCCGAAGCGAGCCAGGTGACTCGCATCGCGTTCTTCGACGTGCACGAGATGTCGGCTTTTGCCGGCCTCAAAGATCACGCTTCGTCGCTTGACGCGATCTTCCCCAACTTCCTGACCATTGATCCCACCACCAAAAGGCTTGCAAGGATCAGCGGCGAGTCGGAGGAGCGGCTGCACCGGCGACTTCAAAAGCAGGCGCCCGCTCTGAGCATCTATCCCATCTTGTCGAACGAGTTGAATTACGCCGATGCCGTGGCGTCGATGTCCTCCGAGGGGTTCCGCGCTCAGCTGGTCGATGACGTACGGAACTACCTCCACACGCAACAATACGCCGGTATCGTCCTCGATCTGAACGAGCTGCCTTGGAGCAGCTTCGGCTACGTTCTCGACTTCGTCTATCGGCTGACCGACGCGGTGCGCCCAGAAGGCCGGAAGGTGATCGTTCTCGGATCACCCAATCCAGACAAGGCACAGTTGCAGCAGCTCGCCGCCGCTGCCGACTATGTCGTCACGCCGACGGACAGAGCCATCCGCGACCCGAAAATCGGCGGGCCGCTCGCCGCCCAGTCGGATTTCGAGGCGACGCTTCGCGACTATCTCGAAACGGTCGACCCCAAGAAGATCATTGTCGCGGCGGGCTCGTTCGCTTGTGACGGCGTACGCGGCCAACCCTGCAAAAAGATCTCGGTTCAGTCCGCATGGAACACAGCCCAGCGTGCCGGCGCGGCAATCGCCTTCGATCAGAAGTCGCTCAACAGCAGATTTAGCTACGTCGACGAGCTCGGCCGCTCGCATGATGTCTGGCTGCTGGACGGCGTGACCTTGTTCAATCAGGCAAAAGTCGCGCTTGCACAACTGCCCGGGGGCTTGGCGCTCTCTGCGATCGGCTTGGAGGATCCCACCGCTTGGTCGATCCTTGCCAGGGGCCGCGTTCCGGATGCCTCGGCGCTCGCCGATCTGCGCGTGTTGCCACAAGGCCGAAGCTTCGACGAAGCGCTGGAGAGCCAGATCGTCAACGCGGCTCCGGAAGGCTCCAGCGGATCGAGGACCGTTTCCTACAACGAAGAACTCGGCCTGATCGTCGACCAGAAGTTTTCCAAGATTCCGGTTGGTCAGATCTTCAGTGGCTGGGACGCCAGTGACAAGAACCTGCTGGCCATCACCTTCGACGACGGTCCCGACGAGATCAACACGGGACTCATTCTGGACGTGCTGGCCGAAAAAGGCGTACCGGCGACATTCTTCGTCATTGGCCAGAACGCGCTACAACATCCTGAGGTGTTGAAACGCATGTACGAGGCAGGCCACGACATCGGGAACCACACGTTCTCGCATCCGCGCCTGAGCGACATTGCCGAATGGCAGATGCACTATGAGCTGAACGCGAGCCAGCGCGTTCTGGAGATGATCCTCGGCATCGACACACGACTGTTCCGGCCGCCGTACAACGGTTCCGTTCTTTCTGACCAAGCCGACAATGCCGCAGTCATCGCCGAAGTGTCCCGGCTCGGCTACGCCACGGTCTTGAGCGGCGCTCACGGATGGGATTGGCTCAATCCGAAGCCGGAGTTCATTCACGACGAGATCGTGAAGGGTGTGCTTAGCGGGAACGGACAGATCATCCTGCTTCACGACAAAGGCGAGCGTTCCAATACTCTTGCGGCGCTTCCGCGCATCATCGATACGCTCCGGGCGCACGGTTTCCGTTTCGGAACAATCCACGAGTTGCTTCACAAAGACCGGTCGCAGGTCATGCCGCCGTACGATCCGGCGCGCCTTGCGTCGGAAGGCAAGGCCAACGGCGGATATGGGGGCATCATCGCCTACCAGTCCGTGTCCGCCTGCATCGCTGCCCTCGCGATGCTCATCGTCTTTTTGAACGTCACACGCCTCATCTTCACTGTTGGCGGTACTCTTGTGCACCAGTCGCGCGAGAGAGAGAGAGCCAATCGCAAGTTCTGGCCCAGCTCGGTTGCGGTGATCATACCGGCATTCAACGAAGAGCTGGTCATCTGCAAGACGATCCGCTCGATCCTTGGGTCCAGCCGCTCGGATTTCGAGGTGATCGTCGTCGACGATGGATCAACCGACAATACGGCCGCTGTCGCCGCCGCGGCTTTCGCGAATGATCCGCGCGTCAAGGTCTTCAAGAAGCCGAACGGCGGCAAGGCCGACACCGCCAACTTCGCCCTCGCTCACACGGAGGCCGAAGTCGTCATCGCCATCGATGCCGATGGCGTGCTTGGGCACGATGCCATTGAGCTTATGGTCCGCCACTTCGAAGATCCGCGTGTCGGCGCCGTGGCCGGGACGGCCATCGTCGGGAACAAGGGGACCTGGCTCACTCGTTTCCAAGATCTCGAATACATGGTCGGCCAATATCTCGACCGCAGAGCCCTCACCCTCTTCAATGCAAATTCCGTTGTTCCCGGCGCCATCGGCGCATGGAGGCGCGAAGCGTTGTTGCAGATCGGGGGGTATGCGACCGATACGGTGGCGGAAGATTGCGACGCAACGTTCTCAGTCATCCGCAAGGGATGGCTCGTGCTCTATGAACCCGCCGCCGAGACACGCACCGAAGCGCCCGAGACGCTGCACGGCCTCATGAAGCAGCGCCGCCGCTGGATGTTCGGAATGCTCCAAGTCCTGTGCAAGAACATCGATGCGATACGGGTGGGACCGACCAGCCTCGGCTGGCTCACGATGCCCCATGTGCTGTGCTTCGGATACGTCGTGGCGTTGGTCACGCCGTTGCTGGTTGCGGCTTTCATGATCCAGAGCGGCGTACAGATTCTTCAGTGGAGAGCGAGCACGGATCCAGAATTCAACTATCAGGTTTCCGTGTACCTGAAGTGGTGGATCTTCTTATCCATCGCCGATCTCATCGTGATCTCAGCCGCACTCTACGTGGCTGGCATCAAAGACATCTTGCAGAAGATCCCGTTGATCATTCTGCAGCGAATTATCTACCTCCCCATTTTGTATTGGATCGCATTCGAGACGGTCTTTGCCGCGCTTAAGGGCAAGATCGTGCGCTGGAACAAACTCAACCGTACCGGAACAGTGTCGGTGCAGCAGACAGCGATCGTCACGGGGACAACTTAGAGCGGCGGAGCGAGGAACAATGAAAACTTTGCATGGCTTTGCAGCACTTGGCGCGGGCCTGCTTTTGGGAGCAGGCGCTGCTCTCGGCATTCCAATGTGCGATGTCGCATTCGCGGAAAGCCATCCCGCGTCTGCTTCGCCTCAAAGCGCTGAGGGCACGACGATTGGCATCCGCTACTACATCGGCGATCGTCTCAAGCTGCTCATCTATGAGCGCCTTGACGTGCCTGGAGAACCGGGACGCCCCACCGACGGCCGTCCACATCTTGTCGAACGCGCCGAATTCACCGGGACCTATACGGTCCAGGAGAATGGGGCCATCGTGCTTCCAATGCTGGGTGACGTCGATGTGGACGGGCGCACGCCGAATGAAATCTGCAAAGCCCTCGGCGATGTCTTTTACAAGACGTTCGGCAGATCCGCGCAGGCCAGCGTTCTTCTGGATGAACGCGAACCCGTCTATTTCGTCGGGCAGAGCGTCAGCAGCGGCACGTTGAAGTACACACCCGGCATGACCGTTCTTCATGCGGTGGCCAACGCCGGTCTTTCGGACAACGCGAAAGGCGACGTTTACGTGAGGATGGAGCTCTTGCGGGAGCATGAACGCCAGCAAAAGGCGAGGGGAAAACTGCGTAATCTGCTCGCGCGCGATCTGGTGCTGCGTGCGGAGCTCTCAGGCGGTACGGACGTTAAACCTGACGATCGGCTCACTGTTCTCGTCGGCGCCCAGGATGCCAACTCCGCCATCGAGTCGGAGACGAAGCGGCGGCAGATCATTCTCGAAAGCCGTAAGCCCGTTGTCGATTCCTACTCGGCCGAAGTCGCTATCGCGACGCAAAGGAAAGAAATCCTGCTGTCCAAGCTCCAGATCGCCGATGACAGCGTGAAGAACCGGGAGGAGCGCGACAGCGCCTTGCAGAATCTCAAAACCCGAGGGGACGCAAACCTCTTCCTCACAGCACAGGTCAAAGGCGACCTGGCGGATGTCCGTCTGCGGCGCGCAGAAATCCTCAGCGACATCTCCGCCGTCGAACTCGAGCTGACGCGCGCGCAAAAGGATCTCGCGCGTTCCACTGC
Source organism: Hyphomicrobium sp. (assembly GCF_036262015.1). Taxonomy (GTDB): domain Bacteria; phylum Pseudomonadota; class Alphaproteobacteria; order Rhizobiales; family Hyphomicrobiaceae; genus Hyphomicrobium_C. Next base: position 394,589 of record NZ_DATAJR010000004.1, on the reverse strand, counting down.
TGAGGCCAAGCTGTCTCTCAACCAGGACATTACTTCCATCGAAGACGAGATCATGGAGACGGAAGCTGTCCTTGCCGGAACGCAGCACCTGATCGACGATCTAGACACCGAGAGGTTCCGGCGCGGCACCGCTACCAATGCCCCCACTTTCGAACTCGTGCGCCGTACGAAGCAAGGACCGCTCCGCATCAAAGCTGACGAACTGACCGAGCTGCATCCAGGCGACCTCGTGGAAATCATCAAGCCCGCGGACAGACCGATCTACAGCAGTTCCTACGAAAAGTAGCAGCACGGGGTTCGCTCCTCGCCGTGCGGGATCAAGACAAGGGCCGGGCCGCGGCAACGCCCGGCCCTTGCGAATTTGTATGGCCCTGTCGTGGTATCGACACTTTTCCTTGTGATACAAGTTGAAGTCTGTAGCGCCTGCCACTGATGGGCCGTTGCGTGCCGAGATTGCCGCAACCTGCGCACAGCACCCTCAAACCGCCTGTCACATGGAGTTCGTCCATATGCACAGCCTTGCTACGCCTACGGTCGTGTTCGATCTCGACGGCACATTGGTCCATACCGTGCCGGACATCGCGGCCGCCCTTGACTGTGCGCTTGCCGACTACGGTTGCGGCCCCACGAGCCCGGCCGAAGCCGCGACCATGATGGGCGATGGATTGAGTGAATTTTTCTGGCGCGCCCTTGTTGCAAAGAGGCTCGCTCTACCGGCCATAGAGGCCGATGCCACACGCAAGCGGTTTATTGCGGCATACCGAAAGACACCCGCGCATCTCTCTGAAGTCTATCCGGGCATTCGCGAGCTACTACTCGAACTGCGCGAACGGAGCGTCCTGACCGCCGTCTGCACGAACAAGGTTGAGACGATCGCGCTCGACATCCTGCGGGCGCTCGCTCTCACCGACTTGTTCGACGCCGTGGTTGGCTCGGGAGGCGACAAACCGATGAAGCCCCATCCGGCACCGGTCCAACAGGCCGTTGCGCGGGCGGGCGGGCACATGGAGCGGTCTCTCCTCGTTGGCGATACCGGCGCTGACAATGGGGCTGCGATCGCGGCGGGAATTCCGCTGGTGCTTCTCACCTACGGATACAGTCATTTCCCGATCGGCTCGCTCCGCTACGGCACCGCAGTGGACGACGCGGCGCATCTGCGGGAGCACATCCTTGCCTTTGTGAGCGAGGACACAAGCCTGCCGAAAGCAACGCCGCCCTTCGTCGAGATCGCAGCTCGCGACGAGCCTGACATGCTTCGCGACTACGCGGCCCCATACCGGTTGGCCGCCTAGCGCTCGTCCTCAAGGGGCATGAGGAGCCAAAGGAGGAGGTACGTTAGAATGCCCGGGAAGCCGATCGAAGCAACCGTCGCGATCACATAGAGCAGGCGCGTTCAGTTGTTCTCGCTGTTTTCCAGAGCGTCGTTATCTTCGGGATTCTCCGGCACATCCATCCCACTTTCGCCTGCTGACGCGCCTTCGGATGCGCTCGGGTTGTCCTGGCTGTCGCCTGGATCCGGCACGTTCACATTTCCAGCCGGGTCTGAGGTGGCCGGCTTCTTCAGCGCCTGGCTGTGAGGGGCGCTTTGCGGCAGGGTTTCATCGCTGGACGATTGCGCCATTGCCGGCGCTGACAGGACGACAGCAAGCGCGCTCAAGATCACATATCGCATGGACCTCTCTCCTTCTGTTCTTGTGTCCTAGGAATGAGAGTCCCCCGGGATAGTTCCGGCTGTCCATGGACCCGGGGTATTTGCCCGAACCAAATCTGCCGACTGAGCGTTTCGTCTGCGTTCAGCAGCAGGAGGAAAGGCCCATGCTCATAAAAACGGCCGCTTTGGCTCTCGCCGGCACCCTCATGGTCACCAGCGCGTCTGCCGCCGTCGTCTGCAACAATGAAGGAGACTGCTGGCGCGTAAAGGAAAAATACGAGTACAGACCTGAATTCGGGCTTCGGATCTACGACGACAATTGGAAGTGGGCCGAAGCCGACCGGGACAGGTACCGCTGGCGCGAAGGGCGAGGGCGCGGGTACTGGCGCAACGGGATTTGGATCGAATTCTAGAAGTTAACCGGAGTGCCCCAGCGGTTGCCGGAGCACTCCACCTTCCCGCCCGGTCAGGATGCGACAAAAATTCAAGTTCCTCTGCCCAAACTATAGGCACATGAAGCTTCGGTGACGGGCACTCTGCTCGTCGGTGGCATGACAACAGGCGGGCGCGGCTCGCCTGTTTTTTGCGTGCGGAACGGGAAGAGGAAGCCTGATGCTCGACGAAAAGCTGGAGCCGATATACGCCGAAGTGCTGCGGCGCAATCCGGGAGAGGACGAATTTCACCAAGCGGTTCGCGAGGTGCTCGACAGCCTCGGCGCCGTAGTGGCCAAGCATCCCGAGTATGCCGAAGGCGCCCTCATCGAACGTCTCTGCGAACCCGAGCGTCAGATCATTTTCCGCGTTCCGTGGGTGGACGACAAGAATCGCGTCCAGATCAATCGCGGTTTCCGCGTGCAATTCAATTCGGCGCTCGGCCCCTACAAGGGCGGGCTGCGCTTCCATCCGAGCGTGATGCTGGGAACGATCAAGTTCCTCGGCTTTGAGCAGACTTTCAAGAACGCGCTCACCGGCATGCCCATCGGCGGCGGCAAGGGCGGTTCGGATTTCGATCCCAAAGGCCGCTCGGAAGCGGAGATCATGCGCTTCTGCCAGTCGTTCATGACCGAGCTTGGGCGACATATCGGCGAGCACACGGACGTGCCGGCCGGTGACATTGGCGTCGGCCAGCGCGAACTCGGCTATATGTTCGGCCAGTACAAGCGCATGACCAATCGCTATGAGTCGGGCGTTCTCACGGGCAAGGGTCTGACCTGGGGCGGCTCGCGGGTTCGTACCGAAGCGACCGGCTACGGGGCCGTCTACTTCGTCGAGTGCATGCTCCGCACGCGCGGACAGAGCTTCGACGGCAAGCGTGTCGTCGTGTCAGGCGCCGGCAACGTGGCGATCTACACCATGCAGAAAGTGGCTTCGCTCGGCGGGCGCGTCATCGCCTGCTCCGATTCCGAAGGTTACGTGGTCGAGGAGAGCGGAATCGATCTCGACACCCTGAAGGAGGTCAAGGAGCGTCGGCGCGGACGTGTCTCCGACTACGCTAAGCTGCGCGGCGCAAGCGCCACGTTCATCCCGAACGGCCGCGTTTGGGACGTCCCGGCGGACATCGCAATGCCGTCTGCGACGCAGAACGAGCTAACCGGTCAGGACGCGCAGACCCTGATCAAGAACGGCGTCGTCGCCGTCGGCGAAGGCGCAAACATGCCCTGCACGCCGGAAGCCGTACGCGCATTCCTCGATGCAAAAGTTCTTTTCGGACCGGGCAAAGCGGCCAACGCCGGTGGTGTTGCGACCAGCGCCCTCGAAATGCAGCAGAACGCCTCGCGCGATTCGTGGAGCTTCGAGACCACCGAGAAGCGGTTGTCCGAAATCATGCACGGCATCCATGACCGGTGCGCACGGACGGCCGAAGAGTACGGCGCGCCGGGCAACTACGTTCTGGGCGCGAACATTGCAGGCTTCACGCGCGTTGCGGAAGCCGTGCGTGCACTCGGCGTCATCTGATCTCGAACGGAAACAGAGGCAGCCTTTGAGGCTGCCTCTGTTTCAATCCTTGCCGACGCTGGCACTTATTCGCAGGGCACCGTGACGGTCACGCCGACTGTCGGGATGAACTTCTTGCAGCCAACGCTCGCAGCGACCTTCGGCTCCGTGCTGGCCGCTTGGGACTTTTGCTCCGGTGCGGCCGCCGTCTCTACTTCATCGGCCAGCGAGGCCGTCTCAATCGGCTTGCTCTCCGACTTAGCTTCGACCGGAGCGGTCTTGGCCGTTTCGCGCTTCTTGGCTGCGAACTCGACCGGCTTGACGGTGGGCTCAACCTTGGCAATCGACTGCTTCTTGATCGGGCGGGCCGGAAGCTCCTTGGCCGCGACATAGATGCGCTTTTTCTCAACGCGCTTGGCGGCGAACGATTTGCCGCCCACCGGCGTGTTGACGACCTCGGGGACGTATTCGCACGAGATGCAGGCCTGGGCGGCCGAGCCGAAAACCATGCTGGCGGAAAGAGCGGCTACGGCGACGGTGAGAATGGTCCGGTTCATGTTTGCCTCCCGGCGATGTGAGCATTTGGGCTCGGTGTCTAACCCCTGAGCCGATCATGCGTCCGGACGGCGATCGGCGCTGTTCCGGCCGGAACAGGCCAATTTGCTTAGGGTCCAGGCTCTCAGATGGTATGAGCCAGTGCCAAGGGAAGGCGGGCCTGGACGCCCGCGGTGCCTGCTTCCAGGTCCAGCAGGTGCTCCTTCCTGTCGAGGCCGCCGGCAAAGCCGGTGAGGCCCCCGCTCGCGCCGATGACCCGGTGGCAGGGGGCCACAATGGATATCGGGTTCCGGCCGTTCGCAGCGCCCACCGCGCGCACGGCGTTCGGGCTGCCGATCTGGCAGGCAATCTGCCCATAAGTGCGCGTCTCGCCATAGGGAATGGTGAGGAGCGCGGCCCAAACCTTCTTCTGGAACTCGGTGCCGGCGAAGTCGAGCACGAGGTCGAATGACCTGCGGCGACCGCCAAAGTACTCGCGGAGCTGGCGCTCTGCTTCCAGCAGCACTGGGTGATCTCCGTCCTCGGCCACGAGGCTCACCCGGCCGGGCTTGTCGTTTTCCCAGAGCACAGCTGCGAGGCCGTCATCAGAGGCGACCAGCTTCAGCTCCCCAACCGGGGACTGCATACGCTTGGAAACATAGTCCTTGCGGGTGAAGCGCGGCGTCGGATGCATGAGTGATCCTCCTCGATCCGGTCTAAGTACGTTGCTCCCTGTCTGACAGATCAAAGGTGGCGGACGCACTCCGCTGCTTGCTCTCGAATTCCAGCGCTCAGCTTCGACTGTCCCCCATTTGCAGCGATTCGAGAGCGCGTTGCCGGGCCAAGCCGCGGTCGCGGTCCGGGACGTGGATGAGACCCGCGATCTGCCGCAGCAGCGTGTCTTCGTACGGGTCGAGAACGCCATCGGCGTAGGCCACCTTCCAAAGCATCTCGAGAATCTCGACCCGTTCCTCGCGGCTCAGGCGGCTACAGATCTCGCGGGTAAATGGATAGTATTGCGCGGACTGGCGGACGCGCTGCTCGGCTGCTTCGACCAGGGATCTGACGGCTTGGGGCGCGAGATTGAACTTGCCCGCCAGCAGGCGCTCGATGGTTGCGCGCTCGGCGGCATCAAAATTGTTGTCCATGCGACCCGCCTCGATCAGCAAGGCCGCCACCGCGAATTGGGTGTCGTCGGTCCTTTCGGACGGATGAGGTGTCTCAAGACCCGAGAGGAAGGCAAGCAGGCGGTCGATCATGGTCGTCCTTTGGTATGTTAGTCAGATCCGCGCTCAAACGTAGGTGGCCCGGTCCCGCTCCCCCAACAGATTGACTTTCAAGGGCATCTCGATCATAAGGGCCCAAGCGCAGCGGGCTTTTTGGGTCCGCGGCGTTAAGAGCGCTGCCCGAGGCTCAAGTTGCAATTCAATGCAACCCCTTGAAAGTCCGCGATTTTTCGCGGCGCCACAGGGCGCGAAAGAGACCCAGAGCGCTTAAGCGCGGAAAGAGGCAAGCCCCATGTACGCTGTCATTAAGACGGGCGGCAAGCAGTATCGTGTCGCCAAGGACGACGTCATCACCGTCGAGAAGCTCGACGGAGACGCCGGCGCCAAAATCGAATTCACCGAAGTGCTGCTGATGGGCAGCGGCGGGGACATCAAGGTCGGCAAGTCGCTGCCTTCGGGCGCGAAGGTTACCGCCGAACTCGTCGAGCAGACGCGCGGTCCCAAGCTCATCGCCTTCAAGAAGCGCCGCCGCAAGAACTCGCGCCGCAAGCGTGGTCATCGTCAGGATCTGACGACGGTCCGCATCACGGGCATCACGGGCTAAGCATCAAAGCGAGCGCGTTACGACGCCGCTCCGAGAAGAAGGATTTCCCCTCATGGCACAAAAGAAAGCCGGCGGTTCAACGAAGAACGGCCGCGATTCACATTCGAAGCGCCTCGGCATCAAGCGCTACGGCGGCGAGCACGTCATTCCTGGCAACATCCTTTGCCGCCAACGTGGCACGCAGTGGCATCCGGGCACCAACGTCGGCATGGGCACCGATCACACGATCTTTGCCGTCGTCGAAGGCAAGGTCGAGTTCAACACCAAGGGCAACGGCCGGACCTATATCTCGGTGCGTCCCGACAAGCTGGACGCGGCCGAGTAGCACCTCGCGCGTCAACCAAATTTCGAGGGGGGATGGACGCCATCCCCCCTTTTTCATTCTAACGCGCGATGAACGTCGTAATTTCTCCGACGAGCCGGTATCCACTGGACTGACAACGGGCCTCGGTCCCTCATTCATGCTCACGACGGCAACCTCTCGGACTCTCATGTCAAAGCCGATCAAAACCCGGCGGCTCGTGCTACGCGAGCTCGCAGACAGCGACGTGCCGCAATTGGCCCGCCACGCGGGAGAGTGGGACGTGGCCCGCATGACTGCCCGCATTCCGTTTCCCTACTCCGAAGCGCTCGCGCGCGAATGGATGGAAACGATCGGGCCGGGCGAGTTCGTGCGCGCGGTCACCTTCAAGAGCCAGATTGTCGGCGCCGTTGGCTACGTCCAGAATGACGACGGGTCCGCGGAGATCGGGTACTGGATCGGAAAGCCGTGGTGGGGACTGGGCTTTGCGACGGAAGCCGCCCGCGCGCTCGTGCGCCACTGCTTCACGAGCGCCGGCTTCAAGCGGCTGACATGCTGCCACTTCGAAGACAATCCCGCGTCCGAGCGCGTCATCCGAAAACTCGGATTCAAGCCCAACGGCGTGACGTCGGCCTGGTGCGACGCGCGACAGGCAGAGGTTCCCACGCGCTCTTATGAACTCAATCGCCCGATGGTGGCGATGCTGTGGAGGCTCACGGCATGAAGTTTCTCGATCTCGCGAAGATCTACATCAAGGCCGGCGACGGCGGTGACGGCTGCATCGGCTTCCGCCGAGAAAAGTTCATCGAGTTCGGCGGACCGGATGGCGGCGATGGTGGTAACGGCGGCGACGTCGTGATCCTGTGTGTCGAAAATCTCAATACACTCATCGACTATCGCTACCAGCAGCACTTCAAGGCCGAACGCGGCATCAACGGCGCGGGCAAGAACCGCGCGGGTGCCAACGGAAAGGACTGCATCGTGAAGGTGCCGCCCGGAACCGTGGTTCTCGCTGAAGATCAGGAAACTGTCCTCGCCGAGATGACCGAGGTCGGGCAGCGTTTCGTCGTGGCGCACGGCGGTAACGGCGGCTTCGGCAACGCGCACTTCAAGAGCGCGACGAACCAGGCGCCGCGGCATGCCAATCCGGGGCTGCCAGGCGGCGAGCTGACGATTTGGCTGCGCCTCAAGCTCATCGCCGATGCGGGCCTCGTGGGGCTTCCCAACGCCGGTAAATCGACATTCCTCGCTGCAGTCTCCGCGGCCAAGCCGAAAATCGCCGACTACCCGTTCACGACGCTGCATCCGAACCTCGGCGTGGTCCGCGCGGGCGAGAAAGATTTCGTCCTTGCCGACATTCCGGGCTTGATCGAAGGCGCCCACGAAGGTGCGGGCCTCGGCACGCGCTTCCTCGGTCACGTGGAGCGCACGCAGGTGCTGCTCCATCTGGTCGACGCGACGCAGGAAGACGTCGCCGGCGCCTATCGGACCGTGCGCAAGGAACTCAAGGCCTACGACGGCGACCTCGCCAAGAAGAAAGAGATCGTGGCGCTCTCGAAGATCGATGCGCTCGACGAGGAAACCCTTGCAGCTCGCCTCGCTGACCTGCAGAAGGCCGCACGGAAGAAGCCGCTCGCGCTTTCGGCTGTGTCAGGTTCCGGCGTCAAAGAAGCGCTCTACGCTTTGACGCGCGAGATCACCCGCGCCCACTCGCACGAACTTGAGGCGGCTGAGGCTGAACGCAAGCCTTGGCGCCCCTAGAGCGTAATTGTTCGATTGAATCGAAATCACGCTCCAGGTCTTTGATGAGATCAGTGAATTGCGCTTCGGACTTTTTCTGCGCCGCCGATTCACGTCGCGCCTGATAGGCGGCGCGATGATCGGGGCGACCAGGGCCCGAGCGATCATGGTCGCGCTTAATCCGTGCGCGTCTAAGGGCAACCCCATACGTCTCCGTCCGGGTTTGCAACGGCCTCAAGGCTTTCACACTTCATTGCTAGCGAAACATCTCGGCATCTGTCCGTGCCGAGACTGTGCGTGTTGCGGATACGATCCGCGAGTGGCCGCAAATTTCGGTACAAGCGGAGACAATTCGATAACTCATGCTAGGTAACCTATTGAAGTCGAACTCATCATGATCCACAAATTAACCGTTGCAGAGGGCACCTAAAGCCTGACATCGCTCCGGTTTTCTCGCGCATTCAGGGGGTGCACGGTGCTTTATTGGTCTTCCCATCGCTTGGGGGCGAAAGAAATGTTGTTGCGTCTCGGCTGCGCGTCTCTCGCGCTCGCCATCTTCACTCAATTTACGGCTGGTTCGGCAGAAGCTCAGGTCGAACGGCGGTCACCACAGAAGCCGCGCGTGGCGTCCGAACCGGTAAAGCCTATCGCGACTCAGGGGCCGCTGATGTCGCTCGTGTCGCTCAACCAGCAGCGCATGTACGTCTACGATGCCAACGGCCTAGTCGTGCAGACCCGCGTTTCCTCGGGCCGCACCGGCCATGAGACCCCCAAGGGCATCTACAGCATTCTCGAGAAGAAGATCGACCACACGTCGAATATCTATCTCGACGCCAAAATGCCTCACATGCAGCGCCTCACCATGACGGGCATCGCACTCCATGGCGGCGTTATTCCCGGCTATCCGGCTTCGGGCGGGTGCGTCCGTCTGCCGTACGATTTTGCCCGCCGCTTCTTCGGCATGACGGACATCAACCAGCGTGTCGTCATTGCTCCTGACGTCAATGCTCCAGTTGCTTTCGAGCATTCGCTCCTGTTCAGCGCTCTTCCGTCCGTTACCAGCAAGACCGGCGCGCTCCGCGACCATGCGGACGCAGGCTCACGCGCCGTGAAGGTCGGCGTCGACGTCGCCGAAGCGGTGCTCGGGGTAACCTCAGCGCACGCGGCGACCGAACCGGCTGGCCGCACCCTCGAAAGCGCAGCGGACGCCCGCCGCGCCGAGCGGCAGACGCTTGTCGATGGCATTGCCAAGGCCGGCGATCGCCGCACGGCTGCTGCCGAGGGCGAGAGGTCCGCTCTCAAGGCACTCGGCGATGCGCGCACCGCTGCCAAGGAGGCACGGAACGCCGCCGCCAAGGCTGCCCGAGAGGCGAGCAAGGCCAAGGGCGAGCTCCATTCTCAGGAACGCAAGATCAAGTCGATCGTTGCGCGCATTCCGAAGAACGAATCCAAGATCCGCGCCGACAAGCTCGAAGAGCTGCGCACGCAGGAGGCCGAAGAGCGCGCCCGCATTGCGCCGGCGACCGAGGCGGCCGAGCGCGCTGCCGCGGCGGCCAAGACCGCAGCAAACGACGCCAAGGCGGCGGAAGCGGCCATCACTTCCGCTCAGAATGCCCTGAAGGCTGCCAAGGCCGAAATCAAGGAAGCGGCAAACGCCGAGGCTTCCGCGAAGAAGGCCGTGGCGGCCTTCGACCGGCGGGAAGAAAACCGCGCGCTGCCCGTGTCGGTGTTCGTCAGCTCGCAGACCGGAATGGTGCAAGTGCGCCAGGGCTTCGAGCTCGTAGTGGAAGCACAGGCGACGATTGAGAATCCGGAGGTTCCGCTCGACACGTTCATCTTCTCCGCCGTGGATTGGAAGGACGGCACTAAGACCGCGCTCAGGTGGACCGCAACCGAAGTCAACGAGTATTCGACCGGCCTCCCCGCGTACAACGAGGACACCGGTTCGCGCAAAAAGAAAGCTCCGGAGCAGCCGATCGCGATGCCGGCGCCGACCGACGCTGCCAAAGCCACGCGCACGCTGGATCGCATCAAGCTGTCGCCGGACGTTTCGGCAAAGCTCGCCGAGGTCGTCAAGCCGGGTTCCACTCTGATCGTCTCGAGCTATGACGTCTCAAAGAGCGAGACCAAGTATGCTGGCACGGACTTCATCGTGCAGATGCCGGAAGTCGTCGCGAAGATCACGAAGCCCACGCCGCGTCCGGTGGAAGTGGTCAACGAAAGCAGCGGCGGATGCTTCTTCTTCTGCTCGTCATACTCCAACTCGCAGACGAAGAAGAAGCGGGTCGGCGGCGGTAAGTCCACCGTCTGGTAAGTCGGCAGACTCTCACGTGACAACAAAAGACCCCGGCCAAGCAATTGGCCGGGGTCTTTGCGTTTGATGGAAAAGACGGCTCGGTCAGATGTCCTGGTCCTTGGTGGTCACCTGAAGCGAGCCGAGCACCGTTCCGCTCCACCGTTCAACCTTCTCCGGCAGGAACGTGAAGCTCTGAAGCTTGTAGACAAGCCCGTCCTTCATCACGGTCTGTTCCTTGCCCGGAATGGCCATGGCGGGCAGGTATGGCGCGCAGGACATCTTGGCGATCTGCTTATTGACGGCATTCGCCGCCATGATCTCGGTCTCGCCGCGGGCCTTGAAGTTCAAGAAAGCGATCTGGTCCGCCTCGGCGTTGCAGAAATAGCCGCGCACGCGTTCCGCTTGTTCGCCGCCGGCGGACGCGCCGTGGGCCGCGAAGACCGCGCCGAGCGCAGTCAGAACAGCGATCTTTTTCAGGGAAAAAGCTCGGGAGACGCCGCCATCAGGCATTTGGACCTCCAAGGGTTCGAGACGGAACATCACGCCGCGTCAGCACCGCATGCCCAACCCAAACGTGTCCGTCCCATGCAGGCCGTTCGTTCTTATTGTTCCTGAAGGCTAAGTGAAACTTTGCAACATCACAAGGAATACTTCCGCGTGATCCTCGGGCAATCTATGCAGCAGAGCGACAGAACCGAGAATGGTCGCTACGCCACGTCGGTGGGTCGGCGCAGGCCGCCGAAGATGGCCCCCATTACGAGCCCAGCAACGAAGCCGCCAACGTGCGCCATGTAGGCCACGCCGCCCTGATCGGTTTGAGCCGTGTCCGCGATGGATCCGACACCGCTCACGAGCTGAAGCGCAATCCAAAATCCGAGCACGAGAAACGCCGGCATGGCCACGATTTGGCGGCCGAGAAGCACATCAACGCGCGCCTTCGGAAACATCAGCAAATAGGCGCCGAGTACGCCTGCGATCGCGCCGGACGCGCCGACATTCGGAACAGCCGAGCCGGGGTTGACCCAGTATTGCGCGAATGTCGCGGCAAGTCCTGCAGCAAGATAGAACAGCAGATAACGCACGTGGCCAAGCCGGTCTTCGACATTGTCGCCGAAGATCCAGAGGTAGAGCATGTTGCCGCCGAGATGCAGCCAGCCGCCATGCATGAACATGGCCGACAGGATGGTCACCCAATCGGTGCCGCCATGCTCCGAGAAGCGCGCGGGAATGAAGGCCCAGTCTTGAATGAAGCGATCTCCTGCCTGCAGCTCAAGGAGGAAGACCGCCACGTTGATGGCAATCAGCACATAGGTGACGACGGGTGTGCTGCGCCGCGCGGTATCATCGTCGCCGATCGGGAACATCTGTGCGCCCTCGAGCTTCAGGATCGCCCGACCAACACATCCGCCGGGTGCATCCCTCATACTGGAGCACGATTCACGAAGGGTTTTAAGGTGTGGCAGGATTTCCGCACGCTTCTGCGGCGGGCTAGTGTCCTAGATCCGAAGCCAGCCGGAGTTCATCGCCCGGTTCGGAGCGAACTTCGGACTCATAAGGGACACTAGAATCATAGACTTGCTCGTGTGCTTCCATTCGAGACTTTCGCTCGGCCCCTCGTCGCTGAGGATAGCGAATTTCTCGATCCTCACACGCGCCACAGCTCACGCGCGGGCCAGTTGTACATTCGCCGGCTCGCCGAGGCCTGCCCGAATGGTCTCGATCATCGTCCCGAAATGGCCTGCGTCGAGATACGTGATCTCGGCCGCCGGAAGGACGCGATGAACGGCCTGGATCAAACCTTCACGGCGCGGCTGCGGGATCAGCTCATCGCGCAAGCTCACCACAAACCGGCTTCCCGAAGCGAGATTTTCGAGGTTCTGCACCGTGTGCAGGCCTTCGAGGGCCTGAGTGAAGTCGCTAAGCCTGTACCCTTTGGCTTCGGCGAGCTCTCTCACGTGACGGGACGCGGGGCTCTCCCAGAGAGTCAAATCCCCTCTATCGGCCGAAGAAATGGAGCACAAGCGGGCCCCGATGCGATTGGCGAACGCGGTCGCAACCGCGTTTCCGATGCTCAATCCGACAACGAGAAGCTGTGAGGGCTGCAGACGCGAGCGTTTGAAAACACGCGTCATGTCCTCGATCAAGCGCTCGACTGCTCGTACGCAAACCTCGGGTTCAGAGCTCACGATGGCGCGCGGCATCTCATAGCACGCGAGGAAGTTGCGCGGAACAATGCGCCGTCCCACCGCGAGCTTGTAGGGCATGAGCCAAGGGAGGCAGCAGATCACCGTTCCGTGCGGATCACCGTCGATACGCAAGAACTCGGTGGATGTGTCATCCCCGCCCGAAATGCCCCGAAAGAGATTTGGACCCAATGTATAGAGCATGGCCTCAAGAACGCTGCACCGGCTTCTTGGTTCCGGCTGCTTCAGAGGCCCGTTTACGTCAGGTTTCTGTCACTTCGAGGACGCCCGGCAGAGTCGAGATGCGGCCTATTGTCTTCGCCGAGAGATCGTATTTCCCTTTCGGCAAGATCGGGACTGGGCGCTCGTACTCGGCAAGCTGAAGCTCGATCGTGGCTTCTGCTTTTCCGGGACGCAGAAGCGACTTCAGTTGCTCAAGTGCCGCGGTGTTGCGCCCCAGTGTGTCACCATCGAGAACTATGCGGACGGCGCGCGGAATTTGCTCAACCGCATCGTCGAGCGATTTCACATCCTGGACGCGCATTTTCAGCGCATCGCCATCCCGCTCGCCTTCCACGCTCAGAAGCACGGCGGTACCGGATTCCAGAAGGTTTCGAGCAGCGGCGAGCGTGTCTGAGAAAATGACGGCTTCAAATTGACCGCTCGTGTCGGAGAACATCGCGAACGCGAACTTGTTTCCTTTTTGCGAGCGGCGCTCGCGCGCGGAAATGACGATGCCCGCCAAGCGGCCGGCCGTGACGCCGCGCGCGCTCGCGGTTTCAAAATCGACGTAGCGCGAGACGCCGAGCTTCGCGAGGGCGCGCGCGTATTGATCGAGTGGATGGCCGGAGAGGAAGAACCCGACGGCATCGAATTCCTTCTGCAGCTTCTCCATCGGCGTCCAGGCTTCGGCGGGTTTGAGCTTTAGGACTACGGGCGCAGCGCCGGTCTCCATGCCGCCCAACAAACTCCCTTGCCCGGTCTGCTCGTCGTCGGCCTTCTTGCCGGCTTCCGTCATCATCTGCTCGACGTTGGCGTGAACGAGTCCGCGGTTCTTCTCAAAAACGTCGAAGGCACCGGCGGCAGAGAGCGTTTCAAGCGCGCGTTTGTTCAGCGCCTTGGTATCGATGCGGGACGCGAAGTCGGCGAGCGAGGCGTAGGCGCCCTTCCTGTTGCGGCTCTCAACAATGGTCTCCACGGCAGACGCGCCGATATTCTTGAGCGCGGCGAGCGCGTAGCGGATGGCGCCGTGCTCCTCGCCCTTCTTCGGTGGCTCCGCCGAGAACTCGACGCCGGAATTGTTGACGCACGGCGGCAGCACGCGGATGCCGCTCTTCTTCGCCTCGGCGGCGAACATGGCGAGCTTGTCGGTGTTACCGGCGTCGAGCGTCATGGAGGCCGCCAGGAACTCCTCGCGGAAGTTTGCCTTCATGTAGGCCGTGTGATAGCTCACGAGTGCGTAGGCGGCGGCGTGAGACTTGTTGAAGCCGTAGCCCGCGAATTTATCGACCAGCTCGAAGATGTAGACGGCCTCGTCTTTCTTGACGCCGTTCTTCAGTGCGCCCTCGACGAAGCGCGCCTGCTGCTTGGCCATTTCATTCTTGTCTTTTTTGCCCATGGCGCGGCGCAGAAGGTCGGCTTCTCCGAGCGAGTAGCCTGCCATTACCTGAGCAATCTGCATCACCTGCTCCTGGTAGATGATGACGCCATAGGTCTCTTTCAGGATGCCCTCGAGCAAGGGATTCAGACAGTCGACCGGCTCCTCGCCGTGCTTGCGGTTGATGTAGGTCGGAATGTTGTCCATGGGGCCAGGGCGGTAGAGCGCCACCATGGCGATAATGTCCTCGAAGCGGTCGGGCTTCAGCCGCTTCAAGCTTTCGCGCATGCCCGTACTTTCGAGCTGGAACACGCCGGCGGTGTCGGCCTTTGCGAGCAGCTGGTACGACGGCTTGTCGTCGAACGGAAGCGCTAGCAGGTCGATCTCGATGCCTCGGCCGCGCTTCACGAGTTCGACGGCCTTGGTGAGAACCGTCAACGTTTTGAGGCCGAGGAAGTCGAACTTCACGAGGCCTGCCGCCTCGACCATCTTCCAGTTGAACTGCGTGACGGGCATGTTCGACTTCGGATCGCGGTAGAGTGGCACCAGCTCGTCGAGCGGCCGGTCGCCGATCACCATGCCGGCGGCGTGCGTGGAGGCGTGGCGGTAGAGGCCCTCGAGCTTCTGGGCGATCTCGAGCAGGCGCGCGACCAAGGGATCGTTGTCGCGCTCTTCCTGCAGCTTGGGCTCGCCCTCGATGGCCTCCGGCAACGTGACGGGGTTGGCCGGGTTGTTCGGTACCAGTTTGCAGAGGCGATCGACCTGGCCGTAGGGCATTTGCAGCACACGGCCGACGTCGCGCAGCACCGCGCGCGCCTGCAGCTTGCCGTGCGTGATGATCTGCGCGACGCGGTCCGTGCCGTACTTCTCCTGCACGTAGCGGATCGTGCGATCGCGCCGCTCCTGGCAGAAGTCGATATCGAAGTCCGGCATCGATACGCGTTCGGGGTTCAAGAAGCGCTCGAACAGCAGTCCAAACCGAAGCGGATCGAGATCGGTAATCGTCAACGCCCAGGCGACGAGAGAGCCTGCACCCGAGCCACGGCCCGGTCCTACCGGCACCTCATTGGCCTTCGACCACTTGATGAAGTCGGCCACGATGAGAAAGTAGCCTGGGAACTTCATGCGGGCGATGATGCCGAGCTCGTAGTCGAGGCGCTTCTCGTAGTCCTCCCGCGTGAATCCCTCCGCGAGCTCATTGGCGGCGAGGCGAGCACGAAGCCCTTCTTCCGCCTGACGCTTGAGTTCAGCGGCTTCGGCAGCAAGCTGTTCCTCGTCGCTCATTCCAGCGGCGTCGGCCGCGGAGACGAAGCGTGGCAGGATCGGCTTGCGGCCAAGCGGGCGATAGGCGCAGCGTTGCGCGATCTCGATCGTGCTTTCGAGCGCCTCCGGCAGGTCGGCGAACAGCGTCGCCATTTCATCGGCGGTTTTGAAGTAGTGATCGCGCGAGACGCGGCGGCGATCGTCCTCCGTCACCATACGGCCTTCGGCGATGCAGAGCAGTGCGTCGTGGGCCTCGTAGTCGTCGGGTGTGGCGAAGTACACCTCGTTCGTTGCCACGAGCGGGATGTTCAGCTCGTAGGCGAGCGCGATGAGCTGCGGCTCGATTTCCTCCTCGAACCGCAGGCCGTGGCGCTGCAGCTCGATGTAGAGATTGCCTTCGAAGATGCGATTGAGCCGGACAAGACGCTCGCGTGCGAGATCGATCTGTCCATCGCTCAAAGCGCGACCGATGGGGCCGAGCGGGCCGCCCGTCAAAACAATCAGTCCTTCGCGGTGGGCCTCCAACGCATCGATGCGAACGTGCGTCGGCTCCGTAGGATCGGGCAACAGGAAAGCTTGGCTGCCGAGCTTGATGAGATTGGCATACCCCTCGGGGCTGGCAGCGAGCAGCGCAAGCGGGCCTGCAGGCCGAACAGGGGCGGCATTCTGCGCGGGGCGCAGGAGCGCGCCAGGCCCGGTCGGTGGTGCGGCGTCGCCGAAGTCGATGTCGTAGGTCGCGCCAGCAATCGGCTGGATGCCCGCGCCGGAAAGCTTGTCCGAGAATTCGAGCGCACCGAAGAGGTTGTTCGTGTCCGTCAGCGCAATCGCCGGCATCTCCGCCTTCTCGGCGAGCTTGGCGAGCTTTCCGATCGGCAAGGCCCCCTCGAGCAGTGAATAGGCCGAGTGCACCTTGAGGTGAACGAATTTGGGAAGCGTCGGCGCAGCGGTCATTCGTGTCCTTTAGGGTGCCGTACAATGACGAAAATTCGGGTCGCGTGAACCGGTCTAGCCCGATTCGGAGCCCGGTCCGGGGAAGCCTCCCACGACGAGTTGTATGATCCCCGCCATCCACAGGCGATATATAGGAAACCGTTCCGCAGGACGCGGCTTGCACGGCGGCGGCGGTGCAAGTACGGCTTGGCAGGAATGGCGAACGCAATCACCAACATCTGGCGGCTGTCGCGGGCAGGCATCGTGCTTGCCCAGCATGGCGTGCGCTTCGTGCCGAGGGGGCAGCCGGTGCCGCTGGCACTCAAGCTCGCGCGGCTGGCGACGTTGCCCATTGCTCTCGTGGCGGCCCCCTTCAACGCCGGCAAGCCCAAGGAGCGGCGTATTTCGTCCGCCCTCGCCGCTCTCGGCCCGTCCTACATCAAGCTCGGGCAGTTCCTGGCCACGCGCGGCGACGTGATCGGGCCGGAGCTCGCCGGCGATCTCGGACACCTGCAGGACCGCCTCCCGCCCTTCAGCATGGCGGAAGCCCGCCGCGCCGTCGAGGAAGCCCTTGGCGGCAAACTGGAAGACCATTTTGTGGAGTTTGGCCCGCCCGTGGCGGCGGCCTCCATCGCGCAGGTGCACAAGGCCGTCACGCTCGACAAGGACGGCCAGCGGCGCCAGGTGGCGGTCAAGATCCTGCGGCCGGACGTGGAGAAGCGCTTCAAGCGTGACCTCGACAGCTACTTCTTCGCCGCCCACCTCATCGAGCGCGTGCACGAACCGTCGCGCCGCCTCAAGCCGGTGGCGGTCGTCGAGAACCTCGCGCGCACCACGGAACTCGAGATGGACCTGCGCCTCGAAGGTGCTGCGATCTCCGAAATGGCGGACAACATCGCCCCCGAGGAACGTTTCCTCGTGCCGTCCGTCGACTGGAAGCGCACTGCGAAACGCGTGCTCACCACCGACTGGATCGACGGTATCCCGATCTCCGATCATGTGCGCCTCAAGGCCGAGGGCCACGATCTCAAGGGGCTCGGGCTCGTGGTGCTGCGGAGCTTCCTCACGCATGCGATGCGCGACGGCTTTTTTCATGCCGACATGCATCAGGGCAACCTGTTCGTCGACAAGGCGGGGAATGTCATCGCCGTCGATTTCGGCATCATGGGGCGCCTCGGTCACAAGGAGCGCCGTTTCCTAGCCGAGATTCTCTACGGGCTCATCACGCGCGACTATCAGCGCGCGGCGGAGGTGCATTTCTGGGCCGGGTACGTGCCGCCGCACCATCCGGTCGAGGTGTTTGCGCAGGCCTTGCGCGCCATCGGTGAACCGATCCATGGCCGGACCGCGGACGAGATCTCGATGGCCGATCTCCTGGGCCAGCTCTTTGCCTACACGGAAGTCTTCGACATGGAGACGCGGCCGGAGTTGATCCTGCTTCAAAAGAGCATGGTGATCGTCGAAGGCGTGGCGCGCGGCCTCGACCCTTCGCTCAACATGTGGGTCGCGGCGGAACCTGTCGCGAAAGAATGGGTGGAAGCGAACTACGGCGCACGCGGCGCGCTGCGAAAAGCCGGCGAAGGGGCAACGACGCTTGCACGTATTCTTGCGGAATTGCCGTCCGTGCTGGCGGAAGCGGAGCGCGCGTCCGCGGGCCTCGCCGAGATGGCGCGCAACGGTATTCGGCTCGATCCTGCAACCGTCGAGAACCTGGCTCTAGCCACGAGCCGACGCGATCGCTTCCGGCGTATCGCGACGTGGATCGGCGCGCTGAGCCTCGCCGCGCTTGCCGCGAAGTACGTCGGGCTGATCTGATACAGCAAAAGGCGGCGAGCTGTTGAGCCGCCGCCTTTCTCGAACTCATCGCAACCGGGACTACTTCTCGTCCTTGCAGTCGAAGTCGAGCTTCACCCAGGGCGTGTCCACCTTGCACTTGCCGTCCTTCTTGGTGAAAACGTCACCGAACTCGCTGGCGAGACCTTCGAGGTTCCCGCCCTTCTTCTCGTTCTCGGCGACGTTTTTCTCGTCAGCCGGGGGAGCGGCTTTGTCAGCAGGCGCCTGCTCCGCCGCGCTCTTCGAGCCTTCTGCCGTCGCGGGTGGCGGTGCGGTGTTGGTGCCCGGAGCCGGAGTTGCGGTCGCGGTCTGCTCGGGGGTGCAGCGCGCGAGATCGGCCGGAGCCTTCGTCCAGATCATGGTCTTCGAGAGGAACTTGATCCCCGCATAGCCCATAACCTTCAAGGTCCCGTCGGCGAGGGGGGTGATCTCGACGCTATAGTTCTTCTTCTTTTCGGGGCTGTAGATCCAGGCCCCGTTTCCGCCCCAAACACCGCCCGACGATGCCGCGTCACCGATGATCTGGCGACCGCAACCCTTGGCGTCGTTCGTGTCCTTGACCCAGACGACATGCCCACAAAGCTTGCCTCCGCAATCCTTGATCTCGATTGCGCCGCGGCCCGTGTCGTTCATCCAAACGCCGTAGGGCTCATTGGCCGCGAAGGCGGGCGCGGACACCAGGAGCGTAGCCGCGAGCGCGGCGGAACGAAGAACGTGTCTCTCGATCGGCATAGCTGCCTCCTCATCTTGGTTCGGTTTGAACAGCCGCGTCAGGAAATGCGTTCCCATCGCTTCACGGCTTGAAGCGCGCGGCAAGTCCGGGAACCGGACCCAAGCCATACTTGCTACAACGCCACAATGACGCTGTTCCCCGGGAAACACGGGGAGATAATGTGTTTTTTAGACCGCTTGGGGCGAAATTTCGACCAAAAGGCCGTTATCGAGTACCACAACGCGGTCCATTCGCCGCGCCAATTCCAAGTTGTGCGTCGCGATAAGTGCAGCCACGCCTTCGCTGCGAAAAAGGCTAATCAGCTCGTGAAACACGAGTTCCGACGTGCGTGGATCGAGGTTGCCTGTCGGCTCATCTGCGAGGATCAAGCGGGGACGATTGGCCAGAGCGCGGCAGATTGCCGTACGCTGCTGCTCACCGCCTGAAAGCTGCGCGGGACGATGATCCACACGCTCGGCGAGGCCCAGCGACGACAGCAGCCTGCGCGCGCGGTCCTCGCCTTCCCGGCGCGAGCGGCCGTTGATCATCTGCGGGATGGCCACGTTCTCCAGCGCGGAAAACTCCGGCAGAAGCTGGTGGAACTGGTAGATGAAGCCCATCTCCGAACGACGAATGCGCGTGCGATCATGGTCATCGAGCGTTGCGCAATCGCGCCCCGCGACCACGACGTGGCCGGAGTCGGGCGTTTCGAGAAGACCGGCAATATGGAGCAGAGTCGACTTGCCTGCGCCCGAGGGTCCAACGAGCGCAACGCACTGACCTGGCCAGACGTCGACAGATGCGCCGGCCAAGACTTGAATCTCGCGCGTGCCTTGCCGGAACTTGCGCTGAAGTTCGATCAGGCTGAGGACCGGGACGTGGGCGTTCATATCGTGCACGCTCTCGCTCCCTCACTCGTACCTGAGCGCTTCGACCGGATCCAGGCGCGAAGCGCGCCAGGACGGATAGAGCGTCGCCAACACCGATAGCACGAGAGCCATGGCGACGATGGACCCCGTCTCGATCGGATTGATATCGGCCGGCAGACGCGTGAGGTAATAGACGTTGGGATCGAAGACCTTCGTTCCCGCAACCCAGGCGACGAACTGGCGGATCTCCTCGATGTTGGCGCAGAACACGACGCCAATAACGAGCCCGGCCAGCGTACCCACGACACCGATCGACGCGCCGGTGATCAGGAACACGCGCATGACGGCGCCCTTGCTGGCTCCCATCGTGCGAAGAATGGCGATATCCCGGCCCTTGTCCTTCACCAGCATCATGAGACCGGAGATGATGTTGAGGGCGGCCACCAGAACGATCAACGACAGGATGATGAACATCACGTTGCGCTCGACCTCGAGCACCGTGAAGAAGGTCTCGTTTCGTTGTCGCCAATCCGTCACGTTAATGGTCGGTCCAGCCTCGCCGCGGATACTTGCCGCTGCTTCCTCCACCGCTTCCGGATCGGAGATTACGACCTCGAGGATGTCGACCTCGCCTCCCTTCGAGAAGTAGCGCTGCGCTTCCGAAAGCGGCATGAAGATCATCGTCTTGTCATACTCGGACATGCCGAGCTCAAAGATGGCCGTGATGGGATAGGTCTTCGATCGCGGTGCTGTGCCGAACGGTGTCGAAGCCCCTCGGGGCGAAATGATCGTGAGCGTATCGCCGACATTGATGCGCATCATGTTGGCGAGACGCATGCCGATGGCGAGGCCGCCGGATTGATCAAATCCATCCAAGGTGCCGAAGCGAATATTGCTGGCCACGAGCGGCAGGGACTTGAGATCCGCTTCCTGGATGCCCCGGACGGCCGCGCCAGAGGCTTGAACGGCCGACGAAACCATCGCCTGCCCCTCAATCAGAGGGATGGCCCGCTCGACCCCCTTGGCGCGGTAGACGGCCTTGGTGATGTCCGCGTAGTCGTTGAACGGCGCGCCGATCTTGTAGACGACAATGTGCCCGTTGAGGCCGAGGATCTTGGCGAACAAGTCCTTCCGGAACCCGTTCATGACGGCCATGACGATGATCAGCGTCGCCACGCCGAGCATGATGCCAAGGAACGAGACGGCGGCGATGACGGAGACAAAGCCTTCCTTACGGCGCGCGCGCAGGTACCGTGACGCAAGCAGCCACTCGAAGGGCGAGAAGGGCTTCGTGTCCATCGATGCTGCCATACCGCCCCACCCCTATTCTGCTCTTCAGACCAGCACGCGCTGGTCCATGACTTTGGTGATCGTGCGTTCGAGACCGGCTTCGATGGCGAGCGTATCGCGCTCACCAGTTTTGCGGTCCTTGATCTCGATCTCGCCCGCTTTCACGCCTTTCGGACCGACGATGATCTGATACGGGATGCCGATCAGATCCATGGTCGCGAACTTGGCGCCTGCGCGCTCGTCCGTGTCGTCGTAGAGCACGTCGATGCCGGCCGCTTCCAGTCGCGTCTTCACATCGAGCGCGGCCTTATCGGTGGCTTCGTCGCCCGCCTTCAGATTGATGACGGCAACCTCAAACGGCGCGACAGGAACTGGCCAGACAATACCGGCTTCATCGTGGCTCGCCTCGATGATCGCGCCGACGAGGCGCGAGACTCCGATGCCGTACGATCCCATCTCGAGGATCACTTGCTGGCCGTCCGGTCCCTGAACCTTGCACCCCATGGGCTCGGAATATTTGGTGCCGAAGTAGAAAATGTGACCAACCTCGATGCCACGCGCGGAAACTCGCTTGTCGGCCGGGACTTCCTTTTCGAAACGCGCCTGATCGTGCTTTTCCTCCGTCGCGGCATAGCGCGAGGTCCATTCCTCAAAGATCGGCATGAGATCGCCGAAGAAATCGGTATGGGGACCCGGAATATCACCTTCGATCAGATCCTTATGGCAATAAACCTGGCTCTCGCCGGTCTCGGCCAAGATGATGAACTCGTGCGAGAGATCACCGCCGATCGGTCCGGTGTCGGCCTGCATCGGGACGGAGCGCAGGCCGAGGCGCGCAAAGGTCCGCAGGTAGGCGACGAACATACGCCGATAGGCCGCGCGGGCGTCGTCCTTCGTGAGATCGAAGGAGTACGCATCCTTCATCAGGAACTCGCGTCCGCGCATCACGCCGAAGCGGGGGCGGATCTCGTCGCGGAACTTCCACTGGATGTTGTACAGGTTCCGGGGCAGGTCTTTGTAGCTCTTGATGCTGTCGCGGAAGATCGTGGTGATGACCTCCTCTGCCGTCGGGCCATAGAGTATGTCGCGCTCGTGGCGATCGGTGATGCGCAGCATCTCCTTACCGTAGGCCTCGTAGCGCCCGCTCTCGCGCCAAAGGTCGGCGGATTGGATGGTCGGCATCAGAAGCTCGACCGCACCGGCGCGGTTCTGCTCTTCCCGGACGATCGCTTCGATCTTCTTCAGGACCCGGAGGCCAAGGGGAAGCCAGGAATAGATACCGGCCGCGGACTGGCGGACCATGCCGGCCCGCAGCATCAGCTGATGAGAAACGATCTCGGCTTCCTTGGGCGTTTCGCGGAGGACCGGCAGAAAGAAGCGGGAAAGATGCATGGGCCTGTCTTATGTTGCGGCGCAAACGCGTCCGTGGAGGAAAAACGGGCGCCCGGTCCGGCCGCCGGCGGGGCTTGGGAGGCCCCAGGCGTCAATAGCCAGGATTGAGGTTAAGGGCAATCGAGCATCGGGGCCGTCCCGGAAATCCTGTGACCTGCCAACAAAAACTCATGAGAGCCAACACGCGAGCAAGTCTCTGCATCAGCATTAGGCACCTGCGTTTTTTTCGTCTTGGCCCCGTGACATAGCGCCGCCGTTCAGATATGGTGCGCTCGTTCACGTGACAGGGGCGTAGCCAATGATCCAAGTGGCTCGGGGCCCAGGTCTAGGGAGAAAATGGCCACAGACTCGGTTTCCGGATCTGAGCCTTCAATAGCAGACGGTGCACAAAGCACCGCCACTACGAGCCAAGAATTGGAAAGAGCAAGGCGATCGCCTTGCTCTTTGCATTTTTAGGGCACGCTTCTGGATTTTTGATAGTGCCGACGCCGACGACTGTCAGCGCACAGCAGCCGGCGGCAGGTTCTCAGGCGGGATGTAGAGGCCTAGCCAGTCCCGATCGAGCGCCATCCCGACAAAAGCGAACACCAGAGCAGATACGATTGTATTGATGAACACCGTACGCAGCAGACGGGGCGCAACGGGCGCGCTTGCGGGCGTGCCTTCCACGATCTCACCGGCCTCACCCTGCGTTTTCACGCCGAAGGGAAGCACGGCAAAGAGCGTCATCCACCAGATCATGATGTAAAGCGCAATGCCGAGCGAAAGGCTCATAGCTCGCTCACTCCTGTATTGGGTCGAAGACCTTAGACCTGTTCGAGTTCGGTCAGCGTTCCGCAGAAATCTTTCGGATGCAGGAACAGCACGGGCTTGCCATGGGCGCCGATCTTCGGATTGCCGTCGCCCAACACGCGGGCACCCTGTTCTTTCAGTCTATCACGCGCGGCCAGGATATCTTCGACCTCGTAGCAAACGTGATGGATGCCCCCATCGGGGTTTTTCTCGAGGAACTTGGCGATAGGAGAATTGGCGCCAAGCGGCTCGAGAAATTCGATCTTGGTGTTCGGAAGCGTCACGAACACGACTGTCACGCCATGCTCGGGCTGCGGAAGCGGATCTGTCACGACGGCGCCGAGCGCGTTCTTGTAAACCGCGGTTGCAGCGGCCAAGTCCTTGACCGCAATGGCCACGTGGTTCAGGCGTCCAATCATCGTCTCTGCTTCCCTAGTCTCAAAACCGGCAGGTTTTCCGCGCTCTGGAGCGGGCCTGCTTCAACCCTTTCCTTCGATCACGCTGACCAGCACCTTGACAATGGGCTTCTTGCCCCAGGCGCTGGCCACGCCACCGCGGACCGCTCGGCGAACGGCTTCGCCAACCATGTCGATGTCGCGACGGCGGTCGCGCGGGATACTGCGCAGCGTTCCCTCGACCGCGGAGAGCGCGATCTCGAGCATGGGCTCGCCAGCGTCGTCCGCAGGCGGAATTCCGTCCATGGCGATCTGAGGCTCGCTCATCAACTCGCCGCGGCGGGAAAGAGCCAGAGCGACCACGATAATGCCCGCCATCGCCAGCTTGCGGCGCTCGCGGACCGGCCCCTCACCCGACTGCACGATCAGGCGACCGTCGCGAAACAGGCGGCCCACGGGCGCATCGTCGACGATGCGGACAGCGCCGGGCGACAGCCGCACCATCTCGCCGTTGTAGACCACCTGAACTTCAGGCACGCCGCACTCGCGCGCTAATTCGGCATGCGCTTTCAGATGGCGCGCTTCTCCATGCATCGGCACGGCAATCCGCGGCCGCGTCCATGCATAGAGCTGGCGCAGCTCGTCGCGGCGGGGATGGCCGGTCACGTGCACCAGGGCTTCGCCATCGGTGATGACGTCGACTCCCATGCGCACGAGATTGTTCTGAATCCAGCCTACAGCCTTCTCGTTGCCTGGGATGGTGCGCGAGGAGAAGATCGCCAAGTCGCCTTTGGCGAGAGAGACGTCCGGATGCTCGTTCTCGGCGATGCGCGCCATCGCTGCGCGCGGCTCGCCTTGGCTTCCCGTGCAAAGGCAGACGACGTTCGACCGCTTCAGCTCATCGAACTGCTGCTGGTCTACGTAGCGAAATCCCTCAGGCAGATAGCCGGTATCGATGGCGACCTCGATGACCCGGTGGAGCGCTCGGCCTGCCACGACCAATTCGCGGCCTGCGGCGCGGGCGGCATCGGCGACCGCTTTGACGCGCGCAACGTTGGAGGCAAACGTGGTGACGATGACCCGGTGCGGGGCCTCTTTTACGATCGCCGTCAGCGATTTCGATACGTCGCGCTCAGACGGCGAAAGTCCCTCACGCATGGCGTTCGTGGAATCGCCGATCACCGCGAGAACGCCTTCGTCGCCGAGGGCCCTGAGACGGGCTTCGTCGGGCGCACCGCCGATCGTCGGCGTGCGATCGAGCTTCCAGTCGCCCGTGTGCAGAACGGTTCCTGCCGGCGTGCGAATAGCGAGCGCACTGCTTTCCGGGATCGAATGCGACATCTCGATAAGCTCGACGTCGAACGGACCTGCGTTGAAGCGACCGTTGAGCGGGATCTCGCGGATCGGTATGGCGAGCCTGCTGTTGTATTCGACGAGCTTGGCCTTGAGCATGCCCGCGGTAAACGGCGTCGCGTATACCGGTACGCCGAGGCGCGGCCACATCTCGATCACGGCACCAATGTGATCTTCATGGGCGTGTGTGATGACGATGCCCGCCAGCGTGCTCTTCTCTTCCTCAATGAAGCGAAGATCGGGGAAGATGACGTCGACGCCGGGATCGTCCTCGCCTTCGGGAAAGGTGATGCCGAGGTCCACCATGAGCCAGCGGCGCGCATCGGGTGGACCGTACCCGTAAAGGTACGCATTCATGCCGATTTCGCCCAAGCCGCCCAGGGCTACAAAGACCAGCTCATCCGCGCCGCGAGGCTGGCCACGTTTCGTCCGCTCGTCAGGCATTCGCCGCCTTGTGCCCTTTTTAAATATGTACCGCGAACCCTGAGCCGCGGGCCAGGAAGTGAAACTGCTTGTACGTCAGTTCTGCAAAAATGGCGCTCCGAACAAACGCTGGAGCCGGATACTCTTCAATCGATAGAAACATCTCCAAATGTGAACCGGCGGATCTCGCCTTCCGTCTGAAGAATGAGCGCGCCGTCAGCATCCAACCCTGCAAAGGCGCCAGATACGCGCTCGGAGCCCGCATGGATACTCAACCGTTCCCCTAAAGGATGGGCGCGGTTTAGCCAAGCCTCCCTAACCGCGGCAAAGCCCCTCCCTTCGTCCCAAACCGCCAGCCAATACGCTGTCGCATCGGCCAAGGCGGCGAGAATCGCCTCCGGTTCGGGGGCTTCGCAGCGCGCGGATAGATATGTCGTGGGGCGGTCGGGCACATGCGGCGCGAACGAGACATTCACGCCGATGCCGATCACAGCCGCGAGGCCTCCGGGCTCTCCGGCTTTGGGTATCAGCATGCTGCATTCAACCAAGATGCCGCCGGCCTTGGCCCCCTCGATCATGAGGTCGTTTGGCCATTTGAGACGAAGCCCATTGGGCGTTGCGCCCATCGCGGTGGCTATCGCATCGAACGCAGCGACGCCCGCAACGAGGGCGAGTTGATAGGCCTTCGCCGCAGGCTCGGCGAACGTCAGCAGCAGGCTTGCTTGCAGATTTCCGCGCGCCGACGTCCAGGACCGTCCCGAGCGGCCGCGGCCTGCCGTCTGCTCGTCGGCAACGATCCAAAGCGGCCCACGCTCACCTGCCATCGCGCGGCGCATCGCTTCGGCGTTGGTGGAGTCCACCGTGGGAAGCCGCTCGATCGCATGCATATTCATCGGGCTGACGTTTCTTGTCTCAAATGCAAATGCCGCGTGATTGGGTATTCAAGCCACACACCGGATTATGAGGCAATTCGACCGCACCCGCAGTAATTCAACTTTAAGCAACTGAATCATAGTGTTCTATCTTCCGTACCACCACCTACGCGCATTCGAGCGGCGTTTGACTTGCATTACACTCTACGAGGGCGCGATGGCCGCTGAGGCTCGAACTGAAAATCGGCAACTCACGAACAGAGCCGGAACCATAACGGCCGGTGATCGTGAGTTTACGGTCGTCCTGCGCAACGTCTCCGAAGATGGCGCCTGCGTGCGCCCGGTGGGCACCGGAAGCATTCCGGACCGTTTCCGCCTGGTGGCCCCGATGGAAAAAATCGATGCCGACTGTGTCGTCATCTGGCGACGCGGCCGAGACTGTGGCGTGAAGTTCGAATAACTGAACACACGAACTGCCTGGACAAGTGTTTACACGCGAAAGGCTGCATTAACCTTCAGAGGTGTACAACATTATAGTCAGACGTCCGCTTAATTTTCGATGCGTCCCTTTTTATCCGCTCTATCAGGCCCTTATACTAGGTGACCCATGAGGAACGAAACGCGCGTCGCCAAGAGGCGACGAACCAATTGTGCAGGCATCGTTAGAGCCGGCCAAAAAGAATTCACCGTTCTTCTGCGTGACCTTTCCCCAACCGGCGCTCGGGTGAGGGTCGTCAGCGTCGGCGAGTTACCGGAACGCGTTCAGCTCGTTGCACCGATGGTACGGATCGATAGCCATTGCATCGTGGTCTGGCGTCGCGGAAACGACTACGGCCTTCATTTCCAGGCGCCGCAGCCGCACTGACGTCACAAGGCCCTAAAGCTGTAGCGACTTTGCAGCGGCGGCAGCGGCATCGATCAGCGGCGCGGGGTAGATCGCGTAAAACAGCACAAACAAGCCGGCCGCTATCATCACGAACCGGACGTTCGGCACGGCTGGGACAAAGCGCGGCTTCGCTTCGTCGAAGAACATGACCTTGATGATACGCAGGTAATAGAAGGCGCCGACAACGCTTGACAACACGCCGATAACGGCAAGCCCATAGAGTTCCGCTTTCACGGCTGCGGCGAAGACATAGAACTTGGCAAAGAAGCCGGCGAGCGGCGGTACACCTGCGAGAGAGAAGAACAGCATGGCGAGAATGAATGCCATGGGGAGATTCGTCTCCGCCAATCCAGCCAGCTCGTAGATATCCTCGACCGGGCCGTCCTCGCGGCGCATGGCGAGGATGCAGGCAAACGCGCCGAGGGTCGTGACGAGGTAGATCGCGAGATAGATCAGCAGTCCTTCGATGCCGGCCTCGCTTCCCGCGGCCAATCCCACGAGTGCGAACCCGACGTGGCCGATGGAGGAGTAGGCCATCAGGCGCTTGATGTTGGTCTGGCCAATGGCTGCGAAGGCGCCAAGAAGCATGGAGGCGATGGACAGGAAGATCACGATCTTCTGCCACTGAACGAAGAGACCGCCGAAACCGTCGAACAGCACGCGAGCCAGCAGAGCGAGCGCGGCAAGCTTGGGGGCGGCAGCAAAGAACGCCGTGATAGGCGTCGGCGCACCCTCGTAGACGTCGGGCGTCCACATATGGAAGGGAACCGCCGAGACCTTGAAGGCAAGCCCGACCAGAAGGAATACCAGGCCGGCGATCAGGCCTAGGTTCGTCGCAGCGCCCGTCGCCGATGCTGCCGTTGCGAGACCGGCAAAGGATGTGGTTCCGGCAAATCCATAAAGCAGCGAAGCACCATAGAGCAGCATTCCCGACGACAGTGCGCCGAGCACGAAGTACTTCATGCCGGCCTCACTGGAGCGAACGTCGTCACGGCGCACGGCAGCCAACACGTAGAGCGCTAAGCTTTGAAGCTCCAGACCAAGATAGAGGGCCAGGAGATCGTTGGCCGACACCATCATCATCATGCCGACCGTCGAGAGCAGGATGAGGACCGGAACCTCGAAACGATTGACGCCGGCGCGCCGCATGTCATCCATCGAAAGCAGGATGGCGACGGCCGAACCGGCAAGAATCAGAACCTTCACGAAGCGTGCGAAGGGATCGGAAATGAACGCGTCGTTGAAAATGCGTTCGGTCCCGGTTTGGTTGAGAAGCGCTGCACCGGTGACGAACAGGAGCAGAATTGCAAGCCAACCAGCTCGATCCGCGTTCTGAGCGGAGGCGCCGCCGAAGGCCCCAATCATGAGCAGCCCCATGGCGCCTACCGCAAGCACGATCTCAGGCAGGGCAGCTGCGTAGCTCATGGTCTCGGACATGAGACAGATATCCTCTATTGCGCGATTGCTGCGGCTTGGCTCGCAGCCTCAATCGAGGTCACGAGCGCTTTCACGGACACAGCTGTCACGTCAAGAATGGGGGCCGGGTAGAACCCGAAGAAGATCGTAAGCAAGACGAGCGGAGCCAGGATCGCGATCTCGCGCGGGCTCACGTCGGCCAGGGCCTTGAGCGAGGGTTTTTCCAGCGGACCGAAGACGACGCGGCGATAGAGATAGAGCGCGTAGGCCGCCGACAGGATGACGCCTGTTGTGGCAAAGAATGCCACATAGGTGTTGATCTTAAACGAGGACAGCAGCGTCAGGAACTCGCCGACGAAACCGGACGTACCAGGCAGGCCGACGTTGCCCATGGTGAAGACCATGAAGATCGCGGCGTAGATCGGCATCCGCTCGACGATACCGCCATAGGCCTTGATCTCGCGCGTGTGCAGTCGATCGTAAACGACACCGACGCAGAGGAAGAGGGCCGACGAAATAAGGCCATGCGACAGCATCTGGAAGATCGCCCCGTCGATGCCCTGCTGCGTGAAAGTGAAGATGCCCATGGTCACGAAGCCCATGTGAGCGACGGACGAATAGGCGATCAGCTTCTTCATGTCCTCCTGCACCAGTGCGATCAGGGACGTCGCGACGATGGCGATAACGGAGAGCGCGAAGACCAGCGGAGCGAGGTCGGCACTGGCATCCGGGAACATCGGCAGCGAGAAGCGTAGGAAGCCGTAGCCGCCCATCTTCAAGAGAATGCCAGCCAGAATGACGGAGCCGGCCGTGGGCGCCTCAACATGCGCATCCGGTAGCCACGTGTGCACCGGCCACATCGGCATCTTGACCGCGAACGAGGCGAAGAAGGCGAGCCACAGCCAGAACTGCATGTCGGCTGGGAACTTCGTCTGCATCAACGTCGGGATGTCGGTCGTACCTGCGTGCCAATACATCGCCATCATGGCGAGCAGCATCAGCACGGAGCCCAGGAACGTATAGAGGAAGAACTTAAAGCTTGCATAGACGCGGCGCGGGCCGCCCCAAACACCGATGATGAGGAACATCGGAATGAGGCCACCTTCGAAGAACAGGTAGAAGAGCACGAGATCGAGCGCGCAGAAAACGCCGACCATCAGCGCCTCGAGCACCAGGAATGCAATCATGTACTCCTTGACGCGGTCCTCGATGGCATCCCAGCTCGCCAGGATGCAGAGCGGCATAAGGAATGTGGTCAGGATCACGAACAGCATCGAGATGCCATCGACGCCCATCTTGTACTTGATGGGACCCAGCCAATCGCGCTCTTCGACGAATTGGAAGCCCGGTGTCGCGGGATCGAAATTCATCCAGATCAGGAGCGAGATCACGAAAGTGATCAGCGTCGTCCAGAGTGCCGCGTAGCGAATGTTCTGCACGGCCTCGCGCGGAAGCAATGCGATAAACAGCGCGCCGACGAGCGGCAGGAACGTCACGATCGACAGAATGGGAGCCGACGAGATGTTCATTGTGCGCCCCCGCCACCGGCCAGGATGAAGTATGTCAGGATGGCTGCAACGCCGATCAGCATGGCGAAGGCGTAGTGATACACATAGCCGGTTTGTAGTTTGACGATGCGGCCGGTGCTCCAGAGCACGCTTTTCGCGGTGCCATCGATGGTGCCGTCGATCACCGCACCATCGACGCCCTTCCAGAGGAAGCGGCCGATCGCGAAGGCCGGGCGGACAAAGATGAAGTTGTAGAGTTCATCGAAGTACCACTTATTCAGCAGGAACACGTACACGGGGCGGAAGGCATTCGCCGTCGCGGCGGGCAGACCAGGCATCACGACATAGTAGAGCGTGGCGAGACCGAGACCGGAGAGCATGGCTAGCGTAGGCGCCCATGGCACCCAGCCGGGGATCTCATGCATATGGTGACGGATATCCTTGCCAGGCGCTTCGAACAAGGCCGCTCGCCAGAAGTCGGCATAACCCTCACCGATGAAATAGTAGCTGAAGGCGACACCAGCGAACACGGCGCCGATCGCCAGCAGGATGAGCGGGATCAGCATCACCCAGGGGCTTTCGTGTGCATGATCGTAGGTGTGGTGATCCGCGCGTGTTTGCCCATGGAAGGTCAGAAACATCAGACGCCACGAATAGAACGACGTCATGAAGGCGGCGATGACGAGCCCCCAGAAGGCGAAGTTGCCCGCGGTGTGGCCGGCGTAGGCTGCCTCGATGATCGCGTCCTTGGAATGGAAGCCCGCGAAGCCAGCAAGATGCGGAATGCCGACACCGGTCAGTGCCAGCGTGCCGATCAGCATCATGGCCCATGTGATCGGCATCTTCTTCGCGAGGCCGCCCATGCGGCGCATGTCCTGCTCGTGATGCATACCGTGGATCACGGAACCGGCGCCGAGGAACAGCAGCGCCTTGAAGAAGGCGTGCGTAAAGAGGTGGAAAATGCCGACCGAGTACGCGCCGACACCGCAAGCCACGAACATGTAGCCGAGCTGCGAGCACGTCGAATAGGCGATGACGCGCTTGATATCGTTCTGGACGAGGCCAATGGTGGCGGCAAAGAACGCCGTAATCGTGCCGATCAGTACGACGACCTCGAGCGCGGTGGGTGCCAGCTCGAAAATCGGTGACAAGCGGGCGACCATGAAGACGCCCGCGGTCACCATCGTGGCGGCATGAATGAGTGCCGAGACCGGCGTCGGGCCTTCCATGGCGTCCGGCAACCACGTGTGCAGCAGGAACTGCGCGGACTTGCCCATGGCGCCCATGAACAGCAACAAGGCCAGGAGCGTCAGGACGTCGACCTCGTATCCGAGGAATGAGATCTGCTTGCCGACCAGCCCCGGTGCGGCAGCGAACACCGCATCGAGATTGACCGAGTTCGTCACGGCGAACAGGCCGAAGATGCCGAGCGCAAAGCCGAAGTCGCCGACGCGGTTGACGACAAACGCCTTAATGGCCGCCGCATTGGCCTCGGGCTTTTTGTACCAGAAGCCGATGAGGAGGTAGGAGGCGAGGCCGACGCCCTCCCATCCGAAGAACATCTGGACGAGGTTGTCGCTCGTGACGAGCGCCAGCATGGCGAAGGTGAACAGCGACAGGTATGCGAAGAAGCGCGGGCGGCTGTCATCCTCGTGCATGTAGCCAATCGAATAGAGATGCACGAGGGCGGAGACGGTGTTGACGACGACAAGCATCACGCCGGTCAGCGTATCGATGCGCAGCGCCCACGCCGTATCCAGCTCGCCGGAAGTGATCCAGCGCAGGAGCGGCACCTTCGCAGTCTCGCCGTCGAAGCCGACCTGCACGAAGACGACCCACGACAGGACCGCCGAGATCATCAGCAGAGCCGTGGTGATGATTTCCGATGGGCGCGGCCCCAGCCAGCGGCCAAACAGTCCTGCGATCAGCGCGCCGAGAAGCGGCAGGAGGACGATGAGCGTGTAGATCATGCGCCTCTAGCCCTTCATCATGTTGATGTCCTCAACCGCGATGGAACCGCGGTTGCGGAAGTAGACGACGATGATGGCCAGTCCGATGGCAGCCTCGGCGGCCGCAACGGTGAGAATGAACAGCGCAAAGACCTGACCCACCAAATCGGCGTGGAAGTGCGAGAAGGCAATGAAGTTGATGTTGACGGCGAGCA
This sequence comes from Hyphomicrobium sp., assembly GCF_036262015.1. Classification (GTDB taxonomy): domain Bacteria; phylum Pseudomonadota; class Alphaproteobacteria; order Rhizobiales; family Hyphomicrobiaceae; genus Hyphomicrobium_C. Next base: position 362,424 of record NZ_DATAJR010000004.1, on the reverse strand, counting down.
GCATCAGCTCGACCGACATAAGGATGATGATCACGTTCTTCCGATTGAGGAAGATACCGAACATGCCGAGCGTGAACAGGCACGCCGCGACGGTCAGATAGTGTCCGAGCCCGATCTCCATAGCCTCGTCTTGCCCCTTCTCGTCTCGGTGCCCTAGTGTTTCGCCGGTGCGTCTGGGATCGCGCTGCCGCCGGGCGCGACCTTGACCATTTGCACGGCCGTCGCCGGCCCGCGCGCCACCTGATCGGCTATGGACTGACGCTTGACGCCTTGCTTGTGCCGCAGGGTCAGCACGATGGCGCCGACCATGGCGACCAGAAGCACCAGCCCCGCTCCCTGAAAGTAATAAATGTACTTCGTGTAGAGGATCTGCCCGAGCGCCTCGGTGTTCGTCACTCCCTGCGGCACAGGAGCGGCGACGGTGCCGGGTGCAACGGGCGCAACTCCGCGCACGAGAACCAGCAACACAAGTTCGGCGAGCACCACACCGCCGACGAGAAATCCGACCGGCGCATTCTTGATGAAGCCCGCACGAAGCTCAGCGAAGTCCACGTCGAGCATCATCACGACGAAGAGGAACAGCACGGCCACCGCGCCCACGTAGACGATGACCAACAGCATCGCCAGAAACTCGGCGCCGAGCAGGATGAAAAGACCGGCCGCGTTGAAGAACGTGAGAATAAGGAACAGGACGGCGTGCACCGGGTTCTTGGCGACGATCACCATCGCCCCGGACGCGAGCGCCAGGGTCGCAAAGAGATAAAAGAAGATCGCCGTCAGTGCCATTCCGCCCTCACCCCAATCCTCCGGCTCCGCTTACGCGAAGCGAGAGGCAACCCTTTACCGATACGGCGCGTCGAGCGCGAGGTTCTTCGCGATCTCGCGCTCCCACCGGTCGCCGTTCGCAAGCAGCCGCTCCTTCGAGTAGTAGAGCTCCTCGCGCGTTTCGGTCGCGAACTCAAAATTCGGCCCTTCTACGATGGCGTCGACCGGGCAGGCCTCCTGACAGAGTCCGCAGTAGATGCATTTCACCATGTCGATGTCATAGCGCGTCGTGCGGCGGGTGCCGTCGTTGCGTCGCGGACCGGCCTCGATCGTGATAGCTTGAGCCGGGCAGATCGCCTCGCACAGCTTGCAGGCGATGCAGCGCTCTTCGCCGTTCGGATAGCGACGCAACGCGTGCTCGCCACGGAAGCGAGGCGAGAGGGGGCCTTTCTCGAACGGATAGTTCACCGTCTTCTTCGGCGCGAAGAAGTAGCGCATGGCCAGGAAGAACGCCGTGACGAACTCCGCGAGGAACAGCGATTTCAGCCCTTGGGCCGCCCGCATTGGTGGCTCTCCTATGCCGATTTCATAAACTGCAGCACACCGGCGACGACAACGACCATCATCAGCGACAGCGGCAGAAAGACCTTCCAGCCGAGCCGCATCAGCTGGTCGTAGCGATACCGCGGCACCATAGCCTTTGCCATGGCGAACATGAAGAACATGAACACAACCTTGGCCGCGAACCAGAAAATGCCCGGGATCGCGTTCAGCGGCCAAATGTCGAGCGGCGGCAGCCAGCCGCCGAGGAAGAGAATGGTGGCCATCGCGCACATGGTTGTGATCGCGACGTATTCGCCGAGCATGAACAGCAGGTACGGCGTCGACGAATACTCGACCATGAAGCCGGCGACGAGCTCGCTTTCCGCTTCGACGAGGTCAAATGGCGGGCGGTTCGTCTCGGCCAGCGACGAGATAAAGAACATGACGAACATCGGCAGAAGCGGCAGCCAGTGCCAGTCGAGTGCAGACGACGGCAGACCGAGCCAGGCGCCCACGCCGGTCTTCTGTGCGGTGACCACCGTGCCCAAGTTCAGCGAACCGACCAGCAAGAGCACCGTGATGACGACGAAGCCGAGCGACACCTCATAGGAGATCATCTGCGCCGCCGACCGAAGCGCACCCATGAAGGGATACTTCGAGTTCGATGCCCAGCCGCCCATGATGACGCCATAGACACCGAGCGACGAAATAGCGAGCAGGTAGAGGATGCCGACGTTGAGGTCTGAGATGACCCACGTGCCCCAGCCGTCCTGGCTCATCGGAATGACCGCCCACGCCGCGAGCGCGCAGGTCGCGGTGACGAGCGGGGCCAAGAGGAAGATGCCCTTGTCGGCGCCGGACGGAATCACCGGCTCCTTGAATACGAATTTCAGGAGGTCAGCGAACGACTGAAAGAGGCCGAAGGGCCCAACGACGTTTGGCCCGCGGCGCATCTGAACGGCGGCCCAGACCTTGCGATCCATGAGCAGCAGGAACGCAACGCAGAGCAACAGCCCCACAAGCACGAGCAGCGAGAGGCCCACGGCGATGGCAAGCCAGAGCCCGTAGTCCCAGAGCATTGTGATCGTCTCGCTCGACATCTGGGTTGCGTGCTCCCTATTCCGCCGCAGCCACGCCGGATTTATCGGCGGCTTTCTTGAGTGCGCTCATCTCGGCCATCACGGCGGACGCGCGCGCAATCGGGTTCGTGAGGTAGAAGTCTTTCACAGCGCTGTGGAACGGATCGTCCTTCACGGCGCCCTTTCCGCTGGCCAGCACGGCGATCACGTCGCTCGGGGCTGGCGACACGCGATCGAGGGCCGCGAGCACTGGGGCATGCTGGTACATGCCGGCGCGCAGCACGTTGATCGAGTCGTACGGCAACGTGTGCCCAACAAGGGGTGAGAGTGCGCGAATGATCGTCCAATCCTCACGGGCGTCTCCCGGCGGGAACGCGGCGCGCGCCGTCATCTGGGCGCGACCCTCCGTGTTCACATACGTCGCGCTCTTTTCGGCATAAGCCGCCGCGGGGAAAATTACGTCCGCCCGGTGAGCACCCGCATCGCCGTGGCTGCCCTGGTAGATCACGAACGCTGAACCGAGCCGGGACATGTCGATGTCATCGGCGCCAAGGAGATAGAGCACGTCGAGCGCGCCGCTGCCCGCGGCGGTGACAAACGTATCGACACCCGTCGTTGCGGGCTTCTTCGGCACGAACCCGAGATCCAGAGCGGCAACGCGGGATGCCGCGGTATGGAGCACGTTGAATCCGTTCCAGGCCGGATCCTTGCCTTGGGTTGCCGCAATCACGATGCGCGCCGCTGCCGCCAGAACAGCGCGTCCGTCGTGGCGCGCCATGGCGCCAGAGCCGACGATCACCATCGGGGCCTTGGCTTGCTGTAGTTTTTCAGTGAAGGGGTGGTTGCCGTCGGCCACGTCGCGAAGCGTCTTTCCGCCCGCGCCGAGGTAGTCGTATGCGTAGCCGAGATCCACCTGCTCGCCAATGACGCCGACCGTCAGACCGCCCATGCGCCAGCGCTTGCGGATGCGCGTGTTGAGCACAGCGGCTTCGATGCGCGGATTGGTGCCAATCAGCAGGATCGCATCGGCCTGCTCGATACCTTCAATAGTTGTATTAAAGACGTAGGTCGCGCGGCCCAGATCCGGATCGAGCTTGGCGCCGTCTTCGCGACAATCGACATTCGTCGAGCCGAGGCGGTGGAAGAGATCCTTCAGCGCGAACATTTCCTCGGCGCCCGCCAGCGGCCCGGCGATGGCGGCCATGCGGTCACCCGACGTAGCCTTGAGTTTCTGCGCGACAGTGGCCAGCGCATCGGCCCAGGTCGCCGGCACAAGACGGCCGTCTCTGCGAACGTAGGGCTGATCCAGTCGCTGCGTGCGCAGGCCATCGGCCACGTGCCGCGTCTTGTCCGAGATCCACTCCTCGTTCACGGCATCATTGTTGCGCGGCAGGATGCGCATGACCTCGCGGCCGCGCGCATCGATGCGGATGGCGGAGCCGACGGCGTCCATAACGTCGACGCTCTCGGTCTTGCGCAGCTCCCAAGGGCGCGCGTTGTGCGCCCAGGGCCGATGAGTCAGCGCGCCGACCGGGCAAAGGTCGTTCACGTTGGCGCTCATCTCGGACAGGATGCCACGCTCGAGGTAGGTCGTGATCTCCATGTCCTCGCCGCGGCCGATGGCGCCGAGTTCCGAGACGCCCGCGACCTCGGTCATGAAGCGCACGCAGCGGGTGCAGTGAATGCACCGGTTCATGGAGGTCTTGATCAACGGCCCGAGATACTTGTCCTCGACCGCGCGCTTGTTCTCGGCGAATCGCGAACCGCCGGAGCCGTACGCAATGGCCTGATCCTGCAGGTCGCACTCGCCACCCTGATCGCAGATCGGGCAATCGAGGGGGTGGTTGATGAGCAGGAATTCCATCACGCCCTCGCGCGCCTTCTTTACGGTCGCGCTTTGGGTCGAAATGATCTTCGGGGAATTGTCGCGGTTGGGCGGCAGATCGCTGACGCCCATGGCGCACGACGCGATCGGCTTCGGGCTGCCCTGCACCTCGACGAGGCACATGCGGCAGTTGCCGGCGATCGACAAGCGCTCGTGGTAGCAGAAGCGCGGGATCTCGGCGCCCGCCTGCTCGCAGGCCTGGAGCAGCGTGATGCCCTCCTCGACCTCGATTTCCTTGCCGTCGATAACGAGCTTTCTCGACATGCGCTACTCCGCCGCCTGCTTGTGGGCTGCCTGATAGGCGTCGATGCGGGCCTCGATGACCGGCCGGAAATGGCGGATCAAGCCCTGCACCGGCCAAGCCGCCGCGTCACCCAGCGCGCAGATCGTGTGGCCCTCGATCTGCTTCGACACATCGAACAGCTTGTCGATCTCGCTCTTCTCTGCCTCGCCGCGTGCCATGCGCTCAAGCACGCGCCACATCCAGCCGGTGCCTTCGCGGCACGGCGTGCACTGACCGCAGCTCTCGTGCTTGTAGAAGTAGGCGATGCGCGCGATGGCCTTGACGACGTCCGCCGACTTATCGAGGACAATGATCGCTGCCGTGCCGAGACCGGATTTCAGTTTCGACAAGCTGTCGAAATCCATCGTCAGGCCTTCGCAGAGATCCGCGGGGATCAGCGGCATCGACGATCCGCCCGGGATAACGGCCAAGAGGTTGTTCCAGCTGCCACGCACGCCGCCGCAATGCTCATCGATGAGCTGGCGGAGCGAAATACCCATCTCCTCTTCGACAACGCAGGGCCGGTTCACATGGCCTGAGATCTGGAAGAGCTTTGTGCCGGTGTTATTCGGCAGTCCGAGTGCCGCGAACCAATGGCCGCCGCGCCGCAGGATGTCGGGGACGACCGCGATGCTTTCGACGTTGTTGACCGTCGTCGGCGCGCCATAGAGGCCGACGTTGGCGGGAAATGGGGGCTTGAGGCGCGGCTGGCCCTTGCGGCCTTCGAGGCTTTCAAGAAGAGCCGTTTCCTCGCCACAGATGTAGGCGCCGGCACCATGGGCAATGTAGAGATCGAAGTCCCAGCCGTGGACGTTGTTCTTACCGATGAGCTTGGCGTCGTACGCTTCGTCGATGGCGCGCTGCAGACGCTCGCGCTCGCGGATGAACTCGCCGCGTATATAGATGTAGCTCGTGTGCGCGCGCATGGCGAAGCTGGCCAGCAATGCGCCCTCGATCAGGAGATGGGGATCATTGCGCATGATCTCCCGGTCTTTGCACGATCCCGGCTCGCTCTCGTCGGCGTTGATGACAAGATAAGACGGCCGTGGATCGGCCTTGGGCATAAAGCTCCACTTGAGGCCGGTCGGGAAGCCCGCGCCGCCGCGCCCGCGGAGACCCGACGTCTTGACCTCTGAGATGATCCAGTCGTGGCCCTTGTCGATGAAGAACTTGGTGCCGTCCCAGGATCCGCGCGACATGGCTCCCTTGAGTCCCGAGTCGTGGAACCCATAGAGGTTCTGGAAGATGCGATCCTTGTCCTCGAGTAGCATCGGCGATCTACCCCTTGGATTTGTCGTCAGACTGCGTGGAAGTGGCGGCGCCACCTTCCTGCAGCTCCGGGAAACGGGCTCGCCAGGCACCTCGCTGCGAGCCATCGTAAAGCGTCGGGTCGACCAACGTCGTCGGGCCACCCTCCGGGCAAGACGTCTTGCGACCAATCTGCGAGCCGGCTTTCGGCGCCGCGCCGCGTGCGAAGGCGCCGAGAATCTTGTCGAGCGCTTCCGGCGTCAGGTCTTCATAGGTGTCCTTGAAGATCTGGACCACAGGTGCGTTCGCACAGCAGCCCACACACTCGACTTCCTCCCACGAGAAAGCGCCGTCCTCGGAGAGCTCATGCGGATGCTCGGCGATGCGCCGTTTGCAGACTTCGATCAGTCCCTCGGCGCCGCGCAGCATGCACGGCGTCGTTCCGCACACCTGCACGTGGGCTTTCGAGCCTACCGGTGAAAGCTGGAACATCGTGTAGAAGGTCGCGACCTCGTAGGCCCGGATATAGGCGACACCGAGCATGTCCGCCACGTAGCGCAACGCGGGCTCCGGCAACCAACCGTTGCTCTGCTCTTGCGCGCGCCAAAGCAGCGGAATGATTGCGGACGCTTCCTTGCCTTCCGGATACTTGGCGATGGTTCCCTTGGCCCACGCGAGGTTCTCCGGCGTGAAGGCGAAACCATGCGGTTGATCAGGATGAAGTCGGCGGACGGCCATGCTGGCTCCCCAATACGGATCATCCGCGGGGCAAGAGAAGCAGAGCGGATAAGACCCGGGCCGGCTATGCCCCGATCTTCCGCCACCTCTCCATGCAACTCCCCCGCAGCAGTGTTAACGTTCCACTACGTCTATCGCAGCGCGAAAGCAAGCGCGCACGGCAATGCGCCCACCACGCAGCGTCATGACTTTCGTCTCAGGGAATCGGCTGCCGTCGCACGATCAAAAATGCCGATCTCAGGCGTCAGGGATCGTTTCGCGCTTCGGTTGTCGCTCGTCAGGTGAGCGGAGTGCTGAGCCAGCCCGTGATGAGGAGCACGGTCGCGACGGGCGCCAGGAAGAGCGAGACCTGCGAACCGACGCGCAGAAAGCCGGTCCAGAAGATCGCGAGGAGAATGCCGAACAGCACGATGACCCAGCCGCCCGCGTCGACACCTCGGGTCACGGCGAACCAGATGGCGATGAGCACCGAAAACAGCCCGAGCAGGATCGGCACTGCGGGAAAATCGATCTGAAGCGCGCCCATGGGCCAGGAGCGCTGCCGGGCGATGAAGCCATAGGTCGCAAGCGAAATGCCCCAGCCAAGGGCCGCAACGGCCAACAGAAAAAGATTGTCCATCATGCGGAGCGCCTCCCGGATCAGCCAGCGGATTGTGCCAGTATTTCCGTCTATTCACCAGCATCCGTTGAGAAGCGGGTTTACTCTGCAGCCTTGAGACGCAGCGTTATCCCGCTCAATCGCCTCCGGCGAGACTTGCCACCCCTTCCGCAAGGCGCCATATTCCGGCCGGAGGCTGGCGGCGGACGAGTACGTCGCCAACCGGGTCAGGTCCGGAAGGAAGCAGCCCTAACGACAGGTGCACGGGTCGTTCGTCAGCCTCTCTATATTCGCTCACGCCCCGCAAAGCGGGGCTCCGCGGGGGCGCGGCACCAGCCGCGGGTCGCTTTGCTCCCTTGGCCCTTCGGGCCAAATGGTGATTGCCAGTGGCACCCTGCTCTCCCCGGCCTGATGGGCCGATATTTCGAGCGTGAAGGCGGGGCGGATGGCCAAGAAGAAATCTGACGGCGATGTGACGGCTGGTGGCGAGGCGCAGGCGCCTGCGAAGCCTTATGTCGTGCTGGCGCGGAAATACCGGCCACAGACATTCGACGATCTGATCGGCCAAGAGGCCATGGTGCAGACGCTGCGCAACGCGTTTGCCTCGGGGCGGATCGCCCACGGCTTCATGCTGACCGGCGTGCGCGGCGTCGGCAAGACCACAACGGCGCGCATTCTGGCGCGTGCCCTCAATTACGAAACCGACACGATCTCAGTACCGACCATCGACATGCCGGTGCTCGGCCGGCATTGCCGCGAGATCATGGAGAGCCGGCATCCGGACGTCATCGAGATGGACGCCGCCTCCAATACGGGCGTCGACAACATACGCGAGATCATCGAGAGCGCGCGTTATCGCCCGCTCGCCGCGCGCACCAAGGTCTTCATCATCGACGAGGTCCACATGCTCTCCAAGGGAGCGTTCAACGCACTCCTGAAGACGCTGGAAGAGCCGCCGGGACATGTGAAGTTCATTTTCGCGACGACAGAAGTGCGCAAGGTGCCGGTCACGGTGCTCTCGCGCTGCCAGCGCTTCGACCTCCGGCGTGTGGACGTTCCGCGCCTTGCTCAACATTTGAAGAATATCGTCGCCAAGGAAGGCGCGTCCGCCGAAGATGATGCGCTCACGCTGATCGCTCGCGCCGCTGAGGGGTCTGTCCGCGATGCGCTCTCGGTTCTCGATCAGGCGATCTCGACGTCGTTCGGTCCCAATTCCGACGATGACAGCACAGTTACGGCCGCATCCGTGCGCAGGATGCTCGGCCTCGCAGATCGCGGCCGCATCTTCGACCTTCTCGAAATGCTGCTCGCAGGCGACATCGCGCCGGCGCTGAAGGCGTTCGACGCGCTGTTCCAGGACGGTGCGGACGCTACGCAGGTGCTGCAGGATCTCGCCGAAGCCGTGCACATCACCGCGCGCATCAAGGCCGTGGGACCCGATGCTGCCGGCGACGCGCTCGCGCTTGACGAAAAGCGGCGAGCCGGTGCGCTCGGCGAACGCCTGTCGATGGCGCTGCTCGCACGCCTTTGGCAGATGCTGCTCAAAGGCTTGGAGGAGACCAGCAAAGCGCCGAATCCCGCGGTTGCGGCCGAGATGGTGCTGATCCGGATTGCGCATACGTCCGACCTGCCGCCGCCCGACGAGATCATACGTATGCTTGGCGGCGCGCCTGTGTCGAAACGGTCCGCCAACCGGCCTGCACTTTCCACCGGTGCGGCCGCCGGCGCGACGGCCTCGGCACCGCAGGACGAGCTGGCTGACGATGAAGCCGCCTTGCAACCGCGTGCCGATCATGAATCGGAAAACCCGGCTGATTTCGATTTCCCATCCGATGGCGCGATCGATGATGAGATGGGCGATGACGAGGGTGATGCGGTTGCCGCGCGCGCGCCCGGACAAGGCGCTGCGCTTCGTCCGCTCAACACCTTTGCCGATGTTGTTGCGCTGGTGGGCGAGCGGCGTGATGCCAAGCTCAAAGTCTCGCTTGAGGAGCAGGTCAGCCTCGTGAAGTACGACGGAGCCACAGGCGCCATCGACCTCTACCTCCTGCCGGGCGCGAAGCCGGATCTCGCCAACGACTTGCGCGAAAAGCTCAACAAGTGGACGGGTCGGCGCTGGATGGTGGCACTCTCGAAGACGCCGGGCGAAACGCCCATCGGGCAGGTGCGCCGGGAGCGCGAGGCCCGCGAACTGGCCGCCCTCAAAGCGCATCCGGCCGTAGCCGCCGTGCTGGCAGCGTTCCCCGATGCGGACGTTTCTCATGTGCCGCCCGTTACGCGGGCGCGTGACGACGACAAAGCGGCCGGCTGAGTTCCGGCAGTCGGGCTGTTGGATGGCTTGGCTTCGCGTCTGCCAATCGGGAATTGATCCCAATTTTCTTCACTGCGAATGGACCATCTCCCCGCATTGAATTAGTAATGTTATATTGCTTCGTAAGCCGTCTGTTTGCAGACTTGGCGTTCAGGCTCGGAGAGATCAATTCCAGCGACGACTTCTACTCGATCTCCAACGCCGAATGCGCCGACGGCAAGCACACCGTGATGGTCGAGACCAGCTTCAAGATCACCGACAAGAAAAAGAAGGAGCAGTCGCACCTTCTCCCAAATTAGGACGCGACTGCTGCGCGCATTGCACACTTGGGTCGGGGTCAAACCCGGCCCCTTTTTATGGCCCTGGCGTGATAGGATCTTTCGCCTGCTTTCAATCTCGGCGGAAGGAGGCCACCATGGACGATCCTTTCAAGCTGCAGCGTTTCGTCGACGCACAGTCGCTCGTCTACGAGACGGTGCTGCGGGAGCTTCGCGCCGGCCGAAAGACGACACACTGGATCTGGTTCATCTTTCCGCAGGCGAAGGGGCTTGGCCGGAGCGCCATGTCGGAGCGCTACGCGATCTCGTCACTCGACGAAGCGCGTGCGTATCTGGCGCATCCGGTGCTGGGGCCGCGGCTCAAGGACTGCACGCAGCTCGTGCTGTCTCACAAAGGCATGCCATTGGAAGATATCTTCGGCGCGCTCGACGCGATGAAGTTCCGGTCGTCGATGGAGCTGTTCCACGAAGCCGGCGCTTCGTTTACACCCCTATCTAGCCGTCCCTAGGGGGACTGAGATGACGCAATGCGGGGCCGGGCAAAATGATCTAGGCTTCCATCCAAACTTGGCCGCGGGCAGTCTGTTCACCACACCACCGCCTGTTGCTAGCTGCCGTTGCCTAAGAGCGAGGAGATCCGATGAAAGACCTGATGGGCATGATGAAACAGGTCAAGGACATGCAGGAGCGCATGCAGCGCCTGCAGGAGGAGCTTGGCACGATCGAGGTGGCTGGATCGGCTGGCGGCGGCCTCGTCTCCGTCACGCTGACCGGCAAGGGCGACATGAAACGCGTGCAGATCGATCCCTCGCTGATGAAGCCCGAGGAAGCGGAAATCGTCGAAGACCTGATCGTCGCCGCCACCGCGGACGCCAAGTCGAAGGTCGAGGCGCAGGTGCAGGCCAAGATGGCCGAAGTGACCGGCGGGCTGCCGCTGCCACCCGGTATGAAGCTTTTTTGACGGTACGACGCCTCGCGGCTGAAAAAAACTTCTTCCCGGAGGCCCCCACGGGCCTCCGAACTGTTGAAATCCGCAGGGTTCTGCCCTATTTGCGCACGCTTGCTCAAAGTGCTGTGCACGCGAGCTGTTCTTTCGACCGTGATCGCGTCCGGTCCGGTGATATCTGACGCGCCAATCATCGTTAAGGGAGCATCGCTTTGGACAGCGTTCTCATCATTGGTGCCGGCGCGGCCGGCTCGGTCACCGCCCAGAAGTGCGCGATGAACCGCGACGTCTTCAAGAAGGTCCATCTCGCCTCGCGCCGTCTCGAGAGCTGCGAGAAGGTCGCCAAGCTGTGCAAGACGCCGATCGAGATCAGCCAGGTCAACGCCGACAACGTCGATGAGACGGTGGCGCTCATCGAGCGCGTGAAGCCCGACCTCGTGATCAACATGGCGCTTCCCTACCAGGATCTGCCGATCATGGACGCATGCCTCAAGACCGGCGTGCACTACATGGACACGGCGAACTACGAGCCGCGCGACGTGGCGAAGTTCGAGTACTCCTGGCAGTGGGCCTACCAGGACAAGTATGCCTCCAAGGGCATCATGGCGGTGCTCGGCTGCGGCTTCGATCCCGGTCAGTCGAACATCTACTGCGCCTACGCGCAGGAGCATCTGTTCGACACCATCGACACCATCGACATCATCGACTGCAACGACGGCAGCCACGGCAAGTCGTTTGCGACCAACTTCAATCCGGAGATCAACCTCCGCGAGGTGACGCAGCGCGGCAAATACTGGAAGGACGGCAAGTGGATCGACATCGATCCGCTGACCATCTCGTGCATGATCGACTATCCGGAGGTTGGACCGCGCAAGAGCTACCTCATTTATCACGAGGAGGAGGAAAGCCTTGTCCAGAACATCAAGGGTCTGAAGCAGATCCGCTTCTGGATGACGTTCTCCGACAACTACATCAAGCATCTCGACGTGCTGCAGAGCGTGGGTATGACGCGCATCGACCCCGTCATGTACAAGGGCACGCCCGTGATCCCGATGGAGTTCCTGAAGGAGCTACTGCCGCCGCCGTCGTCGCTCGGCGAGGGCTACACGGGGCGCACGTCCATCGGCTGCATCATCGACGGCACGAAGGACGGCAAGCGCAAGACGGTGCTGATCTATAACGTCTGCGACCATGCCCAGTGCTACAAGGAGACAAAGGCGCAGGCCGTGTCCTACACGACGGGCGTGCCGCCGGTCGTCGGCGCCATGATGATGTTCAAGGGCCACTGGACCGGGAAGGGCGTGTTCAACGTCGAACAGCTCCCCTCGAAGCCGTTCATGGACGAGATCGGCAAACAGGGCCTGCCGTGGCACGTGAAGGACATCACGCCCGCCGACCAGGCCGAGCTGTTCGCGGTCAAGACCTGATCGCGTTTACCAGATCGCATTCGGATGGGCGGCTTCGGCCGCCCATTTTTTTGTTCCCTTTGCTGAGCTTTCCCGCTGAGATGCCCTCGCCGCCGATGCTTGGGTGGCAAGGGGGGGGTGCATGCTGGACTCAGCTGAAACCGAGGTCGCCGGCCATAACACCGGTGCCTCCGTGACGCCGGTGATCGTCACGGTGCACGGGACCAACGATGCGCATCCGGACGATGACGGCCAGCGCTGGTGGCAGCGCGGCTCGAAGTTCACAGAGCGGCTGATCTACGACCTCCTGCAGCGCGGCGTTCCCAACGTGGAGATCGTGCCGCTGCACTGGTCGGGCCAGAACTCCGATTTCGATCGCCTCAAGGGCGCTGCAGATCTTGCGCGCACACTCCGTAGCCTCAACCGGGCGGGCCGGCCACACGCGGTGATCGCCCATAGCCACGGTGGCAACGTCACCGTCGAAGGCCTCGCGCTGGCCGGACGCTCCGCGCATCGCGGCGGCATCATCAGTTTCGGTACGCCCTTCTTCGCGCGGCGGCTGAAGACTGTGCCGAAGCTCATTGCGATCTTCCAGACCGTGCTCGGCCTCGTCATTCCGCCGATCATGCTTTGGTATCTGATGACCGCTCTCTCCTCCGACACCAATAAGAAGATCGAAGCTGCCGTTCTGTTCGGTGGCCTGATGGCGATCGGCCTCTGGTGCCTCGCCAAGGGCGTGCGGAAGCTGGCACGCCGTCATTTCGCGACGCGGCTATTCGCGAAGTCGCTCACGCCATCGCAATGGCTCGTCGTGCACAGTCCGCGCGACGAGGCGATGCAGCTTCTCGAAACGGCGGCTCAGATTTCGCCCCAGTACGTCAAGACGAGCGCGGCGATGCGATCTCTGACGGCGTTTGCGTCCCTCGCGGGCGTCGCCGTCACGACCGGACTGTTCGTCTGGTTCGGCGGCTACTTTCTCAACCCGATCGTCGCGAAAATCTCGGCAGGAGAATTCGGCTTCGGCACCGCCGCCGATCTCACGTTCCTGTTGCTCGTTCCCCTTGTCTACGGCGCGGTGTTCTTCGTCGTCTGGCTGCTCGCGCGCGCGGGAGGCGCTTTCCTCTATGCGAAGATGCTGACGAGCGCGATCCACGGCGGTGTGCTCGGGGCGGCGTTCGGCGGCGATGGTCCTTATAAGCTCGTCGGCATCACGCGCTTGCCACCGTATCTCGTGAAAGCTCGCGAGGAGCGCATCGAAGCCATCGACCTCGGCGGCATCGACGATGCGGCGCTCTTCGTGGCCGCGCAGAGCCTTTACAACAGCGTCGTCGCCAATGACGGACCGGAAGGCGGCATCGCCAATCCTGATGTCATGTGGAAGCGGCTCAGCGATGCGCTCTATCACAACGCGTATATGCGCGACGATGGTGTGATCGGCACCGTCGCCGACCATCTGGTCGGAACGTGGCAGCGGCGCATCCGCTAAACGTCGGAGAACTAGTGGATCGATCCATTGTGATAATTGCGCGCTGGTGGGAATAAAATCGTTGGCCGTCTTGGCCACTCAGCCGTGCATTCGGCGTTGTCAGACCTCAATTGAATCACACGAATCATTGAACGATCCCCGCATAGACACCACACAGCGACGGGGGACAGCCAATGGCTAATCTTTCTCAGAAGCTCGCGGAGATGCATCGCCGCCTGACGGAGAACACGCAGGAAGAGCAGGCGCTCGTGCGCGCGCTCAACGCGGCGCTCAACCATGTCGACGAGAAGCTTCTCGCCGAAATCCGCGCCATCACAGCCCAACACGAAGCGCGCCGCCATGTCATCATGAACGAGTTGCAGCTTCTCGCGGGCCGCCTCTGTGCGTTTCCGGTCTCGTCGGCAGAGCCGATGCATACCATCGAGGATGAGCGCCATCATCAATTGCCGCACACCAACGGCCATACGAACGGCAACGGGCATGCAAACGGTCATACCAACGGCGCCACGCACGCGCCGGGCAACTGGCGCATCGCGGCGCAGAATATTCAGGACGATCTCGACTTCTTCAGCGATCCGCCGCCGGCGAGCCATTAGGCTCCAGGGCTGCCCGGACTAGTGCTTGTGGCGGGCGTCATGCGACATGGCTGCAGCCGGACGGTTCCGGCACGGAATGACGCGCCCCGGCCCAGGCTCTAGCAGTCGTCATCTGACGATGCCATATAGCGCGCTCGGCCCTTCTTCTTCGAGCCTGAGAGCGCGCATGATCCCCAAAATCCCTGCTGACATCCGTACCCCGGCTTACGTGCTCGACGTGGCTGCGCTCAAGCGCAACCTCGGGACGGCCGCGCGTATCAAGCAGGAGGCGGGCGTCAAAGTGCTTCTGGCGACGAAGGCCTGGGCCATGCCGGCGGCCTTCCCGATCCTGCGTGAGGTGCTCGACGGGACGACGGCCAGCGGCGAGTACGAGGCCCGCATGGGGCGCGAGGAGTTCGGCAAGGAGGTGCACGTCTACGCACCGGCGTACGGCCCGGGTGAAGTCGAACGGCTGACGGCGATCGCCGACCACATCTATTTCAACTCACCGGAGCAGATTGCGCTCGGATTGCCGCTTGCGAAAGCAGCGGGCCGCGAGGTCGGCGTTCGCATCAACCCTGGCTATTCGAACGCCACGCTCGGCGGCGCGCTGTACGATCCGTGCGCGCCCTGCTCGCGCTTCGGCACGACAGTCGAGGAGATCGACCAGCTTCCGTGGGGCGAGATCGACATCTTCCATGCCCACGCGCTGTGCGAATCTCTCGCTGATGGGTCGGTAGGACTGATCGAGCACGTGGCGAAGAATTTCGCGCCGTACCTGCGCCGCGTGAAGGCGGTGAATTTCGGCGGCGGGCACTTCGTCAACAAGCCCGGCTACGACGTTGCGAAACTGATCGCGGCGCTCAAGGCGTTTCGTGCGGAGTTCGGCATCGAAGTCTATCTCGAGCCCGGCGCGGGCCTTGTGGTGGACACGGGCTATCTCGTCTCCACGGTGATCGGGCTGCATCGCAACGTGAAGGACATCGCCATTCTCGATGCCTCGGCTTCCACCCACATGCCGGACGTGCTCGAGGTGCCCTACACGCCGCCCGTTCTCGGTGCGCAGGAGGCAGGCGCGCTCCCACACTCCTACATCCTGGGCGGCAAGACCTGCATGACCGGCGACATCATCGGCGAGTATTCGTTCGCCGAGCCCCTGGGCGTCGGATCTCGCGTCGTGTTCGGAGACATGATGCAGTACTCGTTCGTGAAGAACACGACCTTCAACGGCACGCCGCTGCCGGATCTCGCCATTCTGCATGAGGATGGCCGCTACGAGGTCGTGCGCTCGTTCGGCTACGAGGAGTTCCGGCGCAGGCTGGGCTGAAAGAGACGCCCAGCCGAACCCGGCTGGGCGCCAACTCTGATATCATTCATGTCGTGAAGTTCAGGCTGCGTCCGGGAGGACGCCAGCCTCAATATTTGTACGCGCCAGCTCCGACCAGTAGGTCACCGACCCGCACGACGTACGACTTCTTTTCGTGGATCTGGTTGTCTGCCGGGCTCTTGAACTTGTAATCCACCCAGCCATCCTTGTTGATCGCAACGATCTCCTTGACGTAGAGCTTGCCGCTGGGATCAGGCGTGTTCAGATCGTTCTTCCCGATCAACTCCGGCCTTGCGCCACTGGCCTTCCACGTTCCGGTCTTGTCGAAAACGAACACGTAGAGATCTCCGCTGCGCCAGTCGCCGCCACCGTTGAAAGCCGCGATCGCTTTGTCAGGGCCTTCCTTTTTAAGGAAGTCCGCAGCTTTGATCGCCATGGCCTGGGCGTCTTCCTTCGAGGCGTGCTTTAGTTCGGCAAATAGAGGGGTGCTGGCCAGGGCCATTGCCGGCACAACCAGCATCAGAATCAGCAACGTTTTTATGTTTTTCATTGCATCCTCCAGTCCTCCCTCTCCGTTCGTCCCCTCGCCACTATACTACCGTGCCGCTCTCGCTCCGCCTGGCGGGCGGGGCTGTTACCTTGGGAACATCAAATTTTTCTCGGGCACGCGATGACCGCGTTTCCCGAACGGGGTTGCGGAGCGCAGGGGCGTATCCGCGCGAAGATCATGGGTGAAATCACGTGAGCAAGTCAGTAGGGACTCCGAAGTCGTTTGCGGCGCGCGGCGTCGCAATCGCGGTCGCGGCTTTGGCCGCAGGCTATTGTTACCAGACCTTTTTCGCCGATAGTGCCCCGGCATTCGCCGGACCGGCCGCGGCCGCAGGCGAGCTCGACACGAGCCAGCTGCCGCGCATTGCGGGCGCCAAGGAGACCTACGCCAGCGCGCTGACTACCATTTTCGTGTCTCCCGATAGCGTGGCGAAAACCACCGACTCTACCGTCGCCGGCCTCACCGAAGCGGAGTGGAAGCGCTATGAGGCCCCGTTCTCGAGCAAGGCCGACAATCCGAACGTCGTGATCCTGACCTTCAAGAAGGGCGCTCAAGGGCTGAACGTCTTGATTACGCTTGCACCGGCCCAGGACAACAAGACAAGCGTCAGTTATACCGCCATCAACTTCGCAAACGATCTGCCGTTGCCCAAGGATGCATCCGACGTCCTGTTCGATCCGGATCGCCCCTATCTCTCGTCGTTGACGACCGAGTCCGTCGACGCCTCGATGGTCTTCTTCAATGCGGAGATGATCCAGAGAGGCTGGTCCCCGTGGTCGGTCAAGGACGCTACCAGAAAGCCCGGCGGCGCCGCACAGAGCACCGATAACGGTCTGTTTTCCTATTTCGTACGTGATGGACACAAGCCGTTGATCGTCCTGGTCCAGCGCCAGAAAGACGGCCGGACGACTGCGAAGATCGAACCCGTTCCAGAGAGCCTGCTGACAGCCAAGCCGGACCAGAAAGAAGAGAAGGTTGAGACTGCGCCGGCACAACCCAGCGCAGCGGCCAAGGAGATGCACGAGGCCTTCGACCAGCTCACAAACGACATCATGAAGCAGGCGCATGACGCGACCGCCGAGACCATTGCCGGGATCACGGCGAAACAAGCCCCGGCGACACCGGCGCAGCCCGAAGCGCCACTCCGCGCGTTGCGCGACACGTCCGCACCCATTCCGCTCCCCGAGGCTGCCGACAGCATCGAGATCGACGCGGCGAGCGGCAACGTCGACTTCACGTCAACATCCAGCGTGAGAGCCTTGGCAAGCTTCTATCGCGCCGAGATGAAGGCAGCCGGCTGGAAAGAGCAGCCGACGGTCATCGACAAGGACACAATGGCGGCGTTGCGCTTTGCGAAGGGCGGCAAGGACGTATCGATTACGCTCATGAAGATGGGTAACAAGGCGAAGGTAAGCGCGACGGGCTCTGGCCTCGTGTCCGCCGACGCCGAGCCAGAATCCGCGCCGCTGCCAGATGCGCC
Organism: Hyphomicrobium sp.; assembly: GCF_036262015.1. Classification (GTDB taxonomy): domain Bacteria; phylum Pseudomonadota; class Alphaproteobacteria; order Rhizobiales; family Hyphomicrobiaceae; genus Hyphomicrobium_C. Next base: position 344,926 of record NZ_DATAJR010000004.1, on the reverse strand, counting down.
GTCGACTTCGCAGGTAACCGAGAAAGAACTCGCGATTCAGGAAATCGCCGGCCTGCTGGTGCCCACACCGAACACGCTCAACGGCAGCGAAAAGTCTCTGTACCGGGTCCAGGTCAATGCCCGTGTGCCGGCCAGCGTGGCCGCCGTCCTGGCTTTCTATCGCCGGGAGCTTGGCAAGCGCGATGGCTGGAAGGAGGCAGAAGGCGCGATCGTCGAGACGAGACGCGCCGTCGTGACCTACAGCACGAGCGATGGGCCGGCCATTCTCACGCTTTCGTCCGACAAGGGCGACACGGTCGTGGCGCTACTGGTGCGCAAGCAGGCGGAAGCGTCGAAGGCCGGTATGCTGCCGAAGCCGGGGCACGTGAAGCTGCTGTTCGGAAATGTGCTCGACGGCGAGGCTTCCGTTACCATCGACAAGAAGACGGTCAAGATCAGAGGCGGTCTCGGCGCGAAGAAGCCAGACGGCCCGACGATCGAGATCTCGCCGGGTAAGCACACGTTCTCATTCAAACTTCCGGGCCGGGACGTTCAGACCGATGAGGTCGAGGTCGCGGACGGAGACATTTGGGGTCTCATGGTCGGCCCGGGCGGCGTACTCGCGCTGCAAATGTACTGATCGCGAAAACGAAAAGGCGCCTGGCAGCGATGCCGGGCGCCGCTCAAATTTTTGGTCTCAGACGGTGGCTCAACGTTGGGCGCGGCAGGATTGCAAACAGCGGGTGAGCTGGGCGCCGCAGCTCGGACTGTCTTTGGTGGCCCGGCGGCACGAATTCTCCTGAGCGTAGCAGCGCGACGCACAGTCATTGGCCGAAGAGGCGATGGGAAAGATGGCGGCTGAAATCGCGGCAAGGCACAGAGCGGCGGTCGCGTATCGCATAGTTCGTTTCACGAAATCGACGTCCTCTGCTCGGGGTTCTGGCCGGATTATCGCGCAGAGGTCCGTGAAACGTGGTCGCCGCGCGGTGGTATGGTTTACGATGCGCACGATGAACGTCACCTGAACCGGCCGTCAAGGCTCCGTTACGGCCCGGCAGCCGCTTTGAGCGATCGCTCCAGGTCTTTGATGAGACCAATGATTCACGCTTCGGACTTTCCCTGCGCTGCCGATTCACTCCGCGCTAGAACGCGAACTCCTCGAAGATGTGGTCGATACATCCGTTCCAGCGCCCTTCGTAGCGCTCGATCAGTTCGTCGGCCACGGTACGCCCCGACCCGACGAGGCGCTCGAGCGGGGCCAGATAGATCGTTTCGTCCTGGCTTTTGGCGTTGATCTGCCGGCGGTTTCTAAGGCCGAGGCGCGAGATGCGAAGCGCCGAGAGAGCAAGCTCCTGCACGGTGGAATCACGGAACCGGGCCGATAGGGCCTCGCGCGGAACCACTTCGCGCAACTGCTGGCGCTCCTCGGCGGTCCACGTTTTTACAAGATCCCATGCCGCGTCGAGTGCGACCTCGTCGTAGAGCAGTCCGACCCAGAACGCGGAGAGTGCACAGATGCGCGGCCAGCGGCCGCCGTCGGCCCCGCGCATTTCCAGGAAGCGCTTGAGACGCACCTCCGGGAAGAGGGTCGTCAGGTGATCCGACCAATCGTCAAGCGTGGGGAGTTCGCCAGGGAGCGCTGCGAGCTTGCCGTTCATGAAATCGCGGAACGACGCTCCGGCGACGTCGATGTAGCGGCCGGAGCGGTAGACGAAATACATGGGTACATCGAGCGCGTAGTCGACATAACGCTCGTAGCCCATGCCCTCCTCGAAGACGAAGGGCAGCATTCCCGTGCGGCGCGGATCGGTTTCGCGCCAGACTTCGCTGCGCAACGACTTCATCCCGTTGATGTGGCCTTCGGTGAACGGAGAGGACGCAAACATGGCCGTCGCTATGGGCTGCAGCGCAAGGCTCACGCGCAGTTTCTTGACCATGTCCGCTTCGTTGGCGAAGTCGAGGTTCACCTGGATGGTCGCCGTGCGATACATCATGTCGAGGCCGCGTTTGCCGACCGTCGGCATGTAGCGCGTCATGACTTTGTAGCGCTGTTTCGGCATGTGAGGCGTCTCGGCCAGCGTCCACTTGGGCGAGAAGCCCACGCCGAGGAATCCGATGCCGAGATCCTCGCCGACGTCGAGCACCTCGTTCAGATGCTCCTGCGTCTCGTCGGCCGTCTCATGCAGGGTTCGGAGAGGAGCGCCGGACAACTCGAACTGGCCGCCGGGCTCAAGGCTGATTGTTCCCCCCGGCTGACCATCCGGACGCTTGAGAGCGATAATATTGTCGCCCTCCATGATGGGTTCCCAATCATAGCGGGCCATCATGTGCTCCATGATAGCCCGAATGCCGCGATCACCCTCGTAGGGAACCGGCTTCAGGGACTCTGTGTAGAAAACGAACTTTTCGTGCTCTGTGCCGATGCGCCAGTCTGGCTTGGGCTTTTCGCCAGCCGCAATCCAGCCGACGAGATCGTCGCGGGAACGCGCGAGAGGGCTCGGGGTCCCATCCTGACGGGTCGACATATGTGGGGCCTCTGGCGGTGGCGCGGTTCGGTGGGTGTTATGGCGAGCCCCACCCCACTAAACAAGGGGTTGGGGGCGGCCAAAGGAAAGGTTACTGCCCTTCCACCGAAGCTCCGGATGGCATCCCGCCCATGGGGAGGCACGGCATGACGCGGCGCAGGTCGTCTGGAATGGTCTCCGAATTTACGCAGGCCTCGAGGCGGCGGATCATCACCGAGTTATGGTTATCGCGCAGGCAGTCCACGAACGATTGCACGCCAAAGCTCGTGCACCTCTGGAGCTCCGCCATGACGAATTCGGGTGTGTCGGTGTTCGGGCGTGGACGGTTCAGGTCCAGCTCCGGCTCGATATAGATGCTCGGATTGTTGCGCCGGTCCCAGCCGCCCCGATCGGGCCGCTGGCTGGGCCGATCACCCGCCAGCAGGGGATCGGCTCCCCCTGCGGCAATCGCAACTACCAGCATCATCAGCGCCTTGGCTTGCATAGCCATCCGCGACCGCTCCAAATCGACGCCATGACACCCGCCGCGCGACGGCGCGCGGAAACGCAGCCCCCATCCGCAGGGCTCGCGTCAGCCCCCAATGATAGGAAGGAGCCGTAAACGAATCGCTTCCCGGTGCGTAAAAAGTGTGCAGACCGGCGGGACTGGCCCGCCGCCACAGCCGATCCTGAGGACGTCGGGCATGAAAAACGAAGCTCTTCTCGCTGGCGGTATTATCGTCGCGGTCATCGTCGCCGCATCCCTGACGCTCGATGGCGAAACAGTTCCGAACAAGAAGCTCCCTGGCGGCTCGGAAGCGTGCACCTATCATGCCGGCCCCATGGACGGCGACCTGATCGCCGAGGGCGGGGACGCCGGACGCCGTATCCTGCGCGCCATCCTGGCGCTCGATCACAAGTGCGAGTTCGTCACGCTGGCATTACCTGACGGTACTCGCCAAGTCATGAAGCTCGGCAAAGCCGGCCGCAAGCCCGGCGAAAAGGGCCCGTCAAGCATCACGGTATTCTAGCGCGTCAGGACTTTTGAGCCGGCTCGGCAGCGAGAATTTCGGACGCCTTTGCGCAGTCCGCCTCCATCTGCTGCACGAGTTCCTCTGCGCTATGAAATTTGCGGTCGTCGCGCACTTTGTCGATAAAGCTGACCTCGATCTCGCGCCCGTAAATCTTCTCGTCGAAGTCGAACAGGAAAACTTCGAGCACAGGCATGCCATCGTCAAAGGTGGGGCGCGTGCCGAGGTAGGCTGCGCCGTCGAGCGAACGGCCATCGAGTTTCACGCGCACGGCGAAGATCCCGTGACCGAGTGCAGTTCCTTTCGGAAGGGCGACATTTGCGGTCGGAAAACCGAGGCCGGTTCCGCGCTGTGCACCGCCAATAACCGGGCCTTTCACGCGCCACGGACGCCCCAGCGCCTCGGCCGCACCTTTTACGTCGCCCTCCGCCAGCAGCAAGCGAATGGCTGTTGACGAGAATGGCTCTCCACGGTCGGCCACTGGTTCCACAACGGTTACTCCGAAACCCAATGTTTTTCCTGCTGTCCGCAACGTTTCTGCCGACCCGGAGCGGTTGCGGCCGAAGAAGAAATGATAACCGACCACGACATGCGATACCGCAAGCGCACCAACCAGCACGCGAGCAATGAACTCATCCGCAGCAAGAGCTGCGAGCCTGCCGTCGAACGGTAGGACTACCGCCACATCGAGGCCAAGCTGATCAAATACGGCAAGCTTCTCTTCGAGCGACGTTAGCCGAAAGTGCGGCGCCGCCGGATTGAAGAACTCGCGCGGATGGGGCTCGAAAAGCAGTACGCCCCCGGGCCGATCAACGCGCCGTGCTTCTTCGATGGCGCGCTGCACCAGGATTTGGTGGCCGCGATGCACGCCATCGAAATTGCCGAGCGCAAGGACTGCCCCTTTGGCCTCGGGCGGCACCGCTTCAAAGCCGTGAACGACAAGCATGCTCCGATCCTTCGTGCACGGCGGGGCGACAATGGTGCTGGGGTCACGCCGGGCGGCTAGGCACCATCAGCAAGGCTTCGCCTGTCAACACGGGTTTGCCGTTCACAGTGCACACGGTCTCGAATTTCGCGCGCTTCTTTTCCGGAAAGAGCTCGATCAGCTTCACCGTCGTGACAACGGTATCACCGATTTTCACCGGAGCTTTGAAGTTGAGCGTTTGCGAAATGTAGATCGCCCCCGGTCCCGGCAGCTTCATGCCGAAAACGGCCGAGATGTAACCGGCGGACTGTATGCCGTGGGCGATGCGCTCCTTGAACATCGTTGACGCTGCGTACTCCGCGTCAAGATGTACAGGGTTCCGGTCACCAGAGATGTCAGCGAAGGCAATGATGTCCGCCTCGCTCACCTTACTCGTAAGTGATGCTTCCTGGCCGACCGCGAGATCCTCAAAGTAGGTGATCTTGGGAGTTGTCATTGTGCTTTATCCTGCCGGCGACCTTGTTTCAGGCCCCTGGTCTAGCGGCCAGCCCGCCGACACGCAACACGCAGGCGGCTTGGCCGATCTTAGCCCTCCCGACACGCAGGTGTTGCAGCAGGGCGACGGATCGCGCTATAAGGCGGTATCCCAACATTTTCCATTACTATTGGCTTTTGCGGTCCCTGCCCCGCGAAAGCCCGGAGAAGAGCCTATGAGCGACCGCAAACCCCTGATGCCGAAGGCCACAGCCGTGTGGCTGGTCGAGAACACTTCGCTTTCGTTCGAGCAGATCGCGGAGTTCTGCGGGTTGCATGTGCTCGAAGTGAAAGGCATCGCCGACGGCGACGTCGCTCAGGGCATCAAGGGCCTCGACCCGGTGACCTCCAACCAGCTCACGCGCGACGAGATCGAGGCGGCAGAAAAGAATCCGGGCCGCCAACTGCACATTGCCGAGCCTAAAGTCGTGATGCCGGAAGCGGCCGCCAAGCGCGGTCCGCGCTACACCCCGGTGTCTCGCCGCCACGACCGTCCGAATGCGGTCCTTTGGCTGCTGCGCAATCATCCCGAGCTCAAGACCAGCCAGATCATGCGCCTCGTGGGCACGACCAAGCCCACCATCGCGCAGATCAAGGACCGCACGCACTGGAACTCTCCCAATCTCGTACCGCAAGATCCGGTCACGTTGGGCCTCTGCTCGCAGACGGATCTCGACAACGAAGTGAAGAAGGCCGCGCGGCGTATGGAGCGCGAGCGTCGCGAAGCTCAGAAGGAAGCCATCAAAGCCGGCACTTTGCTCCCGACCGAGGAGACGACCGCTCCGGCCTCGGAGGAATCGGAGGAGGAAGGCTTCCGCCCCACTGCGGAGATCGTGCAGCCCAAGGGCGCCCTCGAAGACCGCGAAGAGACGCCCGCCGAAGAAGAGGCGCGTGTGTTCGCCAAGCTCAAGGAGCTCAAGAGCGAGCCATCGGACGACAAAGGGGACGAGGAGGGCTCGTAACGCCCTTCGCTCCTCCCGCGTCGGGCTGACACGTCAGCTCAGTCCGGCCCACCATGACAGAAGCGTATCCGTGACGAGCGCGAGGAAAATCGCCGCGCCCACATCGCGGTTGGCGCGGAAGCGGCGCAGGCAGTTCTTCGGATCGGACGTGTCGAGCGTCGAGACCTGCCAAGCCATCTGAAGGCCGACCAGCGCGCAGCCGAAGAAAAACACGAGATGCGTGCCAGCGAGGAAGCCGGCCGCGATCCACAGTAGCAGCGCGCCGACGTAGAAGCTGCCGACCCAGAACCGCGTGTCCTCCCCGAACGAGAGCGCCGTCGATTTCAATCCGAGCATCAGGTCGTCCTCGGTGTCCTGATGGGCGTAGATCGTGTCGTAGCCAATGGTCCAGAGAACCGAACCGGCGTACAGCAACAGTGCCGGCAGGGCGAGCGAGCCCGTCACGGCCGCCCAACCCATCAACGCACCCCAGTTGAACGCTAGGCCGAGAACAGCCTGCGGCCAATAGGTGTAGCGTTTCATGAAGGGATAGACGGCGACCAGCGCCAGCGACGCGATCCCGAGGACGATCGTGAAAAAATTGAACCAGATCAGCACCAGGAAACCGACCATTGCGAGCGCAACCGCAAAGATGAGCGCGGCTTCCGGCGAGACCTGCCCGGACGGAATGGGGCGGCTCGCGGTCCGCTGCACCCGGGCGTCGTATTCGCGGTCGACGTAATCGTTGTAAGCACAGCCCGCGCCGCGCATGACGATGGCGCCGATTGCAAACAGCGTGAGCATCCAGACGTTTGGATAGGGCCGGCCGACCGATACTTCGGCCAGCGTCAGCGACCACCAGCACGGAAACAGCAACAGCCAGGTGCCAATCGGTCGGTCGATGCGGGCGAGCCGAAGATAGGGGCGCCACGCGGCTGGAGCATAGGTGTCGACCCAGTTGCCCGTCGGAGCGTCCGCCACGGCCTTAGCGCGCTCCCCCTGCGGGGGGTCCGTGTCCGGGCTCGCTGCCGTTGCCGTCATTCTCGATGTGTCCTCGCCTTCCATGATGCAGCGGACGTTAGCGGCGGCGACCCCATCCGGCAACACGAGGCAGTGCCGCGCCCCGGCCCCGAGGTTGGATTGGCCATGATGTTCGGATATGCAAGCGGACATTTAGGGCAAGGGCGCGACCATGGCGGTCCACGATTTCACTTCGCAACGGCTGTTCGTCGATCACCCCCTCGGCCAAGGGACGCGCATTTCCTGTACTCCGGAACAGGCAAGCTATCTCAGGAGTGTGCTGCGCCTCTCCGCCGGCGACGAGATCCTGATTTTCAATGGCCGTGACGGAGAGTGGCGAGCCCGGCTTTCGGAAGTCGGCAAACGGGGCGCCGCGCTGGATGCCGAGAGCCTCGTCCGCGCACAGACGGGGGGACCCGACCTCACCTACATCTTCGCACCGCTGAAGCGCGCGCGGCTTGACTACATGGTGCAGAAGGCGACCGAAATGGGCGTTTCGCGTCTCACGCCGGTCCTCACACGCCATACGATTGCCGAGCGCGTGAATCTCGAGCGGATGCGCGCCAATGCGATAGAGGCCGCTGAACAATGCGGCATTCTCCGCGTTCCCGAAGTTGCCGAGCCGATCAAGCTGGCGTCGCTTCTGCAAAACTGGGATACCTCGCGGGTGCTCATCTTTTGCGACGAGGCCGCCGAAGTTGCGAACCCGCTTTCGGCGCTCGCTAAACTTCGGCCTGGGCCGCTTGCGGTTCTTATCGGTCCGGAGGGCGGATTTTCGCCCGATGAGCGCGAGATGATCCGGGCACTGCCGCACGCGACGGCCCTGTCGCTCGGACCGCGCATCATGCGCGCCGACACGGCGGCCATCGCCGCGCTGGCTCTCGTCAACGCGGCGCTCGGCGACTGGCGCTAGACAAAACAAACGGAGGTTCGCTCGTGCTGACGCTTTATCACAACCCGCATTCGCGTTCGGCCACTGTGCACTACATGCTGCACGAGCTCGGTGAACCGTTCGAGATCGTTCCCATCGACCTCAAGGCGGGCGAGCACAAGACGCCCGAGTTTCTAAAGATCAATCCGATGGGAAAACTGCCGGTGCTCCGCGATGGAGACACCATTGTCGCGGAAACTCCAGCGATCCTTCTCTACTTGGCCGACAAGTACCCGAAGGCCGGACTGGCGCCGGCCATCGACGATCCCGACCGGGGCGCATTTCTGAGGTGGCTGTTCTTCTACGGGAGCTGCTTCGAACCAGCGCTTGCAGACATGTTCATGAAGCGGGAGTCGCCGCCCTCGACGGTGGGATGGGGCAAACCCGAGGACGTGCTCGATACGCTTTCGGCCGGACTTAAGCCAGGACCGTGGCTTCTCGGGGAGCGCTTCTCGGCCGCCGACGTGATGGTCGGCTCCGGCGTCGCATTCATGCTTGGGTTCAAGGTCCTGCCCGAACGCCCGGAGTACGTGGACTACGCGGCAAGGCTCGAAGCCCGTCCGGCCCGGAAAGCCGCCAAGGCGGCGGATGCGGCGCGGATGGCGGGCTGACGCCCGTCGCGCGCTGGCGTGCCGCCTTTGCGTCCGGGCCTTCATGTTGCTAGAACCCCAGCAAATCAGCGGACGAGCAGACGATAGATCGCAAAGGGCAACGGCGTGACGGACACACGTGCGAAGGGCGGAGACGAGGCGAAAGGCCAAGCTGGCGCCGAAGGGCGGGACTGGAGCCAGACGCTCAACCTACCGCAGACGGATTTTCCGATGCGCGCCGGGCTGCCCGATCTCGAGCCCAAGATCCTCAAGCGCTGGCAGGAGCGTAATCTTTATCAGGAGCTGCGCGAGGCCTCGAAGGGGCGCCCCAAGTTTGTGCTGCACGACGGCCCGCCCTACGCCAACGGCCACATCCACATCGGACATGCGCTGAACAAGATCCTCAAGGATCTCGTGGTGAAGTCGCAGCAGATGCTGGGTTTCGACTCCAACTACGTGCCGGGCTGGGACTGCCACGGGTTGCCGATCGAATGGAAGATCGAGGAGGCCTACCGCGCCAAGGGTAAGGAGAAGCCGAACTTCTCCGATCCGGCTGCGATCAACGCGTTCCGGGACGAGTGCCGCAAGTTCGCCGAGAAGTGGGTCGACGTGCAGCGCGAGGAGTTCAAGCGCCTCGGCGTGATCGGCGACTGGGACCACCCCTACCTCACGATGAGCTACGCAGCGGAAGCAACCATCGCGCGCGAGCTGATGAAGTTCGCCGCCAACGGCCTGCTCTATCGCGGCTCGAAGCCGGTGATGTGGAGCGTTGTCGAGAAGACGGCGCTCGCCGAAGCCGAGGTCGAGTATCAGGACTATCAGTCGGACGCGGTGTGGGTGAAGTTTCCGATCAAGGCCTTCCTATCTCCGGTAATGAAGCTTGAGCCGTCTCAGGACACGCCAACGGTCTCCGCAGAGTTGGCGCAGTTGATGAAGGCATCGGTTGTCATATGGACGACGACTCCGTGGACGCTGCCAGGCAACCGCGCGATCAGCTTCTCGTCCAAGATTGACTACGGTCTTTACGAGGTCACGGCTGCTCCTGAGCAGAATTGGGCGAAGGTCGGCGACAAGTACATTCTTGCCGACAAGCTTGCGGCGGATGTCATGAAGTCCGCGAAGGTGGAGGCGTTTGAGCGTCGCTGCTCGGTTACCGCTGACGATCTCAGCCTCAGCTTTGCAAGGCATCCCCTCGCCTCGCTCGGCTACAAATTTGACGTTCCCCTGCTCGACGGCGATCACGTTACCGACGACACGGGCACGGGCTTCGTGCACACGGCGCCGAGCCACGGCGCGGACGACTACAACATCTGGATCGCGAACCAGAAGGCGTTGCGCGATCGCGGCATCGACACGACGATCCCGACCACCGTCGATGCGGACGGCGTTTACACCAAGGAAGCGCCGGGCTTCACGGGCAAGCGCGTGCTCAAGGAGAACGGCGACAAGGGCGACGCCAACGACGCCGTGATCAAGGCACTGGCGGAAGCGGGCAACATCATCGCGCGCGGACGCCTCAAGCATCAGTATCCGCATTCGTGGCGCTCGAAGAAGCCGATCATCTTCCGCAACACGCCGCAGTGGTTCATTGCGATGGACAAGGGCTTTGACGACGACAACCGCACGCTGCGGCAGGTCGCGCTCGCCGAGATCCAAGCGACGGAGTGGGTGCCGGAAGCTGGCGAGAACCGCATCACCGGCATGATCGACAACCGCCCGGACTGGGTGGTGTCGCGTCAGCGCGCGTGGGGCGTTCCGATCACCGTCTTCGTTGCAAAGCGCGACCACGGGAGCTTTATCGAAGGCGACATCCTGCGCGACGAAGAGGTCAACGCCGCCATCGCGGACGCATTCGCCAAGGAAGGTGCGGATGCCTGGTTCGCGGCCGGCGCGGCCGAGCGTTTCCTCGCGCCGAAATACGACCCGGCGGACTGGGAGCAGGTGCGCGACGTTCTCGACGTGTGGTTCGACTCCGGCTCGACGCACGCCTTCGTGCTCGACGATCCGGACCAGTTCCCCGGGCTCGTCGGCATCAACCGCGTGCGAGACGGCGGCCCAGATCGCGTGATGTATCTCGAAGGCTCGGACCAGCATCGCGGCTGGTTCCACTCGTCGCTGCTCGAGAGCTGCGGCACGCGCGGCCGCGCACCCTACGACGTGGTGCTGACGCACGGCTTCATCCTCGACGAGAAGGGCGAGGACAAGATGTCGAAGTCGAAGGGCAACGTCCTCTCTCCCCAAGACGTGATGAAAACGTCGGGCGCGGACATTCTGCGCCTCTGGGTCGCCTCGGCCGACACGACGAACGACATCCGCTTCGGCCCCGCGATCGTGCAGTCCGGCGCGGAAGCCTATCGCAAGCTGCGCAACACACTGCGCTGGATGCTCGGCGCGCTGCATTACTACTCACCCGAGTTGCGGGTGGCGCGTGCGGATCTGCCGGAGCTCGAGCGCCTCATGCTGCATCAGCTCGTGCAGCTCGATGCGGAGGTTCGCGCCGCCTATGCCGCCTACGACTATCGGGGCGTCGTCGCCGCGCTGTCGCCGTTCATGAACACAGAGCTCTCCGCGTTCTACTTCGATATCCGCAAGGACACGCTCTACTGCGAGAGCTATTCCAGCGTGAAGCGGCGCGCTTCGCTCACCGTGATCGACCAGATCTTCGGCTGCGTGACGTCGTGGCTGGCGCCGATCCTGTCGTTCACGGCGGAAGAAGCGTGGATCCATCGCTACGGGGCCGAGCGTAGCGTGCATCTCGAAACGTTCCCGACGGTGCCTGAGGCTTGGCGCGACGATGCGCTGGCCGAAAAGTGGGAGCGCGTACGCGACGTGCGCCGCGTCGTGACCGGCGCTCTCGAAATCGAACGCGCGGCGAAGCGCATCGGCTCGAGTCTCGAAGCGGCGCCCGAGATTTTCGTGACGGATGCGGCCACGCTGGAAGCGATCCAGGGCATCGATCTCGCCGAAATCTCGATCACCAGTGCGGCGACGTTCCATAGCAAGGTCCCGCCCGCCAGTGCGTTCACGCTGCCGGACGTGCCGGGGGTTGGCGTGGTGGTTAATCGCGCCGAAGGCCAAAAGTGCGCACGCTCATGGCGGATCACGACGGATGTCGGCTCGGACCCGGACTATCCGGATCTCTCCGCGCGCGACGCGGCTGCCGTACGTGAACTCGACGCCAGGGCAAGCGCATGACGGTCGAGCAAGCCCAGACGTCGAGCTGGATTTGGGGCCCCTATTCCGCCCTTGCGCTTAAGGTGGCGGCGGCGACCTTTGTGATCGATCAAGTCCACAAGTGGTGGATGCTGCTCGGCTATCGAATCGCCGAGAAAGGGCGGGTCACGATCACCCCCTTCTTCGACCTTGTTTTCGTTAAGAATACCGGCATCAGCTACTCGCTGTTCGACGGGTCAACCTACACGTGGCAGCTTGTTCTAGCTTTGTTTTCCGTGGTCGCGTCCACGGCGCTCTGGGCGTGGCTGGCGGCTGCCGGAACGGGCCGTATCATGGCCTGGGCGCTTGGCCTGATCATCGGCGGGGCTCTGGCCAACGGCCTCGACAGGATCCTGATCGGCGGGGTTGCAGACTTCTTCTCTCTGCACGCGTTCGGGTTTTACTGGTACGTGTTCAACATCGCCGATGTGGCCATTGTTGCCGGGGTAGCGGCCCTCCTGTATGACTCGTTTGCAGGGAGTCGCAAAGACGCCGCAAAGCCGATGTAGCTCCGTACCTTAAGGTGCGAGACTCGATCGGAAAAACAGGGGGCGGGCGATTTTGACAATGTCCAAATGCTTGACCAGCCGTGCGTTCCTCGGGCGTGTGCTCGCTGTTCCGTTTGCGCTCGCTATTGCCGGCTGCTCTGCGGATGATGTCGAGCTCAACGGCAAGATTTTCGATGTCGTCGGCCTCAATGGTCAAAAGTCCAGTGGCGGCGATCCCAAAATAGCGGCGCGTGCGCCGCTCGTCATGCCGCCCAACACGGAGCGTATTCCGGAACCCGGCGCGCCACCCGAGAGCCAGGTCGCCACCTCCGAGATCGCGTCGCTCCAGGATCCCGACAAGATCAAGAAGACCTCGCGCGCGGAGCTCGAACGCCAGCAGGCCGAGTACTGCAAGAAGAACTACGAGCTCGCACAGGCCCACGGCGACCAGAATGCCGATCAAGCCGCCGGTCCTTTGGGTCCGTGCCGCGCGTCCGTCCTGACCGCCATTCAGCAGTGGAACAAGGGCGACGACGCGGACCAGGGCGAAGACCAGTGAGCTGCGGGACTGAGCTCCGCACGCGTTTTTGGATCGGTCGCGTTTATTTAGACATTACAATTTCTTATACGGCTCATCGCAGCCCAAAATCACCGCGACATGAACTCGTTGTCATTTGACAACAGTCCCCCGAATGCCGAGATCTGCTGCATTCGTTTTTTGCGTTGCCGGTCGGCGCCGGACAGCTAGCGTCCCCCGCGCGATCTCTCGCCACCGAGGATCATATGATGAATTCACCGGGCGTTCTGCGCCTTCTCACCTGGATCGGCTCGATCATGCTCGCTATCGCACCGTCACAGCTTCACGCTCAACCCCGCACCTCTGAATTCACCCTCGACAACGGCCTGCAGGTCGTCGTCATTCCCGACCACCGCGCGCCGGTCGTCACGCACATGATCTGGTACAAGGTCGGCGCGGCAGACGAGCCCAAGGGCGTCTCTGGCATCGCGCACTTCCTCGAACACCTGATGTTCAAGTCGACGGACAAGATTCCGCTCGGCGAGTTCTCGAAGATCGTTGCGCGCCTCGGCGGCCAGGACAACGCGTTCACCGGCCACGACGTGACGAGCTATTTCCAGCGCATCTCCAAGGACCGTCTGGAGACGGTCATGGACATGGAAGCGGACCGCATGGTCAACCTGCGCCTGACCGAGAAGGAGGTGCTGACCGAGCGTGACGTCATCCTCGAGGAGCGCCGCTCGCGCATCGAGAACAACCCGGCCGCGATCATGGACGAGCAGATGAACGCGGCCCTCTACTACTCGCATCCCTACGGCATCCCGGTCATCGGCTGGGAACATGAGATGGCGAAGCTTTCTCCGCACGACGCGCTCACCTTCTACAAGCACTTCTATGCGCCGAACAACGCCGTGCTCGTGGTGGCCGGCGACGTGACCGCCGATGAGGTCAAGGCGCTTGCCGAGAAAACCTACGGTAAGATCCCACGCAATCCGACGGTGGGCGCAACGCGCGAGCGTCCGACGGATCCGCCGCAGCGGGCTGCACGCCGCGTTGAGTATTCCGATCCGCGCGCAGGCAAGGCCTCGTTCCACCGCGACTACGTCGTGCCGAGCTACATGACCGCAAAGCCGGGTGAAGCCGAAGCGCTCGATCTTCTCATGAAGATCGCCGCCGATGGCCCGACGAGCCGCGTCTACAAGCGCCTCGTCGTCGAGGACAAGATCGCCTCGTCGGCCGGCGGCAGCTATTCGGGCTCGGGTCTCGACTACGGCACGATCAGCCTCTACGCCATTGCCGCGGGGGGCAGCGACGACCTTCCGAAGGTTGAAGCCGCCATCGACAAGGTGCTGGCTGAGATCCGTGAGAACGGCGTGACCGAGGCTGAGCTCAATCGCGCCCGCTCGAGCTATATCGCCGACTACATCTACGAGAACGACGACCAGGCTTCTCTGGCTCGCCGCTACGGCTGGGGCCTCGCGCTTGGCCGTACCGTGCAGCAGATCGAGGGCTGGCCGGACGCGCTCAAGAAGGTGACGGTTGACGACATCAAGCGGGCAGCGAACGCCTATCTCGATCTCAAGCGGTCGGTGACGGGTTATCTCACGCCGTCCGAAGGGCCCACCCACGCCGAGCAGCCAGCGCCCAAGAGCCGCTCATAACGTTTGTTTGTTGTGCTTCCCGACAGAAGCACCCGTCGCAAGGACCGCTCAATGGATATGTTCCGCCGCTCGATCGCACGTGTCGCCCGTATCGACATGGCGATGTCGCTGACTGTCCTCGTGCTTGCTCTCGTCGTCTCCTTTGCCAGGCCCGCACACGCCATGAAAATCGAAGAAGTTAAAAGCCCCGGCGGCATCAAAGCCTGGCTGGTGGAAGCCCACGAGAATCCGCTGCTCGCACTCAAGTTCTCGTTCGAGGGTGGCAACTCCCAGGATCCGGAGGGCAAGGACGGTGTCGCGAACTTCCTCTCCGCGATGCTCGATGAAGGTGCGGGCGACATCCAATCGAGCGATTTCCAGGAGCAGATGGAAACCCTCGCGATGCGCATGCGCTTCGAGGACAGCCGAGATGCGTTCTACGGCAACTTCGAGACGCTGACCGAGAACCGGGATGAATCGGTCAAGCTGCTCAAGCTCGCGCTGACGAAGCCGCGCTTCGATCAGGACGCGGTGGAGCGCATCCGCGGCCAGCTTCTCGCCAACCTCGTCTACTCCGATCGCGATCCCGAGAAGGTTGCGGCCAGGGAATGGTTCGCAACCGCGTTCCAGGGACATTCCTACGCGCGGCCGTCGCAGGGCACGGAAGCGTCCGTCAGCACGATCACGCGCGACGACCTCGAAGCCTTCCGCAAGCGCAACTTCGCGCGCAGCAATCTCAAGGTGGTCGCCGTCGGCGACATCACGCCGGAGCAGCTCGGGAAGCTTCTCGACGAGGTCTTCGGCGATCTCCCCGAGAAGGCCGATCTTGCTCCGGTGCCGCAGACGAAGCCTATTGCGGGCGGCAAGGAGAAGTGGATCACGATGGAAGTTCCGCAATCCGTGGCGATGTTCGGCCTGCCGGCCATGCAGCGCAAGGATCCGGACTTCATGACCGCATTCGTGCTGAACCAGCTGATCGGCGGCGGCGGCTTCGCCTCGCGGCTGATGGAAGAGGTGCGTGAGAAGCGTGGCCTCGCCTACTCGGTGTACAGCTACATCCAGCCGTTCAAGCACACGTCGATTTTCTCCGGTGGTGTTGCCACGCGGGCCGACGCCATCACGCAGTCGATCGATCTCATCCGCAAGGAGCTGAAGCAGGTTGCCGACGAAGGGCCGACGCCGGAGGAGTGGGAGAACGCGAAGAAGTATCTGATCGGCTCCTACGCGTTGCGCTTCGATACCAACTCCAAGATCGCGAGCCAGCTCCTGGGCCTCCTGGAAGACGATTTCGGCCCGGATTACATCGACAAGCGCAACAAGATGATCGAGGCGCTGACAATCGAGGACGCGAAGCGCGTCGCCAAGCGGCTGCTCGATACTAACGACCTCATCGTCACTATCGTCGGCCAGCCGGCGACGGCCACTGCCGACAAAAAGGGCTGATTCCGCCTTCCGGAAGTCACCTCTCCCCGTCATGAACGGGGAGAGGACATCGGCCTTGGCGGATGCGACGAAAACGGCTACGCCTCCCGCGGAACTCCCTTCCCTTCAGCCGGTTATGCGGGTTGCCATGAACAAGCCCCTCCCTGCCTCCTCTACCGCTCCCTATCGCCAGTCGATCGCCGGATGCCTTTCGGGTGCCATCGGCGCGCACGGTCTCACCGAGGGTGAGCTCGGCCGCTGGCTCGAAAAGCTCGGGCCGGCCCTGCACGATCTCAAGGCGGACTACGCCAGCGGACGGCTGCCGCTGCTGAAAATTTCGGAAGAGACGGCGGACCTCGATGCGGCCGAGGCGGCTTTGAACAAGCTGTCGGACGGAGCCGAGACGATCGTCTTCTTCGGCACGGGTGGTTCTGGTCTCGGCGGCCAGACGCTGGCCCAGCTCGGCGGCTGGGGGCTTCCTGGCGTCGCGTGCTGCTCAGAGCCCAAGCGCGTCAGGCCCCGCACGCGCTTCTACGACAATCTCGATTCGGTGACGCTTTCTGCCGGTCTGAACCGGCTCAATCTCGAAAAGGCGCGCTTTGTCGTCACGTCGAAATCGGGCGGCACGACCGAAACGCTGGCGCAGCTTCTGATCACCCTGACCGCCGTTAAAGAGGCAGGGCTCGAAAAGCGCATTCCCGACATGTTCCTCGGCATCACCGAGCCGGACAAGCCGGGCAAAACCAATGGCCTTCGTGCCCTGCTTGGCAGCCTCGGCATCCCGATGCTGGAGCATCACATAGGGATCGGCGGGCGCTTCTCTTGCTTGACGAACGTGGGCCTGATGCCGGCGATGGCGCGCGGGCTCGATGCGCGCAAGATCCGCGCGGGCGCGCGCGAAGTGATCGACAACCTCGTGTCTTGCTCGTTCCCCGCTGCGTTCGCTCCGGCGATCGGTGCGGCGACGGCCATTGGCCTCTCCAAGGAGCGCGGCATCCGCACGCTCGTGCTGATGCCCTACAACGACCGTCTGGGACGCTTCTCGGACTGGTACGTGCAGCTGTGGGCCGAAAGCCTCGGCAAGGGCGGTGAAGGAACCACGCCCGTGCCCGCCATCGGTCCGGTCGATCAGCACAGTCAGCTTCAGCTCTTCATGGATGGGCCGCGCGAGATCGCTGTCACGGTCGTGCGGGTCGCGAGCGCAGGGCAAGGCCCGAAACTCGACGCCGAAATGGCGAAGCTCGCGGGTCAGAGCTTCCTCGGGGGCAAAACAATCGGAGACGTCGTGGATGCCCAGGCGCACGCGATCGCCGAAGCCCTGACGCAGGCCGGGCGGCCCGTGCGCACCTTCGATCTCGACACGCTCGACGAGCGCTCGATGGGCGCGCTGCTCATGCACTTCATGGTCGAGACGATCCTGGCCGGACGGTTATTGAACCTGGATCCGTTCGATCAGCCAGCCGTCGAGTTGGCCAAGACGCTGACGCGGGAACGTCTCGCGCGTTAGATCCAATCTATTGGATGCGGCGCTCGACGGAGAGGCGGATGAGATCTGCGGTCCGCTCGACGCCGAGTTTTTCCTTCAACCGGCTGCAGGAATTCGCGACGGTCTTGTAGGCGATGCCGAACGTGCTCGCGATTTCCGCCAGGCTCTTGCCCTCGCCCAGAAGGCGCAAGATCTCGATCTCTCGGTTCGACAGCTTCTGCAGCGGGTCTTCCGAGAAAGACGAGCTGAATACCAGATCGCTCGCCATGGTGCGATCGAGGTAACGGTCGCCCGACGCGATCTTCTTGACCGCCGTCACCAGCTCTCCAGCGTCAGCGCTTTTGCTCACATATCCCGCCGCACCAGCCTTGAGCGCGCGCATCGCATAGCTCGGCTCAGAGTGCATCGTGAACATGACGATGCGCGATGCACCGTTCTCGGCCTTGAGGCGGCGCAGCAGCTCGAGCCCGCTCGATCCGTCGAGATTAATATCCAAGACAGTGACGTCAGGGTTAACCGAACGCGACAGGGTCATCGCATCCTGGGCCGTGGCGGCTTCGTGAATCTCAGCGCCGGAGATGGTCGCGAGCAGGCGGCGGACGCCTTCGCGGACAATGGCGTGATCATCGACGACCAGGATTTTCATGTGCACTCGCCTCCTTGCGCCTCATAAAGGTAGCATCCGAAATTCCCGGGAAACAGGCGGGACTATTTCCCGATATTGGTCAGCATGGTTTCCAAGGTCAATTGCGGCGGTTCTCGATGGAGAAGCGAATGAGGTCGGATGTGCGCGGCAGATCGAGCTTTTCTTTGATGCGGCCGCAGGAGTTCGCAACGGTCTTGTAGGCAATGCCGATGGCATCCGCGATGCCTTGCAGGCTTTTGCCTTCCCCGAGCATACGCAGAATCTCGATCTCGCGGTTCGTGAGCTTGCGCAACGGATCCTCGGCGCGAACGCTGCTCATGACCAATTCGCCAGCCATAGTGCTGTCGAGATAGCGCTCTCCTTCGAAAACGCGCAGAACGGCCGTCGTCAGTTCGTCGGCGCCGGCGCTCTTGCAGACATAGCCGTAGGCGCCCGCCTTGAGAGCGCGGTTGGCATAGATCGGCTCGCCATGCATGCTGAACATCAACACGCGCGCGGACGGACTCTCGATGCGGAACCGGCGAAGCAGCTCAAGTCCACTCGCCCCTTCGAGATTGATGTCGAGAACGACCACGTCCGGATTTTCCTTGCGCGCAATCGCAAGCGCCTCGTGGGCCGTCGCAGCCTCGAATAGAACGGCATTCGGCAGCGTCGACAGAAGGCGCTGAACCCCCTGCCGCACAACTGCGTGATCATCGACGACGAGTACCTTCATACGTTGTCCCCTGGATCGGCCGACCCGTCGAAAGCGGCATAACTTTCACGGATCGGGAGCCGGACGTCCACAACAACTCCGGCGCGATCTTTCCTGTTCTGAATATCAAGCGTTCCACCCAATGCGGTGACGCGCTCCCGCATGGCGATGAGACCAAAGCCGCTCGACAGACTCGCAGGCTTCAGCCCGCCGCCATCGTCTCGAACGAGGACGCGAACATTGTCGTCAGCGTCGCGCGTGACCTCGACATCGATTTCGGTCGGCTTGGCGTGCTTGAACGCATTGGCGATGGCCTCGCGCACGATGCCATGAATGACGGTATCGAGCTTCTGGCCGCATCCGCGGTCGGTCACGTCGACGTTGAAGGTAACGTCGGGATTGCGGAACTGCCACGAAACCACAAGCGTCTCGATGGCGTTGGCGAGGCCGAGTTCGAGATGCACGGCAGGGCGAAGGCGGTTAAGGATCGACTTCACATGCTTCTTCATGTGCGCGACGGCTTCACGGATGGCGTCGGCGCGCGCGGCGAGGGCCGCGGGATCGGGGACGTCTCTGTCGGCCATCTGCCGTATGCTCGACGCATCGACATCGGCGGCGAACAGGAACGGACTGACCTCGTCGTGCAGGTCGCGGGCGAGATCCGCTCGCTCTTCCTCCTGGACCGTCACGAGTTGCTCGTTGAGCTGCTGGTTGCGCTTTTCCATCAGACCGAGGCGGTCTGCCATCTCGTTGAAGCCCGTGCAGAGCTTCGCGAGTTCAGTCGGCCCGCTCTCCGCCACGCGAACGGAGTAGTCGCCGCCGCCAAGCTGTTCGAAGGCCTTGGAGAGATTGGGTAGCGGCTCAAGCGCACGGCCGACCGTAATGTAGACAAGCGTCGCGACGAGCGCGCAGAAGACGGTCAGCATGGCCAGCTTCAGCAAGAAATCGTCCCAGACTTCGCCAACCTCGCCCCGCTGCTCGGATTCGAGCTCGAATGTGCCGAAGTTCGCCAACCCATCCGGCAAGGGAATGCGGATGACTTCGGCCGGTCGTGCCATCAAGGCGTAAA
Organism: Hyphomicrobium sp.; assembly: GCF_036262015.1. Taxonomy (GTDB): domain Bacteria; phylum Pseudomonadota; class Alphaproteobacteria; order Rhizobiales; family Hyphomicrobiaceae; genus Hyphomicrobium_C. The sequence goes on along the minus strand of NZ_DATAJR010000004.1, from coordinate 325,296 downwards.
ACCATTCCGGCAACTCTTCGGCAGGCGCCACGAAACTCGATACGCGCGCGCCGATCGGCTCGGGCTCGACGAACGTCGCCCTCACGTGGCGGTTGCCATCGAAGACGCGCACGAGACGCACGAGCTGGAGACGCGGATCCTCGTCGTGGGCGATCTCCTGGATCACCTTGCGTACCGTCTTCTCTGCAATGGAGAGCGCGGCGCCGACCTCGGTCTCGACTTTGTTTGCCGCCTGCCAATAGGTGAGCACAACGCTGAAAATCAGCGTCAGCGCCAGCACAACCGAAATATTGCGAATAAGGGTGGCGCTCAGGGACTCAGACTTGCTGGGTCCGAAAGGACTGACGAGGCCAATGTATCTGCGCAACGACATTCTCTATTCCGGTCCCCTTCTCGAGGCATGCGGCGGCACGGCAATAAAGACCCGGTTGAGCTGGGAAAGAAGGGGTGGGGCGGACATGGAAACTTTCGATGTTACAAGGTAACATCTCCTATGTTATAAAATGTCGCATCGTGCAAGGGCCAGCCAGCATATTCCGCGGGCTCGGTAAGCAAGTCCGCTGGCCCATGCCCCTTTGCCGCCCCTCGGGTCGTGAACACCCCCGATGTGAAGGGGCGGTACCACCCATTTCCGCATCCGCTATCGCGAGCGCGTGAAGCTGGCCTTGGTGCGTTTGCTCACGAAAAAACCCCAAGGCTTGGCCTGGGGTTTCGCAATGTGCTTCCAGCGCGCCGCGACTGCCACGATCCGTCCGTGGGAACCCGTGCGCCGGGATTAGATCTACCGGCGGGATCGGACGGCTTTGCACTGCCCCGGGGCCATCTGCTGGTTTTCGTCGGTGTTGGGTAGTTGCCGAGTGGGGTCCCTCGCCGGAAGGGAGCGTTTGTCCGCTCCTCCCTATCTTCGAGCCTGGTCTTGATCCTCTGACGGCCGGGATGCGCCCATGGGCGAAATCCGATGCTCAGCGTCCTGCAGCTTCTCCAGGCAAACCACAATTTCTCGCGGCAGGTCGCTCTCATCAAGCTGGTAAGTACGCTTCAAATGCGTACCGAAGGACCTCACGATTTCTGCTCCAAACTCTCTCTCCATTGTTCTCTCCTTTGGGCGCCTACTCCTTTCGCACGCCTCTAATTTCCAACTTGCCGGCTGCAGGACAGTTCCTTGGAAGACATTGCAAATTGGTGCTTCCCTCATTCGCTCAACGCTGCCTCTCCTGTTTCGTAAAGGGCGATGCGCAGCGAACGGTTCCGTGACGGTCGTACTAAAATCGACAATGGCGAACGCGAGGAACTCGCGTCGCCCGGGGGCATTGCCTCGATATGGACCTCCAGAAGAAGAGGATCGCCGCGAGAGCGATCCTCGTTCGCGGGATATGCTGTAGGAGGCCAACGCCAAACGAAAAGGATCGAAAGTTAAACTCTCGATCCTTCACATAAGCGGCTTGCGATTGTGCGTTACCGCGCAGAGCCATCAGATGGCGCTTTCGTCGCAGGGCCGCTCTTGTTGCCTGGCATACCTTCCACGCCGCTCGAGTCCTGGCTCGGGGTGGTGGTGGCGCCGCCTTCACCCGTCGACATACCTTCGGTCGATGCGCCGCCCGGCGCGCGTGTTGCAGGTCCTGTGCGCGTATCGGGAGCGCCCTGAACACCCGGGCCAGAGTTCGGCTTGGCGGGGTCCGCCACGGCGTTTTGGTTGTCAAGCTTACCGGGCGCCTGCGCCATCACCGACACAGAGCCGATGGCACCGACAGATGTCGCGAGGACCATGATCATCATCTGCTTCTTCATTGTCATTTTTTCTTCTCCAGGTGGTCGCGGTAAACATCCTCCCCTGCGGCCATAACCTTTGCACGCGCCTCAAGTTCCCGGGCTTTCGGCCGCAGTGCAGTTTCGCTGCCATGCGCACTTGCAGCTACGCAAAGCTTTCAAGTGAAACAAAAAGCGGCTGGCGGCGGTTTATGAAGCAATCGGCAACAACCGGATCACAATACGGAGGACACCCATGGCTCGAGCCACCGCACACCCCGATCATCGCCTGATTTCCAGCGAGGACGTCCACGGCACGGACGTCATCGGCGCCGACGACGAGGTCATTGGCGAGATCGACCACCTTCTGATCGAAAAGACGACAGGTCGCGTTGCTTATGCCGTGATGAGTTTTGGCGGCATCCTGGGGCTTGCGCATAGCCACTATCCGATCCCATGGACGGCCCTGAAATACGACACGCAGGTCGCTGGATACCGAACCGGCATTACCGAGTCCCAGCTGCGCAATGCTCCCGAATTCAGCGACGACTCGTGGACCGATCGCGCGTGGGAGACACGGACGCACGAGCACTATGGCGCGCCGACCTATTGGGCCCACTAACGCCCGCCGGAACCCTTCCAGCCAATCAGCGTTCAACATCTGTGGAGGCTCGTGTGGATCCCGTTCCGCGCGAGCCTCTCGCACATTCGAGTTTTTCGTGGGGCGCCGCCGCGTGGACTAGAGCAAGCGATCATGATGTCCGAATGGGTTTTCATTCGCCGTGTGCTCACCGTGTTTGCCATTGGCGCGCTCGCTCTCGCGCTGTGGGCTCTTTCCGAACTTCTGTTGCTTATCTTCGCCTCTGTGCTCTTTGCCGTTGCCTTTCGCGCAATGAGCGCGCCCCTCGTCCAGACGACCGGCATGAGCAGGCCGTGGGCGCTGGTCATTGTTGTCTTGGCCATCGTCCTCCTACTTTCGGGACTCGTTCTGCAGTTCGGAACCAGCCTGGCAAACCAGACAGCTTATCTCGTGCAGACTGCACCTGCCGCCTTTGCCCGGCTGGCGCAGCAATTCCAGCTCGACTCGCTCTCGAAGAATTTCGGCGGGTCCATGCTCGGCGCGGTTGCATCGGGGGCTATGTCGATTGGCTCGAGCGTTGTCGCGGCTGTAACCGGATTTGCGCTCTCTGTCGTCGGCGGCCTCTACCTCGCGGCCTCGCCCGACATCTACCGGCGCGGACTGATCACGCTCTTCCCTGAGCGTTGGCACACCATCGTGACATCCACCGTGGACGACAGCGGATTCGCGCTTTCGCGATGGCTCAAGGCCCAACTCATCGCCATGGCCATCGTCGGAACGTTGACCGGCATCGGCATGGGGCTCGTCGGCGTACCTTCGCCGCTCGCCTTGGGACTGATCGCGGGTGTGCTGGAGTTCATTCCGATCGTGGGACCGATCCTCGGCGCCATCCCCGCGTTGCTTCTCGCCTCAGGGCAAGGGCTGGATGTTACGCTCTGGGCGCTGGCGGTCGCTATCATCGTCCAGCAGCTCGAGAACAACGTCATCATGCCGTTTGTCGTCGGTCGCGTCGTGGAGATGCCTGCGGCCGTGGGGCTCTTTGCCACCGTCGCGATGGGACTGCTATTCGGGCCGCTCGGCTTCGTGCTGGGTTATCCGCTCGCCATTGTCGGGGACGTTGCCGTGCGGCGGCTTTACGTCCGCGAGGCGCTTGGCAAGGCCGTCGAGATTCCGGCCGAACGGGAGCGTAAGGCCAACGTCGAATAAACTTGGAACTTCGAACTATCAGCGGGCGTCGTAGGAATCCCGCATCTCAGTGGGAGGCTCTACGTGCAAACGCTGCCAATCGTCCTTGCGATGCTCGCCGGGTTCATGCTCTCGGCCTGCGGAGACGACTCCTCTCTGCCGGAGTCCGCGACCATAGGACCGAACCCCACCTTGCCCGAACCCAAAGCGCAAACCATTCCGACCGTAAAAGTTGCGAAGGCGATTGGCTGGCCTGAAGGCGGCAAGCCGACGGCGGGGCAAGGACTCGCTGTTGGTGCCCTTGCAGGCGGGCTCGATCATCCGCGCTGGATCTATGTTCTTCCCAACGGAGACGTCCTCGTTGCGGAAACCAACAAGCCCGAGGGCAGCGGCGGGAAGTCAGGCGTGGCCGGCTGGGTCATGGGCAAGGTCATGACGTACGCCGGAGCGGGCGTATCGAGCGCAGACCGCATCACGCTGCTTCGCGACGACAACGGCGACGGAGTCGCAGAGACGCGCACCGTATTTCTTTCGGGCCTGCACTCGCCGTTCGGAATGGCGCTCATTGGACAAGACTTCTACGTCGCCAATGCGGACGCGATCGTGCGCTTCCCCTACAAAGAGGGCGAGACCGAGATCAAAGAGGCAGGCGTGAAAGTCGCCGCTCTTCCGGGCCTGCCGTTCAATCACCACTGGACCAAGAACATCATCGCTTCACAGGACGGTACAAAGCTGTTCGCCACCGTCGGCTCGAACAGCAATGTTGCCGAGAACGGCATGGAGGCGGAGAAAAACCGCGCTGCGATCCTTGAGGTCGATCTCAAGAGCGGAAGCACTCGAGTGTTCGCCTCCGGCTTGCGCAATCCCAACGGCATGGGGTGGGAGCCCTCGACGGGCGAACTATGGACTGTCGTCAACGAGCGCGACGAGATCGGCAACGACCTCCTACCGGATTTTCTGACGTCCGTTGCGGACGGCGGCTTCTACGGTTGGCCTTACAGCTACTTCGGCCAGCATGTCGACGAGCGCGTTAAGCCACCGAATCCGGAGCTCGTCGCAAAAGCGATCGTACCCGACTACGCACTCGGCGCACACACGGCCTCGCTCGGTCTGACATTCTCAGGCGGCACGCTGCTGCCGGAACGGCAGAGAAACGGCGTGTTCATCGGACAGCATGGTTCGTGGAACCGCGAGCCTCCGAGCGGCTACAAAGTGATCTTTATCCCTTTCAAAAACGGCAAACCCGCGGGCGAGCCTGAGGACATCCTGACAGGTTTCCTGAACGACAAGGGCGAGGCCCTCGGGCGCCCTGTCGGCGTTGCGATCGACAAGGCGGGTGCGCTGCTCGTCGCGGACGACGTGGGCAACATCGTCTGGCGGGTGATGCCTGCCACGCCTGCAAGCGCGGACAAACCCTAGCCCGATCACGTCCTCTCGTTTGAAACCCACCATCTTCTCCGCCGTACATCCCATGTGCGCGCACGGCAACTCGCTCGTCCTACAGATTGGAGAAGACAATGACGAAGCCCCTCCTCGTGGCAGTATTGCTGGCCGCATCCTCCTCGATCGCGCTGGCTCAGGCCCCCGTGCCTCAAGATGGAAGCCTGACCGGGAAAGCCATGCATGATCTCCCCGGCCATACCAACAACGGCAAGACCGCCAATCCAACGGCCAAGCCCGACGACAGCAGCCTCACCGCGAAGGCGATGAAGGATGCGCCGGGCGTTACCGGCGGTGGCTCGACCTCCATGCCGACGGCGAAAGCCGATGACGGCAGCCTCACCGGCAAGGCGATGAAGGATTTGCCCGGCAACAAGTAGGGCCGAGCATCCCGCCTCACACAGGCAGCAGCCTCGGAGGCAAGCCCTCTGGGGCTTTCGTCATTGTCCGGCCGAAATGATCTGTCAGTCCTCAACGCATCGCTGGGGAATCCGCACATGGACGCAGCAACGCTTTTCATGGTTCTGCAAATCAATGGAAAGGACCGTGAGGAACACCCGCGCCAGTTTCCGGACGTTGCGGCCTGCGAATCCTACGTTTGGGATCTCAAAGAGAAGCTCGCGCGTATGCCCTTCCCGAGCTCGATCAAAAGCTACGAGTGCATGCGCTGGTATGCTGTCAGCAAATAGTGACCGTGGATGGCGGCCGAAGCGGCATTGGCAGGCGTGAGAACAAGAAAGGTTTGTCAGCGGTGACAATGCCGAGACTCGGAAACGAGCCGGGGACTGGAGCGGGCGAAGGGAATCGAACCCTCGACATTCAGCTTGGGAAGCTGACGTTCTACCTCTGAACTACACCCGCATTCCGCATCGTTATCAATGCGTTGACCGACAAATGCCGCCAGTCTCGATGGCGGCTCGGCCTGGCCATCTTGTAGAGGGTTTGCCCGTTCTTGTGAAGCGGGCGATACCGCCCATATAGCGCTGCGGCACCCGCAACCGCTTCAACCTTCACTGAATTATTGCAATGGCACGTTCTAAGGGGCATGACCGCTCCTCGGAAAAAAAACCGCGCGCGAAGGATACGAGCTTCATGACCGACACGACGACCGTCGTCCCTGCCGAGTGGGCGCCCCAGGCCGCGATCTGGACGGCGTGGCCCGCCGATGCTTCCGAGTGGAACGACGACCTCGCCGCGCCACGCCGCGACGTGGCCGCGCTCGTCAAGGTGCTAGCGGAGAGCAACGCGGTGCGGCTGCTCGTCAACGGCGAGGAAGCAGCGTCGACGGCCTTGGCTGCGGTCGGCACCGAGGTGGAGCTGGTCTCGGCCAAGTACGGCGACATCTGGCTGCGCGACACGGGACCGATCTTCGCGCATGCGGGCAACGATCGCGTGGCGCTGCGCTTCCAGACCAACAGCTGGGGCGGCAAGTACGACCTGCCGGACGACCTTACAGTCGGAGATACCGTAGCCGAGATGGCGGGCACGCCGATCCGCCGCTTCGACTTCGTGCTCGAAGGCGGCGCGGTGGACCACGATGGCGAAGGGACCGTGCTCGCCACCAAGCAGACGCTTCTCAATCCGAACCGCAACGGCTGGACCGCCGAGCAGGCGGAAGCCGCGCTGCGCGACGCGTTCGGCACCAAGAAGCTGATCTGGGTCGACGAGGGCCTCATCGGCGACCACACGGACGGGCACATCGACAACATCGCCCGCTTCGTCGCGCCGGGCCGCGTCGTGTGTCAGGCGGCCGCCGGTCCCGACGATCCAAACGCCACCATTCTCGACGCGATCGCCGCCCGGCTTTCCGAGGCGACGGACGCGGCCGGCCGCAAGCTCGACGTCATCCGCATTCCGGGTGTGGGCCTTTACCGCAATGCCCTTGGCGAGGTCTCGCCTGCCTCGCATATGAACTTCATCATCGCCAACGGCGTCGTGGTGGTGCCAGTCTATGGCACGCCGACGCAGGATGCGGCGCTCAAGGCCTTGCAAGCCGTGTTTCCCGATCGCAAAGTCGTCGGTGTTTCCTCGCGCGGCCTGCTCGGCTGCGGCGAAGCCGGCGGCGGCTCCTTCCACTGCATCACCCAGCAGGAACCTCTCTAATGAAGCATCGCAGCATCACGGTCGCGAGCATCCAGACGTCCTACGGCGACGATATGGCGGCGAACATCGCGAAGACGGAACGCTTCGTGCGCGAGGCTGCCCAGCGCGGCGCCGACGTTGTGCTGCCGAGCGAGCTGTTCCAGGGCATCTACTTCTGCACTAAGCAGGATCCGAAGTGGTTCGAGACCGCGTTTCCGGTCGACGAGCATCCGTGCGTTCTCGCGTTGAAGAAGCTCGCCGGTGAACTGGGCGTCGTCATCCCGATCTCGTTCTTCGAGAAGGATGGGCCGCGCTATTACAACAGCGTCGCGATCGCGGATGCGGATGGCGCGATCCTCGGCGTCTACCGCAAGAGCCACATCCCGGATGGGCCCGGCTACCAGGAGAAGTACTACTTTCGGCCCGGCGACACCGGCTTCAAGACGTGGAAGACAAAGCGCGGGCATATCGGCGTCGGTATCTGCTGGGACCAGTGGTATCCGGAGACGGCGCGCGCCATGGCGGTGGAAGGCGCCGAGGTGCTGTTCTATCCGACGGCCATCGGATCGGAACCGTATGACTCGTCGCTCGACACGCATCTGCAGTGGCAGCGCGCCATGCAAGGGCACGCGGTTTCAAACGCCGTGCCGATCGTGGCGGCGAACCGCATCGGTATCGAGGACAATGAGGGCGTGAAGCAGAAGTTCTATGGGCATTCGTTCATCGCCGATCATCGCGGCGAACTGGTCGAGCGCCTCGGCGCAATGGACGAAGGCGTGCTCGTGCACACGTTCGACCTGACGCTGATCGAGAGCTATCGCGCTGACTGGGGCTTCTTCCGCGACCGGCGCACGGACCTCTACGCGCAGAGCATCATCTAGGTCAGGCTGATCTGGCCTTTGGTGTCGAGCGAACTGGCTGAAGGCCTCACAGCCAGCCCGCCCTCCTAATCTTGAACCGTATCTTCCCTCTTGCCGTCCCTGCGCAAAGACGGCTCGACGTGCGCTCGTTTCTTTTTATTCAGCCGGTGCAACGGGAGCCGCGGCTGGCTCTGCTGCTCCATTCAGTGCGGCGATCGCCTCGGGTGCGACCTCAGTTTCCGACTTTTCTTCTTCGGCTGCGGCTTCTGCTTCCACTGTCTCCTCAGCGTTCTCAGCCTCGGGTTCGGCGGCGGGCGCCTCGTCCGGAGCAGCTTCCGCAACCGTTTCCGGCGCGGCCTCTACAGCGGCAGGAGCTTCTTCAGCAGGTGCCTCGGCGGCGGCTTCGGCAGGTGCGGCTTCAGCCGGCGTTTCCGCAGCAGGTTCCACCGTTGCTTCAGCTGCGGCTTCAGCAGCAGGGGCTTCCTCAGCCGCTGCAGCTTCTGCCTCTGCAGGAGCAGCTTCGACAGCTGGTTCCTCCGCGGCAGCTTCAGCGACGGCTTCCTCAGGTGCCGCTTCGACCGGAGCCTCAACGGCAGGGGCTTCCTCAGCCGGTGCGGCTTCCGCGGGAGCGTCGGCAGCGGCAGGCGCCGCCTCAGACGTGGTCTCAGCAGCGACTTCCGCAGCCGGGGCCTCCTCGGAGGCTTCCGCGGCGGCCTCGACGGCAGCAGCGGGTGCTTCCGCTCCTTCGCTTGCCTCAACCGGTGCAGCGGCTGCCTCCTCGGGGGCGGCTTCCGCAGCAGGTTCTTCCGCAACGACAGGCGCTTCCGCCGCCGCTTCGGCGACTTCGGCTTCTGCTTCTGCGGCCGGTTCAGCAGCGACCTCTTCGGCCGCGGCTTCGGCAGGCGCTTCGGGTTCCGGAGCTAGGACCGGCTCGGCGAGTGCCGTGCCGCATGCCGCGATCGCGTCGCGAGGCGCTTCCGCCTCGGGCGCGATCTCGACCACCGGAGCAACCTCGACGGCTGCTGCGGCGGTCGGAGCGGCCGGCGCTCCTTCTATAAACTCACTCATTTGCCTTGCGAGATGAACGATCGTGTCGGCTTTGCAGCCGAGCTCCATCGCCATCCGCAAGCAGGCAAATCTCTGCTCTTGGAGGTTCATGAGAACTCCATTTTTTGTGGTTTGGGATGTCAGTGGCGTTGTTTGGTGCGATGCAAACAACGCTAGCATCATACTGCTTCGTTTATCTTGAGGCTACACTTGAAAGACTTTGGAACAACAATATTTCAAAGTAAAATCATTGAACTAACGGAGTCTCCAATTCAGCAACTTCGCGCTCGCGTTAAGCCGTTTCGATAAACGAACTTCTGAGGTTCGGACTCTTTTCGATCCGCCTAACGTGTGCACACGCGCTGCAATGAGGCGTGAGTTTCCCCGCTTCTTGAGAGAGAGATCGGCAGCGCGTTGGGCAGAGCTTCCTGCATCGCTTGCCTCATCGTCCCGGATCTCACGGCGCCTCACAAAAGTGTCAGCCCCTATGGGGTTTTGCGGCCTTCTCCGGGCTCTCGTCCGCGTGTCAGAACGTCCGCATCCGCCAATGCGAACTGGAGATGCTCATGACCTGTCGGATGCTTGTTCTCGCCGCCGCTCTCATCGGAGCGACCACGCCGCTTGCCGCTAAGACGCTCGCCTACGAGGACAACAAGCTCAACTTCAAAACGTGCACCGGAGAAAACGTGTCAGCACGGTGGGTCGGCGCCAACCTCTCGCTCAGCCAGCCCGGCAAATCGCCGGGCGATCCGTCGGCGACGGTCGCGTTCCTGACGTGGGACGGCGATTGCGCCACGTTCGAGTGGGACGGCAACACCGGCACGCTGGTCATCAAACAAGGCGGCGCGGCCAAGCCGGGCGATATTGTGCATTTCGTGGCCTGGGACGGCGCCCGCTGGTCGGCTGCGCGGACGGGCGCAGGCTTCTATCTGGCGCGCATTGCCGACAAGGACGACGCCGCCCCCAAGGCGCGCATGAAGGCCGCCGGCGACTGGCTCGCCAAGAACAACAAGCTCGGCGTGCCGGCGGCGGATACCTTGGCCAAAAGCCTCTCCGAGGCTGGCGGAGGCTGAAATTCCGAGGGCTAGACCCTCGTAAACCGCGCCAATCGGTATCTCGCCGAAGGCGGCCGGGCTGTGGTAGGGAAGCGCACCTCAATCCCGTCAGCGCGAACCCCATCCCTCTGCCCGCATGTCCCAGCCTATTGCCACTGCCGCCGCACCCTCTCTTGCTCGTCCCGAATGGGCGCGGGCCCGAAGGATCGTGGTCAAGATCGGATCGGCGCTACTGACCGACCGGGACACTGGCCAGCTCAAGCGGGACTGGCTGGCGTCGCTCATGGACGACGTGACGGAGCTTGTCCGGCAGGGCCGCGACGTGGTGCTCGTCTCGTCCGGCTCGATCGCGCTCGGGCGGCATAAGCTTGGCCTGCCGAAAGGCGCGCTCGAACTCGAGCAATCGCAGGCCGCCGCCGCCGTGGGGCAGATCAGCCTGGCGCACGCCTACCAGGAGCTGGCTGCCCAGTCGGGGCTCACGGTCGCGCAGATCCTACTTACGCTCGGCGACACCGAGCAGCGCCGCCGTTACCTCAACGCCTGGCACACCATCGAGACGCTCCTCGCCCTCAAGGCCATTCCCGTCGTCAACGAGAACGACACGGTGGCAACGGCCGAGATCAAGTATGGCGACAACGACCGGCTGTCGGCCCGCGTCGCGGGCATGGTGTCGGCCGACTGCCTCGTGCTGCTTTCGGATATCGACGGGCTTTACACGGCGCCGCCGAACGAGAATCCGAACGCCCAGCACATTCCGCTCGTGACCGAGATCACCTCCGAGATCGAGGCGATGGCCGGCGACGCCGGGACGGAGCTGTCCAAGGGCGGAATGAAGACCAAGATCGAGGCCGGGCGTATCGCGCTCGGCGCCGGGACGAACATGGTCATCACCACCGGCAAGGTGCTGCACCCGCTGCGCGCCATCTCACAAGGATGCAAGGTGACTTGGTTCCTCGCGAAGCAGGACCCGGTTACAGCCAAAAAGCGCTGGATCTCGGGTCAGCTCGAGTCGCGCGGCACGCTGCACGTCGACGAGGGCGCGGAGAAGGCACTCGTTGCGGGCAAGAGTCTGCTCGTTGCCGGTGTGACGCACGTCGAGGGCGAATTCGAGCGCGGCGACGCCGTAATCATCCGCGCGCCGGACGGACGTGAACTGGGACGGGGGCTTTCTGCGTATGCGAAGGGTGACGCGGCCCGTATCCTGGGGCGGAAGTCCTCCGAGATCGCCGAAATCCTGGGATTCGAGGGCGGTCCAGAGCTGATCCACCGCGACGACATGGCGCTTCACCGCAAATAGCGGATTGACCGAAGACATTCAGGCTCCGAAGTACAGAACGATGCAGAAAGCAACCGACAGCGACACTCTTGGCACCCTGATGCGCGGCATCGGCGTGGCGGCCCGCGATGCGGCCCGCCAGCTCGCGCTCGCCCCACGTGTAGCCAAGGACAAGGCGCTGACCGTTGCGGCGGGGGCGCTTCGGCGCGACACGCTGAAGATCCTGGACGCCAACGCGAAGGACGTTGCGGCCGCGAAGGCTGCCGGACGGATCGAGTCCTACGTCGACCGGCTGGTGCTGAACGAGACGCGCGTCGCGGGCATCGCCAAAGGTCTCGAAGACATCGCAGCGCTCGCCGATCCGGTCGGCGCCGTGCTTGCCGACTGGACACGCCCGAACGGGCTCAACATCCAGCGCGTGCGCGTACCGATCGGCGTGATCGGCATCATCTATGAGAGCCGGCCGAACGTGACGGCCGACGCGGGGGCGCTGAGCCTCAAGTCGGGCAATGCGGCGATCCTGCGCGGTGGTTCAGACAGCCATCTTTCGAGCCTCGCCATTCATCGCTGCCTCGTCGAGGGCTTGACCGCCGCCGGGCTGCCTGCAGCTGCGATCCAATACGTGGAGACGACGGACCGCGACGCCGTCGGCCACATGCTGCAGGGTCTCGGGGGCGCAATCGACGTCATTGTTCCGCGCGGCGGCAAGGGCCTCGTGCAGCGTGTGCAGGATGAGGCGCGCGTACCGGTGTTCGCGCACTTGGAAGGCATCTGCCACACCTACGTGGATGCGAAAGCAGATCTCGACATGGCTCGATCGGTTGTGGTCAACGCGAAGATGCGGCGGACCGGCGTCTGCGGCGCGACGGAGTGCCTACTCGTCGACAAGACGGCACCGTCTTCCTACTTGCCGACACTCGTGAAAGCTCTGCTCGATGCGGGTGCGGAAGTGCGCGGCGATGCCGACACCCAAGCGGCGGACGCGCGTGTGAAAGCTGCCGAACCGAGCGACTATGGCCACGAATTTCTCGACGCCGTCATTGCGGTCAAGACCGTGGACGGCGTCAGCGAGGCGATCGCGCACATCGCGAAATACGGCTCGCAGCACACGGACGCGATCATCACGTCGGACGAGGCCACCGCGCAGCGCTTCCTCAACGAAGTCGACAGCGCCATCGTGCTCTGGAACGCATCGACACAGTTTGCAGACGGCGGCGAGTTCGGCTTCGGCGCGGAAATCGGCATTGCCACGGGCAAGCTGCATGCGCGCGGCCCCGTAGGCGTCGAGCAGCTCACGAGCTTCAAGTACGTGGGACGTGGAACCGGCCAGATCCGCCCGGTGTAGTTTTCACGCGCTGGCGAGTGACACGAAGCCGTTCTTGGCGAGCACGCTGTCGAGCGTCTTCTCGAGTACGTCGAGCTTGAAGGGCTTCACCAGATAGCCGGTCGCACCTGCGGCCTTCGCAGCGAGAATGTTCTCAGGCTTGGATTCGGCGGTGACAAGAACGAACGGCGTCTCGTGCGTTTCCGGTTCGGAACGCACGATCTTCAAGAGATCGAATCCGCTCATGCCGTCCATATTCCAATCCGACAGAATGAGATCGTAGCGCTTCTGTCGGATCTTCTCGATTGCTTGCAGGCCGTTCGCGGCTTCGTCGACACGCGCGTACCCGAGCTGAACCATCAGTCGCCGGATGATCTTGAGCATCACCTGCCGATCCTCAACGATCAGCACCTCAAGATCCTGGCGTGCCCTCATGACCCGTCCCGCTCCCGGAACCGGTTGCCGCCGCGAGGCGGGTCCGGCTCAACGCTATTGTCCCCGCACCAACAATTCGCCGAGAGCGGTTACCAAATCGTTGCCTAGCTCGACCGCTCGGACGCTGCAGCCTCTGCCGCGATGTCCGACGCGTGTCGAAGCTCCGCATATTCGAGTGCTGCGTTGTCGACGTACGCGCGCTCGCTCTGAGACGGCGCATATGACGGCCCCAGCGCCTGCAATGCAGACGGGCCGTCACTGGAGTGGAAGAAGCCGTTCAACACAACGCCCTTCTCCCGGTAGACCGGATCCCGCAGCAATAGCCCGTGCAGATCCTTCAAGTTGTAGTGCGGTACGGATGCCATCAGGTGATGCGGTAGATGGTAGTCCATGCCCCATGGAAAGATCGCGTAGCGTACGATCGGGCCCGTGAGGAAAACGCGCGTGTTTGTATAGCGCCCGCGATCTGCGTTGCCATGCTGCACCCACTGGCGCAGCATCATGAAGAGCGGGAACGAGGTGAAAAGCGGAATGACCCAATAGAGCGTGTACCACCGCCACGCGGGTGCCGTGTCCGTGACCGTGAGCGCCGTGAGGGTTCCGTAAAGGATCGCAAAATAGATCACGCGGCTCAGCATGGTCGTGCGATGCGAGATGACGGGCGCAAGGCGCGTTTGGCTGAAGGCTTTCTCCGGTGTCAGTAGCAGACAAGTGATCGCCACAACTGTGGACACGATCAAGATCCACACGCCGATGGTGGGATTTCCGAACCGGATCGTCTCTGCCGTCGCGATCGGGGCAGCGACCGCATAGAGAATGCCGACGCGTAACGGCCATTTCGAGCTTTGGTCGTCGGGATCGATGTAGGCGTGTCCGTCGAAGCCGACAGCCGAGTACTTGGCGCGAAACAACGTGAAGCGCAGCAGCCTGAGGGGCGAGAGGCGCTTGAGAAATCCCCAAACCAGCTCGATCGAAGGCACCGGGAAATCCAGCCAGTGCCCGCTCTCCTTGAGCTGGGCGATGTCGGGGTCGCGCTTCGGATCGTTGACGAACTGGTGGTGCGCCAGGTGGTGGATGCGGAACTGGTAGGTCGATGTGTAGATCGGGAACGCTGCCAGCCAATCCGATGCCAGCTCGTTGAGCTTGCGGTTTTTGAACAGCAGGAAGTGCGTACCCTCATGGATCGCGCCGCCAAACTGGTGTTGGGCGGCGCCCAGGATCAGGACGGCAATGATGTTGACGGAAGCAATCCAGCCAAAACCGAAGCCGTTTGCCGTGAGCCAATCGTTGGCGGCAATCGCCCCGGCGATAACGGCCACGATGAGCGCGTAGATCTGGACGAAATAGACCCAGTTCGTCGCGTTGTCCCGGGCCTTCAGGGCTCGAACGGCCTCCGCATCCAGTACGCCCGGCTGGGTGTCAGCCTCGATGCTTTTTGGAAGCGGCGCTGTGGGCTCGGACACAAAGTTCACCCGTCACCTCCACACGCGACCGAGAAAAATGCCCGGCAATCAGCGAATCCTCGATAAATACTGACGTTTTGTTACCTAGGTAGCAAGAAATTCTCATGCTAGGCGTTAGGTTGCAGTGCCGCACGGGATGCCGCAGGGCCGATTTTGCGCAAGCCGGATAGAGTTTTCGCCAGGAGGCGCCAGGGCCTGCCTGCCAAGGAGCTGATTGTGACGACACTGGACAATGGTGATCCCACCCTCGCGACCGCTCCAGCGGCGGCGCCAAGCGTTGCGTCCAACAGCAACCTGCCGTATCGCCTGCGGCGCTTGTTGCGCTACACGGGCGTGAACCTCGTAACCGTCACTCTCGACTACGCGATTTTCCTTTCACTTACCCATGTTTACGATGTGCCTATCACGGCGAGTATTATCGCCTACGCCATCGCGCTCACGCTTAACTATGATCTCTCGAAGCGGTTCGTGTTCGGCGCGGACGGCAGCCACAAGAGCGAGAAGAGGCTGTTTACGGAATTCCTGGTAACAGGACTCCTTGGCCTCGTGCTCACCGCGGTCGGGACAGGCGTCGGCATTCACGCATTCGGCTTCTCGCCGGCCCTTTCCAAAACGATCGCCGTGCTGATCTGCTTTGTCGTGCTCTATATGATCCGGAGCCGTCTGATCTTCACTCGGATAGAATAGGGCCGCTTGGCGGAGGCGGTCTCGCCGGTGCGGTCAGGCCCGCCACCTGAACGCATTCGATTTGGAATCTATGTCCGTACGTCTCCTCTCCAAAAGCTTCGGATCCTTGGCCGTCCGCGTGCCTGCGGCTGCACCCGGCCAGCGGATCGGCTTGCTCGGTGGATCCTTCAATCCACCGCATCGGGCACACGTGGCGATTTCCGAAGCTGTGATGAAGCGCCTCGGCCTGGACGAGGTGTGGTGGCTGGTGTCTCCCGGCAACCCACTAAAAAATCACGATGATCTCGCTCCACTGTCAGAGCGGCTCGAAGCTTGCCGTCGGCTGGCAAGTCGTCCGCGGATCAAGGTCACCGCGCTCGAGGCCGATCTCAAGAGCGCCTCCACAATCGTGACGCTCTCGTTTCTCAAGCGCCGCTTTCCGCGCGTGCATTTCGTATGGCTGATGGGAGGCGACAATCTCGCTGGCTTCCACCGCTGGGGCGAATGGCGGCGGATTGCGCAGCTAATGCCCTTCGTCGTCGCGGATCGACCGCAATGGCGGCTCAAGGCGCTTGCGTCTCCGGCTGCGCGCGCGCTCGCCAAGTACCGGATTGGTGACCAGTTTGCCCATGGGCTGGCCAACCGTACGCCTCCGGCATGGTTGTATCTCACGCTCCGACTCTCGCCAGAGTCGTCCACCGAAATCCGGGCCAACCGTCGCGGGGCCCGCATCACACGCGAGAAACCTTGAGAAGGTCGCCCCGGTTTGCCGTCTGAGCGATGCCCAACCTCCGTACTGGTGCGACAATCTGGTTACCCCCCTATTGCTGGCGCCCCTGCCTCTCGCTATCTTCCCGTTGCCGACGGCGTAATGAGGCGTCGCGGTGGTGGGACTACCGGCCAAGATGTGACGCGGGTCGGCCGGAGCGTTCAACGCACTCCACCTCAAGCCAAACGGCCAAATGACAGGGATGGCCTTCTGGTGCACGAACGGAAAGGAAATTCACCAAAAGATGCGAACCGCCATTGAGGGTGCCCGCAAGGGTGCGCCTCCCGCCGAGGTCGCGCCACAGCGCGCAAGCTCGGAACCGCTGCTCGCCGAGGTCGTGCGTTGGCTCGATGATGCCAAAGCCGAGAAGGTCGTTACGATCGACCTCAAAGGGAAATCGTCGCTTGGCGATTTCATGGTGATTGCCACCGGGCGGTCTGACCGCCACGTCGGCGCAATCGCCGAACAGCTCCGTAAGCATCTTAAGGAGAATGGAGTCGCCAACGTCCGTGTCGAGGGTCTTGAGACCTGCGACTGGGCATTGATCGACGCCGGAGACATTCTCGTTCACGTCTTCCGTGCCGAGGTTCGGGATTTCTACAATCTCGAGAAAATGTGGTCGGCTGCCCGCCCCGGCGAGCAGACGTCTCACTAGGAGCCTACCGCGGCGGACATCCGGCTCCGTCGCGGGCGTCTTGAGACGCAGCGCCGAGTGTATGCGCTGAAGGGCGCTCCCACGTTGTACGGAGCGGGGATTGATGCGTCTTTCGATTGTCGCTGTGGGCCGTCTGAAGGACGGCCCAGAACGTGAGCTCTATCTCAAATACGCAAAGCGAATTGACGATGCCGGGCGCAGCGTGGCCATTGGCCCCCTTACGCTGTCCGAAATCCCTGAAGCACGGCAGGTAAGCGCCAGCCAGCGGCGTGCCGATGAAGCCGGACGCCTGCTGCAGAACGCAGCGGGTGCCGACAGTTTGATCCTGCTCGAGGTCGGAGGAAAAGCCTTCACCAGCGAAGCATTCGCGCGCTGGCTGGGCACCCGGCGCGATGACGGGCAGCGTCATCTGGCCTTCCTGATCGGTGGCCCCGACGGCCATGGCGATAGCGCGCTCGAACGCGCGACGCTTAAGTTCTCCCTCGGTCCTCTGACATTGCCTCACGGACTTGCGCGCATCGTGCTTGCGGAGCAGCTCTACCGTGCGGCGACCATTCTTTCAGGCCACCCCTATCATCGTGCCTGAGGGGTTTTCCCCGTCAAAATCCTGAACCAGAACTCATCTAGTGTCCCGCGATCCTTCGGCCCCACCTGCCTTTTCCAGAAGGCCGAACAGCGATTAACCAAGGTGCCGGTACTGGACCCCAGGGGGTTCAGGCCCTATCAATCCCAATGGCCATCGAGACCGCCGCGCGCCGTCGGACTTGATTTGGCCGCGACGGGGCAATGGGGATCGGACCGGACGTAGTTTTCACACTCTCCGCCTTTAGCTGGCGGGGCGATGTATTAGAGCGTTTTCGATGGGAGGGATAAGATGGCGGATGTCGCGATGCCCGCGCCAGGATTGTCCTCAGCGACCGCTGCGCCAGCCACGACGCTTGCGGTTACGGCCAACGATCTGGTCCAGCCCGATACGATCCGCCCGCGCGAGCGCTTCATTCCTGTTACCAGTTACGCCCTGATCGACCGGCTCACGTCGACCCAAGCGTGGGCTCCTGGGCAGGCGCGCAAAGCGCGTCGGTTCTTCCGCTATCTCGAATACTGGCGGCGCCAGCAGCACAGCGTCGCACTGAGCACGCTCCTGCAATCGTACGAGAGCTTCAGTCCGGACAGCGACCTGCTCATCACGCGCACGTTCACCGCCGAAGAACGCGCGACGATGCAAAAGCGTGTCGTGCGCGAGATCGAAGCAATCCTCAAGCAGGCGAACTATGTGCGGATCGATCCGACCGACGTCGAGATGATCCTCACGGAAGAGTCCCACTACGGCTTGGACTTGCAGGTCGACTTCACCGCGTTCGAGGAAATCCTCATCTACTATCGCGGCGCATCGAACCGCCGGGATCAACGCCGCAGCCTGCGCAAGTTCATGCGCAGAGAGGAATTCGATGTTCCGATTTTCCAACGGCTGTTTCTGCTCTTCAAGCTGAAGCCGTTCGAGACGCGCGTGCTCGAGATCATGAAGGATCAACGGCTTCCGCGGCGGGAAGCGGAGAAGATCGTCAAGAATCTTCGGTCGATGATCCCGGCCGTGGTCGACGAGAACAACATCTATCTCAAGCTGTTCAAGAACATTCCGCGCAGCGACGTGGAGATGGTGTTCCCGAACACGCGCGTGAAATTCCGCCTTCTCGACAAGCTGCGGCTCGGCATCACGGGCAGCGCCGGACTCGGTATGGGTGCTTTCGGAGCAGCCGGCAAAATCGCCGTTGCCGCGACGAACCCGCTCATGGCCGCCGGCGCCGTACTCGGACTTGGCGGCGTCGCGTTCCGGCAGGCGGTGAACTTCCTCAACCAAAAGCAGCGCTACATGGTCGTGATGGCGCAGAACCTTTACTTTCACGCTATGGCGGACAATCGGGGCGTGCTGATCAAGCTGGCCGATCGCGCAGCCGAGGAAGACGTGAAGGAAGAGATGCTGCTCTACAGCGTGCTGGCGAAGGAAACCGCCAAGCACTCGGACTTGCCCGCCATCGATGCAGCCATCGAGCAGTATCTCCAGGCGAGCTTTGGCATCTCCGTAGATTTCGATCTCGAGGACGCGCTACAGCGCCTGCTCAAGGACGGGATCGTGACGGAGGAGCCGGACGGCACGCTGCGGACGCTCAGCCCGGAAGCGGCGGCTCGCCATCTCGACGCGCAGTGGGACATCTTCCTCGACAATCTGCCCGATCCGGAA
Source organism: Hyphomicrobium sp. (assembly GCF_036262015.1). Classification (GTDB taxonomy): domain Bacteria; phylum Pseudomonadota; class Alphaproteobacteria; order Rhizobiales; family Hyphomicrobiaceae; genus Hyphomicrobium_C. The sequence continues at coordinate 306,474 of NZ_DATAJR010000004.1, read as the reverse complement.
GGTGAAGAGGGCCAGGAAGGCCAGGAAATGGAGCGGATCTTGCCGAAATCGGAGGATATGCCGCCGTCTGCTCCGATGTCCGATCTGCTATCCTGACGTCAGAGCCGCGATCGGCTATATGGAGCCGCGCCTTGGCGCAGGCCTCCAACTGTCGGCGGCCTGATCTTTCAAGATTCCAGGACTTCATGACCCCTCACAAGCTGACCGCCCAGGTGGACAACCGTGCGCACGCCATGCGGATCGCAGGCGCCCTGCAGGACCTTCTCGATCCGCCACCGGACGCACTGACCGTGTTCGAGGACAAAACGGACGATCTCAACACGCCGATTATCTGGCGCATCGAAGCCTACTTTTCAGAACCGCGCGAACCGCAGGCGCTCACGAGCGAGATCGAGGCGCTGACCGGCGAACCTGCTCCGGCCTTCCAATCGGCCGACATTCCGGATCTCAATTGGGTCGCACTCTCGCAGGCTGCTCTGCCGCCAGTCCGCGCCAACAAGTTCACGGTGCACGGAAGCCATGACCGGGATCGCGTGCCACAGGGTCCGAATGCAATCCTGATCGAGGCCGGTGAAGCCTTCGGAACGGCGCATCACGCGACGACCTATGGCTGCCTACTCGCTATCGACCGGCTGTCGGAGACGGGCCGCTTCCGGCGTATTCTCGATCTCGGCTGCGGCTCGGGCATTCTCGCCATCGCCGCGGCACGAAGCTGGCCCCGCGCACGCATCCAGGGCGTCGATATCGACGCCCAGTCCGTAATCGTGGCGCGCGAGAACGCGGCCGTGAATCGCGTCGGAACGCAGATCGACTTCATCTGCGGCCCTGGTGTCTCGTCACCTGAGATCCGCAATGCCGCGCCGTTCGACCTCATCATTGCGAACATTCTGGCGGGTCCGCTCATCACGCTGGCGCCGGATCTCCGCCGTTGCTCGGAAACCGGCACCACGGTCATCCTATCGGGGATCCTCAATCGGGAGGCGCCGCGCGTGCTGGCCGCCTATCACGCGCAAGGCTTCGCGCTTCTCTCTCACCGCCGCTACGATGGCTGGTCCACGCTGACTCTCGTCAAGCGCGGCTGAACCTAGGGTCGTTCGGGTTTTGGTTGAATCGCGAACCGACCCTAGTTGTTTGTCGTGCTTCCTTCGCACCTTTCCGGAAGCACTCTGGAGGACCTCATGTTTCAGACATTCTCTGCGCCTTCGGATAGCGACGCGATCCCGCAAAGGATCAAGGAGCTGCGCGCGCTTTTGGCTGACGAGGGTCTTCAAGCTCTGCTGCTGCCGCGCGGCGACGAGCATCAGGGCGAGTATGTCGCGCCGTGTTCCGAACGGCTGCGGTGGCTCACGGGCTTCACGGGAAGCGCGGGCATGGCCGCGATCACACGGCGCCACGCGGGGCTGTTCGTCGATGGCCGCTATACCGTGCAGGCGCGGAACGAATGTGGTGGCGGGACCTTCGAGTTTCCCGGAATCGCCCGCACAGCGCTGGCCACCTGGCTCAAGGACAAACTCAAGCCCGGCGATGTTGTCGGCTTCGATCCGTGGCTGCACACGGTGTCGGAAGTCGAGAGCTTACGCGAGACGCTGAAATCGTCAGGCATCGCGCTCAAGCCGACCCGGCGTAACTTGGTGGACCGCATCTGGGGGCAGGAGCGTCCTGCTCCACCGGATGCTCCTGTCATCGCGCACCCGCTCAAATATTCGGGCCGTTCGGCGGCGGACAAGATATCGGCCCTGCAAAAGGCGCTGAAGGATGCGGGGCAGGATGCCGTCATTCTGACCTCGCCGGATTCGGTTTGCTGGCTCTTCAACATCCGTGGCAGCGACGTCGCGCACAATCCCGTGGTTCTGGCCTTCGCCATTGTACCGGCCAGCGGCAAGCCCGAGCTTTTCGTATCTGCCGAGAAGATCTCACGCGAGGTGCGCGCTCATCTCGACGGAGCGGTAAAAATTTCCCCACCGGCCGTACTTGCGGAGCGGGTTGCCGCGCTCCGCAAGGCGAAGAAGCGAGTGCGTCTCGATTTCGATCGGGCCGCGTGGTGGTTCTGGCGCGGGCTCGGCAAGAGCGCCTTGCGCGGCAACGATCCTTGCATCGGGCCAAAGGCCATCAAGAACGCGACGGAGATTTCCGGTTCGAAGGTCGCCCATATTCGCGACGGAGCCGCTGTCGTGCGCTTTCTCGCGTCCCTCGATCGGGCCATCGAGGGAGGGGAAGCGATCGACGAGATATCCGCCGTGCGAGCCCTCGAGGAACAACGCGCCGGTAGTCAGGCGCTGAAGGAAATCTCGTTCGACACCATCTCAGGCAGCGGACCGAATGGCGCCATCGTGCATTACCGCGTGACGGAAGCGAGCAACCGGCGCCTCAAAAAGGGAGAGCTGTTTCTGCTGGATTCCGGCGCGCAGTATCTGGAAGGCACGACCGATATCACGCGCACGATCGCCATCGGTGACGCGCCCGCCGAGGCCCGAGAGCGGTTCACGCTGGTCCTTAAAGGGCACATCGCGATTGCTACGGCGGTGTTCCCGAAAGGGACTCGCGGTCTCGACCTCGATCCCTTCGCACGGCGCGCGTTGTGGGCCGCGGGTCTCGATTACGATCATGGGACCGGCCACGGCGTCGGCAGCTACCTCTCGGTCCACGAAGGCCCGCAGTCCATTTCCCGGGCCGGCGGCGCGATCATCGAGCCGGGCATGATCATCTCCAATGAGCCCGGCTACTACAAAGAAGGTGCCTACGGGATCCGGATCGAGAACCTCATTCTCGTCAACCCAGCGGAGAAGCCGAAGGGCGGAGAGCGCGAGATGCTCAGCTTCGAGACGCTGACGCTCGTGCCCATCGACCGGCGCCTCATCGTCAAAGAGTTGCTGACGCCAGACGAGATAAGTTGGATCGACAGCTATCACGCGACCGTTCTGAGCGTGATCGGACCCGAGCTGGATGCTTCAACGCGACGGTGGATCGAAGCCGCGACAAAGCCGCTTTGAAAGCTCCGGAAATCGCGGGCGAAACTTATTCCGTTTCCGAATATTTTCTGTGGTCAAAAGCCAGCATTTCCGCCGTTTTCTGACTCTTGCCGCGAGAGATCGCCTCTCCACCTCCCTATTTTCTTCATTTTCTTCAACGCGTCACAGTGATTTTCTATTATGATCTATCAATTGCGTGATTCGGGTGTGCCGCGGCCCAGCGTTGCACGTCCCATCTAGAATAGTTGTCGATCGCGCGCCTTCGCGTAGGGCGCCGATTGAACCTGCAAAAAATAACGAAATTTTTGGAGCGTTTCATGACCGCGAGCAGCACTCTGCCCGCTCCAAACCTCATGCCCTTGATGCGCTATCGCGAACTTGCGGAGGCGATGGGCTGGCTCGAACGGGCATTCGGGTTCGAGAAACAGATCGCCGTCGGCGATAACGACGGCGCGATCATCTATGGACAGATGACGTACCGCGGCAGCCTCATGATGATGGGGGCCGTGCGCGACACCGATCTCGACAAGCTTATGCGGCAGCCTGACGAAGTGGGCGGGGTCGAGACGCAAAGCTGCTACATCGTCGTCGACGACGCCGACGCGCACTATACGAAGGCGCTCGAAGCCGGCGCCGAAATCGTCCTCGAGATCAAGAGCGACGGGCTTGGCCGGCGTGGCTATTCCTGCCGGGACCCCGAAGGCCACATCTGGAACTTCGGAACGTACAATCCCGGTAAGGGCCTCTCTTCGGCCGCTGTGGTGGCCCTTCCCGCTGCCGCACCTGCGCAAGAGTCCAAGCCACGCACTCGTCAGCGCCTGCTGATGAGCGTCGGAGCGTTGCTGTTCGCACTTGGGGCCACGTACTGGTGGTTTGCAAACGAGATCCGCTCGGATTTGTCGGTGGGTACCGCCCAGGTGTCCGGCTACTCGACCGGAGACGCCGAGCGGGCCTATGCGGAACTCGTAAAGGTGCGGAGCGAGAAGCGGAAAGCCGACGAACTCGTCCGCACGCTCAACGCGCAGATCGAAACCGAGAAGGCTCGCCGTCAGCAAACCGAAGCGGAAGCCAAGAAGGCTGCGGAGAGCATCGGGCAGGAGCAAAACGCCCGCCGCGCGGCGGAGAGCGCGATCGTGTCGCTGCGCGAGGAGCTCAAGCGCGAGCAGGAGGCTCTCGAGTCCGCCATCGAAGCCAGACGCATCAGCGAAGAAAAGCTTGCCGTCCGGACTTCGGGCGCCGAGAGCGCGAAGCAGACGTCCAATCGAAAAGTGGCCGTACGCACCGAAGAGGGGCCTCCGGTCCCGCTGGTGCCGCCATCATCGGCTGCTGACCATACGGCCAGCTCACCGCCGGCCAGCGCTAGCGGGATTGAAACGTCGGCCACTGAGCGGGCGAAAGCCGGCGCGCAAGACGATGAAGATGGCCCGGAGCGCGCTGACACCGAGCGGGACAAATCCTCTCGCCGCGTGGCCGTGAAGGGTTGGCGCAAGTCCTACAAGGCCCCGGTAGAGCGACCCGCCCGCATCTTGCCGACCTACGTCATGGGCCTGCACGAGGTGCCGTGGCCCTACACCACCTGGTATAAATAACACTACGCATTCAAAGGGCGGAGCTTCCGGGCTCCGCCCTTTTCCTATGCCCGGCTTGCTGTTCCTCGAGGAACAGCGCCCACTGACATTCTCCGCCACTTTCCGCGTGGGATCGGTCACAGAGGCTACGCTCCAAGGCGTGGCCCCGTAACGTGGCCCTACCTCAAGCGCTGACGCCTTCGCGTTCTGCGGAGCGCTGTCATGCATCAACGCGATTGAAAGAAAGGGGCGCGGCCATGATTTCGAGAGCTTCTCTCGCTTTAGTCCTTCTGCTTGCCGGCGCGGCGAGCTTACCCTCCAGCTTTGCCACTGCTGCCAACAGCAGCGATCTTGCGACGGCGCAGCAGGCCAAGGCCGCACAGGTCAAAGCAGCTCAGGCCAAGAAGGCGCGCCTTGCCAAGCAGCAGCAGCTCAAGAAGGAGCAGTTGCTTGCGAAGCAACAGCAAGAACCCAAGAAGGACGAATGGTACGCGAAGGATCGCGACCGCGGCCTCGACGTTGCCGCGACCTACGCGCCCGATACCATCGCGAAACTGCGCAAGAACAACACCATCGCCAAAGGCGACACGGTGAGCACGGGCGACGGCAAGAAGGGCTGGCGCCATTACCTGGACAAGTATTACGCGCGCTGATCTATCGCCGAGGGCCATCAGAGCGGAGGCATCCAACAGTGCCTTCGCTCTCCTTCTGTCTAGGACTTGATGAGGTCCAGCCACTCGTCTTCGGTCAGCACCTTCACGCCGAGCTTTTGCGCATTGGTGAGTTTCGAGCCCGCGTCTGCGCCTGCGATGACGTAGTCGGTCTTTGCAGAGACGGAGCCCGAGACCTTGGCGCCGAGGCGTTCGGCCTGAGCCTTCGCCTCGCTGCGCCCAACGCGCTCCAGCTTTCCAGTGAAGACGACGATCTTGCCGGAGACCGGCGAGACGACCATGCTCGGGCGTTCGAAGTCGGTGACGTCGACGTGAGCGAGCAGATCGTCGAGCGCTTCGACGTTGTGCGGCTCGGAGAAAAAATCGACCAGTGCGTCGACAACGGTCTCGCCGATGCCTTCGATGGCATCGATGTCAGCGTAGGCTTCGCTTTCCTTTCCGCCTCTGACGGCGGCTTCGGAGGCAGCGCGAAACGCAGCGAACGACAAATAGGCTTTTGCGAGATCCTTTGCCGTCGTCTCGCCAATGTGGCGGATGCCAAGCGCAAAGATGAAGCGATCGAGGCCGATTTTGCGGCGCGCGTCGATGGCCTGAAACAGCTTCTCGACGGACTTCTTGCCGAAGCCCTTGCGCCCGGCGAGTGGGTTCGCGCTTTCCTTGTCGCGCGTCTCGAGCGTGAAGATGTCAGCCGGGCGGCGGATGAGACCGTCCTCGAAGAACATCTCGATCTTCTCCTCGCCCAAGCCCTCGATGTCGAAGGCGAGGCGCGAGACGAAGTGCTTCAGGCGCTCCTTGGCTTGAGCCGCGCAGATGAGGCCGCCCGTGCAGCGGCGGACGACGCCACCAGAACCCGGCGTTTCGTCAGCTTCGCGTACGGCGTGGCTGCCGCACACAGGGCAGGTTTTCGGGAAGACAAACGGCTTGGATCCAGCCGGGCGTTTCTCGACCATTACGCGGACGATCTGCGGGATGACGTCGCCCGCCCGCTGCACGACAACGGTGTCGCCGATGCGAATGTCCTTGCGCGCGATCTCGTCCTCGTTGTGCAGAGTCGCATTGGACACAACGACGCCGCCGACCGTGACGGGCTCGAGCTTGGCGACAGGGGTGAGCGAGCCCGTGCGGCCGACTTGTATCTCGATGTCGCGGAGCTCGGTCACTGCCTGCTCGGCGGGGAACTTGTGTGCAATGGCCCATCGGGGCGAGCGCGACACGAAGCCGAGGCGGTCCTGATAGTCGAGGCGGTTCACCTTGTAGACGACGCCGTCGATGTCATAGCCGAGCGACGCTCGGCGCTCGCCGATCTCGCGATAGAAGGCCAGCATCTCCTCGGCGCCCGCGCACACGCGCATCAACTCGTTCACGGGCAAGCCCCAGCGCGCGAACGCCTCGACCATTCCGTGCTGCGTCTCTGCCGGCATCTCCGACATCTCGCCCCAGGCATAGCCGAAGAAGCGGAGCGGGCGAGCGGCGGTAATCGTCGAATCGAGCTGACGGAGCGATCCAGCCGCGGCGTTGCGCGGGTTAGCAAACACCTTGCCTCCGCTCTTGGCCTGGGCGGCGTTGAGCGCGGCGAAGTCGGCGTGGCTCATGTAGATCTCGCCGCGGATCTCGGCCACCTTCGGCACGTGCGTGCCTTTGAGCTTGTCCGGAATCTCGCGGATCGTGCGCACGTTGGCGGTGACGTTCTCGCCTTCCGCGCCGTCTCCACGCGTGGCGGCTTCGACCAAATGGCCGTCCTCATAGCGCAGCGAGATCGAAAGGCCATCGATCTTGGGCTCAGCCGTGAAGGCCAGCGCATCATCCGGCTTCAACGAAAGGAAGCGACGCACGCGGGCAGAAAACTCGGCAACCTCCTCGTCGTCGAACGCATTGCCGAGCGAAAGCATCGGCACGCGGTGGCGAACCTTGGCGAAGGTTTCCGAAACAGGCGCGCCAATCCGCTGCGAAGGGCTATCGGCGCGAACGAGGTCGGGAAAGCGCGCCTCGATGGCATCGTTACGCTTGCGAAGCGCATCGTACTCGGCGTCGGAAATTTCCGGCGCGTCGGACTGATAGTAGAGATTGTCGTGGCGCGCGATTTCGGCGGCCAGATGCGCAAGCTCTGCCGTAGCTTGTTCGGCGCTCAACGCGTCGACGGGCGGGAGTGCGCCGGGAGTGGTCTTCGGGATTTTCTTCGTCGGCATGCCGGCTACATACCGGAAAACCGCTCCGAGAGCATCCTCAGGATGTCAGCCCGGGCCGCCCAGCGACAGCTTCGGCACGGATTTCCAGGCCTTTGTGATCCAGGAATCGCTGCTGACCTGAGGCGCGAGGCCGTCAGACTTCAGGAGCGCGTAGGCGTCCTTGTACCACTTGGACTGCGGGAAGTTGTGGCCGAGCACGGCAACGGCGGTCTGGGCCTCGTTCGTCACGCCGAGCGCCATGTAGCACTCGGTGACGCGCATCAGCGCTTCCTCGACATGCGCCGTCGTCTGGTATTCCGACACGACCGTCTTGAAGCGGTTGATGGCCGCAACGTAGTTCTTGTCCTTCATGTAGTAGCGGCCGACCTCCATCTCGGAGGCCGCAAGCGTATCCTCGCAGATGCGGATGCGGTTGTCGGCATCGCGCGCATACGTGCTGTCAGGATAGCGCGACTTCAGGATCTTGAGCTGCTCGAGCGCCTTGCGCGTCGCGGTCTGGTCGCGGTTGGACGTCTTGATGTCGTCGAAGTAGGACGACGCGATGATGTGATGCGCGAGCGGTGCGTCCTTGGTGCCGGGATGCATAACCGTGTAGCGCTCAGCCGAGGCGATCGCTTCCGGCGCCTTGCCGGCCTTGTAATAGGCGTAGGCGGCGAGCACGATCGCGCGGCGCGCCTCGGGCGAATAGGGGTGCGAGCGGTCGAGGTCTTCGAACTTGCGGGCCGCGTCTTCGAACTTGCCCTTGTTCATGAGGGTGTCCGCGTCCGCGTACATCTTCTCGGGCGGATCGGAGTTGAGAATGCTGGTGTCGGCAGAAGACGCGCAGCCAGCGAGCGCCAGCAGGCTGCCGCTCATGGCGCACCACAGGACGATGGCGGCCCAATTTGGCGTCTTCGGCATCGAGTACCCTACTCCCCCAGAGATGCGCTGCCGTACCCGCATTGGCCGCGCTTTTGGCGTTGATTAGCACATTTCAATGCCGGTCTGAAGCCGACAACGCCCCGCGTGCGTGCTGGATCCACCGTAGGATCACAATGTGGTTGATGTGAGGCTCCAGCCAGAAAGATGACGAACCGCAACGGCTGGAAGGGTGTGGGATAACAAACCGTTGTGCGCGCAGACTTCACGCAGGGGGCGAGCTCGAATACCGCAACGGGTGCGGATAGTCCGTTAGGTGACTTACTCGCCGGCAGCCGCGACGGCTGCGCGCTCGAAGGCGACAGAACGCGTTTCGCGAACGCGCGGCGCCTGCACGATAGACCAGGCTGAGCTATCCTCGAGAAGCTTCTGCAGGACGAGCGAATTCAAGCGGTGGCCGCCGCGAACCGAGCGATAGGCGCCGAGGATCGGGTGTCCAGAGAGGCTGAGATCGCCAACGGCATCCAGCATCTTGTGACGGACGAACTCTTCCGGATGACGAAGGCCTTCGCGGTTCATCACGCGGTCGTCGCCGATGGCCACGGTGTTGGTCAGGTTCGCGCCGAGGGCCAGACCGGCCTTCCAAAGGCGCTCAACGTCGCTCATGAAGCCGAACGTGCGGGCCTTGGCGAGCTCGTTGCGGAAAACGCCGGGGCTCATTTCGAGCGCGAGGCGCTGCTTGCCGATCACCGGCGACGGGAAATCGATCTCAACATCGAGATGGAAACCGGAGTGCGGCGTCAACTCGCCCCAGCACTCGCCTTCCTCGACACGGATGGGCTTCAGAACCTTGAGGAAACGGCGGGGAGCGGACAGCTCGCGGATGCCGACCTGATCGATGGCTTCGACGAACGGCGCCGAGCTGCCGTCCATGATCGGAACTTCCTTGCTGTCGATCTCGATGATGCAGTTGTCGATCTGGAGACCGCGAAGGGCGGCGAGAAGGTGTTCAACGGTGGAAACGGTGGCGCCGTCTTCGTTTCCGATAACCGTGCAGAGCGTGAGATTCTTGACGTTGCAGACCTTGGCGGGGATATCGGCGGTGACCCGGCCGCGTTTCGTAACGACGAAACGGAGCCCAGTGTCGGCACCTGCCGGATGCAGACTAACCGAAACTGGCGCTCCGCTGTGCACCCCCGTGCCGTGAACTTCGATTTTTTGAGCAATCGTCGTCTGTCGCGCGCCAATGAATCGATTCGACATGCTGCGCCGTCCCTCGATGCTTTGGCATTCCGTCCTAAAACGGTTTGCCACCCCCGTCCGGTCTCGCCCACTGCTCACCCAAATTCCCCAATTTTTCTGTCTGTCCTGGCTACTCTTGCGGGTAGGTCCCAGAGGCAGGCGGGTGAGGCAGATGTCGTGCGAACCGGTCGTTATTAAGAAACGATAGCCCCCGTCCCGCTGTGGCACAAATCACGCTTTCTTACGGCGTGTTACGGTCAACAAGAGCGCGAAAATGAGGCCAAGCCTCCGGTGAATCCGGACGCCGTCTACCGACGTCTTTCTCTGAAAAATACTGGAAGTTCAACATCTTGATTCATATGCCCCTGCGATTCCTGTGGAGGGGCGTACCGATCGTAATGCTCGCTTTCGCCATGGTGGGCGGCGTCGGCGTGACTGTCTTTGCCGTAAGCTTCGTAATGTTCGCGCTGGCGCGTGTCCGAATCACCTGTCCCGCGGACTCGCCCGGCGATTCGCTCGAAAAGACCCAGGCGGCGGCGTGGCTCGGGCTGGGCGGCCTGAGGCTGTGCCGGGTTGCGAGCCGGGGCCATATCCTGGTCTTCGTCGATTGGCCGATAAGCCCGTGGGGCGGGCTGGTGATACTCGCCCTGCTCGGGGTTCCGGCGCGGCTGCCTGCGAACGTCGGCCGGGGGCTGCGGGGCAAACGAGCCGCCCTGCTCGTGAGACGAGGCGTATCCCGGCGGAAGGGGCGGAGGCGTCGCTCCATGAAGCTGGGGCGGTCCATCCTCGATCATGACGTTGTTCGGTCCGCGCCACGGCTCGCCTGCGCGGCCGCGGGGCTGTTCGTATCCGGTATGGGCGGACGTGCGCGTGCCGAACGTCGATGCCGCGGGGGCCGAGTATTGGAGCGCTTCAGTGAGGCGCTGCTGCAGATCGTGCGCACCGCTGCGATAGTCGCGCTGCGGGTCTGAAGCATACTGCTGCGGAGGCGGCGGCGGGGTGTGACGCGCCGTCGGCTCGGCTTGGCGTCCCTGCTGTGCCTGGACCGCCTTGGTTCCACGAACCCAATTCTCTGCGGGAGCCGGCGGCGCACGCTCGGCCTCGCCAGCGCGACTCATGCCGGACGCGACGATCGACACGCGAATGCGGTCGCCGAGCGAAGCGTCGTAAGTGGCGCCGACAATGATGTTCGCCTCGGGATCGACTTCCTGCCGAACGCGGCTCGCGGCTTCATCAACCTCATAAAGCGTGAGGCCGGTACCGCCCGTAATGGACAACAGGAGGCCCTTGGCGCCGCGCAGCGAGACATCGTCGAGCAGCGGATTGGAAATGGCCTCTTCGGCGGCCACCGTCGCACGGCGTTCGCCCGTCGCTTCGCCGGTGCCCATCATCGCCGTGCCCATGCCCGTCATGACGGTGCGCACGTCGGCAAAGTCGAGATTGATCAGGCCTTCCTTGATGATCAGATCGACAATGCAGGCGACGCCCGAATAAAGCACTTGGTCGGCCATCACGAAGGCTTCGGAGAAGGTCGTCTTTTCGCTGGCGATACGGAACAGGTTCTGGTTCGGGATGACGATCAGCGTATCGACGTAGTTGCGCAGCTCGGCGACGCCTGCTTCCGCGATACGCGCGCGCCGCGCGCCTTCGAACAGAAACGGCTTAGTGACCACGCCGACGGTCAGAATGCCCAATTCACGCGCCACTCGCGCAATGACGGACGCCGCACCGGTTCCTGTTCCGCCGCCCATACCGGCGGCGATGAACACCATGTGCGCGCCCTTGATGTGGTTGCGGATGTCCTCGATGGCTTCTTCCGCGGCCGCCTCGCCGATCTCGGGGCGCGAACCGGCACCAAGACCCTCCGTCAACTCCGCACCGAGCTGAATGCGAATATCCGTGCTCGCCGCGGAGAGCGCCTGGGCATCGGTGTTTGCGACGATGAAATCGACGCCCGTCAGCCCTGAAGCGATCATGTTGTTGACGGCGTTGCATCCCGCGCCGCCGACACCGATGACGGTGAGCTTGGGTCTCATATCCGAAAGGTTCGGCAGCTGACCTCTGATGCTCATTTAGCCCCCGTTTCACGCGAGGGAGATGCGTCCGCACCGCGGCTCCCCGGCATTCCGAACTCACTTCGGTGCCCGGTCCGCCCCCGCTGGCGGTCTGCCGAGCTAAAATCCTTCCCGGAGCCAAGACCCGACACGCTTCCAGTAGCTGCCCGTCTCGGCCTCGCGGCTTCGATACACTCGCCGGGCTGCTCTCTCATGCGTTTGGGCAAGGAGCAATCCAACGACCGTCGAGAACGCAGAACTCGAAAGCGCAGGCGGCAAACCTGAAATTGCCTGCGGACTCGCTACGCGTACGGAACACCCGAGTTGCGCAGCCACCAAATCACTCAAGCCGGTCAACTGGCTCGTGCCTCCGGTGAGCACAAGACAGCGGCCGGCATACGCCGTCATCGCACACTCCTCCAGGCGTTGCCGGATCTGATGAACGATGGCCGTCACGCGGGGCCGGATGACTTCCGCGAGCTCAGCCTTCGTCCTGTGATGCATGATGCCTCCCTCGTCCCCGGCAGCCGGGAAGGTGAAGCCATCGTGCTCATCAGACGGAGCGCAGATCACTGTGCCATAAAGCGCTTTGATTCGCTCGGCCTCCGCAAGGGGCGTATGCAACGCGCGCGCGATATCGAAGGTGATCTGCATACCGCCGACAGGCATGGCGCAGGCATGGATGAACCGATCCTCTGCGAACATAGCGAGGCTCGTCATTCCGGCGCCGATGTCGACGGCCGTGACGCCGAGGCGGCGCTCATCCTCGCTCGTCACCGCCAAAGCGCTCGCGTAGGGCGCAGGGACGTGGCTGGCCACCTCCAGGTAGCAGCGCCCAATGAGCATCAGCAGATTGCGTAATGGCGCCTCGTCGGCCGAGACGGCGTGCAAATCGAGCGCAAGCTCGTGCGCGGCCATCCCACGCGGGTCGCGCGAGCCCGGCGCGCCGTCAATTCGTAATGCAACCTCGTTGAGATGCACCAGTGAGCGGCCGCGCTGCTCGACATAGGCCTGTCCGGCGCTCAGGACCCTGTCGAGATCGCTCTCGCGGACGACGCCGCCCTCGACCGGGGCCTTAGCGGAGAAATTGTGGGACTTCAGCCGACCGCAGGAGACCGCGATATGGATCTCCGACAGTTCGACGCCCGCCATGCGCTCGGCCTGGGCTACGGTGGCGCGAACGGCCTGCTCGGCGCTGTCGAGATCGATGATGACGCCGCCCTTTACGCCTTCAGCCCGCTGGTGACCGACACCCAGTATGCGGATTGGCGGGCCGCTTGTATCGGCCCCGCGCGCGGGTTCAATGGCCGCAATCAGGCAGGCAATCTTGCTGGTCCCGATGTCGAGCACGCCAATGACATGCTTCGGTCCCGCTCCTCGCCGATTTGCCCTCTCGCGCGCCATTTGGTCTCCTCGCTCTCATGAGCCCGTATTCGGCGACGGAGCGGTCGGCGCCTCGGGACGAATGGCGACGCGGCCGGGGCCGCGGAAATCAAGAGTGGTTTGCCCTGCCGAAACGATCCGGACAAGAGCCGTGTCACGCGACAATTCCTCGAGCGCGCCGACTTCGCCATCCGCCGGCAGCTCAATGGTTGTCTTGTTCGCTAGCTTCAGCCGCCAGCGACGTTCGGAGATTCGCTCGGCCTCATTGAGGCGGCTCGCAACTTCAGGGTACCGCGCGAGATTGTCGAGAAACGAGGCGGCCAGCGCCGCAGCGCCCTCGCCCGCAAATCGGGGCAGGTTGGGCAAGGCCCCGCCGCTCACCGCGGCAAGCGTGCGGCCGGTCTTGTCGATCACGTAGAAGCGATCGCCACGCGACCACAACGCGAAGGGCTTTCGTTCCGTGACCCGAATTTCGAGGCGGCCCGGAAAAACGCGCGTGATCTCGGCCGTGTCGATCCACGGCAAACGCTCGATGCGGCTTTTAACGGCTGCGGTGTCGAGCGCGGCAAAGGTGCGGACGTTGGCCAGGTCGAGCGCGTCGAAAATCTCGCGATCGAAGGTGAAGTGGTATCCGGAGAGAGTGACCTGGTCGACCCCGAATCCCAGATAGCGGGCGGCGCGTTCGAGCCCCGGTACCGGCGCAGACAATCGCGCGGCCTCCTCGATGGCGCCAATCGCGAGCCCAATCCCCAGCGCCGTCAGAAGGAAGCGGGCGCGTCTTGGCATCCATCCCGACAACCGGCCGCGCCACCGGGGACGCCGTTCATCGGCCGATGCCTCTCGTGGATGCGAGAAATGGCGAAGGTCCTCGTCGTCGAGGTCTGCGGCGGTGTCGTGAGCGGGTGTTTGCAGGATCGCATCATGCGCCTGCACTCGTGAGATCCGGCTGTGGCCTACCTCGAACAACTCGCGTCCTCGACGATCCATCTCGCGAGCTCGCCAAACGACCAGCCCGCATAAGCCGCAAGCTCGGGAACCAGGGACGTTCCCGTCATTCCCGGCTGCGTATTCACCTCGAGGCAGATCAGCTCGCCCGTCCCGCCTGCCGTGTCGTCGTAGCGGAAGTCCGCGCGCGATACGCCACGGCAGCCGAGCGATGCATGGGCCGCCAGTGTGTATTTCCGGATCAACTGGTAAACATCCGGTAAAACGTCGGCCGGAAGCTCGTGTTTTGAGCCGCCGGGCGCGTATTTCGCCTCGAAATCGTAGAAGGCGAGGCCCTGCTGGGGGACGATCTCGATCACGTCGGTCGCGAAATCGCCGATGATGGCGCAGGTCAGCTCGCGGCCAGGAATGAAGCGCTCGGCCATCACGACCTGATCAGCGGGACCGCCTTCGAGAATCGCCTTGGCCCAGCCGTTCGTGCCGGGGCGAACGATGACGACGCCGACGCTCGATCCTTCGTCGACCGGCTTCACCACGTAGGGCGGCTCGAGCGCGTGAGAAGCGGCGGCCTGCTCACGCGTGACGAGCTTGGCTTCGGCGACCGGAACACCCGCGGCGCGCATGACCGTCTTGGCGTTCTCCTTATGCATGGCCAGCGCGGACGCGAGCACGCCCGAATGCGTATATGGAATGCCCATCGTTTCGAGAATGCCCTGGATGCAACCGTCCTCGCCGAAACGGCCGTGCAGCGCATTGAAGCAAACATCGGGTCGCACTTCGGCAAGCCGGGTTCCGACATCACGGCCGACATCGATACGCGTCACGCGGTAGCCTTCGCCTTCGAGCGCGTCGGCGACGGCGGCGCCGGACCTGAGGCTCACGCTGCGCTCGGCCGAAAGACCGCCGAGTAGGACGGCGACGTGCTCGAAGGTGCGCTTCGGCACTACACCCAGTTTATTGATGGTCATGATCCGACGGTCTCCGCCAGCGCTTCGCCCGTGGGGCGGCCTTCGCGCGGCAGCCCGAGGCGGATGATCTCCCATTCGAGCGTGACGCCGGCCTTCGCCTTCACACGCGCGCGCACCGTTTCGCCCAAGCGCTCGATGTCCTCGCCGGTGCCGCCCTGGTCGTTGATCAGGAAGTTGCAGTGCTTCTCCGACACGTGCGCACCGCCGACGCGGAAGCCACGGCACCCGGCCTCATCGACGAGCTTCCAGGCGCTGTTCCCTGGCGGGTTCTTAAAAGTTGAGCCGCCGGTGCGCTCCTTGATGGGCTGGTTCTTCTCACGGTAGTCGGCGACTTCATCCATGGTGCGCAGGATCTCCGCGGGATCGCCCGGTTTGCCCTCGTAGAGCGCCTCGGTGAAGATCCAGTCGTCGGGGATGGCGCTGTGGCGATACGTAAAGCCCATGTCGGCCAGCGACAACACGTGAATGGTGCCTTCGGGATCGACGGCGCGCGCTTCGATGAGCACGTCCTTGGTCTCGCTGCCGTGCGCACCGGCATTCATGCGCAGCGCGCCGCCAATGGAGCCCGGAATGCCGCGATAGAACGCGAGGCCCGCAATTCCAGCTTCGGCTGCGGCGCGCGCTACTTTTACGTCCGGACATGCTGTCCCGGCGCGCACGCGACTACCCGGCTCGACCTTTATCTCCGCGAAACCGCGCCCGAGGCGGATCACGACGCCCGGCACGCCGCCGTCGCGGACAAGTAGGTTTGAGCCGAGGCCGATGACGAAGGCCGGCAGATCCTTCGGCTTCCGCTGCAGAAAATACGCGAGGTCGGCTTCATCGGCCGGCGTGAACAGCACCTGCGCCGGGCCGCCCGCGCGGAACCACGTGATGTCGGCCAAGGATACGTTGGCGGCGAGACGGCCGCGCAACTCCGGCATACGTTGTTTGAGGTCGTCCGTGAGATCCGGAAAGGTCATGACGGCTTACACCGGACTCCCGGCGCGACGCGGCTCCGCCGCGGTCAGCCATTCGGGAAGCGCATGAGCCCAATCGGTCGAGTTGCCCGCGCCAAGGCAGATCACCATGTCGCCAGATCGCGCATGGCGGCGGATGAGGCCAACCAACTCACGCGGATCGTCGATGGTCGCGACAGCCGGGTGACCGGTACCGCGAATGCCTTCCGCTAGCGAACGAGGATCGATGCCGTCGATGGGCTGCTCGCCCGCGCTGTAGAGCGGCGCGACGATGACGCTATCGGCCGAGCGGAAGCAGGCCGAGAACTCACGGAAGAGATCGCGCACGCGCGTATAACGATGGGGCTCGACGACGGCGATGACACGCCCCCGCGCACCAGCGCGTGCAGCGTCGAGCACGGCTGCGATTTCCGCCGGGTGGTGTCCATAGTCGTCAAAAATCTGCACGCCATTCCAAGTGCCGGTGAGCTGGAAGCGGCGCTTCACGCCCGAGAAAGCCGCAAGCCCAGCGCGAATGACGTCATCCGAAAGGCCGGCTTCGGCAGCGACGGCGATGGCGGCGAGCGCGTTCAGCGCATTGTGGTGGCCGGGCATCGGCAGGGTCCAGCCGCGGATGGCGCGGGCACCACCCTTCACGCGCGCGCCAAGGTCGGCGTCGATCAATGTCGAGCGGCCGTCGGTGCGCATACCGCGCAGGATCAGGTCGGCATCTTCGCGCGTGCCATACGTCAGAAGGCGGCGGCCGTCGCGCTTGAGTTCGAGACGATCGACCATCTCGCTCACAACCGGATGATCGGTGCAGGTGACGGCGAGGCCGTAGAAGGGAATGTTGCGGAAGAACGCTTCGTATTCGCGGTGCATCGCCTCGACCGAGCCGAAGTAATCGAGATGCTCGGGATCGATGTTGGTGACGACGCCGATCTCGGTCGGCAGGCGCGTGAACGTGCCGTCGCTCTCGTCGGCCTCGACGATCATCCAGCGGCCTTGACCGAGGCGCGCGTTGGAGCCCCACGCATTGATGATACCGCCGGTGATGACGGTGGGATCGAGGCGGGCCTGTTCGAAGATGGTGCTGATCAGCGATGTGGTGGTCGTCTTGCCGTGCGTGCCCGTGACCGAGACCGTGGAATGCAGGCGCATCAGCTCAGCGAGCATTTCCGCGCGGCGGATGATCGGCAGGCCCTTCTGGCGCGCCGCTTCCAGCTCCGGATTGGTGCGCTTGACGGCCGTCGAGATGACGACCAGCCGAGCACCGACAAGGTTCACGGCGTCGTGGCCGACAAACACGCGTACGCCCTTGCTGCGCAGGCGGCGGACGTTGGCGGACTCTTTCTGGTCGCTTCCCTGGACGCTGTAGCCCTTGGCGAGCAGGATCTCGGCGATGGCACTCATGCCGATGCCGCCAATCCCGATGATATGAAACGGCCCGATATCGCGGGGCATCTGCATGCGCGGTGATCCTATTTCCCGGTCGCCGGATAATCGGCCAAGACTACTTTGCGTCCCGACCGGCCGACGGTGTGACGTATCGTCAGAGCCACAAACACCCCCGCTTACGCACGACGTCTGCCAACCACGTCTTCGACGAGATCGGCAAGCAATTTAACAGCCGACGCCTGTCCCTGCGCTTTCGCGCGGGCCGCTGCGGTGATCAGCGTGTCGGGTGAATCGAACAGCTTTCCGAGCTCTGTCGCCAGTCGCAGCGGCGTCAAATCCTTCTGCTCGATACACCAACTGCCCCCCGATTCGGCAAGATTGGAAGCGTTTTCGAGCTGATCACTGTCGAGAGAATGCGGCAAAGGTACGAGGATCGAGGGGCGTCCGATCACGGCCAGTTCGGCAACAGACGACGCGCCCGCACGGGCGATGACCAGGTGACTGTCGGCCATGACTTGCGGCAAGCCTTTGAAAAAGGGCGCAATCTCGGAGCTGATGCCGGCCGCCGAGAGCTGCGCGGTGACGGCCGTTACGTCCTCCTCGCGAGCCTGCTGGACGAGCTTGATACGTTGACGGACGTCCTGGGGCAGCGTGGCCAAGGCGGGCGGCACGGCTTCGGAAAAGAAGCGCGCGCCCTGGCTACCGCCGAACACGAGGAGCTTCAGTGCCCCCCCCGGCTCCAGCGGCGGATAGGGCGTCTTAGCGGCTTCGATCACGAGATCGCGCACGGGATTTCCGGTGAAACGCGCCTTGGCGGCGAGCGGCCCATCGAGGTAGCGCGTTTTGCGGAAGGACGTCGCAACCGTCGCGGCGCCGCGCGCGAGCACCTTGTTGGCACGACCGAGCACCGCGTTCTGTTCGTGGATGATCGACGGGATGCCCAACATGCGCGCGGCGACGAGCGGCGGGATGGTCGGATAGCCGCCGAAGCCGATGACGGCGGCGGGCTTCAGATTGCGCAGAAGCTTGCGCGCCCGGCGCACGCCGCGCAGCAGCGTGAAACCCGCGCGACCCAGCGCGATCGGAGACCGCTTGCTGCCGGGTGTCGCCGACGGAAGCTGGTAGACCGAGCGCGCAGGAAAGCCCGTGCCGTAGCGGTCGCCGCGCATGTCCGTCACGAGATCGATCGGATAGCCACGGCGCTGCAGTTCCTCAGCCAGTGCAAAGGCCGGAAACAGATGGCCGCCGGTTCCGCCGGCGGCAAGCAGGATGGAGGGCGTCTCGCGCGTCACTTTCGGGGCTCGTTCGATGTTGAGAGGCTCGGAAGGTTCGGCGTCAATCGGGGTTTTTTGAGGCGATCGGCGTCCGGGCGGCGGCGGGTCAGCGCGAGCAGCATACCGAGTGTCAGCGAGATCGCCAGCATAGAGGAACCGCCGGCCGAGAGGAACGGCAGCGTCATGCCCTTGGCCGGCAGCAGGCCGGTGTTGACGCCCATGTTGATCAAAGCCTGGAACCCGAACATCAGCGCGAGGCCGACGATACCGAGGCGGGTTGCCACATCGGGCTCGCTTTCGGCATGGCGCAGGGCGCGCAGCACGACGAATGCGAAAAGGAGAAGAAGCACCAGGCAGGCCAGCGCGCCGTACTCCTCGGCGACCACGGCGAAGATGTAGTCGGTATGCGCGTCCGGCAGCGACGTCTTGATGGTGCCTTCGCCGGGGCCGCGCCCGAGGAACCCGCCTTCAATGAAGGACCGGATGGCGCGATCGCCCTGGCTGAAGTCTCCGGTCTGCGGATTGATGAAGCGATCGATGCGTTGGGCCACATGCGGAAAGTAGATGTAGGCCGCGTAGAGCCCCACGGCGCCCGCGACGGCCACAATGGCCGCACCGGTCAAGGCGACGCCCGACACGAACAGCATCGTCATCCAGACCAGCGTGACGAGCATGGTCTGGCCGACATCGGGCTGCACGACGAGGAGACCGGCAAAGATCACGAAGAGCGCCATGGCGAGTGTCCAGGCCGGCATGTCGGGGCGGCGGCGGGATTCTGCGAGCAGCCAGGCCGAGACAACAACGAACGCGGGCTTGGCAAATTCCGAGGGCTGGATCGAATGCCCTTGGATCGACAGCCAACGGCGGGCGCCGTTGATCTCCTCGCCCATAAAGTAGACGGCGACGAGTCCCGCCATCGCGATGGCAAGCACAACGACGGCGAGGCGGCGAACGGACGCCGGACCCAGCAGCGAGACCGCGAGCATGATCGCAAGGCCAGCCGCGGAGAAGAACACGTGGCGTTCGACGAAGTAGTACTGCGCGAGGCCCTTCTTGAGCGCGACGGCGGGGCTGGCCGCAATGGACAGGACAAGTCCGGCGGCGACGATGACCAGGATGGCGTAGAGCAAAACGTGGTCCACTGTGAACCACCATTCCGCGAGCCGGCTCCTGTCGGCGCGCGAGAACTTCATGTGCCGGATCTTTCGAACACGAGATCGGCAACGAGGCGCTTGAACGCGTCGCCGCGTACCTCGAAGTTCTTGAACTGATCGTAGGAGGCACAGGCCGGAGACAGCAGGACCACGCTGTTGGCGTTGCCAGCGTCCAGCGCTTCGCCAGCGGCGCGGCGCACGGCGACATCGAGGGTGCCGCAGCGCTCGAACGGCACCGACGTGCCGAGCGTGGCGGCAAATTCCTCCGTCGCCTCGCCGATCAGGTACGCCTTGGCGATGCGGGAGAAGTAGGGCGTCAACGTCGTGATGCCGCCCGCCTTCGGCTTGCCGCCGAGGATCCAGTAGATGTTGCCTGGGAAGGACGCGAGCGCCTTCTCAGTGCTGTCGGCGTTGGTGGCCTTGCTGTCGTTGACGAACTCGACGGAGCCGATGCGGTTCACGATCTCGAGCCGGTGGGCGAGACCGGGGAAGCTTCTGAGCGCGCTCGCAAGGCCGACGCGATAAGTCGAGCCATTGGGAAGTGCCGTGACGGCCGCAACGGCAGCGGCCGCGTTCTGCCAATTGTGGCTGCCGCGCAGCGTGGCGATGCCGTCCAGGCCGATCGGCGTTTCCTGTTCGTGGCCATGCGTCCGCTCGTGGAGCGTTCCGTCTAGAGAATAGATGCCATCAGCGACGGGCTCGCGCACGGAGATGCGTCGGACTTTCGGGCGACCACGCGCAGCCAGATCCTCGGCAATGTCCGCGCACCAATGGTCGTCGACGCCGACGACAGCCGTGCCCTGGGCGTTCTCGACAAGACGGCGCTTCACGTCGCGGTAGTGCTCCACCGTGCCGTGACGGTCGATGTGGTCGGGCGTGATATTGAGCAGCACGGCCACGGTCGGCGCGGCGCTCGGGGCCAAGTCGATCTGGAAGGACGACAGCTCCAGCACATGGATGCGGCTTTCAGCCGGCGGTTCGAGCGTCAGCACGGCGCGGCCGATGTTGCCACCCATCTGCACGTCGTTGCCGAGATCGCGCAGGATGTGGGCGATCAACGCCGTCGTGGTCGATTTGCCGTTGGTGCCGGTGATGGCAATGACCGGAGCATTCGGGCAGGTCGCGGCACGCTCGCGGAAGAACAGTTCCACATCACCGATGACCTCAACGCCCGCGGCTTGCGCCTTCAGAACCGTCCAATGCGGCTCGGGATGCGTGAGCGGCACGCCCGGCGCGAGCACGAGCGCTGCGAACTCAGACCAATCCGCGGAGGCGAGATCGACCAGCGTCGCGCCCGCGTCGGCCGCCTGCTTGCGGCCCGCCTCGCTATCATCCCAGGCGGCGACACGGGCTCCGCCCGCTTCGAGCGCGCGCACGGTGGCGAGTCCTGAGGCCCCGAGCCCGAAGACCGCGACGGTCCGATCCTTGAAGGTCGAGACGCGAATCATGTGCGTAATTTAGCGCAGCTTGAGCGTGGCGAGGCCGATCAGCGCCAGGATGACAGCGATGATCCAGAAACGGACGACGACCGTGCTCTCCTTCCAGCCCTTCTGCTCGTAGTGGTGGTGCAGCGGCGCCATGCGGAAGACGCGCTTGCCCGTGAGCTTGTACGACGTCACCTGGATGATGACTGACAGCGTTTCCAGAACAAACAGGCCGCCGACGATGGCAAGGACGACCTCGTGCTTGGTGGCGACGGCAATGGTGCCGAGGGCACCGCCGAGCGCAAGAGAGCCGGTATCGCCCATGAAAATCATAGCGGGAGGGGCGTTGAACCACAGGAAGCCGAGGCCGGCGCCGATCAGAGCGCCGCAGATGACCGCGAGTTCGCCCGTGCCGGCCACGTGGTGGATCTGCAGGTAGCCCGCGAACTTCACGTTACCGATGAGGTAGGCGATGAGGCCAAAGGTGGCGGCCGCGATCATGACCGGCACGATCGCCAGGCCGTCCAGTCCGTCCGTCAAATTGACGGCGTTGCCGGCGCCAACGATGACCAGCATGCCGACGATGATGAACATGGCGCCGAGGTCGATCAGCGCCGTCTTGAAGAACGGCAGGGCCAGCTTGCCCGCCAGCTCCTCGTTCGAGAGATCCATGATGAAGTAGACAGCGACGGCGGCGATGATGATCTCAAGGCCAAGGCGCGCCCAGCCGCCAAAGCCGCTCGACTGCTGTTTCGTGACCTTCAGGTAGTCATCGTAGAAACCGATGCCGCCGTAGGCGAGCGTGACGAGCAGCACAATCCAGACATAGGCGTTGGCGAGATCCGACCAGAGCAGCGTCGCGACCGTGACACTGGCGAGGATCATGAGGCCGCCCATGGTGGGCGTACCCTTCTTCGAGAAATGCGATTGCGGGCCGTCAGCGCGGATCGGCTGGCCCTTGCCCTGCTTCAAGCGCAAGAGATCGATGATCCCGGGGCCGAAGAGCATCACGAAGAGAAGCGCTGTGAAGATCGCGCCGCCAGTGCGGAATGTGATGTAGCGGAAGACGTTTAGAATACCGATCTGATCGCTGAAGCTCACGAGCTCGTACAGCATGGTCTTCCCCTTCCCCTCGTTCCTGCCCGCGACCTACGCAGCGCCCAGCTTCTTGCGCAAGGCCTCGGCCACAGGGCCCATGCGGCTGCCGTTCGACCCCTTGATCATCACCGCGTCCCCCGGCTCGAGAGCGGCGAGCAACCGTTCACCCAGCTCATCGGAGCCCGGCGTCCAGGCGCCCTGCCGCGCGGGCGCCAGCGCGCCAAAAAGATGCGCCATGTTAGGTCCACAGGCAAAGACCAGATCCGTGCCTGCGGCGTCAACAGCTTCCTTGAGGCCCAGGTGGAGGGCCTTTTCTTCGGAACCCAGCTCCAGCATGTCGCCCAAGGCAGCGATCCGACGCGGAAAATCCGTACGCGGCACGGTGCCGAGGACGGAGAGCGCCGCCTTCATGGATGCCGGGTTTGCGTTGTAGCTCTCATCGATCAGGAGGATGCGTCCGCCTTTGAATGGCAGCTCCATGCGCGACCCTCTGCCCGGAGGCGGAGGAAGTGTCGCGAGCACGGCGAGCGCTTCGGCGGTATCCGCCCCGGCTGCGTCGATGGCGGCCGCGACGGCGAGTGCGTTGCGCGCAATGTGAATACCTGGAACCGCGACCCGATACCGGATCTCTCGTCCACCGATGTCGAGTTCGATCGCCGTGCCTTCGGACGAGAGCTCCAACACCTTCGGCCGGACGTCGGCGCGGGCGTCCTGCCCGAAGGCGACGATGCGCGCCCCCGCCGCTTCGGCATGGCGGCGCAGGAGATCGAAGTGGGTGTTGTCGCGGTTGATGATGGCAACACCGCCCGGCTCGAGGCCGGCAAAAATTTCGGCCTTAGCCTCGGCAATGGCCTCGATGCTGGGGAATTGCGCAAGGTGTACCGGCTCGACCGTTGTCACGATGGCTATGTGTGGGCGCACCATTTTGACCAGTGGCGTGATCTCGCCCGCGTGGTTCATGCCGATCTCGAACACGCCGAAGCGCGTATCGGCTGGCATGCGCGCCAACGTCAGCGGCACCCCCCAGTGGTTGTTGAAGGATTTGTCCGCGCCGTGGGTCGGACCGCACGTCGCCAGCGCGGCGCGCAGCATGTCCTTGGTGCCGGTCTTGCCGGCGCTGCCCGTGACCGCAATGACGCGCGCCTCTGGCGCGAGCCGTGCGCGCGCCGCGCGACCGATGGCTTCGAGGCCCTTCAGCGTGTCGCGCACGCGGATCAGTGGTCCGTCGTTCGGCTGCTCTTCGTAGGCTTCCGAAACGAGCGCAGCGGCGGCGCCCACTTCGAATGCCTTGGTGACGAAGGCGTGTCCGTCTCGCTGATCCTTGAGCGCGACGAAGAGATCGCCCGGCGCCAGCGAGCGCGTGTCGATCGACAGGCCCGTGACCCTCGCTCCGGTTGCGCGCTCGCCCCGTCCAGCCGCGGCACGGACAAGGTCGTCAAAGGTCCACGGCGGGGCATTCGACATCAATCGGTTCCATGCGCGTCACGCATGACGCCCTTTTGTTGATTTTGTTCAGGGATTTGACAGCGCTTCGCGCAGCGTATCGTGGTCGGAGAAGGGTCTCACCGTCTGGCCTATGATCTGGCCCGTTTCGTGGCCTTTTCCGGCGACGAGCACGACATCCCCTGGCTGCATGAGATGCACCGCCGCGCGGATGGCTTTCGCGCGGTCGCCGATCTCGATGGCGCCGGGCGCTGCCGCCAGGATCTCGGCGCGGATCGCAGCGGGTTCCTCCGTTCTCGGATTGTCGTCCGTGACAATCGTCACGTTGGCGCGCGCCGCCGAGATGGCGCCCATGATCGGGCGCTTGCCGCGGTCGCGATCGCCACCGCAACCGAATACGCAGATCAGACGTCCCGTCACGAACGGGCGCACGCCATCAAGCGCGGCTTCGAGCGCTTCCGGCTTGTGCGCGTAATCGACGACGGCAAGCGCGCCATTTCTCTCGCCGATGATCTCGAGCCGTCCTTTGACGCCGTGCAGCTTGCCAATGGCCGGAATGACGACCGACGGGTCTTCGCCGACAGCGAGGGCAAGCCCCGCAGCGACGAGCGCGTTGGCGACCTGATAGGTGCCGATGAGCGGCAGCCGGACTTCGTAGGTGCGGTCCGCATGGACGAGGGTCAGCGTCTGGGCAAACCCTTCCCGCGACAGGTTCGCGAGGCGAAGGGTTTCACCTGCCGCTCCGACGGTCATGACCTTCAGCCCGCGGCGTTTGGCGGCGTCGATCACCTCCCCTGCGCGCGGACCATCCACGTTGATAACCGCGGGTTTGCCGGGAACCATCAGCTCCTCGAAGAGGCGGAGCTTGGCGGCGAGATAGGCTTCCGTTGTCGGGTGGTAGTCGAGATGGTCGCGGCCGAGATTGGTGAAAGCGGCGGCGGCGACCTTCACGCCGTCGAGGCGATACTGATCGAGCCCGTGAGAGGACGCTTCGAAAGCCAGATGTGTGATGCCCTCGCCCGCGAGGGAAGCCAGCGTCTGATGCAGGGTGACCGGATCGGGCGTCGTGAGCGAGCCATAGACCGCGCCGTCCGGCTTCACCAGACCGATGGTGCCGAGGGACGCCGCACGATGTCCAGCAGCGGCGAAGAGCTGGCGGGTGAATTCGGCGACCGATGTCTTGCCACTCGTGCCCGTGACGGCCACCGTGGTTTCAGGCTGCGCCCCGTAGAAGCGGGCTGCCATGAGCGCGAGGGTCCGGCGTGGTTCGGCTGAACGCAGAACGGGGATAGCGAGCCCATCGGGAATGGCAGCGGTTTCGGATGCCAGGACCGCGGCGGCCCCCTTGGCGACCGCATCGGCAATGAATTTTGCGCCGTCGGCCTTGGTGCCGGAAAGCGCAACGAAGAGCGCACCCGGCGTCACCGCCCGGCTGTCGGCCGTGATCTGGCTGACGTCGATGTCTCCGCTGCCAAGCGGAGCGTCAACGACGCCAGTGTCCGTTGAAAGATTGGAAAGTCGCATATCGTCCCGGCCGCGGCGGAAGACTTCGACGCTTCTAAAGTCGGTCGAGGGCGCCGTCAAACGCGACGGATGTGATTGTCGAACTCGGCGCCCGCAAAGTTCAAGATTTTCTGGGAGTTAGAGTCGTCGCTCTCAAACCGCAGGGCGCCTTCGCCGGAGCTCATGACGAACTCGGACCCGCCGCTGCCGAGCGTAAGTCCGGAGCTGTCCTTGATCCGAACGTCGTGGACGATCTTGCCGGTCTCGGCGTCGGCGTAGACGACGCGGCCGGCGAGCGGAGCGGATGCGGCCAACAGACGGCCGTCGGCACTGACGGCGACGGCGCCGATGTAGCCCTTCAGCGCCATACCCAGCGCATCGGCCTGCACCATCAAGGCGATGGGGCGATCGAGACCGACGCGGCCGATGAGGGCCGGCGTGTCCTCCAGGCCGCCTTGCCACTGGCTGCCGAACCAGATGTCGCCGCGCGGCGTCTCCGCGAGATGGCGCACGGACAAGAGATTGATGTCGGAGGGAACCTCGTGGCGCACCTTGAGGGCGCCGCTTGTGACATCGACGAAAGCGACGTTCGGCGCCATGTCTGCGACGCCGATGCTCTCGCGCCCCGTCGCGGGATCGTTGCCGAAACCGCCATTCGCGATGGCGAGCGTCTTGCCGTCGGAGAGCAGGATCGCTTCGTGGGGACCGATGCCGTAGGAGGGAAACTCGCCAACACGCCGCCAGCCGCCAGCCGCGTCGTAGACGCCGATGATGCCATCTCCGGTATCCACATTGTGCTCGGTCGCATAGACGAGCCTGCCGTCCTTCGAGAAGACGCCGTGACCATAGAAGTGGCGATCGGGCGGAGGCGCGAATACCTCCGGCTCGCGGCGGCCGTCGGCATCGAAGGCGAGCGCGAAGAAGCCGGGGCGTCGCGCGAAAACCACGCCGAGCCTTGCAACGTGGTCGATCGCGATGTCGTGGCATCGCGCGGATAGCGGAATTTCGCGCAGGAGGCGCCCATCCTCGGCGATGAGCAGGACGGCGTAGCTGCCGTCAGGGCGGCGCGCGCCGGACGCGTAGACCGCAGTGGCCGCGCCGCTCAGTCCTTCGGCCGCGAGCGCATGACGGGCGGCGCCCAAGGCCACCATCGAGCCGATCAGAAACTGGCGGCGGTCAATCGCCATCGAGCTCGTTGATCCCCATTTCGATTTCGGCATTGGGGGCCAGCTCCTTGAAGATGATCTGGCGGATGCCACTGAGGTCGAAGCGCATTTTGCGGAGCGCGTGCAGGTGCGCTTCCGACCCGCGCTCGTTTGCGCGCAGGTCGTCGAGCTTCGCCGCGTCGGCAATGAGGCTCTTCCAAGCGTCGGGGATGAACTTCACCATCCAGGGCTTGTCGGCCGGGATGTAGGCGTCGAGGCCGATGGTTTCGTAAAGATCCTTCAACGCGACGATCGACGACTGCAGATACTCGCTGGTGAGACCCGCCTGCTCGAAAGCGAGGCGCACCCGCCGCGGCGGATCGGCCGTCACCGCCGTCAGCTCCGGCAGGACGATCCTGTCGCGGCCAAGCTCAAGGCCCATCGCCATGGCTTTGGCCACGTCGCGGACGGTCTCGGAGGCGTCCTTATAAAGTGCGTTGTCGGATCCCGGCGTCAGCATCTTCATGCGATAGCCGTCATCGCCTTTCCAGCCAGCGCTGATCTCCTCGGCGATCGCGTGGAGGTTGGCTGCGATGGCGGCGGCCAGTGCGCAGCGATACTTCGCCGTTTCGTCCGTTCCGGTGCCGAGTGGATTTTTTTCGTCATAGAGTAGGATTTCGAGCGCGGTCAGGCCTTGTACAGCGACGCTCTGGCGCGCCAATGCGCCCGACTCAAGCAAATCGGGCTTCTTGGCCGCGATCAAGGCGCTCAACTGGCGCGACGCGAAACCGCGCGGATCCGGCCAGAAGAAGATGCGCTCAAGGCGATGCTCGCGCGCAACGGGGCCGAAGCGAATGAAGTCGAGCCCGCCCCAGGCATGGACGATCTCGGCATAAGCCGCAGTCGCCGCCTTGCGCGAGGCCTCGCTGCCACCGTCCTTGCATACGGCGCCGATTGCAGCGGTGAGGTTGGCGGTCTTGGCCGACAGAGCATCAACACGCGGCACGATGAACTTGTCGATGGTGTCGATCACCATCGTGGCGTGGCTCTTGCGGATCGGGAGGGCTTCAGCGGACGCTGCGACAAGGCTCATGGCGACCGTGACCAGGGAAGCGATCAAGGCCGATTTAAAAAGCCGGACTGGGGTCACAGAGAAACTCCTCGAGGCCGAAACGCCCCGATGTTTAGGCCGAGCCAGCCTTGTGTGAAAGAGGAGAAAGGCAACGGCGGTGCCGTCAGCTCATTCGCAGCTTTCGTACTCGTCTGCGGGCGTGTTCGCCGGCTGTTTGCGGCGCTGCTGCTGGAGACGCAAGAGGCGCTCGCGGGTAGAGAAGCTGCGGTAGGGGCAGATGAGACCCTTCCGCTCCAGGCTCTCGAGCCTTGCGTAAATCACATCGACAGCGAGCGGCGCGCAACCGCAACACTGCATGCGTTTCTGCATGTGGCGGTAGACAACGCCAGGCGTCGGGATCGGCGCCTCGGGCTGATTCAGGATATCGAGGAGAGCAAGCTCGATGTCGAGATCAGAGATTTGCTGGCAGGAACAGACGATCATCTTTCAATGCTTCCTTGCCGCTCTATTGTCTCGGGGCGGCGTGGGAGGCCGACGCATACGCTGCAGCGTTTACGATCAAACCCGGCGAAAGGATCTGATCGAGACCGCGCATGGTAACCGCGAAGCTTTCCGCGTGATGGACGACTTCGTCGATCAGCGAACTTTCGATCAGCGCGAAGGCGCAGGCGCGCATGGCCGGGCACGTGTTGTGCTGGCAGGCGGCGATCATCGAAACTGCGAGGCATTCATCGCGGCAGAAGCCTGCGCAATCGCCCGAGCAGACTTCGATCTCGCGGCGGGCCGCGGCGCTGACGGCGCGGACCCAGGCAGACAGCTCCGACACCGCCGTGCGTGCTGCATTCGGACCAAGCGCCTGCGAATAAATGCGCCAAGCGTCTTCCCAGCGATCGATGTCGCCAGACTTGTAGCCGGCGACCCAGTAGCGAAAGCCGAGACCGATCAATCGCTCCGCGCCACGTTCCCCGGAAAGGACGTGGGCAGCCGGCATCGAAACGGAGAGGGGGACGACATTAGACCGACGCATTACGACCCTCCGCCGGAAGGCCCGCCAAGTCCGCATTTTGCGAGGAGAAAGGCGCGCAGCATGCGCGCAACACCCATTGCGGGCGTAGTTCGAAACACATCGATCAGGCCTTCCTATTGTCGGGGTTCAAGGCCCCGAAAAGGACATGTAAGCGAATTGCGCACGCGCAACCTTGAGCGTAAGCAACCTCTTTCAGGCCGTAGAGTCAAGTGTGGCGATGACACATTAGGCTATTGGAATCATTCAAATCTTTGTTTTGAAGAGTTCCAAAGTACAGAAGTCGTTCCGACCGCTTCAGCCGTGGCTCACCTGATGACGACGTGCGCCGCTGCCGGAAACCGCCAAGGTCTTGGTGCGCTTCGATGTCTTGGCCTTCGCGCGCGGGCTCGCGGGCTCCTTGCGCTGAACCTTGGTCATCTGCTCGAGCGTGTGCTCGTCGAGAACATTGATGAAAGCCCCCAGCGCGCTGTCGAACAGCTCATCGAGTGCCGCGAGTTGCGTCTCGCCTTCCTCGCGCTCGATTTCGAGGTGGAGAGCTTCCATCGCCCGCACCACATCGCCGATTCGGATTTCTGATGCAGGGCGTGCGAGCCGGACACCGCCATGCCGTCCGCGAACCGCCTGGATAAAGCCGGCGCGAGACAGGAGGTGGACGATCTTGAAGGTGTTTTGGAGGGTGATGTCCCGACGCTCGGAAATCTCAGCGACTTTCACCAAGTTTGGATCGGCCAAGGCGCAATCAAGAAGGATGCGGATGGCGTAGTTCGTCGTTTTGCTTAGGCGCATTGGTTTTCCCAGTTCTTTCGCCCGTGCCAAACCCTCACACGGTCTCGCTTTTCGAAGCTCTCGTATTCTAGACTCGATCTAGACTAATTCCAAACTACAACCTCTTCCGCTCAAATGTCAGCTGAGAATCAGGAACTTAACCTTTGAAAAGAGCGGAAAAGTTGGCCGCATCACGGCCGACTTTTCGCATTCTTGACTGAATGCGTCAATAAGCCTAGACGCTTTAGGCAGCTTCACCGACTCAGGAGGCCGCTCTTGTCCAAGGCATTCATCGCGGCGCGATCGTCTCTCGTGGCACTCGCTGCCGCAGCGGCAATCGCGCTGGTTCCCGTCCACGCCCACGCCGATGCGCCTGCGATCAAGGACGTGCTGACGAACTATTCCAACATCGCCGAAGCCGGCTACGGTGACAGCCTCAAGGCGGCACGCGATCTCAAGTCAGCGGTCGATGCACTGATCAAGACCCCCACC
This sequence comes from Hyphomicrobium sp., assembly GCF_036262015.1. Classification (GTDB taxonomy): domain Bacteria; phylum Pseudomonadota; class Alphaproteobacteria; order Rhizobiales; family Hyphomicrobiaceae; genus Hyphomicrobium_C. The sequence continues at coordinate 276,897 of NZ_DATAJR010000004.1, read as the reverse complement.
GATGCGACCTTGGACGCGGCCAGGAAGGCATGGATCGCGGCGCGTGTTCCCTACATGCAGACCGAAGCCTTCCGTTTCGGCAATCCCGTCGTCGACGACTGGGAAGGCCGTGTGAACGCCTGGCCGCTCGACGAAGGCCTGATCGATTACGTTGCCGAGGCCTACGGCACGGAAAACCCGGAAAACGAGTACTACGCCGCGAACGTCATCGCGAATAAGTCGCTCAAGGTCGCTGGAAAGACCGTCGACACCTCGAAGATCACGCCTGAACTCCTTCGAGGCCTGAATGAAGCCGGCGGCGTCAAGGCCAACGTGGCGACTGGCTATCACGCCATCGAATTTTTGCTTTGGGGACAGGATCTCAACGGAACGGGCCCCGGCGCGGGCAACCGGCCGGCCACCGACTATGATCTCAAGGCTTGCACCCACGACAACTGCGATCGGCGTGCTCAGTATCTCTCGACCGTCACAGACATGCTGGTCGACGACCTCGCCTATATGACCGAGCAGTGGGGCCCCAAAGGCGAAGCTCGCGCCTTCATCATGAAGGACGACAAGTCGGGATTGACGGCTATCTTCACGGGTCTCGGCAGCCTCTCCTACGGCGAGCTGGCGGGCGAGCGCATGAAACTCGGCCTCATCATTCACGACCCCGAGGAGGAGCATGACTGCTTCTCCGACAATACGCACAATTCGCACTACGGCGACGCGCACGGCATCCAGAACGTCTACCTCGGCACTTACAAGCGCCTTGACGGCAGCACGGTCTCCGGCCCCAGCGTCTCCGACCTGGTGAAAGCGAAATCACCCGAGGCCGATGCGCGGGTCCGGGCGGCCATCGACAAGACGGTGGGCAAGATGACCGCTCTCGTGGACCGCGCGAACAAGGTCGAGGCCTACGATCAGATGATCGGATTGGACAACCCCGAGGGGAATGCCGTTGTACAGGCCGCAATCGACGCGCTGATCGCGCAAGCCAAGGAATTCGAGCGTGCAGTCGCCGCACTCGATCTCAAGGATATCAAGTTTGAGGGTTCCGACAGTCTGGATGCGCCCGACAAGGTAGGCGGAAACAAGTAGTACTCTATTCTCCAGCATATAAATCAGGCATCCTGATTCGCGGGCGCGAAGAGGGGGAGAGCAGCATGAAAAACACGTTCGGCGCGTGTGTTCTGCTGGGTGCATGCTTGGGGTTTACCGCGCTTGCCGCGCCGACGGCGGCTGGCGCGGCGGATTTAGGCGGTAGCTGCTGCGCTGACCTCGAAGAGCGGATCGCTGAGCTTGAGGCAACGACCGCGCGCAAAGGCAATCGCAAAGTTTCGCTCACGGTCGCAGGCCAAGTGAACAAAGCGTTTCTGGGCTGGGACGACGGCTTCGAAGACAACGTCTATGTGGTCGGCAACAAAAACGACCAGACCAACATGAGCTTTACCGGGGAGGCGGAAATCACCTCCGAATGGCGCGCGGGCTACGACATCACGATCCGCTACGTCGACAACCTCTCCGACTTGGTCAGCCAGGACAACGTGAACGGCGGCAGCGACCTGTTCATCTGGCAGAACCACTGGTGGGTCGAAAGCAAGACGCTTGGAAAGTTCTCGCTCGGCCGCGCTTCCCGCGCGAGCGACACGGTTCCAGAAACCGATCTGTCGGAGACGGGCGTTGCGGCCTACGTGGGTGTCCAAGACATCGGCGGCGCCTTCAATCTGAGGCTTTCCAACGGCGCGCTCGCGCCCGTCGTGTGGGGCGACCTCTACAATCATTTCAATGGCGATACGGCCGATCTCGTGCGCTATGACTCGCCCGAGTATCATGGGTTTATCGCCTCGGCCACGTGGGGGGACGACGACGTCTGGGACGTGGCGATCCGATACGCGCATGAAGGTGGCGGTTTGAACTTCGGAGCCGCCATCGCCTACACGGAACTGACGGACGGCACGGATCCGCTCATCGGCAATCCGCTCGGACTGGCCCAGTCCACGGTCTTGGGCTCGGCTTCACTCCTGCACACCGGGACAGGATTGAACATCACCTTTGCCGGCGGCCATCGCACCTACGACCAAGCCATTGTCGATGTTGACGGTGTGACGCGCACGCCGAAAGATCCTCACTACGTCTATACCAAGCTCGGTTGGCTCACGAAGCTCAATGCCCTGGGCCCGACCGGCTTTTACGGCGAATACGGCTGGTTCAAAGACTTCATCTGCGCAACGGACAACGTCGATCTTCTCGACGCGCTCAATGCGACGGGCACGGCAACGCGGATCGCAGGCAACGAGGCGGATGTCTGGGGCCTGGGCGTCGTGCAGCAAGTCGAAGCCGCGAATATGCAGATTTACCTCGGCTATCGGCACCACACAGCGAGCTTCGACCTTGTTGACGGCGCCGGGGCTTCCGTTGCTGCGCGCGGCATAGAGGCTTTTGACACCGTCATAGCGGGCTCCAAGATCGCCTTCTAAGGTCTTCACCCTACGGGATTAAGAGGTCGCAGGGTTTTATCTTGAACCCGCCCCCATGGCGTGCTGACTGAACGCAATTGCCTTCTGCTCCGGCGGGGTCGTACCCCGGAGTAAACGAGCGTTCTCAATGCCCCGCACGATAGCGCGACCCGTCCTATTGATCGTTGGTTTGGCGGCCGCCGTGCCTCTTGCCGCCGGTGTGTTGTCTCTGGCCGTCAGCAGGGGCACCGCCAATCCGGCCGTCGACATCGCGCCGGTTGTCCAACCTGGGGAAGAGATGCCTGGAGGCGGCGCCACCTCACGCCGGAGCGTCACCGACCGCGACGCCTTCTCGCACTTTTCATACGGAATCGACCCCGAAGGCGAATCCCGCTTCAACGTCGGAAACGCGATCTTCCGAAAGCTCTGGGTTGCGGCCCCCTCGTCGACTCAAGCGTCCGACGGCCTAGGTCCGCTTTACAATGCGCGCGGGTGTCAGAGCTGCCATCAGAAAGACGGGCGCGGACGTCCACCGTTCGCCAACTGGCCGGATGAAACGGCCGTCTCCATGTTCCTCCGCCTCTCGATTCCGCCAGAGACCGAGGAGCAGAAGGAGCTGCTGGCCGCGAAGCGCGTGCTGTCGATCCCGGATCCCGTCTACGGCAATCAACTGCAGAACATCGCCATCCAAGGGCATGACGGCGAAGGACACATGCACATCGCGTACACCGATGTGCCGGTGACGCTCGCTGGCGGCCAAGTCGTCACGCTGCGCAAGCCGACCTATTCCGTGACGGAACTCGCCTACGGGCCGATGCATCCGAAGGTCATGCTGTCGCCCCGCGTCGCGCCGCCGATGATCGGACTGGGACTCATCGAAGCGATCCCCGAGGCCGACATTCGCGCGAACGCCGACCCGGACGACGCCAACAAGGACGGCATCTCGGGACGCGTCAACGAGGTTTGGTCAATTTCGCAGAACGATGTCCGGCTCGGCCGTTTCGGTTGGAAGGCCGGAGAGGCCACGATCCTCGATCAAAGCGCGACGGCGGCGGCCGGCGATATCGGGCTTTCAAATCCACTCCTGCCCCTTGCAGCAGGCGACTGCACGGCCAAACAACCGACCTGCCTCAACGCGCCGAATGGCAATTCGGAAAAGCACGGCGGCTTCGAGCTCAGCAAGGAGCTGCTCGATCTCGTAGCGTTCTACTCGCAGAACCTCGCCGTTCCCGCGCGTCGCGGCGCGGGCGACGACGACGTGTTGAAAGGCAAGGTGCTGTTCTACAAATCCGGATGCACCGCCTGCCATCACCCCTCCTTCACAACGGGCGCCGTCGAAGGGCAACCGCACCTCAGCAAGCAGGACATCTGGCCCTACAGCGATTTCCTGCTGCACGACATGGGCGAAGGTCTCGCTGACGGTCGTCCGGAAGGGCTGGCCGACGGACGCGACTGGAGAACGCCTCCCCTATGGGGCGTGGGGCTTACCGAGATCGTGAACGGCCACACCTTCCTCTTGCATGACGGGCGGGCACGGAACGTCGAGGAGGCCATTCTCTGGCATGGCGGCGAAGCCCAGCATGCGCGCGACGCCTATGCCGCCCTCAGCCGCGAGGAGCGCGAAGCCCTGGTGAAGTTCGTCAACTCACTCTGAGCGTTGCCGCGGGCCTAGGGATGTTTCCAGCCGTAGAGCCAGTCGTATCGGCGCATGAAGCGCTCCGGCGGGATTTTGGCCAGTGCGAAGTTCCGCGCTGCGGCCATCGCGCCATGCAGGTGGAATATGCGTCCATTCCTGGCCGACGCTCGCGCAACGCGGCGCACGCGGGCTGCGCGCGCCTGCGCGTACCCCGCGAGCGCAGCCGCGGGATCGCTTCGGTTGCCGGCCAAGGCGTCGGCGATGATGACGGCGTCCTCAAGGGCCATCACCCCGCCCTGAGCAAGAAACGGCAAGATGGGATGGGCCGAATCGCCGAGAAGCGCCATGCGTCCCACAATGAAACGCGGCTGTTCACGCAGTGCGAGAAGCGACCAGCGGCGCCAGTTGTCGGGCGCTGCGAGCAACTCGCGCAACAGCGGGTCGAAGCTATTGGTGCGCGCTGTGACCCAGTCCCTGTCGCAGGGTGTGGACCAATCGATGGCGATGCTGCGATCGTCAAATATCGCGACGAGCGCGACGGCGCGACCTGCGTTGACGGGATAGTGCACCACGTGCACGTCCCGTCCCAGCCACAGATGAACCTCGGTGCGATTGAGCGCTTGCGGCACCTCTTCGATCGGCACAACGGTGCGTACGGCGCACTTACCGGTATAGACGGTCGCCGGCCCAGCGAAGGCGCGCGAGCGCAGCGCCGACCAGGCTCCATCCGCGGCAATCAGAACGTCACCGCGCGCTTCATCTTCATTGACGGACATGGCCGTGACCTTGCCGCCCTCCTCACGCACGCCGCTGACGTCGAATCCCATCCGGATCTTGATCAAAGGCTCGCGCTCGGCCGCGCTCAGCAACGCGTTGTGGAGGTCGCGGCGATGGGCCACCCAATAGGGGGCACCATGGCGAAGCGCTATCCATCGCCCCAATGGAAAGCTCCCGAGCTGGCGTCCGTTCACGGCGTCGAGAATGCGCAACGCGTCCGGCACAGCGATCCGGGTCTTCAGGAACTCCGCCGCGCCGAGCTGTTCGAGGATGCGCGTCCCGTTCGGACCGATCTGGATGCCTGCCCCGTCCTCGCCGAACAGCAGCCGCCGTTCGAGGATCGACGAAGCGATACCCCTTTTTGCGAGGGCCAACGCGGTCGCCAATCCGCCGATGCCGCCGCCAGCGATCAGCACATTTTCAAGGACCGCGCTGCGTGAGGGCGGACGTGACATCATGGTCCGCTGCCCGTCGAGGCTTATGCCGCCACGTCACCAGGGAGCGAGACAAGGCAATCGCGGGGATCGCTCTCGTTTTCGGCAAGGCGCGGGTCGTGGACATAAAGCGTCGAGCAATAGGGGCACAGGATCTGGCTGTCGGCGCCCATGTCCAGATAGACATGCGGGTGATCGAAGGGCGGACGCGCCCCCATGCATTGCAGTTCCTTGACGCCGACGAAGATTTTCTCTGCGCCGAGGTCGTTTGCAAAATGGGGCGTCGCGCTCTTGGCCATGGGTTCACTTCGGGTTGCCGCGGTTCGTCGCTTCGGGTGCATGGGTAGCGCGGACGCTCGCGGTCGGCAAGGCATTGCATATCTTGCCGGTTTGCTGACACCCTACCGCCCACGGTCGCAACCGGCCATGATTTGGCGCAACCTCGCATGGAATTCAGAATGCATCCACGCCCGACCCTGAAGACCTTCAATTCCGACGGCGTGACACTGGCCTACATGGACGAGCCCGGCTCGCGGCCGGATGCCGAGCCTGTGCTGCTCATTCACGGGTTCGCCTCCAATACGGGCACCAACTGGGTGGATACGGGTTGGGTGTCGGAGCTTTTGTCCGCGGGCTACCGGGTGATTGCGTTCGACAACCGGGGCCACGGCCAAAGCGAGAAGCTTTACCGCCTCGAGGACTACGGCGCGCCTCTCATGGCCGAGGATGCGCGACGGCTGCTCGACCATCTCGGCATTCAGACGGCCCATGTGATTGGCTATTCGATGGGCGCGCGGATCGCGGCGTTTCTGGCGCTCGCGCATCCGGAGCGGGTGGCAAGCTTGGTGTTCGGCGGGCTTGGGATCAACATGGTGCGCGGCATGGCCGGCACGGGTCCCATTGCGCATGCGCTCGAAGCTCCCAGCGTCGACGACGTAAAGAGCCAGGCCGCGCGCACCTTCCGCGTCTTCGCTGAGCAGACCAAGAGCGACCTCAAGGCGCTGGCCGCGTGCATCCGCTCCGCGCGGGCGCCGATCACCGCGGCGGCGGTGGCAACGCTTTCGGCACCCGTTCTAGTCGCGGTCGGCGAGAACGACGTCGTCGGTGGCCCGGCCGCGGATCTGGCCGCACTCATTCCTGGGGCGGAAGCGTTCATGATCGTGGGACGGGAACATATGAAGGCGGTCGGCGACCGCACGTTCAAGGCAGCCGCACTCTCATTCCTAGACCGTCATCGGCTTTCAGAGGGGTAGGCTGAATCACAAGGCCCCGGGGAGGACAGGCGTTGCTCGTCGAGGGAACATCGTGGGGGATGCCGAGCGAGCAGCTCTGTCGTCTGGCCGGGGCCTCGACGCACGAAAGGGCGTTTGACGCCTTTACGCATACAGTGCCCGTTTTCGGCTCCGACGCATCCTCTGAGAGGGAGGGATGACCTCGCCAAAACCGATGGCGTTTCGAGCATTCAGATTGTAGCAAACACTTAATTCATTGGACCACGGATTCTCCACCGCTTGATGCGTTATCTGTGGATAAAAGCGTCTCCGTTGCCCGGAATCAGCCGCGCAAGAGCCAAACGGCTGCCGCACGCTCGGCCGGAAAGAGCCGAAAAATACTGCGATAGGACGTATGGGGAGGATGGGGCCGTTCACGGTTCGTTAGTCTTAACGAGCGTAGTGTCCCAACGTCATGCGTCTCAGTCTTCGCGTTCTCTTGCTGCCGGCCCTGGCGTCGGCCCTGCTTTCCGGATGCAGCTCCGGGCCGGATTTCGTCGCTAAGGTCGAGCCTTGGCGGGCGAAGGAAGAAGATTCGTGCATCTCTTCGGGCGTTCTCGCCCGGACCACGTTCGCATCGAGCCGGTCGGCCCTCGGTGGCCCCAGCGTTTGCGGAACCGAGCGTCCCTACGAACTCACCGCTGTCGACAATGGCCGTGTGCGCCTCAAACCAGCTGCGCTGTTGCGCTGTCCCATGATCCCTCAGGTCGAGCGATGGATCCGTGAGAGCGTCAGCCCTGCGGCGCGCTACTACTTCGGCTCCGAGCTGGTCGAGGTCTCCGTCGCCGGCTCATACTCCTGCCGTCCGATGAACCATGTCTCCGGCGCACGGCTTTCGGAGCACGGCTATGCCAATGCGCTCGACGTCTCGGGTTTTACGCTCGCTGACGGACGCACGATCTCCATCAAGCGCGACTGGCAAGGCGATGTTCAGGAGCAGGCGTTCCTGCGCGCCGCCCATCGCGGCGCCTGCGACAACTTCATGACGGTCCTCAGCCCGGATTACGACCGGAACCATGCGGATCACTTCCACGTGGACTTGGCGCGTCATGGGCTGGCTGGGCTGAAGCGCATTTGCAAATAAGGCAACAGCCTTCCGAGATGTGCCGTCCGTCTCACACCCCGCCGCGCTTCGCCGGGCCGCCCATCGTCGTAGGTCCCTCGTACGTGCAGCGCGCGGGTGCCCGTACCTTCCAAACGAGACCTTCGGGCGCGTAGCTCACGTCGACCGTTGCATCGAGTGACTTTTCGACCATCGCCACCATGATGGTGTAGCCAAAGCCGCGCCGATCCGGCGGCTTCACAGGCGGCCCGCCGCTTTCGGCCCATTCGAGACAAAACTCGCGCGCGTCAGCCTTCCCTTCGACACCCCAAGAAACACGCACCTTGCCTTCGTTGTCCGACAACGCGCCGTACTTGCTGGCGTTGGTTGCAAGCTCGTGGAGCGCCATGCCGATCGCCTGAGCGGCAGGCGGTTGGAGCCGCACCGGCGGCCCGGTGATTTCAATGCGCGTTCCAATGAGCTCCCGGAACAGGGAGAGCTGTGACCGCACGAGATCCGCCACGCGCACGCCTTGCCAATTGCTTTCGATCAGAAGGTCCTGGCTGGCGGCGAGCCCCACGATGCGATCCGAGAACTGGCGCACGAAGAGCTTTGGATCGGAGGTCGGCATCTGACGCGCAATGGCCTGCACGACGGCCAACATGTTCTTCGACCGGTGGTTCACCTCGCGCATCAGCAGCATGATCTGCTGCTCGGCCTGCTCGCGAAGCTGGGCCGCCTCTACGAGGGCCGTGCCGATGGCATTGGCTTCGGTCACAAGCGTCGGCTCGAACTGCACCGCCCGCCCCTCGCCCAACGCCTTTGCGGCGTCCTCTGCCATGTTGAGAGGCTTTGTAATGATCCGTGCGACGCCGACCGCGCCGGCGATCCCCACGCAGGTAAATGCCGCGACGATCAGGACGTAGCTCAGCAGTGCTTCCCGAGCCGCTGCATCCACCAGCGCTGCAGGGACCGAGACGTAAACCTTCCAATCGGAAACTGCCGAGGGCGCCGTGCCCCATTTGACAGAACGGCCTTCGAGATCGGTTCCTTCCGACTGCCTTTCCGCGCTGTCGCTCCGGCTCACCTCGCTCAAGGGCTTACCGACGAACTCTTCGTGAAGCCGGGTTCTGGCGATCACCACACCTTTGCGATCGGCGATGGTGGCGCGCCAATCGGGCGGCATCTTCTGCCGGTCGAGAAGCTCCTTCATCAGCGCCGGCTCGAGCGACAATGACAGCACGTAGCGGAGCTTGCCGTTGCGCAGAACGGGCACACTCACCGCCATTACAGGGCGCTTCGCCACGTCCCCGATCACGACGTCCGAGACGTACGGCCGGTTCGTTTGCAAGACTTGATCATCGAAGCCCTGACTTCTCGGCAAGGCTGTGCCGTACGGCACGCGCGTATTGAAAATCTGCTGCCCGCCAGGATCGCGGAGAAAGGCATACAGGCCCCGCGAGCTCAACGCGGCCTGGGCTTGGCGGTAGACGGTTGCAAAATCATCCTCGCCCAAGGCTGGCGTGGTGGCCAGCGACTCGAGGACGGCAATGTAGCCGTTCAACGTCTGATCAAGATCGGCGGCGATACGCTCGGCGGATCTGCGCGCCTCGCCGAACAGGCGCGCGCGCTCCGATGATGTCAGACGGGTCGCTTCCATGCCTAGGAGCGCCAGCAGCGGGACGGCGAGCGCAATGATGGATAGAGCGAGGAGGAACGAAACGGGCCACGGGGGGCGTAGAAGGGAGGGAAGCTTCATTCCTGGAAGTGCCACTCGATTAGGCGGGAACTCGGACCGTCGTCTTTACAATAACCATGGTGACCGCCCTGTGTCGCTCAAAAGACGGCAATGGCGGCCATCATGATGAATGGCCGCCTAAGGTACTCAAAATTCCGGCTTTTTTTCTACGAAATGCGCGATGCTAAACGCGACCGGGCTCGACAGCCGATTCGACCCCCGCACGTACGACCTGCTCCGTCAGATCCGATGAGCAGTATTCGATGAAACGATACGCGTAACCCCTCAAATAGGTTCCACGTCGTACGGCAATTCGAGAGACATTCACCTCGAACAAATGATCGGCATCGATCAGACGAAGCTCCGGATCGCGCACGGGGTCGAAGGCCATGGAGGCGACGACGCCCACACCGAGGCCCAGCTCGACGTAGGCCTTGATCACGTCGGCGTCGAGAGCCGACAGCACGATATCGGGTGCGATGCCCGCGTCAGCAAATGACTTGTCGATCTTCGGGCGACCGGTGAAACCCTCACTGTAGGTAATCAGTGGCCATTCTGCGAGCGCATCGAGCGTGAGGTTCTCCTCGCCTTCCAGCGCGTGGCCTGCCTTCACGACGACGCCGTGATGCCAGCTGTAGTACGGGAACGACACAAGTTCCGGAGAGTTTTGCAGAGACTCGGTTGCAATACCGATGTCGGCCGTCCCGTCGGCGAGCATGCGGGCGATCTCGGCGGGGCTGCCCTGGTGCAGGACGAGATGCACGTTGGGAAACTCGTTGCGGAATTTGGCGACCACCGGCGGTAGCGCGTAGCGCGCCTGGGTGTGCGTGGTCGCGACGTCCAGCTGGCCGCGATCCTTGTTCGCAAACTGCTCGCCGAGCTTCTTGATATTCTGCGTGTCGAGCAGGATGCGCTCGACGATGCCGACCAGCTCGCGACCCGGCTCCGTCAGACCCAAGAGACGCTTGCCGCGACGCACGAACAGCTCGACGCCGAGCTCGTCCTCGAGATCCTTGATGTGCTTCGAGACGCCGGACTGCGACGTGTAGAGCGCATTGGCGACTTCGGTCAGATTGAAATTGCGCCGGACCGTCTCGCGGATGATGCGCAGCTGCTGGAAATTCATCGACTCTTCTCGCCTTCCCCAAACAAGCTGAGGCGGTTGGATTTGATGCGGACACGCTCGCCAGTCGACAAGCCAAGCTCCGCTAGGCTGGTCGGTGTCACCTCGACCTCAAAATAATCCTTCCTGCCGTCGCGCGCATCTCCGTTTGCAATCAGCTCGACGCGGGTGATGGCTCCGTTCGACAGGATTCTGTTGACCTTGGCTGCAACGCCCTCTCCCTCGGACCCCTTCAAAATCTCGGTATCGTGCGGGCGTGCGAACGCGATGACCGCAGCGCCGTCATGAAGGTCGGTGCGTCCGTGGCGCAGAAGATCGTTGCCGACGCGCACGTAGTCACCTTCGACGCGGCCGCGGAATTCATTGACGGTGCCGATGAACCCGTACGCGAACGACGTGGCCGGCTCGTTGTAAATCTCCCGCGGCGATCCGATCTGCTCGATGCGGCCCTTGTTCATGAGTACGATACGGTCGGCGACTTCAAGCGCTTCTTCCTGGTCGTGAGTCACGAAGACCGACGAGATGTGAAGCTCGTCGTGGAGGCGCCGAAGCCAGCGACGCAACTCCTTCCGCACCTTGGCATCGAGAGCGCCGAACGGCTCGTCGAGCAGTAGCACCTGTGGCTCGACGGCGAGCGCGCGGGCCAGCGCAATGCGCTGACGCTGACCGCCGGAGAGTTGTGATGGAAAGCGGTCGGACAGCCAGTCGAGTTGCACCAGCTCGAGCAGGCGGCGAACCTTGGCGCGGATGTCTTTTTCGGACGGGCGCTCGTGCTTCTTCTTCACGCGCAGGCCGAAGGCGACGTTCTCGAAAACGGACATGTGCCTGAACAGCGCGTAGTGCTGGAACACGAAGCCGACATGGCGCTCGCGCACGTGCTTGTGCGATGCGTCCTCGCCCGAAAGAATGATCGAGCCCTCGTCGGCCTGCTCCAGGCCGGCGATAATGCGCAGCAACGTCGTCTTTCCGCAGCCGGACGGGCCCAGCAACGCGATGAGTTCGCCGCGCGGAAGTTCGAGGTTGACGTTGTTCAGCGCTTTGAACGTGTCGAACGACTTCGAAATGTTTTTGACCTCGATGCTCATGGTGTCGTCTCCTCGACGATCGTTCGGCCTGCGCGCCATTCGATGTAGGTTTTGATCGCGAGCGTCACGAGCGCAAGCAGCGCAAGCAACGACGCCACGGCGAACGCGGCCGCGAATTGGTATTCATTATAGAGGATCTCGACGTGGAGCGGCATGGTGTTGGTCTCGCCGCGGATGTGGCCCGATACTACCGAGACCGCGCCGAACTCGCCCATTGCGCGTGCATTGCACAAGATGACGCCGTAGAGCAGCGCCCACTTGATGTTGGGGAGCGTCACGCGCCAGAACGTCTGCCATCCCGAAGCGCCGAGGGTAACCGCCGCCTCCTCCTCATCGCGCCCCTGCGCTTGCATCAGCGGGATCAATTCGCGCGCGATGAAGGGGAAGGTGACGAAGATCGTAGCTAGCACGATGCCAGGCACCGCGAAGATGATGCGGATGTCGTGCTCGGAGAGCCACGGACCGAACCATCCCTGCGCGCCGAAGATCAGGACGTAGATCAAGCCAGCCACGACCGGCGACACAGAGAACGGCAGGTCGATGAAGGTGATCAGGAAGTGCTTGCCCGGGAAGTCGTACTTGGCAATCGCCCAGGCTGCCGCGACGCCGAACACGAGATTGAGCGGCACCGAAATCGCTGCTGCGATCAGTGTCAGCTTGATGGCCGAGAGCGCATCCGGCTCGATAAGCGCGGCGAGGTAGGCCTGCCAGCCTTTGCGGAACGCCTCCACAAACACTGCGACAAGCGGCAGGAGGAGGAAGATCAAGAAGAACGACAGTCCGATGCCGAGGACGAGATACTTGACCCACGGTTTATCGCGCGTGGCGACGTTGGCTTCGAAACGCGTGGCCGAACCGGAATTGGGCGCGAGCCGTGCTGCAGTTGCTCCGGCCATCAGGTCTGCCTCCCCATGCGCCGCGATGTCCAGGCCTGAAGGCCGTTGATGATCAGAAGGAGCGTAAAGGAGAAGACCAGCATCACCGACGCGACGGCGGTCGCGCCTGCGTAATCATATTGCTCGAGCTTCGTGATGATCATCAGCGGCGTGATCTCGGACACGAGCGGGATGTTGCCGGCGATAAAGATGACCGAGCCATACTCTCCCACTGCACGGGCAAAGGCGAGTGCGAAGCCCGTCAGCAACGCGGGCAGTAGCGTCGGGAAAACAACGCGGCGGAACGTCTGCCAGCGCGATGCGCCAAGGCTCGCCGCCGCCTCCTCGAACTCGGCGTCGAGGTCCTCGAGGATCGGTTGCACTGTGCGCACGATGAACGGAAGGCCGATGAAGACGAGCGCGACGAGGACGCCGAGCGGCGTGAAGGCAACCTGGATTCCGAGCGGCTCGAGCCACTGACCGATCCAGCCGTTTTTCGCGTAGATGGCCGTAAGTGCGATGCCGGCTACCGCGGTGGGCAGCGCGAACGGCAAATCAATCAACGCGTCGACAAGCTTCTTGCCGGGGAACGTGTAGCGGACGAGGCCCCACGCCAGCAGCAGACCGAACACGACGTTGATGGCGGCAGCGATCAGAGAGGCGCCGAAGCTCAGCTTGTAGGAGGCCACCACGCGCGGAGACGTGACCGCGTGGACGAAGCTTTCCCAACCCATGCCGGCCGACTTGATGAAGACGGCCGAGAGTGGAATGAGCACGATGAGGGACAAGTAGGCCAGCGTGAACCCGAGCGAGAGCCCGAATCCCGGTAGCACTCTGTGAGTGCGCGTGTATGCCATCGACTGCCGTCCCTATTCAGTGCGAAATCGTCAGCACGACGACCACCGAGACAGAACACAGCAGTGCCGTCCAGGAGATAAGCTTTTCCAGATAGGTTTGTTTCGACGGCAAGACACAATTCCCCGAACCCGATGATCCTGATCCTAGGGTTCGGCCCTTAGAAGCAGAACGAAGAAGAAGTTCAATCCTTATTCCAATTCGTGGAATAGACCTCGGCGTCAGGCCGTAGGATTGAGCACGACCAAATAGGCACTCACGTCAATTGCGTCCGTATTTTCAATTACATAGTCGCGAGACGCCTCGAAGGTGATGGCATCACCCTCGGCGAGGCCAATGGGCGCCCCACCGCCGATCACGACGGTCAACGTACCGACGGCGACCACGAGGTTGTGGCGCGTGCCGGCAGGGCTCGGAGCGAATTCTTCGCTGTGCCCCGCTGCGATCTGAAGCTCAAAAAAGCCGACCGTGCGCGCGCTGTTGCCGGGCAACAGACTGCGGCTGGAGTAGCGACCTTCGCTCGTCACGAGCACGCTGGCGCGGGCCCGGCTCGACACAACCGCCACCGGCTCGTGCTCGGTCGCAACGAGCGTCGCAACCGGGACGCCGAGCGCGTCGGCGACGCGCCAAAGGAGGCTGACGGTCGGCACGCTTTTGGCCGTTTCGATCTGCCCCAGCATGGCACGGCTGACGCCGGACAGTTCTGCCAATCGTTCAAGCGAAAAGCCTTGAGCCTTGCGCAAGCGGCGCAAATTCGTACCGACGATGCTCGCGACGTCGCGCAAATTTGCGTCTGCAACGGCGTTGCGTCCGGCGTCGGTATCGTCGGGCTCAAGTTTGGACATTGTGACAGGAGTGGCTGTGATCGTTCCCATGCCTGCCAATGTAGCGGCATCACCTTTGTGAACGAACGAAGAAGAAATGATGTCCTTATGCGCAGGTTGGAAATAGCGTCAGCAAAAAGGGCTGCCCGAGGGGCAGCCCTTTTCGTTTCCTGAACAATCGGGAGAAGGTCAGGATCAGAACTTGATGATGCCGCCAGCGGTGACGAGATCGAGATCCTCGATCGACGCACCGGCGATCGCGCCGTTGGCGACGCCGCCGTTGATCTGGCGCAGCGTCAGATCGCCCTCGACGTGGCGATAGGTGAGGTACAGCACGAGTGCCGCCGAATCGAAGCCCTGAGCAATACCGGCGCCCCAGACATCGAGACCGGTGTTCCAGACGGCCCAACTGCCTGCGCCCGTCGGATTGAGCGCATCGGTTGGCCCGACTGTGCGGTTGCCGTTCGCGCCGCCCTCGTAGCTGTAGTATTCGCCGTAGATCGTGGTCTTGCCGAACGAGTTGAACTTCTTCTCGATGCCGCTCTGCACCGACCAGAAGGTCTGCTCGTCGTCCGCGCCTGTGCCAGCGAAGCGCGGCGCTTCTGCAAGAAGGTCATCCGTCTTGATGCCTGCACCCACGTTGACGAACAGACCCGTGGATTCGTGGATGACGCTCACGGAGCCGCCGAACTGATTGCAGTCCGTGTCGCGGCCTGCGCCCGCGATGGTGATGGCGCAAACCGTGTTGGTCTGTGTGCCGTCAGTGATCTCGCCGTAGCCGATGCCCGCCGCGACCCTGAGCCCTGCGAACTCTCCGGCGTAGTTCAACGCCACATCCCAGTAGTCATCCTGGCCCCAGGTTGCCGACGCGGTGAAGCCCGCCAATTCCGGCGTCGTGTACTTCACGGCATCGAAGCGGCGTTCGCCTTCGCCGGGCTGGTCGCCGCCATCACCAATGAGGCGGCGGAAGGACAATCCACTCGAAGTCAGCTCCCCGTTGACCGACGAGCGCAACAGAAGACCAAGGCCGGTGTCCTCGACGTCGGAGTACTTGGAGAAGTCCTTCGTCTGCGTGAGGTTGATCTCGGTGATCTGATCCGTTGAGGTTCCCTGGCGCCCGACCGCGACCGTGCCGAGGCTCTTGTTCTTCACGTACCAATAGGAGTCGCGAAGATCCAAGCCGATGTCGGTGCCGCTGCCGGTGGGATCGTTCTGCGTGAAACGCTTGGAGTTCGCAGTGCGGATGCCGAGCTCGATGCGATAGCCTGCTTCCCAGTCCGCATTGATCTTGGCCTTGCCACGGAAACCAATGCGCGTGCGCGAGTTGTCGTTCGTGTAAACGCCGGCATTGCTCTCGCCGCCGTCATCCCACCACAGGACTTCCTGGTTCACCTGACCGTAGATTTCGAGCGAGACCTTGCGATTGCCCTTGCGCGCCGTCGTCGCTTCCAGCTCTGCGATGCGCTCCTCCAGATCGGTGCAGCAGGATCCCCCCAGATCAGCTGCGAACGATGGACCTACCCCCGTCGAGACGAGAAGTCCGGCTGCAAGCGCAGCCAACTTCCCGCCTCGTCCTCTAACTCCCCCAACCATTTCACTGTCTCCGCTATGTTGGACATAATTCCGCTATAACACATTGATATTACTTATATTTTCAAGACTCTCCCCCTTATCTCAAGCGGCAAATCGCGGCGCTGTCATAAATCTTCCGCATTGTGACTGCTGCGCCTCACCGGTTCCGTTCGACTGCGTGTGGCGTCCGTAAAAGTGCGCTAAGCGGGCGCGAATGCCGCCGCGTGATCGCGACGCGAAACGCCTGCCAAGCTGCCGGCGGGACGAGATGCGCCGCGATCATCCGCGTGGCGACGATTCGTTCGCGCTGCTTCGATTTCGAGCTGACGCAGCAGCGCAAGACCGCCGGGCCAAGGTCCGAAGCCGGATTCCGCGTTGATGTGGCCGGCATCGCCAAGGTGGACGAGCATCGCGCCCCAACGCGCCGAGAGGCTTTGCGCGCGCTCGATGCTGAGCCAGCGATCGTTGGTCGATGCGACGAGCACCGATGGGAACGAAAGACGCGTGGCGGGCAAGAGATCGGTCACCCCGAATTTGTCGGGATCGGCCGGTGCGACGAGCAGTGCGCCCGCGATGCGATGGCTGTAGTCTTCGGCTGCCTGCACGGCCGCGAGGACACCGAAGCTATGAGCCGCGATCAGGATCGGGCCTGGCCGGCGCGAGATTTCGCGACGGATACGGCTTGACCATTCGGGAAGATCGGGCCGCTTCCAATCGCCCTGGATGACGCGAACCGCGTCGGGAAGCTGAGATTCGAACCAGGTCTGCCAATGAGCTGAGCCGCTCGAATTGAGACCAGGGATGATAAGGGTCGTCGTCATGTGGGATCGTCCTTCAAAGTTCGGATAGAAACGGCGCCGGATGTATTTCTGCGCGGGCCTCAACAGCTGCACGTGCCGATCCGACAAGATTTCCGGTCTTCAAGGACTTTCGCGTTCGTTGCGGCCACCGCCACCGAAACAGCCAGCGTGGCGCTCATCAGCGAGAGTGCGACGACCAAAGCCATGGCGGTTTCTCCTAAGTGTTGTCCGCTCGAGGGGACTGCTTGGTGGGGATCTGCCGCCTCCGAGCATCTCTTCCGAGACTGCGGGGACCGGAGACGGCAGACCTGACCTGTCGTTAGCTCTTCGATGCGTAGATCTGATCGAAGATGCCGCCGTCCTTGAAGTGGATCTCAGTCGCCTTCGTCCATCCGCCGAACACCTCGTCGATGGTGAAGAGCTTCACAGGCGTGAACTGCGCCTTGTACTTCTCAGCGGCCTTCTCATCGCGCGGGCGATAGTAGTGCTTGCCGGCGATATCCTGGCCTTCGGGCGAGTACAGGTAGTTGAGGTAAGCCTCTGCGACTTTGCGCGTACCTTTCTTGTCGACGTTCTTGTCGACGATCGAGACCGACGGCTCGGCGAGGATCGAAACCGACGGCGTCACAATGTCGAATTTGTCGGGGCCGATTTCCTTGACTGAGAGATAGGCCTCGTTCTCCCAAGCGATCAGAACGTCGCCGATGCCGCGTTCGATAAATGTCGTGGTCGAGCCGCGTGCACCCGAGTCGAGAACCTTGGTGTTCTTGTAGATCCTGCTGACGAGATCCTTCGCCTTCTCGTCGTTGCCGCCATCCTGCTTCAGCGCGTAGCCCCAAGCCGCGAGGTAGTTCCAGCGGGCGCCGCCGGAGGTCTTAGGGTTCGGCGTCACGACTTCGATGCCGTCCTTGGCGAGATCGGACCAGTCCTTGATATTTTTCGGGTTGCCCTTGCGCACGAGGAACACGATCGTTGAAGTGTAGGGCGCGGAGTTCTGCGGCAGACGCTTCTGCCAATCGGCCGGGATCAAATTGCCCTTGGAGGCGAGCTGATCGACGTCGCCTGCGAGCGCAAGCGTTACGACGTCGGCATCGAGGCCATCGATAACCGCGCGGGCCTGCTTGCCCGAGCCGCCGTGCGATTGCTTGATGGTGAGATCCTCACCGCCTTCGGCCTTCCAATGCTTGATGAAGGCGGCGTTGAAGTCCTGATAGAGCTCGCGTGTCGGGTCGTAGGACACGTTGAGCAGCTCGGCGGCGTTCGAGGCCGCAGCGAGGCCGGCGAAGCCGATCGACACGCCGATCGCGAGGGCCGTGCGGCGGGAAATCCGGGTGATAGACATGGGAGTCGTTCCTCTTTGGTGCGTTAACTGAAGTAAAGGTAGGCGGGGGGCTGGCGTAGACGAACCAAGAAGAAGTGCTGAGCTTATGAACGAAAGCGCGACGGTCCCGTTCCGCGGAATTCGATACTGCGGCGCAGCGAGGGCTCAGGCGATCTCGGCGCGGCGCACAACCTGCTCGGAGAGCTCGGGCGCGCAGAGCTCAATAAAGCGATAAACATAGGAGCGGAGAAAGCGCCCACGGCGCACGGCCAAGCTCGATGTGCTCGGGTCGAAGAGATGGCTGCAGGTCAATAGAGACAGGGCGTGATCGCGCTTCGCGTCGAAGGCCATTGCGGCGATGATCCCGACGCCCAGGCCCAGCTCGACATAGGCCTTGATAACGTCCGCATCGAGTGCCGACATGGCAATGTCCGGCACGAGCCCTGCCCGCTCAAATGCTTGATCGATGCGTGCCCGCCCCGTCAATCCTTCATCGTACGTGATGATCGGATGGTCGGCGATGGCCTCGAGCGTCAATGGTCCGGCGGCGAGCAACGGGTGGTTCTTCGGCACGACGACAGCGTGCGACCATGTCGTATAGGGAAACGCAACGATGCCGGGATGGTCGTCGAGCGTATCCGTCGCGATGCCGAGATCGGTGCGTCCTTCCTGGAGGATCGCCGCGATTTCCTTCGGACTTGCCTGATGCAGAACAAGGCGCACGTCCGGATACGCGGCTTTGAATTGCGCGATTACGGGCGGCAGCATGTAGCGCGCCTGCGTATGCGTAGTGGCGATATGCAGTGTACCGGTGTCTTTGCGCGAGAACTGCTGCGAAAGAAGCGCGAGGTTCTCGGATTCGAGCAGGATCCGCTCCGCGACAGCCACGACCTCACGGCCCGGCTCTGTGAGACCCAAGAGGCGCTTACCACGGCGCACGAAGACTTCGAGCCCTAGTTCCTCTTCGAGATCCCGGATGTGCTTCGACACCCCGGACTGTGACGTCAGGAGTGCCTGCGCGACGTCGGTGAGATTGAAGTTGCGCCGAACGGTCTCACGGATAATGCGAAGCTGCTGAAAGTTCATGGCCGCTCGCGGGGTTCCTCTCGCCGGCGCCAACTTGTGCGCTTGGCGTAACGGTAGCCGTGGTTCGGAACCGAGCGAATAACCAAATTCTTCTTAGCTTATTCCGAAATCGAAAATGGACCGCGCCACCGACGGCGCATCCAATATATCGCCGGACGTCAATGCTTCTCATTTCTTGTTATTTGACCCCTATGGCCATTCGGGGCTTGATGGAGGTGTGACGCGATCCTGCGTCGCCGCGGTGATTTCGAGGTTCACTTGCGCCGCGTCATCAAACGCTAAGGAGTAGCCATGACGTTCTTCCATCACGCCTCTGGCAGTCCTGCTGCAGGGCATCATTCATCCATTCCCGCGTACTGCTCCGCGTGTTGGTGTTGCTGATCCACATTGGCCACGAGCCCCGACGCAACCCTTTGCACCATTCGCGAGTTTAGCCCGCCGACGCACGGGAAAGGACACTCTATGTCAGACGCATTCATCATTGAGGTCGCCGACGAGACCGCCGGAATCGTGGTCCGCCAGGACCGCGAAAAGACCTATCGCTTCCACGCTTCTCTGCCCCGCTATTTCCCCTTGGACGGCAAAATCTTCTCTGCCCCCCGGGACGCGGAACGTGCCGCGCAGGCATATTCCGCGCGCAATTCGAAGCAGAAAGTGAGGGCGGCCGCCTGACGCCCCAGCTCGCTGGAGCACTCCGATTTTTACGTCTCCCTGGACCACGGCGGTCTTCTCCTGGCTTCTGCCCGCGGTTCTCCTGGGCCGGTTCGCTCCCGCGAGCCGGCCCCTTTTCAAATCCTGCTCAACTTCCCGACGTCTACCTAAGAGGCTCACTCAATGATCACCTTCCGCAGTTTCATTCTCGGGGCGGGGCTCGCCGCGCTCGCTCCTTTCTCCGCGTACGCGGCCGATTCCATTCTCAACGCGTCCTATGACGTCTCGCGCGAACTCTACAAGGAGATCAATCCCGCGTTCGTCGCACACTGGAAGAAGGAAAAGGGCGCGGACGTTTCGGTGAACCAGTCGCATGGCGGTTCCACCAAACAGGCGCAAGCCGTTGCGAATGGCCTCGAAGCGGACGTCGTAACCTTCAACCAAGCGACAGACCTCGACTTTCTCGCCGAGAAGGGTGTCGTCGCCAAGGATTGGAAGACGAAGTTTCCGAACGAAGCCGCTCCCTACACGACGACCAGCGTCTTCATTGTCCGCAAGGGCAATCCCAAGGGCATCAAGGACTGGAACGATCTCGTGAAGCCGGGGGCCTCTGTTGTGGTCCCCAACCCCAAGACGTCCGGCAATGGCCGCTATACCTATCTCGCCGCATGGGGGTATGCGCTCGAAACAGAAAAGAGCGACGAGAAGGCCAAGGATTTCGTCGCAAAGCTGTTCGCCAACGTGCCGGTGTTCGACGGTGGCGGCCGCGGCGCCACGACGACCTTTACGCAACGCGACGTGGGCGATGTGCTCGTGACCTTCGAGAACGAGATCGCGCTTCTCAAAGCGGAGTTCGGCGACAAATTCGACGTGATCTATCCATCGCTCTCCATCGAAGCCGCACCGCCGGTCGCAGTCGTCGAAACCATCACGGCGAAGCGCGGGACGGCAGAGCTCGCCAAGGGCTACCTCGACTTCCTCTACACGCCCGAAGGTCAGAAAATCATCGCCAAGCACGGTTTCCGTCCGCATGACGCCGCCGTGCTCGCAGAGGCCAAGCTGCCGGCCATCAAGACCTTCAAGGTCGAGACCCTGATCGGGAGCTGGGCGGACGCGCAGAAGAAGCACTTCGCCGACGGCGGCATTTACGATCAGATCACGTCGACCAAGAGCAATTGACGCAGCCTTGCGCTCTCGCTCATGGGCCGGCTTTGCCAACTGGCGAAGCCGGCCCATCTCATTTTCGGAATTTACTTAGCTGTTCTTCTTGGTTCATCCGCACGTGAGTGATTTCTAACATCGTGGCTGCTCCTTCCCGGCAATGACAGAGGCGGCCCACCCGTGACATTCAACATCGAAGGCATTGTCGGCGCGCTCAGAAGCTCGCGGGGCACAGTCGCGCGCAAGGTCGGCTCCGATGGCCGCGTTCTGGATCTCCCGTCTCCGCGTGACTTGGCAGACGTGGTCTCCGGTTTGACCTCTGCACTCTTTCCCCGCCGCTTCGGAGGAGCCCGCGGCGCAAGCAACGGCTCGCTCGATTACTTCGTCGGGAACGCGCTGGCGCGAGCGCTTGACGTCTTGCATGGGCAGGTGGTTCGAGAACTGGGATTCACGGCTTCTCTTTCCTCGCAAGGGCTCGTCGATGCGACCCAGACTGCACAGGTCATCGTGCAGGAGTTTGCCGACGGCCTGCCCGGAATTCTCGACGTTCTCTACGACGACATCCGCGCCGCCTATGACGGCGATCCTTCTGCGAAGAGCCAAGACGAGGTGCTGCTCAGCTTTCCGGGTGTGAAAGCCCTCATTCATCATCGGCTCGCACACGCGCTTTACAAACTCGACGTTCCGATCATCGCGCGCATTATTGCCGAGCATTCGCATTCGGCGACCGGCATCGACATTCATCCCGGTGCCGAGATCGGCGGAAGCTTCTTCATCGACCACGGCACCGGAGTCGTCATCGGCGAGACGGCCGTGATCGGCGAGCGTGTGCGGCTCTATCAGGCGGTGACGCTCGGCGCGAAGCGTTTCTCGGTCGATGAAACGGGTGCGCTCGTCAAAGGCCTGCCGCGTCATCCGATCGTCGAAGACGACGTCGTCATCTATGCCGGCGCCACCATACTGGGCCGCGTCACGATCGGGCGCGGCTCCGTGATCGGCGGCAACGTCTGGCTCATGCGCAGCGTCCCACCCAACAGCAACATCGTGCAGGCGCACGCGCGCAGCGACACATTCGACGGCGGCGCGGGAATCTAAAACCTCTATTGACGCAGCGCCTACTTTGCGTAATTCGATATATCCATATTTTTGGGTATAATATTCTCCAATATAGCGGAAACTGAGGAAAATATGGCAGAGGAAGAACAAACAGCACTCGGCGATGTCGCGGCAAGGCAATTAGCCAACGCGACGAAAACCGTGCCGCAGATGTCGAGCATCACTCCGCGGTGGCTCGTGCATTTCCTGAACTGGGTGCCGGTCGAAGCGGGCATCTACCGCGTGAACCGCGTAAAGGATGAGGACAGTGTCGAAGTCGCCTGCTCGCTGCGCGACGAGCGCGCGCTGCCGAACACCTTCGTCGACTACATCGACACCCCGCGCGAATACATGCTGTCGGCGGTCAACACGGTGCTCGATATTCACACGCGTGTGTCCGACCTCTACTCGGTGCCGCACAACCAGATCAAAGAGCAGCTGCGCCTTACGATCGAGATCATCAAGGAGCGGCAGGAGAGCGAGCTCATCAACAACAAGGAGTATGGCCTCCTTGCGAGTGCGGCGTCCGCGCAGAAGATCAAGACGCGTACCGGCGCGCCAACGCCGGATGACCTCGACGAGCTGATCTCACGCGTCTGGAAGGAGCCTGCGTTCTTTCTTGCCCATCCGCTGGCGATCGCCGCGTTCGGCCGTGAGTGCACGCGCCGCGGCGTGCCGCCGCCGACGGTCAACCTGTTCGGTTCGCCGTTCCTCACCTGGCGCGGTATCCCGCTCATTCCTTCGGACAAGCTCGAAGTGAAGGGCGGCAAGTCGAACATTCTTCTGATCCGCACCGGTGAATCCAAACAGGGCGTCGTGGGCCTCTATCAACCGGGTCTCCCCGGCGAGCAGAGCAAGGGCCTCTCGGTTCGCTTCATGGGCATCAACCACAAGGCGATCGCCTCCTACCTGGTCTCGCTCTACTGTTCACTTGCCGTTTTGACGGATGATGCGCTCGGCGTGCTCGAGGGTGTCGAGGTGGGCAAGTACCATGAGTACAAGTGAACACCCCAATCCGGGCCTGATCCCACTGCCGAATCCGGCGAGGGCAAACCCGTCGCTCGGCGGGGCCGGGCTCAGTCCGCAAGGACTGGCTCCGGCCTATGGCGTTCCGGACGAGGCGTCGCTCGCGCGACTCGCGAACGAGCTGTTCTCGGCCACGCCGGGAACGCCGCTCGCCGGGGTGGGCTTCTTGCCGGCAGCATTTCATGCGCCGGCCGCGCACGATCAGGTTCTGGTTCCAGATATCCCGCTCGGCGGCACACCGCCCTCGGCTGGCACAGCATTCGGCGCCTTTGAGATCCCGCTACCGTATGAAGCGGATCTCAAGGCGTTGTTCGACGGCTTCGTGCCCGGCCCGAAACAGGAGCCCGCGCACAGGATGGAGCTTGTGCCGGACATTCCGCTTTCAACACCGCCTTCAGCGGGAACGACTGCTCAGCCATCGCCGGTGCCCTTGCCCTACGACGCCGAACTCAAGGCGTTGCTCGGCGGGATTGCCGGTGAGACGCGTGCTTCCGATCCGCAACCTCCAGGCGGCACACCCTTCTATTTTCTGAAGGACATCGCGTCAGGCCCTTCGGGCATCGGCGTGCCGGGCGCTTCGGCTCCCGGCATCCATTCGGAGTTCGCGTCCGCTCATCCGCCCTTCGACGTAAATGCGATCCGGCGCGATTTTCCGATCCTCTCCGAACACGTCAACGGTCGCCCGCTGGTGTGGCTCGACAATGCTGCCACGACACAAAAGCCGAAGGCCGTGATCGATCGCCTGACGCACTTCTACTCGCACGAGAACTCGAACATCCACCGTGCAGCGCATGAGCTCGCGGCGCGGTCGACAGATGCCTACGAGGGAGCGCGGCAGAAGATCGCCCGCTTCATCAATGCGCCTTCGACCGACGAGATCGTGTTCACGCGCGGGACGACTGAGTCCATCAACCTAGTGGCTGCGACATTCGGCTTGCAGCATGTGGGCGAAGGCGACGAGATTGTCATCACGCATCTCGAGCACCACGCCAACATTGTCCCTTGGCAGCAGCTCGCACTTGCCAAGGGCGCCAAACTGCGGGTGGCGCCAGTTGACGATCGTGGCGTCGTTCTGCTCGAGGAGTACAACAAGCTCCTCAACGGCAGGACGAAGCTGGTCTCCTTCACACAAGTCTCGAACGCCCTCGGCACCGTCACGCCCGCCCAGCACATGGTCGAGATGGCGAAGCGTGTCGGCGCGCGCGTGCTCGTCGATGGCGCTCAGTCGGTCTCGCACATGAAGGTGGACGTGCAGGCACTCGGCGCGGACTTCTTCGTGTTCTCCGGGCACAAGCTGTTCGGACCGACCGGCATCGGCGTTCTGTGGGGCAAGAAGGAGCTGCTCGACAGCCTCCCGCCCTATCAGACCGGCGGCAACATGATCCAGGACGTGACGCTGGAGCGGAGCCTCTTTCACAAGGCGCCAAATCGCTTCGAGGCCGGTACCGGCAACATCGCCGATGCTGTGGGACTCGGCGCGGCCATCGACTATGTCGAGCGGATCGGCCTCGAGAACATCGCGCGCTACGAGCACGGCCTGATCGTCTACGCGACGAACAAGCTGCTCTCGGAAGTGCCAGGCCTCACTATCATCGGCACGTCACCCGAGAAGGCGGGAGTCATCTCCCTCGTTCTCAAGGGCGTGCCGAGCGAGGAAGTGGGCGCGCGTCTCAACAAGTATGGCATCGCAGTGCGCTCGGGACATCACTGCGCGCAGCCCATCCTGCGGCGGTTCGGGCAGGAAACGACAGTGCGTCCTTCGTTCGCGTTCTACAACACCTGCGGTGAGATCGATCTGCTCGTCTCGGCGTTGCGGGACATCCAGCGCCAGAGCGGCCAATCGTATCTCTGACGCTCTATTGCGAGCGCGGAAACAGCGGCGGTCCCATATTTGCGGGCCGCCGCTCGTCTTTCAAACCAGTCAAAATTTCAATGCGGCGACGGATTTCACGTCGAGTGCTTTTGCCCGAATGATCCTTATCTCCTGGATCACTTTCGGCACCAATCGCGAGGCCGACTACGCCCTCGGACCAGAACCCGTCCTCATGTTTGTCCTCCTCTGTCACGCATCGACACAGCCACCGGTTCGCTCGCCGGGCGTGGATCGCGATCATCCCCGTCACACTTGCGCTGACGGCCACACTGTTGGGAACCTGATGGCTGGCAACGATGCCAGCCACCTCGACGTCATAGTCGCCTTTGATCACCAGCAGCGCCGGAAGCAGCGCACGCCGCAACGCCGATCCCACCATGGGCCCCAGCAGCGCCGGTTACAAACACGCCTGCAACGAACCTCGGTCACGACGGACTGACCAGCCCCAGCAATGGACTGACATGCAGCAGAGGATATGGGCGCAGATTGAGCAGGCGACGCCATGCAGACGCCAATCACAACAAGCGCAGCCAATCCACCAATAGTCGTGAAATATCTTCTCATCTCGGCCTCCAAATCAACGCAACGCATTCGAGTGCCGGCTTCGTGGGTGAAAGATCGATGCAAAAAATTAGAGACGATCGTGGGCGCTTCACAGGCCGCAAAACACTAACTGCGGCCGGCTTCCCGATCACCGCATCAAAGTCAGTTCTAACAATCAGAACTGTAGTCCACCGCTCGATGTGCGGCAACGATGGCGTCGTCAGCCTTTAGGCAGATTGACCGTCGTCGACGGATTGATGCGGACGGTGGGAGTCAAATCCACACGACGTCGCCGTCTCAGGATTTTGAGGTGATCCAGGCCATTTCGTGGGGTTACGCAGCATTGCGTAAGTCTTTGTTTTTACCAATATCAGATTGCTCAGCATACATCTTGAATTCGTCATATTTCCTACCAAAGTGGTCGCTAATTGGTCGGACGATCGAAGAGCTGTGAGAACGCTTCGTCGACGAGCATTCGCGTCAGCACAACAAGCCCGCGATGGCATTACATCGAAGCGTACCAAGCGCAGGCGCGAAGGCGGCAGAGGCGGGCTCGATGTTAGAGGTGGGCCGGGCGCCACCAATAGGACGCTTGGCCAGCTTTCGAAGATGTTCAACCTCGCGGAGGTCTGGGGCTGGCGTCTTGAGAACAGCAATCCAGTCCGCAATGTTGCTCTGCGCGCCGACCGCGCACGACGATGATGCTCAGACCTTGTCCAAGCCGCTCTCAAACCCGGTCTCATCGCTAGTCAGCGTGCAATTTCGACGACAACGTCGGACCGGCAAACGGCGGCCATAAATCACGGAGGAAGTAGCCGGATTTGCTCAGTCACTTTTAGCGGACCAGGCCAAAAATCAAATTGACAAAAATATTTGTCCATTCTACGTGCTTCCACCATGCAACCCTCAGAGCTGAAGCTACTTGATAGTATCGACCAGGCACGGGTGGCGCTGACCCCGCTACGGCGGAGCATCCTTGATCTACTCAAGAAGCCAAACTCGGCAGGGCAGCTCGCGCGGGAACTGTCATTGCCACGCCAAAAGATCGGGTATCACCTCAAGTGTCTCCAGAAGGCTGGCCTCATTAGGGAGGCGGGTGAAAAACAAAAGCGCGGATTTAAGGAAAAGCTCTATCTCGTATCCGCGCCGTCTTTCGTCGTTGATCCGCATATTCTCGGCGGTAGTGAACGGACTTCCATCGAAAAGCAGGATCGCTATGCGTCCGCTCATCTGATCGACGCGGCGGCGAATTTGGTTCGTGAAGTATCCAGAATGAAGGCCGCGGCCGCAGATCAAGGCACGCGTCTTCTAACATTCGCGATCGAGACCGATGTCGCCTTCGCGCGCCCGAAGGACATGGAGCTGTTCGTCGCCGAGCTAGCGGAAACCCTGCACGCAATGGTTTTGAAGTACCGACCGTCCCGCGGCGGGCGAAAATATCGTGTTCTGATCGGAGGGCGCCCTACGGTATCAAAATCGGAGAACGACAATGTCAACTAAGAACAATGCGGGCGAGAAGAACGCTCGCGGTTCGGAAGAACGGGTACTTGTAGAAGTCACCATATCTGCTCCGATTGATACCGTTTGGCAGGCGCTCCGCGAACCCCATCTGGTCGCCCAGTGGTTCGGATGGGGTGGTCCGAATGCGGAAGCAGAAATAGATGCAATTTTCATCCAAAGCGCCGCCTCGGATCGCGACAGGAGCACGATCCATTTCATTGGCACCAATGATCGGTTTGAGCTGCATTCCACAGACGGAGGAACAATCGTACGCGTCGTGCGCAGCGACATCAGGGACGATGATTGGTCTGATATCTATGAAGAGATGACTGAGGGCTGGATTTCCTTCACTCACCAACTCAAGCACATGATGGAGAACTACGCTGGTGCTGTTCGCCAGATCCTTCATCTATCGGGGGATCTCAAGTCTCCCGCAAAGGATGGGTTCCTCGGCTTGCTTGCTAGCCGACTGAGCCACCTTGGCGTTATTGACGACACGGCGATCCCTGAAAGGAGCAGCTCTCCAAGCCTGCACTGGTCGACCTATCAAATGGGAATACGGATTCAGACGCCCGTGGACCAGCTCATCGTGGGTGTTGCGCGTCCCGCAGCGTCGGATGCTCCTGCCGGTGGCTCGCTAAGCGTCAGCATCTACGGAACTGAGACAGCAGAGACCGAACGAGAGTTCCAATTATGGAGGGACTGGTGGTCGAAACACTTGACCCTCGAAACTCAAGCCTGTGGCTGAAGGAAGGGGGCGAGCCGATGGCATTCGCACAAGGGCGCTTCCTGGACCATGTCCGGCCGACCGACAAGTCAGACTTTATTGCGCCAACGCGGCTTTGCCAAAGCCGGCAGTCAAAGCGCAAATGGGACAGCGCGGGTTGGTGTCGCTCGCTTCACTTATCTCGGTCACGAACTTGAGACGGAACGCACGGCCGAAGTCTTCGAATCCGTTGGCGCGGATGACAAAGCCGGCAGGGCCGCCAATGAGATGATCCGTATACCAGGCGTCGAGAGTCGTCTGTTGAGTTCCGGGGCCGATGTTCAAGGGTCCGAGTCCGAATCCTGGTGCCCTGTAGGCGCTAGCACCTACCGTATCGTTTTCCCCCGCGACGATGATCGGAAGGCCGTTGATCTGCACGCCGCTGCGCACGAGGGCATCGCGCTCCCGAAGCGTATCGGCAGGATCGCGGCAGTTGTCGATGCCATCGCCTGATACATCAAGCACGACCCGGGTTGCCGAGAGGGGCAGCCCGCTCACGACGCGCTCGCGGACAAAGGACAGCATTCGCGACACGCAGGTGTATTCACCCGCCCTCTGCATGAGCCGGCGTACAATCGCTGCGGTCTCAAGCGCCTCTTCGCTGGTTCGAATGACTCGCCAGGGGATCGTCAGTTCGGAGATATCGGCCCACTCAACCATCGCAAAGCCGATGCCGCCGCGTGGGCCGCTCATGATCGCTCTTATGACCTCAGGATCCTCGAGCGCGCGCGCGATACCCTCCATTTGAAGCTGGTAGCGGTCGTTGTTGACGGAATCGGAAATGTCGACGGCCACGACGAGCGCAGTGTCGACTTCGACCGGTACGTCGGCCTTGCTGGAAAGCGCAAGGAAACTCAGGCAGGCGAACGCAAGTACGAAGGTCTGAAATGGTCTATGCATAGGCCTATGCAAATGCGTGCTGTCAGTTCATCGCCACGAAAAAAGGGCGGTCACATGGACCGCCCAAGTCCGTGGAGGATGCGATGCTGGCTTTTAGTTGCTAGCCAATTTCTTCGGCAACTTGAACGTCCAGAGCATGCCGCCCTGGTTCAGGTTCGCAACCGTCTTGGCAACTTCGCCACCCCAGAGAGGAACAGCGCCGCCCCAGCCCGAAAGAACCGAGACGAACTGCTCGCCGTCCTGCTCCCAGGTGATCGGAGGAGCAACGACGCCTGATCCGGTGTTGAAGCTCCAGAGCTCCTTGCCGTCCGTCGCGTCAAGCGCTTTGAGTTCACCCTCGGGCGTTCCAAAAAACACAAGGTTCGAACCGGTCGTCAGCACGCCGCCCCAGAGCGGCGCCTTGTTTTTGTAGGTCCAGACGATCTTGCCGGTGGCCGGATCGACGGCCTTGAGAGCACCGATGTGGTCGTCGAAGACCGGCTTGATGGTGAAGCCCGCACCGAGATAAGCCGCACCCTTCTTGTACGTCACCGGCTCGTTGTGGATGTCCATGCCCCACTCGTTGGCAGGAACGTAGAAGAGCTTGGTGTCCGGACTGTAGGCCATCGGCTGCTGGTTCTTGCCGCCGAGGAAGCTCGGTATGGCGAAGACGGACTGTCCCTTTTTGCCGTCCTTCGAGTCCTTCGGATCGCCAGGGCGGTTGTCCGGGTTGTACACCGGACGGCCATCCTTGCCGATTTCCTTGGCCCAGGTGATCTTCTCGACGAACGGCGTCGCCGAGATGAACTTGCCGTCCTCGCGGCCGAGAACATAGAAGAAACCGTTGCGGTCAGCAGTTGCGACCGCCTTGGTGCCATTGAGATCGAACGAAACGACCTCGTTCACACCGTCGAAGTCCCAGCCATCATTCGGCGTCGTCTGGTAGCCCCACTTGATGTCGCCGGTCTCCGGATCGATCGCGATGCGCGCGCACGACCACTTGTTGTCGCCCGGACGCATGTGGCTGTTCCAGGGCGCGGGGTTGCCAGCGCCTACGAAAATCAGGTTGGTCTCGGGATCGAACGTGCCGCCCAACCAGGTTGCGCCGCCGCCCGTCTTCCAGAGATCGCCCGGCCAGGTCTCGCCCTTCTTGCCGGTCATGGTCGACGGCTTGCCGTTGAGGCTGCCGACGTGTCCTTCGATGGTCGGACGCGACCAGACCAGATCGCCGTTGTCGACCTTGCGCGCTTCAACGCGACCGACGACGCCGAATTCGCCGCCCGATACGCCGGTGACAATGATCGGGCCGTGGGCCTTCGAAGGAACGATCAGAGGTGCGGCCGTGTAGGAGTAGCCGCCCTTATAGTCGTCGATTTCCTTGCTCCAAACGACCTTGCCCGTCTTCTTGTCGAGCGCAACCAGCTTGGCATCGAGCGTGCCGAAGATGACCTTGTCGTTGATCAGCGCGGCGCCGCGGTTGACAACGTCGCAGCAAGGCAGAATGCCTTCCGGCAGTCGATGATCGTACTGCCACAGCTCACGTCCCGTCTTGACGTCTACGGCCCACATGCGGCTGTAAGAGCCCGTGACGTACATCACGCCGTCCTTGACGAGCGGCTGCGCTTGCTGGCCGCGCATCTTCTCGCCGCCGAGCGACATCGCCCAAACGGGAGCAAGCTGGCTCACGTTGTCTTTGTCGATCGCCTTGAGCGGGCTATAGCGCTGCCCCTGCGTGCCGAGGCCGGACGTCACGACGTCGTTTGTCGTCGTTGCGTCGTTCAGGATGTCTTCGATTGAAACGTCGGCGAGCGAGGGCGTGAGCGTCAGCGTCAGCGCAAGCACCGACGCACTCGCAGATGCGAGCCATTTTGCGGTCATCATGGGAATCCCCTTGGTTCGTTTCCTACCCGCTTCCGGAATTTTCCCCCGTTGAAAATCGGGCAAGGAAGGCAGGCCGGCCGGGAACTTAATCCAGGGTATAGACAGGAATAATTGGCAATTAGTCTATTCGCCTAAAGTCGCGAAAATCGGAGTGGAAACAAATTAGTGGCGGGAAAATTTTCCCCTCAGGTTTTTCCGTCGACGCGCGGCAATCTTGCGGCCTCTAATTTCGGATAGAGATGCATAACTGTGCGCTCGTACTCGTAGCGCGCGAGTGCAATCGATTTTGTCCAGGCAGGCAGGTCGAGAGCGACAGCCTCGGAAATATCGAGCCCCCGTTCGAAAGCGCCGGATATGATCGCGTAGACGGCCTCGAGCCAGTCGCGGGTCTGTCGGATCCCGCGGTCGGTGGTCTCCGACGGACCATGACCCGGAATGACGCGCGAACATGGAATCCCCCCCAGATTTGCGAGGCTGATACGCCAGCGCTCGAGGTCGGCATGCGGCGTCGTCGGTGCGCGATCGACGAAGACGAGATCTCCCGTGATCATCACGCCTGAAAGCTCGTCGAAGAGAACGAGGTCGGATTCAGTGTGGCCGCGCATGGGCAGGCAACGGATGCGGCGGTCTCCGAAATCCTCGACGTCGCTCTCGACAAGCTTTCCGGGCAGTTTGACTTCGGTGCCGCGCATCCAGTCGCCGACGGATCGATACATCGAGTCGGAAAACGCTTCGCCCAAGGCCTCAAGGCCCTTCCGCACAGCGGGCGTGGTGACGATAACGCCGGCGTCGAACGCCTGATTTCCGAATACGTGGTCCGGATGAAAATGAGTCACGTAAACCCGCGCCACGGGCTTGCCGGTCAGCTCCGTCGCAAGTTCGGAAAGTGCGGTACCAAAACGGAGCGATGGGCCTGTGTCGACGATCACCGCGCCAGCTTTGGTGTCGAGGATCGAGATATTGGCGATCGCGCCGCCATTGGATTGCGTGATCGCTTCCTGCGCGCCAGGGATCATCCAGACGCCGTCCGCAAGCTTCTCCGGCTTCAAGGTGTAAGCAGGGGGGGCGGCCGACGCATTGAAAGCCGGTAGCCAACACGACGCCAACGTCGCGGAGAACGCTGTCACGGCTTGCCGCCGGGAAAGATCCCGTAGGCGATTACGGTCAGCCACGAGGAGTAACGACGCTGTTTTGCCAGGGCGCAGAAATTTGCGAGCGATAGCGTCCGCCGTTGCTGTCGCGGCCTTCAAGATCTATCGCGCTTTCCCCGGGCGCCAATGGCACCATTAGGGTCACCGTCGGATCTTCGCTCATCGGCTCGAACATTTCGAGTGTTGCCAGCGGCGCACCCGCGGTGGTCGTGAGCTTCACAGCTTCAATGTAATAGGCGGGCGTGTTGTCCCGCGCGAGACCCGTGTCCATGGGGTGGCGAATGCGAAATCGCGTGCGCGCAAATCCCGATACATCGCGCCAGATGCGCCCCTGGATATGCCCGAGCGTCGTCGACCATGACTCTTCGTTGCGTGCCATTGCGGGCGCCGAGCATCCCCCGCCCGCAGCGTCGAGATACACGCTGCCGACATGCCAGACGCCATCAGCGGTCTGCGCCGCCGCGCGAACGGGTGTTCCCTGTTCCACTTTCATGCGGAAACCGACATAGGGCGCCGATTTGCCCGGCGTCAAAGTCAGCACATGCTGAATAGGGTTGAGGTCGGCGAACACGACGAGCTTCGTGACACCGGGCAACGCGCGGGCGTCCGCCGTCACAGGCACTTGCGCCTGATCTTCAACGATGCTCGGAACGGTGATTTTGACCTTGTCGTCGAAGACGACTTCTCCGCTCTTCAGCACGCGCTCGACCATTTCGCTCCACATCGGCGAGCCAAGCGGATCCTGAGGCGGCGTGGCAATGGCCGGCCCCGTCAAGAAGAGCAGAAGCAGTGCGCTAGCAGCCAGGCGCATGGTTGGCTCCCGAATCAATTCAATGGGGGCGAAGCGTAGCTGACGCCGTACTTTTCGAAACACCGGGCCAGTTGGCCCGACTCCGAAAGCTTAGTGAGCGCCGCCTCGATTGCATACCCGAGATCGCGGCTATTCTCCTTCCAGGCCATGCCGATGACCCAGTTCTTTCGTACAATGCCGGGCATGTCGGGATCTAGGAATTTTGCCCGCCCCTTCGCCTCGTGGAGTAGCGACTCGATCTCCGATCGGATGCCAAGCAGCGCTGAAACATCCTTGTCGAGAAACTCCCTGATCCCCTCCGCAGGCTTCAAGTGGTGGGAAATATTCTCCATCAGGACGCCATCCTTGTAGGTCATGAGGAAATAATCGGCGACGGTCGCGAGCTGAACACCGACCTTGCGTGTCTTGAAATCGTCAAAGGAGGTGATCGCATCGGCAACGCCCGGATCGACGGCGAGTACGACACGTTCTTGGAAATAAGGATTTCCGAACACCGCCTCGGGGTTGCGCAACGCAAACTCACGGTCCATCGGCACATTCATCATGATGTCGCCGACACCGCCGCCGGTCAGCGGGCCGCGCCATACGTTCGCGCGGACATCATCGTCCGCCTTTTCGCCCTGCATGCGCAGCACGACTTCGGCTTTCACGCCCAGCTCCTTCGCTATGGCGTGTGCGATCTCGACATCAATGCCGGCCGGTTCACCGTCCTTTTCGAAGGAAAACGGGGCATTGTCGAGGTAAGCAATGACCCGCAGAGAGCCTGCGGCCACGACTTCGTCCAGCGGACGCGCCGATAACCGTGAACCGCTGGCGCTCCAGAGAATGACTACAATCACGACGGTGAGAAGCGCGCGCACGACCCTTCCCTCGTCACTGCGGCGTATACTTGGATTCGAGATAGGTCCGGATCGCCCACATGGCTTCCTGGCTGATCAGCCCCTCGAAGGCCGGCATCATCGTCGTGCCATCGGGTTTCTTTGCGCCGTGACGAATGCGTTCCATGAACCACTCATCGCCGGCGTCGCCCTTGTCGAGCAGTCGCAGATCCGGGGCGAGACCGCCGGAAATGGCTTCCAGCCCATGGCAGCGCGCGCAGTTCTGGTTGTAACCCGATGTGCCGATCTCAATCGCTTTCGCGTTCTCGCGATAGGGATTTTGCTTGCGCCAATCCTCGCCTACCGGGTCGAGGCCCGTCGTATCGACGGGTTGGGGCGTGACGTCGCCGTGCGCTGATACTTCAACAACGGTGAACACAAAAAGTACCGACGCGACGGCAAACGCCGCCGCAAATAGCCGAATTGGCATTGAGTTTCTCCCGGGTCCGCCTAAGCGTTTTTTGGTTGTTTTGACCACCTATGACGTGGCCGGGAAGAATCGGAAATTGCTCTTTAGTGTAATTCCCCGTGAACGAACAAATTTCCCCTAGGTAACTTGCATCTTTACACTATGGTCGAATTTCCGATCTTTCCCGTGCTCCTATACAAGCCTTTCGGCGGAATGCGCGGCGACACTTCGGTAGTGCCGGGAAAGGCCTTTCATGCTTCGCACGACGGTGAATGCCGCAATCTGCGCGACCTTGCTCGTACTCGCCGCGCCTTGCGCGGCCCATGAGGTCTACGTCACAAACGAGAAGGACAATACGGTCAGCGTGATCGACTCGAAGTCCCTCGAAGTCGTCCGCACAATCAAAGTCGGAAAGCGCCCGCGCGGTATCACCTTCTCGCGCGACTACAAGCGCTTCTACGTCTGTGCGAGCGACGACAACGCCGTCCAAGTCTATGACGCCAAAACCGCAACGCTCTTGCACGATCTTCCGTCCGGCGCGGATCCGGAGCAATTCGTGCTCTCGCACGACGGCAAGCGCCTCTACATTGCCAATGAGGACGACGCGATAACGACCGTGGTCGACGTTGATGCGCGGCAGGTCATCGCGCAGATCCCGGTGGGTGTCGAGCCCGAGGGTATGGCCATCTCTCCGGACGACAGCCTTGTCGTGACCACGTCCGAAACGACGAATATGGCTCACTTGATCGACACCAAAACCAACACGCTGGTCGACAACATTCTGGTCGATGCACGTCCGCGCCACGCCGAGTTCACGCCGGATGGCGCAAAAATCTGGATCTCGTCCGAGATCGGCGGCACGGTCACAGTCGTCGACGTCGCCACGCGCAAGGTCGAGACGACGATCCAGTTCGAGATCCCGGGCATTCCGCGCGACAAGATCCAGCCTGTCGGTTTCCGCATCACGCAGGACGGCGCGACGGCGTATGTAGCGCTTGGCCCTGCCAATCGGGTTGCGGTCGTCGATACGCGAACTTACGAAGTAACGAACTACATTCTCGTCGGACAGCGCGTTTGGCACCTCGCATTCACGCCGCAAGAAAACTTGCTGATCACGACCAATGGCGTTTCGAACGATGTGACGGTCGTTGACACGGCGTCGAAGAAGGCGATTAAGTCCATCAAAGTCGGGCGCTACCCGTGGGGGGCCGCGGTTCGCCCACAGCCAACTCACACGTCAGGTGAAACATCGACCGAAACACGCTGAGCCGCGGTTGGCCGTCGGGCCTGTCTTTCGCAGTGCTGGCCGTGTATGCAGCGTTCGCCACAGCGGCGTTCGCCGGCGATGAGAATCATTTCGATCCCGTGACGGGTTTTCGTATCGAGCGCTACCGGGCGCCGACGCCGGATGCCGTCCCAGGTGCGACAACCATCTCTGTCGACGACGTGCGCCGCTTGATGCGGGACGAAAAGGCCGTGCTTGTCGATGCCATGCCGGCGGAAGGTGCTGGTTTCGACCCGAAATCCGGCGCGTGGCGGCTGAGTAAAAGTCGAGAGCACATTCCTGGTTCGAGCTGGCTACCGGATGTCGGCAAGGGCACTCTGAGCCCGGAGATGGACACCTATTTCAGACTGAATCTCGATCGCCTCACGCAAGGAGATCGCACCCGGGCACTCATCATCTACTGTCTTGCTGATTGCTGGATGGGATGGAACGCGGCGAAGCGGGCAGCCGCCTATGGGTACACGCACGTCTATTGGTTTCCGGGAGGCACGGACGACTGGCGCGACTGGGAAGGTCCGCTCGAAAACGCCACGCCGGTTCCCGTCATCGCACAACGTAGAGAAGGGGGTTGAGCGAGCGCTACTTGATGCCCCCGGGCATCACCGATGGTAGTGCCGCCGTCAGATGTCGATCTTCTCAGCGATCTTGATCGCATCGTGGCGATTTTTCTTCGCAAGAGAAACGCTCGCTGGAAAATGGAGCGCTTGCTATCTCACGTTTAAATCCGATTGATCAGCTATAGCGACCCAGGGAGAGGTCGGCGGTCTCGATCTCTGGCTTTGTGCCCATCACGAGATCGACCAATATCCGACCGGAGCCGCACGCCATGGTCCAACCGAGCGCGCCGTGGCCGGTGTTCAGAAACAGATTCTTGTAACACGTGCCGCCTATCGCATACCTAACGGCGCTGCTCGGCTGTGCTCCCTGGCCTCATAAACGGGCTTAACATCAGCATCAAAACTGCGAAGAATACGAAAAGCCAACTAGGAGCCGTGAAATTGCCTGTCCAATCGCGGAGGACGCCAATGCAGAGGGGCCCGGCTGCCGCAACGCCATAGCCTATCGTCATCGAGAAGGCGGTCCAGGCATTCGCTTCCTCAACGCTGCGAGTATTGTCGAGGGGCAGCGTCATGCAGAGTGTGAAGGCGCCACCCAGGCCAAGAGCGCCAATGGGAATGGCAATTGACGACACGAGAGTGTCCGTAAGAGGTATCGCCGTAAAACCGACGATGCTAAGTCCACCGCACAGACACAACCAAACGCGACGATCAGAGGACCTGCTCAGGAAGCCGAATATCGGGTTCGCAATCGTAAATCCTGCGATGAAACTGGAAAGCACGAGCCCCGCGACGGCACGAGAGTATCCGAACTCCTGGAAGAGCGGTGAAATCCATGCGACTGCACCGAAGAAGAGAAAATTCGTTGCAGAAAAATAGGTCGCTATAAGCCAAGCTTTTCTGTCGCGCAGCGGAAGCTTGGCGATTTGAGGCTGTGGGGGCGGGACTGGTTGCCGGAATTGAGAACTAGTAGCAGAGTTCCAACCGATCATCGCCGCTACTGTCGTCACGCTCCAAATGCCAAGAGCAAGCCTCCAGTCGCCCTGAGCCTTGTCGGAGATTAGTCCTGACGTCGCTGCTGCGATCAAACCTCCCAAGGACAGGCAAGTGGCGTAGAGTCCGACGATTGGTGACGCTCGAGCGCAGAATTGCTCCTTGATGAAACCGGGGATCAGTGTACCAACCACAGCAATTCCGGCACCAACGCCCATCGTTGCAACGAGCAAGAAAACGCTGCCACTCGCAAACGATCGTAGGGCTGTTGCCACGCACAATAGACTTAGCGACGCCATCAGCAACCGATCACGGCCGAAGCGTCTCGCCAGCATTGGGGTAGGCAAGGCCAGCAGCCCCATCAAGAGAGGAGGCAGCGCCGTTAGCAACGAAGCCATCGTAAAAGTTAGATGAAGCTCGTCGATGATCGCTGTGAGGACGCTGCCAACCGACACGATAGCTGGACGAAGGCTCAATGCCACGAGCGCAATCGCCAGGACCGCCCTGGCATCGCTTAGCCGGGCTGCAGCCATATTCGCTCCCGTTCTGCCTTTTCGAAGATCGACATTTCGTGACGCTGAACTCTTCCGCGAATGCGCTGGTGAGCTCGCGCGTTGCCGACCGTTTGTGCAGTATTTATCGAAGGAAGCCGCTCAGCAATAAACGCCGATGAATAGGAGCTATGACTGCATATCGGCTGTAGTCGACCGTGCGATAGCAAGCATTAGCGTCGCCAGTGCCATAGTCGGCCGGCCGCGACGTGTGATCGCGACAACGCGCCTGCGCAACAAGGGCGCCGCTATTTCGACGACCGTCAAACTGTGCTCTACGAGCACCGATTTGGGCACGCCACTTGGAAGAATACACTGCCCCTTTGTGAGGGATACAAGCTTCAACATGGCATCCAGTGTTTCGACTTCGGCGGCAGCGTGAGCGTCGAGAGATTCCGCTTGCAGCATGCGGCGAAGTGAATAGTGCGGCGGGAAGACGACGAGGGGCAGTTTGCGATCGCGAAGATCAATTTCAGACGCTTCCGCGATAGGCGACTCTACGTGTACGACGAGGTTCATCGTCTCTTCGAAGAGGAACGTGCTATCGACTTCATCCGATGCGACCGCCTCGTCGTACACGAAGCCGATATCAGCCTGCGATCTTTCGACCAAACGTACAACCTCGGGAGAGCTGCGTCCGAACAGACTGACGTTCACGGCCGGTCGCTGGGCCATGAAACTGGCCAGGATGACCGGCATGAAGTAGTAGCTCAGAGGGTGTATGGTCGCGACGCGCAGTCGGCCTTCGGTAATGCCCTGGTCAATTCGTAGGCGCTGAACCGTAGTGTCGACGAGTTCGTATGCTTTAGCGGCTGCCTCGAAGAGCACTTCGCCTGCGCTGGTCAATTCGACGCCTCGCCCGTGCCGGTCGAACAGGCGGTGTCCAATGTACGTTTCAAGGTTGTTAAGCTGCTTGCTTAGGCCGGACTGCGTCAGCTCCAGAACGTCCGCGGCACCGGAAAGTGAGCCAGTTCTCGCGATAACAAGAAAGAGGCGAAGCTGGTGGTCGATATTCTTCATCTCTTCCCGACCAGCTTCGCGCTTATCAATGTCTCAAATGGCTTCGTTGAGGACCTGAATCTGAGTGTATTCCAACATTCCCTCTTCGCCGATCTCGACACCGATACCTGACCTTTTGGTGCCTGCCTGAGGGATGTTTGGAGCCAAATCTATATGCTGATTAATCCAAACGGTTCCAGCTTCTAGCCGGAGAGCAATCTCTCTGGCGCGCGAACGATCGGATGACCAGACTGAGGCACCCAGCCCATAGCTAGTGGCGTTCGCCCGTCTCACTGCTTCATCGACAGTCTTGAATTTGAGGACCGGGAGGATGGGGCCAAATTGCTCTTCGTCCACCAGCCTAGCGCCTTCCACGATGTCGGCAACGATGGTCGGCTTAACAAAGTAGCCTGGACCATCGGGGACTTCGCCACCTGCAACGATGCGACCGTTTTCGCGCGCGTCCTCAAGATAGCCTTTGACCTTTTCGTACTGCACCGCATTCTGAAGCGGCCCGATAGCTGTGCCTTGCTCCAAGCCATCCCCTACCAATGCGGCATCCGCCAGCTTCGCAAGCTCAGTACAGATGGCTTCATATTTTGACTCGTGAACGTACAGCCGCTTCAGCGCCAGACACACCTGTCCATTATTGAAGAACGCTCCTTTAAAGATGGCAGGAGCAATGGTGGCGGGATCGACATCATCGAGAACAATTCCAGCGTCGTTCCCTCCGAGCTCAAGGGAGAAACGCTTCATCGTTTTGGCCGCATTCGCCATCACTTTCATGCCGGTAGCAGTAGACCCAGTGAAGGCGACTTTGGCCACATCGGGGTGGCTTGTGAGCACGTCTCCCAGATCGTTGGCATCGGTGACGACATTAACAACGCCGGGCGGGACAACATCTGCGATGAGCTGTGCAAAGAACAATGTCGCGAGCGGTGTCGTCGCGGCAGGCTTTACGACCATGGTATTACCAGTCAGCATAGCCAACGGCATTTTGAAGGCCAGTATCATGAGCGGGAAATTCCACGGAATGATAGCAGCGACAACGCCAAGCGGCCGGCGAAGTAGCTCTACTTTCTGGTTGTCCTTATCGACCAAAACTCTGGTGTCGTAGGACCGATCGGCGGCGTAGCGAAAAAACGCAGCAGTGATGCCCACCTCGAGAGTTGCCTCCGAAAGTGGTTTTCCTTGCTCCAGAGTGAGCAGCCGCGCCATGTTTTCGCGATTGGTCTCGATCTGATCGGCAATTGCTGAAAGGACTTTCTGACGAGTAGGTATCGGCGTTGCGCCCCATCCGGGATATGCTGCCTTCGCGGCCCGAACAGCGAGATCAAACTGCTCCTTGGACGCGCGCGGGCAACGTGAAATCGACTTTTCAGTAGCCGGGTTGATCACGTCCATCGAACCATCGCCGTCCACTAGCTTTCCACCAATGAGCAACTTGAAATCATCGAGCATCAGACTCTCCGTTCGCAGCTGAGTAAGCGCGCAGACGCTAGCAACTGTGCGTGCGTTGAAGATATGAAGTATGCCTCATAGGAGGTATGACTGACTTCTCTCGGGAAGCCGCTTCACGCAGCTGAAACAACAGCGCAATCGCGGGCCTCAAAGCACAATAGCAAGTTCGCACCCACTTAGGTCCCGCGGGTCACGACCTTGACGCTGGCCGCCTTGTCGACGAACTGCGTCATTGCTCCAATACCGCCAGGCGGATCGACTAGCCTTTGTTCAAGGTCTTGCTGATGTCGATGTCGTTTCCAGCATGCTTCTTGTCCTCATCAGGAAGGACGTCGGCGACCGTGTTGAGTTTTTTCCAGTCCGGCACCGGGGGCTCGGCACCTGACTCCGGCACGAAAGCGGATTCCTCGACGAGCCGCATCTTGTGGACGTAGCGGGGGCAATTTGAAAACACTGACTCTATGTTCACACGCACGATGATCTGAGCGCCCGGATAGCGGGCGAGGAGTGGATCCCTTTGCACGGAGGTTGCGGTCCCGAGCACGCGCATACGCGCCTGCCGCTCGAAATCAATGAATAGGAGCCCAACTTTCCCTGTTTCGTTGATGTTGCCGACTGAGAGATGCATACCGTTGCCGTTATAATCAGGAAACGCGACCGTGCGCTCGTCGACGACCGTCACAAAGCCTCGTGCCCCTCCCTTGTAGGAGCAGTTGGGTTGGCCATAGGCATCAGCTGTCGCAATGAAGAACATGTTTTGGCAGGCGATGAATGCGGCATCCGAGGCGCTGAGGTGATCATGGACGAGAACGGCCTCGAGCCGATCCGCAAGAGCGCGCGTCTTGAAGCGATCCTGCATCTCCCGTTGGCTGTCCGAGTAGAAGTCCGTTGCTCGCTGCTCGTCAAAGTGCTTGCGCGAATGAGGGAGGTCAGCTGCGACGTTTTCAAGCTTGCCCATGCATTCGGACCAACTCACGCGATAAATTTCAGCCTCGTCGCGCTCGCTGAGCTTCTCGTGCGTAAGGGTCAGCTCGGTGAGATCGGATCCAAGCGGCCGGATTTCAGCTACGACGATCGACGCACCGCTCTTCAGTGCATGCACAGGACCGTCGTACACCCAGGACATCGCGACACGATGGTCCACAGCGAGATCGAGATAGGTTCCGGAAAACGAATAGAGACTGCCGTCTCCGTGTCGTCCTTCGATCCGATACCGACCTCCCTTGCGAACGTCCATCGTAACCGATGTAACGGCGTCGGCGCCGGGAGCGAGCCATCGCGCCACTAGCGATGGCTCCGTCCAAGCTGCATAAACCGCTCCCGGCGTAGAGTTGAGCTTGCGGACCATGGTAACCGAAACAGCTTTGCTGTTCTTTCTAGCCGCCATGTTGCTATCCTATGACGCTTTTTGAACCACGCACGCAATCGAACCGATGACTCAGGCCGGACACACAAGCCGTCCAGCTAAATGCACCTGAATCGGGAACTACTGCCAAAGGTTCTGCGATGACCTGATAACTCAATTGCTTGTTCTTCCCGTACTAAAAGAGAAGGAGAAGCCCCTGTCAACCAGTCGGTTGAGAAGTCACAGGGTTGCTCTCCCGGAGCCAGACTTCGGTTTCCATGTTTTGCAAGTGTGGAGCTACCTCAAGGGAGTTGCCGCGCGCGGTTGACAGCGCCGCGAGTCTCTGTAAATTAAATAAAATGGTTGAACATCGGAAATCCGATCTCAGCGAGATTTTTCATGCCCTCTCCGATCCTACTCGGCGGGAAATCCTTGGCATGCTTGTACGGCGCCCCCACCACATCGGGGAGCTCGTGACTCCATTTGACATGTCTTTCAACGCAATCTCCAAGCACGTAAAGACACTTGAGCGGGCAGGATTGGTCGAGCGCGAGATCGTCGGCACGTTCTGCAGACTGCATCTCAAGAGCAAGGGTCTGAGTGACGCCTATCATTGGCTGGGCGCTTACGAGCTGTTTTGGAATGAGCGCCTCAATAAGCTCGAAGCAATGCTGAACTCGAAAAAACAAAAACGCGACTAGCGTCCGGCTGAAGCCGCCTGTTGAGTTGCAAGTCTGGACTATCATTCAAGACATCGCCGGTCACGAGCCGGTGCATTTTTGCGGTCGCCCTCATCCATTCTGATCATCTACAAAAAATGGCCGGCACATTGCTGTGCCGGCCAAGGGGCTCTCTATCCGTGGCAACCAAGGAGGAAGCGCTTAGGGCAGAGAGTATACTGTGAGTGCACCGCCGAGGGAGGTGAAGTCCTTCAGGCCAGCGTAGTTACCGACGGCACCGAGACCATCGGTCGGCTTATCAAGGCCTGCTGCGAGGCCGATACCGGCCCAGCCGCCTACACCCGAATAGACGCCAAGGTATTGCTTACCCTTGTGCTCGTAAGTGAACACGTTGCCGATGATTCCAGAGGGCAGGCGGTGCTTGAAGAGCTCCTTACCGTCCTTCTGATCGCGGCACTTGAGATAACCCTCAAGCGTGCCGTGGCAGAAGATGCCGCCGGCCGTCGTAAGTACGCCTGACCAGACCGAGAAGCGCTCGTCGTGGCTGAACACGATATCGCCCTTCACGGCGTCCCACGCAATAACGTGCCCTGTGTTGGTCTTACCCTCGGGCGGGAACATCGAAACGGTCGCACCGACGTACGGCTGGCCCGGCGTATACGAAACCTTGAACGGTTCGTAGTCCATGCAGACGTTGTTGATCGGGACGTAGTAGAGGTCGGTCAGCGGTGAGTAGGCAGCTGGCTGCTGATCCTTGAAGCCCAGCGCCGCTGGGCAGATGTTCTTCGAATTGACGTCGGGACCATTGAGGAACGTCGACTTCGACGCAACGACCGTCGGACGACCGTAGTTCGGCTTCGACTTATCCATTTCAACGCCAGACGACCAGTTGAGGTCCGGATCGTACGGCTTGGCGACAAGCAGCTCACCGTTGGTCCGATCGAGCGTGTAGCCGAAGCCGTTGCGGTCGAAGTGAACCAGCGTCTTATGCTTTTTGCCGTTGATTTCGTGTTCGGCCAGAATGTTCTCGTTGACGCCGTCGTAGTCCCACTCGTCAAACGGAGTCATCTGGTAGGCCCACGCGGCGATACCCGTGTCCACATTGCGAGCAATGATCGACATCGTCCACTTCTGGTCGATCTGCTTGCCGTCCGGTCCAGCGCGCTGTGCCGGGTTCCACGTCGAAGGGTTGGCGGTGCCGTAGTAGACCAGGTTCAGCTCTGGATCATAGGAGAACCAGCCCCAAACCGTGCCGCCGCCGATCTTCCACTGGTCGCCATTCCAGGTCTTGATCGACGAATCCTTGCCGACCGGCTTGCCGAGCGACAGCGTCTTCTGAGGATCGAACAGGATCTGATCGTCGGTGCCGACGTTGTAGCCGCGCCAAACGCGCTTGCCAGTCGCCGTGTCGTAGGCCGTTACGTGACCCTGCACACCGAACTCGGCGCCCGAAATGCCGATGATGACCCTATCCTTGGCAACGATGGGAGCCATCGTGCCAGACTCGCCTTTCTTGGCATCGCCGTTTTGGGCTTTCCAAATCTCTTTGCCGGTCTTGGCGTCGAGGGCGACAAGCGCGTTGTCCGCTTGATGTAGGAAGATCCGCCCGTCGGCATAGGCCAAACCACGATTGACGGTATCACAGCACATGATGCCGATGACCGAGGGATCCTGTTTGGGCGAATACTTCCAGATGATCTTGTTTTCATCATCGAGATTGAGCGCGAAGACGTTGTTCGGGAACGGCGTATGGATATACATCATGTTGCCGATCACGAGCGGAGACCCCTCGTGACCGCGAAGGACGCCGGTCGAAAACTGCCAGGCGACTTTCAGATCGCCGACATTGGACGTGTTGATCTGATCGAGCTTGGAGTAGCGCGTATTCGCATAGTCGCCCTCCTGTTTGGCCCACTGTTTCTGGTCGGCCGTCTGCTTCAGCACATCGTCATTGGCTTGTGCCTGGGACGACAGCACGCCCAGCATCGCCAATGCTGCGCCTTGCATTCGCAATCTCATAGACTTCCTCCTACTTTTTTGCACGGCGCCCCTTTTGAGGGCATTCCGCAGTGGCGAGACATATACTCAACCACAAGGTTGACTTTATACGCTCACGAAAAGTTGTCAACCTTTGGGTTGAATATTTCCTTGTGGGTGCGGGAAAGAAAGGAAGAGTACGCAGCAATTGCTGGCTAAGCTGGGCACATTCTACGCCGATCAAATTTTTATGTGGCCTCCAGAACCCAGTGGTCACATCAAGGCTCAAGTCTCTTCACAAGGTCTTTGCTGAGCTATATGGTTGAATTCGTGAACAAAGAACTTGATGCCCTGTTTCATGCGCTAGCGCACAGGACTCGGCGGGACATTTTGATGCTTCTCGCAACGCGGCCTCACCATCTGAGCGAACTCACGTCCAAGTTCGAGATTTCTCTCACGGCCATCTCGCGGCACGTTCAGGTTCTGCATGTGGCTGGGCTTGTGCACCGACGGTTCGTAGGGCGAAACCACATGTGCAGTCTCAAATTGGAGGCCCTCGATGCACTGATCGGCTGGACAAAAAGCCTTACGGGTGCACAGCGCAATCATGCCATCAAACTAGAGGAACAGGACCGCTCACGACCCATCCCGTCCCGTTCACCA
Organism: Hyphomicrobium sp.; assembly: GCF_036262015.1. Taxonomy (GTDB): domain Bacteria; phylum Pseudomonadota; class Alphaproteobacteria; order Rhizobiales; family Hyphomicrobiaceae; genus Hyphomicrobium_C. The sequence goes on along the minus strand of NZ_DATAJR010000004.1, from coordinate 232,885 downwards.
AACTCGCCATCAAGAAGGCGGGCGTTGCGCCAATCGTGAGGACGGCAGCGCCGCATTGAGCTGCCCATGCGCCGCTGACGTCAGATGCAATACAAGTCGCGACCTATGGAATCAGTCTTCAACTCAGTCGCTTTCACTTCGCATCCGCTAATTCTGTAAGGCGGATTCGCGCGCGTGCACGTTCGACGTGTCCTCTTGCAGATCTTTCTCATCTCTGCGCGACAAGACCGAAATCATCTCCTCGATCCGCGTAAATTTCTCGCGCGGCTTTCCCGCCTTGTTCCCCCGCTCAACCTCAGCTCCATCAATGGCGAGCCAGTCAACGAGCGAAACCACTCGTGCTGACCGGCCCTCAAGAATGGGAAGAATGCTATCCAAACCCGGCGCGCGGCTTGGAGCAAACGTGGAGAGATCCTCCAGTAGTGCCTGGACGGTCTCTAGGCTATCTGCCCTATTGGTTCCAATAATGCCGCTCGGACCGCGCTTAAGCCAACCCGTCACGAACAGTCTCGGCAGAACGGCACCATTTGCATGAATGCGTCCAGCCTTGTTTGGCACGACACCGCGGATGTGATCGAAGGGTAGTCCTGGAATTGCGACGCCCTTGTAGCCAATGCTCCGAAAGACTAAACCGCACGAGAGATCCTCGACGCGCTCGGTCGCGATTGCACTCTGGTTGAAGGGATCTCCGCTTAGCCTATTGCGAACAAGGCGAAGGCTCTCAACGCGCTCCTCGCCCAGCACCGCAACAGGACTTGCTAGAAACCGGAAATGAATGTGACGACGGCTTCCGTCGGGGATGTTCGTAGACAGGCTACGAAACACTTCCACATTTTTGTGGGCGACGGTGCTTTTGTTACTGGCCAGTTCCGAGCTGCATGCGTCTGAAAATTCTAGATGCCCGGATTCGATCGTGGACACAGTGCCCGTGAGACTCGCGATTTCTCTCAATTCTTTGGTCGTAAACTTTGCCTGCACTGGTCCGCGCCGGCCGATGATATGAACTTCGCGCACTTTACTTTCTGAGAGTGCCTCGAGCGCGTGCTCTGCTATGTCGCTACTCCTGAGCTCGTCGACGGGCCGCATTAGAATACGGCAAATATCGGCGGCTACATTGCCCTGGCCAACTATGGCTGCGACCTCTTGATTGAGATCGAATGTGTGATCGCGGTAGTCAGGATGTCCATTGTACCATCCCACGAACTCCGTGGCGGTATGGCTTCCCTGAAGATCCTCTCCTGGGATGTCCATCCGTCGATCTTTCTGAGCCCCGCACGCAAAGATGACGGCGTGGTATGCACTTCGCAGCTCCTCGACGGAAATCTCCAGGCCAATGGTGATGTTTCCCACGAGGTTGAAGCGTGGCGAGCGGGCGATCGCTTCAAACACGCGAATGGGCTGCTTGAGTTTTTGGTGGTCCGGGGCAACGCCGCTACGCACCAACCCGAAAGGTGTGGGAAGACGTTCGAACATATCGACCTGAACATCCAAGCCAGATCCGAGCAGCGCTTCCGCAGCATAAAAACCGCTCGGGCCGCTGCCGACGATGGCGATCTTGAGGCGTTCGCTATCCTGCATGTTCCATCTCCAAAGACATCAAAAACCAAGCTCGGCGCGTCTTGCTGCCGCCGTTACCAAAGGCTCCTCACGGGCTCGGATAACCGGAAGCTCCGCTGAGCGAGTCGCGTTGATGGCGATCCAGGGTGCCAACTCTTCCGGCATGTCTAAGACATCATAGATCGCATGGACGGGACAGGCGTCGATGCACGCGCTGCAATCGATGCAGACATCGGGATCGATGTACAGCCGCTCCTCATCAGCATGGAAGCATGCGACCGGACAGTGCGATACACAATCGGTGAAGCGGCATCTGCTGCAATTGTCAGTCACAATATGAGGCATGCATCCTATCCTTGGCTGAGAGCTTGTTTCCTCGTGGCGCGGCCTCGGTTGCGACGTGATGCGCGCGCCTCTCCGCTCTTGTTTCAGTAGTGAGGTGAGCGTTTCGCAGTATGATGTGGCGCGTCCTGACGGACGCAAAGAGCCAGCGCCGTAATTTGCATGGTTCCAATTCATGCTGCGACGTAGCTCGGCTGCGAGAGACGAGTTTGTCGAGCTCAAGCTCTCGCGGGGCGCTCGACTTCCGGCCCTTAACGCCGGAGTCCTCCCTTCAAAGACAGGAGCGCACACTGATAGGTGCGCTCCTGTTCCAGGCTATTCATGCGTATGGAAGATCTTGTTCACGATCACCCATTTGCCATCAATCTTCAGGAGATTGAAAACATCGGTGAAGCGGTGCTTCTGCCAGTTGTCGACCTCGACCCGCGCACTCGCTGCTGTCCCGACCACATCGACCTTAACAACGCGCGGCGTCACGTTCGGAGCAGGTCCGATGGAATCCGCCCAGTCGTAAATGAGCTTGATCGGACCTGACACAAGCGTGTCTCCGAGGTAGCCGTAGACCGTCGCATTAGCGTGAAATGCAGGCTTCATCGCATCGCCTTTGCCGGCTTTCGCGCCATCGAGATATGGTTGAATAGCCTTGGTGATGTCGTCGTAGTCCTGAGCGGCCGTTTTGCCCATCTGTGCACTCCAATTCTCGCTTTGCACGCACTCATGTGCGGCAGGAAAGCAATTAGACCGAGGATCGGCCAGCACATAGATCCAACGCAGCACGCGTCCCTGGTGCCGAGTGCTATTCGCGTTGAGAGGATGCGTTTAAACATCGAGGTCCTGAAGAGTGACCTTCAATATACGGATAGCCTCTTGGATGCTCGTCTCGTCAAGTGAGGAGAAGCCGAACACCAATACGTCGTCTTTGGAATTCTCACGAAAATCAAACGCTGCGCCGCTTCGGAGCGCATACACGCCGACGCCCGCTGCCCGCGCGGCAAATTGGATTTTCTGTGCAGAGGGAAAGTGCGGCGGCAAACGCCAGATGAAATGCAGTCCGCATTCCGCGCCGCTGATATCGGGATCGCGAAAGCTCGATCGAAGCTCGTGCGCGAGGCGGTCACGTCTCGCTTTGTAAAGCTGCCGGAGTTTTCGGAGATGCCGCTCGAAATGACCCTCGGTCAGAAAGTCGGCGAGCACGGCTTGATCGAGCCAGGAGTGCCCATTGCTCATCTGTGCCTTTAGGAGCCGGGCTTCATCCCAATAAAGTCGCGGAATCCCCGCGTATCCAATGCGGAGGCCGGCACCAACTGACTTCGAAAACGTGCCCATGTAGAACACGCGCCTGCAGCGTCCGAGCCCCGACAGAGAAGTAATCGGCGGGCCATCGTAGCGAAAATCGCTGTCGTAGTCGTCCTCGACAATATAGCTGTCAGTCTCCTCGGCCCATCGAAGCAACGCCAGGCGGCGGGAGAGCGGCATCGTGACCCCGGTCGGAAATTGATGCGAAGGCGTAACATACAAAAGGTTGCGGGGACTCGTGGGGAGCTTCTCGAGTTTTATACCTTCCTCGTCGACGGGGACCGGAACGATGGGTTTTCCTGCACTCTTGAACAGCATCGCAGCGCCGAGATAGCACGGGTTCTCTATGCACAGCTGCGCGATGTCCGGCCCGACAAGCTTGCAAATCAGATTGAGTGCATCCTGACCGCCATTGGTGACAATGATTTCGTCATGTGTAACGGCCATGCCGCGCGCTCGGCCAAGATGCGCGGCGATGGCTTCTCTCAGCTCAGGGAGGCCGGCGGGGTCGCAGTAGTCGGTCAGACAGCGCGACGTGTCCTGGGTCAACCGGCGATTTATCAATCGCCGCCAAATCCTGAGCGGGAAACTATCCGGATCGGAACGGCCCACCCAGAAATCAAAGCGAGGCCGATTGTTCCCGCCCCCCGGGGATCCAGCAAAGCACAACAACGGATCGCCATTTTCCGGAAGAGGTCCATTGGACCGCGGGCGAGCGCTGCGTACGGATAGCATGTCATCCGGAAGCGTGGAGCTTATGAAGGTTCCGGCCGTTCCACGAGACTCGACATATCCCTCCGCTGCCAGGCGATCGTAAGCCAAGGTCGCCGTGTTGCGAGAGATGGAATACCGTTCGGATAGAAGCCGGCTGGCAGGCAGCGCCATACCTGGCTTGAGGAGACCGTCCAGGATCATTTGACGGATTTGTTCAAAAATCTGGACTTGGAGCGTTCGATCCAGGTCGGGCTTTAGATGCAGAGGAAGTTCCAAGGGGCCCTCATCTGGAAATTGCACGACACGAACCTTGGCACCAACAGTAACGCATTTCATCGCCCGTCTTTAGCGCCAAATCATCCATTCAGCATGGTGCCAACGCGCGGAAATTTTATGATGGCCTCAGGCGCGCGCTCGACCTTGGATCTACACGCCGCACGGAAATCCGTCAGTGTTGACGCATGTTAACAAGACGGCGGATTTCGCCAAAAAGAGCGGAAGGTTCAGGAGGAGCCCATGAACGAGCAAGTCGCAACCGAGAAGTTCTTTGGTGGGTGCCCCCACGACTGCCCAGATACTTGCTCCATGGTGTTCGAAGTCGACAAACAGGGCGTTCTGCTACGCGTCCGAGGAAATCCGGATCACCCGATCACCCGGGGCGGCTTGTGCGTAAAGCTGAAGGACTACGAGAAACGCCACTATCATCCCGATCGGGTCCTCTATCCTTTGAGGCGCGTTGGCCCGAAGGGTGCCAAGAAGTTCGAGAGGATAACCTGGGACGAAGCGCTGGACGAAATTACAACCCGTTGGAAGGACATCATTGCGAAGTACGGCTCGCAGGCCATCATCCCGTATAGCTATCTCGGCCATCAGGGCCTCGTGCATGGTTTGAACGGTGGAGACGCGTTCTTCAACAGGCTGGGTGCGACTGTCTGCGAGCGCACGTTCTGTGGCGAGGGTTCCTGCACCGCTTGGCTCCTGACGGTCGGACCAACCGCTGGTCTCGATCCGGAAAGCTACGTTCATTCCAAGTACATCGTCATTTGGGCCTGCAACAGCGTCAGCACCAACCTGCATCATTGGGCCATTGTCCAAGAGGCCCAGGCAAAAGGCGCAAAGGTCGTGGTCATCGATGCCTATGCGTCCAGAACGGCAAAAGGTGCGGACTGGCACATCTGCCCCAAGCCCGGCACTGACGGGGCGCTCGCGATGGCGGTAATCCACTCCATCATCGAGCAAGGGCTGGTGGACCAGGACTACGTTGACAACTACACACTGGGTTTTGCGGAGCTCAAAGAGCGGGCCAAGTCGCGTACCCCGGAATGGGCCGAGGCGATAACGGGCGTTCCCGCCGCGGATATCCGGAAACTGGCCTACGAGCTTGCCACCGCGCAACCAGCCGCGATCCGCATGGGGGTCGCGCTCGAACGGCACTACGGAGGAGGTCAGACAATCCGCGCCGTTTCCTGCATCCCCGCCCTGACCGGCGCGTGGCGTCATGTCGGCGGCGGCGTCACTCAATTCCCGGTCTGGGAGCACCCCTACAAGTTCGACGTCATCTGCCGCCCTGACCTCATTCCGGAGGGTACGCGCGTCGTCAACAACCTACAGATTGGACGCGCGCTGATCGGCGAAATGAAGCTCGACCCGCCAATCATGTCGATGATGTGCTGGAACTCGAACCCCGTCACGCAGGCCCCCGAGACCGACAAAATTGTTCAAGGCCTGATGCGAGAGAATCTGTTCCTCGTTTCTGCCGAGCACTTTATTTCTGACACTGCCTCCTACGCCGATATCGTTTTGCCGGCCTCAATGGGAGCGGAGATGGAGGATATGATCCTCTCATGGGGGCACCTCCATCTGACCTACAATAGCAAGTGCGCCGTCTCGCCGGGCGAGGCCATACCAAACAATGAAATCTTCCGCAGGCTTGCAGCGCGCTTCGGTTTCGAGGAGGATAACTTCAAATGGTCCGACACTGAATGCTTGCAGCATTATGTCGATTGGGACTCTCCCGCCTGCGAAGGGATAACTCTCGACTACCTCAAATCGCACGGCTTTGCGCGGCTCAAGGTGGGGACCAAAGACGATCGCGCACGTCATCGAGAGGGCAATTTTCCAACTCCCTCAGGGAAATGCGAATTCCTGGTCGAAGGCGCCAAGAACTTCGTCGCTGGGCCTTTCAGACAAATGTATGAAGGCTTCCAACCGGGCGAGGATCTCGATCCACTTCCCGACTACGTGCCGGGCAGGGAATCACCCGCAACCAATCCTGAGCTCGCAAAGAGGTACCCGCTCAACATTGTTTCTCCGAAGAGCCATGGCTTCCTCAACTCCTGCTATGCCAACATGGACAAGAAAATCAGGGCACAGGGAGAGCAGTTTGTCATGATCAACGCGGCTGATGCCTCAGCTCGCGGCATCATTGACGGTGATCGGGTGCAGGTGTCGAACAGCCGCGGGGCCTTCAAGGGCGTCGCGCGCATAACAAGCGATGTCAATCCTGGTATCGTGGTCGCGACCCTCGGATACTGGCGTCAGCTCAACGATGGAACCGTGAACAGCATCAGCTCGGCGGAATTCACAGACATGGGACATGCCCCATCGTTCTCCGACAACCTCGTCGAAGTAGCCCTGGCAAATTAGGACACTGTGTATCCCCCGCGGGTATGGCTCGCGGGGGGAGTTGCCTCGCCACGACGTCTCGCCATTGTCACCGGCCCATGCTCCGAGTCCTCGCTTGCGCTCGGATAAAGGTGATCGAATATCCAGATGAGCTACTGGCGCGCGTACTGCCAGGGAGACACAAGACGATGCCTCACTCGCACGCCTTCCCGCAGCGCAATCCCTGTTTGAGGAGCGAGAGGAATATTGTCCACTCAAACCAATGGAACAGGAGGGGTAAGCGGGGCGGCGGCCGGGGGGGGCCTTCGGGCCTGGACCTCGTCGAGCAAGGCGGAACCGGAACCCGACGGACCTTGATCCGGCCGATGCCCAGTGCCAGATTAGGTGCTCGACCAGCAAGGAGACGAGACGCTTGAACACGACCTGCCCCGTTCTTACGCCCGCGGAGAAACAGTATACGGAAATACAGGGCCGGGTGGATCAGGCCATGATGGCCACGATCCGCGCGGCGCTCCGGACGGCCAGCGAACAGGCGGCCGAAGAATTGAGGGCCGCCGACCTCGACGAGCCGCCACCGGACTACGAGTATTTTGTCTCCCACGCGCACCAGCAGTTGTTCCTGCTCCTGTGCGGCGCGGACCCTGAGACCTTCGAAGGCGGCGATCCCGAGATCGCCACCTTTGTGATCCGGAATGCCCAGAACATCCGCGACCACTACTGGGCCAAGGATCGGCCAGCGACGCCCGAAGACGCCGAAGGCTGATCGATCGTCGCGCCAGGCTCAGGTGGCCGGAAGTTCGAAGCGATGCATCTCGTCGTCGAGGCCACGATATTCCCATGCAAGTGCCGTGAAGAAAGCGTGTTGCGGCCTCGCTCTCGTGATCAACGAAGGCGACCCAGCGCGGCCGGCGGATGGCCGTCCCAGCGCACGACCGCGGCAAGCGCCCAGGGCCCTAGGCCCGTCCCGCGCGACACGAGCCGAACCGCGATATCCGTTATCCCGTGGAGGCCGCCCGCTTCGGGACTCCAGACACAGCCGATCACGGCGACAGGCGCGTCGTCTTCGACGGCGACGAGCTGAACGCCGTCCTCGGCACGCAGGACATGGTCGAGCCACGCCTCGTCGAGCGGCCCAAGCTCCTTGTTGAGTCGTTCATCCTCGAACCAGCGCTGGATCCATGGCCAATCCTCCCGAGTGATCCTTCTCACATCCATGTACGTCCCTGTGTTCTTTGGTCGATGCTTCGAAGATGAGAACGCCGGGTTCCGCAACATTTGATCGAGTAAACAACTGCGCGATAGATGCTGAAACACGGTGGCTAGGTTTGGCCTGCTCCCGTGAACCGATGCCAGGCCAACTGAGCGAATCCGGCTATTTCCAACCGCCAGCCGCAAGGCGTGGGGCTGGTCTATGTCGGAAGACATCATTCTGGAAATGGACGACCTTCGTGAGGTGGGGCACCGGCGCACGGCCAGGAGAGATCCTGACCCTGCAGTGGACACACGTCGATCTCGAGCGACGCCTACTTCTCTTGCCCGATAGCAAGACCGGCCAGAAACCGATCGTGCTCAACCATCAATCGATAGAGGCTTTGAAGTCGATTCCTCGGATCGCCAATTGTCCGTGGGTCATCACCGGGCATCTAGAGGGAGAGCATCTTAAATCGTTGCAGCCTGCGTGGGACAAGGTCCGCCGAGCCGCTGGCATCCCGGATGTGCGGATCCACGATCTGTGCCATTCGTTCGCAAGCTTCGCCGTCATGAGCGGCGGTATGCTTCCTGTGATCGGCAAGCTGCTCGGCCACAACACGCCGATCACAACGGCTAGGTACGCTCATCTTTCCAACGACCCGGTGAGCCATCTCGCCGAGATCATCACCGGAACGGCTCTCGCGAATGCAATGGCTTCTGGCAAGCTGCCGGGGGAGACCGACGCCGAACAACAGAAGGCAGCGGGCACGCTCGAGACCCTCAAGGGCAGCTCGCGGAGCTGCTGGCGGACACGGCTAAGCTTTCGAAGCCCTAGTAGGGCGCCAACAATCAGCAACCAAGGAATGATCTCAAAAGTCCTCTATCGCCGAGACGCCGTGTGAGATCGGTGAACAGGCCCGCTCTCTGGCACGGGCGAGACCTGGCATACGCTTGCGTCCCCTGTCCCCGCATTTTGCCCCTACTGGCGGTTCTGCTTACTGAAGTTGGATTTGACCTTATCAGCTTGGTCGACAGAGCCATTCTCTATACGCGAAGATTCACTTCTAGCTCCATTCGAGGCATTCATTAGCACTAAGCCACTAACGATCAATGCAGCCGCCATAATGCGGGCTACGCTTGCTGCTTCGCCAAGAAATACAAGCCCGACCACAAAAGCTCCAATAGCACCAATTCCCGTCCAGACAGGGTAAGCGGTACCGAGCGGCAGGGTACGCATTGCCCATGCCAGCAGCACAAAACTAAGGAGCATTGCAACAATAGTTGCAAGCGATGGCCATAGCTTCGTGAAACCCTCCGATTGCTTCATAGAAAATGCCCAGACGACCTCCAGCAAACCCGCCACTATTAGAGTTACCCAAGTCACCACGTGAACCTTTGTGATAGCCTGCCCTCCCATTCTACATACGTCGCAATTCAACCCCGAGCTGGCGAGAGCTCCATCTGCTTTGAAACCAGCCACAGAACTTCAATGGCTAATCATCCAGGGTCGTCTAGTTGGGAATGTTTTCAACTGCGGAGCATTCTTCAATGCTCTGTCCTTTTTATTTCCGTTACAGCATGAGCAGCCCGCTGCATGCTTCGCGCGATAGGCTTCAGATGATATCGGCGCGTGCTTTGCACGCTCATTGCTGTCGTGAGCCTGTCGGACAGAAGCGCCAATGGTCGACATATACGGCGCTGATATCAGCACTCGTGGTGCCATCTCCGAACAATCAGGGCACGGAGACGGTTTGTTGTACTCGCTCATGGGGCGGATGGCGGAGAAAACGCCATGACAAGCGCACTCATAATCATAGACAGGCATCGTCAGAACTCCTTTGGACCGAGAGCAGGTGGGACCTGCTCTCGATCCCGCTGTCAGATATCCGGAGAGATTGGCATCTGGACCGAGCCGTCGATATGTCGCGAGGGCCCTGCCGAGCTAGGATTGATGTCGAAGTCAAAGATTGCTGTAGGCAACCAAAGAGTGGCACAGGCGTTCGGGATATCCACCACGCCCGAGATATGACCCTCCACCGGGGCTGTGCCGAGTATCGAGTATGCCTGCGCTCCCGAGTAGCCAAACTTCTTCAAGTACTCGATTGCGTTCAAACACGCCTGGCGATACGCGACATGAACGTCGAGGTAGTGTTGTTTTCCTTGCTCATCAACCGAGATGCCTTCAAATATGAGGTAATCGTCATACCGTGGCTTGATCGGCGATGGCTTAAAAATGGGGTTCTTGATACCGTATTTCGCTACGCCGTCTTTGAGCACTTCAACTCGAAGATGAAGCCATCCCGCCATCTCGATGGCGCCACAGAACGTGATTTCCCCGTCGCCTTGACTGAAATGCAGATCGCCCATTGATAGGCCGCCACCCGGAACATAGACCGGGAAGTACACTCGCGAGCCGCGTGACAGGTCTTTAATATCGCAATTGCCCCCGTGCTCGCGCGGCGGAACCGTTCTGGCTGCCTCGGCAGCTGCCTTTGCTTTCTTTTCTCCCTTGAGGGCTCCGAGATGCGCTGTCTCTGCGAACGGCTTGTTTCCAAGGGGCGGAATACGATCGGGCTGGCTGTCGATGAAGGGAATTTCCCTATCGTTCCAGGTCTTCAGTAGTTTTGGATCCGGAAGGCAGCCAATAAGCCCCGGGTGAATCAACCCCGGAAACTTAACGCCGGGCACGTGCCGTGACCGAGTGAACATTCCAGAGAAGTCCCAGATGGATTTCTGAGCGTGCGGATAATGCTCCGTTAGAAACCCACCACCGTTATTCTTCGAGAAGAATCCGTTGAATCCCCACTCGCTATCTTTCTTCGCACCGATATCGAGGATATCGACAACCAAAAGATCGCCGGGTTCCGCCCCCTTGACTCCGATTGGACCCGACAGAAAATGCACAATCGTCAAATTTATATCGCGCACATCATCGGCTGAGTCGTTATTCTTGATGAATCCACCTGTCCAGTCGTAAGTCTCCACGATAAACTCGTCACCCGGCTTAACCCAAGCAACCATCGGGATATCCGGATGCCATCGATTGTGGACCATATCGTTTTGATACGGCGACTGACTTAGATCGACTTTAATAATAGTATCGGCCATTTCACTTCCTTATTTGCATTTACGCTTCGGCATAGCGTCGCGTTTTCATTTGGGCACGGCACCAACTGCCTTAGAGAGCCAAGATAGCGTGTGCTCTCCCTGCGAATTGCCTCCGACCCCGTGAAGAGACACCTCACGGGGCCGGCACTGAATCAATTACCGTGAAGGAGGATACCCTCCGCGACCGCTTGGAATCGCGACCGCTTTTGTGAGCACATAGTGCAACAATCCGGCAACAATGCATGCCGGAATTGATGCGCTAATCCAGATAAATGGACCATGAGCATCAAGCGTCTGCGGATTAAACAGCGCCCAATACACTAAAGCGCCACCAATCAGGGACAGGAACGAAATCGGATTTACACCGCCCCAAAACCGATACTCCGAATTCTTATCGTCACAGAACAAGCTGCGCGCATTAATCCGGCCTTTTCGCAGAATCAGATAGTCGACAAATGCAACACCAGAGAGCGGAGCGAAAGCGACAGCTGTCCATGCGACAAAAATAAAAAAGTTGTCGTACACTTGTCCCGGAAAGAACGAAATAACCGCCACCGGAACAAATAGCGCACCTGTTAGAAAACCCCACGGAATAGATTCGAAGTACTTCCCCCCGGCCTGTCGCATGGCAAGACAAATACCGTAGAAAATACTCACCATCGCGGTAATGTTTGCAATTCCTATGAAGAGCAACGCCACAGTCCCGGCGATGACGCCACCTAGCGGGATCATCCACGCAGTAGGATCGTAAGATCCAAGACTGAGGGCAGCGAACAGGCCGACAACTTCACCGATGACTGCAGCAGCAAATACTCCCAGCATATTTGGCCATAATGCTGCTCGAGGAGTTCGGGTGAACCGGGCGATGTTCCCGAGTACCGGCCAATAGCCGAAGCCCGCAGCCAGGTTGAACTCGACCGCGATCATGAAATTCACCCTTGGATCCGCAAAAGGTGCAAGCGGCGGGGCAGTGTTAATTTCTTCCCAGGTTTTTGTACCAAAAATAAGAAAAATAAGCCCAACACAAAGGATGATCTTCCCTGGTCCTACTATGCGGTTAAGCCACTTGACAGCCGTCGGCCCCTTCCAAAGCAAAAGCCAGGAGATGAAAATTGAAAGCACGGCAAACGCTGTGACCGGAAAGTCGTTATCACCGATTTGCGCTCCAGTCATTCCGTTGACTACGGTGCTTAGCGCCCGACCAAACATAATGGACAGCACCGACGACCAACCAATTCCAAAAACAACCAATAGGCACGCAACAAGAAGCACCACACCAAGCGCCCCGAAAATCGATCTCAGAATGGTGTAATGCTCGATTCCATATTTTCCAGGCGCTAGACAAACACTCACCGCCATTATCGAAATACTGATCACGTTACCAATGATGATCGCATACAAACCATCATGCGCGCCCACAACAAGCGCCGTGCTTCCGCCAATCAAGAAGGCCCAGGTTGCAACCGCCAAGCCGACATTGATCCAGGTATGATCCCAAAATCCGAGTTCCCGTTCCTCCTTCAAGACCGGAAGCGTACCGAAAGCAGCGCTGGCCCCTGTGTACTTTGGTGCGTTGGCCATTATTGCCCCCCAATCCAAAGAACTAGAGCGGTAGCAAGTATACCCGCTGCCACCACGTACCAAAGGACAAGCTCGCTAGTCTTGATGTCGGCCATGGCTGGATCATTGTAGTCCGCAGAACCAATTATCTGAAGTCGGCGATTTAGCTCTCTCTTGAACTCGTCCTCTTCAGAATTGGATGGCGTAGTCATGCTTCCTCCTTCAACCGCCCACGCATTAAGCGCTTCGAGCTGTATGTTTTTTTATTTCACACCAAAGGAATTACGCTCGCACCGCCGCATCGCGTGTGAATATCCGCAGTCCGCGCATAACACCGGCCCCATGAAGAGAGACCACTTTGACACGTCTGTCAATCTTTTTGACGGACATGTCGATTTTTTTTCGCCAAATACTCCTTATCTTTGGATATGTCATTTTCGTTCTTTTTCTTAACATATTGTTTTTGCTGATATTTTTTTGACTTCGAGAGCGAATTTTTTGACTTTTTCTTACCCTTCCTTCACCGATGCATCTGTTTGACATCCGTGTCAAATTGGTGTAGATCTGCATCGATACAATGTGGCAGGTATGCCAAGAATAAATGCGCCAAGGGGCATCAGGACATCTTGCGTTGGTGCTGGAGGGGATTGCGGTGGGCAGAAGATGACAAGCGACATTAAACGCCTTGAGGAACGGGTTAGAAAGGCAAAGCAGCGCCTTTGTTTGAATAATGGCGCTCGCGCAGACGAGCTCTTGGAGGGTGCCTTGGCGTGTTTCGCCGAAGAGAGGCTCGATGATGTTACGGTGCCCCTAATCGCTAAGAGGCTGAACGTTGCGCACTCACTAATTTATTATTACTTCAAGAATGCTGAGGTTTTTTTTCAATCCTCCGTCCTTCACGCGCTGGACCGGATGGTTTCCAGATATGGCGATATCATGCGCGACAACGCCAATGGAGCGAATCTGCTCGCAGCTTATCTCGATCTTAGCGTCGACATGGGAGACACGTTGCGAAGCCTTACTCGCATCATGTTTTCAAACGCTTGCGGAGCAAAAAGTTCCGGATCTGCTTTTGTCGATAGCTTCATAGATGAGTATTATCAATTCGAAGAGCAAACGCTTTCGGCGTGTATCCGCGCCGGCGTTTCGGAGGGTTTTTTTGTTTGCGATGACCCGGATGCTATGGGCGCCTTTATATCCAGGCACATCGACGGAATTTTCGTAAGTAGCTTCATGTCCCATGGCGTCCCAATAGCAGACGCAATGCAGTACCTTAAGAAAATGATCTGTGAAATTTTGCATTACAAGGGGGATTTGAACTCCCCTCTGTATTACGAAATTGCGGGCAGAAGGTCTGCTGGCGGCAAGGGATTGAAAAAGGACGCCTAATATAAGCTTACCGCTTTTACGCGTATTTCTCCGCCGCGTAGAGTGGCAACGGAATAAGTTGGAGAACGAAGACGTCGTGAATACAAGGGAGTGAAATAATGATTGGTCCGGACTTTGACTGGGATAGCGCAAAAAGGGAAATGGAGCCCTGGAACTGGTGGGGGATTCAGACATATTTCCGCTGCCCGTTTAACGATAAGCCGGGAGAAAGCGACATCGCGGTCATGGGCGTTCCTCATTCTTCCGGCAACGGTTCTACCGAACGTGATCAGCATCTCACGCCGGCTGCTGTACGCAATGTCTCGGCACTTTTCCGGCGCAGCCACGGACGTTTTGGCATCACCCCCTGGGACTTGGCCAAAATTGTCGACGCAGGCGACGTCCCGTTGCCCGAAGGGATGGTGAACGACGTCAGTGTTCAATACATCGAAGCTTATGCAAGACGCTTCAACGATGCGGGAACGCGTCTTGTATCAATCGGAGGAGATCACAGCGTCACGGGCCCCCTGATCAAGGCAGTGGCAGGTCCTCACTCCAAGTTGACAAACGGACGTCCTGTTGCGCTCGTGCATTTTGATTCGCACACGGACGTTTATCACAACCTTCCACACTGGTTCGGCAACAAGCGGTCGGCAGGGCACTGGGGAAGTTACACGGTAGCTGAAGGCCACGTTGATCCGCATCGCTCTACGCAAATTGGAATTAAGTCGACCTTCTCAACTTGGGGGTCCGATCAACCTGCCAAAGACCTAGGGTACAAGGTCATTGGAATGGATGAGGTTGAAGAAATCGGCTGGAAGGGCGTTGCAGCCGAAATTCGCAAGCGCGTCGGCGACTCTCCGATTTACATTACATTTGACATGGACGTCCTAGATCCGCCGGATGCTCCTGGCGTAGCTAACGTTGAGCCAGGTTATCCGGGTCTGAGAATTGGTGATGGTATCCGGATTCTGCAAAGCCTCCGCGGGTTGGACATTGTCGGCGGCGACATCGTTTGCATGATGCCTATCAAGGACAACCCCAACCAAATTACTTCCATGAACGCGATGGTCGTCGCATTCGAAATGATCTCGCTCATGGCAGATAAGCTGGGGAACAAATCCAAGGCGAAATAGAGACGCGTTATCGCGGACCGGCATTCCACCAAAGCCGGTTCGCGATGATCCCAACCTATTCTTGGACCATCATCACCCAAACCCACAACAGCAGGGATCACTGCTGAGCCGACTTTTGGCTCGCGAGTATCTCATGAAAGCAAGAGTACCTCCAAATGCCCGCAACCCCTAGACGATCCGCCCTCGAGCAGCGCCATCGCGAATTGGGATCCGATCTTTCCAATTCATGGAATGGGATGCCACTGGCTCAACGCTATAAGTCGGACCCATACGAGGAAATTGCCGCCACACGCTATCGCGCCGGTTTGATCGATGTGTCTGCGCTGAATATCGTCAATGTATCCGGATCGCAAGCTACTGAGTTCCTAAACTACATCTTCACGTCCGATATTTCAAAAATGAATGCTGGCGATTCTCAAATTTCCAACCCCGTAAACGAAGAAGGCGGCATTATAGATGACGCGCTACTTTATTGCGATGGGCCGAACCAATTCCGCATCTCGCATGGCGGGGGCAAGCTTTTCGAAGAGATGCAAGCGCTGAAGAAAGGTTACGACGTCACCTTCGAACAGGACATGGATGTTCACGTGCTGGCGCTTCAAGGGCCGGCATCGAAGGCCATCCTTTCGTCCCACACCGATGTCGACCTTGCTAAGCTAGTTTACTTCAAGCACGCCAGCGGAAAACTGTTTGGGAGAGATGTATCCATAGCAAGAGGTGGATATTCAGGCGAACTGGGTTTTGAGGTGTTCTGCAAGGCCGCTGATGCCGTTGCGATTTGGGATTCCATTCTTGCGGCCGGAAGATCGGCCGGAGTTGCGCCGGTTTCTTGGGATTGCCTCGATATCGGGCGAGTTGAAGCAGGCCTACTCTTTTTCCCGTGCGAGATGCCGATGCAGAATACCACTCCGTGGGAAGTACGTGCAGACTGGACTGTCGACCTAGACAAAGCGGATTTTCGCGGCAAGGACGCGTTGTCTAAGCGTCGGGGGAAAGAAAGATCTTTCGTAACCGGGCTTGAGATAAACTCGGAAACCGCTGTTAGTCCGGGATCGCCCCTGTTCTCTGACGGCAAGAAGGTCGGCGTAATCACCACGGCTGCTTTTAGTCGCCATCTAATGAAATCTCTAGCATTGGCGCAGGTCGAGCCGAACTTTACCGCATTAGGAACGCCGCTGGTTGTCCAAGACAATGGGAACGAGATCGAAGCAACTGTCGTGCGGATGCCCTTCTATGATCCTCTCCGGTTGCGAACGCATCCTCGGTCGCAGCGCATCGATTAATGGCGAGTGCTGACTGACGGTTGTCACGAGGGGACCCGGTTGTTTTCCCCCTCGTGATCTTGCCTCGATTGATCATGGAAATCACGCACGCCAATCGAAGCAAATCAGAAAACCCACTTTCGGAGCGCACAAGAAAAAACCCCTGGTGGATCGAGACGATGCTCGTCGATGGAATAAAAAGTAGACCACGCTACAATGGTCTTTCTGTAAACAAATCCTCCCGCAACCATGTCTTTGTTGCGGATGGTGATGGCGTAAATGCTATTGCCGACTTGTTCGCCGTTCATTCGCAGGACATCGGTGGACATGTCACGATTGTTTTTGCCGAGCACAACGAAGGCAAAGCAGAACATGCCGCGCCTTTAGAGTCGATTTCGGCCGACTCCGTACATATCATGCCGTCCATCCCCACTGCGATTAATCGCTTGGCAGGTGTGTTGCACTCTGCGCGGATGGGAACGCAAATTTATGCGTCTGGAACCGAAGCGCTGATCGGTCTTACCATTCAGCTGGCTCAAGCATACGGCATGGATCCACAATCGGTCATTACCGAACACCGTGGCAGCTTTGCTCGTCGCGTGCAATGCGTTCATTGCAAAGGTTTTACCGAAGATGTGCGAACGAACATTGTGGAGTGCGCGCACTGCCGTACCAACCTATTAGTCCGGGATCATTATTCTATCCGGCATGCTGCATTCCAAGGTGTATGCGTGGACGCAGAAGTACCGGGTGATCTCCCACAGGTTATCGAGGCGTTCAAATGACGAGTGCAGAGATTCCGGTTCTCGTAGATCGTATCGAAACGGTCGCTCAGGACATTAAGCGTCTCCGTTTTGTTTCGGCCGATGGAAGTAGGCTTCCAACGTATTCCGCAGGGTCGCACACTATTCTCACAATGCGGGACGGCTCCAAGCTCTACAGAAACGCATATTCCTTGATGGGCCCGCTCGACAGCGAGGCAGGTTACGAGATCAGCGTACTTAAAACGCCGACTTCACGCGGCGGCTCCCGTTTCGTTCATGATTACTTGCACGAAGGATCAGCCGTAACTATCAGCTCCCCCGTGAATCTATTCGAGCTCGACTTGCGTGCGCGAAAACACCTTCTGATCGCCGGCGGAATTGGCATCACACCGATAATGTCAATGGCTGAACAGCTCGAGAAGCTGGGCCGTCTTTTCGAGATTCACTATGCGACCCGCACTTCGCGATCCGGCGCATACGTGGGCGAGTTGAAACGCAAGTTTGGCGCACGTGTACGACATTATCAAACCGATCGATCTGAGTTTCTCGATACCGATGTAGTTCTTTGCGGACAGCCACTTGGGACGCATCTTTACGTATGCGGGCCGGCAGGAATGATCAACGACGTGCTTCAACGCGCAGATCATATGGGCTGGCCGAGCCAGCACTTACACGCTGAACACTTTACTGCTCCGCGTTCGGGCGCTCCCTTCGATGTGGAGCTTGCGAAAACAAATCGAACCATCCGCGTGCAAGCAGACGAAAGTATCCTTCAGGCACTCGAAGCGGCCGGCGTTGAAGCGCCTTGTCTTTGCCGGGGTGGCGCATGCGGACAATGCGAAACGCCAATCCTGAGCTGTAATGGGAGCATTCAACATGAAGACCACTACCTTACCGACGAGGAAAAAAAGGCAGGCGACAAAATTATGATTTGCGTGTCCCGCATCCAGGGATCGCGCCTGACCCTCGATCTCTAAATATCATCTTCTGCGAGGAGTGCTCGATGAACCAGGAATTTAAAAATGAGTCTTTTCGGGATGACTATACTTTTTTCAATAGCCAGGAAGCAATCCAGCGCTTTCCATTCCCGTTCCCTGAAGACAAGTACATGTATTCGGTCAACATTGAGCCGCATACAAAGGGGCCTAATGGCTCAGTTTACGAATTCCCGATCGATATTAACGAGCACTATGTTGCGGAAATGAAAGATCGCGCGATCGTCCTCAGCGAGGATCCGTTGCGGTGTCAGGCCCTTCCGCACATGATGCTCGCGCAATGGGACTTCCTCGAACTTGTCATGACATCAATGGCGCGCGATTACCCCCAATGGTTCTCGCTCACTGCGGATGGGGACCGCTGGCATTGGATCAATCGTCCGCTTGGCATAGACCAACGGTTCACCTTCGGAGACACGGCCACGCTTCCTTGCGAGCCAATGGAGTACGTCGGACGCCAGTGCCAGGGCGACTTTTCAATCCAAGACCAACGTGACGGTCAGCTATGGATGGACGCTGGGATCATTACAAGCCAAGCCGATTGGTCTCTCGATTTTGATGTCGGCATGAACTTCATGCAATGGCACGGTCCCGTGCCGCTGGCTCACGATATGGGCGTTTTCGATAGGGCTCTAAGATTCCTGCTCAATCTAAAAAATGGTCACCCAGTGCGCCGATTGAACTGGACGATGACCGTCAATTCGCGCCTTGACACCAGTCCAGAGAATTACCCGAAATGGGGGAGAGATCGTACGACCGTTTCACTGGCAAATGTCGGCGAAAAGGTTCACTTGCGGGTCGAGCTGCAGGCTCTATGGCGATTACCGCGATCCAACGCAATTCTGTTCTCCATCCGGGGCTACCTCATCAAGATGAGCGAACTCGTCACGGTTCCAAAGTGGGGGCGCCGAATGCATCGCGTGCTGCAATCTCTTCCGACAGATCTAATCGATTACAAGGGCATCACACGGTACCGTGATACCACTATAGAATGGCTGTCGCATTACGACGACGGCAAGCCGACCTCAGCTGGTTGTGGCCCAGACTGAAATTCAACGATCATGGCCTCAATTACAAGCAGCGAGCGCTCCCCGAGGTTCGCGAAGCCCCCTTGCTTCCCGGACCCTAAACTGGCTGGAAGATCACAGATCTTCCAGCCCTTTTTGCCACACAATGTCATCCAGGAAACAAGGACTAAGCTATGAGCATCCTGAGCTTCGGGAAAAAGTTCAATCCGCAGACAACTCCGATTGTAACGGACCTGGTTGGCTGGACTCCCTATGACGGAGCGCCATCCATGAAGACTTGGATTGAACACAAATCCGACGATGGCAAGCTTCTGACAGGCTTCTGGGAAGCTCAGCCAGGCACTTACCGCGTAGTCTATACGGCCGACGAATTTATTCATGTCTTCGAAGGCCGAGGGACATTGTTCCCAGACTACGGGCAGCCAACTACGTTCGAAGCCGGTGATAGCTTTCAGATCCCTAAGGGCTTTACGGGTTTGTGGAAGACAGAGGATCGAATTCGTAAGGTTTTTGTCATCCGCGCGTCCTGACACGCTAAACGGTGGTGATATTGGTCACTGCTGTTCTTTCGTCTCAGCTTCAGTATAAATTCGTGCACATCCTCGCGGTCAGCCTGCAAAGCTCGGTGAGATTGCAGGTCTGGCCGGGGTGTCTCCGACAGGACGTCGTCCGAAGGGTCAACTGCATTGCCTTGTATGTAATCGCAGAATTTCCGCTTCTTGGGACGGAGCTGCCGTCGTGCCGTTGACCGAAAAGTCCCCTAGCAGACATTTGCGATAGCGCCGTAGGCGGCTCCGCCGCTGACACTCGGCCATGTCCGCTTGTCGATGAGGTTCGCTCGTCTTTAAGTCGCCGTATCCGGTAGCAATTGACCCTGAGCGGACCTTCTGAATCGCCATCCACCAGTGTCAGCGGTGCACGACTTAATCCTGAGATGCTCCCGCGGCGGGACGCGAGCCCATCAGCCGCTTGAGGACGGCGATGATATGCGGGTCGCCCGACTGCGCGACGTTGAAGACATTTCCGGGGGCAAGAACCACTTTTTCCTCGACGGCCGAACGAGCGAGTGAGGCGGAATCCTGGCCCTCAGGCCGGCGGCACCAAAGATAAAATCCGCCGCGTGGCGTCAGCCAGGGCCGAATTCCAAGAGGCTCCAGACGGGAAGCCATCTTGCGTCTCGCTTGCGTAAGGCGCTGGCGCAGTTCCTCAATATGCTTGCGGTAGCCGCCACCAGATAAAACACTGGAAATCAGCTCCGTTGCGATGGGGCTCGGCCCACCGAAGCAAGTGGCGACTTGCAGATCGAGCAGGCCTTCAATCCAATCCGCGCGAGCGGCGATGTAGCCGCAGCGGACGGAAGCGGATAACGTCTTCGAGAAGCTGCCAATCCGAATGACGCGGTTGAGGCCGTCGAGAACGGAAAGCCGTGCCGACGCCTCCGGTTCGAAATCAGCAAAGATATCGTCCTCGACGATCGTGAGATCGTGCGCGGAAGCCACGCTCAAGAGCCTGTAGGCGGTCTGCAGCGAGAGCGTAGCGCCCGTCGGATTGTGAAGCGCGGAGTTTGTGATGTAGAGACGGGGCCGCTCCGCCGCGAGGACAGATTCGAAGACAGTCATGTCGGGCCCTGTGATCGTGTAAGGAACACCGACAAGCTTGACTTGGTGTACCCGCAGCAGCGCTCGAAAATTGAAATAGCAAGGGTCATCGACCAATACGGTATCGCCGGGCGACAGCAGGACGCGGCAGACAAGGTCGATCGCCTGAGTGCTCACGCGAACTCGTACGTACTTCAGCGTAAGGCCCCATGATTAAAAGTCACGTGCTCTACTTAGATGCACGTTCAGACACGTGTAAAAACGCAGGTTCTATTATGTTTTATACGCATAATTTCGTTTGCCGGCTTTGCTCGCGCCTAATCGAGACATCCTGCCACTAGTCGGCTTGCGTGCGTTCGAGATACCGACCGCTGTCGCTACACCGATGGTATCGAGTGGTGTGGCGCAGTCCACAGCGAAGCCAAGGGATGAACCAGACACCATCATCGTGCCCGCACAGAAGGAAGGGTTTGAGCGCGGCTTCTTGGGTGAGAACGCGTGGTGGGCAATTCGTATCGGTGGGGGAATGCTTCCGAAGATCAAATATATCGCTGGCTATCAAACGCGGCCGGTGCAAGCAATTACCCATGTTGCTCCGGTGGCGCGGATTGAGCCGTACGGCGAGGAGGGAAAATACAAGGTCGTTTTCTCCGAGGCCGCGAAGGAGATTGCGCCAATCCCGTTTGGTGATGCGCCCAGCGGCTCGATGCAAGGACCACGCTACACGACGTACGCGAAACTTATGAACGCGAAGACGGTGAAGGATTTCGTTTAGAGTACCGGCAAACTCTGCTTTGGCTTGAACCCGGACTATACCGACCACTTCAGCCGCACCCCCCCTTGAGAACAGCTGCTTTGGCGTCGGGGAGAACCTCTTTCACCCGGTGGGTAAGTGTGCCGACTTCGACAGCGCGCTCGAAAGAAAACCCCGACTCGATCACCGACGACTCGGATGCCCAGATTGTCGGGATCAGAAGGGCGTATTGCTTCGAGCCCGTCGACCAATCATGGTTGCCGGGGCGAAACGCCGCCGCTTATTGGCTGCCAACTGGACGGCGGATGAGCGCGCTTCTGCGCCAGCCATCACCACCCAAACGGGTCTGCGTATCGCGGCCGAGAGAAGCGGCTGCGGCCTACGCACATTTGCTTCCCGACCCGCAGAAATCGCCAAAAAAGTGGTCGCTAATTGGTCGCTAATATTGAAAACATCGTTCATTTCAGCACGAACCGCTCTGAACAGCACGAACCGCGTAACTCATTGATTTTATTGGTGCGGACGGTGGGACTCGAACCCACACGACGTTGCCGTCTCAGGATTTTAAGTCCTGTGTGTCTACCGATTCCACCACGTCCGCTGAGCCGTCGAGCTGGAGTGCGCCAGGAAGCGTACCGAACGACGCTGTTTGCCTGACCCCTGCGCCCCCTTATGCGACAGGCGGGGCGACAGCTCAAGGTATGGCTTGCTTGTTGTTCATACGTTCCCCTTGTCGTAGGGGCGGCCATGAAGAATCGAGGCGCGCAGCAGCAAGTAGAGCGTCAGCGCGTTCAAAACGTGCCACAGAAAATGGGTGCCGAACAGATGACCGCCCACACGGCTCAGCTCGCATAGTTCGAGATCAAGGGTGCGGAACGTCATTGAGACAAGGAAGACGACCGAAGCGACGCCCAATAGCCGCCAGGCGGGATGGCGGATCAGCGCCAGTCCAAGGGACGAGGCCGCAAGCGCAATGAAGGCTGGTACATAGGCAATCGTGCCGTTCAGACAGCGCGCCCCGCTACGGGCTGTGATGGGCAGCAAGCCGGCCTGCCGGCATTCGATGGTCGCTGCATAGCGGATCGTGAGAAAAAACAGGGCTAGTCCGATCAGGACAAAGAGCCAGTTCAGTCCCAGATAGCGGCGCAACAAATATCCGAAGTAGGTAAGCATAAACACGGAGATCGGGATCTGATCAGCGAGCGACGCCCATCGCGTTGCATAGGTATGGAAGAGGAAACTGCCGATACCGATAACATACGTGATGGCAACCAACGCCGCGGCCGACGCCGTGCGGCGTTCGGGCGGCGCGGCCAAGTAATCTCGGGTCGCGACCATAGCCGCTATAATAAAAGCCGCATTGGTCAGGGCATTGACCGGCTCAGCCCAAAAGGAGGGATCTTGGCCACGCTCGCAGTAGAGGAAGATCTTTTCGCCGAGATTCATGGTGATCCGCTTGTGCCTTCGCAAACACATCGGTTGCATTTGCGTTTGCTTTGCCGCGCCGGCTCCCTATCATGCCTTATTCGGAGCGTGGGGTATCCCGCGTCCTCACTTTAGCAACGGCCAACGGCTCATGCGACGCTTCTCCTTATCCTGCCTTTTACTCGTTGGCGCGATCGGTGATGCGGACGCCACAGAGTCCTTGAAACCGGTCAAGGCCTGTAGTGCGTGGGGCCACGGCTGCATCGTTGCACCACTGAGGCAGGGCCGTTTCGGGCTTCAGGCCCGCCTTGACCGCGGCACGTGGATCGATTGCCGCGGGAATCAACCAGTCGATTGCCGCGATACGATCCGCGACGACGTTCTCGACTTCTGGGAAACTCAGAACGAGAAGGCTCTCATCCTACGCTAACGGGGAGCGTGCCCGGTCTCAGTTTTCCGCGCGTCTGTCGGGCGCCTGCGGGGCAGACGTCTTGCCCGTTGCCTTTTGCATGAGGGTGCGTAGCTCAGTCGGGTCGTCAAGGTCGATGGTGTGAGGATACTCGGAATCCTTCCCGACCGCGTCCGGAATCACGTCCCCTTCGGCCGTATAGAAGATCGTACGCGGAACATACGTGCCGTCAGGCGAGAAGGCGCCGTTCGCATCGGGATCCTTGTCCACGTCCACCAGGATCATCACGAAGCTTTTCGATGCCGCGACAACGCCCGGATCCTTCCAGACGTGACGGTACCGCTTGCAGGAGGTACACCAAGACGCGTGAAAGAGCATCACGACCGGCTTGCCGGTGCGGCTCGCTTCCTGGATGCCTGGCCCGACCTCTCGCCAATCGATCTGAGATCCGTTCCAGAGCTCCGCCATATTGGGCTGGCGGGCCGCAGCAAATCCGCCGGCGCACACCAGGAGTGCGGCTACAATAGCGAAAACGGAACGGCCAGCCGTGGTGCAAATGCGTTGCATGAATGAGCTCCTTCCAGGGGGATCTTTTCCTGCTTTCCGGCGTCCAAAGCAAGACGGGACCGGGCACGGGAGCCCTGGCTTCTCGGCACGCTCCGGCCCCTCGGGACATGATTTTATCAGCAGTTAACTAACCGATATCGCGCATTCATTAAGTATCAGAGCTTAGTCTCGCCACACTATTGGACGTGGCAGGACACCTCCCTCGTGACCTCGTTTGAACTTTCCGCACCCTCGGGCGAAACAGGTTCCCGAACCGACCGTTCCTTGCGCGTGCTCTCGGTAGGCAGCGTGCTCGCGTTCCTCGCCGCGACATTGCTCGTGCTTGGCGTCGTGCTGTGGTCTGCGACGCGGGCCGATCAGGTCGCGCGAGAACGATTGCTGCAAACCGTTTCTTTTGCCGTCGCGCAGAGCGCACTGAAAATTCCCTACGACCAAGAGAGCGTCGCCATTTGGGACGAGGCTGTCCTGAACACCCGAAACGCGTTCAACCCCAAATGGGTGAACGATAACCTCGGCGTGTGGATGTACGACTATTTCAAGCATGACCACGTTTATGTCGTCGACGCGAAGAACCGCGTCTCCTACGCGATGACTAACGGCAAGCAGACCGATGTCGGCTACGGCATTGCCGACGCCGAGATCGAACTGCTCGCAACGACGCTGCGCAAAAAGATTTCTGCCGGTGCGCTCGATGCCTTCGAGGCTGGAAAGGCGCGCATTCCCCGCGCGGAGGATTTTGCAATCCTGGATGGGCGGCCTGCGCTCATCAGCGTCATGCCGCTCGTCCCCCATTCACCCGCTGTTGCGCAGGAGCGGGGATCGGAGGTCTTGATCGCCAGCGTCCGCTTTCTCGATGGCAGCTTCCTCGCGGATCTCGGAACGGCCCATCTCCTCGAAGGCGTCCGCTTTTCAGCGACCGACGACGTGAAGCTCAGCGAGCAGTCCTATACGCTTAGAACGGAAGACGGCGCGTTTATCGGGCATCTCGCCTGGACGCCGCAGCTTCCCGGATCGACGATCCTCGCGGATGTCCTGCCATTTCTTGCCGCCGGTCTCGTCGGCATCGGCATCGCCATCGCGTTTCTCATTCGCGATCTCAAGCGTACGTACACCAACCTGATTACCAGTGAAGCCCAGGCTACGCATCTGGCGTTTCACGATACGCTGACTGGACTTCCGAACCGCGCCTACTTCCGTCGCCGGCTCGACGAAGAGCTCAGCGCATTCCGAGGCGAGGGACAAGATCTTGCGCTGATGTGTCTCGACCTCGATCGGTTCAAGCAGGTGAATGACACGCTCGGCCATGCTGCGGGTGACATGCTGCTCTGCGAAGTCGCAGCGCGGCTACGCGGAGCCTTGAAGGCTGGCGATCTGCTCGGCCGGATCGGCGGCGACGAGTTCGCCATCCTCCTGAATGACTTGCAGAACAAGGAAGACATCGAAGCGCTTTGCCGCACGATCGTTTCCGCCATGTCGCAGCCGTTCGAGATTGCGAGCAACCAAGCAAGCATCGGAATCAGCATCGGCATCGCAATGACACCGGAGGCCGGCGTTACGCGCGGCGAGCTCGCACGCAAGGCCGATATCGCTCTCTATCAAGCGAAAAAAGACGCGCTCCAGCACTATAAGTTCTTCGATGAGAACATGAACGAGGCCGCCCAGCAGCGCCATGCGCTCGAAGCCGAGCTTCGCCAGTCGCTCGAAACAGACACCGCGCTCGAGGTTGTCTACCAGCCGGTCTACCATGCCGGCACGCTTACTGTTTCAAGCGTCGAGGCGCTCGTGCGGTGGAACCATCCACGTCTTGGCTCCGTCTCGCCGCTCGTATTCGTCGGCCTTGCCGAAGAGTGCGGATTGATCGACCAGCTCGGTGAATGGGTCCTGCGCCAGGCGTGTGCAACGGCGCAATCCTGGAGCGTGGATGTCGTCTCGGTCAACGTATCGCCCCTCCAGTTCCGTCAACCAGACTTCGCGGAACGCGTGCTGGGCGTTCTCGACGAAACTGGCCTGCCGCCGAACCGGCTCGAGATCGAAATTACCGAGAGTACTTTGCTCGACGCATCGGATGCTTCCGGCCGCTCCTTGAAGGCGTTGCGGAGCGCGGGTGTCAAGATTGCCCTCGACGATTTCGGCACGGGCTACTCTTCGCTCAGCTATCTCATGAAGCTCGAGATCGACCGGATAAAAATCGACAGGTCGTTTGTGCGTAACCTCGGCGACTCCTCGCAATCCAACTCGATCGTGCAAGCCATTGTGACGATGGCGCACGCTGTCGGGGTTGCGGTCACGGCCGAAGGCGTAGAGACACGAGCGCAACAGGATTTCCTGTCGCAAATCGGCTGCAACAACCTCCAAGGCTATTTGCTGTCGCCGCCGCTCTCCGCTCTCGGGCTCGTCGAGGTCTTTGCCCGCAACGGAGAGCACCTTGTCGCCGAGCCGAACAACGCGGCGGGCGCGCGAGCGGCCTAGGCTCGCCACCCCCTAGGGTTTTTCTAAGGGCAGTCGACCGCAATCGTTGTTTCTGCGGAAGGGATAAACCGGCGGCACTTCGGCGGCTCTGTCTCACTCGAAGTCTTCTGCGGAGGTGGCGTAGCCGATGGGGCTTGCGCGACCTTGTCTTTGATCTGAACGCCGCCAGGAAGTTCCGCAAGGCGCTTTCGCGCTTCTTGCTGCGCCGCGCGAGCCTCCAACGATTTTGGAACAATCTCCAACGCGCGCATGAAGCTCTTTGCGGCGGCGTCCGTTTCGCCGCGCTCCGCGTGGATCCTCCCCCTCAGCTCATGCGCCGAGATATTGTTATCCTTGCGGGCCAACGCGATTTCGAGATCAGCCATCGCGGCGTCACTGTTCTTCTCGCGATAGCTGATAAGCGCGCGGGCGTAGTAGGCGCTCCCTTCATCTGGCTTCGCTGCAATGGCTTTGTCTGCGGCCATACGCGCAGGCGTTTTCTCTCCCATATCGGACAGGACGAGCGCGCGCATGACCTCCACTTTGGCGTCGCTGGGATCGAGATATCCGGCGCGCTGAGTCGCGGAGAACGCCTCATTCAACTCGCCGCGCGCGCGAAACAGCCGAGCCCGATTCAAGTAGGCTTCTGCGACCTCGCCCTTCTTTTGCACATAGCGGTCCAGATCTGCGAGTGACTGCTCGCGATGACCGAGGTCATGCTGGATAACGGCTCGGCTGTAGTAAGTGTCGGCATAGCCGGGATTGTAGGAGATCGACTTGTCGAAATCCGCCAACGCCTTTTCGGTGTCCCCCGCGTTGAAGTGCGACCAGCCGCGATTGTAATGGCCGATGTAGAACTGCTCCTTCGGCAACCGGCCGCTGTTCATCACACGCGTGCAAGCGGCGGCGCTGGATTTACGGTCCGATGCCGTACAGTCTGAGAGATCCTGAGTCATTCCGGCAAAACCAGGTGTCGCTATGGCAAGCAGGCAGGAGGCAAGGCTCGCTCGCTTGAGAAGCCCCGACTGCATCCTCGTTCGCTGCATGGTCTACTCCCTCCGTTCACCGGGCCGACGCCGGCCGAATTTTCAAGTCGGAGTGGGCAGTCTGGGACTTTCGGTGGTAGCGCACTGTTCCCACCGGAACAGAGGGAAGCAAAAGGACCGTCGGCACGTCGAGATCAGAAGCGATAGCCGTAGCGAAGGCCGATGCGATCAAGCCCTTCGTTGGGATCAACCGTGTAGGCATTCGACATATGCTCGAAGTAGGCGGAGATGCTGTTGTGCGCATCGAGCCGGTAGCCAATTTCCAGTGGAATGTGGAACAGGACGCGCGAGCCCAGCGCTTTGCGATCGAAATCTTTCAGCTCGAGCTGGCCGTCGTGCACAGTCCCACCCAGCCCCAGGCCAAAGAAAATTCCCGACGGTGTCTCATATTGCCACCGTGCATCGACATAGATGTTGCTCGTGCCGCCCTCGGTGTTGACTGACGCACCAACGACGGGCCGGATCGCTCCACCTAGAAACACCACCGAGGGCGACAGCAGCGCCTCGAAGTTTAGTGCGGCCGAGTTCGATTCCGCGCGAAAGCCGCTCCAAAGGTCCGGCACGTCGTGAGCCAGAACTCCGACCTTCAGCTCCTCGATCCAGCCGTCCGCTAGAGCGGTGGTTTCCGGAGCGAGTGTCAGGAGCGCGAACAACGCGAGACAAACAAGGGCGCGCGAGGACACGGCATTGGGCATCTGGACACCGATGACGATTTTCTCCGCCAACGTTCTCTCACTTCGCACGGCCCTGCGTCTTACATCGGCGTAATCTCTTCCTATTTTCAGATCGCTGTGTCCGTCGCGCTTGAGGGTCGAGGCATCAAAATAACGAGCCCCAGGACCCTTGACGAAAACCGGCGCTTCCTCCAAATATGTTAATGTGATAAACATTCACATGAGGGTTTCGTGATGCACGACATGGTTCTGAAGCTCGACGATATGGGCCGGCCGGCGTGGCTCGCGCTCATGGTGGTGAGCTTTATCCTTTTCTGGCCGCTGGGACTTGCCGTCCTGGCCTTTCTTCTCTGGAGCGGACGCATGGGACACGGTTGGGGTTGCAACCGCAGTCGCTGGCAACAGCGCTTTGCGGACAAGTGGGAACGGCGGGCACAGGAGGCGTGGCGCGGTGGCGGCTTTTCGTCCTCAGGCAATCGCGCCTTCGACGAGTATCGTGAAGAGACGCTGAAGCGCCTTGAAGACGAGCAACGCGAGTTCCGCGCCTTTCTCGAACGCCTGCGGTTGGCCAAGGACCGGTCCGAGTTCGATCAGTTCATGGAAGAACGGAAGAACCGGCCTTCGGGGCCTGCCTCGGAAGGCCCCTCTCCCGCCCCGCAGACCTGACGCTTAGCCGTCAGTCAAAAGACAATGGGCCGGCTCGAAAGGGCCGGCCCATTGTTGTTGGGCACAATGGCGCGCGATACAGCCGTTAACGGCTCGGAAATGCTGCCGACGAAGAAAATGCTCGCCGGTTTCCTCGTCGCGTAACGATTTCGTCATCGGGTGCCCCATAGTTTCTGAACACTGATCGTTTTGCCTGCTGGAGACTATTCGATGCTCGCGCGCCGCGGGGTCGTCGCATGCATCCTGGCTGTTCTTGGAACAACTCTGATCGCGATACTCGTGATCGGAAACGACGATCTGCGCCTTCTCTACGCAATCGCGCCGTATGCGCTTCTCTTCTACGCGGCTCTCGCGTTTCTCGCGAGCGAAGCGTCGCTCTCTTTTCGGCCTGAGCACACCGGAGAATTCCATACTCTCGGTGCAAAGGGAGGTCTCCCGGCCCTGACAGGCATCGACGACCTCGTTGGCATGCTCGACGACACGCTCAAAATTGCGCGCGATGTGCCTGTCGTCGCAACTCTCGAGCCACTTGATCTCACGGCACTTCTAAGAACCTTAGCCAACAATATGAGCAGAGCGCGCCTGACGCTGCCCCCGACCGCCGTCCCGCTTCAGACGTTGGCCAGCCCGCCCGCTCTTTCGCGTGCTCTCGACATTGTCCTCGAGAACGCGTTGTCCGGTAGCGCGCGCGTTTCGATTTCCTACGACCATGGCACGACGGCGCTCGTCGTTCACGTCGACACCGATGGGCCAGGAATCGCGCGCGACGATCGCACGCGCGTTTTCGAGTGGCACTACTATATGAGCACCCCTCCTTCCCGGCAGGTGGGCTGCCGCGCGGAGCTCGTCATTGCACGGCAGATCGCACGCGCGCACGGCGGTGATATCACGGTTGCCGCCTCTCCGATGGGGGGAGCGCGCTTTACCGTTCGGCTGCCCCTTCTCCAAGCGCAGGATATGCGGCTGGCGGAAGCGTCCTGATCTCGGCCTATCTATCGGGCACTCTAGCGTACCGCCTTGTCGAGGTTCAGGGCTCGATCGAGCCCCGTTGCGGTATCGAAACCTTTGACACCTGCCAGATTGGCACCGTCGAAGTCCGCACCGGTTACATCGGCGCCCGAGAGATCCGCACCTGAAAAATCGACCTTCGACAGGTCGGCCTCGCTCAAGTTCGCGCCGGTCAGGTCGGCCCCAACGAGACTCGAAAACGTCAGAACAGAGCGTGTGAGGTTCGCGCCGCGCAACGAGGCACCGGAAAAATTGCACGACTTGAGAATGTTGCGCGCCAAGGTGACAAGTGTGCCTTGCCCCGGCCGCCCTTCGAGCGGGCTGAAATCAGCTGCGGCGAGATCGGCGCCGCGAAAATCCGCTCCCGAGAGATCAGCCTGTACCCGAATCCCGGATAGGTTCGCCCCGGCGAAGCGCGGGGCATCCGCGTAGCTGTTCTGCATGTCGGAATAGACGGTCGGCCGAAAGATCGTCGTGCCGCGAAGGTCGGCGCCGGATAGATCGGCCCGGATCAGCACCGCGCGATCCAGACGCGCGTTGGAGATGTCCGCACCTTTCAGATTGGATCCGGTGAAGTCGACGCCATAGAGATCGGTTCGCGCCAGACTCGCCTGCTTGAAATCCAGCCCCGAGAGATCGAGATACGTCAAATCTCGGCCGGCATAGTCCAGACGCTCGCCCGGTTTGGCTTTGAAGAGCTGCTGCGTGATCTCCCGGACCGTGAAATCTGCGTCCGGCGAGACGTTCTCTTCCGCACAAGCAAAGCCCGCGACCAAGCTTACGCCCAGCGCAACCGCGCACATCCAACCGTGCCGTGGAAGAACAGCCGCCATGATCTGCACTCGCTGCGCTGCGGCCCGCCAGCCGCAGTCTGATCAATCTAAATGATTCCTTCGCGGCCTCGAGAGTTCAAGTGCCATGTTTCGCTGTGGGTACATGCGCAGAGCACCTCGACAAAATTCTCGAATATATAAAACTTTAGCTGCTGCATGCGCTTCCCGTTAATTCCTGCGCGGCACAGTCCACAGATGACGGAGGTGTTAGTCCGTCGCGGCAAGGCTGGCATGCGCAAATCGTCGACATGCCCCTTGGAGGACAGATGATCAACTCGGCTTTGAGCGGCGTCTCGGCGCTACAGACCTACGAGAATCGCCCGGCGCGGGCCGAGATCGACCTTTCGCCTCGGAATCCGGAAATTTCCGAGGGCGGCGGCCAAGACGAGCGCGAAACGAGCATCGCCAATCTCGTCCGCCTCAACATCACGGGCGAGACGGCAATCGAGCAGGCCCGGCAGATCAAGACGCAGCTTGCCGAGCAGCCCTTCAGCATCGCCAACGACGAACCGCACTTCGTCTTCGCACTGGTCAGCTGATCGGAGCCACCACTCGGCATTTGACTGTTAGGTCTCGCCTACTCCGCCACCGGTGGGTGTGGAGATGAGGATTGCATCGCCAGCGTCGACTGCTGCACTCGCAGCGCCGGAAAGTTCGACGCGCGTGCCGTCCTTGCGCAGAACGGCATTTCGACCAGCCTCCCCAGGAGCACCACCCAGAAGGCCAAAGGGTCTCACCTTGCGATAGCCCGATAGGATGGCGGCGCGCATGGGCTCCAGGAAGCGGATCACGCGCAGCGTGCCGTCGCCGCTTGCCCAACGCCCCTTACCGCCCGAGCCGCGGCGGATCGCGAAGCGATCGAGCACCACGGGATAGCGGCTTTCCAGGATCTCGGGATCGGTGAGACGTGTGTTCGTCATGTGGACGTGCACCGCCGCGGTGCCGTCGAATCCGTTGCCGTAGCGGTCGAAGCCCGCGGGCGAGCCGGAGCATAGCGTCTCGTAGTACTGCACGCGATCGTTGCCGAAGGTCAGATTGTTCATGGTGCCTTGGGCCGAGCCAAGCACGCCCAGCGCTGCGAACAGGGCGTTGGTGATGACTTGGCTCGTTTCGACATTGCCGGCAACGACGGCTGCAGGATAGCGCGGCTTCAGCATCGAGCCGTCCGGAACGATGATCTTGATTGGCCGCAAGCAGCCGGCGTTGAGCGGGATCGGCTCGTCGAGCAGGACACGTACGACGTAGAGCACTGCGGCGCGCACGACGGGCTCGGGTGCGTTGACGTTTGTCGGCTGCTGCGGCGAAGTTCCTGTAAAGTCGAACGTCGCTTCGCACCGCGCGCGATTGATCGCAACGCGCACCTCGACGGACCAGCCGCCATCGGTCTCGACCCGGAACTGTCCATCGCTCAAGCGGCCGATGAGCCGGCGCACGGCTTCCTCCGCATTGGTCTGAACGTGGCCCATGTAGCTCGAAACCACATCCTCGCCGAATTCGCGAACAAGACGCAGAAGCTCCGTGCGGCCCCGCGCGTTGGCGGCGACCTGCGCTTTCAGGTCTGCAATATTCTGAGCTGGGTTGCGCGCCGGATACTTGGCCCCCGTGAGCAACGCGTACGTTTCCTGCTCGAGGAAACGGCCGTCCTTCACCAATGGCACGCAGTCGATATAAACGCCCTCCTGCTCGATGGTCGTGGCATCCGGGCTCATCGAGCCAGGAGCCGTGCCGCCGATGTCGGCGTGATGGCCACGGCTTGCGACATAGAAGGACGGTGCCGTCGCACCTTCAAGGAAGACGGGACTGACAACGGTGATATCCGGGAGATGCGTGCCACCCGAGTACGGCGCATTGAGCATGTAGGTGTCGCCCGAGCGCATCGCTGCACCACGCTCACGGATCACCGTCTCGACCGCGCTCTCCATGCTGCCGAGATGCACAGGCACGTGCGGTGCGTTGGCAACGAGTTGGCCATTGCCGTCGAAGACCGCGCACGAGAAATCGAGCCGCTCCTTGATGTTCACCGACTGGGCCGTAGCGCGGAGCGCCTCACCCATCTCCTCGGCAAGGCCCATGAACAAATTGCCGAATACCTCGAGCAGCACGGGATCCGCGTCGAGCCCAATCTTCTCCCGCACCTTCGCCGTCGTGCGCGTCAACACGAGATCGCGGCGTGGGGTCAATTCGGCGGACCAGCCGGTCTCGACGATGACGGTCTGGTTGGCTTCGGTGATGACGGCAGGGCCTTCAAGCGTTTGACCGGGCGCGAGGCCGTCGCGGCGCCACACCTCGGCGTCGCGCCAGATGCCCTGCGAATAGAAGCGCGTGCGCGATTGAGGCCCGTCGGCTGAAGCATTTGTCCCGGCGATAATTTCTTCTGGAACATCGCTGCCTCCTTCGGCTTCAACCTCGACCAGCGCGATGAAAATGCGCTTCTCCGGCGAGACGAAGCCGAAGCGTTGCCGATGCGCGGTCTCGAACACATGCTGCATGGTTTCGACATCCGCCAGGGGCACGGGCAATGCGACTTCGGTGGCCTCGTAGCGCAGATGCAGCCGCACCGTGGCGCTGAGCCTGCCAGACTCCGCGCCTTGGTGGACCAGCTCATCGGATGTTTCGGCCCGCATTGCATTGGAGAGCCCCTGCGCCTCGGCAAGCCCCTCCTTATTGAGCGGAGTTTCGAGCGAGCGTTCGCGACTTGCACGTACGGATGAGAGGCCGATGCCGTAGGCCGAAAGCAAACCGGAGAGCGGGTGGATCAACACCTGGCGCATGCCGAGCGTATCGGCCATCAGGCAGGCGTGCTGTCCCGCCGCCGAGCCGAACGCGTTGAGCACGTACTGGGTGACATCGTAGCCGCGCTCGACCGAGATCTTCTTCACAGCCTTGGCCATGTTCTCGACGGCAATGCGAATGCAGCCGTCCGCCACCTGCTCCGGTGTGCGCCCGTCTCCGATCCTGCCTGCAAGCCCCCTGAAGGCGCTGCGGACGCTCTCCACATCGATGGGCGCGTCGCCAGCGGGACCGAACACGTGCGGAAGGAAATCCGGATCGAGTTTGCCAAGCATGACATTGGCGTCGGTGACCGTCAGCGGCCCGCCACGGCGGTAGCACATGGGCCCGGGATTGGAGCCTGCGCTTTCTGGGCCAACCTGGAGCCGCCCGGCGTCGAACTTCAGGATCGAGCCCCCGCCTGCGGCGACCGTGTGGATGCGCAGCATCGGCACACGTAGACGCACTCCGGCCACTTCAGTTTCGAACGTGCGCTCGTAGTCGCCCGCAAAGTGCGCGACGTCGGTGGACGTGCCACCCATGTCGAAACCGATGACACGGGTGAAGCCCGCACGACGCGCGGTCTCCGCCATGCCGACCACACCGCCCGCAGGTCCCGATAAAATCGCGTCACGTCCGTGAAAATGCGCGCGCGTCTTGAGGCCACCGGACGAGGCCATGAATAGGAGGCGCGTTTCGAGGTCACCGGTGAAAGCACCTGCAACGCCGTTCGCATAGGCGCTCAGGATAGGTGAGAGGTAAGCATCGGCGACCGTTGTATCGCCACGGGGTACGATCTTGATCAGCGGCGCGACCTGATGGCTGACGGAGATCTGCGTGAAGCCAGCGGCGCGCGCGAGCGCTTCCGCCTGCCATTCGTGCTCAGGATGAGCGAAGGCGTGCATGAAGACGATGGCGACACTGTTGAAGCCTTCGCGCCGGGCTGACGCGAAGTCGGCTGCGAGCTTGCCCTGATCGAGAGGCTTCTCGATCGTGCCATCGGCGCGGACGCGTTCGGATGCCCCAACCACGCGGCTGTAGAGCATGTCCGGCTTTACGATGCGGCGGGCGAAGATGTCCGGGCGGGCCTGCGTGCCGATCTCGAGCTGGTCTTCGAGGCCTTCCGTGATGACCAGGACGGTTGGCTCGCCCTTGCGCTCCAACAGAGCATTGGTAGCCACCGTGGTACCGATTTTGACGGACGCGATGCGCGCTGCGGGAATCGGCTCATCCGGAGCCAACCCGAGAAAGCGGCGAATGCCGGCGATGGCCGCGTCCTGGTAAAGACCCGGCGCCTCCGACAACAGCTTCAGCGCGGATACCCGGCCTTCCGGCGTCACGGCCACGATGTCGGTAAACGTACCGCCGCGATCGATCCAGAATTGCCACGCTGTGCTTTCGTGCCCCATCCGCCTCACCGGTAAAGTCTGCAGAATGGGTGGCTATCGGCGGGTTTAGCCAGCGTCAACCGCCGATTATGAAATTTAGTCCATGCCCTTCATCATTGGCGCGGAAGCGGGTAAGCATTCGTCCATGCCCCTGGACTGCCTTTCCGACATCGTCGAACCCGAGCGCGATCCGCGTTTGCGGGCGCGACTTGCCGACCGCCTCGACCCCTGGTGGCCGGCCCTGGCCCGCTTGGTGCGTCCCAAACCCGCCCATCAGACCGCGGCGTTTTCCGCGGCCGTCATTGCGCTCGCGGCGAAGATGGCGAAGGCGGACGGCGTGGCCGTTAAAGTCGAGTGCCAGACGTTCGAACGCTTCTTCGAGCCGTCGCCCGACGAAGTGCCGATGATCCGCCGCCTCTACGAGCAGGCGAGCCAGGATACGGCAGGTTTCGAAAGCTACGCCGAGAGCATCGCGCGGATGCTCAAGTACGAGCCGGATCTCAAGGTCAACGTACTTGAGTGCCTATTGATGATCGCCTGCGCGGACGGCATCCTGCATCCGGCCGAAGAGGTATTCCTGCGCACGGTGGGACGTACGTTCGGAATTACATGCGACGAGTTCAAGCGTATTCGTGCGCCTTTCGTGCGCGACATGGACAATCCGTACGATGTGCTCGGGATCGCGCCCTCGGCTTCGCAGCAGGAAGTGAGATCGCGCTATCTGGAGCTGGTCCAACGCTTCCATCCGGATCGCCTCATGGCGCGGGGCGCCCAAGCTGCGCTGATCAAGGCCGCGACCGTGAAGCTTGCAGCGATCAATACAGCCTACGAAGCCATCGTCGACGGCCGACGGTTCGAGGGAGGCCGCGCGTGACGGTCAGCCTCATCCCAATTGCGCGGCCAGACAGCCTGCTCGTCGCCGACCTGCACCCTTCTCCCAACATCGAGCCGCGCAAACCCGGCTATGCGCCGTCGATCCTCGTGATGCACTACACCGGACTGCCGACGGTCGAACGGGCCATCGACGTGCTGTCACGGCCTGATTGCAAGGTCTCCTGTCACTACGTCATCGACGAGGACGGGCGGATCATTCAGATGGTGGCCGAGGAGGCCCGCGCATGGCACGCGGGTGTTTCGTACTGGGGCGGCGAAACGGACATCAACTCCGCCTCCATCGGCATCGAGATCCAAAACCCCGGTCACATGCTGGGCTATCCCGATTTCCCGGCGGTACAGATGCGGGCCGTCTCCGCCCTCGCGCGCGATATCACGCGCCGGCACGACATCCCACCCCATCGCGTTCTCGCTCATTCGGATATCGCCCCCGGGCGCAAGATCGACCCCGGCGAGAAATTCGACTGGCCGTGGCTCGCCGGGCAAGGCGTGGGGCTCTGGGTTGCACCGTCTCCCGTCGACGAAACCGAGACGCCCTGCACGCTATCGAGCGTCGATGTTGCGCAAGCGCGGGATTTCCTGACCGCCTACGGCTACAAAATTGATCTCAAAGGATCTTTTGACTCCGACATGCAGACTGTCGTGCGGGCGTTCCAGCTTCACTTCCGCCCGGCCAAGACGGATGGCAAGTTGGACCGCTCCACGTTGGATACCCTGTCGCGACTTTGCGCAGCGGCGGGCCTCAAAGATGGCCGGATCGTTTGATTAATGCTGACAATTGAATGCACGCGCTAAACGGCTTGGACTGTGGATCTCCTCTATACTTCGACCTTCTGTCGCGGACGCGGCCTCTGGCCTCGATGCCGTAGAGTGTTGCATTGTGGGGCCACCCTGCCCGGGGGAAAACAAGAAGACGGGCAGACGTGGGTAGGGAACAAGGAATTCGCGCAATGAAGATCGTCATCGCCCCAGACTCCTTCAAGGAGAACCTGACCTCTCTCGAGGTGGCGAGCGAGCTGGAGACGGGCCTGCGCCGCGTGTGGCCCGATGCCGAGTACATCAAGATTCCGATGGCCGATGGCGGCGAAGGCACTGTGCAGTCGCTCGTCGACGCAACCGGCGGGCGCATCGTGAAGTGCGCGGTCACCGGTCCGCTCGGCCAGAAGGTTCTGGCCTCTTACGGCCTGCTCGGCGACGGCCGCACAGCCGTGATCGAAATGGCGGAGGCCTCGGGCCTGCCTCTGGTGCCAAAGCCCGAACGCGATCCTTTGCGCGCAACCACCTACGGCACGGGCGAACTCGTTGCCGACGCCATCAACCGCGGCGTCGAGGAAATCATCGTGGGCCTCGGCGGCTCAGCCACCAACGACGGCGGCGTGGGATTCGCGCAGGCGCTCGGTGTGCGCTTCATCGATCAGAATGGCGCTGCGATTACGGAGCCCCTCGGCGGTGGCCGGCTGGAGGACATCCATGCGATCGATACCCGCGAGATGATTCCGGGCCTAGCCAACGTGGCCATCAGCGTGGCGTGCGACGTTACCAATCCCTACACCGGCGAGAAGGGAGCCTCTGCGGTCTATGGCCCACAGAAGGGCGCGACGCCGGACATGGTGCAGACGCTCGACCGCAATCTCGCGTACTTCGCCGCGCTCATCAAACGAGATCTCAACAGGGATATCGTCGAGCAGCCCGGCGCGGGCGCGGGCGGCGGCCTCGGCGGCGGATTGCTCGCCTTTACGAACGCAACTATGAAACGCGGCGTTGAACTCGTGGTCGCCGCGACGAAGCTCGACGCGCACATGAAGGGCGCTTCGCTTGCGATTACCGGCGAAGGCCGCGTCGATTTCCAGACCGCATTCGGTAAGACGCCCGCCGGTGTCGCCGCGTGCGCGCGCCGCCATGGCGTGCCGGTCGTCGCCATCGGCGGCGGGCTCTCGGACGACGCGCACGGCGTCTTCCAGCATGGCATCGACGCCATCGAGACCGTAACGCCGAGCCCGTTGCCGCTCGAAGTCGCAATGGCGAAGTCGCGCGAGTATCTGCAGAACGCGGGCGAGCGGCTCGCACGCCTCATCGTCATCGGCCAGCGTATGGCGGCAGACGCGTCGATACTCGTCGCGGAGGCGCCCGCTCCTGCCGCAACAACGCCTACCAGTCTCGACAGTGCCGGACCTCAATCCGTCGTGACCCAGCCGATGGCGAAACGCAACAAGCCGGTGAAGCGCTTCCTGCGCGCGAAACGCGTTCAGGGGCTGACGCGCGCTGCCGTGGAGCTGAGCCAGCGCCGCCAGCGCCTGCAGCCGCAGACGTAGGACCCAAGTCGCACGTTCATCGGTTTGCGACACCACTCTTGACGTGGGGATCGGGACGGCCCTTATGTGCCCGTTGTCAGCCGGCTGGACGGCCGCTGCCGCCTCAGGTTACGGCCTCGGGCGGTGGAGGAAAGTCCGGGCTCCATGGAGACAGGGTGGCGGCTAACAGCCGCCGGGGGCGACCCCAGGGACAGTGCCACAGAAAACAAACCGCCCGCCGGGCTTCGGCCCGGTGCGGTAAGGGTGAAACGGTGCGGTAAGAGCGCACCGCGCGTCCTGGTAACAGGCGCGGCACGGCAAACCCCACCCGGAGCAAGACCAAATAGGGGTGGCCGCGTGCGGGGAAACCCGGCACGGAGGCGCGTCTTCACGCCAGTCACCCGGGTTGGTTGCTTGAGGCGCTCAGCAATGGGCGTCCCAGATGAATGGCCGTTCGCGACAGAACCCGGCTTACAGGCCGGCTGGCAATTTCTCTCCTGTCACGGCTTGCGATGTACTGTCGCCATAGTCTTGTTTTACTTCGTCATTCCATTAATTCGTCGCATCGCGTCAACCAAAGGACGCTATGGGCGTTAACCCCCCGTCGGCTCAAATACTAGAAGGACATTCCCCTATGAAAGCGATCCTCCCTCTGGCCGCAGTGCTCGTGCTCGGCGCGACCCCGCTTCTGGCCCGTGACGATAGCTTCTCGTCGGACCCTGTTCCGGCCCCGCACCACGCTGGACCTCCGCCCGGTGGCCTCTATGCGCGCATTGCTGCGCATTACGGCCCCATGGGCCGCAACGTGAAGGAAGAGTTCCGCGACGGCCCCTGCAAGATCACGCGGGAGTGGGAAAGGGACGGCGACTATTACGAGCGCATCAGCTGCCGCGGTCCGCGCGACTAACGGCCATTTCAACGGTCCTTTTCTTTAGACCCATACGACGCGCTTCGGGCCTTTCCGGTCCGGAGCGCGTCCACCATAGGACGGAGGTCTATTTGACAGAGCGGTCCGTCCGGTTTTCTCATCTCCCCAGTCCGCGGTTTCACTGAGGAGTTCGCGTATGAACCGCATCGTGACTGGCCTTATCCTGCTCGTCGCGTCTAACGCACCCGCCCTCGCCGGCCATGACCGGTACGACGACGACTATTACGAGCAGCGAAGCTGGCGCGACTATCGCGCCTACTACGGAGCGCCTGCCTATCGCGCGCCCGCCTACGAGGTCTACATCCCCTACGGCTACTATTTCGCGGACGAGCCGGATATCTACGGCCCGAACTGCCGCATCGAGCGCAAATGGCGGCGCGGCTACTACAAAGAACGGATCGAGTGCGACGACGACGATTGAGCGTCGCGCACGCTCATCGAATTCAGATTGAAACGCCGCTCCCTGAACGAGCGGCGTTTTGCAAGTGAGCCTAGAGCGGGCGGCCCTTGCCGGTCAGCAGCCACTTGGGGTCGAACCAGCGGTCGGCCGGGCCGTCGTACGGCAGGCGCGTGATGTCCCAATGCATGATGAAGGGAGCGTAGACGTCCCACAGGGCCGGTCCGCCGCCGATGAAGACGACGCGATCGGCGAATTCCGCGAGCACGTCTTCAGGTTTTTCGTGCGAACGAGCAACGCGAAGCGTCATCTCCTTGGCGGCGAAATCCGGGACAGCGCCGATGGTCTTCGGGCCGGCGATCAGCACGTGCCCGCGCGTAATATTGAAGAACCGCTCGACGTCGGCCCTGAACTCGGGGCGCGGATCGCCCTCCCAGGGAAGCTCGCCGTGCAAGCCAAGCTGGCCGCTCAAACCGATGGCGCAAATGCAGCGCACGTCGCTCATGCCGTCTCCGCGGTCTGCCGCGTCCTCTTTTCGTCAGTGTTTGCGGAGACCTAGTTCATCTCGCGAAGATGCTCAAGCCGTCTTTGGCGAAGCGATCATGGTCTAGCGCGCGATGAAGGCGTTGAGGGTCTTCAAAAGCTGCTTCGGCCGCTCATGCTGGGGCAGATGGTGGCAGCCTTCGATGATAGACAGGCGCGCGCGAGGGAGCGCGGCGGCGAGCTTCCGGCCGGCGCTCAGGGGCACGATCGGGTCCTTGCGGCACCAGACAACCAGGACCGGTTGCTCCAGCGCCTTGTAGCGCTTCGCGATCGCATCGGCATC
The DNA here is from genome assembly GCF_036262015.1 of Hyphomicrobium sp. GTDB lineage: Bacteria > Pseudomonadota > Alphaproteobacteria > Rhizobiales > Hyphomicrobiaceae > Hyphomicrobium_C. Next base: position 193,018 of record NZ_DATAJR010000004.1, on the reverse strand, counting down.
CGTCTCCATGACGATCGTACGCGCGGTCGCGAAGAACGCCTGCATAGCGGCCGGATCGCGATAGGGTGCCGCGTACCCCTCGATATTCTCGTCCGACGTCACGCTGCCGCCGCTCGCCTCACGCAGCAGAAGGCGGGCCAGAGCCTCCGGCGAGAGCGCGGACGCCAGCGTATCTGGAATGACCGGTGTCTTGACGAGATCGAGATAGCGGGCCGTGGAGCGCGGAAGCGCCGGAGATCCGATAACCGCGATGCGCCGGATCCGGCCGGTTCCCCGAATGCCCTCGGCAAGCGCAGTGCGCAAGGCGACCGTTCCTCCGAAAGAATGGCCGACGAGAGCGATGTCATCGAGGTTCTTGTCGAGGATGAAGCGGGCCACAAGAGCGGCCTGCGCATCGGCGGAGTAGGCCGCGTCCTGGGGCTTGTCAGAGCGCCCGAAGCCCATCAGGTCCAGCGCGATGACGCGATAGCGGGCGGCGAGCGCAGGCATCACGTCGTGCCACGTAAAGCTCGACTCGCCGAGACCGTGCAGCAGCAGAACCGTTTGTCCGGAGCCGCGCTCCTCGAAGTAGAGGCTCACCGGGTTCTGCCCGGGCGCTGACACCACGATGCGGGCGCCCTCGCCCTCGGGAATGACCGGCTCCGGAGCAGGCGCGGCGGCCTGGCTCAGGCCGACCAGCAAGGCGCAGGCCAGCACGGAGCCGGCGATCAAAGTCCTTCCCCGGCCCCACAATCCGTTCACGCGTTGCTCCTTCGCGATGTCCCTCGACCGAGAATATCGGGTGTGACTGCGGCGGACGGAAGGTCACCGCGGCCTGGCCGCCCCGACTTATCCGTCCCGTGATTTGCCCACAAATACGGGCCTTCAGCCCTGCAAAATCCTTAACGATCCATTGACGCCCATACCGAACCATGGCATCCCATATATGCCCGACCGCACCGGGCAAGGGCCCGTGGTCGTGGCGCCTGCTTCGAGAGAGGGCCGAAGCACGAGCGACCGCCACGGCCCAGCCCCGGGCGCGGGCACCCACGGGTCTTGTTGGATCCGCAATCGATTTTGGAAGTCCTGCAAAGCGTTCCTGAAGTGGCGTTGAAGAAGCGAGGCTCGATAAGGGGATGGACCGCTTTGTCTCAACGTTCACAAACAAGATCGACGCCAAAGGACGCGTCTCAATTCCTGCGCCTTTCCGCGCCGTCCTCGAGCGCGACGGATACAGCCAAGGCAGCGTCGGCGGAATCTATTGCTACCCCTCGATCGATGCTCCGGCCCTTGATGCAGGCGGCGAGAGACTTGCGAAAAAGATCGACGGGCTTCTCGCGGGCTTGCCGGACTATTCGGACGAGCGAGACGAGCTCTCTGTCGCACTCTATGGCGACGTCCAGGTTCTCGGCATCGACGGCGACGGGCGTATCGTCCTTCCTGAAAGCCTTCGCCGCCACGCCTCTCTTCAGGATCACGTCACATTTGTCGGCCTTGGCGACAAGTTTCAAATGTGGGCTCCAGACGCGTTCGAAGACCGGCGCGCGCGAGCCCGCGAAAAAGCTCAAGAGCACAGAAAACTTTTCGGAGCGGGGAGCGGCCACCGCAACGGCGGTGGCGACGAGGGGGCACGGGAATGACGCCTCGGAGCACCGGCGGGGAACCGGAGCACCGGGACGTGCGGGCACATATTCCCGTGCTCATCTCGGAAGTGCTGGAGACGCTGCAGCCAACGGCCGGCGAAACCTACATTGACGGAACATTCGGCGCGGGCGGATACACCCGCGCCATTCTGGAAGCGGCACCCTGCCGCGTGATCGCGATCGAGCGTGATCCCACTGCATTCACCAACGGCCAGCAGCTCGTCCAAGATTTCGGCGGACGCCTGACGCTCGTTCCCACGACATTCAGCGATATGGAAACTGCGGCGCGTGAAAACGGCGCCGATGCGGTGGACGGCGTCGTGCTCGACATCGGCGTTTCCTCCATGCAGCTCGACGATCCGGCGCGCGGCTTTTCCTTCATGCGCGACGGGCCGCTCGACATGCGCATGTCGCAGGATGGTCCCTCAGCAGCCGATGTCGTCAATTCCATGGCTGAGGAAGATCTCGCCAATATTATTTACGAATTCGGCGAGGAGCGGCGCTCTCGCGCCATCGCGCGAACGATTGCCAAGGCGCGTGCCGACGCGCCATTCTCCACGACAAAACAATTGGCGGAACTTGTAGAGCGCGTGCTTGGGCGTGCGCGCGGCGACGAGAAGCACCCCGCGACCCGGACGTTTCAGGCGCTGCGCATCTACGTCAACGACGAGCTTGGCGAACTCGAGCGCGGGCTGGCGGCGGCAGAGCGTCTGCTCAAACCCGGCGGGCGCCTTCTAGTCGTGACCTTCCATTCGCTCGAAGACCGGATCGTCAAGCGGTTCCTCCAGGAGCGTTCCGGCAAGACGGCAGGTGGCTCGCGCCACATGCCCGGGCCGGTTGGCCCATCTGTGGCCCCAAGTTTCCGAATTGTTAATACTCGCGGATTTACACCTAACAAACAGGAAACGGACGCGAACCCAAGAGCCCGCTCGGCGCGGCTGCGTGTGGGGATCCGAACGGACGCCCCCGCGTGGTAGCTCGAACGTGGCTGGGAACGATGCCCGTCTTGCGTCATCTTCTCGTTCCTTGCCGTTGAGGTCGATGTCATGCATCCGCTTACCGTTTCGGCCGCGTTCATGGCCATTTCGAGCGCCTTTCTTCTCTACGGCCTCAGTTACGATACCAAGCAGCTCGAAGCGCGTGTGGCCGCCCAGGAACGCAAGGCCGATATCGCACGCTCGGACATCGCGGTGCTGAAGGCGGAGCGGGCCCATCTTGGCCGCCCTGACCGGATCGAGCCGCTCGCCCGCGCCCAGGGGCTCGTACCCCTCACCGATAAGCAGCTCGTCAATCAGGGTCCCGCAGGCGAGATCCGCACCGGGGCAATCTCTCGATAAGGGGATGCGGGGCGAAGATGACCGGCGCGGCCAAGCGCAAACCACAGACGCACCCTTCCGACACCGATCTGTCGCAGGGGGAGGCTAAGCGTTCGCCCGCTGCCCTGCGAACGCGGCTCGTCATGCTCGGCATGACGGTGCTGTTTTCGTGCGTCGCCGGACAGCTCGCCAGACTGGCCGCAAGTCCTAGTCCGGAGATGGTGGCGGCCATCACCGAACCGATGGCGCGCAGCTATGTGCGCCCCGACATCCTCGATCGCGGCGGGCGCCTTCTCGCTACCGACATCGAGATGCCGTCGCTGTTCGCAGATCCCTCGCAGGTTCAGGGCATCGATGACGTGACCGAGCGCCTGGGCCCCGTATTGCCGGACCTCCAACAGGGTGAGTTGCGCCGTCTGCTTGCAAGCCGCGACCGCCGCTTCGTTTGGATCCGGCGCGGCATCGCTCCCAAGGTTGCGCAGCAGATCCACGATCTCGGGTTGCCCGGTTTCGATTTCCGCATGGAGTTGAGGCGCGCCTATCCCTTGGAACGCCTCGCGGGTCATGTGCTCGGATCGGTCAACGTCGACAATCGCGGCTCGAGCGGTATCGAAAGGACGATCGACGAGACGATTGGCGTCGAGCCTACGCTTGGCGCGCCTTCAAACGCCGGAGTGCCTGTTCGCCTGTCAATCGATCTCGGCGCGCAGCATTCGCTCGAGGACGAATTGGCGTCGGCGATGGTCCGCTACGAGTCGAAAGGTGCTGCTGGCTTGGTCATGGATGTGAGGACCGGCGAGATCCTCGCTTCGTCGTCGTTGCCGGGCCAGGATCCTGCGCGCGCCTCAGAAGTGCTCGATCCCGGCCGCCTCGACAAGATCCAAGGCGGGACCTACGAGCTCGGTTCGATCTTCAAGACACTGACCGTGGCCATGGCACTGGACAGCGGTAAGGCCAAGCTCGACACCGTGCTCGACGTGACCAAGCCGCTCACGGCCGGCAAGTACACGATCAAGGACTTTCATCCCGTCGGCCGTCCGCTCACGGTCTCGGAAGTGTTCCTCCATTCGTCCAACGTCGGTTCCGGCATGCTGGCGCTCGCTGAAGGCGTGGAGGCGCAAAAGGCGTTTCTCGCGAAGCTGGGCCTGATGCGCGAGATGCGCACCGAGGTGGGCCCTGTGGCTGCCCCCCAGCTCCCCAAGCAGTTCGGGCGTGCCGAGCAAATCACGGTGGCCTACGGACACGGGCTCGCGGTCGCTCCCATTCAGTTCGCGGCGGCAGCGGCGGCTATGGTCAACGGCGGTAGGGCCGTCACACCCACTTATTTCCGCAGGCGGAGCGACGCTCCGCCCGGCAATCGGATCATCAGCGCAGAAACCAGCCGAAGCCTGTGCGGTCTCTTACGGCGGAACGTGAGCGAGCGCGGCGGCACAGGCTTGCGCGCCGACGTTCCAGGGTTCCGAGTTGGCGGCAAAACCGGCACGGCTGAGATGCCAGGCCGTGGCGGCTATCAGGAGAAGTCGGTCGTTTCGTCGTTCCTCGCCGCCTTCCCGATGGACGACCCTCAGTATCTCGTGCTGATCCTCATCTTCGAGCCCAAGGGCAACAGCGAGTCCGGCGGCGAGGTGCTCGCGGGCCGCAACGCGGCGCCGACCGCTGGGCGGGTCATCACGCGTATTGCCCCCCTCCTCGGGGTGAAACCTGACGGGGACGTCGCAACAGTGTTGCCTTAACGCAATTCACACTGCTCATGACCCATAGTGGGTGCCTTGGCCCGTCGAGTTGAAGGCACATCTCCGTCATCATGGACGCAATCGAGATCGCATCAGGCATCGATGCCGTCGCGCGTCTCCACCTGCTTTGGAAAGAAGCGGGTGCGAGAGCCGGTGGGCTTGGCGCCTTCGACCAGTTTGATCTCGTCGTGGCGGCGGCACATATCGCGACGCAATCCGGCGCGGAACCACTCGTCGCAATTTTTCGTCGGGAAGGCCGTGTCAAAACGGTGTTGCCGCTACGCCGTGAACGCCGCCTCGGCGCGCGGATCGCGGTTCCGCTCGTCTATCCTCTGGCGCAATACACCAACGTCGTCGGTGAGCCGCTTGCACCCCACGAGCTGCCTCCACTCTGCAAGACGCTGTCCGAGAAGGGGCTCGACATCTTGCTGCTGCGCAAGGTGCGCGCCGACAGCGGGCTGTTCGAAGCTCTGTCGCAAAATGCTCAGTCGCAGAACGCCGTAGAGACAGCCCTCTACATCGATTTGAGCGCCTATCCGAATTTCGCCTCTTACGAGGCCACGTTCTCGAACAGAACACAACGCAACCGCCGCCAGCGCCGCCAGCGCTTGGAAGCCGCAGCAGGCCCGCTGACCTTCGATGTGCTTCGCGGCAACGACGCAATGGCCGCCTTCGACACGGCGCTCGCGTGGAAGCGACTTTGGCTCGCTGAGCGGGGCGTTTCGAGCCCCGTGTTCGATTCCGGCGCTTGGGAGGATCTCTTGCGCAGCACGGTGACGTCTGGATCGGCCATCGTCACAGCGCTCCGTGCCGGCGAGTCATTCGCTGCGGTCGAAGTGGGATTTGCCGATCGCAAGACCTATGTCTCCTACCTCGGCGCTTTCGATCCGACGCTCAGCGCCCATAGCCCCGGCCAGGAGCAGATGCGGCGCACGATCGCCTGGTGCTTCGAGCAGGGCTTCGCCCGTTACGATCTCCTGGCCCCGGCCGACGACTACAAGCGTCAATGGGCGCGAACGGATACCGGCGTCGCCGTCGACGACTACGCGATCGCGCTTACTCCTGTCGGTCGTGGAATGGCGGAGATCCGGCGGCACATTCGCCCCCTGGCGCGCGACATCTACCATTCCCTGTCGCCGGAAATGCGCGTTGCCGGTGGTCGCTACGGCAAGCCCGCGGCGGCCGCTGCCGCTGCCATGTGCGCCGGCGCCGTGATCGCGGCACTCGAGTAGCGCGCCGTCAAATCAAGATCGGCGCCCATAGACGGGCACTTCGAACGTGCATGAGAATGGCGTGTCGCCACTCTGTGTGTGCACATTCAGGACCCAGCGGACACCGTTGCCTCTTTCATCGATCGCGTACTCGTGGCCCGCGACCGGCACTTCGATCTCAACCGGAATGCGCACGCCGCCGCGTGACGCGATCATCTGCGATGGCGATATTTTCGCTTCTGCGCGGGCCAGCTTCTCGGTCTCGAGCCGCGATTCCGTTTTCCCGCCTGTCCGTCGCTCGACCCATTGCAGGCGCTCGCAGACGAGCTCGACCACGAATGGCGCGGACGGCCGTTCCGCGAGACGCGCCTCGACGGTGCCGCGGAAGCGGCCCCCCATGAAGGCGGGCAACGTATCGAGCGTCAGAACCGTTTTGCCGAAGCGCCAAACGTTCCACGTCACGCCCAGCGCAAAGCGCAAGCCGATCAAGCCCGCGCCTACAAAAATCGCCAGCAACGCGTAGTTCCATGACGACTCTGCGAGAGCAGCCAGAATCTTTTCGCGATTGACGGTGCCGATCAGGGCGAGCCCGCCCCACCAGCCGAAATTCCAGACCCACAACAAGAGCATCGTGCCGAGGTTCGAGTGCACAACGCGCCGGGCGGCCCAGTCCTTGCGGAGCATCCACGGCTGGCCGGGGTATCGGGCCTCCTGTTTCGCCTTTTGCGCATCCCAAATTGGCTTCTTGAGGAAGCGGATGTAGAGGAAACCGAAGCCGATCGCGGTGAAAACGAGGCCCAACGTCAGCACAACCAGCGCGATGAGGAGCGAGGTCTCGCCGGACACGACCTGGCGAATCCCAGCGTTGAGCGTGAGCAAGCCGATGACGCCCAGCCCCCCGAAGATCGCGACAACGAGCGTGAGGCCGCGCCATTCGCGCAGCGACCGCGACTTGACGGAGCTCTCCGTCACCGGCGCCCTCTCCGTGTGCGCGCCGTGTTCGCCTTGATGACGCCGCTCCATGTCCGGGTGCTCATCCGACCGAGCAGGACACGTTGCCTTCGGCCTTGAGCGTTCGTCCTTCCGTCGTGGAAGACTTGCCAACGTCAAATACCGTCAGCTTGTAGGCTCCAGAGTAGCTGGTCTCATCGTCCTTGCTCTGGCGCGTCTCGACGATCAACTCGACATAGCCGTGCGGTGCGTCCGCGATCCGCTCCTTGTAGATGTGGAGCTTCAGGTCAGGCCCTGCGAACCAATGATGTGACAGTTGCTCTGCACCGATTTCAATGCTTGTGAAATCTTCTGGGGCGTCCTTCAAGGCAACCGATAAATGCCCCCGGAAGTCAGTGAAGACCTCACCGAGACCGTGGCTGAACGTGCTTTCCACGGAAAATTTCAGCGCCTGATCGTCAATCTCGCAGAGGAAATTGCCCGATGCCCGTGCTGGAGAGAAGCCGACCAGAAGGGCTGCGAGCCCCAAGCCTGCGGCGCGCGTTACACCCTGCATAGTTGTCTTCGTCCCCCCAAGAAACCTTATGCGCGGCTTGCGACCGCACCACGCCCGAGCGCGGCGAGTGCCGTGCTCACAATATCAGGCCCCGTCAGGCCCGCCTGTTCGTACATGCGGGCCGGGGTATCGTGATTGATGAAGACGTCGGGCAGTACCATCGTGCGCACCTTGAGGCCGCGATCCAGAAGTCCGGCCTCGGAGAGATACTGCAGCACATGGCTTCCGAAGCCGCCGATCGAACCTTCCTCGACGGTGAGCAGCACCTCGTGCTCCTTGGCGAGACGGGCAATGAGATCACGGTCGAGCGGCTTCATGAAACGGGCGTCTGCCACAGTCGCGGAGAGGCCCATGGCGCCGAGCTGATCGGCGGCCTTCAAGGCCTCACCCAGGCGGGAGCCGAGCGAGAGGATCGCGACAGCGTTGCCTTCGCGCACGATGCGACCCTTGCCGATTTCCAGCGGCACGCCCTCGTCCGGCCGGTCGACGCCCATCCCCTCACCGCGCGGATAGCGGAATGCAGACGGGCGGTCGTCGATGGCGGCCGCCGTCGCGACCATGTGGGTCAACTCCGCCTCGTCGGCGGCGGCCATGATGACGAGATCGGGTAGGCAGCCGAGATAGGCGAGATCGAACGACCCCGCATGCGTCGGACCGTCCGCACCCACGAGGCCGGCACGGTCGATCGCGAAGCGCACGGGAAGGCGCTGGATCGCGACGTCATGCACGACCTGATCGTAGGCGCGCTGGAGGAACGTCGAATAGAGCGCGCAGAACGGCTTCAGTCCTTCGGTCGCGAGTCCGGCGGCGAACGTCACCGCGTGCTGCTCGGCAATGCCGACGTCGAAGGTGCGGTCCGGAAACTCCTTACCGAAGAGATCGAGACCCGTGCCGTCCGGCATGGCGGCCGTGATGGCAACGATGCGCTTGTCCTTGCGCGCTTCGGCAATCAGGCTATCTGCGAACACGCGGGTAAACGTCGGCGCATTCTGCTTCGGCTTCACCTGCGCGCCGGTGACGACGTTGAAACGCGCGACGCCGTGATACTTGTCGTCGGAGGCCTCGGCGGGCGCATAGCCCTTGCCCTTCTGCGTGACGACGTGGACCAGGATCGGCCCCTGCTTGGTGTCACGCACGTTCTTCAGAACCGGCAGCAGATGGTTGAGGTCGTGCCCGTCGATGGGGCCGACATAGTAGAAGCCAAGCTCCTCGAACCACATTCCGCCCTGCCAGAGGTGGCGGGTGTATTCTTCCATACGCGCCGCGCGGCGCTCCCAGCTCTTGGGCAGGCGCTTGGCGAGCTGCTTGGCGAAATCGCGCAGATGCAGGTACGTGCCGCTCGACGTGACGCGCGCGAGGTAAGAGGAGAAGGCGCCGGTCGGCGGCGCGATCGACATGTCGTTGTCGTTCAGGATGACGATCAGGCGCTCGTCGCGGGCACCGGCGTTGTTGATGGCCTCGTAGGCCATGCCAGCGCTCATGGCGCCGTCGCCGATCACGGCGATGACGTTGTTGCTTTCACCCTTCAGATCCCGCGCGACTGCCATGCCGAGGCCGGCGGAGATGGACGTGGACGAGTGCGCCGCACCGAACGGATCGTATTCGCTTTCGTCGCGCTTCGTGAAACCTGAGAGCCCACCACCCTGGCGCAGCGTGCGGATGCGATCGCGGCGGCCGGTCAAGATCTTGTGCGGATAGGACTGGTGGCCGACGTCCCAGATCAAGCGGTCACGCGGCGTGTCGAAGACCCAATGAAGTGCAACTGACAGCTCGACCACGCCGAGCCCCGCGCCGAGGTGGCCACCAGTGACGGAAACGGCCTCGATCGTCTCATAGCGCAGCTCGTCCGCGATCTGGCGAAGCTCAGATTCCGGGTGCGTGCGCAGATCCTCGGGGGTCGCAATGGTATCGAGGAGCGGGGTCTTGCTCACGGTGCAGCGTTGTCCTTCGGTGATCGGAGCCCTCAGCTCCCCGCGAATCCGGCCTAGGTATCCCGATCCGCATTTTCGCCATCACCTTAGCGCCGAACGTGCGGCGGATGAAGGGCCGAAGCCGGGCATTCCTCCCGGGGGCCTGCGGCAGAACGCTCTGTGGCGGGACCAAATTCTTGGGAGAAGCCCCTTATTCCGGATCCAAGGGCTCAGTGCCGCGGGGGACGCCATCGCCACCGACCGTCAGCTTCTCCACGCGAGCCTCGGCCTGCTTCAGCAGGCGGTCGCAGTGCTCGCGCAGAGCCTCGCCGCGCTCGTAGATCGTGATGCTTTCTTCAAGCTCGACGTCGCCGCGCTCCAGCCGGCTCACGATGGTCTCTAGCTCCTTGAGCGCTCGCTCGAAGCTCAGCTCCTTGATGTCGGCATGGTTCTTGTTCGCCACTTGCTCTTTCCGTCTCAGCTTCGTGATTCTGCGCCCGAATTTAGTGCCTGGGCGCGCGCGGCGCACGAACTCATTCGCCGCACGCAATCAAGGCCTTAGGGTCGTTCCGGTTTTGGTTGAATCGCGGACCGACCCTTCGTTCTTTGTTTTGTCGTGCTTCTTATCGGAAAACCGGTTCCAACCTTTCCGGAAGCACTCTAACTGCCGAGGTCCATGAGCGTGCGCACATGGACGGCGACGGATTTCGCAAGGGCTTCTAGGTCGTAGCCGCCCTCCAGCATCGAAACGATGCGGCCCTTGCAGTGCGTCTCGGCGGCTTTTCCGAGGGCTTCCGTTGCCCACATAAAATCCGCTTCGACCAGCCGCAAGCCGCCCAGCGGATCACGCTTGTGAGCGTCGAAGCCCGCGGAAATGATGATCAGGTCTGGGCTAAAGTTGTGCAGCGGCCCGAGAATGCGCGAGGTGAAGGCTTCGCGGAACGTCTCGCCGGCGTCACCCTCGCGGAGCGGAGCGTTCCAGATGTTGCCGACTCCGGTTTCCGACAAGGCTCCCGTGCCGGGAAAGAGCGGCATCTGGTGCGTCGACCCGTAAAACATGTCCTTGTCGGACCAGAAGATGTCCTGCGTGCCGTTGCCGTGATGCACGTCGAAATCGACGACGGCGACGCGCTCGGCGCCGTGGCGCGCACGCGCGTAGTGGGCGGCGATTGCCGCATTCGAGAACAGACAGAACCCCATCGGACGATCTGCCTCGGCGTGATGACCGGGCGGACGAACCTGGCAGAACGCGTTCGCGACCCGGCCGGTGATGACTTCGTCGACTGCGTCGAGCCCGGCGCCCACGGCGCGTAGCGCAGCTTCGTAGCTGCCGGGAGACATGACCGTGTCGCCGTCGAGATGCATGCCTCCGTCGCGCTTCTTCACGACCTCGGCCGCGGCCCTGATGCGATTCACATGATCCTGCGGATGCACGCGGAGGATTTCCTCCTCCACATCGATGCGCATCGGTGCTTCGGCCCGCTTCAAAGCGTTGTAGCTCTCATGCGCCAGCACCTTGTCGATGGCGCGCATGCGGTCGGCGCGCTCGGGATGACCGTGTCCCGTATCGTGCTCGACAAAGGCAGGATGGGTGATCAGAAGTGTTGCCATTGGCCGGTTAACCTCGTGCGCTCCCAGAGTTTTTTTATTCACCCATGATAGCGGAGCGATCCTCTGAGGCCAGCCCTATCGGCGTCCGAATGACCCGGGTCAGGCTCGGCGCGGGGCGAGGCGGCCGCGAAGCCATATCACGAACCGCACGGGCAGCATCAGCACGCCCCAGATTTGCAGGATGCAGAGCCAAAGGAAGGCCGGAAAACCGACAAGCGGAAGGAACAGCAGGACGTAGGCCAGGACGCGAACCGTCCTGGCGGCCCAGTAGCCCATGCGGCCCGCGTAACCCTGGCGCTGCTCGGGCGGCCAGATGCGCCGCCACCAGTCGCTTGTCACTGTCCATGCCAGCACGCCGAGCGCCAGCGCGATCAGGTAGGTGTACTGGAAGACCGACGGGATGCCCGTCACGATACGTGCATCCAGCTCCCGCTCACGCGCCTCGTCGCGCGCATAGATCTGCGCCGCTTGCACGGCGACATTGCCTGTAATTTCGCCGAGCCAGTGTTCCCAGCCGAGCCATCCGCCGACGACATCGGTCAGCGGCGCGGAGGCCGATTTGACCGGTACCGCGGAAAATAGAAGGCGGCCTTGAGACGAGGCCGCAGCTTTGATCGTGAGTTCGCTACTCGCGCCGCCGAGACCGCTCAGGAAATCGGCGAACGTTGCGCGTTTCAAGGCTTCGTCGAGGCCAGAGACGGCAACTTTCTGCCACAGCCAGTTGCGACCGCCCGGCTGGTGGGCGACGCCGGTATGAAGCAGGACGAGATTCACGTCGGCGTGCTCAGCCGCCTGCACGAGCTTTGTAATGTCGACCGTCTGCTCAGGACCGCTCGCGCCCCGGAACGTCAACACGTTGCCCTCGATGCGACCGGAGATGAGCGCGGTTTGTCCCTTGAGTCCCGAGAATGCGGCCGGAAGCGCGCTCGGATCGACTTGATCGACGAGCGCGGCTTTAGTGGCGGGATCGAAACGCGGCACGCTGGAGAGGTGCGTGGGGCCGCCGGTTTCGAGGTAGAGCGCGCGAATGTTCGATCGGTTCAGCGGGCGCCCGAGCCGGTACACCGTCTCCTCGAACAAGGCTCGCTCACTCAATGCCACGACGACGTTCGGGCGGAATTCCGCGGTGAGGTTGCCGTCTGCGCCTTGTCGCAGGCGGTATGCGTCTTTGCCGACGACAACATGCAGGTCCGCGTCTTTCGGCAGATCCTTCATGGCCGTGCGGCCCGCGAAGACCGTGTCCTCGCTCAGGTAGAGGGCGAGCTTGCCGCCGGGTACCGCTTCCGGCGCCAACGCCGTGCCGACGCGGGCCAGCTCCTCGGGCGTTGCGGCGGTGAAGACGTTGCCTTCCCGGCTCACGAACTTCCAATGGCCTTCAGGAGTGATGTGAGCGGCAAGCGCGGTGCCGGTCGCGAGCTTCGGCAAGGACGCGACGTGAGCCGCTGCGTTGTCTAGGGCGCCGAGGCCGAGCTTGCCGGCCCCTTTGGTGGCTGCACCTCCGCCGGCCTCTCCCGCCCCGCGCAGGATGCGCGAGAGCCAGCCCGCGTCCGACGGAGCTGCCGCGGCGAGCATTCCCACCGCGATAATCGCAGCGGCTAGAACGCCGCGAACTGCACGCATGACCGCCTCTCCGACCTCAAAAGACCGCGCCGACGCTAAGCCCTCAGGCCGGTGTCGTCTCTGGCATCGATCCGATCACAGCATGGCCACCCGACATCACGATGGCGGACAAGCCCTGGCTCGCAACTGAGATGTTTTCGGCGAAGAAGCGCGCAAGGGCAACCTGCTCCATGGCGTGCGGGCCGCCTTGCTCCAGGCCCAGCAACGCACCCTTGGCGAGGTAGTGGCCGCCAGCCGCAAGCCCGAACAGGCGCAAGTAGGGCGTCGCGCCGGCGAGCGCGAGGTTCGGGCTGTTCTCGATGGCGTCTGCCATCCAGGTGGTCGCTTCGGCGAGGGCAACGACCGTGGACGCGAGGCGCTGACCCATGCGGCCGATTTCGAGCCGGTTCACGCTCTTGACGCGCCGCGCTGTGGCTTCGAACTCGGCAATGATGTCCTTGACGATGCGGCCGCCCGCGAGCGGCAATTTGCGCGTCACGAGGTCGATGGCCTGGATGCCGTTGGTGCCTTCGTAGATCGGCAGGATGCGAGCGTCGCGGTAGAACTGCGCGGCGCCCGTCTCTTCAATGAAGCCCATGCCGCCATGGACTTGGATCCCCATGGACGACACCTCGCAGCCGATGTCGGTGGAGAAGGCCTTGGCGATCGGCGTCAACAGGGCCGCGCGATCGGCGGCGGTGCGGCGCTCGGCGTCCGTGGCAGCGTGATGAGCTTTATCGGTTTCGGCTGCAGTTGCGTAGCAGATCGCGCGGGCTGCGTGTGTCATCGAACGCATGGTGAGCAGCGTACGCTGCACGTCCGGATGCTCGGCAATCGGCACCATGTTCGCGGATTTGGAAGTGAGCGATTTGCCCTGGCGACGCTCATTTGCGTAAGCCACCGCATGCTGCGTCGCGCGCTCGGCGACGGCGACGCCTTGAATGCCAACCGCAAGGCGGGCCGCATTCATCATAATGAACATCGTGTTGAGACCGCGGTTCTCCTCGCCGACGAGGTAGCCGATCGCGCCGTCCTTCTCGCCGAACTTCATGACGGCGGTCGGGCTGCCGTGAATGCCAAGCTTGTGCTCGAGCCCCGCGCAGACGACGTCGTTCTCCGCACCGAGCGTTCCGTCCTGCGCGACGAGGCGCTTCGGCACGAGGAAGAGCGAGATGCCACGCGTGCCCGCTGGCGCGTCGGGTAGCCGGGCCAGCACGAGGTGCACGATGTTCTCGGTCAGGTCATGATCGCCGTAGGTGATGAAGATCTTCGTTCCGAAAATTCGGTAGGTGCCGTCGCCCTTGCGCTCGGCGCGCGTCTTGATGACGGAGAGGTCCGAGCCGGCGTGTGGCTCAGTCAGGTTCATGGTGCCGGTCCACTCGCCGCTGATCATGCGCGGCAAATAGAGTTGCTTGAGCTCATCGGAGCCGCCCGCATGGAGCGCGTCGATGGCACCCTGGGTCAGCAACGGGCAAAGGCCGAACGAAAGGTTGGCCGCGTTCCACATCTCGCAGACGGCCATGGCGACCGTCTCGGGGAGCGCCTGACCGCCGAACTCCTCCGGGCAGGGCAGCGCGCTCCACCCGGCCGTGCGGAAGGCCGTGTAGGCTTCCTTCCAGCCAGGCGGCGTGACGACCTTGCCGTCAACCCAGCGCGAGGGTGTGCGGTCCCCCGCCTTGTTGAGTGGCGCCAGCTCTTCGGAAGCGAATTTTCCGGCTTCCTCGATGATGGCCTGAAGCGTTTCCTCGTCCAAACCGGCGACGTCACAGCCCTTATCCATGTCGCCCGAAACATCGCCCACCGTCTTGAGCGCGAAGAGGATGTCGTCTACTGGAGCCACGTAGCTCATGATTGTTCCTTTCCGGACGCGGGGCGAATCGGCCTTCGGGGCGCGCTGCAATCATCGGGCGGAAGGCATTCGAGCGCAACGGACACCCAGCGGATCCCCCCAGAATGGCAGCAACTCCAGCGGATCAAACGGCAATCGAGGCGGCGGGACGCCTTCTGCGCCAGGGCGCGCTGGTCGCGTTTCCGACCGAGACCGTCTATGGCCTCGGCGCCGACGCCACCAATGGACGTGCCGTTGCCGCCATTTTCGAGACCAAAGGACGGCCGCGTTTCAATCCGCTGATCGTGCATGTACCCGATCTCGAGCACGCGGAGAAGATCGCAGTTCTTTCCCCTAGCGCGCGGAAGCTTGCAGCGCTGTTCTGGCCCGGCCCACTGACTTTGGTGCTGAAGCGGCGAGCCGACGCGGCCGTGTCGGATCTCGTGTCGGCCGGGCTCGATACGATTGCCATTCGTGTGCCAGGACATCCTGTTGCGCAAGCTTTGCTCGCCGCAGCGGAACGGCCGCTCGCTGCTCCATCGGCGAACCGGAGCGGGCGCGTCAGCCCGACGACGGCCCAGCATGTGCTCGAAGACTTCGAAGGCCGGTTGGGCATGGTGCTGGACGGCGGATCGACGCCGCATGGGCTCGAGAGCACGGTGCTCGATGCGTCCGGCGATGAGACTGTCGTGCTGCTGCGTCCGGGAGCTGTTCCGCGCGAGGAGATCGAAGCCGTACTCGGGCGTCCGCTCGGCGAAGGTCCTGCGAGCGACGACGTTCACCCGACTTCGCCTGGACAGCTTGCCAGTCACTATGCTCCCGAAGCGGCAATGCGGCTCGATGCGACCGAGGTCCGACCCGGCGAAGCGCTGCTTGCGTTTGGTGCAGAGGTGCCGACAACGGACGGGCCGAGCCTCAATCTCAGCCCGCGCGGCGATCTCGTGGAAGCAGCCGCCGGACTGTTCGCGTCCTTGCGGGCGCTGGACCGGACCGGCGCCAAGACGATTGCGGTGATGCCGATCCCGGAGCACGGCCTGGGAGAAGCGATCAACGACCGCCTGCGCCGCGCGGCTGCGCCACGCACCTAACCCATCAGCAGCGCGTGCGGCACGCGACGCGGCATTGTTGGCGGGCGGATGCGCATTGCGAGGTGTTGAGGCCCGAGCACGAGATCATCTGGCAGCGCGAACCGCAGCTCGCCGTGCATCCGGGGCCAAGAGCGTTCGGACGCAAAAGTCCTGGATTCGGTCCAAACCGGGGCCCGGGCGCGACTTTGGGGACAATCGCAGGCGGAGTGCGCGGCGTAATCCTCGGCGCCGGAATGGGCCTGAAGTCCGGGCGGATGCCTGGAACACCGGGAGGGTCAGCACAGGCGCTTGGCGCACCTACGGCTCCTGCCAGGACCATCAGACTGATGGCCATGAGCGTGACGGATGCAAACCGCATGACACTTGCCGTTAACCGCGATTTTTGCCTCATGACCTCAAAGCCTGATAAGGGAACCTAATGACATGCGTCCGGGCGGCACGCGAACGCCCATTGCACCATCAAGAGCCCATCCATGACGTCGTCCTCTGATCGCTCTGCCCAGATGCCGAGCGCCGATTTGATTGCCCGCTTCGCGGCGATCGTCGGGGCTAAGCATGCGATCCGCGATCCCAGTGAGCAAGTCCCCTACCTCCGCGAATGGCGTGACCTCTATGTGGGGCGTACGCCGCTCGTCTTGAAGCCGGCGAATACGGAAGAAGTTTCAAAAATCCTTGCTCTCGCCAATACGGAAGGTATCGGCGTGGTTGCCCAGGGCGGCAATACCGGGCTCGTCGGGGGCCAGATCCCGCACGAAAGCGGCGGCGAGATCGTTTTGTCGCTCACACGGATGAAGCGGATCCGAACCCTCGATCCGGCAGGAAACAGCATGACTGTGGAGGCGGGCGCGACGCTGGCCGAAGTCCAGCAGGCGGCGCGGGAAGCCGGACGACTGTTTCCCCTCAGCCTGGCGTCGGAAGGGAGCGCCACCATCGGCGGCAACCTGGCGACCAATGCGGGCGGGGTCGCTGTGCTGTCCTATGGCACGGCCCGCTCACTGGTGTCCGGCCTTGAGGTGGTGCTGGCGGACGGTTCCGTGTGGGATGGCTTGCGCGCGCTCAAAAAGGACAACACCGGGTACGATCTGCGCGACCTGTTTGTCGGCTCCGAGGGGACGCTCGGCGTCATCACGGCGGCAACGCTGAAGCTCTTTCCCGAGCCGCGCGAATTGGCGACAGCGTTCTGCGCGGTGCCGAGCCTGGAAGCTCTGCTCCCTCTGTTCCAGCTTGCGGAACGGGAAGCCGGGCACGCTCTGACCGCATTCGAGTTCATGTCTGGCGAATTGCTCGGCTTCGTGACCCGGCATATCCCGGGCACGCGTGCGCCGTTCGCGAGCCCATCGCCATGGTATGTCCTGATGGAGATTTCCGGCTCAGCCGAAGGGCGCGCGTCGTCGCTTCTCGAACGCATCCTTTCCGACGCTGCGGCTGCGGGTCTTGCGAGCGATGCGGTTCTGGCGGCGTCGCTGCAGCAGGGACAGGAGCTCTGGCGTTTGCGGGAGGCCGCCTCCGAAGCGCAGAAGGGCGAAGGCGGCTCGATCAAGCACGACGTCTCGGTGCCCGTGAGCCGCGTGGTCGCATTCATCAAGCAGGCCGCGCCGGTGGTGGAGCGCATCTGTCCTGGGGCCCGTCCCGTTCCGTTCGGGCACTTCGGCGACGGCAACGTGCACTACAACATCTCGCAGCCGCCGGGCATGGCGAAGGCCGACTTCCTGGCCTTGTGGGAGACCATGGCGCGCGCCGTGCACGAGGTCGTCCTATCGCTCGGCGGATCGATTTCAGCCGAACACGGCATTGGGCGGCTCAAAGCGGACGAGCTTCGTCGCGTCAAAAGTCCCGTTGAAATCGAGCTCATGCGGCGCATCAAGGCTGCGCTCGATCCCAAGGGCATTCTCAATCCCGGCAAGCTTCTCGACTAGCGCTCCTTGAAGGCGCGGGAGAACTGGTCGCTGAGCGGCTTGGTGAAGTAGGTCAGCGCGGTGCGCTCGCCCGTCGTGATGTGGACTTCGGCGGGCATGCCGGGGACGAGCCGCAGATTTCCGAGCTTCTTCGAAGCCTCCTCGGTGAGGGTCAGGCGGACGCTGTAATAAGGCGCTGCGCCCTGCTGAACCTGCCCCGGATGGGGCTGCTGGTCCATCATCAGATCGGCCGAGACGCGCGTGACGGTCGCCGTCATGTCAGGCGTGGTGCGCTGATTGAAAGCCGGGAAACGCACGTGAGCGAGCTGGCCGGTGCGGATCTGGTCGATGTCCTGGGGCGCGACCTTGGCGTCGATGACGAGACGGTCGGCGTTCGGCACGATCAGCATGACGGGTTCGGACGGCGTGATGACGCCGCCAACCGTATGCACGGTCAACTGGTGCACAGTGCCACTCTGCGGCGCGCGGATCTCGATACGCTTCAACTGGTCTTCGGCGGCGACGCGACGTTCGGATAGCTCGGCCTCGCGGCCCTGCTGATCACGAAGCTCTTTGCCGACCTCCGTCTTCATCTCCTGGTCGAGTTGCAGGATCTGCAGCTCGATTTCCGAGATCTTGCCTTTGGCCTGAGCCGTGGCCGCGCCGACCTGTGCGATATCGCCCTCGAGCTGGGCGACGGTGCGGCGTGCGGCGGTGATGCGCGGCGTGCTGACAAGGCTCTTACCTTCGAGCTTTTCGAGGCCTTCGAGTTCGGCATTGGCGAACTCGAGCTCCCGCCCGCGCGATGCCTTCTGGGCGACGAGACCCTCAATCTCCTCGTGGAGCTGCGCAATGCGCTCGCGAAGCTGTGCCTTGAGTCCCTCTCGCGCCGTGCGGCGGTTTTCAAACAGGGCAGTCTCGCTGGCCATGATTTCGGCGAGCACCGGCTCCGCGCGGCGGGCCTGAGTGGCTTCTGGAAACACGATTTCGGCGAGGCCGTTCTGCTCGGCCTTGAGCCGCGCCTGGCGGACGGTGACTTCGTCGAGCTGCTTCGACACCATCTGCAGGTTCGCGCGCGTCACCGTCTCGTCGAGGCGGACAACAACTTCGCCTGCTTCGACATGCTGGCCCTCGGTTACGTAGATCGCGCCGACAACGCCGCCCGTCGGGTGCTGGACCTTCTTCACGCTGCTGTCGACCACGACGTTGCCGGTCGCCAGGACGGCGCCCGCGAGATCTATCGAGGCAGCCCAGACCCCCAATCCGCCGACGAGGGTCGCGATGACGGCGATCCCGAAGACGATGTATCCGCGCACCTCGCGAAACGGCGAAGGGGCTTTTGCTGGCGTGGAACCCTGGGGGGCCATGAGGCTCTTCTGCATGATGATCTCCTCAACCCGCCGCGGCTACGCCTTCGCCCACGACCTTCAGGCCGGGCGGAAGCGCTCGCATCAGCGAAGCTGCAATGGATGGGGCCACCGGGACCGGGGCGGGTAGCGGCTGGGCGGCCGGCTGCAAAACCGACTTCAGAACCTCGTCGCGCGGGCCGAAGGCTTGGATCTGGCCTTTGGCGAGGGCAAGAACCTTGTCGAGACCTGCGAGCGCCGACGGGCGATGGGCGACGACGACGACGATGCCGCCGCGCTCCCGCACTGAACGGATGGCCGACGTCAAGGCCATGTCGCCTTGCGTGTCGAGGTTGGAGTTCGGCTCATCGAGGACGACGAGGAAAGGATCTCCGTAGAGCGCACGTGCAAGTCCCAGACGCTGACGCTGTCCGGCCGACAGCTTCATGCCGCTATCCCCGATGCGGGTTTCGTAGCCGTCGGGCAGGTGCACAATCATGTCGTGGATGCCGGCAAGCTTGGCGGCGGCGATGACGATTTCGCTCGAGGCCTGCGGGTCCATGCGCGCGATGTTCTCGGCGACCGTACCGTCGAACAGGGCGATGTCCTGCGGGAGATATCCGATGTCGCGGCCGATCGCTTCGGGCGCCCATTGATCAAGGGTGGCGCCGTCAAGCCGCACGCTGCCGCCGCGCGGAAGCGGATTCCAGGCACCGACGAGGGCGCGAATGAGGGTGGATTTTCCGGCGGCGCTCGGTCCGATGACGCCGAGCCCATCGCCGGCTTCCAGCGCGAAAGAGATGTTCGTGATGGCGGGCAGCGTTTCGCCCGGCGGAGCCACAGACAAGTCCTTGACCTCGAGCTTCTCCTTCGGGCGCGGCAGGGCGGTCGCGACCTCGCGTGCCGGCAGTGCCGAGAGCAGCGTGTCGAGCCGCTTGATGCTCTGGCGCATGCCGACGAAGCCCTTCCAGTTGGCAATCGCGACCTCGATCGGCGCAAGCGCGCGCGA
Source organism: Hyphomicrobium sp. (assembly GCF_036262015.1). GTDB lineage: Bacteria > Pseudomonadota > Alphaproteobacteria > Rhizobiales > Hyphomicrobiaceae > Hyphomicrobium_C. The sequence continues at coordinate 173,343 of NZ_DATAJR010000004.1, read as the reverse complement.
GAGCACGATGGAGCCCGCAATCAGAGAGCCTGGCGACAGCTCGCCCTGGATGGCGAGATAGGCACCAAGGCCGAGAATGCCGGACTGTAGAAGCAGGCGCAGCACCTTCGAGACCGACCCGATGCCACTCGCGGCGTCGGACATAGACATCTGGTCGACCAGGTAACGCTCATTCACCTTCTCCCAGTTGCCGACCATGCGACGGCCCAGCCCCATGGCCTGGATAACCTCCGCGTTGCGACGGGCGGCATCGCTGAAGGCGTGGCGCTCGGAGCTGCTCTTAGTCGCATCCTTGGCTGGCTTCCTGGTCTTCATCTCGGTGATGGCGGTCAGCGCCACCAGCAGAATAGCGGCGGCGAGGGCGAAGAGGCCGAGCATGGGGTGCAGGAAATAGATGAGGCCGATGTAAACGGGCAGCCATGGCATGTCGAACAACGCCGTCGGCCCAAGGCCGGACAGGAACGAGCGGATCTGATCGAGGTCACGCACCGGCTGAAGCGCATCCGTGCCCTGGCGGGCGCGTAGCGGCAGAGCGAGCAGCGCCTCCATCACGCGCGAACGGAGCTGACGATCGATGCCGAGACCGATGCGGCTCAACGCACGGACACGCGCGAAATCGAGCGCGCCGTAGGCCGCGTATAAGATGACGAGGAGAAGCGTGATGCCGATCAGCGTCGGGACACTGCGCGAGGGCAGTACGCGATCGTACACCTGCAGCATGTACAGCGAGCCGGTGAGCACCAGGACGTTAATGATGCCGGAGAACAAACCGACACCGAGAAACGCCAGACGCGATTTTCCAATCGCCGCTTTAACGCTTGATGCTGACACGGAAGCCCTCGTGACCTATGCGAAACGTCGATCGTGAGCCCAAAAAGCTCGCGATGAGGGGACGGATGCATAGGCCGGGCCAACAGATCTGTCCTAAAATCAGCCAGTCCGGGTACGGAATTCCGTGAAAGAGGCCCGTTAATATTAACGGTTGTCCCAACTCCGAAAAGTTATCTGCAGGGGCGTGCTTCAACCTGACAATCGACGCCAGACGTCGACTTAGAGCAGCTGATCCGCTTGCCGACCGCCTTGCTGAAACGGGCCCAATCGCTTCCGTACTCGAAATCCGTGAAGCTCTGCCAGGAGGCAACGGCGTCCCTCTGTGCCGCAGCCTTGGTGGAGCCAGAGCCACTGCCGTAATGGTAGTGGTCCGTCATGCACATCTTGCCGCCGACGCGTGCTTGATTGTGCATGGATGCAAAGCCGGTCTGGTCGGCCATCGCCGGAGCAACGCCGGCAGCGAGAATGACCGCCGCCGCACCCAAGCGGAATGAAGCAAAGCTTGCCATTTTTACGACCCCTCATGGCTTCCGATCTTCGCATTTTGGCAGATTCAGATTGCGGGCTCGACAGCGCGCCGTCGAAATGCCCACAGCCGAGGTAATCACATCACAGCGCACGGCGTTCGCGGTCGGGAGAATTCCTTAAGGGCGCAAGATCCGTCACTCGATGCCGAGTGCCATCCCCATTCGTACGAGGTCCGCAATGGAGCGCGCGGACATCTTCGTCATTACCCAAGTGCGATGGATCTCGACAGTGCGAGGACTAATCCCGAGCTGCTGTCCGATCTCCTTGTTGGAGAGGCCGCGAATGAGGAGCTGCATGGTGTCGCGCTGTCGCTCGGACAACGAGGCCAGTTTCGCTTTCAAGTCCTCGAGCTCAAGTCGCACCTTGAGACTGCTCTCGGAGGCGACAAGGGCCTGCTCCACGCTGCCAACGAGGCGGTCGTTGCTGAACGGCTTCTCGACGAAATCGAACGCGCCCAGCTTGATCGCTTGAACCGCCAGCTCGACATCGCCATGGCCCGTCATCAGGATCAGTGGACGCGAATCGTCGGAACTCTGCAAAGTGCGCAAGAGATCGAGACCGGAAATCTCTGGCATACGCACGTCACTGACGATACAGCCGGCCGCAAACGGTGCTGCGAGAAACGCGACCGCGCTCTCGTAGGCGTTCACGGTCATCCCATGCGTCTCGAGAAGCATCGCGACAGCTTCCCGTACTGACGCTTCGTCGTCGATGACGCTAACGGTCTTGCTCATCGGCCTCCCTTTCGATCGGCAGTTTCATGGCCACGCGCGATCCCCGCGACGACGTGACGATCGTAAGATTTCCTCCATGCGCCTCGGCAATGGATCTCGCCACTGCAAGACCGAGGCCCGATCCTTCCGGTTTTGTGGTCGTAAACGGAGCGGGTTCGTTGACGTCAAATCCCGGCGGAAATCCCGGGCCATCGTCCTGCACCTCGATGCGAGCGTCATCGTCACCGGTTGCCGCGACATTCACAACGATCGTGCCGCCTCTACCCACCTCTAATATTGCTTCGGCACTGTTGACGATCAGATTATGGACGGCCTGCTGAAGCTGGACGCCATCCGCCTTCAACAGTGGAAAATCGGGCTCCACGAGCATCACGAGACGGATTCCCTTCTTCTCCAGATCCTCTCCAAGCAGCATCTCAAGCTCTTCCAGCTTCGATCTGAGATCGATTGTGCGTTTGGTCAGCGTGCCTTGCCGCAAAAGCTCGCGGATACCTTGGAGCACCTCATTCGCTCGAACGCTCTCCGCCTTGATCTTGGCGACCGCCCGCGTGACGAGATCAAAGCGGCCGTCCTCCATCGCCTTCGCCGCGATCCCGGCATACGTGCTGAGCGCCGTCAGCGGCTGGTTTATCTCATGCGCAATCGTGGCCGCGACCTCTCCTGCCGACCGGATTCGCAACGCCCTGTTGATCGACGCCTGCTGGTCGCGCAATCGTGCGGCTGTATCTTCCCGTTCCGCTACGATCGTACTGACAATAAGACCCGTTATTGCCAGGGCGATCATCAAAACCTGCAGCGCGCCAAGCCCGGGATCGGGACCGAAGCGGATTTCAGCGCCGATGATCAAGCCGATCTGAATCAGGAGAAGCGCTACGGCTGCCCCCGGCGGACCATAGCGCAGCGCGATCCAGAGAAGCGGCAAAAACAGCAAATAGAAGAGCTGGAAGGCCGTCGCGTCCTGATAGCCAAACACGATGGCTAGCGTGCCGAAGATCGCCAAGAGTTGCACAAACGCAAGCGCATCCGGCTTCGGCCAAGGCCGATATGTGACAGCCATAAATACGAGCGGTGCCACGACGAGGATGCCGATGATGTCGCCAACTGCGGCCCGCCAAGCGACGGCCACCACTTCCGTCTGAAAAATGGTGCCCGAATAGAGCAGGATGACGACGTAGAGCGCCGACGCCACGAGCGCGGTCGACACGGCGACGCCAATCATGGTGATTGCGTCGCGTACGAAGCGGAACCGCGGATCGAAGGTTGCGATGCGCTGAAGCGCGAGCCCGCCCGCGAGATAGGTGCTTCCGATCGCCAGCGACAAGATCAGCTCCAGCTTGGCGCCAAGCGCCGCCCCCCTGATAAGCAGATCCGCCACAGCGGGCGCGATCAGCACGAACGGTGCATAAAACCATCCACCGAGGAAAACAGCTGCAATGCTCAGGCCCGGCGGCGGGTTCCACGGCGTGATGCCGAGACCGCGATAAGGCTTCACATAACTCACGTAGTCGAGCGCCACGTAGGCCGCGAGGAAGGCGCAGCCCAGCAGAATTCGGCGGTAAACACGGGCGTCGATCATCGGAGGGAACGTCGGCCAGCTTTCTGAGTTACTTCCGCGCGCGGCGCAGGCGCTGCCATATTCCACTGCTGCAGGCCTCGGGCGATACGTAATACTCCCTATGGACTGCCTCTACGTACTGATGCCAATTGCTCGGAAACGGCAATCGCCTCAAGCTTCCCTTGCCGTTAACCACCCTGCCCCCCTGCCCTGACATTCTTATAACGCGAACGGAGGAACCGATGATCGACGCCACCTCTGAGGCCGAGTCTGACCTTCGCCTCCCAGCAGCCTATTCCCAGGGCTTCGCCCATGTCCGCGTGGTTACGCTTGTCAATGCCGACGATCCCGGTCCGTTGACTGTTCCCGGAGAGAAGCGGAACGCAATCGATGCTCCGTTGGAGAATGCGATCGGTCCGGCTCTCGAAAATCGCCGCGGTCGTTGACTAGGAGCTGAGTATGCACATGCAGAAGCCGAACATGCCGACCGGAACAAAGCTGTTCGACCTCTTTCTTGTCGCGTCCGCGGTCGCGTTGATCGCGCTCAATTTCATGGTTTAGCCAAACCAACTGAGGCCGGTTGGCCTCGCCGGATTTGCAATGAAACGAATGCTCGTGGTTGTCGATGGCTCGGTGCAAGCTGGTCTTGCTCTTGATCGAGCCCTCGAAATTGCGAGCGCTCTATCTGGCTCGGAACTCATCCTGCTCAACATCATGGCCCCGCTGACGCCCTGGCAGATTCACCGGGACGCCAGCGCCATGAGCGCGGCTACGTCGGCACGTGTCACGGCACTGGCGATGGCGCGCGCGAAAGTTGCTGGTGTTTCGGCTCGCGCGCGCGTCGAAGCAGGTGAAAAGGCCACGATCGCCGTCAGGATCGCACGCGAGGAGCAATGCGATCACATCTTCCTGCCGGAACGGGAAACCACGCCGGTTGCCCGCGCGCTCATGAACCTCACCGGTCTCTGTGCGAATACCGCTGCAAACCGCGTTCTCTCGCTATCGAGCGTGCCGGTCACGGTTGTTGCGCACGAGGCTCGCGCGGATGCTTGAGGTGCATCCGCCAAACGCCGACTAAAATCACTTAGTGCATCGCGCCGTTTTCTGTATCGGCCTGAAGAATACCGGCGACGATGGCGCGTGCCGCATATTCAGCCATGCAGCGATAGCCAAGGTCGTTCAAGTGAAAGCGATCGTTGGCCAAGTACGTCGAGCCGGGGTGCTGGCGCGCGAGGTCGGCCATCGCGTCGTACCGGTTGACGAGAAGAACGCGCATCTCGCTTGCGACGGTCGCGATCTCGTTGACGATCCCCGTGTACAGCGGGTCCTGGGACAGGCGCTCGATGTACTGAGGATCGATCAGCACCACGTCAATCTTGTGCGATGCGAGCCATGTCAGGGTTTCGCGCAGCTGGTTACCGAAATCTTCGGCGTCGATGCGCGCCAAGGCATCGTTTGTGCCGACCTGCCACACGACCAGGTCCGGCTTGATTTCGGCAACCTGTGCCTTGATGCGCTCGGCTGCCCCCTCGGCAACCTCACCCGACTGGCCGCGCGTGAACATCTCGACCTTTAATCCATCGATGACGCCTTCGAGGTCGTTTTCGAGGCGAACGGGATAGCTTGCCAATGGAGAGGATGCGCCGACGCCAACTGTCGATGACGAACCGAGAGCGACGACGCGCACCGGACGCTTTTCGAGGATTGCGCGGCGTACGGCCCGCAGCGCGGCGCGTCCCTCATACGCCGGGCTCTTGACCTTGCACTCACTCGAGGCGCGCGGATTGTCCGTACGGACCATTGGCCGGCGAGCTTGAGCCTGGATCGCTCCCGGTTGAACGGGCGCCGCAAGCGGCGCGGCCGCAGGAGCCGTCGTAGCAACGGGATCGGCGGCCATGACGGCAGCAGCTGACGCCACGGCGAAGGCCGCTGTCAGGATTCCGAGGCTTGATACTCTGCGACCCATGCGGTGAACCTCAACAGAAGCAGACCTGACGCCACGATCGCCGTGTCGAGCACGAACGAAGGTCCGTAGATGTACCTGACGATCTGGCCAGCCAGTGCGAGCAGCGAGGCCACGCAAAACACGGCAAGAGAATTTCGCCCAAGGCTACTGCAGTAGCGCACGACGGGTCCTAGTTGGCGTGAAAGTAACGGAAAGGCCGGATAGAAAGCAATCGCGATCGCGAGCATGCTCAAAATTCTCGCGGGAGACAGATAAGCTTTATCAAAAAGAAAGAAATACCTCGGCTCAGGCACAAGCAAGGGGTCCGGCCTGTAGTCCACCCATACGATCGCTGTTCCAATACACACGATCGCAACGGCCAGGGGCCACCCTCTCATCACCCATCTTTCCCAATCGGGGAACTTGCGCTTGGCGGCAATTGCGAGGAAGCCCAGGACTATCAAGAGTTGCCACGACAAAGGATTGAAGAACCACGCACCGCTTGCGGGCCAGCTCGGGAATTGAATTTCGTAAGTGAGGGTCGCTACGTAGAGCGCGAGCGAGGCTGCAAGCGTCAACGTCAACGAGTAGCGGGCGATGACGACGAACACCACGGATAGTAACAGCAGCGCGACGTAGAGCGGCAGGATGTTGAAGTAGCCGATCTGGTACGTCAGCAGCACCATACCGATCGAGGCGCGTACGGTGTCAGAAAATGCCGGCCCCGCATTGTGCCACTCCAGCAGCAGCGGATCCGTGAACGCGATCGCACTTGCTCCGAGCATCGCGATCGCGACAGAAATGCTGACGATCTGGGCTTGCCAGATCTCGAATGCGCGCATCAACAGACGGAAGACGACCTGTCCAACCGGCCTTACTCTCGTTCCGTTTGCGACGAAAGCAAGGGAGCATCCGGCCAGGAAGACGAACAATTCTGCCGCATCGGATATCGCGTAGTTGCGAAGCGTCAGGATCGAGTAGTCGAGGCCAGGAACGTGATTGACGAAGATCATGACGAGTGCGACGCCACGCCAAAAATCAATCGCATTGGGGGGCCGCATGTCGCGCTCTCGGGTCTTCTTGATCTTGTCGTGCCCGATGGGCGTGCCTGAGCGTTAAAGCGTACCTGGGTGCCCGAAACAAGCGCTTGATCTTGAAACCCCCTCAGTATCTCGCTCGACGTGATTGTGCGCCGCGACCTTTTTCGCACTGCAACCTTGAGGTCTACGTGGTTCTCCCTATCTACGCGTCTACAGGAGAAAACTTGGGAGACCTCAATGATCGACGCATCGAAGCTTCTCGACTTGGTACTCGGGGGAGCGCAAGGGCCGCAGGGCGCGGGATCGGTACCTGCGACGCGCCCGGGTTATGATGCCGGCGCACAAGGCGGCCCACAAACAAGCGATCTTCTCGAACAGGCAAAAAGCTTCCTCGGAAGCCGGGGCGGAAGCTTTGCAGGCGGCGCGGCAGCCGGCACGCTGGCAACACTTCTCCTTGGCAGCGGCTCCGGCCGCGAGCTTGCCGGTGACGTGTTGAAGCTCGGCGCCGCGGCGGCCGTCGGCGGCCTCGCCTACAAAGCCTATAGCAACTACCGCGAAGGTAAGCCGCTGGTCGGGACACGAGCAGCCGAGTACATCGCGGCCGCCCGGTCCGGGGCAACGATCCCCGGTGCACCTCCGGCAAACGAACACGCGCTTCTGCTGCTGAGAGCAATGATTGCTTCGGCTCTCTCCGACGGGCTCATCGATGCGACCGAGCGCCAGCGGATCGTCGGGCGCCTGGGCGATGCTGGTGTGGGTGGAGAGGAGCAGCAGTTCCTCGATCGCGAAATCGCGATGCCTTGGTCGCCCCAGCAGTTCGCTGCGGCGGCGGCAACGCCGGAGGTTCGCAGCGAAGTGTATCTGGCGTCGGCGATCGCTATCGAAGCCGACACGCCCGCCGAGAAGGCTTACCTTCGCTATCTCGCGGCTACGCTCGGCCTTGAAGACGCACTCGTCGACCATCTCGATGCAGCGGTTCAATCCGCGAAGGCGCCGGCGAGCTCGGTGCCCCAGGTGCGCGCGGCCGGGGCCTAGTCGGGCTTACCCGTGTGCGGCAAACGGCAAGTTAAATACCTGCTCCGCGGGGCTGAGGGTTCTCCTCATCCCCGCGGACTTCCACGACGCCGACCTCACGATCCAGTACGTAGATCATGCGGTCGGGAAGCTCGCGTGCCAGCCGGATGGCGAGCGGGCGGGCCAAGGCTTCGTGCGCCCGATGCTGATCTTCGCTCCATAGGCTTTCCGCCGGATCGTCCGGATTGAGAGACGCCGTGAAGGAACCTGCCCAGGCGTTGAGATCGTTTGTCAGCTCAACGGAGAGGTTCAGCTCTTCCGGCGCAAAGTCTCCGTAGACATCCTCGTCGAGCGCCCAAAGGGGGTGGCATTGGTAGTCCGCCATCACCTTGATACGGGTGCAATCCGCAGGGTTCTTGTGTGATCCCTCAGGGGAAGCTGCACCGAATCCGGCGAGCGGCGACCTGGATCCAACACCAGACGGCAATTTGGTGAGCATCCAGAACACGTAGACCACGTATGCCACGAAGGCTCCTGCCGGAATGGCAGCAAGAGGCCCGTCGGCATCTCTCCAGCTCCCCAGTTTACCTTGCGAGGCGGCCCAGATGACAAACGCGGTAGCCGCCAAGTAGATCACGAATGCATTCGTGGACTGGCGGCGGCCGGCGGCGGGGGTTGGTTCCGCGGCGTCAAAATATCGGGGCGCAAGAAAGAACAGATAGACGGCCTGTCCGGCGGCGGACACGAGAAACAGCCAAACGGCGACGTCCAATAGAAAAGCGAGCGCCATCCCTCCGGCCAGAACCAAACCCGCCGCCCCGAGCAGCCAATAGGTCTGCGCGGTTTCTCGGGGATCCGGCCGCTGCGCTCCGATCGCCGCGATCGCGCGGTCCAAAAAATGCGATGTCAGAGCAGCCCGCGTCGCTACATATCCGGCAAAGGCATAAAAAGCGCCAATGGCGCACAAACCTATCTTGATCCCGTCCACGGGGCTCAGCTCCGTCCTACGCGAGGTGCTCCGTATGCTTCTTAGCCGAACGGGCATCAATCGTGGCACTTTTTTGGGGTGCCGAACGAGCCCGCGGCCGGGAATGATCAGGAGGTTGCAATGACGGACATGTTTTGGCGCTTTTCAGATGCTGCTTCGCACGCGGTCGGCACGTACTGGGCGTTCCTCCTTGCGTGCGTGGTCGTCGTCGTGTGGGCGGGCACCGGTAGCTTTTTCGGCTACTCGGATACGTGGCAGCTCGTCATCAACACGGGTACAACAATCGTTACGTTTCTCATGGTGTTCCTCATCCAAAATACGCAGAACCGGGACGCGCGCGTGGTGGCGCTCAAGCTCGACGAACTTCTAAGAGCTGTCGAAGGCGCGCGGACCAGCATGGTCGAACTCGACGACATGTCGGACGACGACCTCACGCTCGTTCAGCGGGAGTTTCACCGCTTGCGTGAGAAGTACGCGCCCTTGATCGACGATGATCTTGCCCATGTGGAACAAGAGCTACGCGCGCGCAAAAAAGGCGGGCATTGAGTGCACACTCGACGCCCGCGGTTCTCTGACTGACGGCCTACGCAGGCGACTGCAGGTAGAAGAACACGTACACGATGGCAGCCACAATGACCGCAATGACGAGTGAGCGTGTTAGTACGCGGTAGTTGGTTTGCTGCGGCGTAGCCTGTCGCGCTTCCGTAGGTGTGATGACCTTGCGATCTGCCATATTTCGCCTCCTCGCGATGTCCCAACCAACGCGGTAGCGAGGGGCTTTGTTCCTCTGAAATGGCGGAGGAATCCCGGCGCAATGAGGTTGTTCATTCCTACCTAAAAGGAATGAATTATCGATTTGTTCACCAACATTTCAGATGCTCTCTCAAGGCGCAGGGAATGGGTTTGAACATGGCTATCTGGAAGACGCTGGTATCTACGCTGTCGGGAGACCACCCGTCGAAGCCGACGAAATCCGACGGCCGCACTTTGAAGCCGACCGACTTCCGCAATCCGCAAAGGATGAAGGAGGGTTATATCTGGTCGGAAGGCATGATCATGCCACGCCCCTGCACCATTCGCGACATGTCGCCCCTCACCGCGCAGATCGTACTCTGGCAAGAGGATATCAAACCGCATCTGCTGGCGCGTCCGCTCAAGCTCTATTCCAGCGCCGACAAGAAGGAAGCGGACTGCGTGGTCGCGAGCAGCGATGGAAACGTCTTGTCGCTGCGGTTTCTCGGTGCCTTCAAGGTGCCGACACGCCGGTACCCGTAGCGTCGGCGCCAGAGTTCGCCCTCACGCGGCCATCTTCGCTGTCCTGCACGCCGTGCTGATAAAGCCGACATGACGGCTATCGGTGCCGCAGCAGCCGCCGACGATCGATAAATTGGGAAAGCGCCGCATGAGATCGCGGTATTGATTGCCCAACTCAACCGGGTCGCCTGCGTCGAGATCCGGCGCCTCGTTGAGTTCGGCATGGCTGCGCCTAGATGCATTTGCGCGCAGACCTGTGAGGCGCACGCGCCAATCCCCCTCTGCCGCCAATGCATTCTCGATGTGCGTGGGGTGTGCGCAGTTGATCATGTAGTAGGCTGGCCCGTTTGCGGTTGCCGCATCACAGGCTTCAATCGCGCCGCTCAGGGTTTGGCCCGTCGGCAGCAAACCATCGGTCTCCAGGGTGAATGAAATCGCGACCGGTATAGAGACAGCCTGTGCCGCGCGTGTGATGCCGATCGCTTCGTTGACGTTCGTCAGTGTGAATGCACACACCATGTCAGCTCCGGTATCGGAGAAAACCTCGATCTGCTCGCGGTGATAGGCTTCCGCCTCGTCGAGCGTCATGATGTTTCCCGGTTCGTATCCGTCGCCTCGCGGTCCGATTGCGCCGCTCACGACCATCGCCGCCGCCGGCGTTTCGAACTCGTCCCGCAATTCCTGCATCAGCTCGATACTGTCGCGATTGACTGCCGCGAGGGCGTCCCTGGTGTATCCGAGCTTTGTGCCCCATTCAGGGTTGGCGCGCCACGTCGGGCTGTCCAAAATGAAGCCGAAACCGTTCTGGCGCGCACTCTCGATGTAGGGAAGATAGTAACGGCGCAAAGTTACCCTGCCCTTTTGCGTGCGCATGAGATCGAATGCCGCGAAGTGGGGTAGATCGAGGCCATTGTGGAAGATCAAAGTCGTTTCGAGGCCGCCGTCGGTCAGAAAGAGACCGCCGTCGCACTGGGGCAGCTGCTTGCGGTACTTGCTCATAGGTTCGCGCTCCTCTGATTGCTGCGGCCGAGTTCGAAACTTCGGCCGCCGATCAGCAGAACAGCTATGGAATGCCGCGCGCGGCGGCTAGTGAACCCGTGGTGCAGTTGCGCGAAACTATATTTTCCAGGTATGAGTCAGCCGGTTACAGCCGTTACAGCGCCAATATTTGTGGCGTGAAATACATTTCTCCGAAGCCAAACTGTACCAAAGGTCCAGTTCACATGCTGTCGGACGTGCCAAAGAAAAGAGGCGAGGCCCGGGAGCGCGTTCTGCAGCTTGCCGAGGCGGCTGTGCTCGAGAAGGGTTTCGCGGCGACGTCTATCGACGAACTGATCGCAGCCGCGGGCATTACAAAGAGCGGCTTCTTCTACCATTTCAAGGACAAGACAGAGCTCGCGCGTGTCCTTCTCGAGCGCTACATCGCGCGCGAAACGGGCCTGTTCGACACATTGTTCGGCCGGGCCGACGAACTCAACGAAGATCCGCTGCACGGATTTCTCGTCGGCCTCAAGATGATGGCCGAGATGATGGGTGACCTGCCGAACGGTCATCCCGGGTGCCTCATAGCGGCCTGCTGCTACCAGGAAAGCATGTTCGACCAGGAAGTACGGAACCTGAATAGGTCGGCGGTGCTGAATTGGCGAAAGCGTTTTCGCGACCGGCTCGATAGGATTGCGGAACGATACCCCCCGCGCGCACTTGTCGATCTCGACGATCTCGCTGACATGCTTTCGGCAGTTGTCGATGGCGGCATCGTATTGTCCAAGGTACTCAAGGATAAGGATGCATTACCGCGCCAGGTGATGCTCTACCGTGAATTCGTCCGCGCCACGTTCTCGGATGCAAATTCGTAACGGATCATCCAGCCATGCGGCGTATCGCATTCGGCATTCTGAGCGTCCTGCTCTGGACGTTGGCTGCCTGGCCAATAGATCCGGCGCGCGCCGATGGGGTCGTGCGGCGCGAAATTCTGGCGCTGTACGATTCCGATCATGAGTCCGACGTTGCGAATTCCCGGCTGCATCGCTTTGCGGAAATGCCGCTCAATCATCTCGGTTATCATTTGCTCTATCACGACGTGAACGAGCCGCTTCCGGAGCCCAAAAGCCTCATGGGGTATGCCGGGGTCATGTCGTGGTTTGCCGATCCTCTCAAGAACCCTTTCCCCTTTTTGGGATGGGCCAGCAAGGTGGTCCGTCAGGGCACGAAATTCGTCATACTCGGGGAAACCGGGGCCGATCCCACGGGCACCGCCCGGGTCGCGCTCAACATGTTCGTCGGCAGCATTGGCCTCGGCTTCACCAGCGGCTACGTCAGCACGACCTTCGGCACGCGCGTGCTGGTCAAAGATGCGTCGATGATCGGATTCGAGCATGATCTCGATCCGACCTTCCCTTCCTATCCCATCACAGAGATCGTCGCGCGCGATGTCCAACCCCTGCTCTCCGTGCAAGCTCCGCGCCGCGATCGCGACCGTCGCAGCATTCTCGTTGCTACGAGTCCGCGCGGTGGCTACGCGGCGTTCGGATATGAGTTCTTTCCCGAACTGCAATCCCTCGAACTCGGACAGTGGATCATCAATCCATTTGAGTTCTTCCGCCGCGCATTCGGAAGCGGATTTGCTCCTATTCCCGACGTCACCACCGTTTCAGGCCGTCGAATTTATTTCAGCCACGTCGACGGTGACGGCTGGAACAACGTGACAACCGTTGACCGGGAGCTGCCGCGCGGCGTGCTTTCGGCGGAAATGATGCTCGACGAACTCATCGCACCGTTCCCGGACCTTCCGGTTACGGTGGCCTTGATAGGAGGCGACGTCGACCCCAGGCTTGGCGGAAGCCCGGAGGCTCGCAACATCGCCCGGCGCATCTTCGCGCTGCCGCAGGTGGAGGTGGGGAGCCATACTTACACGCATCCATTCAACTGGGAGTTCTTCGCCAGCTACAATCGAAACCGCGAAATCGCCCTGGTCAAAGAAAATACCCCCGAGCCCGGCCTTGCGAACTACCTGCAGAATTTTAGAGCCGTGCTCGGGTTCGGGCATCGCCACCGGGCCGGTGACTACGTCGCCGGTTCCGCTGATCTACCTCGCGCGTTTATGCGAGACCCATTTGTTCTCGAACAGGAAATTGCCGGCTCCCTTGCATTGGCCGAAAGCCTCGCGCCGCACGGGAAGCGGACGATGGTGCTGCAGTGGAGCGGCAATACGAGGCCTTTCGAGGATGCGATCAAGGCAACGCGTGCTAGCGGAGTTCTCAACATCAATGGCGGCGACTCGCGCTTTGATTCGAGCTATCCGTCCGTCGCCTACGTGCCTCCAATCGGCCGTGCCGTCGGCCGCGAACGTCAGATCTACGCGGTCAACAGCAACGAAAACACCTACACGAACGGATGGACGTCGAACTTCGCGGGGCAGCAACAACTGTCGCAAACATTGGACAACACAGAGTTGCCGCGGCGGCTCAAGGGGATGAATGTCTACTATCACGTGTACTCAGCGGAGCGCCGGGCCTCTCTCGACGTCGTGAAGAGCTTTCTTATGACGGCTCGCAGCTCCAGTATCGCACCAATCACGACATCGCACTATGCAGCGATGGCCAACGGCTTCTTCAGCACCCAAATTGCGCCGCTCGAGCCGCAGGTCTGGTCGATCGCCAACCGCGGCGCACTCGAGACCGTGAGATTTGACGACGCGGAGGAACACACGCTCGACCTCGGACGGAGCCACGGTGTGCTCGGGCAGAACCGTCATGCAGGATCACTCTATGTCGCGCTCGATCCCGACGTGCTCGATCCGATCGTTGCGTTGAATGCCGGAAAAGGCGGCCCGACGGGCGGAGCGTCTCTTGCGGAGAGCCGTTGGCGGCTGCGAGAACTGGCGAGAGGCGACTGCGGCTTTCGCTACCGAACCCACGGCTTCGGTCCCGGAGAATTCGTTTGGGAGGGGCTCACTCCCGGGGCGGGCTATCAGATCACGGCCGAGAGAGCTGAAAGGGAGACATGGACTGCGAAAGTCGAAGCTGACGACGAGGGCAAGCTGGAATACACTCTACCTATTAAGGATATGAGCCGTTTCGTTAACACTAACGAACTCACCACGGTTAGAGTGGAGTGTGTGCCCTAGACTGAGGTCGCTCATGCGCGCGGTGATGCGGTGCCTGCCCGTTGTTGGCGTGGGTGCGCTGGTGATGGGCTTCCTGGCTCTTCCCGGATCCGAAGAGCGTATCACGATGCTGCTTCGCGATGGCAAAACGCTCGAAGCCCGGAACGCCTTGGAATCCCTGTACCGTGCCGGAGACCGGCGCCCCCAGATCTTGCTTCAGGTTGCGAACCTGGATCATGAAGCCGGCAAGCTGACGAACAGCATCCGCTATCTCGAAGCGTACACTTCTGTGCGTCCGGATGATCCTATCCCTCTGCAGCGCCTCGTCGAATTTTATCGGGTGACAGGCCAACTAGATCAGAGCATCGCGACGCTGGAGCGGCTGTTCGCGATCTCGCCTTCGCCGGAGATCGCAGACAAGTTGCTGGGGTTTTACCAGTTGCACGGCCGCCTTGACGCCGAAGAGCACCTTCTCAGGACGCTGATCAACACGCCTTATCTCAAATCCGAGGGGCTCGTGCGGCTCGGCGCTATCGCCGCAAACAAAGAGGATTTCCATACCGCATCAACGGCTCTGGCCCTGCTCGACAGTCAGGCCGATATCCAGATGCAGAGTCCCCGGATCACGCTTTTTCATGTGCTGATCGAGCAGCGACGTTATTCCGAGGCATTCGAAAAGGCCTTGAACTGGACGAAGGCTTGGAAGGACCGTGATTGCGCACTCGATTTCGTTCTCACGTTCGCACGCGCAGGTCAGGGCGATCTGGCTCGCGATTTTGCAAAGTTGCACGACGCGGCGTTCCGGGATTTCACGTTTTCGGCGGTCGATAGCCTCATCGCTACGGGTTTTCGGAACCCCGCCCGCAAGCTGCTGGCCGATTGGATCTCAGAGTCTGGGCCAAAGACGGGACGCGAGGCACGCCGTTTTGTCGAGCTCTCCTCGCAGCTCGGCGATGTCGGTACGCCTTACAGGGCGATGTTCGCGCTCGCAAAGGCATCAGGAAAAGAGCGACAAGCGATGTTGGTTGCGGAGGCAATAGCGGACGGGCATGGCTCGGCGAGCGCGTTTCCGTTTCGAACCCTCTTCTCTCAACGGACCCTCAGGCAACATCCTCTGTTTGCTGCCAAACTCGCGCTGGCAGACGGCAATGTCCCGCTAGCTCGGCAATATTTTGCTACAGTCGACTATTCGCGGCTCGCGCGCGACGATAGGCACACCTGGATTGCCCTCGGGAACAAACTCGATCCGAACGGCATCTATCGAACTCTCATCTACGCTTGGCGCGTAGCGGCTCTCGCTCCAGAGTTTCGCGTGGCATTGGCGGATATCGCCTCCGCGAGAGGCGACTGGCGGACGCATGATGCCGCTCTGCGTGCGAAGAGCGGCAAAGACGCATACGGCTCTTCACGGTGAAACGATAAAATTAATACTAATTAAATCTTTAATTTTAGACACGCTTGAATTGTAGGCACCTACTTACGCTGCTTCAGAATGAAGTTTTTGCAATGGCTCGCCTGTCGTTTCGGACCCTTGTCGGCGATCGCACAGACCGGACACCCGGGCAATCTGGCGTCGGGGCCCGGTTGTTTCCGGCGTTCAAATGGGGAGCTGACTTTTCTCTTTCCTCATTGGCCGGCCTGGAGATCGTAGGCCTCTTCGCGTTGCTGTTGGCCGTCGAACACCTCGCTCCCGGCCGAGGGCCCCTCCCGACCTTTTCTCCGCATCCCTATTGGGTCCCCGTTCTGCTCCTCAGCGTGCGCCATGGTACGGCCGCCGGGCTCGCGGCAGCGCTTGTCGGTATCGCTCTCTATTGGCTGCATGGGGTGCCCAGTCGTATCCCCGACGAAGATTATTATGTCTACGCGCTCCGCGTCTGGCACGAGCCGATGTTGTGGCTGGTGGCCGCGTTGATCCTCGGGGAGATCCGACTTGGACACATTGAGGAGAGAGACACTCTCGCCGAGATGTTGCAGGCGGCACAGCGGCAACGCGCAACAATCGCAGCCCACTGGACGCAGCTTGCGGACCACATCGAGGTGCTTGAACGCGATATCGCAACGGCATCCGAGACGTCCATCGACACGCTGCTTGCGTCTCTTTCAAAGCTCAGGTCTGCGGATGAGCAGGATCTCTCTGCGCCTTTCGTACTCGCTACGACGGCTCTGCTCGGGCCCGATGCGCGCGTTGCCTTCTGGCGCGCGGTCTCTCCACGGGGATCGACCTTCACGCTCGACGAGGACTTGAGCTGCAATCCTGATACCGGTCACGCCCCTCCCACCCTACCCATCCAATTCGGTGGCACGGGCCCGCACCGTGTCCTTTCCATCGCGTGTGATGCCGATCGTCCGGCTCTGAATGGGGCCGGATTGCTCGCTGGACCGGTTCCCAGCTCACGATCCCATGGGCTTCACGGCGTGCTCGTCGTGCAGCACATCGATCGCGATCGGCTATCTACCGGCCCTATCGCTGTATCCATCTTGTGCCAGCAGCTCGCGTTGACACTCGACCGGTGCGACGCCGCCCGCAGCGCCCGGAAGGCGCTGCAAGAGGAGCAACCAAGGCTTGTGTCGTGATGACTTCCCGGCCGAGATATTCCCTCAGATCGTTGCGGAACGCAGACATCTGGAGCTTCTGCGTTCTCGCTGCAACATTCGCTGCCGATACGGCCGTCCTCATGAAGGCGCTTGAGGGAACGCTTTCCCTTTCGTCGGCCGTCCTCCTGCATCTTGCCGTTCTCTGCGCGGCGGCCCTCGCGATATCCCGTGTCATGCCGGACGATCAGACCTTGCCGGTTCTCTGCTTCTCATTTGCCGTGTTTTCGGGTCCCGTCGGAATGGTCGCGGGCATGATCCTCGTTGCCGGCGCATGGTTCTCCGGCAGCGGTGCGCGACTGCTTGAACGCTGGTCCGATTGGTCAAACGGCGGCGGCGCATTCGACTCCAGCATGCTGCTTGCTGAATCCATCGACAATGGGCGCGCGGTACGAACGTCGCGGCCAGCGCGGCGGCTGTTCCCACACATCATGGCCTGCGGCTCCTTCACCGAGAAGCAATGGCTTTTGGGTATCGTGGCTCAGAAATATCATGCGGATTATGGTCCTGCTCTCGATGCAGCTTTGAGCGACACCGAACCGGGACTGCGCGTGCAGGCCGCTGCGGTCCGCGCTCGCCTCAATGATCGTATCAAGGCCGAATACAACGACATCCTGCGAACGGCTGGCGGCACAGCGGCGCAAGTCTCTGCTGCGACCGCCCTCGCTGCGCGCACTGTCCATTGCCTGAAGTCAAACCTGCTCGATCCTTCTGAAGCCCGACGGCTCCGAGAGGCTGTTCTCCGACATTGCCAGCGCGCCGCGGGACTTCACGAGCATTCGCCACGGCTCGAAGAGCAGATCCGATGGCTATTGTGGAACGGCGGCCATTACGAGGCTGCACTCTTCTGGCAACGGAACGGCGAGAACAGCGGCTCTCACAATTGAGACTTCCTTTCCCTGCGGAGACACCAAATGCTCACGCAGACCGACACACACTTCGCTACCGACGCTCGCGGCACAGAGGCTGACGTGTGCCTGATCGTCGAGGGCTGCTACCCCTTTGTTTCGGGTGGCGTGTCGACTTGGCTGGACTGGCTGATGCGAACGCAGCCCTCCCTTACCTTTCATGTCGTCGCAATCGTTTCTGATGAAGCTCCGCGCGTGTCACGCTATGCGCCTCCGAGCAATCTCATCTCGCTCCAGCGGCTCGTTCTTCATCCTCCGGTCGCGAAACGCTCCCGCGGAACTGCGGCATCGGTTGCGGAGAGCGCTGAGCTCGCCAACGCGATGCTGGCTCTCTTGAAACCCAGCGGCGGTTTCGACGCCCTCTCCCATCTGATCCGTGTGATCCGCACCGACGGATGCACTCCGACACTGACCGATCTCAAGGCGAGCGAGACGAGCTGGGACGCCATCGTGAAGATGTACCAGGCCCTGATGCCGCAAGCCTCGTTCCTCCACTTCTACTGGGCTTGGCAGGCCTTGTTTGGTGGTCTCTTTTCTGTCCTGCTCTTTCCACTGCCAAGGGCCCGGATCTACCATACGATTTCGACCGGCTACGCAGGTCTTCTTGCAGCTCGCGCGGCTGCCGAAACAGGACGCCCGGCTATCCTGACGGAACACGGCATCTACACGAACGAACGGCGCATCGAAATCCTGATGGCCGAATGGATCGCGGACACGGTTCAGAAAGGTATTGCCGCCGACGAGCGCATCGATCTCCGAGACCTCTGGACCAAAGCGTTCGAATCCTTTGCACGCGCATGTTACGAAGCGTGCACGGATATCACTACGCTCTATCGAGACAATCAGCGGCTGCAGCTCGCACTCGGCGCCGAACGCGAAAAGCTTTCGGTCATCGCCAACGGCATCGACCCGGCGCGTTTCGGCAGGCTGCCCGTGGCTTCCCACGACACGCCACCGACGCTTGCCCTGATCGGGCGTGTCGTCCCCATCAAGGATGTTAAATCCTTCATTTCGGCGGCCGCTCTGCTGCGGCGCCAAATTCCAGATCTTTGCGCGCTTGTTCTCGGTCCGCTCGACGAAGATCCCGCTTACGCCGACGAATGCTCCGAGTTGATCCGAGAGCTTGCGCTCGAGGACTGCGTTCGCCTGCTCGGGACCGTCAACATCGTCGACTACATGCCACGCATTCACGTCGTGGTTCTGTCAAGCTTGAGCGAAGCCCAGCCGCTCGCCCTGCTTGAGGCGGGCGCCGCGGGCATTCCCTGCATTGCCACCGACGTGGGGGCCTGCCGCGAAATTATCGAGGGCAGCGCGGAAGAACAGCCTCGCCTTGGCCCCGGTGGATATGTGACTGGTCTCGTTGCGCCATCCGAAATTGCAGCCGCTGCCAAGCGCCTTCTCGAAAGCGAAGACCTGCGCCGGACAATGGGCGAAACACTAAGGCAACGCGTCAGGAGATATTACGACTCCGGCCAAGCGAGCAGCAATTATCACCTCCTCTACGAAAGACGCGGCGCACGTACGAGCGGCGCCAGAGAATTGGAGGGTTCGCAACAATGAGCGGTGCAGTGCCAGTCCTGTTGCACGGCAGGAAGGCGGATACGCCTCGCGAGAGAGTGACTTCTTCCGACGCGCTTGGTGCCATCGTCGCAACCGGCCCATGGATCCTGACAATCCTGGCCTTGGCTGCCATCAGCCTGACGACGCGCGAAGACCTTGAACTCGACACGCTCGCCGCCTTTCGCACCATAGTCGTGTACGCGTTTGCACTCTCGCTTGTCGCAACAGCCCCAATCACCATCATCTCCATCAGAATGACGGCGGATCTTCTCCATCTTGGGCGCACGGAACTTTTGCTCGGATGCTTTCTCGCGTCGCTCCTGCTTGGCGCGCTGCTTTCCGCAGCCTCCTTTGCGGTTCTGGCTCTCGTTTCTTCCGTTTCGCCCGCAGGGCTCGCCGTTGTGATCTGCTCGTCAGTCGTAGGTTTCGTTTGGATTGCACTGGCCCTCAGCACGGCGCTGCGGGACTATCGCGGAATTCTGATGGCGTTTGCGGGCGGGCTTGCAGTTTCCGCATTCGTCACAGTCGGCGTTGCACAAGCGGGCGGAAGTTATGTCCAGATGGCCTACGGGTTTGCCGTCGGATTGTTTGTGACCATGCTTTTGCTCTGCTACCGCGTCCTGACCGAGTTCCGGCATCCGATGCGGAACATCCTCGCTCCCCTTCAGGCGTTCGGCCATTTCGGGCGCACTTACAAAATGCTGGCGATCGGCGCCACGTTCGTGACCGCAGGTGTTTGGGTCGACAAGTGGATCATCTGGTCGGGCCCTGAAGGCGAACAGGCGCTCAGCGGCCTTGTCCATGCCCCGACCTACGACGGCGCCATGTTCATCGCCTACCTAAGCATCGTACCCTGCCTCGTCTTATTCGTAAGCATTCTCGAAACGTCGTTTACACGAAACTATCGCCGCTACTATCTCGCGATCAGCGCGCACGCGACGCTTACAACAATCGAACGCAATGCCCGCGACCTTGCGGTACAGACACATCGCGCACTCCTCCGAACTGGCAGAGCGCAATTCATCATATGCCTCATCTTCGTCATGGCCGCTCCGAACATCGTCGAGCTGGCGGGACTGCACTATGAGGATACCGGGCTTCTCCGCGTCGGAGCGATCGGCGCGAGCTTTCATTTTCTGTTTCTCGCCAGCCTCTCGTTCCTCCTGTTCTTCGAGCGGCACACCGAGTTCTGCCTGCTGGGTGCCTGCCAGTTTACTCTCAACAGCATTTTCACAATCGCCACACTATTGGCCGGGCCTGACTACTACGGCCTCGGGTATCTGGCGGCCGCCGTCATATCGAGCCTGATCGCGTTCGCCGTCGTCGACCGTTCCATCGGCCAACTCACGTACTTCACCTTCTCCAGAGCACTCGGGGCAGCGCGTATGTAGCTGTCTCAAGGGAGTTGAAATATGCGTAGTGTTCTTTGCCTCATCGCGTTCTTGCTGGTCAGCGCTTGGAGCGGCCGCACGTACTCGGCTGTCGATACCCACGAGCAAGCAGGCGCTCCGGCGCAGAGAGAGACCGCAAACGGTCCGCGCGATGACGGCATCGGCGAGCAGACCGAAAGCGTGGCACAAGCCGAACGCCTGATGTCCGGAGATACTGTTAAGGTCGCGGTCTTCGAGATGGTCAATGTCTCGGATGATCGTCAATTCACTGGGCCGACAGCGAACGCGGCAGCCCCATTGCCAGCCTCATACTTTCAACGCCTGGATCTCAGCGGCGACTACGTCGTCCAGCAGGATGGCCGCATCAGCATGCCGCGGCTCGGCTTCGTGGCGGCCACCGGCCGCGCGTTGCAGGATGTTCGCGAGGAGATCCAATCTTCATTCACGCAGGTCATGGGAACGGCAGCGGAGGTCAATCTCACCATTGTCAAGCGCCAGCCGATCTATGTGGTCGGCGCAGTCAAGAACTCCGGCGCTTATGACTACGCCCCGGGAATGATCGCAATCCAAGCCATTTCTCTGGCGGGCGGTATCGATCGCGGGGCGGGCCGGTCAGCTCAGCTTCTCGAACGGCTCCGCGGGGCGGAAAAGCTCGAACAAACACGCGCTGGTTTGAAACGCCTCATTGCCAAGAAGGCGCGTCTCGAGACCGAGCGAGATGGGGCGTCGACCATTGCCGTGCCTGCTCGGCTCAAAGAGCTGGCGGGCTCCGATGAAGCCGAACGGCTTATCCGCGACGAAACGGAGCTTCTGCACGCCGGCCGCCGCGCCCGCGCAGCCACGACCAACGATCTCGACCAGCAGATCGAAAGCACGGAAAAGCACCTCGCCCAACTGCGGCAGCGCGCAGACCATTTCGACGCCCAGAAGGAGAGCCGCTCGACCCGCATCGATCTTTTGCAAAGCCTGCAACAACGAGGCGGTGTCGTTCAGTCGAGCCTTATCACGGCACAGAACGAGCTCTCCGACATCGAAGGGCGCAAACAGGATTTCTGGATCACCGTGGCGCAAACCGAGCAGAAGCTCGAAGCCGTGCGCAACGGACGCGCGAAGTTCGAAACGGATACGATGCTTTCGTTGAGCCGTGAGTTGGCCCAGACCACCGCCGAAATCTCCGACGCGGAACGGACGCTCAACGTGGATGCACACGCGACCTCTACCCTCAATGCGATGTCGGGGCCGGAGGGGCTCTCCGAGTTCTACGCGACGCCCGCTTTGGACATCATCCGCCGTTTAGACAACACCCGCTCGGTCATGCCGGCCGAGGACACAACGGAACTCCTGCCGGGTGATGTCGTGCGCGTGCGGCTGGTTTCGCCGCGGGCCCCCTCAAAGGGAGGCCTCAATGCGCGCTGATGGCCTTTACGCGACTTTTCGCGATGGAGGCTTGCGGATGATGACGCGACGCGCCCTGGAATTCGCGGCGCTCGTGAGCGCCGTCAGCGGAGCGATCGCCGAGCCTGAGCTCGCCGACGCCAAGTCGCGTCTCAACGCCGCCAAGACCTGGGGCTGCCAGTTCCAAAATCTCAACGTGGCCGAGGCCGCGAAATCCGCGCTCGACCTGATCGTCATCGATCCCGATGCGGAGGACACGCATGGACGACGCCTCAGCGCATCCGATGTTGCGCTTCTCAAGCAAAAGCCAGACGGGGGCCGT
Source organism: Hyphomicrobium sp. (assembly GCF_036262015.1). Classification (GTDB taxonomy): domain Bacteria; phylum Pseudomonadota; class Alphaproteobacteria; order Rhizobiales; family Hyphomicrobiaceae; genus Hyphomicrobium_C. The sequence goes on along the minus strand of NZ_DATAJR010000004.1, from coordinate 151,181 downwards.
CGAACGGTTCTGGCCTATTTGAGTGTCGGAGAAGCGGAGAGCTACCGCTCGTACTGGCAGAACAGTTGGCGCGCCGATCCGCCCGAATGGCTGGGGCCAGAGAATCCCAACTGGCCCGGCAGTTTCGTTGCTCACTATTGGACCGATGCCTGGAAGCGGCTGCTGTTTGGGACGCCGCAGTCCGGTCTCGATCGCATTTTGGATCTTGGTTTCGACGGCGTGTTCCTGGACCGCGTTGACGCCTACGGCGATTTGGGTGCCGAGCGCGCAACCGCTGCAGCCGATATGGCGCACCTCGTGGAGGAGCTCGCGCGCTATGCCCGTGCGCGTGATCACAGCTTCCTCCTGATCGGTCAAAACTCCGAGGAGCTGCTCCGCAACAACACCTATCTCGCAGCCATAGATGCGGTGAGCAAAGAAAGCCTGCTCTACGGGCTGAACGAGCCGGGCGTCCTCAATACCGACGAGCAAATTGCCTGGAGCCTCAGCAGGCTCAAATCCGCCCAGCGCCAGGGGCGGCCGATACTGGCCATCGAGTATCTCGACGACCCGAGCACGATTGAGGCTGCGAGAACCCGGCTTTCGGATCTGGGCTTCATACCCTTCTTCGCAAACCGCATGCTGGACCGGCTGCCTTAGCGCCCCCGGAGCCGTCTGGGTACCCCGAACGCCGGCGGGCGGAGACGCTAGCCCGTTAAGACTTTCTAAATGGGTGTCCTGATACAGATCACCCTATCGCCTATTCTTGAGCCGTTGCCATCGATCCGTACGGGGAGCTATTCTCCAATGACTATGATCGAGTTTGCGATTGCGTTCCGCGTTTGCGTTGCTGTCGTCTGCTTTGCGGCGGCAGGGCTCGTGATGATTTTCGGCCGTTCTGACAAACACTTCATCGCCGCCGGCATCTCCATCGTGGCCGGGGCATGGATTTCGTTGGCGGCGCTTGTGCTGGTCGCTGGCCAGGAACTCAACGATGTCGTGGTCGCCCTACTCTAGGCGGGAGCGCGACACCGGACTTTCATGGCAACATTCGACCCGACCGCCCGCGCCCGGCGCAGCAAGTTGTAGCGGTTCTTTGTCGAGATGATTGGTCGGAGCGAGAGGATTTGAACCTCCGACCCCCAGTCCCCCAGACTGGATGAAGGCCTACTCCCTGTTACGCTGAGGCCCGCAAAGTCCTTTAAAATATGGGTTGATAGCATTCGGCCTTGCGCCATACTACCCCGGAATTCTCAGTCTCGTGGTACCTCCGTGGTACCTCGGCAGCGTCCGGGTAAAGCCGATGTCCGAAGTGACTCTCACCCTCTCTCGCGTTCGCAAGCTTCAGCCTGGCGAGATCGTCTGGGACAAGGATGTCCCTGGATTCTTCGCCCGGAAGAATGCCAACGGCAGCATTTCTTTCATTCTCAAGACCAGGGTCAGCGGCAAGCAGCGTAAGCTGTCTCTTGGCAAGCTTGGCGTCGTGACCGTCGAGAAGGCGCGCGACCTCGCGCGGGACTATGCCTTCAGCGCGCGCAAAGGCATCGAACCCAGACCCGAAGCGCCGGCGAACCCGTCGCCGCTCATGAAGGACGCTGTCGCCGCCTTTATCGAGACCTACGGCATGCGGATCAAACCCCGGACCAAGGAAGAGTATGAGCGGATGCTCAAGCTCCATGTCCTCCCCCGCTTCAAGAAGAAGACGGTCAAGGACATCACTCAAGCCGACGTCAGGGCCATGCATGAAGCGATGGGCAAGACGCCCAGGAACGCCAACAACGTCCTCACCGCCTTCTCCAAGATGATGAACTGGTCGATCGAGCGCGGATGGCGCGACAAGGACTCAAATCCCTGCAAAGGCGTCGTTCGCTACAGGGAGATGAGGCGCAACAGGTATCTTTCACCTGACGAAGCCAAGCGTCTTGGCGACACGCTTCGGTGCGTGATCCGCGACGGAGCGGAGAGCACGTACGTCGTCGCGGCGATCTGGCTCATAATCTTCACCGGCGCGCGCCGCAATGAGGTCCTGACCCTAAAATGGGACTACGTAGATCAGGAGCGCCGCATTCTTGTCCTGCCAGACAGCAAGACCGGGCCCAAGTCCATCCTCCTGAACCGCCATGCTCTGGCGGTACTGTCCGGGCTCACGAAGGTCAAAGGCAATCCCTACGTCTTTGTCGGCCACGTCACCGGCAAAAGCCTCATCAACATCGCTAAACCGTGGAAGCGCATCCGCAAACTGGCGAAGCTGCCCGGCCTGAGGTTGCATGACCTCCGTCACTCCTTTGGCAACAGGGCCATCGATGCCGGCGGCACGACGCGCGTTCTCGGCATCTTGCTCGGCCATTCTGACGAGGACACAACTGCGATCTATGCGCATGTCTCCGACAGCCGCGCCGTTCAGCTTGTTGATGCGACGGGTGACCTCATCGCCCAATCGATGAAGGACATTCCGGTCACCGCAGGTCTGAGGGCGGGCCTGCGAAGGCGGCCCCTTCCGTTAAAAATTCAGCGAAAGCCAGTTGCAGCGTAAGTCCGCGCTTCCGCAGTCCAAGGCAGACCGGACATTGGTTAGCGCAACCAGCAACGCGCGACGATGACCCAGGGCGGACATTGCAGAGCGCTGGTCGAGGGAAGTGAGCTCATCTAAGGGTTACTAGGCATACGCCAACGTCCGGATCGCTTTCGTCGCCTCGCGACGACTAGAATATATTCCTAGCGGAAACCCCACATGGGTATCCTGGACGCCACTGACTTCCTGTAAAGTCCACTTCCCATTTTTGGAAGGCGACAATCGGTAAGTCCTGCCGTTCTTCCTACAATGCCAATTTGGGAACCCCTCGATTTGAGACCAGTTGCAATCCGCACCTGAGGCAAGCAATTGCCCGCGGCGCAATCGTTTCTGATTTTGGATCTCGCGATACCGCTCTCTCTCTTCAACGCGAGTACGGTCTTCTAGTTCTTGTACATAATCTCGAAGAAGACCGACAATGGCTGTTAGCTCAGTTCCCTTCGCCTTCTCTCTGCGGTAGATGGTTAGGCATCCCTTTTCGAACGCTTGGTTCCGGTGCTCAAAGTACTCTTCCTCTTCAAACGCGCGCAGGCGCTGTTCAACGTCGACTCGGGTCAGTTGCGGTCCTGGCATGCGGTTCAAGAAGCCTTGCATATCCTCAATTGGGATCCAGCAGGGCAACGCTGACCTGACCAGAGCTTCCCGCTTTGCATCCCATTTCCGCCAGATCGAATTGCCTCCGTCCAGCCGATTGACAATGTCCCTTGAGAGCCGAGCAATCGATTCTGGATCGCGAACGTGGCGTAGTGACGGGCTTCGAACGTACTCATCCAGCAGCTTCCTTACCGCCCAAATGCGCTCATCGTCTCTCATGCCAACCTCCTAGTCACTGCAGCTTGAATGAGGTGCTATAGGCAAGATGGTGCGCTTGAATGCGTCTCACAACTTGTGGCACAAGGGCGATCTGTCTGCATCGCGAGCGTGGCGAAACGGTAGACGCAAGGGGCTTAAAACCCCTCGCCCTTCACGGGGCATGCCGGTTCGAGTCCGGCCGCTCGCACCATCTGTTAAGACACCCTATCGGCGAGAACGCCCTAGTATTCAGACGTCGAATTGAACTCACTCTCTTCCAGCCACGCGACTAAATCCGTCCGTCGATAGAGAACGCGGGCCTTCTTGCCCCTGCCCGCCTTCAAGTATCTTGGACCAGATCCCTGCAGGCGAAGACGCTCCAATGTCCGCGGCGACAGACGAACGAGTTGCGCTGCTTCCGCCGTTGTTAAATAGATGTCGCTCTCTGCTGTGCGCACCTCCGCGGCAATAACGAAGTCGCCGCCATTGGCCTTTAGGGGCTTTGTCGTGCTCATCGCAGACTCCTACGCATACAAACTTACTCGTTCTACCTGTCCCGCTCGCGGCCGGGACCGTGATCGCGCCACGCGTCGCGCAAGCGCTGCCGGCTCGCCGATCTCTCGAAATCTCGCCCCGGTTTGATCAGACCTTTGTCGCGCGCGTGCTCACACAACTTGGCGAGCCGATCGAATTCTCCGTTCGTTATCGATGTCATCCGACGGAAGTGACCGCTCTCCGCCTTCAATGTCGCGGCGCGCTGTACCTCGACCTCGTCCATCTTCGCGCCCCGAAACGGATACGGTTCATGCGCACGGTGAGGCGGCTTATCCTCGTCCCGGACGTACTTTGCGTACGCCATGACGCGCGCGTCGTAGTTCCGCGCAAAGCGCGCCCTCTCCTCGTCACGCAGGCGCTGCGCCTTATCTTGAATCTTTTTCGCTTCCTTCCATATTTCCTGCGCCTGTTCGGATTTGACGTTGCGAAGCGCCAGCAACAACTCGCGCATGGACGAGAGGTCGAAGGCGATGCGGATCTCGCGCGCACGTGACACGGCTCCGGCTCCTTAGATCGGCGCTGCTAGGCGGCAGCGCATTTCATCTCAACTGACGACATCAGAACGTTTCCACCTGAGCCAGGGGCAGCGGCCCGACACAGCCGTTTCGGTCCAACGTCCGTAAGGGCCGACGAAGGTGCACGAGTGGTAGTGGCGCTTCTCGATCGGATCGATGGAGCGCGCCGAAAACTCGTAGGAGAAGCACAGATGGGGAAGGCCGACGAGTTCGTAGACCGCAAACACGACTCCTAGCAACGGCACCCAAAGCAGATAGCGCATCGCCCTCTCCTACAGCTGGTACCTGATGTTGATCACCGGCTCGCGGTCCTCCACGTGATTGCGACCCAGCCATTGCGCATAAGGGCCGATCTCGGACTGGTGGACCTTCAGCGCGAGAACCCAGCCCGCGCCCCGAATGTGAATGAGCTGTTGGTTGATGGACATCGACAGCAACCGTTCCTGCGACATCAGCGGCTCTCGCGATACGCTCCAGGTGCCGCTGTAATCGGCTCGACTGGAAGTCGCGCTGACGCTCGGCTTAATGACGATCTTTTGGCCAATGGCGGCGCTGATGCGCGCAGCCTCTTCGGGATCGCTGAAGCTCAAATATTGCTTTACGACAGACTCGTTGGCGATGATCTTTGCGCCGGTGCGTCCGAACGCTTTTTCCATACCCGGGACCGATTGGAATACCAGTGCAAGCCTTGCCCCTTTGGCTCTGACGGTCTGTATACGGCCTGTTAACTCGAAAATCGGCGTGCTGGCGGCCTCGTCTGCATAGTAATGAGTCCGCCAGAAAGGCATCGTGAGCTGGGCCCTGAGGAACGCCTGAAGCTCGAGTGCGAAGTAGGATTTGGCCTGCCCGGAGGAGTCGGATCGGCCGACGATGAACACCACCATCGGGCTCGTCATCAGCTTGTCGTGTGTGAAGATCGGCTTTGTCGGATTGGACGGAACGAGTTCGTGAAGCCATCCGCTCGAAGAGAATGCCGAGACGCACGCAAGGGCCTTGCCAACGTGCGACGGTTCGTGCGGCTGCTTGTTAGCCATATACTGCATGACCTTTAGCGCCTGGCCGCGTAGCGCTTCGTCTCCCTGCTTTGCAGCAATCTCTAGCGCCTTAGCGTATTGTTCGGGAGAATTGAATATTGCCCAGACATGACCTGGCTCGAGCCTGTCGCCGTATAGGATCAGGCCAACTTTGATCCCGATCACCAGGCGTATTTGCGGCTCGAGATACCAGTACTCCTGATGGCTCACGTGCTCCGGCATCGGGCACAGGGCCGCGGCGATCGCCTCGATGTATTCTTCCGCCGACGCAGGGTCACTCTTGCGAATCCGGTGCAGCATCGCGAACGGATTGAGATGAACGCTGGCAGGATGACCTTTGAAGACACTCCAGTTGTCGACCAGCACGTAAGGAATGCCCAGGCGATCCAGCACTGGCGCGACCTGGCCGAACACCTCGCCGTCCTTCGGGTCATTTATTAGTAGACTGACTTTCTTGCCGGCCGCCATCTGGTGCAGGATCGACAGGATCATAGGTACGCCGGCGCAGCTGGTCTTGCCGCCGCCGTTAGCGGCGAAAACCGCGCTATGGCTCTCCGGGAGCTTCTTCGGCGCGTAGATCAGCCGCCCGGAAAACGTCGCCCCGAGCAGCCGGCCGCCCTCGAAACAGCCTAAGCGTTCGAGATCCTCGTCGCTCAGGAACCTCGCAGAGTTTGGCCCGCCGGCCTCGTTCCATAGCTGCTCGAAGGCTTTCTTTTTGCGATAATCCTCCCAGCCGGTATTGAGGGCCTGCCACGCTGCCAACACGCTACCGGCCGACAGCACGAAGCCGGTGACGTACACCTGATAATGTTGTCGCTCCATTCCCCACAGGTGCGAACCCGCGAAGGCCATGATGGCAGAGATTGCCAGGAGCAGATTCACACGGACTATGCGCGACCATTTTCCTGAGTCGGGCATCGGTGTTTGTTGCGTGTCTGAGATCATTGCCCGCGCTCCTGTTCCGTAAGGACGGTTCTGATCGCGCGGCGCATAGCCGAAAGCGTTCGATGCCGACCGATCACCTGCCCGGTTTCGGTACCGCGTAGCGCTTCCATCGAGACACGTAGGATCGCGATCTGGCTGCCGATACCGGCGATCACGCCGATCGCGGCAAGGCCGAGCAGGGTTTCGTGGAGATAGAGAATAGGTTGTAGACCCCAGATCATCAGAAGGCCTGCGAAGGCGATTGAGAGCGACGACAAGAACGGGACCCGGCTAACTTCGACGGCAACGACCTCGGACATTTTCCAGTCATGCCGATGCGTTGAGATGAGTTGCCGCGACACGGAATAACTGCCGGATCGATAGAGAGGCTGATCGCTCATGATCCCGCCTCCGGATCAGCGAGTTCTCCGGCGTCGATCAGCATGACCTCAGCGAGCACGATGTATTTGATGCCCACACCGTCCAAGACGCGGCCGACCTGTTCGAATGTTTCCTGTCCCTTGGGATCGATCACCAGGATGCTCGCCTGACTCACGCGACGTTTCTGTTGCTTCCGTCTCATCTCGTGGCCACCCATTGCTCGAATTCGCAAAGGGCTTCCTGAGCAAGGATCGCAAGTTCGAGATCGTCGCCTTTCGACAGCTCTTCAAGAATTTCGCGCAGATCCGAGCGCCACTCCGGGTAGATCGCATTCAGTTCGGCGACGAGTTCGTCATTGAGCCCACCAACCAACAGGGTCGCGCCGAATAGATCGAGTTGTGCTTGTCGCATCACAAAACTCCTTTTTCACACTGTGAGATTATTTCGCGAGCGGCCATTGCGGCGCTCCAGTCCGTGAGCGGAGCCCACCGAACCCAGCCGCCGGTGGCCGTGAACAGAGCGAGCGAGTTGATGCCCGCGTTCACAGCAAGTCGTGCGCGGCAGGCGCAGACGCCTTCATGCGCCTCCGCTTGCCTTTCGAATTTTTCCTTGATTGCCGCAGCAGTTCGCTCCGCTACCTGTTGCGCAGCTTCCGCCTGAGCGGCTGCCGGCCCCTGCAGAGCATTCGTGATATTCTTCAGACTCTGCCCGTAGCGGTCGAAGAATTCTGTGCTTCCAGGCCGTCCGCCAAACAATCCTTCGAAAAGCTTGCCTGCATCGATCGTTGCCGGCGCATGCGAATTAATTCGAGACAAGGCCTCATCCCGCGCGCGCCTGGCCTCATCTGCTAGGCCCTTCTCACAGCGTTCGACGACATGGGAATTCGCGACCAGGCGGGTGCCGACCTCCGGCGCCAGTACATAAGCGGCGCCACCAATGACCATTGCCGCTACCAGAACAGCGCCGGGAACAGAGACTTCCGGGGAAGAGAACATCTTTGCCTCCTACTCGAGTACGCAGCCGCGCTTCGCCGCCGCCGAAAGCGCGGCTGGCGCGAGCCCAAAAATTGCCGTTTGTTCGTTTGTGAGTTCGTTCCAGGTCATGAGCGGCGAGCCGCCAATGATCAGGCCCTGCCCGACCTGCAGACTCCGATCCGCGTCGTGAGCACCGCCGTCCCAGCGCACGTAGCACCAGAGGTAGGTAGAGCGACGGCCGGTAATGAATAAGAGACCGCTCTCCATCCGCTCCTCAAAGCTGGCGCCCTGATCATCCGCTCCGATGAAGCCGGTATCCGTACTCGACGACGGTCCGAGCAACGCCGCCTTCGCTCGCTCAAAGCGATCGCGCACCTTCTGCAGATCGACGTCCCAGAGAACGAATGCCGTGACTGAAAAGAGAGCGAGGAAAGCCGCACAAAACACCGCCAGCTTTCGCGCCGCCCAGGGTAGCAGGCTTGTCGCCTGCACCCAGAGCTGCGCGCTCATTGTTCGCCGATCCTTTTGACGAACAGTGGCAAGTCGCGATGTTCCGGCGGCGCAGTAGAGTGGAGTCTGATGGCAGCCGGCGAGTCACCGCCGTCCAGATCGTTCGGCGGGCGCCGGCGTCCAAGCTTGCGCTCGAGGTCCCAGTGAATTGCTAGGCAGGCACAGAGCCAAACCAAGATCGGCAACACACATTCGATCGCGAGAATGATCGCCGCGAGCGGCAGGAAGTGTCCGATATAGCGAAGGGCAGTGGTGACGCCGGGCCGGCTCGGAAACGATGGCAGAAGAGCGCGAACGCCCATTTGCGATTGAGCTGCCCTAATTCGATCCGAGTGGCCAGCCAGAAGAGTGCTCATCCGCGCAGTGGCTTCGGGCAATCCCTCAAACGAGATCCCCTGAGCCAGTTCGCTGGTGAACGCTGCGACCGCTGCCTCTGGATAGGCATCGTCTATATCATTGAGTTGCTGACGAAGCCTGGCATCGATCAACTGCGCTTCACCGCGCCGCGTCCACACGTCGCCATCCGTTTTGCCGATCGTGTCCTGAAATGCCTTTGCCGACACATTAGCCGCGGCAAGAGCGGCCAAACCCTTCTCTTCGCCCTTTGCGAGCACAGCCAAAATGGCTTCGCCGCGCTTAGAGACTGGTTCGAGTTGCCGTGTGACCTCTCCGCGGCCACCCTTGGCCTTGAGTGAAATGCAAGAAACTTCCTCTTCGCACCGGGTGCGCTCTCTCACGTCCGCCACAACGAACAAGACCGCGGCCGTTTGCTTTTCTTTGGTCCGCAATTCTTCCGTTCGCGCCGCAATCACCTGCGACTGCATCTCGGCGTGGCTCAAGAGCTCTAACTGCCCGACATCGCTAAGGATCAGACCGGAGAGCGTCGACGCCCAAAGCGCGCCGCCAACAAGCAGGATCGACAGCACACTCGCGACCCCGGCGCTCCAATACCCGATGGCCGCAAAGTAGGCACCCTTGCGGATGCCGATCATACTCACGGCAAAGGAAACGCCGCCGGCGCCGATACCGATCAGCGCCGCCTTGAGACGAGCGACGGGCCCGGTCTCGGTGATCAGGTTTTGCAGTGCCAGGATCGCCATAACGCAGGCAACCACGCACAATGCCAGCAGCCACTTTTCGAAGACCGGCATCGACGACGCTTTGTCCTCGCGCCTTTCCGACGGTTGCTTTGGCAGATTGTTGAGTTGGGAGTACGGGAAGTCGCCGCCCCGCCCGTCCGGCGGGGGAAAACAAAGTTCGTTCATGACTGCACTCACTATAAAAAGCCCCGAAAGGCGGCTTCAAAGTGAGCAGAGGACCGGTCTTGCTCGCAGATTTCTCCGCAAACCGATCAGATCATGAAAGCAGCAGATTTCATATTATGAAATCGTGCGATCACGATATCGTGATCGCACCTTGTCACCATCCGGAAAGTTGATCGCCTTTGGAATATTGAGTTCAGGCACGTCGCCATTGGCGCGAATAAATCGCGATAGCTCAGCTTCACAAGTGGCGTCAAAATCACGAAGAATCTTCCTTGTGAGATATCCTTTTAACAGCCCGCGTCGGCCATATTCTCTCTTTAGGAAGCTCACAACGTCTTCGCCGGGTTCACGGTCCTTAAATTTGGGAGGCTGGTTTTCCGGATGCGCGAGTATCGCAAGTACTTTTGCCTCAGCCTCCTCTCGGCCGTGCATGAATACCATTCGGTCGATCCGCCGCCGAATTTCCACCAGTTCTTCCAGCGTAAGAAGACCTGCTTTTTCAAATACTTCCTTTAATAATTGCTCACGCGTAACCATATGTGTCTTATTTGACACATCAAGACGCTCATCTGCAACTTGTTTTCGCTCAACCCCATTTTCCTTCAAGAATTCAACGGAGAATTGCACGTCTTCCGACAGAATGGGCAGTTGCTTCAAAAACGCATATAGTCTCCGGGTAATACTTTCCGGCTCCCAAACCAGTTCCGGTTCATTGAGATACTTTTCCTTCGCGCCAACGACCGCTTCCACGATTTGCCGCTCACATTCGTTGGCATATGGAAAGGTTGCGAAGGAGCGAAGGATGAACTGTCGCGACGTACCTTGAACGATACCTGCGAGCGCGGTGAGACGAGCGATATCGAGTTCACTTAGCTTGAGCTGCTTTTCCTGCGCAGAGCGATACGGATCTACATTCTTCGAATAGAACGACTCCCAGAACGTTTCCAGGGACTCGCTATCTGTCGGCGTTTGCCGCTGCGAGTATGCGCGGAAAGCTTCGCCGGACATCTGGCCGGTCGGGGTTTCCTTGTCTCTTTCGTTCTGGTTCATAGAAGCTTTTTCTGTGCCTTTACAGATTCATAATTGAAATCGGGCAGCTCAAAAAGCCGACCCCCTCTCTAGTCTACCACGGAAAAATCCCGCCTTGACCGAGCTGCTTCCGTCAAGGGCCCGAGGAGGACGTACTTGCCGACAACGGAGGCCGTCCGAGCAGGTCCTTGACGGCCACCCCCCCCTAGGCTGCCCTGCTGTTCTGCGGTCCATGACCGCGGAACTGCCTCGCGGCGAGCATCGCCTTCCCTCCCCCAGCTAATCGCTCTGACGTCAGCAAAAGAGTGCGTGCAGTTCCAAAGCTGTCACGAAGCGGACGCTGTATTCGGCAGCAAGCCAATTGCGATTGTCGGCGTTCATGATCGATGGCCGGTTGTTGCCGGCCTTGTCCTCGGTGCAGAAGAGGTCGTTGCCGTAGGCGATGTGCGCGGCGATGTTGTCGCCGTCGACCCATTCACCCACGGCAGATGCGATTTCCTTGCGCTCGTCGTCGTTGAAGAAGCGATCGTCATCCAGGAGCTCGAACCAGGTGGCGGGGCGCTTCGCTCGGGTTCGGGCGCGCGCTCCGATCACCTTCGCTCTGGCAAAGCCGACCCCTCGGTCTTCGATGGCCCTCCCAACTTCCGCGAACTTGTCCTGACGGGCAGCAATATCTGTATCTGCCGCAAACCTGTCGGGGTGCAGGTCCGGCCTGACCGGTTCCGGCCGGGGCGTTCCAATGCGTGGTTGGGCCAGGAGACGAAACCCTAGCTTCAGCGCGTTCTCGAGCCGCTCGGTCTCGCGCTCGGATAGGCCCGGATGCTGAGAGTGGTCCGGCCCGAAGGTCATAGTCGCTCGAGCATGCCCGTCCGGAGTGGTAGTTTCTACGATTTCGGTCTGCGGGCGGCGGCCTGCCAGGTAGGGTGCCCGGGCAACCTTTCGGATGGCCTCGATCGTGAAGAGCGCCTCTCCGATGAACGGAGCAATGCGCCCGTCGCGGATTGCTTCGTTGAGGTATACGAAGGCCGCGTGATCGGGGTGATTGGTGTACCTGTCCGGCTCGGCGACAGGTCGATACGTGTTGGTGTCGAAGGTTACTCGCATGGTGCCTACAGCTCGATAGCAAGAATTGAATCTCGTTACTTTGTAAGTGCGGACGCCAAGTTCGTTAAGTGGCCTTACCAGTCACCAGTAGTGACCGATATTGGCATTCTTTGAACAACACCTCGCAATCCCTGCTCCTTTGTTCAAGGTCCGCTGTCGCACGCTACGCAGCATCCGTCCAGGGCCCGAGGAGGGCGCGCTTGCCGACAACGGAGGCCGTCCGAGCAGGTCCTTGACGGCCACCGCTCCCCATAAGCTTTTCTGCTGTTCTGCGGTCGAATGACCGCGGAACTGCCAAGCGGCGAGCGTCTCCTTCCTGCTCAACCCTTCCCGTCCAACGACAGCGATCTGACGCACGATTGCAGTCTTGACGTGATCCCTAGCGCAGCGCGCCCGAACAGGCGCAAAAGCGCGCCTTCCAACAAGCCAGCCCAAACAGAAGACGGCCAGCCGGCGACCAGTCGCCGGGCCGCCTAACCGTTCGTTTGGCTTGCAGGTCGGGCTAACCCCGCCGCGCTCGTCCGGGTTCACGACTGCAATGGTGCAGATCGCGAAAACGGAAAGGCAATACATGAGCACGAAATCCAACAAGCCGACGCATCGCGCATACGCGGTCACGCCCGGCAGAACCAAGGACGACAAAGGCTACTGGACGGAGATCGGGGCCGCATGGCCGCACAAGGACGGCAAAGGCTTTCGGGTCTCGTTGCGCGCCATACCCGCCGGAAACGCCGACCTCGTTATCCGCGAGATCGACGCAGACGAAGCGACCGATCAACGGGGGTACGCATGACCCTCAACGCCGCATCGCACGGCGCGCGCGGCGCCCCGCCCCGACGGGCGGGGTTCCGCACGGGGCCCTTCCGCGCCAGGAACGAATACTACCCGACACCGCCAGCAGCGACCCGCGCACTCCTTGCAGCGCACCGTTTTGATTACGGCATCTGGGAGCCCGCCTGCGGAGAAGGTTGGATCAGCAAAGAGCTCGAGCGCTTCGGTTATGACGTGACCTCGACCGACATCGCCGACTACGAGTACGGAACACCGGGTATCGACTTTCTCACGCAGCGCCTTCCGCGCGCCAAGAACATCGTCACCAACCCGCCTTACGGCAACGGTCTGGCCGACGCGTTCGTGCGCAAGGCGCTCTGGTTTATCGAACGCACCGGCGGACAGGCCGCCATGCTGCTGAACCTGGCTTCGCTCTGCCACCCTGATCGCCACGACAGCTTCGTCAAGCGGCCACCAGCGGTGATCTACGCGCTCGACGACTGTGTCTGCTACCCGAACGGCAAACCTGATCAGGCAACTCGCAGTACTCATCAACATCGCTATTGCTGGGCCGTATGGACAGCGGAGCGTTCCACAACCACCGAAGTCCGGTGGCTCACGACACGGCCTCGCAAACGCATGGCCGCGCCGAACCTCTCTGAAACCTTCAACACAAGGAAAGCAGCATGACGACACCAAATCTGGAAACCTACCACGCGCTCATCCGCGAGATGGACGAGCGGCTTATGACGGCATCGCACAGTAGCTGCTGTGCAATTGAGGCGATCAAACACGGCGAACGCAATCAGGCGATCGGCGCCCTGCTTCCGATACAGGACGACATCGAAGCTGCTGCCGCGATCCTCCAGACGCTCCTGACCCTCCACCGTGGCCGCCGCGTCGGACAAGGGGGTGCACAATGATGGCCCATCTCCGCAACATCCCAACCGAGACGAGTGACGGACCACGCGCCAATCTCATCATCGACTTGGGCGGCGACGGTTTCGCCGATTATCCGGCGACACGGCTGGCCATCATCCTACGCGATATCGCCGCCCAGATCGAAAACGAAGGGCCAACGTCCATCATCTGCCGCGATGTCAACGGCGACACCGTTGGTCTCTTCTGGATCGATGGAGGCCGCATATGAAAAAGCCACGTCACGCCACCACCGATCCGGCCAAGTTGCCCCCTGCGGGACAGCTGCCTCGCCTCTTCGGAGCAGCCCATGATGCGTTTCCGGAGCTTCGCAAACAGCACTACGCAGCCTTTATGGCCGTGTTCAACGCCCCCGACGATCGCGTGGTCTTCTACCCGTGTTTCGTTGACGGCAAGGCCACTAGCGCCATCGGAATCATCGACACGATCAATAACGCCGTCATCATCGTGCCGCTGTTTATCGCGCCAACCGCGACCATGCAGCTGACCGGTCACGCCGGGCAGTCAACGCTCGATTGGCCCGACGACGGCGGTGTGCGATGAGCGTTGAACGCCTTCCCCTGTCACTCCATCCCGCCGCAACCACAACGACGCCGTCGTCATGGGGACGGGGCGCGTGTGTCTCGAGCGCTTCGCCGCTTGTCGACCGAGATCATGTCCAGCCTCGACGATGACACCTATCGCGGCGCGGCTCTGGTCAACGCCTGCGAAACAGGGCCCGCCTAGGGCGCTAAAGCGCCGAGGCGGACAGCCCGTTTCGTTACATTGACTGCGCGCCTTCTCCGCCGCGATCGGCAGGTGTCACCGGCTGGAATGATCCGGCCCGACAACAAAAAGGAGAAGCACCATGAAAACATCCAATCGCCCCGCACCGCTGAAAGACTACAGCGTCAACCTCTGGCCGCTTGAAGGCTGCGAGATGAACCTGAAAGCCCGCGATCCCGCCCACGCTCGCCAGCTGGCGGCCCGCTCCTGGGGCGATGACATCACCGCCGTATTCGCGGAACCCGACTACTTCGAGATTTCCGAGGTCCTGACCCTGCCTGTACCCCGTCCCCAATAGCACGCAATGCCGATCGCAATGTTCCGGACGATCGGCTGAAGACCGTATGAGTTCGTACGCAATCCAGGGCGGCCGCCAACGGATTTGCACTTTTCTGCGATAGTCACTGGCGACCGTAACCGGGCGCACCAGTACGCGCCCAGCACAGGACGCCGAACGCCATGAACAGCACGTCCGACGATACGCCGGAAGTCCGCTTGCCCGATGTGTTGACGCGCCTTCTGCACCCGGTTCGCTACACCGAACGCGAACTTGCCGCCGCTTTTGCCGACGCGCTCATCGGGCTCTCGCTGTTCAAACAACTGAACACAAGCGATCAGGACATCACGGCGTTCTGTCGCAAAAAGGGGCTCACAGTTCTCGGCTACGACTACGACGCTCCGCCCCCGCTGGGGGAATTTCTGCCGGGAGCGCCGCCCGAACGGCCTCCTGTCGGCGACGGTCCTAACGACTTATGGAGCACGTGGCTCGCGCTCGGCGACGACCTCGCTGGCGCAATGCATCAGCGCGATCTTGCCGATACCATGGACGCGCTCAGAAAGTGGCCCACGGTCAGACCCCAGCCGGTTGCCCCGGCGAACACCGTTGTCATTCCCTTCAGACGTCGGGCCGATCCCGCGTCGTGACGTTCGACGCGCTCCGAGGTACTTGCTTGTTTGGTCGCGCGGAATGTCCTCACTGCGATCCCTCTGCGCGGGGCCCCTGCCGGGGCCATCACGCGCAGAGGGACACGGCTAGTACTAGCACTCGCTTCAGCTAGGCTAAGGCTCGCAGGCCACCGCCGTTCGTGGGATTTTTCAACCTAGCGCTAGTGCTAGGCGGCAGCCTGAGCCGATGCGCGAGGGGCGAAACGGCTAGCTTCGCCCCTTCCTTATCGCTCACATTCGGCATGCGCTTCGCTCACTGGCAGCAATCGACGGGCGCGGACCCATTGGGCCGCGCCCGTCTGTGCGCGCGGAGCTTCGCCCGCAGCGCACTTACGCCCTGCCCACCCCAAATTAGAAACATCTCATGAACTGTTGTGAACGTTTGATGGACAAAAGACCCGATTTTATGGTATCTGACAGAGGGTAGGGCGTAGCCAGATATTTTTCGGTGTCACCGAAAATCTGGGCAGGGGCCTAAGGGAGAGCTGCGCTTCTCCCTTCCCCTGCACCCCGAACCCATCGCCAGACGCCGCACATGTCCTAGGGTCATGGCGCGTCAAAGCGGGTCGCCATTGCACCCGTTGAACCGTGTATGCGTCGAGTTTGCTATGTGTGCTGCGTCCACTGAAAACCCGGGTCATCCCGGGTCGACCACCGAGACGCCCGACGGATCGATGAACGATCCAACCGGGCTTAAGTCTCTGCGTCCGCCGCGCGGGTTTACCGGCCGCAAGCCGCTTCCTTATGGTCGCGCCCGCACTACCTCCATGACCATCAAGGTGTCCGACGAGGATCGCCACCGCATCGAGCAGCGCGCCATCAAGGCGAGCATGGCGCCTGCCACGTTCGTGCGCGAAGCCGCCCTCAAGGCCCGCGTCGCCAACGCCCGGCCGTCGACCGCGCCCTCCCTTGCCGAGATGGCCCAGATCACGCAACTCAACGAGATCGCGCTCGTGATCACGCGCGAAGCCGGCAAGCTCGCCAAGCCGGCCACGCTGCCGGCCGCCACCCTCGAAGCCTTCGCCAAGCTCTCGCGCCTGCTCGATACGCTGATGGCACAGGCTGAAGCCCGCGACCGCGAGGAAGCTCACCGCCAGAAGGTCGCCGCCGAGCTCGCTCACATCGGCCGCAACCTCAACCAGATCACCCGCGCCGTGAACACCATGGCGAAACGGCGCGACGGCGATACGGCCCTGCCGAATTACACGCGGGCCGTACTCGCCGATATCGACCGGCTGTTCGCACAGATCCCGGATCTGAAAGAGCCCAGTGCGGAGGACGCCGCATGATCCCGCGCGTCGCGAAATCGGGCCGCTCCTTTAAAGGCGCGATGCTCTACTACAGCCACGATAAGGAGGCCAAAACGTCCGACCGTCTGGGCTTCGTCGAACTCGTCAATCTCCCCATCCTTCCCGGCGAAGACCGCGTGCGCGATCTTGAGCGCGCCGGCGCCATCATGGCCTGGACCGCCATCCACCAGGAGGAGATCAAGCAGCTTCACCATCAGCAAACATCGCCTGGCACACCCTTTCGCCGCTCGGGGCGCAAACTAGAAAAGCCGGTCTATTCCTTCTCGCTCCGCTTCGCGCCCGAAGATGCCACCAGGATCGATGAGGCTATGCTGAAACGCGCGGCTCACGGCGCCCTCAAGGCGCTCGGCATGGAACGTTGCCAGGCTGTGATCGTCGAACATAAGGATTCCATTCCGGCGCACGTCCATGTCCTCGTCTGCCCGATCGATCCGAAGACGGGCCAGACGGTCAATCGCCAAAAGGATTTCTATAAGCTGTCCCGCTTCGCGCAGGCCTTCTCACGCGAACACGGCTTGCGGATTTTGCACGAACGGGAAAAGAACAACGAGCGGCGTCGTCGCGGCGAGATCGCTAAGTACAAGGGCCTCACACGTTCCGAATGGGAAATCGTCCGCGGGTACCGCAACAAGACCCGCGCCAAGGTCGAGCGTGAGCGCTTCGAGCAGCAGCAGACAGACCGCGTCCAGCTATCCAAGCGCCAGCACGACGAGATCGCGCGCTTCAAAGCGTTTCTCGCCAAGACCTGGAAACGGGATCGCGACACCATTGATGCAGAGATTCAACGAAGGCGCGTGCGCGAGGCGATGCCCGGCATTTTTGCCAGAGCGTCGCGCGCTGTGCGTCGGCTCACCGGCAGGGCGCGCGACGAGTCGCGCGAGCTCGCGCAACTTATAAAGACACGCGACAACATCACCATGCGCATGAATGAGGCGCGGATCCCGCTGGCGCGGAAACTCCGCGATCAACGCCTGGCCCTCGAGAACCGGCACAAGGCGGAGATGCTTCGCGACCAGCAGTATTTCGAAGCCCGCGCGCGCGGACAGAGCGAAAGCGATCGGGCTGCCTCCGCCGTTCGCAAGAAGTCATTCCGCCAAGCGAGCCGCGACCGGCGCGGCGACGGATTGGACTCGATCCTCGAAGAACTACGCACCGATATCGTCGCCGATGCCCATCCGGACAAAATCATCGATGACTTCCGTCAATCCCTCGCCGGCGAGACAGAGTCGCGCCGGGGAAAATGGTCGCGTGCGACCGGCCGCAATGAAGACCGACCCAAACGACCCCGGCGACCGCGCAATGCCGATCGCAACCGGGATGGCGACCGCGAGCGCTAACGCTCTCGCCGCGGACCGCCGCGATCCTGTTCGACGGATCGTTCGTTATCTTCTCGATCACGCTTGGGCGCGTTCTTCTCGCGCTGCTCACGTTCGCGCCGGAAGGTCTCGAAGCGATCACGCAGGACGTCGTCACGCGGATCGGGGTATGCCCTTTTGTTCGTGGCCATGGTCACTGCCTTACATTGCCCGCGCTAGAGATCGTGCGGCCGGCCGGTCGAGACACCGACAAAGCGGTCTCCGTCGCGTTCGAGTTGGAGCAGCCTCGCAATATCCAGGAAGTCGGATTCAAATTCGTCGCGATCGACGGCTTCAGTATCCCTGAGGCGCGCCCAATTCTGATAATCCCTGTACAGCGCCAGGAAGGTAAGCCCTCCATGATCGGTCGGCACCAACCGCTCGACGCAAAATTGCTTCACGTCGTTCGCAAAGGCTTCCGCTCGCGAAGCCGGAGCAGGTAATGCGGGAACAGCCGGCTCAGTCTGTACCAAAGCCGCTGTCGCGTGTAATGCTGAAACATCGGCCCCCTCCTGTCTGCGGCGAGACGGCTTATCGGAATGGCCAAGGGCCAGCCAAAGGCCGAAACCAGAACCAAGCTCGACCAGAAGCGCTGCGCCGACCACAAGCGATGTCTTCACCGCATCACGTTCCTGGTGCAGCAGGCGCGCGAGGATCGCCACCTGCGGATCGGATTCGCTACCGGCCCCTCTCGCCCTCAAATCCGTCATTTGTTTCTCGATTGCTTGTATCTCACGTCCCAGGCGAACCGCCTCGAGCGCTGTCGCCTCCTCGCCCTTGAGCGCGAAATATCGCTGGCAATAGCTCCGGCTTGCCGCGAGTGTCGCGTTCGCGCACTCCGCCGATGTGTGGAACCGCTTATCCTGTCTCATGACGGCGAGATCGGCCGCAATCACGCTTGTCGGCCGCTGCGTGCCCAGCGCGGTTGCCGCGTCGCGCAGTGCTGCTTCATCGCGAACCAGCCGCGACAATTCCGCGGACGCCGCCTCCCGCGATCCAACCATAGCGCCCCTGACGTCAGCGGCAAAACCCAGGGCAGATGCAAACGAGAACAGCGAAAAGGCCACGAATACGACGGACCCGACCGCAGCAAAGACCCACCGCCTGGCGACGAAGGCCAATGAAATGAACCAGGGCAGACAGGATTTAATGATGTCGGACGCCGCCGACGCGCCGCCCAGCGCGCAGCCTTCCGCGTCGGTCTGCGCGAGCGACTGCATGAAGAGAAAGTTCATCGACGTCGAAACGGCAATCATCATAAGCGCGGCGCCGACGCAAACCACCATCATCAAGATGCGCACGGCCCTACTCCCTTAATTTGCCGTGCAGTTCCTCGTAAGCATCGAGGGCTCGCCCCAGCAACCCCGCCTGGCTGAGCCGATCCCGCTTCGCGAGCTTCACCAGCCGATCGGCGTCCTGATCGCACAGCGAAAGATTTTTCTGCCGCCGCCGTTGGATTTGATTTGCAGGATGCTGGGCGCTGGATGCGCGTTCATCCCGGTTTGAAAACCGACTGGCCAGCATGCCGTCGCGTTCGTCACTCACGATTCGCTCCTGCGTTTCCGGTGAAACAAACTGCGAACTAGTGACACGCGGCCACGCGCACAAGGGGCGATTTGCGAGCATCTCGGGGGTTTATACGCGCCAATACGCAAGTTCCCTCAACTTCCCTCCCCTTGTTGGGCGGTGCTTCAAAAGGGCATCCTTACCCTCATCCGAAATGCAGAAAAATCGGGTCTGCCTTTCGGTCTCCGACGTCCGTGGTTTCGGCATCCGGATTAAGCGGGCCCATTCGCTTGGTCCTAAATGTTCATTTTAGACTATTACCCTATTATGAACACCATTGACCGCCATTGATCCGCGAGCGCCGCAAAGGAACGCTGCACATGCCCGCCGTACCTGGCTCATTCATCGACCCGGAGTTCGGAGCCAAACTCGAACATCTGAGCGGCATCATCGGCTTCCTGCACGAAGCGCGGAAGTTCAGGAACGCCTACCTCGCGCGTGCCATGTCGACTGACGCGGCCAGCTTCCGGCGCAAGCGCATCGGCAAGGAAGCCATCACCTATCAGGAACTCTCGATCCTGATCGCGCTCTACAATCTGGGCGACAAGCTCGATTACGCCGTATTCCTGCTCGCTCTCGACGATTTCAAATCCGCCCTCCGAAGCGCCCGCGTCGGCACCTATGCCGGGCGGCCAGGCCATTTTGGACGGCAGACGTTGCTTGATCTGGCCGCCGCAGGCGATCCGCAATCGCCGCGATTTCTTATCCAGATCAAGGTTGTTCCGGTCACGCGCAGGCGCGCGCCGATCGCCCCCACGCAACCGACCGCGGTTGGGATCGTGTGCGGCGCCGACGATCGCATGATGATCCAGGCAAGCGTACCTCCGCACGGACACCTGATCCTGGTCGCCGATGATCTCTCAAACAGGATCACCTGCCTGATGCCTTCGTGCCTGGCGCCCACGACCGCCGTGAGCGACACCACTGTGCTGCTCCCGTGCAAAGAGGACGAGGACGCCTATTCCCTCGCGGAAGATCCAGGTCTCTACCGGCTGTTCGGCATCTGGACATCCACACCGGTCGACATTCCCGGCCAGCCCGCTCACGACCCGCAAACCCTTCCGCCCTGGCCGCTGGCAGGGTTTCACCTCGACCGATTGGCCACAACCGTGCAGGCGCTCCCCATCACGGGGCGCGCTGTCGCGGCGGTGGACTTCCGGATCACCGACTAGACCCTGTGTTTCAAGGAGCCCGCCATGACATCGACACGCCTCCTTCTCACGATCGCCCTGTGCGGCCTCGCCGTCACTGCACGCGCGGGCGCGGATGACGATCCGCAGATCCAAGCACACATCATTCGCGAAGCCGAAACTCTCATCGGTTCCGTCAACGGTATTGATCAGAAGTTCGTCACCGCAAAAAGCAGTCCCCCCGCTTTCCGGAAGCTGCTCAAGTCGGGCGAACTCGCGACACGTCGCTTCAACGTCAACACGGCGGCCATCAGTCTCAGCCAAACCAAGTGGAAGCCCTGCGTGGAGCTGACCGGCGACTTCACCCACCTCAAGGTGGCGTCGAGCTACCTTTTCCTAAAGCCACAAGACCTCCGCGCGTCGAGTAGGGCGGAGTACGACAAAAACCTCGACATGTTCGTGGAAAAGCTTGTCACAGCCATCGGCGCTTGCGCCGACGTGCTCGCCAAATCCAAGACACCGTAGGCTGCATAGGGGCGCAATCCATGACCCTCCAGGAGTTCGCCTTCGCAAACCCGGAAGCGGCCGCAACCATTCTCTCCGTGCTCGCTGCCGTCTGCGCCGGCTTCTTCGGATATCGCGGTTCCAATGCCCGCCATCGGCGCGAGTACACCCTGTCGGTTCTGGCGCCGCTTTTGACCAACGATCGCTTTTTCCGGACACACCACGCGATCGTCAATCACCGCATCAACGATACCCGGCCCGACTACAATGCGCTGAGCGACGCGGAACGCGAGGATATCCTGCAGCTGCTGGGCTACTATGAGTTCCTGGCGGCATCCTACCTCCGCCGCGACCTGCACCGCGGCACCGTCTTGCAGCAACGGCGATCCACCTTCCGCGGCGCATGGGATACGCTTGCCCCCTTCATCAGCGCGCGCCGGAAGCTGCTCGGCAACAACAAGGTCTATTGCGACTTCGAGGCCTTTGTCACCAGGCACTGCTCATAGCCCCTGTTGACTATGTCTCACGTGGGACAATTACTGAAAATGTACGCCAGACCGACTGGGGACAAAAAAGTGAAATTCAGTTGACTGAGCGGACGTGGGTTACGCACGATGTCGGCGTGTCTTCTGAACTGATCGATAACGTTTCTCCGTCCGCCCTGCCCTCGCCGGTCCAGGACCTCCAGTACGACCTCTTCACGCAGTTTTTCGGAAAGTCGGAAAACCTCTCGAACACGATCGAGCTATGGGACGCCATCCCGAAATACTCGTTCACGGCCCGCATGCAGGCGCAAAAGCGCGACAGCTCCGGTCGCCTGCCCGTCTATCAGAGAAGCTTCGAATACCGCCCCGCTCCGAAGGCGGATAACCCCACCCTCGTCTGTACGGTCAGCCTGCAGCCCGCCAGCATCCTCATCGACGGCAAGCGGGTCGATTGCTACCCTTCCGCTGACGAAGAACTCGTTGAGGAGGTCTTGAAGAAGATCTTCACCGCCCAGGCCTGCGGTCTTCACAACAGCCGCCGCGGTGAAAGCTGGGTTCGCTTCACTTTGCATATGATCCGCACCGAGCTCGCCCGCCGCGGCCGGACGCGCTCCATCGCCGAAATCAAGCAGTCCCTCGAAATCCTCTCCAAAACCGTGCTCGACGTCACCATCGAAGGCCGGGGCGCCAAGAAGATCGTCTACACAAACCCGATCCTCAACGATCTCACCCGCGTGACCCGCGCCGAGCTGCGCGAGGACCCGAAAGCCATGTGGACCGCCCGGTTGCCTGCGCTGATCAGCACCAGCATCAATGCGCTCTCCTACCGCCAGTTCAATTACGCCATCCTGATGGACCTTAAATCCCCCCTGGCACGGTGGCTCCACAAGCGCCTCAGCCATGAATACACCAACGCGCACTTGAGCCACCCCTACAGCATCCTGTTCTCGACCATCGCGCGCGACAGCGGGCTCCTGCATAATTGCCGTCCCAGCGCCAACCTGCAGACCGTCGAGCGCGCGCTCGATGAACTCAAGGAGCGCCGCGTGCTCTGGACCTACAGCGCCGAGCGTCGCGACGAAAAAACCGCCATTCTCGACGTGCTGTTCACGCTGACGCCGCACTCGGACTTCGTCGACGACATCAAGGCCGCCAACGCCCGCGCCAGAGACGCCCGCTCTATCCTGCTGAACGCGGGTTTATTGAGCGCGCAGCGCCCGGAAGAGCCGGCCACAGGTTTCCGCCAGCTCTCCCCGCCGCGCTTGCGCAAGGCGGTCGAGGCCTGAGCCGTGGCCCCTTGCACGTTCCGCCTACCATCGCATGACGGGAGGTCGAGAGGCGATTCGGGGCCAGGAGGTGGAGCATGCAGAACTCGACGCGTCGCTGCTGTAGAAACGCTCGATCAGCGCCGGTTTTGGGATATTTCGGTCCGATCCGGTAGGTAGAGCGTGCAGCATCCGCCTTTCTCCGGAAATTTCAGTCGGCCCAGAAGGCGCAGCGCGCAGCGGACAGGAGGTGGACCGTGCGGATCGCAGGAGGCGCAGCGTGCAGAGGCGTTTCCCAGGCCCCATGAAGGGGCTTGCGTGTCACCCAAGGCCGAGACGTGGAGCGTGCAGCTCACTCAAAACCCGGGAGGTGGAACATGCAGCTCTGTGATTGGAGGCACAAAATTGGCCCGCAGACGGAAGGCAGAGCCTGCAGCGCCCCTGCTCACGGGAGGTGTAGCATGCAGACCGGTTCGCGCGACTCGCCGGAAATCCGCGCCGATTCCGAGTTTCCGGCCTCCGTATCCCTTCCCTATTTGAATCCTTCTTATCCCTTGTTCGACAAGGAAGTGAGATAGCCTCGCTCTGCTCGGCAAAAAGGAATGGCCGCATAAGCGGCCATGAGTCTAGGTCCCCTGCCCTTCGCTCGCGCAAGCGCTCGCTGCGCCACACCTAATATGGCATCGGCCCATAAGGGCCGATCGGTTGAAGGTTTTTGAAGGATGCCTTGGCTTCCGATCCCACAAGACTGAAACCCTGACGGAACCCCAACTCCTCAGCCTTGCTCGGCGGGACGAGCAACCGGCCTCTCTTGTGAGCGCGCGCCAACCCCCTACCCCAAGCCGCAACCGCTTCGTGTGGCCCGTTCCAACCACGCTGATGCACATTGGCTGTGATCGGCACTCTCCGGAGAGCCAAAATCCGAAACCGCTCTCAGTGGCCACCGTTCGCGCCTTGCTGGAGTCATCATCGTTGCCCGGCTTCGCCGGAGCATGTTTGTTTTGGGATTGGTCCTGCACGAATCACCTACCGGCTGGGCGGAATCACAGCTTCAGGGATTTCGCCTTTTTACGTATCTCAGCCGGCGTGCGCTGAAGTGCGTCCGCGATCGACTCGTCGGACATATTCACCCGCTTCATGCCCTTGAGACGTTTGACCTCGGCCGCGGTCCAGGGTTTGTTCCGCCGCAACGACCTGCCGTTGGCCAGATCGCGCAAACCGTGGCGCGCCGGCTTGATCTGGCTCATCTCATCGAGCGTGGCCGAAAGTTGATCACGCCTTTCCCGGCGAGCCGCATAACCGCCGACCGCCTGCGCGTTGACGATCTCGAGACCCCTGCCCCGCAGAAGCTCGATCCAGAAAATTTCCGCCGACAGCGAATCCGTTTCGGTCTTGTTCGTCTCGAGCACTACGAACAACGGCACGAAGCCGTTCAGTCTCATCTGCTTGATGACAAAACCCGAGAGCTGGTCGGTGCCCTCGATGTGTTCCGCCTTGCGATACTCGAAACGCGAGGTCTGACCGACGTAGAAGATCATGTCGGTGCGCGGGTCGATGATGCCGTAAACGCAGTAGCTCACCCTTCGATTCTAACCGGTCTTGCCCCTTCGGCACAACATTAGCGACTGGCGACGTATGGTGGCCTCGTCGTTCTTACCCGTTAGGGCAAGAGGGTGTTTGCCCAAAAAGGCAACTTCGCTTTTGACCTTCTGCGCATTTGCCCCACTTGCCCAATCCGGCCATTCCATATGGAAAATAGCCGCGCCCTCGCCGAGCAAAAACGTCTCAAATCTGCGATTTGTCGTTGAAACTCGATATTTATTCTTTATACTGACTATATTTACGGCCGTTCGGCCAAATGCCCAAGTACTCCACGACCCAAGTTCCTAACTGCCCAAGTCACCAACTACACAAGTACGCTCTCGGGCAAATTCCCTTTTGCCCCTTCATTCAACCCAGGAGGTTCGGGCGCGGAGGCCCAAGCACCATGATCGTCGTATTCGCTTCGTCCAAAGGAGGTGTCGGAAAATCCACAACATGCGCCGCAGCCGGCGCCGCGCTCGCGCTCGAAGGCGCCCGCGTTCTCATCCTCGATCTCGACCAGAACCGCACCGTGCACAGGTGGAGCCAAAAATTCCCCGTCGACAGGCTTATGGTCGAAGCCGCGACGGCGGACAATTTCACCTCGATCTTCAAAAGCCGCCACGGGGCAGGGGACTTCGATCACATCCTGATCGATCTGGCCGGGGCCCGCGAGCTCACCATGCAGAAGGCCATTGCGCGGGCCGATCTCGTCATCATCCCCGCCCAGGCATCAGAGCCCGATATTCGTGAAGCGCTCGTCATCGCCGGTGACATCCGCGATATCGAGGAGACCGCCACCCGCAAGATCCCTTATCGCCTGTTGCTGACCAAGATGTATCCGCTGCGAACACGCGTCAGCGATTTCGCATTCAACGAATTGGCTCGCCTGGGACTGCCCATGTTCAAGACTGTCCTCGTTGAACGCACCGCCTACCGCGAGATGTTCCTCAACGGCGAACCGCCCAGCAAGGCCGAGACTGGCAAAGGGGCGGGGCTCGAGATCGCCACCCTTCTCGACGAGATCGAAGAGATCATCGATCCGATGTCGCACGCACAGCACGCCCTTCAAGCCGCGGAGTAAGCCATGACCGACAAACGCAAGGCTTTTGCTCCCATCACCGACGATATCGACAGCCGGATCGAGGCCATGGCCCGTGCCAAAGGCGTGCCGTCGCTGACTGCGCCGGAAGCTGTTCTACCGATACCGACTAGTGCATTAGCTCGGGAGCCGGACTACGGGGCAGGGGGGCAGCCCGTCGATGCGCTAGCTGCACCCGACGGCAGGTCTGCCCAGGCGGCGTCACCGCCCAAGACCAAAGTTACGCCGGTCAAATCCTTCGTGCCGGACTACGCGTTCATGGAAATCAAGCTGCGCGCTGCGCGTGAGCGCGTTTCCATCAACCACATTGTGCTGAAGGCTCTCCATGCCGCCGGCTACCACATCAAGCCCGAGGACATGATCGAGGATGGACGTCGCCTTAGAGGCAAACGCGGCGGTACACATTCCATTGACGCTTTGGCCGAACTACTGCGCAGTCAGGGACTGGTGATCGAACAACACCGTAAGACGAATTGAGGCGAGCAGGGTGGGAGAGACTGGCCGGCGAGATAGATCGGGTGCCAAGCTGTGGATATGCTCAATGCGCCGGCCGGCCCGACCCAATCCCGAGCTAGGGTTTCGCCCGAGCAATTTCTCAACCCGCACCGACGCATCATGACAAAGCATTCCTTATGAAAGCCACCACCGCCCCTATCACACTCGCCGGCGTCATGGAGCTGATCCCCCGATCACGCCTCCCACTGGCCGTGCTCTATGAGGCGATCACCAACGCGCTCGAATCCATTGCCCTCAGGCAAAAGAAATTCGGCGTCGACCCCGTTGGCGAGGTTCGGGTCAAACTCTTCTTCAGCGGCATACTGGAAGAAGCCAAGGAACTTGAGCGCGTCGAGATCGTCGACAACGGAATCGGCTTCGATGGGGAGAACTTCGAACGGTTCGAGATGCTGCTCGACAATAGCAAGGGCTACAACAACCGCGGTTCGGGACGGATCCAGTTCCTGCATCGCGCCGACCAGATCGAGGTGACGAGCTTTTATCGCGAGGACGACCGCGTCTTTAAGCGTCATTTCACCTGCAATCGCTCGAGCTACATACGCGACAGCTCGATTGAACCGGTGCCAGATGATGTCCCCAGCGGGACGACACTTGCTCTATCCGGCTTTTCCTTCAAGGGAGAGGAGAAGGCGTTCTTCGATCATCTGACCCTCGAAGGGGTCAAGAATGCCATCAAGAGCCACTATCTGCTTCGGCTGTATCTCGACAAAGAGCGCAATCCCAGCGCGGTTCCTGCCATCAAGATAGAGCTGATCCGGAACGGGAAGCCTGCCGGCTCCGAGACGATCACTGCAGATGATATTCCCTCTCCCCTGACGCACGGGACGATCAATGTCCCTTACGTCAAAATCAAAAGCAGGACGTCGGACGACATCGAGTGGGTCCCTCAAATCCACCACCGCGAGACGCTGAACTGGGCTCATTTCAAGCTGCCCGAATCCGAGCTTCCCACAAACGGCGTGGTCCTTTGCAGCAAGAACGTCCCCGTCGACGAACTGAAATTCCGCGAAATCAAAAAGACCGAAGCCGTCGAGGGGCACAGGTTCAAGACCGCCATCTACGGCGACGCCCTCGACAGCGAACACAACGTCAGTCACGCCGTGGATCATTTTACCTTCCCCTCTCAGAAGGAGACGGAGAAGCTCGTTCGGGAAGATCTGTTCTTTGATCCCGAACAGGAGTTCCTTTTCTTCGATGATATCGAAAAGGCCGTCGAGACGATCATCCCTGGAATCTACAGCGAACTGTTTGAGCTGAAGGAGCGCCAGCAGAAGAACGTTGCCGAGATCGCGAAGGCCCATGGCATACCCGATGACATCGTTCGCGGCGCCAACATCGGGCTGTCCGATAACGAGCAACAGATCACCGACAAGCTGTACCGCAAGCAGGCGGATAGCCTGGCCAGGCAGAACCTGAAGATCAAGAAGCTCTTTGAAAGCCTTTCGAGCCTGAGCCCGACCGAACCCGACTATCAGGAACAGCTCGCGCAGAAATCTTCAGAGCTTCTGGATTTGATACCGCCGCAGAATACTCAGGAGCTGAGCCGCTATGTGATCCGGCGGCAAATGGTCGTCGATGTTCTGCGCCTGATCCTCGCCAACAAGCTCGACGTACAGACAAAGACGGCCAAAAATTCAAAAGGCAAGAAAACGAGACAAGACAGGGAAGGGCTGATTCACGATCTCCTGTTCAAACGCAAGGCCGTCTCGGCGGAGGGTCTCAATGACCTCTGGGTCCTCAACGAAGAATTCGTCCACTTCGACGGTTGCTCTGACAAGCCGCTGAACCAGATCACTGACATTAAAGGCGATAAGCTTTTCCGGCCGATCACCCAGGCCGATAAAGACCGATATGGCATCAAGGACGACCGGCGACCGGATATCTTCCTGTATCTTGACGAAGCGCAGTGCATCCTGATCGAACTCAAGGAACCCGGCGTCGATCTCTCTGACTACCTCCACCAGCTGCCCAGGTACTGCACGCTCATCGCCAATTTCTCTGTCAGGAAGATAGAGCGCTTCTACTGCTACCTGATCGGGGAGAATTTCAGCCCGATCGATCTCGGTAGCGACTACCGCCGCAACGTGCACGGCGATTGGGTGAGGCGTTCGGACGTCGCCATCAACGCCTATGAAGAGGGCAAGGAAGATGTCCAGATCGCATCCGCCCAGGTCGAGATCATCAAACTCTCGTCCATTCATTCCCGCGCCAAGCGAAGGAATAGAAGCTTCGCCGACAAGCTGGGCATCCATGACATCGAAGATGCCCCGTAATTTTTCGGGACGTGCTTCATAGACACATTCATCCGCATCAACGTCGAACCATACGCCATGTGATCTGGGCGCCTCGGCTCTGCGAGCCGATCGGGCTCTATGGCGCGGCCACGGAACCCGAAGACTGGTTTCCGCCCATGCGGGTAACGATCCCTGGCGCAATAAGTCCTGCGCGCCCTGAATTTCAGAAACTGCGTAAGCGGGGGCCTTACACTTAAAATCGACGCGCCCGACGCGGGACCGCCTTGGGTGCCCGCTTCATTCGATGCGGGGCAGGGGCCTCAACGACCTTTAGTCGACCGGTGCCCACGCATGGGCGCGCCAAATCGAAGATCTCCAACCTCAAATGCTCAACGTCGCCAGCATCGTCCGCTAAACCCAGTCGACGCCCGCGAGCATTTTGCAGCGCCAGCTCCACGGAGATTTCTTCGACGGCCTCAGCACCCAGGGCTTCAAGTTGAGCAACCAAGTGCTGAAACACGGCTATTAAATCTACGGTCCGGTAATTGCCATTTATTTCTATTTTCATATTAGAAAGCTCAAATATATTGCATAATAATTTCTTGACATATACATCCAATGTATTTTTATTGTTTACTCATAATTGCAAATGATTGCAATAAACAACCAACCAAAAACTTTTGAGGTCTATTATGAGTAAAACTTTGAAAATAAACGGGGGTGCTGTTGTTCCCGTCTCAGCTATCCGAAAAATCAAGCCGGTCACCGAAGAAGACCGCGCCCGCCTTGCCGAACGCTACGATCAGATCGGCGACGCCAGCAAGTTCCAGCTGCAGATCGAGTTCGCAGACAAGACGACCAAGCTCACGGTCGAAAGCCTCGATGACATCAAGGGGCAGGGAGTTGCGCTCGTGAACCTCGGCTCCGATCGCTACGTGCCGGCGGCTAACATTAAGCTGGCGCAGCCGTTCACAAAGGAAGACGCGGCGAAGATCAAAGAGAAAGACTACACGTTGAACCAGACGTTCCGCTCTCGCGTCGAGACGACGGCAGGAACGCTTCTCTCGAACGCGACGGCCGCTCAGGTGATCGAGCGCCGTGAAAAGGCGCTCGAGTCCGTCCCGGCCAAGGCCGAGAAGAAGAGTGAGAAGGGGCCAAAGGCGCCCACAGCCTAACCGTCAACCGCTCTTGCAAGCGACCCGCGGTCCCGACTCCCCTCGGGGCCGCGTTTCGTTGTCCAAAAAGTCCAATGCGACCCGCCGGTGGCGTGATCCTGCCGGAAACCTGGAACGAGCTCGCCGCTGCGGATGCTGCCGGTCCCCGCGTCAAATTCATTCCAATAGTCTGGGCTTGCACACTGTAGATCCGGTCCAAACCAGAACTGGTGCGTGATTAACTCGACGATGGCTTCTCCGGAAACAGGCCTGGCATCCAGCGAGAGGCGAGACTTGCCGGAAAGGCAAGTCTGAGAGGAGCCCGGGTACTGTCGGATTGAACCACACCGGCATCAACCAAGGCGGACACGGCGCGTCTGGCGTTTCGCGGTCCCGTCTGCAGCAAGTCCGCGACATCGCCACGTGGAAGCTCGCCGCGATAAAGGATCGCTTCGAGCACGCTGCCGGATTTCGGGGGCAGCCTGTCTATCCGGGTCTCCTCCTCGCTCCACAGCAGAATGCGATTCCGCAGTTCGTCTGGACGGACGAGCTCTTCCATGAATTTCACCTGGTCGACGCAAATCTCCAGGAAGAAGAGCGTAAACTCGGCCAGCGCCTCCTCACTTAAGTTGCCTCTGCCGTCGAGATCGTTGCGGCGGGTGAGATCGCAGGCGGCAAGATGCTGCTTGTAGGCATCGACATTGCGCGCAAGGCCGCGCGCAATGGACCACACCCCACCGGTATCGAGGGCTTCCCGCAGCACGGCGTGCGACATGAGCCGCATAACGCGTCCGTTGCCGTCGAGAAACGGGTGAATCCATGCTAGGCGGTGATGTGCCGTGGCCGCGGCCAGGATCGTATCCGTCCTGCCAAGCTTCGCGTAGCCCTCTTCGAAACGCGTCATGAAACGTGGCACCGCTCCTGGGCTGACCGGGATGTGCCGCCCGACTTTCACGTCGCGCGTCCGGTACGCACCCGGGATGACGGGCAACGATTCACCGGTGCCGGGGTGCTTGACGGTGAGCAGGGCGTCCGGCAGTTCGTCGCAGAAGCGCTTATGGACTTCGCGGATGCCACCGGCCGTGAGCGCGCGGCCATTCAAACCGCCGCCGTCAATCCAGCGCTGCACCTCGATGTGTGCCTTTGCCTCCAGCTGAAGGTTCCGCTTCTCCGGGTCGGCACTGTAGTCGTTCTTCAGCGCGCGCTCGATATCGACGGGATGCGTATCGTGGCCCTCGATCAGGTTGCTGTAATAGCAATTCATCGAGCGCACGAGATCCGACAGCGCCACCATCACACCGTTCGGCAAACTCTTGCGAAAACCGGCTGAAAGCTGGCCGAGCTCGAGCGCAACGTCGGTCAGTCGGGTTCGCTTCGGCGAACTCTCCGATATCAGAAGCGGCTCCATCAAGCCGACCGTCTCGCCCCGATCCTCCGCCACCTTTTTGGCCGCTTTCATGTCCACATGCAGTGTCACCATATATGCATATATAACATGATATTATGCGCAGTAATAGGAGCTTGTTGGCCGGTATTATGTCCGCTTTAATGGCCAGTTCAGGCACTCAAGCGCCTGGAGAAGGCTCTTGAAGCTCTTCCTACCAAGTCTGACGGGAAGGCAGACAAAGGCCCGAAGGCTCCCGCAAACGGCTAACCCCCCCCCGCCGTTGTGTTCAGCGCGGTTCCGGCTCCCCTCGGAACCGCGTTTTTATACGCGATCCCGCATAAGCCGACTTTATACGCGTTCGCGCATAGAATGGTCTCGTGCGTGAAGCGTCAGCCCAGCTCCTCGTAAAGCGGGACGGTTGGCGCATGGTTGTCGATTGCCTCTATCACGTTCTTCGCGAGCGGCAGCTTGGACTTCTCGGACTTCCAAACGTCCTTGAAGCGTTGGACGGTTTCCTTAGCAGCGCTCATCACCAAGCGCTCAGGAAGCAGGGCTTTGGCGGCAAGGTGCTTTAGCTCGTCGGTCGTGAGCTTTGCCATCTTTTTGGTGCGCGAATAATTGAGCGCTGCCGTATCCTCTCCCTTGATGTAGGGGATCGTCGAGAGCAGGTCATAGGCGGGCGAGAGCGCGGCCGTCTTCTTGTCCGGGTAAATGAGTGACCAGTTCTTGAGGTGCATGTCGCCGTTGCCAATCAGCGCGCTAAACACGAGCCGGCGAATATACTCGGACACACCGCTGTCCCCGACTTCGATGCCGATGACCCTACCGATAGTCCGGTAGCTCGCACCTTTGTATTTATCGTCCGGGAACACGGAAAACACCTGGGCAAAGTCCTCTATGTGGACAGGTCCTTGCGGACTGCGGTCGAACCGGCTCACGGCGAGCGCCGGGCCTTTGAGTTCTCCGATACCTTCGGGCAGACCGTTGATTGCTCCAAGGTCGACAAGCTGCAGGTCCGGAACGTCCATCCCGAGCTGTTTGGCAATGGTCATCATCGAATATTCGTTTTCGGGAACGCCCGCGAATTGCTGCGAGGGAAGCTTTACGATCCAAGAGCCGCCCACGCCCTCTGCAGGAATCGTCAGGCCGCCGCGTTTCGCGCCGTTCTCGAGCGCGGAGAATTTGAGCTGGACGCCTGCAAGAGAAAACCTCAGGGCATTCGGTCGATTGTCCTTCGGCTCCTCGTCAACGCCCGGCGGCAGCGCTTCGCCCTCTACGGGGTGTACGGATAGCGCACCCGGAAGATCGCGCCCCAGCATCCAGAGCAGAAAGAATTCGCGTTGCGGATTGACGCCAGCGCGCTCCGCCAGATAACGGCGAAGATGCCCCTCGGGAAGAAGGTTTGAGAAGAAAGGCGGCACCACACGCTGGGTGGGCTTGAAGTCCGTGAGCAGACCGCCGAGGTCGTCCTTGAAGGAAAGACTGAGCGTTGGGCGGTTCTCATCGGCAACGTAATCTTCGTTGAACGCGAAGATGGTTCTGTCGCCCTGAAGGTTGGTCAAGGTGGCGATCGAGCGGCCATAGAGCCTGACATCGAGTACGGACACGTCAGGCATCGCTGTCATCCTCATCATCAAGCGCGTAAGCCGCGCGAGGCGAAGGTGACACGTTGTGCGCACTCATGTTGCGGAGATGCTGGAGCTTGATCGCAATGTCGTGGAGCGTTCGCCCGTCGGGTTGATCGCTTTTCTCCAGAGCTTCGAGATTGTCGAGAAGCCGATGATAAGCGTCCGCCTCCGCCACACCGAGGCGCGCGTGCTGCAGTAGTTCCAGGCTGCCCTCGATCCGGTCGAAGTCGGCCGAGCCCCCAAGCTTTTGCCTGACCCTTTTCAGGATGCGAATGAGCTTCTTGTCGATCGTCCGTCCGTCTCGGATCATGGCGTCCGGCCCAGCCTGCGCTCGGATGATTCCAAGGACAGCAGGGATCAGCTTCTTGGGAACAAGTATCGGCTCCAGGTCGAGCGCGCGCGCGAGCTCGATGAAGCTGGAGAGGCCCGGCTCAAGCTTTCTGCCTTCGATTTGCGAGATGTGGCTTTGAGTGAGTCCGGTCCGCTCGCTCAGCGCGCGTTGGCTCGTCCCGGAGGCTTCCCGGACTTCCCTGAGCTGTGCCAAAAGATGTTCACTCTTGTAAGTCATGATATATTATCCTGATCGACTGGTTACGTCGATATAGGATTATATATCACATTCGTGAGGCTGCGTCAAGATTTGATGCATCATACTGATACTCGCGCGCGTATGATACAATATTATGAATAATCACGCGCGACGCAGGATGGGTGCCCGAGCCCGGTAAGCGGGGAGAGAGCGTCTCGAATGATGAACCGATCTGACTTGCTTACCTCTACCTTCCGCACCTACGTCGTGGTGCGGCGACCTTACTTTCCTCGCCAAGGAGAAAATAGCAATGCCAGCTGGGCAAGACAGAGAGCGGTGATAGCCAATGAGAATCGGGGTGCTTGCTTGGGGCTCACTTGTCTGGAACCGCGGCGAACTATTGCTGGCCGATGACTTCCGACCGAACGGACCACGGCTCGCTATTGAATTTTGCCGCGTGTCCAGCGATGGCCGCCTCACGCTCGTAATAGATGAGACTTTCGGCACTCCCTGCCCGACCTATTCGGGTGTGAGCTCATTTGAAGATCTCGACAAGGCTATCGAGAACCTCTGGGTTCGGGAAAGTAAACCGGGCGCAAAGATTCCGGCCGACCTACGCGGACAAGCAATGATCGGATTCGTTGACTTGCAGGACAACACTGAAAGCGCGGTGGCCAGACAACGTCATCCGCTCGCCGTTGATGCAATCAGGGAATGGGCCGGCCCAGAAGGCTTCTCAGCGATCGTCTGGACTGCCCTGCCAATCAGATTCAAGGACACCTTGAACGTTCCGTTCAGCACCGAGGCTGCGATTGCATACCTTGATAGCCTTGAAGACGAAGCTGCTAGATCGATGGCCCTGGACTACGTCCGGAAAGCGCCACCCGAGGTCAGAACACCCGTTCGAGCTGAGGTCCAAAAACGCTGGCCTGGGTAACGCTGGTGCCCACTTATCAAGTAGGCACCACATCCACTTGGCGGCGATCTTTGCTAACGTTGTTCGTCCGATAGCGGATATCAGCTTCAGTTGAGATGGACCCAGAACTGGCGAAGGCGCTCCTTCTTATCCGTGCACAAGCGTTACAATTGTTATGGTTCTCGTTTGGTTTGCAGTAGCTGTGCCAACGTCAACACATCACTCGTCAAGTTTGAATTGAGCATCGCGTTTACATCGGGGAAGGCCGGATTGCCAGGAGACCACAGTTCCACGCTGTCGGCGTTTTGATCATAGTAGCTCGGATCTGTAGTTACCCGCACGTCGCGTCCCATGCCAGGCTGACGGAATCGATATTCGCGACGTCCTAGTGCCGAAGCTTCGATGCCTGCCGGAAGAAGCTCAGATCGAGTGATAACGCCCTCCAAATCATCCAATGTCATCGGCGGCGCAATGCGCTCCGGCTCCAGCAGCTCCGGGTCGGTGACGGCATCCAGATCAAACCCCGTCTGTTCGAACTGATTGGCTTCGGCTTCTACGCCAGAGACAATCGCTTCTCGTTGCTCCTTCGGTTTTGTACGGCCATTCAGGACAGAATCCGACAAGATCGAAGGCAGCCGCGCCAAGATTGGTTGAAGGCGACCAACAACGGTCTCGAAGAGACCAATGCGCTCGCGAAGTGCGCAGTAAATATCCGCCTCCACGGTATCAGCGTAGTGCAGATTTATGATTCTGATTTCAGGAAACTTTTGTCCGAGCCTGTCGATACGGCCGATGCGCTGTTCCACCCGCATAGGATTCCATGGCATATCATAATTGATCAGCGAACCGCAGAACTGGAAGTTCAACCCTTCAGCGGCGGCGTCTGTGCAAAGAAGAATGTCGGCTTGCTTGTCGCGAAATCTTTTCTTCGCATCGTCGCGACTGATGGTTCGCCACGAATTATCCGCTCCGGGCACTTCGCCTCCCCGGCCAGAAAAGCACATCAGCTTGTGGCCGCCGGTTTTGAAAAGTTGATCACGAATGAAATCCATGGTGTCCGTGAACTGAGTGAACACCATTACCTGCTGATAGCCTTCGGCTTGAAGTTCTTCGATGGCCGAACGCAAGGCAGTAAGCTTTGTATCAACAGGCAGAGATCGGATTTGATCCA
This sequence comes from Hyphomicrobium sp., assembly GCF_036262015.1. GTDB lineage: Bacteria > Pseudomonadota > Alphaproteobacteria > Rhizobiales > Hyphomicrobiaceae > Hyphomicrobium_C. Next base: position 116,294 of record NZ_DATAJR010000004.1, on the reverse strand, counting down.
GCAACGCTTTGATGTCGCCCGCTTCCTCAATTGCTAGTGCTTCCTGCTCTAGCTTCTCCACATCATCGGCATCGCGATCTGCTCGCTCGTCATCATCGAGATCGTCGAACAACTCAACCTGTTGCCCGGGGCGCGACGTTCCTTCGACGGCATCAAGGTGTCCCTGAAGTGTTTGACCAAGTGCAAAGAAGCTGCTTGCCAGCCGGCGACGATAGATTGTCATTACGAAGCCGACAGCGTTCCGCTCTTGCATTGAAGCCTGATTGTAGGTCGAGGAAATATAGTCTTCGACCCCATCATAGACGGCGCGTTCGGCCAGGCTCAAGTGGATGAACTGGTCTTCGACGACGCGATCGGCAATCGGTGTCGAGAGCTTTCCCGCCTTGAAATACTTGCGGAGAAGCTCACGCGTATGTCGCGAAATCAATCGTTGAACAGGAGTGTGTCGCCGCATCAACGACAGTGCGGCCTTTCTGTCGGCGGTTTCGAGTTGCCGTCGCGGTATACTTGCTTCGTCTCTCAACGCAGCCAAGATGCGCTTTCCTCGAAGGCTGCTCGTCACGCCGTCTTTTTCAAGATCTTCTGTGTGGACTTTGCCATAGGCATTTTCGATAGAGCGGAACATCGCGGCCAGACGGTCGAATGCTTCGTGGCTTGGTGAGTCATCCACGAGTTGATTGAAGAACTGGAGGAAGCCCTGTTCAGTCCATTCTGGCGGCAGGCCCAGCAATGCCAGAAGATCATAAATTTCAACCGGATGGACTTGCATCGGCGTCGCCGTCAGTAGGACTAAACCCTGCGTACGATCGACAAGCCGTCGCATCAAGCGCAGCAGCGCATTTGGGCCACTCTCTGCTGCGGTCCCAGCACCCCTGCGCCGGGCATGATGCGCTTCATCGAGAACAATCAAATCCCAGGGTTCTGCGGCTTCCAGCAACTCACGCTGGCGATCGCCCCGGCGCAGCAGATGACTCGACGCGATAACGATGGGCTCCTTGTGCCAAACATCTCGTCCAACAGACCGCTCGTGCTGCCCGCGCATGACCGGCGACGGATACCAGTTGAGTTTCTGCCCATCGTAAATCGGCCAGTTCAAATTGAACTTTTCCCGAAGCTCGATCTGCCATTGGCGACAGACGTTCTTGGGCGCCATGATGAGAATTCGCTTAGCTTTTCCAGCCAGCCATGCTTGGCGGAGCAAAAGCCCGGCCTGGATTGTCTTGCCGAGACCGACCTCATCGGCAATCAAGAGTTTCGGCGGCCAATTGTCGTACATCCGGTGAAAAGCACGGACTTGGTGCGGCCATGGTGCGATAGCTGCTGTCGCTTCGCCGACGCGATCACCGCCGTTCGGGTGGTTCGGGGCGGCGGCGACAAATGCCCAAACGCGCTTGCGTAGCTCATCCGCGGGGACCGGTGTCGGTCCGACCTCGGGATGTCCGATCATAATCGAACTTGCTGGTTCTTGCGCTTCTGCTTCGGTCTTCTTCATCCGGGCAGGGCCGTCGGAATCAGGCATGAAGCGCATCAGGTCAGCCTGGACGGCGGTAGGCACATCGAGTGTGATCACATGCTTGGCCTTATCGGCCCAGATACGAGCAAAGTTCTCGTCCTCCTCGTTAACGCGGTCCTTATCGCGCCAGGACGTGAAGACGTTCAGACTTTCCCAATTGCGGGTCCATCCGGCCTCGGTCTCGTTCAAGCTGCCATTGAATGCAATCCGATCGCCGGTCTTGTCCTCGATGATCCCCGATTTTTCATGAAAGATGCCGTCGGCGGGAATAGGCCGTCGCGAGCTGTTGCATGGCACGGCCACCTTGATTTCGAGAAATCGCTCCGTCACCATCCAGGCAACAAGTTCAAGTGCCTGTGCGGCTTCGAAGTCCGGAGGAGCAAGCGGGTGCGCGATCAGGTTCTTCTCGACCTGCGCGCGGATGCTCTCACCATTTTCGATAGCAGCGATCTCAGGCGGTGCCAGAGTACAACCCACGACCATTCGCATGCGCCCGCCACGGGCAACAAGCCGCTCGACGCCTCGCGCTGCGAGGGCAAGCGCCGACGCCCGAAAGTATCCGGTCAACCGGTCGTAGCGCACAGCGCTCGAAAGTGCGGGAATGTAAAGGGACTTCACCAGATCGCCATGATCCGGCGTGTACTTAAGGCGCCAGGTCTGGTCCTGGAGGATGCTCATGCCGACGCTGCATCCTTCCAGAGGTCGAGCTGCTTCGGTTGGTCAACTTGCTTCGAGAACGCCAGCTTGCGCAAATTCTCCAAGGCTTCGAAATCACTGCCGGCGGATGCAACATCACCTTCCAGCTCAATGCCACTGAAGGCCTTCGAAACCGGCAGAACTTCCAAGACAGCTTCTAGTGCCGAAAAGAAAGCAGGCTCCCGGTCGACGCCTGCTTTCGCAAGCATCTCTTTGGCAGCTTGCAGGGTTCGCGTACGGCCGATGTGAGCGGCGTGATGGACGGTGTCGATCATGGCGCGTGAGCCGTCCGGCGACCCGAGTGATCCTTTCGCCGCTCGCACCGCACTGTCCCACAAGATCAAATCGCTCCCATTTTTCTCGGCAAGAACACCGACAACTTGACTGTCGAGATCCACGCCTACAGCGCGAGCAAGCCGCAAGGCTTCGTCATACGGAAAGACCGGCGCCTTGAATGCGTCCCACGCCAGGACAAACCAAGCCGTCAGCGGATCGACTTCCGTATTCGCCTTCAAATGGGTCAGCTGTTCGAGCCGCCAGTTCTTCACCTCACGGCGTGCAGCATCAAGCGCGTCTTCGGGTGTGACCGCGTAGGGGTCCCACTCCTCCTCAAACAGCTCTGCTTGTCGGCGACGGCGCACTACTTCAGGCTTTGCACGCGGCGTTCCACGCTTCAACGGCCAGTGTCGAGAAAATTCCTCTAGCGCGGGACCAAAGCAAGCCAAATAAAGATCAACGCCGCCAATGCCGGCTTCTTGAAATTCCTCAACCCTCTTCCTGACGGCCTTGGCAACTAGCGGTTCAACGTCCTCCCAGTAGTCGGCGGCAGCATCGACATGGATCGAGTCTCGCGGTCGGCACACCAGGAAAATCGTACTATTCGCCGCGGACTTATTCTTGATGTGAAGGCTGCTCTCTGATTCAGTATTTATCGGCCAAGAAGCAGAAATAGAGAACCCCGCCTGCATCAATCCGGTCGTTAACGCATCCCAGGCTCCTGTTGCCTTGTGAGTAAACATGAGCGTCATTAGACCATTCGGCTTTAGAACGCGCTTGCACTCTTGAAAGATGCGAGCCATCCGCTCTTGGTAGTCGCGTCCGGCAAGAGCCTTTGCTCCCTTTTGACCGGTAAACTTAGCTGGATTAGCTACCGCTTCATTGTATTTGTCTGTCAATCGCCGAGTAAATAGCTCGGGCAGAACAAGACCTGCGGTGCGCTTCAACCATACATAAAAAAAGTCGGACAGCTCCGCGTACATAACGTTGTCGTAATATGGCGGATCCATAACGACAATGTCAGCCGTCCCATCACGCAAATTCACCAAGCTTTCACCAGGCTTGCATGTGATCAAGACTGAAGAGGGAACAAATGGTGCTTGAACCCTTGTAACTAGGTCATCTTTTACTGCTGCGTCTGGACGTAGCAGCTCAACCAGCTCCTTGATGCATTTATCGGTTTGCTCAACGATCCAATCGAACCCAAGGCCGTCAACAACAGGGGCCATTTCTGCGTATGACCACTTAAATGCGAAATCGTGTCGGTCAAATGTGTTTACAACGGTCTCGCGTTTGGAATGCCAACGCGTCATTCTGGAATTGTAGTCCCGCAATTTGTCCAAACTCAGAGACAAGTAGACGAACGCGGCTTGAGTAATAGGATTAAGCCCTCCATCCTTCTTTTCGCTGTTCAACAATCGTTGAAACGCTTCCACCGCCGTTCCGTGCCCAAGCAATTGCCTAGGTGAAAACATGTCACGCCATAGAGGCATCCCATACTGAATAGGTCTGTCGTCATTCGTTTGTTCAGGAAAGGGTTCTGACGGCACTACGTCATTCGCTAGCCATTCCGGCATCTTGCCGTCTAATAGTTTTTGAACCTGGTCCGCGTTGTCATCTGCCGGCGTTGCTGCTCGGTAGCCGCGGATCCATTTGTCCTTACCTAACTTGCCAGACTTGAGGCGTCGTTGCACACGCTGCTTAAAAACGACAGCGTAAAGTTGCTCACCCATGTTTCCGTTCTGAGCTTGCCGCTTTATCTCGGCACTATCGATCACGCGTCCGCAATCAGGGAACGCGCATGTCCCGTCCCCGTCGGCAACAGTACCTGGAGATTGGTCGACCACTTTCGCTACTAGTTCATATGAGCAATGCCTTCCCGAACTCCCCGGGCCCTTGCCGATGTGCGTCCTTACTTTGACGCCCGTGCCATCCGGTGCAAGTCGCCAATTCGGCGCAAGTGGCGTTACTCCCTCACAGTAAGGGCAATGGATCGTTCTAACCCACAGATATCCGTCGGGTCGACATCCATCACCTGGCTCTTCAGGGAATGCTTGAGCCAAACGTTTGCGGACGTCTTGAGCAAATATCTTACCGATGCGCTTAAATTCTGCGCGCACCGCCATTCCGTGTTCAAGCGGGTAGGCTATCGTCGCTTTTTGAATCAGTGCGGCAACTGGGTTGAGATCGTTGCCGACAACGGACACGCCAAGACGCGCAGCTTCAAATGGGATACTACCGCCACCAGCTGTTGGATCAACTACAACAACGCTCGGACTTACGCCATTCTTGGAAAACCATTCACGATCAGTTTTGTCTGGAAGCCACTGAAACGCCCGGGGGTATCCGTAGGCGCTAGCACCGAGTCGTTCGCCGTTACGATCTGCAATAGCGATTCGCTTTTTCGCTGCGACAGGGTCACCGTGTATGCCGATAGCATGCATGAATTTGTTTCGGTCGGCATTCGCAGGAAGCACAGAAGCTAGTACAGCTGCGCGTGAGGCTACAAGTGGTCGACGCGCCCACCATACATGCAGATAGTACGTTGGCGGCAGCGCCGTCATCGAGCGCCGTTCGCGCACACTCTCCTCGCCTAGCGCGGCAATTGGCAGCCAGCGCTCAATCAATCGTGTGTCGGTCATGTTTGGTCTTAACCGCGCTTGGGATCTGTGAGGAGATAGCGGAGCGCGGTCAATACGCGGCGCGGGTTTTTGCGATGCATGGCCATGCCAAGCCAGTAGGCCGCTTCTTCGCGGCCCATGGCCTCGATACCTTCAGCAATTGCTCGCATATTTTCACGGCTGCGCATCGGCGCCAGCGTTCGGAATAGAAGTCCGAGCATCAGCGCCAAATCCTCGTTGACGCGATGACCTTCCTTGCGCTGTCCCTCGCGGCCAGTGAACTTCACGCCCGCCTGCGTCAGGCGGCGCAATACGCGATGCTCTACGAGTGCCAAGTTGCGCCCGCGTAGACCTGCTACCCGCGTTGGTGACTTGATATGCGGCGAGGCGCGAGAAGGGAGCTGCCAGACCTCGATCTCGGTGTCGCTTGGTCCATGCCTTCGCGTTCTAATCTCATAGGCCGGGGCTGACTGCTGAGGCTCCACTGACTTGAACCTTTGAATTCGTGCGCTCATGACTGGGCCTCCGCCGAGGCGGCAACATACGCCGCGCCGCTTGCATACTTCGAAATCTGGTCGGTGAACTTCTCTGCATCATCACCAGCCATCGACAATCCTTCGCCAAACGTCAGCTCGAAACGAGCCTGCACGGTCTTCTCCTTCGCCGCCCTGAGCTGCGGCTCGAGGAAATCTCTGAGAGGCTGGGCATCGGCTGGCGTTCCCTTGAATTCTAACATGAAAGAGCTGCCGCCGGTCGTCTCATAGCCACCCTCAAAGATCGCCAATTTTTGGTCAGCCTCCCGCAATGCCGTGACAGAACCCAATAGTCTGAAAGCGTCGCCCGCATCGAACATCCGTATCGTCAGCGACTTGATCTTGGCGACCTTGGCGGCGCGGGCCTGCTCCCAAATCCGCAGCAGCGCCTCGCGAAGCAATCCCTCAAACGTGAATGACACTACACCCGTCTTGGCGGCAGGCTCCGGACCTCCAGGAATGGTTCTGCCACCTGCCGGGGCTTCAGAAAAACCACCACCGGACGATGTTGGCCCGGCACCAGGGCCTGGCCCCGTAATCGTTGAGCCCGGATCGTCCGCAGCTAGCCCTGGTGACTTAGCCGCTGGACGGGGCCAAATGTTGCGTTCGGTAGCGTAGGCCATCGTGAAAACAAAGGACTGCTCGTCAATGCTGATCGTCGTCAGCGGATCGCCCTTGCCGTAAAGTAACTCACCGCGCCGATAGACGTACTCACCTTGCTCAACGCCCCGGTTGATGCCTTTCAAGAAGACGCCATCACCAACCAGCATCGGCAACGAAGGATCACGACGGAACTCCTCACGCAGCGCCGCTGTCGTGATCTGTCCTTTCTTCAAGGGCGTGCGGTCGCGCACGTATGTAGGTGCGTCGGGCTCGTCCTCTGATGTTCTGAGCTTGCGCAGCTCTCGAAGTGCTCGAACGACTTGCTGTTGGCCGGCACCAGGTTTCTCGGAAGCTGAATGGATATCGAGCGCACTATGCGCGAGATCGACAGTGGCTCCCGGCACGCGCGTTCGAGATGGGTAGAAAACGTGTCGGTAGCATTGCTGAATAGCAATCGCGACATGCGATTCAGATTTGGTCTCTTCCTCGCGAACCTTTGCCTGCTGGTGATCGGCGAGCTCCTTGAGCCGTTCCGGCTTAACCAACTCACGCAGCGCTAGACGGCGTGCTGTTTTTTGTTTCATCTCGTCGATACGACCGTCGTCGGCCAAAACGAAGACGAGGTTGTTGCGAAGCGCGCGAAGACTGCCGCCATCGGCACCTTTGCGCTCGAAAGTGCGGGTGATCAACTCCGGCACTGTATCGACCGTCGCGCCGACATTGCAGCCGTCGTACGACATAACGGCAAGGAATGGCCGCCCACTTCCAATCTCGTCAGGCATATCCCAAGGACCGCCGGGAAACGCCACAGCATCAAAGACCTGACCTTCAAATATCTTTTTGATGCGGTCGTTGAGGTCAACACGCAGTTCGCCAGGATCAATATATTGCTCTTGCCGCCGAATGATCTGAGTGAGGTTGGCCTCGGCCAAAAAACGCAGCGGCGCTCCCGGCCGATCGTCCAGGTACGCTGACTGGCCAATGAATTTCTGGCGAGCCGCTTCAATGAAGCTGACGTCAGTTTTCGGCCCTACAATTGAGTAACGGAGATGCTCCGGGCTCAACCCTTTGAGCTGGTCGTTAAAGGCGAGTGTGTGCACAAACACAGTTCGTGCCACGTAGGTTGCGTATGGCGGCATCCCGCGATGCGATTCTTCGTCGATCTCCTGGGCCAAAGCCTTCTTGTTGGGCTCACCCGCGATGTCATTCCGCAGAGCTGGCACGTAGATTGACTGACCGAGACGCGTCACGATCTCCTGGCGGATAGGCTCATAGGCCGGATCGATGTGATGCAAATGGATGGCCGTCGCATCGCCAGGACGCTCGCTCCAGACACGAGCTACGGTGCGGCCAAGAATGCGCAGCATCCCGCGCACCCGCTGAAAATTCGCAAGGGTCGCAGTTTTGCCGGTGAAAGTTGCTAGGACGTCGGGATGAAGCGGATAGCTGGCACTGAACTCTGCGGCTGTTTCGGATTTGGACGCCTCTGGTGACAAACTGCCCTTCTGAGCGATCCACATTTGGCGATATGCGTCGACAACGCCGCCCGCTCTCTGGTCGTCAATGCGTTCAAAGAGGCGGCGACGGAGCACTTGTACCGTTTCGTCGTCCTCGGTCGGATTTAGAAGCGTTGCCTTGCGGGCAGATACGCTCTCCGCCTCCGCCATCTTATTTGCTATGAACTGGTTTTCTGCGCTGTAAGCATCGCCAGCGATTCCGTCTTTGCCGATAGCGAGAGTATAGACGAGTGCGGCATTGCTTGATGATTCAACGGCCTTGAACAGGGACGTGAGGAATGCCGTCAACTGGTCGCGTGCGCCATGCCTATTCTGGACCTTGCGCAGGTAAATCGAAAGCTCATCCAGCAGAATAAGCGACGGGTGACCTGCAAACAATTCAGCGATTGTCTCCGCACCCGGGGCTATGCCCTCTTCATCAGAACGTCGGAGCCGCTCGTATCCTTCCCGCCCGGCAAGAGCGTAGGCAATTTCGCCCCAAGGCGTGAACGCAAGCACCCCTTCGCCCATGCGCCGTCCGTTCGCAGGGTCGGCATTCTCGCCGTCGAAGGCGGCGATGCGCACCTCACCTTTTGGAATGAGACGAGGTTCAATGACCTCGGCTGGGTCCGCAACACCCTTCATTCCGCGAGCAGCGTGAACGAGCGCGATGAGGCCATGGGTCTTACCGCCACCAAACGATGTATCCAGGCGGAAGATCGCTGAGACGGTGCTGCCGCCGCCACTCAGCCGCGAGCAGACGTTGGCCAACAAATTCTTCAACCCCCGAGTGGGGTACGTATTCGCGAAGAACTTGACCGGGTCGGAATACTCGGTCGGCCCACCGCCGCCACGAATCACATGGGACAAGTCTGCTGCGAAATCCGAGTCGCTCGACGTCCCGGCCAGAACGTCCGGGCGCGGTTTGCAGAGATCATAGATCAACGACGTAGCGGTCGTGGTCACGGCGAGTCGCCCCCAATTATTTGCTTCGCTACAGCTATCGCAACCTATGGACCCGCGCCATCCACGGTGAGTCTGCCTTTTAATCAGTTGGGGACAATCGGACGGAGCATACCAGTCAGTCTGCGGAGCTCGCATGCGGCGATCTCGAAATTGAGTTAGTTTACCGTTTGTGATCAGCGAGAGACTTTGCCCGTGTGTTCGTGACAACCGCCTCCCATGCGCAAGCAGATATCAAGCCAACCCGCACCCGGGAGCCAAACGGCTTGCGCTCAGGATGTTTGTAATTGAGTATCGCTCGGTCATTGGTTAGGCAGCGTGGGCCTGGTCACGCTAAGCGGGCCACAGACGGCCCGGTCGAACCGCGACCAACACCAACGTGAGAAAGCATTGCAATTCAATACCCCTGCATGAGGAAATCGATCGCGTCGACGATGACATCGCGCTGATCTTCAAGGTTGGCGACACGTTCACTGAGCCTTGTGCAAGGAACGACAGCCAGCTCCGGCGTATTCAAAATCCAGTCGGCGCCATCGACCCTTAAGCATGGTCGAAGTCTCATAGCGACCTCTCGCTCCATCTCTCCCATTTTTACCAGCGGAACGACTACACGTGTGCTGAGATCGCGAAGCAACTCCGCCTGTAGATCGACGACATAGTGAGGAAGGCCCTCGATACGATAGACGTCAAACCGAGCCATTAGTCTAAAAGCCAGATGGGTTTGATCAAGGTGCCCGAACGGGCAATACGCTCGTTGTACGCTTCAATGGCCGCCTTGTTTTCTGAGAGCCAGGCTTGTTCTTTTGCTTTCTTGACCGCAGCCTCAATGCCTGCTTCAGCGGCGCGTGAGGTATTCAGCCGCAAGGCCCGCGCTTCCTTGATAAGATCGGTTCTGACCGTCAAACTAATGGGGCGTTTCTTGACTGATTCCGGATGCGTTTGATCAATGGTGTTCATACTCACAATATAACATTATTCCGTATACATATCAATTATGTCTATTTCCCATAAGATATATTATCGCATCGGCTCAAAGCCGCGGAAGTCCTACGGTCTTTCACGAATGACTTTTCATAGTCACACAGGCTCACCAAAAACCATGCCCGCCGGCCGGCCACCGGAGCCGCTGCCGCGCGCCGATGCGTAGCCGACCGCGCCGCCTACCGGCCGCAAGGCAACCCCTTCGGGGCGCGCTGCGCGCGGCCTTGCGTCCCGGCATCGGGATCGGCTTAACCGCATCTCGCGACGGCGGCTCCGAAAACCATGCCCCAATCTGCAGCAGGCGATCCAGGCCTGAGCCTAGGCTAACGAAGCGGCCTTAGGGCCCTTCACCATTTGCACAGAGAATGCGGGACACCGTCGAAGGCGATATCCCGAGCGCCAATGCAATATCTCGTTGCTTTGTCCCTTGGCTGGACAGCATTCGAGCCCGTTCAAGCTGCTCCGGATTGACCAAGCTCGGCCGTCCAAGGCGCACCCCGCGCTGTTTCGCGGCGTTCAAACCCGCCCTCGTCCGCTCCGCGATGAGCGATCGCTCGAACTCGGCCAGAGCGCCCATGATCTGAAACATCAGCCGGCCGGTGGCGTTCGTCGTATCGATCGTCTCCGTCAAAGAGCGAAAGCCAACCTCCCCGACATGCAGCTTTTCGATGGTTCCAAGTAGATCGAGGAGAGAGCGTCCCAGCCGGTCCAGCCGCCAGACAATGAGAACGTCACCTGCTGACAGGTACAATAGCGCCTCTTCGAGTCCGGGCCGCCGGATGGCCAGACCTGACAATCCCTGGTCCCGGAAAATGACATCGCAACCCGCCGTACGCAGCGCGTTGATCTGGAGATCCAGGTTCTGATCATCGGTCGAGACGCGCGCATATCCGACCCTTCGGCCAGGTCTCATGTTGAGCCGCCCCAACCCCAGCATCCTCGGGACATGAACATAATGATCCGGCGCAGCCAAAAACGGTCGTTTCTGAATGCGAGGGTTTTTGACGTAAGGCTGGAAAACATGCTCAAATTAGGAAATGCCAATTCAATGATTTACGTGGATTGAATGCGTATTAATAATTCATTCATTTGAATTATAGTAGAATTAAGAGTAATCCCAGAAACGACCGTTTATGCACGGCGAGCGAGGGAAAGGGGGCGAGGGAGACTGCACGAAGTTTTATCGACTACGCCATTGCTGGACGCGTTGCCTGCTCAGCACGTCGCTCGCTTGCGAACACTCGCCGAGCTGCTGACCTCGTTAGCCGGAACCACAATATCGCCCGAGGTACTGGCAGGCGTCGCTTGCCGCCATCCGCGTCTGCTCCGCCTTCTCCCGGAAACGCTTTCCAACAACATCGCGGAAGCATCTGCGCTCCTGGATTTAACAGCAGATATCTACCTCCGGGCCGCTCTCAAGAACCCTGCCCTTTTCTATCAGTCTCCGGCAGCTGTCGACGTCCGGATTGGCAAGATCGCCGACGCGTTGCGCGCTGATCGCGCGGTAGTTATCGCCGCCGCGCTCCGGTCACCCGGTCTGTTTGTGGCGGCGCCGCACACCATCGCCGACCGGATTACGGAGTTGCAGGGCGTCCTCGACCTCTCACGCACCGAATGTGTCGCGTTCGGCCTGAACAACCCCACAACATTGCTGACATCGCCTGCGGCCTTGAAGGATCGTCTTGCGGAAATCGCCGCCCGGCTCGATGCTCCCGTTAACGACATTGTCCACGCTGCCCGTCGCGCGTCCTCTCTCTTGTCGCTCACGCCGCAGCGCATACGGGCCACTCTCGATCGCTTGACGGACGGCCTTGGGCTTACGCCTGCGGAAGCGCGTCAGCTCTGGCGTCGGTCTCCGCACGTTCTCACGCGCGATCCGGAAAAACTTATCGACCGCTTCAACTCTCTGACGGACGCCCTGCCGATCGCTGCATCGGATCTCAAAAAGATAGCTCTCCAAACGGCGACGATCCTCGAGGTTCCTGCCGACACGGCCCTGCAACGCATCGAGAATCTCGCAGAATTGCTTGGCTTAGAGCTGAAGGCAGCGGTGCACCTCATTGTTGCCCGTCCGAGCCTTGCCAACGTCAAACGCGCGACCATGGAAGTCCGGTTGGAAGATCTTGCTCGGTCCTTCGGCGTGCCCAAAGGCGCAATCGTCACCGCGGCTATCAAGTATCCGGATATTCTCACGGCCGATCCTGAAACCATCATCCGCAACGTTCATGGTATTGCTGGCGCGCTCTCCCTTTCGGCGGAAACGATCGTTTCGGTAGTCTTGCGGTATCCGCAGCTGGCGACCTGCGCACCGGGCACCCTTGTAGCGCGCCTGACCGAGATTTCTGCGATCCTTCAGGTGCCCTTCGCGCGCTGTGTTGAAGCCGCCCTCAAATCACCGCCGATTTTCGCGCTGAGCCCGGCCAATATCGCCACAAAGGTGGCTCCGCTCGAAGCGTTGATTGCCGTCGCGCGGCCCGGCGGCACCCTCGCCCATCTTCTGATTTCCATGCCAGCCGCCCTGACCTATGCGGTGGCGCGGATCGACGCCCGCATCGATATCGCGCACGCGTATCCGGGGCGTTATTCCCTCAGCGTCCTGCTCTCCATGCCGGCCGCGAAGGCAGACAACCTTCTGTCTAACCGACAGCACCATCAACAAGGAGCAGGCCGCCTCTCTCTACTCTCAATACCACCTGCCCCCAAAACCGTTCCGGCAGGGAGATACGCATGAGCTTGCGCCACATGATCGAAACCATTCGCTACTCGCAATCGGGGAACGTGTTCTTCGCGCTCTTCGGGGCCGTCGCCCTCGTCGGCGTCGTCGGCGCATCCTCCATGCAGATCATGAAGGGACCAGTCAGATCGATGTCCGAGGTGACCAAGCGCACGGTCGCCGAGAACAACATGATCGCCTCCGCCAAACTGGCGCTAATCGCGGCCACCTCCCAATCCGATTCCGGCGACTGCGACGCCGACGGCTATGTCGAACCGATCCCCTTCGAAGCGTCCGCCACCGGCGCCCCGACAGGCGGGGGACATCTTCCTGCTGCGATCGGCGCGGCGATGAACGATCCGTGGGATACGCGGTACGGGTATTGTGTTTGGGACCATGGTGCGATTACGGCGGGCTGCGGCGGCGGCAATTACCTGACGGGAGAAAACGGCGCGACGGGATATGCGATCGCGGTGATTTCCGCGGGTCCGGACAGACAATTCCAAACGGCGTGTAACGCCTATCCGTCGGCGGCGGCACTCGACAAGACGCCGGGCACGGACGATATCGTGCTGGGTTACACGTATGGTGAAGCCTCGGCGCTGGCCGGGGGTCTGTGGAACCTGAAATCCGGCGACGCCGAAACGGCGGAGATCAACCGCAACCTCGAAGTGAAAGATGAAAGCGGCAACGTGACCTTCGCGTTGGACGCGCAAAGCGGTCTGGGCGATTTCATCGGCCTGACCACGGGTTCGATCGCGGGTAAAAGCGGTCCGCTCGATGTTACCGGCGGCCTGAAATTCGAAAGCGACAGCATCGCGCTGAACGCGGCGTGTACGCAAGAAGATTCCTTCGCCTTCGACACGGACACCGACATGCTGGTGCGATGCGACGGATCCATATGGGTTCCCTCGGGCGGTTCCGACAATCTCGGTAACCATGAAGCCACGGAAAATATCCAGCTCAAAGGTTTCTGGCTGTCCAACGACGGCGGCGACGAAGGCCTGCAAGTTGCGGATGATGGCGCGCTGGCCACGTCGGGCGATATGACGGTCAATAACAACCTGACGACGACGGGCGGGGCCACGGTCGGTTCCACGCTGGGCGTGACAGGCAACACGACGCTTTCCACTGTTACTACGTCCGGTCTGGCGACCCTGAACTCCGCCAGCGTGACGCAGAACGCGGGTGTGGGCGGCACGTTGAACGTGACCGGTGGTACGACCTTAAGCTCACTGACAACGACGGGTGCGGCGCAGATCAATTCCGCCCTCATCGACACCACATTGAGCGTCACGGGTGCGACGAGTCTTTCGACGCTCAGCACGTCGGGTCTTTCCACGCTGAATGCGCTGGCGGTGACGAACAACGCGTCTGTCGGCGGCACGCTGGACATGACGTCGGGCAAGATCACCAACCTGCTCGATCCGACGCTGGCGCAGGACGCGGCCTCCAAGGCTTACGTCGACGCGCGCGTGGCATCGGGCACGGGCTTCACCGAAGCCGACCCGCAGGTCGCGACCATCCAGACCGGCAAATGGTGTATCGGGAACAACGACGGCTCGGCCATCGTCTGCGACCAGAACATGCCCGTGCCCAACGACACGCTGGCGGGTCTGTCCTGTTCCAGCGGGCAAGTTCCCAAATGGAACGGGACGGCCTGGGCCTGCGCGGCGGATAACGCCAGCGGCGGTGGTTCGGATGTTTCGTTCCTTGCCAACAGAAATGGTACGACCCAGACGGTGAGCAACGGTGCTTTCACAAAGATGGTTCTATCGAATGAGGTTTTCGATACGGCCTCTGCTTTCAATCCGACAACAAGCGTATTTACGCCGACCGTTGCCGGTAACTATGTGGTTTCCGTGGGCGCTCAGTGCGCGGGTGCTACGGGGTGCTATACCTATATTTACAAAAACGGAGTCAACTATTTAGGGCAAGGCGATAGCGGGGGAGCTATGGGCTTTGTCAGTGCGACCGTACCGATGAACGGCACCACGGATTATCTGGAAGCCTATGTTTGGAATACCGGCAGTACGACGCTGGGGGGAACAAACTATTACACATACTTCACGGCGGCGTTGGTTGGCGGCGGCGGATCGGGCGGCGGGGTGGCCGATAACCTCGGCGATCACATCGCCACACAAAGCGTGCGTTTGTTCAAAGCCACGGGACCTGCGGGTAACGTCGTGGCAGGCGTCGGCGACAACCTAGGCAACCACACCGCCACGCAGGATCTGAATATGGGTGGCTACTCCATTAATGGAGCAAGCGTGGTCACTGCTGCCCGTGTCCATGTTTCAACGCCCGGCGCCAGTTCCTTCACGAAAATCGGCAAGGACGCCACCAACAACCAATTCGCCTATGTCGATCTGATCGGCGACACGACCTACACGGACTGGGGACTTCGCCTGATCCGCGGCGAGACAGGCGCGAATGCCACCAGCAAGCTTGTCTCCCGCGGGACGGGCGGTCTTTACCTCACCACGCAGGACGCCGCCGCGCTTTATTTTCAGACCGCCAACACCACGCGCCTGACGATCGGCGCGACGGGTGATGTCGTCGCGACCGGTAGCATCACCGCCGCCTCGTTCGTCGGCAACGGGTCGGGCCTGACTGGCCTGCCCTCCAGTGCCGACAACCTCGGCAACCATACGGCGACGCAGACCCTGGTCCTCGGCACCAACTGGCTGAACGGCGATACAGGCGCGGAAGGTATCTCCGTCAGCACCGCTGGCCAGGTGCGTATCGATCAAGCGGGCGCCGGAAACACGTATGACGTCTGGCTGCAGGGCGGCGCGGGGGCGAGCGGCACGACGCGGCGGCTGGCCCTGCTCGGCACCGAAGCGGGAATGTTGCACCTGAACTATGCCAGCGAATATGCGTCGGGCGTAACCATCGGCGGGCCGATCACGATTGCAGCAGGCGCGCTGACCGACAACTCGATCCTTGCGGCGGATATCGCGACGGACGCCATCACGGCGGCGGAAATTGCGGCTGGTGCGGTGACGACATCGGAAATCCTCGACAGTACGATCACCAGCGCGGATATCGCGGCGGATACGATCGCGGCGGTGGACATCGCGACCGGGGGTGTGGCGACGGCGGAAATACTGGATGGGACGATCATCGCAGCGGATCTGGCAGCTGACTCGGTGACCATCGCCAAGCTTTCGGCGACGGGTACGCCGGGTGCCACAACGTTCCTTCGCGGGGACAATACATGGGCCGTGCCGGCGAGTGGCGCTTTGGCGGTCACGACGGCAACATGCTTCAAGACCGGCCTGAGCAGTCAATCATGTACCGCCACTTGCCCGGCCACTTATCTTCGGACCGGCTGTAGCGGCAATTCCGGAAACTTGGACGTTTCGCCATCTGGCAGCACCGCGTGCGCATGCACAGGGCAGAACGGCGTTGAATGTTTTGCCTACTGCGCGAAATAGGGCGGGAAGCTGGTTATGTACCCAACGAAACAAAGAAACGGTGACGATATGAGAGCAGACAAAACGGGGAAAAAATCGACTTCCATGATGCGGTTAACGGTGGTCGCGCTGCTGGCACTTAGCATGTTATCGCCGCTTGCTGCGAAGGCGGACTGCACGACGCCCGCCGGAGTCGAAGCCGACATGTATTACAACACCACCTATAAGCGCGTTCAGTTCTGCGACGGCACCAACTGGATCAACATGGGCGTGAGCTTCGCGGGCACCGTCGACAACCTCGGCAACCACACCGCCACGCAGGCGCTCAACATGGGCGGCTTTGCCATTACCAACGCCGGCGCGATCACTGGCACGTCCATTACCGGTAACGGTACGGCGCTGACGGCCCTCAATGCTTCCAATCTGGGCTCGGGCACAATCCCCGATGCCCGCTTCCCCGCGACGCTTCCGGCCGTCTCCGGAGCGAACGTGACATCCCTGAATGCCTCGAACCTTGCATCGGGCACGGTGCCGACGGCGCGTTTAGGTACGGGCACGGCGAACAACACGACCTATCTTCGCGGGGACGGCACATGGGCAACCCTTGGCGCTGGTGGCGGCTCGCTTGATTGTACCAACGTTTCTTCATCATCAGGTGTAAGCAACTCTCGAACGGTCGCCTGTGACGCCGGCTACACGGCAACCGGAGGAAGTTGCTATCGCGGGACCGGTGACGGTGGTATCATTTGCTCACCGGCGTCAAACGGATGGAGCTGTTCCTCTAGCGCTGGCCTTTGCCACCAGGTTTTTGCTCGTTGCTGCCGAATTCAATAGTCAGGACCCGGGTCGAAAATTCGCTCTGAGGCCGAATTGTTGACTGGGCTCACTTTTGACTCTTGCGCTTTCCACCAATCAACTTCGGATGACGACCGCATTTGCGCCGCGGCGGACCTCGAACACATTCACGCCGTCCCAGCTTTCGCCGAGCAAGACCCATATGGTCTCTCGCGCATCGGCCAAATCCTCGCAACGCTGCAACTCCAAAAACACCAACATCCTGTCGTCCTGACACCGCATGATGTGCACGGCCCCCGCCGCATCGACCCGGAATTCATGCCACTGCGCATTGCGTCGCGCCTCTACGTCGGCTTCAAGGCGCTTCCGCATTGACTGTGGGTGAGCGCGATCGAGTAAATCAACGACGCGTACAGGCACGTGCCCACAACCACTGTCGTTTTCCATCGTCACCAGTAGCAATCTCGCGCCGCCCGGCGACAGAACATCGTGACCGTTCGCGCAGGGCAATGTCGCCTGCATGAACTGATCCGACACCAGAAAAGCCGAACTTCCGAAATGCATGCGGACCCATCCGCACTCAAGGCGCTCACCCGCTTTGAGCGTCACACCGCCGAGCCGCGCAGCCCAGGCAAGCGCCTCCTCGCAAACCTCTTCTGCCGCCGCCAATCGCGGCAATCCCACCGAGGCCACCGCTCCCACGACCGCCGCACCCAGCATCAATGTCCTTCTTGAAATCTTTTGCATCTCACCTCCTCCACACGGGCTGCCGAACGGTCTTTGACCCCTCCATCGCACGTTCCGATGGTCTTTCTGCGCCGTAGGCAACACAGCCCTCTCCCCGCCGCCCGGAGCAGCGGTTTCTTCACGATGCTCTCTGCGCCGGCGCGCTGACGCTTCAATGCTCCGCACGGACTCTGCTCACGCAGGCCGCCCTCGCCCTGCTCGGGTTCCGCGCCCGCTTATCCGCCGTCGCCCCCGGTTCGCATCGAAACCGCTCATCTCGGGCGGTGCAACCGGAGGGACTTTGAGTATGACGACGAATTCGAAAACCGCACGCGCGCCGAAGCGCGATCTCCATCAAACCATCACCGACCGGCTCATCGCCGCCATCGAAGCCGATCCAGGCAAGCCGCAGATGCCATGGCGGCGCTCGTCGACGCCGCTCTGGATGCCCGAGAACGCACTCTCGAAGAACGGTTACAACGGCATCAATGTCGTCAATCTCTGGGTCGCCGCCGAAGCGCGGGGCTTCACGTCGCCCGTATGGGCCACCTACAAGCAATGGGCCGAACTCGGCGCCCAGGTTCGCAAAGGCGCCAGGTCGGAACTCGTCATCTTCTACAAGGAATTCGAGGTCGAGCCCGCGCCCGACGCTGATGACGATGACGGCAAGCGTCGCGTCGCGCGCGCCTCCTTCGTCTTCAACGCCGCCGAGGTTGACGGCTTTACTCACCCGAACAAACCTGAGCCGCTTGGACCGATCGAACGCATCGAAGCCGCGGACCGTTTCATTCGGACCACGCAAGCGGCGATCGCCCATGGCGGCGACCGTGCCTACTACCGCCCGTCGACCGACACAATCCAGATGCCGGACGAGCACCTGTTCTGCGGGACAGACACCATGACCCGCGACGAATCCTACTATGCCGTCGTCTTGCATGAGCTCACCCACTGGACAGGCGCGGAGAAGCGCTGCCATCGCAACCTGGAACCGCGTTTCAAGCGCGATGCCTATGCCGCCGAAGAGCTTGTCGCAGAAATCGGCTCCGCCATGCTCTGCGCCGAACTCGGCATTACCCAGGACGTTCGGCCCGACCATGCGCAGTACCTCGCCAACTGGCTGCAAATCCTGAAGGACGACCCAAAGGCGATCTTCACCGCCGCCGCCAAGGCTTCCGAGGCCGTCTCTTTCCTGAAGCGTCTCCAACCGCCGGCATGAGCGGCAAATGCCAAACGTCCGATTGGCAGGGCGCGGCTTATCCGTTCCAGCTCAGCCGCGTCTTGCTGAATGCCTGTAATTCCGCGACCTCGATGTCGCTTAGCTGCTGATGCAGACGGCAAGGCCGCGACGACACTGGCGTCGCCGTGCTAACATCAAGCGATAAGATCAAAAATGCCTGCCAACCTTTTGGGCGCCGCACGGCGTGCGCGATAACACGCGCGCCTTCGGGCGCTTCCGTAAACCCGGAGTTCTCGAGGCACACATGGTGCAGCAGCACGTCTGATCTCACCAGATCGCCATCCGGCACAATGAATCCATAGCCCTTCGCCGCGTCGAACCACTTTACTTGTCCCGTGATACGCAACAGGCCAGGAAGGTCTTCCGCACTCGCCGCTTGGAGGTGGGACTGCGGCAGGACCGCCACTGCGCCGCAAGTGACAACGCCTTTCATCACGACGCGCCGTGACATCACAAGGGGCATGTCTCGCCTCTCACGCTACACGCCAAACGCTTCCCTGCGCATCTCGAGTAGACGCGCGTGATAGATATCGTCGAAGCCAGTCGCTTCGTGCTCCGCCAGTTTCTGTTCTTCAGCCGAGAGATCAGGCCAGTGCACCGAGAGAAGAACGCTGACGCCGATCAACGTGCGCTGCGCCTTCGCCCAGTTCACCGCCCTTATGCGATTGAGCGCTGACCTTGGCGCTTCCTCGATGACATCATCAATGGCAAGGATGACATCCTGCTCGCGATCGCGGGCTTGCGGGCTCGCCGGATCGTCAAAGCGATCGAGGAAGCTGTCGAGCAGATCCTGCGGGTTCTCTTCATTGCCCGCAAACCATTTATCGACTCGCCGACGGATAGCCTCTTCCTTCATGGCGCACCGCGCTTTCTAGGTGGCGACAGGATCGACCAGGCGCACAACCGGTCTTGACCTGTATTTATCTGCGATGGGTCGCTTGCCATACCACCGTGTCCCCGGACGGTGCTTTTCGATCGCTTTGATATGAACACGGCCCCACATATCGAAGGCCAAGCGCACCTGAGCGAACGTTGGCAGCGGCAACTCTTCGATCCCGGCTGCCAGCAGCACGTCGATCTTGCACCGAATCTCATCTGTCTCTGACGCTATGGTCCGAACGCGCTCGGTCCTGAGATCGTACCCGATGATGTCGACGAGATAGCTCTGCTCCCAACTTGGATCAGGCGCAGTGTCGATGCTCAGGATCTGGACAACTTGAGGATGGCACTTCGGCACGGGCTTGGCGATGCACGCCACGCGAGTTCCCATCCGCGTCGTGGTGTGCCCCGTCTCTTCCAGCAGCGGCGGGGTGAAAATCAAGTCCCTCACGAGTTCGCCGTTCGGTCCGTGCCCTCTAATTGATCCCAGCCCCCACCTCTCGCAGAACCAGCTTACGTGACCGGACACCGCGAAGTAATCCGGATGGTCAATAGAAACCATCGAGATTGCCTTCGCTGCCGGAACGCAGACCGCGATAGCCGCCCCACCTCCGATCAAGGCCGCTCGACGTGACACCTTCGTTGCCATGCACCCCTCCACGCATCACAAACCGAATAGAGATTGCCTCTCCCAAATCATCGCGTGCATCCATGACTGATCGCGATGCTTTTCGATGCGCCACGAAACAAGCTGTTTCATGTCCGGCTTCAATTGCGGCCAATACACCGTCATCATGAGGCGCCATGATTGGACAGTGTCCGCCAAGTCCCACCATTGCAGTGCGCGCCAGCTGTTGAGATCCGTCGGGGGCAGCGTGATCATGGTCGCGTCGATCAACCGGACCACCTCATCGATGGACGCTTGCGTGGCGGGCTTGCCGGTGCGGGCATGGTTCATCCTCAGCAGCGTATCGAAAAGCTCCTCCACGTCATCGTTCGGCCCCCAGAACCATGCCAGCACGAACGCTTTCTGCTCGGGGTAGACCATGCGCCACCGTGATGCGCTCGCCTATCGGAGCGCTTTCATCCGCGCCTTGAACGCATCTTCGGCGCATTCCTTCCGCGACGATCCCGAATACCGATCGCACGCCTTGAGTTCCGCCACCGTCAACAGGCGCTCGCGCGCAGCCCCATCAATGTCCGGGATTTTCGTCATCACCATGTTTTTGCTTGCCGGGCCGTTCGGAAACAGCGTGCAGAGTGACCGCATCTCATCATAAAGCGCGTGCAGCGGCGGCCGCGTTTGGCCGGCACCTAATATCTTCGCCTCCAAGGCGTCGTCGTACTTTTCAACGACGCACTGCGCGAGAGCGGGATTCATCAACTGGACGGCCGCGAACGTGAACATGGTCCGCATCCCGGCAAACAGGACCATCGACATATCGGCATTTTCCCAGCTCGGTGTCGATGCCTGGGACATCGCGGCGGCACGCCACTCAGCCGCTGAAGGCTTCGAGGTCGCACCATCCGGTTCAGCGCACATCTCGTCGAACAGCGGTATGGCGACGGTCTCGGGAAGCTTGTCCCGATGCATCCACAGACTGTAGAGCACGACTCTCTGCCCGAGCGGCGAGCCGAAGTAGGAGTCGGTGACGCATACTCCTTTCTTCTCTTCCCCCGCTCCCGTGAAGAGGAGTGAAAGGGTCTCCATCACCGCTTCAAAATAGAAATCTTCCCGGGCGGCCGTCGCTTCGATAATCGCTTGCGGATTTTCGGCCAGGGCTGGGGTCGTGGCTCCCGTCAATATCGCCATGAGCGCCGCTATCAGGCGTCGCTCCCGCGCGCCGACCAAAACATCAATTCCACGCATCGCTGAACCCCGCCAAAGTCACCTGACTTCTGACGAGTAAGCACGAACGTGTCGTACCGGATAAGCGGAGGGAGGTTGAGTTACGTTGCGCGCTGCGCTTCGGGGCCAGACATTAGGTGTCGCCGGCCAGATATTTCGCCAAGGTGGCCCGTGAACGGATACCCAGCAACTCCATAATCTCTTTCGACTTCATGCCCTGTTTTTTCAGAGCGCGAGCGCGGGCGGGATCGGCTTTCAAAGTGCCCGGCTTGCGGCCTCGATAAACACCACGCTTCTTCGCCGCCTCTATCCCGGCCGCCTGCCGCTCCCTGGATCGGTCGGATTCAATTTGCGTAATACCGAACAACACACCGGCAACCACCTTGCCCGCCCCGCCTCGCAGGTCGATCTGCTGGGTCACCGACACGATGCGAACGCCGCTCTCGCACCAATCGCTGATCGTGCCGATCGCTTCTCGCTGCGAACGCGCGAGATGATCGAGCTTTAACACCACGACCGTTTTGATATCGCCATCTTTGACAGCTCGCTGCAGCGCCTTGAAGCCCGGGCGATCAGTGGACGCTCGCCTGTCCGTGTCCTCAAACCAGGTGACGGCAGCCGGGCTGAAATCGTTCGCCTTCAACCAACGTGTTATCTCCTGGCGGTGCGCGTCGCGCTTCTGCCCCCTGCCCGATCCCCTCAGATAGACGCCGATACCTGCCATTCAGGACATACCTGGACTGGACGCGCGCACAGACCTCCCGCCCACACGACGGTGGGTTCATTAAAGGCACACCCTAAATCGAACAGTTCGCCCGCCATTGCCATATGTCCCAGACAACGCGCAGGGGATAACGTCCCTATTGAACCCGCTCAACCTTGAACGCACCCTGCGGTCCGAACACGTGCTCGAGGTCTTGCATCATCGCCGCCGAAAGGGTGGCACTTGCTGGCGGGAGCAGTTTGGGGATCTCGTCCCCGATCTGATTGAGTGAAAGCCAATCCACCGGGCCCAGCATCAGAGGCTTGCGCAAGATTCCGCGCAGCGCGGCGCAAACGAGATCGCGCGACACCGCCACCGACAATACGGCGTCGGGCTCCACCAGTTCAGTCGACATCACGAAGGCGCCTGCGCCCTTCCAGGCCATGAACCCCGATACCAGCCCAAGGCGCCATTGGCGCTCGCCGGTATCATCAGGCAGTGGGACGAATAGCTGATAGCCCGCGTCTCCCGGCACCTCAATGCGAAAGCGCGGAACGACTTCCTCGCGAGAGAGGACAATCGACGCCGAAAATCGAAGTTCGTCCTCGACCAGCGCATGCATGTTGGGATTCCACCGCAGTCCCGCCCTTGGTTGGTACCTCGGCGGTACCTCGGGCGTCCACTCAGTGCTCGGGCCTAATACTCTAAGGCTTTGAATTAATTGGTCGGAGCGAGAGGATTTGAACCTCCGACCCCCAGTCCCCCAGACTGGTGCGCTAACCAGGCTGCGCTACGCTCCGACTTCGGTCCCCCTTATGTCTGGCAATGGCGCCGCGGTCAACGGCTTACGTTCGAAGCTTCCAGAAGTGCGACAATGGCTTGCGCCGTTTCAGGCAGCAGGCGAAGCGCTGGCATGCTTACTTCGGGCACAAATGCCACGGCTGCGAACACGCCGGCTTGTATGGGAACGTCGCGTACTACCAGATGCGGACCCGCGACGTAGGGATTTGACTTGGCAACGACGCCCGGCCGAAGCCGTTCCAGCAGCGGGCCGACCCCGCTCCCATGGGCCTTCGCGGCAGCCTCGAGGCGAACCCAGGCTGTAAGAAAGCGCGCGTCGGGATCCGCCGCCGAGAGCGGCTCTCCGGAGGCCAGGATCATCGCCTCCGCTTCGATCGGGCCGCGGCGCGCCTGCGGGACCCGCACCGGCCGCAGACGTTCTATATCCACCCCGATCGGTCCGCTTCTGCCGACTGCAATCGCCGCCAGACCTTTCGTGTGGGCGAGACTGAAACTTAGATCGTTGCCGGGCAGCGACGGCTTGCCCGAGGGGCTCAAGGAAAACGGCTGGCCCCGGACGGCGGGCCCTAAAGCTGCTTCGAGGAGAATGCGAAGGGCAATGTGAGACAGTCGGCGCTCGCGCCGCGCGGTGTCATCGCGCATGGCTTCGAGGCGCCGCCGAATGTCGCTGGAAAGACGAGGCGTTGTGGCTTCTAGGGCTTCGAGAGCCGCAGCCGCTTTGTCGAGCTCGACGAGCCAAAGCTCTGTCTCAGCCATGCGGATCCTGTCGACGCGCTTCGGTTTCTGACAAGACACGATAACTTCCGACAAACGGACCGAAGTTGTCGTGCCCAGAAGACCTGTGCTTAGCGCGGGTTCGCCCGTAAGGCCAATTCAAATGCAAGATCGCGCGCCATGCGGCGAACGATCTTGCGATTTGTTTAGGCGCCGACAGCGCGGGCCCGACGCGGAGCGCGGACCGGTTCGCTCTTCCCGAGCGTCTCGAGCAAGATCGACCGGCACTGCTCGAGCTCTTTGATGGCGGCCTCAATGGCAGCCAAATGCTCGATGGAATTGCCGGGGCGCGCCCCACGGCGAACCGTGACCGGTGCCCGTCCGCGCGCTGCTGCGCCGACAGCCGGAACATTGGCTGGAAGCGCCCGCGCATCGGGCTGAACCCCGCGAGTCGCAGCGCCTCGAGCCGCAACCTGATCCGGTACACGGCCATGATCTTTCACGTGGTCGATACCCTGCTCCCGCAGGATCTTCTGCACGCCCTTGATCGTATAACCCTCTGCGTGCAGGAGATGCCGGATTCCGCGGAGAAGCTCCATGTCCTCCGGACGATAGTACCGGCGTCCGCCGCCACGCTTCATCGGACGGACTTGAGGAAAACGCGCTTCCCAGAATCTCAATACGTGCTTCTGCACATCGAGCTCATCAGCCACCTCGCTGATGGTTCGAAACGCCTCCGCTGCCTTGCTCATCGTTACCCCTCGATGCCCTGGGCCAGTCGTGCACCGAACCGGCTTCCGCCGGCTCCTGCCTACTGATGCGCCGCGCCCAATCCGCATTTTACTCAGCGGACGGGACCGAGCTCATGACAGAATCATGCAGCCCTAACTATGCGGAATGCCCGACGCTACAGCTTGCTTCGGCAATGATAACGTCAACGCTACGCTGCGTCTCGACCAATCAATGAAAATGGTCACAGCTTTTTTCGTAACGTCGACGCGCGCGTCTTCACCGTCACATCCTTCATCGAATTGATTGGCTTTTGTCGATATGCGCATGCGCGCAGGACGGCGTTGCGCACACAGCGAAAGCGGATCGAAGAAAGTGTCCTGTGCGATCAACGCGATCTGGGCTTGCTACAAACACAAACGCGAACCTCGTGCTGCCGCACTGGAGGCTCGCGCTTTCACATCTCGATATCGCTATTCGGCTGCTTTGGTCCGCCGCGACCGACCGGAGTTGATCCGATCCTTCATGATGTTGCTGGGGCGGAAGACCAGGACGCGGCGCGGCGTGATCGGCACTTCTTTGCCGGTCTTGGGATTGCGCCCGACCCGCTCGCCTTTCTGACGAATGCCAAACGAGCCGAAGGACGAGAGTTTCACCTGCTCGCCGCGTGCGAGACTGTCGGAAATCTCATTGAGCACCAGCTCGACGAGTTCCTGTGATTCATTTCTCGGCAGGCCGACCTTCCGGACCACGGCCTCGGCCAAATCGGCTCGTGTCAGCGTCTTGCCGTTCATTGTTATACGCCTCCCCGTGCTAGGTATTTTTCCTTATGCTACCGAGGGTCGAGCGTGCGGTCAATGACAGATCGCAACAAGCGCCTGAAATCTAAGCATGATTTAGCGAAGCCGCTATTTCCTGATTTTCCAACCGTCAGACGGCAGATTTGTGCGCCGCAGCACCCGATTTTTCGCATTGCGAAATTACATGCGGGCGAGCACTGCACCCCAAGTAAAACCGCCTCCCATAGCCTCCATGAGCACCAAGCTACCCTCGCGAACGCGGTGCTCTTCGAAGGCTTGGTTCAAAGCAAGCGGGATCGACGCGGCCGATGTGTTGCCGTGCTTGTCGAGAGTCTTGATGATCTTGTCGGGATGGACACCAAGCTTCTTCCCGATGCCGTCAAGGATGCGGACGTTGGCTTGGTGGGGAACGTAGAGGTCGATTTCGTCAGCCGCGAAACCGGTCGCGACCAGCGTTTCTTCAATCACGCCCGAGATCTTCTGCACCGCATGGCGAAACACCTCGCGGCCGTTCATGCGCAGGTGGCCGACGGTCTTTGTGGTTCCGGGGCCGCCATCGACGTAAAGCAAATCTTCGAAGCGGCCGTCGGAGCGAATGAGTGTCGAAAGAATTCCTCGATCCTCTTTCGTCCCATGTTGGGGCTGCGCCTCGAGCACTACGGCGCCAGCGCCATCGCCAAAGAGCACGCACGTCGAACGGTCGGTCCAGTCGAGAATGCGCGAAAAAGTTTCGGAACCAACGACAAGTGCCCGTTTTGACTGACCCGTCTTGATGAAGTTGTCCGCGATCGTCATCGCGTAGACGAAGCCTGAGCAGACGGCTTGAACGTCGAATGCCGCGCCCTTCGTTACGCCGAGACCCGATTGGATGCGGACAGCGGTCGAGGGAAATGTGCGGTCCGGCGTGGCGGTTGCGCAGACGACAAGGTCAATGTCGACCGGATCGATGCCGGCGCGGACGAGCGCCTGATGGGACGCCGCGATGCCAAGCGTCGAGGTCAGCTCATCGTCGGCGGCGATGTGGCGCTGACGGATCCCACTTCGCTCAACGATCCACTCGTCGGTCGTGTCGACGATCTTTGCCAGATCGGCGTTCGTCATGATGCGCTTCGGGAGATGCGCGCCGACGCCCCGGATGACGGATCGGATGACTGCCAAGGTGTCCTCTTCTATCCTGCTTTTTGGGCCCGGGGCTCAGTCGTGGGCCGAAGTCACCGCTCCTAGACGGTGGTGGAAGGCCTCGAGATCCGCGGCCAGCCGTTCCAGCAAGCCGCTCTCGGACATTTCGTAGCCGAGATCGACGGCACTCGCAAAGCCAAGAGCATCCGTGCCACCATGGCTCTTAACCGCTATTCCATTGAGTCCCAAGAACGTTCCGCCGTTTACCCTTCTGGGATCCATCTTTTCCTTGAGAACCCGGAAGCCGCCCCGCGCCAGTAATGCACCGAGACGGGAAAGCGCCGTGCGCATCATGGCGTCTTTCAAGTACTGGCCAATTTGTCTGGCGGTGCCCTCCGCCGTCTTCAGCGCAATGTTGCCGGCAAAGCCTTCGACCACAACGACATCGACCTTGCCCTGACCGATCTCGTCGCCTTCAATAAATCCGCGATAGTCGAGTGGTAGCTCCACGGCCTTCAATAGCGAATGGGCTTCCTTGACCTCTTCGGCGCCTTTGATGTCCTCGACACCGACGTTGAGGAGGCCCGCTGTCGGGCGTTCGACGTGGAAAAGCGCACGCGCCATGGCCGCGCCCATCAGCG
Source organism: Hyphomicrobium sp. (assembly GCF_036262015.1). Taxonomy (GTDB): domain Bacteria; phylum Pseudomonadota; class Alphaproteobacteria; order Rhizobiales; family Hyphomicrobiaceae; genus Hyphomicrobium_C. The sequence goes on along the minus strand of NZ_DATAJR010000004.1, from coordinate 89,487 downwards.
TGAAGTCTGTCAGTTGGCGCGCCGTTGCGCCGATATTGGCGCCAACGTCAAGTACGATGCATTCGGCCGTGATCGTTGGCCACAGCGCGGCAATGGCTGGACGCTCGATACCGGCCATGGGGCGCAGGATCAGCTTCGCCATGGCCATCAGTGCGCCTGTGTTGCCAGCGGAGACGGCAACATGCGCCTCACCTTTCTGCACAGCCTCCAGCGTCAGCCACATGCTGGAACCCTTGCCGCGGCGAAGCGCCTGGCTTGGTTTTTCATGCATCGAGACGGAAAGCGTGGTGTGCACGACGCGAGAGCGCGCCGCGAGCGCAGGATGAGCGGCGAGTACGGGCGTGATACGCGCCTCATCGCCGAAAAAAATGAAATTCAACGCGGGATGGCGCTCGAGGGAAATTGCGGCCCCGGGGACCACGACTTCGGGACCATGATCGCCCCCCATAGCGTCGAGCGCTAGTGTTCGCGGCTGAGCCATCTGGCTTTTCTCGACCCTATCGAACGAGGCACGGTGACTGAAATCTCTGCCTTGCCGTGCTGACTTCCGGAAACCCGCTTACGCCCTTTCGGGCACATTTCCAGAGCCAGCATCCCTTCCCCCAGGGTGCAGGCCGTCGGGAAAATACTCGTTTGCATCGCTGAAACAACCACTTTCCGTGCCGCAGCGGGGGACAAGACCGACTGCACCGAAAATCCGTGGCCGACGAGCGCCTTGCCGTCTCAGCAACGGCTCAAGCTAGGGCCGAGGCTTCAATTTGGCGAGTGCGGCAAAGGGACTTGCCGTCTTGGGATCGTCCGCCTTTGGGTCGACCCAGTCGAATGCGGCATCCGGCTTTCGGGGATAGGGGACGAGCGCAGCCGACATCACGGCAAAGATCAACGCGCCGACTTCGATGCGACCATCCTCGATTGGCTCAACGTCGGCGATGCTCGACACCTCGCGGTCGCCGGCGACTGGCTCTTCATCCTCCATGACCTCCGGGGGGCGGAGCTCGATCGAGAAGGATTCCTTCAAGCGCGCCGGAATGGGCTCGAGCGTTACGACGCAGGCTTGCGTCACAGCCGCGTCCAACGTCCCTGCAAACGCGTAACGCTCCTTGCCGAGCGGCTTGATCTCGTAGGCGACGTCAAGGCTTTCGCACGACACGATATCGAGCTCACGCGCGAGTTCGATCCGTTCCTCTTCGGTCGCTTGCCGCTTGCGAGAGATCGGACGCTCGCCGAGGTCTGCGACAGTGTGGACCCAATCACGAAGTGCCGTCATGGATTTACCTACGATTGAGCGACAGCGGCGTCATGCGCCGCATCAAAAAGCTGGACGCTTCCGGCCTGGAGGGCATCCAAGGGTGCGGCCTCAAGGCGGGCAAGGCTGCCGAGCGTCATATCTGCAAGAGCGCGGGCCCCTGAGGGACTTTGCTCGAGGCCTGGAATCGTAGCCGCCAACTCATCCGCAAGTGCTGCGACCGGATCCGAAGACGCGACCGCGCGGCGGTAGGACAAGCCGCGTTCCCCCAGCGCCTGGGCGGCACGTTTGACTTTCTTCGGCACAGACATGTCCCCGACGCCCATTTCGCGCAGGCAGTCGTCAATGTCAGTCACAAACGTCTCGCTGAGGTAGCGTGCGACGCGACGCTCCCGAGGTCCGCCCGCCGTCTGAAGCCGTTCCAGAACCGGAAACATCAGCAGAATGATGAGCGCCGTCCGCCCTTCCGGCGTATCGAAGACACCATGGCTCGCAAAAAACGCCGGCTGGCGGGCCTGGGTCACGACAGCGCCATAAAGGTCGATTGCTCTGCGCCGATCTTCGGCTCTGCTTCTAAACCAGGAGAGCACGCGGGTTTTCCAACCTCTTGCTTTAGGGGATTAGGGGTATCCCGCCGTTGCCTTGCGGCTTCCTTTTAGCTAAGGGCGGGACTTGAGCACAGGGATTTCATGAGTCTCCCAGGGAGTCTAAATACTATGCGCCGTCGGGTCGCGCCGCACCAGAGCGCCAATCGCAGCAGCACCGCTCGTGCCGCCCGCCGCGCGTTCATTCCCGCCGTCCTGATGGCCGCACTCTCTCTCGGGGCCTGCAGCGAACAAATCACCAAGCATGGGCACCTGTTCCGTGAAACGGATATCGCCCAAGTTCAGCCCGGCATGGGCCAGGAGCAAGTCAAGCTCATCCTCGGCACGCCGACGACGACGACCACGTCAGGCAACGGGTCGGTCTATTACTACATCTCGAGCACGGAAAAGCGCGTCGCGTTTATGTCGGGCAACGAGGTCGACCGGCAGGTGCTGGCTATCTATTTCACGCCGACCCAGACCGTCGAGCGCGTCGCCAATTACGGCCTGAAGGACGGCAAGGTGTTCGACTTCGTGTCACGCACCACACCGGCGCCTGGCGGCAAGGAAGACGGCATCGTCAAGCAGCTCTTCCGCAACCTCGGCACGAAACAGATCTTCGGCGAGTAATTTATCGCCGGCACTGGAAGCCAGGCGCCACGAACTCAGCCAACAAAAAAAGGCCCCGCGAACGGGGCCTTTTTCATTTGTCCTTGTCGCGCGGCCAGCTCAGCTATGCGCAAGCACGGCGAGCAGCAGAAGCGCGACGATGTTGGTGATCTTGATCGCCGGGTTCACGGCGGGGCCGGCGGTGTCCTTGTAGGGGTCGCCGACGGTGTCGCCCGTTACCGATGCCTTGTGGGCCTCGGTGCCCTTGACGTGCTTGACGCCGTCCTTGTCGACGAACCCATCCTCAAAGGCCTTCTTGGCGTTGTCCCAAGCGCCGCCGCCCGAGGTCATCGAGATGGCGACGAAGAGACCGGTCACGATGACGCCGAGGAGCATGGCGCCAACCGCCGAGAATGCCGCGCCGCGGCCGCCGATCGCTTCGATCACGAAGAACAGCACGATGGGCGAGAGCACGGGCAACAGTGACGGGATCACCATCTCCTTGATCGCCGACTTGGTCAGGATGTCGACGGCACGCGCATAGTCAGGGCGTTCGGTGCCCTTCATGATACCGGGCTTGGCCTTGAACTGACGGCGCACCTCTTCGACGATCGAACCCGCGCAACGGCCGACGGCCGTCATGGCGATGCCGCCGAAGAGATACGGGATGAGACCGCCGAGCAGGAGACCGACCACGACGTAGGGATTGTCGAGGCCGAAGTTGGTCTCGACGCCCTTGAAGAACTGATAGGACGTCGAGCCTGCCTCGTTGGCCTTGGCGATGAAGTACTGCAGGTCGTAGTTGTATGCGGCGAACAGGACCAGGGCGCCAAGACCGGCCGAGCCGATGGCGTAGCCCTTGGTGACGGCCTTGGTGGTGTTGCCGACCGCGTCGAGGGCGTCCGTCGAACGGCGGACTTCCTTCGGCAGGCCGGACATCTCGGCGATGCCGCCTGCGTTGTCCGTCACCGGGCCGAATGCATCGAGCGCGACGATCATGCCCGCAAGACCAAGCATGGTCGTGGTGGCAATCGCCGTACCGAAGAGACCGGCCAGATTGTAGGTAGCGAGGATGCCGGCCACGATCGCGATGGTGGGCAGCGCAGTCGCTTCGAGCGAGACCGCGAGGCCCTGGATCACGTTGGTGCCGTGACCGGTGACCGAAGCCTGGCTGATCGAGCGCACCGGGCGATAGCCGATGCCGGTGTAGTACTCGGTGATCCAAACGATGAGGCCCGTGAGTACGAGGCCGACGAGGCCGCACAGGAAGAGATTCTGCCCGGTGATCGACACGCCGTTTGCAGTGCCAACCTCACCAAAGCCGCCGAGCACATAGTGCGTTGCTGCATAGAGGCCGGCAATCGACAGAACGCCGGAAGCAATGACGCCCTTGTAAAGCGCGCCCATGATCGAGTTGTTGGCGCCGAGCTTGACGAAGTAGGTGCCGACGATCGAGGTCACGATGCAGGCGGCGCAGATGGCAAGCGGGTAGACCATCAACGCTGCGAGGTTCGGCTGTCCGGCGAAGAAGATCGCGGCGAGAACCATGGTCGCGACGACGGTCACGGCGTAGGTCTCGAACAGATCGGCGGCCATGCCCGCGCAGTCGCCGACGTTGTCGCCGACGTTATCGGCGATGGTAGCCGGGTTGCGGGGATCGTCTTCCGGGATGCCGGCTTCGACCTTACCGACGAGGTCACCGCCGACGTCGGCGCCCTTCGTGAAGATGCCACCGCCGAGACGGGCGAAGATCGAGATCAGCGAGGCGCCAAAACCCAGCGCGACCAGCGCGTCGATGACGGTGCGGTCGGCAGCGCCATAGCCCAACACTTCTGTGAGGATATAGTAGTAGATCGCGACGCCGAGCAGCGCGAGACCCGCCACGAGCATGCCGGTGACCGCGCCCGCCTTGAAGGCGATGTCGAGGCCCTTGCCGAGCGATACGGTCGCTGCCTGAGCGGTGCGAACGTTGGCGCGCACCGAGACGTTCATGCCGATGTAGCCGGCGAGGCCCGAGAGTACGGCACCGATGAGGAAGCCGATTGCAACCGGTGCGCCAAGGAGGATCCAGGCCAGCGCGAAAATCACAGCGCCGACGACACCGATCGTCTGATACTGGCGATTGAGGTAGGCCCGCGCGCCTTCGCGGATGGCGCCAGCGATTTCCTGCATCCGCGCGTTGCCAGCGTCAGCCTTCATCACAGACTGAATAGTGACAACAGCGTAGAGAATCGAAAGCGCGCCGCAGGCGACGATCCCCCAAAGAATCTCTGTCATTGAAACGTTTCCCCTTATTTTGGCCAGCTCGTCGGCTGCGGCCTCTCCTGAGGCTCCGCTCGCGACAATCCAAGAGCGTGCAATCCTCCGCCCCCCTGGACGAGAGACGACGCGGGACCATGCCAAAAGAGGCCTTTCGTTGCAATACAGGCACATGCAGTTGGGGCCATCCCGTTCACCGCCGCGGCCGCCCCCCTGAATCGCCAAATACCTATTATGATTTCAAATGGATAGACGAGATAGATCGACGCGGCGCGTAGCCTAGTCCGATGCTCGCCTTTAGGCGGAAATGCGAAACGGCGAAGCCCAAGGAGCTTCGCCGTTCAGATCCACGTGTCGTGAATGCCGTGATTTATTTGCAGGGGCGGGCTTCGATCTGGCAGTCGACGCCGCCGCTGCCGCCGGAGCAGCTCATGCTTTTTCCGGCTGCTTTTGAAAAGCGCGCCCAATCGCTGCCGTACTCAAAGTCCGTGAAGCTTGCCCACGCGCCGATGGCAGCTTTCTGAGCGGCAGCCTTCGTGGAGCCGCCGCCGCTGCCGTAGTGGTAGTGGTCGGTAAAGCAGGTCCGACCACCTTCCTTGCGAAGGTCGTGCATGTAAGCGAAGCCCGTGTCATCCGCCATCGCAGGCGCCGCCGCCGCGCTCATTACGGCCACGGCCGCTACCGCTTTGAGAATCCGAATTGCCGACATTGTCGCCTCCCAGCGAGTCATCACTTGAGACAATGAAGGATCTCGCCTGGCCCAAGCCCCCGACGAATCCACATAGGACATTGCCCGATTCACTTAGGGGTCTCGATAGGCGACACGCCGTCCCTCGGCGAATCAGGATCCGCCGAGGCAAACACGTCACAGATCTAAAACTTAAGCGAACCGGTCGGAATATCTGGAAAATCGAACTTTCTCAGCGTCCCGCTCCGCTTTGTCGCGGCGTCTTTGTTGCGCTACTTCGCAGCGACCTTGCTTGCGCTACTTCGCAGCGACGACGCTGATCTCGACCAGCATGCGCGGATCCACAAGCTTGGCTTCGACGCAGGCGCGCACGGGCGTATCCTTGCCACCAGTCCAAGCCTTGTAGGCCTCGTTCATCTGCTCGCGGTGACGGATGTCATTGAGCCAGATGGTCGCCTGAACGACTTTCGACTTCGAGGTGCCCGCGAGCGCCAGGAGGCGATCGATCTCGCGCAGCACTTCTTCGGTCTGACCCTTCACGTCGCGCGAGAGATCGGCGGGCACGATACCAGCTGTGAAAACGAAGCCATTGGCTTCGGCGGCCTTGGAATAGATCTCAGTCTCTTCGTGACGCTTGATGGTCATAACGCGGCGTTGCTCCCGTGGATTGAAAGACCCGTCCGCTTAGCAAACATGCGCGCCGAGCGCCAGCCGGGCGCGCGGTCGCAAGCCTTCAACCAGGCCCCCCGAGTTCACGGCCGACTAGAGGAGCGGCTCTTGAGCGAGGCGTTCGCCGTCGACCATGAGGCCCTTGATCGCCACCTCGCCGGATTTTCCAACCGCAAGCAAGGCCGAGATTTTCTTGTCTCGCACCTTCTGCTCCAGCTCGCGGCCGGTGCCTTCCGGCACGAAATAGCTCTCGATGCCGTAGTGCACGGACGCCTTCGGCAGCTCGCCTTCGGCGGGTGGAGCGCTGACGTACGAGACAATACCTTTCAGGACGACCTGCGCGGGATCGGACGGTTCGGTGAGCTTGTCGGACGCCGACACCACCTCCCACTGGCCCGCGGCGGTGCCGGGCTTCAGCGTCACGTACACCTTGTCACCCTGGACCGTGGCCTTCGGGACGCGAATCTCTCCGGTGCCGAACGTGTAGCCGAGAATGACGTAATCGCCGCGAAAGAGATCGCGCGGATCGACGGGGATCACTTCAGCGACGATCTCGCGCCCATTCAAGAGAAGGGACGCGCGACCGTAGACCATGGTGGCGAGGGCGGCGGTTTGGATGAGCGCCACGGCAGCGATCGCGAGCCAGGAGCGCGGAGACAGATTGATCATGACGCTGCTCCGGTCATTGGGTTGGACTGTGGCTCGGCGCGGGCGTGGATGCGATACGCCAGCGCGGCGAGCCCGGATACGATCAGGGCCGCGATAAGGAAGAACAACGAGGTGTTGAGCAACGTACCGATGGTCTTGGTGTAGACGGCCAGGATCTCGACCGAGAAGCCCGTGTAGCCAAGCCAGAGGGCGCCGCGATTGCCAGCGCTCAAGCCCCAGAAGATAGCGCCGAGCAAGAGTGCGAGGGCCAGCACGGCGAGCAGAATGAAGACGTCCAGCTCCGGTGACTCGATGAATTGCAGCGCGAAGAGGCCCGCGAGCGCCATCACGAGCCCGTAGTTGAAGGAGCCTGACCAGAGCGCCGGCAGCTCGGGCTTCAGGCGCTCACCAGCAATCGCGGCCGCCATGACAAGGAGACCGCCTGCGACGACCAGGCCATGCGCGTGGCCTCCATTCAACCAATAGCCGAGGCTGACGACAAAGCCGGTGAGCGCGAGGCCGGACAGGTGCAGGCCCGGGCGCCACTTTTGCCAGTAGAAGGCGGCCGAGATCAGGGCCCACGGACCGAGGAACGGCCAGAAGACGGTATCCAGACGGAACGCTTCCGTGATGCCCCAGTAGCAGACCAGCACCATGGCGAAAGCGAGCGCGGGATTGGAGCGCAGCCCGACGCCTGCGAGCAGCGCGCCGCCCGCCCACAGCAACACCGCGTCCGCCGGATTTCCGTCCATATGGTACATCTGCGAGACAAGCATGATGCTGCCGCCGAAGATGCCCACACCGAGCAAGATTGCGGCGTGCGCGAAGCCTTCCAGATTGCGCCGCGCAAGCGCGCCCGCGAGGCCATACGAGGCCCAAAGCGCAGCGACCAGCATTCCAAGGCGCAGAATCCGGGGCATGTACTGCCAGTTCGACGCCACGAAACTCATGACGGCGAACCCCATCAGGACTGCGCTCAGGATGGCGAGCGAATTCGCCAGTCCGAGCGTGCGCACGCCCTTCTCGATATCCCTGCGGATCGCGGATTCGCCTTCGGGGGTCACCCAGCCGGCCTCGCGCCAGCGCACGAGGTCGCGGTCGATACGTTTGCGGTAGCTCCACATGGAGACGATGTCCTGATGTTAACCTTTGCGCCAGCCTGGGGACGGCCATGCGCAAGAGCGTGCGATCAGCCTCGGGCCGATTGGCCGATCCCTGATCATTGTCCAGAAGAATATGTTATCGCGAGTTTATTATGTCATGAACGTGAGTTCGCGTCCGCGCGACGCTCTCGGGCGCGCAGACGCTGGCGGTCCATCATCGTTAATCGCGATATTTATGAGGGAATGAGCCGGGCAAAACGCTTCTCGTCTCGAGCCGAGCTCGACCGAAAAACCTCAAGGATCTCAGTCCATTCCCTCGTGGAACGTCTTAAGGCGTGGGTGTGGCTGGCGGCGGCGTTTCGGGTGTCGTCGACGGCGCGGGTGTAGGCGCCGGTGCGGGTGTAGGCGCCGGTGCGGGTGCCGATGAAGACGCTTCTGGTGGCGTCGTGGTGGTGGGCGCCGGCGTGAGCGCCGAGTAGGCGATCACAGCCAAGGCAATGGCCGCAGCAATAGCAACAACGACTTTTGTGTCCATTGGTTTCCTCCGTGCTCCTGAACAACACGATGACATTTTTGTAGCATGATTTTCTCTTTCTCGCCAGGAAGCGGGGTTTTTGGTCCGGGCTACGAAAGGCTCGACGGCATCGCCGACGCACGCCACAATGCACGAACGTCATGCACCGGCTGGCGTCGCGCATTGCGTTCACTCACTTGCAAGGCAGCCCCATGGACTTCGACGCAACATTCCTGGCGCGTATTCAGTTTGCGTTCACTGTCTCGTTCCACATCATCTTTCCGAGCTTCACGATCGGGCTCGCGGCCTTCATTGCGACGCTGCTCGTGCGCTGGCGGATGACGGGTGCGGACCACTTGCACCGGCTCGCGCGCTTTTGGACGAAGATCTTCGCCGTGAGCTTTGCGATGGGCGTCGTCTCGGGCATCGTTTTGTCCTACGAGTTCGGAACAAATTGGAGCGGCTTCTCTCGCGTCGTCGGCAACGTGCTCGGACCGCTACTCGGCTACGAGGTGCTGACCGCGTTCTTCCTCGAAGCGTCCTTCCTCGGCATCATGCTGTTCGGCTGGAACCGCGTGTCTCCCAATTTGCATGTGGCCTCCGCGGTGCTGGTCGCCATCGGCACATCACTTTCGGCATTCTGGATCCTCGCGGCAAATAGCTGGATGCAGACGCCTGCGGGACATGCGCTTACTCCCGAAGGAATCGCCTATCCGGTGAACTGGATGGAGATCATCTTCAATCCCAGTTTCCCATACCGGTTCGCACATATGTTCACCGCCGCCTATCTCACGACATCTCTGGTCGTGGCGGCGGTCGGCGCGCGTTATCTCTTGGCCGGACGGTTTATCGAAGAGTCCAAGACCATGCTGCGTATGGGCATCGGCATGGTGGCATTGCTCGCGCCGCTCCAGCTTGTGATCGGAGACGCGCATGGTCTCAACACGGCCGAGCATCAGCCGGCCAAGGTTGCGGCGATGGAAGCGCACTGGGATGGCAGCAAGCCCGCCGATCTCGTGCTGTTCGCATGGCCCGACGAGAAGCAAGAGACCAATCACTTCGAGATCGCAATTCCGAACATCGCGAGCTTGATCATCACGCACGAGCTGGACGGCCTGTTCAAGGGACTCAAGGATTTCAAGCCTGAGGATCGCCCGCCCGTGAAGCCCGTATTCTTCGCTTTCCGCGTCATGGTCGGACTCGGATTGCTCATGATCGCCGCTGGCCTCATTGGCGCATTCCTGTGGTGGCGCGGGGTGCTGTTCGAGACGCGATGGTTCCTTTGGCCGTTGTCGATCTCTTGGCCTGCGGGCTTCATCGCCATCCTGGCGGGCTGGTGGGTCACGGAGACGGGCCGGCAGCCGTGGCTCGCAACCGGAATCCTGCGCACGGCTGACGCGGCTTCTCCCGTGTCGGCGGGCGCGGTGCTGACCACGCTGGTGCTGTTCGTCATCGTCTACTCGATCGTGTTCTCGATGGGCATCTACTACATCAACCGGCTGATCAACAAAGGTCCGATCGGCGCTTCGGTGAAGCCGCCCGAAGGCTTACCGTCACGGCCGCTTTCGGCTGCCGAGGAAGCCGCACACGAAGCCATCGAAGGGACGAAGTAAGCCATGGAAGATACGTCCTATTGGCTGCCGCTGATCTGGGTTGCAATTCTCGGCGTTGCCGTAGCGCTCTATGTGGTGCTCGACGGTTTCGATCTCGGGATCGGCATCCTGTTCCCGGCCAGCCCGGAAGAAGCGCACCGCGATCAGATGATGAACTCGGTTGCCCCCTTCTGGGATGGCAACGAGACCTGGCTCGTGCTCGGAGGTGGCGGACTGCTGGTCGCCTTTCCGCTGGCCTACTCGATCATCATGCCAGCGGTCTATCTGCCGGTCCTGATCATGCTGCTGGCACTGGTGTTTCGCGGGGTCGCTTTCGAGTTCCGCTGGGTGGCAAAGCCTCATCATCAACTTTGGGACATTGCTTTCGCCGGCGGCTCGATCGTGGCGTCCTTCATGCAGGGCGTCATCCTCGGCGCGCTGCTGCATGGCATCGAAGTCAGCTCGACCGGCACCTATGCCGGCGGGTCGCTCGATTGGATATCTGCCTTTTCGATCCTGACCGGCATCGCCGTCGTGGCGGGCTATGCGCTGCTGGGTGCGACCTGGCTGGTGATGAAGACGGACGGCGAGGTGCAGGCCAAGGCCCGCGAGCAAGCGAAGCTCCTGCTTCCGGTGGTGCTCGCCGCACTGCTTATCGTAAGCCTGTGGACACCCCTCGCCATCCCGCGCATCTTCGAGCGCTGGTTCACGCTCCCGAACTTCTTCCTGCTGGCGCCCGTGCCACTGCTCGCCGCATACGCCGCGTGGTCCTGCTGGACGGGTCTCGCGAGCGGGCGCGATCAACGGCCGTTCTATTCGACCATCGCGCTGTTCCTGCTCGGCTTCATCGGGCTCGCGGTATCGAATTTGCCTTACATCGTTCCGCCGGCGGTCGACGTCTGGCAAGCGGCGGCCCATCCTTCTTCCCAGTTCTTCATGCTGGTCGGCGTGCTTATCCTGCTCCCGATCATTCTCGCCTACACTGTGTTCGTCTACTACACGTTTCGCGGCAAGGTGCGGGCGGGCGAGGGTTATCATTGATCGGCGAGGCAGGTTGATGCGTGTTCGTTTCCCAGGTTTGTTCGCTGGGGTGGCGGGCTTTGCTTGCAGCTGCCTCGCGCCTGGAGCGGCCTCCAAAGATTCAACACTGCTGAATTTGACGCGAGTGGACAGTGCGGACCGTAGCTGACGAGGCACGTGCTCCCCGCCGTTCGCAGCCCCCGCTGCGCATTGGCCCTGGCTCGTTTCTCGTCGCGACACTGCTCATGGCGTTGGTTTACTTTTCCGCCTCCGTCTTTGGACTGGCGCTGCTCGCTCATCCCAACGGCGTTGCTGTTTTCTGGCCTGCGTCCGGCGTCGCGGTCGGGGCGCTTCTTGTATTCGGACGCCCCTATTTTGCCCCACTTGCACTGGGCGTGGCGATTGGAACGATCTTCGCCAATATCTCGGCAGGTCGTCCGCCGGCATTGGCTCCGATTTTCGGATTGGCAAATGCGGTCGAATGCCTCGTCGTGGCCGGCCTATCGGAGCGCTTTCTCGGGACACATCTCCGTTTCGACACCCTTCGGCGCGTGGTCGGAATCTTCTTTGCCGCAGCGGTAGGTGCCGCCATTGGCGCCGTGATTGGAGCGACCACAATCAAGTACTTCGGCGATCTCGCAGGTTCCTTTCTGACGCATTGGAATCTGTGGTTCCGCTCGGACTTCATCGGCATTCTCGCCATGACGCCGCTGATCGTGGGGCTTCGTGCGCTTGCTCGGCCCCTTCCAATCCGCACGCACATCGAAGGCCTGCTCCTGCTCGGCTTCCTCTCGCTCGCAGCCGCCATCATCTACCCCAGTACGTTCCAGGAGCACGGCATAGAGGTCAGCCTCCCGATTTCAGTCCTCTTTCCGCCGCTTCTCGTACTGGCGATCCGGCACCCGTTGACCTACTCGCCCATCGGCGCCTCTCTGGTCGCGTTCATCACGGTCGTCTCAGTCGTCGCAGAGCAAGCCGTTGCGACGGAGTTCGACATCCTCTGGGCGCAGGCGACGATCGTTTCGATGGTCGTCTGCTCGCTTTCTCTGAGTGCGCTCATCGCGGAGCGGCGAGAGGGCGAAGAGCGGCAGAGAATGCTGGTGCGCGAACTCGACCATCGGGTCAAGAATGGGCTCACGCTGGTTCAGGCCGTGGTCGAGCGTTCCCGCGAAACGGCCTCCTCGATCGAGGATTTCTACTCGGCGCTCGAAGGCCGGATCCGCTCAATGGCGCGTACGCATTCCATGCTGAGCCGTCAGCGCTGGCACGGTCTTGAGCTAGGCAAACTGATCGAAACGGAGCTTGAGCCCTTCCAAGACAGGTCCCCCGATCTTCTGTCCGGTCCAACAGTGACGCTGAGCCCTGCGCTCGCTCAATCGTTGAGTCTCGTGCTGCACGAGCTTTCAACGAACGCCGTCAAACATGGCGCGCTGTCCAGTCCTGGAGGACGCGTCCACGTTGCATGGGAGATCGTACCTTCGGAGCGCGAACCAGACGCGAAGGACCTCCTCATAGATTGGCGCGAAGAAGGCGGGCCGATCTTGGATCGAATCGGGTCTGAGGGCTTTGGAACAACCACGATACGCGACTTGCTCGAGTATGAAGCAGCGGCCGCGGTCGACTTGAGCTTTCCGAGAGAGGGAGCGCGCTGTTCGATCCGGGTGCCAATTCCGGCGAACGATACAGAGGTCTCGTGGCGCTAGGCCAGCTCGCTCTCGGAGCTCAGTCCCGTGAAGCGCGAGACAACGGCGCGAATGCGATCATGGTCGAGAGGCTTGTTCATTCTCGCCACGGCAGCACGGTCGGCATCCGATGGCAACGCTTCGTAGGCGGTGATGATCGCATACGGAATGCCGCGGTCGATCAGCTCATCGACCAAGGGATCCGCGAAGCCGTCCTGCAGGTTCATATCGACCAACGCGAGCGAGATAGGCTGAGTATCGATAACCTTCAGCGCCTCGCGCACACTTGGAACCGGACCCACGGCGTATGCGCCGGCCTGTTCGACGATGGTCTTCAAGGATTGCGCGACGTTCCAGGAATCTTCCACGATGAGAACACCCGCATTGCGGCTGGCACCCGTGAGACTCGCAAGTTTGGGAATGATCGACATGTCGCTCCCCCCTCTGCTGCGGCTGATCTAGACTGGCGACGGTTTGCTTCCGTTGTATGCTCCGAAAACTAGCGTAAGTCCATCGTTGTTCGGAGAAGTTGCATCGGGTCACTTGACGCAGGACCGCCCATCCTGTGATAGGCTCGGCCCATGACAATCCATAGCCCAATTCACGTCATCGGCGGGGGCCTCGCCGGCTCCGAAGCCGCTTGGCAGATCGCCTCCCAAGGTGTGCCTGTAATCCTTCACGAAATGCGGCCCATCCGGATGACGGACGCCCATAAGACCGAGGGGCTTGCTGAGCTCGTCTGCTCGAATTCCTTCCGCTCCGACGAATGGGAAACCAACGCCGTCGGACTTCTGCATGCCGAGATGCGGCGTGCAGGGTCGCTTATCCTGGCCGCCGGAGACCGGCACAAGCTGCCGGCTGGAGGCGCCCTTGCGGTCGACCGGGACGGCTTTTCGGCTGAGGTTACCGCGCGCCTCTCTGAGCACCCTCTTGTCACGCTCGAACGCAGCGAGGTGGCGGGGTTGCCCCCTGACGATTGGGACAATGTCGTGGTGGCCACCGGGCCACTGACGTCGCCTGCCTTCAGCGAGGCGGTCCGAGCGCTGACTGGCGAGGGCGAACTGGCCTTCTTCGATGCCATCGCGCCGGTTGTGCATTTCGACAGCATCGACCAGTCCATCGCGTGGCGGCAGTCGCGCTACGACAAAGTCGGCCCAGCGGGCACGGGCGCCGACTATCTCAACTGCCCGATGTCGAAGGAGGAGTACGAGGCCTTCATCGACGCATTGCTCGCAGGTGACAAGACGACGTTCAAGGAGTGGGAGGCCTCGACGCCGTACTTCGACGGATGCCTGCCGGTTGAGATCATGGCCGAGCGCGGGCGAGAGACACTGCGTTTCGGCCCGCTGAAACCCGTGGGCCTCAGCGACCCGCGCACTGGCCGGCGACCCCATGCCGTCGTACAGCTTCGCCAGGACAATGCGCTCGGCACGCTGTGGAACATGGTCGGCTTCCAGACCAAGCTGAAGCATGCGGAACAAGTCCGTGTCTTCCGCATGATACCGGGACTTGGCGAAGCGGAATTCGCGCGGCTCGGCGGGCTCCACCGCAATACCTTCCTGAACTCGCCCAAGCTGCTCGATAACGCGTTGCGTCTCAAGGTGCAGCCGCGGCTCCGCTTCGCCGGCCAAATCACTGGTGTCGAAGGGTATGTGGAAAGTGCAGCGATCGGCCTTCTCGCAGGCCGATTTGCGGCAGCGGAACGCAAGGGACAGGCTCTCGCGCCGCCGCCGCCAACGACGGCCCTCGGCGCATTGCTCGCTCACATCACCGGCGGCCATCTGTTGGAGGGAGGTTCCGGAGCGTCATCGTTCCAGCCCATGAACATCAACTACGGTCTCCTGCCGCCGCTCGAGGACGCGCCAGTGACGGGCACTGACGGAAAGAGATTGAAAGGCAAGGAGCGCGGGACGGAGAAGAAGCGCGTGATGTCACGCCGCGCGCTGCAGGACCTCGACGGATGGCTCGCTGAACGCGCACGCGCCGATGCCTAACCCTGGAACGATCGCAAAAGCCTCCTATTTTCTGGGGGTGTTGACGAAGGGAGCTTAGGCTGGGCGACGCCGAGCAGATGGTCATCAAGGTGGTACCGCGCATCGAAGGGATCGGCGCGGACGCATGGGACGCGTGCGCCAATCCCGATGCTGCGACCTACGATCCCTTTGTCAGCTACGCGTTTCTTCAGGCATTGGAAGAAGCAGGAACGGTCGGGCCCGGAACGGGCTGGCATCCGCAGCACCTCGTGCTCGAACAGCCTGGAGGTGAGGTCGCCGGCGTCATGCCGCTCTACGCCAAGACCCACAGCCAGGGCGAATACGTCTTCGATCACGCCTGGGCGGAAGCTCTGCATCGCGTCGGCGGAGAATACTATCCGAAGCTGCAGGCGGCTGTGCCGTTCACACCCGTTCCGGGGAGACGATTTCTCACCCGTCCCGGCCCGAACGCGGAGGAAGCGGAAAAGCTTCTCGCACGGGCTGCAGTTGCCGTGGCGGGTCGCGTGGGCGCGTCATCGGTGCATGTCACATTCCTCACCGAGAGCGAATGGAAGCGCCTCGGAGCCGAGGGGTTTCTGCAGCGCACGGGACAGCAATTCCATTGGCGCAACGAGGGCTACCGGACGTTCGACGATTTCCTCGCAACGTTGGCCTCGCGCAAACGCAAGGCGATCCGCAAGGAGCGTGGCGAGGCCCAGGTGGGACTCGAGATTTTCTCAGTCAGCGGCGTTGAGATCACCGAAACGCACTGGGACGCGTTCTTCGATTTCTATATGGACACCGGTTCGCGCAAGTGGGGACGCCCCTACCTCAATCGGACCTTCTTCTCGCTCCTCGGGCAGAGGCTGGCCGATCGCTGTCTTCTGGTCTTCGCGCGACGCGAAGAGACGCTCGTTGCCGGTGCGCTCAACCTGATCGGCGGCGACTGCCTGTTCGGCCGCTACTGGGGCGCGGTGGAGCACCATCCGTTTTTACATTTCGAGCTCTGCTACTATCAGGCCATCGACTACGCCATCGCGCACGGGCTTTCCCGTGTCGAAGCGGGCGCGCAGGGCGAGCACAAGCTCGCGCGCGGCTACCTGCCGGAGACGACCTATTCCCTGCATTGGCTGGCGGACCCGCGGCTGGAAGCGGCTGTCGCGCGATACCTCACGGAGGAACGGGCGGAAATTTCCGAAATCAACATGCTTCTGCGCGAGCACGGGCCATTCAAGCGTGGCCCCATGGACTAGCCGGCCGAAAAGGGAAGCTGCGAGGGCTTGCGGATCGGGTGTGAGGATGCTCTTAGAGGGGCAGCTTTCACAGAACTCGAGGGCACGGCGCAATGGCCTATGACACCAACAACGTGTTCGCAAAGATCCTGCGCGGCGAGATCCCTGCACACAAGGTTCTCGAGAACGAGGACATGATCGTGTTCATGGATGTCATGCCTCAGGGTCCTGGCCACGCCCTGGTTGTTCCGAAAGCCGCCTCCCGCAATCTGCTCGATGCGGACACTGCTATGCTGTCGAGGTTGCTACCGGTCGTGCAGCAGGTCGCACGCGCCGTTAAGAGCGCGTTCGAGGCCGACGGGGTCAGCATCTTCCAGTACAACGAGCCGGCCGGCGGACAGAGCGTATTCCACCTTCATTTTCATGTCGTGCCGCGGTTCGACGGCGTGCCGCTCAAACCGCACTCGGGCAAGATGGAAGATCCGGCCGTGCTGGCTGCCAACGCGGACAAACTCCGCAGCGCGCTCGCAGGCTAGCGTCTCGTTGATTCCGAAGTTCACTTGGTACCTAGCCGCGAGATCTGGCGAACTTCGGAATCGGGACACTAGGGCAGAAGATCAACGGATCGGCGAAAGTTTATCGCGCACAATCGCCGCTGCCGGAGCAGGCGCAACTGTCGTGTTCCAGCTCCCCACGGAGGCCGCGGCGAGCGGCGGCGGCTCTACGCTGGCCGTGCGGTCATAGCACCCCGCCACGCACGCAACCTCAGTTGATGGGTCGCCCGGGAGATCGCTGCCGGACGTCGGCTGCAGCATGCCTTCGGTCCGCATCTCGGCCGCTTGGGTCGCGACAAACGTCTTCCGAATGAAAACGATATGCGCGCCGTTACCCTCGGGGCATCCGGCTTCGCAAACGACGACGTCCATTCCCGGATATTGCGCGGCGAGCGGATGCGGCTTCTGCGCACTGCTCTTTTCGGCGTCGAGGATGCTTTTGGCGCGGCGGGTGTAATAGTCGTCTTGCGAAGGCTTGGCTTCGCTGACCTGAACGGCGGCATCATCGCCAGCGAAAGCGACAGGCGCGAGAGCAAACAAGAGGCTAGCGCCCGCGAACAGGACGACTCCAACGCAACGCATCACGCTACTCCCACTCTGCGACCCGCACCGCCTCCTAGCGACTGTCGCAAAGCAGAGTTAACGAACGCTTAGGGATGCGCGTCCGGGTAGCGCCAGTAAAGACCGCGGTCGGTCGTCACTTCCTCGAGCGTCGGTGTGCGCAGCTTCGGCGGACGCGTTCCGCTTCCGATCAAGGCCGCGATATCGGACAGCAGGGCGTTGTTCTCTGCGTATCCCGAGTGGTTGAGCCCAAGGCTGTCCGTGCTCGCGGCGGAGACGTCGATGGTGTCGATGCCGGGCAGCACGAGCGGACCGGCGGCCGGTACGTCGCCCGCGCGCGGGATGCCGCCGTAGAAGTTCCGCGACACGCGAAGGGCGCGGTCATTGCCCGCGGCATAGAGCGTCACACCGCTCGCCAGTCCCTGGATATCGCGCGCGATGTTTTCGAAGTTGTCGCGATCGACGTCGGGTGCGGCCAGTATGATCTGGCTGATCTGAACGCCTTCGGGCTTGGAGCGGCGTAGATCCTTCAACACCTGCAGTGTCGGCTGGTTGCCCATGCTGTGCGCGATCACGCTGACGGACTTTGCGCCGGTCTTGTTGATCACGAGCTCCATGAAATCCTTAAGGTACGGCTCAGACTGGCCCGAGCTTTCCCGGTCATAGGTGTAGCTCGCGAGGCCACCGCCGGATGGCCAGCTGTAGGCAAAAGCAGCCCCATCGAACTTCAGGTCATAGGAGATCTGCGCCGTTCGGTAGATCGCGTAGTCGAAGCTCGTGTTGTAGCCGTGAACAAAGATAAAGGCGTGGTCCTTGTAGCGGGCCGATTGGGCAAGCCGCTCGCGGACAAGATTGAGAAACTCTTCCTCCGAAAGTGACTTGATCTCGTCCATCGTGAAGTGGCGGTTTGGATCCTCCGCCTCTTCGTAGAGCGTGACGTTGAAAACCTTGATGGTCCATGGGCGCTCGATGGACGGCACCTTGTGCGCCTTTGGGACTGTGACGAGCGCGCGCCCAAGCTCGAGACGGCGGCCTCGCTCGCTACCGTAATCGAGGCGCTGCTCGTTCGGCTTCTGGGCGCGATCTGTTCCGTAGTACACTGGAACGATGTCCCACTCACCCTGCGCCTTTTTCGGCGCGTCCGTGGGGGGCGGGGCTGCGGCAGGCTCTGGCGGTGGCGCGCCATCTGCGGCCGCCGGAGGCGGTGCTCCGCTGCCGACCGGTTCGGGTGCACCCGCGCCGGGCGCTTCAGCGTCCGGTGGCGGAGCGGCCGAGCGCGGAGCGCTCATTTTCGGGGCCCGCGGCTTGCTCAGAGTGTCGGGCGGCTCGGCCTCGTAGTGACGCGCACCGTCCTTTTCGGCTTCTGCCGCGCTGTCTTGCGGTGGCGGGCTGCCCGCAGGTGGAGGGAACGAATCTTCAGGTGCTGCGTCTGTTACAGGCGGACTGCCCGATGACGGAGGTTCGGCCTGCGGTGCAGGAGCCGGAGGCGCGCTACTTTGCTTGGGCGCTTCCCCGCACGACGTAACGAACGCTGCCGCTAGACAAACAGCTAGAACTCCCAATTTGTGCAAAGCCGCCTCCCCAGAAATTCCCGGCAGTGGCGCACCATTGAAGGATCGCCGTCGCGTTCCCACGTGTCGCAGGCGGCCACCGAAAGCGGATCGGAGGGTAGTTCCGATCCCAATAGAGATCAACGAATTCGCAAAGGCCAAAACCTTTCATTGGACATTTCAAACGGCTATCACTCGAGGGTGATGCGGCGGCGAGATACCATTCTTCTGACGGGCTTCGGTCCCTTCCCTGGCGTCACCGAAAACGCTAGCGAGCGTTTTGTTGCAAAGCTCGCGCATCTGGCAGCACGCCGCTTCAGCGCGCATCGTGTCGTGGCCAGAATTCTTCCGACGGAGTGGGAACGCGCGCCCTCACGCCTTCAGACGCTCTACGAGCGGGAGCGGCCCAAATTGGTCCTGCATTTCGGCGTCTCTCCGAACGCAACCTGCTATGTGATCGAAACCGTCGCACGCAACACGCGGAAATCCGCCGAAGATGCCATTGGCGCGTTCCCGCACGATGACGTTGTCGTGCCTGGCGGGCCAACCAGGATCTCCGCCCGTCTTCCCGCCACCGACATCAAGGAACGGCTTGCCGCCATCAAAGTCCCGTCCGTCGTGTCGGAGGATGCAGGCGCCTATCTGTGCAATACGGTGCTCTACAAATCCCTCCTCTTTGCCGAGCAGATCGAGGAGCCGGATGCCGTCGGCTTCTTCCACATTCCTCAAGTCATTCAGCCGGCACTTCTCAAGTCAAAAAGCGACCCCAAGGAGATGCGGTTCGACTGGGGCACGGCCCTGATCGGCGGTCTCGAGATCATCCGGACCTGCCTTGGACGGCCTCCGCCCTCGCGGCGACACGTTAAGGTCCATTAACCCGCTTCAGGCATGATGCGGGCTGGAGCCCGCGTCCATGCACCTCGACCGCCGCACACTTCTCACGACAGGACTGGCAACGACCGGATTGGCGACGGCCGCCGTCGCGGCCGGACCGCGTGATCAGCCGCGCGAACAGGGCCAGTCCCCATTCGTGCTTCTGCCCGATGAAACGCGGGATCAGACGGCCGAATTGCAAGCGGCCATCGATCAAGCGGCTGAGCGCGGCGTGCCGTTGACGCTTGCGGCCGGAACCTTCCGCGTTGGCGCGCTGGCGCTCCGGGCTAACACCCGCCTGATTGGCGCCTCGCGCCAGACGGTGCTCGAGTTCTCCGGTGGCGGCACGTTCCTTACAGCCAAGGACGCGAAGGGAATTCGTCTCGAAAGCCTCGTGCTGGACGGCAACGGCCTTGGCATCGACGCCACACGCGCGACCGGACTGATCCAGCTCGACGATTGCGATGGGTTTTCTCTTTGCGATCTCGAGGTCCGGCGTGGACTTCTCAATGGCATTTCGCTGTCGCGTTCGTCGGGCTCAGTTGCGGATTGCTGGGTGCACGATTTCTCGCAAGCCGGCCTGTTGAGCCTTGACGCAACAGGGCTCACCATTTCGCATAACCAGGTTACCGACTGCGCCAATAACGGCATCCAAATCTGGCGCAGCGCGCCGGGCGAGGACGGCAGCATTGTCTCCGCGAACCGGATCGAGCGCATCGCCGCCAAGAGCGGCGGTAGTGGCCAGAACGGCAACGGCATCAATGTATTTCGTGCG
The DNA here is from genome assembly GCF_036262015.1 of Hyphomicrobium sp. GTDB lineage: Bacteria > Pseudomonadota > Alphaproteobacteria > Rhizobiales > Hyphomicrobiaceae > Hyphomicrobium_C. The sequence continues at coordinate 69,355 of NZ_DATAJR010000004.1, read as the reverse complement.
GGCGGCGTGCTGGTGTCCGGAAATCGCATCTCCGATTGCGCCTATTCGGCCGTTCGCGGCAATGCCGCCAGGAACATTCAGATAATCGGCAACGCGTGCCGGACGATAGGCGAAGTGGCGCTCTATGCGGAGTTCGCCTTCGAGGGCGCGCTGATTGCCAGCAACCTCGTCGAGGGTGCAGCCAGTGGCATCGCCGTCACGAACTTCAACGAAGGTGGGCGGCTCGCGGTCGTACAGGGCAACCTCGTGCGCGACCTGTTCCGGCGTGAGCAGGAGCCGGTCGACAAGCGCGGCGTCGGGATCAGCGTCGAGGCGGACGCCGCAGTGACAAGCAATGTCATCGAAGGCGCGCCGACGGCGGGTATCATCGCCGGATGGGGCGCCTATCTGCGTGATGTTGCCATCACGGGCAATCTCATCCGGTCGTCCGGCGTCGGTATCCTTATCTCGTCCGATCCGGCGGCGGGTGCCTGTCTCGTCAGCCAGAATATGATCTCGGGCGCCCGCGATGGCGCGATCCGCGCCATGGATCACGGCGAACCGAACGGACCGGATCTCGCGTCCGCCGAGCCGCCCAAAGGCGGACGGATCGCGATCAGCGGCAACCTGTCGGTGTAACCACTACGGCGCAGGCGGCGGCGCTGCCCGGATCAGCTTCAGCATCTCGCTGTCCTTCGAGATCTGCGTGGTGTCACGGCACTGAGACTTGGCCTCGTCCGTGCACTCGACCGTCACGGTGTAGGGCACGCCGAACCGGGTGATGGTGTATTCCGCGAGAAGTCCTTCCTCGCCGCCCTCGTTACGATCGTCGAACACAGAGACCGCAGGACCGGCCTGTGGCGCGGCACCAGCGGGCTGCGTCGGATAGACGGGGAAGCTGTCGGCCTTGAACTCATGCTGGACCCGAAGGTCAGCCGAAACCGAGACCGTCACATCGCCGTAGCGTTCGACGATCTGGTACCAGACCGGATTTTCCTCATCCATCACCACGTCACGCTCCGTCGCCGGGCGCGGTCCGAGGCGGAACGTGTTCTCGGCAACGCCCGGCGTGGCTTCGAAAGCCAGCACCGGCAATTTCAGTTTGCCGAGCTGATCGTCAGCCTGAGGACCAAGCGAACGCGGAGGGTTCGCGGCTGCCGCGCTGACGAAGCTCTTGATTTCAGGATCTGTCCACTGGACCGCAATCAGCTTGTCGGCGGCCCAAAGCGGCGATGCCGTGGCAGCGAAGGCGGCCAGCGCCGCGAGACGCATCCACGCGATGCGAGAGCACTCATCTTCACGCGACATTCGCCACACCCTTGTTTTGCATGACTAGTTTCCGGCACGCCTGATCGGCGTCCGGTCATTAGAGCCTCGCATTGAGGCCGAAATCTATCCGGCGCTCCTAGTCGCAATCAAGAACTGCGTGCAAAGAGTCGCTCTCGGGCAACGCCCCTCCGCACAAGCGCGGATAAGGTGTGCCGCCGGTTGAACGGCGGCGCGCCAGATAGTATTCCGCATGCATGCCACGCTCCCCGGGGGGAGCGCCACGAGACACCGACGCGCCGTTCGCCAAAAAGCGGATCGGCCGTGTTTGGCGTGATCGTGGGCAAACGTGTTGCGTGGAGACCCGCATGGCATCTGATCCTGGAACGCTCGCGGCGCAGGGGGCGCGCGCAAAGGGCAGCACAGCTTGGAGGGTGTTCCGGCTGCTCCTGATCGGAGCGCTGGTCTCCGTGGCCTTGCTCGTCGCATTCCCGCCGACCGGCCTCATCAAGGATCAAATCGCGAAAAGCGTCGGCCAATCGATCGGGCGCACCATCACGATCGGCGACATGCGGCTGCGCCTGCGGCCGAAGCTGGACGTCGAATTCGATCAGGTCGCGGTTTCCAATCCCGTCGGGATGCCGGCCCGCGACGTCCTCCGTGTCGAGACCATCAAGACCCGCGTGGATCTCTTGCCGCTGCTCAAGGGCCGCGTGCGGATGGACAGCCTCGATCTCGTGAAACCCGAGATCGCGCTGGAGGAAGATGCAACGGGCACGCGCAACTGGGTGTTCGGAACGCAGCCCGCCCCAGTGGCGGCCGGCGCCGCACCCGCTGAAGCTCCTGCGGCAACGCCGGCGGCATTCAACCTTCCGCCTGTGACGAACGTCACCGACGGCTCACTCACGTTCCAAAGCGCAAAGACCGGTGCCAAGCGCGCCGCCAGCAAGATCAACTCCGTGCATACGCTGGATCTGATTTCAGGTGCTATGGCCTCCAAAGGCAACCTGTCCGCGGGCGGCGAGACGGTCGTTTTCGATGTCGCCCTCTCGGATTTTGACGCAATGCTGGCCGGGAACTCGTCACGGCTCATAGCCAGCATGGATGCCCGTCCGCTCAAGGCGTCGGTCGAGGGTGACGCGGTATTTTCCGCCCTCGCGGAGTTCAAGGGCGATGTCACGGCCTCGTCGCCCTCGCTGATGGATCTCGCGTACTGGCTCGGATCCGATGCAGCGCCTTCCGGCGAGCCGCTGAGGAGCTCGCTCGAAGGCAAGATCGCTGCGACGACACAGGACGTCACGTTCACCGAGACCGATGTGATGGTCAACACGACAAGCGGCCGGGTCGACGGCAAGCTCGACCTCGGCGGCGACCGTCCAAAGTTTGCCGGAACCATTTCGAGCGAGCACATCGATCTCGGGCGGATTTCCGGCTCGTCACAGCGAGCCGCGCTAGCGCCTTCGCCGCAAGAGGATTTCGAACCGCTGATTACGCCGAGCTGGGATCAACTGCTTAAGGACCTCGACACGCTTGAGAAAGGTCCGGCGGCCGCGGCACAAGCCGAACCGAGCGCGGCGCCTACCGCCGCAGCCACCTCTGGATGGAGCGAGCAGCCGTTCAATCTCAAGGCGCTCCGCTCTTTCGACCTCGATGTGATCCTCAACGCAGCCACGATCACTTACGGCGCGCTGGATCTCAAACAGGGGCGTGTGAAGGCGACCATTGCGGACGGGACTCTCGATGCCAACATCGAAGAGCTTTCAGTTGCGGATGGAAAGGCTGTCGGCACCGTCACCATCGACAGCAAGGCCTCTCCGCCGCGCGCGGCCGTTGCGCTGACGCTCACGGACGTGGCCGCGGAACCCGTCGTGACCGAGCTCACCGGCAAGCCGCTGCTCTCCGGCAAGTCCAATGTCGAGATCACGGCCACGGCCGCTGGCCAGAACCAGGCCCAGCTTACCTCGACGCTCGACGGCAAGGCGCGCTTCCGCATGGCGCAGGGTGCACTGCGCGGCTTCGACGTGCGCCGCATGATCTTCGAGTGGTGGAAGAGCTGGAAGTTCGATCTCGCCATGAAGACCGGCTTCGAACGGCTCGATGCACAGTACGATATCAAGAAGGGCATCATGCGCAGCCAGCCCGGCTTCGAAATGGGCGGCTCCGAGGTCGAAATCAATTCGGCAGGTACCGTGAACGTGCCGAACAAGCGGCTCAATCAGGAAATCCGCGTCAAGGCGATCCCACCGCCGACGGCGTTCCCGATCCCCATCCGCATCTCGGGCGATTGGGCGAAACCATCGATCGGCATCGATTGGGGCGGGCTCTTCTCCGCCGCGCCGGGGCTCGGCGGACCGCAAGCACTTGCGGCCTCACCGGAAGCGGCGCCAGCAAATGTTCAAGCCGCGATCCGCCGTGTTTTGTCAGCCGATCTGCCGCCGGATCGCCTGTCGCCGGAGGCGCGGCAGATGCTCGAGTCCTTATTGCCCACCGACGCAACCCCTTAGGGGGATTTCGAAATCGGTGCACGCGTTGAATGGGTTTCACACTTTCGGCACTATTCGGTCAGATCCAAGTGCACACTGAAGTTGCAACGGGTACGGGGGACGTGGCGTGAGGATAGCTCGTGGAATCGCGTTGTGCGCCATTCCGTTGGCCGCAAGCATCCTGTTCGTGCATCCGGCGCAAGTGCCGGCCCAGGATCATTCGGCGGCCGTAGCCGCGGCCGCACCTTCCCTGTTTGGGCGCGACCTCGCGACCTACGCACTCGTGCACAGCCTTGCGGGGCCGGGCATGACCGCACGTCCCGGTTCTCCCAGCTCTGGCGCCGATCGCGGGTGCACTGCGCGCAACGCCGACGGCAGCCTCGTTCACCTCGCGCGGTGCAGCCTTCTTCCTCCCGACGGCACGCCGACCACGCCTCCCACCAATCCCTCGACCGGCGAAGGCCCTACGACACCTCCCACGCCGACGGAACCGCCCGCGACGGGCGGCGGCACAACTAACGATCCCGCCAAGGCCGGCTTTGCCTATTATCCGCCCGGCGAACTCTTCGACCGCGACAAGGGCCGCGGCCGGGCCGATCGCTATGTCTACATGCCGAACATCATCTTCCCGTTGAAGCTCGGCGAGGGGCAGTTCCCGCACATGAATTCCCAGATCTGGGGGTATGGCGGCGGCGGCTGGAACGGCAAGGGCGCGGCCGGGGGCAGCGACAGCGATCCGCGCAACTACGATCCGATGAAACAGCGCGACAACTACTGCGAGGTGCGCGGCTGGGAGATGCCGCTGTGTCCGGGCGGCGCTGGCCATCAGGGACAGGACATCCGTCCGCCGAGCTACAAAGATAATTATTGGGAAGTCGTAGCGGTCGCGGACGGACAGATCGTCAACGTCACGTCGAACACGACGGTGCAGCTCAAGACGAACGACGGCACCGACTTCTACTATCTTCACATGCACCCGAAATCGATCACCGTGAAGACGGGGGCCAAGGTCAAGCAAGGTCAGGTGCTGGGTAAGGTCTCGCGCTACATGGGTGGCACCGTGTCCACGAGCCTGCATCTGCATTTGCAGGTGCGCCAGCGCATCAAAGCCGGCGACAAGACCATGCAGGTGTACGTGCCGACGTTCCCGTCGCTGATCGCCGCACTGCGCCGCGCGAAGGGGTTCGATCCGGGCATCGATGCCAACGGCAATCTGATGGTCGACGCAGGCCTCGAAATCGGTGCGCCGCAAACGCCGCCGACGCCTGCTCCTCAACCCCAACCGACGCCAACACCGTCGCCAACTCCGGCTCCTACCCCGACACCCACTCCTACGCCGACTCCGGCTCCCGAGCCTACGCCGGCGCCGGAACCCGCGCCTCAGCCGCAACCCGAACCGACACCTGCACCGCAACCGGAGCCAACTCCTGCCCCGGCACCCGAGCCGCAACCGGAACCCGCACCAACGCCCGCACCGACTCCGGAACCGAGCCCGGCGCCTGCTCCGACACCGCAGCCGGAGCCCGCTCCCGCGCCGAAGCCGGAACCTGCACCTGCCCCGTCGCCACCTCCCGCGCCGGCCCCCACTCCGCAAGAGAAGGGTTGGTGGGGTTCGGCCAAAGACAATTGGTACTCATGGTGGAAATGGGCGACCGGCCCGTGACCGCTGCCTTGATTTGCATTTGTTGATTTGAGTTAGGAGCTCACCAATGCCGAGACATACGCCAGCTTACGCCATGGCGATGCTCATGGCTCTCACCGTGCCGTTCGCTTCGACAGTGCAGGCGCAGTTGCCGCCGTCGCAGTACGACAAGTTGCAGCGAACGCTCGAGGAGAAGTTCGCGCCGAAGAAACAGGCACCGAAGCCCGCGCCGTTCGGCCAGAAGAAAGACGACTTCATCTATGTCGACCCGGGCGCCTCGAAGAAGGAGAGCGATCCCAAGGCCAAGCGTTCTGACATGACTTGGGGCGAGAGTTTCTCCTCTCTGTTCTCATCGTTCGTGGGCAGCGGCGAGGCCGAGTCCCGCGTGCCCAAGGGGGCCTTTGCTGAAGCCGGTGCCGAAGCCGGATCCACACGGCATCCGTCCCTGTTCCGGACGATGTTTCCGCAGCGTTCCCGCACACCCTCCGGCCGTCCAGAGCCGGCTGGTGACCGCAAGGTGCCCGTCGCAAAGCCGAACAGCTACGTGATCCAGCTCAGCCCAACCGCGACCGACAGGGACATCGAAGCACTGCTCAAGAAATACAACCTCAAGATCACCAAGATGATTGCGCCGCTCGGCGTGATCACGGTGGAGGTGGACGGCGCACCGACGCCTGTGCAATCGGCGCCGGGAGCCACGGCGCAGGACAGCAAGGCCCAGCTGCAGAACGTGCTCGAACCGCCTCTTATCCGCGATCTTCGCAAGGAGAAGGTCGTCGATGGCGCATTCGTCAACTCGACGATGGAGGCCAAGCACCTGCCCAAGAGCAAGGGCGCGACGATCACGGTCGGAAGTGATGTCTTCAGCTGGCGCTGGAACGCAGGTGACGGCGAAGACGGCAACTGGGGCCTCAAGGCCATTCGCATGCCGCCGGTTTGGACCATTCTCGAGAATTATCGCAAAGCGCACCCGGACGCCCAGAGGCCGAAGATCGGCATCATCGACGGCGGCTTCGCAGCCAACCCGGCCGTGCCGTTCGCATCGATGGAGAACGTGAAGCCGCTCGTCTACCACTCGGCGGGCTGCGGCACGCACCATGGCATGCACGTGGCGGGCATCATCGGCGCACGCGGCGGCGACCAACCGGGCATCGACGGCATCGTACCGGACGCCCGCATGGACGCAATCGCGGTCGACGACACCATCGTCGGCGACTCGGGGCATGTGGGCGTGGACGAAGGCTGGCAGGTGCACGCGCTCCTGTTCGACGACGTGCTCGCGAAGACGCTCGACTATGTCTACGCCAACCTCATGACGCCCGACGGCTTGCGCGTCATCAACATCAGCCTCGGCTACAATTTCGTGGCCAGCAACTTGCTCGGCGACGACAATCCGGAAGAGGTTCCGGGCCTCGCGCTGCACATCATGCATCAGGCCAACCTGATCCGGCTGATGGCGAGCCGGGTGCAGGACCACGTGCTGTTCGTCGTGGCCGCCGGCAACGATTCCGAGGATCGCGCCACGCCGATCGAAGCCAAGTGGGCCTCGCCCTTCGCGTGGGCCGGCACGCAGGACTCTGCGACAGGCGAGAGCCCGCCGAATATCCTGGTCGTCGAAGCCGTGGATCGAGACGGCACGCGCGCCGAGTTCTCCAACCTCGGCGGTCATGTGGCCGCGCCCGGTGTCGACATCATGAGCACGCTTGCGGCCGACAAGCTGCCGTTCGGCGTTTGCAGCGGCACATCGCAGGCGGCGCCACACGTCGCAGCGCTGGCTGCGATCCTGTTCGAACTGGCACCTGACAAAAAGCCCGCCGAAATCGCAAAGGTACTGGAAGCCAGCGCAACGGCGCCACCTACCGGCATCACACGTGCCCCAATGATCGACGCACTCGACGCGGTGGCACAAGTCGCGCCGCAATCGGTCCGTCTGCTTGCGGATCTCGATGGCGACGGCGTTGTTGGGCCGAGCGACCTCGCCGCGTTCTCACGTCAAGTGGCGACGCTTTCGAGTGCGGCAACGGCGAACACGGCCTTCACCGAGGATCTCAACGGGGACGGCGTCATCGACGACAACGAATGCTTCTGGCCGCAGATCGACCTCAACGGCAGCGGGCACGGCGCGCTGTCACCCAAGGACTCGCGCAAGCTCGGTGGAAGCGATCGGACCGATCTCGCGACTATGGAGTTCCTGTGGTCGGACGCGGCGACGCCGTTCGGCACCGCGGTCGCGGCTACGGGGCTGGCGACACCGCCCGAGATGTATGCGGTCGCGGAATCGCAGCCGGAACCCATCACCAAATGCCGCCGTATGATCAGCACTGGGGTGACGGTCGCGGACAACGCGGCGACGCCCGCCGCACCATCGAACGGCGAGGCCGCAACGCCTCTCGTTACGACTTCACCGGGTGCTGCTCCTTCGTCGAGCACCACTCCGACTAGTGCGGAAGCGCAGGAAACGAAAGCCGAAGTCCAGCGTGCCGTCGAAGAACTACGCAAGACGCACCCGAACCTGCGCGTGACCATCAATCCGGCGACGGGACTGCCAAACACGGTCATGGGGCTTTCACCGCAACCCGGCGCGGGCTCACCTTCGATCGGCGCCGCGGAAGCGCCTCGCGAGCAGACCGAGGAAGAAACCAAGCGCGCGGTCGAATCCTATTTCGGAACCGGCGGCTTGAGCTCCCTCTTCCCGAAGAAGAACAAGAGCGCGAAGCCCGAATACGTGGGACGCCGCAAGGATCCCGACTTCCCGAACCGCTACGTGGCGGAGGTCGAGCAGCGTGTGGACGGCGTCCCAGTCTTCGGATCGACCGCCAAGCTCAACGTGGACACCTCGCTCGGCGTCACGAAGTTCAGCGGCACGATTTCGAACGTGGCGCTCGACGACACCAAACCGAAGATCGCGGAAGGCGAAGCGATCGCAGCGGCGCGCGCCAAGCTCGCCGAAGTTCTGCGCAGCGCGCCGGACGCTTCGCGGGCTTTCCCTTTGGCCCCGAACGCTGAAAAGGCCGAGGTGAAGAAGCCGGACCTGCTCGTGTTCGATCCTGCGCTCGTCGGCAAAACCAAGGGCGGAGCGACGCGCCTCGCGTGGATGATCTCCATCGACAACTTCCGCATCTTCATCGACGCGAACACCGGCGAGGCGTTCTATTACTATCGTGACCAGCCATCCGGCATGCTGCGGCGGATCTTCGATCTCGGCCAGATGACGGCCTTCCCCGGCACGATGGGGATCGACGAGGAGAAGCGGACGCGCGCGGAAAAGCTCGCACCCGAAGCGCTCACCGCGTTCCGCAACGCCGGCATCGTACGTGATTATTTCTTCCTCACGTTCGGACGCGACGGTTTTGACGACAACGCGGGCCAGGGCGGCTCACCGCTCGAAGCCTATGTGCGCCATGGCCGGACGCAGAACGCCTACTGGTGCACGTCCAAATCCTACGACTGTCCAAAGGCCAACGTCATGGTCTACGGGCCTGGGTATGCGGATGCGCTCGATATCGTCGCCCACGAGATGACACACGGCATCATCGCGCATGAAAAGAACCTGCTCTATCTCAACGAGCCCGGCGCGGTGAACGAGTCGCTTGCGGATATCTTTGGTGCGCTGATCGAGTTCGATGCCAAGGGTGACGGCGGCAATTGGCTGATCGGCGAGGCTTCTCCCGGCTTCTCCATCACCTCACCGCTGCGCAGCATGGCCGACCCGAACCTCAAGGACGGGAACAATCGCTCCATGTTCGACCGGACGGCGCGCTTCTCGCTCGCGAACCGCGGCCAGCCCGACCACTACGCGGACGTGCTGTCGCCCGACGACAAGCAGTGCGGATCTACGGCCTACCAGGACAACGGCTGCGTGCATTTCAACAGCGGCATCCTGAACAAATTCGCCTACCTCATCGCCGAGGGCGGGACACATCGCGGCGTGACGGTGAAAGGGATCGGACGCTACAAGCTCGGCCGCATCACCTACCGCGCCATGACCGTGGGCCTCAACCAAAGCTCGACGCTGTCGAACGCAGCGAACGCGTTCGTGGAGGGATGCTTCGAGCTCGCGAGCGGGGAACTCGGGGGCATCATTCCTGCCGATTGCGAACAGGTCGCGGCCTCCCAGCGGGCGGTCGGGCTCGAGGTGCCGTCGAGCTGAGCGTTTCCGTTGCCGATTTTGATTTGAGTTGTTGTGAGAGACGAGGACAAGAGCATGACACGGGTCACACTCGACCGCCGCCAGCTGGGCGCAGGGTTTGCCGCCGCGATGGCGCTTCCGCTCGCGGCGCGGCTCGACCTCTCGTCCGCCTTCGCGCAAGAAGGACGCGGCACGTGGTCGGCGCTGAGCAACCTGTCCGAGGAAGCGCAGCGGCTCGGGTTGTCTGTCCCGCGCATGAGCCTCGCGCCGGCTTCGGCCTCGGAGGACTTCTCCGAAATCCAGCCGGCCATCGTCGACTTCATGGACAGCGTCACGTCGTCGGCGCCGGATGCGCGCGGCGTCACCTCGGCCGACGTCGATAGCCTGATCGACCGGGCGTCCGAGCTTCTGCGCACGAGCCGCAATGCCGAACGAGCCCAACGCGACATTCCCGAGGGCCCATCGGCCGCCGCTATCGCGGCACCGAAGTTCGAGGTGATCGCCGACGACTACAGGAAGCTGTTCGCGACGTGCGAGGTCAAGTCCGAGAAGCGGTCGGAGGTGATGTGGTACGTCTCGAAAATCACCGACCCGACGCGGCGCAAGGCGTACGAAGCGGTGGCCGAGGAAACCTGCGTGCCGTGGTACTTCACGGCGATCATCCACGGCATGGAATGCAGCTTCGATATGACGTCGCATCTGCATAACGGCGACTCCCTCAAGGCCAGGACGTGGCAGGTTCCCAAGGGTCGGCCGAATCCGTGGCTGCCGCCGTCCGACTGGGTGTCGAGTGCGTGCGACGCGCTCCGCTACGACAAGCTCGACGAGAAGCCAGACTGGGGCCTCGCAAACATGCTCTACCGCTGGGAAGCCTACAACGGCTGGCGCAGCCGCCTGCTTTACAAGATAAACACACCGTACCTGTGGAGCTTCTCCAATCACTACACGAAGGGCAAGTTCGTCGCCGACAACGTGTGGGATGCGAACGCCGTGTCCAAGCAGTGTGGCGCAGCGGCGATGCTGAAGGCGCTGGTCGAGACCGGCGCGGTTTCGCCGCCCGCCTAGCGAACCCGAGAAAGCTCGGCTCGATCTCTCTCGCTGTGCATTGGAGATGATCTTCCGCCAGCACGGCTCTCGCCCCCCTTGATCCGGATCAGCTCTGCGCGCTTCCCGAGATGCTAGCGTTGGTTGCCCAATCGCGAGCGGCACAAGGAGCAGGAGCTGGGACAACCGGTGGAGACGCAGACACTTTCCGGAAAACAGGATCCGGTCGTCCGCAGGATCACAACCAGCGACGTGATCGACGCGCTGGCTCGTGGCGTGCGCGATTTCCAGGCCGCACCTCTCTATGGCTTGGTCCTCGGCGGGATCTGCGCCCTTATCGGCATTGCCGTGATCGCCACTCTTTTCTTTGCGGGCATGCCCTACTTCGCCTATCCGATCGCGGCCGGTTTCGCGCTCGTCTGTCCGAGCCTCGCGGCAATGCTCTACGAAGTGAGCCGTCGCCTCGAGCGCGGCGACGACCTGTCCTTCGGTGCAATCTTGCGCACGGTGACAGGCCGCAGCGAGGTGCGCTGGATGGGCTTCATGACCATCTTCGTGCTCATCATGTGGATGTATCAGGTGCGGCTTCTGATGGCCCTGTTCCTGGGCTACAGCGGCATGTCGGCAACGCTCCCGGCGTTCATTCACACCGTTCTGACCACCACCCCGGGCCTCATGTTCCTGCTGGTTGGAAATGTCATCGGCACGATCCTGTCGATCGTCCTTTTCTCGCTCTCGGTCGTCTCATTTCCGCTCGTGCTCGAGAGGGACGTCGATTTCGTCACGGCCATGATTACGAGCGTCCGCGCCGTGACCCTGAATCCCAGACCGATGCTGCTGTTCGGACTCATCATCGGCGTGTTTCTGCTGCTTTCCGTGCTCACGGGCTTTCTCGGGCTGGTGTTCGCTATGCCCATCCTAGGCCACGCCACATGGCACCTTTACCGCAAGGCCGTCGCGCCAGAGGCTCTTCCCGCTACTCGTGATTGAGCCGCGAAATGGCATTCCTTCGTGCGGCTGCAAACAGGTGCGCCGTCCAAGTCTGAGGTCGCGCCTCAGCGCGCAATGACGCATCGGCGAATACCGCTGTCACTGGCGACATCTCTGGTGTCCGCTAAGGGTCAAAAGCGGCCAAGCAAGCCTACCTAGGCAAATGACTAGCCCAGGGTGACGCCGCAGGCGGCGGGCCACGTGAGGCCCGCTTCGGTGCCTGCGCGCGGCTTGTATTCGCAGCCGATCCAGCCCGTGTAGCCCGTCGCGTCGATGGCGCCAAAGAGGCGCGCGTAGTCGATCTCGCGCGTGCTCGGCTCGCCGCGATCCGGCGGATCGGCGCACTGGTAGTGACGCGTGAGAGGCGCGAACTCAGCAATGGCGGCTTCGACACCGCCCTCCATGACGTGGCGGTGATAGAGATCGAACTGCAGGCCGAGGTTCGGCGCGCCGACTTCGGCGATGACATCCCGCGCCTCCGCCGTGCGCGTCAGATAGTAGTCCGGCATGTCACGCGTATTGATCGGCTCGATCAGAATATCGACGCCCAGCGGCGCAGCCCATTCGGCGGCAAGCCGAAGGTTCGCCACGTAAGCCTCGCGCGTTGCGCCGTGGGTCGTGAGCCCTGCCATGCAATGAAGGCGCGGGCACTTGAGGGTCTCGGCATAGGTGAGCGCCAAATCGACGGCCGAGGCGAAGTCATCCTCGCGGCCGGGTAGCGCCGCGTAACCGCGCTCGCCCTTATCCCAGTGGCCCGGCGGAAGATTGAACAGCACGAGCGAGAGCCCGTTGTCGTCGAGGCGCGCGCGGATCTCTTCCGCCGGTGTCGCGTATGGAAACATGAACTCGACCCCCTTGAAGCCCGCGCGCGCGGCCGCCGCGAAGCGGTCGAGGAAGGGCAGTTCAGTGAACATGAAACTGAGATTGGCGGCGAAACGGAGCATTCCGGGCTCTAGTCAACGGATGGGCGGGATTGGCGGAGCTTTTTGACGGAGCCGCGCTTGACCTTGCTGTCGACGCGACGGGCCCTGGCGGCTCGGCTCGGCTTGGTGGCGACGCGCTTCTTCGGCACATAGAGTGCTTCGCGCACGAGCTCCGCGAGGCGATTGCGTGCATCCTCGCGGTTGCGCTCTTGCGTGCGGTGCCGCTCGGCGCGAATGACAAGCACGCCGTCGTCAGTGATGCGGCGGCCGGCGAGCACGACGAGGCGATCGCGCACGGCCAACGGCAGGCTCGGCGAGTGGCGCACGTCGAAGCGCAGTTCCACCGCCGTCGAGACCTTGTTGACGTTCTGCCCGCCCGGACCCGAAGCGCGGATGAAGCGCTCCTCCAGCTCACGATCGTCGATCGATATTTTGTCCGTAATCTCCAACATGGCGCGTGTTTAGCAGAGTTTTGCCGGGATTAAAGGGACTTGGAGCCGCGAACCTTAAAGATCGGGCCGTGTGTGCCACGCGGAACTGGCGAGGGAAAGCAACGAGACTAACGGTGATCCAATATTCTCAGTCCGTCTCGGACGCCGGAGGACACCCATGCTCACGTCTCTTGAATTGCTCATCAATGGTTTCGTTGCACTCGTCATCCTGCCCTTGGCGATCGCCTCTTTGATCGGCGGATCGAAGGCGCCGGAGAACACGATCCTGACCAAGTACTATCGTGCGGAGCCACACCTCATGCTGGTCAGCAACGTGTTTCTGCTGTCTGTCTGCGCGACCGCAATTGCAAAGCTCGCCCAGCATTTCGGTTATCTCGATGCCGGCCAAGCGGAGCGGCTCGAGCCTTGGCTGACTATCCCGCTGATGGTTCTGCTCGTTGTTTTTCTCGCCATGGCGGTCAAGGCTTGGCTGAAGGTCCGTCGTGAAGGTACGGCCACCTAGATCAGACACACGCAGGCGAGCGTGATGGAGAGGACGATGGCGGCGTCGAGCCAGCCCTCGCCGCCTGCTATCCATGCCACAAGCGCGGCTGTTACGACGAGAACGGGAAGGAGCAGCTCTGCGACGACGAATGTCGTCACAGGGAGCGACAATGGCCCGGCGAGAGTAGACAGGCGCCCGGACCAGGCGCGAACGAATACGAACAATGCCAACGCTGCTCCGACGGCGATGGCCCACCACCATGCCCGGGGAGCCGGCTGTGCATATGCAAAAACTGAGATTGCGAGAACGGCAAACGCGAGGATTTTAGGAACGAGCGAAGGCATCAGGACTGGCGTCTCTTACAAATGCGCGAGCGTCGCGGGCTCTAGAGCGTGATTTTTTGATTTAGTCGAAATCACGCTCCAGGTCTTTGTTGAGACCGATTGATTCATCCTTCGGACTGATAGGGTCCGGAGCGATCATGGTTTAGCAGGCGCTAGTGCAGGCTCAAGAGTTGCCCGACACAATCGGCAACGCCTTGCTGCCAGGCAGGCAGACGCAGTCCGAAGGTGCGCTCGAACTTCTCGCAATCGAGTTCCGAATTGAGCGGGCGCGGCGCGACAGCCGGATATTCGCTGCTTGTTATGGGCTCGATCAACCTGGGTAGGGCGTTCGGCGCTTGGATGACGATCTCGCGGGCAAAATCATGCCAGGACGCCGTGCCTGATCCTGCGGCGTGGTATGTGCCCCACGCGGGCTCCATCTCCGATGTGCCGATGCCGCGCGCCACATCGAGAATCGCGGACGCCAGATGTGGCGCGTAAGTTGGGTTTCCGTGCTGATCGGCGACAACACGCACGATCTCCCCGCGATCGGCGGCTTCCAGAATTTTCTCCGCGAATGTCCCTTTGGCAGGACTGAACACCCATCCGGTGCGAATGATGATGTGACGGGGATTTGCCCCCCGGACGGCGCGCTCCCCTTCGAGCTTGGACCGGCCAAAGACCGTCGCGGGGCAGGTCTCATCGGACTCGATATAGGGCGAGGGCTTCGCGCCGTCGAAGACGTAGTGCGTTGAAAGGTGGATGACCGGCACGTTGCGGCGTGCTGCTGCGCGCGCCAAAAGCGCCGCGCCATCGCGGTTGAGCGCGAACGCCGCATCCTCGTCGGCCTCGGCCTGATCGACGGCGGTATAGGCTGCCGAGTTGATCACGATATCCGGCGAGATGTCGCCAAACGCCCGCTCGATGGAGCGGGGGTCGCGCACATCCAGTGCGGGACGGCCTGCCGCGAGCGCTTTGATCTCGGGGCGAGACGGCGCCGCTTCTATCAATGCGCGAGCCACTTGCCCGCGCCAGCCGGCAATCAACAATCGCATGTTCGGCCCTCAATGCTGGTGGCGCATTCCAACAGTTGGCCAGACGCGTGGCAAACTCAGGGCGCCATGGGGTAGAACATGGTGCCCGTTTATCATCATTGCTCTAATCGCAGGGCTTTGCTGCCCTTGGTCGATCTAGGCGCAGACGGGGAATCTGATCGTGTTGTTGCCGTCAGGCGCGATGTTTGCCGGCGCCTGCCGCATCGACTGCGGAACAACCGGTCCGCCCAGGGCGCTGCTGACGATTTCCTGATCCAGGCCATGCTCAAGGCATTCGTGGGCCAACTCGTGAGCGTACCGCACCAGGGAATCGTGAACCGCTGCCTGAAACGAGGCTACGAAAACAGCGCGGGCGCGACTGCCTGAGATGAACCCATCCGACGTCGCGAGATCAATCGTATATTCCGAACCCGATACGCGCGTGACTCCAAGGATGAGACTGCGCACGGCTCTAAGCTCGCGCTCGAATTCAAACGCCAAGTCCCGCTTCATTGCTACGTAAAGTGCCAGTTTTCCCATGGTGGGCCCCCTGCCGGAAAACGCCGTGCAAGGATGAAGTTCGACTTATTCGCTTTACGAGAGGTTAAGGCCCCTTTTCGATTTCTTATTTTTACTCATTAGAATCATAATGTTGGTCTATCGATCCACCGTCCTTCAACGTTCATCCGCGCTTCTCTGTCACCACCACCCCTTGAAATCACGAATGATTTCGCGCGCTGCGTTGTGTCCGGGCACGCCGGTGACACCTCCGCCGGGATGAGCACCAGATGCGCAGAGATATAGTCCAGGAACCGGCATCCGGTAGTCCGCGTGGCCCAGAACGGGGCGCATGGAAAAGAGCTGATCGAGCGAGAGTGCGCCGTGGAAAATGTCGCCGTCGATCATGCCAAAGCGCTGCTCGATATCGAGCGGCGAGAGAATCTGTCGACCCAGAACCGACGTTTTGAAATTCGGCGCGTAGCGCGTCACGGTCTCGATGACGAGATCGGCGAAAGCTTCCTTTTCCGTGGGATCGGACCAGGACCGGGGCGCAGGTAAGTGCGGGGCCACGTGTTGGACGAAGAGGCTCGCGACATGCCGTCCGGGCGGAGCCAGCGTCTCGTCCAGCGTGGACGGGATCAGCATTTCGACCACAGGTTCCCTCGACCAGCCGTCGCGGCGTGCGTCGAGGTAGGCACGCTCTAGGTAGTCCAGCGTCGGGCCGATGACGATGCCCGATGCAAGGTGATCCGTACCCTCGCGATTTGGGCGGCACGTGAAGTCCGGCAGCTCAGACAGAGCGACATTCATGCGGAAGGTGCCCGACCCCGATTTTAGGCTCGCGAGGCGCTTGTGGAGCGCGGGCTCCGCAACGCCTTCCGGCACCAGGCGCGAAAACAGGAGCTTGGGCGGCACGGCGGCCGCGACTGCGCGGGCTTGCACCACCTCGCCGTTTGCAAGCACCACACCTGTGGCGCGGCCGTTCTTGATCGCCACTTCGCGCACGGCGACGTTGGTGCGGATTTCTGCGCCCTTCTCGCGGGCTGCGCTGGCAATGGCCGCGCTGATCGCGCCCATGCCGCCGACCGCATGGCCCCACATGCCCGCCTTGCCGTTCACCTCACCGAAGCAATGATGCAGCAGGACATAGGCGGTACCGGGTGTGGAAGGCGCCGCATACGTTCCGACGATGCCGTCGAATGCGAATGCGGCCTTTACGGTCTCATTCTCGAACCAGCGCGCGAGGAAGTCGGAGGCGCTTTCGGTGAACAGCGCAGCGAGGTCCCGTTGCGCTTCACGAGGCAGCGCCAGGATCGAACGCGAGAGGCGCGCGCCTTTCCAGAGTTCCAGCAAACCACCGCCTGCGTTGGGCGGCGTTTCCAACACGAGCCGCTTCAAAACGCCGGCGGCTCTATCAAGCGCCGCGTCGTACTCGGGAAGTCGCGCGGCATCGCGCTCGGAGAATGCCGCAATCGCCTTCTGCCGTGCCGCAAGGCCGTAAGGCATCAACAGAGCGCGTCGCTCGTCGACAGGCCAGAAATTCGCCACGGGGCGAAGAACGATGCGCAGACCGTGGCGATGGAGGTCGAGGTCGCGAATGACTTTCGGATTGAGCAGGCTCACTGTGTAAGCCGCCACCGAGTTCCGGAACCCAGGATGAAACTCCTCGGTGAAGGCTGCGCCACCCACGTTGGCGTTTTTTTCCAGCACCACGACCTTGAGTCCGGCCGCAGCCAGATAAGCTGCAGCAGTCAGGCCGTTGTGGCCCCCACCGATGATCGCAACGTCATGCAAAGCTGGTCGTCCTCTCGAAAGCACTGTTCCGGCAGAGGACTACATCCAGGTTAACCCCAGGTGCAAACGGACTTGTAACAGCGTTTGCGCACCCCACTGATCGTGCAGCTCGAGGCGACGAAGCGGCAGACGCGGCAACTGTAGGACGACAGGCATCCGCGATAGCTGCCGCCCTTGGTATAATTGCAGGTAACGATGGTCTGGCAGTCGCGGCCGGGATTGATGGCGCCGCCGGGGCCTTCCTGAGCCTGACCAGGACCGGCAGCCAGTGTGGACGCACCGAAGACGACCAGGAAACTGGCGAGGCCAATCAAAGCTTTGCGCGCTGTCGTCATGGCATTGACCGCGTAGCTCGATGCACGTTGCCAACTTTCTGCCACTTTTTGCCGTCTGGCAACGGATGAATTGGCCGGTCAGGTCAAACCGGCGGGTGGACGTTCGTTCCGAGGCGGAGGGGGACGAAATCTGACTGGCGCTATCGGCAATGGCTCCCCACGTCTAGCGCATGAATTCGGTGATCCCGAAATGAAGGGCGGAAGCACATGTGGGAGGTTGAGATGGATGATCGAACCGTGCGGGCAGCGCTGAAGCGCCATTGGGATGCTTCGGACGCGGGCGATTTCATGGTCGAACATGAAATCTACCGCGAGGATGCTGTGCTTGAATATCCGCAATCGGGCGAGCGGATCCGCGGCCGGCACAACATTCAAGAGAGCCGCTTCGTCCAGCCAAACAAGAAGCGTTTTTCGGTCCAGCGGACTATCGGCAGCGGCGATCTATGGGTCACTGAATTCGTACTGAGCTATGACAGCGTGCCATCTTACGCAGTGAGCATCATGGAGTTCCGCGAAGGACTGGTGGCCAACGAAACGCAATATTTCGCCGATCGGTTCGAGCCCGCGCCCTCGCGCGCGCAGCTTGTCGAGCGAGGAGGCGAAATCGCGTCGTCCTGACTGCAGCGCCGAGGAGAACCGGATTGGCGTTGCTGCAGGCGAGATGTCATCACGCCTGTCTCGACGAGTGCTTCTGGCCTTAAGGGGAAACGAAAAGCGGGGCACCTCGTGGAAGGCACCCCGCTCAACTTTCCAATTCTGCAGCCGCGACCTACTCGGCGGCGGCCTTCTTCTTCGGCTGCACGAGCGACATGTAGTCGTTGAGCAGCGCCTCTGTGATCTGAGCCGGCTTGAACTTGAAATCGCCGATCTCGGAGACCGGAGTGACCTCAGCCGCAGTACCCGTGATGAAGCATTCCGAGAACGAGCCAAGCTCGTCCGGCATGATCGCGCGCTCGCGCACCTCGAAGCCGCGCTGCTTCGCAAGCGCGATGACTGTACGGCGCGTGATGCCGTCGAGGAAGCAATCCGCCTCCGGCGTGTGGATGACGCCGTCCTTGATGAAGAAGATGTTTGCGCCCGTGCACTCGGCGACGCGGCCGCGATAGTCCAGCATCAGCGCGTCGGCATAGCCGCCACGCTCCGCACGGTGCTTTTCGATGGTGCAGATCATGTAGAGGCCAGCGGCCTTCGCCTTGGTGGGCGCGGTCGCAGGATCCGGCCGGCGGTACTTTGCAAAACCGATGCGGATGCCCTTGAGGCGCTGCTCCATGGGGAAGTAGGAGCCCCAGTCCCAAGCGGCGACAGCCAAATGAATCTTGGTTTGCTGGGCCGAAACGCCCATCTGCTCGCTGCCGCGCCAAGCGATGGGGCGGACGTAGCAGTTGACGAGCTTGTTGGCCGCCATCACGTCGCGGCAGGCCTGATCGATCTCAGCCACGCTCTGGGTGATCTCGAATTCGAGAATACGTGCGCTCTCGACAAGACGCTCAGAATGCTCGGTGAGCTTGAAGATCTCGCCACCGTAGGCGCGCTCGCCCTCGAAGACCGCGCTGCCGTAGTGCAGCGCATGAGTCAGGATATGGACGTTGGCCTCGCGCCAGGGGACGAGCTTGCCGTCCATCCAGATGAAACCGTCGCGATCGTGGTAGGGAACGATCTCAGCCATGATGACGTCCTGTTCGGCTCCTGGTTTTGGGCTCGCCGCATGCCGCGCGGCCGCCGAGCCGCGCGCTTTATCGAATTTCGACGCCGAGCGCGGGCTTTTGGAGCCTCGCGCTCCTCTCGGCGCCCGGTCGAATGCGGGCGGCTCCTTGAAAATGACTTGCCAGGAGTATCAATGGCCTTCAAATATGTCAACATGGCTGACATAACTCGCGACCCGTCCGTACCCCGCCGAAACAGTCCGTCCCGCGACGGCGCTGCCGGTGAGGCTGATGCCGTGAGCGAACGCCTCGATCTCATTACGCATGTCGAGCTGCTCTTCTTTGCGTATCGAGACTTTACGGGCGATCCGGACGCTGTCCTCGAACAATACGGCTTTGGGCGGGCCCACCACCGCGTGCTGCATTTCGTCCATCGCAACCCCGGCCTCAGAGTTGCCAACCTTCTTGAGATTCTGAAGATTACAAAGCAGTCGCTGGCGCGCGTGCTGAAACAGCTCATCGGCGAAGGCTTCATCACGCAGCGGGCGGGGGCGGAAGATCGCCGCGAGCGGCTGCTCTACGCTACATTGAAGGGAACGCGGCTCGCGGAAAAGCTGACGGCGCTACAGGTCAAACGCATTGAGGCTGCGCTTCAGACTGCCGGGCCCGAGGCGGAAGCCGCGACCAAACGCTTTTTGCTTGCCATGATTTCCGACGAAGACCGTGCACAAGTGGAGGCTCTGGTCCGGGTGTCACGTCCGGGCGACGTGATCTCCCAGGAGGACTGACAATGACCTCGATGTCCGGTCAACGCCCGGAACCTTTGCCGGATGACGCACCGCACGTGCTGATTGTCGACGACGATCTCAAGATCCGAGATCTTCTGGCACGCTACCTCTACTCGCAGGGTTTCCGCGTCACGACAGCGGCGGACGCCGAAATGGCCCAAGCTTCGCTTCGCGGACTGGATTTCGATATCGTTCTCCTCGACGTCATGATGCCCGGTATCAGCGGCCTCGAACTCGCACGCCAGATCAAGGCCGTGCGCGACATCCCGATTTGCATGCTGACCGCGCGTGCGGAGCCGGAACATCGCATCGAAGGTCTCGAAATCGGTGTCGATGACTACGTGCCGAAGCCCTTCGAACCGCGCGAGTTGCTGCTGCGGCTCAAGAACATCCTGCGACGGGGGCAATCCGCTCCTGCGGCACCTCCTCCTCAGGAAGAGGTGCGCATGGGAACGCTCGTGTTCCACATCGCGCGCGGCGAGCTCAAGCGCAACAACGAGACCATCAAGCTTACGGAGCGCGAGCGCGATCTCTTGCGCCAGTTCGCCCAAAAGCGCGGCGTGCCGATCCAGCGACATGAACTAGCGACCGATGACACGACCGGAAACGACCGCGCCATCGACGTGCAGATCAATCGCCTACGGCGCAAAATTGAAACCGATCCCTCGAACCCGGTCTACCTTCAGACCGTGCGTGGCAAGGGATATATCTTGTACGCAGACTAATGTGATGATCGAGAAATTTGCCATACCGTGCCGCGCGGTCGCTCAGGGACCTCGTGTCGGGCACAGGCGAACTTCGGAATCGGGACGCTAGCCCTTGGACCTCCTTGGCCCCTTCACCAATGCGTCGGACCGCGCCGGCAAGGCGTTCAGGTCGTTCGCGGAGGTGTCGAAGCCGTGGTTCGCAGGGTTCAAGTCGCTGTATCAAGGATTTGTCGGCCTGTTCGCCGAGATGATGCCTAAGGGCCTCTACGCTCGCGCGCTGATCATCATCATCGCGCCGATCGTGGTGCTCGAAGGCGTGATCGCCTTCGTTTTCATGGAACGCCACTGGCAAAACGTCACGCGGCGCCTCTCCGAAACCACTGCTCGTGACATCGCGGCGCTAATCGACATCTACGAGGGGTCTAAGCCCGACAAATACGACGACATCATCCGCATCGCGCGCGACCGTCTGAACCTGTCGATGCAAATTCTGCCGCCGGGCGATTTGCCTGAAGCGCGTCAGAAACCGTTCTTCGATCTTCTGGACCGGGCGCTGTCACGCGAGATCTCGCGTCAGGTCAAGCGCCCGTTCTGGATCGACACGGTTGGACAATCCCGTCACGTCGAGGTTCGCGTCCGTGATACCGACGCGATCCTGCGTTTCCTCGCCGTTCGCACGCAAACCTATGCCTCCAACTCGCATATCTTTCTGCTGTGGATGGTTGGCTCGTCGGTGATCCTGCTCACGGTCGCCATTCTGTTCCTGCGCAACCAGATCCGGCCCATTCTACGGCTGGCCGAAGCGGTGGATGCCTTCGGTAAGGGCCGGCCCGTGCCGGACGATTTCCAGGTCCGTGGCGCGCGTGAGGTCCGTCAGGCCGCAGCCGCATTCATCGAGATGCGCAACCGCATCCGCCAGCACGTGGAGCAGCGTACGACGATGCTCGCGGGCGTAAGCCATGACCTCAGAACCGTGCTGACGCGCTTCAAGCTCGAGCTGGCTTTCATGGGCGAGGGACCTGAGGTCCAATCGCTCAAGTCGGACGTCGACGAAATGCAGCACATGCTCGAAGACTATCTGGCTTTCGCGCGCGGCGACGGCGGCGAGGAGGCGACGCCCACCAATCTCACCGAGCTTCTGGAAGATATCCTCGAGGAGTCGCAGGTCTACGGCACCGCGATCGAGCTCAAGCTACGCCGCCGGAAGGGAGACATCATCCTTCCGCTCAAGCGTCAGGCTTTCAAGCGCGCCATCACGAACCTCGTCTCGAATGCGGTACGCTACGGCGATCAGATCGTCATCCGCGCCGCAACGGAAGGCCGATGGCTGCGCATCGAGGTCAATGACAATGGCCCGGGCATCCCCGCGTCCGAGCGGGCCAACGTATTCAAACCGTTTTACAGGATCGATCGTTCGCGCAACCAGGACGACGGCAATAGCGGCCTGGGCCTTGCTATTGCGCGCGACATCGCGAAGAGCCACGGCGGTGACATCACGCTTGGCGAAAGCTCAATGGGTGGTCTCAGAGCCATCATTTCGGTGCCTCTGTAAGGAAGAGTTCCGATGGATCAGGAAGAACTCTTCCGCCGCCTTGCCGTCGCCCTCGCGATCGGACTTCTCATCGGCCTCGAACGCGGATGGCAAACGCGCGAGGAAAAGGATCATCAGCGGACGGCAGGGCTGCGCACGTTCGCGTTGGCCGGTTTGCTCGGCGGCGTTTGCGGCCTGATATCGACTGTCAGCTCTCCCCTTGTTCTCGCCGCGGGCCTTCTGGCATTCACCGGCGCGCTAACACTCTTCAGTTTTCACGAGGCCACTGTCGAACAGAACTTCAGCGTTACCGGTGTGGTTGCCGGAATTCTGACATTCGTCCTTGGTGCCTACGCGACACTCGGAAACGAAGCGGTCGCGGTCGCGGCTGCCGTCGCGATGGCCATCCTACTCGCGCTGCGAGAGCCGCTGCACAGCTGGGTTCGCAACCTGACCTGGCCGGAGATGCGCAGCGCGCTCATGCTGCTCGCGATGACGTTTCTCCTGTTGCCGATCCTGCCGGACCGGCCCGTCGATCCATGGAACGTCGTCAATCCGCGCGAGATCTGGCTGCTCGCCATTCTGATCGCGGCCATTTCCTTCGCGGGCTACATCGCAATCCGGGTTTTCGGCGACCGGCACGGGATTGCCGTGGCTGCGGTTGCCGGAGGTTTGGCGTCCTCGACCGCGGTGACGCTGTCCTTCTCGCGGCTCGCCCGCGAGCACCCCGAAAGCACGCGTCTCCTGGCAGGAGGCATCCTGCTTTCGGGCGCAACGATGCTGGTGCGGGTCGTCGCCCTCGCTGGCGCTCTCAAGCCGGAGCTGCTCGGTACGCTGCTTTGGCCAGCGTTGGCGGCGAGTGCCGTTACGTTAGTCGGCAGCGCGGTTCTGCTGTGGGCCGGACAAGCGGGCGGAAGCCAGAGCTCGGGGTTAGAGCTCCGCAATCCTTTCGACCTCGGCACTGTGCTGAAGCTTGCTGGCCTCATCGGCATCATCATGCTCGTCGCCAAACTTCTCACTGAGAAGGCCGGAACTGCAGGGCTCTATCTGCTGGCGGCGGCGTCGGGCATCGCGGATGTCGACGCTCTGACGCTCTCGATGGCGCGTTTCGCCGGTGGACAAGTCGGTCTAATCGAGGCGGGGACGGCCATCCTCATCGCCGCGAGCGTCAACACAGTCGCCAAATCGGCGATGGCGACCTCAATCGGAGGCGCGCGGCTTGGACTTCTGGTCGGTGGCGTCAGCGCCGCCTCGTTGGCCGCGTTGGCTTCTGCGTATGTGATTGCGACCTAGCACAGGTCCTGCCTTTCCGATTTTTGGCGCGCCGGCTAACAGCAACTCCGCGGGCTTGCGTCCCTCACGAGATGTTGAGTTACTTTGTATCATATTTATTCGTAACGTTATTTCGTGCCACTTCGGCGTGAAGGGGCACCCCTGTTCAGTGGAGGTTTTGCCCGATGACCTCAGGATCCAATCCGATCCGCGCGGCGTTCGCTGCACTCACGATCACTTTCTCCCTGCCTGCTCTCGCGGCTCCCGACAAAGTCTCCCAAGAGACGCCCAGCGCAGACGCCTGCACCAAGACCGTCAACGCCATGGGCGCCGCTATGGGACACAAGGCCGAAGTCGCCCCTGACGGGCGCCCCATTTATCGTTTCGTGCTGCGGCAGAACGGACTCGATTACGAGGTCGTCTGTGACGCAGCGTCCGGCGTGGTGGGCGATGTCGTGCCACGCGCGACGCACTAAACGCTGTAAGAAAAGACAAAATTTTATTTTTTCTGAGCGGGTTAGTCAGAGGCTAGCCCGCTCTTTTGTTTGCGCCGCAGCGCTACACAAGTGCGTGATTGGGAAAAATGCCGCGTTGCGCCAACTGTTACAGTATAGCATACCTAAGTGCGTGAGGGTGATGCTGCACTTGCAGCGGCGTCGATACCCGAGCAGCCGGATCAGCAGGCCGCCACTTGCTCTCCGGTGCGACGCGAAGTGCGATGGTTGCGAGACCGAGCCGGCTATCCTCCTTGCTGGCAAACGTCTCACACCGCACCGAGGTCAGGATCCGATCGCCGGAGCCTTCGGGCTCATTCGGATCTAAACGAGGTCACGTAGCCGCGGGCGTGTGCGCTTTGACACGCCATGATCACTTCGCCAGCTCGCGGCTGCGCCCCTCTCCAGCCAGCACAGCCTTCGTCAATAGCTCTTCCATCCCGCCTTCGGCCATCAGGACGCCGAGCGCCGCTGCCGTCGTGCCGCCGGGCGACGTCACGTTCTGACGGAGTACGCTTGCGTCAAGATCGGACCGATGCAGCAGCTCGCCTGAGCCCGCAACCGTCGCGCGCGCGAGCTGCCTTGCGAGTGCCGGCTCCAAACCGGCAGCCGTTGCGGCTTTCTCCAGGCATTCGGCGAGGAGGAAGACATAGGCCGGGCCGGAGCCAGAGACAGCCGTCACCGCGTCCATCGCGGACTCGTCTTCTACCCACGCCACGCCCCCCACGGCGGCCATCAGGTCCGAGCAAAGCTGCTTCTGCGTCGCCGACACATTGGTGTTCGCCGCGCAGACGGTAATGCCACGCCCGATCGCGGCTGGCGTGTTGGGCATGGCGCGCACAACCGCTGCCCCCGACGGGAGGTGCTTTTCAAAGCTATTGAGGGTGCGCCCAGCCGCAATGGAGATCGTCAGCGTTCCCGGCCCCGCCAGGCTGGCGACGGGGGGAAACACTGCGTCCATGACTTGCGGTTTGACTGCCGCGACGATGACACCCGGCGGCTCCGACAGATCTTCGATCTTCGGCTCTGCTTTCAGCCCGTGCTTGGCGAGCAGGGCCGTAATCTCCGGCGGCGGGGACGGGTCCTGAACGCGTACGCGATGGGGATCGAGACCGCGCGCGATCAGGCCTTCGAGCAGCGCGCCGCCCATCTTGCCTGCTCCGACAAGGAGGAGCGGACCATCAAATTTGAATGACATGTGCCTATCGACCAGCTTGCGGGCCCGCCGCAAGGATCGATGCGGTTAGGCCTGGCCCTCGGTCTGAAACATGGTCGACACGAGAGCTTCCCGGCTCTCCTTACCTGCCCAGACGACGAACTGGAAGGCCTGATAGTAGCGCTCGCAGGATTCGAGCGCGGCTTTGAGGATCGCCTCACACTGGCCCGGCGTCACGACGGCGCCATTGAGCAGCAGCGCATGACGGAACATGACGAGACCTTCCTGGGTCCAGAGATCGAAGTGGCCAAGCCAGAGCTGCTCATTGATCTGTGCGATCAGGCGGTACATCTCGTTCAGGCGCGTCTCGGGCACGCGGAAGTCGAAGGCGCAGGCCAGATGCATCGCTTCGAGATCGCCGCGCCAGTTGAGCGAGATGTGATAGTCCGTCCAGTTGCCGCCGACCACCAAGGTCAACTCATCATCACCGGTGCGATCCGTCGCCCAATCGTAAGTGGCCGCAAGCTGCTCCACGAGATCGATCGGGTGGATCACACGCTCGTAGGCCTGGTCGGACGATGCCATTCTGGCTCCTTAAACCCTTTCGACGCGCTTGCGCCCGCCGCTTTCCTCATCCCGCCACAGCATGATCTGCGCATGACGGGAATGGGGCGAACTTCGGCTTGTCCCGATCTTTAACTTGCTGGAAGGCCGTTCGTTCTGTTCGCCGCGACGAAAACAGAGGGGCGTGCGAGTCGCAAGGCAATGGCGTTCTTGTCCACGATCAATGTGTCCGCGGAGCGCGGCTTTCGGCCGTAGACGCAGCGTTTACGCAACTCTTTGGCGTGAAATGTTGAAAAGTCTGCTTTGGATGTGGAAACGGCGCGCGTGCACTCGACAACGTCTTCAAAGCGCGATCTTCGCATTGCGCGCGACGCCGCTGCACGCTGCGGACTTTTGCTGCGCTGCCGATTCACGCCGCGCCTGATAGGCGGCGCGACGATCGGAGCGTCTAGACCGTCGTATTGCGCCCTTCGAGTGCGACGATGCGCGCCTCCAGCGCCGACACCAACTCGGCAAGGCGTTCGTTTTCGGTCCGCGCCTTCTCCGCCATCGCCTTCACGGCCTCGAATTCCTCGCGCTTCACAACATCCATGCTTTGCAGAATGCGCTCGGCTTGTGCGCGCATGACGCCCTCGGCCTCGCGACGAAGTCCCTGAGCGGCGCCGGCGGCATCGGTCATCAGCTTGGCGAACTCATCCAGCAAGCGGTTCGAGGTTTGGGTCATCTGTTTTCCTTCGCTTTGGCATTCTTGATGCCGATGGGACAGGAGCCGCCCTGGGGCAGAACGCCTTCTCCTGTCGCGTGAGCGGACTATGGTGGCTTGGAGCCCGGCGTTCAAGCGGGGCTCGCTGTCGCTTGACTCACATGCCCGGACCCGGCAGCGTCCCGCCGCGAATTCGGGTGAACCAGCCAAGATTGCCTTTCTGCCGACTGTCCTACTCCCCCTTATCCAGGCACGCCATGAACCTCCTCGCCATTCCCTTTCCGGATTTCGACCCCGTCGCCGTTTCGATCGGGCCGCTCGCCATCAAGTGGTACGGCCTTTCTTATCTCGCGGGGCTCGTCCTCGGATGGGTCTATATCCGCCGCCTACTGAGCCAGCCGAAGCTGTGGCGCAATGAAACGCCCCCCTTCAACCTGGCCAAGGTCGACGATCTGCTTCTCTATATCACGCTCGGCGTCATCCTCGGCGGGCGGCTCGGATACGTGTTTCTCTACGAGCCCAGCACCTACCTCGCCGCGCCGCTCGACATTCTCGCGGTCTGGAAGGGCGGCATGAGCTTTCACGGCGCCTTTATCGGATGCGCCCTGGCCATGTGGGCTTTCGCGCGGAACAATGGCGTGAGCCTGCTGAGCACGACGGACCTCGTGACCGCGGCGGTTCCGATCGGACTTTTCTTCGGGCGGCTGGCCAACTTCATCAACGGCGAGCTGTTCGGGAGGGTGACGGACGCGCCATGGGCCATGGTGTTTCCACACGCCAAATACCTCTATCCTGATGTCGAGCCTGCCACGCGCCATCCAAGCCAGCTCTATGAAGCGGCGCTCGAGGGCCTGGTGCTGTTCGTCATCCTACGCTTGTTGACGCACAGCTTCGGGGCGTTGAAATCGCCAGGTCTCGTGACGGGCACGTTCCTCACCGGCTACGCGCTGGCGCGGTCCTTCTCTGAAGTGTTTCGCGAGCCGCACGCAGTCCATTTCTTCAACATCGGACCTTTCACGGCCGGGCAGGTTTATTCGCTCCCGATGCTGTTGGGTGGTCTCTACCTGATTTGGCTCGCGCGGCAGCAAGCGGCTTCGTCCAGACCATGAGCGCGGCTAGCGGAGGGACGCCCCCGGAGACACCGCTCGCCTCCAAATTGAAGGATCGCATACGGCGCGAAGGACCGATATCGGTCTCCGAGTACGTGCGGGCCTGTCTCTATGATCCCGACTGCGGCTATTACCGTCGCAAGCCCGCAATTGGCGCGGGGGGAGATTTCATAACGGCCCCCGAGATCAGCCAGGTCTTCGGGGAGCTGATTGGGCTGTGGAGCGCAGTCGTCTGGCAACACATGGGCTCGCCGCCGCGGCTGGATCTCGTCGAACTCGGCCCGGGCCGTGGCACGTTGATGGCAGACGCCCTCAGGGCAACGCGGATCGTTCCCGGCTTTCATCAGGCGCTCCATCTGCACCTGGTCGAAAGCAATGTAACGCTCGTCCCGCTACAACGCACCGCCATCGCCGCACATGATGTGTCTGCGTCGTGGAGCGAAACCATCGAAGCCTTCGTGGATGCAGTCGGCGGCACCCCAGCGCCGATGATCGTGATCGCCAACGAGTTCCTGGATACCTGCGCGGCAGATCAATACGAGGCGCACAACGGCGAGTTCGTTCTGCGCGGGGTCGGTCTAGATGCGGACGGCGAACTCACCTTCACGCTTCTTCCCGATCGCAGGGCCGAACCCGCGCAAGCGCCTCCGCGCGACGGTAATTTTCTCGAGATACAGGATTTTGGTTTTTTCCGTCCGCTCGCGCGTCTTATGGCCGATCGGCCTGCGGCTGCGCTCTTCATCGACTATGGGTCTGCTTCGGCGGCCTCGGCCGATACCCTTCAAGCCGTGCGCGGACAAAAGAGCGAGCCGCCTCTGCGATCGCCCGGCGAAGCCGATCTGTCGTTTCAGGTTGATTTCGCACGTTTCCGCCGCTTGGCACTCGAGACGCCTGGGCTTGCCGTCGACGGGCCTGTGCCCCAAGGGCAGTTTCTAGGGCAGCTCGGCGTCGTCGAACGCGCTTCGCGGCTCATGGCTGCCAATCCGGCGAAGGCGGCCGCGATCGAACTCCAGATCCAACGGCTGATGGCTCCCACCGGAATGGGGTCGCGGTTCCTGGCGCTCGGCGTGCGCTCGGCGTACCTTGCGCCGCTTCCAGGCCTTGCCTAAATCCGACCGACGCAACTGCTTCGACGCCAACCGGCAAAGCGAGCCCCATGCTGACACCTCTCGAAGCCGACAGTCTTTCCATCCTGCCCGGCATCCGCCACGGGTTCTTCACACGTCAGGGCGGGACGTCGCGCGGGCTCTACGCGAGCCTCAACTGCGGTGCGGGCTCGAAGGACGATCCGGTCGCCGTCATAGAGAACCGCTCGCGCGTGGCGCAGCATCTCGGCAGCTTCGGCGACGACGTGCAGACCATTTACCAAGTTCACAGCGCTGACGCGCATGTGGTCGACCAGCTCGTGCCGCGCGAGAGCCTGCCCAAGGCGGATGCGCTCGTCACCCGCACGCGCGGGTTGGTTATCGGCGTGCTGACCGCTGACTGCGCACCGGTCCTTTTTGCAGACGCCGAGGCGAAGGTGGTGGGGGCCGCGCATGCCGGATGGCGTGGCGCGATCGGCGGAGTTCTGGAAGCCACAGTCGCGGCCATGGAAGGCTTGGGCGCTGAACGCTCACGGATTTTTGCCGCGCTCGGCCCCTGTATCGGACCCAAGTCCTATGAGGTCGGCCCCGAGTTCGTTGCCGAGTTCGAGCAAGCGGAAGCCGGAAACGCCCGCTTCTTTGCCATACCGAAGGGTCGCAAAACGCCTCACTTCGATCTGCCCTCGTACGTCATGCACCGGCTCAATCAGCTTGGACTACGCAAAACCGAGCGCCATGCCCCGTGCACCTATGAGAACGAATCGATGTTCTACAGCTTTCGGCGAGCAACACATCGAAAAGAGCCCGATTACGGGCGCCAAATCTCCGCCATTGTTGTGGCCTAACTGCAAAATCCACAATCTGGTTGTGGATGTAGCGGATAGAATTAGCCACGAACCCGTTTTCACCTCGATTCCGTCTGGACGCCTGGCTGATGGGTGGCTACAGGACTCTGAGAGGGTACCGGCAGCGTTGGAGAAGATGGCCGCAAAGTTTGTACGCCGGCCGCCGGATAACAGCGGATCATTCAGAGGGGGACGTCGTCGTGACGACCATTGATTCTGCTGCGGCATGGCGTGGAAACAAGTCAGTCGTGCTTGCAGTTTTCGCAACTTTTCTAGGTTTCGGCCTAGCCGGATGCGAAACGGGTGCGAACTTGTTCGCGAATAACGCCGACCCGAACGCAACGACTGTCGCCGGATCGCCGCCCGCAACGACTTCGCAAGGTGCCAAGATCGCAGTTGCTCCGGTGATCGGCGCACCTGAGACGGTTGCCAAGCAGCTCGAAACGCAGCTTGCAAGCGCGATCGAAGCGCAAAAGATTTCCGTCGCGAAGAATGCAAACGACAAAGCCGAGTTTACGCTCCGTGGCTATGTCGTTTCTGCACGCGAAAAGGGCCGGACGAAAGTTTCCTACATCTGGGACGTCACCGATCCGTCGGGACGTCGCGTGAATCGCATCACCGGCGAAGAAGTGCTCTCAGGTGCACAGTCCAAAGATCCTTGGGCTGCCGTCACGCCGCAGGTTGTCGATACGATCTCGAGCAAGACGGCCGGATCTCTCGTGACATGGCTGCCGACGCAGAGCGCGGGAGCCGTCGCGATGGGTAACCCGGCAGCTGCCGCTGCTCAGCAGCCGCCTCCGGCAGTTGCCGGCTCGGTCCAATCAGCTGCAGCCGCTCCGACCGCCTATTCGCCACCCGCTGGCGGCGCACCCTCGGCGGCCGGCGGCCCCACCACGGGAAGCATCGCGGCGCGTACCGGTGCCATTACAGCCATGGTGCCGAACGTTACCGGCGCCCCCGGCGACGGCAGCGTGACGCTGACCAGCGCGATCCAGCGTGAACTGACCCAGAGCGGCTTGGCGCTCACGACAGCGCCTTCGGCTCAGACCTACCGGGTTGAGGGCAAGGTCATCGTCGGCGAAGGCCAGAACGGCAAGCAGCCGATCCAGATCGACTGGGATGTAAAGGACCCGCAAGGCAAAAAGCTGGGCACGGTGTCGCAGAAGAACGAGATCCCGCAGGGCTCGCTCGATGGCGCCTGGGGCAAAACAGCCGATGCTGCTGCATCTGCCGCAGCCCAGGGCATCCTGAAGCTTCTGCCGCCTCAGACGAAGGTAAACTAAAGTCGGAGCGTCGAGCGCCGATGAGTGGCTCTGGCCACACTTAAACAGAGTCTGCTAAACATGCCGGGCCCGGGTGGTTTACACACCCGGGCCCGCGCGTTAGAAGGCGCGTCATCGAAGTGTCGCATGAGGATGTCCGTGCCGTTCGATACGCGTGAAGACAGTCGCAGGGGCGGCCAGACCATGAAGATCGTTGCCGGAAACAGTAACCGGCCGCTGGCGGATGCCATTGCGCAATACCTCAAGATTGCGCCTGCCAAGTCCCAGGTTAAGCGCTTCGCGGACATGGAAGTGTTCGTCGAGATCCAGGAGAACGTGCGCGGCCAGGACGCGTTCGTGATCCAGTCGACGTCGTTTCCGGCGAACGACAACATGATGGAGTTGCTGATCCTCATTGATGCGCTGAAGCGCTCCTCGGCGCGGCGCATCACGGCGGTCATCCCTTACTACGGCTATGCGCGTCAGGACCGGAAGCCCGGCCCGCGCACGCCCATCTCGGCGAAGCTCGTCGCCAACCTCATCGAGCGTGCCGGCGCCGACCGCGTACTAACCGTGGATCTCCACGCCGGGCAGATCCAGGGCTTCTTTGATATTCCGACCGACAACCTCTTCGCGGCGCCCGTTATGGTGCGCGACATCGAGGAGCGATACGACACCAAGAACCTCGTCGTGGTCTCGCCGGACGTCGGCGGCGTCGTACGTGCGCGCGCGCTTGCCAAGCGCATCGACGTGCCGATTGCGATCTGCGACAAGCGGCGCGAGCGGCCGGGTGAATCCGAGGTCATGAACGTCATCGGCGACGTCAACGGCAAGCAGTGCATTCTGATCGACGACATCGTCGACAGCGGCGGCACGATCGTGAATGCGGCCGACGCGCTGATCGAGAAAGGCGCGACGGAGGTGAGCTGCTACGTCACGCACGGCGTGCTTTCGGGCGGAGCCGTCTCGCGCATCCAGAACTCGAAGCTCAAGTCGCTCGTCATCACGGACTCGATCCTGCCGACGGCGGCCGTACAGGCGGCGCGCAACATCCGCGTACTTTCGATTGCTCCGCTGCTCGGCGAGGCGATCCTGCGTACGTCGCGCGAAGAGAGCGTCTCGAGCCTCTTCTACTGATCCCAATTTTTCTTGGCCGGCCGGCCCGGCACATGCCGGACCGGTGTCGTCGTGCGGGCTCACACTCAGTTCAGTCTGATTGTGCCAAACAGGCGAACGCTCGCGCCGGGCTCAAGAACGCCCTCGCGCCGCTTGAAGGAGGCATGGTTCAGCACCTCCTCGTCCGCCAAGTTCTCGCCCTTGAGGCCGATGGTGTAACCCGGGTTGTGTAGGCCATCGCCCTCGACGGTGTAGCTGATCTCCGCCGAGACGAGCGTGTAGCCGGGCGTCGCGATCTCCTCGATACCGATCTTGTCCTGATCGAAGGCGTGCAGAACGCCGGCGCGCGCAAACCAGTTGATGTCGCGATAGTAGAGCCCGCCGCCCAATCGATGGGGCGGGATGCGTGGCACGTTCCCGCCGCCTTCGAACTCGGCGCGCACGAAGTCGTATTGACCCTCGATGCCCCAGACACCGCGCCAGATCGGCGCCACGTCGTACTGGCCGGCGGCTTCCAGGCCGTAAAAGGTGGCGTTGCGCTGATCGAAGAAGACGAGATCGAATACGTGGCCTTCGCCATCTCCGTGATCGTGGCCACCGTGTTCCTCCGTGCAGTCGAACTCGCCGCCGTGGGGCTCGGCATCACAGGCTAGGCCTTGCAGCTGGCGATAGATGAAACCGTTGTAGCGGGTATAGTAGGCGGAGGCATCGAAGCGAAACGCACCCGTGGCTTTCTTCAGGCCGACCTCAGCCGTGGCTGCCTTCTCTTCGTCGAGGAACGGATTGCCGACCTCGAAAGTGCCAGTGGCCTCGTGCATGCCCTTGGAGAACAGCTCGGCGGCATCGGGAGCGCGTTCCACATACTGGCCGGTCAGGCGTGCAACTGTCTGGAACGGCAATTGGTAGAGCAGGCCGAGGCTCGCGCTGACAGGCGTAAAGCTGCGCTCGCCCTGGAATTCGTGGGCGTGGAAATGGCCGTGGTCGCCATGAACCTCGCCGTGGAAGTCCTCCCAGCCCGTGCCGTCCACGGTCGTATGCTCGATGCGCGCGGCCGCTTGCAAGCGCAGCGTCCGTGTCAAATCAAGCTCCTCGAACCAGAACGCTGCGGCGCTCTGCGTGTGCGCCGGCTCGAGAAGGGATTCACCTTCGAAACTTTGACCGCGCGTATTGCGGTTCACGACGTGCACGCCAAAGGCGCCGTTGGCATCGCCGAGCGCCGTACTGACCGGCAGATGCTGCAGCTCGACGCGGGCCTCCTGCTCCTTGTTCGTAAAGCGCGAGCCGAGCGAGAAGCCTTCGTCGTGATCATCGTCGTGGCCGCCGCCGTCATGCTCGTGCATGGCGAGCTCGCTGTGGGCATAGTCCGATGCGCCGAACCAGAAGCGCACCGCTTCAAGGCCATAGTCGCGCAGGCGCCATTCGCCTTTGGCAAGCACCTTATCCTGCGCCATGTCGATGCGGGGCAGCGCACCGTCACGCGCTTCTTCGCCGGGAATGCCGTACAGGCTTTCAATGTGCGCGAACGAAACACCGACGAAGCCGTCGCTCCAGACACGCGAGAGACCCACGGATCCGCCCTGGCTATCGACGAATGTGTTCAGTTCTTTGCCCTTCGGCGTGTCGTAGTCCTCCGCTCGACGAATGAAACCGTCGGCGTGCACGGCAAATCCTGTCGCCTTCGATCCCGCCGTCACCTTGAACGCGCCGTCGCGCCCCTCGTCGACCGAGGTCAGGCCGCCTTTGATCGCGCCGTTGATGCCGCCCTGCGGAATGAACGTCGGAATACGCTCGTTCTCGACCGAGACGACGCCGCCGATGGCCTGGGAACCGTAGCGCAGCGTCGCCGGACCGCGGACGACCTCGATGCGATCGGCTGCGTTGGGATCGACCGGGATGGCATGATCCTCGGAGATGGCCGCCACGTCATGCGTGCCGATGCCGTTCTCCTGGGTCCGCACGCGATAGCTGTCGAGGCCGCGAATGATCGGACGGTTGGCGCCAGGGGCGAAGTTGGTGCCGACGATGCCGGGCTTCGTGTCCAGAGTGTCGGTGATCGTTTGACCGTTGGTGGCGGAGATTTCTCGCTCCGTGGCGACGGTGACAGGAACGAAGGCCTGATCGCCGAAATCGAGCGTCGTGCCCGGCGGGATTGCGTCCGTCTCTGACGGGGCGGACTCAGACGTCTGCGCAGCGCCCTGTCCGGACGGCTTCGTCGCGCGCTTGGGTTTCACGACGGGGCTTGGGGTCGTGACCTCGATGGCCGGCAGCTCGGTGGTCACCGGTTCCTGCGCCAGAGCGGGCGCTGCCATGATTATTGCCGCGACTCCGGTCCCCCACTGGCACCCCATTCTGCCGGCCCGTACCCCAGACTTTCCCACCCACTCACCCGACATGCACAGCCCTTTCACTTTTGGATGTTATATTATATTATCCGTTAGAGAGGTGGGGGCCGCCGGGCAAGGACGTTCGGGGCTCAGCGCAAGGGATCAGAAGCTAACGTGGCGGCGCGGGCACAGGCACCGCGGCGCGATTTGACTTGCCTGATTGCGTGCAAAAAGACCGTGACGGATTCTTCGATCGCGCTTGTTCCTCGGTCGCCGCTCCGCCGCATCGGGACCCCGACTTACGGATTTTTATACTCGTACGCCCCTTGCCCGGCTTGCGCGTCGCTCCCAAGAGAACGTCGGCGGCATACGCCAATTCTATCTGGAGGAACGGCCATGAGCTGGAGCGATACTTTGAAGGGTCTTGTCGCTAGTGCAGAGCAGACTGCATTGCCCGGTCTCGTCCAAAATCTTCTCGGTGCGGAAGGGCTTCAGGCCGTTCTCGGCAAACTTCGCGACGCAGGGCTTGGCGATCAGGTCGCGTCGTGGCTCGACAGCAACCGGGCCAATCTCCCGATCAGCGTCGATCAGCTTCGCGCGGCACTCGGCGATGAGCACATCCGCAGCATCGCCACTTCGCTCGGCCTGCCGGTCGATGCCGTGCTCGACGGACTGGCGAAGTATCTTCCTGAGGCCGCTGCTGCCGCGCCGGAAGCCACTCAACAACCGAGTAGCTGAACCTGCGCCCTGAGCGCGGCGACCTTGAGTTTCGCAATTCCCGATTTGGGTAAAACCGAGTTGTTCGGCTTCGGCGCGCAGGACGACTTATTCCGTTTGCGAAGATTTGCAGTGTCTATTGCACTTTTGCGCCGAGTTTCAATTCATTGCTCGTGCTTTTTCCAAAATCGGACAGGACTTTCGAACGCTCGTCCGGCCACACCTGGAGCACCAGCGCAAAGCGCGAACCTCAGATCCGTCCGCGATCAAGATAGAAATTATGCAGAGTTCGAGACCTCGCCCCGGCTTGCGGATTTAAATCCTGTTAATCCGAATCTGAAAACTCCCATGGAATCGCGTTCTTCATTCCAGAGTCGCGTTTGCGTCACAGCCGTTCTTCCCGGCCAGAATTAGAATACGGCTGATTATCGAGACGATTGTGCACTTCCACTGGGGAGGGCGGAACGGAATGATCAGAAACTCAAGAATCCATTTTTCAGCGCTGGTTGTGATTTGGGCCGCGGCGGTTGCCTCGGGAAGCGCAGGTGCCGCAGAGCCGCTCGCTTCCTCTGCATCCGCATCGGGTTGGACGTTCAATTTTACTCCGTATGGTTGGATAACGTGGCTCGACGGCACCGAGACTGTGCGAGGGCGCTCCGTCGACGTCGAGGTCGACCCGATCCAGCTCATCGACCATTTGGAAAGCCTGCCCTTCATGGGCTACGGCGAAGCCCGGAAAGGGCCCTTCGCGTTCTACGGCGACCTTGTCTACGCCAACGTCGGGCTCGACTCCGATAGCGTGAAATCGCGGGGGCTCCGCCCTGGTATCAACGGCGCGCTCAGCGCATCGCTCGGTCTCGATTACAAGCAGACGATTGCCGAAGCCGGAGCTGTCTACGAAATCGCCGGGGGCCAGACAGCGATCGACGTCCTCGCCGGGGCCCGATACTGGCACCAGGAGGCCAACCTCAAGCTGGCTGTGGATGCAAATTTGGACATCAGCGATCTCGTCGTGTCGCGCGGCATTGCCGTTGCACGCAGCGGCGGAATCGATTGGGTCGATCCGGTCATCGGCGCGCGGATCCGGCATCGGATCGCACCCGGCCAGGAGCTAGTTCTGCGCGGCGATATCGGTGGCTTCGGCGCGGGCAGCCAGTTCTCGTGGAATGTGCTTGCGGCTTACAGCTTCGATATCTGCGTAAGCGACGGCGTCACCTACTCCGGCGTTTTGGGCTATCGCCTGCTCGATGTCGACTACGAGCAGGGGTCCGGCAGAACACGCTATGAGTACGACGTGCTGCAGCACGGTCCGTTGAGCGGCCTCACCATCAAGTTTTGACGGGCTCGCAGCGGCGCTTAGCCCAAGGGCCCGCTGAGCACGGTGACTTTGAGCTTCGCGATGCCCGATTTGATGAAGCCGAGTTGCTCGGCTGCGGCACGCGACACGTCGAGCATGCGACCTTTGACGTACGGCCCGGAGTTGTTGACGCGAACGAGGATCTTGGCCTCGGTCTTCGGATTTACGATCACCAGCAGCGTGCCATTCGGATAGATCGGGCTCGCGGCGTTGTCAGGCAGGTCGGCGCGCATCTCTTCGCCGGACGATAGGAGCTGGCAGGGATTGTGACGATCCACCTTGCAGTCGTCATAGAATGACGCGGTGACCGTTTCCTCAAAGCCGACGAGAGCTTCCATCTCGGCCGCCGTCTTCACGCGGTGACAGACGCCGTTGTAGCAGTAGGTCTTGCCGGGAGCCTTGGCGGATGCTGCACCGGCGAACGTCGAGGCGCCGACGGCCCCTGCGATCAATCCTGCTGTTACGACAAAAGACACGTTGCGCAACTGGGGCTTCATGAGGCGTCCTGGTGATTATTAGCTGCAGAACGCACCAAGTGTCTGATTCGTTGCCAAAATGTGGCGACGACGATCCGTGATCCGACTTGCTTAGGATTTTTTCCCAAGATCTGATGATATTGCGCAGTGATCGGGCCAAGCGTGGCCACCCATAGCGGCGAAATCGCCAAGCTGCACGGTGCCATCGATTTTTTTGCAACGCGCCCGGGGATGAGACACGATTTCGTCTTGTTTTACCCCCGATGTCTGGTGCTACGGAAAAGTACGTACGCAGTTGCGTAGCGCTTCGCTCCCACTCTCTATGCCCGCTGCTTGTCGGCGGTGCAGTCGCGAATGCTTTAGGGCCTGACCATCGCCATGACGGAATGCCGTTCTCAAGACTCCCTGCCCTTCCTGCGTGCATGGGCCGCCGATCCGGGGCGGGTGGGCGCGATCATGCCGTCGGGACCGGCGCTCGCGGAGCTCATCACGAGCGAGATCAGCGCCTCGACTGGACCGATCGTCGAGCTTGGACCGGGCACCGGTGTGTTCACGCAGGCGCTCATTCAGCGCGGGGTCGCGGAAAGCGATCTGACGCTGATTGAAACGGCGCCGGATTTTGCAGACTTGTTGCGCGCCCGGTTTCCGAGAGCCCGCGTTCTGCAGATCGATGCCGGAAAATTGCCGGTGCATCGCCTCTATGACGAGGCGCCGGTGGGTGCCATTGTGAGCGGGCTTCCCCTTCTCAACATGGGCCCGCGGAAAATCATGGCGATCCTTTCGGGCGCCTTTTCCTACGCGCGGCCGCGCGCCGCCTTCTATCAGTTCACCTACGGCCCGCGGTGTCCGGTGCCGCGGTTCCTGCTCGACAGGCTGGACCTCAAAGCGAAGTTCATCGGCCGCGCGTTTTTCAATATGCCGCCGGCTGCGGTCTATCGGATCACGGCCCCGACGTCCGCGCGTGCCTCGAGCCCTCGGCGCATGCTGATCGACGCCTAAATGACACCGATTGCCGGCTGATCGAAGCCCAAGTCCGATTGGCTTGGTTGACTCTAGATTTTTTGGTCCATATATTACCTATTAGCTATATAGCTATATGGTGATTTATGTCCGCACCACAGTTCGACGCGACTTTCGCGGCCCTCTCTGACCCTACGAGGCGCGCGATCCTGGCCCGACTTGCCAAAGGCGAGGCGACGGTCTCGGAGCTTGCCGCGCCCTTCGACCTCACTCAGCCCGCGATCTCGAAACACCTCAAGGTTCTGGAACGCGCGGGCCTGATCTCCCGTGGACGCGCGGCGCAGACGCGTCCCTGCCGACTGGAAACCGCGCCGCTCAAGCAGCTCGCGCGATGGATCCAGGAATACCAGCATCTCTGGGAACACAGCTTCGACCGGCTCGATACACACCTCAAAGCTGCTCAATCCAGCGAGACGAAAGGCAAACGTCATGTCCGCAAGTAAGCAGAAGTCCATCCCGGCGCATGTCGTCTTCGAGATTGACAGGATTTACGACGCGCCGTTGGCGCTCGTGTGGGCTGCGTGGAGCGAACGCGAGCAGTTCGAGACGTGGTGGGGGCCAAAAGGCTGCACGATCTGCGCGACCCGCTTCGAATTCCGGCCCGGCGGCTTCTTTCACTACGCCATGCAGTTCGAGAATGGACCGCACACGTGGGGACGGTTCGTCTATCTCGACATCTCGGCGCCGCAGCGCATCACGTGGCTCAACTCATTTTCAAACGAAGGTTGCGGAATTGCGCGCGCGCCGTTCGATCCGGCGATCCCACTCGAAATTCTCAATGAGGTGACACTCAGCGAGCGCAACGGGAAGACGACCGTCGCGCTGCGCGCGTGGCCTCACGGCGCCGAAGACCATGAACGCGCGGTCTTCGAAGGCATGTTCGCGTCGCTGAAGCAGGGCTATGGGGGCACGCTGGACCAGCTTGGCGATGTGCTGTCTGATCGCTAGCGCGCCCGATCGCGGATCGCCCGAATTCTAGCGCGAAAGCCCCTTCGCCTTCAGCTCGGCGAGGTATTCGCCCCAGCGCTTGTCCCTCTGCAGCGAAAGCATGTGAAGGTAAGACCAGGTGAAGAGCCCGGTGTCGTGGCCGTCGTCGAAGACGATGCGGACGGCGTAATTGCCGACACCGCGCAGCTCCTTGATCTTGACGTTCTTCTTGCCGCCGACTGTGACGCGCTGTTCCTTCGAATGGCCCTGTACCTCGGCCGACGGGCTCAATACGCGCAGAAACTCAGCCGGCAGCTCGTGCTCGTCCTTGGTGGCGAACGACACGCGCAGCGCTTCGCCGCCGTGGACGACGTCGAGCTTCGGCGGCTTCATGCCGCGACCTTCTGCCTTCTCCAGCTCCGCCCATGCCTTCGCGGCAATCTCGCGGAAGGCTTGCGCGCTCGGGCTGTCCGGGGCGGTAGCGGTGACCGGGCGTCCGGTATCGGACGTCTCGCGCACCTCGATGGTGAGCGGTACCTCACCGAGGAAGGGAATGCCGATCTTGTCGGCTTCGGCCTTGGCTCCGCCGTGGCCGAAGATGTCGTAACGCGCCCCCGTGTCGGGGGCGACGAAGTAGCTCATGTTCTCGACGATGCCGAGCAACGGCACGCTCACCTTCTTGAACATGGCAATACCCTTACGGGCGTCGATGAGCGCGAGATCCTGAGGCGTCGACACGATGACGGCGCCCGCCAGCGGAACCTGCTGGGCGATGGTCAATTGTACGTCGCCAGTACCGGGCGGCATATCGATCACGAGCACATCGAGATCGCCCCACAGCACCTCGCGCAGCATCTGGTTCAAGGCGCCGACGACCATCGGACCGCGCCAGACAATCGGCGTTCCCTCCTCGACCATGAAGCCCATGGACATAGCTTTCAGGCCATAGCCTTCCATCGGCACGAGCTTCTTGCCGTCGGCCTGGACAGGTTTGCCGCTGATGCCGAGCAGACGCGGCTGCGAGGGGCCGTAGATGTCGGCGTCCATGATGCCGGCCTTGAGGCCGATGGCCTGGAAGCCGAGCGCGAGATTGGCGGCAACGGTCGACTTGCCCACGCCGCCCTTTCCTGAGGCGACGGCGACAATATGCTTTACGCCTGGAACGCCCTGCGTCTGGCGGATGGGTGCGGCGGGAGCGGACGCGGCAGCAGGGCGCGCGCCATCTCCGGTCGCGCCTCGCGTGCGGGCTTCCGTCACTCGCGGATGCTCGCGGGTATTGCCGCCAGGTGGGACGGCGGATGCGGTGGGCCGCGCGGCCGGGCGGGCGGACTGGCCTGGACCGGCTTCCGCGGTCAGTACCGCGACGACGCCGGCCACACCCTCGATCTCTTTCACAACCTTTTCGGCTGCTCCGCGCAGCGGCTCCAGTTCCTCAGCGCGCGCGGCGGGAACGGTGATGGAAAAATAGACGCGGCCGTCCTTGATCAGGATATCCGACACCAAGCCGAGATCGACGATGTTGCCGTTGAGATCCGGGCCTTTTACGCGGCGCAGCCGTTCGACAACCTGCGCCTTCAATTCGGACATGCGTTGCTCCTGGTTCATCGTTCGCGGCGGCGGCTGCATGGCTGCGGGCCGGCAGTTTCACACCAGCACCGTTGGCCTGCGCCTCGGGGGATCGAGTCTCCGGTCTGCCCTACGGCATGCGCGAGAAACTCGCAATGGTGGATCTCCGGAGTTCTCCCACGTCCCCCTATGGGATATAGGAAGGCGGCGGACGCTTCGCCAAGGGCTTTCGCATTTGCGAAGGGGGAGGAATGAACGGACTGCTTGCCGCAAGCCGTGTGATCGACAGGGTATCGGGCACCATCGGGCGCTCGGTGGCATGGCTGATCGTGGCCGCAGCCGTGATCAGCGCCGCGAATGCCGTTGTTCGCAAGACCTTCGACTGGAGCGCCAACTCGCTGCTCGAAATCCAGTGGTGGCTGTTCGCTGCCGTCTTCCTGCTCGCTTCTCCCTGGACTCTCGCCGCCAACGAGCACATCCGCATCGACGTCGTGAGCAGCCGCCTTTCGACGAGGACCCGCAACCTCATCGAACTCATGGGCCACGTGTTCTTTCTGCTGCCGACTGCGGCGATGATCGTCTACACATCGTGGATCTTCTTCGCCACATCGTTCGCCCAGAACGAGCAATCCCCCAACGCGGGCGGTCTGCCACTGTGGCCGATCAAGGCCCTGATCCCGATCGCCTTCGCGTTGCTCTTCGTGCAGGGGCTGTCCGAACTCATCAAGCGCATCGCGATCATGCGCGGCGACATGGCGGCCACCCCACCGCACGACGGCTATCGCGACCTCGCCGTGGCGATGGACGCCGACCTCAACAAACAAGTGCGTGATGCGCCGGACAACCCGGCGGGCGACCAAAAATAACCGCCAGCAACCGGATCGAGCGACAACGAGGGTATTGAAGCCGCATGACTGCCTTTCTGGCTCAGAACCTGGCGCCGATCATGTTCGCGTCGCTGGTTCTCTTTCTGCTGCTCGGCTACCCGGTCGCCTTTTCGCTCGGCGCAGTGGGCCTCATGTTTTTCGTGGTCGGCGTCGAGCTGGCCCCGCACTCCGACGGCGTCATCACGCTGTCCTGGCATCTCCTGCAGTCCATGCCGGGACGCATTTTCGACGTGATGCGCAACGACACGCTGCTCGCGATCCCCTTCTTTACCTTCATGGGACTGATCCTCGAACGGTCCGGCATGGCCGAGGATCTGCTCGATACGGTCGGGCAGTTGTTCGGAACGGTGCGAGGTGGTCTGGCCTATGCGGTGATCTTCGTCGGCGCGCTGCTCGCTGCGACGACCGGCGTCGTGGCGGCCAGCGTTATCTCCATGGGCCTCATCTCACTGCCGATCATGCTGCGGTACGGCTATGACCGGCGTCTGGCGTCCGGCGTCATCGCGGCATCCGGTACGCTTGCACAGATCATTCCGCCGTCGCTCGTCCTGATCGTTCTTGCGGACCAGCTCGGCCGCTCTGTCGACGACATGTACAAGGCCGCCATCGTACCTGGCCTGATGCTGGCCGGCTTCTACGCCACCTACGTGTTCATGGTGTCGCTGATCAATCCCGACGCGGCGCCGGGACTGCCACCGGAGGAGGTCGGCTACCGGGAGCCCGACGGGTCACGCGGGCTTGGCTCGCTCGCAGGGCTCACCGTGCTGTCCGGACTGTTTGCCGCCTGGATGATGTACGGGTCGTCTTACGCGGGTATCGACCGAGCGGTCCTGCTCATGGCTTGGGGGATCGCATTCGCCCTTGGCGCAGCACTCCTGAACCGAGCATTTCAGTATTTCACTGGCCGCAGTCTGCTTTCGAGCATCGCGGAACGCGTCACCTTTATCATGGTGCCCCCGCTCCTGCTCATCTTCCTCGTGCTCGGCACGATCCTCGTCGGCCTCGCGACGCCCACGGAAGGTGGTGCGATGGGTGCGGTCGGTGCGCTACTGCTGGCAGCGGGTAAGCGCTACAGCGACGGCGATGCCCGACGCTTTAACTTTCATATCGTCCGACAAGCTGCAGAAGCGACAGCGAAGCTTGCGGCGTTCGTGATGTTCATCCTGATCGGCGCGCGCATCTTCTCACTGACGTTCTATGGAGTGAACGGCCACATCTGGGTGGAGCATCTGCTCACGTCCTTGCCGGGCGGCATGTACGGCTTCCTCATCGCCGTCAACGTCATGATCTTCCTGCTGGCCTTCTTCCTCGACTTCTTCGAGCTGTGCTTCATCCTGGTGCCGCTGCTCAAGCCTGCAGCGGAGGCCATTTTCCGCTCGGCTCCTGAGGCCGTCGCGATTGCCAAGAGCTTCGGGTTTGCCGTGATCACGACAACGGACGCTTCGGGTGTCGTGACCGAGACGGTTGCGGATGTGACGCCGTTCGTCATCTGGTTTGGTGTTTTGCTGGCCGTGAACATGCAGACCAGCTTCATGCATCCGCCGTTCGGGTTCGCACTGTTCTATCTCCGGAGCGTAGCGCCCAAAGAGCCCTACCCGGACAAGGTCACCGGGCGTATCATGGCGCCGGTCAAGACGAGCGACATCTACTGGGGCGCCGTTCCTTTTGTCGGCATCCAGCTTCTCATGGTGGCGCTGCTCATGGCCCTGCCGGCGCTCGTCATGACCAAGCCGGACGAAATCAAGCGGCCCATGCCTGCCGCGACGTCAACGCCCTCGCCTTGGCCTCGATCGGGAACCGGCTCGCACGGCTTTGCGCTCGATCCCTCGCCGCCGCAGATCGAAGGCGCGCCAAACGCGCCGTTGGACGGGCCTGGCGCTCCGAGCCTCGATATGCTGGAACTGCCCAGTTTCTCCGCGCCCGAACGTTCTCAACCGCACTCCGCGCGTGAGCGTTGATACTCTGTTGCTTACTCGAACGCGCGAGCCACAGCCGTTCTGAAGAGATCCGACCTCCTCCGACTTCAGGGCGCGCTATAAAATTCATGGGGCCGTTCCGCAACAGTTGTGTTGCTGGATAGGTGGCGGTCACAATTTCAGACTGGTGATAGGCTTCACTCTGTTGCTAAGTGAGATGGTGATCGAGCTCGCGTCCATGGGGCGCCCCGCAAAGAGCAGTAGCTCGATCCTCTCGCATCCGTCATAACGTTATGCGTCTCCATTCAACGCGTGCTCCGAAAGTCATTCATGCGGAAGACAAGAACGATCTCTTCGCCAAAACTCGGAAACGAGAAGATCGATAGTCTCGGAGCGCCTGTAGAAGTCCGCCGCCACCCTGGCGCGCGCCGTCTCACTCTGCGCGTCAGCCGTACGCGGCGCGCCGTTATCGTAACGCTGCCGGTGCAGTGCGATCTCGACGAAGCGGGCTCGTTCATCACGCGCAACATCGAGTGGGTGCGCGAGCATTTGAACCGGCTTCCCTCGGCCGTTCCGTTCATCGACGGCGTATTCATTCCGCTTCGCGGCGAAGCCCATCGGGTGGTGTTTGCTGGACCGCATCGCCGCGGTGTCGTGGAGCGCAAGGAAACGGCGTCCTATCCGGAGCTGCACGTTTACGGCCGCGCAGAACATGCACCCCGCCGCCTCAAGGATTGGCTCGCAAGGGAGGCGCATCGCGATCTCGCAGAGCGCGTTGCCATTCACGCGAAACAGCTCGGTGTCGCGCCGAAGCGGATTGCCGTTCGCGACCAGACGAGCCGCTGGGGTTCCTGCTCGACGACCGGCGTGCTCTCCTTCTCCTGGCGCCTCATCATGGCTCCGTCGGAGATCCTCGACTACGTGGCGGCGCACGAAGTCGCTCATCTTAGGGAAATGAACCACGGTCCGCGCTTCTGGGCCTTGGTCGCGAAAACCATGCCCAGCCTCGACGAGGCGAAGAAGTGGCTGCAGATCTATGGTATGG
The DNA here is from genome assembly GCF_036262015.1 of Hyphomicrobium sp. Lineage (GTDB taxonomy): Bacteria > Pseudomonadota > Alphaproteobacteria > Rhizobiales > Hyphomicrobiaceae > Hyphomicrobium_C. The sequence goes on along the minus strand of NZ_DATAJR010000004.1, from coordinate 25,466 downwards.
ATCTGCATCGGTACGGCGACTTCGCGAGCGAAACCCGCTAGCCCTGTGCCGCTCGTTCCGAGCGGCCCCACTCACCAAATCGGATTGGCAGGCCTGCTGCCACCCCCTCAAGACATCGTAATTTCCTGCTCGCGCAGAGCCCGCTCGATCGCGACATGAAGGTCGTTGATGACCGTCGAACGATGGGCGAGCTGCAGGACGAACGCGCGTACTTCGAACTCCAGCGCCGAGGCCCCGAAGCCAATGAAAAACACGCTCGGAGGCGGGGTATCGAGAACCTGCGGGGTCGCTTTGACCGCCTCAAGAATCGACATCTGGGCCCGAAGCGTATCGGTGCCGTAGCGCACAGCAACCTTGAGCGTCACGCGCGTAATGCTGTCGGTCAGCGTCCAGTTGATGACCTTTTCGGTGATCAACGATTTGTTCGGGATGATGATCTCGCGGTTCTCGCCATCGGTCATGCTCGTCGCGCGGATGTGGATGCGCGAGACGGTGCCCGTCAGATTTCCGATCGTCACCGTGTCACCCACCCGAACCGGCCGCTCGAACAGAATGATCAAGCCGGAGATGAAGTTCGCAACGATCTCCTGGAGACCGAAACCGACACCGACGCCGAGGGCGGCCACGATCCACTGCACCTGGCTCCAGTCGAAGCCGATGCTCCGGAACGCGAAGATGATGCCGACAATGGCAATGAGATAGCGGCTCACGGCGCTAACAGCGTAACGCGTGCCGGCTTCGACTCTCAGCCGATGCAAGGCCGTGATCTCGAGCAAGCCGGGCAGATTACGCGCGGCGATGAACGTGATGACGGCCGTTGCAAGCGCCACCATGACATTCGACACCGTGATCGGCACGGTTTTCGGCGCACCGTCGATGGTGACGGTTTGCAGCCACAGCGGGACGTCCAGCAGCGCAAGCGAGGGAAGCGCCTCGCGCCAGAAGAAGTAGAGGGTCGCGGCGAGCAGAAGGAATGCCGCAAGGCGCACGAGCTTGCGCGTCTGCTCGCTGATCGAGGCGATATCCACCTCGGGTTCCTCAATGACGGCGGGCTGTACTTCACCCGTAACCTGGCTGGCCTCCTGGGCCGCAGCCTGCGCACGCGCCTTCTCCCGCCGTTCGTAGGCGCGGCGAATTTCGAGCCGCCGGCGCGTCACCAGCACCTGTCGCATGACGACGTTGTAGGCAAGGAACGCGCCCACGACGATCGCGATTGTGAGAACGAGACCGTCCTGAATCTGAGCCGCGCCGTCGTAGTAGCCCCAGAGTGCAAGGCCTGCGATGGCCAGCGGCACCAGAACGACCAGCGGATACCAGATCATTCGCGTGACGAAGAGCAGATGTCCGGGGTTGAGACGTTCGGAGAATATACCGCGGCGTGGATCCAGGATGCGAGCCAGGAATATCGAGACTGCGACGCCGCCTGCCAGGAAAGCGAAGCGTCCCAAGCCGTCGCGGAGGTTCTGGGCGCTGCTGACATTAATCGCACCGAGCAGGAAGGCGAACGGGATGATCGCATACTTCAGCCAGATGATGTTTCGCCAGAGCACCTCTCTCGCGCGCTCCGGCCATCCGAAGTGAACCGAGAAGAGGCCGTGCTCGACGCAGACGTACTGCATGAACCGGAGGAACGTCACGATCGACGCGACCGAGAGCAAGCCCGCGCCCACAGCGGCAGAGAACTCGGAAGCGGTCGGCGTCTGCGACAACAGCCATCCGGCATAGCCGAAGATGATCGGCGTCTTGATGGCGAGGAGGCCTGAAATGATCAGCGCTTCCGGCGTGCGCCAATAGTTGTCGGTCGAATACCGGCCAACTGCCGACGAGATCGCGGCGAGCCGCGCAAAGAGCCGGCGCCAGAGAACCGTGAGCGTGCCAACGATGAGCAGAACCAGCGCCGTCAATGCAGGCCGCTCGAGCGCTCGGTCGAGCAGCGCCAAACCGGTCGCTTTCCATGCGTCAAGGTCTGCAATCCAACTGAAACTGGCGCGGACCTGGTTGAACCAGCCAGCGCCGACCGGCTCGGCACTCGGCAGCCACAACAGACGGCTGTTGAGCAACGCCCGCAGCTGAGTTGTCTGATTGAGAAGGTCGCGTTCGGCGCCATTCAGCTCCGCGAGCTGGGCGATGCGCGTCACCAGTGAATCGTGAAGCTGCACATAAAGATCGCGGCGTGCGGCGACCAGTTTCTCCAGAGCCGGCTTGACGTCTTCCGGCGGCGGGGGATCGCCTGGCTTCACGCCACTTGCAAGAACGCGCTCGGCCATTCCGCCCGTGTCCGAAAGGGCGCGCCGGGCTTCATCGGCCTGAAGGCGCTTCAAGCGCGCGTCGACGATCGCCTGGTCGCGATCCCAGATGCGTCGTTCGAGCCGCGATGGCGACGGCAGTTGAGCGCGCATGGCTCGCAATAGCTCGCTGAACTCGCCGCCGATGCTGCCGATCTCGAGAACCTGCTGAGCCGATGCCTTGGCATCGCGGACGCGGCCAATCTCGCTCTGAACGTCGGAGAGCTTCGACTTGCCTTCATCGATAAGCCGGGTCGTCTCGGCTTGGCGGTCGCTAATAACCTGCGTGTCCTTGACGTAGGCCTCCAGCACCGGGTGCTGAGCCGCAAGCTTGCGGGCCTCCCGTGCAGCTTCCTCCTGCTTCTTTGCGGTCTCCTGCTCCTTCAGGTAGTTCAAGCGCGCCTGGATGATCGGAATACGCTTCGTAAGCTTCTCCAGCTTGGCCGCCGCCAGATCGCGCCGCGCCGTCGCGGAGGCCTGGCGAGCCGGAAGACTGATCAACTCCTGTTCCAGCAAATTGAGCTTGGACGAACGTCCCCGCCGTTCCGCGCTCAAAGCCGCACGCCGTGCGTCGATGATAGCGGGATCCTGGTCACCGGCTTGAGCGGCGTCCGGATTTTCGAGTGCATCGAGCGCCTGCTTCTCGGCCGACTGTTCCTCGCGTGCCGCGGTTGAGCGCGTGCCCATGTCGCGCAGGCGCGTTTCGAGCTGGTCGAGATCGGTCTTAATGGTCGCGGCTTCGCCGCTGGTAGCGTCGAGCGCCTGCTGCGCCTCTGTCAGCGGAAGCTTTTCCGCCCGCTTGGCGAACTCTTCAATGCTCGGTTCGCTTTGCAGGGCTTCGAGCTGTTGCTTGGCTTCAGCAACACGCTCCGGGGACCGCTGCGCCGACTCCTGGAACCGTGTCGCGGCCGCGGTGTTCGCCGCCGCTGCTTCAAGATGACCAAGCGCGGTTCGGAGAAGGTTTAGAGCCTGATCGCGGATTGCAGGCGCGACATCGGTGCGTGCTTCGAGTTCCTGAATTCGTGCTTTCGCGCGCTCGATGGAGCGCTCCGGACCGGCAGCCGGCGCTTCGGCCGGCTCGGCTGCGGGCTGTTGTTGATCCGCAGGCGCGGCGGGCGCGGGCTGCGCTTGTGCCGGGGCAACCTGGGCCGGGGGATTTTGATTTGGCGCGGGTGGCGATGCAGCCTGCTGGGGCGCTGGTGGGGGTGCCGCCTTCTGCGCAGGTGCCGCTGTTGCGGGCGGAGCGGCTTGCTGAGCGGGCGCAGGCGCCTTCTGCGCCGGAGACGCTTTGGGCGCGGGCGCGGTCTGCGCTGCCGGTGCCGATTGGGGTGCAGGCGGGGTTGCAGGCGGCGTCTGAGCCGCTGCGTGCATGGCTGAAAGCGCGAGCATGATCGCGCCGGTGAGGCTCAAACGAGAGAATGTCATCATGGCGCCGGAGTAGCTGTATCGGTTGTGGCAATCAACCCGCGTGGCGCCGGAATGTCGCAAACCCGTCGGCGCCCGCGTCTGCCCCCCCTAGATTTTGGCTCTTTCTGGCTTTTGTACGGCACGCCGAAGTCCCACAGGGGACTGCAAGGTTTAGGCTTCACCTCCAGGCGGCTTCTGCGCGGGCGCCTTGCTCAGCAACGGATCGGGCAAAACGACCGTTTTTGTCCCGACAGGAACGCGGTTGAACAAATCGATCGCGTCGTGATCGAGGAGCCGGATGCATCCGCTCGATGTCGCCTTGCCGAGCGTCGTGGGTCTGCCGCCGCCGTGAATGCGATAGAGCGTGTCGCGTCCGCCCTGGTAGAGATAGAGCGCGCGTGAGCCGAGAGGATTTTCCGGCCCGCCCGGCATACCGCGCGCGTAGGGCGCCGTGCGCGGATCGCGCGCAACCATTTCTGCTGGCGGTGTCCATGTCGGCCACTCGGCCTTTCGGGCAATAGTCGCCGACCCGTTCCACCCGAACCCTTCGCGACCAACCTCGATGCCGTACCGCGTGGCACGCCCATTGCCGCTTACAAGATAGAGGTAGCGCCGAGGCGTATCGACCACGATCGTGCCCGCGGGCTCGCTCGTCTGATACGAAACCTGCTGCCGGCGATATTTCGGGTCGAGCTTTGCGAGATCCACGGCGCGGATCGGAAAGCGTTCGCGATCCAGTGCCGCATAGTTCCTCAGGTCGGTGTCGTTGACGTCATACGACAGCCCAAGCCAATCCAGATTATCAGTCGCGCATCCCGAGAGAGACGCCGCCAGACCCACAACAAACATCCGCCGACACAACATCGTACGGTCCCCCATCCTCAAATTGCATGTTGAGGGCCATGCCTAACGGCTCACATTATGGGAATCTTAAGGGACGCATCCGGGCGCCTCGGCGGGCAATTTTACCGCGCCAATCGAGGCAGATTCGCCACATCCCTGCGTTCGTTGGCGATCGGCCCTTTTGCGAAGGCATCAACAATAACGGCGGGTCTGATGGGTGGGGAACCAATCCCGGAATCTCGCATTTCCGGAAAAAAGGAAGACTGAAAGGACATGACAATGGGACGATTATTCGGATCGCTTTTGCTTTTGTCCGTGACGGCCGTTGGTGCGTTGGCCGCCGAAGAGGGCAGCGTGACGATTGGAAAAGCCCAGGGCGTAAAGGTGGCTCATGACCAGTGTCAGAGCCTCTGGGAAAAGGCGAACCCCGCTAAAAAGCCGAGGATCAGCGCGGGCCAGGCGCAGCCCTTCATCGCCGACGTCAAGGCAGCCAACACCAACGGTGACGCTGCCATCGATCAGAACGAATTCATGGCGGCCTGCGACAAAGGCCTCATCAAACAGTCCGCAAGCACCGGGGGTTCCGCAACCACTGGCGGTAGCACCGGTACCGAAGGCGCTGCGTCCACAAGCAAGTAAGCGCGATCAATCTTCTCAGCGCACCGGAGGCCGCACGATGATGCGACCTCCATCCGTCACGGTCGTTTCGCCCCGCGCTGGCGCGCCTTCACCGCCCTCGGCCGAAACCTTAGTCAGCGCTTTCTCAATAAAGTCCGGCTCTATCGACTTCTTGGGGTGGCTCGGCGCATTCGCTGCGACGGGAGGCGGCGTTTGCATTGCGGCGTCAGGCAGCGACAACGGCACCTTACCGGTGTGCGCAGCCATCATCACGTCGTGCCAGATCTCGGCGGGCAGACTTCCGCCCTTGACCTTGTTCATGGTGCGGCCATCGTCATTGCCTACCCAGACGCCGCCCGTCAGGTACGATGTGTATCCCACGAACCAGGCGTCGCGGTAATCCTGCGAGGTTCCCGTCTTTCCGGCGACGGCTTGGCCGGGCAGCGCGGCCTTCTTCGCCGTACCGGATGCCACGGTTGCTTCGAGCATATCGTTCATGGCCGCAACCGACGCACGCGGAATTGCGGGATCGGATTTCGCATCGAAACGCTTGAAGAGGACTTTTCCGGCGCCGGTCGTCACACGACGAATGGCATAGGGCTCGTTCACGTATCCGCCGTTGCCAAAGGCTGCATAGGCCCCGGTGAGATCAAGCAGTGACACTTCGGATGTGCCGAGCGCGAGTGAAGCGTCCTTGCGCAGAGGCGATTTCATGCCGAGACGCCGCGCCGTGGCCGTGACCTTCTCGACACCGGCATCGAGAAGAAGGCGCACGGCGACGGAATTGATCGAGTGGGACAGCGCATAGCGCAAGGTCGTTGGGCCGACATAACGGCCGTTCTCGTTCTTCGGCGTCCATCGCCCGGCTTTGATCGGCGCGTCCTCGACGATGCTATCGGGGGTCATGCCCATTTCGAGGGCGGTCAGATAGACCACCGGCTTGAATGCTGAGCCGGGCTGGCGGTGCGCCCGTACCGCGCGGTTGAATTGGCTGTCGGCGTACGAGCGTCCTCCGACAAGCGCACGAATACCGCCATCGGGGGCCAGCACAACGACGGCTGCCTGGCTCGCATCGAGGGTTTGCCCTTTTTCGGCCAACGTGCGCTCGACAATTTCACCGGCGTGACGCTGAAGTGTCGCGTCGAGTGTCGTTTCGATGATGACTTCGTCACGATCTGCGTCCTCGAAGCGGGCCGCTGCGTCGAGAACATAGTCGACTGCGTAGGCCATATCGGCCTGCTCGGGCACGCGCATTAAAGACGAGAAGCGAATCTCCGTCGCGCGAGCTGCGTCCGCCTCCCGTTCGGTGATGAAACCGGCTTCCTGCATCTTGCCGACAACTACACGTCCTCGATCGATTGCCTGAACAGGACTTGCGCTCGGGGCGTATTTCGATGGTGCTTTCAGCAAGCCCGCGATGACAGCGCCTTCAGCGACCGTCAGCAAGCGTGCGGACTTGCCGAAATAGCGCTGCGAGGCGGCTTCGATGCCGTGTGCGCCGCCGCCGAAGTAGACCCGGTTCAAGTAGAGCTCGAGGATTTCCTGCTTCGACAGCCTGAGCTCAAGCCACAGAGCCAGGACAACTTCTTCCGCCTTTCGGCTGAAGGTGCGTTCAGAGGACAGAAAGATGTTCTTGGCGAGCTGCTGCGTAATGGTCGAACCGCCCTGCGCCAAATGGCCGGCCCGCAAATTCGCGATCGCCGCGCGCAACACGCCCCATGGGTCGAGGCCTGGGTGTTCGAAGAAGCGCCGGTCCTCGATGGCAACGACCGCATGCGCCACATGCGGTGGCACCATGTCGAGCGGGATATAGGCGCGCGATACGCCGCGTTCGGCGATTGGGCTGCCGTCGCGTCCCAGGATGCGGATGACAGGGCCAGTCGCCTTTAGCCGCATCGAGAGCGGATCCGGAAAGACGACGGTGTAATACATGAAGAGCGCGCCGATCGCGACCGCGGCCATTGAGAGTGCGAGGATCGGCCCCATCAGCAAAAGGCGAATGCGAAGAGGCAGCTCGGAATAGCGCCCCGACCACGCCGGCGCGCGCGCGCTATCCGGTGCCGGATGCGGTTCCCAATCGGGATATCGCGGTGGATCCTGATACGGTCCCCGCGGGTCTCGCCCGTCGTACCCCATGCTCGCTCGAGCCCCTCACGCCAAGCGGACTGCCACGGCTTTCGGCCGCGAGACAGCGCGGCCCCCTTTGAGGGTGACTATGGAGAGCGTTGGCTAACGGCGCGTTAAGTTGCAGGCGCCGCGCCTAGGTCTAGCGGCTCTGGAACGGCGCGGCGAGGAGCGCGAGGAAGATGCGCGCGCCGATCGTGAAGAACATGAAGAGGAGCTGACGCTCTTCCAGTAAGAGCTCAACCCAAATGTTGTATTTGGGGTCGATGCCTGTGCCGGTGATGACAGATTTGAGATCGCGCGCCCACCCGAGCATCATGGATAGCGTCTCGGGCGAATTGTAAGCGACAAGAGCGAGCGCGAACGCACCGACGATCATCGACAGAAAGATCGTGCTGGTGCTCACCAGAAGACGCAGGAACATGCCGGAACTTCCCCCTTCGCCCGCGGCTCCAGATCATGCAGACGCACGGATCTTGACCTCGGGCCTTCTCATCACAACATGACGACCTCGTTCAGCCTAAGTCGGGAGGCGGGGCGATACAAGGTGCTGCGGTCCGGCGAAATGGCTAGCTCAGGCGAGCAGGCGCTCCGTTTTCAGGTGCGTTTCAGAAAAGTGATCAAGTCCAATACTGTCGAACGCTATTCCGATCCCGCCATCGAAGCGTCTGTCGCCCGGATCGAAGCCGTGGCGCATCTGATGGACGACCTATTCGCAGTTCCAGGCACAAAGATTCGTGTCGGGCTCGATTCCATCATCGGTCTCGTGCCGGTGGTCGGCGACCTCATCTCGCAGGCGATCTCGAGCTACATCATCTGGGAAGCCCGTCAGCTCGGCGTTTCGCGGTTCACGATGGGACGCATGATCGCCAATTCGGCAATCGATACGGTCGTCGGTATCGTACCCTTTGCGGGCGACGCCTTCGACGTCGCGTTCCGGGCCAACCGCAAAAATCTCACGCTTCTCAAGGGGCATCTCGCCAAGCACGGCCATGTCCGGCGCAGCGGTGCAGGCGTGGGCCCGGTGATCGACGTCACGGCGCGGCGGGTCGCCTGAACGCCGCTTCCCGCTGCTTCACTCAACAAATTCCATCCTTGCAGTCGCAAGCCTCGAAAAGCGCTGTGGATTTCCTGTTGAGAACATAGTCCGCCCCACCCGACTCAGCCCATAGGTGGAGATGGTTTTTCCGTCACACTGTCGTGACGCTGGTGTTGCGTAGGCACACAGCCACACTCAAGGATCGCAATGCCAAACTATTTTCGCGCCGCTCTCTTCGTTGCAGCTGTGACACTCCTCGGTGGCTGCTGCCGCGACACCATTCGCGAGATGGCTTCGCTCAAGGATGGCGTTGCCCCTCGCTCCTCCCATCAACGCGCCGCCCATGCGCCGTCAGAGCGGAGCCCGCAGTCGGCGAAAGTCGAGCGGGAGGATGATGAGGAAGCGATCGAAACCGGCTCGATCCGTAAGCAGCCGGACTGCCAGGGTCAGCACATCGCCTATCAGGCGACCAAGGAGTACCTGAAGAACTTCGGTCCGAAGCCGCCGGATCTGCCGGGCGAGCGTGGACCGTGCAAGGCCGAGGCGCAGTAAAGCGCCTCAACCGGCTTCCCGGATTTCTCCGGCGGCTCCGGTCGCCAGGAGAACGCGCCAGATCTCGACCATCGCCAGGGAATCGAGGCCGCAGTAGGTGAGCAGATTTTTGCGCGCCTCTGCGGCTTCATCTGTTTCCAGTTCGCCGGTCACGATGGCGTTCCAGGTTTCGCTGGCCGTTGCGCCTTCCTGGATTGCCAGTCCTTTGTAAGAGAGCCGCGGCACTAGAGCGGGCAGCACCCACTTGATCGACGTCTTGCCTCTGAAGCCCGGGTGCACGAGCATCTGCTCGGTGAAGACGTCCATCAGGTCGACGACGCGCGCATTCACTGCCGCGAGATAAGCCTGCTCGGCCGGAAGGCGCTCGGCGAGCTTGGTGTTGATGCCCTTTTCGAACGGCTTGTTCCAAGCCACGATGGTGCCCTCAGCCGGCAGCGCGGCTTTGAGAGCCGCGACGAACGGCAGGTCGGGGCAGGATGTCTCCGTGAACAGGAATTCGCTGTGAACCGCTTCACCACCCGGCCGGTCGACCACGTGCAGCGAAAACTGGAACGGGATGTGGTTGAAGGGGCCAAAGCCCGAAAAGCGCGGTAAGGCGCAGGGAAACGTCTCGTAATCGAGAAACGCAACCGGATAGCGGAACTCGCTGAGAAAGGCCTCCAGGGGCTCGAAATCCACGAACGGGCGGCGCGACTTCGCGGCCTCAACCTGATTACGCTGCTTGATCGTCAGCTCGAAATCAGCCGGGACGTCCGCAATCGCGAGGATGCCATCATCGACAAGCGCTTTGAGCTTCTTCTGCGAGGCGCCGATGCGCGTCAGATCATGGACACTGTAGTCGGGCACCGACGGATTGATGAACTCGAACGTGGTGCATTGACTGCTGCGGCCTTTGTAAATGCAGGTGCAGGGCGCGGCCGGCATCGCGGGGAGCTGAATGAGGTCGTGCGCAGCGTCCATCTCGGCCGCGACGCGATCCATGATCGCCGTCGCGCGCTCCGTGAAGTCTTCCCGCGTGAAGAGCTGGTCGAGATCGAGGCGGCCGTCGGAGACGTACTCACCGTTGAGGCGCACGAGGTTCAACGATCCCAGCGGAACGCCGTTCTCGCGCAAAACGAGCGCCTGGAAGGCGATGTCGTGTGCGTAAAGGTCATCCTTCGCCTTGCGGTCGTCGCCGCTGGTTGAGGCTTTCACCTCGTAGAGGTCGTAGGCGTCGTGTGCAGCGTTCCAAACGAGGATGTCGCACGCGGTCGTGTAGCGGTCGGTTTCGAACACGGGCTGGTAGAGGACCGGGGTGCGGGGCGCGACGAGTCCCGCTGTGCCCGATGCGTCGCCGCGACGGATGAGGACGCCCCCGGGGAACAACGCGCGTGCACGCACGTCGACGTCGTTGCCAATCTCGATGATGGCCTGCTCAAACACCGAGAGCGGCTCTGAATGATAGACCTCCGGCTTATGGACTTTCACCCAGGCATTGTGGGCGCAGTCGCGGTAGACGAGGTAGTTCGTCTTGCTGAGCTTCATCCCTTGAGCGCGTTGTCGTTCCGTCACGTTGGCAGTCTCCCCCAAGTGTGAGTACGCGCTTCAATCTTTGGTGAGACCGATGATTCACGTTTCGAGCTGATAGGACCCGAAACGATCATGGTCTGCCAGCCGCCCAGGCGGCTGCCCCGATTGCAAGACTTCTCCAAGCGGGTCGCGCTGCCTATCTCTGGCAGGCAGCGCTTGAAACCCGACGCGGGCCCAAACGTACAAAAGGCTGTAGGCTCCCTCAAACGCAGAATGAGGCCTTCCCGTGCTTATCCGCAAGGCGTCCGATATTCCGTCTTCAGAGATTACGCCGCACAGCGTTTACTTGCGCCGCCGCGAGTTTTTGGGTGCTAGCCTGGGCTTAGCCGCGCTGGCAGCCTTTCCGGATGCGACGCGCGCCGCCCAGATTGCGGCCGCGAAGAGCCCCTATTCGACCGATGAGACGCCCACACGGCGGGCCGATGCGACGTCCTACAACAACTTCTACGAGTTCGGCACAGACAAAGCAGACCCTTCAGCGAAGGCGGGATCGCTCAAGACCTCGCCATGGTCGGTCAAGATCGACGGGCTCGTCGGCAAGCCCGCGACCTACACCCTCGAGGACATCCTGAAGCCGGTGACGCTCGAGGAGCGCATCTATCGAATGCGCTGCGTCGAAGGCTGGTCGATGGTCATTCCGTGGGTCGGGTTCCCGCTCGCCGATTTACTGAAGCGTGTGGAGCCGCAAAACGCTGCCAAGTACGTCGCATTCGAAACGCTTGTCCGGCCGGAGGAAATGCCGGGGCAGCGCGGGCTCTTTCAGCCGCTCTCGTGGCCTTACGTGGAGGGGTTGCGGCTCGACGAAGCCATGCACCCGCTCACGATCCTCGCGACGGGCATGTATGGCGAGACATTACCGAACCAGAATGGCGCGCCGCTCCGGCTCGTGGTGCCGTGGAAATATGGCTTCAAGGGCATCAAGTCGATCGTACGCATCTCGCTCGTCGACAAGGAGCCGCCGACCACCTGGAACAAGCTCGCTGCGGACGAATACGGTTTCTATTCAAACGTGAACCCCGAAGTGGATCATCCGCGCTGGAGCCAGGCGACGGAGCGGCGTATCGGCGAGGGCAGCGGTCTATTCGCCAAGCGGCGGCCGACGTTGATGTTCAACGGCTACGGCGAGCAAGTGGCGCAGCTCTATTCCGGTATGGATCTTCGTGCGAACTACTGAGACCTCCGAGAAATTTATGATAACTGCCGTGCAAACTCGCGAAAACACCTTGGCGTGGCCCTCCTGGCTGGGGCCAGGAAGCTGGGCGCTCTATGGCATCGGGCTCATACCGGCGGCGTGGACGTTCACTCTCGCCGTTTCGGATCAGCTCGGTGCCGATCCGCTGAAGGTTCTCGAGCGCTCGCTCGGCCTCTGGGCGTTGCGGTTTCTCGTCGTCGGGCTCGCCATCACGCCGCTACGGCGCCTCGGCGGCCCGAACCTGATCCGCTACCGGCGCACCGTCGGAGTTCTGGCCTTCCTATACGCGGCGCTGCACGTGACCGTGTACCTCTGGCTCGATCAGGGGCTCGACCTCGGGCTGATCTGGAAGGACATCGTCAAGCGGCCTTATATAACGATCGGGCTCATGAGCTTTCTGATCCTGATCCCGCTGGCCGCGACGTCGAATACGACCATGATCAAGCGCCTCGGCGGGGCCGCTTGGCAGCGGCTCCACCGCTGGGTTTATCTGGCGGCCGCCGCTGCGGCTCTGCACTTCATCATGCTGGTCAAGGCCTGGCCTGCCGAACCGTTCGTCTACGCGGCCGTCGTCGCCGCGCTCCTGCTCTTCCGGGTTGCGGACCGCCTCCGCAAACCCGTCACCCATCGCAACCCGATCCCAAGGGGATGATCATGACCGACACTCACGACGACGCCTACTGGAGGAAGAAGCTCACCCCGGAGCAGTATCGGGTGCTGCGCGAAGGCGGCACGGAGCGGCCGTTCACAGGCGATCACCTCGAGACGCACGAAGCGGGCAAGTTCACGTGCGCGGCGTGCGGCGCGCAGCTCTTCGCTTCGGATACGAAGTTCGACTCCGGCACCGGCTGGCCGTCATTCGATCAGGCACTTCCAGGCGCGATCGAGTATCACAACGACGCGTCGCACGGCATGGTGCGCACGGAAGTGCGGTGCGCGAACTGCGGCTCGCATCTGGGCCACGTCTTCGATGACGGCCCAACCGGAACCGGAAAGCGCTATTGCATTAATTCGGTTTGCTTGAACCACGAGAAGGGTTAGCGGCGCGCTGAGCAGGCCCCAAAAAAGACAGACCCCGTCGGGGAGCCTTGCGGCTCCGGGACGGGGCAGCACCTTTCGGCGCCTGACGGTCGCGATGACTCGCGCCCGTCTATCCGAGACAACGAGGGGCCCTGCAAAAGGTTCCGAAAATTTTCAGCCGGCTTCCCCGATGATGTAGCGCTCGATTTCGCTTTGCGGCACGCCTTTCTCGCTGCGCGCCCAGCCGCGGACCGAAACGCCCGCCTGATGCACCGTATCGGGGTCACCGGACACCAGTGGATGCCACCATGCGAGGCCCCGGCCCTCATGCAGCCGCCGATAACCGCAGCTTTCGGGGAGCCACTTCAGCTTGCGCACGGCTTTCATGTCGATGGACATGCAGTCCGGCATTTTGGCGAAGCGGTTCGCGTAGTCGGTACAGCGGCACGAGTCGAGATCGAGCAACCGGCAGGAGAGACGGGTGAGGTAAATCCGGCCCGTATCCTCCTCCTCGATCTTATTGAGGCAGCACTGGCCGCAGCCATCGCAGACCGCGTCCCATTCGGCCGGCGTCATGTCCTGAAGGCGCTTGGTTTCCCAGAAGGGCTTCTCGCCGCCGTCGCCCGTGGACCAGACCCCGGCGTCGCTGCCCGCCTCGGTCGCAATCTTCAGGCGGTGCTTGGCAGTAAGCTTGGCCGATCGGCGCGGACGCGCCGCATCGCGCTTCGCCGGCTTTTCCCGAATGGTGCGCTTGCTCACGGCGTCATCGCCTTGCGAAGCCTTGAGATAATTGGTGCCCCTGGCCCGACTCGAACGGGCACGTCATTGCTGACAACAGATTTTGAGTCTGCCGCGTCTACCGATTCCGCCACAGAGGCTGTGAGGCTTTTCGATCCCCTGCGTCTACCTGGGCTCCGGCGGCCTTGCAAGCCTCGCTTTGAATGGCAGTCACAGGTCTCCATAGCATTTGGCTGCGCCCAAGCTCACAGATGGGGCCGAGCGCCGGCGATTGCTCAGATGCCGCACCCTTGCTTGATCGAAATCAAACAACACCGGGACTCGACAGTAAAAACTTTTGGTCATCGGCCGACGGACGAGCCGATCAATAATAACGAACAAGGAGAGTGAAATGCGTAGAGTTGTACCGCCGCTGCGCCCGGGTCATCTCTTTCCCCTGAAGGACGTGCTGAACATTTCCGATCGTCAATTGGCTCAATGGGCGAAGTTCCAAGCCACAATCGATGCAGCCATCAGAGTGATGCCGTCGGGAGCACGACAATCCGATCCGCTCCATGAGCAGTACCCGTCGCTGCCGAACGCAATAGACGATGAATTGCGTGGGCACGTGGTGCGGGCGGAAGCGTGCCGGGCTCTAAAAGAACGCGCGGCAGAACTTTATGACGTGCTATCGGACCAGCAGCGCCTATTGGCAAATCGCCTGCTCGTTCCGCTGGTGAGTTCCGTGATGGCCAGTGGCCATGCCTCCTCCGCGAGATCTGAGGATGGGCGGCAGGCGCGTTCGAGATCGGCATGAGCGTTGTCACGGCCGATGTCTCCCACGACGGCCGTGTCAGCAGTATCACGTCCCCGGCGGCGCCCCCTCCTACCCCCGTCGCCGGGGGGCCTCGCTCGGCTACAATTCGGGGCGGCTATTTCCAGGTGTAGGTCACGCGGCCGGTGCCGTGCACATGCTCGGCGACCTCGACGTGATCGCCGACGTGCGGATCGGTCTTCTTGAGCGCCATAACGTGCACGAGGCGCCCATCATCGAGTTTGACGTCGACAGCGAGCCCTTCCTCGATGGCCTTCGTGGTGGTGCCAACCAGCGGACCGACGGTCGCCACGACGCCGGGCACATGATGGGTCTCAACAGTCGCATCGAGGCCAGTGACCCAAAGCCCAACGCCCGCCAACGCTGCCAAGCCCAAGCCCGCTCCGATCCATTTGAGCCGGTCCAGCCAAAGCTGACGTTCAAGCTTGCGTCTTGTTTCGTCGCGCATTTTCTTTTCCCCGGCGGGTCGGCCGACTAGCTGTTCGGGCGTCTATATAGCGATGAACCGGGTGGATGCGAAGGGGACCTTCAGTGCAGGGAAACGGGTGTTGCCCCGGGAGCCACAGTGGCCTTAGCCGGCGTGGGCGCGCGACCGTTCCAATAGTAGGTCGTCATATAGTCGAACAGAACCGAGCGGCGGCGGAGCTTGATACGAGACCCGATCTCCGGCAGGCCCAGCGCAACCGTACCGACCCGCACGATATCACCGCTGTCCAGCCTTGCCTCAATGAAGGGATACTGCTGGCCGGTATCGCTGTTGAGCCGCCAGTTGGCATGCTCGACGGTTCCGAAAACGCTGAGCGTTTCGCGCTTGCCGATTTGGAAAACAACTGCTGAGGCGCCGACTGCCGCCACGACCGCTACTGCTGGAAGCCAAGCAACCAGCTCATGGCGCCAACGGTGAATAGGCCGCTTCCGCGATTCTTTGCGCATGGCCCCCTCCCCCAAGAGCGTATCGCTCTTCCCTGGAGTCGCCCCCCGCGACGTGAACACCGTGCACCTGATTCTTGGCCAAAGTCTGGCGCCGAACTGCCACTTGTCGCGCACAGGAGGCTGCCTAGGCCGCCTTCTCCTGGCCTTCGACCAGACGGACGATGTCAGACATGATGTCGTTGAGCTGGAAATCCTTGGGTGTATAGACTGCCGCGACGCCGAAGCTCTTGAGCTTTACCTCGTCTTCGGGCGGGATGATGCCGCCGACGACCACTGGAATATCGCCGAGGCCTTCCTTGCGCATGCGCTCCATCAGCTCGGAGACGAGCGGGACGTGTGAGCCGGAGAGGATCGACAGGCCGACGACGTGGGCGCTTTCGTCCAACGCGGCGCGCACGATCTGAGCGGGTGTGAGGCGGATGCCTTCGTAGACGACTTCCATGCCGACGTCCCGGGCGCGCACGGCGATTTGCTCGGCACCGTTGGAGTGACCATCCAAGCCGGGCTTGCCAACCAGGAACTTGATGCGCCGGCCGAGCTTGGCAGACGCCGCATCGACGGCTGCGCGCACGCCGTCCAATTCGCCGCTTGCGCGTTCCGGAGCGGCCTGAGCAACGCCGGTCGGCGCGCGGTATTCACCGAAAACCCGGCGGAGCGTGGTGCCCCACTCGCCCGTCGTGACACCCGCCTTGGCGCACGCGATCGAGCTTTCCATGATGTTGCGGCCTTCCTTAGCCGCGCTTTCGAGATCCGACAGGACCTTGCTAACGGCCTTCGCGTCGCGGCCGGCGCGCCAAGCCTTGAGACGCTCGACCTGCTCGGCTTCGACCGCCGGGTCGACGACCATGATGGCGCCTTCGCCTGCCGTCAGCGGCGAGGGTTCTGTCTCCGTCCATTTGTTGACGCCGACGACGATCTGGTCCCCGGTCTCGATCTGGCGCACTCGAGAGGAATTGCTCTCGACGAGGCGCCGCTTCATGTAGTCGATGGCGGCGATGGCGCCGCCCATGCGCTCGATGGTGGCAAGCTCGGCCTTGGCCTCTTCCTTGAGCTGACCCACCTTGCGCGCGATCTCGGCCGAGCCGTCGAAGATGTCGCCGTATTCGAGAAGATCGGTCTCGTAGGCCACGATCTGCTGCATGCGCAGCGACCACTGCTGGTCCCATGGACGCGGCAGGCCCAGGGCCTCGTTCCAGGCCGGAAGCTGCACCGCGCGGGCACGCGCGTTCTTTGACAGCGTGACCGCCATCATCTCAAGCAGGATGCGATAGACGTTGTTCTCGGGCTGCGGCTCCGTGAGGCCGAGGCTGTTCACCTGGACACCGTAGCGGAACATGCGGTTCTTGGCTTCGCTTACCCCGTAGCGCTCGCGCGTGATCTCGTCCCAGAGCTCGTTGAAGGCGCGCATCTTGCAGATTTCGGTGATGAAGCGCAGCCCGGCGTTGACGAAGAACGAGACGCGGCCAACCACCGTACCGAATTCCTGCTCCGGCACTTCACCCGAGGCCTTCACCGTGTCGAGCACGGCGAGGGCGGTGGCGAGGGCGTAGGACAGCTCCTGCACCGGCGTCGCGCCGGCTTCCTGCAAGTGATAGGAGCAGACATTCGTCGGGTTCCATTTGGGAACCTCGCGATACGAGAAGACGATCGTGTCCTTGATGAGCCGCAGCGAGGGCTCGGGCGGGAACACGTAGGTTCCGCGCGACAGGTATTCCTTGATGATGTCGTTCTGGATCGTGCCCGTGAGCTTGGTGCGTGGGGCGCCCGTCTCGTCAGCCGTTGCGATGTAAAGCGACAGCAGCCACGCGGCCGTCGCGTTGATCGTCATCGACGTGTTCATCTGGTCGAGCGGGATGCCGTCGAGAAGACGCTTCATGTCGCCCAGGTGGGACACCGGCACGCCGACCTTGCCGACCTCGCCCTTTGCCAGTTCGTGGTCCGAGTCGTAGCCGGTCTGGGTCGGCAGATCGAAGGCGATCGAAAGACCAGTCTGGCCCTTGGCCAGGTTCTTTCGGTACAGCTCGTTCGATTTGGCTGCCGTGGAGTGGCCGGCATAGGTGCGGAACAGCCAAGGCTTGTCCCGCTCCGGGCCTTTCGCCGCCGCTCCGCCAACCTTCTTATCCGACATTCTCAGACCCTTCGTGCGCGTTCGCGATGTCCCATAGCGTACCGGCCGCCGGGCGCAAGGCAAAAGTCAATTCGTCACGGGGAGGACGGTTCGGCTAGATGCGAACGCGGCGCGGAGCCGGAACAGGGACCGCAGAGCCGGTGGTCAGCGGGTTGCGGATACGCGTCATCGCCTTCACCATACGCGTCAACAAGATCACGACGACAAGCGCGACGAGCATGCCGAGGGTCGACGTCGCCACGACGTTGGAGGCCTTGTCGTGGCTCATGACCAACCCGAAATGGGTGCAAGCGTAAGTGCCTGCGAGCCCACCCCAGAATATGAATGGCGCGAAGACGATGGCGAGAGCTTTCACGGGGAGCATGGCGCGCATGACCGCGAAAACGAGGAGCGTCAGGGCGCCGACGATCCAATAGGTCATGCTGTCGGCCATGGCGATATCGCTCAGGACCTTCAGGGCATCCTCTGCGCTCATCGATTCTCCTTGGCGAACAGCCGGAAAACACTTGTCAAACGGACTTCTTAGCGCTTTTTCATTAACTCTTCGTTGGCTAGCGATGCCGCCTGGGGAAGTTCACAAACTAGGGGCTTCCCCGGTGCGACTATGACAAACCCTTTATTGCGTCGCGAAAAAGTGCTTGAAACGTGCCGAAAGGTACGGTGGGGCGCCTGAGGCCACGGCGTAAAGTCTGATTTTCGTTCTCGATGCGACTGCATTTGCTCGCATTTCAAACGATCAGGCTTTAGGCAGCACCACGGCCTGGGGAGCCTCCATCGCGTCAGGGAGAGACGAGAGCATGTCGAGCCAAAGCGCCGCAACCAAGGGCACCGAACCGAGTGCACCTGCCATTGTCGCGGCCAAGAAGGATCTTTACGAAATCGGCGAAATTCCGCCGCTCGGCCACGTGCCGAAGAACATGTATGCCTGGGCCATCCGTAAGGATCGGCAGGGTGAGCCCGACAAGGCCATGCAGGTCGAGGTCGTGCCGACCTGGGAACTCGACAGCCACGATGTGCTCGTCCTCGTGATGGCGGCGGGCGTGAACTACAACGGCGTCTGGGCCTCGCTCGGCGTGCCGATTTCGATGTTCGACGTACACAAGAACCCGTATCACGTCGCCGGTTCCGACGCGTCGGGCATCGTCTGGGCGGTCGGCTCCAAGGTGAAGCGCTGGAAGGTCGGCGACGAAGTCGTCATCCATTGTAACCAGGACGACGGCGACGACGAGGAGTGCAACGGCGGCGACCCGATGTTCTCGCCCTCGCAGCGCATCTGGGGCTACGAGACGCCGGACGGCTCCTTCGCGCAGTTCTGCCGCGTGCAGGCGCGCCAGCTGATGAAGCGGCCGCAGCACCTGACCTGGGAAGAGAGCGCCTGCTACACGCTGACGCTCGCCACCGCCTACCGCATGCTGTTCGGCCACCGCCCGCACATCCTGCGGCCGGGCCAGAACGTGCTGGTGTGGGGCGCCGCCGGCGGCCTGGGCTCGATGGCGATCCAGCTGATCGCGGTGTCGGGCGCCAACGCCATCGGCGTGATCAGCGACGAGAGCAAGCGCGAGTTCGTGATGAGCCTGGGCGCCAAGGGCGTCATCATCCGCAACAGCTTCGACTGCTGGGGCCAGCTGCCCGACGTCGACGACACCAAGGGCTATGCCGAGTACATGAAGAAGGTGCGCAAGTTCGGCGCCGCCATCTGGGAGGTCACCGGCAAGGGCAACGACGTCGACTTCGTCTTCGAGCATCCCGGCGAGCAGACCTTCCCGGTCTCCTGCTTCATCGTGAAGCGCGGCGGCATGGTCGTGTTCTGCGCCGGCACCACCGGCTACAACCTGACCTTCGACGCGCGCTTCGTGTGGATGCGCCAGAAGCGCATCCAGGGCAGCCACTTCGCCAACCTGCTGCAGGCCGCCCAGGCCAACCAGCTGGTGATCGAGCGGCGGCTGGATCCGTGCATGTCCGAGGTGTTCGCCTGGGAGGACATCCCGCGCGCCCACACCAAGATGTGGAAGAACCAGCACAAGCCCGGG
This sequence comes from Hyphomicrobium sp., assembly GCF_036262015.1. GTDB lineage: Bacteria > Pseudomonadota > Alphaproteobacteria > Rhizobiales > Hyphomicrobiaceae > Hyphomicrobium_C. The sequence continues at coordinate 6,174 of NZ_DATAJR010000004.1, read as the reverse complement.
AACATGGCCGTGCTGGTCTCGGCTAAGCGGCCCGGCCTGCGCACGCTTGAGGATGCGCTGGAGGATTGATGGCGGCCGCCTGCCGCCTGTCGTCATTCGCTGGAGTCTGTGATGTCCCTCGCTGAAAAGCGCGACGCGGTCGCGTCGACGCTTGCCCTCGACAATCTCCTCGCCCTGTGCGCCGAAGCCGAGCGCGCGGCGCTCGCCTTCGACGCCGCCGCCAAGGCGGCTGTGCGCCGGCTGATCGCCCCCGCCGGCCGCGTCGATGCCAAGCTGCTGGAGCGTGAGCAGTTCGCGGCCCACGGTTACGCCTGGATCGCCACCTACGTCGCTGGCTTGATGCAGATGCGCCGCTGGGCCGAGACCCTGGCCGCAGGCTCCAAGCTGGGCGAACTCGAGACGCTGCTGCTGCAGGCCGCCTACGGCGAGTACCTCGGCCAGTTGTCGGGCGGCATCGCCATGAGCCAGGTCGAGGTCGTGCGTGGCGCCGATCTCGGGCTGTCGGACGATGAGGTCCAGGCGTTGCAGACGCCTGGTGTGCGCAAGCTCGTGGCGCACGGTAACAGCAACGCTGTGCGGATGCGCATCGCGGCGCTGCTGGCCGATTCGCTGGATACCGGCGATTTCGGCGCGCTCGGCCTCGATGACGAGGCGCTCGAGATGGTGCGCGAGCAGTTCCGCCGCTTCGTCGGCGACGAGGTGCTGCCGCACGCTCATGAATGGCACCTCAAGGACGAGCTGATCCCGCTGCCGGTGGTCGAGAAGATGGCCGAGATGGGTGTCTTCGGCCTCACCATTCCCGAGGAGTGGGGTGGCTCCGGCATGGGCAAGCTCGCCATGTGCGTCGTCACCGAGGAGCTGTCGCGCGGCTATATCGGTGTCGGCTCATTGGGCACGCGCTCGGAGATCGCGGGCGAGCTGATCCGCTCGGGCGGCACCGAGGCGCAGAAGAAGAAATACCTGGCCAGGATCGCGCAAGGCGAGATCCTGCCGACGGCGGTGTTCACCGAGCCCAACACGGGTTCCGACCTCGCCAGCCTGCGCACCCGCGCCGCGCGCGACGGTGATGTCTACAAGGTGCAGGGCAACAAGACCTGGATCACCCACGCCGCGCGCGCCGACATCATGACGTTGCTGGTGCGCACCAATCCGGACAAGCCGGGCTATCAGGGCCTGTCGATGCTGCTGGCCGAGAAGCCGCGCGGCAGCGAGGACAATCCGTTCCCGGCCAAGGGCATGACCGGCGGCGAGATCAAGGTGCTGGGCTATCGCGGCATGAAGGAATACGAGCTGGGCTTCGACGGCTTCGAGGTGCCGGCCGAGAACCTGCTGGGTGGCCAGGAAGGCAACGGCTTCAAGCAGCTGATGGCCACGTTCGAAAGCGCGCGCATCCAGACCGCGGCGCGCGCCGTCGGCGTGGCGCAGTGCGCCATGGAGCTGGGCCTGCGCTATGCCAAGGACCGCCTCCAGTTCGGCAAGCCGATCTTTGCCTTCCCACGGGTGGCCGGCAAGATCGCCTGGATGGCGGTCGAGACCATGATCGCACGGCAGCTCACCTATTTCTCGGCGCGCGAGAAGGACAGCGACCGGCGCTGCGACATCGAGGCTGGCATGGCCAAGCTGCTGGCGGCGCGCGTCGCCTGGAGCAATGCCGACAACGCGCTGCAGATCCATGGCGGCAACGGCTACGCCCAGGAGTATCCGATCAGCCGCGTGCTGTGCGACGCGCGCATCCTCAACATCTTCGAGGGCGCCGCCGAGATCCAGGCCCAGGTCGTCTGCCGCGGCCTGATCGAGGGGCGCAATTAGGCACGGTTCCTAGCGGCGGTACTCCCACCAGTCGCGACGGCCGTCGCGGTCGCGGTCGACCCAGCGGCGCGACTGATAGTAGCCGTCGTTGTAGCCGTACGACTTGTAGCGATAGCCGTAGTCAGGATTGTAGCCGTAGCTGTAGCGGGGCTGCCGGTCATAGCCGTCCGAAACACAGGCGCTCAACCCGAGCCCTGTGATCACGAGCACGGCAGCGGCGAGGATGCGGGTGAAATGGCTGCGCATGGCGTGGCCCTCCTTTCGAGGCCGTCTCGCCTGCTCTTACGTGCAGCTGACGGCCGTGATCCCCGCCGCCCGTCCCATCCCGTCAAATATCTTGGTTCCGCCGCAAAACCGGCCAGCTTGCGCCGCGGTTGTCGCACTTGCGGCATTGTTGGCGGTCCTGGCCGGTCGGTCCGGGTCGAACCGGAGAGCGGAACAATCGCGAGGTAACGGTTCCGCGACGAGCGATGTGATTGGTAGCCTCGCCCGCTGTTGTGGCGGGCGGGCACCGAGGCCCTGCCGGCCGATCACGTGGAGGGAATCATGCCGGGTCTGTGTGAAGGTCGCGTCTGCATCGTAACCGGCGGCGCGCGCGGCGTCGGACGGGAATACGCGCTGATGCTGGCGGAGCAGGGCGCCAAGGTGGTCGTCAACGACCTGGGCGGCGCAGCGGACGGCACGGGCAAGGACACGTCGCCGGCGCAGCAGGTGGTCGACGAGATCCGCAAGGCCGGCGGCGAGGCCGTGGCCAACGGCGACGACGTCAGCGACTGGAACGGCGCCAAGAACATGATCGACCAGGCCGTAAAGACCTACGGCAAGCTCGACGTGGTGATCAGCAACGCCGGCATCCTGCGCGATCGCATGCTGGTGAACATGAGCGAGGCCGAGTGGGATGCGGTGATCAAGGTGCACCTGAAGGGCACCTTCGCGCCGGCGCGGCATGCCTGCGCCTACTGGCGGGACCGCGCCAAGGAGACCGGCGCCCCGGTGAACGCGCGCCTGATCAACACCACGTCGGTGTCGGGCATCTACGGCAATATCGGCCAGACCAACTACGGCGCTGCCAAGGCCGGCATCGCCTCGCTGACCGTGATCGCCGCGCGCGAGATGCGCCGCTACGGCGTCACGGTGAACTGCATCTCGCCTTCGGCGTATACCCGCATGACCGCCGATCTGCGGCAGTACTCGCCCGAGGACATCGAGCGGCGCAGCCCGCGCTGGGTGGCGCCGATCGCCGTATGGCTGGCGAGCGAGGAGTCGGGTGACGTCACCGGCCGCGTCTTCCAGGCCGGCAACGGCATCATCGCCGTCGCCGAAGGCTGGCATCGCGGCCCCACGGTCGATGCCGTGTCCGACCCGACCACGCTCGGCCCGATCGTGAAGGACATGATGTCCCGCGCCCGCAAGAACGCCGGCATGGATGGCCTCGACCTGGATTGATTTTCCGGGTGGGGCCGCGCCGCTCCAGCGGCGCGGGCCCACCGACCAGATCTTCTACTCTCCCAGCATCTTGCCGCGCAGGCGGCGCATGCCGGCGAGCCAGCGGTCGTAGTCGGCGGTCTTGCGGCGCATGTAGTCCAGCACCTGCGGGTGCGGCAGGATCAGGAACTTCTCCTCGTCCATCGTGCGCACCACGCATTCGGCAAGCTCGTCCGGCTCGATGAGCCCATCGACGCTGGCCGAGCCGGCCTCGCGGCCCTGGATCATGGCCGTGCGCACCGCCTGCGGGCACAGCACCGACACCTTCACGCCCTTGTCGCCGTAGGTGATCGCCAGCCACTCGGCGAAGGCGACGGCGGCGTGCTTTGTCACCGCATAGGTCGCCGACGGCAGCGAGGTCAGCAGGCCGGCGGCAGACGCCGTGTTGACGATGTAGCCCGAGCCGCGCTCGGCCATCTTCTTGGCCACGGCGCGTGCCGCGTAGACATGCGACATCACGTGCACCGACCAGTTCAGCGCCCAGTCGCCGTCGGGCGCATCCTCGTCGCCCGAGCGCACCAGGCCGGCGTTGGAGCAGAACACGTCGACTGGCCCGAAGCGCTCCTCGGCGCGCGTCACCAGGGCGAGGATATCGACCTCCTTGGCGACGTCGCAGGGGACCGCCAGCCCGCCGATCTCCTTGGCCAGGGCGTCGAGCGGTCCCTGGTGCAGGTCCGCCACGACCACGCCCTTGGCGCCTTCGCGCGCGAACCGCCTTGCCATGGCCGCGCCGATGCCGCCTGCCGCACCCGTCACGATCGCGACCTTGCCCGCTAGCTTCATGGTTTCCTCCGGTATTGATGATGCGGACATGCCAGATGACGAAGCGCCGTGGTAGTGGTGTCTGTTCGACGCATCGCACAGCGAGCCAGGACCCTGGCTGAGGTATCATGCTCATCATCTTCGATTGTGACGGCGTGCTGGTGGACACGGAGCCTGTCTCGAACCGCTGCTTCTCGGCGGCGCTCAACCGTGAGGGCCTGGCATGGGACGTGCCGCAGACCATGCGCGAGCTCATGGGGCGCTCGCTGAAGAGCTGCGTTGCCATCGCCGAGGCAGCGCTGGGCCGGGCGTTGCCTGCCGACTTTGTCGATCGTCTGCAGGCGGAGACGTTCGCCGCCTTCAGGCGCGAGGGGGTCAACGCGATTGCCGGGGTGGCCGAAGCGATCGATGCGCTCGAGGCCGCCGGACACCGTACCTGCGTTGCGTCGTCGGGCGATATCGGCAAGATGCGGATCACCCTGGGCGGCGCCGGCCTTTGGGACCGCTTCGAGGGCCGCATCTTCAGCGCCACACAGGTGGCGCGCGGCAAGCCTTTTCCCGACCTGTTCCTTCTCGCTGCGCGCGAGATGAAAGCGGCTCCCGACGCGTGCCTCGTCGTCGAGGATGCGGTCGCCGGCACCGAAGCCGCCGTCGCCGCCGGGATGCGCGTGCTCTGCTACGCCGCAGCGCCTTACGCCGACCGCGACGGCATGGCGGCTGCGGGCGGCGAGGTGTTTGCCGACATGCGTCAGCTGCCCTTGCTGGTCGGCTGAGTTTCTCTATATGCAAATCGACTTGCATTGTATGAAGAAGCGGATACGCTGGCCGGCATGTCGGATCCGGCAGGTCTCGCGCGCGCCCTGGGCGAGCAGCTGCGGCAGGCACGCCAGCGGCGCGGCCTGACGCTGGGCGATGTCGCGGCGCGCACGGCGTTGTCCGTGGGCTTCCTGTCGCGGCTGGAGCGCGGCGGCGCCAATGCCTCGATTGCCAACCTGATCCGTCTGTCGACCTGCCTGGATGTGCCGCTGGCGCAGCTTTTCGGCGAGGCGCAGGCCGCGCCCCCACCCACGCACGTGATGATGCGGCGTGCCCGCAGCACCGCCGACTGGATCGCCAGCCCCAACGGCTACGCCTGGCGGCGCCTGGGCGGCGACCTGCGCCAGCCGCTGCTGGACGCCTTCGAGCTGGAGTTTCCGCCGACGCGGCGCCGTGAGATCGCCCTCGTGGCGCATGAAGGCGAGGAGTTCCTGCTGATCCTGTCGGGCTGCATCGAGTTCCAGATCGGCGCCGAGCGCCTGACGATGGAAACCGGCGATTCCGTGCATTTCGACGCCGGCATCCCGCACATGGGACGCAACGCCGGCGACAGCCCGGCCCGCATGCTGATGGTGCACACCCGCTCGGGTGCGGAGGCGCAGGCGCCGCCGCTTTTTCTGGCCATGGCCGGGGCCGACATCAAGACCGTCAGAAAGGGAGGATGATCATGAGCGACGCGGCGCAGCGGGATCATGCACCGGCCATCGTGCGGCATGTCGATGACATCGAGTGGGAGACGATCCGGTGGCCGGGCGAGACCGGCAAGATGCTCTTTCACCCACGGCCCGAGAGGCCGACCGAGCCCAACGCCGGCCTGCTGCGGCTGGCGCCAGGCGCCTGGCATCCGCTGCACAAGCACGACTTCGCACAGGTCTGGTACGTGCTGGAAGGCGAGTTCGAGGTCGCCGGCAAGGTCTGGGGGCCGGGCACCATGATCTGGCACGCCGATCCGCACTACGAGGACGAGCTGCGCACCACGAGCGGCGGGCTCATCCTCATCGTCCAGTATCCCGGCCCAACCACCGGCGGCCGTCCGATCTACGACAAGCGCTTCAACATGGCCGAGCGCAGGGCGGTGGCCGAGGAGCGGACCGACATATGACGGTGCAGGCATTGCGGCGCGGGTGCTGTATCGCGTCGGTGCCGTCATGCTGTAGAGGAGGGCGGCCATGCCGACCCTCCTCATCTTCGACTGCGACGGCACGCTGATCGACAGCGAGCGCCTGTACAACCTTGCCTGGGCCGACGTGCTGGGCCGGCACGGCTTGCCGTGGACGGTGGACGAATGCGCCCGGCGGCTGA
>NZ_DATAJR010000003.1:0-75333 GCF_036262015.1 Hyphomicrobium sp. | reverse complement strand
GGTTGCGGATCAGATCCGCACCGACCGGATCGACATCCTGGTGGACTTCGGCGGCCACACGTCGGCAAGCCGCATCCTGGCCATGGCGCGCAAGCCGGCGCCGATCCAGGTCGCCCACTTCCTGGGTCATGGCTACACGTCAGGCCTGTCGGCGATGGACGTGTTCCTGTCGGACCAGGAGATGGCGCCGGTGGGCAGCGAGGCGCTGTTCGCCGAGACGATCGTACGCCTGCCCCGCATTCCGCTGGCCTACCAGCCGCCGGAGGGGTTCCCGGCGGTCTCTCCGCTGCCGGCGCTGACGAAGGGCTATGTGACGTTCGGCTACTTCGGACGCACGGAACGGCTCAACGACCGGGTTGTGACGGCCTGGGCCGAGATTCTGAAGCGGGTACCCGACAGCCGGCTGATGCTGAACTCGAAGGCGTTCTCGGAGACGGCGTTTGCCGATCTGATGGCGACGCGCTTTGCGGCGCATGGCATCACGCGCGATCGTCTGCAACTGGTCTACACGAGCCCGCAGCCGAAGACGTGGTCGGCGTATGGAGAGGTGGACATCGCGCTCGACCCGTTCCCGCACAATGCGGGAACGACGACGATCGAGGCCTTGTGGCTGGGTGTTCCGGTTGTGTCGGTCGAGGACCGCCCCTCGGTGGGCCGGTTCGGGGCGAGCGTGCTCGGCGCGGCGGGGCTGCGGGACTGGGTTGCGACGGACGTTGCGGGTTACGTGGCGCTGGCCGCCTCCAAAGCTCGAGACATTGCGGCCCTGGCCCAGCTGAGGTCCGGTCTGCGGGCGCGCGTGGAATCCTCCCCGCTGGCCGACGGACCCGGCCTCGCCCGCGCCCTCGAAACTGCTTTCCGAAATCTATGGACGCAATGGGCGGCCGGGCAAAAGAAAACCGTTGCTGACGCTGGACCCGCATCCCTTGAGCAGGCCATCGCAGCCTTTCAGTCGGGTGCCTACGCCCGCGCATTGGCGCTCTCCGATGCCGTTGCCAAAAAGGCTCCCGACAACGCTGAGGCACGTCATCTACGCGGTGTCGCGTCGTACAGGCTTGGCCGTCTTGCCGAGGCTGTCATCGATCTGACTGAAGCCATCCGCCTTCAGCCGGATCGGGCCGACTTCCGCTGGAACGTCACGCCCATGTTGCGCGGGCTGGGACGCCTCGCCGAGGCCGAGGTACAAGGCAAGGAGGCCGTGCGGCTCGCACCCAAATCGCCCGAGGCGCACAACAACCTCGCCACCGTGTACAAGGATATGGGCCGGGCGGCCGAGGCCGAAGCGCACTTGCGCTATGCCTTGACGATCAATCCCGACTATTCCGATGGCTGGTCGAACCTGTCGTGGACCCTCTCGCTGGCCGGCAACGCACGCGAGGCCGAAGCCGCCGCGCGTCGGGCCTTCGAGGTCAATCCGCGCAACGCCAACGCGATGAACAACATCGGCACGGCCCTGATGCATCAGGACCGGCTGCCGGAAGCCGCCGATTGCTTCAAGCAAGCGGTTGCGCTCCAGCCCGACTTCGCCATCGCGCATTCGAACTATCTTTTCTGCCTGAACTACCGGACGGATCTGTTGCCTGAAACGATCTTCGAGGCCTACCAGGATTGGGACCGTCAGCACGCCGCCGCGCTGCGTCCGGCCAACCCAACGTATCTCGGTTCGCGGGATCCCGATCGCCCGCTCCGCATTGGCTACGTTTCGCCGGATTTCCGCTATCACGCAGTGAGCTTCTTCATCGAGTCGCTCATCGCCGCCCACGATCAATCCCGCTACGAGGTGACCTGTTACGCCGAAGTTGCCAACGCCGATGCGGTGACTGAGCGTTTCCGGGGACACGCGTCACGCTGGCGCTCGACAATGGGACACTCCGACGCCGACGTCGCCGATTTGATCCGCGGTGACGGGATCGACATCCTCGTTGATCTTGCCGGACACACCTCTGGCAATCGCCTGCTGACCTTCGCCCGCAAGCCCGCGCCGGTTCAGGTCTCGCATATGGTTGGGTCAGGTACGACGACGGGCCTCTCAGCCATCGACGCCTTGCTGATCGATGCGGCCCTCTGCCCCGAAGGCGCCGAGCGCTATTTCTCGGAACGCCCGATTCGGATTTCACGGATGCCGCAAGTTTACATCCCGCCCGAAGGCATGCCCGAGGTCGCACCGCTTCCCGCCCTCAAGAACGGCTTTGTGACCTTTGGCTGCTTCAGCCGTCCGGCCCGCATCAACGACGACGTGATCAAAGCCTGGGCGCGCATTCTGAAGTCCGTGCCGAATTCCCGCCTCGTGCTCAATAGCAAGCCGTTCCGCGAGGAAGAGAGCTGCATCGCGTGGCACGCTCGCTTTGCAGACCTCGGCATCGAGCCCGGCCGCGTGAAGCTGGTCTATACGTCGCCGCAGCCGCGTACGTGGGAAGCATACGGCACGATCGATATCGCACTTGATCCGTTCCCGCACAATGCCGGCACGACGACGATCGAAGCCTTGTGGCTTGGCGTTCCCGTCATCTCGATGTCGGCGCGTCCGCCTGTCGGCCGTTTCGGGGGCTCGATCCTCGGGAGCGTCGGTCTCGACGATTGGGTGACAAACGACGTTGATTCGTACGTCGCACGTGCAGCGACCGCCGCGAGCAACCTCGCGACGCTTGCGCATCTGCGCGGAAGCCTGCGCGCCCGGTTCAAGGCGTCGCCTCTCGGGTCCGACAGCGTCGGTCTCGCGCGCGAAGTCGAGCAGGCATACCGAACACTGTGGCAAGAGTACTGCGCACGCGAAACAGCGCGCATCAAAGGCGGGTGACTGCAAGCCTGGGATAAGGCACCTGCCTTAGCCCTGTCATATCGGACCCACAGCGTGAGTCTGGTGTTTACCTGATACGGAAAGAAAAAAGGGGCGCGGCGGGTGACGGCATATCTCGGCGAACTATCAGTACCCACCCAAAAGCGTCGTGACCTGCTGACGCGTCGCGAACGTGACTGCTTAGTTCTGAGCGGACGCGGGCATTCCGAGAAGGAGGTTGCCCAGCAGCTCGATATCAGCCCAAACACGGTCCGGGTTCACATCGAGAATATCAAGCGCAAGCTTGGAGCGGCCAACAAGAGCCACGCACTTATCCTGTCTCTCTTGTGTGGAGAGACCGAGCTCAGTGACTTCGAAGATCAGGATAACCCTGGCCCGCTTTGAGCGGACCGGGCTCAGCAGCCGAGCGCCGATTTGATGCGGGCGCCGATCTGATCAAGGGGCAGCACTTCGTCTGCTCCACCGGCTTCTACGAGAGACCGCGGCATTCCGTACACGACGCAGGAGGCTTGATCCTGCGAGATGTTGTAGCCGCCGAGCTTACGCAATTTCGCGAACTCGGCCGCACCGTCACCACCCATACCCGTCAACATGACGCCGAGTACGTTCTTGCCGAACGCGCCACGCGCACTCTCCGCCAGAACGTCTACGGATGGCTTGTAGAGACTTTCGCCCTGGTCAGGCGAGATCTTGATCTCGGTTGCTGTGACGCGTGTCTGCATCCCGCCGGGCGAGATGTAGACGGTGCCCTTGGTCAAGGTCATGCCGTCCTCGGCCTCGACGACTTTGGGCTTGCACGTGTCGTTCAGGCGCTGTGCCAGCGCTTTCGTGAAGTTTGGGGGCATATGCTGCGCAATGACGACCGGAACCGGAAGCGTTTCCGGAAGCTGCGAGAGCACGGCCTGTAGGGCCTGAGGACCGCCGGTGCTCGATCCGATCACACAAATCTTGGCGTTGAGCCGTGCGCCGGCGGCAGCGCGTGGCGGCGCCGTGGAGCGAACGGCTGCAGCGGGCCGCGGAGACGCAGAACGCGTCCTCTGCGTCTTTGCCTCGACTGCGGCCAGAAGCTTCTCGTGGATGCGCTCGACGCCGCGGGACTTGGGAATGAAATCGACCGCGCCGAGGGCGAGCGCCTCGAGCGTGATGGCGGCACCCTGTTCGGTGCGGGCGCTGAGCATGATCACCGACGAGGTGCTCTGGCGCACGATCTCCTTCAACGCGTCGATGCCGTTCATAATCGGCATGTCGATGTCGAGGGTCACCACGTCGGGCTGCAGCGCAAGCGTCTTCTCGATAGCGTCGCGGCCGTTCACAGCCGTTCCGATGACCTTGAACCGCGGATCGGATTCGATCTTTGGCGGCAGTACGCCCCGCATGAATGGGGAATCGTCCACGACCAGAACGCGAATCAAAGGTGCGGACATCACGTGCTTCCTCGACTGCGGTCGGCGCATCGAGCCATTGTTGTTCGGCTCAGACGCAGGCTGCCGCTCTACTCTTTCACGAAACACATAGTTAACCGGTAGAGGTTTCGATTCCGTTACGGGAACGGCGGCCGCTATGAGTGCAAATTGGGGTTATTCGCTCGTCGTTCTGCAACGACCCATTAATACTATCGCAAGCAATCTACGCGCATACTTCGGGGACATCGGCAGAGCGAGTGCGCGCGATCCGCTGCGGTTGCGGTCGTTGGCCACGAGATGGGTTTGTAAGGGGATTAGGGTTATGAGCGTCAACAACATGCCTGTACTCGTCGTCGACGATTACAGCACCATGGTTCGGATTATCAAAAAGCTCTTGAAGCAAATCGGTTTTGAAAACGTCGATGACGCAGCGAGCGGCGAGGCAGCGCTCCAGAAGATCAAGGCAAAGCAGTACGGCCTTATCATCTCCGACTGGAACATGGAGCCGATGACGGGTTACGAGCTGCTGAAGGTCGTGCGCGCCGATCCGGAGATGGGCAAGACGCCGTTCATTCTCGTCACCGCGGAATCCAAGCAGGACAACATCAACGCCGCCAAGAGCGCAGGCGTGAGCGGCTACATCATCAAGCCGTTCAACGAGAAGGTCCTGAAAGAAAAGATCGACGCGGCATTGGCTGCTCCTGTCGCCGCCTAATCTCAGGCCGCAGAGTTCAGAAATTCAAAACCCCGGGGCATCCGCCTCGGGGTTTTTTGTTTGCGGGCAACTGGCTGGCGCACGGCCTCACATGTAGCCGCGCTGCATGAGGTCCTTGGTATGCAGCACATCGACCACCGTCTCGCCGTCGACAACAACGACGTTGGCGATGCGCCGCTCCTTCATGATCGACACGGCCGTGCTCATGAGATCCTCGACGCTGACCGTTACCGGTCGCGTGGTCATGATGGCCTGCGCCGTTTTACCGAACATGTCGGGTGAGAATGCGCGCCGGAGGTCGCCTTCGGTGATGAGCCCGAGCAAACGGTTTGTGCTTTCCTCCGTCACCACGACGCAGCCACGCTGTCCCTCGGCGAGCCGGATGACGACATGTCCCATGAGTTCTTGAGGATGCACCGTGGGCACCTCGTCTTTGAACTCTTCCGTATAGCTGCGCACCGACGAGAGAAGCAGGCCGAGCCGTCCCCCCGGATGCAGCTTGCCGAAATCGGAATCGATAAACGAGCGCCGATCCATCAGCAGGACCGCGAGCACGTGCCCGGCGGCCAATGTGATGATAGCCGATGAGGTTGGGGCCAGGTTGTTCGGGCAAACCTCCTTCACCTTGGGAAGCCGGAGGCAGATGTCGGACTTCTCTGCGAGACGGCTCGTCTCGTTCGAGGTCATGCAAATGACCTTCGCGCCGTTGGCGGCACAGAACTCGAGGATCGGGAAGAGCTCTTTCGTCATGCCGGAATTCGAGATCGCGAGCACGACATCCTGGCTCGTGATCATGCCGAGGTCGCCGTGTGCGGCCTCCGCGGCGTGCAGAAAAAAGGAAGGCGTGCCGGTCGAAGCAAAAGTGGCGGCAAGCTTGGCACCGATGTGCCCCGACTTGCCGACGCCCGTTACGACGAGGCGGCCCGTGCAGCCATGGATGACGCTGACGGCCTTGATGAGATTGTCGTCGAAGCTGTCCCGCAATTGTGCGAGTGCCTCGATCTCTTGATCGACGATATCGCGGGCCCGCTCCAGAGCCTGAGCTACGTGTTCAGATCGCATCTAGGACGCCTCTGTCAGGAAATTTGGCCACGGACGCGAGAAGATAGGCTACTGACCATCGTCGCCATACCGTGTCAAGCACGCCTCCGGTGTGGAACGTCGCACCCGAAGCCTTATTGGCCATAGTAGGCGCGGTACCACGCGACGAATTTGTCGAGCCCTACCTGGAGCGGCGTCGCTGGCCGGTACCCCACGTCCCGGACGAGGTCGCTCACGTCGGCTGCGGTTTCCGGGACGTCGCCCGCCTGCATGGGTTTCCAAACCTTGTGAGCCTCGCGTCCGAGCGCGCGCTCGAGCAATTGGATCATCGTGAGCAGGTCGACGGGATCTGAATTGCCGATATTGTAAATCCGGTAGGGCGCATTGCTTGTCCCGGGATCGGGCGCCTTGCCGGTCCATTCCGGATTGGGTGCGGCGACACGCGCCGCCACGCGCACGACGCCCTCGACGACATCGTCGATGTACGTGAAGTCACGTCGCATCTGGCCGTTGTTGAATACTTCGATCGGTTCGCCGGCGAGTATGGCCTTGGTGAACTTGAACACGGCCATGTCCGGGCGGCCCCACGGACCGTAGACCGTAAAGAAGCGCAAGCCGGTCGTCGGCAGTCGGTAGAGGTGGCTGTAGCAATGCGCCATCAACTCGTTGGCTTTCTTGGTCGCCGCGTAGAGGCTCACGGGGTGGTCCACGTTGTGGTGCACGGAGAACGGGACGACCGTGTTCGCACCGTAGACGGAACTCGACGACGCATAGACGAGATGGCGCACGCCATTGCGTCGGCAGCCCTCGAGAACATGGCCGAACGCGGCGAGATTGGAGTCGACGTAGGCCTCGGGATTGTCGATCGAGTAGCGCACGCCCGCCTGTGCGGCCAGATGGATGACGATCTCCGGCTTGGTATCGGAGAAGAACTGCGCGGTCATCTCGCGATCGGCGAGGTCAAGTTTGACGAATGAGTAACCCGGTTTGCCGTCGAGCTCGCGCAGTCGTGCGTCCTTGAGCGTGGGATCGTAGTACGAATTGAGATTGTCGATGCCGACAACGATTGCGCCGCGCTCAAGAAGAGCCCTGGCGACGTGAAATCCGATAAAGCCGGCGACCCCCGTGAGCACAATCCGGCAATTTGGCCTCAGATCCAAATGATCCCCCTCGGTCGGTTCGCATAGGGAATGTGTCCCACTTGTGGACACATCTTAGCGTCTCGTTAGCAAGTCAGTGAGACAAAGTAATCCGAGCACCTGCGGGTTATAGGATGAAACAAGTTGTTCATAAGACTGGATCGCGCGTCTCATTCGTTGGCGTGTGCACTGAGCCGTCACTAGAGTCAGGAACTCGTTGGCGTTGGTATAGCGAGTTCATTGGTCCGATGTTGCACCGACTTTCCAGGCCCCACAGCACCGCAACCTTTGCGAACCTCGGGTTTCTGGGGATATTTCCCTTTTTTTTCTTTTGGCACTTTACGCTTGCTGCAGGCACGAACCCGTTTGAGATCGGCCTGTTTAGGGAGATTTCAGCCGTTGTAGCCGCGGCTTTCCTCTCGCTGTTCTTTATGCGATGGGTGAACCAGGCCATGCGCTCGCCGCTAGCCGTCTTCACCCTTGCCTTCATTCTGTACTGCGGTGTTTCCACCGTTTTCCACATGATTGGAAGCGAGGTGCCGGAAGGCTCGGTCGCACAATCCGGCGCGCTCGTGATCTCATGGTTTTGCCTGTTGTCCGTGGGCGCATTCATGGACATCAACAATCCCAAATTTCAAAAAGTGCTCGTGATGTCTTGGCTCGCGATGGCCAGCGTCGTTCTCATTTACGTTCAAGGCTTGCACTTCATTCCGCGTGAGATCTTCGACACCAAAAAGGAATTTGCGTCCTATCAGGGCTTCTCACGTTCGTTCGTGTTTGCGTCCATGGTGCTCTTGGCGCTCCAGAAAACGACGTGGCAACGCGCAATTCTCGCCGCGTTCTCGATTGCCATTGCTTTCCTCATGGCTGCAAGATCGGAGCTTGTCGCTCTCATCTTCGCAGTGGCGCTGGTGGAATTCATTCGCGCATCGCGCACGCCGCAAGGCCTGACGCTGCTCGCGATCGCTTGTCTTCTGGCGGGGCTCCTACCGTTCATTTTGGACTACGGTGCGCTCACGGAATCCCGGCAGATGCAGTTGCTGGACTTGTCGAAGTCCTCGTCCTGGAGCACGCGGACCGAGTATGCGACCAGCGCCTGGGAACAGATTGTCGCCAGCCCGATCAGCGGCCAATTCGGCGGGCATTTCTTGGTCGGTACTCCGGATGGCGGCAGCTACGCGCACAACGCCCTGTCCTGTTGGGTGAGCTTCGGCTTGATCGGTTTTGTGCTCTACATTGGGATTGCAGTGGCCACGACCATCGTGTCTCTGGTCGGTTTTTTCCGGTCGATGGATAGCGAGTGGCAGCTGTCGCTCTATCTCAACGCGTCGTCGCTGCTGATGATCGTATTCGCAAAACCCGTTTTCTGGCCTTTCATCGCGCTTGGATGGGGATTGTGCATAGCAAAGTCCTCCAAGCGCAAAGCGCCCCGACACGCGCCGTTCCGTAGCCCGTTGGCAAACATTGCGGCGACGAGGGCCCGGCTATCGGATAGCCACGCCTAAGCCAACACGCCCATATCATACCCTACGCTCGCGCAACGGTGACTTGCTCGGAGGAGACCCGCACACGCGCCTTGCAGGCAGCACAGATGGTGAGCGCAATAGTGGCCGCGGCAATGCTGAACTGGAACCAGCTCTGCCACATTCCGTAAGTCGGTCCGATAAGGGCGCCCGTCATCGCGAACTGTGTGAGAAGGAACGGCTGAACGGATATGGCGGCGTCCTTGGTCGCGCGCAGGATCATGAGACCCATCCATCCGAAAAGCAGCGCGCCGACCACGCCGAGCTCATACCAGATCTGTAGGTAGACGTTGTGCGGATGATCCCGTGTTTCGGGCCGCACGATGAGATCGCCCTCCCAAGTAGGTTCCTTCGCAATCCGTGCTTCATGGATGAAGCGCGTCGAATACGTTCCGACGCCGAGAATAGGATGTTCGAGCACGCGCTTGGACGTGTAGTCCCAAATGATGACGCGGGCGCGAGCCGACCTGAAAAGATCCGGATCCTTGTGAACCTCCGCTGCGAATAGGCTGAGCGCGATCGGGACGATGAAGAGAACGATGACCGCAAAGCCTGCTGCGATGGCGAAGCGCGTGAAATTGCGAAAATATAACGCGAACGCCAGCACGACGAAGGTCAACAGCACGACGAGCTGCGCGGTCTGCGATCGGGACCACAAAATCACGACGGCGCTGAAGGCCGCGATGGTTGCGAGGCAGGCCAGCCTAAGCGCACCGCGCGTTGTGGCAAGTGCGGCAAGAATAGCCGGACACAAGAGGAGGGCGAACTCGAACGAAACTCTTGTCATATGGGCGCCCGACATCCGCACGGCCGTACCGTTCTCGACAGTGACGTGCTTTCCTCCGCTTTGCTCGAGAAACGGCAAGTACGTCAGCGTGAAGCGGGTGAGCCCTTCCTGCGAGACTGTCTCGAAAGCCGTGTAGAATCCGCCGATCAGAAAACCGATCAAGACGCCCTGCGCGAGCTGTACGACAGCGTCGTCCGAGAGGCCCTCCAGCTGCAGGATCACGACAAGGCTGGCGCCCACTACAACCGCGAGAATAGCTGCCTTTTCGAGCGCCTCCATGGGATCCGCGGCCCAGAGGCAGGCGACAAAAACCCAGCCAATGAACGCTGCGATCGAGATGAGGATCGGTGTCGGCTGCGCGAGCTTCGAAAGAAAGCGGCGTCCCGAGGTAAGGTCGCTCCAGTTGCGTACGAGCAAGTAAGCAAGAGCTACGATGCATGCGATCAGTACGCCGACGCGTGGCACTATCATGCACATTGCAACTGCGCCAGCGCAAACGAGACGAAGCATGTTGCCTCCAGCGATCAAAGGGGCCCAGAGTTACTCTGCGCCCTGCGATTGGATCGGGAATCGAGTGAGATGCAGAAACGGCTTGCAAAGCGCGGAGAGCAGCAGCGCCACGACTGAAAAGTCACTTGAGAAATGGTGCGCTGAAGACTGGCAACCTCGGCGGCCGCCGGCTGGCATATTGAAGATGCTGTCATTGACCGCGGCGCTCCCGACGCGCGTTCCCGATGCCTTCGTAGACGATCCCGGAACGCTGTCAAGGCAAGTCGGTGGCCGCGCAAATGCGCGTAGTGCCCCCACAGTCAGGCCTAGAGCGGATAAAAATATTCCGGTGGCCGCAGAACTTACAGCGGTGGGGGCCTTGTCGCTACGCACGGCTTTCCGTTCGCCTCAGGCCACAGCAGCGGCCAACGCCGCGACGACACGGTCCATGTCGCCAGGAGTAAGATCCGGTCCCATAGGTAAGCTCATGACGTGCTGGGCGGCCCACTCCGAAATAGGGGTGCCATCTGCAGCGGCCAGATGCTTGTAAGCCGGCTGCTGATTGAGCGGAACGGGATAGTGGACGGCCGTCGGAACCCCCGAGTCCTGCAGCTTCGCCTGGACCTCGTCGCGCCGGGACACCAGGACCGTGTACTGAGCATAGACGCTCGTCTGTCCGGGTCGGAGGGCCAGCGTGCGCAGCCCCGCAAGTGGCTGGCCCAGGTCGCGCGTTTCGACGATTTTCGCTCCCTTGACGCGTTCGTGAATGAGTTTGGTATAGCGGGCGCCGATGGCCGCGCGCTCGCTCACTTCCCAGGCAAAGCGAGGCATCTTGGCCAGCACGATGGCGCATTGGAGCGTGTCCATGCGGCCGCCCACGCCGATGCGGGTATGAACATACCGCTTGCTCTGACCATGAACGCGGATCTCGCGAACGGCGCGCGCCAGCTCGTCGTCGTTGGTGAATATCGCGCCGCCGTCGCCATAGCATCCGAGCGGCTTCGAGGGAAAAAAGCTGGTGCAGCCGAAAGTCGACAGGCTGCAGCTTTGTCGTCCGTCCGCAGTCGCACCGAAACTCTGCGCGCCGTCCTCGATAACGGGAATGTTGCCGTGCCGAGCGGCAATTGCATTGATCTCATCGAGGTTCGCCACCTGGCCGTAGAGGCTCACGGGCATGATCGCTTTCGTTCGCGCCGTGATCTTGGCCTCGATCATGGAAGCATCGATATTCAAAGTGTCGGGCTCGATATCCACGAAGACAGGCGTTGCACCCAGAAGCGCGATGACCTCGACCGTGGCAACGAACGTGAAGGGAGTCGTGATGACCTCGTCCCCTGCGCCGACTCCGAGTGCCATGAGCGCAATCAGCAGCGCTTCCGTTCCGCTCGCGACAGTGATGCAGTGCTTGCTGCCGGTAAACACGGCGAGTGCGGTCTCAAGCTCGGCAACCTCGGGCCCCATGATGTATTGGCCGTGAGCGAGAACAGAGGCAATCCTGCGGTCCAGCTCCGGCTTGATCGCGGCTTGCTGTGTCTTGAGATCTATGAAGGGAAGCGCTGCGGTGTGTTGCGCCATAATCTATCGGTCCATTGCATGAGTGCGCTTGTAGTCTTCGAATGAGGCGAGCATTTCCTCTTCGACCTCCGCCGGCATCCGCTTGGTGGGAGACTGCGTTTCGAGATCGAAGATCGTTCCCGTTTTCACGAGCTCATCGAAACGTCCGAGCATCGAAATCTCGAGTTCATAGTGGCGTTGCGCCAGCGACGCAGGAGTATCCGCCAAAAACACCGGTGTCCTGACTTGCGCGAGCACTTCGCCCGCATCGGCTTCTTGATCGATCCGGTGCAGAGTGTTGCCGAGAGGTTGATTGTTGAGGATGGCCCACTTGAAGGAGTCGAGGCCGCGGACGGCTGGAATGAGTCCGGCGTGGACGTTCAAAATTTTTCCCGATGATGAGAAGTCGGGCTCGATCAGATTGGAGCCGCACACGAGAAACATGTCGTAGGCGTCGAGGTGCTGGCGCCACTGGGAGTACGGGAAAACCTTTCCGCCGAAAGCCCGCCCCAGTGCCACCGGAGAGGCACCCACGAACTGCTCCGGGCGATGCGAGAATTCCACAGCCCGCACGGGCCTAGGCGTGAAGGGCATGAGCAGGAAGTCGATCTCGCTGAAGCCCCGGTTGTGAAGCTGCAGGAAAACCTGTGCGGTCTTCAAATGCGGAGCGTCATAGGAAAGCAGGCAGATCTTCATGGACGTATCTCGGCGGATTTGAGGAAGTCGATGACCTGCTTGGAGCGGAGCTCGGCATAGTCGCGTGCCGTCATTCCGGCCCTGTCTCGCGCGAGAGTGTCCGCACCAGCCTTCAGAAGCGCTTCCATGATCGAAGTTTCGCCGCTGCCCAAAGCCGCAGTCTTGGCGTACATGAGAGGTGTCGTCCCGGAGTTGTTCGTGGCGTTTGGATCTGCACCCGCGTCCAGCAGCATTGCAACGATTTCGCGGTCTCCGGCGCGGCACGCAAGCATGAGTGGCGTCCGGCCCCGGGTATCCCGGCAGTCGGTCTCTCCGCTCGCATGGAGGTAGGCTTTGACGCTTTCGTTGTCGGAAAGCATGCAGGCCTCAAAAATCGATCGCACGGGATTGGACACGGAGTTTTTTGCCCTCGATCGGATGTGCAGCAATCACTTCAAGGCTCTAGTACTCGAGCGGCAACGCCACCTTGCGGCCGTCGCGCGCCGACAAGTAGAGCGCGATCAGAAGCTCAAGCGACTTCAGCCCCTCGCGCCCGTCCGTCTCTGCTTCGGCCTCGCCGCGCAGCGTCTTGATGACGTTGTCATAGTAGAGGGGATGGCCGAATCCGTAGACGCTCGTCGTCTCGTAGTTAGCCTGCTTGACGGTCTCGTCCTCGGGCTGCGTGTCGGCGAACTCCCAGTTTTGGATTTCGTTCACGGCGACGCCGCCGATGCGCACTGTGCCCTTCTCGCCGAGGATCGTTACGCTGCCTTCCAGGTTCTTGGGATAGGTCAACATCGTGACGTTCAGCGTCCCGACCGCGCCACTCCGCCATCGCAGCGCGGCGACGCCTGTATCCTCGACATCGATGTGACGCGCGAGTGTTCCCGTGTATGCCATCACGCTTTCGACAGGGCCGATCAGCCAGTCGAGAAGATCGATGTAGTGGCTCGCCTGGTTCATGAAGGCGCCGCCGTCGAACTCCCACGTGCCGCGCCATTTCGCACTGTCGTAATAGTCCTGCGGACGCGTCCAGAAGACGTTGATCGCCACCGAATAGATGCGCCCGAAACGCTTCCTCTCGAGCGCGCGCTTAACGAGCTGCAGCGTCGCATTGCGCCGGTTCTGCTTGACGACGAAAAGGCGGACGCCGGTGGCATCGCATGCTTCCACCATGGCGAGCCCGTCTTTCCAGCGGGTCGCCATCGGCTTTTCGGTCATCACGTGCCGGCCGGATCTTGCTACCTGAATGGCTTGGCTGGGGTGAAGTCCGCTCGGAGTCGTCAGGATGACGCAGTCCGCCGTGGTGCTGTCGAGCAGGCTCGAAAGAGAGGCATGCCCCTTGGCTTTTGTGCGCTCCGTCGCGGCTTTGACGGCCTCAGGAGAGATATCGCAGACATCAACCAGCTCGCACCGATCGGCATGTTTCTCGATCGCGCCGAAGTGATTGGCTGCGATGCGCCCGCACCCCACCAGCGCAAATCGCACCTTTCGGCCGCTTACAGACTTATCGCTCATCGCACGCCGCCTCTATAGACGAAACACCCTGAAACCTTCCGCCGCGCACGCGTGGCGATCGTAGAGGCTCTTCACGTCGACGAGCAGGGGCTTCTCTCCCTGGACGAGGCCGCGAAGCTGACCCGGCGTCATCTTTCGATATTCTTCGTGGCCAACCGCCACAATGAGCGCATCGACAGGCGATGCCTGTGAGATTTCGCCGAGCATGATGCCGTATTCGTGTTTCACTTCGCGCGCATCCGCCTTCGGGTCTGCGACGATCACCTCGGCACCGTGATCGCGAAGCTCCTTCACGATATCGACGGCCTTGGAGTTGCGGATGTCCGGGCAATTCTCTTTGAAGGTGATGCCCATCACGCCGATGCGACAGCGTGCAACGTCGGCCCCCTGCTGCAGCATCCGTTTGACGGTGTTGCGCGCAACGTAGCGGCCCATGTTGTCGTTGATGCGCCGGCCCGCGAGAATGACCTGCGGAATGTAGCCAAGCTGCTCGGCCTTGTGCGTCAGATAGTACGGATCGACGCCGATGCAGTGTCCGCCGACGAGGCCGGGGCGGAAGTTGAGGAAGTTCCACTTCGTGCTCGCCGCCTGGATCACTTCGGCCGTATCGATTCCGATGCGCGCGAACACCACGGAAAGCTCATTCATCAGCGCGATGTTGAGGTCGCGCTGAGTGTTCTCGATGACCTTCGAAGCTTCTGCAACCTTGATGCTGCTGGCTTTATGCGTTCCAGCGGTGATGATCTGCCCGTAGAGCTTATCGACGGCCTCGGCGACCGCGGGGGTCGAGCCGCTGGTCACTTTCATGATTGTCGGCAGCTTGTGCTGCTTGTCGGCGGGATTGATGCGCTCCGGGCTGTACCCGCAGAAGAAGTCTTCATTGAAAGCGAAGCCGGACGCGCGCGCCAAAGCCGGGACGCAGACTTCCTCGGTCGCGCCTGGGTAGACGGTGGATTCGTAGATCACGACGGAGCCTTTCGGCATCACGCTGCCGATCATCTCCGAGGCTTTGATGAGGGGGGATAGATCCGGCCGGTTGGCCTCATCGATCGGCGTTGGCACCGTGACGATGAAGATCTTGCACTGGCTGAGGTCCTTCGCGTTGCTCGTGAAGCGCAGCTTTGCGGCAGTCTTCAACTCGGCGTCATCGACCTCGAGTGTACGGTCGTGGCCAGCCTTGAGCTCGTCGACGCGGGCGACGTTGATGTCGAACCCGACGACATCACGCTTCTTCCCGAACTCCACGGCAAGAGGCAACCCGACATAGCCCAAGCCTATGACGGAAATCGCTTCTTTCTCAAAATTCATGACGATATGCGGTCCTCAATCCTCTTTCACGGCCTTGCGGTAAAAGGCGCGCTGCCGCGACAAGACCGTCCCCAGCTCCCAGCATACGCAATATGACTATGCGTGCCGTGGCAACCCCCAGTGCAGCGGCGATCCAAGGAAACGATCGAACTTATGGTCTAGTGGGGGACCGATTGCAAACCCGTTCGCCCTCGTGCCAACAGGCTACGATCTGACGCCTATGGCAGGATAGACACACTGGCGATGGGGGCCGTGTCGCGCGAAATTGTCACCAGGAATGGCTCTGCCCAGCTTTGCGAAATTTCGCTTTTCGTGTTTTCTGGCAGGCGGTTGGCAGAGGCCGCCCCAGTCCCAGAAATGTCAAACGGCCGCATATGAGTTCGGGAAGAATTCTTGTCACGGGCGCAACGGGTTTTATTGGCCGAAACCTCGTATCCCGACTGCGCTCAAGTCATCCGCTGACGGTCGCCGTCCGCAAATCCGAGGAGGCGGATAAGCTTTGGCGGGGGCAAGGTGACATCCGGATTGTCGCGACGGGACCGATTGAAACCTCGACCTCTCTTGAGGACGCATTCTCCGGCGTCTCCGCCGTTGTCCATCTCGCGGGCCTTGCGCACGTCGAGGCGCGGGGCGCAGACACGTCTCCGTTCATGCGCGCCAACGCCGATGCCACCGAAAAGCTCGTCGAAATGTCCGCCCGTCTTGGTGTGCGCTCGTTCATACACCTGAGCAGCTTGGCAGCGGTGGTGGGCAACGCCTCGGCCGAGGTCGTGAATGACGACACCCGACATCCGGCGCCGACGCCGTACGGTATCTCGAAACGGCTTGCCGAAGACCACGTGGAGAGACTACCAGAAATGGGCCTGTTTTCTGTCTCTCTTCGTCCCCCGCTTGTCGTAGGGGCCGAGGCCAGAGGGAACTGGCACGCGCTCCAGCGGCTCGCTGCGAGTGGACTTCCGCTACCCTTTGGGAGTGTGCGGAACAGGCGATCGCTTGTGAGCGTGGGTTCGGTCGTTGAAGCCATTTCTCATTTGTGCTCGCGTCCATGGCCCACCGAGTCAGCAGGCAACTACTGCCTCGCGGACGGCGACACGCTTTCGCTTCCCGAGATTGTGACCCTCCTGAGACGGGGGATGGAAATCCCACCCCGTCTGATACCGTTCCCGCCTGCGGTCCTTTCCGCCGCCGCAAGAGCGGTGAAGCAGGACCGGCGAGCGGCAGGATTGCTCGGCGATCTTGAGGTCGATGAGAGCCGCTTTCAGGAAACTTTCGGTTTCACCGCCTCCGAGGGAATTCGCGAGGCCATTGTCGCGTCCGGGCAAATGTATAAACAGGTGCGCGAGAGCGAGCCCCGATAGCGGAAATCAAACACGGCAAGAGATGAAACGCATATTTGATCTTACGCTCGCGCTGATCGGATTGCCGATCGTCGTTCCCGCCATTCTTGTGTGCGCGATGGCGATCCGCTGGACCTCGCGGGGGCCGGCGATATTTCGGCAGACCCGCGTTGGCCTGCACGAACAGCCCTTCACCTGCTTAAAACTTCGAACCATGTACGCGGATACGCGGGATGCCCCGAGTCATGAGACCTCGGCATCGGCCGTCACGCCGATTGGATACTGGCTGCGCCGTCTCAAACTCGATGAGCTTCCGCAGCTCTGGAACATTGTTCTCGGAGAGATGAGCTTTGTCGGTCCACGCCCCTGCCTCCCCGCTCAAACTGAGCTCATCGCCGCGCGCCGGGAGCGCAATCTTTACGGGATCCGGCCAGGAATAACGGGCGTCGCACAGGTGGCAGGCATCGACATGTCGGATCCGCAACGGCTTGCTGCGGCGGACGCTGCCTATCTGAAGGACATGTCGATCGCGGCCGACTTGCGCTTGATCTTGGCGACCGCCTTGGGCGCGGGACGCGGCGACCGCGTCGGCCAGTAGACGCCGATCACGAGAGTGTCGCGATCGCTTCGACATATCGGCGTGCGACGAGATCGTAGTCGTACTCTCGTGCCATATACGCCCTGCCTTTCGCGCCAAGGGCGCGGCGCGTGTCGGAAGGCATGACGACGAGTTCGTGCAATGCGCTCCAGATAGCCTCCGGCGTTTGAGCGCGTCGCGCGATGCCGCCTCCGGAAGCCGAAACCGGATCACCACAGGGCTCGATCGGCAAAAGCGCGGGGAGCGAGGCGCCGTAGTAGTCTGCGAACTTGTTCAGCGAGACGCCATACTGATAGAGGCGGTCGAGAGCCCGCACCCCCGCGTATCCGATATCCGACTTCTCGAGCAATCCGCTGACTTCGTTCTTGGCGACACGGCCAGCGAAGAACACGTTTTTCAAATTGTGCTGACTGACTTGTTCCTGGAGCTTAGACAATTGCTCGCCCGAGCCCAGCAGTAGAACGCCGCAGCGATCCGTTTCGCCGCGCGAGGCTCCGAAAGCCACCGCCTCGAGAAGAAGGTCCACGGCATTCGGTTTTCCCAGCGATCCGGCGTGGACGACCGTCGTGAGACCCTCGGCTTTCCATTGATCGAGAACGGCATCGGCCTTTCGGGCGTTTTCTGTCGTGAGGGGCGAGGCATTCCGTTGAATGTTGGTTCCGTTAGGCACCCAGACAAACGGCTTGTGCCCATAGCCGCGATCTTGAAGATAACGATCCGCGCGTGGCAGCACGGAGGCGACCAAGTCTGAGCGCGTGAGGGCGAAGCGTTCGGTCATGGCGCACAGCTGGACGAACGGATGCAGCCGCGAGGTCTTGAGGATCTCGGTGATGCTCAACGGCCAGATATCCCGGATCTCGAAGACCAGCTTGGCCCCCATACTGCGCGCAATGCGGGCGGCGGGATAGATGGTGAACGGATGGGGGGATGAGGCAATGACCGCGTCGGGACGCTGCCAATCGCGTCCATAGCGGTCCGCCGACAGGTAGAGATTCTTGGTTAGGTCCCAGATGTTGAAAAGCCGTGAGACGGTATTTCCGTCATACCCTCGAGCGGGAACGCTAACGTACTGAACACCGTCGACGAGGAAATCATCAGCAAGCTGGGTACGCTTTTCGAGCAAATGATGGAACTGGGCCACGAAGACGGTGACGGTGTGCCCCTGTCTCTGCCAAGCGCGGGCAAGTTCATACGGACGATCGTAGAGCCCGACACCCGGACCGCCGCCATAGTGATGAACGTACCAAATATGCAACGCTGCCCCTCCCCGTCACGCTTCAGCGGCGTCTGGCCTACGGAACACGCAAGCCCAAAAATTGTGCGCTACTCGCCTGTTTGCGGACTGAAGGCCTAGGCATGTCCCGCTCGTCGGACGTTTGCACGCGATACGGCGAGAGGCGTTCGATTGCACGCTTCCCGGCAACCTGTCAAACAGCGGGCCGTGTAGGCGCGCACGGGCGAACGGCCGCCGATTTGGCAAGCCGAAGCTGCGGAAACGGCCCTTTTTGGGACCGGACAGGCCCACGCGCAAACCCGTCGATGAACCCGCATACACCGCTTGCTCGGGGCAGTCATCATGGCTAGGCTGCCCAAAAATTTTCTATCAGTTCTGGGGCAGTCAGCGGCTATTGCGCCGCTTCGGGGAGCCAATTGGAATCTAAGCGAGAAAAGGGCGGCCTGCAGGCGTGGATTCTGAACACGCCACGCTATCACAAGCGTGCCGCGCTTGTGATTATCGACCTGTCTCTGTTGAGCTTTGCGCTCTGGGCCTCATTTTCGTTCCGCCTCGGCACGCTCTATGTACCGACCTCGGGCGCAACAGTGGCTCTGATGATTGCGGCCCCCCTGATCTGCGTCGCGACCCTGTGGTGGTTTGGCATTTACCGCCTGGTGACGCGCTACGTGGGCTACCGGGGAACGAGCCAAGTCGTCATGGCCGTCGCGCTGGGCACCCTTGTTTGGTCCCTCATCGTGTTCATGACCGGCCAGAATGGTGTGCCGCGTACGGCAATTATTTTATTCGGCGTTGCTGCGGCGGTTTTGCTTGCGCTCGTTCGCTATGCGATCAAGCTCCTGCTTGAAAGCGCTAACATTCGCGTTCCGCCCCTTCGCGTCGATGCCCCGCTCAAGCCGACGCTCATCTACGGTGCAGGCCGCATGGGCATTGAGCTCCTGGCGAATGTGCGGCGCGCGCGCGATCGCGAGGTCGTCGGGTTCATCGACCGGTCCCCGACACTCTGGCGGCAATACGTGATGGGCGTGAAGGTGCACGCGCCGCAGCGCCTTCCACGCCTCATCGAACGCCAAGGCATCGCCGAAGTGCTCGTCGCGCTTCCCGGCAATCAGCGCCGCGAGCGTAGGGACGTCTTGAAGGAACTTGAGCAGTTGCGGGTCGCGGTGAAGGTCCTGCCCGCCTACGAAGACCTCGCCTCCGGTCAAGTCGACGTCAGCAATCTGCGCGACGTCGAGGTCGGCGATTTGCTCGGCCGCGATCCGGTCAAACCCAATGTCGAGTTGATGACGCGAAATACGCAGGGAAAATCCATCCTCGTAACCGGAGCCGGTGGCTCGATCGGGTCGGAGCTTGTACGGCAGGTCGTCCAACAGTCGCCGCGCCTTCTGGTGCTCTTCGATATTTCCGAGCCGGCTCTCTACAAAATCGAAATCGAAATCCTGGAAGCCCTGGCCAAGCTGCCGGACCATGCACCGAAGCCGGTCGTCAAAGCGGTTCTGGGCTCGGTGCTCGATGCAAAGCTCGTGAACGACGTCATTGCCGACAACGCCATCGAGACGATTTTCCATGCGGCGGCGTACAAGCATGTCCCTCTCGTCGAGCACAATCCGATCGCGGGGCTCAGCAACAACGCCTTCGGCACAAGTATCGTCGCCGAATGTGCATTGAAGGCCGGCGTCGAACGCTTCGTCCTCGTGTCGACGGACAAAGCCGTACGTCCGACGAACACCATGGGGGCGAGCAAGCGCCTGGCCGAGCTGGTCCTGCAGTCTCTGGCAGCCGAACAAGGCTCTACGGTCTTCACCGTTGTGCGTTTCGGCAATGTCCTCGATAGCTCCGGCTCCGTTGTGCCGCGCTTCCGCCAGCAGATCCGGGCCGGTGGCCCCATCACCGTGACCCATCCCGAGGTCACGCGGTATTTTATGTCGATCCCGGAGGCTGCCGAGCTCGTCGTCCAGGCTGGCGCGATGGCAAAGGGCGGCGAGGTATTTGTGCTGCAGATGGGAGATCCCGTCAGGATCGACGATCTGGCACGGCTCATGGTGCGATTGTCGAACCTCGAAGTGCGCGATGAGAACAATCCGGACGGTGATATTGCAATCGACTACACGGGTCTCCGACCGGGCGAGAAGCTCTACGAGGAGCTGCTGATCGGCGCCCATACGGACGAGACGGAGCATCCACGCATCTTCAAGTCTGACGAGCCGTTCCTGCTCGCGCCGGATTTGAGAAACGAGCTGGACCAGCTGAAAGCGGCCATGGGCGCGCGAGACCTGACAACGATCCAATCCATCCTCTTGCGGACGGTGGAGGGCTATCGGCCATTCCAAGTCACCATGTCAGTGGATCGCACAGACGCCGTGGCCGAGCCCGCTTGGAGCGACGCCATCTCTCAAACCATCCATTGATCGCAGTGGATCCGATGGCCTCGGCCTAAGGGGAACAGGCAGCGCCTGAGTGAGGCGCCTCGGGCCTCTCGAATATCTGCGTTGCTTCGCCGTTTGGCTCGCGCACGCGCGCAACGCTCACCCGGGGAACATTCAGTCCGGCTCTATTCAGGAGCGTATTCGGAAGCGGCCGCGTCCCTGAAGGTGACAGCAGAAGCCACGTTCTCGCCAGCTCCGCACACGGCACGAAAGACAGCGCGCGATTTGCAAGGGACTCGCTCCCTGGATAGCCCCCGATCATCCAGGGAAGCGCAACGGCCTTTGCGCCGATGGCGAACAGCGCACCGGGGCTTGCGCCGGTCAAATCGAGAACGGGCGTACCTTCCGCCCCGCCATTCTCGTGAAACGCAGTCCTTAGCTCGGTGATATACCGAGCCGCCTCCTCATCGATCAGGATCTTGGTCGAAGGACTCGGACCGACAGAAAGCTCTGTCGTCTGCTTCCGCAAAGGCGTCGGAGAACGGTAGGGAGTCTCCATCGAGTAAACGAGCATGAGCACGGAGATCGGCAATCCCACCGCGGCGATCGTAAGTGCCGCCGTCCGGGCGAGGCGCGGAGACAACAGCGCCCTTGACGCAACGACACCGGCCGCACCGACGAACACGAGCGCCCACAAGGATCTCCTGGCAACGGCCGTATTGGTGCCGACTGCGAAGAAATAGGTGCAAAGCACAAGGAAGATGGTGAGCGCTGCTGCCTGTAGAACGCGCCGCGACAGCAGCTTTTGCCATCCGGCCAAGAGAACAGCGGCGGCTATAACGCCACACGGCGCAGCCGCAAGCAGCACAGCCGTGTCGATCCTGATGCGCGGCCACGCAAGAGCGAGCTCCGGCCGAAGCATGAGCGCGCAGGCCAGTCCGGCCGCCACGACGGCGAGCATACCGAGAGCCATGGCCCCGATATCCCGTCTGAACTTCGTCAGAAGCATCAGGGCCGCAGAAGCGGCGGCAAGAGCGCAGAAGACCACGATTTCCAACTTGGTCGGCCAAAGGCCATGCCAAGTGAGCATCGTTTTGATTCCGTAGCGCGGCGATTGCTCAAACGCCGAAACCATGCCGAGATGGATGCGGTTGGCGAAGGCCACCGGCGAGCCGTCCACGATGAAGACGGTAGCGACGACAAGCGCCAGCGCGGTCCCAGTAGCGACAACGAGCGTGCGCAGAGGGCGCCGGCCCGTAGCTAGAACCATAAACAACGCCGCCGGAGCGAGGAGGCCGGCGGACGACGGTTTCGCGAGCGCGACCATCCAGCCGCCAATACCGAGCGCAATGGCAGGTGCCGGCGAGAAATGCGCGTCGTCGGGACCGGAAGAGCGCCGATTCATGACGACGCCGATCGCAGCGAGAAGCAGGCCCTGCAGGGTCTGAGAATTGTATCCAGGTGTCGCAATCCACTGCAGCAGGAAGAAAAGGCTCGGAAGCGCGAGCGTGAACGACACCGCAAGATCCGTCGTCCACCCCGGACCACGCCATGGCCTTTCATCGCGCACAAGGGCGAAGATCAAAACAAGTGCAAGGCCAAAGGTCGCCAGAATGTTGAGCTGGCGCAACAGCACGATATCGCCTTGCACCAGCAGGTAGAACGGGTGATAGAAAAATCCGAACTGTGAGATCGAGAACGGGTAGATCCAAGGATTGGAAATCCAATTCAGGAAGAAGCTCTCGTCCGTGAAATCCAATCCGTGCCGGCAGCGCTCGAGCACCAGCACAAGGAAAACCAGCGTGACTGCAGAAAGTATGTAGCTCGCGATCCGCAGTGAATTGAGCGCGACGACCGACAACCACGGCGGCAACTCGGAAAATGTGCGCCTGCGGTTTGTTCCAAGTCGCCTCGGGACGTGATCGGAGTATGCCATCCCTATCCTGCCTTGGATCAGACTTCCAGCCGCGCAGTTTCTGTTCAACGCGCGAGAATTTGCGCGATAGCCCGAGCGGATTTGCCGTCTCCGTAGGGTTGAGCGTGCGTGCCTTGCCGTCCCAAGGCCTGAAGAATTGTGCGCGCGAGATCAGGGCTCGACGGAGATGCAAGACGATTCCAGCCAAGGTCGACAAGCTCAACCCATTCGGTCTCGTCGCGAAGGGTGACGCACGGCACCTTGTAGAAGAAGGCTTCCTTCTGCACGCCGCCGGAGTCTGTTGCGATCACGGCGGCTTGCGATTCAAGCGCAGCCATATCGAGATAGCCCACCGGAGGCATTGTTCGCACCCGCTCGAAACTCAAACCAGCGGCCTTCATCCTGCCGGTCGTCCGCGGGTGGATCGGCAGCAGAACAGGAATTTCCTTCGCGACCGCTTCAAGCGAGGTGACAATGTTCCGCAGCCTGCCGCTGTCGTCGGTATTTTCAGCGCGATGAACCGTCGCCAGAACATAGCGCCCTGGCTCGACGGAGTACGAGTCGAGTAATCCCCTCCGGCTCGCGGCGGCATCGCTAAATTGGAGCGCCGCGTCGTACATCACGTCACCGACCTGGAAGATCTGCGACTTGGCGATGCCTTCGCGCTCCAGGTTCTTCGTCGCAACGTCTGTGGACGTGAACAACAAATCCGAGAGCTGGTCTGCAACGATACGGTTCAATTCCTCTGGCATGAGGCGGTTGAACGAACGCAGTCCCGCTTCGACGTGCGCGACTGGAATGTGCAGCTTCGCGGCCACCAGGGCCCCTGCGAGCGTCGAGTTCGTGTCGCCGTAGACCAACACCCGGTCGGGGCGAAGCTCCTCGAGCACAGGCTCGAGCTTCTGCAGCATGGCGCCCGTCATGGCACCGTGCCCGCCGCCATGGATTTCGAGATGGTGATCGGGCTTGGGAAGTCCCAGCTCCTCGAAGAACACGTCGGACATTCCGGCATCGAAATGCTGACCCGTGTGAATCAGAACTTCTTTGATGGCTCCGGTATCGGCCAACGCCTTGCTGACAGGCGCGACTTTGATGAACTGCGGGCGGGCTCCCACAACCGTGGCGATTGTCTTCATCTTGGTAGCGCGCCCCCTCCGGTTCCAGTTTGTGCAAGAGGCATACAAGATGCCGACCGGAATTCAAGTTTGGCTGAGGACCCGCTCGTAGAGACCGAGAAGCTTTTTTTCCTCGGCGCACCAATTGTAGCGCTCATGAACGGCGCGGCGCCCGTTTTCGCCTTTGCGACGCGCCGACTCAGGATTTTCCACCAGCCAATCGATCGCTTCTGCAATTGCGGACGAATCCAGAGGATCGACACAAAGACCGCAATCATTTCCTTCGATGATTTCGCGCCAAAGGGGAAAATTGGAAGCAATGACGGGAATTCCAGCCGACATGTACTCGAACATTTTGTTGGGCTGCGCGTCGATGTGGTTTGGCGCCGGAAGGAACGTCACGATGCCGGCGGCCGAGCGACCGAGTACGGCTCTGACGTCTTCGCGCGAAAGAAACCCGAGTTCTTTGACTTTGCTCCACCCTGGATCTTGCGCGACCTCGGCCCGAAGCGTTCCTTTCGGAAATTCGCCGCCGAGATTGAGCCGCGCTCCGGATTTCGAGAGAGCCATCGCCGCAACAACCTCGCGAATACCGCGGATTTCGGCGATGCCACCGACATAGCAAACTTCCTTTTGCTTGTCGGTCCAAGGCACGTCGGCCTCGAGCTCTCCCAGCAAAGGAAAATTGTTGATGTCGAGAGAGTAGATGCCGTGGCCTGCAAACTTTCTCTGGATGGCCGGCGTCGCCGTTGCGATTGCGTTCATGCGTGCGCACGCGAAGCGCTCGAACAGCGAGACCGCGCCAGAGATCGGCGCACGCAAGCCGGCCCGAAGATACGGTTTGGTCAAGATCTGGGCGGGCAGATCCTCATGTGAATCGAAAATCACGCGTTTGCCACGACGCTTGAGCGTGAGTGCAATCGGAAGCAGCTCGGGATCATGGAGGTGATAGAGATCAGCATCCAGGTCCAACGCACTCTGGAGAACGCGGCGCGTTGCGTGCAACATGCGATCGCGCCGGCCACGGGATTTTCCCGTGTCGATAACATTGACACCGTCCAGCGCTTCGTTGCCCAGTCCATCGGCGACGACCAGGGACACATTGTACCCAGCAGCGGCCAGTGAGCGGCACTGCTTGAGAAAGATCCGCGTATCGCGCCTCGGATGCGCGGAAGTGAGATGCGCTATATGGGCCAATCTCTTATTCACTCCATCGGGCCAGCATCGCTGCAACAAACAACGTTGGGCGAAGGCAGATTAGGTGCTCGAGGTGGTGTAGTCGGTGAACCTTGGATCGTGCAATCCACAATTCGCCCCGTCACGCTTTTCTGCCCCCTGAGAGGGCGTAGCGGCGGGCGTGAAGAACAATTGCGTAGGTCCCGGCGATGTTAGAAAGCGCGTTGGTCAATGCAAAGGCGACAATTGCGACATAGGGGTCGCCGTACAGGTAGCCAAAGACAAGGGCTGCAGTTTTGGCGCCCAGCATAGACGAGTGGATATAGAGATTGAGGTTCTGCGCATTCGTCGCCATGAGAATGAGCGAGACCGAAGAGTAGAGGAAGTTCGCCGTTATGCCGATGATCAACCAGCTCGCGTAGCTGCCGGCCGCGGCCCATTCGTGACCGAAGACCAGGGTGAAAATCTTCTCGCCCCACAGGAACATGACAAGGGTCGGAACAAAGGCAATCGCAGCCAGGCCACCCAGGATGTTCGTTGCTAGGTCGCCAATCCGGCCCTGTTCGACGGCTTTGCGGCTCCGAGAGTACAGAACCTGCCCGATCGACTGACTGAGAAGGCTCAAGGGTGCGCCTAAGGCCCGGTCCGCGAGCAGATACAGGCCGGCAACGGTAGGAGTGAAGAGGATCGCCAGCAGGAAATTCGGGAGCTGCATGCTGATAGCGTTGATGATCGCCGCTGCGACATCGAATTTTGGAAATCGGATGTAGCGCCGCGCAAGGACCGATAGGCGCTGCCACATTCGCGAGCTGACGTCCCCCATCGAAAACGTGACGCCCCGGCCGAGTTTGAACGTGCCGGCCGAAAAACCGAAGAATTGCCCGATGACCAGTCCGGCGACACCAAACGATGCGAGCCCGCACGCGATCTGGAAGATCACGTTGGAGGCGGCCTGCGTAATCTTGGTGGTCGCGATGGCGTTGAAATCGCCACGACGCACGGCCCACATGCGGAAGGTTCGATAGCTGCCCGCTCCAAGCAAGACCAACGGCAGCATCCAAAGCGCGGGCGCCAGATCGGGGAGATTGTAGAGTTGAGCGAAATCCCGCCCCCAAATGGCAACCACAATGGCAACGACTATCGCGGTCACAACGTTAATCAGGAGAGCCAGGAACAGAAGCACGCGCGCGCCCTCCGTGCCCTTCGGCAAGGGGATGGCGAGCTCGTAGCGCAAGCTGGACGCGACGAGGACGACGGCGAGTATGGCGCTGAAGACCGCGAAGATGCCGAAGTCAGAGGGACTGTAGAGCCGCGTGACCAGCGGCATTGCAGCCAACAGAATGAGCTGGCCGACGGCGCTCGCCGAAGTGAGGGCGATGACGGAGCGCAAGAACTGGCTTTTCGTGAGGCGCTCTGTCCATGCGCCGAGCTCTCGCCACGTCTTGCTCATTGCGCGGATTTTCTTCAGCTTTACCCCTAAGTGCTCCGCAGCCCGGGGGCGTCGGTGCACGCCGCCGCAATAGACATCAGCAAGGGGAAACTGTCTATGGATGTCATCGCGAGGCGAAGCATAGGAACCTCGCCGGCGGACAAACTTCAGGCCAACCGATTAGTCAAACGAGCCGGCGAGCCGAACAATAGGGTGAAAAGAACCCCGACACCGGCTACGGCCAGCGACAATAGTGCCGTGATCAGCACAGGCGCCCACTTTGCAGGACGCTGATCATTGACGGAAACCTGGACCAGATTGATCATCCCTTCCCGCCGTCCGATTAGGTAGGAATTGAATTGGACCAGGATGTCCATATTCTCCGGGCGTTCGGTCCCTTTCACTCCATCGCGAACGGCAGAGAACACGCCATCAACTTTCGCATCGATGCGGTGCTCGAAAGCCGCAACGACCTCTTTCAGTTTCTCGACTTTGGTTCCAACGAGATCCTCGTCGCTCTCGCGATAGGGCATGCGAAGAGTAAATACCCCCGGGTCGCGGCCAAGTACGGGAACGAACCCGCCAGCTAATAGAGCCGTACCAAGCTGATCGGTGACCTGATCCTGCGTATCCGTTGGTGTGCCGGTCGCATATATTTTCAGTGTAATGACCTTGCTGTAGTGGACCGCATAAAAGTACGCAACCGGGACCGACAGCGCGATACCAAGAATGAGGAAGCCGAGGAGTGTCCAGCGCCACTGACCAAGGTGCGAAAGAAAATCGGCAAGGGAGAGATCCCGGTCACGGTCACTCAGGTCCTCGTTGGTTACTACCCAAGATCCTGCCATCGGGTGCGCATCCTCGACTGGAGTTTATGTTGCGAGATACTGGGGAAGCTCGAGATCTGACGCGCACAGACAATTCCAGCGAGCAATTTTCTCATAAGGCACTCCCCAGGTCAGTGCAACGACACCGAGACCACCGCCAAAGGTTGTTGTGGACAGAAGGACACCGACGCATCGGCCTTCGATTGAAGTTTACGCTCCAAGTGCATTCCTCCGCTGTTCGCACCGAAGGAAAGTTGCGACCGGGCAACTACGGATAGCGAAAGCGCACGCTGAAACGGTCCTACCCCTAGTCTGTTGGGGAGTGCTGGTGGACATGTCACGTCGTGCACTTGAGGGCCGAGTTGGAAAGTGCCAGCGTGACGATGCGAGCTTGACGACTAGTCGCGTGCTCGTAACTTCCCCGCGTCAATGCCGGACAGTTGATCAACGTGCCGGTCTGGGGGGCTCGTTCGGGCTCACAAACGTGATGCCCTGATTTAGAGGCCGCTCAAGATCGAGCGGCTCTCATCGAGTGACGGGTAGCGCAATACGCAACAATACGGACTGACAGCTCCGGCCGAATCGGTGGCTAGAGGAAAGTTGCGCATTGCCGACGCGTGGTCTCGCGCAGGAGGGGGCTCATTCCATGGTAACCGTCGATTCTGCATCGAACGCGTCGGTATTCTCGTGGGAGCGCGCGCGAACCGTGATCTTCGCGTTGTCTGCTGCGGCCGTTTCAGCCATGGCGCTTCCTTGGATACAGGGACGAATATTTGCTCGTGCCGACGTTACGGCCTTCTTCATTCTGAGCCTCGCGCTTTGCTTCGCGATTGCGGAGCTGCAGTCGGTGCGAGCGCAGATCCTTTCATGCTTGAACCGCTTCGCGGCGTTCCTCGCGCGGCGTGGGGCGTTTAGCTCGGACGCCGTAGCCGAAATGCCGAAGTTTGCGCTGCTCCGCTTTGCATTCGGCATGTTCATGCTGGAGCGTGCGACCTACATTCTTTACTATCTGCAGCCATCCGACTGGAACCAGCCGATCATCTGGTGCCTCGCGGTCCTGAACGTGGTCGCTGCCACGTGTGTCGCGCTTGGTTTCTCGACGCAAATCGCACTTGCCTACCTGATGATGGTCCAATGGCAGGTTGGCGATTCCGTGCTTGGGACGAGCACGCTTGGAAACGATATCGCGGCCATTTTCGCGCTTTTGCTAATTTTTGCGAACGCGGGTGCGCATGTCTCGCTTGATCGCATCTTGATGAAGCGCGGCGGCTTGCTCGGCAGGGGGATCGGCGCACTCTACTATTCCAACGGCCTTCCTTCGGACAACACCCTCCAGATCGCCAAGTTTCTCTCACTGCTGGGGTACTGGTGCGTGTGCACCTACTCGCTGTGCATGCACCTGAATGAACCCGCCTGGATGAGTGGCACGGCCGGGCCTCTCTTGCTCACCAACAACTTCGCGTCGGCATATTCCGATCAGTTCTCTGCGTTCTTTGCGCTTGGATCCTGGGCGGTCATGCTTGGCCGCATTGCGCTATGGGCCATGCTTCCCTGGTACGCTCTGTTTTTGCCGTTCGTGCTGCTGGGAGGATGGTTCAAGACCTACGTCATCTCGTGGGCAATCCTGTTCTACTCCCTCAGCATGTTTGTGCTTCAGCTGGGCTGGCTTTCCCACTTCGAGTTCCTGATGCTCGCCGGCTGGTTCTGGCAGAGCAAGTTCATGTCGGGTGCGAACGTCTTGAACGTCGCTTACGACGATCGCTGCAATCTCTGCGACCGCACAGTCGCTTTCGTGAAGACTGTCGACGTGTTTGGCCGCGTAAAGTTGAAGCCGCTGTCCAAGAACCAGGACTGGTTGCTCGAGCACGGGATCGATCCCAGTGCCGCCCAGGCCGATCTCTTTGGTGTTGAGGCGGCCGGCAAGAGGCAGATCGAGAAAGGCTACGAATTCTACGTCCTGCTCACGAAGCACGTTCTGCTTCTGCTGCCGTTCTACCCACTGCTCGTCGTAGGCCGCTACATCGGCGGGCCGGCCATCTATCGGTTCATCGCAGATCGTCGGACGCGGCTCTTCGGTGTCTGCGAGCGCCCGTCTCTAAAAGCAGACTATGCTCTTCTCGCGCCTGGCGCCCAGGCAACTCGCGAGATTGGAGCGAGAAATCCGATTGCGCCGACAGCGATGCACGTCACCTTCCTGGCCCTTATCTATTTGATCTCAATCCCGGCGCCCTTCCTGGGCTGGTCAGGAAAGCCGTTTCCGGATCCCATTCAGAAGCTGACGACGACGGCGGCGAACGCAGCGCATTTCTACGGCATTGCGCCCATCAATGTGTTCAACAAAGACGATCTTCGCTTGGCCGAGAAATGGTACGTCCTCTATGCCGTGAGCCCGTCCGGAGAGCGAACACTCCTTCCGGTTCTGTCTGAGGAGGGAAAGCGCCTGGCCATTCACAAGTCGGACCGCCTCTACTTCGGAAACACGCTGGCATTCCGCCGGGGCTCGATCGGCAAGAGCGGGTGCCTGTTCGACAACTATCGCGCCCAGCTCCAGTATCTCTCCCAGGTGCACCGCGGCCCGCTCGACCATTTTGAGTACGTGCAGTATCAGCAAGTTCTGCCCAGCACAGAGAGAATATTGCAAGGGGAGTTCGTCACGAACCCGATCTCAAAGGTCTGCGCGGTCTCGTTCGGCAGGCAACAATAGGGAGTTAGAACACATTCGCGGGCGGCGCCCCCAAAAGCCGCGAGGGATCCGGTTCGAAGCACGTGTTCCTAAAAGAACTCGCGGCGCAGTAACAACCAATGCTAGGGATCAGGTCTCTCGTGCGCATTGGTCGGGGTTGGAGACATGCGTCCGCTGTCCCGGTGGATTTGGCCCACGCTCATATTCGTGGTCTTCTGTGCGTTGGCGGCGCTGTTCGATCCCGTCTTTCAAACCAACGATGACGCCGCTTTGGCCATGTTGGGCAGCGGATTTGGCATAGCGTCACGGCCCGAGCCTCAACTTATTTTTTCGAACTTGCTTTACGGGCATTTGGTCGGCGCGGCCTCCTGGGTGCTGTCGTCGACGGCCCATGCGTGGCTGACGACCCTCATGCTGGCCGGAGCCGCCGCCACGATCATGGCTACCGCGGTCCAGAGGTCCGCCGATCTCGTCCCGGTTGGTCTGCTCGCTGCCGTCGGGATTTGCCTTACGGCGATCATGAATCCTCAATATACTACCACGGCTGCGGCGCTGTGCGTCTCGGCCGCCGTCGCAGCCAACGAATATGTCGCCACGGCCTCTCGAAGGTGGCTTGCGGTCGCGTTGTCGCTGCTGTTGGTGAGCGTGATCCTGAGATGGGAAAGCGCCGCGATGCTCGCATTTGCAGCTCTACCGGCGCTGATGATTGGCCTACTCTCGTCGGAAGGCACCTATCGCAACCGGACGATAAAGATCCTGTCTGCCGGTGTTGCACTCACGGTTGTCGTCCTTGCCGTTGACGCCATATCCTACGCAATCGATCCCACCTGGAAGGAAGTGCGCTCTTACTTGCGGGTTCGCGCGCTTTTCAACGATTTTCAAAGTGTGCCGTGGGTTGAGGGATCCGACGCCTATGCGAAGGCGGGATGGTCGAGAAACGACTACCTGCTGTTCAAGGCATGGTACGCGCGCGATCCGCTTTTCAGCTTCGACAACATCAAGATGATTGCGTCCGCGCACGCGTTCCACAATTCGCGCTCAGGCTTGGGACTCTATCTCGTGCGCTCCTGGATGATCCTGTCCACGAGTTCCATCGCCCTCCTGACGGTATCGCTTTCGCTTCTTGCCTCCATTGCTGCCGCCAGAGCTTCCGCGCGCATTTATGTCGTGGGCGGACTGTTGGGCGCGGGCGGCGCATTTTTGCTGGTTTTCCTGGGCGGCAGACCGCCGCTCGAAAGAATATCCCTGTCGCTGATCGTCTTCCTCGCCGGTCTCGCCTATGTGTTGATGCTGAATTCGCGTCCACCCTTGCCGGTGCGGCGCTGGGCAAAGGTTGGCCTAGGGGCAACATCCGCATATCTCTTGGCCTTGAACGCCATGCACGCGTCGTACGATCGTTCGATCGCTCACGAATACACCCGTGCCTTTGCACATGTGCAGCGGGACCTCACGGATCGGACAATTGTCTGGGGCTCGGCTGTGGATGCCAACTATCTGATGTCGCTGTGGGGCAATGCCCCATTTCTCAGCGACCGCAAATTCGTTGGCATCGGCGCGGCGACGCGCGCCCCCTACGTCGATGAAATCCTGAAAACGTGGGGCGTCACCGATTTCAGTAGATCCCTTTGCACGGATAGAACGATCTCGATCCTGGCCCGAAAGGACAATATCGATCTCTTCCAGCACTTCTGCCGCGCGCGCTACAACGCCGGGGCGACATACAAGCTTGTCGCTGAGAAGTCGCCGTTTAAGGTGTGGCGGCTAGAAGGTGGGCTGAGCCCACCAGGATGAGATAGCCCGGGTCAGGGCATTCGGCCGACCGCCTGGCGGAGTGAGGAGTAGAAAGAAAACAAGCTATGTGGGCGATCACTCCCGAAGAACTTGTCGCGATCAAGCTCTCGCTCCGTGTGGCAACGGTCGCGATGCTGGCGAGCCTGCCAGTGGGCGTGTTCGTGGCCTACCTGCTGTCGCGCGGCCGGTTCCGTGGCAAATTCATTCTTGATGGCCTCGTCTACATGCCGCTCGTCCTGCCCCCTGTCGTGACGGGATACGCGCTGCTCCTGCTGTTCGGCCGGCGAGGACCACTCGGCGCATTCTTCGAGCAGACGTTCGGTATCGTGTTTTCCTTCCGTTGGACCGGCGCGGCGCTCGCGGCAGCCGTCATGGGATTTCCCCTGATGGTGCGCGCCATCCGTCTTGCAATGGACGCCATAGACCGCCGCAGCGAGGAAGCCGCGGCCACGCTCGGTGCATCGCCGATCTGGGTTTTCCTGACGGTGACGCTGCCTTTGTCGCTGCCGGGCATCATCGCCGGCGCCATGCTGTGTTTTGCCAAGGCGCTCGGTGAGTTCGGTGCGACGATCACATTCGTATCCAACATCCCCGGCGAGACGCAGACCATTCCGGCGGCCATCTACACATACACGCAGACACCCGGTGGAGATGCCGGCGCTCTTCGCCTGTCGATCATCGCCGTCGCCCTCGCATTTGGGGCGCTGATCGCGTCGGAAGTTCTGAGCAGGCGAGCGGGACAGCGCAGAGCAGGGTTCGAATGATCAGCTTCTCCTGCCGCCTTGCGCGTGAGCGATTTGTTCTCGACGCGAATTTCTCAATCCCCGGAGGGTGTGTCGCGCTGTTCGGCGCCTCGGGTTCCGGCAAGACGACGATTGCGAAGCTGATCGCCGGTTTGGAACGACCGGATCGTGGACACATTGCCATTGATGGGCGCGTCCTGGTCGATACAGCGGCAGCCATCGACGTGCCGGTTCACAAGCGCCGAGTTGGACTCGTGTTCCAGGATGGCCAGCTCCTGCCGCATCTCTCCGTACGCCAAAATCTCGCCTATGGTCGCTACTTCGCGCCCAAGGACGAGCCGAGCGTTCCGCCGGAAGCGGTGATCGACTTGCTAGGCGTCGGTCATTTGCTCGATGCGCGTCCCGCCACACTCTCGGGCGGAGAAAGACAGCGCGTTGCGATCGGCCGCGCCCTCTTCGCTGCGCCGCGCGTCCTTGTGATGGACGAACCGTTAGCCTCCCTCGATGCCGAGCGCAAACTCGAGATCCTGCCCTTCATCGAACGGCTGCGAGACGAGCTGGCACTCCCGATTGTCTACGTTTCCCATGCGGTGGAGGAGGTCGCGCGCCTGGCCACCGTGGTTGTGCGGCTGTCTGATGGACGAGTTATTGCTGAGGGACCACCTGCGGAGGTTTTTGCCTCCGCATTGCCGGGAGGCGGATCGGATCAGCTCGAGGCCGTTTCGTTCCTGACGGGAAAATACCTCCGTGGCATTGCTGAATTCGGAATGACGATCCTGTCGCATCCAGCGGGCGAGATCACGCTGCCGGGTCGCTACGGCAGCGGGAATGCAGCCGTGCGCATCGCGGTCCAGGCGTCCGACGTCACCCTCGCCATCGAGAAACCACACGGCCTTAGCGTGCGGACTGTTTTGAAGGGACACGTTCGCACGATTGCCGCCGGAGATGGCCCGTCCGCTCTCGCGACCGTCGAGCTTCTGGGTGGCGACCGTATCTCCGCTTACCTCACGCGTCTCGCGATAGCCGACCTCGGCCTTTCCGAAGGTCGCGAGGTCTACGCTCTGGTCAAATCGGTCTCGATTGATCCGCGCGCCGTCGCCTTGCTCGGCTCGCGTCCAGCTCAGCCCGGCCGCTAGGGTTCGCAAACTCTAGCGCAGAGCAATGTGCCTCGATCGCCGCTCCGTTCAGCCACATTGACGCCAAGGACGGCCCCAAGCTATGGGGAGAGGTAATTTGCCGAGCGACGATCCGGCCACGGATGAAAAATGACAAATAGCAAACGCGCGGCGTCTATTGGATTTCTGCACTACGGCGATACAGGCAACCTCGGGGATTTTCTCTGTTCTCCGCGCCACTACTTCGATTTTGAGAGTGACCGTACGGCTCTCATTGTCGGGGGAGGGGCTTCGAACAATTTCTTTTGTGGCCGTGCCAGGAAACGGGATGCAAGCGTTCGTATCGCATGGGGCATCGGCCAAAGCTGGGTGCTTGGCGCGAAGCCGTCATCCCTGGACGGCTTGGTCAAGGCCACACTGCGCTGGCTGACCTACGACAAGGCTTCGACACGCGATCCCGCTCTTGCCTCGAACCGGTTGCCGCTCGTTCCATGCGTGAGTGTGTTCCACCCCGTGACCGAACTCCCGCTGGGTGACGAGACCGGTATTTTTCTGAATTCTGCCGAG
Organism: Hyphomicrobium sp.; assembly: GCF_036262015.1. GTDB lineage: Bacteria > Pseudomonadota > Alphaproteobacteria > Rhizobiales > Hyphomicrobiaceae > Hyphomicrobium_C. The sequence continues at coordinate 41,491 of NZ_DATAJR010000003.1, read as the reverse complement.
AAAGTTTCGGGCGGACTTGATGAGCGCCGGGAGTATGCGCTTGCCGCAAATTCACGCGCCTTCGTCGCCACGAATGCGTTGCCAGCCGCAGAATTCATTAGCGCCCTGACGCGCACACGAACGATCATCACGAATTCCTATCACGCCGCCTATTGGGGGCTGCTGTCCGGCCGAGACGTGCACATCATCGGTTACTCGTCCAAGTTCACGAACCTTGCTGCTCTGTTCGGTTTTCCGGAAAGCGCAGTCATCGGCGTGAGCCGCGGAGATCCAAGCGGACTTGACCGAGCCATCACCGAGTGCGCAGAGCGCGAGCCTCTAAGGCTTGCGACGCCAGATCTGACCAGGGCGCAATTCAGAAAGCGTAATCTTGACTTCGCGCGCAGTCTCGCTGCCGTCGGAGTCACCGCGACGTTGAAAAGCGCGCAGTCCGCGACCAGGGACCTGGGGCTTGCGTCCGCGCCGGTCTGATCTGGCTACCGACTTTCAAAGCGCACAACGTGGCTTCTTCCGTCGGCTCTAGGCCCAGGGAGACGCGCGCAGCCATTGATGGTCCTCGTCGGGTGCATACGCTGCACCGGCGGCTAGGGCTTCGGCGGTTCTGGCCGTGACTTGAAGGGGAGTGGTGCCCAGGGGGTGAATTGAACACCCGACACTGCGATTTTCAGTCGCATGCTCTACCAACTGAGCTACCTGGGCTTTTTGCTTCTGAGGCCGAAGGCCTGCGTCGAAGCTCGGGCTTTATAGGGGGTCGGATCGGTGCTGTCCAGCGTCACAAAGGCGACACCGAGAGTTATTGCGTCTCATCCCCAGAGCCCCGCCCGCGATCGAGGCTTCCCGCCTCCTTTGCGAAGCCCTCGTCGCCATCCTCATCGGCATCGGTTTGTCCGCCGGAAATCACATAGGCCCCGGAAACCCAACGGCCGAGATCGATATCCGCACACCGGGACGAGCAAAACGGCCTGATGGCGTGCACCGTCGGCTTCCCGCAAATGGGGCAGCGGCCCCCCGGTGATGCCGCAGGGGTATCCTTGCGCTCCGAACCCGTCATGATGAAAACCTCACTCGGCGTCGATCTCGGCCGCTCTGAGCCAATTGAAGTGGACCGGGAAGCCTTCGCCGATCAAAAGGCTGACGACTTCCGTGAGCGGCAGTCCCACGACGTTGGTGTACGAGCCGGTGATCGTCCGCACGAAACATCCCGCCAGACCCTGGATGGCGTAGCCACCGGCCTTTCCGCGCCACTCACGTGAAGCGATGTAAGCCTCGATCTCGGGTTTAGAAAGGTGTTTGAAGCGCACCCGCGTGTCGACGATTTTCGTGCGCACGCGGTCGTCTGGCGTTATGAGGCAAATGCCGGTCAAGACACGATGCGAGCGGCCTGAAAGGCGCTCCAGCGTAGCGACCGCCTCCTCGATGTGTTCCGGCTTGCCAAAAATGCGCCGTCCCACCGACACCACTGTATCGGCCGCCAGAACGTAAGCGCCGGCGATATCCGTGTCGTTGGCGATCTGGTCGCGCGCAGTCTCGGCTTTGGCGCGCGCAAGGCGCGAGGCGAGCGAGCGCGGCATCTCGGCCATCCGCGGCGTCTCGTCGATGCTGGCGGGGCGTAGCCCATCCGGCTCGATACCGGCTTGGGCAAGCAAGGTCAGGCGCCGGGGGCTTGCACTTGCGAGTACAAGCTTGGGCGCTTGCGGCGGCCCGTCCTCTCTCGCGCGCTCCCGGGCAAGCTCGCGGCGGAGCGTTTCGCGGCGGGGGCTGTCGGTGCGTTTGAAGGAACTCAGGAAGGCAGCCTTAACGGAGCTCATGTCTCTTGCCGATAAAGAAGAAACGGATCTCAGGGGACTATGGCACAGGCGGTCGATCGATCCTGTCAACTCTGCCGGTGCAACGTCCGTTCCGGCGTTTCGCCGTGTCGCCGCAGCCGCCAGCACGGACGGAAACCCTCGAAAAAACTCGTGCGGAGAATGCAGATAGCCCTCCCGAAAAGCAAGAACCACGTTGCCAATGTCCGCTGTTCCCGCGAAAATTGGGCCGGTCCGTCTGGCCGGAGGGTTGAATGGTTGCCAAGGAAGCACTGCTCGAAATGCTGGGGCGGACACCGCTCTTCGGCGCACTCGAGGATGCCGACCGGAAGGCTGTTGCGCAAGAGATGCGCGAAGCGTCTTTCGATGGCGGACAATCCATTTTCGCGCGCGGCGATCCTGGCCGCGACATCTATCTGGTCACGGCAGGACGTGTGCGCCTCTCGGTTCTGACAGCCGAAGGACGCGAGCTGTCGTTCGCTCACGCAGAGCCCGGCCATATCTTTGGTGAGATCGCGGTGCTCGACGGCGGGGTGCGCAGCGCCGACGCGACGGCGGTGACGAAGGTTACGGCTCTCACGTTGTCCAAAGGAGCGCTGACTCGCATGATCGAGCAGCGGACCGTCGTGCGCGAAGCCGTCATCAGGTTTCTTTGCAACCGCGTGCGCGAAGCCGATCACCAGCTCGAAGGTATTGCCCTCTATCCGATCGAGGTCAGGCTCGCGCGGTTCTTTCTGGCGGCTTCCCGTCAGAAGGGCGAGCTGAAGCCCGGAGCCCGGATCGTCATCGATCTTCCGATCTCCCAGAGCGAACTGGCCCTGCTTATCGGCGCCAGTCGCCCCAAGGTGAACGCCGCTCTCGCCCTTCTGGAGGGGGGCGGGGCCATCGAGCGCAGCGAGACTCGTTTCACGTGCGACATCGACGAGCTCGAGAACATCGCCGGCGCCTGAGGCACCGGCCGATCTTTCCGATTGTTTCATAGAAGACAGCTTGGCACCGGCTGCCGGTTTAACGAGCGCTGGGTTCGCCACTAGCCCGATGTCCACGTCCGAGGACAAATGATCTACGCTGGAAGGTCGGACGACCTAAGTTTGGGAGGTCACGGGCCGTGCCGTCGTCGAAAGCACCCGAAAACGATCCCATGCCTCCCTTGGGCAAAGGGTTCGAAAAGCTGACGCGCGCGCGTTGGCTGGCGGGAGCTGGGCCGTTGCTTGCCCGTCTGGTCGAGGCGGGAACCCAAGGCTATCCGCCCGAAACCAAGCGGCGGCTGATGATTCTGAACATGATCGCCTACCTGATCGTGGTCTCGACGCTTATCTATGCCCTGCAGCAGACCTTTCTCGACTACGACCGCTATTGGCCGATCATCTATATCAATTTCGCGATCGTCGTGATCGTTGCGGCCGTTCCGTTGGTTCACCGCTTTGGCCCCGTGGCGGCCGCGTTGCTCATTCTCGTGACGGAATGCGCAGCGTTGTTCGCATTCACTTATTTCCTCGGCCGCGATTCCGGCCTGCACATCCAGTACATCGCCTTCGCTGCCGCCACCTTCGTCGTCTATGGCCTCGGACGGATGTGGCTCATCATCCCATCCATCGCCGTTGCACTGGTGCTGCACCTATTGTGCTGGTTCTGGTTTCCGCAATCCCAGGCCGCTATTCCAACGCCCCAGGATGTGCTCGACTCCCTTTACACGCAGGCTGCCATCACGACATTCGGCCTCATCGCCGCGGCAGTCTTCTACGCGTTCCGTCTGGCCGAAAACGCCAAAGCGGAAACAGATGCGCTCCTCCGCAACATTCTGCCCGACACGGTTGTCGAACGGCTGAAGGCGAAACCGGCCGAGCCGGTCGCAGATACGTTCGTCGAGGCGTCCATCCTCTTCGCGGATATTTCGGGATTCGTGCCGCTCGCCCGGCGGCTTGGCGCGGGCGAGACAGTGGCGCTTTTGAATACGCTGGTGTCCCGTTTCGACGATCTCGCGGAGCGTCATGGGGTTGAGAAGATCAAGACCATTGGCGACGCTTACATGGTCGCTTCTGGCATTCCGGAACCTACGCCCGACTTTGCGGCCCGCTTGGCATCGATGGCGCTCGACATGCAAGAAACCGTCCGCGAACTCCGCGCCGAGACGGGACACGAGCTGAACATGCGCATGGGGTTCGCCACGGGGCCCGTCATGGCCGGAGTCATCGGACGCCAGAAATTCAGCTACGACATCTGGGGTGATGCCGTGAATCTCGCGGCGAGGTTGGAGAGCACCTCGGTTCCGGGTCGCGTACATATTTGCCCGACGTCATGCGAGAAGCTTCGGGACGTTTTCGAGGTCGAACCGCGCGGTCCCATCGAAATCAAAGGCGTCGGACAACGCGAGACGTGGTTCCTCACTGCCGTCCGTGTGTCCTCACCCTCCGCGTGAGATATCAGACGCTGGGTCCGCCACCTGCCGGCAGGAAACGCTGCTTGATTCTCTGGAAGAGTGAATCGCGCACGTCCCGATAGGCAGCGAGAACCTCTTCCCGGCTCGCGGTGTCGATATGCACGGAGGCATCCGGCGTCGGCCAGTACTCGACGTCTGCCGGAACGATGCGGGTGAGTTCCACGCCGTGATGGTGCGCTTCCGGCGAAAGCGTGATGATGAGATCGAACGTCCCGCTGTCGATATCGCGCAGGGTGGTCGGCTCGTGATCCGAGATATCGATGCCCATTTCGTCCATGACCGCCACCGCGTAGGGGTCGGTCATGCCGGCGCGCACGCCAGCCGAGGCTACGTGCATGCGCTGTCCCATGAGGTGCTGAAGAATGGCGGCAGCCATAGGGCTTCGCACGGCGTTCATGGCACACGCGAACAGAACCGCTTGTGGCCCGTCGCCCTCGTGTGACACGAAGTTACCCCTTCCAGTGCAGGGCCGAGATCAACGTGAAGAGGCGCCGTGCGGTGTCGAAATCCATTTTGATCTTGCCTTCGAGCCGTTCGGTGAGGACGCGGCTGCCTTCGTCGTGAAGCCCGCGCCGGCCCATGTCGATGGCCTGGATGCGCGAGGGTTGCGCCGTACGGATGGCTTGGTAGTAGCTATCGAGCACCAGAAAGTAGTCCTTTATGATGCGCTTGAAGGGCGTCAGCGAGAGATAGTGCGCGACGATCGGCTCGTCGGATGTTTGCGAGGCGTTGAGCACCGTCAGCGCCAGCCGGTCGTCCACCAGACCGATGTTGAGTTTGTAGGGCCCCTCGTCACGCCCTTCGAGCTCGAACGAGTTGCCGTCGAGCAGGTCGTAAATCGCGACTTCGCGCTCGTGCTCGATATTGGCGTTGCCGCGGCCGATCGAGGCTGGATCGAGGACAATCTCGCTAAGCCGATTGTTCGTCTGGACGGTCTCGGTCGATGCCTCGGTCATGCGCCTTGCCCTTTCCCGGATACCCGGATCTCCACCGAACGGCGGTGCGCTTCGAGCCCTTCTGCCGATGCCAGCGTCATGGCCGTGGGGGCAAGCTGGCCGAGTGCGGCCTCGTCGAGTTTGAGAATCGACGTCCGCTTCATGAAATCGAGCACGCCGAGGCCAGATGAGAACCGAGCGCTGCGCGCTGTCGGCAGCACATGGTTCGGACCGGCAACGTAGTCTCCGATGACCTCGGGCGTATAGGCGCCGAGGAACAGGGCGCCCGCATTGCGGATCCGATCGCCCAAAGAGTCGGGGTCGCGGGTTGCGATCTCGAGATGCTCGGCGGCGATGCGATCGGCGAGCGCCGGTGCTTCATCAAGCGATTTGATGAGGATGATTGCTCCGAAATCGCGCCAGCTCGGCCCCGCGATATCGCGCTTCGGCAAAAGAGCGAGCTGCCGTTCGACAGCGGCCTCGACAGCGTCGGCAAAAGCCACGTCGTCGGTCATGAGAATCGACTGGGCGGCCGTATCGTGCTCGGCCTGCGCCAGGAGGTCCGCCGCGATCCAGTCAGGGTCGTTGTGCTTGTCCGCAATGACGAGCACCTCCGACGGTCCAGCGATGCTGTCGATACCCACCGTGCCGAAGACCTGCCGCTTGGCGGCCGCGACATAGGCATTGCCAGGCCCAACGATCTTGGCGACCGGCCGAATGGTTTCTGTGCCGTAGGCAAGCGCGGCGATGCCCTGCGCGCCGCCGACGCGATAGATCTCGGAGACGCCTGCAAGCTTGGCCGCGGCCAGCACCAGCGGATTGAGCTCACCGCGCGGGGACGGGACTGCGATTACGAGGCGCTCGACGCCTGCGACCTTCGCTGGCACGGCGTTCATGAGTACGGAGCTCGGATACGATGCCAGCCCGCCCGGCACATAGAGACCAGCGGATTCGACGGCCGTCCACCGATGCCCGAGCGTGGCGCCGATCGAGTCTGTGTAGGTCTCGCTCGATGGCAAGTGCCGCTGGTGGTGGTCCATAATCCGGTCGCGCGCCACGGCAAGCGCATCCAGGGTCTCAGGGCTGCACGCCCCCGACGCCGCGTCGACCTCGTCGGCTGTCACGCGAATGCCGATTGCACCGAGATCCACATGGTCGAACTTCTTCGAAAGCTCGATCAGGGCCTTGTCGCCTCTGGCTCGGACATCGGAGATGATGTCCCGCACGGCTAGGTCGACATCCGCCGAGGCCTCCCGCTTGGTCGCGAGAAACGCTTCGAAGCTGGACGCGAAGCCGGGATCGGACGATGTAAGCCGCTGAGGCATTTAGTGCTCCAGTATGCGAGCCTTTCTTCGAGGCTCATTGAGTCCGGCCGTTATAGGCGAGGGGCGCCAAAGGCGAAAGCGCGCTGGCGTCACACAATGTTCCGGGAGTGTGGGGAGACGGACGATTAAGCCTACTCACCCGCATGTTCGGGCTTGCGCGGTGTGCGCCAGGCTGCCCCGAGATCCGTGACCGCAGCCTCGATGCACTCGACCTCGAGCCTCACGGCCCCGCCGCCCGCAAAAGTAAGCGTGATCGCGCCTTGGGGCGCCGTGCCCTCGTCGAAGGTCAGGGTTAAGAGCGATAGGACGCGATCCTTCTGCGATAGATCGAGCCCCTGCACCTTTGCGGTGCGCACCTGCTCGATCCGGACGCCGGCTCTGCGGCGCACGAAGCGATTTCCCCGCTTGTTGTCCTTCGCAGCGTGGGTCCAGTCAAAGCGATTGAGGACGATCGCAAAGCGGCGCTCGCCTTTGAGGTAGGCCATATCTTCGATGCGCAACACGGCATCCTGCAGATGCGCCGCAATGACGGCGAGATCCTCGGCATCGAGAGCCATGAGCTTGAGTTCGGTCATGTCGAATGCGTCGTCCGTTTCAGAAAATCGCAAGCCCCGTCTGCATCACGAGGCGGCCAAGGAGAGAGCCCGCACGCTTGGCGACCGGCGCTTAGCGTATTGAAAGCTCGGCCACACCAACCGCGAGGTTTAGACCCGTCTGCCCCTGCACGCTGACAGGCTGCAGCACGATCGAATTGTTCGAGCCACCGACGAGAACCTTTGCGCCGCCGCCGATCCCGATCGCGACGTCCGCCGTTGCCCCGGCATAGTTGCCCGCCAGCGCACGGGGATCGAGCGCGTCCGCCGATGCGAGAACGGTCCAAACGATGACGCTCTTCTCGGTGACGCCGATGTCGAGCCCGATCTTGGTGATCGACGCTGCATAGTCCTCAAGGCTTTTGCCCGAGACGGAGCTGTAAGTGCAGGAGTAGCTCTTTTTGGACCCGAGAACGAGGCCAACCCCCGCGCCCCCGGTGCATGTCAGTGTCCCGACCTTGATCTTGGCCTGTGCCGCTGCTGGCGAATGCGCCAGAACGGAAACCGCCGCGAGGACAGCAAAAGCAATTCCGGTCGACTTCACGGTTTCACTCCGATTCAATCCGCGCGCCGGCTCGGTCCGGCGTCCGCGGAGTATTGACACCCCATATCGTTGCAAAAGTATGACCCCTGCGCCACTGGCGGACAATCCTTCGATAGTCCGAATTGTGAAATGCCGGCGCACTTTAGGGTTATTAGGCAAACGCCGAAGGCGCTAGGCCCTGACACGCGGCAATTGGGCGACAGATCCCGGCGCCCAGGCTATAGTTTCTCATCGGTGTCGAGACTGAGGCTTGGCCATGTTGGGCGCCCCTTTTGATTTCGAGTTTTTCGAGCGCTTCAAGATCCCTCTGAAGCGCTATTCGGCAGGCGAAAAGATCTTTCTCGAAGAAGACCCCGGCGACTACATGTTCCTCGTCATTGAGGGCAAGGTGAGCATCGTGACGTTCGGAACTGTGCTCGAGAATGTCGGGATACACGGCATTTTCGGAGAGCTGGCGCTCATCGACAATTCTCCGCGGTCAGCGGCCGCCCTAGCCGCCGAGCCGACGGAAGTGGCGCTCATTAACCGCGACACTTTCCTCGATCTCGTGCGCCACAACCCTGCCTTCTCGCTCTATGTCATGCGCCAGCTCGCCGGGCGCATCAGGCGCATGAACAAGAGCCTGTGAGGGGACTGGCGCTCAGCTCGCCGTGAGCCGTTCGATCTTGGCGCCGCAACGCGAGAGCTTCTCCTCGAGACGCTCGAAGCCGCGGTCGAGGTGGTACACGCGGTTGATGATCGTCTCGCCCTCGGCCATGAGGCCCGCGATCACCAGCGAGACCGATGCGCGCAGATCGGTCGCCATAACGGGCGCGCCGCGCAGATTCTTCACGCCCTTGATCGTCGCCGTGTCGCCGTGCAGCTTGATGTCCGCGCCGAGGCGCGCGAGTTCCTGCACGTGCATAAAGCGGTTTTCGAAGATGGTCTCGCGGACGACGCTGGTTCCCTGGGCGCGCGACATGAGGGCCATGAACTGGGCCTGAAGGTCAGTCGGGAACCCTGGAAACGGCTGGGTTTCCACGTCTACGGGCTGCAGGCCATTGCCGTTGCGCACGATGCGCAGCCCGGTCTCGGTATCGCTAACGGAAACGCCGGTCGAAGCGAGGGTGTCGAGCGCATTCTTGAGGAGATCGCGGCGGGTACCTTCAAGCACCACATCGCCGCCGGTTGCGGCCACGGCGAAGGCGAATGTGCCGGTCTCGATGCGATCCGGCAGCACGGTGTGCACGGCGCCTTCCAGGCGTGGCTTGCCCTGAACGCGCAATGTCGATGTGCCAATACCCTCGATCTGCACCCCCATCTTGACGAGGCACGACGCGACATCGCCGACTTCGGGCTCACGTGCGGCGTTCTCGATCAGCGTCTCGCCTTTGGCGAGCGCGGCGGCGAGCAGAACGTTGTGAGTCGCGCCGACCGATACCATTGGAAAAAGAACGTGCCCGCCGACGAGCCCCTTGGGCGCTTTCGCGATAACGTAACCGCCGTCAATGTCGATCTCGGCGCCGAGCGCCTTAAGGCCCATGAGGTGCAGGTCCACGGGGCGCGTGCCGATGGCGCATCCGCCCGGCAGCGAAACCTTCGCCTTATGCATGCGTCCGACCAGCGGCCCCAGCACCCAGAAGCTGGCACGCATACGCGACACCAGCTCGTAAGGTGCCGTCGTATCCGAGATCTCCCGGGCTGTGAGATGGAATGTCTCGCCCAGGTGCGGCGCGCCGCCGGCACGTTTGCCATCAACGGCGAGATCGACGCCATGGTTGCGTAAGATGCGCGCCAGCAAGTTGACGTCCGCGAGGTTTGGCACGTTCTTGAGCGTCAGCCGGTCGTCGGTCAGCAGCGACGCGATCATGAGCGGAAGAGCCGCATTCTTCGCGCCCGAAATCGGGATCGATCCGTGCAGGCGTTCGCCGCCATTGATCTTGATGCGGTCCATGGATGATCAGTGCCCTCTTGTCGGATGGGTCGCGAAGCTTGTCTTTTCGCCCCGTTGTGAACGTGCCCGTGATGATTAATCGCTCGACCCCACTACGAGCAATTGATGTTCGTTTTCAGCCGCGAGCAGCACTGTCCTTGCTTTCGGGCTTCTGAGACTCGGATGGCATGGGATCGTCGCCCTCACGCTGACGTTTTGCCCGCGCGAGAGCTTTCCGGCGGCCGAGGTTGTCACGCAACGCCTTTGCCAGCCGTTCGTCTCGGGAGGTGGCTTTTGGGGACGGTCGATCCTGTTGACTCATGCGGGCCTATGGGTGTGCTTCGCCTAAGTAGCTACCCCGCCCACCTTCCCATGCCAAGCGGGACAATCATAGGTTGAATTCACAGGAAAATTAGCCATTCCAGACACGTTTTGCAACGTAGTCTGATAGTCACTGTTGACACTATTAACGTTAACGGTTTGTGTTGTGGCCGTCGCATTTGCCCGAATTGCGTGCAGCCATGGTGTGGGAGCGTCGGTTACTTCGATGTATTTTTCGGCGGCCCCGCGGCGCCCGCCTTTGCTTCGCTTCGATCCTTGCCATCCTGGCGTTGTCTTCCCCGTCGGCGGTCGCCGATGAACCATCCCCTGGACGCGAAGTCTGGGCGGGAGCCGACGTATCGACCCATGTATGGCTGGTCTACTCGGGTGTAACCCTGGCTCCGTTCGGCGGCATCTACGATGACGGCCTGAGATTTCGCGCAGCGGGCGGCTACGGGGAATACTCATACACCGACAAGGTGCCGGGAGCGGATCCCGCGTTCTCGCGGGGCATTCAATTCCACGCGCAGACATACTACGCGGACTTGCTCATCGGGTATGCCAAGCGATGGGGTGACCTCACCGCGAAAGGATTTGTCGGCGCTTCGATCATCAGCCACGAGATTTCTCCCCTCGACTCGGAAACCATCGCCATCGGCGATGAAGTCGGCGTCAAAGGGGTGATCGAGCTTTGGCTCAACATTGGCGAGCGCGGGTGGGGTTCCCTCGATCTGGCTTGGTCCTCGGCGCACAGCACGCGCACGGCCCGCGCGCGCCTCGGTTATCGCATGTGGCCGAAGCTCTCAGTCGGGCTGGAGGCCGGCATCAATGTCGACTCGCAGGGCGAATGCCGGATGAGCTTGTCGAGCGCATCGGGTTGCAAGACCACCTACGACGAAACCGCGGACCAGGCTGAGCTCCTCGACTACGCGCGCGTCGGCGCATTTGCGCGCTACGAATGGGGGAGAAGCGAAGTCTCGCTATCGACTGGTGTGTTGGGCGACACCTTCGCGGGCGAGGGCCCTGTAGAGATCGCTCCTTACGTGACGGTCAACTGGCTCACCCAATTCTGAGGGCGCAGTCGGGAATCTTGTTGCCCCAGCATCGGCAGATTGCGTCGGCGACCAGAAAAATAATGCAAAATCAGTGCGTTGTGCGCACTAAATGGCGTTGCGAAATCCTGCGGCGGGGCCTGCCTGCGCCTTGACGCAGACATAATTTTCGGAAACAAACAAAACGATCATTCGTTTTGTTTCTCGGGAAACAGCCTGCGGCCACGTCCTCGGCCATGTTTGCGCCCATACGGAAGTCCGCCATGCCGAAGCTTAAACCCGAGACCCAGCAAGCCCGCCGCGAGCGCATCCTCGATGCCGCCGAGCTTTGTTTTGCTCGCGCCGGCTTTCACCGGTCCACAATGCAGGACATCTGCAAAGAGGCCGGCATCAGCCCGGGCGCCCTCTACGTCTACTTCGCCTCCAAGGAAGACCTGATCGCGGGCATCGTTGAGCGTGATCGCGCGAAGCTGGCCGCGGAACTCGCAGAACTGTCTCACGCGCCTGACCTGCTGTCCGCGCTCGCTAAGCTCGGCGAGCATTACGCCGTCGAGGAGCCGCAGCATAAGCGTGTCCTCGGGATCGAGATTGGAAGCGAAGCGACGCGCAACGCGGCAGTCGGAGCGACTTTCAAATCAGTCGACGAGTATTGCCGTCAGAGTTTCGAGCAGGTTTTCGAACGCGCGCAGCAGGACGGAAAGATCAAACCGCAGGACGATCCGCGCACTCTGTCGGAAGTGGTCTCATTGATCGGCGATGGTCTCTTTTGGCGCCGCGCCGTCGATCCCGAATTCGACGCCATCAAGGTATTGCCCGTGCTCGTTCGGATGGTGAGCGCGCTCCTCAATCCCGTGACTCCAGAAGACATCGGCGCAGCGACAGCGCCTGCCGCCAAGAAAACCGAGGCCACCTCATGACACTGCGCAAGCTCATCATTCTGCTGGGCATTGGCGGCCTTGGACTCGCGGCCTATCAGGCAGGTCTCGTCCAGCCGCTGGTTGCCTCGTTTTCGCACAATCACGCCGAAGCGACGCAGCCTGCGAAACCCGAACCGCCGGTCCCGGCCGTCTCGGTCGTCCCGGCGCAGAAATTGGATTTCGTCGAGACGGCGCTCGTCACCGGCTCGTTCGTGCCACGCGAAGAAATCCTGGTCGCTCCAGAGGTCGACGGCCTGCGCGTGCTCGAGCTGAAGGTGGAGGAGGGTGACCGTGTGAAGAAGGGCGACCTTCTTGCCGTCCTCGTCACCGAGCAGATCGACACACAGCTCGCGGCAAACCAAGCCGCGCTCGGTAGCGCCGCCGCGTCTATCGAGCGCGCGAAAAGCCTCGTTACGGAAATGGACGCACGCCTCGTGGAGGCCAAGGCACAGCTCGAACGCGCCCGGCCGCTTGTGGCGTCGAAATACCTTTCTGAAAGCGTTTTCGACCAGCGCCAAGCCACTGCGAGAGCTGCTGAAGCGCTACTTGCATCCGCAAAGGGCGGCCTCGCCCAGGCGGAAGCCGAGAAGAACCAGATCGAAGCGCAGCGGCAGGAACTGTTGTGGCGCAAAGGCCGGGCCGAGGTCCGCGCTCCGGCTGACGGCATCGTGAGCCGGCGCAGCGTCCGCATCGGCGGACTGGCCCTCGCAAATGCGCTCGCTGGCGGTGACACGATGTTCCGCATCATCGCCAACGGTGAGATTGAGCTCGATGCGGAGGTCGCAGAGACGAACCTTTGGAAGGTCAAAACCGGACAACAGGCGCGCGTCACGGCATCCGGCGGCATCGAGGCGACCGGCATGGTTCGGCTCGTTTCGCCCGAGGTCGACAAGACGACACGCCTCGGTCACGTTCGAATTTTCCTTGGAGTGCGCCCGGACCTCAAAGTCGGGGCATTCGGCCGTGGCACCATCGAGACCGGCACTGGGCGCTCCATCGCTGTTCCGCTGTCCGCCGTGCTCCACTCGGACGAAGGCGCAAGCGTCCAGATCGTCGTCGACGGCAAAGTCGTGACACAGAGGGTCAAGACCGGACTTGAGACCGCGGGCCGTGTGGCTATCGAAAGTGGCCTGTCAGAAGGCGATCTCGTCGTCGCCAAGGCCGGCACGTTCTTGCGTGACGGAGATGCCGTTCGCGCGGTCAAGCCTGATGCCATGATCAGCGAAAAGCTGAGCGAGGCCGGCCAATGAATATCTCGGCATGGGCTATTCGCCATCCGGTGCCGTCGCTCGTCCTGTTCATGGTCCTGCTGGTGCTGGGCATGACGAGCTTCAGCTCGTTGCCTGTTACGCGCTTCCCGAACATCGACGTTCCCGTGATCCAGGCGCGCATTTATCAATCCGGCGCGGCGCCGTCCGAGCTTGAGACCCAGGTCACCAAGCGCGTCGAGGACGCAATTGCGGGCGTCAATGGCGTAAAGCACATCACGTCCTCGATCACGGAAGGCTCCTCGGTCACCACCGTCGAATTCCGGCTGGAGATCGATCCAGATCGCGCCCTCAACGATGTGAAGGACGTCGTTCAGCGCATTCGCACTGATTTGCCGCGCACGATCGAGGAGCCGATTGTCACGCGTGTCGAGATCGAGGGCCTCCCGGTCGTAACCTATTCGGCCCGCGCGCCGGCCATGACACCGGAAGAGCTGTCCTGGTTCGTTGACGATACGTTGGTGCGCCTGCTGCAAGGTGTGAAAGGCGTTTCCGAGGTCAAACGTATGGGCGGCGTCCTGCGCGAGATCCGGATCAATCTTGATCCCGACCGTCTCCTCGCCTATGGCGCGACAGCGGGCGACGTAAACCGCCAGGTTCGGGCCTCGAACGTGAACCTCGCGGGCGGACGTGGCGAGATCGCGGGCCGCGAGCAGGCCATCCGCACCCTGGCCAGCAAGCTCACGGTGGATGAGCTGGCGCAAACCATGATTGCGCTGCCGGGAGGCCGGAAGGTCAGACTGGATCAGCTCGGTACGGTAACCGACGTCGTCGAGGAGCCGCGTACGTTTGCCAAGCTCGATGGCCAGACGGTTGTCGCGTTCTCGATTTCACGCGCCAAAGGCGAGAGCGACACCGAAGTCGCCGCGGCGGCCGCCAAAAAGATCGAGGAGATCCAGAAGCTCTATCCTGACGTTGAGCTGCAACGCATCGACAATACGGTCGACTACACGTTCGGTGTCTACCAGTCGACGATGAAGACGCTGCTGGAAGGTGCCGTACTGGCGATCGTCGTCGTCTTCATCTTCTTGCGCGATATGCGGGCGACCGTCATCGCCGCGATTGCCCTCCCCCTATCGGTCATCCCAGCGTTCTGGGCCATGTCGGCCATGGGGTTCTCGCTCAACCTCGTGAGCCTGCTCGCCATCACGATCGTGACCGGTATTCTCGTCGACGACGCCATCGTCGAGATCGAGAACATCGTGCGCCACATCCAGATGGGCAAATCGCCGTATCGCGCGGCGCTCGAAGCGGCGGACGAAATCGGCCTCGCGGTCATCGCCATCACGACGACCATCATCGCGGTTTTTACGCCCGTCTCGTTCATGGGCGGCATCGCGGGGCAATACTTCAAGCAATTCGGTCTCGTCGTCGCCGCGGCGGTCTTTTTCTCCCTGCTTGTGGCGCGGCTGATCACGCCCTTGCTAGCCGCATATTTCATGCGTGCGCATGAGCCCGAGCCCAAGGAAGGGCGTCTAATGCGCGAGTACACCCGCCTTGTTGGCTGGTCCGTGCGCCATCACTTTGCGACGGTTGGGCTCGGCTTTCTGGTCTTCATAGGCTCCATCGGCAGCTTCTATCTGTTGCCGTCCGGCTTCATCCCGCAGGAGGACTCGGGCCGCATGCTGCTCGGCGTCGAGCTGCCGCCGGGAACGAAGCTCGCCGACACCGAAGCCGCGACCGAGGAGGTGACACGCCGTATCAAGTCCCGTCCGGACATTGAAAGCGTCTTCGTGCTTGGCGGCACGTTGCTCGGCGGCGGCGAGGAAGTCCGCAAAGCGACCCTGATCGTGACGCTGGTGCCGAGAGACAAGCGCGCATTGGCGCAAAGCCACATCAAGGAGGAAATCGGCCACAACCTGTCGGACATCCCCGACATCCGCTACTTCTTCCTGCAGGATGATGGCCAGCGAGAGTTCCAGCTCGTCGTCACGGGACGCGACGGACAAGCCGTCAACAAGGTCGCGGCCGAGCTGACGAGCCAGGCCAAGCGCCTCCCGATACTGCAGAACGTCGTCTCCACCGCAGAGTTGGACCGCCCGGAACTCCGCGTCTATCCGCGTTCCGAAATTGCAGCCGAGTTGGGCATCACGACCGAGGCGATCTCGGAGGCCGTGCGCATCGCCACGATCGGCGATATCGGCGCCAACTTGGCCAAATTCGATGTCGGCGAGCGTCAGGTGCCGATCCGCGTCCAGCTCAAGGAAAATGCACGCGAGAGCCGGCAGCTTCTGGAAGAACTCAAGATTGCGACTGCGTCCGGGGCCGCCGTTCCGCTGTCGACGGTCGCCACGTTCGACTACGGCCAGGGCCCAACGGCAATCGATCGTTATGATCGCACGAGACGGATCGTTCTAGGAGCAGACCTGACGACCGGAACGCCGCTCGGCGATGCCGTAAATGCCGTCATGGCTTTGCCCGCCGCGCAGAAGCTTCCGGCAGGCGTCGAGATCAAGCAGTTTGGTGCCGCCGAGATCATGGGCGAAGTGTTCGAGAGCTTCGAAAAGGCCATGGGCGCTGGACTGATGATGGTTTATGCGGTGCTCGTGCTGCTCTTTGCGAGCTTCCTGCAGCCGATCACCATTCTGTTTTCGCTACCTCTCTCGATCGGAGGCGCCATCACCGCGCTTGCGCTCACCGGAAATGCCATCAGCTTGCCTGTCGTCATCGGTGTTCTCATGCTGATGGGCATTGTCACTAAGAACGCGATCATGCTCGTCGACTTCGCAGTCGAGGAGATCCGTCGCGGCGTGCCGCGCGACGAGGCGATCGTCGATGCCGGCCGCAAGCGCGCCCGGCCCATCGTCATGACGACGATTGCGATGGTTGGCGGCATGTTGCCGTCGGCATTGGCGCTCGACTCGGGGGGTGAATTCCGCGCGCCCATGGCCATCGCCGTTATCGGCGGCCTCATCTCTTCGACGGTGCTGAGCCTTTTGTTCGTCCCCGCCGTGTTCGCGGTAATGGACGACGTGGCGAGCTGGATCTGGCGCTTCTTCAGTCGTTATGTCGGCGCGGCGGACGAGCCGGACGCGAAGCCCCCGTTGCTTCCTCCGCCCGGCGCGCACTCCCCCGCCGAGTAGAAACCGGCAACAAAAAAGCCGGGTCTCCCGTTCGGGAAGCCCGGCTTTTCCTTTTTGATGGGCGAACTCAGCGAGTCTGTTCTGCCGACGCGGACGTTTCGTGGCGGAAGAAGGCGTCGACGCGCATGCCGGTGAGCAGCGGCGGTGTACCGTCCAGAGAAATCAGAACCTCGAGCACCTCGACGTCATTCGGGCGGCGAGGGCCACGCGATGTGATCCGGGGCGAACCGAGGGCCGGCGCGATTTGCGTCACGACACCTTCGAAGTCCTTTTCGGGATAGCCGTCGGCGCGAACGACGACCCGCTGCCCAAGCCGGATCTTTGTGACGTCGCGCTCTTCGACTTCCGCACGCACCCGCATGCTCGACGTGTCGCCGAACAGAACGATGGGCGCGTCAGCTGAGGGAGCGGCCATCTCGCCGACCTTTGCCCAGACGTTCAAAACGGTGCCATTGCTCGGCGCACGCACGCGCGTCTTGTCGATGGCATTCTGCACTTGGGCAACGTCCGTCCGCGCGACCGTCAGAGCCGACTCAAGCCGCGTCGGCAATGGCAGACCTGGCTTCGCAAGCACGGTATCGAGCTTGGCGCGATCGTCGGCCACCTTCTTTTGCGCTTGAGTGAGCTTGTCGCGTGCGGCCGTCACGGCGTTAGCATCGCCGCCGCTGGACTTGCTGGCCCGTACGGCCTCGTCGAAAGTGTTCTGGGCTTTGAAAAGCGCCTGCTCGGACTCGAACAGCGCATCCTCAGCCTGCTGGCGCTCCTTCGCGACGCCCGTGGCAGGTTCCTCGTCGCGCTCACGAATACGCACATCAGCTTCGGACAGCGCGGCTTCAAGCTTGGGCTTGAGATCGTCGCTGTCGAGAAGCACGAGCGGATCGCCGGCCTGTACATGGTCGTTGGTAGTCGCGATCACGTCGCTGACGCGGCCCGGCACCTCGGTCGAGATGCGGATCTCGCCCTCCTTCGGTTCCACGCGCCCCGTTGCCGACGCGGCCCATACGGGACGCGGCACAGCCGGATCTGCAGCGTAGGCGTCGCCACTGATGGACCGAGCGCTCTCTCCGATGGACGGGGTGAAATGGTTCAGGAGCACGCTCGTCGCGATCGCCGCGACGGCTGCGGCCGCCACGGCCGATAAAGTGGGATCGATCTTACGCATTCGCTTTTCGCCTCTTGGTCAAATCGGCAATCTCTGGCGCGTCGAGGCCTTGTGGCCTGCGCTCCTCGCCGACGATAAGTCCGTCCTCGATCCGCACGACGCGGTCGGCATATCCGAGCGTTCGAGGATCATGGGTCACGGCCAGAACGCTGCGGTTCTGTTCCTTGGCAATCCGTGCGAGCAGAGCCATGACGGCATGGCCGTTCTCGCTGTCGAGAGCGGCTGTCGGCTCGTCGGCCAACACGACTGACGGAGAGGCTGCGATGGCGCGTGCCACCGCGACACGCTGCTGCTCACCGCCCGAGAGGTTCGACGGATAGTTCTTGAGACGGTTGCCAAGGCCGACGTCGCGCAGAACTTCCTCGGCGCGCTGTGCGGCCTGGTAACCCTTGCGTCCAATGACGTCGAGCGCAATGCGCACGTTCTCCAGCGCCGACAGCGTCGGGAACAGATTGTAGGACTGGAAGATGAAACCGATGTGCTTGCGGCGCAGCGCCGCGAGCTCCTCCGGGCTCTTGTCGTTTGCGTCCTCACCCTCGACCCGAACGATGCCGGATGTCGGCGTCAGGATGCAGCCGAGGATCGACAGCAACGTGGTTTTGCCACTGCCCGACGGCCCCATCAGCAGCGTGAGCTCGCCCTTGACGAGAGAGAGGTTCACGCCTTTGAGCGCGCGCACCTTTCCGGCGCCTTTGCCGAGCTCTTTGACGACGTCGATTGCTTCAAGGACAGGTGTTGTCATCTGTTAAACACCGTAGCTGGATCGATCCGCGTCACTTTGATGATCGCCGATATCGCGGAAACCGCCGACATGAAGAGCGTAAGCCCAAACAGAGCGCCAGCAAGCCCCGGCGTCATAACCAAGGGTAGCGGCGTATTGCGGCTAATATAGAGGATACCGAGCGAGATCAGGATGCCGAGCACATAGCCGATCACTGCGCTCAATCCCGCTTGTGCGAGGATCACTTTGTAAATGTAGCCGGACGACGATCCGAGCGCGCGTAACGTCGCAAACTCGTTGAGATGATCTTTCGTGCTCGAATAAAGCGTCTGCGCAACGATCACGGTGCCGACGAGGATTCCGAGCAGCGCGCCGCCGATAAGGGCGAGACCGGCGCCGGTCCGGAATAGCCATTGCCTGAGGCTCCGGTCCTCGAACTCGGCCTTGGTCAAGACCTCCGCGCCATCGAGGCGGTTCAAGAGCTCGTGCCGTACGGTCTCGACGTTCGCGCCGGGTTCGAGCTGAACAAGATAGAACGTCGCCTTGTCGCTCTCCGCGCCGAGCAGGCTGCGCGCCCGCGAGAGCGTCGTGAAGACATAGGGCGACTGGGTGAACGAGCGGATGCGGTGCGTCAGTGCCTTGACCTTGACTCGGCCCATGGCGATCTGCGCCGTGTCGCCGATGCCGTTGATGCCGAGCTCGCGGAAATAGGTATCGTCGGCCGAAATGGCATCCGGAGATTTGATGTCCTGCCAGGTGCCCGAGACAAGCGACCAGGGTTCGAGCGCACCATCCTCGGCGTCGGTGCCGACGAGCACGACACGCGTCGAGCCTCCCTCCGGCTTGCGCCATTCTGCGAAGGATACGACCAGCGGGATCACCGCCTTCACGCCCGGTGTGGCGAGGGCCTGATGCCGCTCGCGCGTCGAAAGCAGGATGCCGCCTTCCTCGAAGCTCTTCGCGCCGAATGATGTAATCCAGAGATCGCTGTTCGAGCGCTCGATCATCGCAGTGATCATGCGGCTCGATCCGAGATACATGCCGAGCTGAATCGCCACGAGGACGATCGAGAAAAGGATGCCGACGAGGGTCACCGCCAACCGGATTCGGTCATGGAACAGATTTCGGAACGCGAGCGTAAGGATCATATTCTCAGAACCGCTAGGTTGACGGATTGAGCCGAGCCAAGGCTACAGGATCGAATTTATCACCGGGCGTGCTGGAAGCGCTGAGCTTCAGATTTGGCCGTCCGTCACGCACGTTCTGAACTAATGAGTTCGTATATAGGCTTTGGCGCCGTCACACACTACCCTTGAAGGGCTAATGGTTTCAAATCACGGCGCTCTGGCAGAAAGATGGTAAGCCATTTCCTGCCCCCTTGATATACCTAGACTCTTGGCAGATAACCGCCCAATTCGTGTTTTTGCCGTTTTTGATTGCAGATTAGGGCGTGCTGCGGCGAAGGGACACCGCTTGCCCGCAGACGCCTTTCTTGAAGCATCCAGACAGCCATCAGGTTCCTTATGATCGAGAGAGTCTTCGCCCTTGTGGGCTCTGCCGCCCGGTTTGTACCGGCACTTGTCGTCGGTCTCGTTGCCCTTGCTTCGGAGGGGTCCGCTGCGCGCCCCGAAATCGGAGTATGGTACGACGACAGCGCCCAAGGCGCCGTCGAAATCTATATTTGTGCGGACAATCCAAACCGCCTGTGCGGCCGGATCGTCTGGCTGAAGGAGCCCCTGAACGCCGAAGGCGTGCCGAAGCACGATCGCTACAACCCGAAACCGGAGCAGCAAGCGCGCCCGATCTGCGGTCTCCCTGTCCTGTGGGGGCTCGGCCTGATGTCAGACGGAACCTTTGACGGCGGCCAGATCTACGATCCGAAAACCGGCAAGACTTACAGCTCGGCGATCAAGTTGGCGCAGGCAGACAAGCTCGTCGTGACCGGCTATCTCGGCATGAAGATGCTCGGCAAGTCTTTCACCTGGACGAAAGCTCCGCCCGATCTTCAGCGTTGCGAAGGCGCTCCGCCGCCAGCCTGAGCCAAAGAAATCGGACCGAATAACGCGAAAAGGCCGGGCGATATGCCCGGCCTTTTCATTTTCAACGATCGCCAAAAACGAACAAGCTATTCGGCGATGCCTTTGTTTTTGATGAGGCGCGAAACTGCGGCCTTCTCTTCGATTTTCTGTGTGAGGCGCTGCACGAATTCGACCGTGCGCTCTACGACAACCGAGCGCTGCCGGTCGAGCGTCACCATATGATAGCTGTCGTCGAGCACCGTCATCTCCACCACGCCGGCGAGCTTGCGCTGCAGCTTGAAAGCGTTGGAGATGTCGCTTTGGTCGTCCTCGCGCGGATGGAAGATCGCCGCATGTTGCGTGATCTCGCCAAGGCGGCGGCGAACGTCACGTGCAAGAGACTTGAACTCCCAAACAAGTCCGCCGCCACGGCCGAAGAGATCTTCAAGCGGCCGGCCCTCGCTCTTGAAGGACTCGATCACGAAGTTGCGAATCCGCTCGTCCTTGATGCCATAGGGCGCGCGTTGGCGCAGCCGCATCAGCGAGGCGACCCACTTGTGATAGACGAGTGCGAACAGGTTGAAGTGCAGCGGAATGGCCCAGCCGTTCGGCCAGATGGTCGGCGCAAACAGCAGCAAGCCATGAACATCGTTGGCGCGCTCACGAGCGAGCCTGAGTGCGAGCATGGATCCTGCCGAAAGTCCGCCGACGACCACGACATCGCAATGAGCCTTGAGTTCGTCGTGCGCGGTTTCGAAAGCGGCATACCAATCCTGCCACGACGAGAGACCTAACGTATCGGTATTGCCTCCCAGGCCGGGGATGAGCGGGCAGTAAACAGTGTAACCCTGGCGAGCAAGTCCCTGCGCAACAAACCTCAATTCGACCGGATTTCCCCCGAGGCTATGCGCGAGAAGGACGCCGACCCTGCCACCCGGGATAACGAGGCTGCCGCGGAAGGCATTGATTTTTTCTTTTTTGTTCATGCGGTTAGGTTAACTCGCTGTTACCAGTCAAAGTGAATAAAGCCCATTAATTCGGAAATGCCAAGTCACGAATGGGCATTCCAATTAATCTGAGCTTGCTAGCAGTTCGTTGGCATCCTCGTCGTGCCGCATTTATTGGCGTTGTGATGACCCTTTAGACGCAGACGTCTTTTGCCAGGTCACGCCCTTCAACTTCTATGACCGGCCAAACCGGAAATTTTTCGCTAATGGGATGCCCCTTCCGAGCTGAGGTCGATGCTTCCATCCGCGATACCCCTTGCGTCGTGCCGATCAAACCGCCGCTCGTGGCCCCTACCTGCAACTCTCGAGCCGCAGTTGCCTATAGGGCTATCGGTCGCAAGGTAAATAAGTCTATTGCAGCCGAAACTTGTATCAGATCACTCGCGTGATATCTCACGCGAGCTCTGAGGTATGCAAATGGGTACCAGCCTCGCCCGGCGCTAGTCCGGGTTGGGTGAGGCAGAATTGTGACCGTATGAAAAATGCATGCTGATGATTTGCCGACGTTGTATCGTTATTCGATTATATTAACGGCCCGCAGCAATTATTTTCTTGTCCGAATAGAGGGGGATAATAGACGGGTAGATAACCGGATGGTCAGATTGCCGCACTGGGGTTTGGAATCTCCCGGATGTGATTTTTTCGCGCGCTAGCGTTGCAGTCAGATCCCGGACGGTCTGGCCACAGGGCAACAAAGTGTCCGAAATGTCACTGGCGGCTGTGAGGGGCACGCGTATAGTGAACGAGGATCGGCGCGCCGCCCGACCAGCAGTCGGAGGCAACGCCCGCGGCGCAGGCTCGGAGTTTGTCGTTGTCTGGTTTTCTGCGCCCCGCCGTCTCGGCGCTTCTCGCCCTCACGCTTACCGCGCAGACGGCGCTACCTGCCTTCGCCGCTCCCCCAATGACGCGGGCCGACTATGAGGCTTGTCAGTCCGGTGACGAGCAAGCCTTTCGGCGCTCCATCGAAAGTCTGTCGCTCAAGGCGCTCGAATCCGGCGTGAAGACCTTCGACTACCGGGCTGCTGTCGATACCCAATGGCGCCGCCTCGGCATGGACGATCTGCTCTCCAAGCGGGTGGATCTCGCCATAGAGGAAGTGCGCAGCGAGACGAGTTGGGCCGGCCTTGCGCAGTCGCTGATCAATTCCGAGAAAGCACAGGAAATCTCAACGGCGGTCGCGGAGCGCGTCTACAAATCCGACGCCATGAAGACGGCGATCGAGAGCTTAGCGACCGGCGTCGGCAACGAAATTGGGCGCACGCTCGAGATTGCGAGCAAGGATGCAGTCGGTCCGTCGCTTGAATGCCTCCGCGCATTTCTCGGTGGCCGCTACGGCACGACGGTCGCTGGCGTGGTCACCGCCGACGTGGAGCGCGACTTTGGCTTGGAGGGCGTCGCGGGGAAGGCCTCCGTCTCTTCCGGCTCGGTGATCCAGCATTCGAGCGAAGGGATTGCGGGCGCGGCGATCCTCCTGATGCGCCGTCAGCTTGCGAACATCGCGGCCCGCATTGGCCAGCGCCTCGCTGGCAGCGTCCTCGCCCGCCTGGTGTCGGTTGCTGCAGGTGGCGTCGGCCTGGTCCTTGTCGCCAAGGATATCTGGGAGCTCAGGAACGGTGTGCTCCCGATCATCGCCGAGGAGATGAAATCCGACACGACCAAGACCATGGTGAAGGACGAGCTCGCGAAGACAATAAGCGAGCAGATCGCGGCGCATCTGAATGAGATTGCCGCGAAGGCAGCCGATCGCGTGATTGAGATTTGGCGCACCTTCCGGAATGCCCACCAGAAAGCCCTCGAACTCGCGGAGAAGAACGAGGCATTCCGCAGCTTCCTCGACACGGTGAAGCCCGAACAACTCCCGCGCCTCGACGAGGTGGTCGCGCTGGCCATGGCATCCGACGGCGAGCAGGGCGTTCTCAAGCGGCTCAATGACGGTACGCTGAACGAGGCCGTTCGCTTCTTGCCCGAACCCGCCATGACGATTGCGCGCGACACGCGATCGATCGATGCCGCGCTTGGCTGGTTCGCGCTCGCTGGCGATCAGCTTCCGAAAGTCCTCGAGCACGAGATCTATCGCCGTTCGTCGCCGCAGGGCTTTACGCGCGCGACGCTTACCAAGTTGCTGGCCCTGGACGACCACGTCGCGATCACGCGCTTGGCCGGTCTGCCCCCGGAGGCGCGGGATCGCCTTTTGGGTCTTGGTTCCGAAGATCTGAAACGCCTTGCGCGCAGCTTCTCGGAAGCCGAGCTTGCGACTTTGTCGCGTTACCTGGAAGGCTTGCAGCCGGAACCGCGCGCCCGAGTGTTGGCCGCGGTCGCGGCGACGCCCAGCAAGATGCAGAGCATCGCAACGCCCCGCGTTCGCGAAGCGATCCTGGCCAGCGGCGATCAGGCGCGGGCCGTGGACATGATGCTCCGCGACGGCAGCGGCGGCCCCGAGCTGATCGTTGCCGATGCGAAGGCCGCCTGGGAGGGCGAGGTTTCGCCCATCCTGATGTGGGAGAAGCATCCGCTCGTCGTGGTCGCGCTCGGACTTTTCGCAGTCATGCTCCTCCTTATGCTCCGCCGCTTGTTCCGTCCGCGTCGTGCCCAGACGCCGGCCTGAGGGTTCGTCTCCAGAATTGACGGGCTTCCCCGCGCCTCATAGGTTGCGCCCACTCATGTGATTTGCCACGCCGCGAAAGCCAAAAGCCATGTCAGAAGCTGCCGTCGACTCCATGCTAGCCGCCCTTGGCGAAGCAAGGGCTTGGCCATTCGAGGAAGCGCGCCGTCTCATCAAGCGCATCGAGAAGAGGAAGGGCGGCAACGAGACCGTGTTGTTCGAGACGGGCTACGGCCCCTCCGGCTTGCCGCACATCGGCACCTTCGGCGAGGTGGCGCGCACGACCATGGTGCGTCACGCCTTCGAGGTGCTGACGGGTGGCAAGATCAAGACGCGTCTGCTCTGCTTCTCCGATGATATGGATGGCATGCGTAAGATTCCGGAAAACGTGCCGGATCGCGCCGCTCTCGAACCCTACATGCAGATGCCGCTGACGTCGGTACCCAATCCCTTCGGCGGCAACTACAAGAGCTTCGGCGACCACAACAACGCCATGTTGCGTCGCTTCCTCGATACCTTCGGCTTCGACTACGAGTTCGCGAGCGCCACCGACTACTACAAATCCGGCCGTTTCGATGAGGTGCTGCTCCGGGCCGTCGAGCGCTACGACGACATCATGGCTGTGATGCTGCCGACCCTCGGGGCCGAACGGCAGGAGACCTACAGCCCGTTCCTCCCGATTTCACCGACGAGCGGCCGCGTTCTCTACGTGCCGATGAAGAAGGTCGATGCCAAGGCCGGAACGATCACCTTTGCCGACGAGGACGGAACGGACGTCACCCTTCCCGTCACCGGCGGCCGCGTAAAGCTGCAGTGGAAGCCCGATTTCGGCATGCGCTGGGCCGCGCTCGGCGTCGACTTCGAGATGTTCGGCAAGGATCACCAGACGAACGCACCGATCTACGACAAGATCTGCGAGATCTTGGGCGGCGTCGCGCCTGAGCACTACGTCTACGAGCTGTTCCTCGATGAGAACGGCGAGAAGATCTCGAAGTCAAAGGGCAATGGCCTGACCATCGATGAGTGGCTGACCTATGCGTCGCCCGAAAGTCTCGCGCTGTTCATGTTTCAGAAGCCGCGGGCGGCGAAGAAACTGTACTTCGACGTCATCCCACGGGCCGTGGACGAATACCTTCAGCTCCTTGCCGCCTATCCGCGCCAGGAGGGCAAGGTCCGCCTCGACAACGCGGTCTGGCATATCCACGCCGGAATGCCGCCCGTGGGCGAGGTTCCGATCACATTCGCTCTGCTGCTCAATCTGGTCGCCGCCTCCAATGCGGAAGACAAGTCCGTGCTTTGGGGCTTCATTAAGCGGCATATTCCGAATGCGAGCCCGGAAGCGTTTCCGCTGCTCGATCAGCTTGCGGGCTATGCCGTCCGCTACTACGCCGATTTCATCAAGACCAAGAAGCGCCATCGCGCACCCGACGATGTCGAGCGGGCGGCGCTCGAAGCACTGTCGGAGGCTCTTGCCAAAGCTCCGCGCGGTGCCACGGCAGAGGAGCTGCAGACCGTCCTTTACGACGTGGGGCGTACCGTCCCGCGCTATCAGGACTTCGCTGCCAAAGGCGCCACGCCGGAGAGGCCCGGCGTCTCGAATGCTTGGTTCAACAGCATCTATGAGATCCTGCTCGGCGAGAGCAAAGGCCCGCGGTTCGGTTCGTTCATCGCGCTTTATGGTATCGACGAAACGCGCGCTCTGATCGCCGCTGCGCTCAGGGGTGATCTTGTCGCTGCCGACCCCAAGGCCGCGGCGCCGCAAGCTTAGAATTTGATCTCCCAGTCCTTGAACAGGACGCCGATCAGTTCCTCGGTTCGCCCGAGGATCTGAGCGGGGGGCCAGTCTGTGGCCTCGGCCGCGCGTCGCGAGAGGACGAAAGTCGAGCGTCCAAGGATCGGTTTCTTCTCGCGCCAGTCGAGTGTGTCCGCCTTCTGGTTCTCGGCGGGAGAGAGAAGGGTGAGGTTTCCGAGGCGGTGTGAGTACTGCTTGACGGATTGCGGAGACGGAAAGTGCACGCGCC
Source organism: Hyphomicrobium sp. (assembly GCF_036262015.1). Taxonomy (GTDB): domain Bacteria; phylum Pseudomonadota; class Alphaproteobacteria; order Rhizobiales; family Hyphomicrobiaceae; genus Hyphomicrobium_C. The sequence goes on along the minus strand of NZ_DATAJR010000003.1, from coordinate 15,765 downwards.
AGCCGCTGGTCGGACTGAAGGCACGCGGCAGAATGTGCTCGATCGTCAGCGTGTCACGCTCTATCGGTCCCGGATCCTGCCCGATTGCAACGCTGATCCGCCGCAGCACGCGGCCTCCGAAATGCTTGGCGTCGAAGGACGGACTTCGGAGGTTCGCGATAGCCTTCGTGCGCAATTCGGCCGTCATTTCGAGTTCTCGCATGGCCGACACCGCGCCCGCGCGATCAATCTCGCCGAGCAGCTGAATGATGCGGTTGTGCTGCTTCGTCGGATCGAAGCCGGCGATTTTCATCATCCAGACGAGCCGCTCCAGCTTCTTGAAAAAGAGCAGCGTTTCGTCCGAGTCCGGGTGATGTCGTTCGAGCCAAAGAAGAGCTGCCGGAATCCAGAGTTGCGGATCGATCCAGCGCAATCGATCGGTCCGCTCTCCGAGGGGGCCTGTCCCCGCTCCATCTCCCGTCTGGCGAAGTTGCGCGAGGCGCTCCGCAGCAGGGCGCAGTTTATCCCTGAGGAAAGCAAGTCCTGCGCCCGCTGCATTGAACCTGTAGCCTTCAGCGATATCGATCTCGATCGGCTTGCCGCTCGACTTCCGCTTTTTGAGCGTTCTGAGATGTCCAAGCAGCGCATGCATGTCGGTCGCGCCGAGTATGGACTCGCAATACTCCCAGATTTTCTGGCATTCGGCCCGCTCGCTTGACGGAGCGATTGAGAGAAGGCTGAACTTTGCCCGGTCCGATTTGCTGAAGTCGACTCGCGTCTCTTCCTCCGTCCTGAGGAAGCTCCAGGCCTCGTCCTCGTCCTCAACGGCAGAGACGATGACGCAGCAGTGCTCCGCAAGATAGGTTATGAGAGCCCGGCGAACGTCGGGCGTATACTCCACCCCCGAAAGCTCGGTGCGCAGATAGTTGCGATTTTCGATGACGTTGCGCTCGGTCTCGGACAGCGCGTCGTAGTCGACTTCCGGGTCGAGGCGCGTGGCGCCTGGAGCCTGAACGAAACGCTCGCACGTTTCAGCCATTGCGTCCTGAGGGCTGAGCCTCACCTCGCGTCCGCGGATGAAGCCGTTCAGTGTACTTTGAAGAACGGGATCGCTTTCGAGGTCGCGCAGAACGGCAAATAGCAGCGTGAGCGACATCACGCGCTGATGGCCGTCGACGAGGGCGGTGTCCACGCCTCCGTTCTTTTTGGCCACCATCAGTTTGCCGAGGAAATAGCCGCGCTTCCCCTGCTCGGAGCCCATAGCGCCCGTGATATCCGACAGCAACCGTCCGACCTCGGCGGTTTGCCACGCGTAGGCGCGTTGAAAGTAAGGGAGTCTGAAATGAAAGGCGTCTGAAAAGAGAGTCTTGAGGGGTATGACGCTAACAGAAATAACCTCGTGCACCTAGATCGTCCTCGCCTTCACGTGTCGCGGAAAACACGGCGCACCATCCCGAGGCGCAAACCACAGGCAGGACGTGAAAACCGTCCGTCGGATCGCCGTTTGAAATGTGAAATTTCAGGTTTTACTTGTTCCCTGCAGCCCGTGCTATTAGCCCCAATCAAGTCTCTGGCCGGCTCATGTGTGAGCGTCTCAGACCCTGTAGTGAGAAGTGTACACGATACAGACCTCGGGAGACGAGCAGATATATCTAGCGCGCGTCAAGGCGCGCGAGAAGTAAGGTTCCATGCCGCGAGACTCGCAAACGAGTGCGGTGAGTGAAACGAGACACACGAGGCCCGCGCCATGATACTGAAAATTCTTGAACGCGAAGCGTGGCAGTCCGCGTGCCGTGATGGCCATTACTACGGCTCGCCCGACGATGTGCGCGATGGCTTCATCCATTTTTCTGCGCCACACCAGGTCGTCGCAACAGCAGCGAAGTATTTCAAGGGCAAGCGAGATCTTGTCATCGTCGCGTTCGACGAAGCAGCATTGGGTGACGCGCTGAAGTGGGAGCCGTCGCGTGGTGGCGATCTCTTCCCGCACCTTTATGCGCCATTGCCGACAGCGCGTGCGCTTTGGGAGAGGCCGCTCCCACTCGCAGATGACGGTATGCCCGTTGTACCGGGAGACGTTCTCAAATGATGGGGCCGCTGGCAGACCTCGCGCGGCCGCTTCTGCTCGCGCTCGATCCCGAAGTTGCGCATGAGGTGACCCTGCGCGCGCTCGAACTCGGCGCCTATCCGCGTTGCGCAAGTGCACGAGATCGCGCGCTCGAGGTCACGGCGTTGGGTCTGAGTTTCCCTAATCCCATCGGTATTGCCGCAGGGTTCGACAAGGACGCGCGCGTCCCCGATGCCATCCTCGGGCTCGGCTGCGGGTTTGCGGAAATCGGCACCACGACACCACGGTCTCAACCGGGAAATCCTCAGCCGCGCGTCTTCCGCCTCGTCCCGGACCGCGCTGTCATCAATCGGCTTGGCTTCAACAATGCAGGACACGCGGCCGCCTTGGCGCGGCTCAAAGCGAGGTCCAAGCGCGGCATCGTCGGCGTCAACATCGGTGCGAACAAGGACACCTCGGACCGCGCGGCGGACTATGTCGCCGGAATCGACGCGTTCTATGACGTCGCAAGCTATTTCACCGTCAATATTTCCTCGCCGAACACGCCCGGCCTGCGTGATCTTCAGGCACCCGACGCGCTTGATGAACTTTTAGGCCGCGTCATGGCCGCGCGCGCCGCCAAGGTGGCAATGGGCGCACTGCAGCGTCCCATCGTCGTGAAGCTTGCACCGGATATCGCGCCGGAGGATGTGGAACCCATCGTGGCGGCCCTCGCGCGCAATAGCGTTGACGGCATTGCGGTCTCCAACACCACGCTCGCGCGATCCGGACTCTCCGACGCAAACGCGCGCGAGGCCGGCGGCCTGTCCGGCCGCCCCTTGTTCAACCGGGCGACGGCCATGCTCGCACGCGTCTATCAGGCGACGGACGGAAAGGTCCCGCTGATCGGTATCGGCGGCATCGATAGCCCCGAAGCGGCGCTCGCCAAGATCGAGGCCGGCGCGACCCTGCTGCAGCTCTATACCGGGCTGATCTACGAGGGGCCCGGCCTGATCGGCCGCATCAACACCCATCTCGCCAAGACCTGCGCAGAGCGTAGCGTCATCTCAATTGGCGAATTGACCGGGACAGGCGCCGCCGAATGGGCCGCAAAGCCACTCGACTAGCTTCGGTCACTCCGAGCGGGAACGCGCGGCCCCGGCGACCCGGGCAATGAGCCAGACCGGGATAACCACCAGCGCGCCGAGCAGCATGTATTCGAGGATCCACTCGACGGCACCAAAGCCCAGATCGTAGATGTTCCGCAGCAGCTCGTTGATGCGCTGGAAGAAATTCCCCAGATCAATGCCGAGCGCCTTCATCACGATGCCGACCACTATCGAGATCAGCGCGAGACGGATGAAGACACCGAGCGGGTTGCCGCCAAAAAACGTGTTACGATCCATAGACTTTCCCTGAGCAACGGGGTTCCCCATCTAGCATAGTGATTGATGGGTGCGAAGGAAGCCTCAACGCGTGCGTGGCGTAACCGAAAAAACAAAAAAGCGCGCCCCTGCGCCCGCGAATAAGGGGCCCGCCGAGCTTCCGAAGCCGTTTGCGGACTGGTTTGCCCGGCGAGGCTGGGCGCCGCGGGCGCACCAATTGGCCCTCGTCGAAAAGTCGCGCACCCGCCGCTCGACCCTGCTCGTTGCGCCTACCGGCGCAGGCAAAACGCTCGCAGGGTTCCTGCCGACCCTGATTGCGCTTTCCGGGGACAAGCGTCCGAAATCGGCTTCGGGATTGCGGACGCTCTACATCTCCCCCCTGAAAGCACTCGCCGAGGACATCTCCCGCAACCTCGTCACACCCGTCTCGGAAATGGGCCTCAAGATCTCCATCGAGACGCGAACGGGCGACACGTCAGTCGCACGCCGGTCTCGTCAGCGCGTGAAGCCGCCGCAAATTTTGCTCACGACGCCGGAGCAGGTCGCCCTCATGCTGTCCGGTTCCGACGCCGGCTACGTCTTCGGCGACTTGGATACGATCATCCTCGATGAGCTGCACGCGCTCGCCCCATCGAAACGTGGCGATCTTCTCTCTCTCGGCCTCGCGCGCCTTCGAACGTTCGCGCCGGATCTCATGTCGCTCGGTCTCTCGGCCACGGTCGCGCGCCCGTCCGAGCTGTTGAGCTATCTCGTTCCGCAGTCCGCGCCCGATCTCATGCGGGTCATGGGCGACCTTGTCGTGGCGCCTGGCGGAGCGGATCCGGAGATCGACATCCTTGAGATCGAGGCACCGTTGCCCTGGAGCGGACATTCCGCCCGTTACGCCATCCACGACATCTACCGCGCGATCGAAACGCACAAGACCACGCTGGTTTTCGTCAACACGCGCATGCAGGCCGAACTGGTATTCCAGGAGCTGTGGCGTATCAACGAAGCGGCCCTGCCCATCGCCCTGCATCACGGGTCGCTCGACAAGACACGGCGCCTGAAAGTCGAGGCGGCCATGGCGGAGGGCAAGCTCCGCGCCGTGGTCGCGACGTCCACCCTCGATCTCGGCATCGACTGGGGCGACGTCGACCTCGTTGTCAACGTCGGAGCGCCAAAAGGTGCGTCTCGCCTCATGCAGCGCATCGGCCGCGCCAATCATCGTCTCGATGAACCCTCGACCGCGCTGTTGGTGCCGGCCAACCGCTTCGAGGTCCTGGAATGCCGTGCCGCGCTCGAAGCGGCCAAGGCCGGCGAGCAGGATGCGGTTACTTTCCGCTCCGGAGCGCTCGATGTGCTCGCCCAGCACGTGCTCGGAATGGCTTGCCATGGACCATTCAGCCCCGACGCGCTGTTCGAGGAAGTCCGATCCGCATCGCCCTACAGCAGCCTGACGCGCACGCGTTTCGATCGCGTCGTGGAGTTCGTGGCGACCGGCGGCTACGCCCTCAAATCCTATGAACGCTTCGCCAAGCTGCGGCCCACGGACGATGGCCGGTTGCGCTTGGCCCATCCGTTGTTCATCCGCCAGTACCGGATGAACGCCGGCACGATTGTCGAGGCGCCGATGATCAAGGTACGCCTCGTCGGCCAGCGTCGCGGAAAAAAGCTCGGAAAGCCCGGCGCGCCGCGTCCCTTGATGGGGGGCAAGGTGCTGGGCGAGGTCGAGGAGTCCTTCATCGAGCAGCTTTCGCCCGGCCAGACCTTCGTCTTCGGGGGCGAGATCGTGCGTTTCGAGGGCATGGAGGAGACGGAAGCCTACGTCACACGCGCGCCGGGCGTGGACGCCATGATCCCGAGCTATGCTGGTGGCAAGTTCCCGCTGTCGACACATCTCGCGAAACGCGTGCGTGCCATGCTGGCCGACCGCAGCCGCTGGCGCGACCTGCCGACGCCCGTAGCCGAATGGCTCGGTCTGCAGTTCGACTACTCCCAGCTCCCCGGCGCCGACGACGTGCTGGTCGAGACGTTTCCGCGCCGCTCCCGCCACTTCCTCGTCGCCTATCCCTTTGAGGGACGCTTGGCGCATCAGACACTTGGAATGCTGCTGACGCGCCGGCTCGAACGCGAGGGTACTCGCCCGCTCGGCTTCGTCGCCAACGACTACGGCCTCGCGGTCTGGGGCCTCGGAGATCTTTCTGAGCGCATCGCCAACGGAAGCCTGGACCTCGCCCAGCTTTTTGCCGAGGACATGCTGGGCGACGACCTGGAGGCCTGGCTGGCCGAAAGCAGCCTGATGCGCCGCACATTCCGGACAGCGGCGGTCATTGCGGGCCTGATTGAACGCCGTCACCCTGGCCGCGAAAAGAGTGGCCGCCAGGTGACCGTTTCGACCGATCTGGTCTACAACGTACTGCGCCGCCATGATCCCGGCCACATTCTGCTGGAAGCAGCCTGGGAAGATGCCGCCACGGGTCTTCTGGATATTGCTCGGCTCGGACAATTCCTGGCGCGCGCACGCGGCCGAATCAGGCATCAAGCATTAGATCGGGTTTCGCCGCTCGCGGTGCCGATCCTGCTTGAGATCGGCGTGGAGCCGGTTGGCCAGCTGGCGCGAGAGGATTTGCTGCGGGAAGCGGCAGAGGATCTGATCGCCGAGGCAACGCGAACTGTCGAAGGCAACGGGGACGGACGTGAGAAGCACGACACAGTTGCTCGAACTGAAGCCCGAGCGCCTCGACGTCGGTGAGTTCAGCCAACAGCCGATTTCTCTGTCCGGCCGCTCGTTGGTCGCCGACGTGTCCGGCGCGCTCTACTGGCCTTCCGAAGACATTCTGATCGTCGCCGACTTGCATCTCGAAAAGGGTTCGGCCTTCGCCGTCCGTGGCGTCATGCTTCCGCCCTATGACACGGCGGCCACCCTCCAACGGTTAGCCGCGACGCTCGATGCCTATCCGGCCTCTACCGTCATGTGTCTCGGCGACAGCTTCCACGATAGCCGCGCCGCAGAACGCATGAGCGCCGTGGACCGGGAAACGCTGTCAATTCTGCAGGAAGACCGCGACTGGCTCTGGCTCAACGGCAACCATGATCCGGTCATTGCGGACTGCTTCGGCGGCAAGATCCTGCACGAGATCACCGTGTCTGGGATCACCTTCCGCCACGAGCCGACCACGAGCCCGGTGACGCACGAGGTTGCGGGGCACTTGCATCCCGCCGCGCGCGTCTCGTTCCACGGGCACGTCATTCGCCGCCCTTGCTTCGTCGGTAACGGCAAGCGCTTGGTCATGCCGGCGTTCGGCACCTATGCGGGCGGATTGAACGTGCTCGATGACGCCTTCGCCCCGCTCTTCGGGCATGAAGGGCTGTCCGTTCTCGTCCTCGGTCAAGAAGGCCTCTACCCGATCGCGCCTCGTCTTCTCAAAGAGGATTGAGCGCCGCGGCTGTTCGCCTCCCTGGTCCGTAACGACCTATTGAGTTTATTTAGTTTTTTGTCTCATCCCGGTGACGGCGACCCGAGGACGCGTTTGAAATAGGCAGCGCTGACGCTATTTTCAGCGTATGAGTTCTGCGGATAGTTCAAGCCGCAGACCCGGTGGGACGACCCGCCGCGCCAGGCGATCCGTAGGGGACGGCCCCGCTACGAGGGCCTATGACGCCACTGACGTCTCAATCCGTCGCAAACGAACAAGTCGCCAGCACCTCACTTCGCGACCTCATCCAACCGGTCACCGGACTGCGGATTGCCGTTGCCTGGGCCGCCGTCATTGCTTTTCAGCTGGGCGGTGGATCTTGGCTCGCGGAACCGATCTCTCCGCTCGTCGGTATCGTGTGCTTCGTCGTGCTGTTCGCCACGATCATCACGGCGGCGTTCGGCGTCGTGCGCGAAGCGGATCATCTCGCTGACCAATTGGGCGAACCCTATGGCACCTTGATCCTGACGTTGTCCGTCGTGCTGATCGAAGTGATCCTTATTGCCGCGATCATGCTCGGGCCGGGCGACTATCCGACCATCGGCCGCGACGCGATCTTCTCGGTTATGATGATCATCCTGAACCTCGTCACGGGGCTCTGCCTGCTATTGGGCGGGGCGCGCTATGGTGAGCAGGAGTATAACGCTCAGGGATCAGCAACCTATCTGTCGATGATCGCGCTGCTGACGGGTATCGCGCTGGTCTTGTCCAACTACACCGCGACGGGTGGTGGGAAGTTCTCGACGGTGCAAGCCATCGCCGTGTCCGTCGTGGTTGCGCTGCTGTACGGCGCGTTCCTGGTCATGCAGACGCGGACCTACCGGCGCCTCTTCGTGCAGCCCCCGGTCGGCAGCCTGTCGGTTCCCTTGCAGAGGGAAGACATTCAGAAAACGGAGAAGCTTGGGCATTCGCGCGACGGCCGGGCGCTTGCGATCCGCACCGCTCTGCTCGTCGCGGCCATGATCCCGATCGTCCTGTTGGCGCACGACCTTGCCATCCTTATCGACCATGGTATCGCGGTTACTCACGCACCTGTTGCGCTCGGTGGTGTTTTGATCGCCATCGTCGTCTTCACGCCGGAGTCGATGACCGCCATTCGGGCCGCGCTGGCGGACCAGATGCAACGCGTCATCAATCTGTGCCTCGGTGCCTTTCTCTCGACCGTCGGCTTGACTGTCCCCGCGGTTTTGATTGTCGGTGCGTTGACAGGCAAACCCGTCGTCATGGGCCTTTCGGCCATGGACACGGCCTTGTTCGCTCTGACGCTCGCCGTTCACATGCTGACTCTAATTGGGCACCGGACGACACCGATTCAGGGCCTCATGCATCTGACCCTGTTCGCCGTCTACGCAATCCTGCTGTTCAGCCCGTGAGCTGAGTGCTTCCGGAAAAGTGGGAACCGGGTCATGGCGGAGACATGCAAGTACCCATGTCCGATAAGAAGCACGACAAAACAAAGAACTAGGGTCGGTCCTCGACTCAACTAAAACCGGAACGACCCTAGGCGCCTTACGCCGGGCCGCGGCGGCCGAACGGCATCGAGGCTAGGAGACCGGCAAGCACGGCGGCCAGAACCGCCGCAATACCGTACGAGATCGGGTGGTCCATGGCGAACTGGTACAGCCAGAGCTCGATACCCGATCTCTCCAGCCGCACACGCGACTGGAAGGTGCTGAGCAGTTCGCCCTCGCGGAAGAGGTAGACGCGCGCCGTGAGCGGCCCGAGCGGGACGTTGGCCGGCAGCGCGATGGAGCTTCGGAACAAGCTCTTGCCGATAAAGATCACGGCATAATCCTCTTTGAGGTAGAGCCCTTCCTTCTGCTTCAGCCGGATCACGGCGTCCTTGTAGGCCTTGAGTTCTGTGGGTTGCGTTTCGATGACCGATATCGCGGCGGGTGCGAGGCGGACGAAGTCGAGGCCGATTGCGTGCTTCTGCAGCAAGGCCTCATCCGCGATCTCCTCGATGGGTCGCGTCGAAACGATCGCGTAGTAGCTGGGAGCGCTCTCGAAGCTCACCATATCGGTGTTGACCCAGAGCCCGGCAACATTGCTCTTCCGTCTGGCGGTAAGGGGCAGCGGCATGCCTTCAAGCACGACAATCACATCATAGTAGCCAGCCTCGGCACTGGGTTGCCGGCTGTTCACCACCGAGCCGAAGACGACGATCTCGGTTCCTGTGAAACCGGAGGTCACGGCGATCGTGCGCGACGACACGTCCGCTTCGACGTTTTCTTTGCCAGCCGGTTCCCCCTTCGCTGGCGGCCGCTCGGCGCCTTTTTTCGCGGGAGGTGCGGCGGGAGTGGCGTTGCGAGGGTTCTGCACGTTTTTGCGCAAGGGCTTTCCCCAATCCGGGATGCCCGCATCCTGGGCGCTGGCAGGAAGCGAGGTCGCGAAGCACAGGAGCGCGCCGGCAAGGATCGTGAGGGCCAGAGATCGCAGCAAGAGCGCGCACAGTCTCGTCATGGCCCCCCCAACGCCTTGGAAATGCTGAACAGATCTGGAGGCTTGATCACCAGATCCCAGGCGATGCGGCCGCAGACGAGCAGCACGAGTGCAGCAAGCAGGAGGCGGAGTTGCTCACCCTTGAGGCGGGCGCCGGCGGCGGCGCCGAACTGAGCGCCAATCACGCCACTGACGATCAGCAGCAACGCAAGAACGATGTCGACGCTGAAGTTTTCGCTCGACTGCATGACGGTCGTGACCGCCGAGACGAACACGATTTGAAACAAGGATGTGCCAACCACGACGTTGGTCGGCACGCGGAGGAGATAGATCATGGCAGGAACCATGATGAATCCGCCGCCCGCCCCCATGATGGCACCGAGAAAGCCGACGAATGCGCCGATCATCATGGGTGGGATGGCGCTGATGTAGAGTTTCGAGCGGTGAAACCGCATCTTGAACGGCAGCTTGTGAATCCAACTGTGCTGCCCGGACTGCCGGAAAGCGCGAGGATTTCCGCTCCGCGCCCTCTGGATCGCATTGATGCTCTCGATCAGCATCAAGACGCCGATGACGCCGAGGAAGGTGACGTAGGCGAGGGCGACGAAGAGATCGAATTGCCCCGCGAGCCGCAGGATGCGGACCATCTTCACGCCGATCACCGAGCCCACGACGCCGCCCGCGAGCAGCACGACGCCCATCTTGATGTCGACATTGTTGCGTCGGTATTGCGCGACGGCTCCGGAAACTGATGACGCCACGATCTGTGCCGCGCCCGTCCCAACCGCGACGGCCGATGGTATGCCCGAGAAGATCAGGAGCGGCGTCAGCAGGAACCCGCCGCCGACGCCGAATAGCCCGGAGAGGAAGCCCACGGCCCCGCCCATGCCGAGCAACAGCAGCACGTTGGCGCTCATCTCGGCGATCGGCAGATAGATATGCATTGCGTCGGATTACGCCGGGGTAATGCAGGTGGGGCTTCGGTGCCGTCGGTCGACGGCTGCCGGGGCGCTCCCGTTGGCCGGTATCGTCGAACGGCGCGGGAAAGAGAGAGGTCCGCGCGCCCATCGTATTGGACCTTCGCGCGGAGTGCCAGTATTGCGTTGCGGCAAACGCAACCTGTGTTTCAGAAATACCTCGATTGGGGGTGACGGCGCTCACGCGCCGCCGGAGCGAGACTCTGTCAGCCGTTCGTTTCGTTGTTGACGCGCTTTTTCCAATCTTCGCCGGCCGCGCGCGCATCGTTCGCCAGCGGGATCGCCGCAAGCGGCTTGAATTCGCCGATCAGACCTTCCGCGCTCTTGAGATCGTTCGCGCTGAGCGCGGCCTTGAGTGCGTCCTGACGAGCTTTGGCGTCCGCATCGCCGGTCTTGGCAGCGAGCGAGTACCATTTGTAAGCGGTCACCCGGTCGGCTTTGGTTCCGAGCCCGTTCTCGAGCAGAACGCCGAGATTGTACTGGCTGTCCGCAAGGCCGTGCTCGGCAGCCTTTCCGAACCATTGGATGGCTGTCGGGTAATCGGGCTCCGCGTCGCCGCCTGCCGCGAGCACGGCGAGATTGTGCATCGATTTTACGTTGCCCTGCTCTGCCGCGCGGCTGTACCAGACCCGTGCCCGGCCGACGTCCTTGGAAACGCCGAGCCCGCGCTCATAAAGCGTACCGAGCCGATACTGGGCCTGCGCAAAGCCCTTGGCAGCCGAGCGCTGATACCAGCGAAGCGCTTCAGCGAAGCTCTGATCGGTGCCTTTGCCCTCAGCGAGACGCGCCGCCACCTCGAACTCGGCGGAAGCGTCGCCGCTGGCGGCGGCCAGCCGAAGCGAGAGCGGTCCAACCGTAGCCGGCGGCAGATCGAGCGCACTGTCGCCCGCTTGGCCACCCTTCAGCGCCTCTGCCTCGCCATTGGCCGTCGTATAAGCCGTGTCGATCCGGCCGCTACGCTCCGGGATCAAGGCATCCGGCGACTGCGTGGCAGCGATCGTTCCGAGCTTACCAGAAAGGCTGGCCAGGACCTGCTGCTGGTAGACATCTGCAACGACGTCATCGGTCACAGAGCCGGCTGGCTTGGAAATCGTCATTCCGCGCGGAGCGGAAGCCGGAGCTGCGCCATCGATGGAGTCCGCCGCGGGAGGATTGAGGACGTCGTCTGAGTATCCGTAGGGAGGCAGCTGCGCTTCACCCGAGGGCGCGGCGAATTCTGCCAAGCCCGTGCCGTTGTCCTGGAGATCCGAGCGGGACTGGCTCGGAGCAATGGCCGGGGCATCCGGGTTCTCGCCTTTGCCGGCTTCGGCCGTGGGATCTTGGGCGGCCGCACCGGGCGCGCGCTCATGCTGAATGGTGATCTCCGGCGCAGGAGACGCGCCCTTGCGATTGAGAAGCAACAGTCCGCCGTTGATCGCGACCACGAGGGCCAGAGCGCCGGCAAGCAGTTTGGGTGACGCACCGAAAAGGCGTCCCGAACCCTGAGTGAGCGGCAGGCGCGCAGCCTCGGTTAAAGCGGCGCGCGCGGCTTCGATCCCGGACCGTTTCGGCGTGTCTTTGGTTTCGGCAACGGCTTCGGCGCGGTTGGCGGCAGCCTTCATCTTCGCGCGCCGCGCGTCGGCTATGAAATCGCGGCGCAGACGCTCGACGGGCGACTCGTTCCCGTCTTCCACAAGCACAGGCTCTTCGAGCGCAGCCGGAATTTCGACGGGAGTCGGCAGATCGATGGCGTGAGCGGGAACGGTGTCCTCGAAACGCATGTTCGAGAAGTCGTTGGGCGTCGCATCCGTCGACGCCGTGAACGGAGGCGGAGTAGCTTCTTCGCTGGCGGGAATGAAATGGTGTAGCCCGGCGGTCGTGTCGGCGACAGGCCAAGCCATCATGCGTTGCTGGGACTCGAGTGCGTCGAGGCGGTCGAGCACTTCGACGAGCGCCTGCTGCAGCGTGTCGAGCATGCCGACCGCCGTCTTCTCGTGGTGGCGCTGCTCCTCGATTGCCCGGTCGAGCAACGATTTCATTTCGTCGTTTCGATCCGACTGCGCGTTGATCCGGCCCGATAGGCCCGAGACCAATGACGTCGCTTCGGCCTCGGCCTGGCGGCGGTCCTGGATCGACGCTTCGATCAGCGCGCGCAGTTCCTCGTGGCGGCGCTCCGCCTCGCTGTTCCGCTCATCGGAATGGCCGAAACGCGCGTGCATTTCTTCGGCGACGCGCTTGGCCAGCGTTTCGAGATCGGCCGAAAAACGGCTGTCGTAGTCGAGCAGCTTCCCGATGCGCTCGTCGGACACCTGATCCATGATGTTGCGCACGTCGGCTTCGACCGCGTCGAGCCGTTGAACGTGCCGCTCCAGAACGTCGAGTTTGTCGCCGAGATCGTTGACGTGCGCTTCGATGAGGCGAAGCCCCTCCACGTCCGAGCGGCGTACGACGTCCTCGAGGGCGGATGTGATGTGACGCTGGAACTGATCGAGTCGTTCCTCGAGCAGCACAACGGTGTTGCCGCGTTTGAGATCCGACAGCGTGCGCTTGATGCGATGCGTAACGTCGCTGAGCCACTCGCTCTGCGCTCCAGGGGCAAAGGCAGGCGCGCCAGTGTTTTCGGATTGGCTCGTCTCGTAGCTCCGTATCAGCGCTTCCGCGCTGGCCCTGTCCCAGGGCTCGTCACCGGCTTGGTCCAAAGTCGCGTATTGTGCGGCAGCCGGTGTGTCTCGGCGCTCCTGGTCAATGATCCGCAGGCGCTCGACGATGTGCTGCATCGTTTCGCCTTGGCGGCGCTGCGTTTCTTCAATTTCGCGCGCGATTTCGTGCAGGCGGCCGCCGAGCAGTCCGGCTGTACCGGCATAGCCACCGGCGCTTTGAGGCGCCGACCATCTATCCTGGTCTGTATGCAACATCGCGGTTCCCACAGTGTTATGCGGCGCTCACAACCGGCCGCTCCCGCTTGGGATGGAGGCGGTCATGCCGCCTGTTCATGCCGGACTGAAACGCAATTGAGGGTCAGACGAGGCACAAAGCAGAAACCCGAACAGACCGAGGCTCGCAGTCTCGAGTAAATGTTCAGTTAAATCCTGCATCGGGCAGGGAAATCGGCCTGAAATCCGTGGGGCTTGGCAGTGTCGGGGCCATCCGAATGGCCCTCTGTGCCGGGGTGATTCGTTTTTGGCGCTCCGGCCAGTCGCGCGCGGTCACATTTGCCTGCTACTCTGAGAATGGAGCCCAAGGCTCTGCAACCAATGGAGAACGTGCCGTGTTGAACTCGCCCCGCCCTTGGGTTCTGGCTTCGCTTGCCGCTGTCTTGGGTAGTGCCGCGTGGGCCGCTGAGGACCCCGGCCGCTACACCATGAGCCCGACTGACGGAGGTGTGATCCGCCTTGACCGCGAGACGGGCGCAATGGCGTTCTGCAGCGGGAAGGAAGGCAGCTGGTCCTGCAAGGACATGCCCGAGACCGAAAGCGCGTTGAAGAAGCGTGTCGAAGAGCTGGAGGGCGAGAAGCGCGCCCTAGAGGCAGAGAAGCAGCTTCGGGACGGCGCTCCGTCAGCAAAGGCGCCTGCGCCGGGCGAGCCGCCGTCAGCCAACGCCGTTCCGTCGCCTCCTGGTGACCTCCCCATTCCCAACGAGCAGGACGTCGACAAGATGTTCGACTACGTCGAAGGGATGATGAAGAAGTTCAAGGAACGCATCGACCGCTTGGAGAAAGAGGCCAAGAAGGAGCCGGAAACACCTCTCTGAGTGCTCCGGCCCGGCTCCGGGTTGCGGTCCTAGGCCGCCGTCGGCTGAACTTGAGCGACCTGTCCGGCCTTGGCAGTCCGCGTGGACAAGCGGAACGTCGCGGGGCGCGTGAACAGGAAGCCGGCCCACGTACCCTTGACGAGCCACTGCAACGCCAACGCGCCGGCAATGCCCGCGAATGCCGAGGCAAGTGCAACGGCTGCCGCGGCTTCGCCGCCCGTGAGTTTCAGGAGCACGATGCGTGCCGGTCCCATGAAGACTGTGAACGCGAGGTAGACGGCGATCGAATTGCGCCCGCAGTAGGCCAGCACATCGCCCACGATCGTCGGACGCATGAGCACGCTGAACGCGATCACGGCGCCGATACCGACATACGAGTAAACGAGGTCCGGTCCGTGCGTCAGCGCCAGTCCCGTGTTGACGCCCGCCGCATTGACGACGGCCCAGACGATCAGTCCGAGCGAGAGCAGGAGGGCGGGAACCGCGCGCAGCCGCTCGGCGAACGCGAGGATAAGCGGCGCGAGGGCGTAGCCCGAATAGAAGAACACGAAGCGGTTCGTGAACTCGTCGAGAATGAAGATGTCGGTATGCGGCGCGAACACATGCAGTGCCGCCGCGCCCGTGAGCACAAGCCATTTGGGCGCGGGCTTCAGGAGCTTCGCGACCACGAAATAGATCATCAGGAGATAGATGAACCACAGCGTCCCGAACGGCACGAGGTAACTCATCAGATAGTCGGCGAACGTCGCCGTGACGCCGCTCTCGGCCACCATGCCCGGCGCCTTGAGCGCGAACTGGATCGTCAGCCAGAGCACGTAGAAATAGGCGAAGTGGACGACCTTGGTATCGAGGTACTGTCGCCACGGCCGGTCGATGCGAGCCGCCAGGAACAAGCCCGAGATCAGAAAGAAGTCCGGCATCCGAAACGGGCGGGCCCACTCGATGAAAGCGTTCAGCGCGGTGGTCTCGCCGATCGCCTTCTCTACGCCGAGCGTGGAATGCATGAGCACCACGAGGACGATGCAAAGCCCCTTGGCCACATCGACCCACTCAAGCCTGGGCTCTGACGTCATAGCTGTCCGTGTCATCTTGGATCTCGTCCCCACCTTCGGCCGTGCCAGAGCGG
The DNA here is from genome assembly GCF_036262015.1 of Hyphomicrobium sp. Classification (GTDB taxonomy): domain Bacteria; phylum Pseudomonadota; class Alphaproteobacteria; order Rhizobiales; family Hyphomicrobiaceae; genus Hyphomicrobium_C. Next base: position 621 of record NZ_DATAJR010000003.1, on the reverse strand, counting down.
CACACCGGCAACGCATGTGGGAGGAGGTAGCAAGAGACGTTCCGGTCAGCCCACTAGAAGGTCAAACCCGTTTAGAAAACGAGCCGGTAGCGAACGAAATCGTCGGCGCTGGTAAAGCGATCGTAAACGCTACGTGCGGTCGTGTTGGAGGCGCGCGTGTGCCAGTAGAGACGCGACCACCCCTTGGCTTTGCACTGAGCCACGAGATCCCGGATGAGTGCCTCCCCGATCCCCCGACCCCGGTGCTCCGGATCGACGAACAGATCTTCCAGGTAGCAGATCGGGTCTGTCGTCCAGGTGCCGGCATGCAGGACCGATAGGCTGAACCCGCAAACCTCGCCCGACGTCTCGGCAACCCGGCAGAAAAACCCGTCCTGCTTGCGGATCAGCCGCTCCCAGGTCTTGGCCGTGACCTCTTCAGGCACCTCGGCTTCATAGAACGCAACATAGTCCGCCCACAGCTTGCGCCAGGACGGTTCATCGCTCGGAACGGCGTCGCGGATGAGCACGGAGATTCTGGATCCAGGAGTTATGAGGGACGACATCAATATGGAGGGATCCCACTCTACATCCTCCAAGCCTCTGATGGAACGGCTCAAAATAGAAGCGCGGCGGCCGCGG
>NZ_DATAJR010000002.1:0-3391 GCF_036262015.1 Hyphomicrobium sp. | reverse complement strand
GGTTGCGGATCAGATCCGCACCGACCGGATCGACATCCTGGTGGACTTCGGCGGCCACACGTCGGCAAGCCGCATCCTGGCCATGGCGCGCAAGCCGGCGCCGATCCAGGTCGCCCACTTCCTGGGTCATGGCTACACGTCGGGCCTGTCGGCGATGGACGTGTTCCTGTCGGACCAGGAGATGGCGCCGGTGGGCAGCGAGGCGCTGTTCGCCGAGACGGTCGTACGCCTGCCCCGCATTCCGCTGGCCTACCAGCCGCCGGAGGGGTTCCCGGCGGTCTCTCCGCTGCCGGCGCTGACGAAGGGCTATGTGACGTTCGGCTATTTCGGTCGCACGGAGCGGTTGAATGACCGCGTGGTGACGGCCTGGGCGGAGATCCTGAAGCGGGTGCCGTCGAGCCGGCTGATGCTGAACTCGAAGGCGTTCTCGGAGACGGCGTTTGCCGATCTGATGGCGACCCGCTTTGCGGCGCATGGCATCACGCGCGATCGTCTGCAACTGGTCTACACGAGCCCACAGCCGAAGACGTGGTCGGCGTACGGAGAGGTGGACATCGCGCTCGACCCGTTCCCGCACAATGCGGGAACGACGACGATCGAGGCCTTGTGGCTGGGTGTTCCGGTTGTGTCGGTTGAGGACCGCCCTTCGGTTGGCCGGTTCGGGGCGAGCGTACTCGGCGCGGCGGGTCTGCGGGAGTGGGTTGCGACGGACGTTGCGGGTTACGTGGCGCTGGCCGCCTCCAAAGCTCGAGACATCGCGGCGCTGGCGCAGCTGCGGTCCGGTCTGCGGGCTCGCGTGGAAGCCTCCCCGCTGGCCGACGGACCCGGCCTCGCCCGCGCCCTCGAAACTGCTTTCCGAAATCTATGGGAACGGTGGTGTGCCGCCAAAGGCGACACAGGAGACGCCGACACGCCGAAAGCTGTCGTCGAGCGCCGCGCAGCCATCATGGTGGAAGCACAAACCCTCGACAACGCAGGCCGGATCGTCGATGCGGCCAAGACCATGGTGCGGCACCTCACAGAAGACGGGATGCACATCGATGGTCTGGCGTATCTATCGGATCTCCAGCGCCGCCTCGGCCGTTTGTCGGACGCTGAAGCCACCGCACGGCTCGGCCTCAAACGCGCCCCGAACAGCGCTGCCATCGGCAACGCGCTCGGAAATGCACTGTTTGCACAGCATCGGCTGACGGAAGCTGAAGCCGCTTTCACGATCGCCATTACGGCGAAGCCTGGGCATGCGGAAGCCTTCAACAACCGCGCTCTTGTTCTCATGCGGCGCGGACAGCTCGCCGCCGCTGAACGTGATCTCCGCCAGGCCCTCGCGCTCCGGCCTGACATCACGGAGATCGGCTACAACCTCGCCAACGCGGTTCAGGATCAGGGCCGCGCCGCTGAGGCGATCGACATCTTCCAGGCAACGCTGGCCAAAGCCCCGAACCACGCCCGGGGCCATGGGATGATGTTGTTTGCCGTCACGTATCATCCCGGGCTCACGAGCGAGCAGATCTTTGCCGAATTCCGCCGCTGGAACGAGATGCACGCGGCGCGTCACGCACCGAAAGACGCCGTCTGGGCCAACGATCGCACGCCCGACAGACGGCTCCGCATTGGCTATGTCTCACCCGACTTTGCCACCAAGTCCTCGCGCCATTTCATCGAGCCTATTCTCGTCGGACACGATCCGGAGAAGGTTGAGGTCTTCTGCTATGCCGAGGTGCCTGCGCCCGACGCCGAAACCCATCGCCTAAAAGCGCTCGCGCAGCACTGGCGCACCACGGTCGGTCTCTCCGACGACGAGCTTGCGGATCTGATCCGCCGCGATGCCATCGATGTGCTCGTGGATCTTGGTGGTCACACGGCGCGCAATCGCCTTCTCACGTTCGCCCGCAAGCCGGCACCCATCCAGGTCGCCCATTTCCTCGGCCATGGCTACACGTCTGGGCTTTCGGTCATGGACGCGTTCCTTGCCGATGACGTCATGGCGCCGGAAGGATCGGACCATCTCTTCTCCGAGCCCGTCGAGCGCATGTCGCGCATGCCGGTCGCCTACGAGCCACCGCAGGGAATGCCCGATGTAGCGCCTCTCCCCGCGTTGAAGAATGGCTACGTCACATTCGGCAATTTCGGCCGCGTCGTCCGTTTGAATGACGAGGTCATCGCCACGTGGGCCGAGATCCTGTCGGCCGTGCCGAGATCGCGCCTCGTGCTGAACACCGTCGCCTTTCTCGACGAAGAGGTCTGCCGGCGCTACCGCGGTCTGTTCGCCAAGCACGGCATTTCTGCCGATCGCGTCGACATGGTCTTCAGCACGCCGCAGTCCAAGACGTGGGAGGCCTACGCCGGCATAGACATCGCGCTCGATCCGTTCCCCCACAATGGCGGCACGACGACCATCGAAGCGGCTTGGCTCGGCGTTCCCTCGGTCTGCCTCAAAATGCGCCCGTCGATCGGCTGCTTCGGCGCATCGATCATGGGTACGCTTGGCCTATCGGATTGGGTTGCGTCGACGCGGCGAGACTATGTCGCCATGGCCATACGTCGCGCCGCGAACATCGAAGCCCTTACCGAGTTGCGCGCTGGCCTGAGAGCGCGCATGGCGGCGTCCGCGCTCTGTGATGCGCGGGGGCTCGCAAAGGATCTCGAACGCGTCTATCGCCGCCTTTGGCAGCGCTACCTGGATCGTGAGGAAGCGGTCGACACGTTGCAGAGAGCGGCGGGCTGGGCCTACGGGCGCGGCAATGCAGCCAGAGCTGTTGAGCTGTTCCAGGAGGCTGCCAAGCGAGCGCCGCGCGCGAGTATCCTCTCGAACCTGGGGGCCGCGTTGCGCGCCGCCGGCCGCGACGACGAAGCCGAGAAGATCTACCGCGAGGCGATTGAGCGCGCGCCGGGCTTCCCCAATGCGCACGGCAATCTCGGCAATCTTCTTTCAAATCGCGGCCGCCTTGCCGAAGCCGAAGTCGAATTGCGCCAAGCGCATGCGGCATCGCCGGGCGATCCGCAAATTCTCCGGAACCTCGGCGTTTGCCTGATGCGCCAGCTCAAGGCCGGTGAAGCGGAGGCGATGCTGCGCAAAGCTGCGGCTCTGCTGCCGAACGACGGCGACATTCACGACAATCTCGCGCAGTTGCTGCGCCAGAAGGGCGAGCCGGTTGCGGCGGTGAAGGTCTACGAGGGCGTCAAAGACGCCATCGAGAGCAACTGGCGCGCCATCGGCAATCAGGCACTCCTGATGCAGGACCTCTCCCGCTACGGGGATGCTGAGTTTTTGTTCCGCCGTGCGTTGGCTTTGAAGCCGGATTACGCGCTGGCGCACGCGAACCTGCTGTTCTGCCTGAACTACCACCCGGATCGCAGCGCCGAGGAGATCTTCGCCGAGTACCAGCGTTTC
>NZ_DATAJR010000001.1:0-130489 GCF_036262015.1 Hyphomicrobium sp. | reverse complement strand
TCGACGTGAAGGGCGAAATTCTGGAGCTAAAGGCGACCATCAACACGATGGTGGATCAGCTGCGCTCGTTTGCGGCCGAGGTGACGCGCGTTGCGCGCGAGGTGGGCACCGAAGGCAAGCTCGGCGGTCAGGCCGACGTGCCGGGCGTCGCAGGTACCTGGAAGGATCTTACCGATTCCGTGAACTCGATGGCCGGCAACTTGACGGCCCAGGTGCGCGGCATCGCGCGCGTCGTGACCGCCGTTGCCGACGGCGACCTCAAACACAAGTTGACCGTGGAAGCCAAGGGCGAGATCGCCTCTCTGGCCGAAACGATCAACAGCATGACCGAAACGCTGGCCACGTTCGCCGATCAGGTGACGACAGTGGCACGCGAGGTGGGCGTCGACGGCAAGCTCGGCGGTCAGGCCAAGGTGCCGGGCGCTGCCGGTACGTGGAAGGGTCTGACTGAAAACGTCAACCAGCTTGCGGCAAATCTTACGACACAGGTGCGCGCCATCGCCGAGGTCGCAACTGCCGTGACCAAGGGCGATCTTACGCGATCGATCAGCGTCGGCGCCGAAGGCGAAGTCGCGGCGTTGAAGGATACGATCAACGAAATGATCGCCAACCTGCGCGACACGACGCAGAAGAATAACCAGCAGAACTGGCTCAAAACCAATTTGGCGAAGTTCAGCCGCATGCTTCAAGGCCAGAAAGATCTCGTGGCGGTCGGCCAGATGATCCTTTCGGAGTTGGCACCCGTCGTCGGTGCACATCAGGCAGAAGTGTACGTGTGGGACAGCCTATCCGAAGTTCCGCGCCTGAAATTGCTGGCCAGCTACGCGGGCGAAGGCCAGAGCGCACACGGCAAGGTGGTTGAGCTCGGAGCAGGACTCGTGGGGCAGTGCGCCCACGACAAGCGCCGCATCGTCCTGCACGATGCGAGCGCAACGCCGTTGCGGATTTCGACGGGGCTCACCGAAGCCTCGCCTGCCAACATCTTGGTTCTACCGATCGTGTTCGAAGGTGCCGTCAAAGGCGTTCTCGAGCTGGCGTCATTGGATAGCTTCAATCCCGTCCATCACGACTTCCTGGATCAGCTCACGGAATCGATCGGCATCGTGATCAACACGATCGAAGCCAACATGCGTACGGAGGATCTGCTGGAGCAGTCGCAGTCTCTCGCCAAGGAGCTGCAGAGCCGGCAGCTCGAACTGCAGAGCACGAACGAAGAGCTTCAGGAAAAGGCCCGTCTGCTCGCCTATCAGAACCAGGAGGTCGAGCGCAAAAACACCGAAGTGGAACAGGCCCGCCAAGCGCTCGAAGAGAAGGCGGACCAGCTCGCCCGAACTTCGAAATACAAGTCCGAGTTCCTGGCCAACATGTCCCATGAGCTGCGCACGCCGTTGAACAGCTTGCTCATCCTGTCCGATCAGCTCTGCCAGAACCGGGAAGGCAACCTCACGGGGCGACAAGTCGAGTTCTCGAAAACCATTCACGCGTCGGGCAAGGACCTCCTGACGCTCATCAACGACATCCTGGATCTCGCGAAGATCGAATCCGGCACCGTTGCCGTCGATGTCGGAACACTCCGTTTCGAGGATCTCTACCACTACGTCAATCGCACGTTCGGACACATCGCCGAACAGAAGAGCTTGGATTTCGAGGTCAGTGTCGATCCGCGCTTGCCATCTGCAATGGTCACCGACTCGAAGCGCCTCCAGCAGATCCTCAAGAACCTGCTTTCCAACGCGTTCAAGTTCACGCACCAGGGACGGGTCTCTCTCCGCATCGATCTCGCAAAGGATGGGTGGAACCCCGACAACGATGCACTCAATCAGGCGGCCGGCGTCGTCGCCTTCCACGTTACCGATACGGGCATCGGCATTTCGTCCGAGAAGCAGAGCATTATCTTCGAGGCCTTCCAGCAGGCAGACGGTTCCACGAGCCGCAAGTATGGCGGCACGGGGCTGGGGCTAGCCATCAGCCGCGAGCTGTCGCGGCTCTTGTCAGGCGAGATCAAGATCGTGTCGTCGATCGGTAAGGGATCGAGCTTCGCACTCTTCCTGCCACTCGACTATGTGCCGCTCCGCGCGCCGCGCCGCGCCGCGCAAATGACCTCAGCCCCGGACATCGCGTCCGGTTCGCCGGCAGAATCGGCAAATCTTGCGCTGCTCCAGGAGCGGCCGGCGGTCATCGAGCCAAATGAAGGCGACGATGTCGTCTGGTCGCCGGAGATAGAAATAGACGACGACCGAAATGTAATTGCCGCTGGTGAGGCGGTCGCGCTCATTGTCGAGAACGATCTCGCCTTCGCACGCGTCCTCCTTGAAACGGCGCGTGAAAGAGGGATGAAGGCTGTTGTGGCATCCGGTGGGCGATCGGCCTTGGCGCTGGCGCGCGAGCTCGAGCCCGCCGCCATCACGTTGGACATTGTATTGCCGGACATTGATGGCTGGCGGGTTATTGAAGGGTTGAAGTCCGACCTCTCGACTCGTCACATCCCGATCTGCGTCGTATCCACGGAAGACGCGCGCGATCGCGCCTATCATGCGGGGGCTTGGGATTTTATCGCGAAACCAATTCCGTCCAAGACTGCATTGGAAGAAAGCCTAGCCGCCTTGTTTGACAGCATCGGCCGTAAGGAGAGGCGCATTCTTCTAGCAACGTCGTCCGACGACGCAGCCATGGAGATGGTCCGCACCCTGTCGTCCGGCGAAACCATCGAAGTGGTGGAAATTTCCGAAGCCGCGCGGGCCGTGAAGGCCTTCGAGACGGATATCTTCGACTGCATCGTGATCGATAGCCGGTTGGAGATCGACCTTCTGGCTTGCGGGAAAAATATCCGCGACCGGGCCCCATCGGGCAATACAGCGCCACTGCCCGTCTTGATCTGGTCACCGGAAGGGATGGACGCCGCGCCTCGCGTCGACGGCTTCGTTGTCCGCACGATCCAATCGCCTGAACGTCTCTTGGATAGCATCTCGACGGCGCTGCACACCCCGGTTTTGACGCTTCCCGCGCCACACGTAGAGATGCTCGAGCGTGTAAACGACGCCGGCATCGCGCTGTCCGGAAAGAGGGTTCTGATCGTCGACGACGATGCCCGCAATATCTTCGCTCTGGCAACGCTCCTCGAAGATCATGGCATGGACGTCCGCTCGGCGAGCAGTGGACGCGACGCTTTGAGGATATTGGAGACGGAAACATCGTTCGATATCGTGCTGATGGACATTATGATGCCCGATATGGATGGCATCGCCACCATTCGCGCAGCCAGGGCCATTCCAGCGTGCCGTGAGCTGCCATTTATCGCCGTGACGGCCAAAGCCCTCAAGGGCGACCGCGAGCGTTGCATCGAAGCCGGTGCATGGGACTATCTCGCCAAGCCGGTTGATGCGGGCAGTTTGTTGTCGGTCATGCGGTCGTGGCTGTATCGATAGGGCCTTGATGAGGTTATCGCCATGAGGTCCGTTTCTGCTGACATCCTGATCGTGGACGATCTGGAGGAGAAGCATGTCGCGTATCGCGCCAGCCTAGAAGAGCTGGGTCAGAACATCGTGACTGTCACGTCCGGGGCCGAGGCGCTCCGGCTTCTGCTCGAGCGCGATTTCGCCGTCATTCTCCTCGACGTGAACATGCCTGATATGTGCGGGCACGAAACAGCCGCTCTGATCAGGAAACGCAAGAAATCGCGCCATACGCCGATCATTTTCATAACGGCGTTTGCAGACGATGCGCAGGCAGCCGAAGGATACGCGCTCGGAGCGGTGGACTACATCCTTTCTCCAGTCGTTCCGGAAATTCTGCGAGCAAAGGTGAAGGTCTTTGTCGACCTGTACCACATGCGTGCCGAGCTTGCGCGTTCATACGCGCTTCTCGAAAAGCGCGTCGAGGAACGTACAGCGGAGCTTGAAAGCACCGCTGAGACGCTGAAGAACGAGGTCAGCGAGCGCAAGCGCGCGGAGGAGCGGCTGTCGTTGCTGGTCAGCGAGCTGACGCATCGTGTGAAGAACCTGCTTGCCGTCCTGCAGTCCATTGCCATTCGCACGTTGAGCGATAGCCGGGACGTTGCGGAGGCGCGCCGCATCCTGATCGGGCGTCTGCATGCTCTTGCGCGCGCGCACGAGCTGTTGACCGAGGCCTGCTGGCGCGGGGCCGATCTCGGTCATATCGTCAACGCGGAAGTTGCAGGTTTTTCGGATCGTGTGCGTTCAGGCGGGCCGGAGGTCTTCCTGACGGCATCTGCCGTGCAGACATTCGCACTTGTGGTCCACGAACTTGCGACGAATGCCGCCAAGTACGGCGCGCTCGTCAACGCCGAAGGCCTTATCAATATCAAGTGGGATATCGTCGAGGCCGAAGAGGGGATGTCCTATCTTCGGTTCAAGTGGAAGGAGGCAGGCGGGCCGCCCGTCGTGCCTGCGACTCGCAAGGGTTTTGGTCTGACGCTGATCGGCACGATGGCCAACGCCATGACGTCCGATCCGAGTATCGAGTTTGCCACCGACGGACTCGCGTGCACATTGAATGTCCCGCTCGATGTCGTGGCATCGCATCCGGCTGATACGTTCAAGTTCCCGAGAAACGCAGCTATGGTCAGTTAAGGCGCTACGGATTTCTCCTCCGCGGGATCCATGCTTGCTGCCTGTTCAATCGCCTTGCGAGATAGCGACGTCTTCACTTGGAGATGTTCCAGATCTGCGTGGCTGATCACGAGATGAGGCAGACCGATTGCGACGGTCGTCTCTCCCAGTCCGAGAAATCCTCCGACACCGACAAGAACCGCGACGACCTTGCCGTCGCTGTCAATGACGACATCCTCAACCTTCCCGATGGACTCGTCGAGAATATTGGTCATCGTCGTGCCGATCAGCTTGCTGGCGCGCCAGTCGCTGGTTGTCTTTTCGTCGCCGGGAAAGCGGATCGGAGGAAGAGCAGTTGGAGCGCTCGGCGTCGCGCGAGGGCTGATTGCAGGATCGGTTTGATCGGATTGAATAGGTTGGGCGAATGCGAGCGTCCCGCCGCATGTCAGCAGGAGAGCCGCCAACCCCAGCGAAATTCTGCTCATCATGTGTGTAATCTCCGCTCAGGCGCAACGTAAAGAGCTGCTGCGCTAGAAACGGTTGATGCGTTCCGATGGTTCCGGGGCGAGCGCCGTGAGCACTGCCAGCGAAGTGCTAGCGCTGCGTCTCGTCGGGCATTTTCTCACCGAGACCGAACGCGCGATCGCCCGCAGGGGTTTCGGTCTGTGCTTTCACGAATGGCACATCGGCGGGCCGAGGGGCCGAGCCCACTCCGCGACCGCCATAGAGAGCGACGGCACCGGCAATGTCGCCCGGCTGCAGGCCACGCGCCTTCTCCACATAGCGGAAACTCATGAGCTGCCCTTCGGGGCTCGGATGATCGAGGCCGATGGCATGTCCAATCTCATGCGTCATCGTGAACCGCACGTCGTAAACGTCGAGATCTCCGTTGAAGCCGATTTTCCAAGGCTGTTGCGGATTGAAACAGATGAGAGATTGTCGGATCGCGCCCATGGCGGCCGCAGTGTGACGTGTCGCGTCCACACCGCTCTCCGACCCTTCGCGCAGCGCAACGTTCGTGAAGGCCCGTCCACGGGGCTTGGCGTCGGCGCCGATCAAGATTCCCGCGTCCGCAACCGAATTTGTTTCCTTGAATACAATGTTTGCTGCCTGCTCCCAGACTGAGAATGCCGCGCGCACTTCCTGCTTGAAGGCTGGCAAGCTGATGCGAGAGTCGCGAAGTGCGGCCTCGGGTGGAAGCATCGCATCGCAGTTGCGCGCACCGGGAAACTGTGCGGGCTCGGTCAGAAACGCGTAGCTGATCGTTGCCGGGAGGCCGCCCGCGGGCAATGCCCAGCGGACCTTGCGACCGCCGAGCTCAAGGAGTCGGAATTCGGATTGCTGAGCAGCGGTCTTGTCGTCGGCGTGCACATGTGTGCCAGCCAACATGGCCGCCAGCGCAGCGCCACCGGCTAGAATGAGTCCCCTCAACGGATCAGTGCTCCCCGCGAAAGTTCCTTCACTGCGATTGCTTGCGTATGCAGCTTTCTAGGTCGCCCAAAAGTGGAGGTCAATGATCTGCGCCGCGACATCCCCGACCGTGACGATGGACGTCGCGCGTTTCAAAAGGCGCCAATGTTCGGAACCTTGGATCTGGGAGCACGTTAAGCATCTGATACCGCCGTCACAATTCAAGGTACGAAGGCGCGGCCGGAGGTAGAGTCTGCCTGAGAAATCGGGCGGGCTCTTTCTAGGAGCTGTCGAATTGCGTGCGTGGCGCTAGTGGTGCGAGCGGAAGTTCCCGGGTGGCCCGAGCCGCCGCGCGAGCTGATCGAGCCAATTGACCACCGAGCGCGGCCCCGCGAAGTCCGAGACCTCATCCAGATACTGTTCACCGGCGACGCGAAGCGCAAACCCATGCATTCCCTCAGCGACAGCGAAAGCCGGCTCGTCGCCAATATCGTCGCCGATCATGATCGGCATGCGGTTGCGGAACTTGGGCAGCGCAGCCAGAGCCGCGAGGGCAGTTCCTTTGGAAAGGCCGGACGGAATGATCTCGAATAGGCGTTTACCCGGCATGAGTTCGAAAGCGCCGGCATGCTTGTCGAGAAAGCTATCGAGCGATGCAAGGATCTCCGCTTCCGCATGAGGGGCCAGACGATAGTGGACGGCCAGGCCAGGACCCTTGGGCTCGACGAGGACCCCTGGAATTTGAAGCGCGAGTTTCCGCAGAGATACAACCAGATCGTCGGGAAGCGCGGCCGAAACGCGCTCGATTTCGCCATCTGGTGACTTACGGAGTTCCGCCCCGTGAACGCCGGATGCCGGGAGGCGCAACGGTGCAAGAATTTGATCAGCCTCCGAGATCATCCGTCCGGTAATGATCGCGATGGCGCCGTCGAAAATGAGCGTCAGTTTCTGGAGCAGCGGGATTAGACCATCGGGGACCCGGACGCTCTTCGGGGTCGGCGCAAGATCCAGAAGTGTTCCGTCCATATCGAGAAACAGCGCGCATGTTTGCGGGTCTGTAAGAATTGCGGACGTGCAGGCGCTGAGGGGAGGATGCGGCTGGCGGATAGCTTCGGCTTTCATCAGCGAGTTGGACCTCTGATGGCGTTAGAGCGGGCGTCTGTTGTCTTCACCACCCAATCGCGCCAAAACGTGACGCACGTGTGGCCGGACGGAGCGTTTACAACGCCCAGCTTATCACATTTGATATCGGTTTTTCCGTCATACAGCCCTCCAGATCTTTGCGCCGCATGAGGCCGGTCTGGGTATCGACATATGCAAGAACGCTGGCTGCATTGATGGATGCTGCGCGCAGCGCAACGTCCGGATTGCGCCGGTCTGCGAGATACGCGGAGAACGTCGAGGCGAATGCATCGCCTGCGCCCGCGGTGCCTTGAACATCCGCCTCATGCGCCGGACAGTAGATCATCCGGCCCGACGTTGCGGAAAATGCGCCATCGCGCCCATCCGTCAAAACGACAGTGCCGACGCCGCGGGCGAGGAGCGCACGGCAGAAGGCACGTATGCCGAAGCGGCGGTTCTCGAACCGCAACCCACGCGTGGCCAGCGCCGGGATGTGCGCGCCTTCCGGAAAATCGAGAATTTCGCTGTCTGCCTCCTTGCGGTCCAGCATCGAGACGATTTCATCGGCTTCGCGCCGGTTGAGAGAGAGGATATCGAGCTGGGGCAGCGTCGCTTGAAACGCTGTGCCGTGCTCATGAAGCTGACGAATGCCGGGATTTACGGCAAGCAGTGCATTCTGCGCCTTCGCCTTGGCGACGATTTCGGGAAAGCAATGCGCCGCCTCGTTGGAGAGGTTTGCGACATACACAAGATCGGCTTGGAACGCTTTGCCGTGAAGATCGTCGGGCTTGAGCAGAGTATTGGCGCCGCGGAATGTGAACACCGCAGCATTACGATCGTGGGATGACACATGCACGGAAGCGCCGGTGGGCGCCTCGGGAGTACGTGCAAGCCAGCGGCAGGAGACGCCTTCTTCCTCAAGTCGCGCCAGGATCTGATCGGCTCTCGCATCGTGGCCGAGCTTTATCAGAGCCGCGCAATCGGCGCCGAGCCGCGCGAACGCAATGGCAGCGTTGATCGCCCCGCCGCCGCAATGGGTGGAGACTTCCAGCGCTTCGGTTTTCCGGCCCTCTTCGAGGAGCAGAAACGAAGCGCCTGCATTGAGAAGAGACATCCGCTCGATCGCGGCGCTTTCAATGATCGCGATGGTGTCGATCATCGCGCCGCCGATGGTCAGCACCTTCATGGCCCTGCAGGTCCTCCTGCGCGTGCTCCGGTGGCGAGGCTGAGGGAAGCAAGGATCATTCGCTGCGGCTCAAGGAGTTTGCAGCCCTGCTCACCTTTCCGCTGAATTTGTTGAGACGAGAGCTGAGCGATGGAGTGGCCGCGTGAGCTGCCTTTGGGCAGGGCGACCGCAACGGTGTCAGAGGTGCAACCACCCGCGCCCGTTCCTCCGCCGCAGACTCGAGCCGCGCAAGGAACGATCGTGACCACGTCGCCGTGTCATATCCGCGAATGACCTCCATCAGACGCGTATACCGCTCGATCCGCTCCGGCTTCTCCATTTCAAGGGCGGTTTTGATCGCGTCGGCCATCTCCTCGACATTGTAGGGGTTCACGATGAGCGCATCGACGAGTTGCTCTGCGGCACCTGCGAAGCGCGACAGGATCGGTACGCCGGGATCGTTCGGGTCCTGCGAGGCCACGTATTCCTTGGACACGAGGTTCATACCATCGCGCAGAGGTGTGAAGAAGCCGATGCCGGACGAGCGATAGATATCGCGCAATCGGTCTCGCGGCGTGGATCTATAGATATAGTGGATAGGCACCCAGTCCAGTTCGCCGAACATGCCGTTGATCTTGCCTGAGAGTGCCTCGAGCGTCTGGCGGATGTCGGTATAGGCTTCCACGCTTTCGCGCGTCGGTGGCGCAATTTGCGAGAGCACGACGTTGCGGCGGTACTGCGGATACTTTTCGAGGAACCGGCCAAACGCGCGAAATTTCTGCGGGAGGCCCTTGGAGTAATCCAATCGATCGACACCCACGATCCGCTGTGCGCCATCGTCATTGGATTGCACGAGCGGTGCGACAGGGGAGGCTTTGACGAAATCGTCCGCGTCGATGCCGACGGGGAAGCGCTCGATACGCAGACGCTGATCGAATACACCGACGCGGCCATCTTGCAGGATGCGGCCGGACACGCTGTCCTCGAAGAACTGAATCAGGTTTGCAACGTCGGCACGCGTTTGAAGTCCGATCAGGTCATACGCGGCGAGCGCGCGCGCGAGTTCCCGATGTTCCGGAATAGCGAGGAAGGTTTGCGACGGCGGAACAGGAATATGCAGATAAAACCCGATCGGGTTTGTAACGCCGGATCGCCTCAACTCAGCGGCGAGTGGAATGAGGTGGTAGTCGTGAACCCAGATGTGGTCGTCCGGCTGAATGTGTGCGCGTAACGCGTGCGCAAACCGTTGGTTGACGCGAATGTAACCTGCGTAAAAATCGGCTTCGAATTGCGCCAGGTCGAGGCGATTGTGAAAGACCGGCCAGAGAACGGAATTCGAGTAGCCGAGATAGTAATCGCGGTGCTCCTCCTCCGTCAGAGGCAGCGTAGCAAGTCCGCTCCTGCCCGCTCTTTTCACATGCTTTAGATCGGCTTGATCGGGAATATCGCCGTTGCCGACAACTTTTCCGTTCCAGCCGAACCAGAGTCCGGGTCGTGTTCGCAGCAGGTCGGCGATCGCCACAGCCACGCCGCCAGCCTGCGCGGCCTTGCGAAGGTCCATGACGCGATTTGATACAACGATGATGCGTCCCAAGCTTGCCTCCGTGCCCGCGCGCGAACGCCCCGCCAGCCGGATCGAAAGCGGGGTTCGACAAATTGGGCTCGAAGTTCAAACGCTTGAAGACGCGCCGGGTTCCGGTCCCGGGTCGCGCGGCCAAGCGTCCACCCAGTTGCGCGAGAGGTTCATGCAGGAATTGACGATACCGGCCATGGAATAGGTTTGGGGGAGATTGCCCCACAGCTGGCCGGTCGTAGGGTGAATATCCTCGGATAGGAGGCCGAACGCGTTTCGCCGCGAAAGAAGGTCGCTGAGTAGACCGCGTGCTTCCTCCACGCGCCCCGCCGCGGTCAGTGCATCGATGTACCAGAACTGACAGGCGAGGAATGACGTTTCCGGAGCGCCGAAATCGTCATTGGTATAGCGCAGCATGAACCCGCTGCGGCCCAGCTCGCGGCCGATAACGTCGAGCGTTGCCGTGAAGCGCGGGTCGCGGGCGGAAAGGAAGCCAAGCTCCGGCAAGAGAAGAACGCTTGCATCGAGCTCGTCATGATCCAGTGCCCCGGCGAACGCTCCGAGCTTTTTACTCCAGGACCGCGTGAGAATTTCCTTGCGCACTTTGTCGGCGTGGTGACGCCATGTCTCCGCATCGCCGGCAAGGCCAAGGAGAGCCGCGATGCGAGCCAAGCGGTCGAGCGAAACCCAGCACATGGTCGCGGAATGGGTATGAATGCGCTGACGCCCGCGATACTCCCAAATTCCGGCATCGGGTTCGAGAAAGACGTTGAGCGCATGATGCCCCAGCACTTCGAGCCTGCGGTACAGAGACTCGTCGCCCATGCGCGGCAGGCGTTGGTCTATAAACATCTGCGAGACGCCGAGGATCACGCTGCCGCAGGAGTCATGCTGAAGCTGCTCCGCGGCTTGGTTGCCGACGCGCACGGGTCCCATTCCGAGAAAGCCGGAGAGATGCTCGGCGACGCTCTCGACGAGCGGCTGATCGTGCACGATCCCGTACACGGGCCGCAGAGCACCCTTGGATTCGATTGCGAGCGTCGTGATGTAGTCGAGGTACGCTTCCATCGTTTGGGTCGCGCCCAAGCGGTTCAGCGCCATGATCACGAAATAGGCGTCACGTAGCCAGCAATAGCGATAGTCCCAGTTGCGCTGGCTGTGCGGTGCCTCCGGGATGGAGGTCGTGTGAGCCGCAACGATCGCTCCCGTTTCGTCAAAGGTGCAGAGCTGCAGAGTGATGGCGGCGCGAATGACGTCCGATTGCCAGTCCAGCGGAACGGCGAGGCCGCGGACCCAGTTGAGCCAATAGTCTCGTGTTCGTTCGAACGCTTCGCGCGAAACGGTATCGGCGGCCGCTTCGAGAGATTCGTCCGGCCCCATGACCAGGGTGACGGGCCGCGACAACGCGAACGACGTCTCGTGGACGATGTAGGAGAGGGGCGCGTCCGTGGTCAGCCGGAGCGTGAGATCGCCGCCGCTGTAGCGAATGTGATTGGACCCGACCACCTGAGCCGGGCGCGGCTGACCAAAGTTGAATGTCGGGCGAACGCGAATTTTGATGCGTGGCAAACCGATCGGCTCGATACGGCGAATGATCTGCGCCGGATGGAGCATGCGCTCGAAACGCGGATATCGCGGCGCGAAGTCGATGAGACGCACGCCGTTGCCGCTATCGTCCTCGATGACGGTTTCGATGATGGCCGTATTGCGCAGGTAGGCGGAGCGCGTACGAACGGCACCTTCGAGGACAACGTCGCAGAAACCCTTTTCTTCGTCGCCGGACAACAGACGAGAGAATACCGGATCGCCGTCGAAGCGCGGAAAACACCACCAGACAATGCGCGCGGAACGATCGAGAAGCGCCGCGATACGTCCGTTGCCGATGACAGCGAAATCAAGCGGTTGAGCAGGACGCTGATCTGCGGTCATTTGAACCGGCTCGAGAAGCATGGCTTGAGATTGGAACGGCAGATTCAAAGGTATGCACCCCCAAGGCCCGTTGGATTGTGTGATCTGACAAGGCAGTTGGAATTAAGCTTGGTGGCATGGGTGTGGCATAGTGACCACAATGTTTGAACGACGCTCACTGCCCTAGATCAATCACTTTCGTTGCGCACAAACCAAACGAGCACGCCGAAGGTTGTGAAGAGCATAAGCACATATATGAGGGCTACTAGTATGGCTTTCGATCCCTCGGCGCGAGATTGAACATAAGGCTACTGCGAGCCGAGATAGAGCGGCTCGCAGTGAAAACGGGGCTATTGCTAGTACTTCTTGCCCGCCGCTCCGGATGCGCCCTCGCTGGCGCCGCTGCTGGCAGAGTCGTGAACGAGCCCTTTCTGGCAACCGGCCAGGAATTCGGCGCTGGAAAGCTTGCCGTCCGCGTTGCTGTCGACCTTGGCGAAGTTCGCTACGTACGGCTGCGCTTGCGCGCTCGAGAGAGATCCCGAGCCTGCGGAATCTGCACGGCCCCACAGACTTTGGCAGTCGGCTTTCGACAATTTCTGATTGGCTGCCGAAGCGGATTGAACGAGGGCGGGTGCTCCGAATGTCACAAGGAGAGCGGCTATGCTCGCAGTGCACAGCATTTTCATTGATTCTACTCCCTTTTCCATTTCAGATGGGCAAGGCTTGAGACGCGACCTGCCGAGCAAAGAACGCTTGGCAATGATGGGGGTTCCGCACGACGCATCGTCTGCCCGGGTCGAAGGGGGCGCATGGTGAGCGTCGGCAGTTTTGGGCAACTCCAGACACGACAGGAGTGCGGCGCACACCAAAGAACTGATGCACGGACGGGGGACACTCTTTCATGATCCGAAGCAGGTGGGGTCGGGGCGCAGCGCGAAAGCGCCTCTCGGAGCTGGGCGAGATCGCGATGAAGGCGCTATCAGCCGTAGCATTTGGCGCAGCGTTGCTCTTGGTATCCGCGCCGTCTACGGCAGGCCCCGTCGACGCTCAGCAAAAGTACGGCGCGTTCGGACCAGAAGGAGCGCGGCTCCGCGAGCAGCTTTGGATCTTGCCGAGCGGTGACGCTGAGACACCGCTCCGCGCGACAGTTTTTCGTCCCGTCGATCCGCCTGGCACAAAGGGCGTTACCCGGCATCCATTGGTTGTAATCAACCACGGGACATCCGATGCAACCCGCCTCGCGGTTGCAATGCCAGTCTACTACTGGTTATCGCGCTGGTTCGTTGAGCGCGGATACGCAGTCGTACTTCCGCAGCGGCGCGGGCATGGCGCGACCGGTGGACCGATGGTGGAGGCAATTGGCAGCTGCAGCAATCCGGATCACTATCAATCGGGACTTGCCGCAGCAGATGACATCGGATCCACGGTATCCTTCATGTCTGAGCAGCCCTTCGTTGCGCCGGGAGAAACCATTGTGCTTGGCATTTCGTCCGGTGGATGGGCGTCGCTCGCGCTGGCGTCCCAAAATCCGGGCAATGTGCGCGCGGTAATCAACATCGCCGGTGGGCGCGGTGGGCATCCGTTTGGAAAAGTGGATGGCTCGGTGTGCGGTGAAAAGCGTTTGATCGATGCCGCTCGGTCCTATGGCGCGAAAGCACGCTTGCCGACCTTGTGGCTGTACGCGAGCAACGACAGCTATTTCCGGCCCGATCTCGCGCGCGCCATGGCGTCGGCTTGGCACGAGCGCGGAGGTGATGCCGAACTTCACGTGTTCCCGCCTTACGGTTCGGATGGTCACACGATCGCCGATGATCGCGCGGGCTGGGACATCTGGGGAACGGCCATGGAGCGTTTCCTCACCCGCCGGGGCGAAGCGCCCGTCGCAGCTTTGAACGAACCTCCGCCGGCTCCAATCGCGATGCCCGATGTGACGCCTGTCGAGGCAACCCCGGATAGCTCGGCAGAGACCGACACCGTCACAGCGTCGGACGGCGAAACGCGCGAGGCTGCAGGCCGCTAGTTTGCATCGAATGCAAAATGCCATCGGCGGGCGCTGGGTGCCTGCTGATGCTGTGCTCAATAGCTTGATCATAGTTATCCGTTCGTGATCTCTCCTGCCGAGTAAACCAAACTCGCGTTCGTGCATCGTCACGTTCGCGCGGGGCTGCAAGCGTCTGTTGTTTCGCGACTTCATCTTTCAAATCGAACCTATTGCCGTATGCGCCCATTTGAGGAGATGCGTGCGCCGCCGTTCCTCTCGGGATCGTGAGGAACCAACAACTCCTATTGGACGTTTGACCGCCAGGCAGGCAAACGCCCGCTGCAACGCACGGATAATCATGAGAGCAACGCACAAAAATCGGCTGACGCTTTGGTGATGCCGAGGCAGTGCGGCGCAGTATTTAAAGACTAAGGGAGATATCAGATGAAATCGAAGTTGCTGTCTGCAATCGCAATGCCTGCGGCCCTTGCTGTTGGCGCAGCGACCGCATTCGCACAGGCCACGCCTCCGCCGTCGCCATCTCCGTCGGCTCCCGCAGAAAACATGCCGGAGACAACACCGGCGCCGGCTCCGTCCGTCACTGATCCCGCTCCGGCCCCTTCGCCATCAGCGGATGCCGGCCCTACCACGAAGGCCGAGAGAACGGCCGGCACCTTCAGCGCGAACCAGGCTTCTGATGAGTGGCGTTCGTCCAAGCTCGTCGGTCTGAGTGTATACAATAAGGCCAATGAAAAGGTCGGCGACATCAACGACCTCATCCTCGGCCCGGATGGGAAGATCTCGAACGCAGTCATCGGCGTCGGCGGCTTCCTCGGTATGGGCGAAAAGCTTGTAGCCGTGGCCTTCAGTGACCTTCAGTTGAACCGTGACGCTGATGGCTCCATGCGGGTCACGATCAACAGCACGAAGGAAGCTCTCGATAGCGCGCCGGATTTCAAGTACTACGCGCCCTCGAAAGTAACCCAGTAAAGCCTCGCGTTGAGCGCGACGAATAAGAAAGGGAGCGAGCGATCGTTCCCTTTCTTTGTTTGCGTGATTGTCGCTCGAATGGCGGCGCTACACGCGCTTTTGCGGCGGCAAATCGGTGCAGACGCCTTCGAACACCTCCGCTGCCATGCCGACGGATTCGGAAAGAGTCGGATGCGGGTGAATGGTTTTTCCGATGTCCACGGCGTCTGCGCCCATCTCGATTGCGAGGCCGATCTCGCTGATGAGGTCACCGGCGTGCGCTCCGACAATGCCGCCACCGATAACGCGTTTGCTGTCAGCGTCAAAGAGCAGCTTGGTGAAACCTTCATCGCGTCG
Source organism: Hyphomicrobium sp. (assembly GCF_036262015.1). Classification (GTDB taxonomy): domain Bacteria; phylum Pseudomonadota; class Alphaproteobacteria; order Rhizobiales; family Hyphomicrobiaceae; genus Hyphomicrobium_C. Next base: position 115,436 of record NZ_DATAJR010000001.1, on the reverse strand, counting down.
CATTGCGATCGCCCGTCCCGAGGCAGCCCATGGGAATACCGCCTTCCCGAATTTAGCACCTTTGGCTTTGAGCTCGTCTTCAGTCGCGCCTGTCCACGCGATCTCGGGATCGGTGTAGGCAACGGAAGGAATCTGCCGCGCATCGAAATGCGCTGATTTTCCGGCAGCGGCTTCAGCAGCAACGTGCCCTTCATGTACCGCTTTATGTGCAAGCATGGGAGCGCGCGCAATGTCGCCAATGGCAAAAATGTGCGGCACGTTCGTACGCATTTGCCGATCGACCGGAATGAACCCCTTCGCGTCTACTGTAAGACCAGCGCGCTCGGCCGCGATCCGTGTCCCGTTGGGAGTTCGCCCCACGGCGACGAGGACGAGGTCATACGGCTCCACGCTCTCCGGCGCATCCTTCCCCTCGAAGCGCACATGGATGCCGTCGCGTTTGGCATTGGCGCCTGCCACTTTCGTCTTGAGAAGAATACGATTGAAGCGTTGCGCGTTGTGCTTCTCCCACACGCGGACCAAATCGCGATCCGCGCCCGCCATTAGTCCGTCCAGCATCTCGACGATGTCGACGCGGCTGCCGAGCGCAGCGTAGACAGTCGCCATTTCGAGCCCGATGATCCCGCCGCCAATGACCAGCATGCGTTTCGGGATAAAGGGAAGGTCGAGTGCGCCCGTCGAGTCGACAATGCGCGGATCCTCGGGAAGAAATGAAATTGAGACGGGCTCCGAACCAGCTGCGACGATGGCCTTATCGAAGCGCACCGTTTGGGAGCCGTCGGCAAGCGTGACTTCGAATTCATGTGGGCTTGAGAAACGCCCCGTCCCTTGCAAAACAGTGACTTTGCGTCCCTTGGCCATGGCGGCCAGCCCGTTCGTGAGCTTGCCGACGACGGCAACCTTGTGGGCGCGCAAACGCGCAAGATTGATGCGCGGCCTGCCGAAATCCACGCCATATGCGCCGAAGGCTTCGGCTTCTGCGATAAGCGAGGCCACATGAAGCAGCGCTTTTGAAGGAATGCATCCGACATTGAGGCAGACACCGCCAAGCGTCGCGTCTCGCTCGATTAGTATCGTCTTGAGCCCCAGATCCGCGGCACGGAATGCCGCCGAGTACCCCCCGGGCCCTGAGCCGAGGACAGCAACGTCGCATATAATTGTCTCGTGGTTCGCCACGTCACATGTCTCCGGATCGCTTACAGCACGAGCTGACGCACATCTTCTAGAATGTTTGCCAACCTCCGCGTGAAGCGCGCCGCCAGGGCGCCGTCAATCACGCGATGGTCGTAACTGACGCACAGTGGGAGAAAGAGCCGAGGAATGAACGCGGTGCCGTCCCACTTCGGCTTGATCGCAGCTCGTACGACACCCAGGATGGCCACTTCCGGTGCGTTGACGATGGGCGTGAACCCCGTACCTCCGATTCCGCCGAGGCTCGAGATCGAGAAGGTGCCGCCCTGTATGTCGTGGGGCGAAATCTTCCCATCGCGCATCCGCTTCGACACGTCGCCTAGTTCCTGCGAAAGCTCGATGATCCCTTTGCGGTCGACGTCGCGAATGACGGGCACGACGAGCCCATCCTCCGTGTCGACGGCGACGCCAAGGTGATAGTAGCGCTTAAGAATCAAGGACTGCCTGTCGGGCGCGAGCGAGGAGTTGAACTCCGGAAACTCTTTGAGCACCACAACCGACGCTTTCAGCAGAAACGCGAGCAGCGTGACGCGATAGCCCTTCTCCTTGGCGGCCGCATCCAGCGACTTGCGATAGTCCTCGAGATCGGTGATGTCCGCCTCGTCGCTTTGGGTGACGTGGGGGATATTGAGCCAGGAGCGGGAGAGATGCGGTCCCGCGAGCCGTTGGATGCGTGTGAGAGGCTTGGTTTCGATCGGCCCGAACTTGGCGAAGTCCTGAGCCGGGATCTCCGGAATTGCGCTTCCGCCGGACGCCACGGCGCCGAGCGCCCGCTTCACATCCTCTTTCGTGATCCGTCCCTTCTCGCCGGTTCCCTTCAATTGTATGAGGTCGATATCGAGCTCGCGCGCGAGCCGGCGAACGGAGGGGCTGGCGTGGACGCCACCAAAGTCGGACCCGAGCGGCAGCTGCACGCGTCTAGGGGCGTCGCCATCCGTGGCGCTGTCCTCGGGAGCCACGGGTTGGGGGGCAGTGCCGTCGTGCGTCGCCTTTGAGGGTTCTTCGGGCGCACCTTCGCTGCGCGGCTTCGCAGCCGCGTCGCCTGACGGAGCCGCAACGGCAGCGCCTTCAGCCTTGGCCTCATCCGAGGCGAGCCGGAGGAGCGCCGATCCTTCGCTGACTTTGTCGCCAAGCTTGACGAGCAGCTCGGCGACTGTGCCCGCAGTCGGCGCGGGAACTTCCATGGCTGCTTTGTCGCTTTCGAGCGTGACGAGCGGGTCGTCGCGCTTCACGGTATCTCCGGGCTTCACGTGCACTTCGATGATCGGCACGTTCTTGTAGTCGCCGATGTCGGGAACTTTGACTTCGATTGCGGACATGGAGAGAGGAACTCCCTAGGCGTAGGCCGGATCTGTTTTGTCCGGATCGATCCCATACTTGGCGATGGCTTCGACGACTTTCGAGGACGGTAGTTTGTTGTCGTCGGCGAGCGCCTTCAACGCGGCGACGGCGACGTAGTGACGATCGACTTCAAAGTGCTGTCTCAGCTTGCGCCGATAGTCGGACCGGCCGAAGCCATCGGTTCCGAGAACATGATACGGCCCGCGCACGAAGGGCCTTATCTGATCGGCGAACAGCTTCATATAGTCGGTCGACGCCACGGCCGGTGCATCGCCGCGCGAGGCGAGACACTGCGTGACATAAGGCACCTTCGGCGTGTCAGTCGGATGAAGCATGTTCCAGCGCTCTACGGCGAGCGCGTCGCGCCGAAGCTCGGTGAAGCTTGTCACGCTCCAGACGTCGGCCCCAATGCCAAAATCCCGTTCGAGAAGTGCCGCGCCCGCAATCACCTCGTTGAGAAGCGCGCCGCATCCCAGGAGCTGGATTTTCGGCTTGCCGGCTGCCGAGGGCTCCGTTGACTTCAAAAGGTACATGCCGCGGATGATGCCATCTTCGGCGCCATCCGGCATTGGGGGGTGGACATAGTTCTCGTTGAGCGCCGTGATGTAATAAAAGACGTCCTCCTGATCATCGAGCATGCGCTTGAGGCCATGTTGGATGATGACGGCCAGCTCGTAACCGAACGCTGGATCGTACGAGATACAGTTCGGAATGGTCGAAGACAGGATGTGGCTGTGCCCGTCCTGGTGCTGTAGCCCCTCGCCATTGAGCGTCGTGCGTCCGGATGTTCCACCGATCAGGAAGCCGCGCGCGCGCATATCGCCGGCAGCCCAGGCAAGGTCTCCGATGCGCTGGAAGCCGAACATCGAATAGTAGATGAAGAAGGGCACCATCGGCACGTTGGACGAGGAATAGGACGTCGCCGCAGCAATCCAGGACGCCATCGCTCCTGCCTCGGTGATGCCTTCCTCGAGGATCTGCCCGGTGCGATCTTCCTTGTAGTACATGAGCTGCTCAGCATCTTCCGGCCGGTAGAGCTGGCCGACCTGGCTGTAGATTCCGAAGGTGCGGAACATGCCCTCCATGCCAAAGGTTCGGCTCTCGTCGGGCACGATCGGCACGACGTGATGGCCGAGCGCCTTGTCGCGCAGAAGTTTCGTCAAGAGCTGCACAAAGACCATCGTAGTGGAGATCTCGCGCTCGCCTGAGCCCTTGAGCTGCGTATCGAAAAGGGAAAGTGGAGGGGCGTCGAGCTTGAACGTCGTCTTGGTGCGCCGCTGCGGGAGCGAGCCGCCGAGTTCCGCGCGCCGCTCGCGCATGTAGGACAGCTCAGGGCTGCCCTCGGCGAACTTGATGAACGGCAGCATTTCGAGATCGTCGTCGCTCAGCTTCACGCTGAACCGGTCGCGGAAGCGCTTGATGTCGTCGACGCCCATCTTCTTCTGCTGATGAGCGATCATCTGGCCTTCGCCGGCGGTGCCCATGCCGTAGCCTTTGACGGTTTTCGCCAGAATAACTGTCGGCTGGTCCTTATGCGCGACAGCGGCGGCATAGGCGGCATAGACTTTGCGGGGGTCGTGACCGCCGCGCGTGAGCGTCCAGATCTTCTCGTCGGACCAATCGGCGATCAGCGCGGCCGTCTCCGGATACCGGCCGAAAAAGTTCTTGCGGATATAGGCGCCGTCCTTCGATTTGAAATCCTGATACTGCCCGTCGTTGCATTCCTCCATGAGCTGGCGCAAACGCCCGGTCGTATCCCGCGCAAGCAGCGGATCCCAGTTCGAACCCCAGATCACCTTGAGCACGTTCCAGCCCGCTCCCCGGAAACCGCCTTCGAGCTCCTGAATGATCTTGCCGTTGCCGCGCACTGGCCCGTCGAGCCGCTGCAGATTGCAGTTGATGACGAAGATCAGGTTGTCGAGCTTTTCGCGTCCCGCGAGAGAAATCGCGCCGAGGCTTTCCGGCTCATCCATTTCTCCATCGCCGCAGAACACCCAGACATGGCGGTTGGACGTATCTGCGAAGCCGCGGTCATGCAGATACTTCAGGAAGCGCGCCTGATAGATCGCCATGATCGGGCCGAGCCCCATGGAGACGGTCGGGAACTGCCAGAAGTGCGGCATCAGCCAGGGGTGGGGATAGGAGGAGAGACCGCGCCCATCGGATTCCTGTCGGAAGTGCACAAGCTGGTCTTCGGTCAGGCGCCCTTCGAGGAAGGCGCGCGCGTAGATCCCCGGAGAAGAATGGCCTTGGAAGAACACGAGGTCTCCGCCGTGGCCCGCGCTCGGCGCATGCCAGAAGTGCGCGAAGCCGGTGTCGTAAAGCGTTGCGGCGGATTGAAAGCTCGCGATGTGCCCGCCAAGCTCGCTCGACGCCTTGTTGGCGCGTAGCACCATCGCAAGTGCATTCCAGCGGATGGCCGAGCGGATGCGGTTCTCGATCTCACGATCACCTGGGTGCTGCGCCTCTTTATGCGGCGGAATGGTATTGATGTAGGCCGTATTGGCGGCGAAGGGGAGCCGCGCGCCCTGCCTCCGCGCCATCTCGACTGCGCGTCCGAGCAGGAAATCCGCACGCTCGCTGCCGTCGAAGGCCATGACGGAGGAAATCGCTTCGACCCATTCGCGGGCCTCTGCATCCTTTTCTTCGTCGCCTGTGATCTCGAGTACGGTTCTGGCCATAGGATCAGCTCCACTCTTGGGCGCCCTGTACTACGATATAGGGATCCTGACGCGTGTGTGTGACCGATCTCTGGATAGTAACACCTGGCGCAGCATGGCTGGCGGTTTACCCAGGGGGGATGCCCTGCGCTGCTGGAGGTTGCGAATTGAGCGCTCGGGAGCGCGCAGCCGATAGGCGAATCTGAGTTGTTGATTGAAGTCGACTCAATCTCGACCGCCAATTTCGGCGAAACTCAAATTCTCATCCGGAGTTTTCTGTTTCTCGCGTATTTGCAACCTGTGAGGAATTATTGTGTTTGCATGGGCAATAATCGCAGAAGTTGTGCAGTGGGCCGATATCCGAAAGATGCACAACTTCGAGTCGATTCATAAACTCGAGAGTGGATGGAAGCGTTTCGCCGAGAAAAGTCTCAAAAAAACAAAGAGCGCCGACTTTGTGAACAAATAACATGCAGAAAACGCAAGATAAAATCAAATCCTGTCGAGAGTAAAGTTGCGGGAGGAAAGAGGGGAGTCGAAAAATATTCCGATATAATTTGTGCACTGTATAAAAAAAATTGAAAGACGAAGTTCAATCGAGAAAAGTTTTAACCATCCGCCACCTATGGTTTCGAAACGTGATGCACTAGTGCCAAAACCGAACAAAACGGGATATGCGGCGTAGAGGCAACGCGAAGGGTTTTACGGGGCTATTGCAGCGAGGTCGCGCTGCAAGGGTTTTTGGGGTTCGACGGGTCAACGAAATCAAAGACGTGAGTTTTTCACTCGGAATGCCTGGAGACGGGTTTCCGAAAACGGGGGCGCGCGGCCGCTGCTGAGGCGAGCTGCGCCTGTAGGAGACTGTGACGATGAAAGCCGTTCTGACGGTCGACGATTCTCCGAGCATTCGGCAGATGGTCAAGCTGGTGCTCAGCCAAGCGGGCTTCGAAGTCCATGAGGCGGCTGACGGAGTCGAAGGCCTAGAAAAGGCAAAGGCCAAGCCCGTTCAGATGATCGTGACCGATCTCAACATGCCTCGGATGGACGGCATCACGCTCGTACGCGAGCTGCGCAAACTCCCGACCTACAAGGGCGTGCCGATTATCCTGCTCACGACGGAGTCCGACGAGAGCTTCAAGAAGCAGGCGAAAGACGCCGGCGCCACCGGCTGGATCACCAAACCATTCAAGCAGGAGCAGCTGATCGCGGTTGCTCAGAAGGTTCTGGGGAAGTGATCCAATGAGCCAGGTCGACCTGAACGAAACATTCCGCAACGAGGTATCCGAGCTGCTCGATCGTCTCGAGCAGTCTCTTCTCGATCTCGAGAGCAAGCCAGGCGACCAGGACCTTGTCGACAGCGCGTTCCGCGCGCTGCACACGATCAAGGGATCGGGCGCCATGTTTGGCTTCGAACATGTCGCGGCTTTCACGCACGAGTTCGAGAGCCTCTTTGACCGCATTCGCAAAGGAGAGGCCCGCATCAGCGGGGACGTGATCTCGATCTCCTTGGCTGCAAAGGATCATATCCGGTCGCTGGTCGATCGGCCTGACAGCGCGAACGAAAAGGAAGGCACCGACATTCTGGAGCGCCTTCAAGACCTGACCAGCGGTGGACCGACCACCGCTGGTGGGGCGCCCAAGATCCACACTGCCTCTGTTCCCGCGGCAGGGGCTGGCATGGCGACGTGGATCATCCGCATGCGCTTCAAGCGCAATGTGCTTGTCAACGGTGCCAACCCGCTTTTGCTCCTCGAAGAGTTGCGTGCGCTCGGTGACTGCGCCATCGAGGCGGATGTCTCTGAGGTGCCCCCGCTAGAAAATCTTGATCCCGAGCAGTGCTACATCTCATGGACCGCCCGGCTGACGACGGCGGCATCGCGATCGGACATCGAATACGTCTTTGTATTCGTCGCCGACGAAATGGACCTCGATATCGAGCGTGTCGAGGCTGAGCCGGTCGCTCAGCACGCCGCGGATCCGCAGCAGGAAATTTCCGCCTCGCAGGTGGACCAAGTACAGCACAAGAAAAAAGATGCCCCGACGGTCGCAGCCCGCCCAACGAAGGCAGACACCACCATCCGCGTCCAGGCAGAACGTCTGGACGAGTTGATGGACCGCGTCGGTGAGCTCGTCATCATGCAGGCGCGGCTCGCCCAGATTGCCGAACGTACGAGCGATACGTCGATCCGTCTCGTTTCGGAAGAAATCGCGCGTCTCACGCACGGCCTCCGGGATACGACGATGGGTATCCGCTTGGTTCCCATCGGATCGCTCTTCACGCGCTTCCGCCGCCTGGTGCACGATCTGTCGCGCGACCTCAGCAAGCCGGTTGAATTCGTCACGTCCGGCGAAGAAACCGAACTCGACAAGACCGTCGTCGAGCGTCTCGCCGATCCGTTGGTCCACATTATCCGCAACGCCATCGATCATGGTCTCGAAGACCCCGTAGCTCGTGGCAAGGCAGGCAAGGAAGCAACCGGCCACATCAGCCTTAGCGCCCGCCACGCCGGTGCCGAGGTTCTGCTCACATTGACCGACGACGGTCGCGGCCTCGATCGCGACCGAATCCGCGCCAAGGCCATCGAACGCGGGCTGATCGATGCATCCGCAGACATCTCGGATGCCGCGTTGTTTCAGTACATCTTCCACCCCGGCTTCTCGACCGCAAAGCAGGTGTCCGAGCTCTCGGGACGTGGCGTCGGCATGGACGTCGTCAAGCGGTCCATGGACGAGATGCGGGGCAAGATCGATCTGGCTTCAACGCCGGGGCAGGGAACGCAAGTCACGCTGCGGCTGCCGCTCACGTTGGCCATCATCGAAGGCCTGCTGGTCCGCGTCGGCAACGGCCGCTACATCATTCCGCTGTCTGCAGTGGAGGAGTGCGTCGAGCTTTCGGAGAGCGCCGACAAGCGTTCGAACGGCCGCAGCTTCCTCAATATCCGCGGCGATCTCGTACCGTTCCTGAGACTGCGCGAGCTGTTCGGCTCGAACACGCCGCCGGATCTGCATCAGAAGGTCGTCATCGTCTCGGCGGGCGAAACCAAGGTCGGCCTCGTGATCGACCAGATCATCGGCAGCCACCAGACGGTGATCAAATCTCTATCCAAGCTGCACGCTGACGTCGGGACGTTCTCGGGAGCGACCATTCTCGGAGACGGAACCACTGCGCTCATCCTTGACATCGCGCACGTCGTTGAACTCGGCCAGTCGCGCGAGCGCGGGTTGGCTGCCAATCAGAGGGCCGTCGCATGACAACAGAAGCCTCAACGGCGAGCACCAGCAAGGACTCGATGCAAGTCCTCATGGTCGGCCTCCAATCCGAATTGTTTGCGGTCGACGTCGGCCTTGTGCGGGAAATTCTCGATCCTGTGCCCGTGACCGAAGTTCCCGGAGAACGCGGTTTCCTGAGCGGCATCATCAACGTGCGCGGCAAAGTCGTTCCCGTCGCGGATCTCCGCAAGCGTTTCGACATGGAAATCGCCAACACGAATATCGACACGCGTTTCATCGTGACGGAGATCGATTTCGACGGCGTCCCGACGCTGATCGCGATTGTCGCGGACAAGGTTTACGAGGTCACCGAAATTCCGGCGGCCTCGATGGAGGAAGCGCCGAAAATTGGAATGCACTGGCGCGCAGAATTCATTCGCTTCATCGGCAAATGGAAGGACGACTTCGTCGTCGTCCCCAATATGGAACGTATCTTCAACTAGACAGAAAATAGCGGCCTCCTGGAAACGGAACCAACGCCATGCGCCTCACGATCAAGTTTAAACTCATGCTCGCCTTTGGCCTGATCATCGCATTGATGGCGGGAATGGCTACCTTCGCATTGACCGGCCTTTCGGCTTCGAAGGCGAGTCTCGACGAGGTCGTTGACGACTACGCAAATCGTCTCAAGGCGGTGCAACAGCTAAACATCCTGTCGCTGCAGATAATCAGGTCGCAGAAAAACCTGATCCTGGCGACGTCGCAGGAAGAGACGCAGCGCTTCATCAAGGCAAGCGACGAGGACGGGCAATCCTTCGAAAAGCTGCGTGAGGAAATGGAATCGACTGCAGCTGCCGACCGCAAAGGTTACTGGAAGAACCTGAAGGTCGCGATGGAGAAGTTCACGAAGGACGACGAACAGATCCGCAACCTCGTTGCCGAGAACAAGCAGACCGAGGCATCGAGCCTTTCGTCGGGGAACGCCCGCGTCCACGCTCAAGAACTCGTCGCGTTGCTGGAAGAAGGTGTGCAGGCGAACGTTGAGCGCATGCAGGAAGCCAAGAAGAACGCGGATGAGGACTATTCAACCGGCCGCATGCTCATGCTCGCCATCGTCGCTGTCGCGCTCCTGACGGCGGTCGGCTTCGCCGTATGGATTGCACTCACGATCAGCCGTGGTTTGTCCCGGGCAAATGCTGCCGTCAGCAAGGTAGCCGACGGCGATCTGACCGAAACGGTCACGATCTCCACCAACGATGAGATCGGCGACATGCTGGCTCAGGTAAACGTCATGATTGAACGCCTCCGCAACATCGTTAGCGAGGCCCTGTCCGCGTCCGAAAACGTTTCGTCCGGTAGCCAGGAGTTGGCGGCGACGTCGGAGCAGCTTGCTCAAGGTTCGGCGGAGCAGGCGTCGTCTTGCGAGGAAGCGTCGTCCTCTTCGGAAGAAATGGCGGCAAACATCAAGCAGAACGCGGCCAACGCCGGGGAGACGGAACGCATTGCCCGTCAGTCCGCAAAGGACGCCGAACTCTCGGGTGGCGCAGTCGGCCGCGCGGTATCTGCGATGCAGACCATCGCCTCGAAGATCACGATCGTGCAGGAGATCGCCCGTCAGACGGACCTGCTCGCTCTCAACGCGGCTGTCGAAGCGGCCCGCGCTGGCGAACATGGCAAGGGCTTCGCGGTTGTGGCCTCCGAAGTGCGCAAACTCGCCGAGCGCAGCCAGGCTGCGGCGGCCGAGATCGGCACGCTGTCCTCGGACAGCGTGAAGGTAGCGCAGGAAGCCGGCGGCATGCTTGAGAAGCTTGTCCCCGACATCAAGCGCACGGCTGAACTGGTGGAGGAGATCTCCGCCGCCTGCCGCGAGCAGGATGTGGGCTCGGCTCAGATCAACCAGGCGATCCAGCAGCTGGACAAGGTCACGCAGCAGAACGCGTCGGCCTCGGAAGAGATGTCGGCCACGGCCGAAGAACTCGCCAACCAGGCCGACCGGCTGCAGGAAACGATTGCCTTCTTCCGGGTGGAGTCGTCGGCGATCGCCGCCCGTAAGGCAGCGAAAGCCGACAAGCCCGCCGTGCATGCGCAGATCGCGAAGGCCCAGTCCTTCCAGCGTCCCAAGGCGAAGGCATCTGCAGCGAAGCCAGTTGCTCCCAAAAGCAATGGAAACGGCTTTGCGCTCGATATGAACGACGACGAGGCGCTCGATGCAGACTTCAAGCGTCAGAGCGCAGGCTAAGGGAGAGCGGACCGTGCAACCCATGACACAGTTTGTCACGCTTGGCGTCGGCAGAGAGACGTTCGCGCTCCCTGTCGAGACGGTGCGGGAGATCCTCGACATGTGCGAGATCTCGAAGCTCCCGAATGCTCCTCAGCAACTCCTGGGGATGATCGACGTCCGTGGTGTGGCTGTTCCGGTGATCGATTTGCGCACCAAGTTCGGTCTACCGCGCATAGACGCAACGTCGAACACGCGCATCTTGGTTCTGGAGTTTGCAGCGCAGGGCCGCAAGACGCTGATCGGCTTGGTAGCGGACCGCGTTTTTGAAGTAACCGGACTCGACGACGACCGTCTCGATGCGCCGCCGGAGACAGGCTGCCGATGGCAATCGAACCACATCGCAGGCATCGGGCGCAGGGGGGACAAGTTCGTCGTCGTTCTAGACCTCGCCCGCCTTCTGGCCGACGACGCACCAACGCTAATTGACGGCACGAGCAACCAGTACGCTGCCTAGCTTCCGAAACAACTTATCAGACCATCTACCAAACGCGGGAACCACCTTCTATGCGCCTGACCATCAAAGCCAAGCTTGGCATCGCCTTCAGTATGCTCACATTGATGACCGGCATGATGGCTACGCTCGCCATCATCGATCTGAGCTCCCTCAACACGGCGGTCACGGAGATGGTGACCGGTCCCGTTGCCGATCTCAACAATTCCGCCGATCTCGTCAGCGCCATTGATCAGGGCGTTCGCAACGAGAAGAATATGGTGATGACTACCGACGCGACCGAAATTGAGAACTATAAGAATCGTGTCATCGATGCACGGGACAAGGCGACGGCCGCACTGGAAAAACTCCTCGCGTCCTCGAACGCCGACATTAAGTCCAAAGCTGCCGAGCTGAAAACGAAGATCGCCGCATTTGCTTTGATCCAGGATAAGATCATGGCCCTGGCTACGCAGAATACGGCAGAGACCAACGCGCAGGGTGCTGCTCTCTCGATGGGCGACGCCCGCGTGTCTGCGGATCAAATGCGCCAGATCACCGAACAGATCTCGGCCGAGGTCGATCGCAGTGTGGCGCAAACGGACGCGGAAACCCACAATCTCTATGAATTCTCGAGGAACGTGCTGCTCTCCGTAACTGGCGCGGTCTTGATGTTCTCGATCGCTGTTGCCATCTGGCTGTCGCTCAACATTAGCCGCGGGCTAGGTAAGGCCGTTGGTCTTGCCAACGCAGTTGCCATCGGCGATCTCGATCAGAAGGTTCAGGTCGCATCCAATGACGAGATCAAGGACCTCGTTGAGGCCATGATGCGCATGACCTCGAACTTGAATGCAAGTGCAAAAGTCGCCGACGCGATCTCGAACGGGGATCTCACTGTTCAGGCAAAGCGCCAGTCGGACAAGGACACGCTCGGCATCGCGTTGGAGAACATGCTTGAGAAGTTGACGAGTGTCGTCTCCGAAGCCGTAAGCGCCTCTGACAACGTGTCATCGGGTAGCCAGGAGCTTGCGGCGACGTCCGAGCAGTTGTCTCAGGGCGCCACGGAGCAGGCCTCGTCCTGCGAGGAAGCGTCGTCCTCGTCGGAAGAGATGGCAGCCAACATCAAGCAGAACGCGGCCAATGCCGGCGAGACGGAGCGCATTGCCCGCCAGTCGGCCAAGGATGCCGAGCTTTCGGGCGCGGCCGTGGGACGTGCGGTGTCTGCGATGCAGACTATCGCCGAGAAAATCACCATCGTGCAGGAGATCGCTCGTCAGACGGACCTGCTCGCGCTCAACGCGGCAGTCGAAGCGGCCCGCGCCGGCGAGCACGGCAAGGGTTTTGCGGTGGTCGCGTCCGAAGTGCGCAAGCTCGCCGAACGTAGCCAGGCGGCCGCGGCCGAGATCGGCACGCTGTCCGGTGAAACCGTGAAGGTTGCTCAGGAAGCCGGTGGCATGCTCGACAAGCTTGTCCCCGACATCAAGCGCACGGCCGAGCTGGTCGAGGAAATCTCGGCGGCTTGCCGCGAGCAGGATGTGGGGTCGGCTCAGATCAACCAGGCGATCCAGCAACTCGACAAGGTCACGCAGCAGAACGCCAGCGCATCCGAAGAGATGTCGGCTACCGCCGAGGAACTCGCCAATCAGGCCGAGCGCCTCCAGGAGACGATTTCCTTCTTCAAGGTCGATTCGTCGGCCGTGTCGGGCCGTGCGTCGGGGCGAAAGGGGGCCAAAGCCGACAAGCCGGCCGTGCACGCCCAGATCGCCAAAGCTCAGTCGTTTCAGCGACCCAAGACAAAGGCACCTGCGAAAGTGTCCGCGAACACGTCCACCAGCCACGGCTTCGCGCTCGACATGAACGAGGACGAATCCCTCGACGCAGACTTCAAGCGTCAGAGCGCAGGCTGAGCGGCTGCAACTCACTCAATCGACCGGCCGCCCTTGGGCAGCCGGTCGATACCCTAACAAACACGACATCAGCTCCAACCCGCGGTCACTTCCCGTGAGTACGAAAAAGATGCACGCATCCAGCCATGTTCCCTTAACAGGCACGCTCAGCGACCAGCACTTCATCTATTTGTCGAAGCTGATCGAGACGAAGGTCGGCATTCGCTTGCCGCCGAACAAGCGGACCATGGTCGAAGGGAGGCTTCGCAAGCGCATGAAGGCGCTCGGGCTTTCCAGCGTAGAAAGGTACGGAGACTATATTTTCGAGAACGGCGCTCTTGAGGAGGAGCTCCCGCATCTCATTGACTGTATGACGACCAACAAGACGGATTTTTTCCGCGAGCCCAATCATTTCAATATTCTGGTCAACCGCATTCTTCCAGAAATTCTGGAGAGGGGCTCGCCTGGTCAGGGCCGTCAGATCAAGATCTGGAGTGCGGCAAGCTCCATTGGGGCAGAGGCGTTCACAATAGCGATGGTGCTGGACGACGCTCTGCGTGGGAAAGCGCGAAACTCCTATTCGATCCTGGGCACCGACATCTGCACTGACGTTCTACGCCAGGCCACACGGGCCATCTATCCGCTCGAAATGATTGCGCCGGTTCCGCCGGAGATGCAGCGCCGCTATTTGATGCGGGCGCGACAGCCGGGGCGCGCGGAAGTTCGCATCGTGCCGGAGCTGCGCCGCAACGTGACGTTTCGCCATCTCAATCTGATGGATCCCACATATCCCGTCGATCGGGACATGGACGTCATCTTCTGCCGCAACATCCTGATCTACTTCTCGAAGCCAATCCAGGACGCGGTCGTTGCGCGACTCATCTCCCATTTACGACCCGGGGGCTATCTTGTGCTGGGTCATTCCGAGTCGATGGCAGGCGGAAACCATTCCGAGATTGCGCAAATCGTACCGACCGTGTTCCGTAAGAATGCAGGAAAAGCAGAGCAAACCCTATGGCAGCCAGCTCAAAAGCGCCGATACGCGTCCTGATCGTTGATGACTCGGCGGCCGTGCGTCAGGTGCTGACGAGCATCCTGGGCGCCGAGCCGGACATCGAGGTGATGGCAACGGCCGCCGATCCGTTCTCGGCAGCCGAGAAAATCCGCCGCGAAATTCCCGATGTCATGATCCTCGACATCGAGATGCCGCGCATGGACGGCTTGACATTCCTGCGCAAGATCATGAGCCAGCGGCCTATTCCAGTCATCATTTGCTCGTCGCGTACGGACTCGCGGTCTGATGTCATCTTCGAAGCGCTCGATGCGGGCGCCATCGAGGTCATTGGCAAGCCGCGCGTCGACACCACCCACTTCTTGATGGAATCCCGGACGCGTGTTTGCGATGCTGTGCGAGCCGCTGCGCGCGCCAAGGTGCAGCAGACACGCCCGCGCAGGAGCAGCCCGGTGCAGGCCAAGCTTTCGGCAGATGTCATCCTGCCGCCGCCGCGCCTCACCAGCAAAATGCGGAGCGCGACCGATCGGATCGTTTGCATTGGAGCCTCGACGGGCGGCACGGAAGCTCTGAGGGATGTCCTCGTGGCATTGCCGGCAGATAGCCCCGGCATCGTCATCGTGCAGCACATGCCGGAGCACTTCACGGCCGCCTTCGCCAAGCGTCTCGATGGCCTGTGCCAGATCAATGTCCGGGAGGCAATGGACGGGGACGAAGTCCTGCCTGGACGCGCTCTCATCGCGCCCGGCAGCCATCACATGCTGCTGAACCGCATCGGCACAAGCTTCCGGGTCACAATCAAGGATGGCCCGCTCGTCTCGCGGCATCGTCCGTCTGTGGATGTGCTGTTCCGTTCTGCGGCCCAGTACGCGGGGGCAAATGCGCTTGGCATTTTGCTAACCGGCATGGGCGACGATGGTGCCAAGGGACTTCTTGAGATGAAGAACGCCGGCGCCCACACCATCGCTCAGAATGAAGCGACCTGTGTGGTCTTTGGCATGCCGAAAGTCGCCATCGAGATGGGGGCCGCCGGAAAAATTCTGCCGCTCGACCTGATCCCGTCGGAAATTCGCAAAATCAATTACGCCCACGCCTAACCTGGCAGTCACCAAATGAAGATCGATGACCTGATTGAAGCCGGAAGCCTGATGGACGGCGCTTTTTCGAAGCGGGCGAAGGCGTTTGTCGTGGCTGGCGACGAACTCGTGGCGGCCATTGGCGCCTTCCATGCATTGACATCGGTCTTCGATGGGTTGCCTGGCGCCCTCTCGAATGACGAATTGGACAACGGGGCGATGACGCTCGAGGAAGTTGCCCAGGACTGCGCCACGATCCACGATCTGATCCCGAACCAGATCGGCGTCATGGACGAGCTGTTCGACGCAAACTCGAACATCGGCAAGCGGCTGGACCAGCTCCGCGACAACATAAAGATTGTCGCCTGTATTGCCATAAACGCCCGCATCGAAGCGTCCGCGTTGAAGTCCAACAGCCAGGACATGCTGACGTTCACGTACGACGTTGCCAAGCTGGCGGCGACGGCCGAAGCCACAATCGATCAATACAGCGGCGAGCAGCGCAAGGCCCACCAAGTGCTGCAAACCGCCCGCGACGTGTTGACGGAATTCAACAGCAGGCACCGCACGCAGTTGGGTTCGATCGCGACCGAGATCCAACGCAATTTGCGGTCAGTCGATGATCGGCGGACAGCCGTTCTGCAGGAGGCGTCGCGCATCGGTGAACGGTCACGTCAAATAACGGCGTCGATCGGTAAGATCATCACGGCATTGCAAATCGCCGATATTACCAGCCAGCGCTTGGCGCACGTGCACGAAGCGATCGAGGCGCTCGTTGAAGGCCTTTTGGCCCCGGAGGATGCCGAGGGCGAGCAGTGGTGGGCCGGTCTCACCCGCGAGGAGCGTGAATGTGTGGCCGCGCAGGTCGCACATCTGCAGGCTTCACAGATCGACCATTCACTCGCCGATCTACATGGTGAAACGCGATCCATTGAAGACGAGATATCGCAGCTATCTCGGGATGCGTCGGCGATGGCCGATCAAGGTGCTTCGCTCTATGGCTCGGGTGGAGCCGCCGATCAGTCGTTCCTGGGTGAGCTGGCTGGGCGTATCGATATCGCCAGCGGGCTGCTGGAAGATAGTCAAAAGGCTTTTAGCCGTGTTGGCGAGCTCAACGAAAGCGTGGGGGCGAGGTTCTCTGCGCTTCACGCTCAGGCCGGTAGCCTCCAAGGCATCGTAGGTGTTGTCAGCGGTGTGCGCTTGATCGGACTCAATGCGCATTTGAAGTCGGATGGATTGGGGCACGAGGGCCGCACGCTCAGTGCCATTTCACGCGAGCTCCGCAGTTCCGCAGACTTCATCACGACGCACGCTCGAGATCTCATCAAGGCCATGGATCTCACGCTCGCGGAGTTTGAAAAGCTGAAGGCGCACAACGCTACGATCAGCGCCGATCGTCTCCGGGAGCTCGTCGACCGCATGTCAGGCGCTCTGTCCGCGCTCCAGGAAGGCGGAAGCCAGCTTGCCAGCGCGTTGGCTGCGCTCACGCGCGAAGGAGAGAAGGTGCGCGAAAATCTGCAGTCGGCCTATGCCAGCATGGGGAAGCAAGATGATCTTGAAACCCGTCTTGAACGGGCCCGTAACATTCTGGCGGTCCTGAGCGGCGCGACCACAGAGGCAGGCGACACACCGCGCGCCAAAACCGTCGCGGCCTCGTTCTTCGGCAATCGCTACACGATGGCGGCCGAGCGCAATGTTCACGCCAATCAGTCCCAAGGTGGCGAGTCCTCTGGCCTGACGGCCTCCGGCAGCGCAGCTCAGTCGGCGGATGAAGATCTCGAAAGCATTCTCTTCTGATCGACAGGCGTCGCGTCCGTTCCTTGGCGAATGCCGGGGTAATCGACGTAAACGAATATGTCGCGCCAAACTCCCGCAAATCGGGGCTTTCACAACCACCGTTTGTTAACGTGTGCGCCGCATAGTCGCAGGTGGAAGTCCCTAGTGGACGTCCGCCTGCAATGCGTCCGCTGCAGGACTTGATCGCCACGGAGGCCTGCAGTGGGTCCTGCACACCAAGATATGTTCGTTTTGCGCTGCGAGGGTTCGCTGACGCTTGCCGGAGCCGCAGAGAGCCGCGCGCGGGTACTGCAGGCGCTTGATCACAACCAGGCAGTTCTCGTCGATATATCTGAGATCGACGACCTCGATGTCACATTCGTTCAGATTGCCTTGGCAGCGCAGAAGTCGGTTGCGGCGAAGGGCAAACAGATCTTCATCGGCGCTCCGGCCGACAGCACGGCGTTTCAGAAACTGCAAAGCGCTCAAGTCTCGCCGGCGGATATGCCGTCGCGGATTGATCCGCCAGCGCCAGCCGCAGCCGCGGCGACAGAAGACAACATTAAAGTCGATACGGCTGCCATCGCCACGCTCATTAATGAGATTGGTGCAACAGCGGTCCGTCAGTCGCTCGACGTCTTCTTCTCGGAGATGACGGCGCGTCTGGCCTCCTTGGAGCAGCTCTCGGCGGATGCGGACGTCAACGTCATCAGGCGCGAGGCGCACCTCCTTAAGGGATCTGCGGCCACGTTCGGTCTCACGGGTCTTGCGGCCGACGTCGCGATGTTGGAACGCGACGCGGGAACGCTGACGGCGGATGCCTACAAGGCGACCGTTGCCCGCATGGCTGCAGCTCTGCGCAGCTCGCAAGCCATCCTGCACGCTGTAGCCAACGCGGCCTAAGGCATCGGCGGGGAGGATGTCGGATGCATAGGATGCGCGTCCTTGTCGTTGACGACAGCGCGACGACATTGTTGCTGCTGTCACAGATCATCCAATCGATTGGCGCATCGGCGGTGACGTTCGACGACCCGGCGAAGGCGCTGCGGGAGGTTCCGCGCCTCGACATCGATATGGCTGTGGTCGACTACGAGATGCCGGGAGACATTGACGGCATCGAGTTGATCAAGAGGCTTCGCGAGAACGAGCGTTTTGAAGACTTGCCGGTCGTCATGATAACGGCAAGCGAGCAGGCCAGCACGCGTTATGCGGCCCTCAATGCAGGCGCCACCGACTTTCTCAGAAAGCCTATCGACGCGATAGAGGTGAAGGCCCGGCTGCGCAACCTTCTCAAGCTGCGCGTTGCGCAGAATAAGCTTCGCGACAAGGTGTCGTGGCTCGCCGAAGAGGTGGCGAACGCGACGCGCGAGCTTGTAGAGCGCGAAGAGGAGATCATCTATCGCCTGTCGCGCGCGGCCGAGTACCGAGATACGGAAACTGGATCGCATATCGCGCGTATGGCGCGCTATTGCCTCTTGATCGCCGAGGGAATGGGCCTCAGCGCCGAGCAGTGCCGCACGCTCTATCTCGCGGCACCAATGCACGACATCGGCAAGATCGCTGTCGCGGATTCCATTCTGTTGAAGCCCGGCAGGCTGACCGCCGAGGAACGCGCGGTCATGGAGCACCACACACTCCATGGCTATAAGATCCTGGCGGACAGCAAATCCCCGCTTATCGCCATCGCCGCCGAGATCGCGGTGTCACACCACGAGCGCTGGGACGGGACTGGCTATCCAAACAAGCTCAAAGGAGCCGACATCCCGCTCTTCGGCAGAATCGCGGCAATCGCAGACGTTTTCGACGCACTGACCAGCGAACGGCCCTACAAGGCAGCGTGGTCTCCGGATGAAGCACGTGAAGCAATTCTCTCGGCATCCGGAACGCACTTCGACCCGGATTGCGTAACGGCCTTCCTCACGCGCTGGGATGACGTTCTTAAAGTCATCGAGAACGGCGAGGCTGAGGAACACGAAGCGAAGTGGCTGGCGGTCGCCTGAGACCGCCGCTTCGGAAGCTCGCAAAATGCGGACACGAAAAAGGGCGCCGGCCGCAGCCAGCGCCCATGTATACGCCGTCAGCTACTCAGTATCGCTTGGGCGATGGGTCGACGGACCGGTCCTCGTATCGGGGAAACCCTGCACGCCGCTCGAATCCTGGCTGGGCTGCGTTGTGTTCGCGCCAGTGCCGGACTCGCCTGAAGACGTACCGGAGCTTGCGGAGTCCTCTGCCTCCCGAGCCGCTGGCCCTGTGCGCGTGCCGGCCGGCCCCTGGACGCCCGGACCGGAGTTCGGCTTTGTGGCGCCGATTGCGCCCTGATCGCCCGCAGCCCCGCGCTGCTTCATCTCTTCGCCAGTGAGGTACTGTTGCTTCAGGCTGTCGGTCATGCGGTCGGCTGCAAGCGTCGGCGACGCGAGCACCACCACGGCGATGCCGGTGAGGAACAGCTTCTTAGGAAATGCCATTTGTTTTCCTCCATATGATTTGTGTCACCTCGCGTGGTGACTTGTGGAGGTAATGAGCAGGCGCGCGAAGGAGTTCCCGGAAAATGCGCCGCACTCTGCGAGAAGACGCAGTTCTTCACGGACGCGTGCGCATCGTAGAATGCGAATTTGAGGATGGGATCGCACGCGGCGTCCTTTACCTAGCGTGCGAATATCGAAGTTCCCGAATAGCGCCACGCAGGCATCAGCATGGGAATGACCGGAAGCTTCCAGCACTTCCGATGCCGTAGGCTCAAGCGCTCGCGCCAACCGTAGTAGATCTGCACCCAGCTCTTCCACAACGGCCGAAATCCGGTCCGTTGCAATTCTTGCCGAAGCAGCGAAGGAGATGCGGCCGTGATGCAGAGATACTGTTTGGTGGATTTGCATAAGGCCCGAATGGCCAAGCGCTGTTCGTCTTCGGAAAGGTAACAGAGCGCATTCATGCAGATGACGGCGTCGTAGGGCTCGTCGGCGCGGAACGTCACCATGTTGCTGGGCGTCAGAAATGTGACCAGCGCTCGATCGCTCTCGGTCACGCTCTCGTGAGTGATCGTCTTCGCCATGGAAAGAAACAGCGGTTCGATGTCCGTCGCGTGGATCGTTATCCGGCCGCCGCGGCGTTCGCGCCAGAGCACCGCGAAGGAGAGCGGCTCAGCTCCGCATGAGCAGGCGTGGAAGATGACGCGTGGGTTCTCGATAGGGAGAAGTAAATCGACGAGCGTGCTGAGAAACGCCCTGTTGCGAAAGAAGTCCGTTGTGCCGATGGACTGAGGGGAAATGGGCCTGAGCATGGTTCACCCCAACCACGAAGCTGATGCGCGCGGATGCTACCCGGCAAGTCAGCGCGCGGATGTTTACATCGGGGTAAAGCGCAGGAATTGAGTGGACACATCCGGACGCTTGATGCCGTGCGGGCGCAAGCGTTATCGAACGGGGCGCGAGCATTCCGGGACAATTCCGGGACCGCCGTGTCCGTTTTGTCGGTTTGTTCTCTTTTGTCTGTTTGACGGATGGTGCAAATAGGCTAGAAACCCCAGCATTCCAAAGGAACGCGGGTGTAGCTCAATGGTAGAGCAGCAGCCTTCCAAGCTGAATACGTGGGTTCGATTCCCATCACCCGCTCCAAATTCAAACTAAGCAAGCGTAGCGCCCATCGCGGGCACTCCCGCTCCGGCGCGCAAACGCAGGCACTCACCTCCATCCCAACGCAATCCTTGCGCGCGCTGTACGGCAGCGATCGGATCGTGCATTCTCTGGATGCAATCCCAACCGGCCGCAATCAAGGGCGTGCGCCATGATCGTGACGACGACGAACGAGCTTGAGGGCTATCGGGTGGTGCGGCACCTGGGTGTTGTTCGTGGTCTGACGGTCCGCTCTCGCAGTGTGGTCGGCAATCTTGGTGCGTCGATCCAGATCCTCTTTGGCGGCAACATCTCCGTGTACACGAAGCTCGCCGAGGAAACGCGGCAGGAGGCGTTCGATCTTTTGGTGCTTCATGCCGAAGCGGCGGGGGCAAACGCAATTCTTGGCATGCGGTACGATGCCAACGAGATCGCTTCGGCCGTGACGGAGGTCTTGGCCTATGGGACTGCCGTAGTTGTGGAAAAAGTCGGCGCGGCGGGCTGAGGAGGCAGAAAATGGCCCCTCGGCAAAAGAAAGTTGCTCTTGAGGCGAGAAAGTCGCCACAGGCAAGTGACAAACGTAAAAAGTTCGGGTAAGGATGCCGCCCCCGCATAAGGCATGCGCGCCTTTCGCGTCGACGAGGCGCGTGCCGTGCGATAGGGGAGTAGCTCAATTGGCAGAGCGTCGGTCTCCAAAACCGAAGGCTGGGGGTTCGAGACCCTCCTCCCCTGCCAGCAGGTTTTTTGGAAGTGGATCAGTGAAGAGGGCGCCTGATCCGCTCAATTGACGTTCCCTTTAGATATGGGGAGCGTCAATTTGTCCCATGGCGCTCGGGAAGCGGTTTTGATGTCGAAGTTCAATCCGTTTGAATTTGTCCAAGAGGTAAGGCAGGAGGTCTCCAAAGTCACCTGGCCGACCTGGAAGGAAGTGTGGATTACCACACTGATGGTCCTGGTGATGGTGACCTTGGCTTCGGTGTTTTTCCTCGTTACGGATCAGGTGCTTGGGCATCTGGTCAATATGGTGCTTGGGCTGCGCGGCTAATCGGGCAAACGGGCCGGAACGCGAGCGCCTTCAGGGCGAAGGCAGACATAGAGACGAATAGAGAATGGCCAAGCGCTGGTACATCGTTCACGCCTATACAAACTTCGAGCGCAAGGTGGCGGATGCCATCAAAGAGCGCGCGCGGTCTGCGAACCTCGATCAGCTTTTCGAGGAAGTCGTAGTCCCGACCGAGGAGATTGTTGAGGTCAAGCGCGGTCGTAAGGTGCAGGCCGAGCGCAAGTTCTTGCCGGGATACGTCCTGGTGAAGATGGAGATGACGGACGCCGCGTTCGTCCTCATCAAGAACACGCCGAAGGTAACGGGGTTCCTGGGAGCGGATAATAAGCCGATCCCGATCTCGGACGATGAGGCGGCCCGCATCCTCAACCAGGTGAAGGAGGGTGTGGAACGTCCGAAGCCCTCGATCATCTACGAGGTGGGCGAGCAGGTGAAAGTGGTCGACGGTCCCTTTGCCTCCTTCCAAGGCGAAGTGGAGGAAGTGGACGGGGAGCGGTCCCGTCTCAAGGTCGGTGTCTCGATCTTCGGTCGTAAGACGCCAGTCGAGCTGGAATTCGGGCAGGTGGAAAAAGTACCAGCCTAAATCGAGAGCTTCCGGAAAAGTGGGTACCGGTTTTCCGACAAGAAGCTCGAGCAGGAATACGCGAGCCTCCTCAAAGAGGCTCGAAGGTGATGAAGGAGCTTCCGGTGCGATGAGCGCCGGTAGTGGGCAAGTAGGCCGGACACCCGGTCAGCCTGCCCAGCGTGCGGGAGGGTTCGAGAGGTTTTTTTCGGATCCGCGGACCGCTAACCCTGGGAAGCCTTGAGCTTCCTCGAGAACTTAGGGGATACGATGGCAAAGAAGATAGACGGCTACATCAATCTTCAGGTCCCGGCAGGAGCGGCTAACCCGTCTCCGCCGATCGGCCCCGCGCTTGGCCAGCGCGGCGTCAACATTATGGAATTCTGCAAATCCTTCAACGCCAAGACGAAGGAGATGGAGCAGGGCGTCCCCATCCCGGTGAAGATCACGGTCTACTCTGACCGCTCTTTCACGTTCGAGATGCGCACGCCGCCCGCGACCTACCTCATCAAGAAGGCTGCAGGCATGAAGCCGACCGGCAAGCCGGGCTCGGGCTCCAAGAACCCTGGCCGCGATGTGGCCGGTTCGATCACCATGGCTCAGCTCCGCGATATCGCGAAGGTGAAGCTCAAGGACATGAACACGGACGATTTGGATCAGGCTACCAAGACGATGGCTGGCTCCGCCCGTTCGATGGGCCTCAAGGTGGTGGAGTAGTCGCATGGCAAAGGAAGCAACGAAGAAAGCCTCTGTCTCCGAGGAGACCATCGCCGCAACCCGTCTCGCCGGCGGTAAGCGCAATGCCGAGGTTCAGAAGGGCATCGACCGCAACAAGGCTTATGCCGTTGAAGAGGCTGTCCGCCTTGTCAAGGCTCGCGCCAAGGCGAAGTTCGACGAAACGATCGAGGTTGCAATGAACCTCGGCGTCGATCCGAAGCACGCCGATCAGATGGTGCGCGGCGTCTGCAATCTGCCGAACGGCTCAGGCCGCACGGCGCGCGTTGCCGTCTTCGCACGTGGCGCCAAGGCGGAAGAAGCCAAAGCCGCTGGTGCCGACGTCGTCGGTGCTGAGGACTTGGTCGACATCGTCTCCAAGGGCACGATCAACTTCGATCGCTGCATTGCGACCCCGGACATGATGGGTCTCGTCGGTCGTTTGGGCAAGGTGCTCGGCCCGCGCGGCCTGATGCCGAACCCGCGCGTCGGCACGGTGACGATGGACGTCGTCAACGCCGTCAAGGGCGCCAAGGGCGGCTCGGTCGAGTTCCGCGTCGAGAAGGCCGGCATCGTTCATGCTGGCGTCGGCAAGGCAAGCTTCACGGAGCAGGCCCTGGTCGAGAACATCAAGGCGTTTGTCGATGCCGTCTCCAAGGCCAAGCCTGCGGGCTCCAAGGGCACGTACATCAAGAAGGTGTCGGTGAGTTCGACCATGGGGCCGGGCCTCAAGATCGAAACCGGAACCGTCGTTTCGGCGACGCCCGCGGCGTAAGCCGCAAAACAAACTGGCGCTTCGGATCATTGACGGTCCGAAGCGCTAAGAAATTCCGCACCGGGGGCTCAGCCTTCGGTGCGGGATCTCCGGTCGAAGGGCTCTCGGGCCTCGAAACCGGAGACCTGTCCAAGATTGATGGGCGCCGATCCGGTTCGCCGGTGACGCATAATCCTCTGACGAGGGCCCGCATGAGACGGGAGACCACCCGGAATTCTGCGCTTCTCGCGCCGAACTCCGGTTTGAGCCTTCTGGGTCAGCACCGTGCCGCTCTCCATGCGCGCGGTCGGGACAGGACGAACGTCGCAGCAAAACCCTTCGGGGGCTGAGCTGCGGCAAGGTGCAACCGCGATGCACCCCGCGAGGGGTTCGATCGCAACCAGGAGTGAGCAGGTGGATAGAGCCGCAAAAAAGGCGCTCGTGACGTCCCTCCACGATGTGTTGAAGGACACAGGCGTGGTCGTCGTCGCCCACAACACCGGCATGGTGGCCGCTCAATCGGCAGAGTTCCGCAAGCGCGTCAAAGAAGCGGGCGGCTCTGTCAAAGTGGCCAAGAACAAGCTGGTGAAGCTCGCGCTCAAGGACACGAACGCCGAAGGCATTTCTGATCTCTTCACGGGGCCGACTGTGTTGGCCTACTCGAAGGATCCGGTTGCCGCGGCACGGGTCGCCGTCAAGTACGCCAAGGAGAACGAGAAGCTCGTGATCCTCGGCGGCGCGATGGGTGCCTCCGTCCTTGACGCGAACGGCGTCAAAGCACTCGCCGACCTGCCTTCGCTTGATGAACTGCGTGCAAAGCTGATCGGTCTCTTGAACGCGCCGGCGACGAAGATCGCCCGCACGGTCAAGGAGCCCGGCGCCAAGCTCGCACGCGTCATTCAGGCCAAGGCATCGCAGGGTGGCGAAGCTGCATGACCGTTTCTCGCGGCCAAGCCGCGGGATTAACCGTTGGGCAACACTGAAGAAACCGGCGCCCCAGACGAAAAATGAAACTGGGACAAAGCGCCCCTCTCAAAGGCTAAACCGGAAGGACTATATACAATGTCGGATCTCGCAAAGATCGTTGAGGACCTGTCGAAACTGACCGTTCTTGAGGCAGCTGAGCTCGCCAAGCTTCTCGAAGAGAAGTGGGGCGTGTCGGCTGCTGCTGCTGTGGCCGTTGCGGCTGCGCCGGCTGCTGGTGGCGCAGCTGCCGCTGCTGAAGAGCAGACCGAGTTCACCGTCATCCTGAAGTCGGGCGGCGACAAGAAGATCAACGTTATTAAGGAAGTCCGCGCCATCACGGGCCTCGGCCTCAAGGAAGCCAAGGACCTCGTCGAGGCCGGCGGCAAGACCGTCAAGGAAGGCGTCTCGAAGGACGAGGCCGCCAAGCTCAAGAAGCAGCTTGAGGACCAGGGTGCGGTTGTCGAGCTGAAGTAAGGCAGTTGGGCAGTGGGCAGTTGAGCAGTCGGGACGCCGACGCGCTTCAATTGCCCGCTGCCTACTCACGACTGCCAAAAACGGTTGTCCGGAGCGTCTCGAGGGGGCCAAAAGCCCGCAAAGAGACGTTCCGGTGAGCCGTTTTAGAGGTTCACCAACGAAGCGCAGGGGATGGCGACCTCGGCGCTAGACAAGATGGACGAGTGGTCGTGCAAGCCCTGGGCACGGCCCCGGCGAAATGAGGAGCGGACATGGCTGAGACGTTCAACGGCCGCAAGCGTATTCGTAAGCAGTTCGGTCACATCCGCGAAGTCGCGGAGATGCCGAACCTTATCGAGGTTCAGAAGAGCTCCTACGACGACTTTCTGATGGTCAAGGAGCCGCTCGGCGGCCGTCCTGACGACCATGGCCTGCAGGCCGTTTTCAAGTCCGTGTTCCCGATCTCCGATTTCTCCGGCCGCGCGACGCTCGAGTTTGTCCGTTACGAGTTCGAGCCGCCGAAGTATGACGTCGACGAGTGCATGCAGCGCGACATGACCTACTCCGCGCCGCTGAAGGTGAAGCTGCGTCTGATCGTGTTTGATGTGAACGAGGAGACGGGCTCCAAGTCGATCAAGGACGTCAAGGAGCAGGACGTCTACATGGGCGACATGCCGCTCATGACGCTCAACGGCACCTTCGTCATCAACGGCACCGAACGCGTCATCGTCTCCCAGATGCACCGCTCGCCGGGCGTGTTCTTCGATCACGACCGCGGCCGCACGCATGCGTCGGGCAAGCTACTCTTTGCCGCCCGCATCATCCCTTACCGCGGCTCCTGGCTCGACTTTGAGTTCGACGCCAAGGACAACGTCTATGTGCGCATCGATCGTCGCCGCAAGCTGCCGGTGACGACGCTGCTTTACGCGCTGGGTCTCGACGACGAGGAGATCCTGTCGACGTTCTACAAGCAGATCCCGATCAAGGAATCGAAGCGCGGCTGGAAAATGCCGTTCATGCCGGAGAAGATGCGCGGCATGAGCCCGCTCGCCGACCTCATGGACGCCAAGTCCGGCGACGTCGTGGCGAAGGCGGGTGAGAAGATCACCGCACGTAAGGCACGCGAGCTGGCGGAGAACGGCCTGAAGGAAGTCCTCGTTTCGTCCGAGGACCTCGCCGGCCGCTACATCGCCGAGGACATCGTCAATCTCGACAACGGTCAGATCTACGCCGAGGCCGGCGCGGAGCTGGACGCGAAGCTGCTTGCCGAACTCAAGGATCAGAAGGTCAAGGAGTTCCACCTCCTCGACATCGACCACGTCAACATTGGACCGTTCATCCGCAACACGCTGAACATCGACAAGAACTCGAACGGCCAGGAAGCGCTGATGGACATCTACCGGGTCATGCGCCCGGGCGAGCCGCCGACCATCGAGGCGGCGACCAATCTGTTCCACAGCCTGTTCTTCGATGCAGAGCGCTACGATCTCTCGGCCGTCGGCCGCGTGAAGATGAACATGCGCCTCGAGCTTGATGCGCCCGACACCATGCGCGTGCTGCGTCGCGAGGACATCCTCGCGGTCATCAAGACGCTCGTGGACCTGCGCGACGGCCGCGGCGAGATCGACGACATCGACCACCTCGGCAACCGCCGCGTTCGCTCGGTCGGCGAGCTGATGGAGAACCAGTACCGCGTCGGCCTGCTCCGCATGGAGCGTGCTATCAAGGAGCGCATGAGCTCGGTCGAGATCGACACGGTCATGCCGCAGGATCTCATCAACGCCAAGCCGGCAGCGGCAGCCGTGCGCGAGTTCTTCGGCTCGTCGCAGCTTTCGCAGTTCATGGACCAGACCAACCCGCTCTCCGAGATCACCCACAAGCGCCGTCTCTCGGCACTTGGTCCGGGCGGTCTGACGCGCGAGCGCGCGGGCTTCGAAGTCCGCGACGTGCATCCGACGCACTACGGCCGTATCTGCCCGATTGAGACGCCGGAAGGTCCGAACATCGGCCTCATCAACTCGCTCGCGACCTTCGCGCGAGTGAACAAGTACGGCTTCATCGAGAGCCCGTACCGTAAGGTGAAGGACGGCAAGGTCACCGACACCGTGGTCTATCTCTCCGCCATGGAGGAGATGCGCCACCACGTTGCTCAGGCCAACGCCGATATCGACGCGAAGAACAGCCTGACCGAAGACCTCGTCACCGTCCGTTATCAGGGCGACGTGATGCTGGTGCCGAAGGACCGCGTCGACTACATCGACGTGTCGCCGAAGCAGCTCGTCTCCGTTGCGGCCGCGCTCATCCCGTTCCTCGAGAACGACGACGCCAACCGCGCGCTGATGGGCTCGAACATGCAGCGTCAGGCTGTGCCGTTGGTGAAGGCCGAGGCACCGCTCGTCGGCACCGGCATGGAAGAGCGTGTCGCGCGTGACTCGGGCGCCGCGATCGCGGCCCGCCGCGCTGGCATCGTCGATCAGGTGGACGCAACGCGTATCGTTATCCGTGCTACCGACGAGACCGATCCGTCGAAGCCGGGCGTCGACATCTACCGTCTGCGCAAATTCCAGCGCTCGAACCAGAACACCTGCATCAACCAGCGCCCGCTGATCAACGTCGGCGACCGGGTTGAGGCTGGCGAAATCGTTGCCGACGGCCCGTCGACGGACCTTGGCGATCTGGCACTCGGCAAGAACGTGCTCGTCGCGTTCATGCCGTGGATGGGCTACAACTTCGAGGACTCCATCCTCCTCTCCGAGCGCGTCGTGTACGACGACGTGTTCACCTCGATCCACATCGAGGAATTCGAGGTCATGGCTCGCGACACCAAGCTCGGGCCGGAGGAAATCACGCGCGACATTCCGAACGTCTCGGAAGAAGCGCTGAAGAATCTCGACGAAGCCGGCATCGTCTACATCGGCGCCGAGGTGAACCCGGGCGACATCCTCGTCGGCAAGATCACGCCGAAGGGTGAGAGCCCGATGACGCCGGAAGAGAAGCTGCTTCGCGCCATCTTCGGCGAGAAGGCATCCGACGTACGCGACACCTCACTGCGTCTGCCGCCCGGCGTCACGGGCACGATCGTCGAGGTTCGCGTCTTCAACCGTCACGGCGTCGACAAGGACGAGCGCGCCATGGCGATCGAGCGCGAGGAGATCGAACGCCTCGCCAAGGACCGCGACGACGAGCTGCAGATCCTCGACCGCAACGTCTATGCGCGTCTCAAAGACTCGCTGATGGGCAAGGAAGTCGCCAAGGGTCCGAAGGGTGCACGCAAGGGCACCGAGCTCGACGAGGCGATCCTTGCCGATATCCCGCGCAGCCAGTGGTGGGAGATCGGCCTCAAGGACGAGAAGGCTCAGGCCGAGCTCGAAGCCATCAACAAGCAGTACGAGGAAGCCAAGAAGAGCCTCGAGCGCCGCTTTGTCGACAAGGTCGACAAGCTGCAGCGTGGCGACGAGCTGCCTCCGGGCGTCATGAAGATGGTCAAGGTCTTCGTGGCGGTGAAGCGCAAGATCCAGCCGGGCGACAAGATGGCCGGCCGTCACGGCAACAAGGGCGTCGTTTCGCTCATCGTGCCGTGCGAGGACATGCCGTTCCTTGAGGACGGCACCCACGTTGACGTCGTGCTGAACCCGCTTGGCGTGCCGTCGCGCATGAACGTCGGGCAGATCCTCGAGACGCATATGGGCTGGGCCTGCCGCGGCCTAGGACGCATCATCGATGAGGCGCTGCAGGAGTTCCACGCTTCGGGCAAGGCCGAGCAGCTCCGCGAGGAGATGCAGAGGATCTACGGCAAGGACGTCATCAAGCCGACCGTGAAGGACGATGACCTCGCCTCCGTGGCCGAGAAGCTGACCAAGGGCGTGCCGATCGCGACGCCCGTGTTCGACGGCGCCAAGGAAGCCGATATCGTGCAGATGCTCAACGCTGCCGGCTTCGACAGTTCGGGCCAGGTCCGTCTCTACGACGGCCGCACGGGCGAGCAGTTCGATCGCAAGGTGACCGTGGGCTACAAGTACATCCTGAAGCTCCACCACCTTGTCGACGACAAGATCCACGCCCGCTCGATCGGTCCGTACTCGCTGGTCACCCAGCAGCCGCTGGGTGGTAAGGCCCAGTTCGGCGGTCAGCGCTTCGGCGAAATGGAGGTCTGGGCGCTCGAAGCCTATGGCGCGGCCTACACGCTGCAGGAAATGCTCACCGTCAAATCGGACGACGTCGCGGGCCGCACCAAGGTCTACGAGGCGATCGTCCGCGGCGACGACGCGTTCGAAGCCGGCGTGCCGGAAAGCTTCAACGTTCTGGTCAAGGAAATGCGGGCGCTCGGCCTCAATGTCGAGCTTCTGAACTCCGATGCGCCGGCCGTCGAGGCTGCTCCCGAGGCGGCGCCCGAGCGACCACGGCTGCCGCCCGCCGCGGCTGAGTAAAGAACTCCCCTTCTCCCCGTCGTCTTCGATGGGGAGAAGGTCGGGGTGAGGGGCAGCCAAATTCGCTGAGCCCAGTTTCTGCCCCTCATCCTAGCCTTCTCCCCGCCTAAAGGGAGAAGGAACCACTGAAAAGAATTTTGAGGATCGCGGCCCGCACCCACCGCTGATCCCCCTGGAGAGAGCCGATGAACGAGATCACCAACCTCTTCAAGACGCAGCAGTCGACTCCGACCTTCGACGAGATCAAGATCTCGATCGCATCGCCGGACGATATCCACTCGTGGTCCTTCGGCGAGATCAAGAAGCCGGAGACCATCAACTACCGTACCTTCAAGCCGGAGCGCGACGGCCTGTTCTGCGCGCGTATCTTCGGACCGATCAAGGACTACGAGTGCTTGTGCGGCAAGTACAAGCGCATGAAGTACAAGGGCCTGATCTGCGAAAAGTGCGGCGTTGAGGTGACGCTGGCCAAGGTGCGCCGCGAGCGCATGGGCCACATCGAGCTGGCCGCGCCGGTCGCTCACATCTGGTTCCTGAAGTCGCTACCCTCGCGCATCGGCCTGCTGCTCGACATGACGCTGAAGGACCTCGAGCGCGTCCTCTACTTCGAAAACTACATCGTCACTGAGCCCGGCATCTCCCCCTTCAAGGAGAAGCAGCTTCTGACCGAGGACCAGTACAACCAGGCCATCGAGGAGCACGGGCCCGACAGCTTCACGGCCGGTATCGGCGCTGAGGCCATCCGCGAGCTCATGACCAGCATGGATCTGCCGAAGATCCGTGACGATCTGCGCCAGGAGATCGCCGAGAGCACGACCGACCTCAAGCCCAAGAAGCTCGGCAAGCGGCTCAAGGTCATCGAGAGCTTCATCGAGAGCGGCAACAAACCCGAGTGGATGATCCTCACCGTCGTTCCGGTCATTCCGCCGGAGCTGCGTCCGCTCGTTCCGCTCGACGGCGGCCGCTTTGCGACGTCCGACCTCAACGACCTCTACCGCCGCGTCATCAACCGCAACAACCGCTTGAAGCGGCTCATGGAGCTGCGTGCACCCGACATCATCATCCGCAACGAAAAGCGCATGCTGCAGGAGTCGGTGGACGCCCTGTTCGACAACGGCCGCCGCGGCCGCGTCATCACCGGCGCTAACAAGCGCCCGCTGAAGTCGCTCGCCGACATGCTGAAAGGCAAGCAGGGCCGCTTCCGTCAGAACCTGCTCGGCAAGCGCGTCGACTATTCGGGCCGCTCGGTCATCGTCGTCGGTCCCGAGCTCAAGCTGCACCAGTGCGGCCTGCCGAAGAAGATGGCGCTCGAGCTGTTCAAGCCGTTCATCTATGCGCGCCTTCAGACGCTCGGCCAGGCTGCTACTGTCAAGCAGGCCAAGAAGCTCGTCGAAAAGGAGAAGCCGGAGGTTTGGGACGTCCTCGACGAGGTCATCCGCGAGCACCCCGTGCTGCTCAACCGCGCTCCGACGCTGCACCGCCTCGGCATTCAGGCGTTCGAGCCGCAATTGATCGAGGGTAAGGCGATCCAGCTTCACCCGCTGGTCTGCGCAGCCTTCAACGCCGACTTCGACGGCGACCAGATGGCCGTTCACGTGCCGCTGTCTCTCGAGGCTCAGCTCGAGGCACGCGTCCTTATGATGTCGACGAACAACATTCTGCATCCGGCGAACGGCCAGCCCATCATCGTGCCGTCGCAGGACATCGTCCTCGGCCTCTATTACCTGTCGATCATCCGTGACAAGGAGCCGGGCGAGGGCATGGCCTTCGGTTCGGTCGGCGAGGTGCGTCATGCGCTCGAAGCTGGCGCTGTTTCGCTCCACGCCAAGGTCAAGGGCCGCTTCCGCTACACCAACGCGGAAGGCGAGCAGGTCACCGAGATCGTCGACACCACGCCGGGTCGCATGATCCTGGGCGAAGTGCTGCCGAAGACTCCGGGCGTGAAGTTCTCGCTCGTCAACCAGCTCCTGACGAAGAAGGCCATCTCCGGCATGATCGATGCCGTCTACCGCAACTGCGGTCAGAAAGAGACGGTGATCTTCTGCGACCGCATCATGGCGCTCGGCTTCCACCATGCCTTCAAGGCCGGCATCTCGTTCGGCAAGGACGACATGTTGATCCCCGACACCAAGAGCAAGATCGTGCACGATACGACCGAAATGGTTCGTGAGTTCGAGCAGCAGTACAACGATGGCCTCATCACCCAGCTTGAGAAGTACAACAAGGTGGTCGATGCCTGGTCGAAGTGCACCGATCAGATCGCTAAGGAGATGATGGATCGCATCTCCGCGACCGAAAAGGACAAGGCCGGCCGCGATAAGCCGATCAATTCGGTTTACATGATGAGCCATTCGGGCGCCCGCGGCTCGCCGGCGCAGATGAAGCAGCTCGCCGGCATGCGCGGCCTCATGACCAAGCCCTCGGGCGAGATCATCGAGACGCCGATCATCTCCAACTTCAAGGAAGGCCTCTCGGTTCTCGAGTACTTCAACTCCACCCACGGCGCCCGCAAGGGTCTTGCCGACACGGCGTTGAAGACCGCGAACTCCGGCTACCTGACGCGCCGTCTTGTCGACGTCGCCCAGGACGCGATCATCTCGGAAGCTGATTGCGGAACCGATCGCGGCATCAAGGTGCAGGCAGTTGTCGACGCGGGTCAGGTGATCGTTTCGCTCGGTGCGCGTGTGCTTGGCCGTACTGCGGTCGAAGACGTCGTTGCAACCGCTGCCGACGGCACGGAGTCTGTGATCATCAAGGCGGGCGACCTCATCGAGGAGCGTCACGCCGAGGCGATCGAAAAGGCTCAGATCCAGGAAGTTCGCATCCGCTCGGTGCTGACCTGCGAGACCATCACCGGCGTGTGCGGCAAGTGCTATGGTCGCGACCTCGCGCGCGGTACGCCCGTCAACATCGGCGAAGCGGTCGGCGTTATTGCTGCCCAGTCGATCGGTGAGCCGGGCACGCAGCTCACGATGCGCACGTTCCACATCGGCGGTACGGCCAACGTCGTCGACTCGTCGTTCATCGAGAGCAACTTCAACGGCAAGGTGAAGATCAAGAACCGCGCCATCGTGAAGGACGGCCAGGGCCGACTTATCGCGATGGGCCGCACCATGTCGGTTGTGATCGTCGATCAGTCGGGCAAGGAGCTTGCGACGCACAAGGTCCAGTACGGCGCGCGGCTCCACGTCGACGAAGGCGATGACGTCAAGCGCGGGACCAAGCTCGCCCAGTGGGACCCCTACACGCGGCCCATCATCACGGAAGCCACGGGCAAGATCGAGTTCGAGGATCTGCTCGAGGGCGTGTCGGTTCGCGAGCAGACGGACGAGGTCAAGGGCACGACCAACCGCGTCATCGTCGACTGGCGTGCGACCCCGCGCGGCGCGGAGCTGAAGCCCGCGATCGTCGTGAAGGACGCCAAGGGCAAGCACATCAAGGTCGCCCGTGGCGGCGATGCCCGTTACCTCCTGACCGTCGAGGCCATTCTCTCGGTCGAGCCCGGTCAGGAAGTGAAGGCGGGCGACGTGATCGCGCGTATTCCGCTGGCCTCCGCCAAGCAGAGCGACATTACGGGCGGTCTGCCGCGCGTTGCCGAGCTGTTCGAGGCTCGTCGTCCCAAGGACCACGCGATCATCGCGGAAGTCTCGGGTACGGTCGAGTTCGGCAAGGACTACAAGAACAAGCAGCGCATCAGCATCCGGCCGGATGACGAGGCGCTGGAGCCCGTCGAGTATCTGATCCCGCGCGGCAAGAGCCTGGCTGTTCAGCCCGGCGACCATTTGGAGCGTGGCGATTACATCTACGACGGCAACCCTGCACCCCACGACATCCTTGCGATCAAGGGCGTCGAGGAATTGGCAAACTACCTGATCAACGAGATCCAGGACGTCTACCGTCTGCAGGGCGTGACCATCAACGACAAGCACATCGAGGTCATCGTTCGTCAGATGCTGCAGAAGGTCGAGATCACCGACACCGGCGAGACCGACTTCATCAAGGGCGAGCAGGTCGATCGGATCGAGTTTGACGAGGTGAACGCTAAGATCGAGAAGGCGGGCAAGCGTCCGGCTTCCGCGACCCCGGTTCTGCTCGGCATCACGAAGGCGTCGCTGCAGACGCGCTCGTTCATTTCGGCGGCATCGTTCCAGGAGACGACCCGCGTGCTCACCGACGCTGCCGTTATCGGCAAGTCGGACACGCTGGAAGGTCTCAAGGAGAACGTCATCGTTGGCCGCCTCATTCCGGCCGGCACCGGTGGTATGCTCCGCGGCCTCCGTCGTATCGCTCACAAGCGCGACGAGCTGATCAGCAAGGAGAAGGCGCGCTCGGATGCCGAGAAGGCCCTCATGCCGGCAGGAGCAGATGCCGGGGGGCCTGCCCGCCGTCGCCGCCGCGTTGCGGAATAACGCCGTACGGACAGGCGTTGAGTTGGGGAGGCGGCCGGGCAACTGGCCGCCTCTCGTATTTCCGGCCACGCGCCTTAAATGTGCTCTGGCCGCTGGCTGGCTATCGGTGGATACTTGCCCTATAAGCCCGTGAACGAACACGGCTTGGGCGGACCATCAAGATGGCCTGACAGCCAGAATTGAATACGCTGCGCGGTAGGTTTCCGTGGGGCGGGGTGAGGAAGGTAAAGACGACAATGGCCGCAACTTGGTCTCCCGACAGCTGGCGTTCTCTTCCGATCGTCCAGGTTCCCGAGTATCCCGACGCCGCCGCGCTGAAGGATGTCGAGGGGCGCCTGTCGACGTTCCCGCCGCTGGTCTTTGCCGGCGAGGCACGCGAGCTGAAGAAAGCGCTGGGCGAGGTCGCGCGCGGCGAGGGCTTCATGCTGCAAGGCGGCGATTGCGCCGAGAGCTTCCTCGAGCACCGCGCCGACAACATTCGCGATTTCTTCCGCGTCTTCCTGCAGATGGCGGTCGTGCTGACGTACGCCGGCGGCAGCCCCGTCGTGAAGGTCGGCCGCATTGCCGGCCAGTTCGCCAAGCCCCGTTCGTCGCCCTCGGAGAAGAAGGATGGCGTGGAGCTTCCGAGCTATCGCGGCGATATCATCAACGGCGCCGAGTTCACGCCGGAAGCTCGCATCCCCGATCCTCAGCGTCAGCTCGAGGCCTATCGCCAATCCGCGGCCACGCTGAACCTGATCCGCGCCTTCGCGACCGGCGGCTACGCCGACCTCGAGCGCGTGCATCAGTGGAACATGGGCTTCGTGAAGGACAGCCCGCAGGGTCACCGCTATCAGGAACTCGCCGATCGCATCGCCGAGACCTTGGGCTTCATGCGCGCCTGCGGCATCACGAGCGAGAACACGCCGCAGCTTCGGGCGACGAGCTTCTACACCAGCCATGAAGCCCTGCTGCTCAACTATGAGCAGGCATTGACGCGCCTCGATTCCACGAGCGGAGACTGGTACGCCACCTCGGGTCACATGATCTGGATCGGCGATCGCACGCGCCAGCCCGACCATGCTCACGTCGAGTTCTGCCGCGGCGTGAAGAATCCGATCGGCCTTAAGTGCGGCCCGTCACTCGACCCCGACAGCTTGTTGCGCCTGATCGACATCCTGAACCCGAAGGATGAACCGGGCCGCTTGACCCTGATCTGCCGCTTCGGCCACGAGAAGGTGGGCCAGCACCTGCCCAAGCTCATCCGCGCCGTGAAGAAGGCCGGACGCACGGTGGTTTGGGCCTGCGATCCGATGCACGGCAACACCATCAGCGCTGCCAACGGCTACAAGACGCGTCCCTTCGACCGCATCCTGAAAGAGGTCGAGGCGTTCTTCGACGTCCACCGCGCCGAGGGCTCGCACGCCGGCGGCATCCATGTCGAAATGACGGGGCAGAACGTCACGGAGTGCACGGGCGGCGCCGCGGCGATTTCCGAAACGGATCTCATGGATCGCTACCACACCCAGTGCGATCCGCGTCTCAATGCCGATCAATCGCTGGAACTGGCCTTCCTGGTGGCCGAACGCATGAAGCTTGAGCGTGAAGCGGCGGCCGCCCCCGCGCGATCGCAGGTCGCTCTCGGTTAAGCAAAGCAAGCTTGGGACACCCTGAAATACGAAAGGGTGTCCCAATTCCCTCGGGGAACTGTCGCCCTCATCAGGCGTTTTTCATCCGCATGGCCGCGCATACCACGCGCCGGCCTCAGAAAAGCGGAGGACTAACGCATGGGAAGCTTGAGCAAACAGGGGAGCGCAATGCTCTCCAGCTTTCTGTCGCTCGTCGGCTCCGGCGAAGAGAACTTGGCCAGGAGCGAGTTTGCCGGAACGTGGGCCGTGAAGGATACGGCAGGTAATCCGTTCGAAATTACGCTGTTCGCATCTGGCGTCGCCGAGGCCGATCGGGCCTGCGAAGGCATGACGGGAGCGTGGACCGAGGAAAGCCCCTCGGCAGTGATTACGTGGGATACCGGCTGGACGACAAAGATCACAAAGACGGGAAGTCAATACATCAAGACGGCGTACGATCAGACCGCCGCGGCACCGACGAACACGTCTATTGCCGAGAAGGTGAGAGGCTAGCCCGGCCTCACGCCTTCGCGCGTTCGATCGCTTCGGCGATCATGCGGTGGGCTTCCGCGGCATCGCCCCAGTGATGGATCTTGGCCCACTTGTTCGGCTCGAGATCCTTGTAGTGGGAGAAGAAGTGCTCGATCTGCTGAATGGTGATTTCAGGCAAGTCCGAGTAGTTCTTCACTTTGTCGTACCGTTTGGTGAGCTTGCTTGAGGGTACGGCAATCACCTTTTCGTCGCCGCCGCCTTCATCTTCCATAACCAGCACGCCGACCGGACGGCAGTTGATGACGGCACCCGGTACAATCGCACGCGTATTGCAGACGAGCACGTCGATGGGATCGCCATCGTTCGAAAGTGTGTGAGGAACAAATCCGTAATTCCCCGGATAGCGCATCGGCGTATAGAGGAACCGGTCGACGACAAGAGTACCGGACGCCTTGTCCAGCTCGTACTTGATCGGTTCGCCACCAACCGGCACCTCGATGATGACGTTGATATCGTGCGGCGGGTTGGTGCCGATGGCAATCGCGTCGATGCGCATGGGATGGGATCTCTGTGAGTTTGAAAAATCTGTGCCCTATGGGGCTGGCGGGCACAAGGGGCTGCGGCGTCGCCGCCCCCTGTCCATTGGTCGAAGTTCATTGGACGGACTGGTTAGCGGCGCCCTAGGGGCTGCCCGCGCCCATAACCAACATGAGGGCGGGCAATGTAGCCAGAGCGCCGAGGGTCGAGATCAGGATAACCGCCGAGGTCACGACCGCAGGTAGCCGGTAAAACTCGGCCAGCATGAAAGGCCCGGTGCCGGTTGGCATGGCCGCGAGCAGCACCGCCATGGCGGCGAGGCGGGGCGGCACGGCCAGCGCGACGGCGAGTGCCCAGGTCAGCGCAGGATGGACAAAGAGCTTCACAGCTGCGAGCAGAGGCGCGGCGCGTGGATTGGCGTCGGTGACAGGCCGTGGTTCCGCGAGAAAAAGGCCGATTACGACGAGTGCCAGCGGGCTCGCGGCCCCTCCCAGAAGCTTGAGGAACGTGTCGGCCGCACCGGGCAAGCCGAGTCCGGTTGCTCCGTACGCCACGCCGAGCAGTGGCGCAATGACGAGCGGATTGCGCGCGAGTGAGAGGATCACCTTCCCTGCGAGGCGCAGCGGGCGCCGCTCGGTATGCTCGCCGATTTCCGCCAGCACGATGGCAGATGCGAACAGCACACAGACTGTCAGGATGGACGCGATCGTGACGGGAACGAGGCTCTCCTTGCCGAAGAGCATGAGCAGAACCGGAAAGCCGATGTAGGCTGTGTTGGCATAGGATCCGAGCAACCCATCGATGCTGGCCGACGCCAGCGGCCGGCCCGCGATGAGGCTGCAAATGACCGTCGCATAGAACACGATCCCGCACGCGAGGCCGAATGCCGCTGTGAACAGCGGCTGTGCGAGGTCGCTCCAGCTCGCGTGCGCCATGATATCGAACAGCAAGGCCGGCAGCGCGAGATAGACCACAACGCGGTTGAGCTCCGACACAGCTGTCGGGCCGATCAATCGCAAGCGCCGGGCGGCAAATCCGCTGGCCATGAGCGCGAAAACGGGTGCGATGATCGCGAATATCGAGAGCATGAGGAGATTGGCTGACTGGCGGGCGGAAGCAGACTCATTCTGATAGAGGCTGGAACAGTCGCGGTCTACGGCGGGAACGGATCGCCGGGTTGCAATATCCGCGGGGCGAATGCGGCCTGCGCGCCTCAATGCCGCTAGAGCATTTTCCGATGAGGTGGAGGCGGGTTCGTCGCGAGAAAATGCGATAAAACAAAAACCTATTGCATCGTGTGATCCGACTACATCGGATCGCAAGATGCTCTAGACCCGAAGCGGCCGCGGCCCTAAATCTTTCCGCCATGAGCCAAAATGCACTTTCCGCACCCGCTTCCCTCAAAATTGCCCTGGCACAGTTGAACCCCATCGTGGGCGACTTGGCCGGCAATGAGCAGAAGCTGCGCGCGGCGCGCGAACGGGCAGCCGCCGAAGGCGCCGACCTGATCGTCTTTCCGGAATTGTTTCTGACCGGGTATCCGCCGGAAGACCTCGTGCTGAGACCCGCGTTCCACGTCGCGGCGCGCAGCCGCCTCGAAGCGCTGGCCAAGACGCTCGGCCCCGGTCCCGCCGTACTAGTGGGGACGGTCTGGCCCGATCAGGGCGCTATCTACAACGCCGTGGCGCTCCTCGATGAAGGAACGATCACGGCCGTCCGCTACAAAGTGGATCTGCCGAACTACGGCGTCTTCGACGAGAAGCGCGTGTTCTCCGCCGGAGAGCTCCCGAGCCCCATTGCCTTTCGCGGTGTTCGGCTTGGCGTGCCGATTTGCGAGGACATCTGGAAAGATGAGGTCGCCGAGTGTCTGGCCGAATGCGGCGCCGAGATCCTGATCGTTCCCAACGGCTCGCCGTTTGATTGGAAGAAGCCGGATCTGCGCATGAACGTGGCGGTCGCGCGTGTCACGGAGACAGGGCTGCCACTGGCCTACGTCAACCAGGTCGGTGGTCAGGACGAGCTGGTCTTCGATGGCGCATCGTTCGTGCTCAACGCCAACCACAAGCTCGCCTGCCAGCTCCCCGCCTGGGAGGAGCACATCGCGCTCACCGAATGGACGAAGACATCGGACGGATGGAGCTGCACGAAGGGTCCGATCTATCGCCTTCCGGAAGGCGATAGCACTGCCTACCACGCCTGCGTTCTCGGGCTGCGCGACTACGTCGACAAGAACCGCTTCCCGGGCGTCGTGCTCGGCTTGTCCGGTGGCATCGACAGCGCACTGGTAGCCGCCATGGCTGTCGATGCGCTGGGCGCCGACCGTGTCCACGCGATCATGATGCCTTACCGGTATACCTCCAACCAAAGCATTGCCGACGCCACGACGTGTGCCGAAAGGCTCGGCATCCGCTTCGATACGGTTCCGATCGAGCCCGCCGTCAAAGGCTTCACGGAAACACTCGCGCCCCTCTTCGCGGGCAAGACGCCCGGCATCACCGAGGAAAACATTCAGAGCCGGGCACGTGGCGTCATCGTCATGGCCATCTCGAACAAGTTCGGTGCCATGGTGCTGACCACCGGCAACAAGAGCGAGATGAGCGTCGGCTACGCCACGCTCTACGGCGACATGAACGGCGGCTTCAATCCCGTGAAGGATCTCTACAAGCTTGAGGTTTACCGGCTCGCGCGCTGGCGCAACGAGAACGTCCCTGTCGGTGGACGTGGTCCCGCAGGTGAGGTTATTCCTGAGAGTATCATCGTGCGCCCGCCGACGGCGGAGCTGCGTGAGAACCAAACGGACCAGGACAGCCTGCCGCCCTACGACGTGCTGGACGACATTCTCGCCTGCCTCGTCGAGCAGGAGATGCCTGTGCAGGACGTCATTGCGCGCGGGCACTCCGAGGACGTCGTGCGCAAAATCGAGCGCTTGCTCTATCTCGCCGAATACAAGCGGCGCCAAGCCGCGCCGGGTGTGAAGATCTCAAGCCGGAACTTCGGACGCGATCGCCGCTACCCTATTACGAACCGCTTCCGGGAATAGAAAAAGAGATCTCACGGTCCCTTCGTGCCGTCGGCGCAGAACGTCAACGTGATCTGGCACGTGCCGAAGGAGCGTTCGCAATCCCACCGGGCATCCTTTTGTGCGAGGTCCATCGACTTTCCAGCCGAGGCCTTCCATCGCGTAGGATCGCCCGGCGTTTCGGCCAGAGCCCAACACTCGTCCTTGGCGAGGGTGGCAATCACGGTGCACCCGGTCCCGCCGAGCTTGTCCGCGCACTTCTTCAGCGCCGCCGTCTGCGCCGCTTCCTTGGTCGGCTCCTCGACGCGCGCGAAGATGTTGCCGCCTTTGTCGACGACGGCGCCCCAGCAGTCGGCGCTCGAAAACAGTCCACCGCATTCGGCGAACGGGTTCTTCTCGCCGCTCGCGAGCAGCGCACCACCGCCGAGCAGCGCCACGACACCGGCCGCAATGGCGCCGTAGAGCGCCTTGGAGATTCGCGACGCTCCGCCCAGTTTGGAGAGACCCGTTGTGATGAGACGCGTATACGCAAGCGGCGGACGGGAGGCGGTCCCTTGTCTGGAGAGTGTCGCGCGCTGGGAGCCTGTCGCCGGCTCAACCGGGACCACAGAGCTGCCATCGAGCAGCATCGTCCGCCAGTCTCGGATCGACTGCGGACGTTCGCCCGGCGGCAATTTGAGCGCTGCGTCGATGGCCTCGAGAAAGCTCCGCCGATAAGGGCCGGAATATTTAACCGCCGGCTTCAGGTCGTCGGAGAGCTGCCGCGACGTGGCCTCTATTGGCCGCTCGCCCGTCACGGCGCGATAGAGCGTCGCCGCAAACGCGTAGATGTCGGTCCAGGGGCCGTAGCGGTCCGCGTTGGACGTGTACTGCTCCGGCGCCGAGTAGCCGCTTTTGAAGACGAGCGCCGAGACGAGTTGCGAATGCTGCTTGATCTCGAACCGCGAGGCGCCGAAGTCGAGCAGGATCGGCGCGCCGTCCGCCGCGCGCACCATGATGTTCTCGGGCGAGATGTCGAGGTGCCAGGTGCGGTTCTCGTGCACAAGTTCGAGCGCGTCGAGCAAGGGTCCGGCCACGAGATCGAGTTCGTCTTGAGTGGGCGGGCTGTCGAGACCGCGTAGCCACTTCTCGAACGTTATGCCTTTGACGAGATCGAGCACCATGTAGGCGGTATCGTTGAGCTCGAAGACACGCCGCACGCCGACGATGTTCGCATGATTGAACTGCGCAAGCAGGCGCGCCTCGTCGAAAAACTTCTTGAGCGCCCAGCGGTAGTCGGCTTCCGAGTTTGCGCGCGCCAGAAACTTGAGGCTGTCGCCCTCGCGTCGGACGAGATCCTCAGGAAAGAATTCCTTGAGGGCGAACTCCTTGTTCAGCATCTCGTCGTTGATGAGATAGGTAATGCCAAACCCGCCGCGCCCCAGCAGTCCGGTGACGACGTACTGATCGATCCGCGTGCCGACCGGCAGCACGGCCTCGTTCCGAGCCTCCATGAAGCGGCACCCTCCTAGCCCATGACCCTACAATGCCCCATTCGCCCTGCGGCGAAAAGGGAGGCGCTGTGGGATCGGGCGGATTCCATGAATAAGAACAGTGCGCAAGACACGAGTGCTGCGGGTGCGCTTGTTGAACGCCAAACATCACCAGCGTAAGATGATTTTTCTTACCCGTGGGGACGACACCTGGAGACGCGAGCATGCTGCGCCCGTTGAGGCTGCGCGAAGCGATACTGGCGATCGGCGTGTTGTTCTCCGCGATTGGCTCGCCCGGCGTTGAAGCCGCACAGGTCAAGCTTGTCACAAAGTGCCAGGAGCCGCGGTCCTCGGCTGGCGGGGCGACCGTTACCTGTGACGTCCGCGCCAATGGCTTTGCCGTGTTTAGCGGCGTCAAGGCCGCGCCCAAGGGGCACGCGGCTGAGCTGGAAACCAAGTTTCAGCCGTT
The DNA here is from genome assembly GCF_036262015.1 of Hyphomicrobium sp. Classification (GTDB taxonomy): domain Bacteria; phylum Pseudomonadota; class Alphaproteobacteria; order Rhizobiales; family Hyphomicrobiaceae; genus Hyphomicrobium_C. The sequence continues at coordinate 74,021 of NZ_DATAJR010000001.1, read as the reverse complement.
CGAGTCCGCCAACGAAGGCTTGACCACCGCCTATTTGATCCAGCTCCTTCCCAATGCTCGGCGTACGACGCTGTCGCAAATGGGGGATGCGGTCGTCACGTTCGCGGATCATCGCGGCAACAAGCGCCGCTTCATCGCCTACACGTTTGCCGATGATCTGACGCTGGTGTCCGATTCCGGCGCGTCGAAGAACGAGTTCGCGCGCCAGGTCATCGCAGTCAAATCCGCGCCAGCGACTATACAACTCTATAAATCGGCCCTGCAGGCGATCGAGGCCCTCGGCAAGGAGAGCGGTAACCGCAAGGCCCTCGTCATCCTGGGTGACGGCACGTCCAATGACACAAGCTATTCGCACGATCAGGTTGTGACGGCGGCGCGCGACGCGGGCGTCACAATTCACGTACTCGGCTTCTATGACGATCGCGCCGAGCGTCCCAAGTTCCAGAAGCTCTCGCGCCTGGCCGAGGATACCGGCGGCTATGCGGTCGAAGTGAAGCAGGGAACCAAGGACCTGGCTAAGGACGTCATCACCAGCCGCTTCGCGAGCGAAGTTCTGGAGAATGGCGGCACCGTTGAGGTCGCGCTCGCCGGGGAGCCCGGCTCACAGACGGTTGAGCTTGCAGCCGAGCTGGCCGACGGCCAAACCCTCAAAACGGAAATGGACGTCGCGGTTCCCGCCGCGGCCGTTCCGTCGTTTGAGACGACCCTTGAACGCGCCGCGGATCCAAAGCCGGGACCGTCCGGCGGGTTCATGAACTGGGTCGAGGACAATTCGATCCCGCTTGTGGCTCTAGGCGCGTTGCTGGGGCTCGGTATCGTCGGCTTCATGACCTATGGACGCGGCTTGCTAGCCCGGGGTCTCGCTGCGCCGAGCGTTGCGGCAGACGCTTCAGGCACTTCAAACGCTGCAGATGTGCAGGAGGAGCAAACAGCCGAGGCGCTGCGCGATTCGGCGCAGGCTGAGCCGGCGATCTATGGCTGGCTCGAAGTCCTCGACGGCACCGGACGCCATCCGCTTCGCACGACCAACGTGCGCGTCGGACGGCACCGGGACAACGACATCTGCCTGTTGAATGACTCGATTTCGCGGCGTCACGCGGTGTTGCACTACAACGCCGACACGCGGCGCTTCGTGATCACCGATCTCGGTGGCGGGAACGGCGTCCTCGTGAACAAGACCAAATACAAATCGCGTGAGCTCAACGACGGCGACACCGTGGAGCTCGGTGAGGTCCGGTTGCGCTTCCGCGCCGAGACGGAGTTCTCGACCTGAATTCAGGAAATGTCTCGCCCCTTCGAGATCGCTCGAAGGGGCCGGGACAAGGAGACGATGATGAACAACGATCCGAGAAGTCCGGGCGACGAGGAGGATAAAAGAACACGCTTGGTTTCCCGCCCCGACATGCAAGAGGGCGCCGTGCCGCCCCGTACCGGCTCTGTCATCGGCACCACGCGCCTCGTCGGCAACTTCGGGGCGTCTGCGGCCTCTCCGGCGGCGAGGCCGCAGCCTCTCGCCAAGACGCAGTATATACGTGAAGGCACCGTCGACATAGACCCGGTTGCAGGCTGGATCGTCATTGTGAAAGGGCCGGGCCGGGGCGGTTTCCGGCCAGTTTTTGTCGGTATGAATTCGGTCGGCCGAGGTCCCGATCAGCGCATTTCTCTCGACTTTGGTGACGAAAGCATTTCGCGCGAGGAGCACGCTTTCATCACCTTCGACGACGAAACACAGACCTTCTACCTTCAGCATGGCGGCAAATCGAACCTTGTGCGGCTTGGCGGAAAGCCTGTGCTGGCACCGACCGAGCTGAAGCCCAACGACATCTTCCGCATCGGTAACACCACGTTCCGGTTCGTCGCCTGCTGCGGTCCCGATTTCTCCTGGAATGACGAGGTCGGCGACGCATGACCTGGCGCGTGGCAGGCGCAGCCCGGGCCACGATCGGTACGCGCGCCAAACAAGAAGACGCCTTCGCGATCTGGCCCTCGGCGGCTCACCCCGCCGCGCAGGACGGCGAGGGCGTTCTTGCCGTGGTCGCCGATGGGATGGGCGGACATGCCGGAGGCGAGGTAGCGGGAAGGCTCGCGTGTGAGACGTTCATCAGCGCGTTCTCTGGACGCCATGGCGCGGCCGGGGATCGCCTGCATACCGCCCTTGGCGCAAGCAATTCGGCTATTGCCGCTCGCGCCTCCGAGACTGCCGGTTTGCGCGGCATGGGCTGCACTCTGGTCGGAGCGTGGATCGACGGCGCGGGCTTGCGGTGGGTGAGCGTCGGAGACTCGCTGCTTCTGTTGTTTCGCGCGCCGGATGTGCTGCGCCTTAATGCCGATCATTCACTCGGCGCCTTCCTCGACGACCAGGCGCGTCGAGGAAAAATGTCGGCGGGCGAGGCAGCGAGTAACCCTTATCGCAACGCCCTCCGTTCGGCTCTGACGGGGAAAAAGATTGAGATCCTCGATCTTCAGGGTGATCCCTATCCGCTTGCGGCTGGGGACTGGCTCATTCTCGCCAGCGACGGTATTGCAACGCTCGCTGGCGACGAGATCGGTGACATTGTCTACGCGAACCGCGACGGGGCGGCTGGCGAGATGGCGGAACGCCTGATCGCCGCCGTCGAAGCCAAGCGCGATCCGGATCAGGACAACGCGACTGTCGTCGTTCTCAAGATCGAAGACGACGCAACGGCGACCGCAACGGATGAGTCGCCAACGCGCATTTTAAAGCTCACGACACCACCCGCGACCGGTAGCGGCTTGGAATCCACGCAGCGAGTCCGGCACACGCCCGCCGCCTATCAGCTGTTTCGCCGCTACCGCAGCTGGATCCTGGGGATCGGGATGGGCCTGATGTTTTTGATCGGCTGGATGCTGCGCGCGGCGCTGGGCTAGCGTGACAGAAGCTTGCGCGCCGCCGTATCCGGGCTGATGCGGCCGGACAAGACGTCGTCGGCGAGGCCGTCGATCTCGCGACCGCTGTCCTCCTTGACCCGATGCGCGACGATGTCCGCCGCTGCGCGAGCGATGAGATAGCGCGCGCGCCGCCGCCGCCGTGCCATCGGTCCGGCCTTTTCACCCCGCGCGCCGACCTCTTGCATGGCTTTGAAAAGCTCGGGCACGCCTTCGCCCGTCGTTGCGGTCGTCTTGAGCACCGGAATATGAGCGCGCATCGAGCGGATCGACAGCGCGCCAAGAAGCTGTTGCAGGGTCAGCTCCGCGCCCTCGCGGTCGCCCTTGTTGACGACCAGAATGTCGGCGATCTCGAGTAGGCCCGACTTCATCGCCTGAATGTCGTCGCCGAGACCCGGCGCCGAGATCACGACCCGTACGTCGGCCACTTCCGCGACGTCCATTTCACTTTGTCCGGTGCCGACCGTCTCCAGGAGCACGAGGTCGAATCCTGCCGCATCGAGCGCATCGATGACGCGGACGGCCGCCGGCGAAAGGCCGCCGAGATAGCCACGGCTCGCGAGAGAGCGCACGAAGACGCCGTCGTCGTCCAGGGCGGCGGTCATGCGGATGCGGTCGCCGAGAATCGCACCGCCCGAGATTGGACTCGACGGATCGACGGCGATCACGCCGACAGTGCCACCCTGCGAACGCACGTGTGCGATGACGGCATTGACGAGCGTGGATTTGCCGGCGCCCGGAGGGCCCGTGAAGCCCACCACGAGCGCCTTGCCGAGATAGGGCTGCAACGCTTCGAGGAGCGGCGGCGCGCTCGCCGACAGCTTCTCGAGCTCCGTGACGGCCGCGGCAATGGCCCGCCGCTCACCGGCGCGCAGGCGCTGGACGAGATCCGGAATCGCTTCGAGCTTGAGCGTCGAGCGGGGAACGGGCGGGGCGGTGGGCGGCGTGTCGTTCATGAGCGCGCTGATACGCTGGCGACGGCCGCGAGGCAACCCTGTGCGCCGTCACATCCCCTGCAAGTAGCGGGATTTAGCGCCTTAGAACCAAAGCCCGGGCCACCGGTAGCGGGGACGCATGTCCCCCGGACCATAGCCGACCAGGGACATCATCGGCTGCTCGACGATGACCAGCGGTTCGTGCGCGGAAGCCTCGCCCTTGAGAGCGATCAGGCGTTGGACACGGTCCTCGGTTTCCGGGTGCGACCGCAGCAGCGAAGGGTGCGGGACGCGCCGGGCGGGAACCGGAAACATCAGGTCCTCCCAGAAGTGCCCCGTATACGTCTCAAGGCGGCGCAGGGCAGAGGCCAAGGCGCCCGGATCGCCTGTCAGCACCACGGCATTTCGGTCCGCCTCGAACTCGCGGGCGCGGGAGAGACCGAGTTGAAGAAGGCTGGAGAGGGCGGGGGCGAGGTAGAGGAAAAGAACGGCCCACCACGAGATCATGTCATCGCCCCGCGCGTAGGCGAAAACGTTGAATACGGCAAATCCGAGTGCCAGGTAGCTCATGAGCTGCAGGACGCGCGTGATCACGTCCGCGAGCCCCATGACGAGAAGGTCGTTATTCCGGATATGCGAGATTTCATGGGCCAGCACGCCCGCCGTCTCGGCCAAGGTTAGCCGTCGCAACAGCCCTTCGGTAACTGCGATCGCCGATCGGTCCCGCGATCCGGCCGCGAAGGCGTTGAGCGTCATGCTGGGGATGACGTAGAGGTCCGGTCGCCGAGGCAACTCGGCCCGGAAGCTCAGGACATCCACGAGACTCGAAAGCTGGCTGTCGTCCCGGGGCAGACGCGTTGTCTGGTAAAGCCGCATCACGGCCTCTGCGGGCATTCCCACCGCCAAGGGGAGAATAAGGGCGAGCAATATCGCCGCAGCCGCCAGGCCTGCGACGCCCCACAGCAGCATGGTGGGAATCGTGACCAGAACCAGGAAGCCGAGAAGAAGCAGTGCACCGTGCCAGAGGTTCGGGCGCGTCTGCCCCGTCAAGGCTGAAGCGCTGAGAAAAGGAGGCATTTTCGCCCTCCAGGTCGAAGAAATATCCATTTCGAACGCAGGAGCCGCACGCCCCCGGGGTCGAGCCCGAGAAGGTGAGATCTCGCCGGACAAAAAAGACTTTCGTATGATAAACGAAGGGTGTTGACTGCGGCGCGTCCACGCATTTGCGCCCGAAAACCCGCTAGCCAAGGGGCAACGCGTCACTTCTTGCGTTTTGGTTGTCCACAAGGTGTTGACCCGGAATCGGCGTTTGTATATAGGAACGCCACTCTCACGGTAGGTGGTAGGCCCTCTCTGCGCTCTCTTTTGCGCTTCAGCCTAAACGCTGCCGTCCCAAAGCAGAGGACATTTTCGGGCCAAGATCGCTGGCGAGCCGAAAGGCGAGCCGGATGATCCTCTGGTTTTTTCCATGCTAGGCTTCCGGGGCTCCGGGGCTCGGCAGGTTTCGTTTGGTGCATGCGCTGTCACGGACGCGCGGGCCGAGCGGGACGAAGTGGCAGCCGAAAGGGTGCCAAGGTATTTGGAGCCGAACGAATAAGCGGGGCATTCATGCCAACGATACAACAGCTGATCCGGAAACCCCGGAACCCGAAGGTTTACCGCGAGAAGTCGCGCCACATGGAGGCTTGCCCTCAGAAGCGTGGCGTGTGCACCCGCGTCTACACGACGACGCCGAAGAAGCCGAACTCGGCGCTCCGTAAGGTCGCGAAGATTCGCCTGACCAACGGCTACGAGGTCATCGGCTACATTCCGGGCGAGGGTCACAACCTTCAGGAGCACTCCGTGGTCCTGATCCGTGGCGGTCGCGTCAAGGACTTGCCCGGCGTTCGTTACCACATTCTGCGCGGCGTGCTCGACACCCAGGGTGTCGCCAACCGTAAGCAGCGTCGTTCGAAGTACGGAGCTAAGCGGCCGAAGTAAGGGCCGCTTGCAGAGGTACCCCGGGCGAGCCGCTTAGGAGCGGAAAGATCCGGGATCTCGAAGTTCCAAGGTTGGCTCGCCCGGGGGTGAGCCGAAGCGAGAATAAGCGAAGGACTAGGACACATGTCCCGTCGTCACAGTGCAGAGAAGCGCGAAGTCAATCCGGATCCGAAGTTTGCGGATCTGGTGCTGACCAAGTTCATGAACGCCGTCATGAGCGACGGCAAGAAGTCGGTCGCTGAGCGCATCGTGTATGGCGCCCTCGAGCGTATGGAGCAGAAGGCGAAGTCGGATCCGATCGCCATGTTCCATCAGGCGTTGGACAACGTGATGCCGGCTGTCGAGGTTCGTTCTCGCCGCGTCGGTGGTGCGACCTACCAGGTTCCGGTCGAGGTTCGCTCTGAGCGCCGTCAGGCTCTCGCGATCCGCTGGATCATCGCTGCTGCGCGCGGCCGCAACGAGAACACGATGGTTGAGCGTCTCTCGGCCGAGCTGCTCGATGCAGCTTCGAACCGCGGCACGGCAGTCAAGAAGCGCGAAGACACTCACAAGATGGCGGACGCCAACCGGGCGTTCTCTCATTACCGCTGGTAGTCGCGGCGGTTGCGTCCAAGTGGAGCTTGGCTCCGCTAGGGTTGGCAACTGAAGCGCAAATGGAAAAACTCTGAGGCAATCGCATGGCCCGGCAATACGCCATTGAGGACTACCGCAACTTCGGCATCATGGCCCACATTGATGCTGGCAAGACCACGACGACCGAGCGGATCCTCTACTTCACCGGACGATCCTACAAGATCGGCGAGACGCACGATGGCGCCTCGACGATGGACTTCATGGATCAGGAAGCTGAGCGGGGCATCACGATCACGTCGGCCGCGACAACCTGCTTCTGGGTGGGTCGTGACAACAAGAAGCGTCGTCTGAACATCATCGACACCCCAGGTCACGTCGACTTCACCATCGAAGTCGAGCGTTCGCTGCGCGTGCTCGATGGCGCCGTGTGCGTGCTCGACTCCAACCAGGGCGTCGAGCCGCAGACTGAGACCGTCTGGCGTCAGGGCGACAAGTACAACGTTCCGCGCATCATCTTCTCCAACAAGATGGATAAGACTGGCGCCGATTTCTACATGTGCGTCGCAGACATCAAGGACAAGCTTGGTGCGCGCGCTGTGCCGTTGCAGATTCCGATCGGTGCCGAAGCCGATTTCAAGGGTGTCGTCGACCTCATCAAAATGAAGTCGATCGTCTGGGAAGGCGACGCCAAGGACGCTCCGATGGTCGAGGGCGAGATCCCTGCCGACCTCGTCGATAAAGCGAACGAATTCCGCGCTGCGATGATCGAGGCCGCCGTCGAGATGGACGATGCGGCGATGGAAGCTTACCTCGAGGGCAAGGAGCCCGACGAGGCGACGCTCCGTAAGCTCATCCGTAAGGCGACCGTCACGCGCGCCTTCTACCCGATGCTCTGCGGCTCTGCCTTTAAGAACAAGGGCGTCCAGCCGCTTCTCGACGCCGTCGTCGACTTCCTGCCGAGCCCGCTCGACCGTGAAGCCTACAAGGGCATCGATCCGAAGACCGGCGAAGAGAGCCCGCGCCGTCCGTCCGACAGCGAGCCGCTTGCCATGATCGCCTTCAAGATCATGAGCTTCGAGCACGTCGGTTCGATCACGTTCTGCCGCGTCTACTCGGGTAAGCTCGAGCAGGGCATGGCGCTCGCCAACACCTCGCGCGACAAGAAAGAGCGCGCTGGCCGCATGTACCTCATGCACGCCGCCGACCGCGAAGAAATCAAGGAAGCCTATGCTGGCGACATCGTCGCGCTGCAGGGCCTCAAGGATACGCGCACGGGCGAAACGCTGTGCGATCCGAACAAGCCCGTCATCCTTGAGAAGATGGAATTCCCGGAGCCCGTCATCAACCTCAAGATCGAGCCCAAGACCAAGGCCGACCAGGAGAAGATGGCGATCGCTCTCAACACCATGGCTGTCGAGGATCCGTCCTTCCGTGTTTCCGTCGATCAGGAAAGCGGCGAAACCATTCTCAAGGGCATGGGCGAGCTTCATCTCGACATCAAGGTCGACATCCTGAAGCGCACCTATAACGTCGAAGCCAACGTCGGCGCCCCACAGGTCGCCTATCGTGAGACGCTCGCACGTCCGGCTGACATCGACTACACGCACAAGAAGCAGACCGGCGGTACGGGCCAGTTCGCCCGCGTCAAGCTCAAGCTCGAGCCGAACGAGACCGGCAAGGGTAACGTGTTCGAGAGCACCATCGTTGGCGGCACCGTTCCCCGCGAGTACATCCCGGGCGTCGAAAAGGGCGTCAAGTCGGTGTGGGACAACGGTGTTCTGATCGGCTTCCCGCTCGTCGACATGAAGGTGACGCTCCACGACGGCGCCTTCCACGAGGTGGACTCTTCTGCGATCGCGTTCGAAATCGCGACCCGCGCGGCCATGAAGGAAGGCTGCGAAAAGGGTGGCGTGAAGATTCTCGAGCCGATCATGGACGTCGAGGTGGTCACGCCGGGCGATTTCGTCGGCTCGATCATCGGCGACATCAACTCCCGCCGCGGCCAGATCCGCACGCAGGAGATGCGCGGCAACGCGACGGTCATCCGTGCCTACGTGCCGCTCGCGAACATGTTCGGCTACGTGAGCCAGCTGCGGTCGATGTCTACGGGGCGCGCGTCCTACACGATGCAGTTCGCGCATTACGCAGACGTGCCGCGCAACGTGGCGGATGAAGTTAAGGCGAAATACGCCTGATGGTGGCGCCCCAGCCGGGGTGCAGTCTCAGGCGAAGGTTACCGGGTGAACCCCGGACAGGTACAGAACGAGCTTTAAGGAGAGGCTACGATGGCCAAAGCGAAATTCGAGCGCAACAAGCCGCACGTAAACGTCGGCACCATCGGTCACGTCGACCACGGCAAGACCACGCTGACTGCGGCCTTGACGAAGGTCTCGTTTGACCGCGGCTGGACGACCAGCGCGATTACCTATGACAACGTTGCGAAAGCTTCTGAGAGCCAGGGCCGCCGCGACCCCACCAAGATTCTGACGATCGCCACCTCGCACGTCGAGTACGCGACGCCGAACCGCCACTACGCCCACGTCGACTGCCCCGGCCACGCCGACTACGTCAAGAACATGATCACCGGCGCCGCTCAGATGGACGGCGCGATCCTGGTCGTGTCCGCAGTCGACGGCCCGATGCCGCAGACCCGCGAGCACATTCTGCTCGCCCGTCAGGTCGGCGTTCCCTACATCGTCGTGTTCCTGAACAAGTGCGATATCGTTGACGACCCCGAGCTCCTCGATCTCGTCGAGATGGAAGTTCGCGAACTTCTCTCGAAGTACCAGTTCCCGGGCGACGACACGCCGGTCATCCGCGGCGCCGCCGTCAAGGCGCTGAACGGCGAGAAGGGCCCGCTCGCTGACGAAGCGATCATCAAGCTTTACGAAGCTCTCGACACCTACATCCCGCTCCCGGAGCGTCCGAAGGATCAGCCCTTCCTGATGCCGATCGAAGACGTGTTCTCGATCTCGGGCCGCGGCACGGTCGTCACCGGCCGTATCGAGCGCGGCGTGATCAAGGTTGGCGAGGAAATCGAGATCGTTGGTCTCGCAGCGACGCAGAAGTCGATCGTGACCGGCGTCGAAATGTTCCGCAAGCTTCTGGATAGCGGCGAAGCCGGCGACAACGTCGGTTGCCTCCTGCGCGGCATCGACAAGGAAGCCGTCGAGCGTGGCCAGGTTCTCGCAAAGCCCGGCTCCGTGAAGCCGCACAAGAAGTTCAAGGCTGAGGCCTACGTCCTCACCAAGGAAGAGGGCGGCCGTCACACGCCGTTCTTCACCAACTATCGTCCCCAGTTCTACTTCCGCACGACCGACGTCACCGGCGTCGTGACGCTGCCGGAAGGCACGGAAATGGTGATGCCCGGCGACAACATCGCGGTGGATGTCGAGCTGGTCTCGCCGATCGCCATGGAAGAGAAGGTGCGCTTCGCAATTCGCGAAGGCGGCCGCACCGTCGGCGCCGGCGTCGTCACCAAGATCGTTGAGTAGCAAAAGAAGAGAGGCGCTCGAGAGGGCGGCGGTAACGCCGGGCTGGAGCGCTTCTCTCATTTAGCGGGTTCAAGACAATGAACGGCCAAAACATCCGCATCCGATTGAAGGCGTTCGACCATCGAATTCTCGATGCGTCGACGCGGGAAATCGTGAACACGGCGAAGCGCACCGGCGCGGAGGTTCGGGGCCCAATCCCGTTGCCGACTCGCATCGAACGTTTCACGGTGAATCGCTCTCCGCACATCGACAAGAAGAGCCGCGAGCAGTTCGAGATGCGCACGCACAAGCGCATGTTGGATATCGTGGATCCCACCCCGCAGACTGTCGATGCTCTTATGAAGCTCGACCTCGCTGCAGGCGTGGACGTGGAAATTAAGCTCTAGAGGATACCGCGCTGAACGGGAGGTCTTCCGTGTCGGCTGCGAATAAAAAGGAAGGAATGCGAACAAATGCGTTCCGGAGTGATTGCACAGAAAGTCGGCATGACCCGTATCTTCACGGATGCGGGAGAGCATGTGCCTGTGACGGTGCTGAAGCTTGAGAAGCTTCAGGTCCTGTCGCAGCGCACCGCCGACAAGCATGGCTACACCGCAGTTCAGGTCGGAGCCGGCACCAGAAAGCCTTCGCGCCTCACCAAGTCGGAGCGCGGCGGTTTTGCGGTTGCCAGCGTGGAGCCCAAGCGCAAGCTTGCAGAGTTCCGCGTGAGCCCGGAGAACCTGATCGAAGTGGGCGCCGAGATTACGGCTGACCACTTCGTTGCCGGCCAGTTCGTCGATGTGACTGGCACCAGCCAGGGTAAGGGCTTCCAGGGTGCCATGAAGCGCTGGAACTTCGGCGGTCTGCGTGCAACGCACGGTGTTTCCGTCGTGCATCGCTCGCACGGCTCGACCGGTCAGCGCCAGGACCCCGGCAAGGTGTTCAAGGGCAAGAAGATGGCTGGCCATCTCGGCGACGAGCGCGTCACGACGCAGAACCTCGTCGTTGCGAAGATCGACGTTGAGCGCGGCCTGCTCATGATCCGCGGCGCCGTCCCCGGCTCCAAGGGTGGCTGGGTGATCGTTCGCGACGCCGTCAAGAAGAAGGCCCATGCCGATGCGCCGACGCCCGGCGCGTTCAAGCCGGCCAGCAAGGAGAAGGCGTGATGAAAGCAAGCGTCACCACGCTCGAAGCGAAGAAGGCCGGTGAGATCGAGCTCGCCGACGCCATTTACGGGCTCGAGCCGCGCAGCGACATCCTGCATCGCATGGTGCGTTACCAGCAGCTCAAGCGCATGGCTGGCACGCATCACGCCCAGGACCGCTCCGAAGTCTCGGTCACGGGCAAGAAGATGTACAAGCAGAAGGGAACCGGTGGCGCCCGTCATGGCGACAAGTCGGTTCCGCAGTGGCGCGGCGGCGGCAAGGCGTTCGGCCCGAAGCCGCGTAGCCACGCCATCGACCTGACCAAGAAGTTCCGCGCTCTCGCGCTTCGTCATGCCCTGTCTGCCAAGGCGAAGGCTGGCGAGATCGTCGTGATCGATACGGCTTCCTCGGACGGCAAGACGGGCGCGCTCAAGAAGCAGTTCGCTTCCCTCGGTTGGAAGAGCGCGCTGATCATTGATGGCGTGTCGCTGGATGATGCGTTCGCTCGCGCGGCGCGCAACATTCCGCACATCGACGTGTTGCCGATCGCCGGCATCAACGTCTACGACATTCTTCGCCGCGAGAAGCTCGTGCTGACCAAGGCCGCGGTTGAAGCGCTTGACGTGCGCTTCGCCGACGTGAAGGCCAAAGCGGAGGCGAAGTGATGAACAAGCTCAAGGCATATGACGTCATCCTTTCTCCGGTCATCACCGAGAAGGCAACGCAGGTTTCGGAAGCAAACCAGGTGATCTTCAAGGTCGCCTCGGGCGCCAACAAGACCGACATCAAATCTGCGGTCGAGACCCTCTTCAATGTGAAGGTCAAGGCCGTGAATACACTGGTGCGCAAAGGCAAGCGCCGCACGTTCCGCGGCATCCAGGCCCAGCTCAGCGACGTGAAAAAGGCCATCGTGACGCTCGAGGAAGGCCACTCGATCGACGTCACGACGGGCCTTTAAAGGAGAGCCGTCCCCATGTCATTGAAGACATACCGTCCGACGTCCCCGGGTCTCCGGCACTTGGTGCAGGTTGATCGCGGTCACCTTTGGAAGGGTGATCCGGTCAAGATGCTGACCGAAGGCAAGCGCAAGACCGGTGGCCGCAACAGCGACGGCCGTATCACGACGCGTCACATCGGCGGCGGTCACAAGCAGTCGTATCGCATGGTCGACTTCCGTCGCCGCAAGCACGACGTTGTCGCCACTGTCGAGCGTCTGGAGTACGATCCGAACCGCACGGCTTTCATCGCGCTGATCAAGTATTCGGATGGTCATCTGGCCTACATCCTGGCGCCGCAGCGTCTCCAGGTTGGCGATCAGGTCGTCTCGGGTACAAAGGTTGACGTGAAGCCCGGCAACGCCATGCCGTTGGCTGCCATGCCGATCGGCACCATTGTGCATAACGTCGAGCTGAAGCCGGGCGGCGGTGGCCAGCTGGCGCGCTCCGCTGGTGCCTTCGTGCAGCTCGTCGGCCGTGACTCTGGCTGGGCGGTGCTGAAGCTCAACTCCGGCGAGACCCGCAAAGTCCGCGCCGAGTGCATGGCTTCGGTGGGTGCAGTTTCGAACCCGGATCACAACAACGAGGTGATCGGCAAGGCCGGCCGCCAGCGCTGGAAGGGCAACCGTCCGACCGTCCGCTCGATTGCTATGAACCCGATCGACCATCCGAACGGTGGCCGCACCAAGGGTGGTAAGCACTGGGCGACGCCGTGGGGCAAGCCGACCAAGGGCTTCAAGACCCGCAAGAACAAGCAGACCAACAAGTTCATCGTCAGAAGCCGCTCGAAGAGCAAGTAACCCGACTTAAGCGTCGAGCAGACGATCGAGGAGACGAGAGAGTGACACGCGCAATTTGGAAAGGCCCGTTCGTCGACGGCTACATTCTCAAGAAGGCTGAGAAGGTGCGTTCGTCGGGCCGCAACGAGGTCATCAAGACCTGGAGCCGTCGCTCGACGATCCTGCCCCAGTTCGTGGGGCTGACCTTCGGCGTCTACAACGGCCAGAAGCACGTTCCGGTGAACGTCACCGAGGACATGATCGGGCATAAGCTCGGCGAGTTTGCGCCGACCCGCTCGTTCCATGGCCATGGCGGCGACAAGAAAGCAGCGGTGGGTAAGAGATAATGGGCAAGCCGAGCCGGGAAAGGAGCCTCTCCGATAAAGAGGCCCGCGCGATCGCGAAGAACCTTCGCGTCTCGCCGCAGAAGCTGAACCTCGTCGCGGGCCTGATCCGTGGCAAGAAGGTCGACCAGGCGCTCGCCGATCTCGAGTTCTCGAGGAAGCGGATCGCTCAGGACGTGCGCAAATGCGTGATGAGCGCCGTTGCCAACGCCGAGAACAATCATGACCTCGACGTCAACGCCCTGATCGTCTCCGAGGCCTACGTCGGCAAGAACCTCGTGATGAAGCGCTTCGCGGCCCGCGGTCGTGGCCGCGGCTTCTCGATCAAGAAGCCGTTCTCGCAGATCACGGTCGTTGTTCGTGAGACCGAGGCTGAGGCTGAGAAGCCCAAGGCAAAGGGCAAGGATGCCAAGTCCGCCAAGGACGCAGCTCCGAAGAAGAAGGCCGCGGCCAAGAAGCCGGCTGGCGAGACCAAGGCTGCTGCGGCTGAGAAGGAGGCCGAGTAATGGGTCATAAAGTCAATCCCGTCGGCCTGCGCGTCGGCATCAACCGCACCTGGGACAGCCGCTGGTTCGCCCGTCGTGGTGAGTACGGCAAGCTCCTTCATGAGGACTTCGCGATCCGCGAGCACATCATGAAGATGCAGCGCACGGCCGGCATCTCGAAGGTCGTGATCGAGCGTCCGCACAAGAAGTGCCGCGTGACAGTTCACACGGCGCGCCCCGGCGTGCTCATCGGCAAGAAGGGCGCCGACATCGAGAAGCTGCGTTCGGAGCTGGCTCGCTACACCTCGTCGGAAGTTCACCTGAACCTCCTCGAAGTGCGCAAGCCCGACACCGACGCGACGCTTGTCGCCGAGAACATTGCCCAGCAGCTCGAGCGCCGCGTCGCATTCCGCCGCGCCATGAAGCGCGCTGTGCAGACCGCTCTGCGCGCCGGCGCCGTTGGTATTCGTATCAACGTTGCTGGCCGTCTTGGCGGCGCTGAAATCGCGCGCACGGAGTGGTACCGCGAAGGCCGCGTGCCGCTGCATACGCTCCGCGCCGACATCGATTTCGGCTACGGCGTTGCGCAGACCGCATACGGCGTGATCGGTATCAAGGTTTGGATCTTCAAGGGCGAGCTCATGGAGCACGACCCGATGGCCTCTGAGCGCCGCGCGACCGAAGGAGCCGGCGACGGCACCGGTGGACGCCCGCGTCGCGAGGATGGCGAGCGCCGTGAGCGTCGCGGCCCGAGGGGCGATCGCGGTGATCGCGGCCCGCGTGGTGGCGCTTCCGCTGAAGCGGCCAACGAAGGACAGGAGCAGGCCTAAGAAGGCCCGTGAAGGAATCGGAAGATGCTGTCACCGAAAAAGACAAAGTTCCGCAAGCAGTTCAAGGGCCGCATCCACGGCGCTGCGAAGGGCGGCACGACTCTGAACTTCGGATCTCATGGCCTCAAGGCTGTGGAGCCCGAGCGCGTCACCGCACGTCAGATCGAGGCAGCCCGCCGCGCGATCACGCGCCACATGAAGCGCGCTGGCCGCGTCTGGATCCGCATCTTCCCGGACGTTCCGGTCACGAAGAAGCCGGCTGAAGTCCGCATGGGCTCCGGCAAGGGCGGTATCGAGCTGTGGGTCTCGCGCGTGAAGCCGGGCCGCATCATGTTCGAGCTCGACGGCGTTCCCGATCAGGTCGCGCGTGAGGCGCTCCTGCTCGGCGCTGCTAAGCTTGGGATCAAGACACGCATTGTGACGCGCATCGGCTAAGCCGCGCGAGTGCAAGGATAAGGATTACGACGATGACAGCGGGTGATTTGAAGGGCATGTCGCTCGATCAGCTCGACGATCAGTTGGCGAAACTCAAGAAGGAGCAGTTCAACCTGCGCTTTCAGAAGGCATCGGGCCAGCTCGAGAACACCTCGCGCGTGCGCCAGGTTCGTCGGGATATCGCGCGGGTGCTGACCCTCGCCGGCCAGAAGCGGGGCGGTTCCTCGTCGAAGGCTGCCTCGAAATCGAAGTCTGGCGCGTAAGGAGATAGAGCGATGCCGAAACGCGTCCTGCAGGGTGTGGTTGTATCGAACAAGAACGACAAGACGATTGTCGTCGAGGTGGAACGCCGTTACACGCATCCGCTTCTGAAGAAGACGGTGCGCCGCACAAAGAAGTACCACGCACACGACGAGAAGAACGTGCACAAGACGGGCGACCGGGTCGAGATCCAGGAGTCGGCTCCCATCTCGAAGTTGAAGCGTTGGGTCGTGCTCGAGAAGCACTGAATTTGAGGTGGTGCTAGGCCGCTCGGCGGAACCGGCACCGGAACGAAATACGATTTGAAGCCGCGGTTGCAGCGGCAGGAAGAGAGACGGTGCGATGATCCAGATGGAGACAAATCTCGACGTCGCTGACAATTCGGGAGCGCGGCGCGTCCAGTGCATCAAGGTGCTGGGTGGGTCCAAGCGCAAGTACGCCACCATCGGTGACACGATCGTCGTGTCCGTGAAGGAGGCGATTCCGAAGGGCCGCGTTAAGAAGGGTCAGGTCATGAAGGCCGTGATCGTGCGTGTCGCCAAGGGCGTGCGCCGTCCCGACGGTTCGCTGATCCGCTTCGATCGCAACGCCGCTGTGCTGATCAACGCACAGGGTGAGCCGGTCGGCACGCGTATTTTCGGACCCGTCACGCGCGAGCTTCGCGCCAAGAACCACATGAAGATTGTCTCGCTCGCTCCGGAGGTGCTGTAATGGCGTCCCTTAAGATCAAAAAAGGCGACAGTGTCGTCGTCTTGACCGGTCGCGATAAAGGCAAGCGCGGCGAAGTCATCGAGGTTCGCCCGAAGGAGAACCGCGCCCTCGTTCGCGGCATCAACGTCGTGCGCCGTCACCAGCGCCAGACGGCGAAGGCCGAAGGCGGCATCATCTCTAAGGAAGCCGCGATCCAGATTTCGAACCTTGCCCTCGAGGATCCTAAGGACGGCAAGCCGACCCGCGTCGGTTTCCGCATCCTGGACGACGGCAAGAAGGTCCGCTTCGCCAAGCGCTCGGGCGAGATCATTCCGGAGAAGAATTAAGCCATGGCCGAGAAAGAGAAACCCCAGAAGGCCGCAAAGGCCGGTGGCGCGCCCGCTGGCAAGCCGGGCAAGGAAGCCAAGGGCGGAAAAGCCCCGAAGGCCGAGGCCGCTCCGCGCGAGTGGAAGCCGCGTCCGAAGGACTATAAACCCCGCCTCAAGACGCACTATGAGAAGGTCGTCCGCGACGCTCTCAAGGAAAAGTTCGCCTACGCGAACCCGATGCAGATTCCGCGCATCGAGAAGATCGTGCTCAACATGGGCGTGGGCGAAGCGACGGCCGACCGCAAGAAGGTCGACAACGCTGCAGGCGACCTGGCGCTCATCGCCGGCCAGAAGCCGCTCATGACCCGCTCGACCAAGTCGATCGCGACCTTCAAGGTCCGCGAGGGCATGACGCTCGGCTGCAAGGTCACGCTGCGCGGCGACCGCATGTACGAATTCCTGGACCGCTTCGTCACCATCGCGCTGCCGCGCGTGAAGGACTTCCGCGGTCTGAATCCGAAGAGCTTCGACGGCCGTGGCAACTTTGCCTGCGGTCTCAAGGAGCACATCGTGTTCCCCGAGATCGATTACGACAAGGTCGACCAGGTTTGGGGCCTCGACGTGATCGTCGTCACCTCGGCAAATTCCGACGACGAAGCGCGCGAGCTGCTTCGTGGTTTCAACTTCCCTTTCCGCAGCTAGAGGACCTCGGGCAATCCCGAAAGGCCTTTGGAGGATATGAATGGCTAAGACGAGCTCTATCGAAAAGAACAACCACCGCCGCAAGCTGGTCGCCCAGCACGCCGCGAAGCGCAAGCGCCTGAAGGCGATTGCCGACGATCTGAAGCGTCCCGCTGAAGAGCGTTTCGCCGCGCGCCTCAAGCTCGCCGAGATGCCGCGCAACGGCTCCGCCGTGCGTATCCGCAATCGCTGCGAGATCACGGGCCGCGCCCGTGGCAACTACCGCAAGCTCAAGATGTGCCGCAACCAGCTCCGTGAGCTGGCCTCGCAGGGGTTGATCCCCGGCATGGTCAAGTCGAGCTGGTAAGAGAGGGCCTCCGCACATGGCAATGAATGATCCCATCGGCGATATGCTGACGCGCATCCGCAATGCGCAGCTCCGCCGCCGCCCGAAGGTCTCGACACCCGCTTCGAACATGCGCGCCCGCGTGCTCGACGTTCTCGTCGAGGAAGGCTACATCCGCGGCTACGCTCGCGTTGAGCAGAAGGGCTCGCTCCCGGAGTTCGAAATCGAGCTCAAGTATTTCAATGGTCAGCCGGCGATCAAGGAGATCAGCCGCGTTTCGACCCCCGGCCGGCGCGTCTATTCGCCGGTTCGCGATCTGAAGAGCGTTGCCAACGGTCTCGGCGTCGCCATCCTCTCGACGCCGAAGGGCGTGATGTCGGATGCGCGCGCCAAGGAAGAGAACGTCGGCGGCGAAGTCATCTGCAACGTATTCTAACGAGAGGTCCCGGCCCCGGCCGGGAGCGCGAGGACAAAAAAGATGTCACGCATCGGAAAGAAGCCGGTTCCCGTTCCCGCCGCCGTCACGGCGACGGTGTCGGGCCAGACCGTCAAAATGAAGGGCGCCAAGGGTGAGCTCTCGTTCACGCTGCCCGAAGAGATCAAGGTCGAGAAGACTGCCGACGGCATTGAGCTCACGCTCGCCGAGGACACCAAGAAGGCACGCTCCATGTGGGGTATGTCGCGTTCCATGGTGCAGAACCTGATCACCGGCGTCACCGAGGGTTACACGCATACGCTCGAAATCCACGGCGTCGGCTTCAAGGCGGCTCTGAAGGGCAAGGATCAGTTGACGCTGTCGGTTGGCTTCAGCCACGACGTCGTCCACACGATCCCGGCGGGCGTCGAAGTGAAGGTGGGCGGCGCAAAGCAGGAAGTCGTGACCGTTTCGGGCATCGACAAGCAGCTCGTCGGCCAGGTTGCCGCCGAAATCCGCGCCTCGCGCAAGCCTGAGCCCTATCAGGGTAAGGGCGTACGCTTCAAGGGCGAGCACGTCTTCCGCAAGGAAGGCAAGAAGAAGTAGGACACCACAGGCCATGGCCAACGCAAACACCCAGTTCGAAAGGCGCCGTGCACGCGTGCGCCGGACGTTGAAGGTCCGCGCCGCGGGCCGTCCGCGTCTCTCGATCCATCGCTCGTCGAAGCACATCTATGCGCAGATCATCGACGACGCCAACGGCAAGACGCTGGCTTCTGCGTCGAGCCTCGAGAAGGATCTGCGCACGTCGCTCAAGACCGGCGCCGACAAGGCAGCGGCCGCAACGATCGGCAAGCTTGTCGCCGAGCGCGCAATCAAGGCGGGCGTCAAGGACGTCATCTTCGATCGCGGCGGCTATATCTACCACGGGCGCGTGAAAGCGCTTGCCGATGCGGCCCGCGAGGGCGGCCTCAGCTTCTGATGAAAGGAATTTGATAGTGGCACGTCCATCATCGAGAGACCGGGGCCGGGAACGCGAGCGCGAGGAGCGCGAGAGCGAGTTTTCGGACAAGCTGGTCCACATCAACCGCGTTGCCAAGGTCGTGAAGGGCGGTAAGCGCTTCGGCTTTGCAGCCCTTGTCGTTGTCGGCGACCTGAAAGGGCGCGTCGGTTTCGGCCATGGCAAGGCGCGCGAGGTGCCGGAAGCGATCCGCAAGGCAACCGAGGCCGCACGCCGCAATCTGGTGCGCGTTCCGCTGCGCGATGCCCGCACGCTGCACCACGACAGCGAAGGCCGCCACGGTTCGGGCAAGGTCGTGCTTCGCTCGGCTCCGGCCGGTACGGGCATCATCGCCGGCGGTGCAATGCGCGCCGTGTTCGAGATGCTCGGCGTTCATGACGTTGTGGCCAAGTCGCTTGGCTCCACGAACCCGTACAACGTCGTGCGCGCCACGTTCGACGCGCTGAAGGAGCAGGAGAACCCCCGCTCCGTCGCCGCACGCCGCAACAAGAAGGTGTCTGAGATCGTCGCCCGTCGGCGCGATGGCTCGGGCGCCGAGGCCGGCGCTGAAGCCTGATAGGCCGCAAAGCCTATCAGCCAGCACGGCGAGAGAATTCGAGAAGGGTACTGAAAAATGGCAGCCAAGAAGACGATCACGGTCGAGCAGATTGCGAGCGCAAATCGCCGTCCCGAGATCCAGACCAAGACCCTCATCGGTCTTGGCCTCAACAAGCTGCATCGCCAGAGCACGCTGGAGGATACCCCTTCGGTGCGTGGCATGATCAACAGGATCCCCCATCTCGTCCGCATCGTCGACGAGAAGGGCAAGGCCTGAGACTGGATGCGTGGCGGGTCCTCGTGACCTCGCCCGCAGATCGCAGTCTCTGGTAGAAGACGAATAAGGAGCTCGAGGCCATGCGTCTCAACGACATCAAGGACAATCCCGGCGCCCGCAAGTTTCGCGTGCGCATCGGCCGCGGCATCGGCTCCGGCGTCGGCAAGACCGGTGGACGCGGCGGCAAGGGCCAGACGGCACGTACCGGCGTTGCGATCGGTGGCTTCGAGGGCGGTCAGATGCCGCTCCATCGCCGCCTGCCCAAGCGCGGCTTCAACAAGTTCGACCGCAAGGATTGGAACGAGATCAACGTCGGCGCGCTGCAGAAGGCCGTTGACGAGGGCAAGCTGAAGGCTGGCCAGACGGTCGACGTGACGGCTCTGGTTGACGCCGGCATTCTCCGCCGCCCCAAGGATGGCCTCCGCCTCCTCGGCACCGGCGAGATCAAAGCCAAGCTGGCGCTCACCGTGAACCACGCGTCCGCGTCCGCCAAAGCCGCCATCGAGAAGGCCGGCGGCTCGGTCAGCCTCATCCAGAAGAAGGTGCTGGCTGCCGACGAGGCCAAGCGCAAGAAATCAGCCGCCAAGAAGGCCGGCGGCTCTGCGAAGAAGGTCGCGTCCGCAGAGGAGTAAGGAATAGCGCTGAGCTCGGCGCCGCTCCGAGGGCGGCCCGCGCGCTTTTCTCCTTCCGGAGCATGACGATGCGGGGAGGGGGCTCGACGCGGCGGCCACCGGACACCAAGTAAGAAGGCTCACCGAGCCGGGAGATAACGACATGGTATCCGCTGCCGAGCAGCTTGCCTCGAACCTGAACCTTGGCGCCTTCGCCAAGGCTCAGGATTTGAAGAACCGCATCTGGTTCACGTTGGGCGCGCTCATCATCTACCGCCTCGGCACCTTCATTCCGATTCCTGGCATCGACGCGACCGCGTTCGCAGAAGCGTTCCGGTCGCAGTCGTCGGGTATCCTCGGTATGTTCAACGTGTTCGCCGGCGGTGCCGTCGAGCGTATGGCGATCTTCGCCTTGAACATCATGCCGTACATCTCGGCGTCGATCATCATTCAGTTGATGACGTCCATGAATCCGAAGCTCGAAGCGCTGAAGAAAGAAGGCGAATCGGGCCGCAAGCAGATCAACCAGTACACCCGCTATCTGACGCTGGTGCTCGCGGCTTTCCAAGCCTACGGCATCGCGATCGGCCTTGAAGGCTCACGCTCGCAGGCTGGCACCGTCGTCACCGATCCCGGCTGGTTCTTCCGCGCGACAACGGTCATCACGCTCGTCGGCGGCACGATGTTCCTCATGTGGCTCGGCGAGCAGATCACGCAACGCGGCGTCGGCAACGGCATTTCGCTGATTATCTTCGCAGGCATCGTGGCCGGCCTCCCGTCGGCCCTCGTCGGCCTGTTCGAGATGGCGCGCACCGGCGCATTGTCGACGTTCCTGCTTCTCGCGCTTCTCGCCCTGATGCTGGCCGTCGTCGCTGCGATCGTCTACATCGAGCGCGCGCAGCGGCGCCTCTTGATCCAGTATCCAAAACGACAGGTCGGCAACCGCATGTTCCAGGGCGATGCCTCGCATCTTCCCCTGAAGCTCAACTCTGCGGGCGTCATTCCGCCGATCTTCGCCTCCTCGCTGCTGCTGTTGCCGATCACGGCGGCGCAGTTCTCGTCGGCGCAGGGTGGTGGCCCTGAGTGGCTCCAGACCGTTGTCGCGGCGCTCGGCCGTGGCCAGCCGGTCCACCTGCTCGTCTACGTTGCGATGATCGTCTTCTTCGCGTTCTTCTACACGGCTGTCGTGTTCAATCCGAAGGATACGGCCGACAACCTGCGCAAGCACGGTGGGTTCCTGCCCGGCATCCGCCCCGGCGAGAAGACAGCCGAGTACATCGACTACGTCCTGACCCGCATCACTGTCGTCGGCGCGATCTACCTGGCCGCCGTCTGCGTCATGCCGGAGATCCTGACGTCCTACGCGGCCGTGCCCTTCTACTTCGGCGGTACGTCGCTTCTGATCGCCGTCAGCGTAACCATGGACACGGTGGCCCAGATCCAGAGCCATCTCCTGGCCCATCAGTACGAGGGGCTGATCAAGAAGGCTAAACTTCGCGGGGCAACGACGAGGGGCGGGCGTAGATGAAACTGATTCTTTTGGGTCCTCCCGGAGCCGGGAAGGGGACGCAGGCCGAATCTCTCGCCAAGCGCAAAGGCCTGATCCAGCTCTCGACGGGTGACATGCTGCGCGCGGCCGTAAAGGCAGGGACCGAGATCGGCCGCAAGGCCGAGGCCATCATGAAGAGCGGTGGCTTGGTTCCGGACGAAGTCGTAATCGGCATCATCGCTGACCGTATCGCCGAACCGGACTGCGCCAACGGGTTCATCCTGGACGGCTTTCCGCGCACTCTGAAGCAGGCAGCCGCTCTCGACGAGCTCCTCGATTCCAAGGGTACGATCTTGGACGCTGTCATCGAGCTCAAGGTCGACGACAATGCCCTCTTGGCGCGCATCGAGAAGCGCGCCAACGACACCGTAGCCGCCGGCGGGGCAGCCCGTGCCGACGACAACGCCGAGGCTCTGAAAACGCGCCTTATGGCTTACTATCGGGAGACAGCCCCGCTCATTGGTTACTATTTCGCCCAAGGCAAGCTGAAGTCGATCGACGGCATGGCCCCGATCGAGGAAGTTGGCCGCCAGATCGATACGATCGTGGGCGTCTGAGGCCTATGAAAAGATGTCACAAGAACAAGGCGCAGGTTGACGAAGTATTATGACCAAGCTACAACACCGCGCTTTCAGGACGATGAAACGGAAGGCCTGCTCCGTGCGGCGATCTTCGCCCGGACCAGACCAATCCGTGTTTTTTCGTTGAATAACAGATAAATAGCGGCCGCTTTCGCGGCATTTCAAGAAGACTTCAGGAGACCGAAGTGGCCCGTATAGCTGGTGTAAATATCCCGACCCAGAAGCGCGTTCTGATTGCGCTTCAGTATATCCATGGGATCGGGCCCAAGTTTGCAGAGGAAATCTGCAAGCGGGTCGGCATTCCGGCTGAGCGTCGCGTGAACCAGCTGACCGACGCCGAAGTTCTCCAGATTCGCGAGGCGATCGACCGCGATTACGTCGTGGAAGGCGATCTTCGTCGCGAAGTTGCAATGAACATCAAGCGCTTGATGGATCTGGGCTGCTACCGCGGCCTGCGCCACCGCAAGGGTCTCCCCGTGCGCGGCCAGCGGACCCACACCAACGCGCGCACCCGCAAGGGTCCGGCCAAGCCGATCGCCGGTAAGAAGAAGGCTTAATCCGTTTCATCGGCCGGCTCTGCCGGCCGACCACGTTGTAGCTGTCGCGAGCAGCATGTGATTTGGCCCGGCCGACGGGCATGAGGAGTTCGACCAAATGGCGAAAGAGGCACAGGGGCGTACGAAAGTCCGCCGCCGCGAGAAGAAGAACATCACGTCGGGCGTCGCCCACGTGAATGCTTCCTTCAACAACACGATGATCACCATCACCGACGCGCAGGGCAACACGCTCGCCTGGTCGTCGTCGGGCACGATGGGCTTCAAGGGCTCGCGTAAGTCGACCCCGTTCGCCGCTCAGATGGCTGCCGAGGACGCCGGCAAGAAGGCCATGGAGCACGGCATGAAGGTGCTCGAAGTTGAAGTGTGCGGCCCCGGCTCGGGTCGCGAATCCGCGCTCCGCGCGCTGCAGTCGGTCGGCTTCCAGATCACGTCGATCCGCGACGTGACGCCAATCCCGCACAACGGCTGCCGGCCGCGCAAGCGCCGCCGCGTTTAAGACCAAGCGAGTTCCGGGCCTCCCTGGGCGGGTGAATTAGCGGCGCCACGCTCCCGTCTCCGGCCCCGAGCTTATCCTCTGTTGGAAGCGTGCCGCGCTTGGGCGAGGCGGCACCCAGAACCGCTACGAGGAACCCCCGTGACGAACGTACTTCAGAAGAACTGGCAAGACCTGATCAAGCCGTCGAAGCTTGAGATCACTCCGGGCCGCGATCGCACCCGCGTCGCAACCATCGTCGCTGAGCCGCTCGAGCGTGGCTTCGGCATGACGCTCGGTAACGCTCTTCGCCGCGTGCTGCTCTCCTCTCTGCAGGGCGCCGCCATCAAGACCGTTCAGATCGACGGCGTGCTGCACGAGTTCTCGTCGATCCCCGGCGTCCGTGAGGACGTGACGAGCATCATTCTCAACATCAAGGAAATCGCGCTGCGCATCCACTCGGATGGCGTCAAGCGCATGGTGCTGAAGAAGGAAGGCCCCGGCCCCGTCAAGGCCGGCGACATCGAGACCGGCTCCGAAGTCGACATCCTGAACCCCGAGCACGTCATCTGCCACCTCGACCAGGGCGCGCAGATCCGCATGGAGTTCACCGCCGACATGGGCAAGGGCTACGTCGCCGCCGAGCGCAACCGCCCGGATGACGCGCCGATTGGCCTGATCGCCGTCGACAGCCTCTACACGCCGGTGACCAAGGTCTCCTACAAGGTCGAGAACACCCGCGAGGGCCAGATTCTCGACTACGACAAGCTGACCATGACCATCGAAACCGATGGCTCGGTGAAGGCCGAGGACGCCGTAGCGCTCGCCGCCCGCATCCTTCAGGACCAGCTCGCCGTCTTCATCAACTTCGAAGAGCCGAAGAAGGCCGTCGAGGAGAGCCGCCATCCGGAGCTCGCCTTCAACGCCGCCCTCCTCAAGAAGGTCGACGAACTGGAGCTTTCGGTCCGCTCTGCCAACTGCTTGAAGAACGACAACATCGTCTACATCGGCGACCTCATCCAGAAGACGGAAGCCGAGATGCTGCGCACGCCGAACTTCGGCCGCAAGTCGCTCAACGAGATCAAGGAAGTTCTTGCTGGCATGGGCCTGCACCTCGGCATGGAAGTGCCGAACTGGCCGCCGGACAACATCGAAGAGCTCGCAAAGCGCTTCGAGGATCAGTACTAGGACCAGAGTTTCCTCACCCCTTCGGGGGTGGGGCACGACCGTCCGCCGCAATAGGCGAGACGTTAGAGACTACGAGGTGAGGCCAAAGAACCTCCCCGTAACAACCTGAGAGAAAGAGAAACCTATGCGCCATAAGAAATTGGGCCGCCGTTTCGGCCGCCAGAGCGCGCACCGCCAGGCCATGTTCTCGAACATGGCGGCAGCGCTCATCAAGCACGAACAGATCGTCACGACGCTGCCGAAGGCCAAGGACCTGAAGCGCGTGATCGACAAGTACATCACGCTCGCGAAGCGCGGTGACCTGAACTCTCGCCGCCTCGCCGCAGCCCGTCTGCGCGACGAGGACATGGTCAAGAAGCTCTTCGACGTGCTCGCTCCGCGCTACAAGAACCGCGCCGGCGGATATTCGCGCGTTCTGAAGGCCGGGTTCCGCTACGGCGACAGCGCTCCGCGCGCCGTCATCGAGCTCGTCGACCGCGACGAGTCGGTCAAGGGCGCCGAGGACAAGGCCCGCCACGAAGCGCAGAAGGCTGCTGAAGCGAACGCTTAAGCGCCTCCGATACCGGAATCGAAAAGGCCCCCGATGCATTGCATCGGGGGCCTTTTCATATCTTCCCTCTCACTGGACCCGCCGAGCCGGCAGTTCGGGCGAAGCACGCGCCACGCGAAAGGGTCTCGCCGAAGGTGCAGCTTGAACGGGGGCACCTCTGACAGTAGGGATGTCGTCGCTCTACTGTGTGCTAGCGAAAAGGAAGCTACGCGACGAGCGTTGACGGCGCCGCTGTCTGCGCTTCGAGCAGAGCCTTGAATTCCACCATCCCGAAGGTGGCAACCACATTTTGGTTTTCGTCGAGAATTTCGTAGACGAGGGTGTCGACGTTGCGGTTGCTGTAGAAGGCGATCACGTCCTGATCGCCACCGCCCTCTGTGTGAGGCTCGCCATCGGCTTTACCCGCCACATAGCTTCCGACTGGACGGATCTCTTTCAGTTCGCCGTTGGGGCGGTAGATCCTCAGCTCCCCCTGCACCACGAACGTGATGTAGTCGGCTTTGTGCCGATGCATCACGATCCGCGAATTGGCGTCGAACTTGAACAGGATGTCGACGATCCGCTTTTCCTCGTCCACCGCGTAGATGTGGAAGGCAACATGGTCGAAGCCGTCGAGCGTGTTCCATTTGATGTTGCGGGTGTCGAAGGGAAGGGTGCCCATCGTGCGTTTCTCCATCGTCTTATTAGCTGCGACGGCAGGCAAATTTGCCGTCGTAGTCGATTTATCCGTCACGCCAACGTGACTTGTTCGGATGAATTACGCTTGCCATTTTGCGCCAACGGTCGCCCATTTTCGGAGCGCTCATGGCGCCTCGCCTTTCAGGTTTTACCCGGGCAAGCTCGCTCGGTCCCATCACCGACTTCATGGACCGGCAGGGCGGCTCCGCAGCCCGTGTGTTGAGAGGCGTCGATCTTCCGTTCGCTGTGCTCGAGCAGCCCGAGATCGTGATTCCTTTGCGGGCGCAGTTCCGCTTTCTTGAAAGCGCAGCGCGCGAAATAGGCGATCCTCATTTCGGCGCGCGCCTAGGGCAAGTCGTCAGAATGGCAAACTTGAGCGCGTTCGGCGCCTGGGTCTGCGCTGCCGAGACGCTGACCCAAGCGATGGAGCGGGGGCACGCTGGACTCAACACGATGCTCCAGACGTCAACAGTGCTTACGCTGCTGCGGAATGGTCCGAAGGTGCGGTGGTTTATTGAGTTCGTCGAGCCGGAGACGGACGGTCGGCACCACAACGAGCTTTTGGGCGTGGCCTATCAGATCGATGTCGTGCGGACATATGCCGGCCGGCAATGGCGCCCGGATGTCGTGCTTACCGCGCTCCCACGCGGATCGCCGCGCGCGGAACTCGAGGAAATTTTCGGCACGAATATATCGCACGGCCATCCTGTTCCTGGGATCGAGTTCGATGCTGCGTTGTTGGGGCGTGGCCTTTTCCGCAGCGCCGACGTTCCAGTGCGGCGGAGCCAAGCGGAGCCGCTGGTTCCCGGCAATGGCGATACGATCGGCACCATTGCGGCGGTCGCAGATCTCGCGCTTTGCGAAGGCTATCCGCGCGTCGATTGGGTGGCGGCCAAGCTTGGAACGACGCGGCGCTCGCTTCAGCGCCATCTGCGCGAACACGGCACGTCGTTCAATCGCATTGTGGAAGATGCCTTGTGCAAACGGGCCAAGGATTTACTGACGCAAGGAACGGTTCCCGTCACCGAAATTGCCTTCCAGCTCGGCTATTCCGATCCGGCACATTTCTCGCGCGCCTTCCGGCGCTGGACGGGCGTCGCCCCGACCGCCTATCGCGCGGCATAAGTCCCCGACACGAATCTCGACGTTGGTTGAAGGCGCTCAGAACGCGGCTTTGAGCGAGAACGGCCTGTGCCGATACACGATGTCCGTGACCTGCCACTCGTTTCCGGCCTTAGACATCAGCAGATCAACGGTCCGCTCTTCGTCGAAGTTCTTGAACTCCGCGCGGCCGATCGCGGTGCCGGCCTTCTCTTCGACGACCCTGAGATCGAGCTCCGTAACCTTGCAGTCGTTGCCGTCGATGAGAACATCGAAGTCCAGCTTGTTATCGTTGGACGCCTTGACGACTTTCTTCGCCAGCTCGGGTGTGAAGTACGTTTTGGCGATTGCCGTGAAATCGTAAGGCGGGCCCCCGTCGGCACTGCACATTTCAGCGACCTGTCCGTAGATCTCATCGAGGACGATCTGAGGATCGCTCCCTCCGGCTTCCGCTGCGGTGATCAGATGAAGTGTCGCTAAGCCGAGAACCGTGGACAGGGTCGCAAGACTGCGAAAGTGCAGGGCCATCGGCGGACGCTCCATCGGCGAGGTGGTGGACGTTGAATGAGCTAGCTCATCATAGCGTCGGAAATGATTTTCTGTAGCCGCGGATCGGTCACGGTAAAGAAGACTTCTTCGAGGCGGCGGTCCACCTCCGGGCGAGAGAGGAATGTACCGATCGCGTCGGCCGCCGCGTCGTGATCCCCGGCCAGATAGGCGGAGTGGAGATAAGTTCGGCCGCCTTCCCGCATCACCTGATGACGAAGTGCGGCCATATGAATGGCAGCAGGAGGGTCTGAGGCTCGGTCCCAGGCCGCGAGCGCCCGGGCAAGATCGCCGTCTGCCGTCACGATCATCGTAAGGACGTCGGTCAGGTCGAAGTCCAGCCACCATCCGGCCGGCCATTCGACGAGATCCAGCCGGGGCAGGCTCGCAACGAGGACTGCATCGAAGAAGCGGTCAATAAATTTCTCTTCTGTCTCGGGCCATTTGGCTCGCCAGTCAGCTTGCCCGAGACGCCGCAAGCAGATGTCGAGACCCATGGTGTCCGGTGGGTGGTTTAGCGCGATGAGCTCGAAATAGCGGGGCAGGAAATACCGCATCTCGCGCGCAACCGGTCCGTCATCCCAGTCGTGGGCCGAATTTGTGTACTCTGCGAGAAGGTCGGCGGGGATCTGACGCAAGGGTGTCTTGATGAGCTCGCGCTCGACGTCTTCGGTCATGCAACAATTGCAGTGACAAACGGAGAGCGTGGAAGCGGCGGGCCTGTAGCGCCCGAACACGCGGTAGGCTTCTTCGACAATGGCGGAGAGGTCTGGAGTCATGAGGCAGTGTCCGCGCGGCGCCACCGTAACGTTTGCACGTCGTTTTGCCGGAAGCTACCGGGCGAAAGGAGGGAGGCCCGTTACGCGCGTTACACGTCGATCGACTTCTTCACTTCGAATATGTCCATGATGCGCGCGCCACGGTGGGGGCCGTCCACCACGAAGGTCCACTTTCCTTCCGTGAAGGTGTCGCACATCTTCACGCCCTTGATCAGGATCCAGTGGCCTTCCTTGCCCTTGTGGATGGCCAGGATGTAGTGCGCCCAGGCGTTGCGCGGCTTTTGCATCCACGTCCACACAGTCGGGCGCTTCTTGCGCTCGAGATGCATGAAGGTCTCTTTCAGCACCATCTCGAAGCCGTAGACCGCGAGCGCCGCTTCGACCTCGTCGGCGTAGGTGCCCTTGACCCGGTATTGCAGGTCCGGCGGCAGCTTGCGGTACGCGTTGACGGCCGCCTCGACCTTGCTGATCGGATAACCCGTGATAGCGGACAGCACGTAAGGCCCGCAGAACGCCACGCGACCGGTGTCGTTGCGTGCATCGTTGAGCGATGACGTCATTGTCGGCGTTGAGATGTCGAAATCTGACATGGGCATTTCACGGACGGGAAACCGTTAACGAACTCTTGCCGGAAACGGTTTACGAAACGTTAACAGCCGTGGCGAGGAGGAAAATACACGGTACGGATGGTCCTCACGAGGAGGGGCAAATCTTCTGCAGGTTGAGCTGGTGGACCTCCTCGTAGGGCTCGAAGTAGGTGATCCACCCCGTGTTAAGCGGCCCCTGGATCAGCTCGCGTAACGGCATGGCGCGAAGTTCGGGTTCCGACTTGCAGCGCAGGAGCGCGCGGACGTATTGCTGCATCGCGCGATTGAAGCCACGGCTGTAACCGCCTGAAGCGATGACATCGGGATCGCCGTGGTTCGGCAGGATGCGCGCAGGGGCGAGCGCATCGAGCCGGGCGAGATCCGCGAGGTGAAGCTCGAAGTTTTCCGGCTCCACGACGTACGTGACGGTGTCTTCCATCGTGTCGCCCGCGAGCAGGATACGCTCATCCGGCCACCACACCACCGCCGCGTCGTCGCTATGAATGTTCACCTCGATGACTTCGAGCCGGATGTCGCCAACCTGGAGAGGCAGCGTCCCCGAAAAGGTACGCGACGGCATCACCAGGGGTAAAATGGCTGGCGGGCCTTCGTAGGTCGCCGTTTCGATGGCTTCGCGCCGGTTCCTAAGATGTGCAGCGGTTTTCTCTGTCGCGATGATCTTGCAGTCGGCGAACACGCCATTGCCGGCGATGTGATCCAGATGCCAGTGGCTCAACAGCACCTTGAAGGATGAGACGCCGTCCTTGGCCAGGATCTCGCGGATGGCCGACGCATGTTCGAGCGTGACATGCGTGTCGTAGACGAGCGCCTCCTGCCCGCTCACGATCGCATAGCTGGCGATGCCGAGCGCCAACGCGCCTTCGTCGACCCAGTTCTCGTGCTCGGCAAAGCGATAGCCTGCCACGCGCCCATCATAGAAGGCATAGATCGCCGGATGGGGCTTTAGTACGCGCATATGTCCCGTCACGGAGGCCAATCCCTCTTCAGCTCCAACGGCGGTTGGACCACATCCACTGCTCGGGGGCTTCGCGCACCCACGCTTCGAACTGCTTTTGCATCTCAACCACGATCCAGCGCACGTCCTCGCCGATGTTCTTCGTACGCGGAACGCGAAGCTCCTTGATCTCGATCTCGAACTTGGACGATGTGCCGACACGTTTGCAGCAGGACATCCAGACGCGGCTGCCGACGCGCCGCGCGATCATGGCGCCTATGGCCTGCGTCCGCGCGTCTTGCCCGAAGAACGGCACTGGAAGCCCGGTGCGATCATAAAGATCGCAGACCAGTCCCAGTCGTCCTCCGCGGCGGACGAAGTCTGTCAGGATGCGCGCCGTCTTCTGATCGTCGCCATGCTCGCCTTCAACCTTTCCGCGCCCGAAGAGGCCGCCGGGATAAAGGTTGCGCCGCTGCCAGCGCAGATAGCGGTCGATGTAGGGATTGTTGACCGAGCGATAGACCGCCGCCGGATTGGCACGGGCCTCGACGAACGGCCAGATCGAAAGTTCCCAGTTACCCATATGCAGCGAGACGCCGATCGCCGGGCCGAGCTTGTCCTTGTAGCGGCGGAAGAGCCTATCTGAGACGATCGTGATGCGCGTCTTGTCTTCGATCAGCCGATCGATCTGCATCGTCTCCGCCATGACGCGCCCAAGGTTCTCCCAGTGCGCCATGCAGATCCTCTGGCGCTCTTCTTCGGACTTTTCGGGGAAGGCAATGGCGAGGTTTGCGAGGGCGCGCTTGTGTCGCTTGGGGTTGACACGCGGGGCAAGAACCCGCCAGGCCCTGGCGGAGACCGAAGTCGCCGTGTCGAGCGGAAGAATGCGCACGAGGCCGACGATGGCGCGCAACAGCACGTACTCGAGGCGGAACTGCAGGTCGCGGGCGAAACTGGTGCGAGGGGCAGACATCACGTTCCTAAAGGCTCGGCTGCCCGAAGGCGCCCCGGGGCGTCGGGAATCTTCGGATGCCAACTGTCGAGGAAGGCGTCAAGGGCGGCGTTACGCGGCGGAATGACGGGTCATTGCTGCTTCCCGGCGTTGGGTCAGGCGGTGCGCGCCGTCCGGCAGCAGGAGTGAGGACACTTCGCGGGACGGCTGCAACCCCTCGCGGATTGCGAAGCGGCGGAGGGGGGGGAACGTTTTCAATGCAACTAGCCCCAAGCCTCGGGCCAGATGGACAGGAACGAGGTCCGAAATAAGCGAGCGGTTCAGGACGTCGATGGTCGTGATGCGCGAGGTCACGTCGGGACGGCGATGGGCGTTGTAGGCGGCGAGCGTCGACGCTTCGCCCGGGTCGCGCTGCTGTCCGAGGGCGGTAGCCACACAATCGGCAAGTGCTGCCGCGTCACGGAAACCGAGATTGAGGCCCTGGGCGCCGATAGGCGGGATGACATGTCCCGACTCGCCAACGAGCGCGGTGCGGTTCTGGCCATAGACCGCGGCTGTGAGGCCAGAGAGCGGAAACACCGCCCGGGGACTAATGTCACCGATGGTGCCGAGTAGACCCTGGAGCCGTTCTTCCAGGGCGGCCCTGAATGAAGCCTCATCCAGCGCGGCGAGGCGCTGGGCCTCATCCGGCCGCTCGACCCAAACCAGGCTCGACGCAAGGCCCGGTAGAGGCACGGTCGTGAACGGGCCCGACGGCCTGTGAAACTCCGTCGAAATGCTGCGATGGGGGCGCGAATGCGAGAAGGTTGTGGCGATGGCGGCTTGTTCGTACTGCCACGTGGTGGTGGCGATGCCGGCAGCAGACCGGCAAATGGAATTACGGCCGTCCGCCCCAACGACAAGCGAGGCAACGAGCGTATCGCCCTCCTGGGTCGAGAGCGTTGCGCTGTCTTCCGCGATCGCGACCTGCGCGATGCCCCGTGTCGCGCGCAGGGATACGCCACTATCGGACCGGCTGGCCGCATCGAGAAGCCCAGCAACCAGCGCGCTGTTCGGAACGTTCCATCCGAATACATCGAGCCCGACCTCGGCCGCAGTGAAGACCACTTCGGGCGCTCTCAGCAGCGCTCCCGTATCGTCGATGATGCGGATGGCGCGGATCGGCGCGCTAGAAGGCGCGATGGCCTCCCAGGCATTGACGTTCTTCAAAAGCTCGATGGAGCCGGCGAACAGTGCCGCTGTCCTGTTGTCGGGAGCATGCGCATGCGTGCGATGGGGAGGTGCCGCCAGAAAGACTTCGATTCTGGCTTTCCCAAGCGCCAGCGCGGCGACCAGACCCGCTGGCCCACCTCCGACAACTGCTGCTCTGAACTGACGGCTCATTGCTCCTCGCGCCCTTCCCAAGCGTCGCACATTGTCCCTTGTCCAGCAATGATGGCGGGATTTTTGCTCATCCGCAGTCTGAATGACATCGGAAGGTTCTCTATCAATTAGAGTAATTAGAATTTCATATAGTCATATAACTGACATCGAAATACGGAGGGGTGAATACGGGCGGGTGCGGGTCCGGCACTTAGGCCGTTTAGCGAAACTGTCACAAAGCCTTTTGCCCCTTACCCGAATGAAAAGTTTGGATTTATCTCCGCTCGTCCACGGTGGTGGGGCAGGCGGTTGGGTATGCGTCTGTCCAGCTCTGCTGAGTGGTGAGGGTCAATGACTTGTGCTCGTGCCGTTGCGTGGCGGAGCAGGATTTCGAGAGGATTTGGGCATGACTGGGGGTTTGAGGATGTCGGCGGGACGCATGTCGCTGTTTGCGGCAGCAGGTTTCCTGCTGGTGGGGGGCGCATCTGCCCAGGCCGCTGATCTTGGTGGCAACTGCTGCGCGGATCTTGAAGAGCGTATCGCCGAGCTCGAGGCCACGACGGCCCGTAAGGGTAACCGCAAGGTATCGCTGACCGTTTACGGTCAGGTGAACCAGTCCGTCATGTACTGGGATGACGGCTTCGAGAGCAACGCCTACGTCGTCACCAACGACAACTCGCGGACCCGCATCGGCTTCAAGGGCGATGCGAAGATCGCCGACGGCTGGAAGGCCGGCTACGTGCTCGAACTCGGCATCCGGACCGCCAACTCGAAGCGCTCGACGCAGAACGATCCGACGGGTCCGGCGACCGACATCGGCCTCGACATCCGTCACTCGTATTGGTTCGTCGACAGTAAGAAGTACGGCCGCGTGTCGCTCGGCACCACCGGCTCGGCTGCCGAAGGCATCACCGAAATCAACCTCGCTGCCACGAAGGACATCGCCAAGTACTCGGACGTCGAAGACTCCGGCCTCGGCATGCACCTCCGTTTGACCAACGGCGCGCTTTCGGGCAACACCCAGTGGCGCCGCCTCCTTGGCGTTCACGGCGACCAGCCGGGTGAGGGCGACCGTCGTCCGGAAATCAAGTACGACACGCCGGAAATCGCCGGCTTCGTCGGTACCGTTGCCTGGGGCACGGACGATTTCTGGGATATCGGTCTGAAGTGGAGCGGCGAGATCGGCGCGTTCAAGATCGCCGCTGGCTTCGCCTACGGCGAAAACACCAACGAGCACTCGACGAGCAGCTCGGCTATGAACTTCGGATGCCCGATCGATTTCAACACCGAACCGGACGCAAAGTGCAGCCAGTTCGGCGGCTCGATCAGCGTCATGCATGAGCCCACGGGCCTCTACATCAACGCGGCCGCAGGTGAGCTTCAGGACGATCTGATCAAGGGCGCCGCTAGCCCGTTCGCTGGCACGAATGCCGACGACACCAGCTCGTTCTGGGCCGTTGAAGCCGGTATCGAGCGGAAGTGGATCCCGCTCGGCAAGACCACGCTGTTCGCCCAGTACTACGACTATGAGGGTGGCGCGAACGAGCGGAGCGTCAGCTTCGGTGCAGGCAATCCGTCGGGCAACATCTTCGCTTCGGGCATCGAGATGTACGGCCTCGGCGTCGTGCAGGGCCTCGATTCGGCAGCGATGCACCTCTACGCCTACTACCGCCACTACGAAGCCGACCTGACGCTTCTCAACGGCGGCACCACGACGAAGGTTGACCTCGAAGACCTCGATGTGGTGATGGGCGGCGCGCTCATTAAGTTCTAGTCGTCGCTTACACTTTTCCTGTCACTGCGAAGGAGCTGCCGAAAGGCGGCTCCTTTTGCTTTTGGATCAGGCGGAGGATGGTCCTGTAACGGATGTGCAACTACTGACGTATAATTCCTGATGTGTGACGCATTGGTAAGGTTTCTGTCACGTAAGTTTACAGAGCGTAAAGCTACTTAGGGCTGTCATCGCCTGTGGGGTGAGTCGCAAGCAGTGGCGTTTTTAGGGAAGCTAACTGGGGGAACCCGATTATGAATGAAGTGAGCATTAAGGCGGCAGGGAAGGTAGCGTGTGCTGCAGCCGCAAGTGTTCTTCTATGGGGTGCATCGGCGCAAGCCGCTGATCTAGGGGGGAATTGCTGCGCAGATCTCGAGGAGCGCATTGCCGAACTCGAGGCAACGACGGCTCGCAAAGGAAATCGGAAGGTTTCGCTAGCGATCTCGGGCTGGGTCAATGAAGGCGTGTTTTTCTGGGACGACGGCACGGAGCAGAACGCCTACGTCGGCACGAACTCTCTGGAACAGACGCGCTTCAAGTTCGCCGGCGAAGCCAAGATCGATAACGACTGGGCTGCTGGCTATACGATCGAGGTCGGCATCGCCGGTTCTCCGTCGAGCGCATTTAAGCAGAATGGCGTCGGTGGCAGCACCATCACGATCCGTAAGAGCAACTGGTTCCTGAAGAGCAAGACCCTCGGCAAGCTGACCGTCGGTCTCGAAGGCACGGCAACCTACCATCTGCTCGATGATGCCGACGGCGCGAACACGCGCAACTACTCCGACGCAGAAGCCGCAGCTGTCGGCCTTGGTGCGTTTGGCGTCCGCGTCAACGGCGGCCCGGTTCAGGCCGCATGGACCTCTTTCATGGGCGGCTTCAACAACCGCACGCCCGGCCAGAGCGGCCGCCGCAACATCGTCCGCTATGACACCCCGACGTTTGCCGGCTTCTCGGCTACGGCAGCCTGGGGCGAGGACGACATGTGGGATATGGCCCTGAACTACAAGGGCGAGGTTGGCGACTTCAAGATCACCGCCCGCGCCGGCTACGGCGAGAGCAGCGATCCGATCACCAACGCTCAGAACTGCGCGCAGACCGCCGTCAAGGTCGGTGACTGTCAGTGGTGGGGTGCTGCCGGTACGGTCATGCACGCTCCGACAGGCCTCTACGTTTATGGCGGCTTCGGCGAGAACGAGATCGAGTTCTTCCCCGGCAATCCCGGTTTGGATGACAACAGCACGATGTGGTTCATCCAGGCTGGTCTCGAGCGCAAGTTCGTCCCGCTCGGAAAGACGACCATCTTCGGCGAGTATCGCAATGACGATGTCGGCTTCACGGGCACGGCCTTCACCGGCTCGAACGGTGCCGGCACTGCGATCGGTTCGGACTTCGATTTCTACGCACTCGGCGTGGTTCAGAACATCGAAGCAGCGGCGATGGACCTTTACCTGATCTACCGCCACAACGAGGGTGACATCACCTCGAAAGCCAATGTCGGTGGTGCGGTTGCGACCACGGGGGTCGACGACCTCGATATGGTGATCGCCGGAGCTCGCATTCAGTTCTAAGTGCGTCCATTGACTCTGGCGCATGAGAAGGAAAGGAGCCGCCACCCCAGGGCGGCTCCTTTTGCATTTGCGCAGATGGCGTTCGTTCAGCGCTCTACTTTGGCCGTTCCGCGTGAAAAGTGGAAAACTCAGCGATGATTGGATTGGGGAGGTCGACTACGGGCGGCCGCCCCAAGAGCCCTGGCGAAAATATGGCTATGTCAGGCCCTTACTGAGAAAAATGACAAGGCCGGCGCAAACCTTGGCGTCTGTTACTGACGCGCCACATTGCAGCGCAACCACACCTCCCCCACGAAACGTTCATCGGGGCTTAACTACGCCCGAACATTCTTGTCATGAACGGACTGAAGCCTCATCTTCACGAGTCAGAAGAGTGGCACTGCGGGGATTTCAATGAAGTTGCTTGGGTACATCGGGATGGGACTGGCGCTGGCGCTTGTCAGCACCTCGACCCTTGCGTTTCAGGAGCAGGGAGGCGCTTCTGCGCCGGTCACAGCCGCGCCAGCAGAAGTGCAGGCTGCTCCGTCGACAGATAAAGGCCTCGGTTTCTCTACTCCCAAAGCTGAAGACAATGCCGGTACGGAAGTCCGTATTCCTGGCCTTGGCAAGCTGGGCGTGCTGCCCAAAATGGATTTCGGCCTCGAGTTGCTCTACGGCGCGAATGACAGCGCCAAGCAGCCTGATCCCGTCGAGACGCCCGCCGAGGACCTGACGATCCGCGGCTCTGTTAAGCACAATTTCTGAGGTCCGCGCAGCCGGATTGGCTTGGAAGGGGCGCTTTTGCGCTCCTTTTTTGTTTATGACACTTGCCCTCAGCACAATAACGTCACGGGGATTGCTTAGTTCTGCCGCCGCGCGCCGGCGGGGTCCCTGCTGCCGTATCTGATAACGTTGGCTGAGAGCGGCGACGGCTGCGTCTCGGCAGAAAGGCCAAATACATGCGCATCGCCGTTGTTGGCTCGGGATATGTCGGTCTCGTCTCGGGGGCATGCTTCGCAGACTTCGGTCATGAAGTGACTTGCGTCGACAGCAACCAGGAGAAGATCGCCTCCCTCAAAGCCGGTGTGATGCCCATATACGAGCCCGGCCTGGAGCAGATGGTGGCCACGAACACGAAGGCCAACCGTCTCGTGTTCACAACCGATCTCGCAGAAGCCGTTAGCCGCGCGGAGGCGGTATTTATCGCCGTCGGCACCCCCTCGCGCCGCGGCGATGGCCATGCGGACCTGTCTTACGTTTATGCGGTGGCGAAGGAGATAGCCGGAAACATCCAGCGCTTCACGGTCGTCGTCACCAAGTCGACGGTTCCGGTCGGTACGGGCGACGAGGTGGAGCGCATTATCCGTGAAGAGAATCCAGCGGCCGATATCGCCGTTGTCTCAAACCCGGAGTTTTTGCGCGAAGGTGCCGCGATTGAAGATTTCAAGCGCCCCGATCGTATTGTTATCGGCATCGAGGACGAACGTGCACGCGAGGTGATGACCGAGGTCTATCGGCCGCTCTATCTCAACAAAGCGCCCCTGATGTTCACGGCTCGGCGGACGTCCGAGCTGATCAAGTACGCAGCCAATGCTTATCTCGCCATGAAGATCACCTTCATTAACGAGATGGCGGATCTGTGCGAAGCTGTCGGCAGCAATGTTCAGGACGTCGCGCACGGCATCGGCCTCGACAAGCGAATTGGCTCGAAGTTCCTTCACGCGGGGCCTGGGTACGGTGGTTCGTGCTTTCCGAAGGATACGCTCGCGCTCGTCAAAACGGCTCAGGACTACGGCAGCCCCCTGCGCTTGGTCGAAACGACCGTGGCGGTCAACGATCAGCGCAAGCGCGCCATGGCGCGCAAGGTGGCCCGCGCCATCGGCACCGATGTCAGGGGCAAGACCGTTGCCCTTCTGGGGCTCACCTTCAAGCCGAACACGGATGACATCCGCGAGAGCCCGGCGATTGCCATTATCCAGGGCCTCCAGGATGGCGGCGCCCATGTACGGGCCTTCGATCCGGAAGGCATGGAGGCCGCGAAGGCATACGTTTCGGATGTCGCATTTGGCGGCGATGCATACGAGATCGCCAATGGCGCCGATGCGCTCGTGCTCGTGACGGAATGGGATGCATTCCGGGCGCTAGACTTCACGCGATTGAAATCGCTGATGAAGGAAGCGCTTTTCGTGGACCTCCGCAATGTCTATCGACGCGAGGTAGTTGCTCGGCACGGCTTCCGTTACGTCAGCGTTGGGCGCCCGAAGGAGGACATTACAGTCGCGCTTGCAACTGCTGCAGAATAGCAGCGCACGTGCAGTGCAAGAATTCTATGCTTGAGACGTTCACGCACAAAAAAACGACAACTGGAAGATTTTATTAGAATTTCACCAGTTATTGTCGGCCGACAAACTGCTCGGACGACAAGCGATGGAAAAGGCCCGTTTCCATACGGCGCTGACGAACAGCCTTTTGAGGTCAAGAACCCGCCGCGATGCCCTTTGGGTGTTGGGCGCGGCGGCTGCCTATAGCGTTGCTGTCTATCTCGCGATTAGTCTGACGCGCAACTCGACGAGCATCGCGGCGATCTGGCCGGCAAATGGCATCATGCTCGCGGCGCTTTTGGCGTGCAGGAGGGCGCAAACCCGGCATGCCCTCGTTATCGCGTGCATTCTGGCCAACGCGATTGCCTGTCTCCTTAATGGCGATCCCTGGATGAGCGCCGTGCTCTTCCCGCTTATCAGCGCCGCGGAAAGCCTGCTCGCTTTTCACCTGCTCAGGTATTCTTGTGGGAAGAGCGTCGATTTCACGAAGGCTGGCACGGTCGTCACTTTCGTAATCATCTGCTTCGCGGTGCCAGTGCTGCCCTCTGCGATTGGTGCGGGCATCGCATTGAACATGTTCGGTGCGCACTACAACGAAGCGTTCACCACCTGGTATCTAGCGGATACGCTGGGCCTTCTTGTGCTGACACCCGCGATATTGCTTCTCTGGCCCAAGACCCGCGTTTCGGGACCGTCTCCGCCCATGGCGAGCGTCGTCCGGCATATGGTGCTGCTGGTTACGGTATCATCGATCGTCTTCTTTCAGTCGTCCGCGCCGCTGCTCTTTCTGCTGGTTCCGGTTTCCGTTCTGATCGCCTTCCGCTTAGGGCCGCGGTACGCCGCGATGGCTACGCTCTGGCTCACATTCGTTTCTCTGACCACAACCTATCAGGGGTGGGGGCCTGCGGCGTTGATGGAGGATCCGGGCACGCGCCTTTGGGTCGCTCAACTGTTTTGCTTTGTGAACCTCTTGACCGCGCTACCCATCGCAGCCGAGATCACGGATCGCGACAGGCTGAGAAGAGAGCTCGAGCGGGTTTCCGAGCTGGCGTACGACCGGCGCCGTCAGCTCGATACGGCTTTGGACGCCATGTCTCAGGGCGTCTGCCTGTTCGATCGCCACAGCCGGGTCGTGGTCCGGAACAACCAATTCCTCGCCATTTACAGTTTGACGGAGGAGGCGGTTCCCGCAGGCATGTCGCTCTCGGATTTGATGGCGGTCTGTCAGGCGGCGGGATCGGTTCCTGAAGTGAACGGTCGCAGCGTCGAGCTGAACGTCAACAACGACCTCGAGCAGCAACTCGTCGATGGACGCTACATTCGCATCAGCCAGCGCGTGTTGTCTGATGGCGGTGTTATCTGCACCTATACGGACTTCACCGCGGAAAAGCAGGCCGAGACCGAGCTCCTGCACCGCACGCTACACGACATTCTGACAGGCCTTCCAAACCGCCGCTTGCTCGTCGATCGAATTGAGCGCGCTCTGGCGGCCGCGCGGCGCGGCAGGCAAACCGCGGTCATGTTGATCGACGTCGACTACTTCAAATCCATCAATGACAACCTCGGACACGCAGCCGGAGACGAGCTGCTGAGGGGCGTTGCGGAACGCCTCCGCTCGTGTGTTCGCGAAACAGATACCGTCGCTCGCTTAGGCGGCGACGAGTTTGCGGTGCTCCTTACCGATGAGCAGCCCTGCGACGCGGCGATCGTGGCGCGCCGCATATTGGAGTCAATCCGCCGGCCGGTCGTCATCGAAGGCAAGCAGCTTCGTATCGGCGTGAGCATCGGCATTGCCCAGCCCCCGCTCGATGGCATTACCACCGACGAAATCCTCAAATCGGCAGACGTGGCCCTCTACAAGGCAAAGCGCAATGGCCGCGGAAATTTTGCGTTCTTCGACGCTGCCGAGGATGCGGGGGCGTGCTCCGCACGACGTCTCGAAAGCGAGCTGCGCCGCGCCATCGACGAAAAAGAGTTCCGCCTGGTCTACCAGCCGATCACGGCTGGAGATTTGAGTGGGATCGCAGCGCTGGAGGCGCTGATCCGCTGGCATCACCCTGAGCTGGGCACGATTTCGCCCGCCGAGTTCATCCCCATTGCCGAGCGCAATGGACTGATTTCGGAAATTGGCGACTGGGTGCTGGATCAGGCCTGCCGGGACGCCCTGCGTCTGCCGGAAAATGTCAAAGTCTCAGTCAACCTCTCGCGTGCGCAAGTGTCGGACCGGAACTTTGTAAGCCGGGTCTCGCAGGCGTTAACCCGCACCGGATTGGCGCCAGGGCGGCTGGAGCTGGAAGTCACCGAGACGGCAATCCTTGATAACGAGGTCACGGCCGGCCGAATGCTCCAGGATCTTTGCGCTCTCGGCGTTTCCGTGGCGATCGACGATTTTGGTGTCGGACAATCGGCGCTGAGTTGCCTCAAGAGCCTGCCCATCGGGCGCATCAAGATTGATCGCTCTTTTGTGAGCGACCTCGAAACGGACTCCAAGGCGCGTTCTATTTTCGTGGCCGTCGTCTCACTCGCCAAATCGCTGGGTATCAAAACCACCGCGGAAGGCATCGAGACCGAGCAGCAGAGGATGATCGCCGCGCTTGCGGGCTGCGATCACCTGCAGGGCTACTTGTTAGGTCGGCCGCAGGATCTGGACGGGATTCATCTCGAGGCCGACGTCAAGAAGCTTCCAAAGCCTGCGCTCGCGGGTTGATCTCTTAGAGTCCCAAGTCGGAAAGTCCGGGATGGTCGCTCGGCCGTGGTCCAAGTGGCCAGTGGTACTTGCGCTCGCTTTCCGCGATCGGCTTGTCGTTGATACTCGCGAAGCGACGCTGCATGAGGCCCGCCTCGTCGAACTCCCAGTTCTCATTGCCGTATGAGCGGAACCATTGCCCGCTGTCGTCGTGCCATTCATACGCGAAGCGCACCGCAATGCGGTTCCCGGCAAAGGTCCAAAGCTCCTTGATCAGTCTGTAGTCAAGTTCGCGGACCCACTTGCGCGTTAGGAAGGTGACGATCTCATCGCGCCCGCGCGGAAACTCGGCGCGGTTGCGCCACTGGCTGTCGGGCGTGTACGCACCCGCCACGCGCATAGGGTCGCGTGTGTTCCAGGCATCCTCCGCCATGCGGACCTTCTGCGCCGCCGTCTCGGCGGTGAAGGGTGGAAGAGGCGGGCGAGATGTCATGATTGAAGCTCCTAGCGCGGCAAAGAACGAGACTACCTAAATTAGTGTTCGGTGGGATACCACCACATTGCAAAACTGCCCGCGACAGCCGCAGCCGTAACGGCGCCGAGCAGAATAGGGTGGGAAAAGCTTGACGCTAGTCCGGTGAAAAGAACGGAGCCCCACGCCGTTGCAAGCGCGATGAGTTTCACCTCGCGCCGGATGGCACGTCTCTCTTCAAACCGTCGCGCCTCCACGAGCGCTTCGCGCAGCAGAGGGATGCGCTCCAGCCAGCCGACGAGGCGCTCGCTCGAGCGTGCGAAGGCCCAGAGCGCTACGAGCAGAAAAGGCGTCGTCGGCAGACCCGGAAGCATGGCGCCCGCTATTGCGAGCAAACTCGCGATGCTCCCGACAGCGATGTAAATGAACTTCTGCAAGCGATCTCGTCTCCGCGGCGCAGCAGGACTAGGCGGGCCATGACCTCGATTGGAAAGGTGCGCGTGTCAAGCTCGCTGCTTCCAGCCAGTGTGGAAGTCTTCTAAGGAACGAGATGACGCGCCTTGGCTTCGTCCATCATCTCCATCAGCACGCCGACCGCAAGTGTTGCCTTGCTCTTTGCGCCGGAAATGGCCCCGACGGGAGCACGAATTCGGCGGCAATCCGTTTCACTGATCCCGCGGCGCATGAGCTCGGCGAGGCGGGCCCGATGAACCGCATGATTGCCGAGCGCACCGATATAGAAACAGTCCGAGCGCAGCAGCTCGGAGAGGATGTCCGGCTCCCGTTCGTGATCGTGCAGCACAAGAACTGCAGCCGAGGCGAAATCCATCTCCGCAGTGATCTCGGACAAGGGCATCTCGACCAGCGATGGACCCAGGCCGTGTGAAATGAGCGCTACACGTGTCGGATCATCCACTGCAAGCACGCGAAGCGAAAGACCGAGAGCCGCCCCAAGGGATGCGAGGCCTAGCAGTCCCGGCCCGCTACCCACGAGAAGCAATTGCACCGGAGGCGTATAGATCCGCTCGAAGATGTCACCGGCGCACAGAGTCGCCTCGCGCAGAATTTTGCCGGCAAATGGTACAACGACGCTCTGCCCGGTTTGGAGATCTGTCCTCAGGAGAGTTGTTTGACGCCGATCGCGATTGCGGACCAGCTCGGCCAGGTGTTGACGTGTGATCGACTGATCGAAGTAGATGTCGAGGCCGCTGCCGCAGGGGAGCCTGATGTCGATATAGGGTGAACCCTTGCCATATCGGAGAAGGCGGTTTTGTTCCTTTGAGATGACATCCTGCGCCTCGAGCACGATAGCCTGCTCGAGGCAGCCACCGGACAGATAACCGGCATGACGGCCATCATCGGCGACAGCCATCTGCGCACCGGGCGCCCGCGGTGCGCCGCCATGCACACCGACGAGCGTAACCAGGACGGCGCGGCGGCCGTCCGCCACCCATTGCCACATCTGGCTGACAACGTCCTCGTCCGCGAGCAGTCCACCGGACAAGCCTCCAGGACCCGGATCCGCCATCATGCGACGCTCGATACGCTGCTCCATTGGACCTTGCCGCTTACCGCTCGGCGAGAAAATCGTTGCGCCCGACACGTGAGATCGAGCATTCGAGCCGCTGGTCGTCCCGCTGAATGTCTTCAACGGTGCCGAACACGAATTGGATGTGTGTCGCCGCAGCTTTTTCGGCCCGCTCGGGGTCCCCGGCGATGACGGCCTCGCCGATCTCGACGTGCTGAGCGAGAAGCTTCTCC
The DNA here is from genome assembly GCF_036262015.1 of Hyphomicrobium sp. Lineage (GTDB taxonomy): Bacteria > Pseudomonadota > Alphaproteobacteria > Rhizobiales > Hyphomicrobiaceae > Hyphomicrobium_C. Next base: position 31,557 of record NZ_DATAJR010000001.1, on the reverse strand, counting down.
CGGACGCCGGCCCGGCCATAAAGGTGCTCGCGATTGAAGAACACATTGTCGCGCAACAGCTCGCTCAGCGCGCGCATGACATGCAAAACGATGAAGTTGTGGCTGGCCTCATAGATGCGGATATGAAGGTTTACGTCCGCTTGCGCCTCTTGCGCCGAGTCTTTCGATTTGTGCGCCTTGCGCATATCGGCGAGACAAGCGCGGATCGCGGCCTTGTCGACCTCCGTCGCGCGTTCCGCGGCGGCCTGCGCCGCTTGCGCTTCCACCCATTGGCGGAACTCCAGATAGTCCCCCGCCGCATTTTTGTGGTCGCGATAGAGATTGGCGAGCGGGGTCATGATCGGCAGCAAAAACTGTGCGACGGATGTACCGCCGCGTCCAGCCGTGAGCAAACCGCGATCGACAAGTTTATCGATGGCTTCACGCAGGGACGGCCGCGAAACATCCAGCCGCTGCGCCAGCTCGCGCTCGGAGGCCAGTTTCTCTCCCGGACGTAACGCGCCTTCGAGAATGAGTTTTTCGATGCGCGTCGCAATAGCGTCCGCAACCCGCTGTGTCCGAATGGCTTGCATTCGATTCTTTTTGTCAGAGCCCGTAGGTAGTCATGCGCGAGTTAAGAGGCGCACGCACGATCAAGTTTACAACACGTTTTGACCAATGGCCACGCGTGGTATATTTATTTTACCAATAAGGTCGGTCGGGGTAGGGAACACGCATGTGGTCGCAGGTATATGACCCATTCGGCAGCATGCTCCTGTCGACTGCGGTCGCTGCCATTCCCGTCGTCGTTTTGCTTGGTGCCATTGGCATCCTCGAGATCCGCGCCCACATCGCCGCCCTCCTGGGTTTGATCGCAGCCCTGGCGGTTGCAATCTTCGCTTATGGCATGCCGCCGGCGATGGCTGGTCTGGCCGCCGCCTACGGCGCCGCGTTTGGGCTCTTGCCGATTGGCTGGATCATCCTCAACGTGATTTTTCTCTATCAGCTCACGAGCGAGAAGGGCGAGTTTGCTATTTTGCAGCGCTCCATCAGCGCAGTGAGTGACGATCGCCGATTGCAGCTGCTCTTCATCGCATTCTGCTTGGGTGCCTTTTTCGAAGGCGCTGCCGGGTTCGGTACGCCCGTTGCCGTCACCGCCGCCATGCTGATCGGACTTGGATTCTCACCGCTCGCGGCATCCGGGTTGTCCCTCATCGCCAACACAGCTCCGGTCGCATTCGGCGCGCTGGGAACGCCCGTGATCGCGCTTGCAGCCGTCACCGGTCTGGACCTGCATGATCTGAGCGCGATGATCGGCCGGCAGCTCCCATTCTTCTCGGTGATCGTGCCGTTCTGGCTGGTGTGGGCCTTCGTCGGCTTCCGCAAGACCATCGAGATCTGGCCGCCGATCTTGGTTGCTGGCGTATCGTTTGCTGTTCCGCAATATCTAGTCTCGAACTTCCACGGGCCGTGGCTCGTGGATATCGTCGCCGCGATCGTGTCGATGATCGCGCTGGCTACGTTTCTGCGCGTTTGGCAGCCTGCCAACCCCATGACATCCGTAACGGACTCGCCGGCGGCGACGCCGTCTTCCGCAGCGAGGCCCGTGCTTGAACCCATCGCCGCACCGGCCGTTCGCCGGGCTTGGACGCCGTGGGTCGTGCTGAGCGTGTTCGTCTTCCTCTGGGGAACGCCTCAAGTGCGCGCGTCTCTCGACGGGATCTGGGTTGCGAAGGTGCCCGTCACGGGCTTGAACGAGATGGTGCAAAAGGTGCCACCCGTCGTGGCCGCGCCGCACATTGAAAGCGCAGTCTTCAATTTCAACATTCTTTCGGCGACCGGCACCGGGATCCTGCTCGCAGCGATCGTGTCCGGCCTGTTTCTCGGGTATTCGGCGTTTGGACTCTTGAGCGCGTATGCGCGGACGCTCTACCTCGTGCGCTATTCGCTGCTGACCATCGCCTGCATGCTCGCAATTGGCTTCGTCACGAGATACTCTGGCACCGACGCTACGCTAGGTCTCGCATTGGCAAATACAGGGTGGCTGTATCCCTTGTTCGGCACGCTCATCGGTTGGCTGGGCGTCGCGTTGACAGGCTCCGATACGGCTTCGAATGTCCTTTTCGGCGGACTGCAGCGCGTCACGGCCGAACAACTCGGACTCAATCCGGTCCTGATGGCTGCGGCCAACAGCTCCGGCGGCGTCATGGGCAAGATGATCGACGCCCAGTCGATCGTCGTCGCCTCCACGGCCACGAGATGGTACGGGCACGAAGGTTCGATCCTCCGCTTCGTGTTCTTCCATTCGGTCGCGCTCGCGACCCTCGTTGGTCTTCTGGTCATGGGCCAGGCCTATGTGTGGCCCATGACCCTACTGGCGCCCTGAACAGGAGGACACCACATCAGCAAGAACGGCGAAAAGCCGCCTCGATAAAAGCAAGAAACGCTCAAGACACGACGCAGTTGGCGGCATTCGTGCCGCCGTGAAACCGGGAGTTACAATCATGGCAACGATCACCGTGAACGGCGAAAGCCGGACGTTCGACGGGGACCCAGGCACGCCGCTGCTCTGGTACCTGAGGGACGAGGCGGGTCTTACCGGAACCAAGTACGGTTGCGGCCAGGGCCTCTGCGGCGCGTGCACCATTCATCTCGACGGCGTTGCCGTGCGGTCCTGCATGACGACTATCGAAATGGCCGATGGAAAATCCGTCACCACCATCGAAGGCTTGAGCCCGGATGGAGAGCATCGCGTGCAGAAGGCGTGGCGCGAACTCAGTGTGCCCCAGTGCGGCTTCTGCCAGGCCGGCCAGATCATGCAGGCTGCCTCGCTGCTCGCGAAGAACAATGCGCCGAGCGATGCGGAAATCGTCGAAGAGATGAGTGGAAACCTCTGCCGCTGCGGATGCTACCAGCGCATTCACGCAGCCGTGCGGCTGGCAGCGGAAGGAGTCTGACCATGTTGCACTATCTGGAGCAGGAAGCTCGCAAGGTCGAGAAGCGCGAGGAGCATCGCGCGCTCATCGAGAACGTAAGCCGCCGCAAGGTGCTAGGAGGCGCTCTCGTCGCGTCGGGATTTGTGCTGTCGCTCAAGATTCTTCCGGCCGGCGCACGCGAGCCTTTGAAGCCCTACCCCACGGGCGCGGAGGGCATGTCCGACAAGACGGTCAGCGATCCCCACGTTTTCATTGCCATCGATAAGAATGGTGATGTGAAGATCGTTACCCACCGGTCCGAGATGGGAACCGGCATTCGCACGAGCTTGCCGATGGTGGTAGCCGACGAAATGGAAGCCGACTGGTCCCGCGTGAGCCTGGTGCAGGCGCCAGGCGACGAACCGAAGTACGGCAACCAGGACACCGACGGCTCGCGCAGCATGCGCCACTTCATTCAGCCCATGCGTGAATGCGGGGCCGCGATGCGCCAGATGCTGGAAGCAGCCGCTGCCGCAAAGTGGGGTGTCGATCCCGCGCTTTGCCGTGCCAAGGCACACAGTGTCGTTCTGCTGGACGATTCCAAAAAAGAAACTGGAAAGAAGATCGGCTTCGGAGATCTCGCGGAAGCGGCCATGGCCCTCCCGGTTCCGGCTCGCGACTCCTTGCGCTTCAAGACAGCCGGCGAGTTCACGCTGATCGGCAAAGGCGAAACCAAGATCGCCGATTTGCGCAACATCACGGTGGGCAAGGCAACCTATGGCGCCGATGTTCGCTTGCCCGGCATGAAGTTCGCGGTCATGGCGCGTCCCGACGTGCTTGGCGCGAAGATGAAGAAGTACGACGCCACGGAAACCCTCAAGACTCCAGGCGTCGAGAAGGTCGTGGAGATCGAGGGCGTCTACGCCGTGCCGCGGAAGTTCCACCAGCTTGGCGGAATTGCCGTGGTGGCCAAGTCGACATTTGCCGCCATGATCGGCCGTGATGCGCTGCAGATCGAATGGGATGAGGGCCCCAACGCGAGTTACGACACCGACGCGTATACGAAAGAGATGGCGGCGACTGCGGCGAAGCCGGGCAAGGTGATCCGCAACGAGGGCGACGTCGACAAGGCCTTCGCGTCGGCAAAAGACGTGCTGACGGTGGAGTATCACGCCAAGCACCTGGTGCAGGCGCCGATGGAGCCGCTGGTCGCAGTTGCGCGCATCAAAGACGGCAAGGCGGAAATCTGGGCCCCTGTCCAGAGCCCTTACGGAGCGCGCAAGGATATCGCTGAAGCTCTGAAGATGCCGATCGAGGACGTGACGGTCCACGTGACGTTGCTTGGCGGCGGGTTCGGTCGCAAGTCGAAGTGGGATTTCATGATTGAGGTCGCGCTTCTGTCGCAGAAGCTCGGCGGCGATCCGGTCCTGCTGCAATGGACCCGCGAGGATGACACGCGGCACTCCTTCTATCACACGACCTCAGTCGAACGCATCGAGATGGGGGTCGACGACAAGGGGAAGGTAACGGGATGGCGTCACCGCAGCGTGGCTCCGTCGATCGTGTCGACCTTCGCACCGGACAGCGGCTATCAGTTCCCGATTGAATATGGGATGGGCTTTGTCGATGTCCCGTTCGACATCCCGAACTTCCGTTGCGAGAACGGCCAGGCCATGGCCCATACGCGCATCGGCTGGTATCGGTCGGTCTCGAACGTGCCGAGGGCGTTCGCCGTGCAGTCCGCCATCTGCGAGCTTGCCCATAAGGTTGGACGCGATCCCAAGGACTTCCTGCTCGAGGTGATCGGGCCGGACCGCCGGATCGATCTCAAGGCTTCGGGATTCCCGGAAGACTTCTGGAACTATGGCGAGCCTTACGAGTCCTTCCCGATCGATACCGTGCGCCTGAAAAACGTGATCCGGCTCGTGGCGGACAAGGCGGGATGGGGCAAGAAGCTTCCGGAGCGTGAGGGCCTGGGCATTGCCGCGCATCGCTCTTTCGCCAGCTACGTCGCAACCGTTGTCCACGTTGCCATCGACGAAGACGGCACCATCAGGGTTCCAGAGGCGACGACGGCCGTTGATTGCGGGTTCTACGTCAACCCCGAGCGGATCCGGTCCCAGATCGAGGGCGCGGCGGTGATGGGTATGTCGAATGCCCTTTACAGCGGCATTTCCTTCAAGAACGGGGCGGTCGAGCAGTCGAACTTCTCCGACTACAACATCGCGACCATGCGGAACTATCCGAAGAAGGTCACCACGGTGATCGCCGAACCGCAGGGCCCGGATTGGCATACGGGTGGCATTGGAGAGCCTGGCGTTCCGCCCTTCGCACCGGCACTTGCCAACGCCATCTTCGCAGCCACCGGTAAGCGGCTACGCAACCTGCCGATGGGCGAGAAGGTCACCTGAACGCGCCTAGCTTACGAATAGATTACGAAGCAAATCGCGCCGGACTCACGTCTGGCGCGTTTTTTTGTGTTGGAACCATTGAAACAAGTTGGCCCGCGCACACGTTCGAATCTTAGTCCTGCTTTTGCAGGAGTTCGGTCGAGAGGAGGTCCAATATGTGTGACTATTCATTGGAAGCCTATCGGAGCCGGCCCGCACGTAAGGGCGAGCAGTACGTGACGCATCGCTTCCCCAGCCACGGAATTGGGTTCATTGCAGCCGGCGATCCCGATACCGCCGTCTGCATGGCGTGCGACACTCGCCTGCGGCTGGAGAATGTGCCCGAGCGGCTGAAAGCCGAGTTGGGAGTGACTTCGGAGGAGGTGGTCGACTTCGTGCGTATCGACGAAGGCCAGTTCCACGACGGAGTGCGCTTTCGGAACGGAGTGGAAATCACGCTTCAGCACCTGGGGCCCTTTGTAAAAGGGTGCGTCATCGAAGACGCGCAGCCTGTGCTACCCCAACGCGAAACCGTGGCGGCGCTTTAACGGTGCCACGCACGCATTGTCTGGGATAGGAGCGGAGTTCTTGCCGCCGACGCGGCCAGAGTTCCGCGAAGGACCTGTTTTGCGGGCGCATCGCGCCGGAAATCAGTCTGGCGCGATGTCCTCCGACGGCACTTCGCCGCCCGATCCGGGGCTGCCGCAAACGCGTTGTGGGACGTCCTTGGCCTCGACGATCTTCCATAGTTCGTCGTTGCGGTAGGTCTGTTGATAGATTGTGCGGTAGGAAATGCCGGTCTCGGCGAGTTCGTCCTCGTCTAAATGAGACCGGACGATCACGGCCCCCTCAGGGTTGCTGGCCATCCAGCATGCGAGGCGGTTGACCGGGACAAGAACGACAGGCGAGCGCAATTTGGCGAAAAATCCAAACTCGCCGCGCGACCGATCCGTTGCCGCGATAGGGCGCCCACTCAGCTCGGCGATCACTTTCGACATGGGACGAAGGTCGTACAGGTGCGCGACCGTACTCCGGGACTCGGCACAAAGCGTCCCGAGAAGCAGCACATTGGCCATCGCGATGCCGATCAGGATCTGTGAGACAGAGCGGTTGAGGATCAGAAATACGGAAATGGCCACAACCGTCGCAGCAACAATTGATGGAAGGTGAGCGTTGGCGACGACAGATGAAAGCGTTCCGTCAGGAGGCAGCGGAGCCCATTTGCGCGCGGTGGCCAGCAGTGCGACCAGGATGATCCCCGCGGCACTCGCGAATATCGGAAACATGCGGCTATCGCTCGGCTGGAAGGACGCCTTGCGCAATCCGAGCGAAATGAGGATTGCGATCCCAGGTACGAGCGGCAGAAAGTAGTGAAGCTGCTTGCCGCTGATCACGCTGAGCCCGGCGAAAGCAGGTAGCAGCCAGCTGAAGAGGAAGTTTCGGGCCGCTCCGGCCGTGGTCACGCTGGTGCGCAGCGCCTCACGTACGGGACGCCAAAGGATGACAGGGAGAAAGAAAAAGACTGCGATGGGGACGTAGAACCACAACGGCCTTGCATGTGCGAACGACGAAGCCATGCGGCCGGCGGATTGCTTCCAAAAGATCATCTCGGCGTATTCGGGCCCGCCGAGCATTGCAGCACGAAGCGCCCAGGCAAGGCCGATTGCAGCTCCTAGGCCGACGGCACCCACGAGACGCACATACCAGCCGCGCCTGCGCTCAGGATCGATCCAGAAGTAACCCAGCAAAGCCGGAGGCAGCACGTACAAAAGGACCACCGGCCCCTTGGCCAGCAGCCCGAGGCCAATGCACAATCCATAGAGCAGCCAGGGCTTGTACCCGCCGGACTTGCCTGCATTCCAGAGCGCGAGCAGTGCGCCGACCGCGGTTACGGTCAGCAGCATGTCGAACATGATCGCAAATCCGAGCCCGAGGAAAACTGGGAGACCGAGCAGGATGAGGACGCTTCTTGCAGGCAAAGCGGCCTGCTCCGGGCTTTCGGGGGCTTGAGCTAGAGCGCGGTCCAGGCGCCCTGTAAGAAAAAGCGTAACTCCCATGCTTGCGAAACCGACGAGGCGAGCAGGCCATACCTCGAGCCCCAGCACGGACCAGAGCGCATTGATGAGCCAGAACAGGAGGGGTGGTTTGTGAGAATAGGGCTCAAAATTGAGCGTGGGGAGCACCCAGGAGTCGTTCGCGCGCATCTCCCACGCCACCGTCAGATAGCGTGTCTCGTCGACCGGCATTGCCGGCAGCGACGCAGCAGTCAGGACAAGTAGGCACAGTCCGACGACGAGCGCGGCAAACGCAGTGCGCTCCAACGCGAACGGAGGGGTTGTCACGCTTGGCCTGCCGTCCGAATTGCGGGCCGCCCGCGCTCTGCACCAACTACGAAATAGAGATTGCGGAAGTAGATCAGAAGCCCGGTCGCTTGGCCCAAAATGAAGATCGGGTCGCGCCGCCAGATCGCGTAGGCCAAGAGCACCGCGCCCCCGGACAAGCTAAAGTACCAGAACGCCGTTGGGAAAACGGATTCGCCCCGCCGTTCGGAAGCGATCCATTGTACGAAGAAGCGCATGAAGAAGAGCGATTGACCGACGACACCGATCGCAAGCCAGGTGTGTTCCGGGTCGCTGAGAAAGGCGCCGACGTTCATAGAATTTCCTCCAAATCGACATTCGAGACTTGGCGCTTCATGAGCCAGCGCACTCCGATCAGGTCGTGCACGCCAACCCAGAGCCTGTCCCATAGGCCGTATTTCGAAATGCCGGCGCGCCTCGGGCGATGGCCGACGTCGACCAGGACGACCGACACCCCTGATGCCTTCATCAACGCCGGCAGGAAACGGTGGATGTGGTCGAAAAACGGAAGATCGAGAAAGTCGTCGCGGCGGAACAGCTTCAGGCTGCAGCCGGTGTCACGAACATTGTCGTGCAGCAGCCTCGATCGGACGTTGTTGGCGATGCGTGAGGACAGCCGGCGCACGAAGGTGTCGTGACGGCGCTCCCTCTGCCCGGCAACCATCAAGTGCGGTTTGGATGCCTGTTCGGCGGAGAAGCGTTCGAAGAGCTTGCGGAAATCGGCTGGATTGTTCTGCCCATCCGCATCGAGCGTAATGATGATCTCGTTGCTGGCGGCCCGAATGCCGGTTAGCAAGGCGCGGCTTTGTCCCTGCCTTTGCCCGTGTCGAATGATACGAAGGCCTGGAAGACCACCTACTTCAGCGGCCGCGCGTTGAACGGTCGTGTCACTGCTGCCGTCGTCGACAACCAAAACCTCCCGGACTGGCAGGTCGACGATTTCCCTGCGGATTTCGCGGAGAAGAGGGCCGATGCTGTCCTCTTCGTTGTAGGCCGGCAAGACCACCGTCGCAAACATCGCTGTTCCCCCCGTGCCCGCCCCCCTGAGGCGTGCTCGCGTCCGGCACTTCGCGCCGCAAACCTGAAAGGAACCTGACAGCGGCGGCTTATCCCCGCGACCGGCAGCATTATGCAGTGCGAGGGAATCTCAGAACGATCTCAAATCCGTCGGATTTTTCTGTCGCGGGCGACAGGAGATCTACGGTTCCACCGGCCTGATGGACGATGGTGTCGACGATCGCCAATCCAAGCCCGGTGCCACCGCTCGCGCTCCGCTGTCCCCCACGGCGAAAACGGTTTTTGAGCTCGGCAAGGTTCTCGGGTGCAATCGGCACGCAGTCGTTGATGACACGCACGGATTGGTCGCTGCCGACGCGGATCTCGATGGGGCCGGTCCGCGATCCATGAATAACGGCATTTTCCAGCGCGTTACGCAGCACAATCGCCAACGCGTCCTGATCCATGGCCACCCAGCTTGGCTTCCGGCTTGCCATTTCAAGCTTTAGGCGCGGGCCTACATCGGGTCTCCGCTTGAATTCATCGACCAGCAAGTCCGTGATTAAATTGAGATCAGTACGCTCTCGCGAATGCCCGAGTCCCGCGTCCGCGCGTGACATTTGCAGCAGCTTTTCGATCCGTCGCCCGAGTTGTCCGAGCGAGGATGCGATGTTTTCCGCGCGTGCCTGCTCGAACGTGCCCGACAGCTTGTCGGCAAGCACCTGAACTTGTGCTCTCGCTGATGCAATCGGATTGCGCAATTCATGTGCGGCATTGGCCGCAAAGGCGCGTTCCTGCTCGAGCGCCGCCTTGAGACGGCTCATGAGCGTGTTGATCGCATCGGTCATGGGACGAAGCTCATCGGGCAAGCCGGCTGTTTCGACGGGCTCGAGATAGTCGCCCCCGCGTGCTTCGAGCTCGCGAGAAATATGGGAGATCGGCTCGGTTGCGCGCGTCACCGTCCACCAGACCGCGAGAGCTGCGATCGGTAGCAAGGCGAGGAGGGGTGAGGCTAAAGCCAGCCACAATCCGACTGTGGCTTCATGGCGCTCTTCGAGTACCTGGGCGACCTGCACCCAGATTTGCTTGTTCTTCAGGAAGCGAGAGTAGTAACGGAACCCGGATTGGTTCGTGAAGCCATTCTTGAGGCCGACAAGGAGCGCCGTTTCGGGAGTGCCATAGGATTTGATCAGAACCGTCCCATCCTTCGCACGAAGCAGGAAGTGAACATGTCCGCGGCGGGTGTTCAAGATAGGATCGATGTCTTCGGTTTTTCCGGATTTCTTGAGCTCATACTCGCGCAGCGCAATCGGAATGATCTGACCTGTCGTCTCGCGCAGTGCGCTGTCAAAGAGCTCGTTGAGCTCGTGTCTGACGACAAGGGCTGCGCCGACGACACCCACGATCCAGAACGCGCCGATCAACGCTATGAGTGACGTCACCAGCCGTTTTTTTATGGTCCAGGAACGCATGCGTCAGCGCTCCATACGGTAACCGAGTCCACGGAGCGTCAGAATGACGTCGCTCCCGAGCTTTTTGCGAAGCCGGCTGATATAGACCTCAACCGCGTTACTCTCGATCTCGGAGCCGAATTCGAAGAGAGCCTCTTCGAGCTTGGACTTTGAGACAATGGTGCCGAGCCGATGGACGAAGCAATCAACAAGAGCCCATTCGCGGGCCGTCAACGGAATCTCCTCGCCGTCGCGCCAAATCTTCCGGTTGCCCGTTTCGATTTCTAATTCGCCGACCTTGAGGCGCGGACTGGGCATTGCCGTTGAACGCCGCTGCAGCGCTGAAATACGCGCAGCGAGTTCGCCCAGATCGAACGGCTTCACGACATAGTCGTCAGCGCCGGAGTTGAGCCCTTCAATTCGGTCGCCGACCTGATCGTGCGCGGTGATGACGATAACGGGCAGGCCTTTTCCAGACTGTCGGAGCGAGCGGAGGAGGTCAATGCCTCGGCCATCAGGCAGATTGAGGTCGAGCAGCATCAGGTCGTAGGCCACGTTTTCGATCGCTTCGGCGCCGTCGTCCAGGCGCTGCATCCAATCGACCGCATGCCACTTTCTGAGATGCGTTGCCACGGCTTCCCCAAGCAACGCTTCGTCCTCGATGAGTAGAATTCTCATGCGTCCCTGCACTTTGGAGCGCTTTCCGCCGCAGTCGAACGGCGGGAGCGCTCGATACTTACTCGAACTCTCCTCCGCGATCCAACTCCCCAACGTACGCGCGGTCGGGACCGGAAAGGCGGGGAGTGCGAGCGAGGGAGTGGAATGTGGGGGTGGCAGGTGAAATACGCGTCGTGACGGGGGGTGCTAAATTTACCTAGCACTTTCATAAGCGTAGTGCCGCGTGCCGGAAGGATTGCACAACCCCGCTTGCTATAGCTCGGTGCGCTTCTAAATCTCTTTAGCAGGGTTGCGGGCCTCGGCTGGGAGGGATTTGGATGCACGACAATTGCGCTGCTGCGCCTGGCGAACCGGCACCGTTGCAATGAGGAAAGTGTGGGTGCTTGTCCCGAACAGCCCGGAGAACGGACACGCGGAGCGGTGCTCTGTCTGGAGCAATAGGAAGCGAGCCCTTCGAGAGCAAAAACGGCTCAAGAGCGCCTTTAATATTGACTGCAATTTGGTGCATCTCGAGGTCCAGGATCGTTCAGAGCCCGACGATAACGCATCAAATCCGGACCCGAGCGCACGGCCCAAAGTGATCCGCGACGCGTCCTGAGCTGTGCGTGCAGTGCTCCAGACCCGATCTCACATTACCGGACCTTGACTGTCTACCATGTAGTAGGTAGACGTAGAGTCATGGCACAGCTCGATACAAAGCAGGCGCTTCTGGCCGAAGCAGAACAGCTCATCCGTACCATGGGCTATGCGGCGTTCAGCTATGCCGATCTCTCCGAGCGCGTCGGCATTCGTAAGGCCAGCATCCACCACCACTTCCCGACCAAGGAAGCGCTGGGGACTGCGGTTATCGATTCCTATCTTGAGCGTTTCGTTGCCGAGTTGGAGACTTTGGCCGCGCGCTCGGTCGGCACCAAGCACAAGCTGCGGGCCTACGGCGATTTCTTCGCGGCGAGCCTGCAGGACAAGAAAATGCCCCTTTGCGGCGCGCTCGCCGCCGACGCGGCCTACCTGCCGGTATCGATGCAGCAGCGCGTCAAAAAATTCTTCGAGCTGCATCTCGCTTGGCTGGAAGAGGTCATCGCTGAAGGTATCTCGAGTGGAGAGATCGAAGGCGGCCGTCCCGCGAAGGCATACGCCATGATGCTGCTCAGCGTGTTGCAGGGCGCGAGCGTCGTGGCCTGGGCACTCAAAGATCCCACGATCATCAAACCAGCCTATCTCCAGGCGTTGGCGCAACTTGCGGGGTAGTTTTTTGCTTGTGGCACCTACCTACTGAAAGGATGGTCATGTGCACACTCGATCAACTCAAAGATCGGCATTCGCCGTGTGAATGCGAGACAAGCGAGATTACGGCCGTGCTCGGCCGACGTCCTTCCCGCAGGGCGATCCTCACATCGGCCCTTGCGTTTTCCGCCGCGCCCCTGATCGCGCGAATGCCCGCCATGGCCGGCTCGACGCTCGCGGTCAGCGATATCGCACCCGGCGTGTTCGTCCATCAAGGACGCTACGAACTGCAATCCCCCGAGAACCGCGGCGACATGGCAAATGCCAGCTTCGTGATTGGAAATGACTCTGTCGCCGTGATCGACACGCTCGGAAGCGCCAAGGTAGGCCGTGAGCTGCGGGCTGCGATCAAGGCGGTCACCGACAAACCCATTCGCTACATCATCAACACGCACATGCATCCCGATCATGTGTTCGGAAACGCGGCCTTCAAGGAGGACAATCCGGAATTCGTCGGGCATCATAAGCTAAGGCGTGGGCTCGAAGCGCGGGCCCAGAGCTACATGGCCTCCAGCAAAGACATGCTTGGTGAGGACGCCTTTGATGGGTCGGAGATCATCTTGCCAACCAAAGGCGTGGACGACACGCTGACCATCGACCTCGGCGGCCGCTCTCTCGTTTGCGAGGCGCAGAAGACAGCTCACACGGACAACGACCTCATCGTCACCGACAGCACGACCGGAACAGCCTTCTTTGGCGATCTGCTTTTCTCCGGCCACATCCCGACACTCGACGGCTCGCTTCGCGGATGGCTTTCGCTCATCGAGCAGCTTGAGGGACGGACCGTTGCCCGTGTCGTCCCCGGGCACGGACCGCACGCAATGCACATGCCCGAGGGCATCCTCCCCGAGAAGCAATACTGGTCGGTCGTCGCGGCCGACGTCCGCCGCCTCATCAAGGAAGGCAATAGCCTCACCGAGGCCACCAAGGTGGCCGGGCAATCCGAGCGCTCCAACTGGAAATTGTTCGAGCAGTACCACGTTCGCAATGTAATCGCGGCGTTCGCCGAACTCGAATGGGAATAAGGAAAAGCGGAGGAACACGAGAAATGGAAACGTACCGGAAAGCGATTGGCCGAGCGGCGGCCATCGTCATGGCGGCGACATGGATGGTGGGCGCCGTCTATCCTGCGAAGGCCGAAGAAGACATGTGGCCATCGCTGCGGAGCGAGGTCTTCGGCGATCGGCCGATCAAGGAGAGCGACGGAGTGGTCATCCTCGATGCCCCCAGCCGGGCTGAGGATGCCGCAGTGGTTCCCCTTACCGTTCGTGTGCCTCCGGCCGTCAAAGGTCCGCTCAAGTCGATGTGGCTGATCATCGATCAGAACCCGGCTCCCGTGGCCCTGACTGTGACGTTCGGCCCTGCTGCAGGAAACGGGGGAGGCGAGCGCCGCTTTACGACGCGCGTACGGATCGACACCTATTCTTATGTGCACGCCGTGGTCGAGACGGACGACGGCACGCTGCACATGACAAAGGCCTTCGTGAAAGCATCCGGAGGATGTGCGGCTCCCGCACCCAAGGATGCGGATCAGGCGAGTGCAGATCTGGGCAAGACAGTGGTCAAGAGCTTCGACCCGGCGCTTCAGACGGCAGCGTTGCGCGAGGCACAGATCATGATCAAGCACCCCAACACCAACGGTCTGCAGATGGACCCCGACACCAGGGCCTACGTGCCCGCGCGGTTCATACGCGAAGTCGCCGTACGCCGTGGCAGTGAGCTCGTGTTCAAGGCAGAGACCAGCTTCTCGATCTCCGCCAACCCAAACTTCCGGTTCACCTACGAGAACGCTTCGGAGAACACGCTCGAGGTCACGTCCATCGACACCGACGAAACGAAGTTCGTCGGTCATTCAACCCAAGTCTCGATCACCCAGTAGAACTCGAAAGGGAGCACGTATGTCCTTGCTGGATTGGAATACCTATCGCAACGCGCTGATGGGCCGCATTGGCGAGTTGGGAAAACTTTCGCCCGATTCCGTCAAAGGCTATCTGGTGGCGAGCGGCGCCGGCGCGAAGACCGGGCACCTCGACGAAAAGACCAGGCAGCTGATCTCCCTTGCGGTTGCGGTGACGACGCGCTGCGACGGCTGCATCTCTGTGCATGCCCAGAAGGCCGTGGAGAACGGCGCCACAAAGGAAGAGGTGGCGGAAGCACTTGGTGTTGCGATCGCGATGAATGCCGGAGCAGCGCTCGTCTATTCAGCTAGAGCGCTTGATGCTGTCGACGCTGCGTCATGACGAACGGACGAGGACGAGATGCCCACAGCTCGTCCTCGTCAGCACGTAAAGCCTCGCGTTCGCGCAGGACGACGTCAGTGCGAGAAGTCTGGCGTTGGAGCCCTGAACCAAAAAAACGGCCCGCCGAACTGCATCGAGGGCCGTTGTCGTTTGTCAATCGCGTGTGTCAGGCCACGCTTCGGGTCGGCCAGTTGCCGTCCAGAACAAGACTAGGCTGCTGAGGTGCGGTGATGGGGCCTTCCTCGCCGATGTCTTCGACAATCTCACCGGCGTGAGGATGGCGGACCCGGAACCAAGCAGCGTAGAGGGCTGGCACGAACAGCAGCGTCAGGACCGTCGCCACCAGAAGCCCGCCCATCAAGGTGATCGCCATTGGCCCCCAGAATACTGAGCGGGTTAGCGGGATCATGGCCAGGATGGCGGCGAGCGCCGTCAACACCAGCGGTCGCGAACGGCGCACGGTCGACTCGATGATTGCATCCCACCGCGACAGGCCCGACGTCACGTCCGCATCGATCTGATCCACCAGGATCACGGTGTTGCGCATGATCATGCCGGCGAGCGCGATGAGGCCGAGCAGGGCCACGAAGCCGAACGGAGCGTTGAACGCGAGCAGGGAGAAGCTCGCCCCAATGATACCCAGCGGTGCCGTTGAGAACACCAGGAACAACGTTGAGAAGCTCTGTAGCTGGAGCATAAGAAGGGTCAGCATGACGATCAGCATGAGCGGGAAGATCTGGAACAGCGCCACGTTTGCCTTGGCGCTTTCCTCCACTGCGCCGCCGACCTCGATGCGCATGCTGGGCGGCAGGTCAGCGGCAATCTTTTCGATTTCCGGCTGGATCTGTGCCGTAACGTCTGGGGCTTGGACGCCAGGAGCGATGTCCGCGCGTACTGTAAGTACGACATCGCGGTTCCGGCGCCAGAGGATCGGTTCTTCGAACTCGTAGTGTACGCGCGCCACCTGCGAAACGGGGATGGCCGCGCCCGAGCGCGTCGGGATCGTGAGGTCCTCGAACGAGCCGAGGCCCAGTCGTTCCTCAGGTACGGCGCGCGCGACCACGGGTACGAGCTCGATCCCTTCTTTGTATTCGGTCACGGTGTAGCCCGAGAGCAGCGTTTGCAGCGTTTGCGCAATGTCCTGCGGCGTGAGGCCGAGCGAGCGCGCACGGTCCTGATCCACTTCGAGGCGGATGGATTTCTTCTGCTCGTTCCAGTCGAACTGCACGTCACGCGTGTTCGGATTGGCGCGCATCGCGCCGCGCACCTTGTCGGCAACCGTGCGCACGCTGTCGCTGTCGGGGCCCATGACACGAAATTGCACCGGGAAGCCGACCGGCGGGCCGAAATTCAGCCTATCGATGCGCAGCCGCGCCTCCGGAATGACGTTGTCGGCGACGAGTTTATCCAGTCGGTCCTTGAGCCGCTCGCGCGCCTCGGCGCCCTTGGTCATCATGACGATGAGCGCGAAATTCTCGTTGGGCAGGACGGGGTTGAGCGCCAGGAAGAAGCGCGGCGAGCCCTCGCCGACGTAGGTCGTGTAGTAGTCGAGGTCCGGATCGCCCTTGATCAGCGCCTCGGCCTTCTTGGCTGCCGCCTCGGTGACGCCGATGGACGTGCCTTCCGGCATGCGGATCTCGATGAAGAGCTCCGGTCGCGAAGAGGTCGGGAAGAACTGCTGCTGCACCTGGGTGAAGGCCGCGATGGCCGAGCCGAATGCGCCAAGCGTCAGCAGGATCACGGTCCAGCGATGGCGGACGCTCCAGCGTACGGCGCCGCGCAGCGCGCGGTAGATGCGCGTATTGTAGATGTGGTGGGTATCATGCCCCGCGCCGTGCTTCGCATAGTCGGGCAGCAGTTTGACGCCGATGTACGGTGTGAAGAACACGGCCACGATCCACGACACGACGAGCGCGAGGCCGACGATCCAGAAGATGTTGCCAGCGTATTCGCCCGCCGTCGATTTTGCGAGGCCGACGGGCAGGAATCCGGCCGCCGTCACGAGCGTGCCGGTCAGCATTGGGAACGCGGTCGAGTCCCACGCGAAGGCCGCGGCCTGCATGCGGTTCCAGCCCTGCTCCATCTTCACCACCATCATTTCGACGGCGATGATGGCATCGTCGACGAGTAGGCCGAGCGCGATGATGAGTGAGCCGAGCGTGATGCGGTCGAGGTTGAGGCCTCCAACGTACATGACGAGGAGGACGACCGCGAGCACGAGAGGTACCGACGTTGCGACCACGAGGCCCGATCGCCATCCGAGCGAGACGAAGCTCACGACGAGCACGATGCCGAGCGCTTCCACGAACGAACGCAGAAATTCGCTGACCGAGTCCTCGACGACGTGCGCCTGGTCCGTGATCTGGTCGATCTCGACTCCGGTCGGAATCTGCGTCCGGGCATCGGCGATAGCCGCCTTTAGGCGTTCGCCGAGTTCGAGCACGTTGGCACCCTTCGTCATGGCCACGACGATGCCGACGGCCTCAGCCCCGTTGTGTCGGACGATGCTGCTCGGAGGATCCTCGTAGCCGCGCTTGATTGTGGCAATGTCCCCCAGCCGGAACGTGGACCCGCCCGCCTCGATCGGCACCTCCGCAATGGCCGCTTCGCCTTTGAACGCGCCGGTCACGCGTACGTCGATGCGGTCGGCGCTGGTCTCGACGGTGCCGGCCGGCGTCACCGCGTTCTGACGCGCCACGCTATCGAAGATCGCCTGCGGCGTGATGCCCAGCGTGGCGAGCTTCCGGTGGCTGAATTCGATGAAGATGCGCTGCTCACGTACGCCCACGATATCGACCTTGGAGACGCCGGGCGTCCGCAGCAGGCGTTGGCGCACGATCTCGGCGTAATCCTTGAGCTTGGCGAGCGTGACGTCATCGCTCGAAAGCATATAGACCGCAGAATAGACGTCACCGTACTCGTCGTTGAAGAAGGGACCCTGCACGCCCTGCGGCAGCGTCGGCTTGGTGTCGTTTAGCTTTTTGCGAACCTGGTACCAGGCATCGTCTACGTCCTGCCCTCGCGCCCGGTCTTTGAGCTGCATCTGGATGACGGTGACGCCCGGGCGCGTGTAGGTCTTCACGTAGTCGAACAACTCGAGTTCCTGCAGACGCTTCTCGAGCTTGTCCGCGACCTGGTCCTGCATTTCCTCGGCGGTGGCGCCTGGCCAGGCCGCGCTGACCACCATGGTCTTGATGGCGAACGACGGATCCTCGGCGCGACCGAGATTGAGATAGCTGAAAAGTCCAGCCGCCGAGAGCACGATGATGAGGAAGAGGACCAGCGCCGGATGAGCGACGGCCCAGGCAGAGAGGTTGCCGCGCGAAGGGGCATGATCTGGCTCTATGGGAGCGTTCATTGCACGACCTCGATGATACGAACGGGGATGGCGGCGTCGAGCTTATGCG
The DNA here is from genome assembly GCF_036262015.1 of Hyphomicrobium sp. GTDB lineage: Bacteria > Pseudomonadota > Alphaproteobacteria > Rhizobiales > Hyphomicrobiaceae > Hyphomicrobium_C. The sequence continues at coordinate 13,857 of NZ_DATAJR010000001.1, read as the reverse complement.
CGCCCGTCGCGACGATCTTCTGGCCGGACTCTAGTCCACTCGTGACGATGGCCGAGGTCTCGGTCCATGCGCCGACTTCAACGCCTTTTTTGATCAAGCGGCCATGCGTCTCGTCGATGAGCCAGACCGAGGGCTGCCCCTCATCCTTGAACACAGCCGCGAGCGGCAGCTTTGCCTGGGCTCCATTGCCCATTTGCGCGAGGTGCACGGTCGCGGTCTTGCCGAGCCCGATGCCGTCGTTCGGCTTAAGGATCGAATAGCGTGCCTGATACGTGCGGGTGGCGGGATCGGCCTGTGGCGAGACCTCGCGCAGCTTGGCCTCATAGGCGAGATCGGGCGCAGCCCAGAGCGTCACAGAGGGAACGGCGCTGCGGTCGCTGTCGATACGGCTCTCCGGGATGGAGACAACGGCCTCGAGTTCGTCGAGGCGCGCCACACGAGCGATGAACTGGCCGGCATTGACGACCTGGCCGACCTCGACTGGGAGCGCCGTGACGATGCCGGCTTCCGTTGCGCGCAGACTGGTGTAGTCGAGCTGATTCTTGGCAAGTGACAGCGAGCGCAGGGCCCGTTCGACGCGTCCGCGCGCTTCGTCCGCCGCCGCCTTCTTCTGGTCGTAGCTGGCGGCGCTGACCCAGCCCTCCTTTGTCAGGCGTGCAAAGCGCTTCTCGTCAGCATCCGTCTGGGCGCGGCTGCTCTCCGCGGCCTTGAGTTCGGCGTCGGCTGATTCAAGCGAGAGCCTGTAGTCGGTGGCATCGAGCGTCGCGAGCGTCATGCCGGGCGTGACTTTGTCGCCGATGTTGATGAAACGCTCGACGATCTTTCCCGAGACGCGGAAGCCGAGATCGCTTTCGTAGCGCGGCTTGATCGTTCCGGTATAGGAACGCGTCTCTGTCGCGGTTGAGAGTGTCACCGCAGCCGCGCGGACGGGTTGGGGCGGCGGCGCCTTGTACTCAGCGCCTTCGCTTTTGCAGCCAGCGAGGCCAACCGCGACCGAAACGAGGGCGCCGGCAAGAAGGACTGGCCGTGTCGAGTTCGCGAGACGTGCGGGTTTGGATGCGGGAACGCTCATCTTAAGCCTCATCGCTGTTGCGGCCTTGTGCGGATAGTGTTGTCGCGCTAAGTTAGTTGGGCTAACTTATAAGTAAGTGACGCTAACTTGACAAGGCGAAATCGGCGCGAGAAGGCAAAAAAGTTAATCTCACTAACTTAAGTTAGATATGCTAACTTGCTGAGTCGGTGGTCGATGGCATGGGATTAAGGTCTTATGGCCCAAGCAAAAAGACAGAGCGCGAAAAAGACAACTGCGGTGCGCGCGAAGAAGAGCTTCCACCACGGCGATCTGCGTGAGGCGCTTATCGCCGCAACCCGCGAGCTTCTGATCGAGCATGGCCCCGACGGCTTCACGCTGGCAGACGCGTGCCGGCGCGCTGGTGTGACGACGGCTGCGCCCTACAAGCATTTCCGCGACAAGCTGGAAATCCTTGAGGAGATCGTCGCGCGCGGCTTCGACCAGCTGAGTGAGCAGAACGCACAGGCGGTGGCCGAGAAGGGCAGCGGCACTATCGAGGGCATTACCGCGATGGGCATCTCCTACTTGGAGTTCGCCGTCGCTCAGCCCGCCATTTTCAGGCTCATGTTCGGCGAGCTGAAAAAGAGCAAGAAGGTGGATGGGACGGGAGATGAATGCCTGAAGAACGTCGTCGAAGAGGTTGCCCACTATTGCCGCAAGAACGGGCAGACAGCGGACGCACAGCAGATCGCAGTGCGGCTCTGGACCTTCGTCCACGGGGCCGCGTCGCTCGAGTTGGATGGCGACTATGAGCGGGTTGTTCCGGGTCTCGACGTCTACAATCTGATAGCGGATGTGACCCCGAGGTTGCTCGGAGCAACGTCGGACATCCGAGCGCCGCGCAACAAAAAGGGCTAATCAGCTCCTTTTTTCGCGATCGTTTCAACCTCGCGATCAAGGATCTCAGAAACCGGCATCGGGTGACGGGCAAGTTGCCCGACCCGTTCCGTCGCTCATGTCCCGCCTCTCGTGGCAGCACATCGGCAGGAGCCCACCCAACCGGGAGCGTTCGAGGTGGACGTGGAGCCGCACCCTCCACGTCAGATGTCTAAGGTGCTGCGCTCGTCCCTGGCGCCAGTTGGTCTTCTCAGAGAAGGCCCTACTGTTTCCTCTCGGTATGCCCGTCGCTTCATGCAACCCCAAGCAACGCTGGAGCAATGATGAAAGAATAGAATTGAAAATAGACGAAATATTTCTACTTAATCTCCGGCATCGCTTGGTTGTAAGAATAGATCAGGGCAAATTGATTTCGGTATCAAGCTTTAGATAATTGCGATTTATTTTTTCGTTTGAACATAATTGAAGCGCAGCTATGTGCCATATTGTCAAAATATGATTTGGGAATGGCCCAGATTATTTTATGCGTACTTCAGGAGTATTTGATAAATGACCAATGCAACTCAGCCGACGGCAGCAGCTCCTCAGGCCGATAAAGTTGCTGGCATGCGCAACGACATCGCAGGGAAGTGGCCAAAGTTCGATGCCACCGAGATTGCCAATCTCAAGGACAAAGACGACCTGGTGGCTCGGTTGCAGTCCAAGTATGGCTTGGACAAAGCGCAGGCGCAGAAGGACGTAGACGCCTTCGCCAACGGTCGCCAGCTCTAACGAGTTCGACGACCATCAGGGGGCGCCCTGACGAACTTCGAGGGCGCCCCCATTCGAGGTAGAGCCCATGTTCGAGCGCACGGTTCGCACATCTGTCCAATTTCGACACCCGTTTCGGCTGGCCGGTGTCGAGAAAACGCTCTCGCCGGGTATCTACGAGATCGAGACGGTAGAGGAAGCGATCGACAGCCTTTCCGTCGTCGGCTATCGGCGCGTCTCCACCACTATAACGCTGCCGGGCCCGACGGTGCTGTCCCGGCAACTCACGACGGTCGATCCCGCCGAACTAGAGCGCGCCCTCGATAGAGATCGAATGGATGGCGATGACAGCAGCCAAGTTTAGGGTCGGGCAAATGGTTTGCCTGAAAGATGCTATCAGCCACCCAGTGGTCGGTCGGGTCACGAGCTACAAGATCCTCGCCCTGCTGCCTCGGCATGGGCGCCGCTGGTTGTATCGCGTGAAGACAATTCTGGAACGCGAAGCGCGTGTCGCCGAACAGGACGAACTCGTTCCGCAACACGCTTCTGAGTTCCAGCGCTGACGCCGTCCCTATCAGGGTCACAATAAGGATTAGGTCATGACGACCGATCACATCACAACATTAACCCGCGACGTCCATGTCATTCGTGGACCTAGCAAGCTTTGGACAGTCGCTCAGGAAGGACACGTCGCCACCTCGGCGAACTACCGCGTGCGAGCCCATGCCATTGCGTTTGCTCGTGCGGTTGCTTTTGCAGCTCACGCCGACATGATCGTGCATGAACCAGCAGGTCGCAGCACGCGCCATCCACGGGCCTCGCTCAGCTATCCGACATCGCTGGATTGAAGATGACAGCGAAAGACAACTCGCGCGCTGAAATTCTCAAGACACGCTACAAAGCGCGCAAGCTCATCACCGAAGCCGAAGCGCGGTATATCATCTCCCACGCGACTACGTCGTCCAATGAATGGGTCGTCGTGCAACACTGTGAAAACTGGTTCGACATCCGCGATATGACCGAAGCAGAAGTCACGGATATGCTCGAAGATCTTGACCGAGAGCGGGCCGCGAAACTGGCCTCCGGCATCGCGAACCCGCACTAAGGTCAGCCACGGTGGCTTTACGCGTGATAGTCACTCTTTGAATGCGTCGCACACCGGTTTGAAACGCACAACCACTAGGAGCTTGCTCGTGGCGCTCACCCCCCTCCCGAGTGGAAAAACCGGCTTTGCTGGCAGCTCGGCGCTCATCCTCTTCGCCATCTTCGTCGCATTGTTGATTGCCGCAGGATACCTCGGTCACATGATGGCAGAGTGAGCAAGCGGGTTGTGTCGCTCGCTCCTGGGTCAATGTCTCGTCGTGGCCCGAAGCTGACCCGCGCTGAATTCGATGGACCGGCCGCTATGGAAGAGCGGGGTAACCTAACTTTCACCAGACAGCGATTTGAGTGATGGTAGACTGCGGCCTAAGGGCCCGGTGGCGGGCCGAAGCCGAAGAAACAGAGAACTACACCTACGCTATAGCCCTCCCAAATGACCCGTGAGGCTTTGGTTGATTGTGTTCCGCGCCCCTTGCTCCCCCCGTTTCACTTTCGGTCACTGTACTTGAGGATCACTTGTGGCTTTTAGCTGATAATTGAGGAACGCCCCAACGCCCTTTAGTGCACGGACGCTATGCCACAGCCAGTCCGAGGGATGCGGTCATGCTCCAGCAGCTTCGTTGCTGGTCTTGATGACACATACTGTATTGAGAGAGGCTCATGAACCGCCTATCCTCGTGCTTCAAGGGGGGGGGTGTCGAATGCAGCTCAAGTCTTTTCGCGTAAGGAATTTTCGATCCATCAACGATAGCGGTGAAGTTGATGTTTCTCGTATCACGGCGTTACTAGGTCGAAACGAGAGCGGCAAGTCGAACGTCTTGCGGGCGCTTCATAGTCTAAACCCAGCAGACGGCTTCAAGGCGCTCAATCCCATCAAGGATTTTCCGAGACATCGGAAGCTTTCAGAATGTAACGACCACACCCCGGTTGTAGACTCCACATGGCAATTGAGCGAGTACGAACAGCGACGCCTAGCTGAGATTTGGCCGGCCGCTGAAGGTGTGTCTGAGGTCACTGTTGGCCGTCGATATGGCGACAAGCGGTATGTTGGCATCGACGCCCCGGAAACCCCTTTCGACCTCGCTGCGATTAAAGCCGAAGCGCGTAAGATTGACGCGGCGGTCAAGGCAAAAGCCTCGAAGTTGACGGGCGAAGCAAAGGCCGAGTTGGAGCGGGCTTCAGACGCATTCGTGGTTGCCATCGGTGCCGGAGTGACTGCCGCGAAATGGGCTGCAACGGCGACCTCGGCGCTTGCCGCGCTTCGGCAGGCGCTTGCAGCAGCGGACATCGAACTTACAGACGCCCAAGACCAAAAAATTGTGTCCTTGGAAGAGATGGCCGAAGCCATCCCGGGAAGCGAAGAAGCACACTCGAAGGCGCGCGGTTGGATTATCGAACGCTTGCCAAAGTTCATGTATCTTGAAGACTACCCCGAAATACGAGGTCATCAAGATATTGCTCGCTTCCTCAAGCGTAAAAATGAAGGGCAGCAGACAGCCGCCGACGTAAATTTTGAAAAGCTTTGTAAGGTTGCCGGGCTTAGCCCTGAAAAGCTCAACGAACTGTCGCAAAGCGATGACCAAGAAACACGTGGGCAATTAGCCAACCGTGCTGGTGCCGTCGTCACGACCGCCATTCGCAAGCGGTGGAAGGACCGCGAACTGAAGGTACGCTTCAACCTCGACGCACACCATTTCGACACGCTGATTTCCGATCCTAACAGTACGTATGACGTTGAAGTGAACCTTGATGAAAGAAGCCGTGGCTTCCAATGGTTTTTCGCGTTCTATGTCGTGTTCGCGGCAGATACCGAAGACGGCGAAGCCGATGGCGCGATTTTGCTGTTGGACGAACCGGGTCTCTATCTCCACGCGCGGTCGCAAGGTGATTTGCTTCGACACCTCGAAGACGATTTCACCAACCAAATCGTCTATACGACACACTCACCGTTCATGGTCCCAACGCACCAATTGGATTGGGTACGAACGGTCAATATTGCCGAAGAAGAAGGCACGACCGTTTCCAACGACCCGAACGGTGACGCCCGCACCCTGTTTCCGTTACAAGCCGCGCTTGGATACGACCTTGCCCAAAGCCTGTTTATCGGGCCGAACAACCTGGTTGTTGAAGGCGTCACCGACTTTTGGATTCTTTCGGCGGTTTCGGCATATCTGAATGAGCAAGGAAAAGTTGGCCTCGATGACCGGTTGACCATAACGCCAGCCGGCGGCGCGCAAAAAGTTCACTACATGGTAGCGCTGCTAACGTCTGAACAACTGAACGTGCTTGTCCTATTCGATGACGAAAAGGACGCCAAGGCAACGCGCGACGATTTGGTGAAAGGCAAGCTTATCCGGTCGGATAACATCGTTTTCGTAAGCGAAGCATTCGAAGCTCCCCCCACTGAAGCCGACATTGAAGATATACTGGACTCGGCTGTTTACGAAGCACTTGTGCACGAAGCCTACGCCAAGGAACTGAAGGGCAAAACGTTGGAATTGAATGCCCGCATTCCTCGCATAGCCCGCCGCTTCGAGGCGGCGTTTGATGCACTTACTATTGCGTTTCACAAAACACGGCCAACGCGGCTGTTCCTACAAAAAATGGCCAGCGACCCGTCGTCGGTTTTGCCCGCCGCAAGTGAAGGCCGGTTCGAGCGCCTATTCAAGGCAACTAATGCTGCTCTTGAAAAACACCTTTCAAGGTGATCGAGCCTCAGGGCGTGTAGGGTGTGTTCGGGGGAAATATGAATCTTGATGATAAGCATGCGTATCGCGTTGGGAGCCATTCCGAGTCATGGAGCGATCTACCTGCGGATGACGATACGCTAGATAAATTCATCGCGTCAGCGCGAAAGCGGATCGAGCCTTGGCTATCCGCTGTTTTTCAAGCCGAACACTTGAATCTTTTGATAGGTAGCGGCTTCACGACCGCCGTGGGATATATGGCCGGAGCCAATGCTACAGGCATGGGCAAGGTTGTGTTCGGGAGCGAGTTCGACAAGCAGATCGACGACTTCGCTGCGAATGAGGCGGCACGCATGGGGCGTGGTGCGGCCAATATCGAGGATCAGTTCCGGGCAGCCCTTTCGGTTTATGAGGGGTTGAAGATCATTGATACGGCTAAAGCCGCCACCCTTAAATCCGCGATGGATGTACAGCTCCGTGGTTTCCTTGAATCACTTCTCAAAACTGAAGCCGGTCTGATCAGCGGCGATCCGGCAAAGCGAGTCATTGCAGAAGGGGCAGTTCAGTCGTTCCTACTCAGCTTCGCCAGTCGCGCGGCTTCGCGCGAGAGGCTTCATGTCTTCACTACGAACTACGACAGGTTGATTGAGCACGGTTGCGACCTCGCCGGGCTTCGTATTATCGACCGTTTTGTTGGAGCGCTCACGCCTGTTTTCCGGTCAACCCGCGTCGAGGTTGATGTGCATTACAACCCGCCGGGCATTCGCGGGGAACCACGCTTCATGGAAGGCGTCATCCGCCTGACCAAACTTCATGGTTCTCTCGACTGGCTATTCAGCACGACAGATCGGAAGATTTTGCGGAAGGGAATACCCTTCGGTGCCCCCACCGATCACACCGATCTGCCCAAAAAGCCGGTCGATACGGTGATGATCTATCCGAACCCGGCGAAGGATGTCGAAACGACACAGTATCCGTACGCAGAGCTGTTTCGTGATTTTGCCGCCGCAACGTGCAGGCCCAATGCGGTTGTCGTCACTTACGGCTATGGCTTCGGGGACGATCACATCAACCGCGTGTTGCTCGACATGCTGACGATCCCATCAACCCATCTCGTGGTGCTCGCTTACTCGGCGGATGACCGCTTGAAAGGCTTTCTTTCACGGACTCGCGAGGCGCAGGTATCGCTGTTAATCGGTCCCCATTTCGGTGACCTCACAACGTTGATCGAAAACTACCTCCCGAAACCAACGCTTGATTACATCACCGGGCGCATGACCGAACTATTGAAGCACCGCCCGCCAGAGCATCCGTCCGCACCAGACGCTGCTGCTGCGACTACCGATGAGTTCGGCGAATTGTTAGGCGGCGGAACAACAGCATGACCACGCCCATAGAGTCCATTGCTGGCTTGGTTATCGGCGCGGTTGAGTCTGTTTCGCCTGATGAAATCCGCATCCTGCTCGAATTGGATGCACCGCAGGCAACGGCGCTGAACACAGGAACACCTGCCGCATTTCCTCGCCTCAATGGCTATGTCCTTATTCCTAACGAGGCCGGCGCGACGGTCGCCTACATATCATGGATCGGGATAGAGCGGTCGCCCTATCCCAAACGGTCGGGCTTGAAAGATTTCGGTCTGATCGACCTTCCGTTTCCACTGCGAAAGATGTGCGTCTCGCCTGTCGGCACACTCACGTCTCGGCGGGACCGAGCATCGAAGCAGACAGTGTATGAACTGTCGCGCGGCGTAGCCGCGTTTCCGTCAGTGGGCGATCAGGTACTCATGCCGACACCTGAACAGGTCGAGGCTATCGTTGGTGCGAAGGAGTCGGATCGGCGTGTCCGTATCGGGACTTCGGCCCTTGCATCGAGCGCCGAGATCAAGGTCGATCCCGACAAGCTATTCGGCAGACATCTCGCCGTGCTCGGCAATACGGGCAGTGGCAAGTCCTGTACGGTTGCCGGACTGATCCGCTGGTCGCTCGACGCAGGAGCAAAAGCGATGAGTGACGCGGGCCGAAAAGGCCATCCGAACGCGCGCTTCATCGTTCTAGATCCCAATGGCGAATATGCCAAAGCCTTTGCGGATCGAGGAGATCAACTCCGTCTGTTCCGAGTCCCACCAGTCGTTGGAACTGAAAGAGAGCTGGATGTTCCGGCATGGCTTTGGAGCGGCCATGAATGGACTGCCGTTGCCCATGCCCAGCCGGGTGCGCAACGTCCGCTTCTGTTGCGCGGGATACGAGAACTGAAGAGCGGCCATCATGAAGATGTACCGCGAGAAGCCACCATCAAGCGGCATCTGCTTGTTTCAAGTGGTCGCATTACCGCCATGCTCAATATGGGAAGCACCGCCTTCGCCGGAGCGGTCGGCCCCCGGTTTGATTGCGCGCGCTTGCTGGGCGGCATCGCCGAGGATTCCGCTCATTTTGCAGCATCGGTCGATGACCCAGCGACGACGCTATTGCAAACGCTTTCTGCCACAATCACTGAAATTGTTGACTCCCGGCGGTCGGGATTGACCTATTTTAACGACTTCTTGGTCGGCGATCTTGAATCGGCCCGTGACGCCATCGCTGTTGTTACAGATGCCCTACCGGATATTGTCGGCGCGGCCGCCGCAATCAGTGAAGACGCTCCAGTTCCATTCGATGTCACACTGCTTGCCGAACATCTGGATCATCTGGCTGCCGAGCAAGGCGGAAATTTCGCGGCGTTTATTAGCACGCTTGGCCTTCGTATTCGCAGCATGCTCGCGGATCAACGGCTTGGAAGCGTCATTGGAAAGGTACCGCCAACCAGCTTCGAGGAATGGCTAAAAAGTTATATCGGTGATGACGGCGCACGCAATGGCCCGCTAGCTGTCGTCGACCTTTCCTTGGTCCCCTCCGAGGTCGTTCACGTCGTTGTGGCCGTGCTGGCCCGGGTGATTTTTGAATCTCTGCAACGCTATCGGCGGCTCAATGCAGAGGGGCTATCACTGCCCACAGTCCTCGTGCTGGAAGAAGCTCACACCTTCATTCGACGCGGTAAGGACGACGAAGGCCCGGCGTCCAGTCCTAACCAGCTCTGCCGGGAAATTTTCGAGCGCATTGCCCGCGAGGGACGCAAATTCGGCTTAGGTCTGGTGCTGTCGTCGCAGCGACCATCAGAGCTTTCGCCGACCGTTTTGGCTCAGTGCAACACCTTCATTCTCCATCGTATAGTCAACGATTCCGACCAAAACCTTGTCGCGCGTCTTGTACCAGACAACGTGGGTGGGTTGCTGCGCGATCTGCCCAGCTTGCCATCAAAACAGGCGATCCTGTTGGGATGGGCGACGCCTATTCCCGTACTGGTCGAGATCGACGAGTTGGCAAAGGAGCATCAGCCTCAATCCGCCGACCCTGATTTTTGGGATGTTTGGACAGGTGCCAACAAGCGCGAAGTTGATTGGCATCGGATCGCCCGGCACTGGACAGCCCCTATCGCAGTTGACGCTCAAAGCACGGAACCGCCAACGGCATCTAGCGAGGGTGCGGTTCCCATGAACAATTCCACTTCTCCCGATCTGGATGACGAAATTCCTTTCTGAGGATTGAGACTTAGGGCTCTGCCCTCCGCGCACTTCAAGAGGCTTCCGCCCAGCTTCCTACGCGCGTGCCGCGCTCCGTGCAGCCGGTTCCCCGCGAAGCCTCCTTCCGTTTGCACACCCGGTCTCGGCGACGGCCAGAAGGTCAGGCGCGGCGTTCCGCTTCGCTGACCTTCCGACCCGAGGATCAGAGAAATGACCAACGTATCCGACAGCACCCCCCGCATCTATGTCGCCTGCCTTGCCGCCTACAATAACGGCTATTTGCATGGCACTTGGATCGACGCGGATCAGGACGCGGACCAGATCAGGGACGAGATTGCCGCGATGCTTGCCCGTTCCCCCGTCGAGGACGCGGAGGAATACGCCATTCACGACTATGAGGGCTTCGAGGGCGTCAGCATCTCCGAATATGCCGGCATCGACAGCGTGGCGCGGATGGCCGCTTTCATCGCAGAGCATGGCGCACTCGGCGCGGGCTTGCTGGGGCATTTCGGTGGCGACATGGACCAAGCCGAAACCGCCTTTCAAGACTGCTATCATGGTCAGTACGCCAGCCTCGCCGACTATATGGAGGAATTGACCTCAGAGAGCGTCACGATCCCCGAGGCGCTGCGCTACTATGTCGATTGGCAGGCGATGGCGCGCGACGCTGAGATCGGTGGCGACCTGTTCACCATCGAGACGGCGCATGGCGAGGTGCATGTGTTTTCCAGCAGATGAGAACGTGAATGCCTGTCCGTGCTCATAAGGGCAGGCATCTCGAAAGCACCGGCTGTCGCTAAGCTAAAAACACCAAAGAATGATCGGGTTAGCCGCTCAAGGTATCTGCTTTGAGCGGCTTCTCTATTTCCAACGATCCTTGAACCTCTCTTTGCCGGGCGCTGCCCAGCATCCCGGCTTGGGGAGGTGACGCCATGCTCAGCATCGATTGGCGATCTCCGGCGGCATACGGGTACACAAAGCACATCCCTGCCGCTGGTTTCGCTTGGGAATACCTGCGCCGCAACGACGAATATCGTCGGGACTGCCAGACCATCGCATTGACCGGAGGGACAGATGCCCGCGACCTCGAAGAGTTCGCGCATCGCTGGGGTTTGCGATTTCCCGTGCGATCCAGACGCGCCGCATGAGCAGCATTCGCCAATCTGGAGTCCGCGCCTTCAACCGCAAGCCGTAATGTTGTCGCCCGTCAATCACAAGGACGACGACACCGAACCGGTACTGACGTTGGCGCATCTCGACGGCCTCGATATGCGCCGCGCGGCCGATGGCTGGCACGGCATCTGGCAGGTGGATGGCGTCGCGCATCAATTCTGGCTGCCAAAGGCGGTGCCCGACGCGGCAGCGTTCTACGCTGTCACGCTGCCGATGGATTCCTTTCTGGAGCTGCGCGCCCACGCTGCGCGCCGTCTTTGGCGGTCTCTCAACGGTCGCGCGCCCGGTCCCGACTTCCGGGCCGTTCCCGCCCAACTCCGGCAATGGCATATCCTGTCCCTGCGCGCGCTCGACGCCCGACTGCATGGCGAAAGTTATCGCACCATCGCTGAAGTCCTGCTCGGCTTTCGCGGCACCAAGGAGGACTTTGAGAGCGATCCTCGCAAGAACAAGGCCCGCCGCCTGGTCACGCACGGTATCAAGATGATGCGCGGCGGCTATCGCCTTCTGCTTCACTACCCGATCAAGCCCGGCAAGCGTTGATCGGGTGGCGTGACCCTCACGCCTTGTTGGCTGCCGCCTGCTCCAGAATCTTCCGATAGCCCTCACGCGACAGCCATTGCGCGCGTTCGAGATGGCTTCGCCAGCAACGGCGGGTGCGAAGTTCATCGGCGACCGGATCACGGTGCAACACGATCTGCGCGACTTCCTTCCAGTCCGCGCCCTCGGCCTTCGCATCGAGAAGGCGCAGATAGGTAACGTAATGCCGTTTGTCATAGACGGTTATGGTATCGCCGGTCGGCGCTTCATCGTCCACATCGGGATCGAGTTCGACGGGAACCCGCATAGTCACTCCTCCTAGGTTCCAGAGAGCCTTGTTTGCGGTGCGCCCCCGCAACTGGCCCCTCTACCTGGTGATCGGGGAGTTAGTAACCGTGACTAGACGGCCCCATGACCTTTAGGCGAGAAGCCCTGGACATACGCCATGGGCTCCCCGACCATAAGGTTCGAGGATGGTGGTGCCGTCACGGCCGGCACCAACCGCTAGTCAGGGGTTACTACGCCCCAGAGCAGCGCGTCTGCTCCGTCTACGTTTCTATCCGAGCCGGCCGTAAATGTCTTTGCCTATTCGGCGGGGCAGGCAGTGAGACGCTGAATTATCTCATTTATTAGCCCGCATCACCCCAGAGGGGGTGCCGCCAGCGCATAGGCGCAAATGCGGCACGCTACGCGCCGCCGATCCCTCGCCATGGTTCGCCACAGTCCGCTGCCGCCCCCGGCAGCCCAATCCTGACTGGAGGTGATCCATGCCCAACCCGCTTGCGGGCCTGCCGCCGCGCCTGCTGCGCACCAAGGAAGCCGCGCGCTTCCTCGGCATATCCATCCGCACCCTTGAGAAGCATCGCACCTACGGGACCGGCCCGACCTATCGCAAGGTCGGCGGTCGCGTCCTCTACACCGTCCGCGATCTGGAAGACTGGAGCGCGGTCGGCGAACGCAAATCCACCCGCGACAAGACCGCCGGCACCGTCTTTCCCGCGCGTCCCCTCACGCCCGAAGAACGGGGCGACTGCTAGATGCTGCGCGAGGACGATCACGACCCCGCGCACCCGACCGAGGATAGCGAGCGCAGCCGTCTAGACCCCTTCGTGGTCGCAACGGGCGACGCGCCGCCGCGCGACCAGCGCGACTTGATGGAACGGCCGTTCTTCTCGCTGGCGAAGACCCCGCGCACCAAGCCGATTCTCTACAAGGCCGCCGACATAGAGGTGCAGGTGTTCGGGATGCCCGAGCATGGCATGGCGACCATATGGGACGCCGATGTGCTGATATGGGCGGCCTCGCAGATCGTTGCGGCCGAGAACAACGGCCTCACCACGTCGCGCTTTGTCCGGTTTACGCCCTACCATCTGTTGCGCGCCATCGGGCGGCCGACCGGCAATCACCAATACCGGCTTCTGAAAGCCGCGCTGGCGCGGCTGCAATCGACCGTCATTGCCACCACCATCCGCAACGGCCCGCATTGGCGTCGCCGGCAATTCTCATGGATCAACGAGTGGGAGGAAATGACGACGCGCGCCGGCCGCGTCGAGGGCATGGAATTTGTCCTGCCCGAATGGTTCTACAATAGCGTCATCGACCGCTCGCTGGTCCTGACCATCGACCCTGCCTATTTCCGGCTGACTGGCGGCATCGAGCGATGGCTTTACCGCGTCGCCAGAAAGCACGCCGGGCACCAGCGCCACGGCTGGATTTTCGAGGTCGCGCACCTTCATCAGAAATCCGGCAGCCTCGCCCGGCCGTCCGACTTCGCGCTCGACCTGCGCCGGATCGCGGCCCGCCAGCAACTCCCCGGCTACCGCCTCCAGATCGAGCGGGAAGACGGCCGCGAGCTGCTGCGCATCCGCCCCGAAAACTCATCAACAGGCACTGTTGATAACCCTGTTGATGCCATCGGCAGATCAGGCGCACGGGGTATCGGCACATCAGGCGCAGCACTATCGGCAGATCAGGCGCACGAACCGCAGCTAACGCTCTGGCCTGAAAAGCGGAATCCGACCGCTAACTTATCTAACAGAGAATCTTCTTTAACTGTTTCTGTGGGTGCGGAGCACGCGCCCAGTGCCACCCGCGATCATCTTGCCAATGATCGTGCGCGTTCGCAACAAGCTGCGAAA